>CAWIHV010000004.1:0-258424 GCA_963835985.1 uncultured Actinomycetes bacterium | reverse complement strand
GTCGCGCCCGAGCACTTCCTCGAGAACCTCACCGCGCTCGTCGAGCACGTGAACGAGGAGGCGGCGCTCACCGACGAGGGGATGCAGGGATCCTGAGCCAGATGGTCCCCGCGCTGCGCAACCGGATCGAGGTCGACGCCTACGTCGCCGACCACCCCGAGGTCGACGCCTCACCGCTCGAGTCGCCGATCTTCCTCACCGGACTGCCCCGATCGGGCACCACCTACTTCCAGTACCTCTTCGACCAGGATCCCCGCCTGCGGATGCTGCGCACCTGGGAGGGCGAACGGCCGTCGCCCCCACCGCGCTCGATCCCGAGTCGCGGCCCGCCGCCGCGAGACGAGCTTCGAGACCGCCCGGCTCATGCGGGAGGCGACGGGCGGGAAGATCGACGCCTTCCACCTCACCGACGTCGACGGCCCGCAGGAGTGCCTGGCCATCCTCGACCAGACCTTCGTGAACCCCGGGATGCTGTGGACGATGTCGGTGTTCGGGTACCTCCAGTACCTGCTGCACGACGCCGACCTGCGCGCCGCGTACGAGTACCACGCGGGGGTGCTGCGGCTGCTCCAGCAGGGCGTGCCCGAGCAGCGGTGGGCGCTGAAGTGGCCGTGCCACCTCCTCGCCTCGACGCCATCGCCGAGGTGCACCCCGACGCGCGCTTCGTGGTGACCCACCGCGACCCGGTGCAGGCGCTGGCGTCGAACTGCAGCCTCACCCACATGCTGCGCCAGGGGACGTCGCCGCACGCCGACCCCGACCACATCGGGCGCGACATGCTCGAGCTCGTGCGCCAGCCGTCGACCGCCTGGTCGCGTTCGACATCGAGCAGGAGAAGCTCGGGAGCGGTCGGCTCGTGCACGTGACTACTACCGGCTGGTCGACGCGCCCGAGACCGTGATGCCCGACGTGTTCGCCGCGGTCGACCTCGAGTGGACCGACGAGGTCGACGAGCGCGTGCGCACGTGGCGCGAGGAGAACCCGAAGGGCAAGCGCGGCACGCACGAGTACCGGCTCGACGACTACGGGCTCGACCGCGACCGTCGCCGAGGCGTTCGCCGACTACACCGAGCGCTTCGACATCCCGAGCGAGTCGGCCGGCGCCTGACTTCAACCGGCTTCGCCGAGCAGCGCTATGTGATCGACGTCGCGGAGGTCGAGGAGGCGTAGGTACGCGCGCGTCGCCCGACCTCGCGGAAGCGGCGAGCTGCTCGACGACCTCGTCGGGCGTGCCGGCGAGATCGGCCATCTGGAACTGGACCGGTGCACCTCGCCCCGCCGCTCGGTCTCGGCGCGGTCGGCGCCGCACACGGTCGTGAGCGTGACCGACAGCTCGATCGTCTCCGGATCACGTCCGATCGCCTCGCACGTGGCGCGCATGTGGGCGAACGCCGCGCCGGCTGCCTCCGGACCCTCGAACGGCGGCAGGTTGAACTCGTCGGCGTAGCGCGCGGCGAGCGTGGGCGTGCGGCGGAGTCCGGTGCCGCCGACGATCACCGGTGGGTGGGGTTGCTGGATGGGCTTGGGCAGCGCGGGACAGTCGACGAGTCGGGAGTGCGCACCGTCGAACGAGAAGGTGTCGCCGACGGGCGTGCGCCACAGACCGGTGATGATCGCGAGCTGCTCATCCAGCCGCTCGAAGCGCTCGCGCGGCGACGGGAACGGGATGCCGTACGCGACTGCTCCTGCTCGGCCCAACCCGCGCCGAGCGTGAGCGTGATGCTTCCGCCGCTCATGGCGTCGACCTGCGCCACCGCGATCGCCAGCGGTCCCGGTAGCCGAAACGTCGCCGCGCTCACCATGGTGCCGAGCCGAACGCGCTCGGTCTCGCGTGCGAGCCCCGCCAAGGTGATCCACGAATCGGCGGGCCCGGGAGCCCCACCGAGTCGAACGCGAGGTAGTGGTCCGAGCGCACGAAGTCGCTGAACCCGGCGGCCTCGGTGGCCTGGCGGCGCGCAGCTGGTCGTCGTAGCTCGCGCCCTGCTGGGGCGCGATCATCACGCCGAGCTGCATCACCAGAGCGACCGCAGTTGGCCTCCGACCCGGCGGGCGTCGACTCGCGCTCGCGTTCGTCGGCGGTCACCGCGTCGTGCCCGGCAGCTCGTCGGCCAACGCGTCGAGGCGGACGACATGGGCGGTGAGCACAGGCGGGTCGACCGAACCGATCCACCGGCACTGCACCACGCCCCGCCGGTATCCGGTGGTGTCCATCCAGTTCCGGATGCCGGGGTCGTCGTGCGCCACGACGACGCGCAGCATGCCGTCGGTGTCGAGCCCGGCCTGGTTGCGGTTGAGCGTCGTGGGCGCGTGCACCCAGTCGAGGGTGACGAACATGCGGTCGGTGAGCGAGAACGAGAAGTAGTCGCAGCCGGGCGGCATCGTCGCTTCGAGCAGCAGTCCCTCGCCGTCGTCGAGGTCGAACAGGCCTTCGTGGTACCACTGCCGCGGCATGCCGCCCTGCGGGCCGTAGTCGACCAGCTTGAGCTGGTTGACGAACCCGTCGGCGATGAGCTCGTCGGTGTGATGCACGCCGTAGCCGATGGTCTGCTCGACGATCGCGCCGAGCATCGCGAGCTTTGCCGCGATCGGTTCGGGCGCCGGCCGTGGTCGACGACTCGGGGCGTCGACGCGACGGATGGCGACGCGCGGCTCGCGCTCGTGGCCCCAGTCGTCGGACACGACCCGCAACCACAGACTGGCGGTGTCGGGATGGAGTGGCCACCAGTCGCCGGTGTGGCCCGCCGGACGCGCGGGGCTCACGAGCACATCGAAGAGTCCGTCCGGTCCGGGCGTGAGCTCGGCCAGGTCGAACGGTTCGGAGCTCCTCATACGGCGCGGTGAACGGCATGATCGTCACCTGGCGGGCGGTGCCGAGCTCGCCGGTGATCCGGTACGTGCCCGAAGCGTCGACGGGAGCTCGCCGGTACACGGTGTCGGGGTTCGGCGACCCCAGGTGCTGGTAGTACCCGCAGCACGGCACGAAGGTGGGGAAGTCGGGATCGGCGCTGACCTGGTTGAGGTACGTGTCCATGGTCGCCCCGAGCAGCGCGACGAACGCGTCGGCATCACCCGCCGGCTCGCCGCGTTCGGCCATCAGCGCGGCCAAGCGGTCACCTGCGTCCGCGAGGTGTTGCATCGCCGCCGCCCATACCGACGGCCCCCCGCTGGTCAACGTTCGAGCTGCTCCACCGGCATCGACCGCTCCAACATCCCGTAGCCCTCCTCGCCGTCCCACCGATAGCGGGTGCCGGCCTGCTGCAGCGCGGGGGCGAACTGGCTGTTCCCGCCGGGGTAGGTGTTGGTGAAGAGGGTCTCGCCCTCGATGCGCACGTCTTCGCCGTCGACGGTGCGCAGCGTGAGACCCGCGTCCTCACCGCGACCCTGGAGACGGCGGATCCACGGGGCGTCGACGAGGGTCGCCGGGATCATCGTGTCGTCGTGGAAGACGAAGCCTTCGTTGAACGTCGGTGCACCCTCGCGTTCGGGGAACGCGAGCGCGCCGAAGCCACGGCCCGACGGGAACAGCGCGCTCGGCCAGGCGTGGCCCCAGAACCCGCCGGTGTCGCGACGGCCCTGCCGATGGATGCGCAGACCGGTGCCGGTGAACGAGTACTCCTCGGCGCCGACGCGCACGGTGCCGCGTGACGTGCAGAGCTGCTCGTAGCGCGGGCTGATGTACGTGCCCGCGAACCCCTCGTGGAACTGCTCGACTGCGTCCTTGATCAGGGTGCCCGAGATCCAGGGCGGCAACGCGCACTGCATCTCGACCTCGACCTGCAACTGCACCTCGCCGCGATCGGGCTCACCCGCCACCATCGCGTCGAACGTCGTGTCGGCCGCGGGCCCGTCGTAGGTCATGGTCAAGGTCTCGAACGGCTTGTCGTGGCGGAAGGTCAGCGGCCCGGCCTGGAAGGTGCGGCACACGCCGTCGTCGTCGACCGGTGAGCGGCCTGCACCCGACCCGCGCACGATCACCGCACGCCCGTCGGCGAAGCCGAGGTTCAGCTGGTAGTCGCGCTTGTCCCAGGTCTCGGCCAGCGCTTCGATGCCGACACGTGGCAGCCCGATCTCGCCGGCGTCGTCGGAGACCCAGAACGACGCGCTCTCCCGCATCTCGGGATCGTCGGGTCGGTCGGCGAAGAATTCGTCCTCCGAGAGGTCCATCCCACCAGTCAGGTCGATTGCCATCTCACGCCTCCGGGGTCGGCCGTACGGGGGTCGGCCCGCACTCTCGCGGAAGGTTACAGTCAGCGCAAGTTTGTAACGCCCGGCCACGACGGCAGCTCGAGCCCCGGCGTGGGCATGCCCTCCCAGGCGACCACCGTGCCGGCGAGCGCATCGGTGGTGAACAGGGTGCGCAGGTCGTCGCCTCCGAAGCAGCAGTTGGTGTTGATGCCGTCGCCGTCGATGGGCAGGAAGTCGACCACGGTGCCGTCGGCTTCGACGACGCGGATCCCGTGTTCGTTGGTCGACGCCACGTAGGCGCGGCCGTCGACGTCGTAGCAGAAGCCGTCACCACCACCAGGTCCGAGCGTCTCGATCACCCACTCGCGCGTGCCGTCGGCGTGCACGGCCTGCAGGCCGCGACCCTCGACCACGACCACGACCCCATCCGGCGTGAACGCGATGCCGTTGCAGTAGTGGAACCCCTCGGCGAACGTGGTCACGCGGCCGTCGCGCTCGAGCACCATCACCCGACCCACCGGCTCGGGCGGTGGCGGGTGGTGCGGGGGATCGGTGAAGAACACGCGCCCGTCGGCCGCGACCGCGAGATCGTTGGGTGCGAGCAGGTTCGCGTCGGCCAGGTACACGACGGTGCCGTTGGGGCTCGCCAGCTGCAGTCCCGGCGTCGTCGGGCGGTACTCGGGTGGATCCACTTCGTAGAGCCCGAGGGCCGCGAAGTTGATCCCGCCGTTCTGGGTGACCAACATCGAGCCGTCGGCCGCGAGCGCAGCGCCGTTGGCGCCACCTCCGGTGTCGGCGAAGCGCGACACATCGCCGCTGGCGACGTCGACGCGCAGCGAGCGCGCCGTCGGCGACGCTGGTCACCACGAGGACGCCGTCACCGCACCAGACCGGGCCCTCGCCGAACCGGACGCCGTCGCACACCACTTCGCTGCGCATCGTGTTCCCCCTCGCGTTCCATCTTCGGGCCAGACTGTAAAGTGCTCGGGCGATGACTGCGAGAAGCACGACGGCCGAGACCATCCTGGCGGCGGCCCAGCGGTCGATCCGGCAGCGCGGACCGCAGAAGCTCTCGTTGTCGGCGGTCGCGGTCGAAGCGGGCGTGTCGCGCCCGACCGTCTACCGGTGGTTCCCCACCAAGACCTTGCTGCTCGCCGCGATCACCGCCCACGAGGTCGAGCAGTTCGACCGCGGTCTCGACACGCTTGCCGAGAGCTACGACGATCCCGCGGCGCGGTTCGACGCTGCGCTGCACTATCTCGTGGCGTACCTCGACGAGACGATCGGGCCCGACGCGATCGCGGTGGACCCGGCGTTCTCGCTGCAGTCGCTGGCCGACTCCCTCGGTCCGCACATCGAGTCGCTGGCCCGCGTGCTCGGCGACGCACTCGACCAGATCCCGACCGTGCGCTCGGGCGCGCTCACCCGCGAGCAGGGTGCCGAGATGCTGCTACGGATCGCGTACTCGCACTACCTCGTCCCGAGTCCCGACACGGAAGCGTTGCTGGCCACGCTGCGGACGTTCGCCGGGGTCGAGACGACGCCCGGCCCGGCGCGCGCCACGCTGAAAATCCATCAAATAGGCTTGATGGAATCTCGGATCCGCGGTACCGTCGCGCGGTGGCTACGAAGACGATCGCCGTCGACCGCGAGCTGCCGGAGTCGATCCGGCTCCTCGCCCACCCGCTGCGGTGGCGCTTGCTCTGCGAGCTGGCGGAGAGCGACCGGACCGTCCGCGAGCTGACCGAGCTGGTCGACGAACCGCAGAACCTCGTCTCGTACCACCTCCGCCAGCTCCACGACGGCGAGCTCGTCGTGCGGCGCCGCAGCTCGGCCGACGGGCGTGACGTGTACTACGCGGTCGCGCTCGATCGGTGCCGGCGCGGGCTGCAGGAGTCGGCGGTCGCACTGCATCCCGGGCTCTGGCCGGTTCCGACACCGCCGACGCGCACGCCTGTCGCGTCAGCGGCGGGTGCTGTTCCTGTGCACCGGCAACAGCTCGCGTTCCCAGATGGCCGAGGCGATGCTGGACCATCTGTCGAGTGGGACGGTCGCGGTCGAGAGCGCGGGGAGCAACCCCAAGCCGTTGCATCCCAACGCGGTGCGCGCGATGCGGGCGCGGGGCATCGACATCAGTGGCAACCGCACCAAGCACCTCGATGAGTTCTCGTCCCGTCCCTTCGACGTGGTGATCACGCTGTGCGATCGTGTGCGTGAGGTGTGCCCCGAGATGAGCGGCCATCCGCGCCAGGTGCACTGGAGCATCGAGGACCCCGCACACGACGAGACGAGTCGACGCGCGTCGTACCCGACGTTCGTACGTACCGCTGACGAGCTCGAGGCGCGCATCGGGTTCCTCCTGCACACGCTGTCCGACCCGGTCCACGAAGGGAACGCGAACTATGCATGACGACACCACCATCAACGTGCGCTACCTCGTCGACGACGTCGATGCGGCCATCGACTTCTACGTGAAGATGCTCGGGTTCGAGATCAACATGAGCGCGGCGCCGGCGTTCGCCGACGTCAGGCGGGGCAACCTGCGGTTGCTGCTCTCCGGTCCGTTGAGCTCCGCCGGCCGCGCCATGGCCGACGGCGAGCGCCCGGTGCCCGGCGGTTGGAACCGGATCCACTTCATGGTCGACGACCTCGAGTCGGAGATGGCGCGCCTCACCAAGGCGGGGGTCACCTTCCGCAACGAGGTCGTCGAAGGCCCGGGAGGGAAGCAGGTGCTGCTCGTGGACCCGGCGGGCAACTTCGTCGAGCTGTTCGAGCCTGCGGTGTGGAGCGGAGCGTGACGCGTACGATCGGTCGGTGAGCGGGAAACATCTTGTCGGTGCCGCGCTCGCCGGTGCCGCGACGGGACTGCGCTCGACCGTCGGGCTCGGTGCCCTGGTCGAGACAGGATCTTCGGGGCTGCCGACGCCACTCACGACGCCCGCGGCAGCGCGTGGCCGCCGGGCTGGCGGTCACGGGCGAGCTCGTCGTCGACAAGTTGCCGAACACACCCTCCCGCCTCGACCCTCCGGGTCTGATCGCACGAGTCGCCCTGGGGTCGGTGGCGGGTGCGGTGATCGCGCGCGCGTCCGAGCGGCCGATGGTGCCCGCGGCCGTGGTCGCCGCGGTCGCGGCGGCGGTGAGCGCGCGGGTTGGCCACGACCTGCGGAAGCTGGCGGCGAGGCGGGTGCCCCCGCTCGCGGCGGCGGTGGCGGAAGACGTCGTTGCGATCGGGCTCGCGACCGCGGCGGCGCGTTCAGCCGGCTGAGCCGTCGGCGACGAGCGCGTCGCGCAACGCGCGGCGTCGGATCTGACCGGTGGCGTCGGTGCGGGGGAGCGTGTCGACCTGCACGACCTGGCGGGGTTGCTTCGGGCCGACCAGTGCGCCGGCCACGTCGCGCGCGCAGGTCGTCGACGGTCGGGAGCGACGCGCCGGGCGTCACCACGATCGCCGCGCACACGAGCTCGCCCCACGCCGGATCCGGGATCCCGACGACCGCGACCTCGGCGACCGCGGGGTGGGATGCGATCGCCGTCTCCACCTCGACCGGCGCGATCCACTCGCCGCCGGACCGGATCGACTCGGACACGCGGCCGGTGATGGTGAAGTAGCCGTCGGCGTCGCACCTGACCAGGTCGCCGGTGTGGAACCAGCCGTCGGGGTCGATGGCGTCGGCGGTGGCGTCGGGACGGTCGAGGTAGCCGGAGAACATGGTGGGACCGCGCAGCCAGAGCTCAGCGTCGTCGGCGATATGTGCGGTCACCATCGGCGGGGGTTGCCCGACGCTCTCTGGGTGGGAGTACAGGTCGGCGTCGACGAGCACGAGGCCGCGACCCATCTCGGTCGACCCGTACGCGACCGAGGTCCACGAATCGGGGAAGCGCGCCTTGAGCGCGTCGATCAGGTCGAGGCCGACCAGCGACGTGCCCGTGAGCACCTCCACCAACGACGACGTGTCGTAGCGTTCGGCACGCTCGAGGACGCGTTGCCAGACCGCGGGGATGCAGTACAGGCCGCCGGCCCGCCACCGTTCGACTGCATCGAGCAGCTCGTCGGGATCCGCCCCCCGCACGAGGTGCACCGCACGATCGGCGGCCATCGCGTTCTCGATGAAGTACCACCCGGCCATGTGGAACAGTCCGAACATGACCACGGTGCCGCGCCGGCCCGTCGCCCCTTCCTCGACGTCGCGCTGGACCGCGCGCAGCCACGCCGCCCGGTGCGAGAGCACCGCACCCTTCGACACGCCGGTCGAGCCGCTGGTGAGGAACACGTTGCTGGCGTCCTCGCTGCTGCCCACGCGCGCCAGCGGGGCGGTCGACGCGCCGTCGGACCAACCTGCCTTGGTGACGAGCACGTCGAGCCCCATCGGCTCGGTGACCGCGCGAGCGACGTCTTCGAAGTCGGGATGCGCGACGACGACGCGCGGGTGGAGCACCTCGAGTGCCGACGCGGCCTCGGGCTCGGTGAAGTGGGGGTTGATCGGTGCGATCGCGGCGCCGAGCTTGCTGGTGCCGTAGCCGACTTCGAGGGTCTCGAACACGGTGGGACCCCACCACGTCACCCGATCACCGACGGTCACGCCGGCGGCGGCGAGACGGTGCGCGGCACGCGTCGCGCCGGTGTCGAGCTCGCCGAACGTCCGGGCCTCGTCGCCGAGGGTGGCGCCGACCCGGTTGGGGCAGACCGTCGCCAGGCGAGCGAGGATGTCGTGGACCCGGACGTCGAGCGTCATGCCTCGCGTGTCGTCGCCCGCGGGCGCAGCTCCCCGATCGGGAACGTGGGGTTCATCTGGTCGCGCTGGTACTGCGCGCCCTGGTCGGTCGGCACCGCCCACCCGGTGGGGCACATCGTGAGCACCTCGACCAGCGAGAACCCCTCGCCTGCGATCTGGGAGGCGAATGCCTCCCGCAGGTATCGGCGCGTGCGCGCGACCGCATTGGGCTTGTCGACCGCGCCGCGCGCCACGTAGGCGACGCCCGGGAACGACGCCACGATCTCGGGGACGTCGATGGGGTGGCCGTACTCGGCGGCGGTGCGGCCTCCGAGATCGGTCTTCGTGCGCTGCCCGACGGTGGTCGCCGCGGTCATCTGGCCGCCGGTGTCACCGAACACGCCGTTGTTGAGCATCAGGCACGTGATCGACTCACCGCGCGCAGCCGCGTGCAACACCTCGGCGAGACCCTCCGACACCATGTCGCCGTCGCCCTGGATGGTGTAGATCGCGCGGTCGGGGAGCATGCGCTTCACGCCGGTGGCCACCGCCGGTGCGCGACCGTGGAGGCACTGCAGGAACTCCACGTCGGCGGTGGTGATGATCTGCGTGTAGCAACCGTGGCCCACCACGCCGATCGAGCGGTCGACCAGCTCGAGCTCGGCGAGCACCTCCACCAGCAGCCGCCACGCCACCGGGTGGCCGCAACCCGGGCAGAGGTGGTGCTCGGTGCTCTGCAGGAGGTCGGGCGCGAAGTTCGCGACCTTGCGCCGCGCCGGTCAGATCGACGTCGGTCATCGGTTCGCTCCCGTCATGGCGTCGAGGATGCGCGTCCGGATCACGTCGACCTGGAGGAGGTCACCCTGGCGCATGCCCGACTCGTCCTGACTCACGCCCCCGATGGCGCGCACCGGTCGCGCGCCCTCGACGGCCAGTCGCACGTCGTCGATCATCTGACCGGCGTTGAGCTCGTGGACCAACACCAGCTGGCACGCGTCGTTGTTCGCGACGGTGGCGAGCGCGTCGCTTGGGAACGGCCACAAGGTCACCGGGCGGAACGTTCCGATCCGGTGACCGTCGGCGCGCAGCTCGTCGACCACGTAGTCGACGAATGCGCCGGTGGTGCCGAACGAGACGACCACGACCTCGGCGTCGTCGGTGTTGCGAGCGACGTGACGGGCTTCGACCGCCGCGAGCTCGTCGTACTTCTCGGCGACGTGCTGCCAGTGGCGGTTGGGTCCGGGACCAGGCGTGTTGTGCTTCCCCTGGCGCCAGGTCCACACGACCTTCGAACGGCCGGTGCCACCGCTGCTCCCGTCGAGCGCCCAGGGCTTCTCGGGCTGGGCGGGCACCACGCCGGCGGGCTGCTGCTCGATGGTCATCTGGGTGAAGCCGATCATGTGGTCGGCGTAGAACAACACCGGCGTCATCCACTGGTCGGCGAGCTCGAACGCGAGGGTCGTGAGCTCAGCCGCCTCGACCACGCTCGCGGGCGCCGAGCGCGATGGTGCGGTAGTCGCCCCACCCGCCGCCGCGGGTCGCCTGGAAGTAGTCCTGCTGGCCGCGAGCGACGTTGAAGAACACGACGGGCAGCTCGTTGAGCGCGGCTTCGGCGATGGTCTCCTGCATCAGCGCGACGCCCTGGCCGGTCGAGCCAGTCGCCGCGCGCGCGCCGGTGGCGGCGGCGCCGAGTGCCATGTTGGCGCCCTCGATCTCGGTGTCGGCCTGGATGAGCACACCGCCCGTGCGGGGGAGCTCGCGAGCGAACGCGTCGAGCAGCCCGGTGAAGGGCAGCATCGGATAACCGGCGAAGAAGCGACACCCGCAGTCGACCGCGGCCGCCGCCATCGCGTCGTAGCCCTCGCGCAGCACGAGCGTCATTGCACGGTCTCCGGAACAGTGTCGAAGCGGTAGACCTCGAACACGAAGTCGGGACAGACCTCGGCGCACGCGCGACATCCGGTGCAGCCGTCGAGGAGCCGCGGGAGCACATAGCCCTTGGCGTTGCGTTCGTCGGTCATCTCGAGCGCCTTCGGACGGCACACGGGCACGCACAGACCGCAGCCCTTGCAGCGGTCGAGCGCCATGACGACGGTGCCGCGCGTGGTCACGAGCCGATCCCCACCGGCGTGCCTCGTACCGCCTCCGCTCCTGCGGCGAGCGCGGCGAGGTTTGCCTCGAGCGCAGCGGCGCGGTGCGGCGGCACCAGGTGACGGGTCGCGGTCGCGAGCGCTTCGTCGTCGGCGATGCCCGTCAGCGCCGCGAACGCACCGACCAGCGCGAGCCCCGCGGCCACCGGCGCGCCGAGATCGGCCGCGATCTCGCGGGCCGCGACCGGCACGACGCGTGCGGGCGGGGGCGGGTCGGTCGGGTCGGTCCACGCCCAGGCGTCGGTGACGATCAGCGGCGCCGCGACCAACCGAGGTCGCGCGTCGGCCAGGAACGCGGGGTGGAGCACGATCATCGCCTCGAGCTTCGGAGGGATCGGCGGGAGGTCGACCGGTTGGTCGCGGGTGATCACGGTGGCCTCGGTGCGGCCGCCGCGCATCTCGCCACCGAAGTAGGAGCTGAGCATGACGTGGCGCCCGGCGGCGACCGCGGCGTTGGCGAGCACCTTCGAGCACAGCTGCACGCCCTGACCGCCGATGCCGGTGAAGATCACGTCACGCCGGTCGTCGGTCATGCCTCGACGGTAGTCAGCGCGCCGGCGGCGGCGGCCGAGGCGCGCATGGCGTCCATGCAGCGCATGACCCCGAGGCCGTCGGCGAAGGTCGGCAGGGCGACGGGCGAGTCGACGTGGCGTCCCTCGGTCGCGGCGCGGAATGCGGCGGCGAGCTTCTCGTAGTGGCGGATCTCGTAGCTGCCGAGCGCGTCGAGGTCGTCGTCGACCCGGCCCCCACCGATCGCCGCGGTGCCCGCGCGGGCCGACCAGCGGGCGGGTGCCCTCGGCATCAGCGATCCAGGCTTCCCCGTCGTCGATCCCGACCGTCCCGCCGGTTCCGGTCACGGCGACGAAGCCGCGCGCCGTCCATGCCGCACCGACGTTCTGCAGCGCCACCTCCACGTCGGCGCCCATGGAGAACCGAGCGGAGTAGGAATCCTCGACCTTCCGGTCGGGAGCGGCCGCGCTCACGAACATCGACGCGCTCACCGAGCGGAACGGCCCCAGCCACACGCGCAGCTGGTCGAGCGTGTGCGATCCGTTGGCGCCGAGCCAGCCGCCGATGCCGGGTTCCTCGAACCAGCTCGGCATCGCCAGCGAGTCGTCGGAGTGGAGGAGGAAGGGCGAGTACTCGACGACGGTCGCGAGCCGCGGTTCACCGATCGCACCCGAGCTGATCGCGGTACCGATGGCCGCGCGCGCGGGATTCCACCGGAACTCGTGGCCGAGTGCGCCGACCACACCGGCGCGGTCGCGCGCCTCGACGAGCAGCGCGGCTTGCGACGCGTCGGTCGTGAACGGCTTCTCGCACAGCACGTGACGTCCGGCGTCGACCGCTTCGAGCGCGAGCTCGAAGTGTGTGTGCGGGGGAGTGGCGATCGTCACCGCGTCGACATCGGGCAGCGCGAGCGCCTCCGCGAGGGATCCGCACGTGTGCGGGATGCCGAGCTTGTTCGCCTTGTACGCGGTTGGCTCGAGGTCGCGGCCCACGAGCGCGACGACGTCGAAGCCCGCGTCGCGCAAGGCCGGTACCTGCACCCGGCACCCGAAGCGCCGCCCCACGACCGCGACGCCGGTCACGAGTCGCCCATCACGAAGCGGCCGTGATGTCGAAGCGGACGTGGTAGAAGGCGAACTGCTCTCGGAGCGTCGTGAGGTCGAGCCCGTACGCAGCCGGATCGGGTCGCGGACCGCGGCGGCGACCCGCGGCCTCGGCGGCCCACCACTCGGCCATCCCGGTGCGCGTCTCGTCGGTGAGCTCGTCGCCCATCTCGGCGTAGAGCCGCTCCATGGCGGCGATGGGATCGCGTTGGACGTCGGCGAACATCACGTCGAAGAAGCGGTCTTCTCGGCCGGCGTCGCGGAACGCGATGAGGCGTCGGAGCGACTCCTCCCAGATGTCGACCTCGTGCCGCCCGAGCGCGTGCAGATCGAGCTGCTGCGTGACCGGTGACCCGAGCGCCTCCTTCACCGCGCAGACCGACGGCAGCACCGCGCCGATGTCGCGGTGCGTCATGACGAAGCGCGCGTCCGGATAGACCGCGTCGAGCGCGTCGATGCTCGCCATGTGCGACGGGGTCTTCAACCACCAACGGGTCGGCGGGCAGTGCCACTGGAGGAGGCGGAGCACGCGCCTGTGGTAGCGGTACACCTGCTCCATGTCGCACGACAGCAACCACTCGGTGTAGCTGGGTATCAGCGCCATCCCCTCGTACACCTGCGATCGGATGTCGAAGGCCATGATGAGGAGGCACTCCTGCGGTCCGGTTGCCGACGACGGGAGCATGCCGACGAAGTCGGGAAACATCTCGTTGGTCATGTCGATGCCGGCCTGGCTGGCGGCGATGCGCGGGTCGGTGTGCTCGGTCGCCGTCTCCGGCGGCGGGCACGGGGCCGACGCCTCCCACGTGCGCAACGAGCGGCGCGAACGATCGCACGCGAGGAGGAAGCTGGTGGCGGTCGAGCCGGTGCGCGGCATGCCCAGACCGAACAGCGGCGCCACGATCTCCTGCTCCGCAATCTCGGGATGGCGCGAGTACCACTGCTCGATCTGCAGGCGGTTGACGAGGTTCCCGACGATCTGGTCGGTGAACACCGCGACGCCCAGCTCGTTGAGGTTCGCCTCGGTGTTGAGCGCGCGCACGAGGACGTCGAGTCCCTCGCGCCAGCCGTCCGGTCCGAAGTCGTCGGACCCGGCACGTTCGCACGCGGCGTCGATCAGCGATTCGGCGACGAGCATCAGGTGGTCCCCCGTCCACTGTTTACAACTTCGCGGCGGAGTGTAATGGCCGTGGTTCCTGCCGGTCGACGCCATCGTGGCAGCATCGCCCGGTGCGGATCTCGGAGGGCGGCGGGAGCAGCGCGGGCGTGACCATCGTGCTCGTGCACGGATCCGGGCACACCGCCACGCGTGTGGCAGCCGGTGCAGGACGCGCTGCGCCACGGCTCGGTCGCCGTCGACCTCCCGGGACGCGCTGACCGGGCCGCCGACATCGCCGACGTCGCGCTGGACGACGCGGCGGCCAGCCTCGCCGCCGACGTCGACGGTTCGACCCACGGACAACTCGTGCTGGTCGGGCACTCCGCGGGTGGGATCGTGCTGCCCGGCTTGGCGGCGCGACTCGGTGACCGGGTGCGGCACCTGGTGTTCGTGGCCGGACTGTCAGCGAAACACGGCGAAACCGTCATGGCGACCGTGCGGCCCGAGGCTGAAGCCTTCCTCACCGGGCGGCTGGCGGCGATGCGCGAGGAGTTCGCCGGCTGCATGCTCGAGCCCGATGCCTCCATCGAGGGTGTGCGGGCGCTCGACGCCAAGACCGCGGCGCCGCTCGACTCGCTCAACTACATGGAGCAGACCGTGTCGTGGGAGGGCGTGCCCGACTCGTTGCCCCGTACGTTCGTGCGGCCCCTCCGCGACCGCATCCAGCCGCGCCAGCTGCAGGACGCGCTGGTCGAGAACTGCGGCGCGAGCGAGGTGGTCGACATCGAGTCGGGCCACACACCGGCGGTCGCGGTGCCGGATGAGCTCGCCGCGATCCTCGATGGCCGCATCATCGACGCATGAGGATCGGACTCGGCGCCGGCGCGCCCGCCATCGACCGCATCGTCGAACAAGCCGTCGAGGCGGAGGCGGCCGGTTTCAGCTCGTTGTGGTTCCCGAGCAACGTGCTCGGCGATCCGCTGGCGGCGATCGCGGTGGCGGGACGCGCCGACGTCGTCGATCGAGCTGGGCACCGCAGTGCTGGTGACGTACGCCGCCCACCCACTGCTGACCGCGGCGCGGGTCGCAGGCACCGCCGCGGCGATGAGCCGGCCCGGGCTCGTGCTCGGCATGGGCCCGTCGCACGACATGGCCATCGAGGGCGCGTACGGACTGTCCTACGCGCGCGTCGGACAGCACACCGAGGAGTACACCCGGGTCGTCACCGCCGCCCTGCGCGGCGACGCGGTGCAGCTCGATGGCGAGGAGCTGAGTGCGCACGCGGGATCACCGACCGCGGCACCGTTCCCCGTGCCGGTGCTGCTCGGCGCGCTCGCACCGCGCATGCTGCGGGTCGCCGGCGAGGTTGCCGACGGCACCGTCACCTGGATGGCGAACCGTGTCGCGCTGGCAGTCGCACGTCGTCCCGCGCATCACCGCAGCTGCAGCGGCGGCTGGTCGGCCCGCGCCGCGCGTCGTCGCCGGACTCCCGGTCGCGGTGCACGACGACGTCGACGAGGCACGCGAGGCGGCGGCCAAGCAGTACGGCTTCTACGGCCAGCTTCCGAACTACGCGCGCATCCTGGACATCGGCGGGCTCGAGCGCTCGGCGGACGCGTGCATCGTCGGCGACGAGGACGCGGTGGCCACGCAGCTGCGGGCGCTGATCGATGCCGGCGCCACCGACGTGTGGGCGGCGACGTTCCCGGTCGGCGACGACCGCAAGGCGTCCCGCGCCCGCACCCGCGCACTGCTCGAACAGCTCGTGCGCGACTGACTCGAACCGTGCTGTTCGCCGACGTCGTCGCCACCTCCGCTGCGGTTGCGTCGACGCGGGCCCGCTCGACCAAGACGGCTGCCCTCGCCGAGCTGCTCGGTCGCCTCGCGCCGGACGAGATCGAACCCGCGGTCGGGTTCCTCACCGGCGAGGCCCGCCAGGGACGGATCGGCGTGGGATGGGCGACGGTGTTCCGGCTCGAGGTCGCCCCGGCCGCGGTGCCGACGTTGACCATCGCCGACATCGACCGCGCGCTCGACCGCATCCAGGTGACCACGGGGAGCGGATCGACTGCGGGACGTCAGGACATCCTGCGCGACGTGTTCGACCGAGCCACGCACGACGAGATCGACTTCCTGCGCCGTCTGCTCGTCGGCGAGCTCCGTCAGGGCGCGCTCGCCGGTCTCATGTCCGATGCGGTCGCCAAGGCCGCGTCGGTGCCGCGTCGCGCTGGTGCGGCGCGCCGGCGATGTTGTCGGGTGATCTCGGCCGCGTCGCGGTGGTCGCGCTCACCGGCGGCGAAGCTGGGCTGCACGCGGTCGGGCTCGAGGTCGGTCGCGGTGTGCAGCCGATGCTGGCGTCGGGCGCACCCGACGTCGCCGCCGCGCTCGCCGACGTGGGCCTGGCGTCGGTGGAGTGGAAGCTCGACGGCGCCCGCATCCAGGTGCACCGTCACGACGACGACGTCCACATCTACACCCGCAACCTCAACGAGATCACCGGACGGCTTCCCGGGGTGGTCGAGTGGGCCCGTGCGCTGCCCGGTCCGTGCGGTCGTGCTCGACGGTGAGGCGATCGGCGTCGACGAGGACGAGCGTCCCCACGCGTTCCAGGACACGATGAGCTCGTTCGGGAGTGACGCCGCCAGCAACCTGGGCGCCTACTTCTTCGACGTGCTGCACGTCGACGGCGACGACCTCGTCGACCGTCCGCTCACCGAACGGCTCGACGTCGTGCAGTCGGTGGTCGGGCGAGCGGCGCATCCCCGGCATCGTCACCGCGTCACCCGACGAGGCGGCCGCGTTCCTCGACGCCGCCATCGCCGCCGGACACGAGGGCGTGATGGTGAAGTCGGTCGACTCGACCTACGACGCCGGGCGCCGCGGCGGCGCGTGGCGCAAGGTGAAGCCGGTCAAGACCCTCGACCTCGTCGTGCTGGCCGCGGAGTGGGGTCACGGACGGCGCGAGGGCTGGCTGTCGAACCTGCACCTCGGCGCCCGCGGTGCCCGACGGCACGTTCGTGATGGTGGGCAAGACGTTCAAGGGCCTCACCGACGCGCTGCTCGAGTGGCAGACCCAGGAGCTGCTCGCGCGCGAGATCGGTCGGGACGGGATCATGGTGCACGTGCGCCCCGAGCTCGTGGTCGAGATCGCGCTCGACGGCGTGCAGGCGTCGCGCCGCTACCCGGGTGGCGTCGCGCTGCGCTTCGCCGCGTGTCCGTCGCTACCGCGACGACAAGACCGCGGCCGACGTCGACCCGATCGAGGCGGTGCAGGCGATGCTGCCCGGTGGGTCCAAGTGAGTCAGAGGCGGCGCAGCACGCGGACGCGGTCGGCGAACGCGCGCTGGGCGACCGGGATCGGCATGCGGTCGATACCCGTGCGGGCAGCCCGGATGCACGTGGAGCTCGACCGACGTGCCCGGTCGCGGTGATGCGGCGCGCGTAGTCGATGCACTCGTCGCGGAAGATGTCGAGCTCGCCGGTGTCGATGAACGTCGGTGGCAGCCCGGAGACGTCGGTGGCGCGCGCCGGGCGCGGCGGAATACGGCACGTCGGGACCGCCCACGGCGTCGCCGAGCAGCGCGTGCCAGCCGGTGTAGTTGTCGTCGTACGACCACGCCGCGAACGGCGCGAGCTCGGGGTCCGGCGTGGTCGTGCGGTCGTCGAGCATCGGGTACACGAGGATCTGACGAGCGACCGGGACGCCGCGATCGCGCGCGAGCAGCACGACGCCGGCCGCCAGTCCACCGCCCGCGCTGTCGCCCATGACCGCGACGCGCGCCGGGTCGACTCGCAGCTCGTCGGCGTGCTCGACCAGCCACTGCAGGCCCGGCGAAGCAGTCCTCGACCGGCGTGGGGTGCGGGTGCTCGGGCGCCACCCGGTAGTCGACCGACAGGAACGGCACGCCCGACTCGGCGACGTAACCGGCGACGAGCCGGTCGTAGCATCGCGACCGATCCGAGGATCATCCCGCCGCCGTGGAGGAACACCACGCCCGGACCGGAGCTCGCGGTCGGGGCTCGGGTCGTACCAGCGAACCCGGAGCTCGGCGCCGTCGGTCGCGGTGGCGGTGTGGTCGACCCGGGCCACCTCGGCGTGCTCGGGAAGCACGAGTCGATGAGCGCGAGACCGGCGTTCGGCCTGCTCCCGCAGCGTGCGCCAGTCGTCGCGCGCGGCCGGCGTGCGCGGCGGCGCGTTCGATCGACATCGCGTAGGCGATCAGGTCGGGATCGACGCTCGTACGGCATGTCACACGCTCCTGAGCGGACGGAAGCACTCGCGCACGTTCGGCACGTAGAGGTCGGGACATTCGAAGGCGGCGAAGTGCCCGCCACGCGGCATCTCCGCGAAGTGGCTCAGCGGGTACTGCATGCCGAACCACCGCTCCGACGTGCGCATGATCTCCTTCGGGTAGCGCGCGTACCCGACGGGCTGCGTCGGCTTCGCCAGCGGATCGATCTCGCCGTTCGCGAACCCCTGCATCACCTCGTAGTAGAGGCGGCCCGACGAGTGCGCGGTCGCGGTGACCCAGTACACCATCAGGTTGTCGAGCAGCTGGTCCTTGGTGAACGACCGCTCGACGTCGCCGTCGCAGTCGGACCACGTGCGGAACTTCTCCACGATCCACGCCGCGAGTCCGGCGGGGGAGTCGTCGAGCGCGTACCCGATGGTCTGCGGCTTGGTCGACTGCTCCTTCATGTAGCCGGAGTCGACCGCGTCGTACGCGGTCATCCCGTCGAGGAACCCCTGCTCCTCGGGTGTGATGTCCTCGGTCATCGGGATCGGCGGCGCCATGTTGAGGTGGATGCCGACGCAGTGCTCGGGATCGGCGATGCGCGACCTCGCGCGTCACGAAGTAGCCCCAGTCGCCGCCCTGCGCGACGTAGCGGTCGTAGCCGAGGCCGGCCATGAGCTGCGCCCAGGCGCGCGCGATGCGGCCCGGGTGCCAGCCGCGCTCGACGGTGGGACCCGAGAAGCCGTAGCCGGGGAGCGACGCGACCACCACGTGGAACGCGTCGGCGGGATCGCCGCCGTGCGCGGCGGGATCGCGCAGCGGCTCGATCGACGTCGAGGAACTCGACGAAGGAGCCCGGCCACCCGTGCGTGAGGAGCAGCGGCAGTGCACCCTCGACCGGTGACGGCGCGTGGATGAAGTGCACGCCGGTGCCGTCGATCTCGGTGCGGAAGTGCTCGAACGCGTTCATCCGCGCCTGGCGCGCGGCCCAGTCGTACTCGTCGGCCCAGTACGTGACCAGCTCCCGCAGGTACCCGAGCTCGGTGCCGTAGTCCCAGCCCGCGTCGGGGATCTGGGCAGGGAAGCGCGTCGCCCGCAACCGGGCACGGAGGTCGTCGAGGGTGGCGTCGTCGACGTCGATGCGGAAGGGTGTGATCTCCAGGTCCATCGTCATGCGGGCGAGAGCGTACCGATGCCGGGCGACGGCCGGTGCGTTACGATCTGGTCCAGAGATGTAAAGTCCAGCGGCGACGATGCGGAGGGCGAGATCACATGACCGACCGAACCGGTGCACGTGTCGTCGTGGGTGGTGCCTCGGGCATCGGCGCCGCCGTGGTCGAGTCCGAGCGCGCCGCCGGCGCCGACGTCCTGGTCTGGGACGTCGCCGGCACCTACGACGTCAAGTGCGACGTCACCGATCCCGCGTCGATCGACGCGGCGATCGAGGAGACCCTGGCGCGCGTCGGCGTGCCGTCCGAGGTCACCGTGACTGCCGGCGTCGGCCACTCCGGCATGCTGCTCGACCTGCCGGTGGAGGAGTGGGACCGCGTGCTCGCGGTCAACACGCGCGGGCCGCTGCTCGCGATGCGGGCGCTGGCGCGCACCATGATCGACGCCGGTTCGCCGGGCTCGATCGTCGCGGTGTCGAGCGTGAGCGCGCGGCTGGTCGACCGTTCGATGGGCGCGTACTGCGCGTCGAAGGCGGCGCTGAGCATGCTGGTGGAAGTCGCGGCCTGCGAGTGGGCGCCGTACGGGATCCGCGTGCAACGCGGTGGGCCCGGGTGTCACCGCCACGCCGATGCTCGGTCGCGCGCCGAACACCGAGTCGGGCTGGCTCGCGGCGGTGCAGGAGCGCACGCCGCTCGGTCGCCTCGGCACCGCCGAGGACATCGCGCAGGCGATCCGCGCGCTGCACGACGTCGAGTGGATGACCGGTCAGATCGTCGAGTGCGACGGTGGCCTCGGACTCCACAGCCCCATCGACGCCTTCGGCGAGAACCAGCGCGGCGAGGGGCAGGGATGCACGACCTCGTCATCCGCGGTGGCACCGTCGTCGACGGCACCGGCGCGCCCGCCGATCAGCTCGTAGCGAGGGCCGCCCAGCGAACCGAGCTGCGCGGGCAGCGCGCCCGTGGCGTCGCCGTCGGACACCGTGAGCTCGCCGGCCACTGCGACGGCGCGGAACCCGGCCGGCGCGCGCGTGAGCCGGTAGCGACCCTCGGGCAGGTCGTAGCGCCGCTCGAGGCCACGGGTCTCGAGCTCGTCGAGCGCGAACACCGCGAGGTCGCCGCGCCGTCCCGGCTCGATCACACCCCGGTCGGCGAGCCCGAAGAAGTCGGCCGACCGCTGCGTGAGGCAGTGCACCGCCTGCTCGATGCTGAGAGCGCGCCGTCGTCGCGCGCCCAGTGCGTGATCAGGTGGAGGTTGGAGCCCGCGCCGCAGAACATCGTGAGGTGGGCGCCGGCGTCGGTGCCGCCCATGACGCGAGCGGGTTGGCGGCGTCGTGCACCACCTGTGCACGGCGGTCGTCGTCGGTCATCGGCACCGCGGTGCTGTTCTGCTTTGAGGTCGCGCGACCCGATGCCGTTGGCGAGCACCCAGTCGGCGAGCACATCCGACGGGTGCTGACCGCGCTCGGCAGCGAGAGCGGCGAGCGAGATTCCCGTCGGGCCGGTGCCGTTCTCGGAGTCGCTGAGGATGACCTCGTCGAGCGTCTCGGGGCGGAACGCGTTCTGCTCCGGGAGTGGGTCGTCCCACGCGGCGCGGGCGCGAGCGCGCCAGTCGGGGTCGGCCAGCGTGGCGAGCTTGGCGTCGGCGGGTCCGTTCACCACGTCGTGCCACGGAGGGATGGCGGCGGTGGCGATCGACGTCTGGAAGCCGAGCATCGGCGTGAACGGTTCGTTGCCACCGCCGAGGTACCACGTGGTGAGTCCCTCTTCGACCTTGCCGCCGCCCACGCCGTCGCCCAGCGACAGGCTCTTGATGCCCGCGACCGCACGAGCGTTCTCGAGCGCGTCGCGCCGGTCGCGTCGCTTGCGGGCGATGACCTGGAAGGTGGCGCCGGGGTGACGGGCGATCACGTCGAGCAGCGCATCGAGCTCGTCGGCATCGGAGAGGCGGCTCGGCACGAGACGTCGTTGCCGGTCGGTGTCGAACCAGTTCGACGACAGGCCGAGCGATCCTGCGCTCCAGCGCGTCGTCGAGCAGCGCACACCATAGCTCGCGATCTCGTCGGTGTCGCGGCGCGCTCCCACGCCCTCCCGGCCCATCACCGACGCGCGCAGTGCGTTGTACGCGGTGTACACGAACGGCTGCACCGTCGGTGGCCTGTCTGCGGGTGCGAGGCGGCGTACTCGCCGCCAGCTCGACCAACCCCACGGCACGTAGGTGTCGGAGAGCACGGGCGGGAGCTCCTCGATGAAGCAGAGGAGGTCGACGATGTCGTCGCGCACCTCCGGCGCGACCGGGGCGATGCCGAGCCCGCAGTTGCCCATGATCAGCGTGGTGACGCCGTAGACGGGCAGGGGATCGAGCGACGGATCCCAGAACATCTCGATGTCGTAGTGGGTGTGGCTGTCGATCAGACCGGGTGTGACGACCGCGCCACGCGCGTCGACCTCGCGTTCACCGTCGGGCGTGAGGCCGGGTGCGACCTCGACGATCACGCCGTCACGCACGCGCACATCGGCGGCGCGAGCGGGTGCGCCCGTGCCGTCGACGACGGTGCCGCCGCGCACGATCAGATCCGACATCACGATCTCCTGGGTTCGTTGGTCGGTGCGGTCCACGACGCCGCGGTCGACAGCACTCGATCCGCGGTCGTCATCGACGCGCGCCGTTCGTCCATCATCGCCGCGTGGGCGTCGGACGGAAAGGCGATCGGTCCCTGGTCGAGCACCTCGACCAGCCGCGCCGCGCACTCCTCCGGGGTCTGGATGAACAGCTCGGCCCGCTTGGCCGGATCGGCCGCGATCGGCAACGACCGCAGCAGGCTGGGCGTGGCCGTGGTGCCCACCTGGTAGCCGAGCACGTCGACCCCGTGGTCGCGCAGCTCGCCCCACAGCCCCTCGCAGAGGATCCACTCGTAGGCCTTGCCCGCGGCGTAGTTGGCTCGCCCGACCTGTCCACCCATGCCACCCATGGAGCAGCAGATCACGAGCGATCCGCGCCCGCGCACGGAAGCGGCGGCCGAGGTGCCATGCCAGCGTGGCCGGGTTGCGACAGTTCATCGTCAGGCCGCGCTCGTGGTGCTCGAGCGTGTCGTCGAGGAACGGCGCCCGGAACCCCTCGCACGCGTTGTACACGAAGAGTCCGAGGTCGACGTCGGCAATCGTCGGTTCGAGCTGCTCCCAGATGTCGTCGGTCGCGAGATCGGTGGCCAGCGTCCGCACCTCTACACCGTGGTCGGCGCGGAGCCGCTCTGCGGTGGCGTCGAGCACGTCGAGCCGTCGGGCCACGAGCACCAGGTTGACACCATGCGCGCACGTATTCCTCTGCGGATCGCGCCCCCGAGTCCCTCCGACGCGCCGCACAGCAGCGCCCACGGTCCGTACCGCGTGACGAGATCGACCACGGTGCGTGCTACCAGGGCTTGACGTTCTCGCCCGCGAACGCGATGGAGCGCGAGTCGGCGGGGATCTCGTCGAGCGGCACCGCGACCTCCGCGACCGTCGGGCCGACGCGCTCGGCGACCGGTGCGAGCGCGTCGAGGTCGAAGCCGTAGACCTCGGCCGCGTTGAGACCGACGATGCGTGCGATCTCGTCGGGGTCGACGCCCTCGAAGGTCAGCCGCAACGACTCGGTGGTGTACGGATAGGTCGCTTCGATGTGCGGGTAGTCCTGGCCCCACATGATCCGGTCGACGCCGATCTCGTGGCGCAGCGGTGCCTCGCACGGCCGGAAGAAGCTGGCGCCCGCGTAGCAGTTGTGGTGCCAGTAGTAGCTGGGGAGCTCGGTGACGACCTTGACGACCTCACCACCGAAGTGCGACTCCGCGGTGTTCGGATCGTGGAAGCGGCGGAACTGGTGGTCGAGCATGTCGAGGGTGCGGGGTACCCACCCGCACGACTGCTCGGCGAGCGTGAGCGTGATGCCGGGGAAGCGGGCGAACGCACCGCCGATCACCATGTGCCAGAACACCCGGTGCGAGAACCACCCCAGCTCCACCATGAAGACGGCCATGCCGAACGCGTCGGGCTCGGGTGCGGGACCCGCGGCACCGCTGTGGTTGTTGATCGGCATGCCGAGGTCCTGGCATGCGGCCCAGATCGGGTCGTAGGTGCGCGTGTAGAGCGGGGGGAGTCCGGAGTCGGGCGGCACGCCGGGCAGGAGGATCCCGCCGGTCAGGCCGTGCTCGGCCGCCCATTCGATCTCGGCGACCGCGGCGGGAACGTCGTTGAGGAGGATCTGGGCCATGCCCGCGCGCCGGCCCGGCGTGTCGGCGCAGAAGTCGGCCATCCAGCGGTTGTGCGCCTGCAGGCCCGCCCATCGGAGCTCGTACTCGTCCTGCGGTGGCGGCGCGGCGACCAGGTTGGCCGACGGGAAGAACGGTGGGATGGTGTTGGGGTAGAGCACCTCGGCGACGACACCGTCGTCCTCGACCTCGCGCAGGCGCGCCGCGCTGTCCCAGTTGCGGTACGCGAAGTCGGCGCGGAGGTCTTCGAACGGGTTCTCGAACGCGGCTTCCCACGCGTCGAACTCGTCGTGGTACTTCGCCTCGAGGTAGTCGCGGTACTCGTGGACCTGAGCGCCGGCGTGGCCGTCGGACGAGATCACGATGTAGCGGTCACCGGCGAGCTTCGTCATGGGTCGCTCCCTCTCAGTCCTGGGCGCCGGCCTTGCGACCGGTCATCACGTTCGGAGCCTGGATCAGGTAGTCGGGGGCGGTGCGATCGAACTGCGACCGCGCGCGCAGCAGCGACGACGCCGCCGATCCCGGCGTCGGTTCGTCGGCCGGTCGGCTGCGAGATCCAGAAGATGTCGTCGCGGATGCCCTCGAAGCAGAGGTCGGCGACCTCCGACAGCGGCGCCCACGTGAGCTCCTGACCCGCGGCCTGGGCGCGTTCGAGCATCGGCGTGAGCTGGTCGCGGCCGGTCTCGGCGGGTGGTGCGCCGGGGCGGTCGTACTTCGCGTGCCGGTTGCGGCCGGGGTTCCAGATGCCCGTCTTGAGCATGCCCGGCGTGCGGGTCGACGGGTACAGCAGGTGCGCGGTGATCTTGGCGTCGAGCTCGTGCAGCTGGCCCCAGAGGCACTCGGTCACGCAGGTGAGCGCAGCCTTGGTGGTGGCGTAGACCGCGCTGTGGATCATGGGCGTGAACCCGCCGTTGCCCGACGTGGTGTTCACCACGGCACCTTCGGTGTCCTGGGCGAGCATGGTCGGGAGGAACGCGTTCACGCCGTTGATCGCGCCGATCACGTTGACGTCGAACGACCACCGCCAGTCGTTGACGTGGTGCTCCCACATCTGGCCCTCCGACGCGGAGCCGACGCCCGCGTTGTTGCAGAGCACGTCGACGGCGCCGAACGCGTCGAGGGTCCGATCGCGCAACGCGTCGAGGGACGCGGGCTCGGTCACGTCGGTGACGACACCGATCACGTCGCGTCCCTGGTCGCGCAGCTCGCCCACCGTCGCGTCGACCTGCTTCTCGTCGATGTCGGCGACGACCGCGCGCATGCCCTCGTCGGTGAAGCGCTCCACGAGCGCGCGGCCGATGCCACCCGCGCCACCAGTGACGACCGCGACCTTTCCCGTGAACTCCTTCACGACGCCTCCTTCATGCATGGGCCTTCGGGTTGGGCACGCCTTCGGGTGGCGCGTCGTCGTACTCCACGAACTCGACGAGGTAGCCGTCGAAGTCCTTCACGTACGCCATGGTCACCGGCCAGCGATCGAGGTGCGTCGGTTCCATCACCGATTCGCATCCGGCGGCGATCGCCTTGTCGTAGAGCGCCTGCGCGTCGTCGGTGTTCACGTACAGCTTCCACATCGCCGTGCCCATGTCGATGGGCGCGTCGTTGTCGAGCTGCTGCGCGAGCTGCATCCGGCTCCCGCCGTGGGGCGACTGCAGGATCGCCTCCTTGGCGACCTCGATGTCGGTGCGGCTGATGACGGGAATCCCGCACACGCCGTTCCAGAACTCGATGGCGCGCTCGAGGTCACGCACGTTGATGCAGTACTGAGCCAGGATCGAGACCACCGGCGCTTCCCCCTTGTCGACGACCGTGGCATACTCCACCACAGAACGTCAGGAAATGCCAGAGTGGCAGAGCCCGCCACGCAGACCACGCCACGCAGAACCCGGGGGAACCATGGCCGAGCGCTACCTGATCGTCTCGTCCGACTGCCACGCCGGTCTGCCGTGCGAGGAGTACCGGCCGTACCTCGACGGCAAGTACCTCGGTGCGTTCGACGACTTCCTCGCCGAGCGCCATGCCAGCCGCGAAGAGGCGCTGAAGTTCAATTACGACTACATCATGCACTGGGAGGGCGACAACGAGGAGGGCCTCCGCGGCGCGTTCGACCCCGAGCAGCGCGACAAGGAGCTCGACGCCGACGGCGTCGCCGCCGAGGTGATGTTCGCCGACGCCGACGCCATCACCGGGATGGAGTCGCCGCCCTTCGGCGCGGGCCTGTCGGCGGGCACGATCCAGGACCCCGAGCTCGCGTACGCCGGTGCCATCGCGCACAATCGCTGGCTGGCGGAGTTCTGCTCGCACGCACCCGAGCGGCGCGCCGGCATCGCGCTGGTCCCGGTGACGCACGACGTCGAGCGCGGCGTCGCCGAGATCGAGCGTCTCGCGGGAACGCCCGGCATCCGCGGGATCATGATCCCGACCATGTGGCACCAGCGGAAGGCGTACAACGACCCGTCGTACGAGCCGATCTGGGCCGCGGCGGCGGCGAACGGTCTCGTCGTGCACGTGCACTCCGGTGAGGCGCCACGCGAGGAGTACGGCGACGACATCGGCCCGTACCTCGCCGAGGTCGCGTGGTGGTCGGCGCGGCCCATCTCGTTCCTGCTCTTCGGCGGCGTGTTCGAACGCCACCCCGACGCTGAAGTTCTGCGTCACCGAGGGCGCGGCGTACTGGGCCTCCGACATGATGTGGAAGTGGGACCAGTACTTCGGTGGTGGTCACACCACCGCGAAGCTCGCCCACCTGATGAAGGGCAAGATCTCGAAGCTGCCGTCGGACTACTTCGGCACCAACATCTTCATCGGCGCGTCGACGATGTCGCGCGAGGAGATCCGCCGCCGCTACGTCATCGGTTGCGACGTGATGATGTGGGGCACCGACTACCCGCACCCCGAAGGCACGTGGCCCGACACGGTCGGCGTGCTGAAGCGCAGCTTCCACGACGTCCCCGTCGACGACACCGCCAAGCTCGTGGGGCTCACCGCCGCGTCGGTCTACGGCATGGACGTGCCGACGCTGCGGCAGATCGCCGACCACATCGGTCCCACGCCCGAGGACCTCGGTCAAGACCCGTCGCTGCGCGCCGATCCCGACGAAGTCGCGAAACGCGCGCTGGTGGAAAGAGGAGTACGGCGTCAAGGTCATATGACGCTCGCACCGTTCCGCATCGAGATCCCCGACGAGCGCCTGGCGCGGCTGCGCGACCGGCTGCGCACCACGGTGTGGGCCGACGAGCCCAGCGCGGCGCCGACGACTGGGCGCTCGGCGTGCCGGGTGCGTACCTGCGCGAGTTGGTGACCTACTGGCTCGACCAGTTCGACTGGCGCGAGCAGGAGGCGGCGATGAACCGCTTCCCGCACGTGCGCGGTGAGATCGACGGCGTGACCGTGCACACGATCCACGAGCGGGGCTCCGGTCCGGCGCCGATGCCGCTCGTGCTCACGCACGGCTGGCCGTGGACGTTCTGGGACTTCGCCAAGGTGATCGAACCGCTCGCGCACCCCGAGCGCTTCGGCGGCGATCCCGCCGACGCGTTCGACGTGATCGTGCCGTCGCTCCCCGGTTCGATCTTCTCGTCGCCGGTGCCGGCGGGTATCGGGTGGCGCGAGACGGCGGGCATCTGGGTGCAGCTGATGCACGAGCTCGGCTACGAGCGGTTCGGCGCCCACGGTGGTGATTCGGGCGCGTACGTGAGCGCGCAGCTCGCGCACGAGTTCGCCGACGACCTGACCGGCGTGCACCTCCACTTCCCTGCGCTCATCAGCACCGACCTCGCGCTGCTGACGCGAGACGACTTCGCGCCCGACGAGGTCGACCTGTTCGACCCGCGCAGTCTCGGCCCTCACAACCTGACGCACTACCTCACCCAGATCTGCGAACCGCAGACGCTGGCGTGGGCGATGCAGGACTCGCCCGTGGGGCTGGCGGCGTGGATGCTGCAGCGCCGACGAGCATGGAGCGACTGCGGCGGTGACGTCGAGACGCGGTTCACCAAGGACGAGCTGCTCACCGCGTTCTCGCTCTACTGGCTCACCAACACGTTCGGTGGGTCGGTGCGCTTCTACCAGTACTCGTTCGCGCAGCCGTGGACACGCGTCGCACGACCGCACGCCCTCGCTCGAAGCACCGTTCGGGATGGCGGTGTTCCCGCGTGAGCTGCTGCACGTGCCGCGGTCGTGGGTGGAGCGGGAGGCGAACCTCGTGCACTGGAGCCGCTTCGACCACGGTGGTCACTTCGCCGCCGCGGAGGAGCCGGAGCTCGTCGTCGACGACCTCCACGCCTTCTTCCGGCCCTTGCGCGTCAGCGGGTGACGCGGCTCGCAGCCTGGGCGAGCCCCACGCCGACCAGATCGAGCGCATCGGCGGTGAGGTCGACGAGCGACGCGGTGCCGTCGTCCTCGAGCCAGCGCAGGTAGGCGCTCTGCACGGCGGCGAGCGTGACCCGCATCATCACGTCGGGGAGGGCGTCGGTGTCGGGAACCCCGAGCCGGCGCGCCAGCTCGACCTCGATGTTGTGCGTGCCCTCGAGTGCGCCGTGCATGATCATCTTGGCCAGCAGCGCGGGGGCTTCCTTCGTGAGGTGGGCCCAGATCGCCGCGTTGCGTCCGATGTGCTCCTCGCTGGCCGACTGGTCGAGCACCGCGTTCCGGAGTGCGGTCCACGCATCGAGGTCGTCGGGTTGGCCGGTGAGCGACTCGTGGATCACCTCGATGCGCCGGCTCGCCTCCGCGACCAGCAGGTGGTCCTTGCTGGCGAAGTAGCGGAAGAAGGTGCGTTCCGAGATGCCGGCTTCCCCGGCGATGTCCTCGACGGTGACGTCTCCGTACCCGCGCGTGGCGAACAACGACATCGCCGCCTGCTGGATCTCGCCGCGTTTCGCTCGCGCCGCTGCTCGCGCAGCTCCTCGCCCGAGCGGGTGCCGTTCTCCATCGCCATCCGGCCCCAGGTTAGAGGGGTCTGCCGCGTCAGCCGGTCGCCGGGAACCTCGCGTCCCTCCACTCCATGCCCTGGCGGATGTCGGCCAGCCGACCTTCGATCATCGCGTCGAGGTCGCGGGTGGGGAACACGAAGAACTGGTCGTCCACGATCGCCTGGTACACCACGTCGGCCACCTGGGCGGGTGGTGCGCCGTCGACGATCATGTCGCGGTACGCCTTCGACATCGGGTTGTCGTCGGCCGGATCGTCCATGCCGGTCGGCCGGTTCCGTTCGCTCTCGAAGATCCGGGTGTTGATCAGGCCGGGACAGAGCACGGAGACGCCGACACCGTGCTCGGCGAGCTCGCGCCGCATACCACCGGCGAGACCGACCACCGCGTGCTTCGACACGCCGTAGGGCGGGAGCGTGGGCGTGTCCATGAGCCCGGCGACGCTGGCCGTGCAGACGATGTGCCCCTCGCCCTGCTCCGCGAGCAGGGGCGAGAACGTCAGTGCGCCGTGCACGACGCCGCGGACGTTGACGTCGAACACCCAGTCCCACACCTCGGCCGGCGTGTCGAGCATCGCGCCGACCGGCGCCACTCCCGCGTTCAGGCACACCACGTGGACACTCCCGAAACGGTCGAGCGTTGCGTCGCGCAGCCGCTTCGTGTCGTCGAGCGACCGGACGTCGTGCGTGATCCCCAGGACGCGGTCGCCGGCACCCGAGCGCGTCGACGGCCGAGGCGATGGCGTCCGACTCGACGTCGGCGACGACGACGCGCATGCCTGCCGCCAGGAAGCGCGCGGCCATCGCGCTGCCGATGCCCCCGGCTCCGCCCGTGACCACGCACACCTTGTCGGCGGGATCCTCCATCCAGGCGTTGGCCACCGTGACGTCTCCTCGCTCGCTCGGCTCGGTTCTCCGCGTGATCCCTAGCACGGAGTCGCCGTGTCCTGCCTAGGGTTCCCCCACACACGCGTTGCGTGTCCTCAGGGGGAGTGCCATGAAGGTTCCGCTGACGATCGCCGACCACCTCGACCGAGCCGAGTTCGTGTACCGCGACCGAGTTGTCCTCGTCGACGAGCCCGACCAGCCCGCGGCGTCGTGGGGTGCCCTCACCGCGGGGCAGATGGCCGACCGGGCCCGAGCGCAGGCGGCCGCGCTCGACGATCTGGGCATCGCGCACGGCGAGCGCGTCGCGATGGTCAGCCACAACTCGGCGCGCCTGCTGACCGCACTCTGGGGTGTGAGCGCATACGGGCGGGTGCTCGTGCCGATCAACTTCCGGCTCTCGGCCGACGAGATCCAGTACATCGTCGACCACTGCGGTGCCTCGATGCTGCTGCTCGATCCCGAGCTCGACGAGCAGCTGCGCGACGTCCGCGTGCCACGTCGTCACGTGCTCGGGGCGGAGAGCGACGCCGAGCTGTACCGCACCGGGGTCGAGCCCCGGAGGTGGGCCGCCGACGAGGACGACACGGCGACCATCAACTACACGAGCGGCACGACGGCGCGTCCGAAGGGCGTGCAGCTGACGCACCGGAACCTCTGGATCAACTCGGTCACGTTCGCGCTGCACATGGGCGTCAGCGACCGCGACGTGTACCTGCACACCCTGCCGATGTTCCACTGCAACGGGTGGGGCATGACGTACGGCGTCACCGCGATGGGCGGGCAGCACGTGGTGCTCCGCAAGATCGACGGCGCGGAGATCCTGCGGCGGGTCGATCGTCACGGCGTCACCTTGATGTGTGGCGCGCCGGCGGTGGTGAATGCGGTCCTCGACGCGGCGGCGACGTGGGATGGTCCGATCCCCGGGAGTGGACGCGTGCGGATCGTCGTGGCCGGCGCGCCGCCCCCGACGCGCACCATCGAGCGAGTCGAGCGCGAGCTCGGGTGGGAGTTCAACCAGCTCTACGGCCTCACCGAGACGTCGCCGTTCCTCACCATCAATCGGCCACGAGCCGAGTACGACGAGCTCACCCCGTCGGAGCGTGCGCGCCAGTTCGGGCGCGCCGGTGCGCCGGGAATCGGCGTCCGGTTGCGCATCGACGAGCACGGTGAAGTGCTCGCGCGCAGCAACGTGGTGCTCGAGGGGTACTGGGAGCAACCGGGCGCGACCGCCGAGGCACTCGAGGGCGGTTGGTTCCACACCGGCGACGGCGGGACCCTCGACGACGACGGGTACCTGAGCATCTCCGACCGGAAGAAGGACGTGATCATCAGCGGCGGTGAGAACGTGTCGTCGATCGAGGTGGAGGACGCGCTGTGCTCGCACCCCGACGTGGCCGAGGCGGCGGTGATCGGTGTGCCCGACGAGAAGTGGGGCGAGACGGTGAAGGGTCTCGTGGTGCTCGTTCCCGGCGCCGCCGCGTCCGAGCAGGACCTCATCGAGCACTGCCGCGCGCACCTGGCGCACTACAAGTGCCCGACCAGTGTCGAAGTCCGTGACGAGCTCACCCGCACGGCGACCGGCAAGCTCCAGAAGTTCAAGCTGCGCGCGCCCTACTGGGAGGGCCGCGAGCGCCAGGTGAACTAGGACGCATTCGCCCATCCGCGGCGGCAGCGGTAGCGTTCGCGCGTCCGCTGACCCGTGCCGAGGAGAGTCCGCATGAAGACGTTCGACAAGCTCTACATCGACGGCGCGTGGGTCGCGCCTGCCGGCACCGAGACGCTCGACGTGATCGACTCCACCAGCGAGGAGGTCTACGCGACCATCCCCGCCGGCATGCCCGCCGACATCGACCGCGCCGTCGCCGCAGCCAAGGCCGCGTTCCCTGCGTGGTCGGAGACGACGGCCCCCGAGCGCGGCAAGCTCCTGCTGCGCGTGGCCGAGGAGCTCGAAGCGCGCCGCGACGAGATCGCCGAGGTGATGACGCACGAGGTCGGGATGCCGAAGCCGCTCTCGGCCGCGATCCAGGTGGGCACCGGTATCTCCGGGTTCCGGAACGCGTCGGAGCTCGCGTCCACCTACGAGTTCGAGGACGACGCGAACGGCCTCATCGTGAAGGAGCCGATCGGCGTCGTCGGCTGCATCACGCCCTGGAACTACCCGCTCAACCAGATCGCGGCCAAGGTCGCGTACGCGCTGGCTGCGGGCTGCACCGTCGTGCTCAAGCCGTCGGAGGTGGCGCCGGTCAACGCCTTCATCCTCGCCGAGATCATCGACGACCTCGGCTTCCCGCCGGGGGTGTTCAACCTCGTCACCGGGCTCGGCCCGGTGGTGGGCGAGGCGATCGCCGCGCACCCCGACGTCGACATGGTCTCGTTCACCGGTTCCACGCGCGCGGTCGGCGCGTGTCCGAGCTCGCCTCGCACACGATCAAGCGTGTCGCGCTCGAGCTCGGTGGCAAGTCACCCAACGTGCTGCTCGATGACGCTGACTTCGCAGCGATGGTGCCCGCGGGCGTCGCGGGCGCGTACATGAACTCGGGCCAGACGTGCAGCGCGCTCACGCGCATGATCGTGCCGCGGTCGCGTCTGGCCGAGGTCGAGGAGCTCGCCAAGCAGGCGGCCGAGGCGTACGTGGTCGGCGACCCGTTCGCGGAGGGCACCACGATGGGTCCGCTGGTGTCGGGCGTGCAGCGCGAGCGGGTGCGGGGCTACATCCAGCAGGGCCTCGACGAGGGCGCGACCCTCGTGACCGGTGGCGCCGACGCACCCGAAGGGCTCGACCAGGGCTTCTTCGTGCAGCCGACGGTGTTCTCGAACGTCACGACCGACATGACCATCGCGCAGGAGGAGATCTTCGGCCCGGTGCTCGTGCTCATGCCCTACGACACCGACGACGAAGCGGTCGAGATCGCCAACGACACCGTGTACGGCCTCGCCGGCGCGGTGTCGGGCAGCGACGAGCGGGCCAAGGCCGTGGCGCGCAAGATCCGGGCCGGGCAGGTGCGGGTCAACGCCGGCGGCTACTTCCCGGCGGCGCCGTTCGGCGGCTACAAGCAGTCGGGCCTCGGCCGCGAGCACGGCGCGCACGGCCTCGAGGAGTTCCTCGAGGTGAAGGCGCTCTTCGTCTGACGCGTCGCTCGTCGACGCGCCGCGAACGTCGGCAGCGGATACTCCCGTTGAGTTGCCGACGACACGCCTACGACGTGGTGCACCGACCTGTTCGTGCGCCATGATCGGCGCACCGATCCGTCGTCATGGGAGTGTCCGGTGCAGGAACATCGCTACTCGTTCGAGATCGACGCGTCACCCGAGGAGATCTGGAGCGTGATGCACACGCGGCCCGACCACCCCGAGGGCTTCGTCGGCATGGGCGAGTTCGGCCCGTTCGTGCGCAAGATCGAGCACGGACCGGTCACCATCGAGATCCTGCACGAGGGCGACGAGCACGGCGCCGGCCTGGTGCGCCACTGCTTCTTCCGCGTGCCCAAGTACCTGCTCAGCGGCGGCATGGCGCAGTCGTGGGAGCACGTCACCGAAGTGGTCCCGAACGTGTCGGCGAAGTACTACGCGATCGGCAAGCCGTTGTGGTCGCGCGCGGAGGGCGAGCACCGCCTCGAACGGCTGCCCGACGGTCGCACGCTGGTGCACTTCATGGAGCGGTACCACGTGTTCAACCCGTTCATGCGGCTCTTGCTCGAACAGAAGGTCCACCACTTCATCTCCAAGGACAACGACAAGCTGGTGAAGGCGGGCATCGAGCGGGGCCTGGCGGCCGCGAAGCACGCCGGCGTCACCGCGAGCGCGTAGCGGCGGTGTCGTCGCAGGGTCGGCTCGCCGCGGTGATGCGGCGCAGGCCGACGGTGAGGACACGACCGAGCTCGCGCGCGGCGCGGGCTTCACCGTCGAGCAGATCCTGAGCGGACGCCTCGCCGAGCCGCAGGTCTACGAGCAGGACCACGACGAGTGGGTGGTGGTGCTCGAGGGTGCGGCGGCGCTCGAGGTCGACGGCGTCGCACACGAGCTCGGCGTCGGGGACTGGTGGCTCCTGCCCGCGGGCACGCCGCACCGACTTGTGCGCACCGAGCCGGGGACGAGTTGGTTGGCGGTCAGGTCGACCGGCTGATCACGCGGTCGGCAGGTGCCACTGCAGCTCGACGTGCTGGCCGAACGCGAGCACGCCGGCCGCGACCACGTCGGTGCGGACGAAGGCCTGGATCATGTTCGGAGCTGCCGCGCCCGGTTCGTCGGGATGGAACACGCCCGAGAGCGCGACGCGCCCGGCCAGCTCGGGATCGGTGTCGGCGGCGCGCACGCGATCGAGGGTGGCGTCGAAGTCGTCGCGCGAATGGAACCGGATGCCGAAGTGGAACGAGCGTTGCGGCTCGGTGCGCAGGCGATCGAGGTAGCCGCGCGCCGCGTCGCCCACTTCGTCATCGTCGGTGTCGGCGATCGCGGTCGCCAGCGTCTGCTCCAACGCCCACTGCTCGGGCGTGACCTCCGACGCGTAGCACGCGTTGTTGGAGAAGTCGGCGACGTCGGGATCGACCAGCGCCGTCATCCAGGTGCCACCTCGGTCGAGCACGCGCATGCCGAGCAGCTCGAACACCTTGCCGGCGAGGGCGCGTTCGCCGGGCCGGTACACCATCTCCACGTGGTTCAGGCGGTGACCCGTCTCGGTGATGGTCGTCATGCGTCGACGGTACCTCCTCGCCTCCGTCGCTCGCTTCCGCTCACTCCGTCCCAGCGGGCGAGACCGGGAGACCCGGCTCTCGCCCGGTACGCCAGACGCTTCTGTCAACCCAGCATGTAGCTGCCGGCGTCGACGACGACCGATTGGCCGGTGATCGTGCGGGCCTCGTCGCTGGCGAGGAAGAGCGCCAGGTTGGCGACGTCGTCGGTCGAGGAGATGTCGCGCAACGGGACGCTGGCCAACATCTTGGTGCGCATGCTCTCGGCGTCGACGCCCTGCTCGTCGGCCATGCGGCGGACCCAGTTCCGCCAGAGCTCGGTGTCGATGCCGCCGGGGACGATGCAGTTGCAGCGGATGCCGTGGCGGCCGACCTCCAGCGCCACCGCCTTGGTGAACGCGCGCAACGACGCCTTGGCGGTGACGTAGTGGGTCTTGCGGGGCACGCCGTTGAACCCCGCGGTCGACGAGAAGTTGAGGATGACGCCCGCACCCGCGCTCCAGCATCGACTGGTTCAGCACCTCGCGGGTGCAGAGCATCGCCGCGGTGACGTCGATGGCGATGGTGGCGTTCCAGTTCTCGAGCGTCTGCTCCCAGATGAACTTGTCGGTGCCCGGTGCGGCGGCGTTGTTGCACATCACGTCGACGTGCCCGAACTCGGTGACCGCGCGCGCCACCATCGCGACGACGTCGTCCTCCTGCGTGACGTCGGCGCGCATCCCGATCGCAGCGTCGCCACACGCGGCGGCGGCTTCGTGCACGAGCTCCTCGCGCCGCGCCGCGAGGAGCACGTGCGCGCCCTCGTCGACGAAGCGCTTCGCCATGACCGGTCCGAGCCCGGTGCTCGCGCCGGTGATGATCGCGACCTTGCCGTCCAGCCGTCCGCTCATCGCGCACCCTCCCCGAAGCCGGTCCGCAACGTGTCGCCGAACAGCTCGCGTCCGGCGCCGGTCTCGTCGAGCTGACGATGGGTGCGGCGTTGGATGCGCCACGACCCGTCGACCCGGGTGAACTCCCACCGCGCCGCACCCAGTCGCCACACGTAGACGCGCTGCTCGTCGGCGTCGCGCCGCAGCACGAACGAGTACGACAGCGCGGTGGCGCGGTCGCCGTCGACCTCGATGAGCGGAGGCCCGGCGAAGTGCGCGACGCCGTTGGCGATCAGCGACTGGTGCCCCGCACCCGCCAGCATCGCCGCGACCGCCTCGGGCCCCTCGAGTGAGGGAGTCGGGGCGTCCCAGTCGTATTCGCCGTCGTCGGCCCACAGCGCACCTGCCCGCGCGGTCTCGACCCGCGTCGGCGGCCGGCCCGTACGTGAGGACCACGTGCTGGATCGCCAGCTCGTCCTCCACCCGCTGGAGCCGCGCGGTCAGTTCGTTCAGTTCCATGGTCCAAGCATCCCCGAAGTTGCGTGACTCGGGCACATCTGATGTGCCGGATCCGCTGAACTTCGGGGGAAAGGGTCAGCGTTGCTCGGTGGACAGGATGACGGTGGCGGCGGACTGGAACATGCCGCCGATGGCGTGGGTGAGCGAGGTGGTGATGCCCGTCGACCTGCGCCGCCGCCTCACCGCGGAGCTGGCGGATCGGACTCCTGGAGCGCGTACATCCCGTACATGCCGCTGTGCGTGTAGTTCAGACCACCGCCGCTCGTGTTCACCGGCAACGAGCCGCCGATCGCGGTGTTGCCGTCGGCGACGAACGCCCCCGACTCGCCGCGCGGCACGAGGCCGACGTCTTCGAGCGCCATGAGCGGCAGGTGCGCGGTGGCGTCGTAGAGCATGGCGTGCTGGATCTCCGATGGCGCCACGCCCGCGTCGGCGAACGCGGCCGCACCGGCGTGCCGGAACGCGTCGGACGACGTGAGGTCGGGCATCTGGCTGGCCATCGCCGCACCGGTCGCCTCACCGCTGCCCAGCACGTGCACCGCAGGACGCGGGAGGTCGCGCGCCCGTTCAGCCGACGTCACGACGATGGCGCCGCCGGCGTCGGTCGTGACGCAGCACATCGGACGGGTGAACGGGTACGCGACGACTGGCGCGTCGAGCACCTCGTCGACGGTGATCGGATCGCGCCGCAGCGCGCGCGGGTTGCGGGCCGCCCAGTCGCCGTTGCGCGACGACCACGTTGGCCAGCGCTTCGCGCTCGAGCCCGCGGTCGCGCAGGAAGCGCAGCGCCCCGAGCGTGAGCAGCGTCATCGGCCCGACGGTGCCGTAGGGGAGCTCGAACTGGCCCTGCCACGCGCCCGGACCCGGGAAGCACGAGCGGGCCGCCGAGCCCGGAACGGCCGCTCTCGCCGTGCGCGATGAGCACCACCTCGCACTGACCCGCCTCGATGGCGGCGACCGCGTGGCGGAGGTGGACGAGGTTGGAGCAGCCGCCGACCATGGTGGCGTCGACCCACCGCGCGTCGATGCCGAGCGAGTGCGCGACGAACGTGGGGAGGTACGGGCTGAGCCCACTGCTGGCGACGCCGTCGACGTCGGCGGGGGTGAGGCCGCAGTCGGCCAGCGCGCGCCGCGCCGCGTCGGTGGCGAGCCCGAGTGCCGACAGGGCGACGGTACCGATCTCCTCGGTCTCGGCCGCGCCGACGATGGCGACGCCGGCGTCGCTCATGCCGAGCGCGGCCGGAAGAACGGCAGCGTCACCTCACCGAACGACTCGAAGGTGACCTCGAGCGGGAGGTCGAGCGGCAGCTGCTCGGGATCCGGCGCCACGCCGACCAGGTTGCTCAGCAGGCGCGGACCCTCCTCGAGCTCGACCTCCGCGATCACGTACGGCGCCTCGAATCCGGGCGCGGCGCGGTGCGTGATCACGTAGCTGTACAACGATCCGCGTCCCGAGGCTGGAACGATCTCCACGTCGTCGCTCGCGCATGCCGGACAGAACGGCTGCGGCGGGAAGTAGGTGCTGCGAGCAACCGCGGCAGCGCTGGAGCCGGAGCTCGCGGCCGCGGTGCCGTCCCAGAAGTGCTGGGTCTCGGGCGTGGGGCGGGGCAATGGGCGTGGTGAGGACGATCACGCGGTGAGGGTGATTCGGATCGACGCGCGGGTTGCCGCGGGACGAAGGCGGGTAGTCGACCGAGATGGCACGCTTCGTCGACAGCGTCCCCGCGCCGTGGTCCCCGGAGGACGCCTTCTCCTACATGGCCGATGTCACGAACTTCGCCGAGTGGGACCCGGGAACCCACCGGGTCGAGCAGGTGGAGGAAGTGGGCCGGGTGCCGACGCGGCGTTCGACGTGACGGTCGACGTGGGTCACCGGAGCACGACGCTCCGCTACGAGGTGATCGAGTGGCAACCGCCGCATCGAGTCGTGCTCTCGGCGTCGAATGCGGTGATGCGTCTCCACGACGACATCGTGATCGACCGGATGGAGATGGACACGCTGATCACCTACGACGCGCGGATCACCCTGCGTGGTCCGCTGAAGGTGTTCGACCGCTGGCTCGAAGGCGGTTCCGCCCCATGGGCGAACGCGCCGCCGCCGGACTCCGGGCACGCGTGCGGCGCCCGCGCTGACCGAGGTCACCCAGTCGGTGGTGGCGCCTTCCGCGTCGGCGGTGACGACAGCAGGCGCGACGAAGAGCATCTCGCCGTCGGGGAGCATCGGCTCCGGCTGCGCCGCGTGGGCGGCGTCGCGGATGTCGGACGGCTTGCCGTTCGGCATCAGCGCGACGGTCAGCATCCCGACGAGCACGATCACCGAGCGTCGCGACGAACACGACGTGGAGCGCATCGGCGAAGGCCCCGCGCACCAGGTGCTGCGTCTCGGGTGGAAAGCGCGCCGCCGCCTGTGGTGACAAGAGCAGATCGGCGGCCTTGATGTGCGCGCCGGGGAAGCAGCTCCTTCAGTCGATCCGGTGAGCGTCGCTCAGCATCAACGCGGCCGCGATGGCGACGCCGAACACGCCACCGAGCTGACGGGTGAAGTTGGCGAGACCGGTGGCGACGCCCATGCGGGGGAGATCGACCGAGTTCTGCGCCGCGAGCATGGTGGCGATGAAGCCGAACCCCATGCCGGTGCCGATGCAGACCATGGCGACGCTCACGTCGAACTGCGACGAGTCGACGCCGACCGGGTGAGGAGCACCGTGCCCACGAGCAGGAACCCGAACGACGCCACGCACATCAGCCGGTACCCGATCCGGAGCACCACGGTGCGACCGATGGCGGAACCGATCACGACCGCCAGCATCATCGGCGTGAGCACCCGGCCGGCGTCGGTGGCCGACGAGTGCAGCACCACCTGCACGAACAGCGGCAGGAACGAGATGATCGCGAACATCACCATGCCGAGGGGCATGCCGATCACGCTCGCCGCCCGGAGCGCGGGCACGCGGAACAGGCTGAACGGGATCAGCGGCTCGGTCGGCCTTCCGCTCGGCCACGATGAACGCGAGCGAAGAGGATGGCGCTGGCGGCGAACGCGCCGATGATCACCGGCGAGCCCCAGCGCGTAGTCGCGCCCGCCCATCTCGAGCGCGAACACCAGCAGCACGGTCCACCCGAGCAGCGTGCACATGCCCGAGCCAGTCGAGCCGGTGGCGATGTCGGTCGGTGATCGGTTCGATCATCACCGTCTGCACGAGCATGATCGCGGCGATGCCGATCGGCAGGTTCACGAAGAACACCCAGTGCCACGACAGCTGATCGGTGATGAAGCCGCCGATGAGCGGTCCGATCACCGACGAGAACCCGAACACCGCCGACATGACCGCCGACAACTTGGCGCGCTGCTCGAGCGTGTAGAGGTCGGCGACGATGGTCTGCGCGACGGGGAGCAGGCACCCGGCGCCGACGCCCTGCACGCCGCGGAACAGGATCAGCTGCAGCATCGACGTCGACAGGCCGCAGAACACCGACCCGGCGAGGAAGATGATCATGCCGAGCAGGAAGATGCGCTTGCGCCCGTACATGTCGGCGAGGCGGCCCCAGAGCGGGATCGACGCGATCTCGGCGAGCAGGTAGGCGGTGAACACCCACGCGTAGTGATCGATGCCGTGCAGGTCGCCGATGATCGTCGGCATCGCGGTGGCGACGATGGTGCTGTCGAGCGCGGCGAGGAACATGCCCGCGATCGCGCCCGCCGTGGTCAGGTCGATGCGCCGCTTCGAGAGCTGCGCGGCGTACGCGGTCGTGTGCTCATCGGCGTGTTCCCCGGCGGGCCGGCGCGCCGGTGAGCGCGGGACCGATCACGCGTCCCAGGTCGCGGATGCGCCGATCGACCGGTTGGGGCGCCGGTCGACGGAGGTGCTCGATGAACAGACCCCACAGGAAGGTGGTGAGCACGTCGGTGGCGGCTTCGACGTCGGCGTCGGGCGCGAGGTCGGTGCCGAGCAGCAGCGTCTGGTGCCAGCGCTCGCGCCACTCGACGTCGAGTGCCGCGCCCACCTCGCGCGCGTCGGGGTCGCCGAGCGATGCCTCGTGGTGCATGAGCCGGAGGAAGTCGTAGTTGCCGAGGAAGCGCGCGAGCTCGAGGCTCGCCTGCTCGACGACCAGTTGCTCGACCGGCGCCGGCGTCGGGCGGCACCCACGTGTCGGCCTCGACGCGCTCGCGGTACACCGCGCGCACGAGGTCGGCCTTCGAGGCGAAGTGGTAGTAGAGCCGGGCACGGTGACGCCGGCGGCGTCGGCGAGCTCCCGCATGCTCACCGCGGTGGTGCCGCGTTCGGAGAAGAGGCGCAGGGCGCAGTCGACCACGCGGTCCCGGGTCGTCGCCGCGTCCCCTCGGGACCGAGCGGCCATCGCCGCGGAACTTACTTGAACGCTCGTTCAAGTTCAACGAGCGAACGTTCTGACTCGCCCGCGACACTGCGCGGTCGAGCGGCGCAGGAACGGAGAGGAGCTAGCTGGCCTGCACCGGCAGGCGTTCCCACCCGCGCACGTTCGGGGTGTGCGCCTGCTTGGCGTTGTCCCAGTCGACGTCCCAGTCGGTCCAGCGCTGCAGCACCTCGTCGAGCGCGACGCGTCCTTCGAGGCGCGCCAGCGCGGCGCCGAGGCAGAAGTGCAGCCCGTAGCCGAAGCTCAGGTGGTGGTCGATGTTGCGGTGGATGTCGAAGCGGTCGCCGTCGGGGAAGTGCCGGTCGTCGCGGTTGCCGGAGCCGTTCACGAGCACCATGATCTCGCCGGCCTTGCACCGTCTGGCCGTAGTACTCGACGTCGCGCTGACGGTGCGCGCCTGCACCGGCGACGGCGCCTCGTAGCGCAGGATCTCCTCGATCGCCTGCGGTACGAGCGAACGGTCGGCCGCGAGCTCGCGGCGCTGGTCGGGGTGCTCCCAGAGCAGCTTGCCGGTCCAGCCGATCAGCCGGGTGGTCGTCTCGTTGCCGGCGCCGGCGAGCAGCATGATGTACATCAGCGTCTCGTCGCGCGTGAGCGTGCGGGTACGCCGTGCTCGTCCTCGAACTCGGTGGTGATCAGCTTGGTCATGAGGTCGTCGGTCGGGTGCTTGGTGCGGTGGTCGACGTACTCGCTGAACACGTCGAGGCCCTCGAAGATCACGCCCGCCGACGGCACCTCTTCGCCGTCGCCCTCGATGCGCAGGCTGGCGTCGATGCGGTCGCGGATCGCGACCTGGTCCTCCTCGGGGATGCCGAGCAGCATGCCGATGGTGAGCATCGGCATGATCGCACCGAGGTCGGCGATGAAGTCGAAGCGCCCTTCGTCGACGAGCGGGTCGAGGGTGCGGCGGCAGAACTCGCGCACCTTCGGCTCGATCGCGAGCATCGCCTTCGGGCGTGAACACGCGCGACATGAGGCTGCGGTGCACGTCGTGCGCCGGCGGGTCCTCCATGAGGATCGAGCCCGGGCGGCATCTCCATGCCGGCGAGGATCATCTCCAGCGTCGAGCCCTTGCCCGAGCGGAAGTTGTCCCAGTCGACGAGCGCCTTCTCGACGTCGTCGTAGCGGGTGAGCGCCCAGAACGTGTACTTCTCGTTCCGGTAGAGCGGCATCTCGTCGCGCATCCGCTTCCAGAGCGGGTGCGGGTCCTTGTCGATCTCGACGCTGAACGGGTCGTAGTAGATGTCGCTGTCGCTCGCGATCGTCACGGCGTTGGGTCCTCCCCCGATGGTCTGGCCCCGTGGTCCCCACACTAAAGTTGGGCGAGGTCCAACACAAGGGGGAGCGGCCATGACGTCGACCGAGTTCATCCAGATCACGCACCGCGAGTTGCCGTTCTCGACCTTCGACTCCGACAACCACCTCTACGAGAACCAGGACGCGCTCACCAAGTTCCTGCCCGCCGAGTACCAGGGGATCATCCGGTACGTCGACATCGGCGGCCGGACGAAGCTCGCCATCCAGGACAAGATCTCCGACTACATCCCCAACCCCACGTTCAACCGGGTCGCGGTGCCCGGCGGCGCGGGGATGGACATCACGCAGGGCGGCGAGGGCTTCAACCGCCCGGGCGCCGGTGCCGGCTTCGGGAAGATGGTGGCGATGCCGAGCGTCGACGCGTTCTTCGACCCCGAGCCGCGCCTCGAGCTCATGAAGGAGATGGGCATCGACCGCACGCTGCTGTGGCCGACGCTCGCCAGCGCGCTCGAGGAGCGCATGGCCAACGACCCCGACGCGGTGTGCGTGGTGATCCACGCGCTCAACGAGTGGATGCACGAGCACTGGACCTACGTGTACTCCGACGCCATCTACTCCACGCCGATCGTCAGCCTCGCCGCCGGCAACGACGTCGCCATCGCCGAGCTCGAGTACATCGCCGAGCGCGGTGCTCGCATCTTCCTCATCCGCGTCGCGCCGGTCCCCACGTGGAAGGGCCGCAAGTCGTTCGCGCTGCCCGAGTTCGACCCGTTCTGGGAGCGCGTGGCGGAGCTCGACCTCGTCGTCGGCATGCACTCGGGCGACGCGGGCTACAACCGCTACACCAACGAGTGGGAGGGCCTCGGCGACAAGGAGATGGTCATCACCGCCAAGTCGAAGGCGCGCCAGTCGTCGCCCGCGTTCCTCGCGCTCTCGTCGGAGAAGGACAACCTGGTCGACGCGATGGCGTCGATCATCGGCCACGGCCTCGCCACGCGCTTCCCGACGCTCAAGTTCATGCCGGTCGAGTTCGCCAGCTCGTGGATCCGCCCGTTCTACGAGAAGCTGCAGCGCACCTACGACAAGGCGCCGATGCTCTTCGACGAGAACCCCGTCGACGTGTTCAACCGCAACGTGTGGGTGCACGCGTTCCACGAGCCCGAGCCCAAGGGCCTCATCGACCTCGGCATCCCCGTCGACCACATCATGTTCGGCTCCGACTTCCCGCACCCCGAGGGCATGGGCGACCCGCTGGCGTACTCGGCGGTGGTCGCCGACCTGCCGCTCGACCAGCAGGCGCTGATCATGGGCGGCGCGCTCGAGAAGGCGATGAAGGTCGGGCAGTACGCCTGACCGCTCGCGTCGTAATCTGCGCCCATGACTGACGACGACGGCTTCGTCGACGCGCTGCCGGCCGACTACCTCGAGCCGGGCGAGACGATGACGGTGGAGGTCGACGGCACCCCCGTGACCGTCGCCAACGCCGACGGCACGTGGTGCGCGTTCGAGCACATGTGCCCGCACCAGGCCACGCCGCTCGGGGGCCTGCCGCTGATGCGCGGCGTGCTGCTGCGCTGTCCCGAGCACGGCTCGACGTTCGACGTCACCACCGGTCAGTGCGTGCTCCCGTCCGACGACGGCTGGACCGGCACCCTGCGCACGTTCCGCACCGCAGGTCGTCGACGACGTCGTCCAGATCTCGTCTGCGCCCATGAGGGTCGAGATCGACGCCGACATCTGCGGGGGTTTCGGCACCTGCGTGAGCAAGGCGCCGACGGTGTTCGAGCTCACCGACGCCGGCTACGCGGTCGTGCTCCTGCCCGACGTGCCCGAGGAGCTCGAGGCGGCGGTGCAGGACGCGGTCGTCCTCTGCCCCACGCACGCCATCACCGATCTCGTGAGCGCCGCGTGACGGCATCGAGCCGTTCCGCGTCGACGTCGACGACGCGGTCCTCGACGACCTGCGCCGGCGGCTCGAGCGCACTCGGTTCCCCGACGCGATCCCCGGGACGGGATGGGAGTACGGCACGCCGATCGACGAGATCCGCGAGCTCGTCGACTACTGGCGTGACGGGTACGACTGGCGCGCCCAGGAGCGCGGCTCAACGAGCTCGACCAGTACGTCACCGAGATCGACGGACAACGCATCCACTTCGTGCACGCGCGGTCATCGCATCCCGACGCGTTGCCGTTGCTCCTGGTGCACGGCTGGCCGGGTTCGATCGTCGAATTCCTCGACGTGATCCCGCGCCTCACCGACGACGGGTTCGACGTGGTTGCGCCGTCACTCCCCGGATACGGGTTCTCGGATCCGCCCCGCGAGCCGGGATGGGACATCGCGCGTGTCGCGCGCGCGTTCGTCGAGCTGATGGATCGGCTGGGGTACACGCGGTACGGCGCCCAGGGCGGTGACTGGGGCGCGCAGATCACCACCCGCGTCGCGACCCTCGATCCGCAGCACTGCGTCGGGCTGCACCTCAACATGCCGATCGCGGGCCCACCGGCGGGCGACGCGCCGCTGACGGAGGCGGAGCAGGCCGACCTCGCGGTGATGGCGCGCTTCCAACGCGAGGACGCGGCGTACGCGCAGGTGCAGGGCACGCACCCGCAGACCCTCGGCATCGCGCTCGACGACTCGCCCGCGGGACTGTTGGCCTGGATCGCGCAGCGCTTCCGCGACTGGAGCGACTCCGACGGCGTGCTCGCGAACAGTTTCGACCGCGACCAGCTGCTCACCAACGTGATGCTCTACTGGGTCACGCGGTCGTTCACCTCGTCGGCGCGCCTCTACTGGGAGACGATGCACAGCGGGGTGCTGCGGGAACCGCTCGCGCCCGTCGACGTGCCGACGGGGATCGCGCGCTACCCGAAGGAGGAGATCCTCCGCTTCCCGCGCTCGTGGGTGGAGGCTCGGTACCACGTGACGCACTGGGCCGACATGCCGCGCGGCGGCCACTTCGCCGCGATGGAGGAACCCGAGCTCTTCGCCGACGACGTGAGCGCGTTCTTCCGCACCCTTCGATAGCCCGAACTCACACCGCCACATGCGGTTGTTCATCCACCCGCGAGCGCGGTCGTGATCTCGACGTGGCGCAGCAGGAACGTGCGCTCGTCGAGCCGCTTGCGCCGCAGCCAGCCGGTGACCTCGTCGTTGCACTTGCTGGTGTTGCAGGAACGGCAGGCCGGCACGATGTTGTCGAGCGTGTAGCGCCCGCCGCGTGAGAGCGGCAGCACGCAGTCGCGCTGCAGCGGCTCGCGGTCACCGCAGTACGCGCACCCACCCCACGCGTCCTTGAGCGCGGCCCACTGCTCGTCGCTCAGATCGTGCTCGACCCGATCCATGCGGCGCTTGCGGCGACGGGCGGCCCGAGCCTTGCGACTTCCTCCCGTGGCCGCCATGACCCACGAGTATGGAGGGGCGAAACATCGCGCGGGGACCGTATCTAAATTTTTTTTTAAAAAAAAAAAAAAAAAAAAAAAAAAAAAAAAAAAAAAAAAAAAAAAAAAAAAAAAAAAAAAAAAAAATTTTTTTTAAAAACCGGTCCGGCGCGGGATTTTTTTTTTTTTTTTTTTTTTTTTTTTTTTTTTTTTTTTTTTTTTTTTTTTTTTTTTTTTTTTTTTTTTTTTTTTTTTTTTTTTTTTTTTTTTTTTTTTTTTTTTTTTTTTTTTTTTTTTTTTTTTTTTTTTTTTTTTTTTTTTTTTTTTTTTTTTTTTTTTTTTTTTTTTTTTTTTTTTTTTTTTTTTTTTTTTTTTTTTTTTTTTTTTTTTTTTTTTTTTTTTTTTTTTTTTTTTTTTTTTTTTTTTTCGATCTCAGTGCCCACGGCAACATCGTCGACCACGAATACACGATCGAGCGTGACGGTGACACCATCGCGACGGTTTCGAAGAGCTGGTTCCGAGTCCGAGACACGTACGGCGTGGAGATCACAACGGGACAGAACGACGCTCACATCCTCGACCTCTCCGTCTGCCATGGCTCCAGTCGCACGCCGACGCCCCCGACGGGACTACGTGGTCAGGGGTGCGGCCGATGAACGCCAGCAGCCGGGTCTGGACGTCGGCGTCGTCGGGCACGTCGACGCGTGGGCCGTACTGGCCGCTCTGGCGCAGCACCTCGTCCATCGGCAGCATGCCCTCGAGCATCGCCGCGCACTGTCGGGGTCGAGCGTCTCGTCCTGGCCGGTGGCGCGGGCCAGATCCCAACGGTGCAGGAACACGTCGCTGGTGTAGATCATGTCGATCGCCTGCTCGAGCGACATGCGGCCGATGTGCGGGAGGTCGTACTCGCGGCTCGGCGGTGGCGGGGTCGTCGAGCAGCGCCTGCACCGCGTCGGTCTGCGCGCGCCACGCGCCGACCGGGTCGTCGGCGACCGACGGACCCGCCGGCAGCGTGATCCCGGTCGCGCCGTCGAGGAACGCGGGGAACCACTCGACGAGGTGGCCGACGACGTCGCGCGCGACCCAGCCGTCGACCGGCGCGGGCCGGTCCCACGCGTCGGGCGCGGCGCCCTCGACGGTCGCGGTGAAGTCGCCGGCGACGCGCCGGTGCGCGTCGGCCGGGGTGCTCATCGCAGCTCCGCGACGAGCGCGTCGAGCTTGGCGTAGCCCTCGTCGACGCCGGTCTCCATGCCGCTGGCCAACCACTGGTCACGGCCCTCGAAGCTGTCGACCAGTGACTGGGCGTGCAGCCGCGTGCGGCCGTCGCCGAGGTCCTCGAAGCGCAGCGTCTCGAGCGCGACATCGTCGGGCTGGCCGTCGAACGTGAAGGTCTGCACGATGTGGTCGGTTGCCGACGTCGTGGAAGCAGCCGTGGAACGCGAACTCCTCACCGTCGCGCCGCGCGACGTACCGCCAGCGGCCGCCGGTGCTGGCGTCCCAGTCGAGGATCTCGGTGTCCATCCCGTTCGGCCCGACCCAGCGGGCGAACAGCGCGGGATCGGTGTGGGCCCGCATGAGCTGTGCCGGCGTGGCGTCGAAGTCTCGGGTCATGCGGATGATCGGCAGGGTGGGGTCGGCCTCGATCGAGACCTGGTGGCGGTTGCCGGTGGTGGTCATGACGCTGCTCCTCGTTCGAGGTGGGGTGGTGGGTGGGCACGTCTTCGCCGCGCATCTCGGCGAGCACGTCGTCGAGGCGCTCGTAGCGCTCCTGGGCTTGGCGTCGGTAGCGCTCGATCCACTTGGTCATCAGGTCGAACACCTCGGCTTCGAGGTGACACGGCCGCCGCTGGGCGTCCCGGCGCTGGCTGACGAGCCCGGCGTCGGCGAGCACCTTGACGTGCTTGGACACGGCCTGGACGGAGACGTCGTAGGGATCGGCCAGCTCCCCGACGGTGGCGTCGCCCGCGGCGAGGCGGGCCACCATGTCGCGCCTCGTCGGGTCGGCGAGGGCAGCGAAGACTCGGGACAACCGGTCGTCGGCCACGACACCACCTCGGTTCGCGCAACGGCCTTGTTCAACTCAACGGTTGAGAACAAGAGCTACGCCGGCGAGGCGACGTTGTCAACCGCCCGGTTGAATATGGGCAGGGGCGGTCAGCGGAGGTGGTCGGCCAGGAAGCCGAGCGTGCGGGCCCAGGCCGCCTCGGCTGCCGGCTCGTGGTACATGGACGGCGCGTCCCAGTTGCTGAAGGCGTGACCGGCCGGTGCCGGGTAGCGGTGGAACTCGACGCCCGGACACGCGGCGACCGCGCGCTCGACCTCGTCGACGCTGGCGGGCTCGATGAACGCGTCGGCGTCGCCGTAGTGGTACATCGCCGGGCAGTCGATGGCACCGACCATGGCGAGCATGCCGTTGATGGCGGAGCCGTAGTAGCAGACCGCGGCGTCGATGCCGCGGCCGTCGACCCGACTGGTCGCCGCGGCCGCGAACGCGAGCGCACCGCCGAAGCAGAACCCCACCGCGCCGACCCGGCCGGTGCACTCGGGCATGGCGAGCAGGTGCGCGTGGGTGGCGTTGATGTCGGTGGGGGCGGTGTCGAAGTCGTAGCGCTGGATCATGCCGAACGCGTCGGCCATGCCCGACTCGTCCTTGCGTTCGAAGCGCGGTTCGATGCGCCAGAACATGTCGGGGACGAGCACGACGTAGCCCTCGCCGGCGAGCCGATCGGCCAATCCGCGCATGTTGTCGTTGATCCCGAAGATCTCCTGGAACAGGAGGATCCCCGGACCGGCGCCCGACTCGGGGAGCGCGCAGTACGCGTCGAACGCGCCCGACCCGCCCGAGAGCTCGACCCGTTCGTAGCGTGACTCAGGCATCGTCGGCCACCTCTTCCGTCGTGATCTCCAGTTCGTCGGTCGCCGACCGCACACGTGCGGAGTCTTGCACGTCGACGCGCACGGGCTCCAGGGGTCACACGGTCGGTCCCGACCGTCGGCCGCGCCGGGTCAACCGAGCTGGGGACGCATCCCCGGTCGGACCGACGAGTCGAGTTGCACCTCGTCGCGGCGGATCGGCGTGCCGTTCACCAGGACGTGGCGCAGCCCCTCCGGCTCCTCGGCGGTGAGGCGCTCGCCGTCGGCGGGGAAGTCGCGCACCCGCCGGATCGGTCCGGGCGCGACGGTCGTCGGGTCGAACACCGTGAGATCGGCCCACGCGCCTTCGCGCACGTACCCGCGGTCGACGAAGCCGAACATGTCGGCTGGCTCGCCGGTGAGCTTCCGCACCGCACGCTCGATCGGCATGACCTGCTTGTCGCGGACCCAGGGCCCGAGGAAGTCGAGCGGGAACGGCGCGTCGCAGAGCTGCCCGACGTGCGCGCCCGCGTCGGAGAGACCGAGCGCGACCTGGGGGTGGGTGAGGAGGTGCCGCACCGGTCCGTCGTCGTCGTTGGCGATGTAGATGCGGAACCGGGTGTGAAGGTCCTCCGCCGAGCGCGAGCTCGCAGATCACGTCGAGCGGACCGACGCCACGCTCGCGCGCGAGGTCGTCGACCCGACGTCCCTGGAGCTCGGGGAAGCGGTCGGACTCCGACACCTCGCACGTCTCCCACCGCGGCTTCATGGGTTGCTCGGCGAGATCGGCGGCGGCGCGGGCCCGCCACTCGGGGTCTGCGTACGCGGCGAGGCGCGCGGCACGGTTGCCGTCCATGAGCGCGCCGAACACCGGGCTCACGTTGAGGCTGAACGGGCTGTCCATCGTGAACTGCATGGTCAGTGGACGGGGCGTCACCTGCGGCCACACCTGCACGCCGCGCGCGACGGCTTCGTCGTGGAGCTCGAGCTGCGGGCGGTGGCGGTCGTTCGCCAACGCGAACAGGGGATAGGTGAACGGCCGCCCGATGCGCGGCTGGTACTCGTACATGTCGGCGTAGGTGCACTGCTCACCCGCAGTCGCCAACACCACGCCCTTGCCGGTGCTGCCGGCGGCGAGGAACAGGGCCTCCACCTCGTCGCGCTCGGCGAAGCGGCTCGGCACGGGTTTCCCGTCCATCCCGCGATGGGTGTAGGCGAAGCTGGTCGAGAAGCCCGCGGCACCGACGTCGATCGCTTCGACGACGAGCGCGCACATCTGCGCGATCTCCTCGGGAGTGGCGGCACGTTCGTAGGCGTCGTCGCCCAAGACGAAGAGCCGCACCGAGCTGTGGCCGACGTAGGCGGTGAAGTTCACGACGGTGCCGCGTGAACGTACGAGGTCGAGGTACTGCGGATACGTGAGGAAGTCCCACACGATGCCCTCGGTGAGCGAGCCCGCGTCCATGTCCTCGACGTTCTCGAGCGTCCGCACGATGACGTCGTGGTGCTCGGGCCGGGTCGGCGCGATGGTGAAGCCGCAGTTGCCCGCGACGACCGTCGTCACCCCCTGCGACGACGACGGGCGCAGCGCCGGATCCCAGAACACCTGCGCGTCGTAGTGGGTGTGGATGTCGACGAACCCGGGTGCGACGACGCAGCCGTCGGCATCGAGCTCGTGCTCGCCGTGGAGATCGGGCGCGATCTGCGTGATGCGTCCGTCGCTCACCGCGACGTCGGCGCGGCGCGGTTCGGCGCCGGTGCCGTCGACGACGGTGCCACCCCTGATGACGATGTCGGTGTTCATCGTCCGCCTCCTTCAGCTTCCTTCGCCGCGGCCTTCTCCTTCGCGGCCTTGACGCCGCGCATGAGGTCCCGCAGTTGCGTGACCGGCGGACCGGCACTGGTGCCGCCGTCGATCGGGAGCACGATCCCGGTGATCTGCGCCGACCGGTCGCTGGCGAGGTAGAGCACGGCGTCGGCGACGTCGGCCGGCGTGCCGTGCCGCTGCAGCGGCTGCATGGTCTGGATCACCGCGCCGAGGTCGTAGTTGGTGATCCCCGTGGGGATGTGGCCGGGCGCGATGCAGTTGACGCGGATGTTGTGCGGCGCCAGGTCGATGGCCGCCGACTTGCTGAACTGCACGACCGCCGCCTTCGCCGTGCGGTAGACGATCGGGCCGGCGCCGCCGGTGATCGCGGCGATCGACGCGGTGTTGACGATCGCACCACCGCCCAGCGCGGCCATGTGGCGCGCCGCGCGTTGGGTGCCCAGCATCACGCCCTTCAGATCGATGCCGATGACGGTGTCGAAGTCGGAGAGGTCGTTGTCGATGAGGCGGTCGAACTTGCTGCCGACGCCGGCGTTGTTGAACATCACGTCGAGCCCGCCGAACTGCTCGACCGCGAGGTCGACCGCCGACTGCACGTCGTCGGCGTTGCTCACGTCGACCCGTCGGAACGCGACCGCGTCGCCGAGCTCGGTGGCGAGCTCTTCACCCCGGCCCTCGTCGATGTCGGCGATGACGACGCGCGCGCCTTCGGCGACGAATCGTTCGACGGTCGCGCGGCCGATGCCGCCGGCGCCGCCCGTCACCACTGCGACCTTGCCCGCGAGCTCGTCCCCCATGCCTAAATGCCTTTCTCAATCCACTGTGCGGGGCACGGGTTCACGCCGTGCCGGATGAAGATCTCGTCGATCGCGTCGCGGTCGGCGTCGCTGAGCGTCCAGTCGAGCGCGGCGGCGTCGTCGTCGACCTCGGCGACCGAGCGACACCCCACGAGTGACGCGCTCACGCCCGGTGCCGCCGACGCCCACCGGAGTGCGAGTTGAGCCACCGAATGTCCGCTGGTCGCCGCGAGGTCACGCAGGTCGTCGACCACCGCGACGTTCTCGGAGAGCCGGCCGGGCCCGAACAGGTGCTCGAACAACGGCGACATCACGCCCCACTTGTCGGTCTTGGAGCGCCAGTCGTCGGCCGGGAAACGGTGATCAGCAGGGAGTGATCCGCTCAGGAGCCCGTACGCGAGCACGCCGTACCCGAGGAAGCCCACCTCGTTCGCCGCGCACCAAGGCAGCAGCGTCGACTCCATGCGGCGGTCGAAGAGCCCGTGCACGTACTGCACGACGTCGACGCGTCGGATCGCCGCACAAGCCTGCACCTCGTCGAGGGTGAAGTTGGAAAGCGCGACGAAGCGGATCTTGCCCGCCTGCACGAGCTCGTCGAGCGCGCCCAGGGTCTCCTCGAACGGGGTTGCCCGGTCGGGCCAGTGCACGGTGTACACGTCGACGTGATCGGTGCCGAGGCGTTGCAGGCTGGCGTCGATCGACGCGTGCACGCGTTCGGCGCGTCCGTCGCGGAAGTTGGGACGGTCCTGATAGCCGGTGCCGAACTTGGTCGAGATGATGGCCTCGTCGCGCCGTCCCCGGAGCGCGCGGCCGAGCGCTTCCTCCGACGCGCCGAACCCGTACGCCTCCGCGGTGTCGAACAGGTTGACGCCGAGGTCGAGCGCGTGGCCGACGGCCCGCGCGAACTCGCGCTCGTCGATGTCGCCGTAGCCGCCGCCGACCTCCTGGCACCCGAACCCGATGGCCGACACCTCGACCCCGGTCGCTCCGAGCGGTCGCGGCTCCATCAAGCGCGCCATCAGGCCAGGCGGCAACGGACGGGGAGGTGCTTGATCCCGCCGTTCACCGCCGAGTTGAGTCGCTCCACCTCGCCGGTGACCTCGAACGACTCGCAGGCGCGCCAACAGGTGGTGGAACACGGTCTGCATCTCCATGCGGGCGAGGTGCGCGCCCATGCAGAAGTGCTCGCCGATGCCGAACGCGAGGTGCGGGTTCGGATCGCGGTCGATGCGGAACGCGAACGGGTCGTCGAACACGTCGTCGTCGCGGTTGGCCGACGCGAAGAACAGGGCCAACTTGTCGCCCTCGTGGATCTGCACGCCGTGGACCTCGGCATCATCCATCGCGGTGCGGGTGAAGTGGATGATCGGCGTGACGTACCGCAGCATCTCCTCGACCGCACCGGGAAGGAGGCCGGGGTCGGACTGGAGCCGTGCCCACTGGTCGCGGTTGCGATCGAGCGCGAGCAGCCCGCCGCTGATCGCGTTCCGGGTCGTCTCGTTGCCGGCCTCGACGATCAGCTCGCAGTACGAGAGGAGCTGCATCTCGGTGAGTGGCTGGCCGTCGATCTCGGCGGCGATGAGCTCGCTGACGATGTCGTCGCCCGGGTTGCGCCGGTGCCGTTCGACGAGCTCCCCGAGGTAGGTGTGCATCTCGATGCGGGCGCGCTTGAGCGTCTGACCGGGTGTCTCGCCGGGGCGCCGGAACTCGGGGTCGTCCTTGCCGATGACCTCGTTGGTCCAGCGGAACAGCAGCTCGCGGTCTTCGGGCGGCACCCCGAGGAACCAGGCGATCACCGCGATCGGGAGCGGCGCGGCGACGTGCTGCACGAAGTCGAACTCGTCGCCGCCGGCGGCAGCGTCCTTGATGCCGTCGAGCACCTCGAGTGCGAGCCGTTCGATGTCGTCGTTGCGCGACCTGATCGCGCGCGGTGTGAGTCGGCGCATGGCGACTCGTCGCAGCGGTCCGTGACGGGGTGGGTCGAGCGTGACCACCATCTCGATGGGCTGACCGGCGGCGCCCTTGGGGCCGATCATCAGCCCGTGCTCGTTGGAGAAGAGCACCGGTTGTGAGGCGACGTCGAGGATGTCGGCGTGCTTGGTGACGGCCCAGAACGGTTCGTAGCCCTCGGGCTCGAACCACGCGACCGGCGCTTCGGCGCGCAGCTGCGTCCACACGTCGTCGGGGTAGCCGCGCGCCGCGTAGCGCGCCGGGTCGGCCAGGTCGAGCGGGTCGATCGAGTCGGGATGCGGGACGCGATCCGTCATGAGGGACTCCGCTGCAACGCGGCGAGGGTCTCGCTCGACGCCGGCGCCGCCAAGAAGCCGACGATGCCGTCGACCACGTCGCCGAGCGCGACCGCGAACGGGAGCACCGGTTGGCCCAACGCCGCGCGCGCGCTCGCGGTCGGCGGCCGCGTGCACCAGCGACGCCATGGCCCGGCGGATGCGATGGGTGCGCAACGGCTCGGCGAGGTGCTCGAGCAACGACGAGATGTGCGCGTGGTACGCGCGGGTGGACGTGACGAGGTCGTCAGGCAGCTGGTCGAACAGATCGGTGCGTCCGTACTGGGTAAGCATCGAGACGAAGCTCATGTAGTTGCTGTCGTCGAGCTCGCTCTGCTCGAACATCCAGCGTGCTTCGCACTCCACCCACGCGCGCAGGTCGTCGGGACGGCGCTCGACGAGCAGCAGGTCCCTTCGCTCGCGGAGCCGGGGGAGGCGGTACTCGAACACCGCCTGCACCAGGCGTTCCTTGGTGCCGAAGTGGTACTGCACCGCCGAGTTGTTGCCGTTGCCCGCGGCGGTGCCGATCTGGCGGAGCGAGACGCCCTCGATGCCCCGCTCGGCGAAGAGCGCTTCGGCGGCCAGGACGATCTGCTCCTTGGTCGACGGGGCGATGACGGACATATCGCAGATCCCACCACCCTGGACAGCGAAAGTCAATCGTCTTAAAGTTCAGACGTTCCGAGAACTGGCTCGTTTGGGGGAGTGCGCCGAGATGGCCGCGAACACCGCATCGAACACCGGCGCCACGCCGACCGAGGTCGACTTCGACCTCACCAGCATGACCACCCGTCAGGCGTCGGACGACGCCCTGGAGGCGGTGAAGGCGACCGGCTGCCCGGTGGTGTGGACCGAGGACAACGGAGGCCACTGGATCGTCGGCACCTACGACCTCGTGGCCACCGCGTTCCGCGACTGGGAGACGTTCTCGTCCGAGCGCCGCGAACCCGGCCGTTCGGCGATCGCGTTCACGAACAGCAGCCTGCCGCCGTGCCTCCCGGAGGAGAGCGACCCGCCGCACTGGTACGGCTACCGCCGCGCGCTGGCGGTGATCCTGTCGCCCCAGGCGTCGGAGAAGCTGCGGGTCCGGGCAACCCACTGGACGAGGTACGCGCTGGACAAGGTCGTCGAGTCGGGCGAGATCGAGTTCGTCCACGACCTCACCGACCGTGGTGCCCGCGCGGGTCACGCTCGAGTGGCTCGGGTACCCGGAGGACGAGTGGCAGTGGTTCGCCGACACCTTCCACGGCATCTCCGCCTACCCCGCCGGCTCACCCGAGCACCACGAGGCATCGCAGGCCTACGGGCCGGTGCTGGCGCGCATCAAGGAGGAGCTGCACGACCGCATCGCCTCGCCGCGCGACGACGCGCTCACCGCGATCGCGCATCACGAGGTCGACGGTGAGCGCCTGCCCGAAGACGCCGCGCAGTCGATCGCGTTCCTCACGACCGTCGGCGGGATCGACACCACCACCGCGCTTGCCGGTGGCGCGTTGCTCCACCTGTCGAAGTTCCCTGACGACAAGCAACGGCTGATCGACGACCCGGCGCTGCTCCCGCTCGCCACCGAGGAGTTCCTGCGCTTCTATCCGCCGGCCCGGGCGCACAAGCGCGTCGTCGCGGCCGACACCGAGTTCGGCGGTGTCGCCATGAAGCAGGGCGACGAGGTGCTGCTGAGCGAGGTGGCGGCGGGACGCGACGAGTCGGAGTTCCCCGATGCCGACACGTTCGTGATCGACCGCAACCCCAACCGGCACGTGTCGTTCGGGGTGGGCATCCACCGCTGCCCGGGCTCGCACTTGGCTCGCATCACGTTCTCGGAGATGATCACCGGCGTGCTCGACCGCATGCCCGACTTCCACATCGACCCCGACGAGGTGGTCGACTACCCCGACTGGGCGATGGTCGGTGGCTGGCAGCGCATGCCGGCGACGTTCACCCCCACCTCCCGCTGACCGTCGCGCGTGGACCTCTCGCTGAGCGAAGAGCAGGAACAGCTCGTCGAAGCGTTCCGGGTGTTCTTCACCAAGGAGTGCCCGCCGACGGTGGTGCGCGACGCGGAGGCGGCGGGTGGCTTCGACGCCGGCCTCTGGGACGCGGCGTCGGCGCTCGGCGGCCCGACCATGGGCGTCGCCGTCGACCAGGGTGGGGCGGGCGCCGGGCTGCTCGATCTGGAGCTTGCTGCCGAACGCGTTGGTGCTGCGCTGGCCCCGATGCCGCTGGTCGACGCGTGGGTCGCGGCCCGGCTGGTCGCGGCATCCGGTGACGCCGGACAGGACGTGCTCGCCGGGCTGGCCGCCGATCATCCACCGGTCACGGTCGTCGCGCTCCATCCCGCGCGCGACGGTCGTGTCCGCCTCGTGCCCGGCGGCGCGGTCGCGACGGTCGTGGTCGGGCTCGACGACGACGAGCTCGTCGTGATCGAAGGTGAGGCCGACGCGCCGACGCGCCGCGCACGAGCTTGGTGGTGGCGCGATCGCCGACCGCTCGCTGCGCACAGGCACGCGCACCGTCCTGGCGCGAGGTGCTGACGCGCACGTGCTCCACACCGCCGCGGTCGACGAGTGGCGCGTGCTCACGGCCGGCGCGCTCGTGGGGCTCGCGGGCGCGGCGCTCGAGCTGGGGGTGGAGTACGCGAAGCAACGCCAGCAGTTCGGTGTGCCCATCGGTTCGTTCCAGGCGCTCGCGCATCGCTTGGCCGACGTGGCGACCGCGGTCGAGGGCGCGCAGCTGCTGGCGCGTGAGGCCGCATGGGCGGCCGACGAAGGCGAGGCCGACGCGACCTCGCTCGCGCGCATGGCGTTCCTCTTCGCCGCACGCGCCGCGCAGGACACCAGCGCCGCCGCGCTGCACGTGCACGGCGGCTACGGGTTCACGCTCGAGTACGACGTGCAGCTCTACCTGCGCCGGGCCAAGGCGTGGCCGCTCGCGCTGGGCGATCCACGCGCGCGGCGTCCTGGAGCTCGCCGACGCGCTGTTCGGTCCCGCCGAGTCGGCGGCGGCTGGCTGATGGACTTCCGCCTCGGCGCCAAGAGCGACGCGTTCCGCGACGAGGTGCGCGAGTTCCTGCGCGATCACCTCCCCGACGACATGGCCGACCGTGCCCACGACACCGGCACCAACCACGACTGGCGGGTGCACCGGGCGTTGGGGGAGCAGGGTTGGATCGCGGCGTCGTGGCCGGTGGAGTACGGCGGCCAGGGTCGCGACCCGTTCGAGATGACGGCCATCCGCGACGAGCTCCGCCTCGCCGGTGTGCCCACCGACGGGCTCGGGCAGTCGATCATCGTGGCCCGCACCATCCGCGCGGTCGGATCGGAGGAGCAGAAGCAGCGCTTCCTCCCGCCCTTCCTCGCCGGGCGAGATCCTCTTCGCCCTCGGGTACACCGAGCCCGATTCCGGTTCCGACGTCGCCGCCGCCAAGACGCGCGCGCGATCCGCGACGGCGACGACTGGATCATCGACGGGCAGAAGATGTTCACCACGCTCGCCCACGAGGCGGCGTACGTCTTCCTGCTGACTCGCACCAACCCCGACGTTCCGAAGCACCGCGGCCTCACCATGTTCCTGGTGCCGCTCGACGCACCGGGCGTCGAGATCCACCCGGTGCACACCATGGGCGGCGAGCGCACCAACGCCACCTTCTACTCCGGCGTGCGTGTGCCCGACTCGATGCGCGTCGGCGAGGTCGACGGCGGCTGGGACGTCATGAACGTGGCGCTCACGTTCGAGCGCGGCGGCTTCGCGTTGAGCGAGGCGGATCGGGTGTGGCAGCAGACCGTCGACTGGGCGACGAGCACCCGTCGGCCCGACGGCACGCGCGTCATCGATGATCCCGATGGTGCGCGAGCGGCTCGCCACCATGCGCACGCACTGCGAAGTGGCGCGCCTGCTGGCGCTGCGTTGCTCGTACGTCGCGGCCACCGGCGGGATGCCAGGCGTCGAGGGATCGATGCACAAGCTGTTCTACGCCGAAGCCGATGACCGCCGATGCCGCCGAGCTGGTCGACATGCTCGGGGCCGACGGCGTGCTCGCGCACGGCGATGCCGAGGCGCCGGTCGACGGGTGGGTGGAGCACCTGTACCGCCACGCGGCCGTCACCACCATCTACGGAGGGACCAGCGAGGTGCAGCGCGACATCATCGCGTCGCGCGGTCTCGGTCTCCCGCGCAGCCGCCGCTGAAAGAACCACGAAAGGGCACGGGATGGCCATCTACAACCACACCGGGCAGGTCGTCACCGACCTCGAGCGGTCGAAGCGCTTCTACCAGGAGGTGTTCGGCTTCGCGGTTCTGGTACGAGATCCAGCCGCCCGACGAGGGCACCGCGAAGCTCAACTGCATGGAGCCGCCGCTCGGCGTGACCGCGTCGTACCTCACGCTCGACGGCTTCGTGCTCGAGCTCATCCACTACTCGGCCGAGGGCGCGGTGCACGAGTACCGGCCCCGCACGATGGCCGATCCCGGGCTCACGCACATCTCGATCTCGGTCGACGACGTGCGCGCGGCGGCGGCGAAGGTCGTCGAGCACGGCGGCGAGATCATCGAAGAGAGCGACGTCGGCCTCGCGCTGTTCGTCCGCGACCCCGACGGCCAGCTCGTCGAGCTCCTGCCCGCCGACTACCGCGACCGCCTCCCACCCAAGCCGTGAGTCTCCGGCGCGAACTTGCGTCGAACTTGCGGCACAGTGCCGCAAGTTCGACGCCGAAATGCTCAGGTGGCGCGGCGGCGGGTCGTCTCGCTGACGCGGCCGAAGATCTTGGTGAGCATGCGGTAGGCGACGCAGCCGATCGGCCACTGCGTGACGATCTTGCCGGTGGGCGCCTTGAAGTAGTTGTTGCTCTTCGTCCCACGAGGTGCCGTGCATCTTGTGCTGGAGCCAGCGGTTCCACCACCGGTCGAAGATCGGTCGCACCTCGACCGCGGTGACGCGCTCACGCCGCATGCGCTTCACCACGCGCACCGCGTACTCCGACTGGCTCTCGAGCATGGTGACGATCTCGCCGCCGTTCGTGCCCGGGCCGTAGAGGATGAAGAAGTTGGGGAACTCCGGCACGGTGATGCCGAGGAACCCGTGCGGCTCGCCGGCCCAGTACTCGTGCAGCGACCGTCCGGTGCGACCGACGACCCGCAGTCAGCGCGAGGTAGTTCGCGGGTTGGAAGCCGGTGGCCATCACGAGGACGTCGATCTTCCGCTCGACGCCGTCGACGTCGACGATGCCGGTGGGCGTCATCGACGCCACCGCCTTCGGGACCAGCTCGACGTTGGGCTCCTTGAGCGCGGGGTAGAACGTCGTCGCGAAGATGGGCCGCTTGCCCGGGTACGGGTACCGCGGGGTGACCGCCTCCTTGAGGTCGGGCCGGTCGGCGAACATCTTGTCGATGTAGTCGAGGCAGAACTGGGTGCGGACCGCGTTCTCCTTCGTGTCGACCACGAAGATCTTCCCGCCCCAGATGTTCTTCTCGAGCAGCCACTTGAGCCGGAGTCGCTCCTGGCGACGGCGCAACCGGTTGGAGAACCGGGCGCGCTCCTCGGGCGTGAAGTCGCGGTCGCCCTTGGGCATGACCCAGCCCGGTTCGCGCTGGAAGACGTAGAGGTGGCCCACTTCGGGTTGGATGGCGGGCACGAGCTGCGACGCGGTCGAGCCGGTGCCGACGACCGCCACCGTCTTGCCCGAGAGGTCGTGGTGGTGCTCCCAGCGCGACGTGTGGAACTTCGGCCCGGTGAAGTCGTCGAGGCCGGGCCAGTCGGGGTAGCGAGGGACGTTGAGGAAGCCGACGCCGCTGATGAACACGTGGCACTCGTCGACCCGGCCGTCGTCGAGCGTGACCGTCCACACGTGACGCTCGTCGTCCCAGACCGCCGACTCGACCGCCACGCCGAGCTCGAGGTGCGGGCGCAACCCGAACTCGTCGACGGTCTCCTCGAGGTACTTCTGCAGCTCGGCCTGCTGGGCGTGGGTGCGGGTCCAGTCGTGCGACTTGAACGAGTAGGAGTAGAGGTGCGATCCGACGTCGACCTCGGCGCCCGGATAGGTGTTGTCCCACCACGTGCCGCCGATGCCGAGCGACGACTCGTAGATCGTGAACGTCTCGATGCCCGCCTTGCGCAGCTTCACGCCGGCGGCGATGCCGCCGAAGCCGGCACCCACGATCACGACGCGCGGGGTGCCGGCAGCGCCGAACAGCTCCTGCGCGGCGGGTGCGTGCGTGGCTCACGGATACCTCATGAGCTCGAGCAGGTTGCCGTCGGGATCGCGCACGTAGACGCTGGTGGCGTCGACGCCGCGCGCGCCACGACGCGGGACCGGACCCTCCTCGACCGTGACGCCGAGGTCGCGCAGCAGGGCGTCGAGCGCGTCGGCCGACGCTTCCCAGCGCACGCACAGGTCGCCGCACGGTGGGACGGCTGCGGGCGCGCGCAACGTGAAGTCGGGGCGGGTCCACATCTCGTCACGGTGGAAGTTGATCATCTGGTCGCCGAGGTGCACCACCACGAGGTGTTCGGTCTCGTCGACGTCGAGACCGAGTGCACGGTAGAACGCGGCCATCGCGTCGGCGTCACGCAACGGCAACGAGACGTGGTCGAACCCCGAGACGGCGCCCTTCACGCGGGCCGCGAACCGGTAGAGCCGCGCGCAGTTGGTGGCCGTCACCTTCTCGCGGTCGTCGGCGGACAGTCCGGCGAGCGTCTCGTCGATCACGCGTCAGCGACTCGGGGAACGTGCTGTCGGTGTGCGGGTAGTCGGACGCCCACATGCACCGGTCGGCGCCGAGCACGGGGATCTGCTCGGGGAAGAACTCCTCCTCGAACGTGGCGAACACCTGGCGCCCGAACAGCTCGCTCGGCGAGAGTGCGGGTGCGTAGTCGAGCTTGCTCTTGAGTGCGTTCCACTCCATGTCGGCGCGGGCGAGGAAGAACGGCAGCCAGCTCACCCCGGACTCGGCCATCACGATCTGCAGTCCCGGATGACGTTCGAGGATCCCGGAGAAGATGAGCGTGGCGAGGACCTCGTCGAGCTGGAGCGGCATGATCGTGGCGAACGCGGCGGCCTGCCACTTCCCGATCTGGTAGCTCAGCCCGGACCACGACCCACCCTTGATGTGGACGCTGATCGGCAATCCGGTGTCCTGGGCGACGTTCCACAGGCGATCCCACGCCGGGTCACCGAGGTCCATGTCGAAGACGTCGATGATCGCGCCACGGTGTCCCTTGGCGGCGCAGCGCTCGAGCTCGTCGGCCGCGACCTGCGCCGAGCTGCTGGGCAGGAACGGCAGGGTCGTGAGCCGGTCGGGCGCGACCGCGTTGAAGTCGTCGGCGGCCCAGTCGTTCCACGCCGCGAAGCACGCCGCCTGCAACGTCGGATCCTCGATGGGCAGCCCGATGGCGAGGGGCCCGTAGACAACCGACGCCGCCAGCCCGTCGCGGTCGAGGTCCTCGAGGCGCAACCGCGCGTTCCCGGCGCGGTAGCCGTCGTCGTCGATGCCCGCCCGGCCGATCGCGTTCAACGCACGGATGCGCTCACCGGTTGCGCCGGCGTAACCGCTCCCACCCAGCTCGCGGCCTTCGCACACCCAGACCAAATTCGTCCGTCGCGCTCGACCACACGCGGCCCGCGTTCGGCATCGGCGGCGGCGAGGCGGTCCTGCCACAGCGTCGGCGGGACCGCCCGCAGATCGAGGTGGTCGTCGCACGAGTAGAAGGTGGCGGTGTCCATCCCGGCACTTTAAGACAGTTGACTTTGCGCCGTCCACGGTGGTTGGATGCCGCTCGTGGACGCCCATGTCCGTGCCCGGGACGAGATCGCCGCGATCGTCCACCGCTACGCGGAGCTGCTCGACGGGGGCGACGTCGAGGGTGTGGTCGGCCTGTTCTCCCGGGCCACCTGGCGGTCGGCGGCCACCGGCACGGTGCTGCGCAGCCCCGACGAGCTGCGCGCCGTCTACTCGTCGTTGGTGCCCACCGACGGGCCGATCCGCACCCGTCACCTCATGCACAACCTGATCATCGAGCTCGAGGACGACGCCGACGACGCCGCGGCGCGGTGCAGCTACACGGTGCTCGAGGGCGGTGAGCCGGGCGCGCCGGTGCGCATCCTGCTCGTCGGGTCGCTACGAGGACCGCTACCAGCGCGACGCCGACGGCTGGTACCTCACCGATCGGCTGTTCCACGTCGACCTGGACGCCACGCGTCGGGGGGCGTGAGGTTCGGTTTCGCGGTGCCGGCGTACGGGAAGGCGGTCGAGTCCGGCATCGCCGAGCTCGTCGCGGCGGGGGAGGAGCTCGGCTTCGATTCGGCCTGGTGGCCCGACCACATCGCGGTGCCCGACTACGCGACCGCGGTGAACCTGCAGACGCCGTTCCTCGAGCCGCTCGCCGCGTGCGCGTGGGGACTCGGCCGCACGTCGCGCCTGCGCTTCGGTACCGACGTGCTCGTCGCGCCCTACCGTCACCCGCTCGCAGTCGCGGCGATGATCGGCACGATGGGCGCACTGGCCGGCGACCGCCTCGTGCTCGGCGTCGGCATCGGCTACCTCCGCGGTGAGTTCGAGGTGCTCGGCGCCGACTACGACGCGCGCGCCGCGACCACCGAGGACTGGGTGCGCGCCCTGCGCGAACCGCCCGAGGGGTTCTCGGTGATGCAGGCGCCGGCGCGCGTGCCGGTGTGGATCGGTGGGAACAACCCACGGGCGCACCGCCGCGCCGCGTTGCTCGCCGACGGTTGGCACCCGTTGTGGCTGCCACCGGACGCGTACGCCGCCGCCCGCGAGGAGATCGTGCGCATCCGCGCCGAGGCGGGACTCGACGGGCCGTTCACGTTCTCCTTCAGCGCCGGCCCGACCCGCTTCTCCGACGTGCCCGACGACGGCTGGCCGCCGGCACCGCCGCGCGCGCCGGAGGGCTCGGAGTTCCGGTACTCGCCCGAGTTCTGGATGGCCCCCGACGGGCGACCCCGCCTCGTCGGCTCCCCCGACGACCTGGTCGGGGACCTCCGCATGCTCGAGGACGCGGGCGTCGACCACGTGACGCTCCGCTTCGGCACCGTCGACACCGCGCCCTACGAGCGCTTCGCCGCCGAGGTGATGCCGGCGTTCGGGTGACGCTCCGCGCCTATCTGGGATAACGTGCGAACGCACAAAATCGCACATTGTGCCCAGCACACAGGGGAACGGCCATGGTCCTGGCTCCGCAGCGGCTCCGCGTCGAACACCTCGACGACGCACTCGGCATCGACGTCGCCGCGCCCACGTTTGTCGTGGCGGATCTCATTGCCCTCCGACCAAGCAGGAGGCGTACCGGCTCGAGGTCGGGAGCTGGCACAGCGGGTGGGTCGAGTCGGACTGCGTGCGTCCTCGTGCCCTACGACGGTCCTGGCCATCGGTTCACGCACGCGGGTGGCGTGGCGCGTCCAGGTCCGCACGGACGCAGGGCTGTCGGAGTGGTCGGCGTGGTCGTGGTGGGAGACCGGCCTGTTGCGTGCCGACGAGTGGACCGCGCAGTGGATCTCGCCGGTCGAATGCCGATCCGCTGCCAGCCGCAGGCGAGCGTCCCGCGTCCGTACTGCACACGACGCTTCAGTGTCACCGGCGCACCCGCGTCGGCGCGCATCTACGCGACCGCGCACGGGATCTACGAATTGTTCCTCGACGGCGAGCGCGTCGGCGACCAGGAGCTCACGCCAGGCTTCACGTCGTACCGGTCGCGCGTCCAGGTGCAGACCTACGACGTCGACGCGCTCTCGGTGAGGGCGAGCACGACCTCCGCGCGGTGCTGTCCGACGGTTGGTACCGGGGCAAGGTCGGGTTCACGCGCGACGCACGACGTGTACGGCTCACGCGTCGCGCTGCTCGTGCAGGTAGAGGTCGACGGCCAGGTTGTTGCCGCCACCGATGCGAGCTGGACCAGCGCGCCGAGCGCGATCTTGGCGGCGGACCTCATCGACGGCGAGTCGTTCGACCAACGCGTGGACGACGACGACCTCGCCTGGCAACCGGTCGAGCTGGTCGACGGCGACTTCGGCGCGCTTGTGCGCGTCACCCGCACCGCCGGTGCGGCGCATCGAGCTGCTGCGCCCGCGCCGCGTGCGCGAGCTCGCGCCCAGCCGTCACGTCGTGGACCTCGGTCAGAACATCAACGGTTGGCTGCGCATCGCCGACCCGGGGCCCGCGGGCACCGAGCTGACGCTCACCTGCGGCGAGGCGCTCGACGCGAACGGCGACGTGACCCAGGACCACCTCGGGTCGATGGACTTCACCACCCAGACGCCGCTGCCGTTGGGTCAGATCGACCGCGTCGTGTCGGACGGCTCCGGCCGAGCGTTCGAGCCCCGGCACACGACGCACGGCTTCCAGTACGTGCGGGTCGAGGGACACCCCGGCCCGCTCACCGAGGACGACGTGACCGGGGTGGTCGTGCACACCGACCTACGGCCGACCGGGTGGTTCGCGTGCAGCGACGAGCGGCTGAACCGGCTGCACCACGCCGCCGACTGGAGTTTCCGCACGAACGCGTGCGACATCCCCACCGACTGCCCGCAACGCGAGCGTGCCGGGTGGACCGGCGACTGGCAGCTGTTCTCGCCGACCGCGGCGTTCCTCTACGACGTGGCCGGGTTCTCCACCAAGTGGCTGCGCGACCTCGCCGCCGACCAGCGCAAGGACGGTGCCGTGCGCAACTTCGCGCCGGACCCGTCGCCGCCGAGCGCGGACCGCAACGAGATCAAGACCTTCCTCGAGGGCTCGTCGGGATGGGGTGACGCGTCGGTGCTCGTGCCCTGGGAGACCTGGCGCGCCTACGCCGACCGCCGCCTCCTCGAGGAGCAGTGGCCGTCGATGGTGGCATGGGTCGACTACGTGACCGATGCCGCGGGCGAGAAGCGACACGCGCACCGGATCGCTCGCAGCGAGACGCCCGCACCGCACGAGCAGTTCCTCTGGGACACCGGGTGGCACTGGGGAGAGTGGTGCGAGCCGGACCTGCTGGAGGACGACCACTTCGACAACTTCGCCGATCGTGACTTCGCCATCGTGGCCACCGCCTTCTTCGCCTACACGACGCGTACGCTGGCGGCGATCGCGCGCATCCTCGGCCGTGGCGACGACGCCGCTCGGTACGACGAGCTCTCGGCCAACGTGGTCGACGCGTGGCGACTCGAGTTCCTCGCCGACGACGGCACCGTGCGCAGCCAACGTCAGGCCGACGTCGTACGTGCGCTCGCGTTCGACCTCGTGACCGACGACGTTCGCCCGCGGGTCGCGGAGCAGCTCGTGACGATGGTGCGGGCCGCCGACACCCATCTGAACACCGGCTTCCTCGCCACGCCGTACCTGCTGCCGGTGCTCGCCGACCACGGGCATCTCGACCTCGCGTACGAGCTGCTGTTCCAGGACACGCCGCCGTCGTGGTTGGCGATGATCGACCGCGGCGCGACCACGATCTGGGAGCACTGGGAGGGGATCGACGACGCCGGCGTCGCCCACGCCTCGCTCAACCACTACAGCAAGGGTGCGGTGATCTCGTTCCTCCACCGGTACGTCGCAGGCATCCAGCTCCTCGACGACACGCCGGCGTATTCGCGCTTCCGTGTCGCTCCCCGACCCGGCGGCGGCCTCACCTGGGCGAGCGCGGTGCACGAGGCGCCGTACGGTCGTATCGAGTCGTCGTGGTCGACGGGACCCGAAGGGACGACCTTCACCGTCGCCGTTCCGCCGAACACCGAGGCGATCGTCTCGCTGCCCGACGGGCGGGAGGTCGAGGTGGGCCCGGGCCGGGCGACGTTCGTCGTGCCGAGCGACTGACGGACGTCAGACGACCCGCACCTCCCGCCGGTAGGCGTCGAGGCGCTCGTCCGTGGGATCGAGCTCGGTCACCAGCGCGTCGATCCGGTCGAAGGGGAACGCGCGCGCCGGGCGCGCGGTGCGCAAGCTTGGCCGACGTCACCGCGAGCACCACCTCCGCGGCCGAGCCCGCGAGCGCCAGCTTCACCTCTGCCTCCTCGAGCGTCGACTCGCTCGAGCCGAGCTCGGGATCGACTGCGGCCGCGCTGACGAAGAGGCGTCGGAGCATGACGTCGTTGGCGGCGCGCGCCGCGAGCGGTCCCACCAGGCTGCCGGTGCGGGCATCGAGCGCACCGCCGGTGAGCAGCGATGTCACCCCGGCGTGCTCCTGCAACGCGCGGAAGGTGTCGGGCCCGTTGGTGAGCACGGTCAGGTCGCGCGCTTCGTGGAGCCGGGTGGCGAGCCGCTGCAGGGTCGACGAGGCGTCGATGCCGATCGCGCCCCCGGTGCCGACCATGGGCAAGGAGCTTCTCGGCGACGCGCGCCTTGGCGCGTGCGTGTTGACGGAACCGAGTGGCGAACTCCTGCGGTCCCATCGCGACCGCGCCACCCCGTACGCGCTGGGCGACGCCCTCGTCGACGAGCATGTCGAGGTCGCGCCGTACCGTCATCTCGCTGACGTCGAGCTCGACGGCGAGGTCGGCCACTCGCACGCGACCGTCGACGTCGAGTCGTTGCCGCATGAGGTCGAGCCGTTCGAGGGCCTGCACGTTCATCGGTGGGTGTCCTCCATCGACCGCAGTGTCGCACGCGCCGCGTCAGCCGACGCGTATGCGCCGAGCGCGATGCCCTGCACGAGCGCGTTCCCGAGCGCGGCCGCCTCGATCGGTCCCGTCGACACCGGGAGCTCGGTGTGGGCGCGGAGCGCGTCGAGGTACAGGCCGGCGCGCGACTCCTCCGCCGAACACGCGGATGCCGGAGCACGGCGCGTCGAGGGCGGGAGGAAGTGAGGAGACGACGGCCACCGTCGTCGCCGCCATCGACTCGACGGCGACCCGCACCAGCGCAGCGCGGGAGGCGTGGTCGTCCAGGCCGCTCGCGTCCGCGATCTCGTGCGGCATGTCCGCGGGTGCGACGAAGCGAGCGTCGGTGGCGTCGAAGGTGTGCCCGGGATCGCCGAGCTCGGCTGCGGCCGTGAGCAGCGCGTCGAGGGGAGGGTCACCCCAGCGGCGACGGCACTCCTCGACCAGCCACCAGCCGGCGACGTTCCGGAGGAGTCGGATCCCCGACGGGACCGCCTGCTCGTTGGCCAGCCCCGCGGCGCGCGCGACCCCGCTCGTGTCGGGGAGCGGCTGCTCGCGTCCCACGAGCAACCAGGTGCCGGACGCGACGAACGCGTGGTCGGCGACCGACCCGGCGAACACCGCCGATGCGGTGTCGTGCCCGCCGACCAGGTGCACGGGCACGCCCCGCCAGGTGCCGACGGGGGTTCCCGCGGGTGCGATGGTCGGGAGGCGCGCGGGGGCGAGTCCGATGGCGTCGCACAGCTCGGAGGACCAGTCGCCGGTGTGCACGTCGAGCAGCCCGGTGGTCCCGGCGCTCGTCGTCTCCGCCGTGATCGTGCCGGTGAGGTGGTGCACGACGAGCTCAGGCAACGTCACCACGTGTGCCGCGCGCGCGAGTTGGTCGGGATCGTGCGCCGCCAGCTGGAAGATGGTGTTGATGGGCAGAGGTTGCAAGCCGGTCGAGCTCGTACATCCGCTCGACACCCACCCGTTCGGCGACCACCCGCCACGTCGCCTCGGTGCGCGCGTCGCGATACGAGATCGGCGGCTCCAGCAGTGCGCCGTGGCGGTCGAGGAGCCCGTAGTCGACGCCCCACGTGTCGACGCCGATGGACGCGATCGGGCCGCGAGCACGGCGCGAGCTCGAGCCCGCGTTCGGTCTCGGCCAGCAGTCGCGTCCAGTCCCACCGCAGCACGCCGTCGCCCGTCACCCGTGCGCGGTGGGCGAATCGGTGGACCACCTCGAGCTGCGGGACGTCGTCACCGAGCTCGACCCGGCACACCCGGATCGACGACGCGCCGAAGTCGACCGCGGCGACCGCCAGGGACATCGCGCGTCAGAGCCCGCTGGCGACGGAGTCCTCGCCCCGCTCCGCAACCATCGCGGCGCGGTAGCCGAGACGGCGGAACGTGGCGAGGGGTGCGAGCGCGGCACCGTTGCGCCGGCGCGCCTCGGCGACGAGCGGCCGCACGTCGGTGCGGTACGCGGCGTGCAGCACCTCGGCGGCGCGCGCCGGGTCGTTGGCGTCCTGCGCGTCGATCGAGCGCGTCGCGATCGAGCAGCAGTCCCTGCGCGATCGTCAGCTGGACCTGATCGGTGGCCTGGATGAGATCCTCGACCGGGTCCTTGAGGTTGTGCGACGCGTCGATCATGTAGCGCACCGGTGGCATCGTGCCGCCGCCGTGGTCGAGCAGCTCGAGCACGATCAGGAAGAACTGGTACGGGTGGATCGAGCCGACGGTGAGGTCGTCGTCGCCGTACTTCGAGTCGTTGAAGTGGAAGCCGCCGAGTCGCCCGACCATCGCGAGCCTGCTCACCACCTGCTCGATGTTGGTGTTCGGTAGGTGGTGTCCCAGGTCGACGAGGCACTTGGCGCGGTCGCCGGCGTGTTGCGCGAGGAGGAGCGACGTGCCCCAATCGGCGTTGACGCTCGAGTACATCGCCGGCTCGTACGGCTTGTGTTCGGTGTAGAGCTCCCAGTCGGCGGGCAGCGCGTCGTGCAGTTCGCGCAGGCCATCGGCCACCCGGTCGAACTGCCGGCGGAAGTTCGCCTGGCCGGGCGAGTTGGTGCCGTCGGCCAGCCACACGGTGATCGCGGTGGCGCCGAGCTGCACACCGAGGTCGACGACCGCGAGGTTGTGGGCGATCGCCTGCTTGCGCACGTCGGCATCGGTGTGGCCGAACGAACCGAACTTGTAGGAGATCGAACCGTCGCCGGTCGTCGACGGGTTGTCCTGGAACGTGTTCGAGTTCATCGCGTCGAACGTGATGCCGGCGTCGAGCGCGTGCGCGCGCAGTGCAGCCGGATCACGCGGGTCGTCCCACGGCACGTGCAGGCTGATGGTGCGGTTGGCACCGGTCAGCGCGTTGAGCGCGGCGACGTCGTCGACCTTCTCCTCGGTGGTGCGGGGCTCGCCGCCCGCGGGGAACCTCCCGAACCGGGTGCCGCCGGTCCCCACGGCCCACGACGGTGCCGCCACCGAGAAGCGCGCGATCTCGTCGACCACGGCCTCGACGTCGACACCATCGTCGGCGATCCGCTCGCTGAGTGCGGCGAGGTCCCGTTCGTGGCGGGCGACGACGCCGCGTTCGACGTCGAGGATCCGTTCGGTGGTGATGCGCTGGGTCATGGCAGCCTCCCGGTGGCTTCCGGTCGTCAGCGGAGGAACGCGGCGGCGACGCCACCGTCGACGGGGATCACGAGTCCGGTGGTGCGGGAGAGCCCGCCGGTGGTGAGCGCGACGACGGCGTCGGCGACGTGCCCGGGTCGAACCTCCTGCCCGAGGAGCGTACGACCCGCGTAGAACTCGGCGAGCTCTTCCGGGGCCACGCCGTACGCCGCGGCCCGCTCCTCCCGCCACTCGCCGGTGAAGATGCCCGAGCCCTCGACCACGCCGTCGGGGTTCACCCCGTTGACCCGGATCCCGTGCGGGCCGAGCTCGGCCGCCAGCAGCCGGACCTGGTGGGCCTGGTCGGCCTTGGCCGCGCCGTACGCGACGTTGCTCGGTCCGGCGACGACGGCGTTCTTCGACACCACGTAGACGATGTCGCCGGGCGTCCGGCCCGCGAGCATCGTGCGCGCCGCGGCGCGACTGACGAGGAACGCGCCGCGGGCGAGCACCGCATGCAGGTGGTCCCAGTCGTCGACCGACGTGTCGACGAGCTCGGCGGCGCGTGCGAACCCTGCGTTGTTGACGACGAGATCGACGCCACCGAATCGCAGCGCGGCAGTCGGCGAACGCCGCGTCCACCGCGGCCTCTGACGACACGTCGGTGGCGACCGCGAGCGCGCGGTCGGGGCCGATGGTCGACGCGGCTTTGTCGGCCGCGTCACCGTCGAGGTCGGCGATCACCACGCACGCGCCCTCGTGTGCGAGGCGCTCGGCGATCGCCCGCCCGATGCCCGACGCGCCGCCGGTGACGAGCGCGCACGCGCCCGGCGAGCGGTGGCGCCGGTGGTCTGCATGCGGAGCTTGCGCTCCTCCAGCTCCCAGTACTCGATCCGGAACTTCTCGGCTTCGGGAATCGGCGCGTACGTGCTGACCGACTCGGCGAAGCGCATCACGTTGATCGCGTTCACGTAGAACTCGCCGGCGACCCGCGCGGCGGTGGCGTCGAGCCCGAAGCTCCACATGCCGACGCCGGGGACCAGCACGATCGCCGGGTCGGCGCCCCGCATCGGCGGCGCATCGGCGCCAGCGTGGCGCCCGTAGTACGGCGCGGTACTCCTCGCGGTACGTCGCATGCAGCGCGCGCAGACGGTCGACCCGATCGTCGAACGACGCTGACGGATGCACATCGAGCAGCAGCGGCCGCACCTTGGTGCGGAGGAAGTGGTCGGGGCACGAGGTGCCGAGCGCCACCAGCCGCGGCGCCGCCTCGCGCTCGAGGAAGTCGAGCACGACGGGGGCGTCGCTGAAGTGGGCGACCATCGGACGATCGGTCGAGCCGAGGCCGCGGACGATCGGCGCGAGGCGGGCGGCCTCGGTGCGGCGCGTGTCGTCGTCGAGTCGGGCATCGGTCGCGGCGAGCGGCCCGAAGGGTTCCGCGCGACCATGCTCCGCGAGGAATCGCTCGGCCGACTCGACGAGCTCGAGTGACGTCGCCTCGCACGCGTCGCTGGTGGCGCCCCAGCAGATCAGTCCGTGACCACCCAGCACCGCGCCGCGGGCGTCGGGGTGCTCGCGCCGGAAGTCACGCAGCGCCAGACCGAGCTCGAACCCGGGACGGCGCCATGCGAGCCAGCCGACGTCGTGGCCGAAGCACCGTGCGACCAGCTGCTCGCCGTCGACGGCGGTGGCGAACGCGATCACCGCGTCGGGGTGGAGGTGATCGACGTGGTCCACGTCGACGAACGCGTGCAGCGGGGTGTCGATCGAGGGGACCGCGCCGCCGTCACCGAACCGGCAGGCGTCGTACAGGGCGACGATGTCGTCCTCGTGCACGCCGCGTGCGTGGGCGGCTTCGAGGGCGAGGACCCGATCGAGGTCGAGCAACGCCAGCCCGGCGGGGGTGAGGGTGCCGAGATCGCCGCCCGATCCCTTCACCGCCAGCACCCGGGTGGGAGCGCCGGTCACCGGGTCCGGGAGCGTCAGCTTGGCCGAGGTGTTGCCCCCCGCGTAGTTGGTGATCCGCTTCTCGGCCCCCAGCCGGTGGGAACGGGCGAGCAGCGGTTGGAGCGGACCGTTCCCGTCGGGCATGTTCCATAGTTTAGAAACGAACAACTTCGAACACAACCGGAGGCCTGGACGATCGCCGACCGATCAGATAATGTATCGCTGTTATCTTTTGAGCAAGGAGTTGCGGGTGGTCGATCTGCAGGAGCTGAACGGTGCGCTACGGCCCGTGGCCCCGCCCCGGGTGATCGGGGATGTCTACTCCGACGACCAGCACGGGCGGATCCTCGACGTGATCCAGCGCAACGGACCGTGGCCGACGATCACCGCGCACCACTTCGACACCGTGGAGGAGCTGGTCGCCACCACGTCAGGACCCATGCGCGACGGCGAGGGTGGTGCGAAGCTCACCCTCGACGACATCGCCACCGGCCACTTCCGCGGGTACTTCGCGAAGAACTCCGTGTGCTTCCATCCGGAGCTCGAAGACTGCTTCTTCAACCGCGCCTTCCTCGAGCTCGCCCGCGACTACTGGGGTGCCGAGTACGCGAAGCCGACACACATGCTCTTCAACCTGTGCGGTCCGCATCACAGCGGGTTGAGCCCGCACGTGGACGCGGTCACGTTTCGCGGCGTGCGCATCGAGAACTCTCCGGTGTGGTTGCAGAACGTGATGGGGAAGTCGGGGTTGTTCTCCGACTACCTGGTGAAGATGGCGCAGGTCATCACGTGGTGGTACCTCGGCGAGAACGGGACCTTCACCTACTGGCCCGACGGGCCGCTCGGCGAGCCCCAGCACCTCGATCACCCGCTCTGGAACAAGGGTGTCGTCGTCCAGAACGAATCGATGTTCCACCGCGGCGATCCGGTGGGACGCCCGCAGGAACGCGACCTCCCGGGACTCAAGCATCGCTCCCTGCTCGGCTACGACGACGCTTACGGCGACTGGGTGATCACGACCGACGGCGAAGTGATCCGGCGCTACCGCCCCGACGAGATGCGGCTCCTGGTGCACTGGAACGCCGAGGTCTACGCCGACATGGCGGAGGTCGAGCGGAACATGGACCACTCGGCCGATCTCACCCACGACGTCGTGTTCGATCGCCTGCTCGCCGACGTGCGATCGAAGGGCGTCGACCTCGACGAGCCGACCGATCCGCTCCACGACTCCGGCTTCATCCGGGCGTTGATCGCCACCTACACGATCGCACCGACCACCGACTGGCTCACGCCCTCGGCGGCGTGACGAGGACGAGGGGGAACCGATGATCGTCGACGTCGACACGCACTGGGAATCCGTCTCGTACGCAGAGCGGGAGCACCCGCTCGCGCCATGGCTGGACGACCTGCCCTCCGGCGTCGACATGCTCGCGTTCGGCGTGGCCGGCGACCTGTTGGCGGCGCTGCCGGAGGCCGACCGCCCGACCGCGCGACGAGCTGCTGCCCGCGCTCGTTCGGCAGGCGGAGTCGAGTGGCGGACCGGTGGTGCTGCACCCGCTCCACGAGTCCTCCGCGGCGGAGCGCGTCGCCTGGATGGATCGCATCGGCATCGACCACTGCCTCGTGAACCCGGGTGGCTACTGGCAGCAGGTGCAGTTCGTGCCCCGCGCCGACCGGGCGCGCGCGATCGAGCGGTGCAACGCGTACCTCGGCGCACAACTCGACGTCGATCGGCTGCACCCGGTGGCGCTGGCCGACCTGAGCGATCCCGCGCTCGCGGTGACGCAGCTCGAGCATGCCCGCGCCCACGGCGCTCGGGCGTTCTTCCTCTCCACCGACCATGGTCGTCCCGAGGGCGGGCGGTCGCCCGGCCACCCTGCGTTCGACCCCGTGTGGCACGCTGCGGTGCGCCTGGGCATGCTGGCGGTGATCCACGTCGGCAACACCGCCACCGACTTCACCGGTTGGGCCGACATCGATTGGCGCGACGACCGCAGCGCCGGCATCGGCGGGCTCGTGCGTCTCGCCAACACACAACGCGTCCACGCCGCACAGAACTTGATCGCGGGCATGCTCTACGGCGGTGTGTTCGCGCGCCATCCCGAGCTGACCGTCGTGCTCGAAGAGATGCGGGTCAACTGGGTACCGCCGTTCTTCGCCACGCTGGAGCGCCAGGCACTGCCGTCGCCGGCACTCGGCGACTGGCCGTTCGGTGTGTCGGGCGGCGACATGCTGCGCCGCAACCTCCGTTCGACGCCGCTGCCCGGGTTCGGTGACACCGACGCCCTCGCGGTGCTCGCGGAGCTGCCCGAACAGCTCGTGTGGTCGTCGGACTACCCGCACTTCGAGGGCAACGCCGAGCCGGTCGCGCTCTACGGTGACGCGCTCGACGACCTCGACGCCGAGCTGCGCGCGTGGTTCATGGGCGGCAACGTCGAGCAATGCTTCGCCCGTACCGGCGACCCGCTCCCGACCACCACGAGAGGATGACCTCGCCATGACGCTGCGAGACACCGCCGAGCTGTTCGACCTCACCGGCAAGGTGGTGATCGTCACCGGCTCCACCAAGGGCATCGGCCGGGCGATGGTCGAGGGCATGGCGCGCGCCGGCGCGTCGGTCGTCGTCAGCAGCCGGAAGCAGGACCTCTGCGACGAGGTCGCCAAGGACGTCGCCAACGCCACCGGCGCCGAGGTGCTCGGCTTGGCCTGCCATGTCGGGGAGTGGGACGCGATTCCCGGTTTCGTCGACGGTGTGTTCGAGCGGTTCGGCCGCATCGACGGGCTCGTCAACAACGCCGGCATCAACCCGGCGCGCGTCGGCCCGGCCGACATGACGCTCGACTACTGGCGCAAGGTGTTCTCGGTGAACGTGGAAGGGCCGCTGCGCACCAGTCAGTGCGTGTATCCGACGATGCGCGAGCAGGGCGGCGGAAGCATCGTGAACATCGGCACCATGGCCGCGTACTCGGGCGGCGCCAACATCTGCGCGTACGGTTCGTCGAAGGCGGCGTTGCTCAACCTCACCAAGAGCATGGCGATGGACTGGGCACCCGCGAACGTCCGGGTGAACATGCTGTCGCCGGGCCCGTTCATGAGCGAGATGATGGAAGGCGGCGCCAAGACGCAGCCTGGCTTCCTCGACCTCGTCGCGGGCGGCACCTTCCTCAAGCGCATCGCCGATCCGCAGGAGATCGTCGGACCGGTCTGCTATCTGATCAGCGACGCTTCGTCGTTCGTCACCGGCGACGACCTGTCGGTGTCCGGCGGGATGATGAAATGACCCCGACACCGGTCATTGACGTCGATGCGCACTTCGAACCCGCCGCCGACTGGCTCGACGACTTTCCTGCGCTGCAGGCCGAGCTCCCCGAGCTGCTGCCCGACACCGACCCGCGCTTCCGTATGGACAGCGGCGAGATGTTCGCGTACTTCGTCTCCGACGACCTGCTGCGCAACGTTCCCCGCGAGCAGCGGATGCCGATCGGGCAGCTCACCACGCCGGTGATGCAGCTCATGTTCGATCCGAACCGCCCCGAGGGCGTGGGCTACCCGGGGTCCGACCAGTTCAAGCCGATGACCGACCCTGCGGCGCGCGTCGCCTGGATGGACGAGGTTGGCATCGCGTACCAGCACGTGATCTCGGGTGCGGGCTACACGCTGGCGCGAGCCATCGACGACGTGGCGCTCGGTCACCGTGCGCTGGAAGCCGTCAACACCTGGATGACCGACGCCGCGTCCGATCACCGCGACCGGATCCGGCCGGTGACGTCGTTGCGGTTCGACGATCTCGACTGGGTGGTAAGTGAGCTCACCCGGATGCGCGAGCGGGGGAGCCGTGCGTTCCTGGTGTCGGCCGAACCCGCGGGCGGCATCCCGCCGATGCATCCCGACTTCGACAAGGTGTGGGCGGCGGCCACCGACCTCGGGATGATCGCCCATCTCCACGTGGGCATGAATCCCGGTCTGTTCCACCCGGCGTGGGCGAACACCGATGATCCCGCGATCATCCGGTTGATCTCGTTGCAGAACCCGCACCACAGCGCGCAGGTCTTCCTGACTGCGGTGGTCTTCGGCGGCGTGTTCGAGCGGCACCCGAACCTCACCGTGCTGGTCTCGGAGCTCGGTATCGACTGGTTCCCCGGATGGGTGAGCAAGGTCGACAGCATGGCCGCACCCGGCGTCAGCCCGTTGGTGGTGGGCGACTACCGCTGGCCGCTGACACCCCGTGAGTACGTCGAGCGCAACGTGCGCATCTCGCCGATCCCGGCCGCGCACGAGTCGCCGTTGGCGCTCATGGAGCAGGTGCCCGGGGTGGCGGTGTTCTCGTCGGACTACCCGCACTATGAGGGCAATCCGGATCCGCTGGCGTTCTACGCCGACGAGTTGGCCTCCGTTGACGACCTCGAGCGCAGCCGGTTTCTCGGTGGCGCCATCGCCGACGCCTACGCCCGCATGGGCGATCCCGTCTGAGAGAGGAACACGATGATCGAGCCGTCGGAGCTGCAGGATCTCGTCGGACGCTGGTGGTGGAACTACGACGAGGGCAACTTCGATGTCCTCACCGGATTGTTGACCGACGACGTCCACTTCTCGTGCCGCACGGACACCGGCACCACCGACTACGAGGAGTTCGTGCGCGCCGACTACTCGGGCCGCGACGCGGTGATGGCTTGGCAGACCGATCACCGCGTCAACAGCCCGTACCCGTTGCGTCACAACGGCACCAACGTGCACATCGTCGAGCAGCGCGGTGACGAGGCGAGCTTCTCCTCGTACATCTTCGTGTCGCAGATCACGGGCGGGGTGTCGCCGCTCTCGACCGCGATCGTGAACGGTCGGGTGCGGCGCGAGGGCGACGCGCTCCGCCTCGCCGAGCTCGAGGTGGTGCTCGACACCATGGACTCGAAGCCGTTCGCCGACCGATGAGCATCGCCGAACCGCTCACGCAAAAAGCCCGCACGACGCGCGCCGCGCTCGTGCAGTCGGCCTACGAACTCTTCATCGAGCAGGGATACGGCGCGGTGTCGGTCCGCGACCTCGCCCGCCGCACGCAGGTCACGAGCGGCGCGATGTACGGGCACTTCCGCAACAAGGCGGACCTCCTCGTGGCCGCGATCGCCGACCACATCGAGAGCGACCTCTACCCCCCGCCGGGCGGACGCGGCAAGGGCATCCGCTGGCACCTCCAGCGCCAGTGGCGCGACTACCGGTCCCGCGCCGGATTGCGCGCCTTGCTGGTGGAAGCGGCTGCGGCGGCGCGGGTCGATCCCGAGGTCGAGCGGCAGATGCACGACCTCCAGGTCGCCCGACTCGCCGAGTGGCGGGTGATCTACCACGACATCCAGGATCAGGAAGGCCTCGATCCCGAGGTCGACATGGACGCGGTCCTGATCATGTTGTGGGCAACCGAGTTGGGCCTGGGTCTTCTGGAGTCGTGGGACGTCGAGCTGCCGAAGCCGGCGACCTGGGCACGACTCGTCGACCGCGTTCTGGCTTCTCTCGAAGTGCCGGCGCGCTCGACGCACGTCAGAGGACCGGATCGATCTCGACCTGCTGCACCAGCGCGGGGTCGTCGACGGGTTCGGCGTGGAGGTCGAGCCGCACCAGACGCAGCCGCCGGGTCGCGAGCACCCACGCGAGGAACGCGAACATCACGATCGCGGCGATGCCGACAGCCTCGCCGGGTCCGACGAGCGAGCCGATCGCGCCACCGATGAGCGCGGCGATGGGTACGCCCCCCGCAGTCATCATCGTGTAGAGACCCATCACGCGTCCGCGGAACGCGTCGGGTGAACCCGCGATCAACAGGCCCTGCGTGACCGTGCTCAGCACGAAGTACGCGAAGCCGAACCCGAGGAGCGCGAGCGCGGTCACCGACAGCTGGGTCGACTGGCTGATGATCACGTACATCGTCGCGATGACCCCCAGCGCGACGGCGATGGCGATGCGTCGGCGACGGTCGCTGAGGAACTCGCCGGCGACGATGGCGCCGATGATGGCCCCGAGGCCTGTCGTCGTCTGGATCAGCGCGTAGCCCGATGTTCCTTCGTGCAGGAGATCGGTCACGATCACCGGCATGAGCGCGGCGTGATACACGACGAACGTCACCACGAAGGTCACCAGGAGGAGGAAGCCGATCTGACGATCGGCGCGCGCGAACTGCAGGCCGAGCATCATCTGGCGCCGGAGCGGTTCGTGGGTCTCGTGCGCACGGGTGACGGTGCGGACGAAGGCCCACGCCACCACGACCGCGAAGAAGCTGGCGGCGTTGAGGTAGAAGGCCCACTGCAGGCCCCACCCGCTGATCACGAGCGCGGCCATCGACGGGCCGAGGATGCGGGTGAGGTTGTTGATGATGCTCATGGAGGCGACGGCCTCGGGGAGCTCGTCCTCGGGCACGATCTCGCCGACGACCGCGCTCATGGCCGGCTGCGTGAGCGCGGTGGCGATGCCGCCCAGCGCCGCGAGCAGCAGCAGGAGCGCGATGGTCTGCTCGCCGGTCGCGACCAGCACGCCGAGCGCGATCGACGGCGGCACCGCGAGCACGTTGCCGAGCACCACGATCCGGCGACGCGGGAGGCGGTCGGCCAGTGCGCCGCCCACCGGCGACAGCAACAGGAACGGCAGGAACTGCGCGACCAGGCTGAGCGAGACCGCGAACGGCCAGCCGCTCAGTTCCCGGATCGCCCATCCGAGCGCGACGTACTGGCCCCACGTACCGAGCTGCGACACGCCGTTGCCGAGCTGGACCAATGCGAAGTCGCGGTGGCGCAGCACGAGGATCGAGCGGGGGAGGCGCGACCGGATGGCGACCATGTGGCGGCCATGCTGGCCGGGCGCGAGGTCCCGACGCCAAACAGGACGCGTTCGGTGTGGTACGACACGACCATCCGACGGAGGTGGAGTGACGATGGGTGACAGTCGACTGGCGGGGCGCCGCGTGCTCGTGATGGGCGCGTCCGCGGGCATCGGGCGCGTCGTCGCCCAGCAGCTGTGCCGTGCCGGCGCGCACGTGGCGTTCTCGGCTCGCCGCAAGGAGGTCTGTGACGAGGCCGCCGGTGAGGCGGGCGGTACTGCGATCGGCCTGGCTTGCGACGTGACCGACGAGGCCCAGTGCCGTCAGGTCGTGGAGGACGCGGTCGCGCAGCTCGGCGGCCTCGACGACGTGGTGTTCTCGACCGGTGCCATCTCGCTGGTCGCGCTCGACAGCGCCGACGCCGAGTGGTGGCGCACGACGTTCGAGACCAACGTGATGGGTGCAGCACTGCTCACCAAGTACGCGCTCCCGCACGTGAAGGAGGGGCCGGGCTCGTTCGTGTACCTCACGTCGATCTCGAGCATCGGCGCGGTGTGGCCGGGGCTGGGTGTCTACACCGCGACCAAGGCCGCGCTGAACCGGATGGTCGAGACGTGGCGCGTCGAGCACCCCGAGGTCGGATTCGTGCGGGTGTTCGTGGGGCCCACCGATCGAGCCGGCACCGGAACCAACTTCGATCCCACCGCGCTGGAGCAGATGACCCGCTGGGCCGGGCTCGGGGTCGCCTCGGGCGCGATGGAGCCGCCGGAGGCGATCGCCGACGCCGTGGAGCTCGTGCTGGGCAGCGAGGCGCGCATCGCCGACATCACCGTGATCCCGAAGGATCCGCCGCTCCCGTGGACCGGTGTGCCCATCGGTGAGATGCCCCTGGCATGATCGGACCATGACCGCGATCGATCCCTTCGCACCGGCGACGCTCGGCGTCACCCAGCTGCGCAACCGCTTCGTGAAGGCGGCCACCTTCGAGGGCATGGCCGTCGACAACAAGGTGAGCGATCGCCTGATCGAGTTCCACCGGGTCATGGCCGCCGGCGGCGTGGGCATGACCACGCTCGCGTACACCGCGGTGTCGGAGGACGGCCGCGGCGCGCCCGCCGAGATCGTGGTGAACCGCGACGCGCTGGCCGGCCTTGCCAAGCTCGTCGACGCGGTGCATGCCGAGGGCGCGGCGGTGTCGGCGCAGCTCGGGCACGCAGGTCCGGTCGCGGCCGGGACGGGCGAGGTCGGCCTCGCTCCGTCGCGCATCTTCAGCCCGATGGCGATGAAGTTCACCAAAGCCGCGACCGACGCCGACATCGCCCGCATCACCGAGGCCTTCCGCACCTCGGCGTTGGTGCTGCGCGACGCCGGCTTCGACGCCATCGAGCTGCACTTCGGCCACCACTACCTGCTGAGCGCGTTCCTGAGCCCCGGGTTGAACAAGCGCACCGACCGGTGGGGTGGCAGCGTCGCCAATCGGTCGGCGTTCCCGCGCCAGGTCGCGCGGGAGGTCCGCGATGCGGTCGGCCGCGACACGACGGTCATCGCCAAGCTCAACATGGCCGACGCCTTCCCCGGTGGGATCTGGCTCGACCAGAGCGTCGAGGTCGCGCGCCTGCTCGAGTCCGACGGCACGCTCGACGCGCTCGAGCTCACCGGCGGAGGTTCCTTGAAGAACCCGATGTACCTGTTCCGAGGCGAGGCGCCGATCGAGGAGATGGCCCGGGCGTTCCCGCAGCCGCTGCGCACCGGCTTCAAGCTGATGGGCAAGCGGTTCCTGCCCTCGTACCCGTTCGAAGAGGCCTACTTCCTCTCGTACGCGCGGCAGTTCCGCGCCGCGCTCGACCTGCCGCTGATCCTGCTCGGCGGGATCAACCGGCTCGAGACCGTGCACACGGCGCTCGCCGACGGCTTCGAGTTCGTGGCCATGGGCCGCGCGCTGCTGCGCGAGCCGGACCTGCTGCGACGGTGGCAGGGTGGCGACGTCGAGGAGTCGCTCTGCGTGCACTGCAACAAGTGCATGCCGACCATCTACTCAGGCACGCACTGCGTTCTCGTCGCTCCCGAAGACCGTCCAGGGCACGCGGGCTTCAGCTGACGGCGCTGCTGGCCGACGAGCGCTCGATCATGCCGGTGGCGCGCTCACCGTCCCACTCGTACTCGCAGACGGCCTGCTGCAACCGGAAGCTGCCCATGCCGCGCCCGGCGCCGTCGTCGCCGGCGCTCGCCGCGTTCATGACCATGCAGGTCGACAGCACGGTCGTGCCCTTGATGGTCTCGACGCGGCCGTCCTCGGTCTCGAGCGTCACGGTGGTGTCCTGACCCTTCGGCGCGAGGTCGCGTAGCCACGGCGCGTCGGTGACCCACGCAGGGATCAGCTCGCCGTCGCCCTCGAACAGGAACCCCTCGTTGAACGTGTCCTTGCCGTCGTCGCGCGGTGGGTAGAGGCAAAGGCCGAAGGCGCGACCGCTCGGGAACACGGTCGACTGCCACACGTGACCCCGGAACGTCGCGAGACGGCGGATGCCGGCGCGCCGGATGCGCAACCCGCCACCGTTGAGCGGGTACTCCGTGTCGCCGACGCGCAGCGTGCCGCTCGTGCGGAACAGCTGCTCGAAGCGCGGCCCGCCCATGAGGTCGCCTTCCTCCTGGGTGGCGAGCACCCGACCCGCGACCTCCAGCAACGAGCCGCTCTCCCACGGTGGCGCCGCAGAACGGATGTCGTACTCGAGCTCGATCGGTACCACCTCGCCGGTGCCGGAGCCGGGCTGCGCACCGCCGATCTGTGCTTCCACCGAGGTGACGGTCGCGTCACCCTGGATGCGCGCCTTCCAGTGCTCGTACGGCTTCACCAGCTCGAACTCGATCGGACCGGCACCGAGGATGCGCGGCTTGCCGTCGGCACCGAGGGGGTCGTGCACCTTGCCCGTGCCGAACATGTTGAGCACGCGCCCGTCGGCGAACGCGAGGTTGAACTGGATGTCGTGGGTCTCCCACTGATCGGCGACGGCTTCGACGCCGATGCGGGGCATGCCGAAGTCGGTGCCGTCGTCCCACACCCAGGTGTTCACCGACTCGCGCATCTCCGGGTCGGAGGGCTGCTCGGCGAACACGTACTCGCGGTCGTCGGAGAGTCCGCCGGTGAAGTCGATGGCCATGGCCGCCTCCCGCTCGAAGAATGGGCTCCAGATTGGTGACAGCACGATGTCACGAATCTGCGGGACCCGTCAATCGGCCGGTTCCCGGTACCGTGGCGGCCCAACGGACGAAGGGGGAGCGCCATGACGACGGCTGACGAGGGTGTGCTCGATCCGTGGGTCAAGGAGTACTTCGAGGCGGATCCCTCACGGAACGCGGTGATGGACACGCTCGACCCCGAGATCCTCGAGCTGGCGCGCGGTGACTTCTCGCTGCCGTGCGACGTCGAGATCGCGAGCATCGAGAACGCCGACGTCGAGGGCATCCCGATCCGCATCTACCGCGACGAGGAGCCGCCCACGGGCCTCGTCGTCTACTTCCACGGCGGTGGGTTCGTGCTCGGGAGCATCGGGATCATGGAGAACGTGGCGAAGGAGCTGTGCCACGCGTCCGGCGCGGTGGTGATCTCGGTGGGCTACCGGCTCGCGCCCGAGCACCCGTACCCGGCCGGCCTGGACGACTGCGAGACCGTCACCCGCTGGGCGGTCGCGAACGCCTCGACGTTCGGAGTGCCCGAGTCGAAGGTGGCGATCGCAGGTGAGAGCGCGGGCGGCAACCTCTCGGCCGCGCTCGCGCTGCGCCTCCGCGATGCGGGTGACGTGTCGCTCGCCGGCCAGGTGCTGATCTACCCGGGCACGTCGGGGTCGCAGCGCTTCCCGTCGCGCGACGAGTTCGCCGGGCTCGTGCTCAACGAGAAGTCGATGGTCATGTACTGGGACGCCTACACCGGTGGCAAGGATCTCGACGACGATCCGTACGCGGCACCGTTGCACGCGGAGCACCTCCGCGATCTCCCGCCCGCGGTCGTGATCCTCGGTGGGTGCGACCTGCTGCGCGACGAAGGCCGCGCCTACGCCGACCGGCTCCGCGAAGACGGCGTCGCGGTGGAGGAGGTCTGCTACGCAGGTCAGCCCCACGGCTTCGTCAACTTCGACTTTCCCGCCGCCAAGCTCGCGCACGAGGTCATCGGCGGCTGGTTGCGGGCGCGGCTCGCCGAAGCCTGACCCCCGGGTTACGAGCGGAGCAGCTGGCTCCACGGGGTGTCGCGAGGGACGGTCGGCTCCTTGGGGAGCCCGAGCGCGCGCTCGGCCAGGTTGTTGCGCTGCACCTCGTTGGTGCCACCGCCGATCGAGATGCCGTACCGGCTCATCAGCTCGGAACCGACCCAGCGACCGATCTCGTCGTCGGTCTGCAGCGCGGCTGCGCCGGCGAGCTCGCCGGCGACCTGACCGGTTGCGGCCTTGTTGAGCGCGATCGACAGCTTGAGGATCGACGGGTCGACCGGCGGACGCTCGCGCCGGCGGATCGCCCCCATGATGCGGTCGGCCAGGAGGTTGAGCGCGCGCTCGCGCACGTAGCACTCCATCAGCCGCTGCCGCGCGACGGGATCGTCGGTGCGGTCGAACTCCTGTGCCAGCAGCCGCAGGTTGGTGAACGTGCTGCCGCCACCGCCGCCGATCATCGCCGACTCGTTGGCCATGACCGTGCGCGCGGCAGGCCAGCCGTTGTCGACGTCGCCGAGCACGTTGGCGACCGGCACCCGGACGTTGTCGAAGAACACCTCGTTGAAGTGCGCGGCGCCCGTCGCCTGGATGAGCGGGCGCACCTCGATGCCGGGATCGTCCATCTCGACCAGCAGGAACGTGATGCCGTGGTGCTTGGGCAGGTCCGGGTTGGTGCGGGCGAGCAACATGCCGTGGTCGCACCACTGCGCGGCCGAGTTCCACACCTTCTGACCGTTGACGACGAACTCGTCGCCGTCGCGCTCGGCACGGCACGCGAGACCCGCGAGGTCGGAGCCCGCGCCCGGCTCGCTGAACAGCTGGCACCACGCGTCCTCACCCGAGAGCAGACGCGGGATGAGCTCGCGCTTCTGCTCTTCAGTGCCGAACGCCATGATCGTGGGGCCGAGCATCATGATCGTGGAGCGGATGAACCCCGAGCTCGCCTCGTAGCCCGCGGCTTCCTCCTCGTAGATGCGCTCCTGCCACGCGTCGGCGCCCTGGCCGCCGTACTCCTTCGGGTACGTGAAGCCGGTCATGCCCGCGTCGTAGCGCAACTTCTGCCACGCGCGCCCTCGGTCGAACGCCTCCGCGGCCTCGTCCGATGTCGTGTGGTATGTGATCGCCCACGGACTCCGTTCCTGCTTCGGCGTGGTGTTGGCCGCGAGGAACGCGCGCACCTCGGCGCGGAAGGAGGCCTCTTCGGGCGTGTCGGTCGACAGCCCTTCGGTGGTGTCGGTGTCGGTGGCAGTCACGAGGCGCACGGTAGCCGCGTCGTCCCGGGCCCGACCGGCCCGGCGCGCCGTAGGATCCCCGGATGCCCGTAGGCGTCACGATCGAGCTGGGGTTGGGGTTGCTCCTGGTCTACGGCATCCCCTTCATCATCGTCGTGGGCTGGTTCAGCAGCCGGCTGCTCGGTGTCCACCGGGGCTGGGGTCGATCGCTCGTTGCGGGGTTCTTCGGTTGGGTGGGCGGCGTCGCCGTCGCCGCGGTGATCGAGAACCACGACATCCGCACCGGCGCGCAACTCGAGGACGTGCTCCCCCTGGCGCTGTTCTTCGGCGTGCTGATCTCGATGTTCGTCGGGCTGATCCTCGACGTCATCCTCAAGCCCAAGGTGGGCCATCGGCACCGGTTCCGCTGGTTGATCCACCCGATCAAGACAGCCAAGCGACGACTGGCGCCGCTCGGACGCTTCCGCGAGATCCTCCGCTACGCGCGCGAAGCGGGGTCTCCAGCACTACGCGTCGTCCTCGAAGCTGGTCACGCCCGAGTTCGCGCGACGGTTGCGGCTCACGCTCGAGGACTGCGGCGGGATGTTCGTGAAGTTCGGGCAGATCGCGCTCGACCCGCAGCGACCTGCTCCCCGACGTGATCACCACCGAGCTCGCGCAACTGCAGTCCGCGGCGCGGCCGGTGGACGCCGACGAGGTGCGCGAGGTCATCGAGCAGGAGCTCGGGGCGTCGGTGGAGGAGGAGTTCGCGTCGTTCGACTTCGAGCCCCTCGCGGCGGCCTCGATCGGGCAGACGCACCGCGCCGTGCTCAAGACGGGCGAGCACGTGGTGGTGAAGGTGCAGCGGCCCGGGATCGAGGACATCGTCCACCGCGACGCGGCGGTGCTGCGCATGGCCGCCGGCTTCGTCGAACGCCGGGTCGAGGCGGCACGCGTGCTCGGAGTGAAGCGGTTGGCGGAAGAGCTCATCGCCTCGTTGGAGAAGGAGCTCGACTACGGCGCCGAGGCCGCGAGCGGCATCGCGTTCCTCGACCACCTCGATGACGACGAGGGGATTGCGGCGCCGAAGGTGTACCAGTCGCTCTCGACGCGCCGGGTCCTGGTGATGGAGGAGATCCGCGGCGTCACCGTGGCCGACCACGCGGCGATCGAGGCCGCACCCGAGTCGGCCAACGTCCTGGCGAGCCGACTCCTGCAGTCGTTCCTCGAGCAGGTGCTGCGCGACGGCCTCTACCACGCCGATCCGCACCCGGGGAACATCTTCGTCGACGGCTCGGGACTGCTCTGGTTCCTCGACTTCGGCGCGGTCGGGCGCCTCAGCCCCCTCGTCCTCGAGTCGCTCCAGGAGATGGCGATCGGGTTCCAGCTCAACGACCCGGTCGTGCTCGCGCGCGCGACGAGTCACCTCGCCGGTGGCGACGAGGGCGGCGACAGCCGCGCCCTCGAAGCCGACATCGGCCTCGTGCTCTCCGAGGGCCTCGGCACGGGCAGCTTCGACCCGCAGGCGATGAGCCTGATGCTCGAGGTGATGCAGCGCCATGGGCTCGAGGTGCCGGGCGCGATGACCGTGCTCTCGCGTGCGCTGCTCACGCTCGAGGGGACGCTCCGCACCATCGACCCGTCGTTCAACATCGCGCGCGAAGCCACCGCGCTCCTACCCGAGCTCGCCGACCAGAAGTCGGAGATGCTCCAGGAGCAACTGCAGAAGGAAGTGGTGCGGGCGCTGCCGTCGTTGCGCACGCTGCCGTCGAACCTCGAGGCCATCGCCACCCAGATGCGGCGGGGACGGCTCAGCATGCGGGTGGAACGGTTCGCGGGCGCCGACCGCGAGGTGCTCGACGAGTGGGTCGACCGAGTGGTCTTCGCGGCGGTCGGACTGCTCGGCATGATCGCGTCGGGGGTGCTGCTCGTGGCCGCTGCGCTCGTCCACACCGACGACGACTTCGCCACCGCCCTCCAGGTGATCGGGTTCTTCGGCATCATCGTCACCGCGGTGATCCAGATGCGGGTGGTCGCGCAGATCCTCCGCCGCGGCGACCAACAAGGAAGCAGGCGCGTGTGAGCTGAGGACCAGCGGTGGCGCGGTCGAGCCCTCAGGGGCGAGGATGACGGAGAAGCGCCGGTACAACCTCGGGGGAAGTCGCGATGGCCGACGACATCTACTACGACCCGTACGACTTCGAGATCGACGCCGATCCTTATCCGATCTGGAAGCGGCTGCGCGACGAGGCACCCCTCTACTACAACGAGAAGTACGACTTCTTCGCGGTGAGCCGCTTTGACGACGTCGAGCGCTGCTCGGTCGACTGGCGCACGTACCGCTCCGGACGGGGCTCCGTGCTCGAGCTGATCAAGCAGAACGTCGAGATTCCGCCCGGGAGCATCCTCTTCGAGGATCCCCCCACCCACGACGTGCACCGGTCTCTGCTCTCGCGCGTGTTCACGCCGCGGCGCATCGCCGAGCTCGAGCCCAAGGTGCGCGCGTTCTGCGCGCAGAGCCTCGATCCGCTCGTGGGGACGGACGGCTTCGACTTCATCGGTGATCTCGGCGCCCAGATGCCGATGCGCACCATCGGCATGCTGCTCGGGATCCCCGAAGAGGACCAGGAGGCCATCCGCGACCAGATCGACGCGGGTCTGCGCATCGACGAGGGTGCACCGCGGGAAGAGGGTGCGGCGATGGTGACGAGCGGCGACGTGTTCGCCGACTACGTCGACTGGCGCGTCGACCACCCGTCCGACGACCTGATGACCGACCTGCTCCAGATGGAGTTCGACGACTACACCGGTGAACGGCGCACGCTGACGCGCGAGGAGATCCTCGGCTACGTCGGCCTCCTGGCCGCCGCCGGCAACGAGACGACGACCCGATTGATCGGTTGGGCCGGCAAGGTGCTGTCCGAGCACCCCGACCAGCGGGCCAAGGTGGTCGCCGACCGGTCGCTCGTCAACAACGCCGTCGAGGAGCTGCTGCGTTACGAAGCGCCGTCGCCGGTGCAGGCGCGCTACATCCAGGACGACGTCGAGCACCACGGACAGAAGATCGCCGCCGGCAACGTGATGGTGCTGCTCACGGCGGCGGGCAACCGCGACGAACGTCACTTCCCCGACGCCGACCGTTTCGACATCGAGCGCACCATCGACCACCACCTGTCGTTCGGGTACGGCATCCACTTCTGCCTCGGTGCCGCGCTGGCCCGGCTCGAGGGTCGGATCGCGCTCGACGAGGTGCTCCAGCGCTTTCCCGAGTGGGAGGTCGACTGGGACCGCGCCGAGCGGGCCCACACCAGCACCGTGCGCGGCTGGGAGAAGCTCCCCGTCACTCGTCCCCTGACCAACAAGGTTGCGTCACTCAACGGCGTATATACGACGCCAGGTGACGCAACCTTGCAGAAGGTCGGGAGCTCAGAAGGGCAGGTGCACGTCGGCGACTCGGGCGCGCATCGTGGGCGCGTCCTCGGGTCGCAGCGCGCCCGAGTCGACCAGGGCGTCGACCGCGGCGTTCCACCCCGTCCCGTACTCGGTCGCGGTCGGCGTAGCGGGCGCGCACCGCGTCGTCGGCGAGCGGCGTCGCCGCGCCGAAGAGCGGGAGTCGTCCGGTGCCCATGGCGACGCCCTGGTAGGTGGCGGTCGGCATCTCGAGCTCGGGGAGGCGGATGCCGCCGCGTGCGTTGCCGACGTCGTCGGTCGCGATCCGCAGCGGTGGTCCCGGGTCCATCTCGATGCGGGGCTGGTGCGGCGCGGGGACACCGTCGGCGATCCAGTGGTGCAGCGCTCGCAGCGCGGCGTCGTGGACCGGCGCCCACCGCAGCCGGTTGGCGACCCGGCCGCGCCGGTCGGCTTCGTCGAGGTGGCGGCGGGCGTTGCCGTGCGGCGTGCCGGCCACCTCCCAGATGCGCAGGCACTCGGTGTCGACGCACGGCACCTGCGCGAGATGCGTGCTCTCGAACTCGCTGTTCACCACGATGACCGGTGTGGGCGTGTCGGTCCGGAGCGCGGTGCGCACGCCCATCGGGAGGACGCCTTCCTCGGGCCTCGGCGCGCGTGCCTCCCACACCGACAGCAGGAAGCCGTCGAACACCCGCTCCGTCGGATGGATCGCGTTGAGGTAGGTGGCGAGGCGCATCGCCGATTGCGAACCGCCCGCCGCGATCAGCCGCTGTACCGGGAGCCCGCCGAGCGGATCGACGTGGTGGTCGCGTCGGACGATCCGACGCGAGCGTGCGTCCGGCCTGCGTGAAGATGTCGAACGCGGCCTGGTCGCCGGGGTGGTGCAGCTCGCCGTAGCGCTCGGGATCGTGCTCGAGCAACGGGAGCCCACGGCGCGACGCCATGCGTTCCATCCCGAGGGGAAAGCCGTAGAGCCCGACCTCCTGGGCGCTCACCCCGACCCACGTGTAACCGTCGTAGACCTCGCCGTCGCTCGGCGCACCGCTCTCGTAGCCAGCCGACACGTTCTGCCAGCCCACGACGACGGTGCCGTTGCCGTCGTCGCCGCGCTGCGGCCGCAGCACGAGCACGCGGGTGCGGTACGGGGCCCGGGCGTACTCCGCCACCGACCAGCGGCCGTCGGGCGTCGGGTCGTCGAGCAGGTGGAAGGCGCGCGCCTCGCCCTCGAGCGCGTACTCCTCGAGCACGTAGCCGCGTGCCGGCGAGATCGACGTCGGGGGCGCCCGCCGGCGGCGCGCTCGCCCGTGATCGGACCGGTGACGCGCGCGGGCGCCGGTGGTTCCTCGCTCACCACGGCATGGTCGAGCCGCCGTTCGGTCGCATCACGATGCCGGTGACGAACTTGGCCGCGGGCGACGCGAGGTACAGGGCCGCGAACGCGATGTCGTCGGGTTCGCCCGCCATGTTCATCGGCGAGAGCTTCGCCCGCTGCTCGCGGTACGCGGCCTGCTGCTCCTCGTCGAGGGTGCCGTCGGCGCGGCGCGCGTGGCGTTCGTTCATCGGCGTGTCGATCCAGCCGGGCGCGATGGTGTTGACCCGCACGTGCTGCGGTGCGAGCTCCATGGCGAGCGTGCGCGACAGCTGCGCCACCGCCGCCTTTGCCGTCGCGTAGCAGACGAGGTTGGGGGTCGGGATGTCGATCGCGCCGGACGCGAGGTTGATGATCGAGCCGGAGCGTTGCTGCGACCATGACCCGACCCGCGGCCTGGCAGCCGAAGAACACGCCCTTGAAGTTCACCGCGAAGACGCGGTCGAGCTCCTCTTCCGAGGTGTCGAGCACCAGGCCGTCGACGATGATCGCGGCGTTGTTGACCATCACGTCGAGGTGGCCCTGATCGGCGACGACGTCGTCGACGAGCTTCTCGACGTCGGCGCGGCGGGTGACGTCGAGCTCCGCGGGAGCGGCGCGGTGACCGTCGGCTCGGATGGTCGACGCGGTGTCGGTGGCGGTGGCGAGGTCGATGTCGGCGCACACCACCGTGGCCCCGGCTTCGGCGAGGCGGGCGGAGATGGCTCGGCCGAGTCCCCGTCCGGCGCCGGTCACCAGCGCCACGCGGTCGGTGAGGTCGAAGGCTTCCGAGATCGTGGTCATGGCGCGGACCTTACGATGCCCGCCCGTGGCCCGTTCCTTGACACTAAGCACGGGTGCTCAATACGGTGCCGCGGTCCGATGCGCAACGGGGGAGTCGCCATGCGAGCAGTCCGAGTCGTCCAGCACGCCGCGCCGCTGGAGGCGCTCGAGCTCCAGGACATCGACACGCCCGAGCCGGGGCCCGGCGAGGTGCTGGTGAGGGTGTCGGCGGCGTCGCTGAACTTCGGCGACATCGCCCGGTGCCGGGGCACCGTCGCCAGCGTGATGGGCCAGGTGCCCTTCACCATCGGCATGGACGTCTGCGGCGTGGTCGAGTCGGCCGGTGAAGGCGGCGAGCAGTGGGTCGGGCGCCGGGTCGTGGCCACCACGGTGCAGTCGTTCGGCGGCGTCGCCGACTTCGCGCTCGCCGGGGTGAACGGCGTGTTCGACGCGCCACCCGAGTTCGACGACGTCCAGGCGGCTGCGTTCACGTTGCCGTTCCACACCGGGTACCTGGCGGTGCAGCGCCGGGCGAAGCTCCAGGCGGGGGAGGAGCTGCTCGTGATCGGGGGCGCGTCCGCCGTCGGCACCGCGGTGATCCAGCTCGGCACCGCCGCCGGCGCGCACGTGGTCGCGGTCGCCGGCGGACCGGAGAAGGGCGAGCTCGTCCGCAGCCTCGGCGCCGAACCGATCGACCACCAGTCCGAGGACCTGTTCGACCGGGTGATGGCGCTCACCGACGAGCACGGCGCCGACGTGTGCGCCGACATGATCGGCGGCGAGGGCACCGAGACGGTGTGGACGTGCATGGCGCGCGAAGGCCGCTACGTCGCGGTGGGCTTCAACGACGACCCCGAGTCGGGCCTGACCGGACGTCCGCTGCGCAAGGTGTCGATGGGCAACTTCTCGGTGCATCGGCGTGATGATGGGCTACAACGACATGCCGGTCGACTTCCGCCGCTTCGGGCTCAACACCTTCCCGCCCGTCGGTGGGGCAGGAGGTGCACGCGGCGCTGCTCGAGCTGGTGAGCGCGGGGAAGATCCAGCCGGTCATCGGCCGCGTGATCGGCATGGACGAGGTCGCCGCCGCGCTCGACGACCACGACCAGCGCCGCACGAGCGGTCGCACGGTGGTCGACGTCGCCAACCGATGACGGCCTTCGAACCCGAGGCGCTCCTCGACGCGGCGCGCGCCGCCACCGGCCTCGACGACTTCGGGCCGGACGACGTTCCGACCGGGGCTCGACGCGCTGTCCGCGTCGCTGGACGGAGACGCGCAGCTCAACGAGCTCGGCACGCGTTGCCGTTCCGGGCATGATCGTCGGCTCGCTGTCGAACCGGCTGCAGCGTCTTCGACTGGATCGCGGCCCATCCCGAGGTGCGCGAGGAGCGCATCGACGCGCCGATCGTCGTGATCGGGCATGTTCCGCGCCGGCACCACGCTGCTGAGCCGCCTGTTCGACCAGGACCCGCGCAACCGGGCGCTGCTCATGTGGGAGGCGGGCGACAGCGTGCCGCCGCCGACACCGGCCGATCACCGGACCGGGCCACGCGTCGACGCGGTGCACGCGAGCAACGCCATGCTCGCCGAGATCAACCCGCAGATCGAGGTGGTGCACCACGAGCAGGCCGACGAGGCCACCGAGTGCATCACCGTGATGGGTCAGGACTTCAAGAGCCTGACCTACGAGGCGATCGCCAACGTGCCGGGCTACGACGAGTGGCTGCTCGGCGTCGACCAACGATCGGCGTACGAGTACCACCGCAGCGTGCTGCAGGTGCTGCAGAGCGGCGGGGTGCGCGGTCGGTGGACGCTCAAGAGCCCGCATCACGCGATCGCGCTGGAGCACCTCACCGCGGTGTACCCCGACGCGCGCCTGGTGCTGCTGCACCGCGACCCGGTCGTGCTCGAGCGCGTCGGTGTGCAGCCTGATCAGCACGCTGTCGTCGACGTTCACCGACGCCGACCACCGCGCGTACATCGCGTCGCACTGGCCGGCGATGCTCGAGGAGTCGGTGCGCCGCATCGAGGCGTTCCGCGCCGCGCATCCCGGAGCACCCGATCGTCGACGTGCAGTACGCCGACCTCGTCACCGATCCGGCGGGCACGGTCGCGTCGATCTACCGCGCCGTCGGCGACGAGCTCGACGACACCGGCGCCCAGGCGATCGCCGCCTACGTCGACGCCCACCCGCGGGGCGAGTTCGGCGCCCACAAGTACGACGTGTCCGCAGTACGGGCTCGACGCCGGCGAGCTCGCCGAGCGCTTCGCCGGCTACACCGACCGCTACGCCGTCCCCCGCGAGCACTCGACGTCGCTGGGGTGGTTCGCGTAGCCTCGGCGGATGGGCTCCGAGGCCTCAACGGTCCGCCCGGGTCTCGCCCGCGCGGAAGAGAAGTACCGCGCCGAGAAGCAGCGGATCATGCGCGCGGCGTACGAGCTGATCCAGCACGACGGCTCGAAGGAGACGTCGGTGCATGACGTGTTGCACGCCGCCGGCTCTCGACGCGCGCGTTCTACCGCCACTTCCGTTCGAAGCGACGAGCTCGTGCTGGAGATGTACCGCGTCGACTGCGAACGGGTGAATGCGACGCTCGCGACCGCGGTGGCGTCGGCGCCGGATCCGCTCGCCGCGTTCGAGGCGTGGATCGACCAGAACCTCGCGGTCGTGTACGACGTCCGTCGCCTGCGCCACGCAGTGGTGCTGTCGTCGGCCGAGGTGTCGAGCGCCGAGGGATTCACCGAGGTGAAGAACGCGGGCCTGGCCGAGCAGCGGGCGTCGCTCGTCGAGGTCCTCCGCGACGGCCGGGACCGGGGCGTGTTCCCGTATGCCGAGCCCGAGACCGATGCGCTCGCCATCCAGGCCGTGGTCGGGGCCCACATGCGCGCCCGCCTGACCGCGACCCGGCCGCGCTCACGCGGGCCGAGGCCGGCAGCACACGCTCGAGCTGTTCCGACGCGCGCTCGGCGCGCCGCCTGACGGTCAGCGAGCGCGCACCTCGACCGCGTCGGCGGTGACGCGGCACTGGTACGACGGCAGGTCGACGGTCGACGGACCCTGGACGAACGTTCCGTCGTCCACGCGGAACACGCTGCCGTGCCAGGGGCACGTGATGCAGCCGTCGCGTACCTCGCCCTCGTCCATGGGCCCGCCGCGGTGCGGGCAGCGAGCGTCGAGCGCGACGACCGCGCCCCGGTGGCGGAGCACGATGACCGGCGCTTCGCCGGCGAGCACCCGCAACGGCGTCTCGGTGACGTCGTCGGGTGCCGCCGACCCGCGTCCACTCTGACGGCGGACGCACCGTCGTGGTGTGGTCGACGCCCACGCCCAGCGATTGGAGGAGGTGCCCGCCGAGGTAGCCGCCGACGGTCGCCGCGGTGGCGCCGGCGAGACCCAACGCGACGCCACGTGCGTGGCGCCCGCGCACGCGTGACCACCACGACGCCGCGTAGCAGGCGAGCGCGGTCGTGTTGGCGGCCGCGTGCACCAGCCCGATGCGGCGGGCAGGCCCGGTCGTGTCGCCCCAGTCGGCCGCGCCGCTCAGGGCGGTGGGTACGGCGCTGAGCACGCCCCATGCCACGAGCTGCGTGGCGGCCCGCCGCGACCGGCGCCCACCCACCAGGTCGAGCGTGAACGCCGACGTCCAGAACCCGATCGGCAGATCGGTGAGCAGCGGGTGCAGCGGATGGCCGAGCCAGACGCCACTGAGGATGTCCTTCGCCGGCTGCCGGTCGAGCGTGTCGCGGACAGCATCAGCGACCGGATCGGCGAGTTCGTCGATGCGCTCGTCAGCGGAGAGTCGTTGGACGGCACGGGCGAGGGTTTGACCGAGGCTCACGGTTGATCAGCATGCCCGAGCGCACGATCGGGCGAAACCGCACCGAGCGGTTCACCCTGCGAGATTCGCGCCGCTCGCACACGGGTATGGCCCAACCGATGCGCGCGCTGATCTTGAACTGCACGCTGAAGGCGAGCCCGGAGCAGTCGAACACCGAGGCACTCCTCGACGCCGTGGCTGAGGCCTTGCGAGTTGACGGCATCGACGTCGACGTCGTGCGCGTGGTCGACCACGACGTGAAGCCCGGCGTGACCAACGACGAGGGCGGTGGCGACGAGTGGCCCGCCATACTGTCCTTCGTGCGCAACTCGGAGATCCTCGTGCTCGCGACGCCCACCTGGCTCGGGCAACCGTCGAGCGTGGCCAAGCGAGCACTCGAACGCATGGACGCGCTCATCTCCGAGACCGACGACGACGGCCTGCCGTTCGCGTACAACCGGGTGGGCGGCATCGTCGTCACCGGAAACGAGGACGGCGCCCACCACGTCATCGCGGAGGTCGCGCAGTCGTTGCTCGACATCGGGTACACCGTGCCCGGCCAGGCGTGGACCTACTGGAACATGGGACCTGGTCCCGGGCCGTCGTACCTGGAGACCGACCACAAACACGACTGGTCGGAGAAGACTGGGCGCACCGCGGCGTCGAACCTCGCCGCGGTGGCGCGGGCGCTGCAGGCGAACCCCATCCCGGCGCCTCCGGGCTGAAGTCGGGCCGCACGTGCCGTCGCTCACCAGCCTGCGCGCCGAGGCGGCGTCGTGCACCCGGTGCGAGCTGTACCGCCACGCGACCCAGACCGTGTTCGGCGAGGGTCCGCCCGACGCCCGCATCGTGATGGTCGGCGAACAACCGGGCGACAAGGAGGACCTCGACGGCCATCCCTTCATCGGCCCGGCGGGGCGGCTTCTCGATCGTGCCCTCGAGGCCGCCGAGATCGACCGCCGCGCCATCTACCTCACCAACGCGGTGAAGCACTTCAAGTGGAAGCGGGGCAACGGGAAGGTGCGGCTCCACCAGAAGCCCAACCGCGAGGAGGTGCGGGCGTGCGCGTGCTGGTGGGAGGCGGAGCTCGACGCGGTGCAACCGGAGCTCATCGTGTTGCTGGGCGCCACCGCGGCGCAGGCCGTGCTCGGCCCGGCGGTGCGGGTGACGCGGCGACCGGGGCAGCGTGCTGCCGGCGGGGGACGCGCTTGCGTACGACGCGCTGGTGACCATCCACCCCTCGGCCATCCTGCGCACGCGGCCTCCGGAACGCGACGTGGCGTTCGACGAGCTGGTGCGTGACCTCCGCGTCGCCGCGGACCACCTCGACCGGTGACCGGGGCCGTCCGGGTCGGCTGCTCGGGATGGGTGTACCAGGACTGGCGCGGGCCGGTGTATCCCGCCGACCTCCCGCAACGGCGTTGGTTCGAGAGCTACGCGACTCGGTTCGACACCGTCGAGCTGAACGCGACGTTCTACCGACTACCCACGACGAACACCGTCGAGCACTGGGCCGAACAAGCGCCGCCGGGCTTCGTCTACGCCGCGAAGCTCGGCCAGTTCGGATCACACCGCATGAAGCTGCGCGACGCGAGCAGCTGGTTGCCGAACCACCTCGACCGGGTGTGCCGCCTCGGCGCCGCGCTCGGCCCGACGCTCGTGCAGCTCCCGCCGCGCTGGCGACGTGATGTCGCGCGGCTCGACGAGTTCCTCACCGTCGCACCCCGCACCCTGCGTTGGGCGGTCGAGGTGCGGGACCCGACGTGGCTGCACGACGACGTGTACGAGGTCCTCGAGCGCCACCGGGCCGCCCTCTGCATCCACGACCTCCTCGACCACCATCCGTGGATCCGCACCACCGACTGGACCTACGTGCGGTTCCACGGACCGAACGCGTTGCACGAGAAGTACGTCGGTCGCTACGGAGGGCGCCGCCTCTGGCGACAGGCCGAGCGCATCGCGCGATGGGCCGACGAGGGCGTCGACGCGTACGTGTACTTCAACAACGACTACCGCGGTGCTGCAGTCGACGATGCGACCTGGTTCAGGATGCGGATCGGGTCCGCTGCTCGACCGCGTGTCGCAAGCGTTGCAACGCCCCCGCGTTCCGCGCGTGCACCGCGGGATCGGTGACGGACACCGCGGAGAGGCGTCGGCGTCGTCGAGCACCTCGAACACTGCCTCGGGCGGTGCGGAAGGGGGATCTGGTTGCGGGACATCAGGCCTGCTCCGGTGCATGGAGGGACGGGTCGACGACGATGCGGTGCTCGTCGCGCTGCACGATCGCGGGCCAGGGAATGAGCGTTGGGGACCGGTGCAAGAGCCGACGCAGTAGCCAGGGTCCCGTGACCGTTCCCTGGCTGTACCCCAGTTGCGAGCCCAGTGAACGCGAGCCCACTGCCAGCGCGTGGAGGCGGAGGCCGGCGCGCCCGTTGGCGCCCACCGGTCCGTCCTGCACGAGCACCACATCGTGCACGCGCCCGAGCTCGTCGCCCTCGGTGGTGACCACCTGCACCCCGAGGAGCTCACTCAGCAGCATGGCCGGCTCCCGGAATCTTGTCGATGATGACGTCGCGAACCCAGCGTTCGCCACGGTTGGTGTCGAGGTCGTCGCGGTCGGCGTCGAGCTCGATGGCGGACGCGATCTCGGTCACGGTAGCGATGTCGACGCGGCGACGGCTGCCGGTCGCGACGCTCGGCGAGCCTGCGCTCCGCCGCTGCCAGCGCGGCGCCGGTGTCACCGCCGATGTGGTTCGCCAGCGCACCAAGGCCCGCGAGCAGCGCCGTCACCCGCGGCAGCGCGTCGGGTTCGTCGTCGATGGCGAACTCCACGTCGTCGACCTTGCCGACGAGACGACCGTCGCGGTCGACGAGCTGGCGGTCGAGCAGCTCGAGTGCCGCCCAGATCTCGCGACCTACGTGCGACGGAGCGATGGTCATGAGCCCGCCTTGGTTGCGATCATGAGTGGAATCGTCGCGAGGGCGACGACGGTGAGCACGACCATGTAGAACATCGCGATCCCGTTCTTGACCGGCCCGTTGACCTCGTCGCTCATGTACGTGCGGTCGTTGGCGACCACGAGGATCGGGAAGTAGGTGAGCGGCAATGCCGCGGCCGACAGCACGATCGAGTACTCGGTCACCTTGATCGGGTCGACCGCGGTCACTCCGATGACGACCGCCACGAAGAGCGAGACGAGCACGACGAGGTGGAACCGGGCGGCCTCCCTCGGTCGTACGAGCTTGCCCCACTGCCATCCGAAGTACTGCGACATGGTGTACCCGCACGAGAGGGCGGTCTCGAGCGCGGCACCGAAGGTGCACGCGACGAAGCCGACGATGATGAACGCGAGGCCGACCTTGCCGAGCGCCACGGAGGTGGGCAACGCGACCTGCGAGAGGTTGTCGACCCCGATCCCGAGCGGATGGAAGACCAGCGCCGCGCCCGCCATCAGGCCGAGCGAGAGGATCCCGCCCAGCGGAAATCCGAGGTACACGTTGGCCCGGTTGAGCACGAGATCCGACCTCGTCCACTTCTCCTCGACCGCGCCGGACGAGAAGAAGAACACCTCGTACGGCGTCATGGCTGCGCCGAACAACGCGATCGCGTAATAGAAGTACGTCGGATGGCCCTCGCCGCTCGGCACGCTCGGGTGGGAGGCGTGGTGCCACAGCTGCGACCAGCTCGGGTGGAGTTGCACCACCCCGACGACCACCACGATCATGGCCAGGCCCATGAGCCCGAACACGGTCTCCAGGGTGGTGAACTTCACTCGCCAGATCACCATCCAGACCGCGAAGCCCACCAGCGGGATCCAGAGCAGATAGTTGACGTCGACCACGAGCTGCACCGCGAGCGCCACGCCGGCCACCTCGGCGATCAGCGTCAGCATGGTGATGAAGAACGACGCGCCGAGGTTCACCAGCCCCACCCGTGCGCCGAGGCGTTCGCGCACGAGGTCGAACGTGGCGCGCTTGGTGACGCTCGCCACGCGGCCCGCCATCTCCGCGTACACGACGATGCCGACGACGCCGAGCACCACCGCCCACGCCAGCGACATGCCGAAGCGAGCGCCGGTCTCGGAGTTGGCCACCAGGTCGCCGATGTCGACGAACCCGCCCATGGCGGTGAGGATCCCGAGGGTGACGCCGAAGACCTTCTTCACCGCCTCGGTCCCGGGTCGTCGATGAACGCCCGCAGCTGCATGGCAAGCCGGTGGAGCGGCTTCGCCTGACGCGCCAGCCGGTCGAGCTCACCGCGTCGTGCGCTGATGCGCAGCCGCGACAGCCCGTCGTTCGACCGGTCGAGGAGACGACCGAGACGGGTGCGCGTGGCGTCGGACCAGTCGTCCGGCGGCTGCACGCGATCGAACGATCCCTGCGCTTCCGCGGCCGTGTCCTCCGACTCGGAGAGCAGTACGGACACGTAGGGTCCGAACGCGTCGCCGTCGGTGCCCACCCGGGCGGCGAGGCGCGCGGTCTGCACGCTCGACAAGACGCTCTCGGCGGTGTCCTTCGCCTTGTGCGCGTAGTCGTCCCGCGTCCTCGCCGGCGTCATGGGCTTGAGGCCGACGATCAGCGCGACCGCGACGATGAGGATCAACACCGCGATCGTGATGCGACGCACGGACGGCCCAATACCCCGGGGGAGATCCGGCCAATCGCGTCCGTTTGGCCGGCGATGCGCGCGGGTACCGAGCCCGCATGCCGACGAAACGTGCGAACGTCAAGAACGAGAAGCAGTACGAAGCCCTCAAGAAGAAGGGCATGTCCAAGGCGCGAGCGGCAAAGATCGCCAACTCCGCCGACGCTTCCAAGCATGGAGGTAAGAAGTCGGGCAAGGGCGGAAGCTCGAAGCAGGGAGGCACGACGGCCCAGCACAAGGCTGCCGGTCGCAAGGGCGGGAAGGCCGCAGCGAAGTCGTGACCGCGTTCGGGTACACGCTGTCGAGCGAGGAGCACGCGCCGCGCGAGCTCGTGCGCAACGCCGCTCGGGCCGAGGAGGTCGGGTTCGACTTCGCCTCGATCTCCGACCACTACCACCCGTGGGTGAGCGCACAAGGGCACAGCCCTTTCGTCTGGAGCGTGCTCGGCGGCATCGCGGCGTCGACGTCCACGCTGCACGTCGGCGTCGGCGTGACGTGCCCGATCGTGCGCATCCACCCTGCGGTGATCGCGCAGGCCGCCGCCACCACATCGTTGTTGTTCGAGGGGCGTTTCTTCCTCGGCCTCGGCACCGGCGAGGCGCTCAACGAGCACGTCGTCGGGGTGCGCTGGCCGCCGGTCGCCGTGCGTCGTGACATGCTCGCGGAGGCGGTCGAGATCATGCGGGCGCTGTTCACCGGCGAGACGATCGAGCATCGCGGTGACCACTACGAGGTCGACAACGCACGCCTCTTCGATCCGCCCGCCGCCGAGCTCCCGCTCATCGTGTCGGGGTTCGGACCCGAGGCCGCCACGCTGGCGGGCCGGATCGGTGACGGGTTCTGGGGCAATGCCCCGGATGCCGAGCTCCTCGGCGCGTTCGAAGATGCCGGTGGCAAGGGAGCGCGCGTACGCGCAGCTCAACCTGTGTTGGGCCTCGTCGGAGGAGCAGGCCCGGAAGACGGTGTACGAGACGTGGCCCAACACCGCGGTGCCGGGTCAGCTCTCGCAGGATCTCCCGACGTGGACGCACTTCGAGCAGGCGACGGAGATCGTCACCGAGGACGACGCGACCAAGAGCGTCCCGTGTGGCCCCGAGATCGCAGGGGAGCTCGTCGAAAGCGTGCAGCAGTACGTCGATGCTGGTTACGACCACCTCTACTTCCACCAGATCGGCGACGACCAGGACGGCTTCTTCCGCTACTGGGAAACAGAACTGGCTGCGGCCCTGGCCACGTCAGTCAAGGCCTGAGACCACGTCCGGTGCCCGTTTGCCGCGATGGGCGCGCGGGTACCGCGTTCTCAGCGAGCTCGCCGCTCATGAGGCTGGATCGACACGACGGGAACGACGGCATGGACGATGGCTTCAGCCGGCTCGAACAGGATCACCGCAAGATCGAGGAGCAGCTCCAGGAGTTGCTGCGCGACCTCGAGGCGCCAGTGGTGCGCGAACTGGCCGAACAGCTGACCCATCACGCGCGCCTCGAAGAGATCGCGTTCTATCCCGCGTTGCGTCGCTACGTCGACGGCGGCGACGATCTCGCCGATCGCGCCGCGCAGGAGCACGTGACGATCGCGACGATGGTGGCGGAGCTCTCCGACTCGGCCACGCCCGAGCACCTGGCCGACCTCCTCGGTGCACTCGGGAGCGCGGTGCGGGAACACTTCGAGTTCGAGGAGACCGAGCTCTTCCCCGCGATGCGCTCGTGCCGGGTCGACCCCGCGCAGCTTGCCGCGGATCTCGAAGCGGGCGAGGCGCGAGCGCACTGACGCGGTGGCGGGCCTGGCGGGCTCAGGTGCGTAGGAACTCGACCACGGCGCGGTCGTCGGCCGCGATGGCGACGCCGACGGCGCGGAGTTCCGGGTGCACCAATGCGGCGAGCGCACTCGCCGATTCGGCCTGCGCCGGACCCCGAACCTGCAAGAGAAGCCGTCCTTCGCGCCGGAGGACTGGTGCGACCGCGACCAGCGTTGCCCGTATGCCGTCGAGTCCGTCGTCACCACCATCGATGCTGTGCTGCGGATCCTCGGGATACCTTGCTGTCTCCGAGGAAGGTACGTACGGCGGGTCGGCGATCACAAGCGCGCAGCTCGTCGGAGGTATGGGGAGCGCGTTCGTGTTCGCGCACATGACCAGCGAGCGGATGCCGTTTCTCGCGGCATTGTCGACCGACCATCCGCAGCACACGGGATCGTCGTCCACCTGCACGATGGGCCGTCGCAACCATGCGGCCGCAGCCTGTCCGATGTGCCCAGCACCGCAGTGCAGCTCGAGAATGGTCTCCGGCGTTCCTGTGCGCGCCCGCTCGACTGCCATCGCGCTCTGGAGCAATGTCCAGGGCCGTGGCGCCAGCACGCAGTCGTCGTCGAAGACGACGTCGATGGGCCCGAAGGATGCGCGCTGCTTCGTCATGCCGCCGGTGCGATCAGGTCGAAGTGCCGCTCCATCGCGGCGAAGAAGCGTCGGTTGACGGTGGCGCGCCAACGCGCCCCGGTGACGATGCGCGGACCCCAGTCAGGACGTGCCTGCGTCAGAGGCGCCACCGCACCTTCGAGCCAGTCCTTGCCGTGTCGCGGATCCGCCGAGGCGTGCTCTTCGTAGAACGGGAGCGCGCCCTGTGGCACGCCGAGACGACGCATCGCCTGCACCACCCGGCGACAGCGCGGCCCGGCCTGGCACTCGAGCAGGCCGAGGCTCCCCACCATCTCGGGCTGGAGCGCCCGATTGGTGGCGAGGTACCCGTTGAGCGCCTTGCGTTCGAGTGCGGCGACCGGCAGCTCGTCGACCGGTACCGACCTCACGCCGAGGGCTTCGACCATCCCCGCATGTAGCTCGGTGTGCACCGCCGCGAGCTGCCCGCGGCCCATCTCGTCCCAGTAGTTGGCACCGAGGGTGAGCTTCGGGAGCCCCTGCAGGCCGACCTGGCAGATGGCCACGAGGTCGTCGAAGTCGGCGTCGGGGCCGCCTTCGTGGGAGACGAAGTCGACGAGCTCGTCGCGGGTGGCCGATTCGGCCAGCCAGTCGTAGATAGGCGGGACCATCTCGTCGTGGGCGATCTTGCGCACCACGTCCACTGCGTCACCGTCGACTTCCGGCGCATCGCCGTCGAGTCGTGCGCCGCAAGCGCGCTTCGAGCCGGGTCTTCAGCGCTGAGATGCGGGGGTGGTTCTGCCAGTGCTCGGCACCGTCCAGCTCCTCGAGCGGCGCGAGATGCAGCGCGTACACGTCGAGGAGCGCGGCCATGGCGGTGCGGTGGTCGTACGTGTCCGGATGTTCGAGCAACATGCGCTCGAGTCGCTCGGAGAGGGTGGGTCGCTCCATCAATCGCTCGTACCCACAGCCCAGACGCGGCAACCTTCCGGTCCTACGCAGCAGCCGCAGCGCGTCGCTTCGGCTTCTTCGCCGCTGCCACCCGGTCGCCGAGCTCGGCAAGCTCTTCCCGGTCGATCTTCTTCTTGAGCTCCGGGAAGACCTCGGTCTCCTCCTCTTTCACGTGGTGGCGGATACCGGCAGTGAGCATCGCGACCGCGGCGCCGAAACCTGGTTCGTCGACGAGACGCCGGACCTCGGCCAGTCCTTCGCGTGCGAGCCGATGTTCGATGCCCGCCTCCTTGGCCTCTTCCTTGCCGACCACGCGTTCCACCACCGGGTAGATGTCGCGTTCCTCGATCTCCATGTGCAGCTCGAGGGCTTGCGTCAGCTTGTCGACGGTCTGACGTCGACGCGCGCCGGGCTTCGACGATTCGAGCGTCTTCAGCATCTGCGCGACGTCACGGTGATCACGCTTGAGGATTGCCACGGGATCGTTCATCAGCTCCACCTTCGCTCGGACGTCAGACAGAGTGTTCTCTCCCGCATCCGCACGTTCGAAACGTCAGCTCGCGCGACGAAGTGCGTCCTTCTCGGTTGCGCTTCCGCGGCGCGCCGGCCCAGGAGCGCGTGGGTGCGTCGCTCGTCGGGCGTGAGCCGCGCCTTGCGCGGAGGAGTGTTCGACCAAACGTCGTGCAGCACGCCGGTCGAGAACGTCTCCAGCACGTCGCGGGTGCACGTAGGAGGCGCGACACACCGTGGGCGTGTTGCCGAGATCGGCGGCGACCTCCTCGATGACCGCCTTGACCAAGGCGCGCTCCTCCTTCTCCGAGCTCGGCGGATCGAGAGGGCCGAGCGCGCTCGGCAGTGGCCACGGTGGCGACCCAGGTGCGGAAGTCCTTGGCGGTGATGTCGGCGTCGGCGATCTCGCGCAGGTAGTCGTTCACGTCGTGCGAGTGCACGGGCGTGGGCACGCCGTCGTCGTCGAGGTACTGGAACAGCCGCTGACCGCGGATCTCCTGGCAGTCGCGGAGCACTTTGGCGACGCGCCGGTCGCGGGCACGGACCTCGTGGGTGATGCCGCTCTTGCCCGTGAACACGAAGGCGATCTCGGAGCCCGAGACCTTCGCGTGACGGTTCCGGAACGTGGTCAGCCCGTAGGCGCCGTTGTCGCGCGCGTACTCCTCGTTCCCGACCCGGATGAGCGTCGTCTGCAACAGCTCCACGACGGTCGCCAGCACCTTGTCGCGCGGGACGCCGGGCAACGAGAGATCGGCGTCGATGCGCTTGCGCACCGACGGGCAGCACGTTGGCGAACGCGGGGAGGTGGTCGAACTTCACCCGATCGCGGAACGTTGTCCAGTCGGGGTGGTACCGGTACTGGAGCCGACCGCGTGCATCTCGTCCCACCGCCTGCAGATGGGAGTCGGGGTCGTCGCTGATGCGCACGTCCGTCCACGCCGGCGGGATGACGATGCCGCGGATGCGCTCGAGGGTCGCGGCGTCGGTGATCCGGGAGCCGCCGGCGTCGTGGTAGCTGAAGCCCTTGCCCCGCCTCACCCGCCGGATGTCGAGCTCCTCGCCGACCGGTGCTGGAGTGACGGGACCGCGACGGGGCTCATGGTGGGGCAGCGTGCCCCCCGGAGCCACGCGTCCAAACGTGGTCAGCGAGTGGCGCAACGGCTCCGGGTCGGGCACGATCTCCAGCGCGTGCGTGCGCGAGGCAAGCTCGGTCGGCGTCGTCGACCTCCTCGAAGACCGCGAGCCAGATCGGACCCTCGGGTTCGTCCTCGAACGTGAGCGGCCACGACTCCGAGAACCCGACGACGCGCGAGATGGCGAAGAAGCAGCCGAGCACCGAACCGCCTGCGGCGAACCAGACGGTGAGCAGCAGGAACACCCAGCCCGACGCGTGGAGCCCGGACCAGACCAGCACACGAATCCGACGAACGCTGCCCCGACACGGCGCCCACGAGCGCGCCGCCGACCACGCCGATCGCGAGGTACAGCATCGTGTGGCGAGAGGAAACGCGAGTCGGCCCGCCGTCGATCGGTGCCCTGCGGGAGGTCGCCCCTGCGCGACCGACGATCGAGAGGTGATCGCCGTCGATGCCCTGGACTCGAGCATGTCGATCGCGTTCCGCAGCTCGGGCAGCGACGCAGTACCTCGCCATGAGCGATGGCCGCCCGACGTGGGAGCTGCCGACGGGAGTGTGGAGTGGTTCCATGCTCGCAGCCATGTCGCGACCTCCGTTCCGCTGACACTCGTTCTCTGAGCCCGTACCCCCGCCTCGGCGAGCCCATGCGCGGCGCACGCCGCCGCCGGCCGCGTTGCGCACATCGCGGGCCGATCGGCAGAATGCGCCGATGGCTGACGAACTGGATCTCGACGAGCTCGCCCGGCGCGCCACTGGAGCGGCGCAGGCCTGGGCGCCCGGGAGCGAGATCGTCGACGTGCAACCACTCACCGGAGGCGCGTCGAGCCTCACGTTCACGGGGCTGGTCACCGGAGCACCGGTCGAGGGGAACGCATCGTCCTGAAGGTGGCGCCGCCCGGACTCGAGCCGGTGCGCAACCGTGACGTGGCCCGTCAGGCCCGCCTCATGCGCGCCCTCGCGGGCGCGCCCGGCGTGCGGGTGCCGACGGTCTACTTCGAGGACGACGGCGCGCCGCCGGAGGTGTCGCCGTTCCACGCGATGAACATCGTCCCAGGAGAGTGCCTGGAGCCGATCCTCACCGAGGTGTCAGCGGAGAAGCTGCCGCTGATCCCCGAGCGTGCGTTCGGGGCGGCCCGGATGCTGGCGGCGTTGCACCGCGTCGATCCCGACTCCATCGGGCTCGGCGACGAGAAGCGCTACACGCTCGAAGGCGAGATCAAGCGCTGGACGCGCGCGTTCGAGACCGTCGACGAGCGCATGAGCGCCCGCTACCTCGAAGCCGAGAAGCTGCTCTTCGACACGATGCCGCCCGCGTTCCCCGATGCCGTCTGCCACGGCGACTACCGCCTCGGCAACATGCTGTGCGACGGCACCGAGGTCGCCGCACTGATCGACTGGGAGATCTGGTCGTTGTCCGACCCGCGTCTCGACCTCGGCTGGTTCCTCTTCTTCACCGACGAAGCGAAGCACCCGATGGCGAGCAACCCCGGGCCCACCGGCATGCCGACCGCGCAGGCGTTGCTCGACGCCTACGTCGAGGAGTCCGGCGGCGTGCCCGCCAACCTCGAGTGGTTCCACTGCCTCATCCGCTACAAGGAAGCGGCCGCGACCGCGCTCCTCATGAAGCGCCTCGTGAAGGCCGGCGGCGACGCCGGTGCGGCGTGGGAGCAGATCCCTGCGCTGACCGCGGAGTGCATCGACCGCCTCCGCGACTTCACCCCCGCCTGACCGCGTGTGGGTCCCGCGCTACGCGGCGACCTTCATGATGCGGTTGAGGTTGCCGCCCATGACCTTGGCCTTCTGGTCTTCCGGCAGGCCGTCGAGCTGGTCGACGAACCCGACCGGGTCGTACATGCCCTCGGGGTGGGGGAAGTCGGAGCCGAACAGCACGTTGTCGGCACCGATGAGCTTCACCAGCCCGATCGGGTCCTCCTCGTGGAACGGGTGCACGTAGATGCAGCGCTGTGAACGCCTCCATCGGGTCCTCGTCGAATGCCTTCGGCACGCGCGAGTAGACCTTCTGGAACTTGTCGACCAGCGGACGCACCCACGCGCTGCCGTTCTCGACCGGCATGATGCGCAGGTCGGGGAACCGCGTGGCCAGGCCGTGGCCGATGATCGACGTCACGACGTCGCTGATCATGCGGTTGTCGGCGTGGAGCAGGTGGTAGAAGCCGGACAGCTTCGTGTTGAACGGGAGGAACTCGCCGTCGTGGCCCTCCCACTCGTTGACGTAGCGCTGGAAGCCGCTGTCGGACGCGTGCATGCCCACGACGACGTCGGCCTCGACGACCTTCTCCCAGAAGCGGTCGAACTCGGGGAGGGCGAACGAGCGCCGGCGTCCGTTGAAGTCGGGGACCGGGGCGGGACGCACCAGGATCGCCTTGGCGCCCCGCTCGACCACCCACTCGAGCTCTTCGATGGCCTGGTCGACGATCGGCAGCGTGATCACCGGGGTGGGGAAGATGCGGTTCTCGAAGTTGAACGTCCACTGCTCGTGCATCCACTGGTTGAGCGCGTGGACGACGACGTGGGTGGCGACCGGATCGTCGGTGAGGCGCTCCTCGAGGAGGCTCGCCAGCGTGGGCCACATCATCGCCCGGTCGATGCCCTGCTCGTCCATCATCATGACGCGGGCCTCGGGCTCGAAGAACGCGTCCGGCGCCTCGATGTACTTCGGCGGCGGGGCGAGCTGGAGCTCCTTGTCGGCCGCGGTCATCGAGTCGGGGTTCTTGAGCTTGAACTCGAGCTCCTGGGCGCCAGGGGGCGCCACCTTGTTGAAGGTCGGGTTCGGGATGTAGTCGCTGATCTTGTTCTTGATCGCGATCTTGGTGCGCCCGTTGACCTCGACGTACTTGATCAGACCCGAGTACTCATCCGGCAGGTACTTCGTGAACGCGTCGGTCGCCTCGTACATGTGGTTGTCGGCGTCGAAGACGAGGTAATCGAGCCTGCGTGTCATCTGGGACCCCCGGTTCGCGTGCGACGTTCCGGTCTCAACCTACCCCGCAGGTTTGACCCGGCAATTGTGAGAACCCTATTTTCACTTCGCATGAGCATCAAGAACCAAGCTGCAGTCGTCGGCGTCGGCGCCACGCCCTACTACAAGCGCGGGCAGTCGTTCCCGGAGACCGAGACGTCGATGATGTGCACCGCGATCCTCGCCGCGCTCGACGACGCCGGACTGACGGTGAACGACCTCGACGGCTTCGCCCTCTACTCGTTCGCGTGCGACCCCGCCGAGGTGGCGGCGATCCTCGGCGTGCCCGAGGTGCGCTTCGCCGCGTCGCTCACCTCTGGTGGCGGCGGCTGCGCGGGCCAGCTGGGGCTCGCGGCGGCGGCCATCCACGGCGGCATGGCGAACGTGTGCGTGTCGGTCATGTCGCTCCAGCAGCTCAATCGGCGTCTCGGGGGTTCCGAGGTCGACGGCGTGCTCGCCTACGCCACCATGTCGGAGGGCGGCGGTGCGTACGGCGGCAGTGGCGGCATCTCGGCGAGCGCGGCGTTCGCCGCCAACGCCGGGCTGCTGTCACCCGGCCACAGCTTCTCGGTGCTCACGCAGCGCCACATGCACCTCTACGGCACGACGCGCGACCACTTCGCCGAGGTCGCGATCACGGAGCGGGCCAACGCGATCCGGCGGCCGACATCGCTGCAGCAGCAACCGCTCACCCGCGAGGAGTACTTCGCGGCGCGGATGATCTCCGACCCCCTCTGCCTCTTCGACTACACGATGGAGAGCGACGGCGCGGTCGCGGTGATCACCACGTCGGCCGATCGGGCCAAGGACCTGCGCCAGCCACCCGTGTACATCCTGTCGTCGGCGCACGGCGGCAGTGGCCGCTGGGGTCCGGCGATCTTCCGGTACTTCCAGGCGCCCGACGACGAGTTCGCGTCGTCGGGGCATCGCCCGGTCGCCAAGCGCCTGTTCGAGATGGCCGGCGTCACGCCCGCCGACGTCGACGTCGCGCTGCTCTACGACCACTTCTCGCCGCTCGTGATCATGCAGCTCGAGGACTACGGCTTCTGCCCGATCGGCGAGGGCGGCCCGTTCGTGGCCGAGGGCAACATGGGCTGGCCCAACGGCACCATCCCCGTCAACACCCACGGCGGCAACCTCTCGGAGGCGTACATCATCGGCATGACGCACATACGCGAAGCGGTGGAGCAGATCCGCGGCGTCGCGGTCAACCAGGTGGAGGGCGCCGAGATCGCGCTGGTGACCGGTGGGCCCGCGGCGCTGCCGGTCAGCGGCACGCTGCTGGCGAGGAGCGCGGCATGAGCGAGCAGCACGGGCTCGGCGGACAAGGTGTGTTCCCGTCGATCCTGAAGCAGCCGAGCACCGACGACGCTGTCGCGTCCGTTCTGGGAGGCGTCGGTGGAAGAGCGGCTCGTCGCGCCGCGCTGCACGAACTGCGGCACGTTCCGCCTCCCGGCACCGCCGATCTGCTTCGTGTGCCAGCACCGCGAGGTCGAGTGGGTCGACCTGCCCGGCACCGGCACCGTCTACAGCTTCACCGTCGTGCGACACCCGCTGGCGAAGATGCTCAACGAGTCGGTGCCCTACGCCGCCGGCATCATCGAGCTCGACGGCACGCAGGGCGCCGGCGCCCGCATGATCGCCAACATCATCGACTGCGACGTCGAGACGCTGCGGATCGGTGACCGGGTCGAGATCGTGTGGGAGCGCGTGAGCGACGAGATGGCCGTCTTCCGCTTCCGTCCCATCACAACGGGGTGACGTAGGCGCCCGAGATCCCGCCGTCCACGAGAAACGTGGACGCGGTGATGAACGACGAGTCGTCGCTGGCGAGGAACGCGACCGCGGCCGCGATCTCCTCGGGTTCGGCGAAGCGACCCATCGGCACGTGCACGAGCCGTCGTTGCGCGCGTTCGGGGTCGGCTGCGAACAGCTCCTCGAGGAGAGGCGTGTTCACCGGCCCGGGGCACAGCGCGTTCGACGCGGATGCCCTCGCGCGCGAACTGCACGCCCAGCTCACGAGACAGCGCGAGCACGCCGCCCTTCGACGCGGTGTAGGAGATCTGCGACGTGGCCGAGCCCATCGTGGCCACGAACGACGCGGTGTTGACGATCGATCCCTTGCCCTGACGCTGCATGTGCGGGAGCACCGCCTTGCAGCACAGATAGACCGAGGTGAGGTTGACGTCCTGCACGCGGCGCCACGCGTCGAGGTCGGTGGTGAGGATCGAGTCGTCGTCGGGTGGCGAGATGCCCGCGTTGTGGAACGAGACGTCGACCCGCCCGAACCGCTCGACCGTGATCGCGAAGAGCCGCTCGACCTGATCGGCATCGCTCACGTCGACGGCCACGAACTCGCCGTCGACCTCGGTTGCCGCGGCGGTGCCGGTGTCGGGATCGCGGTCGGCGATCATGATGCGCGCGCCTTCGGCGGCGAGACGGCGCGCCGACGCGAGGCCGATGCCGCTCCCACCTCCCGTGATCACGGCGACGCGTCCCGCAAGGCGAGGTTCAGAGGCGTTCGAAACCACGGATGCGCTCCCAGTCGGTGACCGCGGACTCGAACGCCGCGAGCTCCACGCGTGCCGTGTGCGCGTAGTGGTCGACCACGTCGTCGCCGAACGCGGCGCGGGCGACCTCGCTCTGCTCGAAGAGCTCGCGGGCGGCGGTGAGCGTCGACGGCACGCGCGGCGCGTCGGCGGTGTACGCGTTCCCGGTGACCGCCGGCTCGAGCGGCAGCTCGTGCTCGATCCCGTGCAGTCCCGCCGCGAGCAGCGCGGCCACCGCGACGTACGGGTTGACGTCGCCGCCGGGCACCCGCGTCTCGATGTGCAGCGACGGTCCGTGCCCGACGACCCGGAACGCGCACGTGCGGTTGTCGACGCCCCACGCCACCGCGGTGGGCGCGAAGCTGCCGGGCACGAACCGCTTGTACGAGTTGACGTTGGGGGCGAAGCACAGGGTGAGCTCGCGCAGGCACGCGAGCTGCCCGGCGAGGAAGTGCTCCATCAGCGGCGACGCGCCGTGCGGAGCCGAACCGGCGAAGGCGGGCGTGTCCGTCGCGAGGTCGCGGAGGCTCACGTGGATGTGACAGGAGTTGCCTTCGCGCTCGTCGACCTTGGCCATGAACGTGAGGCTGCACCCTTCCTGGTGCGCGATCTCCTTGGCGCCCGGTCTTGTAGACGGTGTGGTGATCGCACGACGTCGAGCGCGTCGGCGTAGCGGAAGTTGATCTCGTGCTGACCGAGGTTGCACTCGCCCTTCGACGACTCGACCGTCATCCCCGCCGTGGTCATCTCGTTGCGGATGCGCCGGAGCAGAGGTTCGATCCGGGCCGAGCCGAGGAGCGAGTAGTCGACGTTGTAGAGGTTGGCGGGCGTGAGGTCGCGGTACCCGCGCGTCCACGCCTCCTCGTAGGTGTCGCGGTACACGACGAACTCGAGCTCGGTGCCGACATCGGCCGCGAAGCCGCGCTCGGCGAGGCGGTCGATCTGGCGCCGCAGCATCTGACGGGGCGACGGGGCGACGGGCGTGCCGTCGTGGTCGAGCACGTCGCAGAGCACGAGCGCCGTCGCCTCGTGCCACGGGACCACGCGGAGCGTGTCGAGGTCGGGGCACAGCCGGAAGTCGCCGTAGCCCCGTTCCCACGAGGTGAGCTCGTAGCCCTCCACCGTCGCCATGTCGACGTCGACGCCGAGCAGGTAGTCGCACGCCTCGGCCCCCTGGGCCGCGGTCTGGTCGAGGAAGTGCACGGCGCCGCAGCGCTTTCCCTGGAGTCGGCCCTGCAGGTCGGTCATCGCCACGATCACGGTGTCGACGGCGCCGCCGTGCACGAGCGCACCCAGGTCGGCGAGGGACAGGGGCGGATCCGGTCTGCTCACCGAACGATGGTACCGAAGCCAGTCGAGGCGGAACTCGACGGCGATCGGTGTCGTTGCACCCTGGATGCGACACTTCTGCACCCTCCACGGTTGGGACGCGACGAGGCCCTGCGTCCAATGCACCGCCGACGGGCCTTCCCTCGAGGACCAGCTCCGCCGGGCGATCGCCTCGTCGGTCTCGGGCGACGTCAGCGACATCGAGGCGCTGTACACGCCCGACGCCCGGGGCTCGAGCCCCGCGACGACCGCGCAGTCGCGCGACGAGCTGATGGCCGAGATCGAGGAGCGGCGCGGCGCGCTGTCGCACGAGTGCGTGACCTTCGGTCGGGTCGAGAGCAACGGTCCGGTCGTGCGGCTCGAGTGGGAGGCGTCGGGGCTCCACACCGGACCGCTGCCGCTCCCCGGCACCGGGGCGGTGCTGGAACCCACCGGCCTGCGCCTCCGGGTGCGGGCGGTGACCTGGGCCCGGTTCGAGGGGCAGCGCATCGCCTCCTGGCGGGGCCACTGGGAAGACGTCGCCCTCGCCTCCTGAAGGGGGAGCGGGCCCTCTGGCGGCAATGGTATCCGATCGGATACCATTGGGGCATGGACGCCGCAGCCCTGCTGCGCCGGGTCCGCCAGCGGTCCGGCCTTTCGTTGCGAGGTCTCGCGGTGCGGGCCGACACCTCGCACTCGGCACTCTCGGCCTACGAGTCGGGTCGGAAGGTGCCTTCGGTCGAGACGCTCGACCGCATCGTCCGCGCCGCGGGCTACGAGCTCGGGGTGGAGCTCACCCCGGCGGTCGGGGGTGCCGACCGGGCCGCCCGGGGCCACGAGCTGGCGGAGGTCCTCGACCTCGCCGAGCAGTTCCCGGCTCGGCACGCCGAGACCCTCGACTTCCCGGTGTTCCCCCGCGCTTCGTGAGCGTGCTGGTCGACAAGATCGTCGCCCTCCACACCGCGCTCGACGACGCCCACATCCCCCACGCCTTCGGCGGTGCGCTCGCGCTGCGCGTGGTGCACGCAACGCGCCCGCGGCACCATCGACATCGACGTGAACGTGTTCGTCGACCGCTCTCGCACGGCGCAGCTGCTGGCCGCGCTGCCCGATGGTGTGCGCTGGTCCGACGATGACCGTGCCCGCATCGAGCGCGACGGTCAGGTGCGGCTCTGGTGGGACGAGACGCCGGTCGACGTCTTCGTCAACACGACGGAGTTCCACGAGCAGGTGGCCGAGCGCTGCCACGACGAGCCGTTCGGCGGGCTCGAGGTGCCGTTCCTCGCGTGCGTCGACCTCGCGGTGTTCAAGGTCTTCTTCGACCGCACCAAGGACTGGGCCGACCTGGAGGAGATGGCCGCCGCCGGCACGCTCGACACCGACCGTGTGGTCGGCATCCTCACCCACTACCTCGGCGCGCCCGACGACCGCATCGCACACTTGCGGCGCATCGGCTGAACCCCTCCGTTTCTTGCGCCGCGTACTGCGTCGACATGCACGGCGTAGGGGCGCCAAACCGTGAGGGTCAGTCCACCTCGATGGCGGCGCCGGCGAACTGGCTGTTGTAGAGGCGGGCGTAGGCGCCGTCGCGCTCCAGCAGCTCGCGGTGGTTGCCCTGCTCGACGATGGCACCGTTCTCCATGACCAGGATGGTGTCGGCGTCGCGGATGGTCGACAGGCGGTGCGCGATCACGAAGCTGGTGCGGTTGGTGCGCAGCGCGGCCATGGCCTTCTGGATCAGGACCTCGGTGCGGGTGTCGACCGAGCTGGTGGCCTCGTCGAGGATGAGGATCGTGGGGTTGGCGAGGAACGCACGCGCGATGGTGAGGAGCTGCTTCTCACCCGCCGACACACTCGTGCCTTCGTCGTCGACCACGGTGTCGTAGCCCTCGGGGAGCGACCGGACGAAGTGGTCGACGTGGGTGGCCTTCGCCGCCTCGACGATCTGGTCGTCGGTGGCGTCCGGGTTCCCGAACGCGATGTTCTCGCGGATCGTGCCCTCGAACAGCCACGTGTCCTGGAGCACCATGCCGACGTTGGCACGCAGGTCATGACGGCGCATCTCGGCCACGTTCATGCCATCGAGTGAGATGACGCCGTCGTCGAGCTCGTAGAACCGCATGACCAAGTTGACCAGGGTCGTCTTCCCGGCGCCGGTGGGCCCGACGATGGCGACGGTCGCGCCGGGCTCGGCGACGAGCGACAGGTCCTCGATGAGGGGCCGGCTCGGGTCGTACGAGAAGTGGACACCGGAGAACTCGATCCGACCCTCGGGCTCGTCGTCGGTCAGCGGCTCGGAGGGGTCGGGGCTCTGCTCGTCGATGTCGAGCAGCTCGAACACCCGCTCCAACGAGGCGATGCCGGACTGCAACACGTTGGCCATCGAGGCGAGCTGGGTGAGTGGCTGGGTGAACTGGCGCGAGTACTGGATGAACGCCTGGATGTCACCGATGCTCAACTGTCCGGCGGAGACGCGCAGTCCGCCGATGACCGCGATGGCGAGGAAGTTGAGGTTGCCGAGGAACATCATCGCCGGTTGGATCGTCCCCGAGATGAACTGCGCCCCGAAGCTCGACTGGTAGAGCTCCTCGTTCTCCTCGTCGAAGGTGCGTTGCACTTCGTCCTGCTGGCCGAACACGCGCACCAGCGCGTGGCCGGTGAAGGCCTCCTCCACCTGCGCGTTCAGCGTGCCGGTGTAGCGCCATTGCGCGATGAACTTCTTCTTCGAGCGCGCGGTGATGAGCTTCATCGTGAACACGGAGATCGGCACCGTGATCAGCGTGATCACCGCCAGCAGCGGCGAGATCGAGATCATCATGATGACCACGCCGATGATCGTCAGCGTCGAGGTCAGCATCATGCTGAGCGTCTGCTGGAGGCTCTGGGCGACGTTGTCGATGTCGTTGGTGACCCGGCTCAGGAGGTCGCCACGCGGCTGGCTGTCGACGTACGCGAGCGGGAGGCGATTGAGCTTGTCCTCGACGTCGCTGCGCAACCGCCACATGGATCGCTGCACCGTGCCGGCGAGGATGAAGCTCTGGGTGTAGGAGAGGAGGCCAGCCGCGACGTAGATGAGGAGCACCTGCAGCAGCACCCTGTGCAGCTCGCCGAAGTCGATGCCCTGCGGGCTCTGGATGCCGGCGATGACGATGTTGGTGGCGTGGCCCAGGATGCGGGGACCGATGACGGTCAGCGTGACGCTGACCAGTGCGAACAGGAGCACCGCGGTGATGCGCAACCGTTCGGGAGCGAGGCGGTGCAGGAGGCGCCGGACCGTGCTCTTGAAGTTGTCCGACTTCTCGACCGGCATCCCGACGCCGAAGCGTGTGCCTGCGTTGACCGCGACGCGTTGACCGGCTTCGGGGATCTCGTCTTCGGCCTTCTTCTTGCGACCCCTCCCGTTCGGGCCCGCGCCGTTCCCGTGGGTGCCGTTGCTGCCGTTCGAGGTCATGCGACCTCCTCGGCGACGAACTGCGACTCGACGATCTCCTGGTAGGTGGGGCACGACTCGAGGAGGTCGCGATGGGTGCCGAGGCCCACGATGCGCCCCTCCTCGAGCACGAGGATCTGGTCGGCCCGCACGATGGTCGACACGCGCTGGGCGACGATCACGGTGACCGCATCACGCGTGACCGGCTCGAGTGCGGCGCGCAGCCGGGCATCGGTGGCGAGGTCGAGGGCGGAGAAGGAGTCGTCGAACAGGTAGATGGCGGGCTTGTGCGCGAGCGCCCGTGCGATCGCGAGGCGTTGGCGCTGGCCGCCGGACACGTTGGTGCCGCCCTGGGTGATGGTGGAGCCGAGCTGCTCGGGCTTCGCCTCGACGAAGTCGCGGGCCTGCGCGACGTCGAGCGCCTCCCACACCTCCTCGTCGGTGGCGTCCTGGTTGCCGAAGCGCACGTTGCTGCCGATGGTGCCGGAGAACAAGAAGGGCTTCTGCGGCACGAACCCGATGAGTCGCTCGAGCAGCTCCTTGTCGAGGTCGCGGACGTCGACGCCACCGATCAGCACCTCGCCCGACGTGACGTCGAACAAGCGCGCGATGACGTTGAGCAGGGCGGTCTTCCCCGACCCGGTGCTGCCGATGATCGCGAGTGTCTCCCCGGCATCGACTCTGAAGTTGATGTCGCGCAGCACCGGCTGCTCGGCACCGGGGAACGCGAACTCGCCGTGTCGCACCTCGAGTGACGCGGCGCCCGGGAGTTCGGCGACGCCGTCGGCGGGGGCGACGACGGAGGTCGACGTTTGGAGCACCTCCTCGATGCGTCCGGCGCACACCGAGGCGCGCGGACCCATCATGAAGACCCAGGTGCCCATCATGACGGCCATCAGGATCTGGATGAGATAGCTCAGGAACGCGACGAGCGAGCCGACCTGCATCTGCCCGGCGTTGATGCGATCGGCGCCGAACCACACCGCGGCCACGCTCGAGATGTTGATGGTGAGCAGCACCGCGGGGAACATCAAGGCCATCATCCGGCCGGTCTTCAGCGACGTCTCGGTGAGGTCGGCGTTGGCGGTGCCGAAGCGGGCTGCCTCGTCGGGCTCACGGACGAAGGCGCGGACGACACGCATCCCACTTATCTGCTCGCGGAGCACCTGGTTCACCCGGTCGATGCGGTCCTGCATCTTGGTGAATTGGGGGTGCATCCGGAGCGCAACCTGCCCCACCGTCAACAGCAGGACCGGGATGGCGACGACGAGGATCAACGAGAGCGGACCGTCTTCGCGGATGGCGAAGAACAGGCCGCCGGCGATCATGATCGGCGCGGTGACGAACAACGTGCAGGTCATCAACACGAAGACCTGCACCTGGGTCACGTCGTTGGTGATGCGCGTGATCAACGACGGGGCGCCGAATTGGCCGACCTCGCGCGCCGAGTAGCTCATCACGGTGTGGAAGAGGTCGCGGCGGACGTCGCGCCCGAAGCCCATGGCCGATCGCGCGCCGTAGAACGTGGCCGCGATCGCAAACGTCACCTGGATGAACGTGACGCCGAGCATCACGGCGCCGACTTCCCAGATGTAGCTGTTCGGGCCCTTGTCCACGATGTTGTCGATGATGTCGGCGTTCAACGTGGGGAGGGTCAACGTCGCGACGGCCTGGATCGTCTGGAACACGAGGACGAGGATCAGCCACTTCCGGTACTTGAACAGGTACTCGCGGATGAGCTTGATCAGCACGAAGGCTCACCCGCCTCCGTGCGGCGGATGCCGTCGAGGAACACCGCGACGATCTGCTCCGACGTGAGGGGATCGTCGGCGCCGAACGACGGGTGCACGCACGCGAACGTGAGGCCGCGCAGGATGCGAGCGGCGTCAGCCGGCGAATGCGTCAGGTGTTCGTCGTCAGCTTCGAAGATCGCGATGAGCGACGGGAGCTCTGCGTTGCGGGTCGGCGACGTGCCCCGCGTCGTGCCCGACGCGGCACTCAAGACTCGGAACACGTACAGCACGCGCTTGCGGAGGATCTCGACCGCAGCGACGAGGCGCGCCTCGAACGGGAGCGTGTCGTCGACGGCGGCAATAGCCGCGTTCGTGGGCGCGGGGTCGAGCGCGGCTTCCATGACCGCGTCGAGGAGCGCGGTCTTGTCGTCGAAGACCCGGAAGATCGTGCCCTCGGCGATGCCGGCGGCCTGGGCGATCTCCCGCGTGGTGACGGCGGCGCCCTGGTCGAGGAACAGCGGCAGGGTGGCCGACACGATGGCCGACCGCCGCTCCTCGAGGGGCAGCGCGGCTGCCCGTCCTCGTCCCTGCACCTGCGTCACGGGTCGAACATACCACTGAGTGAGTCCTCACTCAGTCACGTTTTCGGTTCGTGTGGCAGCCTGCGGGGCATGCCCGACGTCCGCTGGATGTTCCACGCCACCGCCTTCGGCCCCGACTACGACGGGATCCTTGATCCGCTGGCCCGGTGCTTCGGCTGCCGCGTGCTCCACCGCCAGCAGCTGGAGGAACCGGTGGGCCGCGACGGCGGGATGACCTGGATCGGCGACAACTCGATCGAGATCGGATCGCCGTACGGCGAGGGCTCGTCGGTCGCCACCTTCGTCGAGCGCCTCGGGGGTGGCATGCACTCCGTGGCGGTGCAGGTCGACGACCTCGACGTCTCGCTCCGGCGCATCGCAGCGCTCGGTGTGGAGGTCGCGGTGCGCCTCGCGCCGGATCTCGCGTTCACGCGCCCCGGCACGACCGCGGGGCTGGTGTTCGAATGGGGGAGCCACGTGCAGGAAGACGACCCGCGCTTCGGCGCGCCAGTGCCTCCGTTCGTGGCACCTCCGGTCGTCACCGTCGAGCGGATGGCGTTCGTCGGTGCCGTCGTGCGCGATCCGATGCGCGACGCCGAGCGCCTCGCCGAGGTCCTCGACACCGAGCTGGTCTCGTACGAGCACGACGGCGCGGTCGACGTGCCGCACCGGGCGCTCGACCTCGGGGACTGCCTGCTCGCCCTCTACCCGATCCCGCCCGACGCGGCGACGAGCCGTGCCGTGTGGGGCGGGGTGTACGAACGCCCGCGCTGCGTCGCGCTCGGACTCTCGGTCGCCGACCAGGGTGTCGCCGAGCGCGCGCTCGGCGCGGCCGGCGTCGGCGTGCACCACCGCGCCACGGACGGACGCGCGGTGCTCGTCGACACGCTGCCGTTTCCGGTCGTGCTCACCGATCAACTGCTCGCGGGCGACCCCCGCGTACCCCAGGAGGACCGATGACCACCCGCGAAGAGCGCCTGCAGGCGATCCTCGAGCCGTCCACGACGGCCGTCCTGACCATGGAGCTGCAGAAGGGCGTCGTCGGGGAGGGCGCGATGATGCGCGCGCTCGTCGAGGAGCTCGCGCGGGTGGACACGCTCGACACGGTGCGTCGTCTCTGCATCGGCGCGCGCGTCGCCGGCGCGCGCGTCGTGCACTGCACGGTCGTCGCCCGCGCCGACGGCGCCGGCTCCACCGAGAACTGCAAGATCTTCGCGATGTCGGCGAAGGCGCGCCGCGAGCAGGGCTCGACCGCGACCGACATCGGGTCTCCGGGCGCCGAGCTGATCGACGGCCTCGAGGATCCGCGTGACATCGTGGTGCCGCGCATGCACGGGATGACGCCGTTCACGTCCACCGCGCTGGACCAGATCCTGCGCAACCTCGGCGTACGCACCGTCGTGGCGACGGGGGTGTCGGTCAACCTCGGCGTGTTCGGCATGGCGCTCACCGCGCTCGACCTGGGGTATCAGGTCGTCATCCCCACCGACGCGGTCGCCGGGGTGCCGCGCGAGTACGCCGACGCGGTGCTCGAACACTCGTTGTCGTTGATCGCCACCCTCACCACCACCGACGAGCTGCTCGCAGTCTGGCGCTGACGCGCGGACGATTGCTCCATCCGGCCACTGGGTATCGGGCCCTGATGGAGACCGAGGTCCCGCCGCACACACGGCTGAGTCCGTACCTCCGCCGTCTGGATCGCATCGTGGCCCACTCGGCCGCGGTGGGCATCGTCGCGGTGGTGGTCGTCGGCTCGGGCATCGCGCTCGCGGCAACCGGTTTTCCGGACTTCTGGGAGTCGTTGTTCTCCACGGCGGCCTGGGCCGTGGCGCTGGTCATGGTGTTCGTGCTGCACCACACGCAGCGCCGCGAGCAGATCGCCACACAGCTCAAGCTCGACGAGTTGATCCGGGCGCTGCCGCAGGCCGACGACCACTACGTGCGCGTGCAGGCAGCGGCCGACGAGGAAGTGCAGGAGCTCGAGCAGCGCCAGATCGAGCACCACCGCGCCACTCGCGCGGGTTAGGGCGTGAGGCGCACCGCGACGACCGCGGCGTCGTCGTCGTTGGGGAGGTCGAGGAGCATCTCGCGCATGACGTGCTCACACAGCGCATCAGGTTGACGCGGAGCGCGTTCGCAGGTGGCGGTGAGCCGTTGCAGGCTCAACGTGATCGCCTCTGACCGCCGTTCGAGGATGCCGTCGGTGAACGCCACCAGCGTCTGGTCGGGCGCGAGCAAGAGGGTGTGCGACTGGTAGGTCTCGCCCAGACCGAGCGGGGGATCGGCGCGCACCTCCACCAGCTCGCACGAGTCGGGGCCGCAGATCGCGGGCGGGAAGTGGCCGGCGACGGCGTACTCGAAGCATCCGGACTTGGGGTCGAGCGTGCCGTAGAGCGCGGTGACCATCGTGTCGGGAGAGAAGACCCGCACGAGCTCGCTGAGCTCCGCGAGGACGTCGGTGGGGTCGTCGTGGAGGTACGAGAGCGAGCGCAAGCTGAAGCGCACGTGTGCCATCTCCGCCACCGCCGAGAGGCCGTGGCCGGCGACGTCACCGATCGCGACTCCCAGGCGACCACCGCGCAGTGGCACGAACGCGTACCAGTCGCCGCCGATCGCCGAACCGGGCGCGCCCTCGTAGCGCGCCGCGAACTCGATGCCCTCGATCTGCGGCATGCGCACCGGGAGCAGTGCCCGCTGCACGCTTTGGATGAGGCGGTGGTCCTCGGCGATCTGGCGCGCCAGCGCAGCCTGGCGCTCCTCGCGCTCGGTGACGTCGAGGACGACACCGATCGTGCCGGTCGGCGTCCCGTCGTCGTCGGTGAGCACGCGCCCGCGACATTCGAGCCAGTGCAGCGAGCCGTCGGGCCACTCCGACCGGTGCAGCAGCACGTACGGGCCCGGATCCGCGAGGGCGCGCTGCACCCGCGCGACGCACTCGCCGCGATCGTCGGGGTAGAGCGAGGCCTGCCAGTCCTCGAAGGTACCGCCGAACGTACCCGGCGCCATGCCGTTCATGGACTCGAGGCGCTCGTCCCAGGCCGTGATGCCCGACGCCATGTCCCAGGTCCAAGTGCCGAGCTTCCCGGCCTCGAGCGCAAGCTCGAGCCGCTCGTGCTCACGTCGATCGTCCACCACGCTCCGGTCCCTCGCTGACGCGCTCGCCGGGATGCCCGCGGGCCCGGTACCCCATTGTCACGGACCCGGATGCCTGCCGCCAACCGGTGCCGTCGGGTGTACTGGTGCGGTGACCGACACCGCCCGCCGTCGTCCACTTCGTGGTTGGTTTCGCTCCCTGCGCCGCTCGCGCGACCTGGTGCTCGCGCCCGACCTGCCCGAGAGCGACGTCGCGCGGGTGGTCAAGGCGATCGACGACGTGCTGGAGCAGCGCGAGACCAACTCGCAGCGCGCCGCGGCGGAACGGGTCGTGGTCGCCTACTCGCGCCTCGATCCCGACGGCCGCCGGCGCTTCCTCGAGACGCTGTCGACGCGGTTCGGCGCCGACTCCACCGCGCTCGACCGGGCGGTCGACACCATCCGCGCGGCGCGGACTCCGGCCGAACGGGCTCGGGCCGAGCGAGCGCTCCGGCGCGCGGTCGTTCCTGAGGTACGCGGCATGGCTCCACGTCATCACCGGTCTGCCCCACGGCGTCGGCTTCCTCATCGAGCTGCGCGCCGATCTGCTCGCGCAGCGGAGCCAGGACCCGGCGCTGGGCATGCTCGACGACGAGCTCACCGGACACCTCTCGACGCTCTTCGACGTGGGTCTGCTCGGATTGCGCCAGATCACCTGGGATTCGCCCGCATCGGTGCTCGAACGTCTGATGGCCACCGAAGCGGTGCACGCCATCGCCGGCTGGGACGACCTGCGCCATCGCCTCGATGGCGACCAACGTTGCTACGGGTTCTTCCATCCCGCGCTCGAACACGAACCCATCGTCTTCGTGGAGATCGCGCTCACGCACGGACTGGCCGACAACCTGCCCGAGCTGCTCAACCGCTCCGACGCGGTCGACGACCCCGACACCGCGATCTTCTACTCGATCACCTCGGCCCAGCCGGGGCTCGCCGGTGTGCATCTGGGCAACGAGCTGATCAAGCAGGTGGTCGACGCGCTGCGGCACGAGAACGACCACCTCAAGACCTTCGCCACGCTGTCGCCGCTGCCAGGGTTCCGGGCGTGGTTCGTCGACCAGGTCGACCAGGGCGCGCTCACCGCGGCGGAAGCGGAGGCGCTGGGCCCCGACGTGGGCGCGGTCGCCCATCTCACCGATCGCACCTGGATCGACGACCCGGTGCGGAACGAGCGGGTTCGCCCCGGGATCCTGTCGGCCGGGGCCCGCTACCTCACCGCGGTGCGCGATGGGCGGGCGCTCGACCCGGTCGCGAACTTCCACCTGTCGAACGGCGCGTCGCTCGAACGCCTCAACTGGATGGCGAATCCGGCGCCATACGGGGTCGAGGAGTCGCTCGGGCTGATGGTCAACTACCGCTACGACCGGGCCAAGATCGCGGCCAACGCCGGGGCGTACCTGGCCGAGGGATCGATCAGCACGTCGTCGCAGGTGCGCAACCTGGTGAAGACCACCAAGCTCTGACATCCTTCCCTTCTCGTGCACCAGGGGGACCGATGATGACGGCCGACATGCAGGAGTTCGACGTCGTCGTGGTCGGGGCCGGCGTCTCGGGCATGTATGCGTTGCACCACTACCGCGAGCTCGGCTTCACCGTCCACGTGGTCGAGGCCGGCGACGGAGTCGGTGGCACGTGGTACTGGAACCGCTACCCCGGTGCGCGCTGCGACGTCCCGAGCATGGAGTACTCGTACGGCTTCTCGCCCGAGCTCGAGCAGGAGTGGGAGTGGACCGAGGTCTTCCCCGCGCAGGAGGAGCTCGAGCGCTACTTCAACCACGTCGCCGATCGCTTCGACCTGCGTCGCGACATCCAGCTCGGGACGCGCGTCACCGCCGCGACGTACGACGACACGAGCGCGCGGTGGCTGGTCGAGACCGATCGCGGGGATCGCTTCTCGGCGCAGTTCCTGGTGATGGGAACGGGGTGTCTGTCGGCCCCGCTCGAACCCGAGATCGCGGGCAAGGAGAAGTTCGCGGGCATCACGCTGTACACGAACGCCTGGCCGCAGGACCCGCCCGATCTCACGGGGAAGCGGGTCGGGCTCATCGGCACCGGTTCGTCAGGAGTGCAGGCGACACCCGAGCTCGCACGCGACGCGGCGGAGCTCTACGTGTTCCAGCGCACGCCGTCGTATGCGTGGCCGGCGGGCAACAAGCCGCTCGATCCCGACCTGCAGGTGAAGGTGAAGGAGCAGTACCGCGAGCTGCGGAGGGAACAGCGACGGAACTACGGCGGCGTCGTGGGCACGAGCGGCGCGATTGCGGTACCGATGCCGCGCGACGTGGCCATCCTCGAGGCGAGTCCCGACGAACGCCTCGCCGCGGTCGACGAGCTGGGTTGGGCCGCCTGCCGAGCGTGGAACGACGTGTTGCGCGACCTCGACGCCAACGAGGCCGGTGCCGATCTCTACCGCGAGATGGTGCGGCGGGTGATCGACGATCCCGAGACCGCCGAGGGTCTCTCGCCGCGTCAGCTGCCGATCGGTTGCAAGCGGCCGATCCTGCACACCGACTACTACGAGACGTTCAACCTCGCGCACGTGCACCTGGTCGACCTCCGCCGCGGCGGGATCGAGGAGATCACGCCCGACGGCATCCAGACCGCGCAGGCGTTCTTCGCGCTCGACGTGATCGTGTTCGCCACCGGCTTCGACGCCATGACGGGCGCGTTGTTGCGCATCGACATCCGTGGGCACGACGGACTGCCGCTGCGCGACGCGTGGGCCGACGGCGCGCGCACCCTCCTCGGCGTCCAGACGGTCGGGTTCCCGAATTTCTTCACCATCACCGGACCGGGAAGTCCGTCGGTGCTCGCCAACATGGTCGTGTGCGCGGAGCAGCACGTCGAGTGGATCGGCGACCTGCTCACCTACATGCGCGACCACGGCCACACGGCCGTCGTGCCGACGCTGTCGGCGCAGGACGCCTGGGTCGAGGAGGTGAACCGGGTGGCGATCGGCACGATGTACACCGCGCCGACGTGCAATTCCTGGTACCTCGGCGACAACATCCCCGGCAAGGTGCGGGTCTTCCTCCCGTGGGTCGGCGGCCTGCCCTCGTACATCGACGAGTGCGACCGCGTCGCCGCCGCCGGCTACGAGGGGTTCGTCTTCTCATGAAAGGTCGGCTCGTGAGCGACCGGGTACCCGCGTTCGACTTCGACCTCTTCGGCTCGGTCACGCGAGCGGAGTCCGACGCGTCGTGGATCGAGCCGCGGGAGCAGTGCCCGGTGGCGTGGAGCGACCGGCACGGTGGCTTCTGGTTGATCACCGGCTACGACCAGGTGGCGGCGGCGTTCCGCGACTGGGAGCACTTCTCGTCAGCCCGCACCGACCCCGAGATCAGCTCGATCGTGCTGGGTCAGAGCCGCCTGCCGTTGCTGACGCCCGAGGAGATCGATCCGCCCGACTGGTACCCGGTGCGCCGCGTCCTGTCGGAGATGCTGGCGCCACGCGGTGCGGAGCGGCTGCGTCCCCGCGCGCACCACTGGACCACGCACTTCGTCGACCAGTTCATCGAAGCTGGGGAGTGCGAGTTCACCCACGAGCTGTCGGTGCCGGTCCCGGGTGCGGTCACGCTCGAGTGGCTCGGCTTTCCCGAGGACGACTGGCAATTGATCACCGACGCGTTCCACAACGTGGCCGCCTACTCGCGGGGCACTCCCGAGCACGGCGCGGCGCAGGCTGCCTTCGGCAACGTGATGGTGCGCATCCGTGAAGAGGTCGCGTTGCGCGAGCACTCGCCGCGCGACGACGCGATGAGCGCGATCACGCACCACGAGATCGACGGCGAGCGACTCCCGCGCGAGACCGCGGAGTCGATCGTGTTCATGACCGTCGGTGGGGGCGTCGACACCACCACCGCGCTCATCGGGGCTGCGCTCCTGCACCTCTCGCAGGTGCCGGCCGACAAGCAGCGGTTGCTCGACGAACCCGACCTCCTCGTCACCGCCACCGAGGAGTTCCTCCGCTTCTATCCGCCAGCACGTACGCACGCCCGCACCGTCACCGAAGACTTCGAATTCGAGGGCTGCCCGATGCGCAAGGGCGATCGTGTGCTGCTCAGCGAGATCTCGTCCGGCCGAGACCAGCACGCGTTCCCCGACGCCGACACGTTCGTGATCGATCGCAACCCCAATCGGCACCTGTCGTTCGGCGTGGGCATCCACCGGTGCGTCGGCTCCCACCTCGCTCGCATCGAGTTCGCAGAGGTGATCACGCAGATCCTCCAGCGCCTGCCCGACTTCGAGGTCGACCTCGACGCGGTGGTCGAGTACCCGAACTGGGCCAGCGTGGGCGGCTGGGCGAAGCTGCCGGCGACGTTCACGCCGGGCCCGCGCGTCGGGACCTCACAGTGAACGTCGCGCAATGAACATCGCCGATTGGACGGGCCCGGCGGAGTGGGAGGCGAGCGGAGAGCGCCGCCTCCTCGCCGGGCATTCGATCTTCACGATCGTCGCACCGGCGCTCGAGGTGGAGCGCGACGAGCCGCTGCTCGTGCTGCACGGGTTCCCGAGCTCGTCGTACGACTTCGCGGCGGTGCTCGACGACCTGCGCCGCACCCGGCGGGTTCTGCTGCTCGACTTCCTCGGGTACGGACTCTCGGCCAAGCCCGACCAGGCGTACACGCTCGCGGAGCAGGCCGACATCGTGGCCGCGTTCACCGCGGCGCTCGGCGTCGATCGGCTGGCGTTGCTCAGCCACGACATGGGCGACACCGTCGGCGGTGAGTTGCTCGCCCGCCAGCTCGAAGGTTCCTGGCCGGTCGAGGTGACCCGGCGGGTGTTGACCAACGGGAGCATCTACATCGGGATGGCGCAGCTCAGCCCCGGTCAACAGCTGCTCCTTGCGTTGCCCGATGACATGATGGCCGCCGACTCGGCCCTCGATGCCGAGTCGGTGCAAGCAGGCCTGGCGGCGACGTTCAGCCCCGCGTCGTCGGTGCCCGAACGAGAACTCGTCGCGCAGTGGGAGTTGATCGCCCGCAACGACGGTCATCGCCTCCTGCCGCGCCTCATCCGATACATCGAGGAGCGTCGCCGCGACGAGTCGCGCTACACGGGCGCGATCGAGTCACACCCGTCGCCGCTCCAGCGTGGTGTGGGGGGTCGACGATCCGATTGCAGTCGTGGCGATGACCGACCGCCTTCGCGCCGGCGCGACCCGACGCCGTGGTGGACCTGCTCCACGGCGTCGGGCACTACCCGATGATCGAAGCTCCCGCGCAGTTCGCCGAGTGCGGTCAGGCTCGGGCTGACGCCTTCGGCGTAGCCACGGTCGGCGCGTCGTCGGACACGACGTCCTGGGCCACGTCCTGTGCCTGGTCCCGAACGTCCGCGGCACGCTGCCGGGCGTCGTCGGCGACCTCGGACGCGGCGTCCTTGGCGTGCTGGGTCACGTCGCGTGCCGCGCTCTTCGCGGAGCCGAGCACGTCGCCGGCGGGGCCGCGCAACTCGGTGGCCTTCGGTGCGAAGCGGTCGAACAGCGTCTTGGCGCCCACTGCGGCCAGAGCAAGCACGCCGAGGCGGAAGAGGAATCGCATGACGGTCTCCTTGTGGAGGTTGGGTGTGCTCGCACCCCTACCCGCAGCGCCGCGGGTTCAAGCCTCGGTGCGCCCTCACACCTCGATGTCGAGATACGTGTCGAGACCGCTGATGTGCAGCGTGCGCAGGACCTGCACGGAGAACCCACGCCAGGCGAGCCGGAGCCCGGCGTCCTCGGCGGAGCGCTGGACGCGCGCCATCATCGCCAACCCTCGGGACTCCACGAAGGAGACCGCTGAGCAGTCGACCACGACCTCGACGTGATCCCCCTCGAGCAGTTGACAGATGCGCTCGCCGATCTCGCCCGCGTTGCTGACGTCGATGTCACCGTCCAAGCGCACGGTGGTCGTGCCTGGTGCGTCGCGCGTCGGTCAAGGTCACCGCGGCGCGTTGCCGAGTCCGAGCAGCACCGACGCGTCCTCCTCGGTGGCGGTCGGACCGTAGTTGAGGACGAGCGAGCCGCGCAGTCCGCACCGCGGGCACTCGATGGCGACGACCGCGAGCATGTCGTCGGGGTCGGACGCGCCTTCGAGCCGCCGGAGCTCGAGCACGGGCACGTCGACCGCCGCGACCGAGTTGCGACAGCTCTCGCACTCCACCACGCCCCTGGGTCGCGCGGCGAACTGCGACGACCAGCCCATGTCGGTGTAGCGACCCAGGACGTCGAGCAGGGTCTCTGCGCCTCGCGCGACACCCTCGAGATCGTCCACGGTGCGGTTCGTGCCCGCCGAACCCCACCGCCAAACGGGTCAGTAGTCGTGGTCGCGATGGCCGAGATGGGGAGCGACGTACCAGAGCGTGAAGTACACGCCCGCCAGGACTGCCGCGACGATCGCCGCCACCAGTCCGTCGTACACGACGCTCACGACGAGCAGCACTGCGCCTGCGATCGCGAGGGCGACGATGATCAGTCCGACCAGGGCAACCGCATTGGCGAATCGCAACAGATCGTGCTTCTGGTGTTGTCGGAACACGACGCGGTGGTACGCCACGGGTGCGATGAGCAGCGCGGTGGCCAGCGCCGCCAGCACCAGCACCGCGACGTACAGCCGGTGCTGCTCGGGATCCAGCGTCGAAAAGCGGTTGCTGAAGGGCATCGCGAGCAGGAACCCGAACACGACCTGGCTCCCGATGCCGGCCACGCGCAGCTCTTGGAGCAGCTCGTTGACGTTGCGGTCGATGCGTTCGGCCTCGGTCTCGTGTCGACCGCTCAACGGGTTGACCTCGGGCTCGTCGTGCCGCGCCATGTGCCCTTTGTACCCCGGACCGGGCCGCCGGTAGCGTGCGGCGGTCCGTCGAACCAGGAGAGTGCGATGAGCGGGTTGCCGGCGACGTTGCAGGTGCAGGATCTCGGCGGAGGGCGATGGACGGCGCCGCACCCCGCGGACGACCCCGAGGGTCGCAACGTGGTCTTCAGCGGTCAGGTCCTGGCCCAGATGATCATGGCGTCCGACGCCAACTGCGGCGGCCAGAAGGAGGTGAAGTCGATCCACGCGATCTTCGCCCGGGCCGGGACCTACGACGCAGGTCCGATGGAGCTCCAACTCGACGCGATGCACGCGGGCCGGGCGTGGGCCAGCGACACCATCACCGCCTTCCAGGGTGACCGGCTGCTGTCCCGGGGTCTGGTGCTGCTCAACTCGGTGGAGCCCGATCTCATGCGGCACTCGCCGGCCATGCCCGACGTGCCCGGTCCCGACGCGGCGTCGCCCAACTCGTCGATCACCGTGTTCCCCGGCACCGAGTCGCGCCTCGTCGACCTGCCCGACGCGGTCAGCGCCGACGGCTCGCCGGCCATGTACTTCTGGATGCGCCACACCGAGTCGTACGACTCGGTGGCGGCCAACCAGGCGCTCATCGCGTGGTGCCAGCCCGGCTTCATCATCGGCTTGGCCATGCGTCCGCACTCCCACATCAACATCGCCGACGCGCACACGTCGATCTCCACCGGCGTGATCTCCCACACCGCGCACTTCCACGACCATGCGGACGTCGGCGAGTGGTTGCTGCTGGCGCAGCAGGCGAGCTACGCGGGGAACGGTCGCGTGTTCGGTTCGGGCGCGGTGTTCACGCAGGACGGCGCTCTCGTCTCGACGTTCGCGCAGGACTCGATGGCGCGGGGCGTGGAGGGCACGCTCGACCCGAAGCGGAGCATGTAGCGGAGCGGCCCCCGACCCCTAGCGTGGGTGGCTCCCCCACTGGAACGAGAGGAGACGCCATGGCCCGCTTCCGCGTCGGGCGTCCAACTGCATCCGCAAGCCACCACCGTCGACGAGATGCGCGCCGCCTGGCGCGCGGCCGACGCGCTCGGCGTGGACAGCATCTGGACCTGGGACCACTTCTACCCGCTCTACGGCGACCCCGACGCCGCGCACTTCGAAGCGTGGACCCTGCTGTCGGCGATGGCCGTCGACACCGAGCAGGCGCGGCCTCGGCCTGCTCGTGGGCTGCAACTCGTACCGCAACCCCGACCTGCTCGCCGACATGGCCCGCACGGTCGACCACCTCTCGGGCGGCCGCCTCTACCTCGGCATCGGGTCGGGCTGGTTCGAGCGCGACTACGACGAGTACGGCTACGAGTTCGGCACCGCCGTCGGTCGTCTGCGCGCGCTCGGCGAGGCGCTGCCGCGCATCAAGGCGCGGCTCGGCAAGCTCACGCCGCCGCCGGTCGGATCGCTCCCGATCCTCATCGGTGGCGGAGGGGAGAAGGTCACGCTGCGCCTCGTCGCCGAGCACGCCGACGCGTGGAACACGTTCGGCCCGCCCGAGACCTACGCGCACAAGAACGCGGTGCTCGACCAGTGGTGCGAGAAGGTCGGGCGCGACCCGGCCGACATCGAGCGGACGGTGGGGATCGGCGGCAACGAAGTCGAGCACGTCGAGGCGTATCTCGAAGCCGGCGCCACGCACCTCATCGTGATGACCGGTCATCCCTACGACCTCGGACCGGTCGAGCAGCTGCTGGGACTGGCGCAGGCCTGACCCCTCGATCGTCAATTCCGCTCCATCTCCTGGCGCAATACGCTGCGGCACATGCCGGAGGATGACGCAGGTTTGCAGGAAGAGGTCGACGCCTGGTTGCAGCGCAACTGGGATCCCGATCTGACCGTGCGCGAGTGGTGGGAGCGAGTGGGAGAGGCGGGGTGGACCGCGCCGAACTTCTCGCTCGAGTGGGGCGGTCGGGGTTACTCGGGCCGTTCGCTCGCCACCGTCTGGAAGGCGTTCCGCGCGGTGGGTGCGGTCGGGCCGCCCGGTGGCCTCGGGATGATGATGGCGGCACCCACCATCCTCACCCACGGCACCAAGGAGCAGATCGAACGGCACGTCACGCCGATCTACAACGGCTCCCTCGCCTGGTGCCAGCTGTTCAGCGAGCCGGGCAACGGTTCCGACCTCGCCGGGCTCACGACGCGTGCCACGCGCGACGGCGACCGCTGGATCATCTCGGGCCAGAAGGTCTGGAGCTCGCAGGCGATGGAGTCCGACTGGGGCATGCTGCTCGCCCGCACCGACTTCGACGTGCCGAAGCACGCCGGTATCTCGTGGTTCGCGTTCAAGCTCGACCAGCCCGGCGTCACCATCCGGCCGTTCCGCGAGATGACCGGACGGGCGCTGTTCAACGAGGTGTTCTTCGACGACGCGGTCGTCGACGACGCGGACCTGATCGGTGGTCTCAACAACGGTTGGGCGGTGGCCAACACGACGCTGTTCTTCGAGCGCAGCGGCATCGGCGCGGGCAGCGGCGGTGGTGGGTACCCGCCCCCAGGGACCAAGGAGGGCTTCCTCGATCTGCGCGCGGGCGACGTCGCCACGATGCGGCCGACGGAGATGGGTCGCGGCGTCACCGTGGCCGACCTGTTCGCGCTCGCCCGCGAGCGCGGGCGTACCGGCGATCCGATGCTGCGCCAGAAGCTCGCGCGGGTCCACTCGCTGGCGCGGATCGGCGAGCTCAACGGTCAGCGGATGAAGGAAACCGCGGCGCGCGGCCGTGACATCACCGGGTTCCCCAACATGGCCAAGAACCAGCAGACCGTCACCATGAAGCTGGTGGCCGAGATCGCGCTCGACATCCTCGGTCCCGAAGGACTCCTCTGGGGCGAGGACGGCGTCGAGGACGGCAAGTACGCCGAACAGTTCAACTTCGTGCGCTGCATGTCGATCGCCGGCGGGAGCGACGAGATCAACAAGAACGTGATCGGCGAGCGCGCGCTGGGACTCCCCCGGGAGCCGGACGCCAACAAGGGTCTGCCGTACCGCGAGGTGCTCGCCCGCACCAAGGCCGCCGCCGGCTGAGCCGCTGGGGGCGGCGCGGCGCCGGTGGTAGACAGGATTCGAAGTCACTCACAGGGGGAGCAGCGTCATGGGTCGCAAGTACCAGGTCATCTCCGGCGACGGTCACCTCGAGACACCTCCCGACTTCGTCGCCTTCCTGCCCGAGAAGTACAAGGACCGGGCGCCGAAGCTGATCACGCTGCCCGACGGCGGCGGCGACGCCTGGCTCATGGAGGGCATGCCCCTCACCTACGCGAGCCAGAACCTGCGCGGGCGCGGCAAGGTGAAGTTCGCGGGCCAGAGCTACTTCAAGGACGACGGTTCGCGCACCGACGGTGCGGGTGACGGTGCGCAACGTCTTCGGGAGCAGGACGAAGACGGCCTCGACGCCGAGCTGCTGTTCGTGCCGGTGTTCGCCAGTCGCTTCCTCGAGAAGATCCCCGACCACGACGCGTACCTCGCGATGGTGCAGGCGTACAACGACTGGCTCGCCGACTACTGCTCCATCGCGCCCGACCGGCTCATCGGCAACGCGCTGATGCCCATCTCAGGGATCGACGACGCGCTCGCCGAGCTCGAGCGCGCCGACGCACTGGGCTTCAAGTCGGTGCAGCTGCTCAACTCGCCGAACGGCGGCAACGGCCCGAAGCCCGAAGACGACCGGTTCTGGGAGAAGGCGCTGGAGCTCGAGATGGCGCTCTCGCCGCACATGTCGTTCGCCGGCGTCATGAACATCGGGGGGCCGCGTCACGACACGTCGCAGTGGCCAGCGGAAGCAGGGATGACGCAGCACGCGGGCGGTGGGCCGGCGAACACGATGGCGCAGCTCATCGTCGACGGCACCTTCGAGCGGTTCCCCGAGCTGAAGCTCTACTTCGCCGAGATCAACGCCGCGATCTTCCCGGCGGCGCTGTACTACATGGATCGCGACTACCTGGAGTACAACAGCTGGTTCCAGCTCGAGCTCCCGAAGATGCCGTCGCAGTACATGAAGGACCACGGGCTCTACGGCATGGTGCGCGAGCCGCTGGCGGTGAGGATCGGCCAGGAGCTCCCGAACGACATGCCGCTCGAGCTGTTCTGGTGGGGGAGCGACTTCCCGCACTCCGTCGGCACCTTCCCGCACTCGCGCAAGTACATCGAGGAGACCTTCGCCGACCTGTCGCCCGAGCTGCGCCACACGCTGCTCGTGGGCAATGCGGCCGCGCACCTGCACCTCGACCTCGACGCCGACATCACCGAGACGCCGGCGGCCTGCTAGGTTCGGTACTAGCGCTGGGACCGAAGCGCTCGAAGCGCACGCGTTCGGGCGGGACACCGAGGTCGACGAGCAGGTCGCCGACCGCGCCGGTGAACGGCGCCGAGCCGCACACGAAGACGGTCTGGTCGTCGTGGAGGTGGGGTGCGAGGTCGTCGGCTCCGAGGCGGCCGGCAGGACGCGGCCAGTCGCGGCGGCGTGGCGCGCGTGTAGAGGACGGTGACGTCGTCACGTCCGGTGAGCTCGTCGGCGTAGTAGAGGTCGTCCGGGGTGCGGACCGAGACGACGAGATGCGCGGAGCCGTCGTCCCCGGTGGCGCGGGCGAGACGCAGCATCGCCATGAGCGGTACGACGCCGGACCCGCCCCCGAGCAGCAGCGCGGGCGTGGTCCCGTCCCACACGAAGTAGCCCCCGATCGGGCCGCGCACCTCGAGCTCGTCGCCCACCTCCAGCACGTCGTGCAGGAACGACGACACCTCGCCGTCGTCGAGCCGCTCCACGGTCAGGTCGAGCTCGTTGCCGTCGTCGGGCGGTGACGCGATCGAGTACGAGCGCGACGCGGTGTAGCCGTCGGGTGCCGTGAGCCGCACGACGTAGTGCTGACCGGCCAGGTGCGAGGTCGGCGCGCCGAGACGGAGGCGGAGCGTCTTGGCGCGCGCCGTCTCGTCGTGGACGGCGACGACCGTGGCCGTCTCCCAGACCGCGGGCACGCTCAGTCGCCCTGGTAGCGCTGTTCGAGCCAGGGGTCGCCCCGGTCGTGGTAGCCGTTGCGCTCCCAGAATCCGGGCTCGTCGTGGTCGAGCACGCGCAGGCCCGACACCCACTTGGCGCTCTTCCAGAAGTAGAGGTGCGGCACGAGGAGCCGAGCAGGTCCGCCGTGATCGCGGGAGAGCGGCGCGCCGTCGGCAGTGAACGCGACCCACGCCTTGCCGCCGGTGACGTCGGCGAGCGGCAGGTTGGTCGTGTAGCCGGTCGACGAGAACGCGACCACGTGGCTGGCGTCGGCGCGGGGGCGAGCGACTGCGAGCAACGTGTCGATCGACACCCCCTCGAACTCCATACCGAGCTTCGACCACGTGGTGACGCAGTGGATGTCGCCCGCGTACACCGACGGTGGCAGCGCGTGCATCTCGTCCCACGTCCACGTCGTCGGCTGCTCGACGTGGCCCTCGACGGTGAAGGTCCAGGTGGCGGGGTCGATCCGTGGCGTCGCTTCCGCGGCGAGCACGGGCCACTGGTCGCCGGTGTCGTACTGCCCGGGTGGGAGGCGAGGGTCGCGCGCTGCCTTGCCCCGCCCGGTGAAACCTCGCGTGAACTTGGCCATCCTGGACAGTTTCGCGCGCCGCGTGGGTAGTGTCGGGCTGACGGCGAGGACGGGGGAATCGACCAGTCGTGAGCAACGTGATGGACGCGAGCGTGTACGTCGGCGACGGCGTGCTCGAGGTGCAACAGGTGGCCGTGCCCGAGATGGGGCCCGCCGACGTGCTCATCGAGATCAGTCAGTGCGGGATCTGCGGCACCGACGTGCACCTGATCCTCGAGCGCATCGCCCGACCCGGCACCGTCCTCGGTCACGAGTGGGCGGGGACGATCGCCGCGGTCGGTGACGACGTCGCGGGCTGGCGCGTCGGCGACCGCGTGGTGTGCGGTCCCGAGTCCCGGCTGCGGGGAGTGTCGAGCGTGTCGTGCCGGTCGGCCGTCGGTCTGCCTCGAGCGGCCGCTCGCCGACCACCTCGACTTCCGCGGCGCGTACCGCGCGCTATGTCGTCGCGCCGGCCGCGCAACTGCTCGCGATCCCCGATGCGCTGTCGACCCGGGAGGCGGCGTTGGTCGAGCCGACCGCGGTGGCGCTCCACGCGGTCACGCTGTCCCGGGCGACGCCCGCCGACCGCGTGCTGGTCACCGGTGCCGGTCCGGTGGGCATGCTCGTCACCGCGGTGCTGCACGCGCAGGGGATCCACGACGTGACCGTGTCAGAGCCTTCGCCGATCCGGCGGGAGCACGCATTGAAGGTGGGCGCGGCGCGCGTCGTCGAGCCGCACGACCTACCCCGGTCGCGGATGGGCGCGCCGGTGGACGAGCCCTACACCGTCGTGTTCGAGTGCTCGGGCCGGGCCGACGCCGCGGAGTCGGCCATCGACCAGCTCGACTTCGCGGGCACGTGCGTGTTCGTCGGCACCGGTCACGAGCTTCCCCGCGTCAACCACAACCGCGTGATCATCCTCGAGAACACGATCATCGGGGCCTACAACTACGACGCGGGCGGCTTCGCGCCGGCCCTGGAGCTGCTCGCGTCGGGCGCGATGCCCCTCGGCGCGCTCGCCGAGCCGGTCGACATCTCGCTCGACGAGCTGCCCGACGCCCTGCGACGTTGCGCCGCGGGTGAATTGCCCGGCAAGGTGATGGTCCGACCGGTCCGTTCCGAGGAGAGTGAGCGCTCATGAGTGAGCCGACCTTTGCGCCCCGCCTGAACCACGTGGCGATCACGATGTCGCCCGGCGAGCTCGACGACGCCGGCCGTGCCCAGATCAAGGACTTCTACGGCGACGTGTTCGAGTGGTTCGAAGGAGACAACAGCGGGGAGTCGGGCAACCCGCTCATCCTCATGACCGGGCAGATGCAGTTCGTGTACCTGCTGCCCGGCGATCCCGCGCTCGAGTGCCCGCGCCTCGACCACTTCGGGCTGGAGGTCTCCTCGGTCGAGGAGATCGAGGCCATCGTCGCCAAGGCGAAGGCGTGGCAGGAGAAGGACGATCGCGTGCAGATCATCGACGTCAAGGCGCGCTCGTCGGAAGGTCCGCGCGGGCACTACGTGCTCACGAGCGCGTACATCGGTTACCTGCTGCCGATGATGGTCGAGCTGCAACACCTGCACGTCGACTTGGCTTCGTGAGCTCACCCGCGTCGTTGCCGCGCACGGTCGCGGCCGTCTTCGCTCCTGTCGTCGCGACCGATCCCGATCGCGAGGCGCTGGTCACGCGGTCGGGGCGCTGGTCGTACGCCGACCTCGACCGCCTCGCCGACCGCGCCGCGCACGCGCTCGTCGCACTCGGCGTGCGCGCGGGTGACCGGGTGGCGGGCGGCCTGCCCAACGACCTCGACGTGATCCTCGCGTTCCACGGCGCGATGCGCCTGGGCGCAGTGTGGGTGGGCATCAACCGGGCGTTGGCCCCGCCGGAGAAGCAGTTCCTGCTCGACGACAGCGGCACGTCGCTGCTGCTCTGCGACGCGCCGACTGCGGAGCAGGTGGCGGGTGGCGCGGCGCGGGTGGTGACGGTCGAGGATGGACCGGGGGAATGGCACGACGCGCTCGCGGCGGCGCCCGACGACCCGTTCCCGAGTGACGTCGATCCCTTCGCGCCCGCGGGCATCGCGTACACGAGCGGCACCACCGGGTACCCGAAGGGCGCGACCCACAGCCAGCACAACCTGCTGGTGCCGGGCGCGATGCTCGGCGCGAGCCGCGAGTGGGGGCAGTCGTTGCGCAAGGGCGACTTCCTCGCGCTCACCATCCTCAACATGCAGGTGCTCACCACGCTCACGACCGCGCAGGTGGGTGGGTGTGCGATCGTCTTCGACCGCAACGACCCGGTTGGCGTCGCGGAGTGGATCCGCCGCGAACGGGTGACGGTGTGGAACGGTCCGCCCGCGCTCATCCACTCGCTCGCCCACGACGACGAGGTCGCGCCCGACGATCTGGCCACGCTCGACGAGGTCTGGAACGGCGGGGGTGACTGCCCGGAGCCGGTGCGGGCCACGTTTGCGGAGAAGTTCGGCAAACCGGTGCTGATGACGTACGGGCTGAGCGAAGCGCCGACCGTCGTGTCGATCGACGACCCCGACGGCACCCACGCGACCGGAGGGAGCGGTCGGCCGCTCCCGCATCTCACGATCGAAGTGGTCGACGACGAGCTGTGCATCGCGCCCGCCACGACCGGTGCGTACGCGGGCGTGTACCGGCCGATGCTCGGCTACTGGAACCGCGACGAGGCCACTGCGGAGACGCTCCGCGATGGGATGCTCCACACCGGCGACGTCGGCTTCGTCGACGAGGACGGCTTCCTGCACGTGCGCGACCGCAAGAGCCTGGTGATCATCCGCGGCGGCGGCAACGTGTACCCGGCGGAGATCGAGCGGGTCCTGCACGAGCGCGACGAGATCGAGGCGTGCGCGGTCGTCGGACTACCCGACGAACGGTTGGGTGAGCGGGTCGCGGTCGCGGTGCAGCTGCGCGACGGCGCGACCGTCACCGAGGACGAGCTGCGCGACCACTGCCTCACCAACCTGGCCAAGTACAAGGTGCCCGAGCGCTGGCTGTTCGTCGACGGCTTCCCCCGCAACGCCATGGGCAAGATCCAACGCCGCGACCTCCCCGCGTTGTTCGCCTGATCGCGAGGTTGCGTCACTCAGCGGCGCTCTACGACGACAGGTGACGCAACCTCGTGCTGCTAGATGCTGCGGAGGGTGCCGCCGTCGACGGCGAGAGCAGCACCGGTGATCCAGCTGGCGGCGTCGCTGCCGAGGAAGACGACCGCGGCCGCCACCTCCTGGGGGTTGCCGAAGCGGCCGATGGACACCGGGTCACGCTCCATCATCTTCGCCATGACCTCGTCGGGGGTGACGCCCTGGGCCTCGGCCGCAGTGCTGGCGTTCTCGTGGATCGCTTCGGTGATGGTGATCCCGGGGATGACGACGTTCGAGAGCACGCCCTGTGCGGCGTAGGCGTGCGACAGGTTCTTGGAGTAGTTGAGCAGCGCGGCCTTCGCCGCGGAGTACGGCCCGAAGAGCGGCCCCGGCTCGACCCCGTACGTCGACGCGATGTGCACGAACCTTCCCCAACCGCGCTCGAGCATGGTGGGCAGGCACGCGGCAGTCGTGCGCACCGACGAGAAGAAGTTGAGCTCGAAGCCGTCGCGCCAGTCGTCGTCGCTCAGCTTGTGGAGCCGCATCGGGGTGCCGCCGCCGCCGATGTTGTTGACGAGGACGTCGATGCGACCGAGCTCTTCCAACGCGCGTTCGGCGAGCAACGGCGCGGCAGCGGGATCGAAGAGATCGGCCGCCACCTGCACGACGCGCACGCCGTGCGCCTCCGCCTCCAACGCGGTCGCGGCGAGCGCGTCGACACTGCGCGCGTTCACCACGAGGTGAGCACCCTCGCGGGCGAAGTCGAGGGCGATCTGCTTCCCGATGCCGCGACTCGCGCCGGTGACGATCGCGACGCGGTCGCGCAGTCCGAGCTCCATCAGCCTTCCGCCGCGACGCGCTCGGCGTACGCCATGGGCAGCAGCTCGATGAGCTGGCCATCGGGGTCGCGCACGAACACCGATGCGCTGTCGAGCTGCGTGTCCCAGAGGACCTCGCCCCCGTACTGCTCGACCAGTGCGCAGGTCGCGGAGATGTCGTCGACGCTCAACGAGATGTGGGTCAGCCCGATCTCGTTCATCGTGCGCTCCCGGTACGGCGCGGGCGCGGCGCCTTCGCCCGCGAAGTGCAGCAGCTCGAGCACGAACGAGCCCTGCTTCAGGTAGCAGGCCCGAAACCCGAGGGGCGCTTTCAGTCGCAGCAGCTGGTCGCTGGGCGAGTCGTCGAGCTCGAGCGTGCGCCAGAAGGTGAAGCCCAACGCCTCCTCGTAGAAGGTGCGCGACCGCTCGAGGTCGGTGACGCACTGCCCCATGTGATTCATGACGTTGCTGCTCATGCGTTGGGCTCCAGGACGACGCGCAGCGCTCCCGTCGTCTTGTCGCCGGCCACCCGGAACGCCTCGGGTGCATCGTCGAGGGGGAAGCGGTGCGTGACGAGCGCGTCGACCAGGTGCGGGGTCGACGCCAACAGGTTGGCGGCGTCGTCGAAGTCGCGGCCCCCCTCGTGCTTGCAGTATCCGAGCGCGGGCACCGACCGCACCTCCTTGATGAAGCAGAGCATCTGCGGCCACTGCACCTCGGGTGGGAACACGCCGAGCACGCCCATCGCGCCACCGGGCGCGGCGAGCTCGGCGGCCCGGTGCAACGCGCTCTCCGAGCCGGCGGCTTCGATCACCACGTCATACAGGCCCGACGGCTGGGTCGCCCCGAGGCGCTCGCCCAGCTCGATCTGGTGTGGGTAGCGAGCTTCCAGCGACACCTCGGCCGCACCCATCGCCCGGGCCGCGGCCACCGCCATCAGGCCGATCGCGCCGCCTCCGACGACGGCCACGCGCTGGCCCGGACCCGCACCGGCCAGGCGGGCGGTGTGCCAGGCGACCGCGGTCGGCTCCACCAGGCAGGCGCTCGACGCGTCGAGCCCCTCGGGGAGGTCGATCAGCGAGCGTGACGGCGCGCGGAACCACTCGCTCATGCCGCCGTCGGCCATCACCCCCAGCGCGGTCGTGCCGGTGGTGGCACAGAGGTTGTAGCGACCCTCGAGGCAGAGGTCGCACTCACCACAGCCGAAGATCGCCTCGATGGCGACGGCCCGGCCGTCCTCGGTGACGCCGGCGAGCTCGTGACCGAGGATCATCGTGGTGCCCATCTGGATGTAGCCGAGGTCGGACGCACAGATGCTCGCCGACGTGATCTTGATGAGCTCGCCCGGCCCTTCGGGCTCGTCGACGTCGACCACGGTCACGCCGGGTGGGGTGGATCGGACTGCGCGCATGCGGGTCTCCGGAGTCAGGTGAGATGAAGCGGAGCCGTGCCCGGAGGGCGGGACGGCGGAGCGGAGTCGACCATCGAGGTCGTGACGTGGTCGTCGGGATCGGGTGCGAGGGCGACCTCACTCATCACATGTCGGTGATCGTGCACCCGCCGTCGACGACCACCTGGGTTCCGGTGATGAAGCTGGCGTCGGTGCTCAGCAGGAAGCGCGCGGTGTTGCCGATCTCCGACGGCTGCCCGAGCCGACCCATGGGCGCGGCCGACGCGAAACGGTCGTGCAGGTCGCCGATGTCGGGCAGCATCGGGGTGGCGATGAACCCTGGGCAGATGGCGTTGACCCGGATGCCCTCCTGGGCGAACCGGATCGCCATCGAGCGGGTGAGGCCCAGCACGCCGGCCTTCGACGCCGCGTACGTGGGGTTGGCCGGGTTGGCCACGATGCCGTGGATCGACGCGATGCCGACGACGGCGGCGTCGGGCGCGTTGGCCCGGAGCTGGGAGAGGAACGCCTGCACGACCATCGCGTAAGCCCGCAGGTTCACCTCGATGAGGGGGTCCCACGTCTTGTCGGTGAGGTCGGGGAGGTCGACCGCGTCGGGCACCCCGGCCGCGTGCACCACACCACCGATGGTGCCGACGGCGGCGACCGCCTCGTCGGCGGCGTCGGCGAGGGAGGCGGTGTCGCGCACGTCGACCGCCATGCCGACCGTCTTCACCCCGTGGGCGGCGGCGACCGCGTCGGCGGCCCCGGTGGCGCGGTCGGGGTGGAGGTCCCAGATCGCCACCGGACGGCCCACCTCGGCGACCGCATGGGCGGTGGCGAGACCGATGCCGGACGCGCCGCCGGTGATCACGACCCCGGACGTGGGGAGCTCCAGGACAGCCATCAGGTCGGGTCCATTCCGCTCCGGCGTCCCGGCCTCCGGCCACGCCTCCGCTGCATGTCCATCACGGGCATCATGCCAGGAGTGGGCGCGCAGCACCCGTCCGCGAGAAGATCGCCGCCATGAGCGACTCCTTTGCCGCGTTCACCGCCGAGAAGACCGACGATGGCTTCCGACGGGGCGTCACCGAGTTGACCCTCGACGACCTGCCCGCGGGCGACGTCGTCGTCGACGTCGAATGGTCGAGCGTCAACTACAAGGACCACCTGGCCGCCACCGAGAAGGGCCGGGTCGCCCGCATCTCTCCGATCGTGCCCGGCATCGACCTCGCGGGGACGGTGCGGTCGAGCGACGCCTCGGCCACCGCCGCGGGCGACGCGGTGATCGTGCACGGCTACGACCTGGGGGTCGCCCAGCACGGCGGTTACGCGCAGGTGGCGAGGGTCCCGGCGGGCTGGGTCGTCCCGCTCCCCGAGGGCCTGAGCGCCCGGGAGGCGATGGTGGTCGGCACCGCGGGCTACACCGCCGCGCTGTCGGTGCTCGCGTTGCTCGACCACGGGCTCGATCCCGGTGCGGGAACAGTGCTCGTGACCGGCGCGACCGGCGGGGTGGGGAGCATGGCCGTGGCCATGCTGTCCGGGCTCGGGTTCACCGTCGCCGCCAGCACGGGCAAGGCCGCGGCGGCGCCGTTCCTTCGCGGTCTCGGGGCCACCGAGATCATCGACCGCGACGAGCTCACCGACACCGCCAAGCCCCTGCAGTCCGTCCGCTGGGCCGGTGCCGTCGACGCGGTCGGCGGCCCCACGCTCGCCCACGTGCTGGCCACGCTCGCGCCGGGCGCCGCGGTGGCGGCGAGCGGCAACGTCGGCGGCGCCGACCTTCCGACCACGGTGCTCCCGTTCATCCTGCGCGGCGTCACGCTCTTCGGCATCGACTCGGCGGGAACGCCGATCGGGCGTCGCCGCGAGGTGTGGGGTCGCATCGCCACCGACCTGAAACCCGCCGGCCTCGACACCATGGCCCAGCAGGTCGACCTCGCGCACGTCGAGGGTGCGCTCGACGAGATCGGGCGTGGTGGTGTGACCGGGCGCTACGTGGTGCAGCTCCGCGACTGATCCGCCCGCTCAAGATTTCGCGTGCCCGATGCCGATGCACGGGGAGTACCCCCTCCACGGGCAGTGGAAGTTGGTTCGCGATGCAACGCTCGAAGCTCGTGCTCGGGAGTGTGATCGCGCTCGCCGTCGTCGGCCTCGGTGCCGGTGCGGTGGCGCTGGAATCCGACACCGGTGGTGCCGGTTCCCTCGTCGACGGTCCGACGACGACCACGGTCGACCCGTCGACCACGACGTCGACCACGACCACGACGTCGACGACCGCCGTCCCCACGACCACGGTGGCGCCGGTCGTTGACCCGGCTGCGAGCCTCGGGGACGATGTCACCACCACCGAACCGACCGGTGACGAAGGCGTCGAGCGCTCCACCGAAGGCTGCGACGGCGGAACCTACGCGAACCACGGCGACTACGTGAGCAGCGTCGCCCACGATCCCGATCGCGCGCCCGGCGATGTGCCCGCGGCAGCGCACTCCGACTGCGGGAAGCCGATCAGCGCGGTCCGTGACGGCTCGGAAGCGCCCGACACCGAGGCGCCGGAGTCAGGCGCGCCCGAGACGGACGTCGCCGTCCGGGAACGGGAACGGGAACGGGAACGGGAACGGGAACGGGAACGGGAAGACCAAGTAGCAGGTGCTCAGGCCGGGAACGGTTCCAGGCCCATCCGCGCGCGCACCTCGGGCCGGCGCAGCGGTGGCATGGTCTTCGGCGGCTGACGGCGCGCCGGGAGCCGGTCGAGCAGGCCGTGCGCGAGCTCGGCGATCTCGAGTGCGACGGCGTGCATGTCGTCGTGCACCGCACCGGTCGGCTTGGTGACGCCGGTGATCTTGCGCACGAACTGATAGGCCGCGGCTTCGATCTCCTCGTCGGTGGCGGGCGGCTCCAGGCCGCGCAGCTCGGTGATGTTCCTGCACATGGGACTCAGCCCTTTCCGTCGAACGCGGCCTGCAGCGCCGCGAGGTCGAGCTTCTTCATGCCGTACATCGCGTCCATCGCCCGTTGGTTGGCGGCGGCGTCGTCGCTGGTGAACATGGTCTCCCATCCGACCGGCACGACCTGCCACGACAGGCCGAACTTGTCCTTCAACCAGCCGCACTGGCTCTCCTCGCCGCCATCGGCGGTGAGGCTGTCCCAGTAGTAGTCGACTTCGGCCTGGTCCTGGCAGTTGATCAGCAGGGAGATGGCTTCGTCGAAGGTGAACTGCGGGCCGCCGTTGATCCCCGTGTACTCCTGGCCGTCGAGCTCGAAGTTCACGGTCAGGACGCCGCCGGGGTTCGGCGCGTTGTCGGGGTAGTGCGTGATCGCGCCGACGCGCGAGTTCGGGAACACGGACACGTAGAACTCAGCGGCCTCGAGGGCGTTCGTGTCGAACCAGAGATTCGGGGTGATCCTGGGCATGGCACTGCTCCCGTGGTCGCGCGAGTGGGCTCACGGTATCGACCGTGGCGTGGCCCGAAATTCATCGCATCGGGACGAAGAAAACCGCCCCTGGAGGCCGGGGTGGGGTCCGGGCTCCAGGGGCGGTGTGGGGGCGTTTCGGCCGGTGGGGCATCCGGCAATGAGGTGATCGGCCGGGGTCGCGGGATCTGGAGCGACTTGGCCGAACGTTGGAAGAACGCAGAACGATCGTTAACGAGACGCTGGTTCACGCCGTCGAGGTTGCGTCACTCAGCGGCGTATAACGCCGTCAGGTGACGCAACCTTGCGTTCGTGAGGGAGAGAGAATCAGCTCAGCCGACGGCGACGGGGGTGACCGCGGTGTCGACCTGGTCGGCCGAGTACGCGATGACCGGCTCGTCGGTGCCGAACACCTCGAGCGTGTGGATGAACCGGTGCATGCCCATCGACCCTGCACAGCTGAGCCCGAGCTCGATGATCTGCGCGGCGGTGAACACCTCGGCCAGTTCGGCGTAGAACGCGCGGTCGATCGCGTGGTGGTCGGCCGACAGGAGGTCCATGAACTTGACCGCGAGGCGCTCCTGGTCGGTGAGGTTGCCACCTTCCACGTCGAGCAGGCAGGCGACGTCCTCGTCGGTGATCGAGTCGTGCTTGCGCGACTGCATGCACGGCTGGCACTCACCGAGCTGCGCGCTGCGGATGCGCAGGAGCTCGAGGATGCGACCGCCGAGCAGCGAACCGCTCCCGCGCAGGCGGCGGGTGTCGTCCATCGCGAGCAGGTGACGGGTGCTGTAGGCGAAGAGCTGGAGCGGGACCGGCGTGGCGTAGAGCCCTTCGTCGCAGCCGCTCTCGATCACGGCACGAGAGACGGGAGACAGCTCGTCCATGGGGATGGGTTCGATGATGGGCATTGGGCGACCTTTCGTTCTCGGTACTGGCACACTAAGCCGCGCCGCGCTCGAGGCGCACGACGGTACGGAGGCCGGCGACGTGGATCTGGGACTGACCGACAAGGTGGCACTGGTCACCGGCTCGTACCGCGGGACCGGCGCGGGCATCGCTCGCGCGCTGGCGGCTGAAGGCGCGACCGTGCTGGTGCACGGGCTCGAGGCGGGACAAGCCGACGACGTGGCGTCGGACATCACCGCCGGCGGTGGGCGTGCCCACGTCGTGGTCGGCGACATCCGCACCGAGGACGGCACCGCGGCGATGGTCGACGACGTGCGCGCGCAGCTCGTGGTGGGTGGTCGCGACCACGTCGACATCGTGGTCAACAACTACGGCAACACCGATCATGCGAGCGACTGGGACGGCGCCGACACGGCCACCTGGCACGGCAGCTACGACGTCAACGTGGTGAGCGCGTTCCGGGTGACGCAGGCGTTCATCCCCGACATGCGCGCCGCCGGGTGGGGACGGGTCGTCCTCATGTCCACGGTGGGTGCCACTCGCCCGGGTGACACGATCCCCGAGTACTACACGGCGAAGGGCGCGCTGCCGTCGATGGCGGTGGGACTGGCGAAGCACCTGTCGGGCACGGGCATCACCGTCAACTGCGTGAGCCCCGGGATCATCGCGACGGCCGAGGTCGTCGCGAGCTACACGCGCCGTGCCGAGCGCGACGGTCGTGCGACCGACTGGGAGAGCGTGCAGGAATTCATCCAGGAGGGCCGGATGGCGAACCCGACCGGACGCGTGCCGACCCCCGACGACATCGGTCGCTTCGTCACGATGGTGGTGAGCGAGCCGGCGTGGCATCTCAACGGCACCCATCTCCGCATCGACGGCGGTGCGTCGGACGCAGTGACGTGAGCGACGAGTCGCTCGCCGATCTGCGCGACCACGAGGCGGCGGCACTCGCGCGAGCGGACCCCGCGGCGTGGGAGTACCTGGCGCGGGGGAGCGGCGCCGGGGTCACCGTGGCGCAGAACGTCGTCGCGTGGTCGCGCTGGACGCTGCTCCCGCACGTGCTGCGCGACGTGTCCACCGTCGACCTCTCGACCACCGTGCTCGGCACGCGGGTCGCCACCCCCATCCTGGTGGCACCCACCGCGATGCACCGCTTCTTCACCGACGACGGTGAGTTGGCCACCGCGCGGGCCGCCGCCGACGTGGGCACGGTCTACGTGGTGTCGATGGCGGCGACGCACTCGGTGGAAGATGTCGCCGCGGAAGCGCCCGGCGGCGAACGGTGGGCGCAGATGTACATGCTGCGCGACCGCGGCCGCACCCGGGCGCACGCAGAGCGCGCCGCGGCGGCGGGCTACCGCGCGATCGTGGCGTCGGTCGACGGTGCCGCGGTCGGTCGGGGTATCGCCAGCGCGTCGGCGGGCCGACTCGTGCCGCCCGACTGGATGCGATACCCGAACCTGGCCTCCGACGACGACGCCGACAGCTCCGACATCATGCAGCTCGTCACCGACTTCGATCCCTCGGTCACGTTCGACGACCTGGCCTTGTTCGGCGAGTGGAGTGGGCTTCCCGTCGTCGTGAAGGGCCTGCTCCGAGGCGACGACGCGGCGCGCGCGGTCGACGCGGGCGCGTCGGCGATCGCGGTGTCGAACCACGGCGGACGTGTGCTCGACGGCATCGCCGCGACCGCCGACGTCCTCGCCGACGTCGTCGACGCGGTCGCCGGCGGCGCCGAGGTCTACGTCGACGGCGGAATCCGCAACGGGGTCGACGTGGTCAAGGCGCTCGCGCTGGGTGCCCGGGCGGTGATGGTCGGCCGGCCGGTGTTGTGGGGGCTGTGCGTCGACGGCGCTGCCGGCGCGGCGACGGTCCTCACCCTGCTCGGCACCGAGTTCGAGGCCGCGCTCGCGTTCTGCGGTGCGACGTCGGTCGACGAGCTCTCCCGAGACCTCGTCGTGCGCACATCGGAGGTGCGATGAGCGACGACCACTCGGAGGGCCGGCTCGCCAACCGGGCGTGGTGGGACGAAGCCGCGCCGCTAGTCGTTGGCGAACCAGGCTGCGACCTGGGCCTCGTGGTCGACGAACTTCTCGCCCGAGACGTCGATGACGACCTTGTCGATGGTGCCACCGGTGAACCGGTAGGGCGCGGCGTATTCGGGCGAGACCGGTGACGCGCTGTCGCGCCCGATGCAGAGGCCGTCGCCGACGAGACAGAAGTTGCCGGGCTGGGTGACGATCTCGCCCTCGCCGATCTTCTTCGTGTCGAGGTACAGCGACAACGTCCCCGCGAATCCGGGCGTCGACGGATCTGTGCTCTGACCCTTCGACGCGAACTCGGCACTCAACACGTGCTTGCCGGGACTGATCTCGGTCTCGGCGACGACGTCGAACATCCTCGTGCCGATCCAGTTGAACGTATAGCGGAGCTTCTTGTCCTTCACGTAGAGGCTGTGGCCGCCGGCGACACCACCGTGCGCGAACAGCACGCCCTCGGCGTCGGCGGAGTCGATCTCGACGCCCGCCGCGATCGTGTACGAGCGTCCGTTGATCGCGACCGCCGCCGACTCGGGCACGTCGGCGACATCCGGGTAGTAGGTGTACTGCTGACGGTCGGGTCCACCCCGAGGGCGTTCCGACAGCACCTGCTCGAGCGCGGTGCGGTCGTCGAGCGGCAACCCGTTGTAGATCCCCGCGTAGTAGAACCACAAGCTCTTCAACGTCTCGAGCTGTTCGGGGTGGTCGGCAGCGACGTTCTTCGACTGCGCGTGGTCGTGCTCGAGGTCGTAGAGCTCCCACTCGTCGAGCTCGAACTTGCCCCACCCTCCGATCGGCGGGTGCACGGTGCACGCCAGCCAGCCCTCGTGGTAGATCGAGCGTTGCCCGAGCATCGTGTAGAACTGCGTCGACTTCCCGGCCACGGTCGGATCGGTGAGCGCGGCGGCGAAGCTCTCGCCCTCGATCGGGCTCTGCGTGTACCCCTTGATCACCGCGGGTGGCTCGATGCCGAGGAGGTCGTACACGGTCGGCACGACGTCGACCGCGTGGATGTACTGGTGGCGCACCTCGTCGGACGCAGCGATCTTCGCCGGCCACGCGAAGAGGCACATGTCGGCGACGCCGCCCTCGTACCCGGCCCAGCGCTTCCAGTACGGGAATGGGGTGTCGAACGCCCACGCCCAGCCGGTGCAGTAGTGGTTGTACGCGTTCGGCGTGCCGAGGTCGTCGATGTGGGGGAGCGTCGCTTCGGTCGTGTCGGGCACGCCGTTGAAGAACCGCCACTCGTTGAACGAGCCGTTGGGACCGCCTTCGCCACTGGCGCCGTTGTCGGAGGTCACGACGACGATGGTGTTCTCGAGCTGGCCGGAGGTCTCGAGGTAGTCGAGGACCCGACCGATCTGGTCGTCGGTGTACGAGACGAACCCGGCGAACACCTCCGCCATGCGGGTGAACAGGCGTTGCTCGTCGCTGGTGAGCGAGTCCCACGGCCGCACCGTGTCGAGCACCGGCCAGGGCTGACCGTCGGGACCCGTCCGCTCGGGCTCGCCGTGCGGGTTGATCGGCGACAGCTCGGTGTCGTCGGGCAGCAATCCGAGGTCCTTCTGCCGGGCGAGGATCTCGGCGCGGATCGCTTCGTAGCCCTGGTCGAACGTGCCCTTGTACTTGTCCGCCCACTCCGTGAACACGTGGTGGGGGGCATGCCCGCACCCCGGTGCGAGGTACATGAAGAAGGGCTTGTCGGGATCGATGACCTTGGCGGCCTGGATCATCCCGATGGCCTGGTCGGCGAGATCCTTGGACAGGTGGTAGCCGTCGTCCGGTGTGGCGGGCGGATCGATCTGGCTGTTGTCCTGCACGAGGTCGGGGTACCACTGGTTCGATTCGCCACCGAGGAACCCGTAGAAGCGCTCGAACCCGCGGCCCAAAGGCCAGCGACCCTTGTACGCCGCGAGGTTGCACTCCTCGCCCGGCGTCAAGTGCCACTTCCCGACGCAGTAGGTGTTGTACCCCCGCTCGACCAGCACCTCGGAGATGAACCCGTTCTCGAACGGGATCCGGGTGGAGATGCCGGGGAAGCCGGCGCTGAACTCGGCGATCGTGGCCATCCCATTGCTGGTCGCGTTGCGTCCGGTCAACAAGGAGGAACGCGTCGGCGAGCACAACGCGGTCGTGTGGAAGTTCGAGAACCGCACGCCCATGTCGGCGATGCGCTGCATGTTCGGCGTCTTCACGGGACCGCCGAAGATGTCCATGGTGCCGTACCCGAGGTCGTCCCAGGTGATGTACAGGACGTTCGGCGCCCCGTCGGGTGCCTTGGGTGGCAGGTACGGCGTCCAGTCGGGCACCGAATCGCGGATGTCGAGCTTGATCCTGCTGCTGGGCGCGTTGGTCATCGGCAGATGATGGCCCAGGAGCCCACGGGCCGCATCATCCGATCTGGATGGTCGTCCGCGGGTAGCGGCTCGCGGTGGAGCATGATGCCGGGCATGGCCGTGTGGGAACCCGAGAGCGACAACTGGATTCGCTGGGCCCGCACTCCGGGATTCGACGCCTACTGGTACTTCCGTGACGCGGTGTTCGACGCGATCCTGCCCGCGCCACGGGGCCTCGCCCTCGAAGTGGGGTGCGGCGAGGGACGGGTGACGCGTGACCTCGTGGCGCGGGGATACGACGTGCTCGCGCTCGATCCGGCCGAGACGTTGGTGCGCGCGGCCGCTGACGTCGACCCGGTCGGCCGGTACGCGATCGCCGACGGTTTCGAGCTCCCGTTCGTGGACGGGCGCTTCGACCTGGTGATGTCGTACAACGTGCTCCAGAACGTCGCCGATCTACCCGGCGCGGTCCAGGAGATCGACCGGGTCCTCAGCCCCGGTGGAGCGCTGTGCGTGTGCGTCGTGCATCCCGTCACCGACCTGGGCCGGTTCGAGGACGACGCCCCAGGCGCGCGCTTCGTCCTCCGGGAGCGGTACTACGACGCGCTGCCGCATCGAGGAGACCGAGGAGCGCGACGGGATCACGATGACCTTCCGAGGATGGACCTATCCGCTGGAGGAGTACATGCGCGCGTTCGAGTCGGCCGATCTGCGCATCGAGGTGATCCGTGAACCGCGCCCGTCGCAGCACCCGGAGCGGTACGACCGTTGGCTCGACGTGCCGCTCTTCCTCGCGCTGCGCGTCGTCAAACGCGACTCGGTAGTGTCGATCGCATGACCATCAGCACGTTCTCGCACGTCGCCATCGGGGTCCGCGACATGGACGTGGCGTTGCCGTTCTGGCGCGCACGTCGTCGGCCTCGATCCGATCCTGGCGCGGGTCCAACAGGCCGGCGTGCACGTCCTCCTCGACGGGGCCGCCGGCGCCGACTCGGTGTGGTGGGGCGAGCCCCCGGGCGACACCATTCGCTCGCTCATCGTGCAGGACCCCGAAGGTGGCTACGTGCAGTTCCACCAGCGCGTGTAGCGCATTCGAGCGAGGCCGAAGCTTCCCCGCCGGACGGTTCGGGCACCCTGGGAAGGTGGTGACGACCCACGACCCGGTCGACGTCGAACCCGCGTCCTCCTCGTGGCGACGGGGCATGTTCCGCCCTGCCGCCGAGGGTGCACTGCGCCGACGCACCCGGGACTGGTTCGGCCTCTGCGTCGGCATCGCCATCCTGATCGTGACCTCGCTGCACCACGGAGACGTCACGCGCAGCGAACGAGCCCTCTTCGATCTGTTCAACACGCTGCCCGGCGCGCTCGCACCGCTCTTCCGATCGCTCTACCGCCTCGGCGCGCTGTGGGCGGTGGGTCTGGTCGTTGTCGCTGCGTTGGTGGCCGGGCGCCGACGCCTCGCGCGCGGTCTCGTGCTCGCCGGCGTCCTCGGGTGGGCCTCGGCGCGTGCGCTCGGCGAGATCGTCGACGCCCACGAGAGCATCACCCACTCACTGCGGATCGCCGTAGGGTTCGGAGGGTCGCCGTCGGCGTACCCGTCGGCGCGGGTGGCGATCATCGTCGCGGTGATCGTGGCCGCGGCCCCCTACGTCACCCGCCCGGCGCGCGATGCTCGGGTGGCTGATCGTGGTGCTCCTCGGCGCGTCGGCGCTGTATCTCGGCGCCGCTTTCCCGAACGACCTCGTCGCCGGGGTCGTGCTCGGCATCACGGTGGCCTCGCTCGTGCACCTCGTGTTCGGATCCCCCGGAACCCGCCCCACGATCCCGCAGATCACGGATGCGCTCGCCCGGCTCGGGGTCGATGCCCACAACGTGCGCTTCGCCACGGACCAGCCGACCTCGTCGACGCTGGTGCTGGCGGAAGACGAGCGCGGCCCGCTGCGGATCCGCGTCGTGGGTCGCGACGACGCACACCACCAACTGCTCGCCAAGCTCTGGACGTCGTTGGTCAACAAGGGCTCCACCAGTCACTTCGTCTTGACGCGCGAGCAACAGGTGGAGCACGAGGCGTACCTCATGCTGGTAGCGGCACAGGCCGACGTGCACGTGCCGACGGTCGTGGTCGCCGGTCGAGCCGGGCCTCGGGCTGCGTTGCTGGTGCAACGGCCGGTCGAGGGCACTCGGCTCACCGACCTCGACCCCGAGGCGATCAGCGACGAGCTGTTGCGACGGCTCTGGGTCGACGTCGATGCGTTGCGCGGCGCCCGCGTCGTGCACGGCGACCTCGACGCCGACCACGTGATCATCGTCGCGGAGCAACCGTGGATCGTGGCGTTCGACGACGCCACGATCTCGGGTGATCCGCACGACCATGCCGCCGACACCGCCCAACTGCTGGCGTCGACGGCCGCGTTGGTGGGCGACGAGCGCGCGGTGGCGGCTGCGGTCGCGGTGACCGGCCGGCCGGCAGTGATGCTGGCCCTGCCCCTCCTGCAAGCGGCTGCATTGTCGTCGAGCACGCGGACGCTGAGCGGGGGCGGTCGACGCGAGTTCGGCGACCGGCTCGAACGGTTGCGCGCCGGTCGGCGCGGCTGCGATCGGCATCGAGGTACCGGAGCCGGTGCAGATCCGTCGCATCACCGCGACCAGCGCCGCCATGGCGATCGGTGCGCTCGTGGCCGTCGGCGCGCTGCTCGTCGATGTCGGTGATCCCGTCGACGTGGTCAACACCATGCAGGGCGCCGACTGGGGATGGCTCGCGCTGGCGATCGTCGTCGCCTTCGCCGCCAACGTGGCGTACGCGGTCGCGTTGCAGGGCACCGTGCGCACGCGGTTGCCGCTCGGCCCCACGACGGAGCTCCAGGTGGCGATGTCGTTCTCGAACCTCGCCGTGCCCGCGATCGGTGGCCAGGGTATGCAGGTGCGCTACCTCCAGAAGTTGGGCGTCGACCTGCCGTCGGCGGTCGCCGCCGGCGGCGTGCTCAGTGGGTTCGGCGGGCTCGTCGCGGCGTTCGGATGCTTCGCGGTGGCGCTCCTCGTCGAGCCGGCGCACGTCGATCTGTCTCTCATCCCGACCAACGGGCTGCTCCTGCTCCTCGTCGCCGCGGCGGTGCTCGTGGTCTTGGTCAGTGGATTGCTCGCCGCGCTGCCCAGCGTGCGCGCCAAGGTCGTGCCGGCTCTGGCGCGCGCGACCCACACGATGCTCGACTCGCTCCGCTCGCCCGGTCGGGTCGCGCTGCTCGTGGGCGGGAACGTCGTGGCCACCATCATGTCGACGTGGTGTCTGCAGCTGTGTCTCGTCGCGTTCGGTGGCCACGTGTCGTTCTGGGCGTTGCTCGCAGCCAACGTCGGCGTGGTGACGATCGCGTCGATCGTGCCGGTGCCCGGCGGTGGCACCGCGGTCGGCACGGTCGGCCTCTCGGCGGTGTTGGTCTCGTTCGGGGTGTCTCGCGACGTCGCGGTGGCGAGCGTGCTCGCCAACCAGCTCGTCTACTACTACCTGCCGGCGGTGCCGGGCTGGTTCGCGACCCGTTCCCTCGTCCGGCGCGACTACCTCTGAGTCACAGGACCCGCGTGGCGATGCCTGGGTAGTCGAGCACGAGGCCGTCGGGGCCGAAGCGGAGCTCGCACTCCATGTCGAAGCGGGGCGCCTTGTACTCGAACTGCAGGACGTCGTCGCCGTTCGACAACCGGAAGTACGACTGGTCGAGTCGCTCCACCGCGAGACTCGGTGCGCGCACGTAGGCCGTCGACCCGCCATCGACCGGCGGCGTCACGGCTGAGCTGCGTCTCGCGCTCCCCGTGCTCCGACCAGCACCCCACCCGGCAGTGCTGGGTGACCCAGTGCTCGTCGACCACGTGACCCGACGCGACGTCACGGAGGAAGACGCTCTCGAACCCGTCCTGCGCGCCGACGTGGCGCCAGGCCGCCGCCTGCGGCAGGGGAGCGAAGGTCACGTTCGTCATGCTGGCAGCCCGAGGCGGCGCCGGATGTCGGCGCGCAGCTCGCCCTTGGCGACCTTGCCGCCCGAGGCGCGGGGGAGGGTCTCGACGACGACGAGGTGCTCGGGGAACCACTCGGGCGAGATCCCGCGGTCGGCGCAGGAAGCCGACGAGCGCGTCGAGCTCGAGGGCGGTCCCCGGTTCGAGCTCGACGTACACGCACACCCGCTCACCGAAGACCTCGTCGGGCATCGCCACCGCGGCCGCGAGGGCGACGTCGGGATGGTGCGCGACCTCCGCCTCGACCGCCGGTGCGCTGATGTTCTTGCCGCCGCGGATGATGATGTCGGATGTACGGCCGACGACGCGGAGGTAGCCGTCGGCGTCGACGGTGCAGAGGTCGCCGATGCGCATCCAGCCGTCGGCGGTGAAGAGCTCGGCGTTGGCGCGGGCGTCGTCGAGGTAGCCGAGGCAGGTGGCGGGTCCCTTGCAGACCGGATGACCGGGCGTGTCGGGAGTCGTGATGTCGCGGCCGTCGTCGTCGAGGAGACGGACGTGCATGTCGGCGATGAGCCGGCCCGCGGTCTGCAGGCGGTGGTCGCGGTCGTCGCGCATGGTGGTGCCGCTCAGGACGCCGGTCTCGTTGGAACCGTAGAACTGGAGGACGCGTGCGCCGGTGACGTCCTCGAATCGCGCGGCGCGGGCTTCCGGCACCGCCTCGCCGCCGGTGAACATGCACCGCAGCGACGACAGGTCGTGCTGTTCGACGATCGGTGACTTCAGCATCATCAGGAACTGCGTGCTGACGCAGGCGAGGACGGTGACGCGTTCACGCTCGATGGTGCGGATCACCTCGTCGGCGTCGAAGCGCTCGTGCACGACGGTGGGCGCGCCGAGCACCGCGGGAGTGACGTGCGCGGTCCAGATGCCGAAGCCGAAGGGCGCGGGGATGGCGCTCAGGAACACATCGTCAGTGGTCATGTCACCGGCGTCGACCGCGAGTTGGTGGAAGTACATCCAGCGGTTCTCGGTGTGCACCACGCACTTCGGCATCCCGGTGGTGCCCGAGGTCGAGTTGATCAGGAAGACGTCGTCGGGCCCGTAGGCGCGACCGGCGACGTCGGCGACGGGTGCGGGCGGGTCGGCCGCGACCCCGTCGTCGTCGACGATCACGTGGTGCTCGCAGTGGGCACCCGGCGGCGCGGAGCGACGAGACGAGCGTCGGCAGTCGGCTGACCGCGGTGCTCGGTGAGCGTCACCAGCGCGTCGGCGCGGGTGAGGGTGAGGAGATGGCGGATCTCGTCGTCGCCGGCGCGGTGGCCGAGCCCGACGACGGTCAGCCCGGCGCGTTCGGCGGCGACGAAGGCCACGTGGACCGCAACGCCGTCGGGGAGCAGGACGGCCACCCGCGAGCCTCCAGGGAGCCCGGTGCCGGCGAGGACGCGCGCCAGCGCGGTGGCGCGCGCGTCGTAGTCGGCCCAGGTGGCGCGCCGGCCGTCGGCGACGAACGCGTCACGGTCGGGCCGCGATCGCCGCCCAGCCTGCGACGGCGTCGCCGACGGTGGTGTCGCCCCACCAGCCCGCGGCGCGGTATGCGGCGGCGACGACGGGATCGGGCTGCACCCGGAACCTTCTACTACGCCGGGTCGTAGTGTGCCGGTGAGCGACATGGCTCGCGAGAGGAGCGCGCATGACGACGACGCCCACGCAGGCAGCCCGGGTCCGCAGCCTGGTCGACCATCCGATCATCGACGCCGACGGCCACTTCGTGGAGCTCGGGCCGTTGCTGCAGGACGAGGTGATCAGCTCCGTCGAGGACGCCGGCGGTGCCGCGCTGCGCGAGCGTTTCCTCAGCACCGCGCGCTCGTTCGACACCTCCTCGAGCCTGGCCGACCGGGGCGACCCCGAAGTCCTGCGGCAGTGGAAGGCCATGCCGTCGTGGTGGGGATGGCAGACCGCCGGGGTGCGGGACCGCGCCACGTCGCATCTCCCTGCGTTGCTCTACGAGCGACTCGACGAGATCGGCATCGACTTCACGATCCTCTACCCGTCGATGGCGCTCGGCTACTTCGAGGTGACCGACGAGGAGCTGTCGTCGGTGCTGTGCCGCGCGGTGAACCGGTACCACCAGCGCCTGTTCGAGCCCTACCGCGACCGGTGCACGGTGGGCGCGCTGATCCCGATGAACACGCCCGCGCAGGCTGTCGCCGAGGTGGAGTACGCGGTGACGGAGCTCGGCGCGAAGTCGGTGCTGATGGCCGGGTACGCGCGGCGTCCCATCGAAGCCGGTGGCTACCGCCTCGACATGTTCGGCATCGACAGCGACCACGACTACGACCCGCTGTGGGCGAAGTGCGTGGAGCTCGGCGTCGCGCCGGTGGTGCACAGCGCGCTGCAGCAGCACCGCGTCACGCGCTCGATCTCCAACTACGTGTACAACCACGTGAACGGGCTCGCGGCGGCCCACGAGTCGCTGTGCAAGTCGCTGTTCCTCTCCGGCGTCACCCATCGGTTCCCGGAGCTGCGCATCGGGTTCCTCGAGGGTGGCGTGGCGTGGGCGTGCGCGTTGTTCTCGTCGCTGGTCGGTCACTGGGAGAAGCGCAACCGGGAGGCGATCACCGAGCTCGATCCCGACCGGCTCGACGTCGACGCGCTGCTCGCGTACTTCACGAAGTACGGCGACGCCGACGTCACCGGACGCATCGACGAGTTGCGCGAGTACTTCGCCCGTCCCGCGGCGCGCCCGGCGCAGGTCGACGAGTTCGCGGCCGTGGGCATCGACCGGGCGGAGGACCTGCGGACCCGGTTCGAACCCAACTTCTACTTCGGGTGCGAAGCCGATGACCCGCTGGTGGCGTGGGCCTTCCGCGACGACGTCAACCCGCTCGGCGCGCGACTGCGCCCGGTGCTCGGCTCCGACATCTCGCACTGGGACGTGCGCGACATGACCGAGCCGGTGGCCGAGGCCTTCGAGCTCGTCGAGCACGGCGTCATCACCGAGCGTCGACTTCCGCGACCTCACGTTCGTGAACCCGGTGCGGCTGCACGCGGGCCCGAACCCGAAGTTCTTCGAAGGCACGGTGTGCGAGGCGGCCGCGACGCAGGCGCTGGCCGAGGCAGGGGAGGTGTGGTTGTGAACCGTGACGACGCTCGCCCGCTGCGATCGGTGGTGTTCGCGCCGGGCGACGACGCCGACGCGTTGGCGTCGACGCGCGCGTCGGGCGCCGACTCGATGGTCGTCGACCTCGAGGAGCCGCAGACGCCCTACCCCGAGTCGGAGCGCGAACGCGGTCGCAAGGTGGCCCGCGAGTTCTTCGACTCGCTGGTGCCGGGCGAGCTGCCGCTCGTGTTCGCGCGGGTGCAGCCGCCGTCCACCGGGCAGACGTTGAAGGACCTGCGCGCGGTGGCGGGGCCGGGTCTCGCCGGTGTGCTGTTGCCCAAGATCACGTCACCCGCCGACGTGCACATGCTCGATGCCCTCCTCGCCTGCACCGAGGTCGACTTCGACCTCGCGCCCGGCCAGATCGCGATCTATCCGATCCTCGAGACCGCGCAGGCGATCCGCCTCGCCTACGAGATCGCGGTGGCGTCGCCGCGGGTGTCGCACATGGGTGGCGCGCTGTCGCGCTTCGGCGACATCCACCAGGCTCTCGGGTACCGCTGGACGGCGGAGGGGGAGGAAACCCTGTTCCTCCGGTCGAAGGTGCTGGTCGACGCCAAGGCCGCCGGCATCCGCTACCCGATCAGCGGGATGTGGGGCGGCGCGCTCGACGACCTCGACGGCTTGCGCGCGTTCGCGACTGGGCTGCGCAACCTCGGGTACTACGGGATGATGCTCGGCAGCGCCGAGCACGTGCCGCTGGTGCACGAGGTGTTCACGCCCACGGCCGAGGAGATCGCCTACTGGCGCGAGCTCGACGAGCTGGCGGAGGAGGCCGAGCGGGTGAACCGCGGCCCGATCCGACACGGCGATCCCCGCCAGGGCGAGGCGCACGTCGTCCACATCGCGCACGTCGGCTCCGCCCGCAAGAACCTCGACTGGGCCCGCGACCTCGGCGTCATCTGACCGCCACTCGGTCAGGGAAGCGTGCCGAGGAGCTCGAGGATTCTCGTCGGGGGAAGGTGCTGGTCGAGGACGACGGCGCCGAAGGGCGGAGCGCGTCGGCGATCGCGTTGGCCAGCGCCGCCGGTGCACCGATGGCCCCGCCCTCGCCGACCCCGCGAAAGTCGACCGGTCCTTGGGGCGGCGACTCGAGATGGTGGATCTCGATGCGCGGGATCTCGACCGCCGTCGGGAGCAGGTAGTCGACGAACGTCGACGTGAGGAGCTGACCATCGTCGTTGTAGGTGACGCGCTCGAACAGCACCCCGCCGATGCCCTGCGCCACGCCGCCCGCGATCTGGCCCTCGACGATGGTGGGGTTGATCAGCGCGCCGCAGTCTTCGACGACGAGGTAACGGTCGATGCGCACGCGGCCGGTCTGCGCGTCCACCTCCACCCAGCAGCAGTGCGTGGCTTGTGACCACCCGCCCTCGGGGATGGCGAAGTCGAACTCGGCGTCGATCCCCGGGGTGACGTCGGGCGGGAGGAGCGCGGTGTTCCGGTAGGCGACGGCCGCGACGTCGGCCACCGTGCGAGCGGAGGCGGGCACACCACGCACCGTCACGACGCCGTCGGTGACCTCGATGTCATCCTCCGCGGCTTCGAGCAGGTGGGCGGCGAGGCGCACGACCTGCCGGCGCACGTCGGCCGCGACGCCGATCACCGCACCGCTCGCGAGCGTGGCGGCACGACTCCCGCCCGTGCCGACGAGGTTGAACGGGGTGAGCTGCGTGTCGCCCGACACGATGCGGACGGCGTCGAACGGCACGCCGAGCTCGTCGGCGGCCAGCTGCGCCAGCGTGGTGTGGTGTCCCTGGCCGTGCGGGGACTGGCTGGTGAAGACGGTGAGCGAGCCGTCGGGTTCCAGCCGGGCGGTGGCGCGCTGCCGCGCTCCGAGGTGCCGCACCCGCGCCGAGGGCCCTGGTGTAGTCGGGCGGTCCGGGCGACGGTTCGACGAACGTCGCCAGCCCGAACCCGAGCAGTCGGCCGTCGGCGCGGGCGACCGCTTGCTCGCGCCGGAACCCCGCGGGTTCGGCGAGCTCCATCGCTCGCTCGAACGTCTCGCGCGCGGTCACGTGCTCGAACGACACGTCGGTGACGAGCCGGGTGGGGAGCTCGTCGGGGCCGAGCAGGTTGCGCTCGCGCACGACCTCGGGCGGCAGGCCGACGTCGGCGGCGATCTCGTCGAGCATGCGCTCGCGCACGAACGTCTCCGCTTCCCACGGACCGCGGTACGCGACGTACGTCGCCTTGTTGCTGGCAACGACGCGCACGCGGAACTCGAGGTTGCGCAGTCGGTACGCGCCGGGGAACAGCACGCGCACGATGGTCGGGAAGATCGTCGGTGGCAGCGTGGTGAGCTGGTACGCGCCCTGGTCGAACACCATGTCGACGCGCACCGCGCACACGGTGCCGTCGTCGTCGTACGCCGCTTCGACGTCGAACCGCTCCTCGCGCGCCTGGCCCGCCGCCTGCAGGTTCTCGACCCGATCCTCGATCCACTTCACCGGGCGGCCCAGCAGCATCCCCGCGGCGCAGACGGCCACGTCCTCCCGGCTCACGTACGCCTTCTGGCCGAACGACCCGCCCACGTCGGCAGTGCGCACGTGGAACCGGTGCGCGGGCACGCCGAGCAGGTCGGCGACGAAGAGTCGCAGCGCATGCGGGTTCTGGTGCGCGGCGTGATAGGTGAGGTCGCCGGTGTCGGGATCGTGGTCGACGAGGCCGGCGCGACCCTCGAGCGGTGCGTTGCACTGGCGGTGCTGCGTGAACCGCCAACGACCGGCGCGCGCCGCCGCGGCGAACGCCGCGTCGGGTTCGCCGTAGGTCCAGTGGCCTTCGTACATGAGGTTGTGCCCGACCTCGTCGAACAGCACGGACGCGTCGTCGGCGAGTGCGGCGTCGACGTCGACCACCGCGGGGAGTGGCTCGTACGCCACGTCGACGAGCTCGCAGGTGTCCTCGGCGAGCGCCCGGCTCGCCGCGACCACGATCGCCACCGGATCGCCCACGAAGCGCACCCGGTCGGTCGCCAGCGGACCGAACGCAGGCGTGTGCAGTCCCTCCGGACCGGCGGCCTGCATCGCGCCGACCACACCGTCGAGGTCGGTGGCGGTGAGCACCAGGTCGACGCCCGGCATCGCGCGTGCCGCGGTTGCGTCGACGCTTGCGACGCGCGCGTGGGCGAAGGGACTGCGCACGAACGCCGCGTGTCGCAGCCCGGGCGGTTGGAGATCGTCGACGAACTGCCCGCGGCCGCGCAACAGACGGGGGTCCTCGACCCGGGGCACGCGGGCTCCGACGAGGCGGCTCATGCGCCCGCAGGCTCCCCGTGCACCGCAGTCCCCCCCGTGCGCTCGCCGACCGACCCGGCCCACCGTATCTGTACCAAGATGGTTGCCTGGTGAGCTCCACGTCGGCGTTGGTGGTCGGAGGGTCCGGCGGGATCGGCGCAGGCAGTGGCGCGAGGCTGTGTGGAGGAGGGCGTTGGCCTGACGCTCGTGGCCCGCCGCCAGGACCGCCTCGACCACGTGTGCGCCAGCCTGGGCACGACCGTGCGGATCGTCGCCGGTGGTCGCCGACGCGGGGCGGCGCACCGCGATCGACCGGGCGATCGAGGCCCACCGAAGGGCCCACGGCGGTCTCGACCTGGTGGTGGTCGCCGCCGGCGGAGGCCGACCGGGGCGCGCCGCCGACACGTCGGTCGACGACCTCGCGCGGGCGTTCGACGCGCGACCTCCACGTGCCGTGGCAGGTGCTGCGGGCGTCGATCGGGGCGCTCCGCGAGACGGCGCAGCCGCCGCGGCGTCGCTCGCTTCGTGGTCGTCGGCTCGGTCGCGGGGCTGGCGCCGGTGCCCGGGTTCGCGGCCTACAGCGCGGCGAAGGCGGCCCTCCGGTCGCTGGTGCTCTCGGTCGAGCATGACGAGATCGACACCGGGGTGCGGGCCACGGCCGTCGAGCCCGGCTACGTGGCGACGCCGACTCACCGAGTCGATCGATGTTCCAGCCGAGGAGATGCTGCACCCGGACGACGTCGCGCACGCGGTGCGGTTCCTGCTCCACCTCTCGCCGCAGGCGTCGGTCACCGAGCTCGTCCTCGGGCGCGCCGGCGCGCACGGGTTGGCGCCGTGACCGTGCTCGCCGACGTCGTCACTCCGGACGCGCGTCGTCTGCGCGTACCTCGCGTCGGGCGCGTGGGACGGGGTCACGTTGCCCGGCGCGGGCGGCCTTTCACGCGTCACGAAGGCCGGACGACCGGGCCGTGATCGCGGAGGATGCCGCCGACGTCACGTACGCCGAGCTGTGGGATCGCGCGACGCGGGTCGCGGGCTTCCTCGCCGCCGAGGGCATCGGCGCCGGCGACGTCGTGTCGGTGCAACTACCGAACCAGCTCGACACCGTGGTCGTCGCGCTGGGCGTGCTCGCCGCGGGTGCGATCATCAACCCCTTGCTGCCCAACTACCGATCCCGTGAGCTCGCCCACGTGTTCACGACCGCGCGGCCGCGCGCCATCTTCACACCCGCGGTGCACCGCGACTTCGACCACGAGGAGCTCGTCACCACGACGGCGAGCGCAACGGGTTGCTCGCCGGTGCACATCGTGTGCGATCCCGCTCCACGCCACGGGATCGCGCTGGACGACGTGCTCGCGCGCGACGACCGCGCCACCCTCCCCGCCGACTGCGACGCAGCGGCGGTCTCCGAGCTCATCTTCACCTCGGGCACCGAAGCGACGCCCAAGGCGATCATGCACACGGAGCAGACCACCAACTTCAGCGTGCGCGTCGCGGCGTCGGATCTCGGGATCACCGACGGCGACGTCGTGTGGATGCCGTCGCCGCTCGGCCACAGCACCGGCTTCAACTACGGGCTGCGCTTCGCGCTGTACCACGGCTTCCCGCTGGTGTTGCAGGACCGGTGGGACCCCGGGGTCGCGGTCGACGTCGTCCGCCGGGAGCGGTGCTCCTACACGCTCGCGGCCACCACCTTCTTGCGGGAGCTGGTGGCGGAGTCGGCGCGCCGAGACGCTTCCGTCGACTCGCTGCGGTGCTTCGGGTGCGGAGGCGCGCCGGTGCCGCCGGCGCTCGTCGAGGAGGGCGAAGCGCACGGGGTCCGGGTACTTCGTCTGTACGGATCGACCGAAGTGCTGGTGGCGACGTGGAATCGACCCGACGCTCCCTGGGAAGCCCGCGTGAACACCGACGGGCGCGCGATGAGCGGGGTGGAGGTCGCGCTGCTCGATGGCGAGATCTTCACCCGCGGACCGAACACCTGCGTGGGCTTCTTCGACGATCCGGAGCGCACCGAGGCGACCTTCGACCGCAACGGCTGGGTGCGCTCGGGCGATCTCGCCACGCTCGACGTCGACGGGTACCTCACCGTCGTCGGCCGCAAGAAGGAGCTCATCATCCGCGGTGGCATGAACATCACGCCGCGCGAGCTCGAAGACCTCATCGGTGGCTTCGACGAGGTGCGCACGGTCGCGGTCGTCGGGACGCCGGACGAGCGTCTGGGTGAGGTGGTCTGCGCGTGCGTGGTGCCCGAACCGGGCGCGACGGTGACGCTGGCGATCGTCGTCGATCGGCTGCGCGACGCCGGCGTCGCGACGTACAAGCTGCCGCAACGGCTCGAGGTGCTCACCGAGCTTCCGACCACCGCGTCGGGCAAGATCCAGAAGCACGAGATCCTCCGTCATCTCCAGGAGCGCGACGCATGAGTGAAGGGACCGAAGGCGGCCCGCTGCTGGTGCGGCGGACCGCGGTGGAGGGCACCGACCAGGTGGCGGTCACGTTGGTGTTGAACCGGCCAGACCAGCTCAACGCCATCGACTGGCCCATGCTCGACGCCCTCGATCGCGCCCTCGACGCCGTCGCCGGCGACCCCTCGGTGCGCGGCGTCCTCGTCACCGGCGCCGGCCGCGCGTTCTCGGCCGGCGGCGACCTGGTCGGCTACCAGACCCTGCAGCGTGACCGCGAGCGGTTCCCCCGCTTCGTCGCGGAGCTGCACCGGATCTTCGGCCGGTTGCGCACGTTGGCCGTGCCCGCGGTGGCGCTGGTGAACGGGGTCACGGCGGCCGGCGGTCTCGAGCTGCTCCTCAACTGCGACTTCGCGCTCGCGGCGCAGTCGGCGCGCATCGGTGACGCGCACCTGAACTTCGGACAGATGGGCGGCGGCGGCGCGCTCACGCTCCTGCCTCGCGCGATCGGTCGGGCGCGCGCGGCGGAGCTGGTGTTCACCGGCCGCTTCCTCGACGCCGACGAGGCCGCCGACTGGGGACTGGTCAACCGCGTCGTCGACGACGATGCGCTCGTCGCGGCGGGTGCCGAGCTGGTGGCCGGGTTCGCGACCAAGAGTCCGCTGGCGATGGCGAACGCCAAGGACGTGATGGTGTCGCTGTGGGCCGACAACGGCAGCGTCGACGCCGGCCTGCGCTACGAGCGCGAGCGCAACTCGTACTACTGCCTGACGTCCGATGACGCGGTCGAAGGGTTGGCTGCGTTCGCGGAGAAGCGCCCGCCCGAGTTCCGCGGCTCGTGACCACGCCCGTCCCGATCGCCGACGTCGACTCCGAGCCCTATCTGGCTGCGCTCCGTCGGCACGAGCTCGTGCTGCAGCACTGCACCAGTTGCGGGCGCGTCCGGTTCCCGCCCATGCCGGCGTGCCCATGGTGCGGGGCAGCTGTTGCCGAGTGGCGAGCGGTGTCCGGACGAGGTCGTGTCTACTCGTGGGTCGGCGTCCAGCGCGCCCTGACGCCCGACTTCGAGGCGGAGGTGCCCTACACCATCGCCACCGTGGAGCTGGAGGAAGGTGCCGCGCGCGTTCGGTCGCCTCGAGGGGCCCGAACCCGGCGCGCCCGGCGGCGCGGTGGTGGCGACGTTCGTCGACCACCCCGAGTGGACCGAGCTCCGCTTCGTTGCGCGTGAGGATGCGGGATGAGCGCGACCGCGCGGACCGCTGCGGTCGTCGGCGTGGGGTACACCGAGTTCTCGCGCGCATCGGGGCGCTCGGTCCTCGACCTCGCTCGTGCCGCGTGCGCCGACGCGCTCGCGGACGCAGGCGTCGCGGCGGGCGAGGTCGACGGCGTCGGCAGCTTCATGGTCATGCACGACTCGGTGAAGTGCCAGGCCGTGGCGACGACGCTGGCCGTGCCCGGTCTTCGTTGGTCGGTCGACCTCGACCTCGGCGGTCAGGCGCCCTGTCACCTCGTGGGGCTCGCGGCCTCGGCGATCGCCACCGGCCACGCCGACGTGGTCGTGCTCTACCGGGCGATGAACGGCCGCTCGGGCTCACGCGTCGGCACCATGAACTTCGACGGTCCGGCGGCGCCCTGGCGGTACCCGATCGGCTACGACGCGTACCTCATGTACGTGGCGATGTGGGCGCAGCGCTTCCTCGCCGAGACCGGCCAGGGCGGCCGACGACCTCGGCGCGGTCGCGGTGGCCCAGCGCGCGTACGCGGAGGCCAACGAGCGCGCGGTGCGTCGTCGACCCCTGAGTGCGGCCGAGCACGCCGCCGCGCCCATCGTGGTGTCGCCGTTCCGCGCCGACGACTGCACGATCGAGGTTGACGGCGCGTGCGCACTGGTCGTGACCTCACTCGATCGGGCTCGCGACACCCGCCACGCACCGGTGGTGGTCGCGTCGTCCGAGTACCGCGCCGGACCCCGCTCGGGGCTCGACATCGGCGATCACCTGCTGTGGGACGACTACACGCGCAACTACACCAGCATCCTGCGCGACGACCTGTTCGAGCGCGGCCGGGGTGACGCAGGCCGACGTCGACCTGGCCGAGATCTACGACTGCTTCTCCAGCACCGTGCTCATGGGACTCGAAGGCCTCGGCTTCTGCGAGCGTGGCGAGTCGGGCGCGTTCGTGCGCAGCGGGGCGACCCGGCTCGACGGCGCGCTGCCGGTGAACACGCACGGCGGCCTGCTGTCCGAGGGGTACCTGCACGGCATGAACACGGTGTGCGAGGCCGTGCTCCAGGTGCAGGGGCGTGGCGGAAGGCGGCAGGCGCCCCGCCACGAGGTGTGCGCGGTCACGTCCGGCGCGTTGATGGACGGATCTGCGCTGGTCCTCACCGCAGCCCGATGAGGTCGCGATGAGCGCGCTCCTGGTCGTCGTGGTCGACGTGCTCCCCGAGCACGAGGACGAGTTCAACCGCTGGTACGACGAGGAGCACGTCCCCGAGAAGCGGGCGACGCCGGGCTTCCGCTCCGCCCGTCGGTTCGCGAGCCACGATCACCCCGGGCGCTACCTCGCGGTCTACGAGGTCGACGATGCCGACGTCGTCACCAACCCGGAGTACATGGCGCAGCCGATGTCGGAGTGGGCGCAGGTGGTGATGGCGACCTGGCACCTGGTCGACCGCTCGGTGTGGACCGAGCTCGACGCCCACACCTGACCTCGCCTCAGAGCGAGTCGTCGGCGAGCAGCTCCATCGGGTCGCGCATGCGCACCATGCCGAGGTAGCCGCCGCCGTCGGCGATGGCGTCGTGCACCGCGTACCCGAGCAGCTCCTGCGCGCGCGGCGACAGCGTGCGCGCCACCTCCGGTGGCACCGCGAGCGAGTTGTTCTCCTCGGTGCGCAGCCAGCCCAGCGTGAAGCTCACGTGTGCACCGAGGCGCCACTCGTCGGTGGTCGAGTTGGTCCCGGCGTAGTGGATGGTGGAGCCGAGATAGATCACCGCGCCGCCCGGCGGCACGACCGCGTCGGCGACGTCCTCGGGCTGCGGATGCCGACCCCGCTCCCAGTGGTTGCTGCCGGGGACGACGCGTGTCGCGCCGGTCTCGACCCGGAAGTCGCTGAGCGCCACCAGCGACGCGATCTGGAGCTCGTCGTGTGGACGGGGGAAGTGCGGCCACACGTCCTCGTCGCGATCCGCGAACTGCGCTTCGGCGCCGGGACCGCGGGCGATGAGGTGCCCGAGGTTGAGCTGGTAACGCGAGCACGACGGCAACAGGATCGCGTCGCAGATCGACGCGTAGGTGGGGTGTGCGATCACCTCGTTCGCGAACGTCGATGACACCGCGGCCAACGCCGATACGTGCTTGGTGTGCGGCCCGTAGAACGCCTGCACCGCCGGGTTCACCGTGCGCATGCCGGCCTCGGCCGCGGCCACCGCGTCGTCGACCTCGGCGCGGATCGCGCTCACGGTCGGAGCCGGGATGAACTCGTCGACGAGCACCGCGCCGTCGGCGCGCAGCGCGGCGATCAGGGCGTCGGGATCGCTCGTGTCCGGGAACCGTGCGACCGATGCCACGCCCGTCACCCCTGGGCGCGCTGCACGACGTCGGCCGCGTGCTCGAGGTACGGCCAGGCCACCTCGGGCGGGATCCCGCCGCACAACGGCATGAGCATGAGCGGGGCGCCGCCCTTCACGATCGCGATCGCCTCGTCGGTGCTGTAGATCTTGTGGGCCGGCGAGGTCGCCCGGAGCTCCTCGACCGTCTGCGCGTGCGAGATGCTGGCGGTGGTCTCGTCGCCGGGGTTCCAGTCGCCGTACATCTTCACGTCGTGGAGGATGTACTCACCGATCTCGGCCCACGCCTTGTCGACGTCGTCGGCGACGAACATCGTGGTCGCCGCGTCGGGCGGCGGGAGCTGGGTCATGCCCGGCTCGAAGCCGTGCTCGCGGCACGACGCCTCGTAGGCCTCCAGCATCCCCGCCTTGTTGCTCTGCGCGAAGAAGCCGAGGCCGTAGCGACCGGCGCGCTTGGCGGCGGCGATCGAACCACCACCCCACATCACCATCGGGCCGCCCGGAGTGATGGGCGGCGGCGTGACGTGGATGCGGCGACCCTCGTGCTCGAACGGCTCACCGGTCTTCGCCTTGAGCAGCAGCTGCAGCTTCTTCTCCACGACGGCGCCGCGGTGCTGCCAGTCGATGCCGTACATCTCGAACTCCTCGGGCCGGTAACCCAAGCCGAGCGTGTACGACAGACGGCCGTTGCTGATGATGTCGAGGACGGCCATGTCCTCAGCGAGGCGGATCGGATCGTAGAACGCGAGCAGCGCGGCGGCGATGCTGATGTAGAGCTGGTTGGTGCGCGCGGCCATCGCCGATGCCAGGAGCAACGGCGACGGGATGTACCCGTCGGACGACGTGTGGTGCTCGGAGATCACCGCGGCCATGCAACCGCGCGTCTCGGCCCACTCCGCCATGTCGATCGCGGCCTGGTAGAGGTCGGTCGTCGAACCGCCGAACTCCGGTGCGCGCATGTCGAAGCGCATCATGAACATCGCGGGGTCCCCCCCAGGGTGTGCGAGTGGCGAGCGATCAGAACGTGAGGACGCCACGGGCCAGCGTGCCGTGGTGCATGTCCTCGACGACGGTGTGGAAGTCCTCCATCGGGTAGGTCTTGCTGACCATGGAGTCGAGGTCGAGCAGGCCCTTCTTGTAGAGATCGACGATCACCGGGATGTCGCGCTGCGCGCGCACACCGCCGGCGCGGCTGCCGATGATGCCGCGGTCGACCTGCGTGAGGTGGGTGATCGGGATGGCGTAGGTGACGCCCGGAGCGGGCACGCCGACCTGCACGCACACGCCGCCCCACTCGAGGCACATCACCGCCTGCTCGGTGACCGCCGGGTGGCCGACGCACTCGAACGACCAGTTGACGCCACCGGCGCCGAACGGGCCGTCGGGCATCTCGGGCGAGAAGGGGAGCAGCTGCTTGATCTCCTCGACCGGGTTCGTCTCGGCCGCGTTGATGAAGTGCGTCGCGCCGAGCTGCAGCGCGAGCTCGCCCTTCGACGGCACCGTGTCGACGGCGATGATGTGGTTGGCGGCCTTGATGCGCAGGGCCTGGATGGTGGAGAGGCCCACGCCGCCGGCGCCGAAGACGGCGACGTTGTCGCCGGGCTGCACGTTGGCCCGATTGAACACCGATCCCATGCCGGTGACCACGCCGCACGCGATGAGGCACGCCGAGGTGAGCGGGACGTCCTTGTCGATCGGGACCGCCTGCACCTCCTTGACCACCGTCATCTCCGCGAACGACGACGTGGCGGCGAAGTTGCCGGCGGGTTCGCCGCCGACGGTGAAGATCTCACGGCGGTTGCCGAGGGTCTTGCGGCACCACGTGGGCTTGCCCACCGAGCACTGGTCGCAGATGCCGCAGTTGGAGACGGTGGCGATGACGACGTGGTCACCCTGCTTCACCCGGGTGACGAGCGAGCCGACCGCCTCGACGACGCCGGCGCCCTCGTGGCCCATGAGCGACGGCGCCGGCCACGGGATCGTGCCGTCGATCAGGCTGACGTCGCTGTGGCAGACGCCCGCCGCCGCCAGGCGTACGAGCACCTCGTCGGGGCCCGGGTCGATGACCTCGACGTCGCTCCGAACCTCCGCACCCTCACCTGTGAACACGATTCCACGCATGCGTCGCACCCTATCTCTCGCCCCCAAAACGCGAGGTTGCGTCACTGGAGGTCGTAGAACGCCGTCAGGTGACGCAACCTCGGTGGTGAGGCGGTCAGAAGGCCATGAAGCCGCCGCCGTCGACCATGAGGGTCTGGCCGGTCATGTAGCGGGCGAGATCGCTGGCGAGGAAGACGGCGACGGGCCCGATGTCGGGCTCGGGGTCGCCGATGCGGCGCAGCGGCGTGCGCCCGACGAGCAGGCCGTCGGTGAAGACGGGGCTGGTCTCGGCGACCGTCTCCATGGCCGGGGTCATCGCCACCGGGCCGATGCAGTTCACCCGCACGCCGGCCGGCCCCCACTCCCGGGCCAGGCTCTTGGCCAGGCCACGCTGCGCGGCCTTGGCCACGCCGTACGCGGGGAGGTAGGGGCTGCCTTCGACGCCGGCGGCCGACGTGATGAGGATCAGCGATCCCTGGTTGGCTTCGAGGTGCGGGTAGGCGATCTGCGCGCACAGGTACGACGCCCGCACCGCGGTGCCGAGCATCGCCTGCCACGTGTCGTCGGGGACGTCCTCGATCGGACGGGGCTCGCCGACCGGGGCGAGCGCGTTGTGCACCATCACGTCGAGGGCGCCGAACTCGTCGACCGCGCACGCGACCGCGGCTTCGACGTCGGCGCGCTGCGCGACGTCGCAACGGATCGACCGCGCCGCGCCACCGCGGCTCTCGATCTCGCCGGCGACGACGTCGCCGGTCTCGGTGCGCCGCGCCGCGATCACCACGTTGGCGCCGTGGGTCGCGCACGCGAGCGCGATGCCGCGCCCGACACCGCCGCCGGCGCCGGTGACCACGACCGTCTTGCCCTCGAGCAGGCGGGTTCCCGTGTCGCTCACAGGCCCACCCATGTGCCGCCGTCGGCGACCAGCGTCGCGGCGGTGAGGAAGTGCGCGTCGGGGTCGTCGAGGAGCGCGATCAGCGGGGCGAGGTCGTCGGCCGCGCTCCCGGGACCACCGAAAGCGGGCGTCGAGAGCGAGATGCCGCGGGTCGAACGCGTCGGCGGTGGCGGCGTCGACCCAGTGATGAGGTGCGGCGGCGACGGTGTTGACGGTGGCGCCGTCGACACCCCACTGCCGACCGCAGCCCTTGGCCAGCACCCGCACGCCCTCGGCGACCGCCGCCAGCATGGTGAACTCGGCGGCGCCGGCCATGCCGAGCGTGGGCACGACGAACACCAGCGACCCCGAGCTCGCGCGCAGCGGAGCGGCGCTGGCGCGCGCCAGCCACCACGCGGCGGCGAGGCTGTGCTCGCAGCCGTCAGCCCACTCGTCGTCGGTGAGGTCGACGAACCGGTGCGGCGCGACCAGTCCGGGTGCCGAGCCAGGTGTGGACGACCTGGTCGATGCCGTGGAGGCGGGCGTCGGCCGCGGCCACCGCGTCACGCACCGCCTCCTCCGACTCGAAGGTGCAGATCGAGCGGCAACGCGTCGATGCCGAGCGACTCGAGCCCGTCGAGCAGGCTCGATGGCGAGGGGGCCGTCGCCGGTGACCACGACGCTGCGGTCGACGATCGGGCCCATCAGATCAGCATGATCGCGCCGCCGTCGGCCATGAGCGTCTGGCCGGTCATGTAGCGGCTCGCAGTCGGAGATCAGGAACTGCACGACGGGACCGATGTCGTCGATCGCGTCGCCGTCGCGGGGAATCGGCTGGTTGGCGTACGTCTCGGCGAACATCTTCGCCCGCACCGGGTCCTCGTCGGACGGGGGCACGCGGTGCGCGACCGACACCGGACACAGGCAGTTCACGGTGATGCCGAACTTGCCCCACTCGCGTGCGGCGGAACGCGTCAGCGCGCGGATGGCTTCCTTCGACGACGCGTACGGCGCGTACCCGACCGCGCCCAGCAGCGCGGCGTTGGAGCCCATGGTCACGATCCGGCCTCGGCCCTGGTCGCGCATGTGCGGGAACACCGCCTGCATGCCCCAGAGCGTGCCCTTCGGCCCGGTGTTCAGGAGCACGTCCATGTCGTGCTCGGCGATCTCGGCGAACGGGCGTGACGGAGCGGAACGTCTGCGCGTTCGCGACCAGCGCGTCGACCCGACCGAACTCGCGCAACGGTCTCCTCGACCAGTGCGAACGCGCCGTCGCGGTCGGCGACGTTGAGCGTGGTGGCCAGGTGCGGCGCGTCGAGCGCGGTGAGCTCGGCCGACACCTCGTCGAGCGCCTCTTGGCGCCGCGCGGTGATCACCACCGACGCGCCTTGCTGCGCGAGGTGGAGCGCGATGCCGTGTCCGACGCCCTTCGAGCCGCCGGTGACGATGACGACCTGTCCGGCGACGGAGTTCGGATCGCTCACGTTCGATACCGCCACGACACGTGCGCGGCGCGGCCGCGGATCTCGTCGGCGCGCGACTCGGGATCGACGTGCGGATGATCGTCGGGCAGGTGGGCGTCGAGCGCGGCGAGGGGCACGATCGCGCTGCGGATCGGCGGTGGCTCCGACGGCCGGAACCACCGCACGGTGGTGAGCAGGTCGGGCCGGTCGGCGCTGTCGAGCCAATTGGCCGTGCCGGTGTCGACCGCCGCCAGCACGACCCGCACGAGGCCGTCGCCGTCGGCCATCACCTGTCGGTGGTTGCGACTGGTGACGCGCGACGTGTAGTCGAGCGGTTCGTACCACGTGGGCGTGTACGAGCTCACGCCCCACAGCGTGGCGGCGTTGGGATCGAGCTCGAGCACCAGGGCCTCGTCGGGCGCGAGCGACACGAAGCCGTGGCTGTAGATGATGTCCTGGACGCCGCGCCCCGACACGTCGGGTACGCCGAACTGGTTCGGCGTCTGCGCGGCGCGCATGCGCGCCTGCAGGTCGCGGAAGTAGACGCTCGAGTGCTCCACCTCGTGCACCGCGGTCTCGAGCATCTCGGCGACGCGGTCCGCGCTCACCGCGGGCGCGGACGTCCCCTGCGTGTCCAGCCGCTCGATCACGAACGTCGCCGGCTCCGCCGCGACCCAGTCGAAGTAGTAGTCGCGCACGTGCACGAACCCGGGTCCGGGACCGACCGGCAACCAGGTGCCGGGCTGCTCGTCGGCGCTCACCATGATCTCGAACGTGTCACCCGGCCCGAGCCCGAGCGCCGACGCCGACACCTCGGTCGCGATCTCGGCGCCGCCGCTCTGCACCGCGCCGCCCTTGATCTGGAGGATGAACTCCTCGCAGGAGCCCATACGTCCGGACACGCGGTACGTGCCGGCGCCGTCGATGGCGGCGCGGCGTGCCACTTGGTCGACGTTCGGACCACCCCACGCGTACGTGGGGTCGGCGCTGCGAAAGAATTGCGGCCGTTCGGGGTCGGAGTGCCCGGTGGCGTACGTGAACCAGCACGCGACCTGGGTGGCCAGGTGGCGCGCGCCTTCGACGCGACCCTGTTCGTCGTCGGGCCAACCCTCGCCCAGGATCTCCTCGCCCATGGCTGCGAGGCGTTCGCAGACCTCGCGCCACGCCGCGCCCGACGTCACTCCGGCCGCATCCACTAGCGCCGCTCCGACACGAAGATGGCGGTGGCCTCGGCCGTCACCGTGCCGTCGACCACGACCTCGCCCGAGGTGTAGCTCTTGCGGCCGTCCTGCCCGGTGAAGCGGGCGCGGATGTCGACCGGGACGCCGTAGGGCGTAGCCCCCTTGAGCGAGGTGGTGAGCGAAACCGTCATGCCCGTCGCCCCCGACACGAGAGCGGCGACGCCGAGCACCTCGTCGAGCGCGCACGCGAGCACCCCGCCGTAGACGCGTCCGGGAGAACCGCTGTGCTGCGGCCCGAAGGTGCACCGGGCGTGCACCTCGACCGGCGTGGGCGGCGTGCCCGCCGGCGGCTCTTTGGGACGGTGGATCCACTCGATCGGCGGTGCTTGCGGGTTGAGGCGTCCCGAACCCGCCTGGGTGAGGCTCTCGACCCGTCCGTCGGCGTGGCGGCCGAGGTACATCGCCTCCGGACGTTGCGCGCCTCGGAGGCGCGCGGTCAGCGCGGCGAGCTCGGCGACGGTCTGGGCGCGCACGTCGGCATCGACGTCGGTCATCACGACTGCAGCGGCGAGCTCGCGGGTCGCAGCGACGAGCTCGAACGCGGCCTGCGGGATGTCGGCGGGGTCGGGGAGCGCGTCGCCGGCGAGCTCCGCGACCCGAGCGGCGGAGACAGGCGGGGAGGCGGGCTCGTCCATCACGATGGTCGATTCCGCTGCGGCGTCCCGGCCATCCAGCCACGCCTGCGCTGCATCTCCATCTGGTCGACGTTACACAGGCCCGGTAGGTTGCGCGCATGCCCTCGCCAATCCTTCGCACCGTGCTCGACGATCTGGTGTTCACGGAGGGACCGCGCTGGCACGACGGTCGTCTCTGGTGCAGCGACATGCACGACCACCGGGTCATCTCGACCGCGCTCGATGGCGTGGCCGACACCGTCGTGCGCATCGACGACGACGAACCGTCGGGCCTCGGATGGCTGCCCGACGGCCGGTTGCTCGTGGTCGCGATGGAGACCCAGCGGTTGCTCCGGGTCGAGCCCGACGGCGAGGTCGTGGTGCATGCCGACCTGTCGTCAGCCGCGCGCGGCTCCCTCAACGACATGATCGTCGCCGTCGACGGCACGGCCTACCTGGGCGACATGGGCGTGCGCATCCACGATCTCGGCGTCGAGCGGCGGCCGGGGCAGACGTTCCGGGTCGCGCCCGACGGCGCGTGGGAGTGCGCGGCCGACGACCTCGAATCACCCAACGGCCACATCCTCACCGACGACGGTCGCACGCTGATCGTGGCCGAGAGCGGTGGCGGACGCCTGACTGCGTTCACGGTGCGCGAAGACGGCACGCTCACCGATCGGCGCACCTACGCCGAGCTCACTCCGGCGCGTGACGGTGTGCTGTTCGCGCCCCCGACGGGATCTGCCTCGATGCGGAAGGTGCGGTGTGGGTCGCCGACCCGCTCGGCGCGCGCGTCTTCCGCGTGCTCGAAGGCGGCGACGTGACCGACACGATCGACTTCACCACCGCCCTTCCCGGGCTCATCCCGGTTGCGTGCGTCCTCGGCGGCGACGACCGCCGCACGTTGCTGATGTGCGTCGCCGCCGACTGGAAGCGCGAAGCGCTCGAGGGCACGCGCACCGGCCGGATCATGGCTACCGAGGTCGACGTCCCCGGCGCCGGCCGCCCCTGAGCGAGCGGGTCAGCCCGGGAAGAGGTGGCGGAGCGCGCGTGGCGGCGCGAACGGCTTCCACTCGCCCTCGGGCAGCGCGAGCCGATCGGCGATCGCGACGAGCGCAGCGGGGTTGTGGCCGAGCCCGCAGTGGCTGCCGTAGACCTCGATGTTCTGGGCGCGCGGACCGTCCTCCTCCAGGCACCACTGCCAGCTGGCGACGCCGTCGGTGCGGCTGTAGATCGCGGTCGTCGGCACCTCGAGCAGTGGAGCGTTGTACGCAGACTCGCGGATCGAGTCGGAGTGAGGTGCGTGCCAACGCTCCGCCAAGCGGTAGAAGAGTGCCGCATGCGTGCGGTAGCGGTCGTCGATGAGCAGGCGGAACGGTGACCCGAGCGTGATCACCTGACGGGTCGCGGCGGGATTCCGACGCGCCGCCTCGCGGCCGAGGATGCCACCGGCGCTCCAGCCGATCACGGACACCGGGCGCTCCGAGCGGTCGGCGAGCTCCTGCAGTCGCGCGGGCACGCCGTCGAGGATCGCCGACGTCGGGCCCAGGTTCTGACCCAGGCCCCACCCGTGCGTCGAGTAGCCGAGCGCGCGCAGCGCGATCCGCAGCGGGCTCGTGTACGCGTCGGTGGCGCCGAACGGCGGCAGGACGAGCACCGCGTGGCCGTCGCCCCGTGGCTGCGCCAAGAGGAGCGGCCACGACGCGAAGTAGAGCGCCAGCTCGGGCCACGCCCGCATCTCGAGGGCGAGCAGCGCGAGGGATGGCGCTCCGGGAACCTCGTTGCGCACACCACCGACGCTCGTCACCACCGGCGAGCGTACCGCCTGCCCGGGCGTAGTCTGCGCACACGATGGCGACGTTGCTGCACGTCCATCACACCACGTCGCCCGCGGTGCACGCGATGTTCGGCGCGGTGCAGGCCGGAGCGACCGATCCGCAGATCGAAGGCGTCGAGGTCGTCAGCATCGCCGCGCTGCAAGCCACTGCCCACGACGTGCTCGCCGCCGACGGCTACCTGCTCGGCACGCCCGCCAACTTGGGCTACATGTCCGGCGCGCTGAAGCACTTCTTCGACCAGATCTACTACCCGTGCCTCGAATCGACCGTCGCTCGCCCATTCGGCCTCTACGTGCACGGCAACAACGACACCACGGGCGCGATCCGCGCGGTGGAGATGGTCACCACCGGTCTGCAGTGGCGACTCGCGCAGGTACCGGTGGCGGTGATCGGTGAACCATCGACGGCGGATCTCGACGTGTGCTGGGAGCTGGGCGCGGCGGTCGCCGCCGGACTGGCCTAAGCGAGGCTGTCGACCGGCACGACTTCGCACGCGGCGATGGTCGGATCGGTCTCCGGCAGGAGGTAGCGCCAGAAGATCGTGCCGACGCGGTGACCACCGGTGTCGAGCCAGTTCGCCACGCCGGGATCGCGGTGCGCGACGACGATCGTGTACGAGCCGTCGGGCTCGTACGCGATCTGCGCCGAGTTGAGCGAGCTGCGCCGGTGCGCGTACTCGAGCGTCTGCATGTGGCGGTTCCACAGCATCACGTTGGTGAACGGCGACGGCGGGATGGTGCCGCGCATCACGAGCGCGTCGTCGGGACCGAGGTCCCACCGGCCCATCGAATAGAAGATGTCGACCGCACCGGCCGCGTCGACGCCCGCGTTGCGGAAGCTCCACGGCTCGCCGACGGTGTTCGGCTCCTTGCCCATGAAGGGCGCGGCCGACGGTTCGCTCGGGAGCGGCTGGCCGAGCGTGGTCTGGCGCAGGAACGCGATCCCCGGCCGCAGGCGCGCGGCAAGCGTGGCGTCGTCGAGCGGCGGCGGGGGCGGCACGTCGTCGAGCGCCTCGATGCCGATGCGCACCTGCACGAGCGGGTCGTTCTGGGCCGACTGCTCACGGAGGAAGTAGCTGCGCACGATGAGCATGCGGGCGTCGGGGTCGAGCTGCACCCAGTCGGCATTGCTGTCGGAAGGCTTCTCGGCGCTGAACACGATCTCGTACGAACCGTCGGCCGCGAACGTGAACTGGCTGTCGTTGATGTCGGCGAGCACGCGGCCGTTGAACCCGCCGTCGGCCGCTTCCGAGTGGACCGTGAAGGAGATGTACGACTCTTCGCCGCGCACGCCGAACACGCGGTACGAACGGTCACCGCGGATCTGGGCGAAGTGGTAGATGGCGTCGGGGTTGTCGCCCTGGAGCTTGCGCGCCGGGTTGACGATCAACGCCATGCGCGGGTGGTCGGGGTCGCCTTCCACGAAGAACTCCGACATGCCCGACATCACTTCGGTCACGTAGCGGTAGCCCTCGACCACGTCGAGGTCCTCGGTGAAGCGGTCCTCGTTGAGCACGTATCCGTCACGGATCTCGCCGAGCAGGGCGATGAGCTCGTCGAACGCCTCGGTGGTCTTCGGTGCGCGGTTCATGCGAGATCTCCTTGATCGGGCAGAGGGATGAGGTTGCGGTAGTCGATGAACGACCGCAGCGTGTTGCCGCCGTCGACGGTGAGCAGCTGGCCGGTCACCCACGACGATTCGGGGCCGGCGAAGTAGCGCACCGCCTGCGCGATGTCGTCGACCTCGCCGTGGCGGGCGATGGGTTGCTCGGCGAGGAACGCCGCCATCATCTTCGGGTTGTCGAACGCGTGGGCGGTGCCGGGCGTGCGGGTCATGCCCGGCTGCACCGAGTTCACGCGCACGCCGAGCTCGCCGAGCTCGTTCGCCGCCACCCGCACGAGTTGATCCACCGCGGCCTTGCCGGCAGCGTACGACGCGAGGTACTTCGTCGAGAAGACGGCCGCGGTCGACGAGATGGCGACGAACGAGCCGCCCCCGGCGCGCACCATGGCCTGACCGGCGTACTTGAGAAACAGGTACACGGGCCGCACGTTGGCGTCGACCTGCGCGCTCGAAGTCGTCGTCGTCGAAGAGCAGCACCGGCGTGATCGCGCCGAGCCCGGGAACGACGACCGCGATCTGCAGTCGACGTTCGTCGTCCGAGGCGGCGTCGACCGCGGCACGTACCGACGCGCTGTCGAGTGCGTCGCACACGGCGTGGGCGACCTCCAGACCCTCGCCCGCGAGCGTGGCGGCCGCATCGACGAGCTTCTGCTCCGTGCGGCCGGCGATGGTGACGATCGCACCGTCCCGCGCCAGGGCGCGGGCCGAGCCGAGTCCGATGCCCGAGCCACCGCCCACCACGATGGCGCGCTGGCCTGCGAGTGCGTTGTCCGTCATCGCCTCACGCGTTCGGTGGGTTGACTGCCCGCGTCTCGGTCCAGTCGACGCGCAGGCGCCGGTGCGCGAACTTCCACGCGCCGTCGGCGTCGGGGCGGTACGTGTCCTCGTACCGGATGAACATCACGTAGTCGGTGCCGCCTCCCGTGCTGGTCGGGGGTGAGGTGGTGGGCGATGCAGTACACCTCGCCGGTCGCCTCGCCGTCGCCGATCGAGTACGTCGACTGGCCGAGCATGTGGAACGTCTTGGGGTAGCGCTTGATCACCTCGGGGATGCGTGCCAGACGCTCGGAGCCGCGCAGCTCGCGCGGCTCGGTGGACTCGCTCGGATCGTGGATCGTGATCACCGCGTCGGGCAGGAAGAGGGCCACGAACCCTTCGACGTCGTCGCGCCGGTCGACACCGCGCGCGTACTGCTCGGCGAGTGATCGCAGCTCGGCTCGGATCGCGCTCTCGTCCGTCGTCACCATGGCCTCCCCCGGAGTCAGAGGGGAGACTACGACGCGCGTCGGTGAGCGGACGCTAGAGGTGCAGATCGCCGTACGTGTTGCAGAGCCCCGCGGCGGTGATGGTCAGGAACGAGAGCACCAGCAAGCGTGCTGCTCAGGCGCGCGACGAACCGCCGCCATCCGCGGAGGGCTCGGGGCGCCATCGGCGTTGCCATGTACCAGCTGGGGAGGGCGCCCGGGACCTGGGTCCCGCTCCACTCGTCGAACGGAATCGCGCCGTCGGGCACCACGGCATCGGGGTCGGCGGCGAGCGCGGCGGCCTCGAGCTCGGCGTCGTCGAGCGGTCTGCAGCGTTTCCACGCCGGGGATACGGAACCGAACCGGCGCGCGGATGTCGCGCGTACCGTTGGTGCGTGCAATTCAGCCCCGAGCTCCGCGACGGCGTGCTCGACGGCTCGATCACGCTGACCTACCGCCTCTGGACCCGGCCGCAGGTCAAGGTGGGCGGGCGCTACCGCGTCGGGCCCGGATCGGTCGAGGTCGACGACATGGAGCTGGTGCCCTTCGGCTCGGTCACGGCCGCCGAGGTACGCCGGTGCGGCGAACGCGACCTCGAGACGTTGCGGGCCCGCACCGCCCACGCCGGCCCCGTCGCCGACGACACGCTCGTGTACCGCATCGAGTTCCACGCCGTCGACGACGGCTGACGTTCAGTCCTTCTGGAGCTTCGCCCGCAGCTCGGCGAGGCGGTCCTGGAACGCGGGTTGGTCCATCGACCACTCCTGGTGCGTGAACTCGAGCTCGAACGCCTCCTGCCACGTGTCGAGCGTGAGCGACGCGTCGAGCACCGCCTTGGCCCGACCGACCAGCTCGCGTGGCCGATCGGCCGCGCGTCGCGCGAGCGCGATGGCGGTGTCGAGGAGCGCGTCGTCGTCGACGCAGCGCCACGCCAGCCCGAGCACGCGCCGCTTCCTCGCCCGTGACGCGACTCGCCGAAGAGCACGAGCGCGGCCGCGGCCTGCCGGCCGACGAGGCGTTCCATCCGCCAGAGGTGCCCGCCGCCGGGGTGGATGCCGAGATCCATGAAGCGGGGATCGAACCGGGCCTTCGGTGAGGCGAGGATCACGTCGCACGCCAGCGGCACGTTCACGCCCGCGCCGATCACCGGCCCGTTCACCGCGGCCACCGAGGGCAAGGTCGTGCGCGAGAGCGCGAGCACGCCTGCGTACATGTCGCGGAGCGAGGCGCGGGGGTTCAGCAGGTCGTCGACGGACCCGCCGGCACAGAACGCCGGGGGAGTGGCCGTGACCACGATCGCACCCACCGAGGGATCGGCCGACGCCTCGTCGACCGCCTGGCCGAGCTGCACCGTCACCTCGAGCGAGAGGGCGTTGCGGCGGGCGGGATCGTCGAGGGTCACCACGGCCACGTTGCCGTCGCGCTCGAGCTTCACCCGAGCATCGCTGCGAGTCCATGGGCCGAGCATCGCGCGCGGGGGCCAGAATGGCCCGATGGAGTTCCTTCCCAGCGACGAGGTGACCGCGATCCGGGCCCGCCTCGACCACCCGATCATCGACGCCGACGGCCACGCCATCGAGTACCTGCCGCTGGTGCGCGACATCCTCCGCGAGCAGGCGGGCAACGAGGCGGTCGAGGTGATGGACCTCGTGACCGGCGGCGCCGCGGCCATGCGTGGCCTCTCGCCCGAGCAGATGCGCGCGGCCGGCCTCGACCCGGACGTCGTGGTGGGGACTGCCCGACGCGCAACACGCTCGACCGTGGCACCGCGCTCCTGCCCGACCTCCTCGCGGCGCGGCTGCCCGAGCTCGGCATCGACCACGCGGTGCTGTACCCGACCTACGGCCTGGTGCCCGCGGCGCTCGACGACGCCGCGATCCGGGTGCCGCTGGCGCGCGCGTTCAACACCTTCTACGCCGAGGCGTTCCGTGACCACCGCGAGACGCTCACGCCCGTCGGCATCATCCCGATGCACACACCCGAGGAGGCGATCGCCGAGCTCGACCACGCAACCGGAGACGCTCGGCCTGAAGGCGTTCATGTTCGGTGGGCCGATCAGCCGCCCGGCACCCGGGGTCGACCCGCCGTCGCGCTCGGCCCGCTGGCTCGACTCGCTCGGACTCGACTCGCTGTACGACTACGACCCCGTGTGGCAGCGCTGCGTCGATCTCGGGGTGTCGCCGACGTTCCACACCGCGGCGATGGGATGGACGATCCGCCAGTCGGTCACCAACTACGTGTTCAACCACATCGGGATGTTCGCCATCGCCGGCGAGATGCTCGCGCTGTCGCTGTTCATGGGCGGGGTGCCGCATCGCTTCCCGCAGCTGCGGTTCGCGTTCCAGGAGGGCGGCGTGGCGTGGGCGGCGGCGCTGCTGTCCAACCTCATCGGGCACTGGGAGAAGCGCAACCGCGACGCGGTCGAGCACTACAACCCCGCGCTCCTCGATCGCGCGCAGGTGGTGTCGCTGTTCGAGGACTACGGCTCGGCGCGCTACCGCGAGCGACTCGACCAGCTCGACGACGGCCTGCGCATGCTCAGCCTCCCCGACGAGGATCCCGCGACCCTCGACGAGTTCGCACGGTGCGGCATCACCGACGCCGACGACATCCGCGACGTCTTCACCCGGGCGTACCACTTCGGGTGCGAGGCCGACGACCCCATGACCGCGCTCGCGTTCGACCCGCGCCGCACGGGCGGCCCTCGGCTCAAGGCGCTCTTCGCGTCCGACATCGGCCACTGGGACGTGCCCGACATCCGCGAGGTCCTCCCCGAAGCGTGGGAGCTGGTGGAGGACGGCGACGCCACCGCCGCCGACTTCCGGGCACTCACCTTCGAGCACGCAGTGTCGCTGTGGGCCACGACGAACCCGTCGTTCTTCGACGGGACGTCGGTCGAGGGCGCGGTGCGCGACGAACTGGAGCGGGTGGGCGTCCCCGGATAGCGTCGCCACCATGACGAGAGGGGTGGCATGACGACGGTGGTGCTCGTGCACGGTGCGTTCCACGACGGTTGGTGCTGGGAGCTGGTGCGCCAACAGCTCGACGAACGGGGCGTGGCCAACCAGGCCCTCGACCTCCCCTTCACCGGTCTGGCCGGCGACGCCGAGGCGGTGGGGAAGTTGCTCGACGCCATCGATGGGCCCGTCGTGCTGATGGGCCACTCGTACGGCGGGATGGTCATCTCCCGCGCCGCGAGCGGACGCGACGACGTCGCGCACCTCGTGTACCTGTGTGCGGTGCAGGTCGGTGAGGACGTCGACCTCGCCACTGCGATGACCACATCCGACGAGCTCATGTCGTCGCTGGTCCACGGTGACGACGGGGCGATGAGCGTCGATCCGACCGTCGCGCCGGCGGTCTTCTACCACGACTGCGACGAGGAGCTCACCGCGACCGCGGTGAGCCACCTGCGCGGGATGGGCTTCGGCGTCGTGCAGGAGGAAGACGACCCGCCGCCGGCCGCGTGGAAGCAGATCGAGTCGACGTACGTCGTGTGCACCGACGACCAGACCATCGCGCCGGAGTCGCAGCGAAAGATGGCCACCAACGCCGACCACGTCGTCGAGTGGGGCACCAGCCACTCGCCGATGCTGTCGCGCCCCGAGCTGGTGGCCGACCTGCTCACCGATCTCGCCGCGAGTGATGAAGGAGGTGTGAGCTGATGGCCACCGTGCAGACCGTCACCGGTCCGGTCGACGGCGCCGACCTCGGGCGCACGCTCGTCCACGAGCACATCCGCATCTCGTACAACGGTGAGGAGCTCGACCCCACGTACTCGTGGGATCGCGCCGAGACCGTCGAGCGCGCGGTCGACAAGATGGCCGAGCTCCTCGATGCCGGCTTCACGACGTTCGTCGACCCGTGCCCGATCGAGCTGGGTCGTGATCCCGAGCTCTACGCCGAGATCGCGCAGCGTTCGGGCATGCAGATCGTGTGCACCACCGGCTTCTACACCGAGCACCTCGGATGGGGGCTTCCCATCTACTGGCGAGCGCGCGACCCCGAGGAGATCGCCGAGCTCTACGTGCAGGAGCTGCAGGAGGGGATCGCGAGCACCGGTGGCATCCGGGCCGGTGCGATCAAGGCGGCGACCGGCACCGAGGTGACCGGCGCCGAGTCGCGCTGCCTCACCGGTGCTGCCATCGCGCAGCACGAGGTGGGTTGCGCCATCATCACGCACACCGAGAACTCGCGACACGGCGACGTGCAGCAGGACCACTTTGCCGACGGCGGCGCTGAGCTCGGTCGCGTGCTCATCGGTCACCAGGACGAGCAGACTGACGTCGCGCCGATCCGCAAGCTCGCCGAGCGCGGCACGTTCGTGGGGGTCGACCGCATCGGGCTCGAGATCATCGCCCCCGACGAGCGGCGCGCCGACCACGTCGCCGCGCTGGTGCGCGAGGGATACACGTCGCAGGTGTGCCTGTCGCAAGACCACATCTGCGCGCTCACCGCGCCGCGCCCGAGCTTCTACGTGCCCCCGGAGCACCGCGAGGCCGCGGCGGCCCGTCGGGAGCAGATCTCGTGGCAGGTCTGGCAACGCCCGTACACGTACATCGTCACCGACTTCGCACCGAAGCTGCGTGAGCGGGGCGTCACCGACGCCGACCTCGAGACGATCTTCGTCGACAACCCCCGCCGCCTGCTGACCGGCTCGTAGCCCGATCCTGCAACCTCGGTTGCGGGTCGGTGACGCGGGTGCCGCGTCTGGGTATCCCACTGCGGTGCCGTTTGGGCGCGCCCGCGCACCCGATGTCGAAGGGAGCGACCTCATGACCCGACAGCTCACCATCCCCACCACCGACAGCCAGCTCTTCACCGTCGAGACCCCGGGCGGTCCACCGCCCCTCGTGTTCCTCAACGGCGCGTTCGCCACGGTCCAGAACTGGAACCGGGTCGTCGAGCGCCTCGACGGGAGGTTCCACTGCGTCAGGTTCGACGCCCGTGGGCGCGGCAAGTCGAGCACGTCGGGCGACTACTCGGTGCAGGCCGCGGCCGACGACGTCGAACGCGTCATCGCGGCGACGGGCATCGAACGTCCGATCCTGGTGGGATGGTCGCACGGCGCCACCATCGCGGTCCGCTACGCCGCGCAGCATCCTGACGATGTCGGCGGGCTGGTGCTGATCGACGGCGCCTACCCGGTCGCGATGCTCGACGACGCAGGGAAGGAGAAGGTGCGCACGCAGTTCCGACGGCTGGGATGGCTCATGCGCATCATGGCCGCATTCGGCCGGTCGGCGCGGATGTCGCCGGACGAGTCGGCGAACGTCGTCATCGAGATGGACGCGGTCAACGGCGAGCTCGCCTCGGACTTTGCCGCGTTGGCATGCCCGACGATGTTCGTGGTGGGAACCGGCGCGCACTCGGGCGCCACCGAGGAGGAGATGCGCACGTCGCGAGGAGCGGTCACGGTCGCGGAGTCGGTGAATGCGCGCGTGTCGGTGTTCGCCACCTCGCCGCGCAAGCACACGCAGATCCTGAGCAAGGACCCCGACACGGTGGTCGCCGCGATCGAAGCGGTTGCTCGCGCGTCGTGACCAGGCTCAGCGAGGGGTGACCCTCCCCGCGAGCGCCATGAGCCGTTCGGTGTCGGTCGCATCGGCAGCCGTGGGGGCCACCGGCTTGATGAGGTCGTGGTCGCGCGCCGCGTCGGTGCACGTCGCCTCGACCACCACCGCGATCGTCGGGATCCTCTCGTCCGTGAACTGGATGGGCCGTCCGGTGCTGGCCGCGAGATCCCAGGCGTGACACAGCGCGTCGATGATCGCGAAGTTGATCACCGCCGCACCGGGGAGCTCGCCGAGCGGCGTGACGTGGGTCGCGTCGAGCACGCCATCGGTGTTCCACATCGCCAGCGCCCGACCGACCACCTCGTCGGCGTACTGCGCGAGGTCGCCGTCGTAGGGCACCGCGCCCATCGTCGCCTCGAACGACACCGGCTGGTCGCCCGTCACCACGCCGCCCCAGAACAACTGGTTGTTCAGCGCGTGGCTGGCCAGCCGCCGGACCGTCCAAGGTTCGCAATTCGTGACGATGTCCATCTCGTCGTCGCCGATCGCGGCGACCGAGCGGCGCAGTTCGTCGAGCGAGTACTCGAGCAACGACAGGTCACTCATGGTCGACCTCCTCCGCCCGGATGACGGTACTCCCATGCGCCACCCGGGCGGGCGGAGATCACGTGCGCTCGACCTCGCACTCGTCGGGATCGATGTGCCCCAGGCTCTTCACCACGTTGAACGCGCCGCCCTCGGACCGGGCGATGTACATGTTCATGCGTACGTGGTGCTGTCCGGGCACCATCTCGGCGGGGCCGCCCGGGCCCTGTGTGATCCGGGCGTGGTCCAGTTCCGTGATGATGTCGTCCTGGTTGAGCGAACCGGCTTCGTTCACCGCCGCCTCCCAGAACTTGAGTGCGCGGTACGTGCCCGTGCACGCGCTCCCCGCCGTGAACAGTGCACTCCCCGGGAACAGCCCCTCGTACCGGTTGAGGAGCTCGATGCTGAACGCGTCGTCGACGCTGCGGTAGTAGTCGAGGCACCCGTACAGCCCTTCGACCTGCTCGGCCGGGACCAGGTTCAGGAAGTTCTCGTCGAAGTAGGTGCACACGACGGTGCCACCCCGCGCCGTGAAGCCGGCGCGGTGCAATTCCTCGAGGAACGGCGTCAGCCCCGGTGGGACGATGGTGTTGAACACGACCTCGGCGTCCGTCGCCATGATGTCGGCGACGACCTGCTCGTAGTCCATGTGGTCCATCGGGAAGTACTGCTCGCCGACGATCTCGCCGCCCCGGGCGGTGACCACCTCACGGACCTTCTTGTTCAGTGTGTGCGGCCAGATGTAGTCGGCCGACGGCAGGTAGAACTTCCGGGCCCCGGTCCTCTCCATCAGCCACGGGAAGAGCGGATCCACCTGCTGGGCCGGCACCGGGCCGGTGCAGAAGATGAGCGGGTGGCACTCCTGGCCCTCGTACTGCTCGGGGTAGAGGTAGAGCTTCTCGGCCCGGTCGACGACCGGTCCCTTGATGGCCTGACGCGTCGAGCTGTAGATGCCGCCGACGACCACGTCGACGCCCACCCGCTCGACCAGCTTCCTCGCGACCGCTTCGGCGACCGTGTCGTCGGTCGCGCTGTCTTCCACGAAGAGCTCGACCGGACGGCCGAGCAGGCCGCCGCGCTCGTTGATGTCGTCGATCACCATCTTGGCGACGTTGGCGTTGGCGATGCCCATGAACGAGAGCGGGCCGGTCTGATCGGTGACGAGACCGACGCGCGCGGGACGGTTGATCGTGCTCATCGTCGCCCCCTCACGCCCGGTAGGTGCCGAGGAAGACGGCGGCCTGCGGCTTGTCCAGGTGTCCCGCTTCCTTGATGATCGGCAGGACCTCGGGGTCGGAGACGAAGTTCGCCCACCCGGCCTCGTCCCAGTCGAAGAGGACCCACACGCGGTTCTCCTCGGTCGGGTCGCGGAACACGTTCGCGCCCGTGCTGCCGTGCTCGGCGCGCTTCTCGGCGCCCTTCGTGCTGAAGACGTCGAGGAACCGCTCGATGTCCTCGACCTGTGTCGTTGCCAGGATCATGACTTCCCCTTCGGAGTGGATCGCAGTGGATCTCGTCCCGCCCGCCGGTTGGTCGGGCGTCAGGGGTCATTCTCCGGATCGGCGCGGCGCGCCACATCGGTAGTCCTACCTATTTCCCTCGTTCCCGACGACCTCGTGGGCGATCGCCCAGCGGGTGGCCGCGGCACGGCTGGAGACGCCGATCTTCGTGTAGATGTTCGAGACGTGGTGCTCGGCGGTGCGCGTCGAGATGAACAGCTGCGAGGCGATCTCCGCCGCGGTCTTGCCGTCCGAGACGAGACGGAGGACCTCCAGCTCGCGTCGGCTCAGGCCACCTGGTCGCGCTTCCCGCGCGGGGGCGGTGGATCGCGTCGCGCCACCTCGATCTGCTGGCGCGCGTACACGGCCGCGCCGTGCAGGTCGAGTCTCGCGCCCGCCGCGTGCAGCTCCTCGGCCCGCGCGGTGCCGAGCTTCGCTCGGATCCGGTCGTGGAGATCGCCGAGCTCGGGGACGTGGTGACGGCTCGAGGACTCCCGCGACAACGCGCCGAGCAACATCGCGGCCGGGGCGAGACGCTCGAGCCGCTCGAACAGCGCCGGCACGCTGGCGAGGGTGATGACGAGCTGCGGCACGTTGCCGGCTCGTTGGAACGCACTGATGGCGTCGGCGAACAGGACCAACGCGGTCTCGGCCTCGCCGTGTGAGGTGTGGAGGCGGGCCGCGTCACGAGCCAGGAACCCTTCGAAGAAGTGCACGCGGTGCTCGCGCACGAAGGTCACGCCTTCGTCCCAGGCTGCGAACGCACGACCGACGTCGGACTTGGAGAACGCCATGCCCGCGATCCAGAGCGCGTACGAGATCCAGTACGGGTTGCCGAGGGCACGCGCGGCGTCGACCGACTCTTCGGTGAGCGCGAGCGCTTCCTCGACCCGACCACTCGACTGCAGGCCGTCGACGTAGGCGGCCAGGCCGTAGCCCCGTGCCCGGCCGTACCGGTGGGCCACCTCCTCGGTGAGCTCCACGTAGCGTGGCAGGTCGCCGCAGTACACGGAGCCCAAGGCTTCGATGAACGACGCGTAGCCGGGTTCGCACGCTTCGTACCGTGAGTCGGACTCGAGCTCGGTTGCCCGGTGGGCGTGGTCGCGCGCGGCTTCGGCGCGCCCCACGAAGCACGCGTACCCGGCGCCGGTGTAGAGGCGCGGCAGCCGCGGCACGTCGGCGGTGCTCGCCGGCTCCAACAGCTCCTCGGCCCACGCGAGCGTCTCGAACAGCTGGACCGAGAACCCCATCAACGCGGCGTGCGCGGCGATGTCGGTGGCGACCGCCACCTCGTTCCGGCGCGCGCTCCAACGGTACGCGGCGCGCAGGTTCCCGAGCTCGCGGTCCACCCAGTCGACGGCGTCGCGCCACCCGGGCCCGTCCCAGTGCTCCCAGCGTGCCGCCGCCGCGCGCGAGAAGTGCTCGGCATGCCGGCGCCGCGTCGGTTCGAGCGCGCCCGCCTCCGCGAGCCGGTCCTCCGCGAACTGACGGATGGTCTCGAACTGCCGGTACCGGGTGCTGGTCGCGGTGTGATCGGCGACGACGAGCGACTTGCGGACCAACGAGTCGAGGTGGCGGAGGACGTCGACGTCGTCACCGCGCGCGACGACGTCGACGGCGCTCAGGAGCTCGAATCCGCCGGCGAAGACCGCCGTCGAGCGCAGTAGCTCCTGCTCGTCCTCGGTGAGGAGGTCGTAGGACCACTCCACGGTGTGGTGGAGCGTGAGCTGACGGTTCGGCGCGGGCGCCGAGCCCTGCAACAGCCGGAATCGGTCGGCGAGACGGTCGCGCACCTCGAGGGCGCTCATCGCGGCCATGCGCGCCGCGGCGAGCTCGATGCCGAGCGGGAGGCCGTCGAGCGTCTCGCAGATCTCGGTCACCGCGACCGCCGTCTCCGGTTCTCGGAGCCCGAAGTCGGGGCGCACCGCGCGCGCACGGTCGACGAAGAGGGCCACGGCATCGGACGACTCACGGCCGTCGAGGGCAAGGGGAGCGACGGTGAACGACACCTCGTCGTCGAGTCCGAGGACCTCACGAGACGTGGCGAGGATCCTGACGGTGCGAGAGGACGCGAGGATCGCGTCGAGCACCAACCCCACTGCGGGCACGAGGTGCTCGCAGTTGTCCACGACGAGGAGCAGCTGCCGGCCTCCGAGCGTCTCCGCGATCGTGTCGACCAGCGGAGTGTCGCCCTGGGGGGTGATGCCGAGCACCGTCGCGAACGCGGCCGGCACCGACGCCGGGTCGCCCACGGCCGCCAGGTCGATGAGCCACACGCCGTCGGGGAACTCGGCCGCCACCTCGGCGCCCACCTCCACCGAGAGCCGCGTCTTGCCCACTCCGCCGACACCGGTCAGGGTCACGAGCGGACCCGACCGCACGAGCTCGGCGACCTCGGCGACCACCGGCTCCCGCCCCACCAATGACGTGAGCTGGACCGGGAGGTTCCCGCGGAAGTCGTCGACGCTGCGCAACACGGGGAAGTCGACCGGGAGCCCGTCGACGACGACCTGGTACACCGACATGCGACCGTGTCGACCGCGGAGCCGGTGCTCGCCCAGCGAACGCAGTGTGACGCGGTCGCGCAACAGCACCTCGGCGGCGTCGGACACGAGCACCTGACCCCCGTGCGCCAACGACAGCAGGCGCGCGGTGCGGCTCACCTCGCTGCCCACGTAGGTCCGATCGCGCTCGGTCGCGTCGCCGGTGTGGACGCCCATGCGGACCGCGAAGTCGACGGTCTCGTCGTCGCGCAGCAGCTCCTGCGCCTCGATCGCGGCGGTCGCGGCGTCGGCGGCGCTCGAGAACGCCGAGGAGAAGCCGTCGTCGCCGATGCCGAACACGTAGCCGCCGTGACGTTCGATCGTGCTCCGCACGATGCCGTCGTGGACCCGCAGCGCGGCGGCCGTGTCGCCTCCTCCCTCACCCCAGGGACGCGTGGCGTCGTCGATACCGGTGAACAGGAAGGTCACCGTCCCGCCAGGGCGCCCACGCGGCATGCGTGCACGGTAACGCCCGGCGCCTCACTCCTCGGCGGTCTTGGGTGAGGGCGCCCGCCACGGCAGTCGCCCCTCGATCTCGACGTCGAGCGAGAAGCTGAGCACGGTCCGGATCAGCACGATCACCGCCAGCGACGCGACGTTCTCGAGCGACGGGTCGACGGCGACCGTGCGAATGAGGTCGGCGGCGACGAGGATCTCGAGGCTGAGCAGGATCGTGCGTCCGACGAAGCTCCGCATCGTGCGGTAGATCCCGGCGCGCTCGCTGCCGCGCACGTACGTGATCCCGGCGTGGACGAACCCGAGCACGAACCCGACGACGAGCACGGCGACGCCCGCCACCTCGAAGCACTTGGCGATGTCCTCCATCGCCTCGTTGAAGGTCATGGGCGCGGACGATAACGCTCCTCGGCTCCGAGGGTTCCCGATGCACCGCTTCGGGCATCTTGTTCGTCGTGCCCGACTCCTCCGTGCAGCGCGCCGACGGGTCGACGCTGCAGGATCCGGCGCGGCGTTGGGCGATGCTGGCGATGGCGGCGGTGCTCGCGCTCGACGGGGCCGACCGGACTGCGCTCGGCGCGCTCGCCCCGGCGCTCATGGCCGAGTTCGCCGTGGGCAACGCCGCGATCGGACTCCTGGCCAGCGCGTTCGCGATCGTCGGCGCCATTGCCATCGTCCCGATCGGCATCCTCACCGACCGCGCCCGGCGCATCACCATCCTCGTCGTCTGCATCGGCATCTGGTGCCTCGCGATGGGTCTCGCCGCCGCGGCGTGGTCGTTCGCGCTGCTCTTCGCGGCGAGGGTCACGCTCGGCGTGCTCACCGCCGCGGGCGGGCCACCGATCACCTCGGTGATCGGTGACCTGTTCCCCGCCGACGTGCGCAGCCGCGTGCTCGGATGGGTGAAGAGCGGCGAGCTCGTCGGTGCGGGCGCAGGGTTCCTCGTCGCCGGCGTGGTGGTGTGGCTCACGTCGTGGCGCGGCGTGTTCGTGGTGCTCGCGATCCTCGGGGTGATCGTCGCGTGGGCGGTCGCCCGCGTGCCCGAGCCGCGTCGGGGCGGCGAGAACGACCGTCGTGGCGACGAGCGCGGCGTCGACGCGCCGACGCAGCTCGCGGAGCTGATCGACGAGCAGGACGTCGAACCGAAGGAGGAGCTCGTCCTCGAGGGCGACCAGTCGGAGCTGGCGCTCAAGCCGGCGATGGAATACGTGTTCCAGGTGAGGTCGGTGGTGATGATCATCGCCGCGGCCGCGTTGGGCGACGTCTTCTTCACCGCGCTGCAGGTGTTCGGCGTGCTGTTCCTCGTGGAGCAGTTCGGCATCTCGGCGTCGGAGGCGTCGATCCTCATCCCGCTGGTGGGCGTCGGCGGGTTCGTCGGTGTGTTGGCCGGAGGTCGGCTGGGCGACTCGCTCATCGAGCGGGGCGTGCTGACCGGGCGCATCCGCCTGGGTGCGTGGAGCTACCTGGTGGCGTCGATCCTGCTCGTGCCCGTGTTCGTGGTCTCGTCGCTCGCGGTCGCGCTGCCGTTCCTCGTGCTCGCCGGCGGATTCCTCACCGCGCCGATCGCACCGTTGGAAGCCGCCCGCCTCGATGTGGTGCATCCGCAGCTCCGGGGCCGCACGGAGAGCGCCCGGATGATCGCCCGGGTTGCGGCCCAGGCATCGGCACCCCTCGTGTTCGGCGTGCTGTCGAGCGAGCTGGGTGGGGGTGGTGCGGCAGGGTTGCAGCTCGCCTTCCTGGTCCTGTTGCCGTTGCTGGCAGCGAGCTCGGTGTGCCTGATGGTCGCGATGAGGCATTATCCGAGCGAAGTCGCGTCAGTCGAGGAGTCGGAGGTGGTGGACGATGCTTGATGCCGAGCACCGAGCCGACCACCGCCACGAGCATCCCCACTGGACGGTGGGACGGGTCGCATTCCTGGCGCTGAGCGTGATCTGCATCTACTTCTTCGCGCCCAGCATCGCCGAGGTGTTCTCCGCCTACGACCGCCTCGGCGACGTGCAGCCCATCTACCTCCTGCCGGCGACGGCGTGCGCCGTCGGCAGCTTCGCGTCGGTGTGGTTGGTGCAGGCCCTCGCCCTCGGCACGCGCGATTGGTTCTCGGTGAGCACGACGCAGCTCGCCGGCAACGCCTTCAACCGCATCACCCCGGGTGGCGGCGCCACCGGTACCGCGCTCCAGGCCAACATGCTCGCTGATGCCGGCTTTGGTGTCGCGCACGCGGCGACCGCCCTCACGGTCCAGTCGGTGCTGAGCACCGCGTCGATCGTCGCGCTCCCGCTGTTCGCACTGCCGTTCATCCTCGTCGGGCACGCAGGTTCCGACCGGTCTGCTCCAGGCGTTCTGGATCGGGATCCCGGTGTTCGTCCTCATGGTCGTCATCGGCACCGCGCTGTTCGTCGCCGATGGGCCGCTCCGAGGGCTCGGCCGCGCGGTGACCTGGGTCCGGGGCAAGCTCCACCGCACCACGACCGACGATCCGCTGGGCGATCGGCTGATCGAGGGCCGCGACCGCATCCGGCGCGAGATCGGTCCCCAGTGGGAGCTCGCGCTGGGGGCGTCGCTCGCGCGTTGGCTGCTCGAGTACGCCGTGCTCCTGCTTGACGCTGTGCGGGCTCTCGGCCGATCCGGATCCCGCGTTGGTGCTGCTGGCGTTCGTCGTGGCGTCGGTGTTGGGACTGATCCCGTTCACCCCGGGTGGGCTCGGGTTCGTGGAGGCGGGACTCGCGGCGACGCTCGCGGTGGCGGGGATCTCCACCGGCGATGCGTTGGTGGCAACGCTGGTCTACCGACTGCTCACCTTCTGGCTGCCGATCCCGATCGGTGGCATCGCCGCGTGGATGTTCCGGCGGCGCCATCCGCGCCATGAGGGCGCGACACCGACCGGGAGTGCGTCCGCCTAGAGATAGTCGTCGTGCAGCAGGTCGTTCGTGGCCCACCAACCAGGCACCGCGGGGATGAAGCTCGCGACCAACTGGTCGGCGAGCACGGCGGCGACCGCGATGTCGGTGGGCACGCCGACGGCGGCCAGCGCGCCGGACATGCCGACCGACGACACCGCGGTGTTGCCGCCGGGTATCGGCACCAGTGACGCCAGCGTCGAGATGATGATGTTGAGCGACAGGAGCGTCCAGTAATTGATGGATCCGCCGAACGCGTAGATGCACGCCATGTACACGCCCGCGTACATCAGCGCGTTGATGGCGTTGCCGCCGAGCAGCAGCGCGACCCGCCGGGGTGAGCGCACGGCCTCCCAGAGCGTGGCCGCGGCGGCTTTGGTGGGCGGCACGACGTAGTTGCGCAATTTGGGGATCGCGAGGATCAGCCCGACGACGATGACCGCGACCACGATGACCACCAGCACCAAGGTGACGAGCTTCTGCGTGTCGATGGGTTCGACGTGGATCTTGGTCGGCGCCAGCAGCAGCGCGACGCCGAGCAGCATCACCTGGGCGACGATGTTGCCGACGTTGATCAGCAGGCCACCCGATGCGACCGCCGACGCAAGGTCGACCCCCTGCTTCTGCAGGAACCGGATCTGCGCGGCCATGCCGCCGATGGCCGGCACCGCGAGGTTCGAGAACGACATCGAGAGCTGCAGCTCCGCAGTGCGCACGAGCGGCAAGTTGATCGGGACCGTCCCCATCAGCGCGATGGCGGTGGCGAAGTTCGTGAGCAACGAGATGATCATCGCCACGATGAGCCAGCCGATGTCGGCGTTGGTGATGGTGTCCCACAGCTCCTGCGGGCTGCCCACCTGGCTCAGGAGGGCGAAGATCGCGATCAGCGTGCCGACCGCCATCATCAGGTTGGTGCCGCTGACGCGGTGGAGCTCCTGCAGCGGCGGCTCGTCGGTGCCGGTGGCGGTCGCGGCAGCCGCCCGCACCGACGCGACCTCCTGCGAACGCTCCTTGCGGTGACGGCGGTCGACGCGCAGGTCGCGGCTCAGCGCCGCGGGCTGGAGGTAGGGGAGCGCCTCGATGATGGCCGCATCGCCGAGGCCGGCGCGCGCGGCGGCGACGGCGCGGTCGTCGCCCACGAGCAGCGCGGTGCTCACGAGGAGCTCGGCGATGTCGGCGGCGCGCCGTCCGGTGGCGGCGGCGCCGGCGGCGAACTCGAAGTCGCCGATGCCGACGGTCGCGCCGTCGACCACGAGTGGTTGCAGTTCAGCCGACCGTGCGCGACCCGAGCGGCGTGCATCGCGGCGACCTGCTTCCAGAGGTCGTCCAGCATCGCGTCGGTGACCGCGTCGGCATCCATGTCGGAGAGCCGAGTCCCGGCCAGCGGTCGGGAGGCGATGAGGGCGGCGCCCGGTCCGGCCGTGCCCGCGACCACCACCGCAGGAACCTGTACGCCGGCGCGTTCGGCGAGCAGCATCGCGTACGCCTGCGCCTCGACGTCCTCCAGGCGTGTCGTGTGCAGCGCAGGGCCGCCGTCCTTGTAAGCGAGCGAGCGCCAGAACTTCGACATGAGCTGCGCGTCGGCTTCGTCGCGCCCGAGCACGCGCACCATGAGATCGCCGGTGTCGTCGCGCGCGCTCATGGCGGTGCCGTTCGACGGTTGGTGGGGGAGGAGACGGACGTCGTGGGCGTCGACGCCCAGCTCGACCAGCGTGGCCTCCACCTGGGCGGTCGTCGGGCGCCCGCCCGGCGAACCGAAGACGAGATGCACGAGCGCGGCGATGCTCCACCCGAGGGCGACCGCAGCGAGCAGGCCGTCGGGCAACGTGGTGCCGAGGTACATGGACGCGATGGCGATCAGCAGGACGAGCAATTGCCCGAGCCGGCGGATCGGTCGGGTGAGGTAGGGCGACGCCACCGAGATCACCGCCACGATCACCGCCACCCGCACCGCAGGGAACGCGACGGAGTCGTCGCCGAACCTCGTGGTCGACGTCGAGCGCGTGCTGCAAGCTCGCGTTCTCGACGACGAGCGTGCCGATGAGACGGGCGAGCACCCACGCGGTGACGCCGCCGATGGCCATGTCGCGCGCCAGCCGCCACCGCCGGGCCGCGAGCGCCGTCACCACGACCAGGGCGAGCGCCCAGAGCGCGCCGAGCGCATACAGCAGCCGGAAGAACGTGTCGAGCTCGTTCGGGAGCCCGTTGAGGGTGGTGAAGAGGTTGCGTTCGAAGGTGCCGGGATCGTCCTGGTGCCAGATCGCGAAGACGAGGATCGCGATGCCGATGACGAGGCGCACCCAGTCGCTGGTGCGCCGACGGTAGGGCTGCTCCGACGCGGGCCCGAAGGAATGCGCGCGCCACGCCGCCATGCGCGACGGCTCGGCCGCCCCGGTCGTCGGGCGCGGTCAGTCGTGGTCGTCATCCGGCGCGAAGCTTCGCAGACGGGCCGGTGACGCGCGGTGGAACTACTTCGGGAGCACGACGTCGGGGAGCGGGTGGCGATAGAGCTTCGCGGCGTTCTCGCAGCACATCATGCGGAGCTCGTCATCGGGGATGTGGCCCCACAGCTTCTCGATCACCAGCTGCGTGTCCGGCCACGTGCCGTCGCCGTGCGGGAAGTCGGTCTCCACCATGATGTTCTCGACCCCGATGGTGTGGCGCGTGTCGATCGTCGACGGGTCGTCGAGGGTGCAGAACCAGAAGTTGCGCCGCAACACGTCGGATGGGCGCTCCTCCCAGCCGCGGCCGTAGCCGGAGCGGTCGACGAGGTTGTCGAGGCGGTCGATGAGCATCGCCACCCAGCCGATGCCGCCTTCGCTCATCGCGATCTTGAGCGTCGGATGCTTCACCGGGTACTCCGACCACAGCCATTCCGCGGCCGCATGCAGCGAGAGCTGGCCGAAGAGCGTGGCGCCGATCTGGAGGCCGGGGGAGCCCGGGGGACCCATCACCGAACCTGAGCTGCCGACGTGCAGCGAGATCACCGTGTCGGTGTCGTCGCACGCCTGGATGATCGGGTCCCAGTGGTCGCGCTCCCAGAGGCTGGGAAGCCCGATGGCATCGGGCCGTTCCGGCATCGAGATGCCGGTGAACCCACGCTCGGCGTTGCGGTGGATCTCGGCGACCGCGGCGGCCGGGTCGCTCAGCATGGCGATGCCGAGCGGGACGATGCGCGTGGGGTGAGGCGTGTACCACTCCTCGAACAGCCAGTCGTTCCACGCGCGGATGCAGGCCTGACCGAGCTCGGGGTCCTCGGCGTTGAAGAACACTCGCCCGCAGAAGCCGGTGACCATCGACGGGAAGTTGACCGCGGCCCACACGCCGTTGACGTCCATGTCGCGCACGCGGGCGTCGACGTCGTAACAGCTCGGGCGCATCTGGTCGAAGCGGAACGGCTCCTTCTTCTGCGTCGGCTTGCGTCCCGCGATGGCGTTCATCCCCACCTGCGTGAACTTCTGGTCCTCGAACTCCCAGATCTGGAGTCCGTCACGGTCGGCGACGCGCTGGCGCGCGGTCCTGCAGGTGCGCGGGGAGGCGACCTTCGAACGTGTGCGGCGGCTCGACGACGTGATCGTCGACCGAGATCACCGTGTACTTCACCTCCCGCGGCAGTGGCTCGGGGAGGAAGAGCTCTTCGGTGGCGGTCGGTTCGGTCATGTGTGCGATCCCCCTCAGACGTACTGCCAGCTGCGCTCGGGTGCCGGCCCGCTCGTCCGCTCGATGCACTGGACGTCGAACCAGATCGGCAGCAGGTACTTCACGTAGAACGCGTGCGTGGTCACTGTAGGACTCACGAGATCCTCGTAGACCTTGATGCGCATGCGGTCGTCCTTCTCCGCGAACCGCTGGCACTCCTCGAGGATGGCGTCGACCTCTTCCCGGGTGTCCATCAGCAGACCGAGGTGGTCGTAGCCGGGCGACGAGATCGGTTCCTTGCCCTCGGCGAGGAGGATGAACTGGCCGTCGTCGGGGAGGAGCAGGTGGCAGAGCTGGCCGACGACCTCGGTGTCGAGGGTGCGCCAGCCGAGCACGTCGCCGTAGAAGGCGTCGACTTCGTCGCGGAACTGCGGCGTGAGCGTCCCCTTGGCGAACGAGAGCTCCATGTGGTTGAAGCGGAACTTGGGCATGTGGACTCCTCCGTGTCCCGGCCGAGCCGGTTCAGCCGATTCCCATGAGATCACTCAGCCCGGTGCGCGTGCCAGCGAGGTACCCGCCGTCGACCGGGAGCGCGACGCCGGTGACGAACGACGCATCGTCCGACGCCAGGAACAGCGCGGCCGCGGCGATCTCCTCCGGGCGCCCGAAGCGGCCCAGCATGTGGTCGTCGCGGTACTCGTCGCGGAACTGCGCCATGTGCTCGCTGCCCATCACCGCGCGGAACATCGGGGTGTCGATGAAGCCGGGGCAGATGGCGTTGACCCGGATGCCGGCGCGGCCGTAGTCGATGGCCATGTTCTTGGTGAGCACGACGACCGCGCCCTTCGACGCGTTGTACGAGCTGCCGCCCTCGGTGCCCTGCAGCCCCTCGACGCTCGCGATGTTCACGATGCTGCCCGACTTCTGCTCGAGCATCGGCCGCAGCGCGTGCTTGTTGACCAGGAACGTGCCCTTCAGGTTCACGTCGAGCACGCGGTCCCAGTCGGCGGCGTCGACCAGGTGCACGGGGCCACCGCCGGCGACGCCGGCGTAGTTCACGACCACGTCGAGACGCCCGTGCTCGGCGACGATCGCGTCGACGAGCGCGCTGACCGCGGCCTCATCGCGCACGTCGAGCGCCCGCACACCGCTGGCTTCAGATTTGGCGTCCACGCTGACGTCGGCCCCGACGACCACCGCGCCCTCCTTCGCGAAGCGCTCCGCGGTCGCGAGCCCGAGGCCAGACGCCGCGCCGGTGATGAGTGCGACCTTGCCCTCGATGCGCCCGCTCACTTGACCGACCTCACTTGAACTCCGGCAGGACGTGCTTGCCCATGAGCTCGATCGTCTGCATGACCTTCTCGTGCGGGATCTTGTACGGGTTGACCAGGCAGAGCAGCAGGTCGCAGCCGACGGCTTCGTAGCGCTTGGCCGCGGCGATGCACGCGTCGGGATCGCCCATCACCGCGGAGCCCGAGTCGCGCAGGTAGTCGATGGTGAGCTGACCCATCACGCCGTCGCGCTTCAGCTTCATGGCGTCACCCGTGTACTGGTAGGTGCCGAGGGCATCGCCGGTGATCCCGCGCTCCTCCTGCCACTCGGCGACCGACGCAATCAGCCCGCCGCCGTACTTCGGGTACCACTCGAACGACTCGCGCGCGACCTCGGTGGCCTCTTCGTTGGTGGGTGCACACAGCACCATCGTGAAGGTTGCCGCGGTCTCGTTGATGAACTTGCCGGCGGGCTGCTCGCACGCGGCGAGACCCTTGCGGTACATCGCGATGTTGTCGGCGAGCTGTTCCGGCGGGAGGCCGACGGTGAACGAGCAGAGCCCGAGACCGCGCTGGCCGATCTCCTCGTGACCGGGCAGGCTGCTGGTCGCACCGAACATCGGCGGGTGCGGCTGTTGCAGCGGCTTCGGGAGCACGCGGCGCGGCGCGCCCATCTGCCAGTACTCGCCTTGCGCCTGGTACTCGTCCTCGGTCCACGCACCCACGATGTGCCCGAGCGCCTCGCGCCACATCGCCCGCGTCTGGTCGGGATCGACGTTGAACCCCTCGAGCTCGGCCCGGGTCGACGAGCGGCCGGTGCCGAAGTCGACCCGACCGTCGGAGATGAGGTCGAGCACCGCGACCGACTCCGCGGTGCGGATCGGGTGGTTGTACGGAGCGGGGAGGAGGCGCACGCCGTACCCGATGCGGATGTTCTTGGTGCGCGCGGCGACCGCGCCGTAGAGCACCTCGGGGTTGGAGCAGTGCGAGTACTCCTCGAGGAAGTGGTGCTCCACGGTCCAGAACGCGTGGAAGCCCATCTGATCGCCGAGGATCGCCTGCTCGAGCGTGTCCTTGTAGGCCTGGTGCTCCTTGCCCGGCGTCCAGGGCCGAGCGACCGGGATCTCGTAGAAGAGCGCGAACTTCACGGGTACCCCCCGTCAGACGGTTAAGGCGCGGACATTAATCGCGCCTCGTCGTCAGTGAATCGGGGTCGCAGCGGCATCCCGCTCGTGCCAGCGGTGGTGGCGGTGGCCAGCACCTGGTGCACCTGGTTGTCGTCGTGCTCGAAGCCCATCGCCGCGGCTGCCATGTAGAGGCGCCACACCCGTGCCCGGCCGGGTCCGACCTCGGCGACGGCGGCGTCCCAGTTGTCCTCGAGGTTGCGCACCCAGCACCGGAGCGTGAGCGCGTAGTGCTCGCGCAGGCTCTCCATGTGGCGGGCCTCGAAGCCGGCGCGCTGGATGGCGGAGACGACGTTGCCGATCTCGTGCAGCTCGCCGTCGGGGAACACGTAGCGCTCGGTGAAGCTCCGGTCGATGAACGACGGCTCCCACCAGTGACGGTGCTTCCGCCCCGCGTGGTGCGGACGGCTGATGCCGTGGTTCAGCAGCCGTCCCTCCGGCCGCAGCAGCGCGTGACACCGTGCGAAGTAGCCGGCCAGCTCGGTGAATCCGACGTGCTCGAACATGCCGATCGAGCTGATGGCGTCGTACGGACCGTCGTCGACGTCGCGGAAGTCGGCGTGGCGCACCTCGACCCGGTCGCCCAGCCCGTGCTCGGCGACGCGTTTGCGTGCGAGCTCGGCCTGCGGCCGTGAGAGCGTCACGCCCACCGCGTGGACACCGTGGTGCTCGGCCGCGTGCAGGAGCATGCCGCCCCAGCCGCAGCCGACGTCGAGGAGCCGCATACCGGGTTGGAGGTCGAGCTTGCGCGCGATGAGCTCATGCTTGTTCACCTGCGCGTCCTCGAGCGTCGCGGTGTCGTCGTGCCAGACCGCGCACGAGTACGTGAGCGAAGGGCCGAGCACCATCCGGTAGAAGTCGTTCGACACGTCGTAGTGGTACGCGATGGCGGCGGCATCGCGATCGCGGGAGTGGCGCCGCCCGCGGAGGCGGGCTTCTTCGGGCGGAGGCGCGAGCGGCTTCAGGCCCTTCCAGCCCACGAGCTTGGCGGCGGCCAGGATCTGACGCGGTCCGAGGTGCAGCTCCTCGATGTAGTTGGCCACCGCCATCACGTCGAAGATGTCGCCGTCGACCTCGAGCTCACCGGCGACGTAGGCGCGACCGAAGCCGAGCTCGTCGGGGGCGGTCACGATGCGGCGGAGGGCGTCGGGTGAACGCACCACGATCGTGGTGCGCGCGTCGGACGGTCCGAAGGTGGATCCGTCGTAGGCGCGGAACGCGACGGGGACGCGGTCACCGAGGACATCGGACAAGAGCTCCGCGACGCTCATGGCGAAATTTTTGCAGATCGGCGGCCCCGGGCCAAGGGGCCCGTTCCGGACGGATCAGGCCCGCACGAGCATGGCGACGAGCGTGAAGTGGCAGGCGGCGGCCGCAACCGTCATGGCGTGCCACACCTCGTGGTACCCGAACACCAACGGGCGGGGATTCGGCCGCTGGAGCCGGAGGCCGATCGCGCCGACCGTGTACAGGACACCGCCGGCGAACAGGAGCGCGAGCTCCGAAGGCCCGAGCGACGTGACGATCGCAGGCAGCGCGATCACGACGATCCAACCCATGCCGATGTAGAGGTAGCCGCCGAGGCGGTGCAGGGCGCCGAAGTGGAGCAAGGCGAGGGTGACGCCCACCACCGCCACCGTCCACACGGTCGCGAGCAGGGAGATGCCCCAAGCCGGCTGGAGTGCGAGGAGCGTGATCGGGGTGTAGGAGCCGGCGATGAGCACGAAGATCATCGCGTGGTCCATGCGCCGCAGCCGCGCCCGCACGTGTGGCGCCCAGTTGCCGGTGTGGTAGATCGCGCTGGTGCCGAACAGGCCGACGAGGGACGCCGCGAAGATGGCGGCGCCGACATGGGCCGACACGCCTTCGCTCAACAGGACCAGCGCGAGGCCGGCCGGGATCGACACCAGGAAGGCGACGAGGTGGATCCGACCCCGCCAGGCGGGCTTCGGGGGGACGAGCTCCTCGGTCGGCATGGGCATCGATCCAGGCTAGGAGGGCACTTCTGCGTGCCGCGCGGCGAGAATGATCGACCCCGCCCGCGAGTTCCTGGAGTTGTTTCCGTGCTGACCGTTCGTGGCCTGGTGGTCGAGGTCGGTGGGAAGCGGATCGTCGACGGCGTCTCCTTGCAGGTCCGGCCGGGGGACAAGGTCGGCCTGGTGGGCCGCAATGGCGCCGGGAAGACCACGTTCCTCCGGGTGCTCGGAGGTGCCGACCGGCCGCGGTCCGGGCTCGTCGAGCGCCCCGCGCTCACCGGCTACCTCTCGCAGGATCCCCGCAGCGACGCCGTGCCCGACGACACCACCGTGCTCACCCACATCTTCTCCGGCCGTGGGCTCGACGACGTCCTGGCGCGCACCGAGAAGTTGCGGATCGCGCTCGAGGAGAACCCCTCGTCCGAGAACATCGAGCGCTTCAGCGCCGCGCAGGAGCAGTTCGAGGCGGCCGGTGGGTACGCGGCGGAGGCGGAGGTGCGCAAGCTCGCCGACGGTCTCGGCCTGCGGTCGGATCGGCTCGACCTCCACCTCGGCGCGCTTTCAGGCGGCGAACGGCGGCGCGCCGAGCTCGTCCGCATCCTCTTCGGTGGGAGCGACCTGCTCCTGCTCGACGAGCCCACCAACCACCTCGACGCCGACGCCCGCACCTGGCTGCTCAAGTTCCTGCGCTCGTATCGCGGCGCGTTGCTCGTCGTGAGCCACGACCTCGATCTGCTCGACGAAGCGATCACCCGCGTGGTGCACATCGACCGCGAGTCGGAGGAGGGCACCGGCGCGCTCGTCGAGTACAAGGGCACGTACTCTCAGTACCTCGCCGCGCGCGAAGGCGACCAGGAACGCAGCGCGAAGTTGGCCGAACGGCAGACGCGCGAGATCGCGCGCCTCAAGGTGCAGGCCGGCGGTATGCGGGGCCAGACCGCCAAACGCGCACGCGTGGCCAAGAACCTCGACAACCGGCGCGCCAAGCTCGAGGCGAACCTGGTGAAGAACACCGCGAAGCGGCGTGCGCTCGCGGTGCGCTTCCCGGAGCCGCCGTCGGCGGGACGCACGGTGCTCACCGCGAAGGAGCTGTACAAGTCGTTCGGTCCGCTCGACGTGTTCGCCGACGTGAACTTCGACGTCGGCCGCGGCGAACGCCTGCTCGTGATGGGCTTCAACGGCGCGGGGAAAACCACGCTCCTCCGCGTGCTGGCCGACGTCCTCAGCCCCGACCTCGGTGAGGTGGAGCTCGGCGCCAACGTGTCGATCGGGTACTACGCGCAGGAGCACGAGGGGATCGTCGCCGGGCGCTCACTGCTCGAGCACATGCGCGAGGCGTCGAGCGCGGGCGACGGCGCCCTCCGCAACCTGCTGGGCATGTTCGGCCTGAGCGGCGACAAGGTGTTCCAGGACGCGGGAACGCTCTCGGGGGGCGAGAAGACGAAATTGGCGCTGGCGCAGCTCGTCGCCGGCCGCCACAACGTGCTGCTGCTCGACGAGCCCACCAACAACCTCGACCCCGCGTCGCGGACCGCGACGGGGGAGGCGTTGGCGGCGTGGCCCGGCACCATGATCGTCGTGAGCCACGACACCGAATTCGTGAAGTCGTTGGCGCCCGATCGTGCGTTGCACATGCCCGACGCCACCCTCGACTACTTCGACGACGAGATGGTCGAGCTGGTCGCACTCGCCTGATCCGTTTGTCGTCGGGGTCGCTCGGGTAGCCGCACCGGGGTGACCGACCGTCCGGACGCCTTCGAGTGCATCGTCGAACACCTCGAGTACCCGATGTTCGTCGTCGCGGCCGCGACAGGCGACGATGCCGACGCGTGCCTCGTCGGCTTCACGAGCCAGTGCAGCATCGACCCGGCGCGGTTCGCGGTCTTCCTGTCGAAGGCGAACCACACCTACGAGCTTGCGCGGAAGGCCGAGGTGGTGGTGGTGCACCGCTTGCGCGCCGACCAGCACCGCATCGCCGAGCACTTCGGCGGCACGACCGCGCACGACGATCCCAGCAAGCTGAACGGCTGGGGGTGGCAACCAGGCCCGGGTGGCGCGCCGGTGCTCGGAGACTGCGACTGGTTCGGGGGACGGATCCTGGAGCGCCTCGACGCCGGTGACCACGTCGCCTTCGTGCTCGAACCGTTCGGCGGCGAATGCCGCGAGCGCCAGCAGCTGGGTGCGCAGGAGGCCATGGACATCGAGGCCGGTGAGCCCGCCGACTGATCTCCGAGTTGCGTCTACGTTGTGCCGCCATGAGCGCGAGCACGCCCGAGTTCCACCTGTATCTCCCGCAGATGCGATTGGCCATGGACGTGATGGTCGAGAAGGCGCGCGCCGCGGAGGCCGCAGGCTTCGCGGGCATGGCGGGGATGGACCATCTCGCGCCGCCGCTGGCCGAGCAGCACGACATGTACGAGGCGCTGACGACGAACGCGTGGCTGCTCGCACACACCGAGCGGCTCGTGCAGGGTCAGCTCGTCCTGTGCGACGCGTTCCGCCACCCCGCGAACCTCGCACGCGAGGCCGTCACCCTCGACCACGCGTCGGGCGGACGGTTCGAACTGGGCATCGGCTGGGGATCGGTGGTGGAGGAGTTCACCACCTACGGCGTGCGCCCCACCGCGGCGCGCGAGCGCGTCGGTCGGCTCAAGGAGACGCTCGAGATCGTGCGCGCCCTGTGGACCGGCGAGGTTCTCGACTACGAGGGTGAGTGGTTCCAGCTGGTCGCGGCACGCCAGATGCCGACGCCGCTCGGACGCATCCCGATCGTCATCGGTGGCACCGGACCGAAGACCATGGCGCTGGTGGCAGAGCACGCCGACTGGTGGAACGTGCCGATCCACCAGCTCGACCGGCTCGACGAGATGCGCGAGCGTGCGGGTGACGCGCGCGTCTCGGTGCAGCACATGTACGCGTTCGTGCCCGAAGGCGCCGACCGCGCCGCGATCGAGGAGACCGCGCGTCGCCGGTTCGGCTACTCGACGCTTGTCGTCGGCGGTCGGAGCGAGCTGCTCGACCACTTCCACGCGATGCAGGAGCGCGGTGTCGAACGCTTCTACGTGTGGTTCACCGACTTCGCGGCACCCGCGACGCTCGAAGCGTTCGGCGCCGAGGTGATCTCGTCGTACTAGGCCGGACCCTCGGCGAGCATCGCCTCTGGGCGCTCGTCGTAGTCACGGATGAGGCCGCGGTTGCGGAACGCGACCGGCGCGCGCTCGGGTTGCATCGACCAACAGACCGGGCTGAGGCCGGGCATGTCCGCGAGCGTGGGGTAGCTGTCGAGGTCCATGCCCCGACTCATGCCGATGCTGCACGCACGCTTCAGCACGATGGCAGCCTCGGCGGTGTCGGCGTCGAAGGTGGCGTCGGCCCAGCGGGCGAACCCGCCGTTCGCCTCCGAGTAGGGGACGGGCGCGACGATGCGGCTGCCCTCGAGCTCCCACGCGAGGAGCGCGTCGCCATCACGGGCCAGGGTCACCGTGTGGCGCTCGCCGTCGAGCAGACCGAAGGGCACGACCGCGTCGTACTGGCGGCGCTCCGACCCGCCTGCGGTCACTCGCGCCGCGTGCGCGATGGCGAGCGTGGCGACGTCGAGCTGGTGGGTGCAGTGCTGGTCGGAGCGCGTGTGCCCGGCGATCTCGAGACACCGATCGGAGAGCGGCGCGCCAACAAGTGCTTGGAGCTGCGCGCCCGCCGCGGGACACGTTGTCCACGGTGCTCGCACCGATTCGCCCGTGATCGCGATCACGTGCGCGCCGTCGTGCTCCACCTGCACGGTGAAGTAGTGCTGGTCGTCCTCCAGACCGCCTGACACGGTGCGCTCGTCGCGCGCCACGAGCCGGATGCGCCGCCGGTAACGGCCGTAGGGGAAGTACGTGGTGGGCGCGTCCGTTGCCACGACGTCGAGGGTACCGCCACGACCATGACGGTCACCGAGACGCGATTCGGCAATAATGCGCACGCATGAGCATGAGCATGCGCATCGACTTGACACCCGACGAGGAGCGCGCGGTCGCCGACGCGTACTCGCACACCTGGTGGCTGTGGCTGGTTGCCGGGATCCTGTGGTTGGTCCTCGGGTTCATCGTGCTGTCGTTGCGACCGGCGTCGATCACCGCGTGCGTGATCCTGATCGCAATCGCGTTCTGGCTCGGCGGTATCACGCAACTCGCCCTCGGCTTCGTCCTCGAAGGCGGGTGGCGGTGGCTCGCCATCATCGGCGGAACGCTGGCGATCGCCGCCGGCATCGCCGCGATCGTGTGGCCCGAACCGACGCTGGTCGTGATCTCGGTGTTCGTGGCGTGGTACCTGCTGATACGCGGCATCTTCGACGTCGTGATCGCGCTCTCGCACACGCACGTGCGCGGCTGGTGGATGCCGCTCATCGCCGGAGTCGTCGGCATCGCGTTGGGCGCATGGGCGATCGGCAACCCTGATCGCTCGGTGCTGCTCCTGGTGTCGATCATCGGCATCTGGTCGATCTTCAAGGGCGTCGCCGACCTCATGGCCAGCTTCGAGTACCGGCGGATCGGCAAGGACCTGGCTGCATGAGCGAGGACACTGAAGGCGAACCCACGACACCACCGGGGTCCGCGCCCGCGACCCCGGACAAGGGCAAGCGGTGGCAGCGGATCACGTCCGTCGTCCTGCTCGTCCTCGGGTTCATCCTCGTGCCGCTCTCGGCGGTCGCGATCTGGACGCACAACCAGCTCACCAACACCGACCGCTACGTCGAGACCGTCTCGCCCCTGGCCGAGAACGCCGACATCCAGCAGACCGTCGCCGCGGCCGTCGTGAACGCCATCTTCACCAACGCCAACATCGAGAAGCGCGTCGCGGACGCGCTCCCCAAGCGGGCCAAGGTCCTCGCGGCTCCGGTCGCGACCGCGGCGCAGAGCTACGCCACCGACGTCACCGAGAAGCTTCTCGCTTCGGAGCAGTTCTCGGAGCTGTGGGACGCCGCCAACCGACGCGCTCACAACCAACTCGTCGCGCTCCTGACCGACGATCCGAGCAAGGCGCCGGGTGCTGTCAACATCGCGGACGGCAAGGTCACGCTCGACCTCGGCAACGTGATCAAGCAGGTGCAGGGCAAACTGGTCGATGCCGGCCTCTCGTTCCTCGAGAACGTGAACGTGCCGCCGGTGTCCCGCACCATCACGATCATCAACACGGAAGGCCTGGCGGAGGCACGTCAGTACGTGTCGATCCTCGACACGCTCTCCTGGGTGCTGCCGGTGCTCGGCGTGCTCGCGCTCGCGGGGTCGGCGCTGATCGTGCCCCCGCGACGCCGGCGCTTGACCGTGCGCGCCGCGCTCGTGCTCGTCGCCGCGTGCGTGCTCACGCTGGTGCTCCTGGCGATCGCGCGTTCGCTCTACCTCGACGCCGCCACGAGCCCGAAGGTGTCGGAGGGCACCGCATCGGCGATCTTCGACATCCTCGTGCGCAACCTCCGCTACGGCATCATCACGCTCGGCGTGGTCGGGATCATCGTCGCCGTCGTCGCCTACTTCGCCGGGCCGTCGGCGCCGGCGAAGAAGGCGCGTGAGCTGGCGTCGTCCGGGATCGCGGGCGCGCGGAACAAGGCGGGTGACCTCGGCTACCAGCCGAACCCGGTCGAGGAGTTCGTGGGTGCGCACAAGCGGGCGCTCGAGATGGTCGTCGCCGCGGTCGCGGTGCTGGCGCTGGTCGTCTGGGACCGGCCGGGGATCGGCGCAGTCCTGTTCATCTTCGTGATCGGCCTGATCCTGGTCGGCGTGATCGAGTTCCTCGCCCGAGGATCGGTGCCCGAGACCGCGGACGACACTGCGGCCGTCTAGCTCTGGCTACTCGGCCTTCGACTTCTTGGCGGCCTTCTGAGCCTGCTTCCACGCGCGCACGCGCTGGAGGTTCTCGGGGGAGTCGATGTCGGCGACCGACCGGGGGTTCTCGTCCGAGAACGGACCCGCGTACTCCTCCCAGCCCTTCGGCGCGACCTTGAGTCGCTTGCCCAGGATGGCCAGGAAGATCTTCGCCTTCTCGTCGCCGTAGCCGGGCAGCGCACGGATGCGGTCGAACAGCACCTGCGGATCCTTCACGCCCTTCCAGATGTTGCCGGCGTCGCCGCCGTACTCCGCGACCACGTGCTCGCAGAGCGCGTGCGTGCGCTTGGCCATCGACCCGGGATAGCGGTGGAGCGCGGGCTTCTCCTTGAAGACCGCTTCGAGGTCGTCGACCGGCATCGCCGCGATCGCCGCGCAGTCGAGCCGACCGAGGCGGTCGCGCAAGGTCGAGGGACCGCGGAACGCCCACTCCATAGGCACCTGTTGGTCGAGCAGCATGCCGATCACGAGGGCGAGCGGATCGGTGACGAGCAGGTTGTCGGCCGCCGGGTCACCGGTGATGGGAATCGTCGCTGTCGGCATGGCGCGCAGCCTACCGAGGGGACACCACTTCGTGACCGGGTGTCGGTAGTGTTCCCCGGATGTCCGCTTCCGAGCCGCCCCAGGATCCCAACGCCTGGAACCCCGACGAGACGAGCGCGGTGCCGGTCGGACCCGAGCCGGAACCCACGGGTGCGGGCGGTTCCGGAGGGGCGGGCGGCTGGGGTCAGGCGCGCACGGAGCCGTTCGCGATCGCGGCGCTGGTCTGGGCCGTCGTCAGCATCGTCATCCCGCTCATCGGCACGATCGTCGCCTTCGTCCTGGCGGCGCGGGCCGCGGATCTCATCCGTCGATCCCGAGGTGAGCGCACCGGCACGCAGTACGTCACCGCGGCTCGGATCGTCGCGGGAGCGGTGCTGGCGCTCTGGATCATCGGCGGCATCGCCTTCCTCGCGCTGCGCGACGGCGACTCGTCGAACGACAACGTCGCGATCCCCACGCAGCCGCCGTCCAGCACCGTCGCGCTCCCGACGACGACGTCGACGACGGCACCCGCGGCCACGACCACCACGCATGCGCCGGCGACCACCACCGCCCCGCCGCCCACCATCACGGTGATCCCTCCGCCGCCCACCGAGGCGCCCACGACCACGCCGCCCACCGAACCGCCCACCGCCCCGCCCACCGCACCGCCGACCACGGTCGTGCCGCCGCCGACGAGCGTCGCTCCCACCACGGCGCCGGCGACCACCACCAAGCCGCCGCCCACCACCACGACCCCGCAGGAGGCCGCGGCGAAGGTGCAGGCCAAGGCGCTCCAGCGCATCGGCGACAGCAACCGCGGGGTTCCCGACGACGAGCGCGTCGTCGTGAACTACACGCCGGGCCACGACCTGTTGGTCACGTGGGCCGTCAACAACGGCGAGACCGGCGAGCATCCGACGGGCACGCCCACGTGCAACACGCCGCCCACCGATCCACCCGACACCACCACCACGACGACGAGCACGACCACCACGACGGTCCCGGGGGGCGAGGAGCCCACGACGACGACCGCGCCGCCCACGACCGCGCCGGCGGGAAAGCGCACCACGCAGCAGCAGTCGCGCTTCGAGGCCAAGCAGCTCCTGCAGTCGATCAAGCCCCAGATCACGAGCCTGAAGCTCGACATCACCGGGGTGCAGCTGGTCGGGACGTACCCGATCGAAGGCGCGGGTGACGACGACGTGGTCCAGGTGCTCTACACCAAGGCCACCGTGCAGGGACAGCTTCCGGCGTACCTCAAGATGTTCGACGTCCCGCCGGCCGAGGTCGTCCAGTGCCTCAACCCGGCGTTCGAGCTGAGCTGAGCGGTTACACCTGACGCTGCGCCAGCAGGTCGCGGATCTCGCTGAGGAGGACGACCTCGTCGCTCTTGTCCTCGTCGACGTCCTCGCCGGCGCTCTTGCGCCGCTTCTGCAGCTCTTCGAAGGCCCGGATGATCACGAACAACGTCGCCGCGATGATCAGGAAGTTGATGAGCGCGGTGAGGAACCGGCCGTAGTAGATCACGCCTTCACCGATCGTGAAGGTGAGGTCGTTGAAGTTCGGCTTGCCCACGATGGCCGCGATGATCTGCATGATCACGTCGTTGACCAGCGACGTGACCACCGCGTTGAACGCCACGCCGATGACCACCGCCACCGCCAGATCGAGCACGTTCCCGCGCATGATGAACTTCCGGAAGTCCGCCAGCATCTCGCTCCTCCTCGTCGACTCCGACCGTCTGACGGCCAAAGCCTCGCGTGCTGGAACGTGTGCGTGTCAAGACGCGCTGACTTTGCCGCGGTTTGGTTGTCGTAGCTCGGCGCGACCATGGCAATGGCTTCCCCGGCACAGTCGTCGCGGGAGTCGCAATGTCACCGGAACGCCAACTCAACATCATTGCCCGTCGCCAGCATGGGGTCTTTGCTCTGCCCCAAGTGCTGGAGTGCGGCTTCACCCGACCATTGGTGCGGCGTCTCCTCGAGCGACGGGTGTGGGAGGAGATCGTGCCCCGTGTGTATCGCGTCGCCGCGTCGAGGCCGATCGACTGGCGACAACGCCAGATGGCGCTCGTCCTGGCAACGGGCGGAGTGTCGGCAGGCCTCGCCGCGGCCGCACTGCACGGGCTCACGGGTCCACCTCCCGCGCCCGAGATCCTCGTGGTTCGAGCGCCGCGGCGCCGCTACGACGCGGTGCTCCACACGAGCTGTGAAGTCGACCCGGTCGACTACCTCGACGTCGACGGCATCCGCGCTACGACGGTCGCGCGCACGCTCGTCGACCTCGGCGGTCGACTACCCCGCGCACCTTTCGAGGACATGGTCGACACCGCGATCGTCCGGCGACTCGTCACCATCGATCGGCTCCGCAACCGTGCCGAATCGCTGTGGGCCCCGCGCCGGAGCGGGTGCGCGCTCGTCCTCGAGTTGCTCGCGACTCGTGGGCCGGGGCTCCACCGGGCGGCCAACGTGTGGGAAGCCAAGGTGTTGCGGGCGGTGCGGAGCTACGGACTCCCCGAACCCTGCCTGAACCACCGAGTGGGCGTCGGAGGCCGCGTGCGCTACGTCGATCTCGCGTGGCCGGACGTCAAGGTCGCGATCGAGTTCGACGGCTTCGTGCCGCATTCGACCCGGCGGGTGTTCGACGACGACCGAGCACGTCAGAACGACTTCGTCGCCGCTGGGTGGAGCATGTTCCGTGTCACGGCGACCATGCTGCGCGATCGGGATCGCACCTTCGCTCCGATCGCGCTCGCCGTGCTCGGCCAAAGGTGCGCGGAATGACACGCTTGCGTGCCAAACCGCGCGGCTTTGCGGTGCTTACGCGAGGCGTTCGACGATCATGGCCATGCCCTGGCCGCCGCCGACGCACATGCTCTCCATGCCGTAGCGGGCGCCGGCGTCCTCGAGACCGTTGAGGAGCGTGGTCATGATGCGGGCGCCGGTCATGCCGAACGGGTGGCCGAGCGCAATCGCCCCGCCGTGCACGTTCAGCTTCTCCCACGGGATACCGAGCTCGCGGGCCGACGGCACCACCTGCGCGGCGAACGCCTCGTTGATCTCGACCAGGTCGATGTCGTCGATCGAGAGTCCGGCACGCCCCATTGCCTGACGGCACGCGTCGATGGGGCCGAGCCCCATGATCTCGGGGTCGAGCGCGGACACGCCGCTGGCGACGATGCGGGCGAGCGGCTGCACGCCGAGCGCCTCGGCTCGAGCCTCGCTCATCACGAGCACCGCGGCCGCGCCGTCGTTCAACGGGCACGCGTTCCCAGCCGTCACCGTGCCGTCCGGCCGGAACACCGGCTTCAGCGCGGAGAGACCCTCGACCGTCGTCCCGGGACGGGGGCCGTCGTCCTTCGACACGACGGTGCCGTCGGGCGTGGTCACCGGCGTGATCTCCCGCTCGAAGAACCCGTTCTCTTGCGACTCGACCGCGCGTTGCTGTGACAGTGCGGCGAACTCGTCCATCTCCTCGCGCGTGACCTTGGCGTACTCGGCGACGTTCTCGGCGGTCTGACCCATCGCGATGTAGATGTCGGGCAGGCCCGAGAGCGGCTCCCACGAGCTCTGGCCACCGCCGGTGCGCGACTCGGTGCGCGCTTCGGCGTCGGCGAACTTCGCGTTGTGCGTGCCCGGCCCGCCGTCGGACATGCCGGAACGGAAGCGGCTCACCGTCTCGACCCCACCGGCGACGAAGACGTCGCCCTCGCCGGCCTTGATCGCGTGCGCGGCCATGCGGATGGTCTGCAGCGACGACGAGCAGTAGCGGTTGACGGTGACGCCGGGCGCACCCTCGAGCCCCGCGAGCAGCGCGGTCACCCGGGCGACGTTGTAGCCCGCCTCGCCGGCCGGCTGGGCGTTGCCCCAGATCACGTCCTCGACCTGCGCGGGATCGACGTTCGGCACCTTCTCGAGCAGCGCCTGCACGATCGTGGCCCCGAGGTCGTCGGGACGGAGATCGACGAGCGACCCCTTGTTGGCCCGACCGATGGGCGTGCGGGCGGTGGCGACGATGACGGCTTCCATGTTCGATCTCCTGAATCGCGGCGGCCGAATGGTACCGCTGGCCGTCAGAACCCCCACCTAGCATCGGCCGGATGCCCGACGACGACGCGCCCGTGGCCGATGTCCCGGCCGACGTCCCGGCCGAACGGGCCCGTCGCCTCGCCGATCTCGACGAGCTGCGCGCCGGAGGCGTCGACCCCTACCCGGTCCGCTTCGACCGCGATCGCACCCTCGCCGAGCTCCGCGCCGACTTCGGCGACCTGCCCCCGGGGACCGAGACCGAAGTGCGGGTTCGGGTCGCCGGTCGCATCCTCCTCCTGCGCCGGCAAGGCAAGCTGACCTTCGCCACGGTGCGCGACCAGTCCGACAGCGTGCAGCTCTTCGTCTCCCGCGCCGTGCTGGGCGAGGAGGCGCACGATTCGTTCGACGCCCTCGACCTCGGTGACTGGGTCGGTGTCGACGGGACGGTGATGACCACCCGCAAGGGCGAGCTCTCGGTGAAGGTCGACGGGTTCCGGCTCCTCGCCAAGTCGCTGCGCCCGTTGCCCGACAAGTGGCACGGCCTCTCCGACGTCGACACCCGCTTCCGCCAGCGCTACGTCGACCTCATCGTCAACGAGGACGCGCGCCGGGTCTTCGCCATCCGCTTCGCCGCGGTCGCGGCGATCCGGCGCGAGCTCGCCGACACCGGCTTCGTCGAGGTCGAGACGCCCGTGCTCGGACACGAGCTCGGCGGGGCAACCGCCCGTCCCTTCGTCACGCACCACAACGCGCTCGACGTCGACCTCTACCTCCGCATCGCGCCGGAACTGCACCTGAAGCGACTGGTCGTCGGTGGCTTCGAGCGCGTGTTCGAGATCGGGCGCGTGTTCCGCAACGAGGGCGTCGACACCAGCCACAACCCCGAGTTCACGATGCTCGAGGCCTATCAGGCGTTCGCCGACTACCACGACATGATGGAGCTCACCGAGCGCCTCGTCGTCACCGCGGCGCGCGCTTCGCGCAACGGCGACACCGTGCTCGAGCTGCGCGGCGAGCGCGTCGATCTCGCCGAGCCCTGGCCGCGCGCCACGATGGTCGACCTCATCCGCGAGCACGTCGGTGTCGACCTCCACCCCTCGATGGACGTCGCGGCAGCACGCGCGGTGCTCGACGGGCTCGGTCTCTCGTACAAGGACGAATGGGGCGCCGGCCGTCTCACCCACGAGGCCTACGACGAGCTGGTCGAGCCGAAGCTCGTGCGACCCACGTTCGTGCTCGACCACCCGCGCGAGACGTCGCCGTTGGCGCGTGCACATCGCGACGATCCCAACCTGGTCGAACGGTTCGAAGTGGTCGTCAACGGCAACGAGCTCGCGAATGCGTACAGCGAGCTCAACGATCCCATCGACCAACGCGCGCGCTTCGAAGCCGAAGCGCGCGGCACGTGCCGCGGGTGATGTCGAGGCCGGTACGGTCGACGAGGACTACCTGCGGGCGTTGGAGTTCGGACTGCCGCCGACCGGCGGCATGGGGCTCGGGATCGATCGGCTCACGATGATCCTCGCCGGCGTGACCAGCATCCGTGAGGTGATCCTGTTCCCGACCCTCAAGCCCGAGGCGTGAACGACCGACCATCAACTCCCTACACTCAAGGGGCAGTCTTCGTGATCTTCCGCCGTACCTCTCTTGTCGCGCTCGTCGTCGTCGGACTCGTTGCCGGGGCCGCCAGCGGCGCGTCCGCGGCGACGGTCTCACCGTCGAAGTGGGCGCCGAAGTTCTGCACCGCGCTCGACGAGTGGCAGACGACCATCTCGGCCAAGGGCGACGCGCTCACGTCCGCGCTCGACGGAGTCGACGGGACCGGCCAGACCCCGGAAGCGATCCTGAGCTCCGCTCGCGACCAGATCGCCTCGTTCCTCGGCGACATGGTCGACGCGACCGACGAGGCGACCGACGCGATCAAGCGCGCCGGGACGCCGTCGTCCCCGAACGGCAAGAAGATCGCCGCGGTGTTCGTGGCCGGCTTCAAGGCCGTGTCGAAGGAGTTCGCCAAGGCGCAGACCTCGGCGAAGCAGCTGCCGACCGACTCCGTGACGGAGTTCAAAGCGAAGGGTGAGGCGCTCGGTCAGGCGCTCAGTGATTCCGGCAGCAAGCTGGGCGAAGGCTTCAGTGCGGTCGACAAGCTCGACAAGGGCAAGAAGCTCGAGAACGCGGTGAAGGCTGCGCCGGCGTGCGCGTTCCTCGACACGTCGACGCCGAGCAGCTGATCAAGCGACCAGCTGCTCGCTGACCTCCCACAACCGGGCCGCGGCCGCGTCATCCAGCGCGGCTGCGCTCGGCGTGGCGGGCGCCGACTTCACCCAGTAGCCGCCGGTGATGCCCGCGAGCTCGGGCGCCGACGCCAGGTACACCTGCGTCTCCGCGCCCTGCTCGGGCGTGAGCGCGAACGGCTTCACCAGCGGGAAGATCAGACCCATCGGGAAACCGGAGTCACCGTCGCGTCCGAAGCGCGACGCGACGAACCCGGGGTGCGCCGAGTTCGCGGTGACGCCGGTGTCGTCCCATCGGCGCGCCAACTCGCGGGTGAAGAGGATGTTGGCGAGCTTGGTCTTCCCGTACACACCGAAGGGCCGGTAGCGGCCCTTCGATGACTGGAGGTCGTCGAAGTCGAGGCCCTTCCGGGCGCTCGAGTGCGCGACCGACGCCACGTTCACCACCCGTGCCGAATCTCCGGCGACGAGCTCGTTGCGCAGGAGCGTGGTGAGCAGGAACGGGCCGAGGTGGTTCACCTGGAACGTCATCTCGTAGCCGTCGACGGTCTCGCGGCGCGCGCCGAGCATCAGTCCGGCGTTGTTCACGAGCACCTCGAGCCGGTCGTGGCCGTCGGCGAAGCGCGACGCGAACTCGCGCACCGAGGCGAGGTTCGCCAGGTCGAGCTCCATGACGTCGACGACATCGTTGCCGCTGCGCTCGCGGATCTCGGCCCGTGCCGCCTCGCCCTGCTCCGCGTCACGAGTCGTGAACACCACGCGTGCACCAAGTCCTGCGAGCGCGACCGAGGTCTCCTTCCCGATCCCGGTGTTCCCTCCCGTGATCAGGACGGTGCGACCGTCCATCGCTGCCGCCATGAGCGGCAATCATGCCGCGTACACTCCGCGGGTGCCCGGCCTCCCGCTCGACGGCGTACGCGTCGTCGACCTCACCACCGTGGTGTCCGGCCCGTACGGCACGCTGCTCCTGTCGGACTTCGGTGCCGACGTGGTGAAGGTGGAATCGCCCTCTGGCGACGTCGCCCGTGACCTCGGACCGCGCGCGCACGAAGGGATGGCGGCGGTCTACCTCTCGTGCAACCGGGGGAAGCGCAGCGTCGTGCTCGATCTCCAGACGGACCACGGGCGCGCTCGCCTCGCCGAGCTGGTGGCCGCGTCCGACGTGCTGGTGCACAACATGCGTCGCGACGCCGCGGTGCGCTGCGGGGCCGATCCCGACACGCTGCTGGCGGTGAACCCCGGGCTGGTCCACTGCGCGATCGTGGGGTTCGGCGCCGACGGCCCCTATGCCGACCTGCCCGCGTACGACGACACCGTGCAGGCGGTGGCCGGCATCGCCGGTGCCCAGTCGTGGATGCACGGCGAACCGACGTACGCGGCGCACGCGGTGGCGGACAAGGTCGCGGGGATGGCCGCGGCGTTCGCGATCGCGGCCGCGTTGCGCAAGCGCGAGATCGACGGTGGGGGCGCGGCGATCGAAGTGCCGATGGCGGAGCTCATGGCGTCGTTCGGCTTGGTCGAGCACCAGTGGGGTCGCGTGTTCGTCCCTCCACGCGGAGACGCGCGCTATCCCCGGGTCTCGTCACCCACGCGCCGCCCGTTCCCGACCGCCGATGGTCATCTCGCTGCGCTCGTCTACACCGAACGCGACTGGTCGCGGTTCTTCGCCATGATCGGCCGACCCGAGTTGACCGACGAGCCTCGTTTCGCAACGCTGCACTCCCGCACCGAGCACGTCGAGGAGCTCTACACCCTGGTCGCGGAGCACCTCGCCACCGACACCACCGCGGTCTGGTTCGAGCGGTTCCGGGAGGCGGGCATCCCGGCGGCGCCGTACAACGCGGTCGAGGACGTGTTCGACGACGAGCACTTCGTCGCCGTCGGCCTGTTCGAGGAGGTCGACCACCCGACCGAGGGTCGGCTGCTCCAGTGCGTCACGCCGATCACCATCGACGGCGAGCGCGTCGGCAACGACGGGCCTGCGCCCGCGCTCGGTGCCGACACCGACGCGGTGTTCGACGAGATCAGCCGGCGACGCTGAAGCGATCGCCGTCGACGACGACGTCGCGGCCGCACCACTCCTCGGACGCCATCTCTGCCGCGAGCCCTGCGTCGTCGTTGCGGGCGACGACGCGGGCGCGATCGGCGGTCGTCGCGACGATCGTCGTGTAGCGAGGTTCACCGGTTTCGTGGGCGACCGTGTAGGCGTCGATGGTCGCCCCGCCCCGGTGGTCTCCGATCACGTCCAGCGCCGGCGTTCCGGCTGCGACCTCGTCGCTGGTGTCGGCGAAGGCGAATCCGCCCTCGGGCGGTGTCGTCGACCACGCCGAGATGCCGTGCTTGGTGATGAGACCGCTGATGAACGTCAGCAGCCCGATGCTCCCGGGCGCGTCCCGCAGCATCGGCACCATGCGCCCGAGGGCCTGGAAGGTGGCGTTGTTGAGCGGCCCGCCGCCGAAGGTCATGCCGCCGCCGACGCTGAGCGGGCGGCCGTCGGGATCGTCGACCGGCAGCCCCAGCTCACTCGCCTGGATGCGCACCGCCACGGGGAAGCAGCTGTAGAGGTCGACCACGTCGCTGGTGGCGACGTCGATCCCGGTGAGATCGGCGACGCGCTCGGCACCGATGCGCACGGCCGGTGCCCGGTGGAGCTCGGCGCGCTTCGACACCGCGAGCATGTGGTTCGACTCCACCATCGCGAGCGGGTACACCCGTCGATCCTGCGGCACGCCCGCTCGATCGGCCGCCTCGGTGGAGCACAGGATGAACGCGGCGGCCTGATCGACGTTCCACTGCGAGCAGTGCCACTTGGTGTACGGCGCCGCGAGCATCGGGTTCTTCGCCGACGGGTGCTCGAGGAACTCCGGCGTCACCGGATCGCGCCGCCACGCGTCGGGATTGGCGGCCGCGGTACGGCTGAAGCCTGCCCACAGCTCTGCCGTCGCGCGTGCGTTCTCGCCCACCGTCTCGTCCTGCGACACCCGCAGCGCGGTTTCCAGGGCCGCATACATCAACGGCGCGCTCATGAAGCCGGCGGCGCGCTCGGGGGCGGGGATGATCTCGTCGGCCGGCTTGATGCTCTCGCCCGGCTCGACGTCGTCGCCCTGTGTGGTGTCGACCGGGACAGACCCGGTGATGTGGCCGCGCAGATCGCGGAACTTCGCCTCGCCGCCCACGACGATCGCGACGTCGAGGTCGCCGTTCGCGATGGCGCGGCACGCGCGCGTGAAGGGGGTGGACTGCAGCACGCCGAGCTCGGCGATCACCGTGCGCGCAGTGGCGCCGATCCGCTCGGCGATGAGACGACCGGGGTCGCGGTAGCGCCACGTCCCGCGCGGGACGTACACGGCCTGAGCCTGCGCGAGCAGACCGGGCGCGTCGGCATCCGCGCCGGCTCGCTCGACGGCGGTCGTCATCAGCGCGACTGCCTCCACCGATTCGGACGGATCGTCTGACCGCTGGTGCGCGACCCCTGCGCCCACCAGCACCGGGGTGCGGGGATCGACCACGTTCGCGACCGCTACTTCCGCTGGAAGTTCGGCGTGCGCTTCTCGGCGAAGGCCTTGGGGCCCTCCTTCGAATCCGCCGAGGCCATGACCGACATGCCGATCGGCTGCTCGAAGGCGAAGGCCTCCTCCTCGCTCATGTGCTCGGTGGCGCGCAGCGTCTGCAGGATCGCCTCGACCGCGAGCGGGCCGTTGGCGGCGACGGTCGCCGCGACCTCGCGCGCCTTGTCGAGCGCGCCGCCATCGGGAACGACGTAGCTGACCAGGCCGTAGTGCAAGGCGTCGTCGGCGGTGATGTGCTTGCCCGTGAGCAGGATGTCGGCCGCGACCGTGTACGGCACCTGCCGGCGCAGGCGTACCGCGGACCCGCCCATCGGGTAGAGCGACCAGCGGGCTTCCGACACACCGAAGCGCGCGCTTTCGGCGGCGATGCGGATGTCGGTGCCCTGCAGGATCTCGGTGCCGCCGGCGATGGCGACACCCTCGACCGCCGCGATCACCGGCTTGGTGGGCCGGTACGTCTTGAGGAGGCCGCGATAGATGAAGCCCGGGTCTTCCTTCATGCGCGCGTCGGTGTCGATGGCGTCGGGTTCGGAGACGTCGCCGGCGAGCGCGCGCAGGTCCATGCCGGAGGAGAAGTCGCCCTCGGCGCCGGTGAGGATGACGCAGCGGACGTCGTCGTTCGCGGTCACCTCTTCCCACGCATCGGCGAGCAACGCGAACATCGTGAGGGTCATCGCGTTCTTGCGGTGGGGACGGTTGAGGGTGACGATCATCACCGCACCGTCGCGTTCGATCTCGACCTGGGCCACAGTTCCTCCGTGTTTCGACCGGCGGGTTCGGTCGGCCCCGAGACGGTAGCGGGCGGGCCATACTGAGGGCATGGCCGAGCAACCGTTCGATCTGTCGAGCTTCCCGGTGCACCTCGGGCTCGGCGCCACTGTCATGCACCTCCCCGAGTTCGACGGCTCGCCGGAGTGGTACGAGCGCTACGGCGCCGCGCACGAGTCCGACGGCGCCGAAGGCCGCCTCGTCTCGTTGCACACGTTCGATGCACCCTGGGACTCCTGGGAGATGCACCCGCACGGCGAGGAGCTGGTCGCCTGTGTGAGCGGACGCATCACGCTGCACCAGGAGGTCGAGGGCGAGGACCGCACCGCCGTCCTCGAGACCGGACAGGGGATCGTGAACCCGCCCGGCGTGTGGCACACCGCCGACGTCGATGCGCCCGCCACCGCGCTGTTCATCACCGCCGGGCTGGGCACGCAGATCCGTCCTCGCTGATGAGCGACGCCGCGGCCGAAGATCCGCAGGTCGCGTGGCGCGAGTTCTGCGCATTGCTCGAGCAGGCCGGTGAGCTGCTCGCCCGCGACGACCTCGGCCTCACGGACCTCGACCGGGCCGAAGGCCTGCGCTACCTCGGTCGTCTGCTCCAGAACGGATTGGCGTCGTTCCTCGAGAACCCGGGTCCACGCCACCCGCGCTTCTCGTCACTCCCGGCGCACTGCGGGTTCGGGCTCGACAACCCCGACAACGTGTACTCGAGCGCGGGAATCGACCCGCAGCTCGAGTACCGCATCTCCGGCAACCGCGGCACCATCGCGTACCTGAGCTTCGCGGCGCAGAACCAGAACTACGCCGCGCGCGACCGCATCACCGGTGGTGCCGGTCACCTCAACGACGACGACCTGGTGCTCGACGCCGACGGCGGCTTCGACATCGTCGTGAGTCAACGAGAACACCCCGGCAACTGGCTGCAGCTGGCGCCGGACTCGTCGATGATCCTGGTGCGACAGACGTTCGCCGACCGCGACTCGAACGCGCCGCCGACGTGACCATCGAGTGCATCGGCGTGGACGAACCGCCGCCGGGTGTCGTGCCGAGCGCGGTGCCCCGACAGCTGCTCGGCGCGGCGATGTACGCGATCGGGGCTTCCAGCTGGTTCGCTGACTGGGTGGCACCGTGGCGCGACGAACCCAACCAGCTCCACTTCCCGGATCCCGAGCACCACCGCCTCGTCGGCGGTGACCCGAACATCGTCTTCCAACTCGGGGCGTGGGAGCTCGGCCCCGACGATGCGCTCGTCGTCGACGTCGCGCCGCCCGTGTGCGCGTACTGGAACTTCCAGCTCGGCAACATCTGGGCCGAATGCCTCGACAAGCGGCGGCGCATCTCGGTGAACCACGTGACTGCTGCATACGAGACGGACGGATCGGTCCGGATCGTGGTCGCGCATCGCGATCCCGGGCATCCGAACTGGATCGACACGACGGGTCACGACCACGGGATCATGGGGTTGCGCTGGGTCCTCGCCGAGACCCATCCCGCGGCGACGACCCGTGTGGTGTCTTTGGCTGAGGCCCGATCGGGGTAGCCACGATCCGTGGACGATCCCGAGCACTCGAGGCACGTACTGGTGACCGGAGCATCGGGATACGTCGGCGGGCGACTCGTCACCGAACTGCTGTCCCGAGGTCATCGTGTGCGGTGCGCGGCACGAGACGTGCGCAAGCTCGACGCCGCGAGCTGGCGGGACGACGTGGAGGTGGTGCGGGCCGACATCGGCGGCGACCTGTCCGACGCGATGGCCGACATCGACGTCGCCGTGTTCCTGGTGCACAGCATCGGCGAGGGCGTCGACTGGGTCGAGCGCGAGCGCGCGCTCGCCGAGAACTTCCGCACGGCCGCGGAACGATCGGGCGTCGACCGCATCGTCTACCTCGGCGGCCTGGGCGACGACCGCACCGAGCTCAGCGCGCACCTCGGGAGTCGTCACGAGGTCGGGCGCGTGCTCGCGGCGGGCCCGGTCGAGTGCGTGGAGCTGCGCGCTGCCGCGGTGATCGGGTCGGGGTCGGCGAGCTTCGAGATGCTGCGCTATCTCACCGAGATCCTCCCCGTCATGGTGACGCCGAAGTGGGTGCGCACCGAGTGCCAGCCGATCGCGATCCGCGACGTGCTGCGCTACCTCGTCGCCGTCGTCGAGCACGAGGAGCTGATCGGCGGGGTCCTCGAGATCGGCGGCCCCGATGTCCTGTCGTACGCGGAGATGATGGCCACCTACGCGGAGGTCGCGGGTCTGCCGAAGCGGCGCCTGCTCCCCGTCCCCGTGCTGTCGCCGCGCCTCTCGTCGCTGTGGGTCGGGTTGGTGACGCCGGTGCCCGCACAACTCGCGCGTCCGCTGGTCGATTCGTTGGTCAACCGCGTGGTCGTGACCGATCATCGCGCCGAGCACCTCTTCCCGTTCGAACGGCTCACGCTCGCGGAGGCGATCCGGCTCGCGATCACCAACACCGCGTCGGGCAAGGTGCCGACGAAGTTCGACGATGCGGCGTCGCCGGTGTGGCAGTCCAGCTCCACCGATCCCGACTGGACCGGCGGCACCGTCGCGAGCGACGTCCGGGCCACGACCACGATCGCTGATCCCCATTCGGTGTGGCGGGCGATCTGTCGGGTCGGCGGCGCGCGCGGCTGGTACAGCGGCCGCGTCCTCTGGCGGGCGCGCGGCATCGTCGACCAGTTGGTCGGTGGTCCGGGGTTGCGGCGCGGGCGTCGCGATCCCGATCACCTCCGGGTGGGGGAGCCACTCGACTGGTGGCGGGTGACGGACGTCCAGCAGGACCGCTGCCTCTCGCTCCACGCCGAGATGCGGTTGCCCGGCGAAGCCTGGCTCGAGTGGACGATCGAACCTGAGGCCGGTGGCAGCAGCGTGGTGCAGACGGCCCGGTTCCGGCCCCGGGGCCTGTTCGGACGCGCGTACTGGTACGGCGTGTTGCCGTTCCACTCCCTCGTGTTCCCCGGTCTGCTGCGGGGCATCGTCCACGACGCCGAGTCCCTGGCCGGCGAGGAGACGCCCGTTGATACGGAGTGACCGAAGCGGGCTCTTGGCGAGGATCCGGCTTTGCCGGGCCTCGCCCATGCGAGCTACGGGCTCCGCCCGTGCTCGCCCGTTGATACGGAGCGAACGGAGGTGAGCGAGGGAGAAGAGGAGTGGAGCTGAGGGGAATCGAACCCCTGACCCCTTCCATGCCATGGAAGTGCTCTACCAACTGAGCTACAGCCCCGCGAGGGATGGCCACGATACCAGCGCGGGTCACGCGATCTCGGCCCGGTACGCTCGCCCGACATGTCCGATCCGGTTCGCACCACGCCCGAGGTCCCGCAGTTCCGCTACAACGCCGCGCTCGCGAACGAGATCGAGGCGAAGTGGCAGGACCGCTGGGAGGCCGACCACACCTTCTGGGCCCCCAACCCGTCCGGCGATCTCGACGACGGGTTCGCGGCCGTGGCCGATCGACGCAAGCTCTACGTGCTCGACATGTTCCCGTACCCGAGCGGTGCGGGACTCCACGTGGGCCATCCGCTCGGCTACATCGGTACCGACGTGTACGCCCGCTTCATGCGCATGCGCCGCCACAACGTGCTGCACGCGATGGGCTACGACGCCTTCGGACTCCCGGCCGAGCAGTACGCGGTGCAGACCGGCCAGCACCCGCGGATCACCACCGAGGCCAACGTCGCCAACATGCGGCGTCAACTGCGGGCCCTGGGACTCGGTCACGATCCTCGGCGCGGTGTGGCCACCACCGACGTCGACTACTACCGCTGGACCCAGTGGATCTTCCTCCAGCTCTTCGGCGCCTGGTACGACGAAGCCCAGGACCGTGCCCGTCCGATCGACGACCTGCTCGAGGAGCTGGAGGACGGCACTCGCGCGCCGGAGAGCGACGCCAACCCCGACGGGCTCGCCTGGCACGACCTCGACGGCGCCCAGCGGCGCGCGGTCGTCGACTCCTACCGTCTCGCGTACCGCGACGACGCGCTCGTGAACTGGTGCCCGGCGCTCGGCACCGTGCTCGCCAACGAAGAGGTCACCGCCGACGGCCGGAGCGAGCGCGGCAACCATCCCGTGTTCCGACGTCCGCTCACGCAGTGGATGCTGCGCATCACCGCGTACTCCGACCGTCTGCTCGCCGATCTCGACCTGCTCGACTGGCCCGAGTCGATCAAGCTGATGCAGCGCAACTGGATCGGCCGCAGCGTCGGCGCCGAGGTCGCCTTCCCGGTCGAGGAGCACACCGACGTCGAGATCGACGTGTTCACCACGCGGCCCGACACGTTGTTCGGCGCCACCTACATGGTGCTCGCGCCGGAGCATCCGCTGGTCGACGTGATCGTCCCGGACCAGTGGCCCACCGATTCGCCGTTCCAATGGCGCGGCAGCTTCGGGCTCGACAAGTTCCCCACCGAGGCGGTCGCCTCGTACCGCGAGTTCGCGGCGCAGAAGTCGGAGCTCGAGCGTCAGGCCGAGGGGCGCGAGAAGACCGGCGTGTTCACCGGCGCGTTCGCCAAGAACCCCACCAACGGGTGGAACGTGCCCGTGTTCATCGCCGACTACGTGCTGATGGGTTACGGCACCGGGGCGATCATGGCCGTGCCTGCGCACGACCAACGCGACTTCGAGTTCGCCGACGAGTTCGAGCTCCCGGTCGTGGGCGTGGTGCGTCCTCCCGACGCGTGGTTCGACGCGCGCGGGCTGGCGCCCGACGCGCCCGCGTCGGAGTGGCCCGAGGCCTACACCGGCGACGGCGTCGGCATGGCGTCGAGCAACGACGAGGTGTCGCTCGACGGCCTGAGCATGGCCGACGCGAAGGACCACATCATCGGCTGGCTCGAGGAGGTCGGCGCCGGCGAAGCCGCCGTCACCTACAAGCTGCGCGACTGGCTGTTCAGCCGGCAGCGTTACTGGGGCGAGCCGTTCCCGATCGTCTACGACACCGAAGGCGTCGCGCACGCGCTGCCCGAGTCGATGCTGCCGGTGGAGCTCCCCGACATCACCGACTTCGAGCCGCGCATCCTTGCCGACGACGACGCTGGTCTTCCGGAGCCGCCGCTCTCGCGCGCGACCGACTGGATGTACCTGCAGCTGGATCTCGGCGAGGGGCTGCGCGAGTACCGCCGCGAGACCAACACCATGCCGCAGTGGGCGGGTTCGTGTTGGTACTACCTGCGCTACCTCGACCCCACCAATGCGAACGCGCTGGTCGATCCCGCGATCGAGCGCTACTGGATGGGTGAGGGCGGTTCCGGCGGTGTCGACCTCTACGTCGGCGGCGCGGAGCACGCGGTGCTGCACCTCCTCTACGCGCGCTTCTGGCACAAGGTCCTGTTCGACCTCGGCCACGTGTCGACGCCCGAGCCGTTCCACCGGCTGTTCAACCAGGGCACGATCACCGCGGCCGCGTTCACCGACGAGCGCGGCGCGTACGTCGAGGCGTCGGAGGTCGAGGAGCGCGACGACTCGTGGTTCCACGACGGCGCCGAGGTGATCCGCCACGACGGCAAGATGGGCAAGAGCCTGAAGAACGCGGTCGCGCCCGACGACATCTACCGCGACTACGGCGCCGACACGTTGCGGCTCTACGAGATGTTCACCGGACCGCTCGACGCCAGCCGTCCGTGGAGCACGCAGGACATCGTCGGCGTGCACAAGTTCCTCCAGCGCTTCTGGCGCAACGCGGTCGACGAGGACACCGGCGAGCTGCACGTCACCGAGGTGCCGGCCGACGACGACACGCGCCGTCAGCTCCACCGCACCATCGCCGCGGTGGGCGACGACATGGGCAACCTCGAGTTCAACACCGCCATCGCCGCGCTGATGGAGCTCAACAACCGGCTCACCCGGGTGGTGCAACAGGAGGGGACCGCGCCGCGGCGAGGTGGTGCGGGCGATGGTGCTGATGCTGGCGCCGCTCACGCCGCACGTCGCCGAGGAGCTGTGGGCACGGCTGGGCGAGACCGAGGTGCTCGCGTTCGCCGACTTCCCCGAGCCCGACCCGGCGCTGCTCGTCGACGACACCGTCGAGGTTCCCGTGCAGGTCAACGGCAAGGTGCGGGGCAAGGTGACGGTCGCGACCGGCGCCTCGGAGGCCGAGCACGAGGCCGCGGCGCGCGCCGACGCCAAGGTCGCGGAGCTGCTCGCGGGGGTCGCGGTGCGCAAGGTCGTGGTCGTGCCCGGCCGCATGATCAACTTCGTCGTCGCCTGACCGCTCCGGGCGGCCCTTCCTCACCCGACGGGCGCCCGGTACGATCGCGGTCGCCTCCCCGGCTCTTCCCCCGCAGTGACGCGCGCCCGGCGCGCCGTCCACGGAGGTCAGCCATGGTGCAGCAGTCGGGTCAGCCTTCTCGCGAGGAGCAGGAGTTCTGGGACGCGCAGTTCCGCGACCCGCCCCGTCCACCTCGCGGGCGCCGTGACGGACACACGCTCCCACGACGCGAGCAGCGTCGTGAACGCGAACCCGCGTTCGCTCGACTCACCGAGCGGTTCGGCGATCGGCTGGCCGACTGGCGTCACGACGCCCGCTTCGGGATCGTCGTGCTGATCGGCGTGGCGCTCGTCGCCGGCGTCATCTGGTACCGCATCGGGATCGGCGGTGCGAGCGCGGGCGAGTCGAGTGCGGCGCCGGCGGCGGTCAGCACGACCGCGGCGAGCACCACGGTGGGCGCGACCGCGACGACTGGCGGCGGGGGAGCGTCGGCGACGATCGCGGTGCACGTGGCCGGCGCGGTGAACCATCCGGGTGTCGTCGAACTTCGCTCGGGTGCCCGCGTCATCGACGCGGTCGAGGCCGTCGGCGGTGCGCTCGCCGACGGCGACCTCGACCGCCTCAACCTCGCGGCGAAGGTCACCGACGGGCAGCGGGTGTACGTGGCGAAGGTCGGACAGGCCGATCCGGGCGCGGCGACCGCCGGCGACGGCGCCAGCGGGGTCGACGATCCCGGTGGCGGCACGACCGGCGGCAAGGTGAACCTCAACACCGCGAGCCAGGCGCAGCTCGAGGAGCTTCCGGGCATCGGTCCCACGTACGCCGAGGCGATCCTCGCCGAGCGGCAACGGCGCGGCGGCTTCACCTCGGTCAACGACCTGCGCAGCGTGCGGGGCATCGGCGACAAGCGCTTCGCCGAGCTCGCACCGCTCGTCACCGTCTGATCTCGACGTGACCCCCGCGCCGGCGTTGCCGGTCGCGCCGATCGTCGTCCTGGTCGCGCTGGTCGGCGGGATCCTCGCCGGCGAGGCCATGGGTCCCGCGTCGGCCGACGCGGCGCTCGTCGCGGGCGCGGGTGGCCTCCTGCTGGTGATGTGCGTGCGGGTCGCGTCGGTGCGCATCGCGCTGGTCGCAGTGGCGTTCGCGCTGCTCGGGGTCGCGGTGATGCAACGTGCGTTGCACGGGCTCGAGGTGTCACCGCTCGGGCTCGCTGTGGCCGATCACGCCGACGCGCGGGTGGTGGTCACGCTCGTCGACGATCCCGACTCGGGTCGTTACGACACGCGCGTGCTCGTGCATGTCGACTCGTTCGACGGGCGTCCGGCCGGCGGACGCCGCGTGCTCGTGAGTGCGTCCGGCGAGATCGCCGAGCACCTGCGGATCCTGTCGGCTGGTGAATCGGCGGTGCTCCGCGGATGGTGCACGGAGCTCGAGGGCTTCGACGTCCGCTGGCGCTGGAAGCACGCGGTGGGGGAGGTGCACGCCACCGAGATCTTCGGCGTCGCGCACGCGCGTGCGCCGCTCGACCGCGCCGCCAACGGGTTGCGCGGCGCTCGTGCTCGCAGGATCCGCGCACCTCGAGCCGGTCGACCGGGCCCTGCTCGCGGGTTTCCTCCTCGGTGACACCCGCGGCGTCCCGCAGGAGCTCACGGAGCAATTCCGCGCCGCCGGACTCACCCATCTCACCGCCGTCTCGGGGGAGAACGTGGCGTTCGTGCTGGCCTTGTTCGCGCCGCTGCTGCGGCGCTCGGGGCTGCGAGGCCGATTCGTCGTCGCGCTGGCGGTGCTCGTGTGCTTCGGCACCATGACCCGGTGGGAGCCATCGGTGCTGCGGGCGATCACGATGGCCGTGGTGGCGATGCTCGCGGGCGCGCTGGGCCGACCGACCACAGGCGTACGAGTCCTGGTGCTGGCCGCGATCGGCCTGCTCCTCGTCGATCCGTTCCTCCTGCATCAGGTCGGCTTCCTGCTCTCGTGCGGCGCCAGCCTCGGGATCGCGCTGCTGGCGAAGCCGATCACAGCACGACTGCGCGGGCCGGTGTGGATGCGCGAGGTGCTCGGCGTCACCGCCGCCGCACAGGTCGGGGTGGCACCGGTCCTCATTCCGGTGTTCGGGTCGATGCCGCTGGTCGCGTTGCCCGCCAACCTGTTGGCGGTGCCCCTGGCCGCGCCGCTCACCATGTGGGGGCTGGTGGCGGGTGTCGTCGGCGGTCTGGCCCGGCCGCTCTCACCGGCGATCCCGCGCGTGCTCGAGCTGCCGACCGCCGCGTTGCTGCACGCGCTGATCTCCGTGGCCGACCTCGCGTCCCGTGTTCCGGTCGCGGTCGACGGCCGCGCCGCGTGGGGCCTGATCGCGCTCGGTGCCCTCCTGGCCGCGATACACCGCGCGCGTAGGCTCCGACGAGATGCCCTCGTTCCACTACCGCCTCGGTGACGAGGTCCACGACCTCACGTCGCGCACGCTGGTGATGGGCATCCTCAACCGCACTCCCGACTCGTTCTACGACAAGGGACTCACCTTCGAGCTCGAGTCCCTGTTGCAGCGCGCCGCGGTGCTGGTCGAGCAGGGCGCGGACCTGCTCGACGTGGGTGGCGTCAAGGCCGGGCCGGGCCCCGAGGTCGGGCCGGCCGAGGAGCTCGACCGGGTGGTCGCACCCATCGCCGCGCTGTACGAGCGCTTCGACGTCGCCATCTCCTGCGACACCTGGCGGGCGTCGGTGCTCGACGAGGCGTGCAAGGCCGGTGCCGTCGTCGGCAACGACATCAGCGGGTTCGGCGATCCGGCCTACCTCGCGGTGGCGGCCCGCCACGACGCGTCGGTCGTCGCCACCCACATCCGGCTCCAGCCGCGCGTGCCCGACCCCGAGCCCCACTACGACGACCTCCTCGGCGACGTCACCGCGTTCCTGCTCGACCGGGCCCGACGAGCCGAGGCGGCCGGCCTCGCACCCGAGCAGATCGCGCTCGACGCCGGTCTCGACCTCGGCAAGACGCCCGCGCAGAGTGCGGTGTTGCTGCGCGAGAGCGACTCGCTCGCCGCCCACGGCTACACCCTGCTCCTGTCGTCGTCGAACAAGCGGTTCCTGGGTGACCTGCTCGAGCTCGACATCGACGCGCGACGTGCCGCGTCGCTGGCGTCGGTCGCCTACGGCGTCGCCCACGGCTGTCGCATCGTGCGGGTGCACGACGTCGCCGGTTCGGTCGCCGTGTGCCGGATGATCGAGGAATTGGTGCGCGCATGAGCGGGACGTACCTCGTGAAAGGGACCGATCCAACACTTCGCGATCGCGTCGTCGCCGACCTCCTCACCGAGATCCTCGGCGCCGACGATCCCACGCTGGCGCTGGAGGACATCACCATTCCCGGCCGCGCCGGGGTGGGCGACGAGAGCGAGGCGCCCGCAGGCGCCGAGGGTCGTGACGCCGCGGTCGCCGCGCTCCTCAACGCGGCCGGCAGTCCGCCGTTCATGACCGAGCACCGTGTCGTCGTGGTGCGTGACGTCGGTGCCCTCACCGCCGGGGATGTCGACGGCATCGTCCGCTACCTCGACGACCCGCTCGACACGACCATCCTCGTGTTCGTCGCGGGCGGCGGGACCATGCCACCCGCGCTCACCAAGAAGCTCAAGGAAGTCAAGGCCGAGGAGCGCGCGCCCGAGAGCGAGAAGACCGACAAGGTCCTCATCGCCGCCGCGCACGAGGCCGGCGTGCTGCTCACCGGCGACGCCGCCCGCCTGATCACATCGCACCTGGGCGACGACGCCGGCCGCGTTGCCGCGCTGGTCGACGTGCTCGCGGCCGCGTCGACTCCCGACGTCACCCTCGGGGTCGACGACGTGCGCCCGTACCTCGGCGAGGCCGGCGCGGTGCCGTCGTACCAGCTCACCAACGCCATCGAGGAAGGCGACCCCGCGACCGCGTTGGAGATCCTGCACCGGTTGCTCACGGTGTCGAGCCGCCAGCAACCCAAGCCGATGCACCCACTGCAGGTCATGGGCATGCTCAACGGGTACTACCGCCGCATCCTGCGGCTCGACGACCCGTCACTGCGCTCGCCCGCCGACGCGGTCGCCGCGCTCGGCGGCAAGGTGAAGGAGTATCCCGCGCGCAAGGCGCTCAACCAGGCGCGTGCACTCGGCAACGGCGGGATCCGTCAGGCGTTCGACGCGCTGTTCCAGGCCGATCTCGACCTCAAGGGCGCGCGCGGCATCCCCGAGCAGGCGGTGATGGAGGTCCTGGTCGTCCGGCTGGCGCGATTGAGCGCGCGCACGGGAGGCCGACGGCGATAGCGTCGTGGTCGTGAGCGACACCGCGCGCAACAAGGAGCTCGTGCTCGAGTTCTGGGCTGCGGCGCAGCCCGACAAGATCCCGTACCTCGCCGACGACGCGGTCTGGCACCTCCCCACGTCGGTGGCCCAGCGCGGCTTCCCCGCCCAGGACCTGTCGGGTGAGCAGGTCCACGCGCTCTTCATCGGGTCGACGGAGGTCTACGAACCCGACCGCACGTGGGACATCGACCACGTCCTCGCCGAGGACGACCTCGTCACGTTGCACTGCACGATGCACGCGCGCACGACCGCCGGCAACGAGTACCACGGCTCGTACCACATGCTGTTCCGCGTCCGCGACGGCAAGATCGCCGAAGCGTGGGAGTTCCTCGACACCGCCTACGTGTTCGACTGCATGGTGCCGCCGAACGGCTAGCGAAGCCCCAAAGCTGCGCGATCTGGAACGCTGACGTGCCAGATCGCGTGACTTTGCCGACCTAGGAGTTGGTGCCGGCCTTCTTCATGAGGCGGGAGGTGCGCCGGGCGGCCTGGTTCTTGTGGATGCGGCCCTTCGACGCGGCCTTGCCGAGGCGCTTCTGCGCAAGGCGGACGGCCTCGGGGGCGTCGTCGGCGCCGGTCTCGATGGCCGTGGACGCGGTCTTCACGCGCGTCTTCAGCTCGGAGCGCACACCCTGGTTGCGGAGGCGCCGCCGTTCATTCGAGCGGTTCCGCTTGATCTGGCTCTTGATGTTCGCCATGGCGCGTGCAGTGCTCCGGGAATTCGAGAGAGGCGGGGAGAGAAAGGTGCCGGAAGGCCGGATCAGGCTAGCAGGAGGCAATGGGGTTCGTGCCAACGCCCTCGGGGCGGGGAGAATGGGGTGTGCCCGGGCTCGATCGGTTCCGCAACTTCAGCATCGTCGCCCACGTCGACCACGGGAAGTCGACGTTGGCCGACCGGATCCTCGAGCTCACCGGGGCCGTCGACGCCCGGGACATGCGGGCGCAGTACCTCGACTCGATGGACCTGGAACGGGAGCGGGGCATCACGATCAAGGCCCAGAACGTGCGCCTGCACTGGGCCGACCACGTGCTGCACCTCATCGACACGCCGGGTCACGTCGACTTCGGGTACGAGGTGTCCCGGAGTCTCGCCGCCTGTGAGGGTGCGCTGCTGCTGGTCGACGCCTCGCAGGGGATCGAGGCCCAGACGCTCGCCAACTGCTACCTCGCGCTCGAGCACGACCTCACCATCGTGGCCGCCCTCAACAAGATCGACCTGCCCGCCGCCGAACCCGACCGCGTCGCCTCCGAGATCGAGCACGTCCTGGGGATCCCCGCCGACGAGATCCTGCACATCTCGGCCAAGACCGGCGAAGGTGTGCCCGAGCTGCTCGACGCGTTGGTCGCGCGCATCCCGGCGCCGACGGGCGACCCCGACGCGCCGCTGCAGGCCCTGATCTTCGACTCGATCTACGACGCGTACCGCGGCGTCGTGAGCTCCGTCCGCGTGTTCAACGGCAGCCTCGGCAGCGGTGCCCGACTGCGCTACGTGCAGGCGAAGGCGATCCACGACGCCGAGGAGGTGGGCGTGCGACTCCCCGCCACCACTCCGGTCGCCGCGCTCGGCCCGGGTGAGGTCGGCTACCTCATCGCCGGGATCAAGGACGTCGGCCAGGCGCGCGTCGGCGAGACCGTCACCACGGCTGCGCACCCCGGGGAGGCGTTGCCGGGCTACCTCGACCCCAAGCCCATGGTGTTCTGTGGGCTCTACCCGGTCGACGGCGACGAGTACGCGGAGCTGCGCGAGTCGCTCCAGAAGCTGCGCCTCAACGACTCGTCGTTCACCTACGAGCCCGAGACGTCGGGCGCGCTGGGCTTCGGCTTCCGGTGCGGGTTCCTCGGATTGCTGCACATGGAGATCGTGCGCGAGCGGCTGGAGCGCGAGTACGACCTCTCGCTCGTCGCCACTGCGCCCAACGTCGAGTACCAGCTCGAGCTGGTCGACGGCACCGTCGAGATCGTCGACAACCCGTCGGCGATGCCCACGCCCAACGAGATCGCGAGCATCGAAGAGCCCTTCGTCACCGTCACCGTGCTCACGCCAACGGAGTACATCGGGACGATCATGGAGCTCTGCCAGCAGCGGCGCGGCGACATGACGCGCATGGAGTACCTGTCGGAGGAGCGCGTCGAGCTGGTCTACGTGCTCCCACTCGCCGAGATCGTCATGGACTTCTTCGACCAATTGAAGTCGCGCACGAAGGGCTATGCGAGTCTCGACTACGAGCCGATCGGGTACCGCGCGTCGAACCTGTCGAAGGTCGACGTGCTGCTCAACAACGTCGCCGTCGACGCCTTCTCCACCATCGTGCACCGCGATCGGGCGTACGACTACGGGAAGCGAATGACCGAGAAGCTGCGCGAGCTCATCCCGCGACAGCTCTTCGACGTGCCGATCCAGGCCGCGGTGGGCGGGCGCATCATCGCCCGCGAGACGGTGAAGGCGAAGCGCAAGGACGTCATCGCCAAGTGCTACGGCGGTGACATCTCGCGCAAGCGCAAGCTGCTCGACCGTCAGAAGGAGGGGAAGAAGCGCATGAAGCAGATCGGGCGCGTCGAGGTCCCCCAGGAGGCCTTCGTGGCCGCGCTCCGTCTGGACGACTGACCGTGAACGACGCGTCTCCGAAGCGAGCGGAAGCGAGCGCCTGCGCAACGGGTATCCCGTTGCGCAGCGAGCAACCGCAGAGAACGGGCGTGTACGTGCACATCCCGTTCTGCGCGGCGCGCTGCGACTACTGCGACTTCGCCACCTGGACCGATCGCGCGCATCTCGTCGACGCTTACGTCGACGCGTGTGTGCTCGACCTCCGACGTCGCGCACTCCCGCCCGTCGACACGGTGTTCTTCGGCGGTGGAACGCCGTCGCTGCTGGCCGCGTCGCAGCTCACCGCGATCCTCGACGCCATCGCCCGCACTTCCGACGCCGAGGTCACGGTCGAGTGCAACCCCGATTCGGTCGACGTCGAGAAGTTGCGCGCGTACGCCGGCGCGGGCGTGAACCGGTTGTCGTTCGGCGTGCAGTCGATGCGGCCGCACGTGCTCCTCGCGCTCGGGCGCACCCACGATCCGGACAACGTCGCGCGCGCGATCGACGCGGCGCGGGCCGTGGGCATCGACCGGTACAACCTCGACCTCATCTACGGCACTCCAGGCGAGACGGTCGACGACTGGTCGGCGACGCTCGACGCCGCGCTCGCGCTCGATCCCGGCCACGTGAGTGCGTACGCGTTGACGGTCGAGCCGGGCACGCCGCTCGGGAAGGCGGTGGCGGCGGGGGAGCGGATCGCCCCCGACGACGACGACCAGGCCACCAAGTACGAGCTGGCCGACGATCGCCTCACCGCCTCCGGACGGCCCTGGTACGAGGTGTCGAACTGGTCCCGCCCGGGCGAGGAGTGCCGGCACAACCTCCTCTACTGGCAGGGCGGCGAGTACACCGCCATCGGCTGCGCCGGGCACGGCGCCTCCTCCACGGAAGACGGCGGCGTCCGCCGGTGGTGGAACGTGCGCACCCCTGAGCGGTACGTCGAAGCCGTGGTCTCGGGCCGATCCGCGGAGGCGGGCGACGAGACCCTGACCGACCCCGAGCGCGAGGCCGAGGCGCTCGTCCTGGCGGTCCGCACCGCAGCCGGGATCAAGCTCCCGCTGCCCACGGCCGATCCTTCTCGAGTGGACTCGTGCCTCGACGATCTCGACGCCGCCGGTCTGGTGGACCGATCGGGCGAACGCGGGCGCGAACGGGTCGTGCTCACCCGCCGGGGTCGGCTCCTCGGCAACGAGGTGGCCGTACGGTTGCTCCGAGCCCTGGAACAGCCGTCGGTCGCGACTGGCACTCGGTAGGATCGAGTGCCAATGGAGCTCGACGACCGCAAGGCGACGATCCTCCGAGCAATCGTGGAGGAGCACATCACCACCGCCCAGCCGGTGGGATCGCAGACCATCGCGCGCTCCCGCAACCTCGGGGTGTCGAGCGCCACGGTGCGCAACGACATGACCGTCCTCGAGCGTGAGGGCTACCTCGTGCAGCCGCACACGTCGGCCGGGCGGGTGCCGACCGACCGCGGCTACCGCTTCTTCGTCGACAACTTCGACCGTCAGCCCGGCCTCGCGCCCGCCCAGCGACGAGCGGTCACCGACTTCTTCACGCTCTTCCAGTCGGCACACCAGGTGCTCGAGGATCTGCTGCACGAGACGAGTCAATTGCTCGCCCGGGTGAGCACCCACACCGCGGTCGTCGTCGGGCCTCACGTCGAGGTCGCCACCATCCGCAGCGTGCAACTGGTGACGCTCCAGCCCTCGCTCGTGCTGGCGTTGGCGATCCTGTCCAACGGTCGGGTCGAGAAGTCGATCCTCCACGTCGCGGCCGATCTCGACGACGCCACCGTCGCCACCGCCGCCGCGCTCCTCGACACGCAGCTCGCCGGTGCACGGTGGAACCGCCTGCCCGAGCTGCGCCCCGTCGCCGGCCCCGCCGCCGACACCCTCGCCCGTGACGCGCGCGACGCGCTCGCGTCCCGGGCCGAGCAGGAGTCGTTCGAGCCGCTCTACGTGGGTGGCGCCAGCCGGCTCGCGGCCGAGCAGGAAGCGTTCCCCGCGACCGACAGTGCCGCCCGTCTGCTCGAGCTGCTCGAGCGCCAGGTCGAGGTGGTGTCGTTCGTGCACGATCTCCTCGACCAGGGTGACACCACGGTGCGCATCGGTTCCGAGAACTCGATCGACGAGCTGCGCGACTGCTCGATCGTCGTCGCGCCCTACAAGGTCGACGGCGAGGTCGCGGGCACCGTCGGCGTGCTCGGTCCCACCCGCATGGACTACCGCCAGGCGCTCGCCGCGGTCGAAGCCATCTCGCAGCAACTCGGAGACGTCCTGTCGTGAGCGGATCAAGATGAGCGACTACTACGAACTGCTCGGTGTCGCTCGCAACGCGACCGACGACGAGATCAAGCGCGCCTATCGCGCGCTGGCACGTCAGTACCACCCCGACAGCAACCCCGACCCGGCGGCGGGAGAGCAGTTCAAGGACATCAACGTCGCGTACGAGACGTTGAAGGACCCGGAGCGTCGTCGGCGCTACGACGTCTTCGGAGAAGAAGGTGCGCGCGCCAGCGGAGGCGGGGGTCCGGCGGGCGGCGAGGCGTTCGGCTTCGGCGACATCTTCGACGCGTTCTTCGGCGGCGACCCGTTCGGCAACCGCCAAGCGGGTCCGCCGCGCGCGCCCGACGCCGAAGCGGTCGTGAACCTCGACCTCGCCCAGGCTGCGTTCGGCGCCACGGCCACGGTCGACGTCCGCCTCCCGATCGCTTGCGAGCGCTGCGAGGGATCCGGTTGCGAGCCCGGAACCCACCCGGCGCGGTGCGACGTGTGTGGCGGCGCAGGCGAGGTACGCGAGGTGCGCCGGTCGATCCTCGGCCAGATCGTCACCGCGGCGCCGTGTGTCGCGTGCAGCGCGACCGGCAGCCGCATCCCCACGCCGTGCACGCAGTGTCGCGGCGACGGGCGGGTGCGGTCCACCAAGTCGATCGACGTGGAGGTGCCGGCCGGGGTCGACGACGGCCAGCGTCTGCGCCTGGCCGGCCGCGGTCCGGCCGCACCACGAGGCGGAGTGCCGGGCGATCTCTACGTCACCGTGCGCGTCGCGCCCGACCCGCGCTTCGAGCGTCACGGCGACGACCTCTTGCACGTCCGGAAGATCGCGTTCACGCAGGCGACACTCGGCACCCACCTCGACGTCGAGACGCTCGAGGGCCTCGAGGAGCTCATCGTCGCCCCGGGCACGCAGCCGGGACACATCTTCCGACTCAAGGGCCGCGGCATCCACGCGTTGCGCGGTCGCGGTCGCGGCGACCTGCTCGTGCGCGTCGACGTCGAGGTGCCCGGCCGTCTCTCGGCCGAGGAGGACGAGCTCATCCGCACGCTCGCGCAGATGCGCGGCGAGGAAGTGGCGAACGTGCAGGACAAGCGCATGTTCTCCCGCATCCGTTCCGCGTTCCAGTAGCGCCCGCCGCCACGCGATGACGCCGCCGGTCGAACCACCGGTCCCGCTGGCCGCGCAGTTCGCGGCGACGGCCCACGTGTTCGCCGAGCGCCTCGACGATCGCATCACCGTCGAGGGCGACGACGGGCATCACCTGCAGCGCGCGCGTCGCGTACGTGCCGGCGAGCAGGTCACCGTCGCCGACGGCTACGGGCGTTGGCGCGCGTACGACGTTGCGCGTGCCGTAGGCGGTGCGGTCGAGCTCGACGCGATCACACTGGTCGCACGCGAACCGTCGCTCGTTCCGGGCCTCACCGTCGCCTGCTCCCTCACCAAGGGTCAGAAGCCGGAGCTCGCGGTCCAGAAGCTCACCGAACTGGGCGTCGATCGCATCGTGCTGGTCGAGGCGGCCCGTTCCGTCGTGCGGTGGGATGACGACAAGGTGGCCACGGCGTTCACCCGTCTCGCCCGGGTTGCCCGCGAGGCGGCGATGCAGTCGCGCCGTTCGCGCATTCCGGTGGTCGACGGCCCGGTCGTGCCGGCCGAGCTGGTTCTCTTCCCGGGGCTGGTGGTCGCGGCGCCCGATGGGGTCCCGGCTGGCGAGCTCGGCGCTCCGTCCGACGGCGAGTGGGTGGTCGCGGTCGGGCCCGAAGGCGGCTTCGACGACGACGAGCTCCGCGGCTTCGGCGCCGCACCGCGCCTTGCGGTCGGCCCGTTCGTCCTCCGTGCGGAGACCGCGGCGATCGCGGTGGCCGCCGCGTTGGCAGGCCGACGCGCCATTTCATCCAATCTGGGCGACCGCAGAGAGTGGTGACGGGCAGCACTCAGTGATATGGTCCCAGCGGGGCGAGTGGCAAACAGGGGGCTTGGGAACAACATGGAACGCGTCGATGGACGTCATGTCGGAGAACGCCTTCGGGCAATTCGGCGGCAGAAGGGGCTCTCCCTCCACGACGTGGAGGCGCGCTCCGACCAGGAGTTCAAGGCCTCGGTGCTCGGCGCGTACGAACGCGGTGAGCGCGCCATCTCGGTGCCGCGCCTGCTCCGGCTGGCCGAGCTCTACCGGGTCCCGCCCGACCAGCTCCTGCCCAAGGGTGCCCACGACCTCGAGATCGACCTCACCGAACCGATCGGCATCGCGGGCGACGGGTTCACCATCGACCTGGTGCGCCTGCACGAGATCGACGACGACGACGCGGCAGTGATCGCGCGGTACGCCGCGACGATCCAGCTCCAGCGGCAGGACTTCAACGGGCAGATGCTCACCATCCGCAGCGACGACCTGCGCGTGCTCGCCGCGGTGATGGGGCGCAGCCCCGAGGATCTCGGGAGCCGGCTCGACGAGCTCGGCCTCCGCGCGGCAGTCAGCGCCTGACCATTCCCGTCTGCTGACGAAGGCGGCACGACTACGCTGCTGTCGTCGTGCCAGCACCGTCGCCGACCCAGGTCAAGATCCTCGTACCGGGCAACCACCTGATGGTGGGCCTGCTCGGCCAGCGCGATGAATTGCTGCGTCTCGTGCAGGACGCGTTCCCGGTCGAGATCCACGTCCGCGGGAACGAGATCACCATCCGGGGCGACGAGGTCGAGGCCGATCGCGTCGGCCGACTCTTCGAGGAGATGGTGGCGCTGCTCGAAGCGGGTCACGTCCTCGACTCCGCGGGTGTGGGCAGGAGCATCCAGATGTTGAAGGCCGACCAACGCCCCACCGACGTGCTCACGACCGAGGTGTTGCGCGGGCGGAAGCCGGTGCGGCCGAAGACGGCGGGACAGAAGCGCTACGTCGACGCGGTGCGCACGCACACCGTCACCTTCGGCATCGGTCCCGCCGGCACCGGCAAGAGCTACCTCGCGGTCGCGCTCGCGGTGCAGGCGCTCCAAGCCAAGGAGATCAACCGGATCATCCTCACCCGGCCCGCGGTGGAGGCCGGCGAACGGCTCGGCTTCCTGCCCGGCGACATCCTGGCCAAGGTCGACCCCTACCTGCGGCCGCTCTACGACGCCCTCTACGACATGCTCGAGCCCGAGGTCGTGACGCGGCTCATGGAGCGCGGCACCATCGAGGTCGCACCGCTCGCGTTCATGCGCGGCCGCACGCTCAACGACTCGTTCATCATCCTCGACGAAGCGCAGAACACCACGCCGGAGCAGATGAAGATGTTCCTCACCCGGCTCGGGTTCGGGTCCAAGATCGTCGTCACCGGCGACGTCACCCAGATCGACCTGCCCGAGGGCCGGGGCCGCAGCGGTCTGCTCGCGGTGCGCGAGATCCTCGTCGGGGTTCCCGACCTGGCGTTCGTGGAGCTCGACACCCACGACGTCGTGCGCCACAAGATCGTCCAGGACATCGTGAACGTGTACGAGCGGGCGAACGACTGACCCTGATGGCCGTCTTCGCCTCCGACGAGCAGTCGACCCTCGAGGTCGACCTGCCCCGCTGGCTCCGTCTCGCACGCCTGGTGCTGGCCGAGGAGCGCGCGCCGGCCGACGCCGAGGTGTCGCTGATCTTCGTCGACGAGGAGGCCATCGCCGACCTCAACGGCCGGTTCCTCGGCGGCGAGGGTCCGACCGACGTGCTCTCGTTCCCGATCGACGACGCCCAACTGCCGAGCGGCCGCCATCCCGACACCGGCGGCCGCGGGCCGGGCAGTGCGACCGAACCCGCCGATCCGCCGATCGTCCTCGGCGACGTCGTGGTGTGCCCCACCGTGGCCGCCCAGCAGGCGCCGACGCATGCCGGCACAGTCGACGACGAGCTTGCGCTGCTCGTGGTCCACGGTGTGCTGCACTTGCTGAATTACGACCACGCCGACGAACGCGAGGCCGCATCGATGCAACGCCGGGAACGTGAGTTGTTGGAGAAGTTCCGACAGCTCGAAGGCTGAGAGGGCAGTGGCGTGAGCGGGTCCGACTGGGCGATCCTCGCGGTCGTCATCGTGCTGTTCGTCCTGTCGATCTTCCTCGCGCTGGCCGAGACCGCGTTCGTCCGCATGAGCCGCATCCGCGCGCTGGCGCTCGCCGACGAGGGCAACAAGCGCGGCGGCGCGTCTCGCGGTGATGCTGGAGACTCCCGAGCAGACGCTGAACTCGGTCCTGCTGCTGGTGCTGGTGTCGCAACTCACGTCCGCCACGCTCATCGGTGTGCTGCTCGAAGGCGCCGCGGGCGTGTGGGGCGTCGTCATCGGCATCGTGCTGCAGATCGTCCTGTTCTTCGTCATCGGTGAAGTCGCGCCCAAGACGTTCGCGGTGCAGCACACCGAGCGCGCCGCGCTGTCGGTCACGCCGCTGCTCTGGTTCCTCACGCAGTTCGCGCCGCTGCGCTGGACATCGAAGCTGCTCATCGGCGTCGCCAACGTCGTCCTCCCGGGGAAGGGGCTCAAGCAGGGTCCCTTCGTCACCGAGGAGGAGATCCGCACCATGGCCGACGTCGCCGCGAGCGAAGAGGTCATCGAGCGTGAAGAGCAGGCCCTCATCCACTCGATCTTCGAGTTCGGCGACACCGTCGTGCGCGAGGTGATGCAGCCGAGCCCCGACGTCGTGACCGTCGATTGCGACGACACGATCGAGGAAGGCATCTCCGCGGCGATCGAACGCGGGTACTCGCGGATGCCGTGCCGCGACGGCGACGACATCATCGGGCTCGTCTACCTGAAGGACATGGTGCGCCGGGCGCGCGATGGCGAGGGCGACCAACCGGTGCGCACTGCGGTGCGACCGGCGACCTACGTGCCCGAGCAGAAACGCGTCGCCGAGCTGCTGCGAGAGATGCAGACGGCGCACTTCCACATGGCCGTCGTGATCGACGAGTACGGCGCCACCTCGGGGATCGTCACCATGGAGGACCTGCTCGAAGAGATCGTCGGCGAGATCGCCGACGAGTACGACGTCGAACGCCCTGGTGTCGAGCGCCTCGACGACGGCTCGCTGCGGGTGCCCGGGCGCATGGCGATCGACGATGTGAGCGACGAGCTGGGCACCGAGCTGCCCGACGCGGAATGGGACACCATCGGCGGGTTGATGCTCAACCTGCTCGGGCACGTGCCGGAGGACGACGAGAAGGTGCGGTTCAAGAACCTCGAGCTCATCGCGGAAGACGTGCAGGAACGGCGCATCGGCACCGTGCACATCAGGACCGTCCCCGACGACGAGGTCGCAGCACCGATCGAGCACAACGGGTCGACGGTCGACGCGCCTCCCGCATGAGGTCGGCCGCATGAGGTCAGCCGCATGAGGTCAGCCGCATGACCGACACCCCGGACACCTTCAGGTCGGGTTTCGTGTCCCTGGTCGGACGGCCGAACGTCGGGAAGTCGACGCTGGTGAACCGCTTGGTGGGCACGAAGGTCGCCATCGTGTCCGACCGTCCGCAGACCACCCGCACCCAGATCCGCGGGGTGCGCACGACACCCACGTCGCAGCTCGTGCTGCTCGACACGCCGGGCATCCACAAGCCGCGCACGCTCCTGGGTGAGCGCACCAACGTGCGCGCGCGGTCGACCCTCGCCGAGGTCGACGCGGTGTGCCTCCTCATCGAGGCGAACGCGAGCATCGGTCCCGGCGACCGCTTCGTCGCGGAGCTCGTGCAACAGGTCGACACGCCGAAGGTGCTCGTGGTCAGCAAGACCGACCTCGTGACCAACGCGGCGGTGGGGGAGCAGCTCGTCGCCGCGGTCGCCGAGCTCGGCGACTTCGACGCCTACGTGCCCCTCTCGAGCCAGAACGGCGAAGGCATCGACGCGTTGGTGGGTGAGCTCGAGGCGCGCCTGCCCGAGGGGCCGGAGTACTACCCGGGCGGGGTGGTCACCGACCAGCCCGAGACGTTCCTCGTCGCCGAGCTGGTGCGCGAGAAGCTGCTGCGCGTCGCCCGGGAAGAGCTGCCGCACTCGATCACCGTGGTGGCGGAGGAGTCGGAACCCGAGCGCGACGACGACGTGCTCCGCTACGAGGTGAAGGTCCTCGTCGAGCGCGAGTCGCAGAAGGGCATGGTGATCGGCAAGGGCGGCGCGGTGATCCGCGAGGCCGGCACCCAGGCCCGTGAGGAGCTCGAGGCCTTGTTCGGCGCGCACGTGCACCTCGACACCAAGGTGAAGGTCGACCGCGACTGGCAACGGCGCTGCCCACGCCCTCGACCGCCTGGGGTTCTAGACATCGAACATCTCAAGCTTCGCGTACGTACGTGGACGTGATCCTTGAGGTGTTCGGGGTAGGGGCGTTTGCGCCCTTGGCGCGGCGAAACGCGACCATGCGGGCATGCATGCACTGCTCTTCGGCGTCGCGCCGCGCAACCGCGAGATCACGACGGACAACCCCCTGCTCGCCGCGCTCGAGCGCACCCCGATGGACTACGTCGAGATGCCGGATCCCGGCTTCCTCCGGCCCGACTGGGTGATCACCGCACCGCGCCTCACCGGCATCTGCGGTTCCGACGCCAAGCAGGTCTTCATGGACTGGGGCGAGGGTGGCGCTGACAACCCGATGCGGGAGTTCTCGTCGATGCCCCAGGTGCTCGGCCACGAGGTGGTCACCGAAGTGGTGGCGCTGGGTCCCGAGGCCGAGGGCGTCGCGATCGGCGATCGGGTGGTGCTCAACCCGTGGCTGTCGTGCGTGCCCCGCGGTGTGTCACCGGTCTGCCCGGCGTGCGAGGTCGGTGACCTGAGCCTGTGCTGGAACTTCCAGACCCCGCCGCTCGCGCCCGGGATCCACATCGGCACGTCGAGCGACGTCCCCGGTGGCTGGGCCAACCTCATGCCCGCGCACCCCTCGATGTTGTTCCCGGTCCCCGATTCGATCCCCGACGAGGTCGCCGTCTTCGCCGATCCGTTCGCGGTGTCGCTGCACGCGGTGACGCGTCACGCCCCGCCTCCGGGCGGGAAGGTGTTGGTGTACGGCGCCGGCGCGCTCGGATCGTGCGCGATCGCGATCGTGCGTGCGCTCTACCCCGACGTCGAGGTCGGCGTCGTCGCCCGCTTCGGCGCCCAGGCCGACCTCGCTCGCAAGCTCGGCGCGCACGAGGTGTTCGCCCACGAGCCCGCCGAGTCGGTCATCGAGCAGGCCGCGAAGTGGTCGGGTGGGCGGCTGGCGTCGCACACCGGACTCCCGATGGCGTTCCCCGGTGGGATCGACGTCGTCTACGACACGATCTCGAAGAAGGAGACGCTCGAGGTCGGCGTCCGCCTGTTGAAGGCGCACGGCACGATCGTGAAGGCGGGTGTGCACGGCACCACCAACTGGGAGTACACGCCGCTGTACTTCAAGGAGCTCAGCTGGGTGGGGTCGAACGCGTTCGGGATCGAGGAGGTCGACGGCGTGCGCAAGCACGGCATCCACCACTACCTCGATCTGGTGGAGGCGGGGCGCATCGACATGAGCGGGATGCTCACGCACACGTTCCCGCTCGACGAGTCGTGGCGCGACGCGTTCGAGGTGCTCGCGACCCAGGCCGGCTCCGGCGCCATCAAGGTCGCCTTCGACCAACGCCAGAACTGACCCCACGTCGACCAACATGCGTCGAAGTTGCGGAACTACGCCGCAAGTTCGACGCCGGTTTCGGCTACTTGGCGCGAGTTGCGGTGACGGCGATGGTGCCGCCGTCACGGAAGAGGGTGAGCTTGTCGCCGGTCACCTGGTACGTCTTCGCCAGTCCCAGCGCGGCGAGGTACTGCTGCTCCTGCGCGTCGACGGCGGGGTCGGCGCACGCCCGCAACGTGGAAGCCAACGGACCGAGCGCGATGCTGTCGGCGCCGGTGAGCTTCACCGGCCCGCTGTAGGTGTTGCAGCCGCTGTCGCCGGAGACCGTGGCGCCGGCGAACTCGAGGGTGAGGGCACTGCCCGGCACCGGTGAGGAGATGGCGTCGCCGGTGTAGAGCCCGGTCACGTCCCAGCTGCCACGGAGGGCCTGTTCGCCCGTCGACGCGCGGTACACGAGCAGGCGGCGCCCGGCGCGGGTCGAGAGCGTGAGCGTGGTGTTGCGGATGCGCCAGCGGCCGACGCGCGTCAACGCCGCGAGGTACTTCGGCTCCACCTTGCCGGCAGCACCCTCACACGCGATCAGGGTGCTCACGCCGTCGTTGGTGATCGTCATACGGGAGCCGTTGGTCGTGTACGAGCTGCTGTAGCCGTTGCACCCCGAGCTGCCCTCGACGCGCTTCGCGCCGAAGACCGCGTTCACCGCCACGCCGTCGAGCGGCGTCCCGATCGACACGCGATCGGTGAGCACCCAGTTGGTGCCGCGCAGTGGTGGATGCGCGCTCGAGGCCGCGCTCGCGGTCGATCCGAACCCTCCGGTCGTCGCGGAGGCAAGGACGACGAACACGGCGAGCGGGGCAACACGTCGCATGGTGCCGAGACTAGGGTCCGCCGCGTGAGCGCCCAGGGCACCCGGCGCGACCCCTCGCGACGGGGTGTGTTCGGTCACGCGGACGAGCGGCCGTACCGACGCCTCACCGGCGACTGGGTGCGGCTCGTGCTCGCGGCGGTCCTCGTGGCGATCACCGCGGCGAATCCGCAGTTCCTGCGGTCGGCGGAGGCCACGCTCGACGCCTTCTTCGCCACGTTGCCGGGTTCGTTCGACGGTGTGTTCGAGGTCGCGCTCGCGGTCGGATATCTGTGGGGCCTCGCGTTGGTGGTCGTCGCCGCCCTGGTGGCGCGGCGCTACCGGCTCGCGACGGTGATCGCCGCGAGCGGGGTGCTCGCGTGGTTCGTCGCGAAGTTCCTGGCGTTCACCGTGGCAGGAGCCGACGTCTGGTCTGCGCTCGGGAAGGCGTTCTCGAGCGACGACACCACCTCCTATCCGACCGTGCGTCTCGCGGTGCTCGCGGCGGTCGTGCTGGTTGCGAGCCCCTTCCTGACCCGTCCGGTCCGGCGCTGCGGGCAGCTGGTCCTGCTGGTGGTCACGCCGGGCGCGCTGGTCCTCGGCCTCGGCGGCGTCGACGCGGTGGTCGGCGCGGTGGCCGTCGGATGGGGCGTCGCCGCGATCGTGCACCTCGCGCTCGGGGTCCCCGGCCGGGCGGCCGACCATGGCCCAGGTCGGCGCCGCGCTCGCGGAGCTCGGGGTCGTGACGACCGCCGTCGAGCTCACGCCCGAACAACCGACCGGCTCGACCATGGTGCTCGCGTCGCGGCCCGACGGACCACCGTTGCGCGTGCGCGTCTACGGACGGGACGCCGCTGACACCCGGTTGGTGGCGAAGGCCTGGCGGTTCCTCGCCTACAAGGACTCCGGCCCCACGCTCACGCTCAGTCGCCTCCAGCAGGTCGAGCACGAGGCGGTCTGCCTCTTCGCCGTGCGCGATGCCGGCGCCCACGTCCCGGCGATCGTCGCCGCAGGGATCGCCGGACCCTCCGCCGTGCTCCTCGCCCTCGACCAACCCGACCACCCCTCGCTCGCCGAGATCGGCGACGGATCCGACCTGACCACCGGCGTGACCGCGCTGTGGGACGACGTCCGGCGCTTGCACGACGCGTGCGTCGCCCACGGTGCCCTGGACGGCGAACACGTCCTGGTGGGCGAGGGGACCGCGACCATCGTCGACATCGACAAGGGCTCGATCTCCGCGTCCGAAGCCCGACTCGACCTCGATGTCGCACAGGCGCTCGTGTCCACCGCGCTGCGCACCGGCGCCGGACCAGCGGTCGACGCCGCCGCGCGAGTCCTCACCGCCGACGAGCTGCGCGTGGCGCAGCGCTATCTCACCAAGCCTGCGCTCACTCCGGAGGCTCGCCGTGCGCTGCGCGCGCAGAAGGGACTGCTCGACGAGCTCACCACCGCGGTCGCGGCGCGTACCGACGGCGAGCTCGTGCAGCCGATCGAGCTGCGGCGGGTCAAGCCGCTGAACATCGTGATGGTCGTCGCGCTGCTCTTCGCGCTGTGGGTCATCCTCGGTCAGGTCGGCAGCCTGAGCGAGCTCTGGGCCACGCTGAAGACCGCCGACTGGCCGTGGCTCGTCGTCGGTTTCGTGCTCGCGCAGACGACGTCGGTGGCGTTCGCGTGCAACACGATCGGTTCGGTGCCGCAGGCGATCCCGTTGGTGCCGGCCGTGCTCCTCCAGATGGCGGTGTCGTTCGTCAACCTCGTGGCGCCCACCGGCGCGTCGTCGGCGATCATGAACATCCGCTTCCTCCAGAAGCAGGGCGTCGAAGTGGGCGCGGCGACGTCGTCGGGCGTGCTGCTCGGGCTCGCGGGGACCGTGACGCAGTTCACGCTGTTCGTGCTCACCGCCATCGTGGTGGGGCAGGAAGTGAGCCTCTCGGACGTGGGCGGCGCCGGACCCGACCACGAGGAGCGCAGCCTCATCCTGCTGCTCGTGTTCGTGGGCGCGGTGCTCGTGGGCATCGCGTTCGCGATCCGCCCGGTGCGCCGGTTCCTCCAGCAGAAGGTGTGGCCACAGGTGGTCGGCGCCGTGCGCAACATCTGGGGAATCCTCACCACGCCCCGCCAGCTGTTCATGATCATGGGCGGCAGCGTCGCCGCGCAGCTGCTCTACTCCTTGTGTCTCCTCTCGTGCCTCACCGCGTACGGCGGCAACCTCTCGGTCGCCGAGATCGTGTTCGTGAACACGTCGGCGTCGTTCCTCGCCAGCCTGGTGCCGGTGCCGGGCGGCATCGGCGTCATGGAAGCGGCCATGGTGTCGGGCCTCACCGCGTTCGGCATCCCGCCCGAGATCGCGACCGCGACGGTGGTCACCCACCGCTTGTTCACGACCTACCTGCCACCCATCTGGGGCAACTTCGCGACCAAGAAGCTCATCAGCGACGGCTACCTCTGACGGGAGACCACCCATGACCGCGAAGACGGGAGCCGAACGGCGCGAGGCGGGTCGCGCACTGCGGTCCGACGTCCCGCGCTCCGCGCACTCGGAGTGGGACGTCGAGGTGCGCGACCGTGATCCCGTCGCCGTGCTCGAGGAGCAGGCGCGCACGCGTGTCGCCGAGCTCGTGCCGGTGCGGTACGCGCGGATGGCCGCGTCGCCCTTCGCGTTCTTCCGCGGTGGTGCTGCGGTCATGGCGATGGACCTGTCGACGACGCCCGTCACCGGTATCACGGTGCAGGCGTGCGGCGACGTGCACGTGGCGAACTTCGGCACCTTCGCCACCCCGGAGCGCAACATCGTGTTCGACATCAACGACTTCGACGAGACCGACCGGGGCCCGTGGGAGTGGGACGTCAAGCGTCTCGCCACCAGCCTGCACGTCGTCGCCCGGGAGCACGGCTTCCGAAGCTCGCAGCGCGACCAGGTCGTGCTCGACGCCGTGCGGGTCTACCGCGAGTACGTCGATCAGTACGCGAGCATGCGCACGCTCGACGTCTGGTACGACCGGACGACCGCCGACGACCTGGTGGCCCACTTCCCGAAGCGCTACCGCGCCCAGGCGGAACGCGATGTCACGCGCGCGCTCCGCAAGGACCACGTCCGCGCGGTCGCTCGCCTCACCGCCGATCACGAGGGACGGCCCCGCTTCCGTGAGGATCCGCCGATCGTCGTGCACCTCGACGCGCTGGCGCCGAGCATGGACGACGTGGCGGCGACCGTCGCCGACTACCGGGAGTCCCTCAGCGACGAGCGCCGGTTCCTGTTCGACCGCTTCCGGGTGGTCGACGTCGCCCGCCGGGTGGTCGGCGTCGGCAGCGTCGGGACCCGCTGCTGGGTCACGCTGCTCGAGACCGTCGCGCCGGCGGAGGATGTGCCCGACCGGATCGTGCTCCAGGTGAAGGAGGCGCAACCGTCGGTGCTCGCGCCCTACGTGGGGCCGACGCCGAGTGGCCACGAGGGGCGGCGCGTGGTCTCGGGCCAGCGCCTCACCCAGGCGGCCAGCGACCTCTTCCTGGGGTGGTGCGAGGCCCCGAGCGGCCACCACTACTACGTCCGCCAGCTCTGGGACGTGAAGGGGCAGGGCGACCTCACGAAGATGGACCTGGGCAAGCTGACCCACTACGGCGCCCTGTGCGCCCGGGCCCTGGCCCGGGCCCATGCCCGCACCGGCGACGCTCCCGCCATCGCCGGGTACCTCGGCCAGGGGCCCGTCTTCGACCGCGCGATCGCCGGGTTCGCCGCGAACTACGCGGCCGCGAACGAGCGCGACCACGCTGCCCTCGTGGACGCCATCGCGTCAGGTCGCGTCACCGCAAATCCATCGGCGTAGAAGTTGCTGCGGCCGAAGCGCGCCCATGTAGAGTGCCGACGCGCCGGGGGCCTAGCCTTCGCCCGCACCGTTCCACCAGCACGAAATTCGGAAGGGGACATGACGCCACGCCGTTCACGGGGACGCCGGCTCGTCCTCGTCGCTGTCGCCGCCGTCGCCCTCGTCCTCGCCGCGTGCTCCGAGGTCAAGAACAACGGGCAGAACTCGCTCGAGCCGAAGAGCCCGCAGGCGCAGAAGATCTACGACCTCTTCGTGCCGATCCTGATCATCGCGATCGTCGTCGGCATCGCGATCATCATCGCCACGGTCTACCTCGCGCTCAAGTTCCGCTACAAGAAGGGCAGCAACGAGAACCCGAAGCAGGTGCACGGCAACACCCGCCTCGAGATCGGGTGGACCGTCCTGCCCGCGTTGCTGCTCGCGATCATCGCGGTGCCGACCGTCGCCACCATCTTCGACCTCGCCCAGAACCCCGGTCCGGAGGCGCTCCAGGTCAACGTCGTGGGCAAGCAGTGGTGGTGGGAGTTCAAGTACCCCGACGCCAAGGTCGTCACCGCCGACGAACTGATCATCCCGACCGGCCGCGACGTCTTCGTGAAGCTCGACGCGTGTGAGGGCAGCGGCACGTCGAAGACGTGCAACGTGATCCACAGCTTCTGGGTCCCGGAGCTCTCGGGCAAGAAGGACGTCGTCCCGGGCCAGACCAACACCCTCACCATCTCCGCCGACAAACCCGGCACCTACCTGGGACAGTGCGCGGAGTACTGCGGCCTCTCGCACGCCAACATGCGGTTCCGCGTCATCGCCAAGAGCCCGTCCGACTTCCAGGAATGGCTGAGCGAGCAGCAGGACGGCCCGGTCAACCCGCTCTACGAGTCCGACGGCACCACGCCGGCCGGGCCCACGCAGGACCTGATCGTCAACACGTTCCAGTGCACCAACTGCCACGTCTTCGACGACTCCTCGAAGGCGTCGTACGGCCCCAACCTCACGCACCTCGCCAGTCGCACCGTGTTCGCCAGCGGCGCCTATCCGTTGACCCGCGACAACCTCGTCAACTGGGTGCAGGACGCGCCGTCGATGATCCCGATGTCGTCACAGGGCTGCCGGTACCCACCGGGTGACGGGATCTGCGTCGGCATGCCGTCGTTCATCAACAACACACCGCCGGGCCAGCAGTCGATGACACAGCAACAGGCCGAGGACATCGCCGACTTCCTCCTGGAGCAGAAGTAGATGACGACGGTCACCCGCTCCCTCCCGAAGGCCGCGCCGCGGCCGTTCGCGCTCCGCCGTCCGAAGTCCATCACGGGCTTCTGGAGCTGGTTCACCACCGTCGACCACAAGAAGATCGGCATCCTCTACGGCGGCACCGCGCTCATGTTCTTCGTGCTCGGTGGTGTGGAGGCGCTGCTCATCCGCCTGCAGCTGGCGGGCCCCAACGGTTCGGTGCTCACCGCCGCGCAGTACAACACCATGTTCACCATGCACGGCACCACCATGGTGTTCCTGGTGGGCATGCCGCTCGCGGTGGCGTTCGGCAACTACTTCATCCCGTTGCAGATCGGCGCGCGCGACGTCGCGTTCCCGCGCCTCAACATGTTCGGGTACTGGGTCGTCCTCTTCGGCGGCCTGTTCATGTACTCGAGCTTCTTCCTCGGCGGCGCGCCGAACGGTGGGTGGTTCGGCTACACGCCGCTCACCAGCACGCCGATCTCCGGCGGTGCACTCCCCGGCCAGGGCCCCAACTTCTGGTGTGTCGGCATCGTGCTGCTCGGCATCGGGTCCACCACGTCGGCGATCAACTTCATCGTGACCGTGCTCAACATGCGCGCGCCCGGGCATGACGTTGATGCGCATGCCGGTGTTCACGTGGATGATGACGGTGGTCGCCTTCCTCACCGTCTTCGCCATGCCGATCATCACCGCGGCGATGATCATGGTGTTCTTCGACCGCAACTACGAGACGTTGTTCTTCGTGGCGTCGAAAGGCGGCGACCCACTCCTCTATCAGCATCTCTTCTGGCTGTTCGGCCATCCCGAGGTGTACATCCTCATCCTCCCGGGCATGGGCATCGTGTCCGAGGTGCTGCCGGTCTTCTCCCGCAAGCCGCTGTTCGGCTACTCGGTCGTCATCTTCTCCGGGATCGCCATCGGCTTCATGGGCTGGGGCGTGTGGGCGCACCACATGTTCGCCACCGGCCTCGGACCGGTCGCCATCTCCGCGTTCGGCTTGTCGACGATGCTCATCGCCATCCCCACCGGCGTGAAGATCTTCAACTGGTTGGGCACGGTGTACGGCGGCGCCGTGCGACTCACCACCGCGATGTTGTTCTCGTTGGGCTTCATCGCGATGTTCACGCTCGGCGGTCTCTCCGGCGTGCTCCACTCCATCGTCCCGGCCGACACGCAGCAGACCGACACCTACTTCGTCGTCGCGCACTTCCACTACGTGCTGTTCGGCGGACTCTTCCTCGGCGTCTTCTCGGGCTTCTACTACTGGTGGCCGAAGATCTTCGGCCGCATGCTCAACGAGACGATGGGCAAGTGGAATTTCTGGATCATGCTCGTCGGGTTCAACCTCACGTTCTTCCCGATGCACATCCTCGGTCTCACCGGCATGCCCCGCCGCACCTACCGCTACCCGAGCGGCATGGGCTGGGACACGATGAACATGATCGAGACGATCGGCGCGTTCGTGATCATGGTGTCGGTGCTGATCTTCTTCGTGAACATCATCTACTCCACGAAGCGCGGTCCGCTCGCCGGGAACGATCCGTGGGACGCTCGCTCGATCGAGTGGTCGATCCCGTCGCCGCCGCCCGCGTACAACTTCGCCGAGGTCCCCGTGGTCGAGGCCCGCGACGACTGGTGGCACCGCAAGTACACCGAGGACGCCGACGGCCGTCTGGTGAGGCTTCCGTCCGGCGGTGCCGACGAGCCCGCCGACGAGCCGGAGGCCGCATCGCAGCGGTGAGACGCCCCGAGCCGTCGGCGCGTCGACCGCCACGGCGATCCTGGCCGACAAGGACGTGGCGGAGGGTTCCGGCGGCACCCCGGCCGTCGCCGATGCGCACGCCGACGGGCACGGCATCCACCTGCCGTCGCCGTCGTACTACCCGCTCGTGCTCGCCGCCGGCCTCCCGTGTCTCGGCTACGCCGCGGTGTTCAACGAGATCCTCTGGGTGATCCCGGGCCTGATCCTGCTCCTGTTCGGCATGTTCGCCTGGGGCCTCGAGCCCAGCGTCGACGAGGACCCGGCCTGATGTCCACCGTCGAACAGTCCCCTCCCGCGGGCGAGCTCGTCCCGGCCGGGGCGGAGCACGACGCCGCCCACGACCCGCACGGCAGCCACAGCGGTGTCCCCAACGCCAAGTTGGCGATGTGGCTCTTCCTCGCCTCCGACTGCCTCTTCTTCGGGGCGTTCATCGCGACGTACCTGCTCTACCGCGACCGTCCCGGCCAGACCGGGCCGACGCCGCAGGACGTCTACAACATCCCGTTCACCTCGGTGACGTCGTTCATCCTCCTGATGAGCTCGCTCACCATGGTGCTGGCGCTCGCGGCCGTGCAGCGGGGCGACTACCGACGCTTCCGGGTGTGGATCATGGCCACCGCGCTCTTCGGTGCGACCTTCATCGGCGGTCAGATCTTCGAGTTCACCGAGTTCACTCGTGAGGGTCTCAACGTCAGCACGAACCTGTTCGGCTCGAGCTTCTTCATCCTCACCGGCATCCACGGCACCCACGTGCTCATCGGCATCGTCTGGCTGGTGGCGTTGTGGGGCCTCTCGATGCAGAGCCGCATCTCGCAGGGCGATTCCGAGCGGGTGGAGATCGCCGGTCTCTACTGGCACTTCGTCGACGTGGTGTGGATCGTGATCTTCACCGTCATCTACCTGCTGCCGAAATGAGCGGCGTGGAGCATCGGAATGGCTGACACGACGGAGACCCAGGCGCTCGAAGCCGGCGAAGACCGGCCACGAGCCCGACCTGCCGCAGGGCGATCTCGCCTACCGCATGGCGCACGCGGCGCCGAACCTGTTGCCCGGCGAGGTCAGGGCCCACCCCGACCCCTGGCAGTACGTGGTGGTCGCGGTCGTGCTCGCGGTGATCACCGCGGTGGAGATCGCCGTCTCCTACATGGAGGGCGACATCCCCGACGGGCTCATCGTCGTGTTGCTGCTCGCGATGATGGTGATGAAGTTCTTCCTGGTCGCGTCGTGGTTCATGCACCTGCGCACCGACCGGCCGATCTTCAAGCGACTCTTCTTCGTGGGGGCGATCGCCGCCCCCTTGCTCTACCTCGTCGTGCTGGCGACACTGCACGGCGTCCTCGCCGACTGACATGTCACCGTCGGCGCTGGCACTGATGCCGGCCGCGGTCGCGTTCCCGAGTTGGACGCCGCACCCCGACGTCTGGCTGCTCGTCGGCCTGTTCGCGGCGGGCTACGCCATCGCCATCGTGCGGCTCGGTCCGCGCTGGGCGCCTTCGGGCCTCGCGGTCGTCACCCGCTTCCAGATCACGTGCTGGTCGCTCGGCGTGCTCGCGATGTGGGTGGCGTCCGACTACCCGGTGCACGACATCGCCGAGCGCTACAACTACAGCGTCCACATGGTGCAACACCTCACCTACACCATGGTCGTGGCGCCGTTGCTGCTCCTGGGCATGCCCGCGTGGCTGCTGCGCCGGCTGCTGGCGCCGCGATTGCTCTTCGCCGCCGTGCGAACCCTCGCGCGCTTCATCCCGGCGCTGGTGGTGTTCAACCTGGTGCTGGTGTTCACGCACTGGCCCGTCATCGTCGACGCATCCCTGCACTCGGGCGTCACGCACTTCCTCCTCCACAGCCTCCTGTTCGTGTCGTCGTTGATCGTGTGGATGCCGATCGTGAGCCCGCTGCCCGAGATCCCGCGCCTGGCGCCCGTGATGCAGATGCTCTACCTGTTCGCGTGGTCGATCGTGCCGACCGTTCCCGCGTCGTTCCTCACGTTCGGCGCATCGCCGCTCTACAAGTTCTACGAGGGTGTGCCGCACCTGTACGGACTCTCGACGCTCGAGGACCAACAGGCGGCCGGACTGATCATGAAAATCGGGGCCGGACTCCTACTGTGGGGAGTCATCGCCGTAGTGTTCTTCCGCTGGGCCTCCGAAGAGGAACGCGCGAACACCCCGCGGCACGGACTCGACGAGATGGACCGTGAGCTCACCGAGATGGGGCTGAGGAGATGAACGACACCACCGTGGACGAGACGTCCGGCGAAGAGCTTCCCGAGCTCGTCGAGAGCGACCACCTCGGCGCCGACGCTCCCGCAGAGGACACACCACTCAAGACGCGGGTGCTGCTCCCGTTCCTCGTTCCGCTCCTGTCCATCGCGATCGTCGCGGTGCTCGTGCTCAACATCTCGCGCGTGTTCCTCGCCGGCGACAAGGACGCCGCGCTGGCGATGGGCATCGTCCTCACCCTCGCGATCCTGATCGGCGCCTCGCTGATCGCTGCCGCGCCCCGCCTGCGCACCGCCTCGCTGGCGATGATCCTCGGTGGCGTGTTCATCTTCGTCTCGGGTGCGGGCCTGGTGTCGTTGGGGCCGAGCCTCGACGAGGGTGGGGGTGCTGCCTCCGGCTACGTCGCACCCACCGGTCCCGCCAAGGGCTCGGTCGACGTCGAGGCGCTGGCCACCATCAAGTTCGCCGCCGACTCGTACACCGCACCAGCGGGCATCGTGCAGATCAACTACTCCGGCGCCACCGGCCACACGCTCGCCATCCAGGACCCGAAGTTCGACGGCTTCCTGCTCACCACCGACGCCGGCGGTCCGAAGACGGGCAAGGTCGAGCTCGCCCCGGGCAAGTACACGATCTACTGCACTGTGCCGGGCCACGAGGCCCAGGGCATGCACGCCGTGCTGACCGTCTCCTGATGACCGGCTGGAAGCGCCGGTCCGGCGTGCTCCTGTTCGCGGTCGCCATGACCGTCGGCTTCACCGCGTGCGGCGGCGGTGGTGACGACGGTGGCGGCAAGGCCTACGTGGAACCGAAGGGCGCGTCGACCGAGACGATTGCCATCGAGGCGGGCAACTTCTACTTCAAGCCCGACAAGATCACGGCGAGCCCCGGGATCGCCACCATCAAGCTCACCGCGGCGAACGGCATCCACGACTTCGTGTTCGACGGCGCGTACTCGGGCTTCCTGCTCGAGGCCGACGGCGGCGGCGGCACGCAGTCGATGAAGATCGACCTGAAACCCGGGAAGTACACCTTCTACTGCAGCATCACCGGGCACCGAGCGCAAGGCATGGAAGGCACGCTCACCGTCAAGTAGCGGGAACGACCGACCGCCAGCGCGCCGGCAACCGGTTCGAGACGCGCGGGCAACGGGCCCGCGTGCTCACCGCTCGCCCAGAGGTCGACCGCGTCGACCAGCGCGAGGGTCTCGAGGATGACGTGCGTGCCGCGCGTGGTGCGGACCTCCGGATGTTCGACGTGCGTCCCCTTGAACACGGACGGGAAGGTGCGGAGGAAATCGGTGCGCGAGACGGGGCCCACCACGCACACGTCGAGCAGTCCGTCGTGCACGCTGGCCGCGGGTGTGATCATCATCCCGCTCGCGTACGTGCGCGTGTTACCGACCGCGACCAACCACGCCTCGGTCTCGATGACGGTGTCGTCGACGGTCACGCGCACCGGCGTGGGCGAGTACTTCGCGAGCGTGCGCAACGTCGCGAGCACGTAGAGCGGCGTGCCGCTCGTCCACGTCACGTCGTTCGCCCACGCGTTGGCCACCGCGTCGAAGCCGGTGTTCGCCACGGTGGTGAACCAGGTCGTCGCACCGTCGGCCGTGTGCGCGCGACCCAGGTCGGCGTGCACGACCTGCCCGGTGCGCAGGACGTCGATGGCGGCGCCGAGATCATCGCGGGGGATGTCGAGCTGGCGGGCGAAGTCGTTCCCCGAACCGAGCGGGAGGATCCCGAGCACGCCTCCCGCGTCGGCCGCGACTCCGGCGAGGGCGTGCACCGTCCCGTCGCCACCGCACGCGATCAGCGCGCGACCGCGTCCGAAGGCGTCGCGGGCGAGGGTCACGAGGTCGTCAGCGTCGGCGGAGAGCACGAGCTCCACGTCGAGGTCGGCGTCGGCGAGGGCGTCGAGCACGCGGGGCAGGCGGGCCCGCGCCCGACCGCGACCGGCCGCGGGGTTGACGATCGCCGTCCAGCGATCGGGGGCCGGTTGCATCGGGCGGGAGCGTAGCGGTGCAATTCGGTAGGTTGCGCGAGTGACCGCCGACGTCGACCTGCACCAGGTGCCCGGCCACGTCGCCATCGTCGGGGGTGGGATCGACGACGCATCGCTCGCCGACGTCGTCGACGGCGCGCTGGCGATCGGGTTGCGGTGGCTGACGGTCGAGGTCGTGCCCAGTGAGCGATGGGGTGATCCGCTCGTGGTGTCGCGACGCGCCTTCGCCGACGCCGAGCGGCTGCTCCTGGCCCGGCGGGACGAGCTGCACGGGCGCGGCGTGCGAATCCGCGGCCTCGGACGTCGCGATCAGCGGGTGCCGCAGCGGCTCCGGCGGACGGTCGCCGAGACCGAGGCGCTCACCGCGGGCAACCACGGCATGACGCTCACGGTGGCCGTCGATCACGACGGCCGCGTGGAGCTGGCGGACGCGATGGCGGCGCTCGCGGCGGAGGTGCGCGACGGGCGCCGCCGAGCGTCGTCGATCGACGAGGACGTGCTCGCCGCGCACCTGACCGCACCCGACCTTCCCGATCCCGACCTCATCGTCCGCACCGGGGGCGACACCCGGACTGCAGGCTTCCTGGTGTGGCAGTCCGCGTACTCCGAGCTGGTGTTCACCGATGTGTGCTGGCCCGCGTTCGGGCGCGACGACCTGTTCGACGCAGTGGCGGAGTACCAGCGCCGCGAACGCCGCTTCGGCGCCGTCGAACCCCTCCAGTAGCCGAACATCTCAAGGTTCGCCGTCACTGGCGCACGCGAACTTCGAGATGTTCGAGGGTGGAGGCGAATTACACTGGTGTAGTGAACCTGTACCGAGACCAGGGGGTCGTGCTGCGCACGATCAAGCTGGGGGAGACCGACCGGATCGTCACCCTCCTCACCCAGGGTCACGGCAAGGTGCGGGCGGTCGCCAAGGGTGTGCGCAAGCCCGGGAGTCGGTTCGGTGGGCGGCTCGAGCCCATGAGCCACATCGCGCTGCAGTGCTACCGGGGCCGTGAGCTCGACGTCGTCACCCAGGTGGAGACGATCGACGCCAACCGTGCGCTGCGCGAGCACTACGGGTGTCTCACCCACGCGATCTCGATGCTCGAGGCCACCGACCAGGTCGCGCAGGAGCGGGAGGCCAACCCTGCGCTCTACCGGATGTTGGTGGGTGCGTTGCGCACGCTGGCCGAGAACCCCAACCCGCTCGTGAGCTCGGCGTTCTTCTGGAAGCTCCTCTCGCTCGAGGGCTTCCACCCACTGCTCGACGCCTGCGCCCGCTGCGGCGACGACGACGGCCCGTTCACCGCCTTCGACCTCGACGAGGGCGGGGTGCTGTGCGCGACGTGCGGCCGGCACATGGGTCGCCGGATCGATGCCGACACCCTGCAGATGGTGCGGCGCATCCTCGGGGGCGACCTGCGCGGTGCGCTCGCCGAGCCGTCCGGCCCCACCACGGTGGCCACCGAACGTTTGGCGCTCACCAGTCTCGAGCACCATCTCGAACGCCGCCTCCGCAGCGCCGCGCTGCTGTAGGCGTGGCCGTGCTGCCCGACCCCCGACCGCTCGAGCTCACCCTGCATGACCGCGCCGTCCTGACGCCGCTGGTCACCCGCCTCACCCTCGCCGGTGACGACCTGGTCGGGTTCGAGTTCGTGCCCGGCCAAGACCTGATGATGGCCATCCCCGTCGACGATTCGACGATCAACCGCCGCTACACGATCCGCGGCGCCGATCCGACCGCCGGCACCCTCGACGTCGACTTCGTCGTGCACGGTCACGGTCCCGGCGCCCGCTGGGCCACCGACGCGCCCATCGGGTCCACCGTCACCGCAGTCGGCCCTCGCGGGAAGGTGGTGCCGGCGACCGACGTCGACTGGCACCTGTTCGTCTGCGACGAGTCGGGCTGGGCGGCGTCGGCGGTGATGGTCGAGTCGTTGCCGGCGGCCGGCCGCGCGGTGGTCGTGGCCGACGTCGCGGGGGAGGAGGAGCAGCAGCCCCTCGACGCTGCCGCCGACCTGTACATCTCGTGGTGCAATCGTGACGGCGGCGCCCCCGGTAGCTCCGAGCAGATCCTCGCCGCGCTCGACCACCTCACGCTCCCCGACGGTCGGGGCCACGCCTACCTCTCGGCCGAGCTGGTGGTCGTCCGCATCGTCGCCCAGTGGCTCGCGGGCCGCGGCTTCGCCGCCGAGGACGTCTCGTCGAAGGCGTACTGGCGGCGAGGGCAGGCGAACGCGGCGCACGGCGAACCACTGCGCGAGTCCTGACGGCTGCTGGTTTCCGACAGGAGCCCCAAATGGGCCCGCAACTAGGATCGCCGTCCGGTATGGCCAAGCACGACCAGATGGACCGCGTCGTCAACCTGGCGAAGCGACGCGGGCTCGTCTTCCCCTCCAGCGAGATCTACGGCGGCTTCCGCTCCACCTGGGACTACGGGCCCCTCGGCGTGCTCCTCAAGCGCAACGTCAAGGACGCCTGGTGGCGGTCCATGGTGCAGCTGCGCGACGACATCGTCGGCCTCGACGCGTCCATCCTCATGGCGCCGAAGGTGTGGGAGGCGAGTGGTCACGTGGCCACGTTCACCGACCCCCTGGTCGACTGCCGCAGCTGCAAGGAGCGGTTCCGGGCCGATCAACTGCCCGACTCCGGTGCCTGCCCCAACTGCGGGGCCAAGGACTCGTTCACCGAGGCGCGCCAGTTCAACCTGATGTTCAAGACCTACGTCGGTCCGGTGGAGGACGACGCCTCCGTCGCCTACCTCCGACCCGAGACCGCGCAGGGCATCTTCGTCAACTTCCAGAACGTGCAGACGACGACGCGCAAGAAGCCGCCGTTCGGGATCGCGGAGATCGGCAAGTCGTTCCGCAACGAGATCACCCCGGGGAACTTCGTGTTCCGCACGCGCGAGTTCGAGCAGATGGAGATGGAGTTCTTCGTCCCGCCCGAGGACAGCGCGCAGTGGTACGAGTACTGGTGCCAGGAGCGCTACCGCTGGTACACCGACCTCGGCATCCCCGAGAGCGAGCTGCGGCTCCGCCCGCACGAGCAGGACGAGCTGTCGCACTATTCGACGGGCACGTCCGACGTCGAGTTCATGTACCCGTGGGGTTGGGGCGAGCTGGAGGGCATCGCCAACCGCGGCGACTTCGACCTCGCCCAGCACAGCAAGTTCTCGGGTCAGGACCTCAGCTACTACGACCAGGAGCACGACCGCCGCTACCTGCCGCACGTGATCGAGCCCGCGGCGGGTGCCGACCGCGCCACCCTCGCGTTCCTCCTCGCCGCGTACGAGGAGGAGGACGTCGACAACGGCAAGGGTGGCACCGAGCAGCGCACCGTCCTGCACCTGCACCCGAGCCTGGCGCCGATCAAGGTGGCGGTCCTGCCGCTCTCCAAGAACGAGCGCCTGGTGCCGGTGGCCGACGAGGTGGCCGCGCTCCTGCGCAAGGAATTGATGATCGACGTCGACGTGGCGGGCTCGATCGGGCGCCGCTACCGTCGGCAGGACGAGGTGGGGACGCCGATGTGCGTCACCGTCGACTTCGACACCCTCGACGACCGGGCGGTCACCATCCGTGACCGCGACACGATGTCGCAGGAGCGGGTGCCGATCGACGGCCTGCTCGGCGCACTGAGGGACCGACTGAACCCATGAGCGAGAGCGAGAACTACTACGAAGAGCTGGGCGTCGAGCCCGGGGCATCGCGCGACGAGCTGCGCGAAGCGCACCGTCAGCGCGTCGCCGATCTCGAGGCCGCGCGCGACAAGAAGGGCGTCAGCGAGGCGCAGCTGCAGGCGAACCGCGACGAGGTCGCGCGGTGCGGTCGGCGTGGAACGTGCTCTCCGACCCGTTCCAACGCCAGCGCTACGACGCGCGAGCTCGGGTCCGACGCCGAGCCGGAGCCGGGCAGCGACGTCGAGCTGGTTGACGACGACGTCGACGCGACCCAGGGGAGCGGTGCCGAGCTCACGGGCTGGCGGAAGCTCCTCGCGCCGCCGCCGCCGAAGAACGCGGGCGGTGGCAACGGCAACGGGAAGACGCCGGCCCGGCGCACGGACCGCAACGGACGCCCCCGCCCCGAACCCACCGTCGTGCTGCCCGCGGGGATGACCATCACCGAGCCGCGTGTGCGCGGCATGGCGCTGCTGTTCGACATCTCGATCCTCATCGTCATCTTCTTCGCGGTGAGCCTGGTGGTCCCGCGCCTGATCCAGAGCGACTACCAGGACGTCCAGGACCGCATCTCCAAGACGACGGACCTGAAGGACGCGCGCCAGAGCGTGATCGACGCGAGAAGGCGTGCAAGGCAAGACGCAGTGACAAAGGCGCAGTCGGTCGCGCAGAAGGACTACCGGAGCGCAGTCAAGGACGCCAAGGACGCCGACGTCCCGGCCCGATTCCTGAACCCGGCAGACCCGCCGACGACGAAGCAGCTGCAAACCTACGCCGACAACCAGGCCGACGACATCAAGACCACCGGCTACGTCACCACCGGCCTCACGTTCGTGCTCGCGCTCGCGTACCTCGTGCCGATCACGGCGCTGAAGGGGCGCACCCTCGGCATGCGGGGCCGGAAGATCAGGGTGGTGCGGATCGACGGCGCACCGCCGGGCTGGTACGCGTCGTTCACCCGGTACGCGTTGCCCATCCTGCTCGCCCTCGCGATCCCGTCGTTCGGTGTGATCCTGGGTCTGGGCATGGTGGCGTGGGGCTACTTCGACCGCAACGGTCAGGGCATCCACGACAAGCTCGCGGCACCCTCGTGGTCGACGCGTAGTCTCGAAATCTCAGCACGCGCCCCACGCCAACAGGAGAGAGCGATGTCGTACGTGTACGCCTTCGAGGAGGGCTCCAAGGAGCAGAAGTTCCTGCTGGGGGGCAAGGGCGCCAACCTCGCCGAGATGACCAGGCTCGGCCTCCCCGTACCTCCCGGGTTCACGATCAGCACCGACGCGTGCCGGGCCTACATGGCCGCCGACGACACGATCCCGGCCGGACTCATGGACGAGGTCGCGGCCGCGCTCTCCGCGCTCGAGACGAAGATGGGCAAGCAGCTCGGCGATGCCACCGACCCGTTGCTGGTGTCGGTGCGATCGGGCGCGGCGTTCTCGATGCCGGGGATGATGGACACCGTCCTCAACCTCGGGCTCAACGACGTGTCGGTCGGGGGCCTGGCCAAGCAGACCGACAACCCCCGCTTCGCCTACGACTCCTACCGCCGCTTCGTGCAGATGTTCGCCAAGATCGTCCTCGACGTCGACGGCGCGAAGTTCGAACATGCGCTCGAGCAGCTCCGCGAGGAGCGCGGCGTCGCCACCGACCCGGAGCTCTCGGCCGACGACCTCGAGGGTCTCGCCGACCGGTTCAAGGCCATCGTGCTGGCCGAGGCGGGCATCGAGTTCCCCCAGGACCCGCACCGCGCAGCTGCGGCTCGCCATCGAGGCCGTGTTCCGCTCGTGGAACAGCGAGCGCGCCTTCATCTACCGGCGCATGGAGAAGATCGACGACGACCTCGGCACCGCGGTCAACGTCCAGTCGATGGTGTTCGGCAACAAGGGTGACGACTCCGGCACCGGCGTCGCGTTCACCCGCAACCCCGCGACCGGCGAGAACGCGCCGTACGGCGACTTCCTCAAGAACGCGCAGGGCGAAGACGTCGTCGCCGGCATCCGCACCACCGAACCGCTCGTCGACATGGGCAACGAGTTCCCCGAGTCCCACCAACAGCTGCTCGAGCTGATGCAGACGCTGCAGAGCCACTACCACGACATGTGCGACATCGAGTTCACCATCGAGCAGGGGCGGCTCTTCCTGCTGCAGACGCGCGTGGGCAAGCGCACCGCGGCCGCGGCATTGCGCATGGCCGTCGAGATGGAGGAAGAAGGGCTCATCGACAAGCGCGAGGCGGTGATGCGCGTGCAGCCCGCGCAGCTCGACCAGTTGCTGCACCCGCAGTTCGATCCCAAGGCCGAGTACACCGCGATCACCAAGGGCCTCAACGCGTCGCCCGGTGCAGCCGTCGGTCGGGTCTACTTCACCGCCGACCTCGCCGAGCATCACCGCGAGCTCGGCGAAGACGTGATCCTCGTGCGGCCCGAGACGTCGCCCGACGACCTGCACGGCATGATCGCGGCCGAGGGCATCCTCACGTCGCGCGGTGGCCTCGTGAGCCACGCCGCCGTCGTCGCCCGCGGCATGGGCACGCCCGCGGTGTGCGGCGCCAACGAGCTCCAGATCGACGTCGTCGGCGGCTTCTTCGAGGTCAACGGCGAGACCGTGCGCCAGGGTGAGGTCATCTCGATCAACGGCACCACCGGCGAAGTGGTGATCGGCCCGGTCGCCGTCGTCACGCCCGACCCGGGCGGTCCGTTCGAGACCATCCTCTCGTGGGCCGACACGTTCCGGCGGATGCGGGTGCGCACCAACGCCGACCTCCCGCACGACGCCGAGGTGGCGCGTCGCTACGGCGCCGAGGGCATCGGTCTCTGCCGCACCGAGCACATGTTCCTCGGCGATCGGCTCCCGCTGGTGCAGCGGTTCATCCTCGCCGACAGCCCGGTCGAGGAGGAAGAGGCGCTCGCCGAGCTCGAGAAGCTGCAGCGCGCCGACTTCGAGGGCATCTTCGAGGCGATGGACGGCCTGCCCGTCACCATCCGCCTGCTCGACCCGCCCCTGCACGAGTTCCTTCCCGACGTCGAGGAGCTCCTCATCCACGACGCCAAGGGTGAGCTCGACACCGAGGGCCGGCGCCTGCTCGCGGCCGCGCAGCTGTGGCGGGAGGCCAACCCGATGCTCGGCACCCGCGGGTGTCGGCTCGGCATCCTCAAGCCCGGCCTCTACAAGATGCAGGCCAAGGCCATCATCGAGGCCGCGGTCAGCCGCAAGCAGGCCGGCGGCGACCCGCACGTCGAGATCATGATCCCGCTCATCGTCACCGAGGCCGAGCTCGCGCTGCTCACCGACTGGGTGCGCGAGGTCGCGACCACGGCATTGGCCGATGCCGGCGTCGACGCCGTCGACTACCTCGTCGGCACGATGATCGAGACGCCCCGCGCCGCGCTCGCGGCGGGCGAGATCGCCGAGGTCGCCGAGTTCTTCTCCTTCGGCACCAACGACCTCACGCAGATGACGTTCGGGTTCTCGCGCGACGACGTCGAGGGCCGCTTCATGTCGGAGTACCTGGAGCTCAAGCTGCTCCGGGCCAACCCGTTCGAGACGCTCGATCAGGACGGCGTCGGCGAGCTGGTGCGCATCGGCGGTCGAGCGCGGTCGCGCCACCCGTCCCGACATCAAGCTCGGGATCTGCGGTGAGCACGGTGGTGACCCGGCGTCGGTCGAGTTCTGCGACGCGGTCGGGCTCGACTACGTGTCGTGCTCGCCGTACCGCGTGCCGATCGCCCGTCTGGCCGCGGCACGCGTCGCTCGGCCACGACGGCCCGGGAGCACCGCGTAGGTTGCGGCCATGACGCGTCACCTCCTCTCCGAGTCGCATCGGGAGCAGTGAGGCGCGAGCTCGCGCCGACAACGCATCAGACCCGACGGCCCGACGGCTGGTCGACTCGGCGCCGCGTCGCGATCGCCGCGCGAGCCCCTCATTGCGCAATCGTTGGATCCGGTGTCACACCCCACGGGTACCGTTGGGCATGGACGACATGAGGTCACCCGGGGCACGCTCACCGCTGTCCCGACGTGGTCGTGCAGCGCGCGCCCACGAGGGCGCGGGTTCGTGCGGTGGGCGGGCCGGGCAGCGCGCGAGGCCGCGGAGCCGAGCTCGCCGTCGTGGCGCCCGGCGCGACCCGCCCGTTCGGCGCGGGCGACCGCGCGCGTCCCGAGGAGCCCGACCCGTATCGGCTCTGCTTCGAGCGTGATCTCGACCGGGTGAAGCACTCGCGGCCGTGGCGGCGCCTTGCGGGCAAGTGCCAGGTGTTCATCGCCCCGGAAGACGACCATCTCCGCACCCGCCTGACGCATGCGGTCGAGGTGGCGCAGGTCGCCACCGGCATCGCCCGGGTCGCCAACCTTGCCTCCCGCTCTCGAGGCGATCGCCCTCGCCCACGACTGCGGTCACGGCCCCGCCGGCCACGCATCGGAGGAGGCGTTCTCGCCGTTCCTTCCCGACACGGGGTATGACCACGCCGTCTACGGCGCCGACGTCACGCTGACGCCGCTCAACCTCTGCCTCGAGACGCTCGACGGCGTGCGCAACCACTCGTGGCGCCGTCCGGCGCCCTCCACCCCCGAGGGTGAGGTCGTGGCGTGGGCCGATCGCATCGCCTACGTGTGCCACGACTTCGAAGACGCCGTCCGTGCCGGGATCCTGAGCCCGCCGATCTGCCCGCCGAGGTGCGCGACATCGCCGGCGACCCGTCGCTCGCAGCAGATCGGCACGTTCGTGGGCGCCGTGCTCGAGGCGATCGACCGCACCGGCCAGGTCGGGCATGACCGAACCGGCGGCGTCCGCGCTGGCCAAGTTCCGAGCCTTCAACTTCGATCGCATCTACCTCCGGCCGCGGCCCGTGCGCAGGCCGACGAGGGTGATCCACCTGCTCGGCGGGCTGGTCGAGCACTTCGCCGACGTGCCGGTTCGCATCCCGAGGTTGCGCGCCGGCGAGGTCGCGGTGCCGCCCGCGGGATCGCCCGAGGCGGTCGCGCTCGCGGTGCAGCTACGTCAGCGGCATGACCGACCGGTTCGCGCTCGGCCTCGGCGTGGAGCTGCTCGGCTGGCGGCCCGAAGACCTGCCCCGCGGCGTGTGATACCGGCCGGATCGGCCGCGCGCGGCGTGCCCGCGCGGTCCTAATCGCCCGATGGGCATCCTCGACGACGACGTCGCCCGGGTCCGCGACGCCGACCGACCTCGTCGCTCTCGCGAGCGAGCACCTCGCGCTGAAGCGGGTCGGCGCGCAACTCGTCGGGCTCTGCCCGTTCCACGCCGAGAAGACGCCGTCGTTCAACGTCAACCCCGAGACTCGGGCTCTTCTACTGCTTCGGTTGCGAGGCCAGCGGTGACGCGATCACGTTCGTGCGCGAGGTGGAGCACCTCGACTTCGTCGACGCCGTCGAGCGCCTCGCGTCGCGTGCGGGCATCACGCTGCGCTACGACGACAAGACGTCGCCAAAGACCGCTCGCGCAAGCAGCGGCTGTCGGAGGCCGTCGCCGCGGCGATCGAGTTCTACCACGGCCTGCTGCTCGACGGCCACGACGGTGGGGCGCGCGCCGCTACCTGCGGTCCCGCGGCTTCGACGGCGACGCGGCGCGGCAGTTCCAGCTCGGGTGGTCGCCCGACGGCTGGGACGCCTGAGCGCGCACCTGCAGCAGGAGAAGTTCGCTCGCGACGACATCGTCGGCGCGGGCCTCGCGTTCGTCAACCGGGCGAACAAGCTGCAGGACCAGTTCCGCGGGCGCCTGATGTTCCCGATCTACGACACCCGCGGCGACGCCGTGGGCTTCGGCGGCCGCGCGCTCGTTGACGACCAGCCCGAAGTACAAGAACTCGCCCGACACGCCGATCTACCAGAAGAGCCGCCTGCTGTACGGGCTCAACTGGGCCAAGGGCGAGATCGTCGGCGCGGGGTCAGGTGGTCATCTGCGAGGGCTACACCGACGTCATGGCGTTCGCGCTCGCCGGCGCGCCCAACGCGGTGGCCACCTGCGGCACCGCGCTCGCCGACGACCACTTCCAGATCCTGAAGAACCTCGCGCGCAAGGTGGTGCTCGCGTACGACGCCGACGCCGCCGGGCCAGGGCGCAGCCGAGCAGTGGTACGGCTGGGAGCAGCGTTACGAGATCCAGTTCGAGGTGGCCGACCTCCCCGCGGGCCGCGACCCCGCCGACGTGTGGCACGACGATCCCGCGGCGCTCCTGCGTGCGCTCGAACGGCGACGCCGTTCCTGCAGTTCCGGCTCGATCGGGTGCTCGCGGCCGCCGATCTCACCACGCTCGAGGGCCGGGCCCGCGCGGCCGAGGCCGCCGCCGCGATCGTCGCGCGAGCACCCCAACGAGCTTGTGCGTGACCAGTATGTGATGAAGCTCGCCGGCGCGCTCGACATCGACGTCGACCGGCTGCGCGAGGCGGTGGCGCGCCATCGCAGCACCAGCGGCGCGGTGGCCGGCGACCCGCGCAGCGCGCCGTGGCGTCGGCACGAGCCGACGAGCCGAGCGAAGCGCCGACCGCCGCGCGCCCGTCGACCGGCGCGAGCTCGACCTGCTGCGTGTGGACGATCCACGAGCCCGAGCTGGTCGTCGACTGGCTCGACGCCGTCTGTTCGCCGATCCCCTCGCGCGTGGCGCGTTCGAGCGCTCGCTTCGAGCGACAGCATCCACGACGCGCTCGCATCGAGCCGATGGTCCGGTGCGCGACGCTGCTCGAACGGCTCGCGGTGGAGGAGCCGATCGCCGACGACGAACCCGAGACGTTGCGCGCGGCAGCTGATGGTCAACACCTCGGTCCCGCCGCGCAACGCGTGCTCGCAGGATGCTACGCGACGACGACGATCGCGCGCACGTCGTCAAGTCGCTGCTCGATGCGCTTGCGCACAGCGCGCGAATCGGGCGACTGGGAGGCCGCGCAGGAGGACTCGCATCGAGTTGCTAGGGTGGCTCGGCGAAGGAACGCGCGGCGCAGGCGCCGGCGTGAGGAGACGACCGTGAGCAGAGGCCGCGCCGCAATCGCGGGAGCGATGCGCCTCGCGACGAGGTTGATGAGTTCATCGACGACGCACGTTCGCGCGTGGGTCGGTCACGATCACGACCGGCGAGATCTTCGCGGCACTGCCCGACCTCGAACCCGAGACCGAGGAGCTTGCCGCGATCTACGAGCGTATCCGTGCCGGCGGCATCGATGTCATCGACGAGATCATCGAAGAGCTGCATCGCGAAGACGAACGCCGCGTGCGTCGGCGACGAGCCCGTGGCGCCGCCCGGTCGCCGCACCGCCCGGTCGCCGGCACCGGCGTCGTGTCCGGGCGCGAGCGCGGCCCGCGCTCGACACGCCGCGCCGGCGCCGCGCCCCGAGCGCACCGAGGGCGGCGGCTTCGACCCCGTGCGCATGTACCTCAAGGAGATCGGCAAGGTCCCGCTGCTCACCGCCGAGCAGGAGGTCACGCTGGCGAAGCGCATCGAGGCCGGTGTGCACGCCGCCGAGCGGCTCGAGGAGCCACCGACCCCTCCGACGAGAGCGCAGGCGGGCTGCAAGCCGTCGCCGTCGACGGCGAGCTCGCCAAGAGGCAGCTGACGGAGGCCAACCTCCGGCTCGTCGTGTCGATCGCCAAGCGCTACGTCGGCCGCGGCATGGCGCTGCTCGACCTGGTGCAGGAGGGCAACCTCGGGCTGATCCGTGCGGTCGAGAAGTTCGACTACACGAAGGGCTTCAAGTTCTCGACGTACGCAACGTGGTGGATCCGTCAGGCGATCACCCGCGCCATCGCCGATCAGGCCCGCACGATCCGCATCCCGGTGCACATGGTCGAGACGATGAACAAGGTGCTGCGCGTGCAGCGTCGATGCTGCAGGAGCTCGGCCGCGAGCCCACCGTCGATGAAGTCGCGGCCAAGGTCGAGATGACCCCCGACCGCGTCCGCGAGATCCAGCGCATCTCGCAGGAGCCGGTGTCGCTCGAGACGCCGGTCGGCGAAGAAGACGACAGCTCGCTCGGCGACTTCGTCGAAGACCCGACCGCGATCGCGCCGGCCACCGCGGCGGCGCGTGCGCTGCTCACCGAGGCAATCGAGGAGGCGCTCGAGGAGCTCAACGACCGCGAGCGGCGGTCGTGCGCCTGCGGTTCGGTCTCGACGACGGCCAGATGCGCACGCTCGAGGAGGTGGGCAAGGAGTTCGGCGTCACCCGCGAGCGGATCCGCCAGATCGAGTCGAAGACGCTGGCCAAGCTGCGCCATCCCACCCGCTCGCAGCGGCTCCGCGACTACCTCGAAGAGCCCTGAGCCGCCGCTCCGTCGCCGCTAGCCTGTCGCCCCGCGGGGCCGTAGCTCAGTGGTCAGAGCAGGGGACTCATAATCCCTCGGTCGATGGTTCGATCCCTTCCGGCCCCACGACGCAGAGCCACGCGTAGCTGTGTGGCGGGCCGGGTCGTGGTGGTCGCGCGAGGGGTGGTCGCTGGGGTAGGGGTGCTCGGGCAGGTGACGCACCAGAGCCCGACTCCACCGGTGCAGACCCGACATCAGCTTGGTCATCATTCGCTCCTCGGAGATCGTTCTGTCCGCGAACCCAGTATGACTTCGGCGGGGACGCTCGCGTTGCATGTTTCCTCGCTCCGGTACAACGCCGGGACAGTGGTACGTTCCGCGCCATGGACGTTGTGATCCTCGACGACGAGATCGCGCCGGCACTCGCGGCGGCGCCGATCGGTTTCGAGCTCTCGGTCGAAGCCTTGCCGGCGATGCGGGCTGTGCGCGGCGAGATGTTCGCGGCGTGCCGCTCTCCGACGCGGTCGACGTACCGACCACGTCGTGAGCGACGAGCCCCACGTCGAGGTCCGGGTGCACCGGCCGGTCGGGATCGACGGTCCGCTGCCCTGCGTGTCTCGATCCACGGCGGGGGCTACGTGCTCGGCACCTACGACTTCGACGACGCCAGGTTCGACCTCTAGTGCGAGCGCTTCCGGTGCATCGGCGTGTCGGTCGAGTACCGGCTGGCCCCGGAGACGCCTACCCGGGTCCGCTGGACGACTGCTACGCCGGGCTGCGCTGGACCACGAGCACGCGGCGGAGCTCGGCATCGAGCCCGACCGCATCGGCGTCGCCGGCGTCAGCGCGGGCGGCGGCCTGGCCGCGGCGCTCGCGCTGCTGGTCCGCGACCGGGGCGAGCTGCCGCTCGCGTTCCAGCTCCTGGAGTGCCCCATGATCGACGACCGCCAGACCACCCCGTCGAGCCGGCTCGACGACCTGCCGATCTGGAGCCGGGCGTCGAACCAGTTCGGCTGGCGCTCCTACCTCGGGACCTCTACGGCACCGACGTGCCCGCCTACGCGGCGCCGGCCCGTGCCACCGACCTCGCCGGCCTCCCGCCGGCGCTGGTGATCGTCGGCGGCGCCGACGGCTTCCGCGACGAGGACATCGACTACGCCCTCCGCCTCAGCCAGGCCGGCGTGCCCACCGAGCTCCACGTGTACCCGGGCGCCCCCACGGGGTGCAGATGTTCACCGACCGCGGTCGCCCGCCGCTGGAACCGCATGGTCACCGAGTGGCTGGAGCTGCAGCTGCGGTGAGACGCCCGAGGGCGATCTTCGAGCTGCTGACGCCGCGAGCGCGTCCATTACCCGCGCGCACTTGACGCCGTCGGCGAAGGTCGGCTCGCCGTCGGGAATCTCGCCGGCGCGCACCGCGTCGTGTACGACCTCCGCCCACGCTCGCATCGGTACGAGGTGCGGATCTTCGCCGGTGCGGATCGAACGTGAAGACCTCGGTGCTTCGGCGTTGCGCAGCGTGATGCTTGCCGTCGCCGACCGACTCGAGCACGCCGTCGAAACCGAGCACGGTGACGCGGGCGGGGAGTTCGTCACTGCGACGAACGTAGGTCGATGGTGACGGTGCGCCGCTCCGGTCCGCATCAGCGCGGTGAACCGTCCTCCGCGGTGCACTCGAACCCGCGCCGTCGCGGTCCGGTCGTTCGGTGATGCGGTGCGGATGCGCGCACCGGCGTCGGTGAGGTCGCCGAAGGTCCAGCGCAGGAAGTCGATGGCGTGCGATCCCCACGTGCCGATCCACCCGCCGCCGTGCTACGGTCGAATAGCCAGCCGTAGCCGCGCAGCGGGATGCGGAACCGGCGCTGAAGGCGGTCCACTGCACGTGCTCGACGGTGCCCACCGCGCCCTCCCGGACCAGCTCGCGGCAGCCCGACGTCCCGGGTGGTGGCGGAACTCGAAGTTGAGCAGCGCTACGACGCCCGCGTCGCGTGCGGGGCCGCCATGCCCGGCGTCGTCGGTCGACGTGCCGAAGGCTTGTCGCACAGCACCGCCTTGCCTGCCTCCATCCGCGGCGACGACCCCGGTGCAGAACGGCGGCGAGTGCACCGCGACCATGTCGACGTCGGCTCGTGCGCAGAGCGGCGCACGCCTCGTCGTCCCGCGGCGACACGACGTCGACGACCTCCAGCCCTCGGTCGCGGCGAAGACCGGCGCGACCACCCGCCGCCCGAACCCTCGGCCGATCACGCCGACCCCGACCGAACCGCTGACCATCGCATGAGTGTCACACCCCGGGCGTACCGTCACAACATGGGCTACCGCGGGAAGGTCGCAGCGCAGGAGCAGGCGCGAGCCATGCGCGCCCGCAACATGACGCTCCAGGACATCGCCACCGAGCTCGGCGTCGCCAAGTCGTCCGTCTCCCTCTGGGTCCGCGACGTCCCCTTCACCCCGTCGAAGCGCCGCACCGGCCCGCGAACGCGACCGCACCCTGCTCCACGAGGCCAAGCTGGCGCAGATCGCCGCAGCTGCGACGCTCGAGGGCGTCGACCGCATCGGCTCGCTCAATGACGCTGCGTTCCTTGCCGCCGGCGTCGCGCTCTACGCGGGCGAAGGTTCGAAGACGGACGGTGCTGTGCGCTTCGCGAACACGCGACGCGTGCGATGGTCCGGTTCTTCTGCGCCTGGCTCCGGCGGTTCTTCGATCATCGACGAGTCACGACTGCGGTGCCAGTGTCTACCTTCACCAGGGCCTTGATCTCGATGCGGCGCAAGCGCACTGGGCCGAAGTCACGCGGCATTCCGCTAGCGCAGTTCCGGGAAGCCGTATCGGGCGGTAGCCGATCCGACGATCCGACGCAACAAGCACGAGTTCGGCTGCGTCGTACGTCGACTACTGCTGCTCGAAGACTCATCGCCAGATCATGGGGCTCGATGCGCGCACTGCTATCGCTCGACGCCATTCCGGGGTAGCTCAATTGGCAGAGCGTCGGACTGTTAATCCGCAGATGTTGAGGGTTCGAGTCCCTCCCCCGGAGCCATTTCTCTCCTCGACTCGCAGGCTCGGCTCACCAGGGTCTTGAATTGGGCCCATGGCCCGTCCCACTGCCCTCGACGACGACCAGATCACCACCCGACTCGCTGGGCTGCTCGGGTGGGAGCGTCAGGGTGACGAGATCGTGAAGACGTTCGAGCTGCCGACCTTCCCCGACGCGATCGCCTTCGTCACCCGCATCGCGGATCGGGCCGAGGCGGCGAACCACCATCCCGACATCGACATCCGCTGGCGCAA
>CAWIHV010000003.1:0-500929 GCA_963835985.1 uncultured Actinomycetes bacterium | reverse complement strand
TGCTCCACCGTCACCAGACCCTGCCCGAGCGCGACGCGCTCCACGGCGCCGAGGCGCGCGCCGCGAACTCGACGCCCGCCTGACCACGGCCCGAGCCGACCGCGACCGGGTCGCCCGCGAGGAGCAGCAGCTCGACGACGAGGCCCGGTCGCTCGCGGCGAAGGCCACCGAGGTCGAGGCACGATGTACTCGGGCGAGATCAGCTCGCCCAAGGAGCTGCAGGCCATGCAGGCCGACGTCGAGCAGCTGCGTCGTCACCAGCGCACCGTCGAGAACCGCGAGCTCGAGCTCATGGAGGCGCGTGAGCCGCTCGACGCGACGGTCGCCGAGCTCGAGCAGCAGCGGGCCGCGCTCGCGACCGAGATCGACGGCACGCCGCAGCACTCGGCGCCGCGGAAGCGGAGATCATCGCCGAGATGCAGGCGGAGCGGACCGCCCGCGACGAGCTCGCGCCGGGATCGACCCCGCCCTCGTGGCGGAGTACGAACGGCGCCGGGCGCAGGCCAAGGGCGCCGGGGTCGCCCGTCTGGTCGGCACCACCTGCCAGGGCTGTCACCTGTCGATCCCGGCCATCGAGGCCGAGCAGATCAAGCGCTCCGGTGGTCAGCCGCTGGCGTACTGCGACAACTGCGGCGCGATCCTGGTCCCCTGATGCTCGACGAGGTCGTCGTCTACTTCGACGGTGGCGCGCGCGGAAACCCCGGTCCGGCGGCGATCGGCGCGGTGGTGCTCGACCCGTCGAGCACGCCGCCCACGCGGCTCGCGGCGGTCAGCGAACGCATCGGTGAGACCACCAACAACGTCGCCGAGTACCGCGCGCTGATCGCCGGGCTCGAGGCTGCGGCCGCCACCCCGGCGCGCGCGGTGAAGGTGCGGGGCGACTCGAAGCTCGTGATCGAACAGGTCGCCGGCCGTTGGAAGGTGAAGCAGGAACACCTGCGCCCGCTGCGCGCGCGGGCCCGCGAGCTCCTGCGCGGCTACGAAGACGTCGACCTCGCCCACGTGCGTCGCGAGCTCAACGCCGACGCCGACGCGCTGGTGAACGCCGCGCTCGACCTGCCCTGACCCGATGTTCTTCTGGTACGTCGGTCTGTCGGTCTTCGGCGTGGCGACGATCTTCCGCAGCGTCGGCATCGACTATCGCCTCATCGCCGCCGGTTCGCTGCTGCCGCTCGTGCTCGACCTCGCGTTCGGCTACCGCGCCTACGGCTACACGTTGCTGTTCGCGGTGGCGCTGCTCGTCGTCGTCATGCTCGGCACGATCGGGCGGCCGCGACTCGTGCGTCGCCGGTGGCTGTGCCTGCCGATCGGCGTGTTCGCCGGGCTGATCCTGTCGGGCGCGTTCGGCAACGCCGACCTGTTCTGGTGGCCGTTCCTCGGCACCGACTTCACCCACGACGCGCTGCTGCCGACGTGGTGGGTCGTCGTGATCGAGGAGGTCGTCGGCCTCTTCGTGTGCTGGGTGGTCGTCGGTCAGTACGACCTCTACCTGCCCGGCCCCCGCGAGGAGTTCTTCCGCACCGGCCGCCTCACCATGCGAGCACCTCGAGTCGCCCGCACAGAACTCGAGATGTTCGTGGAGACAGGGCTACTCGGCGCGGACGGGGATGCCGACGCGCACGGGCTTGCGCCGGACGGGCGTGGGCGCCGTGGGAGTCGACGACGAACCGGCCTTCGCCGGGGCCGTCGGCGACCGGCATGCCGAGCGCCTCGAGCAGCGCGTGGTCTTCCTCGGGTGGACGGCCGGTCGACGTGAGGTAGTTGCCGACGATCAGCGCGTTGGCGCCGGCGAGCAGACCCATCGCCTGCAGCTCGCCGAGCACGTACTCGCGGCCGCCGGCGAGGCGCAGCCACGCGCCCGGCAGCACGAGCCGGAAGAGCGCGATCGCCTGGAGCGCCTCGCGGGGCTGATGAGCCGCTGGTCGCCGAGCGGCGTGCCGGTGGGCAGGAGGAAGTTGATCGGCACCTCGCACGGGTCGAGCTCGGCCAGCTCGAACGCGAAGTCGACGCGCTGCTCGAGCGTCTCGCCCATGCCGAGGATGCCGCCGCAGCACAGCTCCATGCCGGCGTCGATGGCCAGGCGCGCGGTGGCGACGCGGTCGTCGTAGGTGTGGGTGCTCACGATCGACGGGAACAGCGCACGCGGGGCCTCGAGGTTGTGGTTGTAGCGCTTGACGCCCGCCGCGGCGAGGCGCTCCGCCTGCTCCTCGCGTGAGGAGCCCGAGCGAGCACGCGACCTCGAGCCCGGTCTGCTCGTGCACCGCGTCGACCGCTTCGATGACGCGGGTGAGCATCCGCTCCGACGGCCCGCGCACCGCGACCACGATGCAGAACTGGGTGGCGCCGGCGGCGCGGGTGGCGTGCGCGGCTTCGAGCACCTCGTCGAGCTGGAGCAGCGGGTACACGTCGATGTCGGTGGAGTAGCGGGCCGACTGCGAGCAGAACGCGCAGTCCTCCGGGCACGCACCCGACTTCGCGTTGATCAGGCTCTCGAGCTCCACCTCGGCGCCGCAGTAGGCGAGGCGCACGCGGTGGGCGAGCGCGACCAGATCGGGGAGCTCGTCGAGCGGCACCGCGGCCACCGCGAGCGCCTCGTCGCGCGTGAGGGGGCGGTGTTCCTCGAGCAGCGCGGTCTCGGCGACCAGGAGGGCGTCGTGCATGGCCGAGGAGACTAGAGGCGCGGCGGGAGGCATGCGGAACGACCGAGGCACGCGGCCCGGCCCGCAGTCGCGAGCGCGGCAGAGAAGAGCGCCCACCCGCCGCCGGACGTCCCGTCCCCCCAGCAGGGTCGACGGCGGCCGGGTGGGCGATCGGCCGCCAGCATGCCCGCTCGCCACCGGAAAACGCGCGCGCCCCCGTAGGCTTGCCCGCTGGTGGTGGCGAGCGAGATCGACCGACGCGGGCCGCGGCGCGCATGAGCGTCGCCACACTGGCGTCCCGCGGCGTCGGCTTCGTGAAGGTCTGGGTGATCGCCGCCGTCCTGGGCGCCACCTACCTGGGCAACACCTACCAGGCGTCGAGCTCGGTCTCGAACATCCTGTTCGAGCTCATCGCCGCCGGCGCCCTGTCGGCCGTGCTCGTGCCCACGTTCGTCGACCTCTTCCGGGCCGGCGACGACCGCGAGGCCGAGCGACTGGCCTCGGGCGTGCTGGGCATGGCCCTGGCGGTCATGGCCGTCGTCTCGATCGTCGGCATCGTGTTCGCCGAGCCCATCGCCCGGATCCTGTCGAGCAGCGCCCCCAACGCCCACATCGAGTCCCAGCAGGTGGCGCTGTCGGCGTTCTTCCTCCGGTTCTTCGTCCCCCAGGTGCTGCTGTACGCGATCGGCACCGTCGCCACCGCGGTGCTGTTCGCCAAGCGCCGTTTCGTGATCGTGGCGGTCGCGCCGATCGCCAACACCGTCGTCCTCGTCGCCACCATGGCGATCTTCCGGGCCATGCACGGCCCGACCCCGAGCCTCGACCTCACCACCGGCGAGAAGCTGGTGCTCGCGATCGGCGGCACGCTCGGTGTCGTCGGGTTCGTCGCGGTCCCGACGGTCGCGCTGCTGCGCTCCGGCTTCCGCCTCCGCGCCACGCTCGGCGCGGTCGACCGCAAGCTCCGCCGGCTGCTCTGGCTGTCGGCGTGGGTCGCGCTGCAGCCCGACGTCGCGGTGCTGCTCGGCGCCGCGCTGGTGATGGGCAACCAGGTCGCCGGCGGCGTGGTCGCCTACCAGTTCTGCTTCGTCGCGTTCCTGGCGCCGTACGCGATCCTCGCCCAGCCGATCCACACGACGATCCTCCCCGAGCTCACCGTCGACGCCGGGAACGGCGACATGGCGGCGTTCGCCGATCGGATCCGGTGGGGTCTCGACGGCATGTCGCGGCTGCTGCTGCCGGTGAGCGCGGCGTACGTCGCGCTCGCGCTCCCGGCGATGCGGGTGCTCGCGGTCGGCAACAGCCGCCACGACGCCGACCTCTTCGCCGCGGTGCTCGCGTCGCTCGGCGTCGGCCTCTTCACCTACGGCACGTTCCTCTTCTTCGCGCGCGCGTCGTACGCGCTCGGCGACAGCCGCACCCCGGCGATCATCGCCGGGCGCGAGCGCGCTCGTCGGCGCAGCGCGTCATGGTCGTCGGCGGGCTCGCGTTCGAGCAGCGACACCGCCAAGGTCGCCGCGCTCGGGCTCGGCCACAGCGCGGCGTACTTCGTCGGCACGCTCGTGCTCGGCGTGGTGTTGCGCAAGCGCGTCGGCCACGGGTTCTTCCCGCACGCGTTCCTGCCCTCGCTCGCGGCGTCGGTCGCGCTCGGCGGTGCTGCGTGGCTGGTCGAGCACCTCGTGGCGCCGAGCGGCAAGCGTCGCCGACGTCCTCGTGCTCGTGGCCATCGGCGTGATCGGTCTCGGCCTCTACGTGCTGCTGCTGCGCATGCTGCCCAAGCGGGGCGACCGGCTGGAGCAGGCGTTCGAGCCGATCGATCCCGACCTCGCGGTCGAGCCGTGACCCGGCGCCGTCGCGCCGCAGCGCGCGGTCGCGCTCGTGGCGCTCGCGTCGTCGGTGCGCAACCGCGTCGGCCGGTGTCGCGCACGGCAGCAGACGCCGAGGGTCCGGCGGGTGCTGCTCATCTCGCTCCCCGGCCACCTCGTGGGGCGACGTGCAGTCGGGCGACGACCCCAACCTGCAGCAGCTGTTCGCGCAGTCGGCGGTCGCCGACATGATCACCCGCACCGCCGGACGCAAGAGCTCGATCGCCGCCGGCTACACCGCGCTCGGCGCCGGCGGGCGCGCCTCGGCGACCACGCTGCTCGCGCCGCAGGCGTTCGAGACCGACCGAGCCCTACGGCGACAGCACCGCGGCGCCGTCTACCGCCAGCGCACCGGCGTCGACGGCGACGGCGGCATCGTGCACCTGGGCCTCGAGGCGCTGGTGCAGGAGAACGCCGACGGGCTCTACGACCCGACGATCGGCGCGCTCGGCGACACGCTCGAGCAGGCGAAGGTCCCGCGCGCGGTGATCGCCAACGGCGACGGCGCGCAGCCGGTGGTCGACGACCCGCTCCAGCCGTACCAGCGCGCGGCGGTGAACGCGCTGATGGACAGCAAGGGTCGCGTTCCCGCGGGCAGCGTGAGCGACGACCTGCTCGAGCCCGATCCGCACGCGCCGTTCGGCCTGCGCACCGACAACGACGCCGCCTACCGCGCGTTCTCCGACGCGTGGCAGCAGGGCGGCGTCGTCCTCGTCGAGGGTTCCGACCTGCTGCGCGCCGACCTCTACACCGACTTCCTCACCGACGACCAGGCGCGTGCCGAGAAGCGGGCGGCGCTGCACCGCGTCGACGAGCTGGTCGGGCGGATGCTCGCCGACGTCGATCCCGCGCACGACGCGGTGTTCGTGGTGAGCCCGGCGTCGCCCGCGGCGGGGTTCCGGGCTCGCGGTCACCGGCATCCGCGCGCCGGGCGTCGAGCCCGAGTTCCTGCGCTCCGCCACCAGCCGACGCAACGGGTTCGTGTACGTGATCGACATCGCGCCCACCATCCTCGACCTGCTCGGCATCGACGTCCCCAAGGAGATGGAGGGGCGGGCGATGGAGGTGGTGCACGGGCCCGGCGCGCGACCAGCGCGTCACCACCCTCGTGCACGCCAACGCGGACGCGGTGTTCCGCGACTCCAAGGTGGGACTGGCCAACAACATCGCGATCGCGCTCTCGGTCGTGCTCGCGCTCGCGGCGGCGGTCGCTGCGCTGGCGCACGCGTCCGGCGCGCGGTGCGGGCTGGTGCGTCTTCTTCGCGCTCGCCGTGCTCGGGTTCCTGTTCGCGACCTACGCCGCCGAACCGCTGCACTTCGGCCGCAGCGACAACTCGGCCGCGTTCCTCGGGTTCCTCGCGTCGGCGTCGCTCGTCTTCGCGGTCGTGTGCCGGCTCCTCGGCGGACGGCGGCCCGTACCGACCGCTCGCGATCGCGCTCGCCGCCACCGTCGCCGTGCACGTGCTCGACCTGCTGGCCGGCGCGCGCCTCGAGCTCAACACCGTGTTCGGGTACTCGGCGACCGTCGGCATCCGCGTCGCCGGCCAGGGCAACATCACGTTCTCGCAGCTGACCGCGGCGGTGTTGCTGCTCGGCGGCCTCGCGGTGTGGCGGCGACCGGGTCGGCGCACCGTCTACGCGGTGATCGCCATGCTCGCGGTCACGCTGCTGGTGATGGCGGCGCCGCCGTTCGGGGGCGACTTCGGCGCCGCCATCGCCGGTGCCCCCGGCTTCGGGCTCTTCGCCTGGCTGCTGCTCGGCCGCGCCATCCGGCTCCGCACCGTCGTGATCCTCGGCGGCGTGCTGGTGGTCGCCGGGCTGCTCGTCGGGCTTCGCCGACTTCCTGCGCCCGCGCGACCAGCAGACCCACATCGGACGCTTCTTCGACGAGCTCGTGAACGGCGCGCCCGGCGACTCGTTCCTCACCATCCGGCGCAAGATCGACGCCAACCTCGCCTCGTTCGGCGGGACCAAGCTGCTGTGGGTGCTCCCGATCGTCGCCCTGCTCGCCTGGTACCTGTGGCGCGTGCGCGGCGGCGCGATCCGCCCGCTGTATCGCTCGGTGCCCGGTGATCCGCCAGACCGTGCTCGCGCTCGCGGTCGTCGCGGTGCTCGGCTACGCGCTCAACGACTCCGGCGTCGCCATCCCCGCGGTGATGGCGCTGGTGTTCGAGTGCGCGCTGGTGTTCGTCGCCCTCACGCCCGACCGACGAACCGGCGTCGAAGTGGCGCGACTACTCGCCGTCGTTGACGCCGGAACGCTCGGTCGGAGGGCGAGAGCCAGCCGGGAAGCGGGATCCCGGCTGCGTCGAGCTGCTGAGCGAGCCGGCGCGTTCGGCTCCTCGTAGCGCGACGCGAGCTCGGCGCGCACCGAGTCGGGGATGGGCTCCTCGGTGGGACGCCCGTTGAGGCGGTAGTAGAACGCGCGGAGCTTGCGCTTGAGCTCGGGATGGCGGCGCAGCACGCGCTCGAGCCTGTCGTTGCCGGCGAGCGCGACCCGCTGGAAGCCCTGGCTCTTGTACCCGGTGGTGCGGTTCTCGGAGCTGAGCGCGTCGGCGGGGAATCGCGCGGGATCGAGGCCGAGCCAGGTGGCGGTCTCGTGCAGCGTGGCGACCTGGTCGCCGACGAGCCGCGTCGAAGTCGATGACGTGCACGTGGTCGACGCCGAGCACGTCGAGCCAACCGGGCAGGAAGTCGGCGTAGCACCCGCCGCGGAACGCCATGTACTTCTCGTTCTCGGGATCGTCGAAGTCGGCGGCGGTGAGCCGGTCGGCGGCCGCGAGGTACTCGGTGATCGGAGTAGTCGGCGGGGAAGCGCAGCCGGATCTTCTGGTACGTGAAGAACGAGATGGCGCGGCTCACGGGCTCGCGCAGCACGACCAGCGCGTGCGGATCGACCAGGCGCGTCGCGCATCGCCTCGGCGACGGCCGCGCCGCCGTAGAAGTACGACGGCGTCGCTTCGAGGTGCACCGGCCGGTCGCCGGCATCGGCGAAGTAGGCGTCCCACTCGGCGGCCGGCGGGAGCGGCTCGCCGTAGCGCGCGGGGAGGAAGAACCGCGTCTCCTTGATCGGACGACGGCGCGACGTCGGGATGCGTCGACAGCGACACGAACAACGACGTCGTGCCTGCCTTGTTGACCCCTGCGATGATCGCATCGGTGCGGCCGCGGCGCCACTGGCGGAGACCTCCGGCGGAGGGTCGACTGCTCCGACCACCGCTAGGCAGCGAACCTGAGGAGGGGTGAGCAGCTCGACCGGCAGCGAGGGTGCGCGATCGCGCGGTCGAGGTGCGGGCTAGCGTCCCCCTTGCCTTGATCACCAGGACCGTCTACGTCGTCGACACCTCCGTCCTGCTCGCCGATCCGCTGGCCGTCACGCGCTTCGCCGAGCACGAGGTCGTGCTCCCGCTGGTGGTCCTCACCGAGCTCGAGGGCAAGCGCCACCATCCCGAGCTGGGCTGGGCGGCCCGCCAGAGCCTCCGCTTCCTCGAGGACCTCCGCACCCGCCACGGCTCGCTCGCTCGAGCCGATGCCGGTCAACGACGACGGCGGCACGCTGCGGGTCGAGCTCAACCACCAGGAGCTCGAGGCGCTGCCGCCGCCGCTCACCTCGCCGGCCAACGACCACCGCATCCTGGCGGTGGCGTTGAGCCTCGGCCGCGAGGGTCGCGACGTCGTCGTCGTCACCAAGGACCTGCCGCTGCGGCTCAAGGCCGGGGTCGTCGGGCTCGAGGCCGACGAGTACCGCAACGAGCTCGCCACCGACTCCGGCTGGACCGGCTTCGTCGAGCTCGACGTGTGGAGCTCGGTGATCGACGAGCTCTACGAGCACAAGGTCGTCGACCTCGAAGCCGCGCGCGACCTGCCCGTGCCACACCGGCGTCGCGCTGCATTCGGGCTCGCAGTCGGCGCTGGCGCGGGTGCACCCCGACAAGCGGCTGCACCTCGTGCGCACCGACCAGTCGATGTTCGACCTGCGCGGGCGTTCCGCGGAGCAGCACATCGCGATCGACGTCCTGCTCGACGACCAGGTCGGCATCGTGAGCCTCGGCGGCAGCGCGGGCACCGGCAAGAGCGTGCTCGCGCTCGCGGCCGGGCTCGAAGCGGTGCTCGAACGCCGCACGCACCACCGCGTCGTCGTGTTCCGCCCGATCTACGCGGTGGGCGGCCAGGACCTCGGGTACCTGCCGGGTTCGGAGAGCGAGAAGATGTCGCCGTGGGGTGCGGCGGTCACCGACGCGCTCGAGTCGATGGTCGGGCGTGAGGTGATCGACGAGGTCATCGACCGCGGTCTGCTCGAGGTGCTGCCGCTCACGCACATCCGCGGCCGCAGCCTCACCGACAGCCTCGTCGTGATCGACGAGGCGCAGAACCTCGAGCGCTCGGTGCTGCTCACCGCGCTGAGCCGGCTCGGGCGGGGAAGTCGGGTCGTGCTCACCCACGACGTCGCGCAGCGCGACAACCTTCGGGTCGGCCGTCACGACGGCATCGTGAGCGTGATCGAGACGCTGAAGGGTCACCCGCTCTTCGCGCACGTGACCCTGACGCGATCGGAGCGGTCGGCCATCGCCGCCCTGGTCACCCAGGTGCTCGACGGCTGACCGCCCCGATCGCAGTCGCTCTGCGGTCGGGCTCGACGGTGCTCGAGCGTCAGCTCGACTGTGCCTGCGAACGGCTGGTGAGCGTCGACCTTCACGGTGTTCGACTGGCCGTCGCGGGTGTAGGTCACGCTGATCTCGTCGCCGCTCGACTTGGCCTGGACCGCCGAGCGCACCGCGTCGGCCGTGGTGACGTCGTTGCCGTCGATGGCGGTGATCACGTCGCCGTCCTGCAGGCCGGCCTTGGCGGCGGGGCTGCCGTCGGCGACGTCGGTGATCTCGACGCCCTTGGGGTCGGTGCTGGTCTGCACGCCGACACCGAGGAAGCCGGCGTTGCTCGGGGTCGTGCCGTCACCGTTGCCGTTCGAGTTGCCGTTCCCGTTCGGGTAGCTGGCCCCGTTCGGGAGTTGCCGCCGTTGCCGTGGGAGCTGCCCGCCGCCGGGGAACGTCCGCCGCCGGTGCCGTTGGCCCGTTGGCGTTGCCGTTCGGGAACGCGTTGCTCGCGCTCTGGGTCGAGCCGGAGTCGGACGACGAGTCGCCGATCGCGTACCCGATGCCGCCGAAGATCAGCGCGGCGACGATCGCGGCCGCGACCAGGCCGACCCACTTCGGGATGAAGATGCCGGCCGGGCGGTCCGTGGTCGCCGGCGCGGCCGCGACCGGCGACGGTCGCCGCGGCGACGGGCGCGGCCGGCGGGTGCGGCCTGGGTCGGCGCTTCCGCCGCGGCGCGGTGACGTCGTCCTCGTCGCCGGCGTCTGGGCGACCGCGTCGTCGTAGGTGAAGGGCTTCGTCTCCGCGGTGGGTGACTCCTCGGGCGTCGCCGGTGACGGCTCGCCTTCGGATTGCGGTGTCTCGTCGGTCATGGTCCGGATCCTCCCGGGGGTCGACTCTCCCGACGCTCATGGTGGTGCGCAACGGCTGAGAGGTCGCTGAGCGTGGTGACCGCGGCTGCGGTTACGTTCCGACGGTGCATGGCGATCGACCTCGGGCTGGAGGGGAAGCGGGCCCTCGTCACCGGCGCCGCGGTCGGCATCGGGCGCGGGATCGCGCGCTGGCTCGCCGCGGCCGGCTGCGACGTCGTGCTCGCCGACAAGGACGCCGCCACCCTCGCCGAAGCCGTCGTCGAGGTCGCCGCCGCCGGCACCCGCGTGTCGGGCCGAGACCGTCGACCTGCGCGATCCCGACGCGGTGCGCGCGCTCGTCGCCCGGGTCGTCGCCGAGCTCGGCGGGCTCGACGTCGCGGTCAACAACGTCGGCTCGCTCGCCGGCCGGATGCCCGCGGCGTTCGTCGACCTCGACGACGACGCGTTGCGCGACGTCGTCGAGCAGAACCTCTTCGTCACGATGTGGTCGTGTCACGCCGAGGCGCGGGCGATGCTCGCCGCGGGCGACCCCGGGCGTGATCGTGAACGTGACGTCGGGGGAGACCACCCGGCCCGTCGCTGCGGATGGCGCACTACGGCGCGGCGAAGGCGGCGATCAACCACCTCACCGAGACGCTCGCGGTCGAGCTGGCGCCGCACGGCATCCGGGTCCTGGCGGTCGCGCCCGGCACCACCCTCACCCCGGTGGTCGCGGCCGCGCTGTCCGACGAGCAGGTTGCGGCGCTCGTCGACGCGCATCCCCTGGGTCGGCTGGGCGAGCCCGACGACCTCGGCCGGCTCGTCGTCGCGCTCGCGTCCGACCTCGGCCGCAGCGTCACCGGCCAGGTCGTCTTCGGCGACAACGGCGCCCAGCTGGCCCGCAACCGACCCCGCTCGCTCTGACCGGTCGCTCGACTCGCGCTCGGGCACGGCACGGCTGCGCCGATGTCGCTAGGGTGCCCTGCGTGATCGTGGTCGTGGCGGCGTTGAAGGGCGGGGTGGGGAAGACCACCACGCGGTGTACCTGGCGGCGGTGGCCGGCGGCGGGAAGCGCTCGGTGACCCTGGTCGACAGCGACCCCCAGGCGCAGCGCGGCCGACTGGGTCGAGCACGCCGCCGACGAGGTCTTCGAGTCGATCGACGTCGTCGAGGCGCCCACCGAGCGGCTCCTGGTCAAGACCCTCGACCGCATCGACGCCGACGACGTCGCCGTCGTCGACACGCCCCCGGGTCACGAGCGGCTCCTGGCCAAGGCGCTCGAGCGGGCCGACGCGGTCGTGATCCCCACCCGGGTCGGCGGCGTCGAGACCGCCCGGGTCGAGGCGGTGCTCGACATGGTGCCCAAGCGCCTGCCGGCCGGGCTGGTGTTCTCCTCGGCCCGCACCTTCACCCGTGACTACCAGGAGACCGTCGCCATGTGGCGTGGAGGCCGGCGTGCCGGTGTGGGGCACGGTCCCCGAGCGGGTCGGCATCGCCGCCGGTCCCGACGGCTGGCTCTCGCCCGAAGGGCTCGAGGCCTACGGCGAGGTCTGGCGCCGGGCCCGCCGCGCCAGCGCGCGCGTAGTCCACCTGACGAGATCGGGTCACCTGCGCGGGCTACGGTGGGGCCATGGATGTAGGACCTGTCGAACTCCTCATCGTGCTCGCCGTCGTGCTCCTGCTCTTCGGCTCGAAGAAGCTGCCCGAGCTGGCCAAGGGCATGGGCCAGGCCGCCAAGGAGTTCCGCAGCGGCCTCCACGACGACGACACGAGCCCGACGCCAAGGCCGACACCGACAGGCGCGCCGCGGACGACCGAAGGCCGACGACGCCCAGCCGGCCGCAGCGCCGACTCGAGACGACCGCCCGGCGCACGTCCTGCGTCCTCGACGTCGCCGTAGTCTCGGCAGCCATGCCCGAGTCCGACCACAACCCGCACGCCGGTCGCCCGTTCACCGACGACGACGCCACCATCGCCGCCGCCCTCGACGACCTGAGCGTCCCCGCGCTGCTGTGCTCGATGGTGCACGTCACCGGCGACCCGCAGTGGATCCGCAGCGAGCTGCGCCCGCACTCGTCGACGCTGAACGACTACACGGGCGGCATGACCGAGGAGGAGCAGGCCGAGGCACGCGCGTGGGCGCTGCCCGCGATCCTCGAGTTCCGCGACGGCGGCTGCGTGCTCCCGCCGGCGCCGTCCGACGAGCTCATCCGCGAGATGATGGCGTTCCTCGCGTGCGCGCCGCTCGACGACGACGTCGTGCCGATGTTCCTCGAGGATCTCCACCTCGACGGCGCCGACGCCCGCGCGATCACGTGGGCCGACGAGATCCCCGACGACGTGCGCGCCGACGTCGCACGTCGTGGTGATCGGCTGCGGCGAGTCGGGGCTGCTCGCGGCGCTCCGCCTCGCGCAGGCGAAGCTCCCGTTCACGGTCGATCGAGAAGAACGGCGGTCCCGGCGGCACGTGGTGGGAGAACCGCTACCCGGGCGCACGCGTCGACATCGGCAGCCACTTCTACTGCTACTCGTTCGAGCCGGCCGACCACTGGACCGAGTACTTCTCGCAGCATCCCGAGCTGCGCGCCTACTTCCGGCGCGTGCTCGACGCGCACGAGCTCGAGCCGCACTGCCGGTGGAACACGCGCGTCGACGCGCATGACGTACGACGACGCCACCGGTCGGTGGGCGGTCGAGGTCACCAACCCCGACGGCACCACCGAGGTCCTCGACGCGCGCGCGGTGATCAGCGCGGTCGGCTCGCTCGAACACGCCGCGCATGCCCGACATCCCGGGCATGGACGACTTCGCAGGGCCCGTCGTTCCACTCGGCGCGGTGGGACCACTCGGTCGACTACGAGGGCAAGCAGTTCGCGCTGATCGGCGCCGGCGCCAGTGGCTTCCAGATCGCGCCGACCATCGCCGACGACGTCGCGCAGCTCACCGTGTACCAGCGCACCGCGCAGTGGGTGCTTCCCCAACCCCAACTACCACCGCGCCGTGCCCGACGGCGAGCGCTGGGCGATCCGGCACCTGCCGTTCTTCGGTCGGTGGTTCCGCTTCCTCACCTTCTACCCGGGCGCCGGGTTGTCGGTCGAGCGCAACCGCATCGATCCCGAGTGGGACGACGGCGGCCACTCGGTGAGCGCGAGCAACGCCGCCGACGCGCGAGCTGTTCGCCGCGCTGATGCTCGCCCAACTCGGCGACGACGAGGAGCTCGCGGCGAAGGTGATGCCCGACTACCCGCCGACCGCCAAGCGCATGCTGCAGGACAACGGCTCGTGGCTCGCGTGCCTGCGCAAGGACAACGTCGAGCTGGTGCGCACCGGCATCGAGCGCATCGTCGCCGACGGCGTGGTCACCGTCGACGGCACCTTCCGACCCGCCGACATCATCTGTTACGCCACCGGGTTCCGGCACAACGACTTCCTCTGGCCGATGCACATCGTCGGGCGCGGCGGCGCGGTGCTGCGCGACGAGTGGGGGATCGAACCCGCGGCGTACCTCGGGATCACGGTCAAGCACTTCCCCAACCTGTTCTGCCTCTACGGGCCGGGCACGAACCTCGCCCACGGCGCGAGCCTCATCTACCAGTCGGAGAACCAGGTCGACTACGTGATGCAGGCGCTCCACGAGCTGCTGACGTCGGGCCACCGGGCGCTCGAGCCTCGTCCCGAGGTGCAGGACGACTACACCGCCCGCTACTCGAGCGAGATCTCGCAGATGGTGTGGGCGCACGAGTCGGTGAAGCACTCGCACTTCAAGAACCCCGAGGGGAAGATCTTCACCATCTCGCCGTGGCCCATCCCCACCTACTGGGCGTGGACGAAGACCTTCGAGCCGAAGGACTACGTCTGGGTGACGGCCTGCCGACTGGGGCGACAGCTCATCCGGTGACGCCGACGGCGCCGGTGACGACCTCGACGACGCCGACGTCATGAAGCGGCGGCGAGACCATCACGACGAAGCGCGTCGGTGCCCGAGTGCGAGACGTCGGGCCAATCGCCTCGCCGCCGACGAACCGAGCGCGGCTCACCGCTCGACTCCTTCTGGTGCGCGGATCGGCTCGACTCCAGGTCGACGGCGGCCGACGGTCGCTCGCCACGCTGGTCACAGCGTCGTCGGGCGGTTGGTGAAGCGCCGCGCCGACGGCGACCAGAACCATCCGCCGCCGGTCTTGGTGCCGCCGTCGACCGGGATGTTGTGGCCGGTGACGTAGGCCGACATGTCGGACGCGAGGAACAGCGCGACGCGCGCCTGGTCTTCGGGCCAGCCGAGGCGTCCCGACCGGCGCCCACGACTCCCACATGTGGTCGTGCTCGCTCACCGGCCCGTAGTCGACCTGCGGCGTCTGGGTGAGGTCGGGGCCGATGCCGTTGACGCGGACACCGTTGCGACCCTGCTCGGCCGCGAGGCAGGTGGTGAAGTGCGCGACCGCGCCCTTCATCGCGCCGTACACCGGCTCACCGGGGTAGCCCGCGCATGCCCTCGACCGAGTGGAAGTTGACGATCGAACCGCCGCCGCTGTCGATCATCGGTTGGAGGAACGCGCGCGTCACCGAGAAGAAGTGGCGCAGGTTGATCTGGTACATCGCGTCCCACGACTCGGGCGTCGACTTGGCGAAGCGCACGAGCGGCCGGAAGTCGCCGACGTTGTTCACGAGCACGTCGACGCGCCCGTCGTGCGCGCTCGTGACCGCGTCGGCGAACGTGGCGACCTGATCGTCGTCGCGCGACGTCGACGACGTGGGCGCGCGCGGTGTTGCCCGCAGCTTCGATCTCGGCCTGCTTGGCCGCGGCGCGGTCGGGGTCGATCTCGGCGATCTCGACGACGGCACCGTGCTCGGCGAACAGCCGCGAGATCGCGCCGCCGATGCCGTCGCCACCACCGGTCACGACGGCGACCTTGCCGTCGAGGAGCCGCTGGTAGTCGGGGATCGCGGGGACGTCGGTGGGTTCCTGGGCCATGAAATCGCACCCTAGCGAGCTTCCGCGTCCGGGTCGTTTTCCGTCCTCGGTGCACGGGAAGGAAGGATCCATGATCGACGGGACGAACCGGCACGAGCAGGCCGACGAGGTCGCACACCGGATCGAGGAAGCCGACACGCTGACCGATCTCGGAGCCGTGGTGCCGCGAGAGCTGCTCGAGGCGGCACGCGCCGAGATCGAGAACCCGGCCGACGAGAGCGACGAGGGCTGAGACGCTCGCTACCGTCCGGGACGTCTTCGCAGGACGTCACCGGGAGAGGAGTGAGCCATGCCGAACTGGGCCGAAGAGGTCACCGCGATCGCGACCGTCGTGCTCGCGGTCGGCGCGATCGCCGCCATCGGAGCGGCGGTCTTCGCCGGGCAACAGGTGCGGGAGGCGCGCATCGGCCGTCAGGCCGAGGTCGCGGCCGAGTTCTTCCGTCGGTGGAGCGAAGGTCCGTTGACGGAGACGCGGCGGCTCGTGGCGTCGTACGGATCTCCGGAATCGCTCCGTGACGCGTTCCTCCGTCACCTCGACGCCAACGACGTCGAGGCGTACGTGCTCTTCCGCGAGCTCGACTACTTCGAGCAGCTCGGCGCGATGGAGGAGCACGGCGGGTTCGACTTCGGGCTCATCGAGACGCTCCTCGGGCCGAAGCTCGTGGACCGCTTCGATCTCTGGCAGCCGTCGATCGACGCCATCGGCGGGCGCGCCGCTTACCCCAACTTCACGCAGCTGGCGGAGAAGATGCGCGCCACCGTCGTCTGATGCCGCGCCACGACCACGATGCCGGCGGCGATCCCGAACTGCTCGCGGCCAAGGCAGCACTGCGCGCGCAGGTGTGGGCCGACCTCGACCGTCCGCGGGTCGCCCGGTTCCCGAGACCGGCGAACCGCATCCCGAACTTCGTGGGTGCCGAAGCGGCCGCCCGGCTCCTGGCCGACACCGAAGAGTGGCGCGCGGCGGCGACGGTCAAGGCGAACCCCGACTCCCCGCAGTGGCCGGTGCGCACCCGCGCGCTGCAGGACGGGAAGGTCGTCTACATGGCGGTGCCGCGGCTCGCAGAGGTCGACCCGTTCTTCCTGCTCGATCCCGAGCACCTCGCCGACGCTCCGCGCGGCGAGCTCGATCAAGGGCGCGACGCGCAGCGCGCGCACCATCCGTGTCGACGAGCTCGATCCCGTCGATCTCGTGGTGACGGGGTGCGTCGCGGTCGACGAGTCGGGCGCGCGGTTGGGCAAGGGCGGTGGGTTCAGCGACCTCGAGCTTGCGCTCGCCGCGGAGGCCGGGCTGGTCGACGCGCGCACCGTCGTCGTCACCACCGTGCACGAGCGACAGGTGCTCGAGGCGGGCACGGTGCCGACGACCGGGCACGACATCCACGTCGACGTCGTGGTCACGCCCGATCGCGTCGTTCGATGCGCGCGGCCGGAAGGGATGGAAGCTGCCCGACCTTCGGTGGGACGAGCTGACCGACGAGAAGATCGCCGCCATCCCCTTGCTCACGCAGCTGGCCCGCGCGACGTGCTCCTCGATCCAACGGTTGAGCGGCCGCGCCGACTCGAGGGTCGTGACGACTCGGTCCTTCGCCTTCTTGGTACCGAGCCAACCGCCGACCGGCCACGCCTTCGACATCACGATGCCCTTGAGCTGCAGGAGCTCGATGCGGGGGTGGTCTTTGGCGTAGCCACGCGGCGCCGTCTTCAAGGTCTCGTGCGCGCCGACGTCGTACTTCGCCTTCCGGAGTGCGGCGACGATCGTCTCGAGCTCGGTGCCGGTGCGGTCGGCGTCGATCGCGGCGCGAAAGCGCTTCAGGTCTTCGGGCATCGGCATGTAGAGACCACTGCCGACGAAGAGCTCGTCGGCCGACACCGAGACGTAGCCACCAGTGAGATGGGCTGCGCAGTTCAGCTTGTACGGCGTCTTGTCGGCACTGAAGCGCACGTCGCGGTACGGGCGGAACACCTTGCCCGGTCCGAACTCGTCCTCGAGCTCGGTGAGAAGCGCCTCCATCGGGCCCTTGACGCAGCGTTCGTACACCGCCTTGTTCGCCTGCCAGTACGCGCGTGAGTTGTCGTCCTCGAGCCCCTCGAAGAACTCCACCGCCTCGACCGGCCAGCCGGTGAACGCCACGCCGACACCGTATGCTCCCGACGCATGGACCTCACGAAGTACCAGCACTCCGATTCCATCAGCATCGACGCGCCACCCGACGGCGGTGTACGCGCTCGTCGCCGACGTGACCCGCATGGGTGAGTTCAGCCCGGTGTGCAAGTCGGCCCAGTGGCTCGACGACGACCACACCACGTTCACTGGTGACAACGTGCTCCCCGAGATGCAGTGGACCACCACGTGCCGGGTCGACGTGGCCGATCCGGGCAGGGAGTTCACGTTCACCAACCTCGGCATGGACGGCAGCCGCGAGCTCGTGCGGTGGTCGTACTCCTTCGCGCCCGCGGGGGAGGGGACCGCACTCGGCGAGCACTGGGAGGTGCTGCCGGGATACGCCGACTTCTGGTCGAGCGTCGCACCGGACTCCAACGTCGAGGACTACCTCGACAGCGTCGTCGACCGCACCCACTCGGGCATGGCCGAGACCCTCGCCAACATCAAGCAGGCCGCGGAAGCGTCATGAACGAGCGCCGTCCCGACGACCTCGAGCCCGTCGAGCGCGACCCCGACGACCTCGCCCACGAGGAGGTCGAACCCGATCCCGACCAGCCGCCGGGACCGGTGCCCGACGACGAGCGCGAAGTTCCCGTCGACGAGCCCGACCTCGGCGACTTCGAGGGCAACCTCAACGCCTGACGTCAAAACGCCTGAAGTCAGTGCTCGGTGTCGCGGCAGTCACGACAGACGCCGCCCATCAGCGTCACCGGCCCGACCTCCACGATCAGTGGTGAGAGGGTCGGGGTCAGGATCTGCTCGCCGCAGAGATCGCAGCGGCGGTCGTCGGCCGTCCCGCTGACGCCCGCCTGATAGAAGTCGAGGCAGGTGCTGCAGAGCACGCGCGGGTTCCCGAACGCGAGGTACGCGGGCGCGGGCTCCCGCAGGTGCGCGCAGCTGCGCCCGTCCTTGGCCAGCCACTGCTCGAGCGTCGCGTCGACGGCGGTGTTCACGGGATCGAGGGTGGTCACGCCGGCGGCGCCGACCGTCGCGAGCGCGTCGGTGCGTTCCGTGCGGGCAGCTTCGATCTGCGGTGCGAGCCATGCGGGCATGTCGGCCATGCACGAGATGTCGGCAATCGGCTGCGCCGCCTGAAGTCCGTGTGCGATCCTGCGGACGTGACCGAGCTCGCAGCGTTCCAGCGCACCATGGACGAGATCTACGGGGCGCGCGACCGCGCCCGCGGCGTGCCGGCAACGGTGGCGTGGCTGGCCGAGGAGGTCGGCGAGCTGGCGAAGGCGGCGCGCAAGGGGACGGTCGACGAGCAACTCCACGAGCTCGGCGACGTGTTCGCGTGGCTGGCGTCGTTGGCCAACCAGCTCGGACTGTCGTTGGAGGACGCGACGGCGCGCTACCGCGCCGGCTGCCCCCGCTGCGGCGGTTCGCCGTGCGCCTGCGCATGAGCCTGCTCGTCGTCACCGGGCCACCCGGCGCCGGGAAGTCGACGGTCGCCGCACTCGTCGCCGACCGTCTGCCGCGCAGCGTGCTGGTCGACGGCGATGCGTTCTTCGACGTTCGTCCGTCAGGGCGTCGATCGAGCCGTGGCTCCCCGAGTCCCACGCGCAGAACGAGATCGTCATCGAGGCGGCCGCGGTGGCGACCGGACGCTTCGCGGCGCGTGGGTACCCCACGGTCTACGACGGCGTCGTCGGGCCATGGTTCCTCGAGGCCTTCCTCGCCGGCACCGGACTCGACACGCTCCACTACGTCGTGCTGCTGCCCGACGCCGAGGTGTGCGTCGAACGGGTGATGACCCGTGTGGACCACGGGTTCCGCGACGAGGCGGCGGCCCGGAAGATGCACCACGAGTTCGCGGGCGCGGTCGTCGACGCCCGGCACGTCATCGACCACCAAGTCGACGCCGACGCGACGGCCGACGAGGTCATGGCCCGCTGGGAGCGCGGCGAGCTGCGGATCTGATCAGTTCTCGAGACCGGTCTCGCCCGAGCCGTCCTCGGCTCGTTCGCGATCGTCCTGTCCGACCGGGGTGCGCTCGCGCTGGCTGTGGATGAGCCCGACCTCGCCGGTCAGGAAGAAGGTCACGACGACGGCGATGAGCGTGGTCGGCAGCAGCTGGAAGCCGGCCATCTCGGTGACCACGAGGGTGGATCCGAGCGGCGTCTTGGTCACGCCGGTGTTGGCGGCGGCCATGAACGCCGCGATCATCACCGCCTCGTTGATGTCGGGGACGATGCCGTGGAGCGCGCGAGCGAGGCACGCGCCCATGAAGAAGAGCGGGATGATGAACCCGCCGCGCCACTCGGACGAGAGCGTGACCGAGGTGCCGGCGAACTTGGCCAGCGCGGCGAGCGCGAAGAACGCGACCGACGCGCCGTGCTTGCTGAGGATCTCGTTCAGCTGTGCCTCACCGAAGGTGAGCGAGTACGCGGAGGCGAGTCCGAGGGCCGCCAGCACCAGGCCACCGGTGGCCGGGCGCAGCACGGCGGGAATGCGCTTCGCTCCCCACCGCAGCGCGGCCGTCGAGTAGGTGAACGCGATCGCGACGAGCGCGCCACCGATGCCGGCCACGACGGCCCAGCCGAGATCGCCGACGTGCAACGAGCCCGGTGACGGCAGCTGCCACACCGGTTCGAGCCCCGCGTTGGTGGCGCCGACGTAGACGCCGTAGCCGGCGAGCGAACCGAGCACGGCAGGGAGCAACGCCTCGTAGTACTGAAGCCCGCGTCGGTGGAGGAGCTCGAGCGCGAACACCGCCGCGCCCAAGGGCGCGCCGAAGAGCACCGTGAAGCCGGCGGCCATGCCGGCGACGGTGAGCACGCGCGACTCGCGCACGCGCAACCCGGCGCGGATCGCGGTCCACGACGCGAACGTGCCGGTGGTCTGCACGAGCGGGGCCTCGGGTCCCATCCCACCGCCGGACGCGATGCACAGCAGCGACGTCGGGATGAGCGAGCGCAGCATGCGGACACCGGTGGCGGTCCCCGACACGTGGATGTTGTCGACCATGAGCTCGACGTCGCCCGACGGGCCGATCGTGCGCACCAGCAGGCCCACCGCGAGGCCGACACCGCCGAGGACGAGGAAGCCGACCGCCCCGCTCCACTCGGTGGGCCAGAGCACGTGCTGCAGCACGTGCAGGGCGAGCAGGTAGAGGGCGCCGATCCCGCCGCACGCGACGCCCACGACGATCACCAGGCCGACGACGCGCGGCTCCACGCCGAACAGCTGGGGGTCGAAGGCGGCTGCCATGCGCAGCTTCGGTCGTCGCACGAATAGATCGTACTACGATCTATTTTGTGACGGCGCAGCGAACCCTCGACGACGCCGACTACCGACGACTGCTCGCGTTCCGGACCGAGCTGCGCCAGTTCCTGGCCTGGAGCGAAGCGCGGGCGGCGGAGGAAGGGCTGACCGCGATGCAGCACCAGCTCCTCCTGGCGGTCCGGGGCAACCCCGACGAGCGGGGCGCGACCGTCGGTGCCGTCGCCGAGGCGTTGCTGGTTCGCCACCACAGCGCCAGTGAGCTCGTCGACCGGGCGGCGCTCGCCGGCTTGGTGAAGCGCACGCGGGACACCGACGACCACCGGGTGGTCCGGTTGCACATCACCCGCGCCGGCGCGGCCAAGCTCGCGCGCCTCAGCCGGAGTCACCTGGAAGAGCTCGACCGCCTCCGGTCCGGCATCCTCTGACGCGGGAGGAACGCGGACAGGCCCCGGCCGGAGCCGGGACCCGTCGCTGCTCGCCTGTTGCGTCCGACGGTAGTGGTGCAGCGAGTCGGCCTGTACGCCGGATTCTGTTCGGACCGAGGTCCGCGGTGGCCATCCATCTGGGCCGCCGGTCTCCCGACGGCTCGAGCGGCCTACCCGGGTTCATCGGACGGGCCGTCCTCACCCTGCTTGGCCTTGCTCCCGGTGGGGCTTGCCGAGCCGCCCGGGTCACCCCGGGCGCTGGTGCGCTCTTACCGCACCGTTTCACCCTTACCTGTGCGTCCGGTCCGAGGACCGGACGCCATCGGCGGTCTGCTCTCTGTTGCGCTGTCCTGCGGGTCGCCCCGACTGGGCGTTACCCAGCACCGTGCCCTGTGGAGTCCGGACGTTCCTCGAACCAGTCACGCTGGCCCGCGGCCACCCGGCCGACTCGCTGCGCCAACCAGTCTAAAACGTCGCGTTCCAGAACGCTCACGTGCCAGAACGCGTGACTTTGGAGTCAGGAACGGGCGGCGCGATCGATGGAGCGAGCGCCGAGGAAGCCGCCGAACATGCCGAGGGCAGCGGCGATCACGAGGTGACCGAAGATCTGGCCCGGGCGCAGGGCGGGGGAGTGGCCGGTGAACAGCCCGCGGTTCTCGTCGCGCACCAGCCAGATCACGATGCGCACCGGGATCCAGAGCACGAACGCGCCGACGCCGGCGAGGAGCGCCGTTGGTGAGCGCCGCCTCGGGCACCAGGCGGCCGGCCCCGAACCCGCCGAGCGTGTAGCCGAACAGGATCACGACGAACAGCGGGTAGATCCAGCCGCTGTCGTGGAAGGTGTCGATGTTCCGGTCGAGGATCGCCTCGACGACGCTCGCCAGCACCAGGAAGAACAGTCCCGCGGTCGCGCCGCGGAAGACGGCGTTCCAGTGGATGACGGGTTCGTCGTCGGCAGGGTCGGGGTCGTTCACGGTCACGATCTTGCCTCGTCGGGCGTCTCTTCGTGGAACAGCTGGTCGACCGGGACCACGAAGCCGTCGCGCACCAGCGGCTTCAGGTACGCACGCTGCTGCACGAAGAACACCATGCGCCAGCACCAGGTAGACGATGCCGACGCCGATCCGCTCCAGCTCGCGCACGCTCTCGGGGAGCACCCCGCCGAGCACGAACTGGGCGATGAACAGCCCGAAGAGCATCCACGCCTCGCGCACGCTCATGCGACGGTTGGCGAGCACCGCGATCGCGAACACCGACTGCGCGGCGGTGAGGAACAGCTCCTCGCGTTGCAGCGAGTCGAGCGGCAGGCCGGTCAGGTGTCCGGCCGAGATCGCGTAGACGATCGGCAGCGAACCGACGAGCAGCGTCCACTGGTTCACCTTCGACGACAGCAACGTGCCGAGTCCCGGCGCTCGTGTTGAGTCGCCACGCGAACAGCGCGGCGACGAGCAGCTCGGGAGCCTCCGACGCGAGCGGCGCGACCCACTGCACGAGGAGGAAGGTGTCGATGCCGGCCTGCTCGCCGAGGTGCACGAGCGACTCGGCGAACGGCTCCGCGCACAGGAAGATCACGCCGGCCGCGTACGCGAGCAGCACACCGACGACGACGCGTCGCTGCGTCGTGGGCAACGCGCCGATCAGGCGCGCCGGTCCGACGAGGTGCGGTTCCTCCGACGGCGCGTGCCAGATGCGGATCACGAACACCACGAAGATGCCGATGAGGATGACCGAGTCGAAGATGGTGAGCGTGCGCTTGAAGCGGCAGCGTCAGCGAGTAGGCCGTCGCCAGCGCGAGGAACGTGATCTCGATCGCGTGCGGGCGCTCGAGCACGATGTCGGTGTCGAGCTCGCCGGTGTAGCCCGCGCTTGCGGGCGATGCTCGTCATCCGCCACGCCGCGAGCAACACGACCAGCGACCAGCCGATGCCGATGAGCAGCCGGTTGCCGCCGGTCATGTTGGCGAGCGCGAGCGGCGCGAACTTCTCCGGGTTCTCGCCGGCCTTGTAGGCGAACGTGAAGTCGACGGCGTACTCGGGCAGCACCGCGATCAGCGCCAGCACGGTGAGCGCGAGGCCCTGCGACACGTCGAGCTGCAGGGCTTCGGCCGCCCAGGCCAGGAGGAACGCGGAACCGAGGATGGCGAGCCCGAAGACCACCGGCGCGACCACGTCGCCGAGGCCGACCCCGCCGAGTCGGGCGATCACGCCGGGGGCGGTGGCCAGCGCCGCGAGGGCGATGGCGAGCACCTGGCCCCGGGGCCCCGGAGCGCTGCGGGGTGCTCTCGGGGGGCGTCAGCGTCACCCGCCCCATCCTACGGGCCGGTTTCCGGGGCTCCGGAGCCCGCGAACGGCCCCAGGACACAGATCCGCCGGGGCGACGAACAACGAATGAACTCTCAGGAACGCGGGAAGAACAGCCGAAGTTCTTCGTGTTGGATGAGGTTCACCGGCCCTCTCTTCGGGGCGGAGTCCAGAAAGCACAGAGACCGATGACGAACCACTGGCGCCAATACGCCCGCTGTCTGGGCGCCGATCCCGAGATCTTCTACCCGCCGACCGAGTCCGACGACGGGTCGCTCGAGGCCAAGGCCGTGTGCGCGGTGTGCCCGGTGCGGGAGCCGTGTCTCGAGCACGCGATCACCGCCCGCGAGAAGCAGGGTGTGTGGGGCGGTCTCGACGAGCGGGAGCGCCGCCGCCTCGTCCGCCAGCGCCGCAAGACCGCCTGACGCCCCCGCTTCGTGCGGTCTCGCCGGTGCCTGCTTCGGTAGCATCCGGCGGATGGATCCAGCGCTGTGGCCCGATGTGATCGGGCGTCTGCTCCGGCGCGAAGACCTTCCCGACGACCTGATCGAGCAGGCGATGTCGGTCATCCTCTCGGGTGACGCGACCGACGCGCAGATCGCCGCCTTCGCCGTGGGATCTGCGGGCCAAGGGCGAGACCGCGGGCGAGCTCGCCGCGCTCGTGCGCACCATGCTCGAGTTCGCCGAGCCGTCGACCTCACCGATGTCGACGGGCCGCTCGTCGACACCTGCGGCACCGGCGGCGACGGCGCCGGCACCGTGAACGTGTCCACCATGGCCGCGATCGTCACCGCCGCAGCCGGGGCGCGGGTGGCCAAGCACGGTGGTCGGGCGGCGTCGTCGAAGTGCGGCTCGGTCGACGTGCTCGAATCGCTCGGCGTCGTGATCGACCTCGGTCCCGACGGCGTGGCGCGCTGCGTGCGCGAGGTGGGCATCGGGTTCTGCTTCGCGCAGCGGTTCCACCCGGCGATGCGCTTCGCCGCCCCGATCCGACGTGAGCTGGGCACGCCGACGACCTTCAACTTCCTCGGCCCGCTCGCCAACCCCGCGGGTGCGAGCCGCCGCACCGTCGGCGTCTCCGATCCGGTGATGGCGGAGCGGGTCGTCCGCACGCTGGCCACGCTCGGCGTCGAACGGGCGCTGGTGTTCTACGGGCACGACGGCCTCGACGAGCTCACCGTCACCACCACCTCGACGGTCTACGAGCTCGAGGACGGCGACGTGCGCATCTACGACGTCGACCCGCCCGACTTCGGCATCCCGCACGCCGAGCTCGGCGCGCTCGCCGGCGGTGACGCCGCGGGCAACGCCCAGGCCGTCCACCAGGTGTTCGCGGGGGCGCAGGGTCCGATCCGCGACATCGTCACGCTGAACGCCGCCGCCGCCCTGCTCGTGGCCGACGTCGTGCCCGATCTCGCCGCCGGGGTCGAGCCCGCCCGGGCCGTCATCGACGACGGCCGCGCCGCGGCCACCCTCGAGGCGTTCGTGCGGGTCAGCGTCGCCGCGCGGGAAGCGGGGCTCGGCTGATGGCCCGTGCCCTCGAGTGCCCGGCGTGCGGGCACCGTCACCGACTCGACAGCCTCCCGGACTGCCGACCGTTCCGCTGCGAGCGGTGCGGGCAGGTCCTCAAGGCGCCCGCGCCGGTGAGCTCGCAGCCCGGCGCACCCCCGCCGCCCGCCCGGGGAGCGCCCCGACCGCTCGCACCGGCGCGCCGGCTCCGATCGCGCCGCCACCCCGACGCACGATGAACGCGCCCGCCGGCGACGGCACCCGCGACGCCCCCGTGCGCAGCGCTGCCGGCGTGTCGGCCACCGTCGCGGCGACCGCGGCCGCCACCGACGCCGATGGCCGTCGACTCGGGCCGGATCGGCGGTCCGCCGGCGCCGTCGGCTCGCCCGCTCGAAGGTCCAGTGGTACTGGCGGCTGCTCGCGTGGATCGTCGCCGTCCCGCTCGGGTTCCTGATCACCGCATGGCCGGCGTACGAGCTCGGCTTCATCAAGAAGGACGACGTGCTCGACATCTTCGTCGGCACCGGCACCGGCCGGTACGTGCGTCTCGCCATCGTCACGCTGGTCTGGGCGATCGTCACCGCGCTGCTGGTGCAGCTCTTCGTCGAGGGCGGCCGGGTCTGGGCCACCGACGCCGGCGCAGCCGCGCCGCCACCGCGGCATGACCACCGGCCTCCACCGCTTCCGCTGCTCGGCCTGCGGGAACCTCACCCGCTTCGACGTCGTGGCCTCGCGGCGCACCCGTGCGTTCCACCACTTCAGCGTCGGCGGCGAGCTCACGATCGAGGACGAAGAGGTCCTCGACGAGACGATCGAGACCGTGAGCTGCCGCTGGTGCGGTGCGTCGGGCGAGACGATCGAGCAGCTCGCGATCGAGCAGCTCGGGGTGGACGAGCCGGACCCGGCTTAACTGTCACACCCCCGCGTCAGAGTGGTCGCATGTTGACCATCGACTGCGACGAGTGCGTGATGCGGGCGACCGCCGCCTGCGACGACTGCGTCGTGACCTTCGTCGTCGGGCGGGAGCCCGGGGAGGCCCTCGTGATCGACGCCGACGAGGAGCGGGCGGTCCGCATGCTCGCCAAGGCCGGACTGGTGCCGCGGCTGCGTCACGTCGCGGGGTAGCGTCCTGCCGCAGGCCGACGGGCGGCCTCGACGGGGAGGGGCGACATGTACCTCGGCAGCGACGCCGCCAACTTCGCGCTGCTGCTCGCGCGGGTCTGGGTGGCGATCATGATCTTCGCCCACGGCTGGCGGCACGTGAAGGCGATCCAGTCGGGCCCCGGGCATGGCGAACTGGTTCGAGAGCCTCGGCCTCAAGCCCGGCCACTTCCACGCCCGGATGGTCACGGTCACCGAGATCGCGATCCCGATCGCACTGGCGCTCGGCTTCCTCACCCCGCTCTGCTACGGCGGGGTCTGCGCGCTCATGCTCGTGGCGTTGCTCACCAACCACCTCAAGAACGGCTTCTTCCTGAGCAGCGCCAAGGAGGGCTACGAGTACGTGCTCACCATCGCGGTCCTCTCGATCGCGCTGGGCACCCTCGGCCCGGGCAAGTGGTCGCTCGACCACGCGATCTTCGACTTCGACTCCTTCCTGTTCGACCCGAAGAAGGCGCTCGCTCGTCACCGCGATCGTCGGGATCGGCGGCACCGCGGTGTTCCTGGGGGCGTTCTGGCGCCCGCCGAAGAAGGACCAGACCGCGAGCTGAGCCGAGCGAACCGGGGGAACCGCACATGGGGCGGGTCGCGCTCGATCAGGTGTCGAAGCGGTTCGACGACGTCGCCGCGGTCGACGACCTCACCCTCGACGTGGCCGACGAGGAGTTCCTCGTGCTGCTCGGCCCGTCGGGCTGCGGGAAGTCGACCGCGTTGCGGATGATCGCGGGTCTCGAGGACCCCGACCGTCGGGCACCATCACCATCGGTGAACGCGTCGTGAACGACGTCGAGGCCAAAGACCGCGACATCGCGATGGTGTTCCAGAGCTACGCGCTCTACCCGCACATGACGGTGCGGCGGAACATCGAGTTCCCGCTCCGGTCGCGCAAGGTGCCGCCGGCCGAGCGTGCGACATTCGTGCAGGAGGCGGCCGACAGCCTCGACCTCGGCGCGCTCCTCGACCGCAAGCCCGCGCAGCTCTCGGGCGGGCAACGGCAGCGGGTCGCGCTGGCGCGCGCGATCGTGCGCCGACCGCAGGCGTTCCTCATGGACGAGCCGCTCTCCAACCTCGACGCCAAGCTGCGGGTGCAGACGCGCGCCGAGCTGGTCGAGCTGCAGCGGCGGCTGGCGGCGACGATCATCTACGTCACCCACGACCAGGTCGAGGCGATGACGATGGGCCACCGGATCGCGGTGCTCGACCAGGGCGTGCTGCAGCAGGTCGGCGCGCCCCAGGACGTCTACGCCAAGCCGGCCAACCTCTTCGTCGCGCGCTTCATCGGCAGCCCGCCCATGAACACCGTGACCGGTCGCATCGACCGGGTCGACGGTGGCGCTCGTGGCGCAGCTCCCCGGCGGGGGAGTGCCGGTGCCCGCCGAGCTGGTCAACGTCTTCGAGGCGGCCGGGGTCGACGAGGTCGTGATCGGCGTGCGGCCCGAGGATCTCCGCTTCTCGACCGAGGACGGCATCGCCGCGCTCGGTCAGCGTGGTCGAGTCGCTCGGGCACGAGCGCCACGTGGTGTGCCGCCTCGCCGATCAGCAGCTGGTGATCGTGCGCCAGGACGCCCACGAGCCGGCGCCGGCCGAGGGGAGCTCCACGCATCCTCGTCGCCGACGCGCACGCGTTGCACGTGTTCGACCCCACGACCGGCGCGCGGATCGGCGACTGACCGATGGCCGCCGGCGTCGCGCTCAGCCCGGCCCGCAAGCGCCTCCGGCGTCGCGAACGCGGGCTCGGCTACCTGCTGCTGATCCCGTCGCTGCTCGTCTTCGGCGTCTTCGTCTTCTGGCCGCTGGTGCACAACGTGTACCTCGGCTTCTACCGCAACCCGCCGTTCCCAGGACTGCCGAGCACCTACGTGGGCTTCGACCAGTACAAGGACGTGCTCACGTCGCAAGAGTTCTTCGACAGCGTCAAGACCACGTTCCTGTTCGCGATCCTCACCGTGCCCACGGGCATCGCTCTCGGACTCGGGCTCGCGGTGCTCGCGCACCAGAAGCTGCGCGGCATCGGCATCTACCGCACGTTCTTCTCGTCGACGGTGGCGACGTCGGTGGCGGTCGCGGCAGTGATCTTCGGCACGCTGATGAACCCGCAGGTCGGGTTGCTGCCGTGGCTCGGGCTCACCACCAATCCCACCGTCCTGCAGAACCCCGACTGGGCGCTCATCGCGGTGGCGGTCGTCACCGTGTGGCAGACGCTCGGGCTCACCTTCATCCTGATGGCCGCAGGACTGCAGAGCGTGCCCGACGACCTGTTCGAAGCGGCGCGCGTCGACGGCGCGGGCGCGTGGTCGCGCTTCTGGCACGTCACGCTGCCGATGATGTCGCCCACCATCTTCTTCGCGGTGGTGATCGGCACGATCTTCGCGTTCCAGTCGTTCGGCCAGATCGACATCCTCACGCAGGGCGGCCCGTTGAAGAAGACCAACGTGCTCACCTACTACATCTACAACACGCTCCAACGCCAGAGTGACCCCGGCAAGGCCGCAGTGCTGGCGATCGCACTGTTCTTCCTCACGTTGATCCTGGCGTTGCTGCAGATCCGGCTGCTCGAACGGAGAGTGTCGTATGAGCGCTGAGACCGTCCACGTTCGCGATGGCGACGCGCGCGCGCTCCATCGACGCCACGTGTGGGGGAAGGTCGGCAGCTACACGCTGCTCACCGTGCTGGCGGTGATCGTGCTGTTCCCGATCTACATCACGGTCGTGAACTCGCTGCTCCCCTCGCGCGAGATCCTCTCGCAACCGCCCAAGTTCTTCCCGACCGATCCGCAGTTCGGCAGCTACAGCGACGCGTGGAACGTCGGGCACATGGGCACGTACCTGAAGAACAGCTTCATCGTCACGTTCTTCATCACCGTCGGTCAGGTGCTCACCGCGATCCTCGCCGGGTACGCGTTCGCGTTCCTCGAGTTCCCGTTCAAGCGCCTGCTGTTCGTGGTGTTCCTGGCCACGCTCATGGTGCCGTTCGAGGTCACGATCGTCACCAACGTGTCCACCATCAGCGACCTCGGTTGGTACAACACCTACGCGGGTCTGGCGGTGCCGTTCCTCGCCACCGGGTTCGGCGCGTTCCTGATGCGTCAGTCGTTCCTCACGCTGCCGCACGAGCTGCGCGACGCCGCCGCGCTCGACGGCTACGGCCACTGGCGGTTCCTGTGGCGGGTGGCGGTGCCGCTGGCACGCCCCGCGGTCGCCGCGCTCACGGTGTTCGCGTTCCTCGCCGCATGGAACCAGTACCTCTGGCCGCTGCTCATCACCAAGGATGACAAGCTGCGCACCGTGCAGATCGGCCTCAACCAGCTGAAGCAGTCGAGCATCGACCAGCTGAACATCGTGTTCGCCGGTGCAGTGATCGCGGTGGTCCCACTGGTGATCCTGCTCCTCTTCTTCCAGAAGCAGCTCGTGCGCGGGCTCACTGCGGGGGCGGTCAAGGGATGAGAACTCGAATCGTACGGCTGACGATCGTGGCGGCGCTCGCAGTGGCGGCGCTGGGCGTGCTCCCGGCGTCACCGGCGACGGCGGCGAACAGCACCATCGTGCCCGCTGGGGGCGCTGAAGCAGGCGTCGAAGCCGGTGGAGATCACCATGTGGCACTGGATGCTGCGGGCGAACGAGACCGTGCTCCAGCAACTGGTCGACCAGTTCAACAGCTCGCAGTCGGCGGTGAAGGTCAACCTGGTGAACCAGGTGGGCTGGGAGGAGACGCTGGCCAAGTACAAGGCCGGGCTCTCCACCGGTGACCTGCCCGACATCGTGCAGCTGCAGGAGACCGACCAGCAGCAGATGATCGACACCGGCACGGTGCTCCCGGCCGGCGTGTGCGCCAAGGCCGACAAGTACAGCTTCTCCGACTTCCTGCCCCGCGTGATCAGCTACTTCACCGTCAAGGGCCGGCAGTACGCGATGCCGTTCAACACCTCGGGTCCCGTCCTCTACTACAACAAGAAGGCGTTCAGCGCGGCCGGGCTCGACCCCGAGAAGCCGCCCACCAACCTGGCCGAGCTGCGCGCGGCGGCGGTGAAGCTCAAGGCCAACGGGGTGCCGTCGCCCATGGGGTTGAAGACCGACCCGATCTTCCTCGAGCAGTGGACCGCGATGGGCAACCGTCTGTTCGCGAACAACGGCAACGGGCGCAAGGCGCGGGCGACCAAGACGGTGTTCGACGGACCGACCGGGCGCCAGGTCTTCAACTGGATGTCGGGCATGGTCAAGGACGGCCTCGCCGAGACCAACCCCGACATCGGCACGGGCGCGTCCGACAACCTGCTCGGCATCCGCGCCGGCTCGCACGCGATGACCATCGACAGCAGCGCCGCGCTCGGGACCATCACCGCGATCCTGGGCGCCGGCAACGACCCCAACATCGAGCTCGGCGTCGGCGCGATGCCGGGCCCCGGTGCCGGCAAGGTCCGCGGCGGGGTGTTCGTGCAGGGCGGAGAGCTCTTCATGGTGAACAAGTCGGCGCCGGCGAAGCAGGCGGCCGCGTGGCAGTTCCTGAAGTTCCTCGACGACCCGAAGAACATGACCACCTGGGCGATCGGCACCGGCTACCTGCCCATCCGCACGTCCTCGGCCGAGAGCACCGAGATGCAGGACTACTGGGCGAAGAACCCGACGTTCAAGGTCGCCTACGACCAGCTGGTGAGCGGGCCCGACTCGATCGCCACCGCGGGATCGGTGATCGGCCCCAACATCGAGGTGCGGGGAGCCGTCCGCGACGCCGAGAACAGCATGTTCCTCGAGGGCGAGGATCCGAAGGCTGCGATCGCCGCGGCCGCCCAGGCGGCAACCGACGCGATCGTCGACTACAACTCCCGGATCGGCGCCTGACGCCACCGGCCTCGCGCGATCGACCATGCTGTGCCGGCAACAACGACGTGACGAGGGGTGGAGCATGCGGTCGTGGCGGAGTCGGCGGATGGGGAAGCGTTGGGTCGGCTCGGGCCTGGCGATGGTCGTGCTGACAGCCGGTCTGGTCACCGCGACCGCCGTCCCCGAGGCGGGCGCGGCGAACAGCACGTCGTGCCCGGTGAGCGGCCTTGAAGAAGGCGTCGAAGCCGGTCGAGATCACGTTCTGGCACTCCATGAACCGCGGCCTCGGCGACGCGCTCCAGAAGCTCACCGACCAGTTCAACTCGTCGCAGAGCGACGTGAAGGTCACCCTGGTGAACCAGATCGACTACGTGCAGACGTTCACCAAGTACAAGGCGGGGCTCTCGCACCGGTGACCTGCCCGACATCGTGCAGCTGCAGGAGACCGAGCAGCAGCAGATGATCGACACCGGCACGGTCGTCCCCGCGAGCGTGTGCGCGAAGGCCGACAAGTACAGCTTCTCCGACTTCCTGCCCCGGGTGATCAGCTACTTCACGGTGCAGGGCAAGCAGTACGCGATGCCGTTCAACACGTCGGGTCCCGTGTTGCTCTACAACAAGAAGGCGTTCTCGGCGGCCGGGCTCGACCCCGACAAGCCGCCGACCAACCTCGACGAGGTGCGCGCCGCGGCCGAGAAGCTCAAGACCGCGGGTGTCTCCGCGCCGCTCGGGTTGAAGACCGAACCCGGCTACTTCGAGCACTGGCGCGCGATGGCCAACAAGCTCTACGTGAACAACAGCAACGGGCGCAAGGCACGCGCCACCAAGGCCACGTTCGACGACGCCACCGGCCGTCAGATCTTCCAGTGGCTGTCGGGCATGGTGAAGGACGGCCTGGCCGAGACCAACCCCGACCTCGGCAACGGCAACTTCGACAACCTGCTCGGCATCCAGAGCGGATCGCACGCGATGGCGTTCGACACCAGCGCGGTCGCTCGGCACCGTCACCAGCATCCTCGGCAGCGGGCAAGCGCCGAACGTCGAGCTCGGCGTCGCGCCGTTCCCCGGCCCGGGTACCGGTGCCGTCAAGGGCGGCGTGCTCGTGAGCGGTGGTGCCCTCTACATGGTGAACAAGTCGGCGCCCGCGAAGCAGGCGGCCGCGTGGCAGTTCCTGAAGTACCTCGACTCCACCGAGAACATGACCACGTGGGCGATCGACACCGGCTACATCCCGATCCGCGAAGTCGTCGGCCAAGAGCTCGCAGATGCAGGCGTACTGGGCCGCGAACCCCTTCTACAAGGTGGCCTACGACCAGCTGCTCAACGGCCCGACCAACGTGGCGACGGCAGGATCGGTGATCGGCAACTACACCGGCGTGCGCGACGCGGTGCGTGACGCGGAGAACAGCATGTTCCTCAACGGCACCGACCCGAAAGCCGCGCTGAAGTCCGCGGCAGACCAACGCCACGTCGGCGATCGACGACTACAACAGCCGCCTCGGCGTCGGGTAGCGGCTCAGCCGCGCTCGTCGATGGCGACGTAGGGGCGCTTGGTGGCGCCGGTGTAGATCTGGCGGGGCCGGCCGATCTTGGTGGCCGGGCTCTCCATCATCTCCATCCAGTGCGCGATCCACCCGGGCAGCCGGCCCATCGCGAACAGCACCGGGAACATCTGCGTGGGGAAGCCCATCGCGCGGTAGATGAGGCCGGAGTAGAAGTCGACGTTCGGGTAGAGCTTGCGCTCGACGAAGTACTCGTCGCTCAGCGCGACCTCTTCGAGCCGCAGCGCGAGGTCGAGCTGCTGGTCCATGGCGCCGAGCTCGGAGATCACGCGGTGGCACGCGTCCTTGAGGATGCGAGCCCGGGGGTCGTAGTTCTTGTACACGCGGTGACCGAACCCCGAGAGTCGGAACGGGTCGTCGGGATCCTTGGCCATGCGCACGTACTTGTCGACGTCGCCGCCGTCGGCCGCGATGCGGTCGAGCATCTCGATGACCGCCTGGTTGGCGCCGCCGTGCAGCGGGCCCCACAGCGCGTTGATGCCGGCGGCGATCGACGCGAACATGTTCGCTTCGCTCGAACCGACGAGGCGCACGGTGGTGGTGGAGCAGTTCTGCTCGTGGTCGGCGTGGAGGATGAGCAGCTTCTTGAGGGTGACGACGGTGTTGTGGCTCACCTCGTAGCGCTCCGACGGCACCGAGAACATCATGGTGAGGAAGTTCTCGATGAGGTCGAGCTAGTTGTTCGGGTAGAGGAACGGCTGGCCGATCGACTTCTTGTACGCGTACGCGGCGATGGTCGGCAGCTTCGCCATCAGGCGCAGGATCGAGAGGTGCGCCTGATCGGGGTCCTGGGGGTCGAGGCTGTCCTGGTAGAAGGTCGACAGCGCGCTCACCGCCGACGACAGCGTGGCCATCGGGTGGGCGTCCTTCGGGAAGCCGTCGAAGAAGCGCTTGGCGTCCTCGTGGAGGAGCGTGTGCTTGCGGATCCCGAAGCGGAACTCGTCGAGCTCGGTGCGGTTGGGAAGCTCGCCGTAGATGAGGAGGTACGACGTCTCGAGGAACGACGGCACCGGGACCGACACCAGCTCCTCGATGGGGATGCCGCGGTAGCGGAGGATGCCGGCTTCGCCGTCGATGAAGGTGATCGCCGACTCGCACGAGGCCGTGTTCACGAACCCGTTGTCGAGCGTGACCGCGCCGGTCTGGGCGCGGAGCTTCGAGATGTCGATCCCCCGCTCGCCCTCGGTGCCCACGATCATGGGCAGTTCGGTCTCGTCGCTCCCGATGCGGAGTACGGCGGGCGGTTCACTCATCGTGCGGCTCCTCCTGGTTCGCGCGTAGCAGCGTACCCGTCGGCCGGGAAGCCCCTTCCGGTCGGCCGGCCTCGCCTACGGTGGCCCGGTGACGGTGGCTGAACGCGACCTGACGCCGGGGGCGCGCGGCAGGCCGCGCGTGGCGTCGTCGGCCTGTTCCCTTGGCGTGGGGTCGTCGCGCCCTGGCTGGTCTCGCGGGTGCTCTCGATCACGGTGCTGCTCGCGGCGGTGAACGATCCGGTTCGCGGGTCGCGCTTCGTGCAGATGGCGACCCGCTGGGACGGCGCCTTCTACCTCGACATCGCCCGCAACGGGTACGGCCCGGTCGACATCCCGTTCCCGAAGTGGCCGTTCTTCCCGCTGCTGCCCGGGCTCGATCCGCGCGCTGAGCGAGGTCGCCGACGACAAGGCCGCGATCTTCGTGGTCAACCAGGTGCTGTTCCTGATCGCGCTGGCCGGCGTGTACCGGCTCGCGGCCCGTCACGGCGGACCCACCGTGGCGCGGCTGGCGGTGTGGGCGCTCGCCCTGTTCCCGGCCTCGTTCGTGTTCTCGATGACCTACCCGTCGGCGATCTTCCTCGCCGCCTCGGTGTGGGCGTTCGTGCTCGTGGAGGACGAGCACGACCTCGCCGCCGGACTGGTCGCGGTGGGTGCGGCGATGGTGCGCCCCAACGGCGCGGTGCTCGTGATCGCGCTCGTGGTCGCGGTGCGCGCCTGGCGACGGGCGCTGCTCGTGGCCGGGCCCGCGGTGGTGGCCGTCGTCGCGTGGTGCATCTACTGCTGGGATCGCACCGGCGATCCGCTCGTGTTCCTCACCACCAAGTCGCGATGGCAGGAGATCACCTTCGTCGGGCTGTTCGAAGGCCACGTCAAGTGGTCGGTGCTCCCGCACGTGCTGTTGGCGATCGGCGCGCTGGCGGTGCTGGTCGTGCAGCGGAAGCGGTTGCCGGTGGCGTGGCTGGTGTTCGGCGCGCTCTACCTGATCCCGTCCCTGCAACTGGGCATGGTCGGCGTGGGTCGCTACGCCAACGAGTGCTTCCCGCCGTTCGTGGGGATCGGTCAGCTGCTGGAGCGCTGGTCGCTTCCGCATACGGGCCGTGTACTTCGCGGTGTCGACCGTCGGTCTCGTGCTCTTCGCCGTCGTCGCCGCTCGCTACGACCTCGTCCCCTGAGCCTGCTGCACGAGCATCTCGAAGTTCGCGTGCGTCAGTGACGGTCAACTTCGAGATGTTCGGTCGCGTCAGCGCGCCCATGAGAGCGCGCCACTGCTCCAGCGTCGGGATGCGGAAGACGTAGTTGTGGGCGCGGGTGTCGCCCAACGTGGCCGACGCCGCGGGGGAGTAGCGGTGTCCGGGGTAGAGGACGGTCGTGTCGGGCAGCGTGGCCAGGCGCCGGGTGAGGCTCTCGTACATCGCGTCGGGATCGGAGCCGGGCAGGTCGGTGCGTCCGCATCCCTCGAGGAACAGGGTGTCGCCGGCGACGAGTCGTCCGTCGACGACGAAGCACTGACTTCCCGGCGTGTGTCCCGGCGTGTGCATGAGCTCGATCGGGATCCCGCCCGCGTGCACGACGTCACCGCTGTCGTGCAGCGCGAGGTCGGAGTCGGACAGGCCGGTGGAGCGCTTCACCCATTCCGCTTCGGCGCGCTGGACGTGCACGGGCACGCCCCCACCGTCGAGCGCGAGCAACTCACGCAGGCCTTCGATCGAGTAGCCCATGATGTCCCCGCCGCAGTGGTCGGCGTGGTAATGCGTGACGAGCGCGCCGGTGAGGCGCAATCCGTCGGCCGCGAGCATGTCGACGAGCTCGCCGACGCCGTACGCGGGGTCGATCACGACCGCCTCGCCGGTCTCGCGGTCGCCGACGAGGTACACGAAGTTGACCATCTGGCGCGCGAGGGGGTCGTCGCGCGCGAAGTCGGCACCCGACAGCAGCTGGCGGAAGTACAGCCGGTCGGCGCTGTCGTTCCAGCTCACGAGGCCGCGCATCGATCCCATCGACGGCGACGAACGCGCCGGGGTCGTTCGCTCTTGCCCACGACGATGTCGTGCTGCGGACCGCCGCCGGGGAATTCGGCGGGGCGTACCACTCGAAGCCGTCGCCCTCGATGGCGTCGACCACCGACTGCGCGGCGTCGGCCGCCGGCACGAACGGGCCCTGGTAGGCGGCGGGCTCGTTGCCGGGCTGGTCCCAGATCTCGGTGTCGATGGGGCCCGGGCAGCACCAGCTTCACCTCGACGCCGGTGCCGTAGAGGTCGACGGCCATGCCCTCGGTCCAGCCGCACAGCGCGAACTTGCTGGCGCAGTACGCCGCCTCGTTGGCGATCGGCACCCGGCCGCCGAGGCTCGACACGTTGACCACACAGCCGCTGCCGCGCGCCAGCCAATCGGGGAGCAGCGCCAGCGACATGCGCACGGGCGCGTGGAAGTTGACGTCCATCACGTGCGCGACGTCGGCCGCGGTGAGGTGGCGGACCGGGATGCGAGCCGGAATGCCGGCGTTGTTCACCAGGCAGTCGACGCGACCCCATTCGCGCGCAGCCTGATGCACGAGCTCCTCGGCCGCGTCGAGATCGGCGAGGTCGACGGGCCAGGCGCGGGACTCGGGCGTGTGCACACGACACTCGGCCAGCACCTCCTCGAGCCGGTCGGCGCGTCGCGCCACCAGGCCGACGGTCGCGCCCCGCGCCGCCAGCATCGGGCCCAGCGCGGCGCCGATGCCCGACGAAGCTCCGGTGACGATGACGTTCGCGCCTTCGATCTCCACGCCGTGCCCTTCTGTCAGCCGTAGTCGCGCACGGTGGGTGACGCCGGTGTGGTGGTGGCGGCCGTGCCCGCCTCCTGCTGGTACGCCGGGGTGTTCTCGAGGTGCCTGGCCACGAACAACGAGAACCGCACCGGACGCCGTGTCCCCGCGTCTGCGCTTTCCGTCCGCGACGTGGTGATCATGGTCGCCAGGTCGACGGTCTTCCAGTCGACGAGCTTGCTCCCGGCGCGGGTTGCGTACACCTGCGTCTCGGGTGACGGGGTCGGGCTGTCGTCGACCGCCGGCCGAGGCTCCTGGCACACGTCGAACGACTTCAGTCCCTTCCACCGCTCGAACACGTACGGCAGGAAGACCTTCGTGACGTCGACGGTGCCGTCGACGTAGTCGGCGACCGTGTAGTTGCCGGTGGGCTCCACGTAGATGGCCAGATGGGTGCCGTGCGGGTCGCGCTCCTCGCGCCGGGTTCACCAGCGCGGCACGCGTGACCCGGAGCCCGAACGGCTTCACCTTCGCGGCGAAGATGGCGACGAGCTCCTTGCGCGCCGCGGGCGGCAACGACTCCCGCGCGCTCGCGCTCCCGAGGCCGCGTCCCGCCGATCAGGACCGTGAGCGCGAGGAGCAACCCGAGCACGCCGGCGAGCCGCGGGGTGCGCATCGGCTCAGGCGGCGACGGTGACCGGGGTGCCGAGCGGCAGCTGCTTGGCCAGCATCGTGATGGCGTCGTTGTCCATGCGTATGCAGCCGTGGGTCGCGTCGGTGCCGAGCACCGACGCGTCGTTGTTGCCATGGATGCCGATCTCGGCGTCGCCACCGGCGAATTCGTCGAGCGAGTCGGAGTGGCTCGACAGTCCGTACGCGTACGGCCCGTAGACCGTGTTCGGGTCGGGGGCCTGGAGGAGGATCCGCAGGTAGTACTCGCCGGTCGGCGTCGGCGTGGGCTTGCCGACGTCGGGCAGCGGCGGATCGGTGGCGCCGATGGCGACCGGTCCGGTGTAGATGACGTCGGCCCCCTTGTTCACCGTGATCGTGTGGGTGCCGAGCTTCACGCCGATGCGGTACGGGTTGGGCGTGAGGGTGACGTCGGCCTCCTTCACCCACCCGGTGCTGCCGTTCGGGCGCACCGGCAGCAGCACCTGCACCCAGCCGTCCTTGCGCTGTTCCTTGACCAGGAACACCTGGGGCACCTTCGACGTGGGGACCTCGGGGTCGTAGAGCCACGGGTTGTCGAAGGTGCGGGCGGCCTCGTCGGCCGTCGGCGAGTCGTAGATGTCGACCTTGGTGACCGTGGGCTTCACCGTGGCGATGTACGAGAGGTCCTTGGACGGCGGCGCGGCGGTGACGCCCGGAGCGGTCGTCGCCGCCGGCTTGTCGCCCAGGGTGGCCTTGCCGCTGTCGCCGCCGCACCCGACGAGCACGAGGGCGAGCGCGATGAGACAAGCGGAAAATGTGGTGAACCGACGCAGCACGGAGGGCGAGGTTACTGGCCGGACCCGGCTACGGTGCGTCGCGTGGTGCGCCGGGCGGTGGTCGAGGGCACCGCGACCCTTGCCCGGCAGGCACCGCAGTTCGAGCCCTACGTCGAGGCGTTCGGCCCCGCCGACCTGCGCCGGGCCCGACCGCGGCGTACGCACTTCGCCGAGCTCGTCCGCGCCATCTGCTTCCAGCAACTGGCGGGGGCGGCGGCCCGCACGATCCACGGACGGCTCGAGCTCGCGCTCGACGGCGACACGACGCCCGAAGCGGTGCTCGCGCTCCCGGTCGAGACCATGCGCGCCGCCGGGTTGTCGGCCAACAAGACCGCGTCGATCCGCGACCTGGCCGAACGGGTGCTCGCCGGTGACGTCGAGCTCGACCGGGTGGCGCGCCTCTCCGACGAGAAGATCGTGAGTGAGCTCACGCTGGTGCGCGGCATCGGTCGCTGGACGGCTGAGATGTTCCTCATGTTCCAGCTCGGTCGGCTCGACGTGTGGCCCGTCGGTGACCTCGGTGTGCGCAAGGGGTTCGCGGTGATCCACGGCATGCCCGGGATGCCCGCCGCGCGCGAGCTGGAGGCGCTCGGCGACCCGCTGCGGCCGTACCGGTCGCTCGCGGCGTGGTACTGCTGGCGCGCCGCCGACACGCAGCTCTGAGGCCTCACGCTCGACGGTCGGCGTTCGCGCCATTCGGACGCCATGGCGGCCGCGTGCACCGCGAACGGCGGGAGTCCCAGGCGGGCGCGACGCGCGTCGACCGCGGCGAAGTCGTCGACCGGCCACGGTTCGAGGTCGCCCTCCTCGCCGAGGACGAACTGCGATCCGTAGAGCTGGTCGCGGCCGTCGTTCATGCGCACGCGATCGGCGAGGTACGCGAAGTGCACGGGATCGGCGTCGTTGCACGCGACGGCCACCTCGAGCATCTCGAGGCAGCGCCGCTGCAGCCCGACGTCGTCGATCGCCCACTGTGCGATGAGCCACGCGGCTTCGGCACCGTCGGTGCCGACGAGCTTCCAGCCGGGCCAGCACTCGTAGTCGTCGAGCACCTCCCACAGGCGGTCGTTGCGGGCCGTCGGCTCGCTCCCGGCCGTCAGCGCGAGGAGCTCCTCCCGGAGTTCGCGCGTCACGCTCCATGCCGGAATCAGGCTACGCCCGAGCGCGCTCCCGGCTACCGTGGCCGGCATGTGACGCGCTGATCCCACCCGCTCGCCATCCACCTCGCGACCCTCGGGATCAGCATGCAATCCTCCTCGTCACCTCCGTCGTCCTCGTTCTCGCTCGTCGCTCGTGATCTCGCGCGCGAGCACGGTGCCCACACCGTGCTCGACGGCGTCGACGTGTCGGTCGGGCCGCGCACGCGTGCTCGGGGTCGTCGGCCCCAACGGGGTCGGGAAGACCACGCTCTTGCGTCTCCTCGCCGGTCACGAGCGCCCCGACCGCGGCACGGTCACCACGACGCCGCCCACGCTGCAGGTCGGGTACCTGGCGCAGGAACCCGAACGCCGAGACGAGACGGTGCTGGCGTACCTGTCGCGACGCACCGGCGTCACCGCCGCGGAAGCGGAACTGGAGCGGACCGCCGCCGCGCTCGCGAACGCACCGGACGACGGTGCCGACGCGTACGCGGCGGCGCTCGACGCCTACCTCGCGGTCGGTGGACCCGATCTCGACGCGCGCGCCCGGGCCGCCTGCGACGACGTCGGCCTCGCGCCCCGGCTGCTCGATGCGTCGATGCGGGTCCTCTCGGGAGGAGAGGCCGCCCGCGCGTCCTTGGCTGCCATCCTGCTCAGTCGTCACGACGTGCTGCTCCTCGACGAGCCCACCAACGACCTCGATTTCGCCGGGCTGGAGCGGCTCGAGACGTTCGTCGACGGACTGCCGGGTGGCGTGGTGCTCGTGAGCCACGACCGCGCCTTCCTCGAACGTACGGTCACCCGCGTCCTCGAGCTCGACGAGCACACGCGCTCCGGCACCGAGTACGGCGGGGGATGGCTCGGCTACCTCGAGGCGCGCGCCACCGCACGGCGGCACGCCGAAGAGGACTACGCCACCTACCGCGCCGAGCGTGGACGCCTCGAGCAACGCGCGCGCACCCAACGTGAATGGGCGGTGCAAGGCGTGCGCGCGGCCAAGAAGGACACGTCGGAGAAGGACAAGAACATCCGCCACTTCCGGACGGCGACGTCGGAGAAGCAGGCGGGCAAGGCGCGCGCGACGCGCGAGGCCATGGACCGGCTCGAGGTGGTCGACGAAGCCGTGGGAGGGATGGGACCTGCGATTCCAGGTCGCGAACGCGCCCCGCAGCGGCGACGTCGTGATGCGCCTGCGACGGCGCGGTCGTCGAGCGGGGTGCGTTCACGCTCGGTCCCGTCGATCTCGAGATCGGGTGGCGCGAGCGCGTCGCGATCGTGGGGCCCAACGGTGCCGGAAAGACCACGCTGCTGCTGGCACTCCTCGGTCGGCTGCCGCTGGTCGCCGGCGAGCGGTGGATGGGCGCGAGCGTGGTGGTGGGGGAGATGGACCAGGCCCGCGCCGCGTTCTCCGGCGAGGGACCGTTGCTGGACGCCTTCGTCGCCGCGACCCGTCTGCAGTTGGCCGGAGGCGCGCTCGCTCCTCGCCAAGTTCGGGCTCGGCGCCGATCACGTGGTTCGCCCGGCGGGCACGCTGTCCCCGGGCGAACGGACCCGGGCGGTGCTGGCCCGGTTCGCGGCGCAGGGCGTGAACTGCCTCGTGCTCGACGAGCCGACCAACCACCTCGACCTGGAAGCCATCGAGCAGCTGGAGCAGGCGCTGGCGGGGTACGACGGCACCCTGCTCGTGGTCACCCACGACCGGCGACTGCTCGAGGCCCTCGAGCTGACCCGGGCCATCAGCGCCACGGGCGAGGAGATCGACCTGCGGCTAGCAGCTACCGCCCCACGGGCCCTTGCCCTGCCACTGGTAGAGCGCCCAGGCCATCTCGTCCTGGTCGTAGGGCGATGCGACGTTGGCGGGCACGCCGACGAGGTCACCCCGCCCGGCGTGGGTGGCGGTCACGTTCCACGTCGCCTGGAGGAACTGGTAGGCACCGAGGTAGGGGCCCGAGGAGTTCACGGCGCTGTAGTTGCCGCCCGACTCACGCTTCCGGACGCAGGTGAGGAACGGGTCGTCATGGTGGGGGCTGACCCCGGGCGTCCCCGAGTAGTCGGGCGGTGGAGGCGGGGTCGGCGGCGCGGCCACCGTCGTGGTGGTCGTTGTGCTGGTGGGTCGCGGCGGCTGCGGGCGCGCTGCCTCCGGTCGTGGTGGTGGGATCGGCAGCCGTGGTCGCAGCCGCTTGCGCCGCTACCGCCGCCTGCGCGTCTGCGCTGGCCTGCGCCTGCTCCTGCGCCTCGGCCCGTGCGAGCATGGCATCGATGGCCGCGCCCTGAGCCTTCAGCTCGTCGAGGGCGTCACTCTGCGCCTGGCGAGTGGCCCGCAGCTCGCGCTGCTGCTTGTGCAGCGCGCGCGTCGCCTTCTGCAGCTGGTCGTACACGTCCTGGTCGTGCGCGTTGACGCGGTCGATGAGGTGTGCGCGTCGCGCGGCGTCGAGCGTGTCGTCGCCGTCGACCAGCGTCGCGAGTTGCGTACCCGACGACGTGTACGCGAGCAGCGCGCGAGCGCGCGCCGCCGCGCGCGCTCGCTTGGCACGAGCGACGAATTCGTCGACGGTTGCTTCGCTGCGCGCGATGTCGTCGTCGAGCGACTTCACGCGCTCGAGTGCCGCGAAGTACTTGGACGACAGCGCGTCGGCTTGCGCGCGCAGGTCGCTCGCGTTGCTCGCAGTCTGCGCGTGGGCGAACGGGGCGAGCGCGGCGCCGGCGGTGGTGCAGAGCACCACGAGCACCCCGGCTACGAGCGCGCGCGAACCCGATCGACGGACGAGCGGCATCCCGACACGCTAGCGAGGCCGCTGCCGGCAGAGCGGCAACGGCGAGCAGAGCGCGCGAAGTCGCAGGTCAGAGCGGTTCGGTAGCGTGCACGCGTGCCGGTCGAGCCACCCCCGAGTCGCTGGGAGCTGCCGTCCCCTGCGCGAATGCCGGAGGGCGCCGAGATCGCCGGTGTGGGCGCCGACCTGGCCCCCGGGACGTTGCTCGCGGCGTACCGCCAGGGCCTGTTTCCCATGCGATTGCAGGCACGCGGACCGCTCGGACTGGGCCCGCTGGGCTGGTGGTCGCCCGATCCCCGGGGCATCGTGCCCCTCGACGGGCTGCACGTCAGTCGCTCGTTGCGCCGATCGCAGCGACGCTTCGAGATCCGCGTCGACACCGCGTTCGTCGACGTGATGCGCGGGTGTGCAGATCCGAAGCGGCCGCACGGTTGGATCGACAAGAAGTTCGTGGCCGCCTACTCGGAGCTCCACGAGCTGGGATGGGCGCACAGCGTGGAGACGTGGCAGGTCGACGAACGCGGTGTGGACGCGCTGGTCGGTGGCCTGTACGGCGTCGCCATCGGCGGACTGTTCGCAGCAGAGTCGAAGTTCCATCGCGTCACCGACGCGTCGAAGGTCGCGGTGGTCGCGCTCGTCGATCTGCTGCCGCGACGGCGGGGGGTCGTTGCTCGACGTGCAATGGACGACGCCGCACCTCGCGTCACTCGGAGCGGTGGACGTGCCGAGAACCCGGTACCTCGAGCTCGTCGCCGACGCGGTGGCTCGTCCGTCGATCACCACGTTCCCGGACCGTGACGAGCGGTAGCCTCCGCTCCATGACTGACGACAACGTGGTCGTGTACCACAACCCCGTGTGCAGCAAGTCGCGTGGCGCGCTCGAGATCCTCGGCGAACGCGGCGTCGATGCCGAGGTGATCGAGTACCTCAAGGCGAACCCCGGTCGCGCCGATCTCGAGCGCATCGTCGACGCGATCTCCGACGAGCCGGCCGCGCTCGTGCGCAAGGACAAGCGGTTCAAGGAGCTCGAGCTCGACGCCGCCGACTACACGACGCGAGACGCGGTCGTGGCGGTGCTGTTGGAGCACCCCGAGCTCATGGAGCGACCGGTCGTGTTCGTCGGCGACCGAGCAGTCATCGCCCGCCCCAGCGAACGCGTCAACGAACTGCTGGGTTGACCGTCAGACCCCGACCGGAACCCGGTCGGCGGGTTCCTCCGCCGGTTGCTCGTCGTCGCCGCCCTCGATGTCGAGGCGGGGGAGGAAGCCGAGCCACTTCGGGAACCACCAGTTGGCGTCGCCCAGGATCTCCATGATCGACGGCACGAGCATCATGCGCACGATGGTGGCGTCGACGAGCACCGCGAACGCGAGCCCGAGGCCGAACATCTTCACCTCGGGCGTGGGGTTCAGCACGAACGCACCGAACACGAAGATCATGATGAGCGCGGCCGACGTGATGACGCGCGCGGTGCGAGCGAGGCCCTGCACCACGCCCTGACGGGTGTCGCCCGACTTGTCGTACTCCTCGCGCACCCGTGTGAGCAGGAACACCTGGTAGTCCATCGACAGGCCGAAGAGGACGGCGAACATCATCATCGGCACGAACGGCACGATGGGCACGGTCGATTCGAGTCCGACCAGCCCCTTCGCCCAACCCCACTGGAACACCGCAACCGTGGCGCCGTACGCCGCGGCCACGGACAGCAGGTTCATCACCGCGGCCGTGAGCGGTACGAGCACCGAGTGGAACACGAGCATCAGCAGGATGAACGAGAGCAGCACGACCGCGCCGATGAAGTAGGGGAGGCGGCTGCTGATCCGGTCACCGATGTCGATGAACGCGGCGGTGACCCCGCCCACGTAGGCCTGCGCACCGGTGGTGCCCACGGCGGTGGGCAGCACGGAGTCGCGCAACGTGCCCACGAGGTCCGCGGTCTGCGCGCTGTCGGGTGCGGTGGTCGGCAGCACACCGATCTGGGCGACCGCGCCGTTGGGACTCGTCTGAGGTGGCAGGACCGCCTTGACGCCGGGTGTCTTCTGCAACGCGCTCGTGATGTCGGCGAGCGCCGCATCGCCCCCCGTCGACGGCAACTGCACGACGACGAGCAGCGGACCGTTGGTACCGGGCCCGAAGCCCTCGGCGACGAGGTCGTAGGCCTGGCGCTGCGTGGTGGAGCTGGGCAGGTTGCCGTCGTCGGACTCGCCGAGGCGCATCGAGAGGACCGGCCACGCGATCGTCAACAGGATGATCACCGCGACGATGGCGAAGGGCCATGCGTGCCGGGCGACGAGGGTCGCCCACCGCTCCCACACGGTTCCGTGGGGCTCCGGATCGCGGCCTTCGGCCACCGCGCGGTCGGGATGGTGGATGAGGCTCGGGACCTTCCAGCGGTCGATGCCGTGGCCGACCGCACCGATGATCGCGGGGAGCAGCGTCAGCGCGGCGAGCATCATCACCGCGACGACCAGTCCGGCCATGTACCCGAGGCGCGGCGACGTAGGGGATGCCCGACACCAGGAGCCCGCAGATCGCGATGACGACCGTCGTGCCGGCGAAGAGGACGGCGGAGCCGGCGGTCGCCACCGAGCGGCCGACCGCGGCCTCGACGTCGAGCCCGGTCGCGAGGTTCTCGCGGTACCGGGTGACGATGAAGAGGGAGTAGTCGATCCCGACGCCGAGTCCGATCATCGTCGCGAGCACGGGCGCGACGGTGCCGATCTCCGTGAACGACGCGATGACGTGCACCAGTGAGATGCCGACGCCGAGGCCGAAGAGCGCGGTGAGGATCGGCAGGCCCATCGCCACCACCGAGCCGAACGCGAACAGCAGGATCACCACCGCCGCGAGCAGTCCGATGAGGTCGGCGTTCCCCGATGGCGGTTGGTCGGCGTAGTCGATGACCGGCCCCCCGTACGCGACCTTGACGCCGGCCTGGGTCGCCGGCGCGGTCGCGGCTTCGATCTGCTCGAAGACGTCCTTCTGCAGGTCCTGCGCCTTGGCGTCGAACTGCACCGTGACGATGGCGATGTCGCCGCTCTTCGAGATGAACGCGCTCCCGAGCGGTCCGTACGGGTTGGTCACCGACGTGACGTTCGGGATCTTCCCGAGTGCGGTGACGCTGGCGCTGATCGCGGGCTCGACCGACGGGCTCGTGATGCCGTCCGACGTCTCGAACACGACCAGGGCGTTGTCGCCCGCGGCGCTCGGGAAGTCTTGCTCGAGCAGGTCGAGTGCTTCCTGCGACTGCGTGCCGGGGATGCGGAAGGTGTCGCTGAACTGGCCGTCGAGCGATCCGGCCAGCGCGACGATCGCGACCGCAGCCACGATCCACACACCGATGAACCACCAGTGGTGGCGCACCGCGCGCCGCCCCAGGCGGTCGAGGAATCCCGACACCCTGCGCCCCTTCGTCGGTCGACATGCTGTCACCGATCTGCAGTGTTTCGGCGCATTCCCGGGGTCCCTTGATACGCAAGTGCCGCGGGCCCCGTGCGACGATGCAGCGGTGGCGACCGAATACGTGGACCTGCCCGGGCGCGGTCGCGTGTTCCGCTCCGCCCGGCGGGTGCACCTCGGCGACGTCGATGCCGGAGGGGTCGTACGGCTCGAAGCGCTGGCGCGCTTCCTCCAGGACGTTGCCACCGACGACGCCGACGACGCGGCGCTCTCCGAGGCGCGCGGCGTGTGGGTGCTGCGCTCGAGCGACGTCGAGATCGTGACGACACCCGTGTACCACGAGTCGGTGGAGCTGGCGACGTTCTGCAGCGGCACGGGGCCGCGGTGGGCGGAACGACGCACGCGGCTGACCGGTGACCGTGGTGCGTTGGTCGACGCCGCCGCGCTCTGGGTGTTCGTCGACCGCGATCACGGCCGGCCGCTGCCACTCGACGACGACTTCCACGATCGCTACGGCGAATCAGCCGGCGGTCGCCGTGTGCGCGGTCGGCTGCTGCACGACGCGCCTCCCGCCGACGCGGCGTCGCGTCCGTGGCCGCTGCGCACGAGTGACTTCGACGTGCTCGATCACGTCAACAACGCCCGCTCGCTCGAGGCCGTCGAAGACGAGCTCGTGCGACGGCTCCCGGGTCGCAGCGTGCTCCGGACCCGCATCGAGTACCGCGGCACGCTCGAACGGGGCGACGACGTGGCGCTGGCGAGCACGGTCACGCCCGATGGCGACCGCGACGTGCTCGCGGTGTGGCTGGTCGTCGACGACGAGGTGCGGGTCTCGGCCACGGTGACCGTTGCGGGTCCGGGTCGCGTCGACTGACGACCCGGTCTCCTACACTGGCCGCGCTCTGGGTCCCTTTCCTGTCGACGCCGTTGCTGGGCGCCGGTGCGTCGTCACCGGTGGACTCGGGTTCATCGGAGCCAACCTCGCGCTCGCGCTGAGTGAGGGCGGTGCCGACGTGACCGTGATCGACGCGCGGGTCGCGCGCCACGGTGCGAACCCACGCAACCTCGTCCCTGACGGCGAGCACACCGACCCCGACGCGCGGATCGCGGTGGTGGAGGCCGACGTCGGCGACACCGACCGCGCCGACGTGCGGGCGGCGACGGTCACCGCCGACGTGGTGTTCAACCTCGCCGGGCAGGTCAGCCACGTCGACTCGATGGACGATCCGCTGTTCGACCTCGACGTGAACACGTCCAGCCAGTTCCGATTCCTCGAGCTGCTCCGCAAGGAGAACCCGACGGCCACCGTCGTGTACACGTCGACCCGTCAGATCTTCGGCAAGCCCCGCTACCTCCCGGTCGACGAGGAGCACCCGGTCGCACCGGTCGACGTCAACGGGATCACGAAGTACGCGACCGAGCAGCTCCACCTGCTGTACCACGACGTGTACGGCCTCGCGGCGACGGCCGTCCGCCTGACCAACGTGTTCGGACCGCGCCAGCGCCTGCGCGACGACCTGCAGGGATTCCTCCCGATCTTCGTGCGGCGCGCGCTCGCCGACGACGCCATCTCGGTGTTCGGCGACGGCGAGCAGCAGCGCGACTGCCTGTACGTCGACGACGTCGTCGAGTGCCTGCTCCTCGCCGCGGCATCGAGCGACGCGCCGGGTCAGATCTTCAACGTCGGGAACGACGAACGCCTCTCGCTCGGCGCCATCGCCGACGCCGTGGTCGCGGTCGCCGGCACCGGGCGGGTGGAGCACGTTCCGTGGCCTCCCGATCGTGACGCGATCGACATCGGTTCGTACTTCGGCGATTCGTCGAAGGCCAAGCGCGTGCTCGGCTGGGAGCCACGCACTGCCTTCGCCGACGGGATCGCCCGCACGCTCGCGTTCTACCGCGCGCGTGCAGCCTGGTACCTGTGACGCCCGACGACGCCTCGCTGCCGCGCATCCCCGTCGTCGACCTCGCCCGCCGGGCGGCGGCGCTCGAGCCCGAGCTCACCGACGCGGTCGCTCGCGTCGTGCGTTCGGGCACGTACCTCTTCGGCCCGGAGCTCGACGCCTTCGAACGCGAGCTGGCGATCGCGACCCGTCGGGACCACGCGGTGGGCGTCTCGTCGGGTACCGATGCGCTCCGTCTCGCGCTCGTGGCGCTGGGCATCGGTCCCGGCGACGAGGTGATCGTCCCCGCGTTCACCGCGGTCCCGACCGCGGCGGCGGTCTGCGCCACCGGTGCGGTGCCCGTCTTCGCCGACGTCGAGCCCGCCACCGCGACCCTCGACGCCGCTTCGGCGCGAGCCGCGTGCACGGAGCGCACGCGCGCCGTCATCCCGGTGCACCTCTACGGCCGGCCGGCTGTGGTCCCTGAGCTCGGCGTGCCGGTGGTGGAAGACGGTGCCCAGGCCTTCGGTGCGCTCGAACCCGGGAGCCGTGCCACGACCGTCGCCTACAGCTTCTACCCGACCAAGAACCTCGGTGGCATCACCGACGGTGGGGCGGTCACGACCGATGACGCCGAGCTGGCAGCGACCCTGCGGCTGCTGCGAGCGCACGGACACACCGGCGACTACGTGCACACGCTCGTGTCCACGAACGCGCGCCTGTCCGACGTCGCGGCCGCCGCGTTGCGGGTCGGGTTGCCTCGCGTGGAGGCGGAGAACGCCCGTCGGCGCGAGATCGCGGCGCGCTACCGAGCCGCTGCACCCCGAGCTCGGGTGGCAGGCGGAACACCCGCGCCACGTGTACCACCTGTGCGTCGCCCGGGTTCCCGACCGCGACGAGTACCGACGATCGACTCCCGTTCGACACCGGCGTGCACTACCCCCGCGCGCTGCCACAGCAACCCGCGTACGAGAGGTTCGTGCGATCGCGGTGTCCGGAAGCGGAGCGCTGGGCGGCCGAGTGCGTATCGTTCCCGTGCTTCCCCGAGATGACCGACGACGAGATCGAGGCGGTGTGTCGAGCGATCCGGTGAATCCGGCAGTCGAGGCTGTCTCGGTCTTCTTCCCCTGTTACAACGACGAGGCCACCATCGCCAGGATGGTGGAGGTCGCGGTCGCGACCCTCGGGCGCGTCGGCGTGCGCGACGCCGAGGTGATCGTCGTCAACGACGGCTCGTCCGATCGCTCGGCCGTCATCCTCGACGACCTCGCCACCCGTGAGCCGCTGCTGCGCGTCGTGACGCACGAGCGCAATCGCGGCTACGGCGGCGCGTTGCTCTCCGGCTTCGGGGCGTCGACCAAGCAATGGGTCTTCTACACCGACGGTGACGGCCAGTTCGATCCCGCGGAGCTCGAGCTGCTCGTGGTTCGGGCCGCCGACGACGTCGACGTGGTGCAGGGCTACAAGCTGCGGCGCGCCGACGGCGTCGTGCGCACGGTGATCGGACGGGTGTACCACCGCTTCGTCAAGCTGATGTTCGGGCTGCACATCCGCGACACCGACTGCGATTTCCGACTCATCCGCCGGAGCGCGCTCGATCGCGTGACCCTCGTGCACACGACCGGTGTGATCTGTGTCGAGCTCGTGCGCAAGTTGCAGGATGCCGGCGCCCGCTTCACCGAGGTCGGCGTGCACCACTACCGTCGGGTGCACGGCTCGTCGGAGTTCTTCCGGGTGGGTGCGATCGTGCGCACGTTGCGCGACCTCGCCGGGCTCTGGGTGCAGATGGTCGTGTTGCGGCGCGGCCGGACGAGCGTGGTCAGCGAGTAGCCAGCAGGAGGACCGATGTGCCCACCGGGACGTCGTGGTGGGCCAGCCACCGGCGCTCGCGTGCGGCCAAGGGAGCGAACACCCGGTCGAGGGCGCGCTTGTCGACGTCGGAGCCCGCGGGTTCCTCCCGTCGCCCGCGCAGTCGGTCGACGGCACCGAGCGTGGCCGCGGGTGGTGCGAGGAACGAGTACGCGTACGTGCAGCGCTCCACGGTGAGGCCCGCCGCGGTGGCGAGCTCGGCGAGCCCGGCGCGGCGGTAGCGACGTCGGCCGTGCACGGTGGCGTCGTGGGCACGGCCGAGGGCCGGGAACGCCGGCTCCACCAGCAACAGCGCTCCGCCCGGGCGTGTCACCCGCGCCAGCTCGCGCATCGCGGTGCCGTCGTCGGGCACGGTGTAGAGGACGGTCAGCCCCACCACGGCGTCGTAGGCGTCGTCGGCGAAGGGGAGGGACTCGACGCTCGCTTGCACCGGAGTGGTCGCAGGCCGGCGAGCGCGCACGAACGCGAGCGCGTCCGGGGAGACGTCGACGCCGACGACGGACCCGTGCTCCGCCAGCCACGCGCCGTTGCCACCGGGTCCGCAGCCGGCGTCGAGGAGTCGTTCCGTGCGGTGCAGCCACGGTCCGAGCAGGTCGGCGGCCAACGCGCGGGTGTTGCGGTACCACCAGTGGTCGTCCTCGACCTCGGCGATGCGCGCGTACTCCTCCGGCTCCACGCGCGGAGGGTACCGGGACGGCCCGGTCAGCGGGAGGCGACGCGTGCGGTGTCGATGACGAGGTCGGACGACGACCACGCCTGCACGCCGATGCGGTCGCCGGTCGCCGCGTCGCGGCCCCGGTCGGCCGACGCCTGCTTGAGGTTCTCGACGGTGAGGACCTCGACGCCGTTGACCTGTGCGCTGAGGTGCTCGCCGACGACCTCGATGCGCACGAGCAGCGTGCCGTACATCGACGCCGGGTCGTCGCCGCTGACGCGGGCGATCGGGTTCCACAGCTCACGGTCGGCCTGCCACTGGCGGACGAGGTAGCCACCGCCGTCGTAGATGGGGTCGATGTCGAACGAGTAGCCCGACATGCGGCCCTCGTCGTCGGTCGATGCCCGGAACAGCACCCCGAGGCCGGGTCCGGAGCGGAAGTCGACCTCCACTTCGGCGACGAAGTCGGGCGTGGTGGTGATGTCGGCGAGCGCCCAGCGCTCGTCGGCGCGGCGCATGACGAGTCCACCCTGGCCGCGGACCTCCACGAGGGGGAGCGCATTGCCGAGCTGCCAGTCGGGACCCGCGGTCACGAACTCCTCGATGACCGGTTCCGGTTCCGGCTCCGGCTCGGGCTGGGTGGTGGCGGCGAACGCGGCCCCGACCGGCTCCTCGGTCTCGACGGGCGTGGTCCACTCCGGCGGCGGATCGGCCCAGCCGTTCGTCGCCGGAGCGTCGCCGATCCAGGGAGTGGCGAGGAACGGGTCCTCGGGTGCGGTCTCGCTGTCGTCGACCACGACCGACCCGGTCGCGATCGCCGCTTCGAGTTCGGTGAGTTGGGATCCGTCGGCGCGCCAGCTGATGGGCGCGAGCTCGGCGACCGGCTCCATGACGTACTCGACCGCGGCTTCCACCTCGACGTCCGGCTCGATGGCCTCGACCTCGTCGACCGCGTCGGTCGGCTCGGCCCAGTGGTTCCAGGCGTGCACTGCTTCGTCGGGCAGTGCCTCGGTCTCGACCGGGGTGGCGGCGCCGTCGAAGAGCGCGAACGTGTCATGCCCCGCTGCCTCGACGGTTTCGTCGCTCTCCGGCGCGTTCTCCGGCGCACCGTCGGGGGCAGTGGTCGTGGCTTCCGCGAAGACGTCCCACCCGGGGGGCGCCTCGGTCTCGGGCGTGCCCCAGTCGACGTAGAACCCGGTGTCGACGGCGGCCTGGTCGGGTCGGTGGTCCCAGGCGCCCCGATCCGCGGGCTCCTGCGGCCATTCCTCGATCGCCCACGGGTTCACGTCGGCGACGGTGTCGGCGGCGGGGGTCTCGGTCGACGTCCACGGCTCGGGATCCCAGGCGGCGCCCGCCCAGGTGTCCTCGCCGAGGACCATCGGGTCTCCGGTCGGGGCGTCGATCCCGTCCGTCTCCACCGCTTCGGTCTGCGCCGTTTCGGTGGCGTCCTCGGGCGGCGTCCAGTCGTCGGTGCCTTCCCAGAAGCCCGACTCCGTGCCGGTGGTGCCCTCCGGTGCCGGCGGCTGCCAGCCGTCGGTCTCCCAGTTCGTGGAGTCGGGCCCCGTCGACTTGGCGACGAGCGGGGGTTCACCGAGATCCCACGTCGACGAGCCCTGGCGCATGGCCACGTCGATGGGAGGCGCCTCGGCGGCGTTCCAGGCGGCGGCGCCGGAGGAGGCCGCGGACGACATCGCGCTGTCCACCAGTTCCACGGCACCTTCCGGTGGTCCGATCGCCGGGACGCCGGCGAACGGCGCCGCGAACGGATCCTGGGGCGCGAGCACGTCGGGCAGTGGTGCCGAGGGGTCGCCGAGCGGCACCGGCTCGGGCAGGCGCGCGAGCTCTTCGAAGACGTCCACGTTGTGACCCGACACGTCGTCGAGGGGTGCGTCGAGCGGCTGGTCGAGGAACGCCGCAGGCGCGACGGGGAACGCCTGCACCGGCTCGGGAGGGAGGACGGGCGCCACGGGGGGTGGCGGCGCCGCGACCTCGGCGGCCTCGGCGGCGAAGGGGGTGGGCGTCGGCACCGAGGCGAACGGCGACGCGGACGGGGTCTCGGCGGACGGGGTCTCGGCGACGCGAGCCGATGCGGCCTCCAGCGCGGCGGCGGCGGCGAGCACCGACGGGGCGGCGGCGAGGGCGCGCGGCTTGCCGCGGCCGTTCGGCGGCACGAGGATCATGGCCCGGAGGCGCTCGGCCTCGTCGGGCGACACCTGCAGCACCTCTTGGAGCTTCTCTTCGATCGAACGCGGAGTGGAACCCAGCGCCGTGGCGATCTCCTCGAGCTCGCGCTCCTTCACCGGGATGCGCTTGCCCGCGGGCAGCGCCTGGAGCTTCTGCAGGGTGTGGAGGTACGCGGTGATGCCGGCGTCCTCCTGCCCGCGACGCAGCTGGCTGACGGTGTCTTCGACGCTCGTGCTGCTGGCGGCCGCGGTGAGCTCCAGCGACGGTGCGGTCGTCGGCATGAGGTCGGAGACGTCGACGCCACAGGAACCGGCGAGGACCCAGAGATCACTCTCGGGGATCGGAACCTTCCCGCGCTCGTAGTTCACGAGCTCGCGCCGGCTCAATCCGGCACCTCGTGCCACCTCCGACAGCGACAACCCCTTCTTGCGGCGGATCGCCCGCAGGTGCTTGCCCAGCTGCTTCGGCGTGACGCTGATCTCGGTGGTCGCCTCGGCCATGCCCCTTCGTATCGGCGGCGCGTACGGCCCGCCTGTAGGGTCAGTCAACAGGAGGGGCGTTCTCTACGCAGCGGGGCAACCGGTGCCATCCGCGACCGTTCGCCAGTAGCGTCAGCCCATGGCGATCTACGCCCTCGGCGACGTCGAGCCGACGATCGATCCCAGTGCGTACGTGCACCCCGACGCCACCGTGATCGGCGACGTGACGCTGGGCGCCGGGACGACCGTCTGGCCCCAAGCCGTGCTCCGGGGCGACTACGGCGTCATCCGCATCGGCGCCCGCACCTCGGTCCAGGACGGCGCCGTCCTGCACACGACCCCGATCACCCCCACGGTGGTCGGCGACGACGTCGTGATCGGCCATCTCGCACACCTCGAGTGCTGCACCGTCCACGACGGCGCGCTGATCGGCACCGGTTCGATCGTGCTGCACCGGCGGTGATCGAGGCGGGCGCGCTCGTCGGCGCGGGCGCGGTGGTGCCGAACGGCATGGTCGTGCCCGCGCGAGCGATGGCACTCGGCGTGCCCGCGAAGATCAGACCCGATTCGGTCGACGTCGACGAGACCTTGCGCAATGCCGGTGAATACGTGCGCAACGGCGAGCGCTACCGCCGTGACCTTCGCAGACTCGACTGACTAGCCCTTGACGTAGGCGAACTTCTCCGCGACCTTGCCGTCGCGCACGCGGAGCACGTCGACGCCGCGGAACGAGCTCGTCGTGCCGTCGTCGTTGGTCCACGTGTAGTGCCACTGCACGACGCAGCGGTCGCCGGCGACGATCACGTCCTCACCGTCGAAGTGCGCGGTCGGGTGACGCGGCGAAGAACTCCTCCCACGCCCCGCGCACCTGCGCGTGTCCTTCGTAGCGCTGCCCGTTCGGCGGCGACGTGTTCTCGAACACGCAGTCGTCGGTCATCGCCGCCATCACTGCGTCGACGTCGTGACGGTTGAAGGCCTCGTTGAAGCGCTCGACCGCGTCATCCGTGCTGGTCATCGGTTGCCTCCTCGGCTCCCGCGCGCTCGCCTGCTGCGCGACGAGGATCGTAGAAGTCGGGTTCGAAGAAGATGAGTCGAATGATCGGGGCAGAGGCTCGCACGCGGGCCTCGACGGTGTCGATCGCGTCGGCGAGCGCCGCCGTGGTGTCGGCCGTGAACTCGAGCTTCGCCGCGAGCACGACGTCGTCGGGTCCGAGGTGCGAGGTGCGCAGGTGGATGATCCGCGAGATCTCGGGGCCGTCGAGGATCGCGGTCCGGATCGAAGCCTCGACCTCGGGGCTGACGGCCTCGCCGATCAGCAGGCTCTTCATCTCGACCGCGAGGATCACCGCGATCACCCCGAGCAGCAGGCCGATCCCGATGCTGCCCATCGCGTCCCAGCGGGGCTCGCCGGTGATCTCGGCGAGGCTGATGCCGACCAACGCGAACACGAGACCGACGAGCGCGCCGGTGTCCTCGAGCAGGACGACCGGGAGCTCGGGGCTCTTGGTGGTGTGGATGAACGACCACCAGGAGCGGTTCCCCCGTGAGGGTGTCGCCTCGCGACGCGCGGTGCGGAGTGACCACCCCTCGAGCACGATCGCGATCCCGAGCACCGCGAACGCCCAGATCGGTGATTCGAGCTCGTGGGGATCGATGAGCTTCTGGATGCCTTCGTAGAGGGCGAACATCGAGCCGAGGGTGAAGAGCACCAGGGCGACGATGAACGCCCAGAAGTAACGCTCGGTGCCGAAGCCGAACGGGTGCTCGGTGGTCGGCGCCTTCCGGGCGCGCTTGCCGCCGAGGAAGAGCAGTCCCTGATTGCCGGTGTCGGCGACCGAGTGGATCGACTCCGCCAGCATCGACGCCGATCCGGTGATGAGGAACGCGAAGAACTTGGAGATCGCGATCCCGAGGTTGGCGACGAAGGCGGCGACGATCGCTCGCCGCGTGCCTTCAGCCGACATCGCGCACGGCCCACACGGCCTTGGTGGGAATGCGCACGATCTCGCCGTCGATGCCCCAACACCGCAGGATCGACGATCCACGCTCGTAGCCGTCGAAGCAGCCCTGGAGCTCGTGCTCCTCGCCGTCGGCGTTCCAGTTGATGCGCACGATTCCCGTCGCGCCCTTGTTCACCCGCAGCCGTTCGTCCCATCCGTAGTGCAGGCGTCCGTCGGGACCGCGTCGCGGTGGTCGCGCGACGTGCACGCCGTGCTCCTGGTACGACGCCGCCAGCACGGCGGCGTGATCGGGCCCGCAGAACTCTCCCACCGCGTCGAGCAGCACGCGGGCGAAGGTGCGTCCGTGATGCGGGAGGCCGGATTCGATGCCGAGCGCCCAGTGCGTGAGCTCGTGCAGCACGACGGCCTTGGTGCGGTAGCGGCGGGGGAGCGTGATCGTGGGCCCGGTGTCCTCCTCGCGGTAGAAGGCCTGGCGCGCGCCGTTGCCGGGCCGGAGTCGCGGCACGTTCCCGAGGTCGCGTTCGGGGAACCGCTCGTGCCACCACAACGTGCCGACCACACGGTCGACGAACCGCGCGCAGGCGTCGAGCCCGGGAAGCGGGCTCGACGGGAGTGGCGTCTCGGCCAGGTACACGCGGCGCCGTTGCGCGTCGCGGGGCCTGCGGCCGGGGGTCGTCGCCATGGGGTGCCACGCTACGCTCGCCGCAGTGCTCCCCCCGCGCTCCGTCGGCACCAATTTCTGCCGCCGATGACCGAGACCGTCGCCGAACCCGTCGTCGAGATCATCGGACTGTCGAAGCGCTTCGGCGCGGGCGTGCTCGCGGTCGACGACCTCAGCTTCACGGTCGAGCGCGGTCAGGTGTGCGGTCTGCTCGGTCCGAACGGCGCGGGCAAGACCACGTGCCTGCGCATGCTGCTCGGGCTGATCCGCCCGAGTGCGGGGCGAGACGCGGCTCTTCGGCGAACGCGTCACGCCCGGCACCGACGCAGCTCCGGCGTCTCGGCGCGCTCATCGAGTCGTCGGCGTTCGTGCCCCATCTCTCGGGCATGCGCAACCTCAAGCTGTGGTGGGAGGCGGGTGGCGGCCAGATGGGCCGACGCCGACCTCGAGCAGGCGCTGGCCATCGCCGATCTCGGGACGGCCATCGACCGCAAGGTGAAGACCTACTCGCAGGGCATGCGCCAGCGGCTCGGGCTCGCACGCGTGCTGCTGGGCCGGCCCGAGGTCCTGGTGCTCGACGAGCCGACCAACGGCCTCGACCCCGGTGAGATGCGCGAGGTGCGCCAGCTCGTGCGGCGCGTCGCCGAGGCGGGCGCCACGGTGCTCTTCTCGAGCCACGTGCTGGCCGAGGTCGAGCAGATCTGCACCCACGCGGTCGTGATGGACAAGGGCAAGTTGGTCGCGACCGGCTCGGTCGTCGAGCTCATCGGTGCCGCCGGGACGGTCTACCTCGAGGTCGACGACGCCACCGCTGCCGCGCCGGGTGCTCGAAGGCATCCCGTCGGTGCGGCGCATCGAAGACGAGCCGCCCGGCCTCGCGGTCACGATGGACGGCGGACGGCGCTCCGAGCTCGTGGCGGCGCTGGTGCCGCCGGCATCGCGCGTCGAGACCGTCACGGCACGCCGACGCCTCGAGGACGCGTTCCTCGGGACTGGTCGAGGGGGTCTGATGCTCACCCTCGCCACGATGCGCACCGAGCTGGTGAAGAGCCTTCGTCGCCCACGCACGTACGTCGCGTACGGGATCCTCGTGTTGATCCCGATCATCATGGCGGTCGCGCTCGACCTCAACCCGCCCGACGGGCGGGGCGAGGGCCGCCTGCTCTTCCTCGCGTCACAGACCGGGCTGCTGCTGCCCGGCTTCGCGCTGCGCGTCACCAGCGCGTTCCTGCTCGTGATCGTGGTCGCGTTGTTCGGCGGGGATGCCATCGCGGGCGAGGCGAGCTGGGGCAACCTCCGCTACCTCCTGATGCGCCCGGTCGAAGCGCGGCCGGCTGGTGGTCTCGAAGTTCGTCGTCGCGGTGTTCTGCGCGTGGATCGCGGTCGTGCTCGTGGTGGTCACCGCACTGATCGTGGGTTCGATCGTGTTCGGCACCGCTTCGATCCCGTCGTTCCCGCCCTTCTTCCCCGGACAGTCGACCGGCGACATCCTGTACCACCTCCTGGTCTCGACCGCCTACGTCGCGTGGAGCCTCACCGGGGTGGTCGCGTTCTCGTTCATGGTGTCGTGCATGACCGACGCGCCGTTCGGTGCGATCTTCGCCGGCGTCGGCCTGTACTTCACGTCGCTGATCCTCGACGCCATCTCGTCGCTCGGCAGCATCCGCTACGTGCTCCCCACGCACTACTTCGACACGTGGGTCGACCTGCTCACGCGCGGCGAGTTCCACGCCGACCTGTGGCGCGGCGTGCTCCTGCAGCTCGCCTACGTCATGGTCTTCTTCCTCGATCGGGCTGTGGTGGTTCAGGCGCAAGGACATCATGAGTTGAGCGACTGAGCTCTCCCTCGCATGGGACGACGCGGATTTCGGCAACCGGGTCGTCGAGCTGCAGCTCCCCATGGCTCCCCGCTGACTCGTCAGCGGTCGCGCCAGGAGCTGGGCAGCTGGAAGTAGCACTTGCCGCGAGCGACCATCACGTCGTCGGTGTCGTACACGTGCACGTCGACGATCGCGGTCGCCTTGCCGACGCGCACCACCTCGCCGCGCGCGACGTACTCACGACCGAGCGGCATCCCGTGCAGGTAGTCGACCTGCAGGCTGACGGTCGGCGCGCCGGTCCCGATCACCGACAGCAACGCCATCCCGGCGGTGTCGTCGACCAAGGAGCGCGATGTAGCCGCCGTGCACGTTGCCCACCGGGTTGCCCCAGTCGTCGGGCGGAGTCCACGTGACCTCGCTCCGCCCGTCGGCCATGGTGGTGTTGCTCATGTGCCGCGGTCGGTAGGGGTGTGAGGCGTCGATCACGTCGGGCACCCTACCGAGCGACCGATCACCCCAGCTCGGGCAGCTCCTGGTCGCCGGCGAGGCTGTCGGCGTACAGGTCGCCCAGCTCCTCGACGCGCTCGAGCACGTCGGCCGGCGTGAACGCGAACGCGCGCGGGTCGCCGCCGTCGGCGAGCTCGCCGAGCTCCTCCCACGACACCGGCGTCGACACGCCGGGCACGTCGGTGGCGCGCAGCGAGTACGCGCACACCGTCGTCTTGTGCCGGTCGTTCTGGCTCCAGTCGACGAACACGCGTCCGCCGCGTTGCTCCTTCGCCATGTTCACCGTCACGCGCTTCGGGTCGCGCGACTCGAGCACCTTCCCGAGGGCGAGCGCGAAGCCCTTCGTCGTCTCCGCGTCGACCGACGGCCGGATGCCGACCGACAGGTGCAGTCCCTTCGAGCCGGACGTCTTCGCCACCGCGCGCATCCCGAGCTGGTCGAGGAGGTCGTGCAGCTCGAGGGCGACGCGGGCGCAGTCGCGCAGGTCGGTGTCGGGCCCGGGGTCGAGGTCGAACACGATCGCCGACGGTTGCCACGGGTCGGCGGCGCGGGCCTGGGGCGTGTGCAGCTCGAGCGCGGCGAGGTTCGCGGTCCACACCAGCGCGGGCACGCTGTCGAGCGAGCAGGCCGAGATGTCCGAGTCGGCGTCGAGGGGCACGGTGTCGAGCCACTGCGGCCGGTGGCCCGGGCAGCGCTTCTCGAAGAACCGCTCGCCGGTGACGCCGTCGGGCAGGCGCACCATCGTCACCGGCCGGTCCTCGAGGTGGGGGAGCATCGCCGGCCCGATCCGGGCGTAGTAGTCGACCACCTGACCTTTGGTGAAGCCGATGGCCGGGTACAGCACCTTGTCGAGGTTGGTGAGGCGCAGTCGCCGGCCTTCCACCTCCACGTGCGTCGCCGTTTCCGCCCCCGCGGGTGGGCGCTTCTTGGAGGAAGGGGCCACGACCTGCGAAGGTAGTAGGCCCATTGGGAAGCGGGTCCGAGATCGGGAGTTCGCCGTGCCGCAAGCCATCTGGACGGGATCGATCAGCTTCGGGTTGGTGACGGTGCCCGTGCGCCTCGTGTCGGCGACCCGGTCGCAGGACGTCCGCTTCAACCAGCTCGAGGCCGCCACCGGGAGCCGCATCCGCTACCGCCGGGTGTCCGAGCAGACCGGTGAAGAGGTGCCCAACGACCAGATCGTGAAGGGCTACGAGCTCGAGAACGGTCACTACGTGGTGCTCGACAACGACGAGCTCGCCGCGCTCGAAGCCGAAGGCCAGCCGCATGATCGAGATCGAGGACTTCGTCGACCTCTCGGAGATCGACCCCGTCTACTTCGAGCAGCCGTACTACCTGGTGCCCGACAAGGACGCCGCCAAGGCGTACCGCCTGCTGTCGCGCGTCATGGAGGACGAGAACAAGGTCGCGGTCGGCCGGTTCGTGCTGCGGTCGAAGGAGGCGCTCGTCGCCATCCGTCCGATCGACGGCATGCTCTGCCTCGAGACCATGCGCTACGCCGACGAGGTGCTCGCGGTCGACCGCGAGCTCGTCGACTCGCAGCCGGAGCCGAGCGAGCGCGAGCTCGAGATGGCCCGCCAACTCGTCGACACCCTCTCCGGGGAGTTCGATCCGGAGAAGTACCACGACGAGTACCGCGAAGAGGTGCTCGCGCTGATCGAGCGGAAGGCCGCAGGCGAGGAGATCGTCGCGCCGGCCGCGCCCGAGGAGCCGGCCAAGGTGCTCGACCTCATGGCCGCGCTCGAAGCGAGCCTGGCGCGTACCGGTGCCAAGCAGACCGGCGGCGCGACGGCGGCCAAGCGCCCGGCGAAGAAGGCGGCGGCCAAGAAGGCGCCCGCCAAGAAGAAGGCAACCGCGAAGAAGGCCGACGGGCGCGGCCGAAGCGCACCCGCAAGTCGGCTTGACCGGACACGCGGCGCGCACCGCGGCGGTCTGGACCCGGCGACGGGGCATCCGTCGACGGCTGATGACGGTGCTGGCGTGGTCACCCTCGAGCCACCCGCACTCGCAGACCTCGGCGTCGCCGTCACTCGGTAGGGAAGCGCGGAAGGTCGCGCAGGCCTCGAACCGCACGGAGTCGGCACGGAACACCATCGCGTCGAGGCGGGTGGTGTCGAACCTGAGAAGTCGTGAGCTCATGTGGGTGCCTCTCTCCTGGGGAGGTGTCCTGGCCTGGTTGCCCGTCCGCCCCGGGGAGAATCACAGCCGTGTGATTCGCAGGGGAACTCTACATCCAGGCCACCCTCGCGCCGGGGTATGACAGGGAAGCGAGGGACAGCGGTAGGTCAGGAGGTCCGGGTCAGGAGGTCAGGGCGTGACCGGGCGGTCCGGGCGGCTCTCGTCCTCGGCGAGCTCCGCCGCCTCGACGTCGGCCGGCACCTCGGCGGGCACCGCGACCGGCTCGCCGTCGGTCGACGGTGGGGCCACTGCGGCGACCGGAGCCGGCGGGGTGTTCTTGCCGTTCCCCGACCCGTTGGTGCCGAGGTAGCGCATCAGCGTCGCGGCCAGACCGTCGAACGATCCGCCACCCCCGCCTGTCACCAGCACCTCGGGGACGACGGTGATGTGACCGTCGGCGACCGCGTTCGCCACCGCGACCACCGCCGTCGCCGGGCCGCCGAGCGCGTCCTTCTGCGCTTCGAAGCCGGTGGCGCGGGCGAGGCCGAGGGCCTCGGTCGCCTTGGCCTCGGCGAGACCGATGGCCTGCCGCCGCGCCGCCTCGGCCTCGCCGGTGAGTTGCACGTAGGCCGCCTCGCCCTTGGCCTCCGCTTCGCGTGCCTGGGCCTCGCTGGACTTGATCTGCACGCCCACCTGCGCGGACGCAAGTTGCGACTGCATGTTGGCGGTGCCCTTGGCCTTCTCCATCTCGATGCGCGACGTCTCCGCCCGCTGCTGCTCCTGGAAGGTCGCCTTCTCCTGGTTGGCGATCTCGCGCTGGGTCAGCACCTGCACGAGCTCGGGCGGGAAGGTGACGTCCTGGATGTACACGCCCTTGGTCTCGACCTCGTACTGGCCGAGGTAGCGCGTGATCGCCTCGAACGCGGCCGCCTGCACCTCGCGCCGGGTCTCGATGAACTTCACCGCTTCGAGCGCCTGCAGCGTGTTGCGGAAGTGGTTGCCGACCGCGCTCTGGAGCACTTCGCTGACCAGGTTGCGCATGGTGCCCACCATCGAGATCACCTTCGGCGCCTCGCGTGTCGGGCACGTGGATCTGCACCTGGAGGTCGATCTGGAAGATGAAGCCCTCGCGGCTCTTGCCCACGATCGACGAGAGCTGCGCGTCGAGGTCGTGCGCGTCGGAGGTTGCGTCGGCCCAGTTGAGCGTGAGGATGAACGTGGGGACGATCTCCGCCGCGTACACCCGCGGGTTGATCGCGTACTTGCCCGTGCGCAACGGCTCCTGCCAGATGCCGCGGTGGCCCGGCCGCACGATGGAGCCGAACTTGAAGTCGGCGCCCGACGTGTCGGCGGTGGGGAGCCCGACGAAGCCCTTGATGACCGCGACCTCACCCTGGTTGACCACCAGCATCGGCACGAGGTCGACGCGCACGAGGAACGGGTTCAGGAGGTAGGCGCCGTAGAGCAACGTGTCGTGCTGCAGGCCGATCTTGCCGCCGTGGTCGAGGAACGCCTGGAAGTCCTGGTAGTTGTTGTGCAGCGTGTTCTTGCTGCCGAGCAGCAGGTCGATGAGCTCGGCGTCGGTGGTCGAAGTGCTGCCCCCCGCGTTCGACGCCTCGATCGCGGACACGTCGGCGAACCCGCCCAAGCGGCTGGCGATGTCGCCCGACGGGAGCGGCTCGCCTTCGAGTGCGGTGACGACGCCGACGAGGTCGACGCCGGCGTCGGGCGCGATGACCACCACGCGCAGCTGATCGGGCGACAGCCCGAACGACTCGGGGGTGAGCACGCCACTCCGGGACTGGCCGGCCAGCTCGGGCGAGACCGGCTGGCCGTACACGGTCTGGGGTGTGAGCACGAGGAACGCCACCGGGTGGACCGGCACCAGCGTGCCCGGTGGAAGCACCGGTCGCTGCACGCCCTTCTGGCCGCCGGCCTGCACGAAGCCGCGGAGGTTGGAGAAGTTGGCCAGCTCGGGCTTGTAGACCGCGCTCTTGGCGCCGATCGGGAGCGGGTCGCCCACCTGGGCGATCACCACGCCGATCTCGCCCGCGGGGACCTGCACCCACGGGAACTTCTTGACCCCGAACACCGGCCACAGCTTGAACCGGAGTCCTGGCATCAGCATGTCGGCCTGGTAGCCGGCCTCGCCCCGGAACGCGACCGGGTTGTCCTCGGCCAAGCTTCCGGAACGCGAAGCGCTTGGACACGAGGCCGACCTGCGCGGCACCGATCGAGTGGAACGACTTCCAGATCGCGATCACGACGATCGCGAGCACGATGACGCCGACGATGATCTCCACGCCTACCTCCAACACCTCGGGTGCCGAGGGCTCCGGCCTCGTGGTTCGGATCGTACAGTGAGGGATGATGCACCCGTCGCCGGCCGTCGGCCTCTTCGCGGCCGCGGCCACGGCCACGACCGGGGTCGGGCCGCAGGTCACCGAGCTGGTGCCCGTGCGGCCGAACGCGCACGACGCGAGCTGGCCGCCCGTCCTCGTGGTCTGCGTCGCGATCGTCGTGCTGGGCGGGTTGTTCGCCGCGCTCGTGTTCCTGCGCCGCGCCTGGGACGCCGCGCATGCGACCGGGGGGTCGTTCGATGGGTGACGCGCTCGCGGGCGACTGGGAGCGCTGGCTGGAGACCGCGCAGGTGGCGGCGGGCGACGCGATTCGCGCCGGCTGGTCGCACGTCGAGCGACTCGGCGCCATCGGGCCACGCAGCCGGCGAGCCCGCGCCTTCCGTCGGTTCGGTGCGGGTTCCGCGATCTGCTTCCCGGTGGCCGCGCTCTACGGCGAGGAGTACATCGAGCTGGGCGAGGGCTGCATCATCGGGCCCTACTGCTCGCTGTCGGCGGGGGTCATGCCGGGCCAGGTGCTCGACCACTCACCGGTGGTCACCATCGGCGACCGCGTGCTCATCGGCAAGGGCAGCGGTATCGTCGGTCACCACACGGTCGAGATCGGTGACGACGTGTTCACCGGCCACCACGTGTACATCACCGACGCCAACCACGGCTACGAGGACACCTCGTTGCCGCTCGGCAAGCAGTTCGCGCCCACCCGCCCGGTGCGCGTCGGCAGCGGCTCGTGGCTCGGGCACGGCACGGTGGTGCTGCCGGGATCCGACATCGGTCGCAACGTCGCGGTCGGCGCGGGGTCGGTGGTCACCGGTTCACTGCCCGACTTCAGCGTCGCGGTCGGCAACCCCGCCCGGATCATCCGCCGCTACGTCGAGGGTGAGGGCTGGGTGCGCGTCGAGCACGACCCGGATCACCGCGCCGATCAGGCTGCCGGCGAGGGATAGCTCGGCGGCTGATCCTCTGCGGGCAGGGTGTCGAGCACGGTTGTCGACGTCTTCGGGTCGAACAGCGCGATGCGCGCCTTCGGCCACTGCCCGGGTAGGTACCGCTGCCCGTCGTCGGCGTACCGGTAGAGACCGGTGCCGTCGCGCCCGACCTCGTCGGCACCCTTGGCCGCCGGATCCCACCAGATCACGGTGGCGTCATCGCCACCGGTGAGGTCGACGCCCTTCCAGATGCCGTGCTTCCCCCACGAGAGGTGGAGACGCGTCGGCGTGGTCTGCTCGGCCGGTGGGAACCGGTCGAGTCCGGCCGCGAACGTCTTCGCGGTCAGCTTCGGGCCCGCGAGGTGCACCCCGGTGAAGAACACGAGCGGCGCCTGCACCAGCTCCCGGAAGGTCTTGGCGGGCGGTGGATGACCGGTCTGCCAGGTGATGAGGTTGCCGAGCTCGTCGACGTCGTCGGCGGTGCGCGCCGGCAACAACGACACGCCGAAGGCGTGCGCCCACTGCTGTTGGTCGTACTGGCGCCCGAACACCGCGGTGTCGGTGAACGCGTAGCCGAGCACGACCCACTCGGGGAACCAGTCCTGCGCGGTCGCCTCTTTCGTGAGGAACGTCGGGAACACGGGATCGCCGGCGAGGATCACGCTGGTGACGCCCGAGCTCTTGAGCTTTGCGACGATCGTGCGGGCGTCCTGCTGCGCGGTGGCGATGTCGAGGGAGTACGGCACCGTCGTCGCCGGCTTCACGCCGTACGTCGCGAGGAGCGCCTCGAAGTGCTTCACGCTCTTGGCGAAGGTGCCGGCGTCGTCGTCGTAGTGCACCACACCGAACACGCGTCGATTCGAGCGCAGCGCGTCGCCCGCGTACACGGCCTTGCCCTTGGCGAGCTGCTTGCCGACGAACGCGGCCCAGTGCTCGCTCGCCTGCTCCGGTGACGCCGTCGTCGGCCACACGTACGGCGCGTGGCGTACGAGGAACGACTGCGGTTCGGCGATCACGCAGTCACCTACGCAGAGCACGCCGCGCGCCGAGAGCTCGTCGGCGTACGCCGTCGTCTGGCCCGGTCCGCCGAACGATGCGAACGCGTGCAGCTCGGTGGCGACCTTGATGGCGTCGGCCTTGGCCGCAACCGCGTCGTCGGGCGCGCCGCTGGCCTTGATCGTGACCACCTTCACCTTGCGGCCGTAGAGCTCGTAGTGGGCGGAGAAGTAGTCGACGTAGTCCTGGGTGGTCTCGCGTTCCTTCGCCAGGCTCTCGTCGCTTCCGGTGTCCTCGAAGAACGCCTGTTGCAGGAGGTCGGGCTGGGCCTGATACAGCGCCACTGTGATCGCGTCCTCGGTGACTCCGGGAGCGGTCGCACCGCCGTTGTCCCCGCCGGTCCACGGCGCCACGCAGGGCGGTGCGTACCCACTCGGCACCGCGACCTTGCCCGTCTTCGTGTCGCAGTTGGGGCCCCAGTCGACGTCCTTGCCCTGCTCCTTCGCCTGGTCGAACGTGAGCGGACCGGCCGATCCAGCGCCCGCGGCCGCGTTTGGTCCCCCGATGACCGGCAGGGTGCCCGCGACCGCGAGCACGAGCGCGACGAGCGACACCGGTGAGACGACGGGGAGGACGCACGGGCCGATGGTCGCGCACCGGGCGGACCCGGCGGGGTCAGGGACCGAGGTAGGCGGTCGTCACCGTGGGGTCCGCGAGGACCGCGTGTGGAGGTCCTTCGGCCACGACCCGGCCGCGGTCGAGGGCGACGATGCGGTCGGCGACGTCGCCGAGCACGCCGAGGTCGTGCTCGATGACCAGCACCGCGGCGTCGAGCGAATCACGCACGTCGGTCAGGAGAGGACCCAGTGCCTCGGCCTCGCGCTGCGCGACGCCCGCCGCGGGTTCGTCGAGCAGCAGCACGGTCGGCTCGTCCGCGAGCACGCACGCGAGGTCGACGATGCGGCGGGTGCCGGTGGAGAGCTCGTGACCGAAGCGGTCGGCGTACGGGCCGAGCCGCAGCCGCTCGACGAGTTCGTCGACCCGTGCGCGCACCGCCGCCTCGGATCGGGACACCGCGGGGAGGTGCAGCGCGGCGGCGACGGGATTGCGGACCCGTACCGCGCGCTCGCACGCCACCGCGATGGTCTCTCGCACCGTCAGCGCCGGGAACAGACGTCCGTCCTGGAACGAACGCCCGAGCCCGAGGGACGCACGGGTGTGCGGCGCGAGGCGCGTGACGTCGCGCTCGGTCGCGACGGGATCGCTTCGGAGCGTGATGCTGCCGCCGTCGGGACGGACGAACCCCGAGATGGTGTCGAACAGCGTGGTCTTGCCGGCACCGTTCGGCCCGATCACTCCGACGATCTCCCCACGCGCGACGCGAGAGCGACACGCCGGCCAGCGCGTCGACGCCGCCGAAGCGCACCCGGACGTCGCGCAGTTCGAGCGCGGCGGCGCGGCCGACGGGAGTCGGGTCCACCCGTGCCGGTACCGCCACGGTGGCCGCGCCGAGGAACGTCGCGCGCACCAGGTCGGGTCGCTCGAGCAACGCTGCGGGCGCGCCGCGAAAGCGAACCGTGCCCTGGTCGAGGAACACGGCGCGGTCGGCGAGCTGCACCGCCCGGTCGATCGACTGCTCCACGACGACCACGGCGACGCCGGCGTCCCGGAGCGAACGCAGCCGGTCGTGCACCCGATGCGTCGCCGCAGGGGAGAGACCGAGGGAGAGCTCGTCGACGAGGAGCACACGTGGCGCAGCTGCCAGTGCCATGGCGAGGGTGAGCATGTGCTGCTCGCCGCCGGAGAGGTCACCGGCGCGTTGCGTGGCCCGCTCGACGAGACGCGGGAACAGCTCGAGGGCGTCGGCCAGGGCGATGCGTGACGCGGCACGGTCGCGTACGCGCCAGGTGGAGAGGCGCAGGTTCTCGCGCACCGTGAGCGTCGGGAACACGCCGTGCTCGGCCGGTGCCTCGGCGAGGCCGTGGGTCATCACTCGGTCGGCGCGCGTGCCGCGTCGTGTCGATGCCGTCGATGGTGACGCGACCCGCACTCGGGCGGTGCACCCCCGCGATGGCGTCGAGCAGCGTCGACTTGCCGGAGCCGTTGGTGCCGAGCACCGCGACGATCTCACCCGCGTGGGCGTCGAGGTCGATGCCGTCGAGCACGGGCACGCCGTCGTACGCCACCGTGAGCGCGCGCACCTCGAGCAGCGCATCGCCCGGTTCGAGTGCGGGCGCGGGGGACGCGTGGTCGGGACGGGCGTCGACGGTGCCTGTGAGCGCGGGCGATTGCGAGACCCCTGCGGCGCGCGACGACGCGCAGCAGCGCGTCGCGGGCGTCGGCGAGCGCGGCACCGAGTCCGCCCCGGAACACGAGCAGCACCACGAGCATGCCGAGGCCCGTGGCCAGGATCTGCCAATCGACCGGGAGCCACCACACCACGCCGCGCACGAACAGCGCGCCGAGCAGGGCACCAGGCACGGAACCGAGCCCGCCGACGACGACCATCGTGAACACCACGAGGCTCTCGCCGGCGCCGTAGGAGTCGAGTTGGAGTCCGTTCTGCTGGTGCACGAAGAGCGCGCCCGCCAGTGCGGCGAGGAACCCCGACACCGCGAACGCCTGCAGGGTCGTGGTGCGCGGATTCACGCCGAACGCGCTCGCGGCACGGTCGTTCTCACGGATCGCTACCAGCGCGCGCCCGGTGCGGCTCCGACGGATGCCGACCACGGCCACGATCACGAGCCCCAGCGCGGCGAGGCAGAGGAGGTAGTAGCGCGACTCGGTGCGCACGTCGATCACACCGAAGAGATCCGGTCGCTCCACGCGCGGTGGCGGCAACCAGTCGAAGCGGGTGCCGTCGCCGAAGACGCGCGGGCTCAACACCCATGCCGTCGTCGCGAGCCCGAACGCGAGCGTGACGACGGCGAGGGTCAGGCCCCGACGCCGCAACACGGGCAGGCCGATGAGCGCGGCGAGTCCCGCACCCACCACACCGGCGCCGAGCAATCCCAGCGCGAGGTCCCAGCCGAGGCGCGCGGTCAGCGACGCGCCCACGGCCGCGCCGACCGCCACGAACGCCATCTGCCCGAGGCTGATCTCACCGGCCCAACCGGTGAGCACGACGAGCGACAGGGCGATGACCCCGTAGACGACGGCGACCGCGGCGAGGTTGGTGCGGCTCTCGGTGAACACCACCGGCACGAGCACGAGCGCGCCGGCGACGAGGGTCACGAGCACGGCCCGCGTGATCCGCACCTCGGGGAGACGGGCGAGCTCACGCGGGACCGGACGCGGCTCGCGCACCGCTCGCCATGTCGACGGCTCGAGGCGGCTGCGCAGCCCGGCGCCGGCCGGGGTGAGCCACACGGCCGCGACGACCACGACGAACAGCACCGGGTACACGTCGTTCGGCTCGTTCCACCCCCACACGACCGACTGCTCGATGATGCCGAGGGCGATGGCGGCGGCCGCGATCGTGGGCAGGCGCTCCATGCGCCCGATCACCGCAGCGGCGAGCGCGGGTAACAGGAGCGATGGCCCGAGCACGCTGCCCAACGACAGCCCGACGATGCCGGCGCGGAGGAAGACGGCGAGGAAGGCGAGGAGCGCGGCGATGGCCCAGACCACGGAGTGCACCCGGCGCACCGGGATCCCGACGAGCGCGGCGCGGTCCACGTCGTCGGCGCAGGCGCGCATCGCCAGGCCGAGACGGGTGCGGAGGAAGACCGCGATCCCGACGAAGGCGAGCGGGATGACGATCAGCGCGACCACGTCGTTGCCACCGAAGCGCAGCGGCTCCACGGTGAACGACACGTCGATCGGCGCCGGGAAGCTCTGGGGTGGGAGATCGACCCCGAACCATCCCGGGAGCAGCAGCCCGATTCCTGCCAGCACCTGCGCGAGCCCGATGGTCGCCACCGAGAGCACGAGCCGCGGGGCGCGGAAGAAGCGCCGGATCACCAGGACTTCGACGAGCACTCCGAGCAGGACTGCGGTCGCGAGTCCCGCGACGAACGCGACGATCCAACTTGCGCCGCTGCTGACCACGAGCAGGACCGCGAGCGACGCCGGCGCGGCGCCGAGATCGCCCTGCGCGAAGTTGAGGATCCGGTGCGCGCGGTACACGAGCGCGAGACCGAGCGCGAGCAGCGCGCTGAGGCCGCCGAGCAGCGCGCCCTGCACGACGATGCCTGCCGGTGGTCCCCACAGGACCTGCACGAGCAGGAGGAACGCCACCGTCGCCGCGACCCAGGTGAGCACCGGGCGGGCGCGGGCGAACGCTCCCCCGAAGGACGCTGGCACGACGGACGCCAAGGTGATCAAGTATGCGCGCGTCGAGCCCATACATTGCGGCGATGGGCTCTGGACTCCGGCGGTCGACGCGCGCCTTTGCTGCCGCGGTCGTCCTTGCCGCGGTCTCCTGTTCCGTGACCGCCGCCGGCAGCGGCATCCCAGAACGCGGACGTGGCGATGGCCCGCGCCGGTGTGTTCATCGCTTCCGACTTCCCGGCCAGCTTCCAGACCCGGCCCGGGTCCAACTCCTCGACGAGCGACACGGTGAGGTTGGCGAAGGGCGTCGACGGTTGCGGGCCCTACGTCACGCTGCTGAAGGCGTCGATCTCGTTGCCGCAGGCGAGGTCGTCGCGCTTCGGTGACGCCGCCCGCTCGGTGAGCAACGAGGTCGACGTGTACGCGTCGGAGCGCGCGGCGAGCGCCGCGCTGACGCTCTACGCCAAGTCGAGCGTCGTCGGATGCCTCGAGAACCTGGTCGAGAAGCAGTTGCTGCAGGATCCGAAGACTCGAGCCTCACTCGACGACGTCGTAGCCAAGATCGACCGCCAGGACATCGCCCGGCTCGGAGACGACAGCGTCGTGTACGAAGGCGGCGTCGTCCTCACCGCCCCCGATGGTTCGAAGAGCCAGATCGGGGTCGGCAGCGCCGTCGTGCGCGTGGGGCGCGCGGTCGACGTCGTCACCTACACCACGAGCGGTACCGATCTCACCGATCTGCTCACTCCCGCCATCGACGCTTCGGTCGCGCGTCTGCGTGCGGCACTCGCAGCCAGGGCCTCGTGATCCGGCGCGCGCTGCTCATCGTGCTCGTCGCGACCGGTGCGGTCGTCAGCACGGCGGTGCCCGGCCGCGCCGCCGGGTCGTCGGAACAGCAGATCGCCCGCGCCGGTGTGCTCGTGCGGTCCGACTTCCCGTCGGGTTGGAAGAGCAGCACGCGCGGTCAGACGTCCGACGCCGCGCTCGACGCCGCAGCCAAACAGGTCGCGTCGTGCCAGCCGTTCCTGGCCTTCAGCAAGGCCAACAAGACGAACCCGCGCGCGAAGTCGCCGAACTTCGACCATGAGCAGTCGAACGTCACCAACGCGGTGAGCGTCTACCCGTCGACCGCCGAGGCGATCGCCGCGATCCACGTCTTCTCCGACTCGCGCCTCCCCGACTGCTTCCAGAGGCTGTTCAGCTCGATCTTCGAGCGGCAGCTCGCCAAGGGCGCCAACGCAGATCAGATCAGTTCCGTGAACACCTCGATCGCGCCGGTGTCCGACGTGCGCATCGGCGACGAGGCGGTGGCGTACCAAGGGACGGTCGACGTCGGGTTCAAGGACGGCACGACGCTCACGATCGGCCTCGGCGTCGTCTCGGCGCGGGTGGGCGATGCCGTGATCGGCTATTCGTGGACGTCGGACACCGACATCTCGGCCGCCCTGCAACCCGCGATCGTGAAGTCGGTCAACCGGCTGCAGAAGGCGCAGTCAGCAGGCTGACGGGCGACCACACGCACCCTTCGAGCCGCGAGATCGGATCGTGGAGCGCGGGCAGTGCGCGCAGCTCCGCCTCGTGACGGGACATCGCCACTGCCGACACCGCGGCGTCGAACGCGTCCTCGCTCCCGACGGCGGCGTCGCGCAACGGACGAGCGAGGTCGGGCAGGTGCGTGTCGAGGTGCGCGGCACGCGCCACGGGGTCGGACTTCACGACTGGCCCGGTGAAGGTTCGGGGCCAGATCTCGACCGCCACGGGCGGCGCCGCGGGCGCGTCGAAGGGCCAGATCGAGTAGCCGGCGTCCTGCAGTCGGGCGAGCGCCGGGAAGCCCCGCACCGAACCGGTGCCGACGCTGCCGGCCCCGCCGATCTGGAACGACGACTTGGGCCGGATGCCGCCCACGGTCGTGACTGCGCTCTCGGTGCGACGCAGGTGCGCGGGTACGTCGGGCCGCCCCCGCCCGGGACGGCCCCAGAACGGTGGCGCGCAGTCGCGCAGCCAGGTCTCGCCGTCGGTGGCGGCGGTGTCCCAGAGCTCGCGTGCCCTGGTGAAGCCGCGTGCCTGCAGGAACCATTCGGGCAGGGAGAACGAGAAGTCGAAGCCCACGACGGCGCCGCCCGGGTCGTCGGCCTGCGTGACGAGCTCGTCGACCACCTCATGGCGCGTCCGGCCGGCCTCGAGCCGCAGGAGCTCGCCCTTGTGCGCTTCCGCGACCCACAGGTGGCGCCGTTCGCCGACCTTCCGCCCCGACCAGTCGACGGCGATCACGCTCACGGGGCCTCGTTCAAGCGGTTGCCCAGATCAGCACCTCGGCCCCGTCGTCGCCCGCGGTGAGCGAGAGTGCTCCCGCGTCGGTGAGGCGGGCCGCGTCGCCGGTGGCGAGCGCGGTGCCGTCGAGCTCGGCATCGCCCACCGCCACGAACACGTGGACGTGCGGCGCGTCGGGAACGGTGACCGTCGCACGGGCTCCGAGGCGCCCCACCGACAAGGCCGCGTCGCGCTGATGGATCGACACCGCGCCCTCGTGTCCCTGCCCGGACGCCACGACGACGAGGCCTCCGTCGGCGAGCGCGGCGTTCAGGTCGCGCTGTTCGTAGCCCGGCTCGATGCCCTCCGTGTCGGGCAGCACCCACATCTGCACGAGGCGGACGTCGGCGCTCGCGCTGGCGTTCATCTCCGAATGGCGGATGCCGCGACCCGCGCTCATCCGCTGCGCCAGGCCGGGATAGATGATCCCGTCGGTCCCCGTGCTGTCGCGATGGGCGAGCTCGCCCCGCAGCACCCAGGTGACGATCTCCATGTCGCGGTGACCGTGCGTTCCGAAACCACCTCCGCCGCGGACGATGTCGTCGTTGTTGACGATCAGGAGGCCGTGACCGGTGTTCCGCGGGTCATGGTGCTGACCGAAGCTGAAGCTGTGCCACGAGTCGAGCCAGTCCAGCTCGGTGTGGAACCGGGTCGCAGCGGGGCGGACGTCGACGCTCATCACTGCAGTATGTCCGCGCCCCGCTGGGCGCATCGAGGTCTCTAGACTCCGCCCGATGCCCCACCTGGTCACGTTGTGCACGGGCAACGCAGCGCGGTCGGTGATGGCCGGTGCCATCCTCGCCGAACACGTCCCCGCGGTCGTCGTGGCCACGCGGGGGACCCACGTCATCGAGGGCATGCCCATGAGTTGGCGGACCCGCGACGCCATCGTCGCCCTCGGGGCGAGCGCCGAAGGGCATCGCAGCCGCCAGCTCGCCGCGGCCGACCTCGCCGCGGCCGACCTCGTGCTCGCGATGGCCCGTGAGCACGTCGAGTACGTCCGGCGCCGCCACCCCGACGCCGCGCCGCGTACGGGCACGCTCAAGCGCCTGGCACGAGATCTCCCGACCACGTCGGGCACGCTCGCCGAGCGGGTGGCGTCGCTCCACCTCGCCGAGGTCGAGCTCGAACCATGGGAGGACGTCGACGATCCGGCCGGCGGCACCCCCGAGGTCTTCCACGACTGCGCGGTCGAGATCCACGAGCTGCTCACGGTGCTGCGGCCGGTCTGGGAAGGCGTTGCCGCGTGACGTCGAGGATGAAGCGCGTCGCAGTCGTCGTCGCTGCACTCGCCCTGGTCACCGCGGTCGCGGCGAGCGCCGCGGCGCAGACGACCACCACCACGCCTGCCGCCAGCCCGTCGACCGCGGCACCTGCGGCCGGTGGCGCCCGCGGCGTCACCGACACGTCGATCCGCGTCGGCGGGCTCGGGTACTCGTTCGTGTACGGCAACGCCGACTTCGGGGCGCGGGCACGTTTCCAGCGCGCCAACGACGCGGGCGGCGTGAACGGGCGGACGATCGAGTACCTCGGCGTCACCGACGACGGTGGTGACCCGACGGCGGGGAGCGCGGCCGCGAAGAAGCTGGTGGAGGAGGACGGCGTGTTCGCGGTGGTGCCGACCGTCACCCCCGATCTCGCGGCGTCGACGTACCTCGTCCAGCAGCAGGTCCCGTACTTCGGGTGGGCGCTGTCGTCGAACTTCTGCGGCACGCGCTACGGCTTCGGTTTCACCGGGTGCCCCGTCCCGAAGCAGTCCACGAGCAACGCGTGGCCCCTGCTCATCAGCAAGGTGTTCCCCAAAGGAGCAAAGGGTCGCGCGGTGGCGATCGTCGCCGAGAACACGCCGTCGGGTCAGTACGACGTGAGCGCGCTGAGCGCAGCCGCGAAGAGCGTGAAACTCAAGGTGGCGTACGCCAAGACGTCGCTCGGCACGCCCGCCACACCCGACTACAACGCCGTCGCCAAAGAGGTGATGACGAGCAAGAACGGGACGATGCCCGACGCCGTGTTCGTGCTCGGTGGTGTGTCGAACGTGCTCGGCATGCAGCAGGCGCTCACCGCCAACGGCTTCCTCGGGCTCTTCACCAACCAGCTCCAGTACTCGCCGAACCTGGTGGCGCCCGCGGTCGGCGCGATCGTGTACACGCAGACTGCGCCGGTCGAGACCGCGGCCGACAACCCCGCGATGCAGCAGCTGGTGACCGACATGCAGAAGTACGCGCCCGGCGTGCCGATCGACCAGTCGGCGGTGGCGGGCTACTGGTCGGCCGACCTGTTCCTCGAGGCGGTGCAAAAGGCGGGCAAGAACCTCACGGCGGCGTCGCTCGAGCGAGCCGCCAACGCGAAGTTCTCGTACTCGGTTCCCAACACCGTCGGCCCCACCGTGTTCCCGGCCGCGCACTCGCTCCCCACGCCGTGTGGCGCGCTCGTGGCGAGCAACGGCACCGCGTACGCGGTGAAGGTGCCGTACACGTGCGGGCGCGTCGTCCCGATCAAGTAGGGGAGACGTGGGTCGCAGACGTCGCGCGCGTCGCGTGCTCGGAGTGTTCGCCGCGCTGGTCGCGGCGACGGCCCTGGCCGCGTCCGGCGCGAGCGCGGCCACGTCGACGCCGACGGTGATCGGCGTGACGCGCACGACGGTCACCGTCGGAGGTCTCGTGGGCGCCGACCCGGCGTCGACGGGCGCGGAGATCGGCGCGCAGGCCCGCTTCGCGCGCGCCAACCGACGTGGGGGAGTGGCCGGCCGTACCGTCGAGTACGCAGGGAACGCCGCCGATGCGGCTGCCGCGGCCGCCACGGTGTTCGCGGTGGTCCCGGCCGTGAGCGACACGCTCGACACGAGCGCGCTCGTGCAGGGTGCGGCGCCGTTCGTCGGGTCCGCCGCGTCCCCTGCATGGGACGGCAACCGCTACGGGTTCGGCTTCGTCGGTGCCCAGGCCGCGCTGCAGACGAAGGTCGTGAGCCCGGCGTGGGGCGCGCAACTGCGTTCGCTGCTCGGCACGGCGCAGGGCTCGCAGGTCACGCTGGCTGTCGACGACAGCGAGCTCGGTGCGGCGCGTCGAGGCGCAGGCACGCGCGCTCGTTGCGCGCGGCCGGCTTCCGCGTGGTGACTTCGGTGACGGTGCCGGCACCGCCGGCACCGGTGCCCGACCTCACGCCGATCGCGGGGACGCTCGCGACCGGATCGCCGGCCGTCGTGTTGCTGCTGACCTCGACCGTGGCCACCACCGGCATCGCGCAGCTGCTCGCCCAGGTCGGGTTCACCGGCACGGTCGCCGCCGATGCGTCGATGTACCAGCCGACGACGCCCGCGGTCGCCAGCGGACTCACCGTGCTCGTGCCGTACGCGCCCCTCGAGCAGTCGACCGCGGCGAATCGCCGGCTCGCCGCCGACGTCGAAGCCTTCGCGCCGGGCACGCAGCTCACGACCGGCATCGTGGCCGGGTACTGGTCGGCTGACCTGTTCCTGCAGATGCTGGGCAAGACCGGCAAGCGCCTCACGCGCGAGCGGTTCCTCGCGGTCGCGCAGCGCTTCGCCTACCAGGTGCCGTCGACGATCGGCGCGCTGCGCTGGCCGGCGGCACACGCACAAGGCGTGCCGTGCGGCGCACTGGTGCAGAGTGACGGCTCCCGGTACCTCGTGGCCGAGCCGTACGCGTGCGGCAAGCCGATCTTGGTCAAGACGCCCAAGCGCTCGACGACCACAACGACGCGTTAGTCCCCGTCTTCGAGTCGGAAACCGACCTTCATGGTCACCTGGAACCACGCGATCTCGCCGTCGTTCATCGCGCCGCGCACGTCGGTGACCTCGAACCAGTCGAGGTTGCGCAACGTCTTCGACGCGCGCGTGATGCCGTTGCGGATGGCGGCGTCCATGCCGTCGGGCGACGATCCGACGATCTCGGTGATCTTGTAGGTGTGATCCATCGGACCCTCCGGTGTCGTCGGCATTCGGCGCACGATAGCGTCGGGCGCCGGCTTGGCCGGGCCCGTCGCAGCGGAGCGAGCAAGGCGAGCGACCACGAAAGTAGCGTCGAAGCATGTCGCTCGCCATCGAACCGTTCACGATCGCGATCCCCGACACCGACCTCGACGACCTGCGCGCGCGCTTGGCGCGCACCCGGCTGTCGGCACAGCTCCCCGGTGCCGGGTGGGACTACGGCACCGAGCGCGGGTACCTCGCCGAGCTCGTCGAGCACTGGCGCGGCGAGTACGACTGGCGGCGCGCCGAAGCGATGCTCAACGCCTTCGACAACTACGTCACCGAGGTCGACGGCACGCGTGTGCACTTCATCCACGAGCGCTCACCCGAGCCCGACGCGCTCCCGTTGATCGTCACCCACGGCTGGCCCGGTTCGGTGATCGAGTTCATGGAGATCATCCGTCCGCTCGCGGATCCGCGCGCCCACGGCGGTGACCCCGCCGATGCGTTCCACGTCGTGTGCCCGTCGATCCCGGGGTACGCGTTCTCGGGCCCGACGCGCGAGCGGGGTTGGGGACCGCGCCGGGTCGCGGAGGCGTGGGCCACGCTCATGGCCGGGCTCGGCTACGAGCGCTACGGCGCGCAGGGTGGTGACTGGGGATCGATGATCTCCACCCAGCTCGGCCTGGCCGACCCGGGACACCTCGCCGGTGTGCACCTCAACATGGTGGTGGCGCCGCCGCCGGCCGATCTCGACTTCGAGCAGCTCCAGGACGACGAGCGGGTCGCGCTGGCGACCTACGAGTACTACGGGCGGGTCGACTCGGGGTACTCGAAGATCCAGGGCACCAAGCCCCAGACGATCGGGTACGCACTCGACGACTCGCCGGCCGGTCTCGCGGGCTGGATCGTCGAGAAGTTCCGCACCTGGAGCGACTGCGACGGTGACGTCGAACGGCGCTTCAGCAAGGATCAGCTCCTCGACAACGTGATGCTCTACTGGCTCACCGCCACCGCGCACTCCGCCGGGCGGCTCTACTACGAGGCCGAGCAGACCCGCAGCTTCGTGGCCGGCTCCCGGGTCGAGGTGCCGGTGGGCGTGGCCGCGTTCCCGAAGGAGATCATCCGCCCGCCTCGGCGCTGGGCGGAGCCGCGCTACAACCTCCAACGGTGGACCGAAATGCCGCGAGGTGGACATTTCGCGGCGTTCGAGGAACCGGAGCTGCTCGTCGGCGACGTCCGGGAGTTCTTCCGCCCGCTGCGGGTCCGCACGCCCACGGCTGCGAGCCGCCTAGCTTTGGCTCGACACGGGCAAGCTCCTGTGTGAGAGTATGAACATCGCCGCGGAGAGTGGCGGGCAACCGGTTCAGTGTGGCAGGATGGCGCCGCGGAGAGTGGCGGCACCGGGGTACCGGCTTACGAGGAGGCAACCGTGCGGAATTCCGTGCGCAAGTTTGTGGGCGTCGCCCTGGTCGGACTGCTCGGCGCGCTCGCGCTGCCGATGCTCGCCGCCGGCGCGCAGGACAGCAGCGGACACGGGTCGGCTGCGCAGTCACCGTCCCGCCGCCCGCCACCGTGCCCGCGGGAACGCAGGTCGAGCATCTCCGGTACCGCGCCCGACGGCGTCACGGTGGTGCTGTTCGTCGACGGCATCCTGGCGCAGAAGAACGCGGCGAGCGACGTCGTGCAGGTCGTGGTCAGCGGCGTCGCCGACGGGTCCGTGGACCCTGCTCTACACCCCGACGGCAACGGTCACGCTCTCAGGTCAACTTCACCTCGGACAACGGCAATTCGTACACCGCGGTGTGTGCCGACAACGCTGGCCGGACCCAGTTCCCCGTGACGGTGACCGTCGGAGCCCAAGAGGCCGCCAGGCCCGCCGCAGCGCTGGCGTTCACCGGTTCGTCCGACACGCCGTCGTACGTGCTGATCGGCATCGCGGCGATCGTGGTCGGTGCGGTGCTGGTGGTCGCAGCCCGTCGTCGCTCCCAGGTCTCGTAGCCGCCGCGGCGTCCGCGCCGCGCAGTCGAGCCAAGTAGAGTCGGCCCTCCCAACGTTCCAACGCGCGTCTTGGAGGCACAATGGCCTGGAAGGTCGTGGTCGACTTCGACCTCTGCGAGAGCAATGCCATCTGCATGGGCATCGTCCCCGAAGTGTTCGAGGTCCGTGACGACAACTTCCTCTACGTGCTCCAGGAGAACCCTCCGGACGAGCTGCGGGAGAAGTGCGACCAGGCCGTCCGGCAGTGCCCGAAGCAGGCCATCTCCATCGACGAGAGCTGAGCACTAGGTCGACCGGCCGCGCCGGTCGGCGCGGGCTGCACCGCTAGCTTCGTCACGCATGACGTCGCCGCGCGCGCAGCACCGCCTCGACGTGCGGCGTCGACGGCGGAAGGCCGCGGTGTTCGGCGTCGCGGCCGTGGTGCTCGTCGTGGCGCTCGTCGCCGGCGGTGTCGCGCTCTTCGGTGGTGACGACGATGACGCCCCGGTCGCCACGGGCGCATCCGGCGCCCCGAGCACGACCACCACGTCGGGGGCGCCGACGACCACCGCCGCGGCGGCCGCGACCTCGAGCGCACCGGCGACCGAACCACCCACGACCGCGCCGCCGACGCCGCTCGACACCACCCGGCAGTACGGGGTGGGCACCCGCACGCTCACCTTCGTCGACCCGTCGCGCACCACCTCGGCCAACGGCGCGTTCGGCGGTGCTTCGACCCGCACGCTGCCCACGCAGTTCTGGTACCCGGCCGAGGGCGAGTCAGGGGGCGGTCCGGTGGCCGACGCCACGCCCGACAAGGACCACGGCCCGTACCCCCTGGTGCTGTTCGCGCACGGCTACGCCGTCACCCCCGACTTCTACGCCCCGCTGCTCGAGCGGTGGGCGGCGGCCGGCTACGTGGTCGCGGCGCCCGTGTTCCCGATCCTCAGCGGCTCCGACGGCGGCGCCAGCCACGTCGACTACGAGAAGACATGGGGCGACGCGTCGTTCGTGATCACGCAAGTGCTCGGCTTGGGTGGTGGAGAACCGCTGGCGAACCTGGTCGACCCCGCCCGCATCGCCGCCGCCGGCCACTCCGACGGCGAGGTGATCTCGTTCGGGGTGGGATTCCTCGAGTGCTGTCGTGACCAGCGCGTGAAGTCGGTGATCGCGATGGCCGGTGACCTGTCCAACGCCAACAACCCCCACGTGCGCGACACCGGGACGCCGATCCTCCACGTCATGGAGACCAACGACGAGTACGACCCGTATCCGCACTCGATCGAATGGGACCGGGAGAACCTCACCGCGCCTCGCTGGATGGTCTCACTGAACTCGAGCCACGTACCGCCCTACACGCAACCCGGTGATCCTGCGTTCGAGCTCACCAGCGCGATCACGGTCGCGTTCCTCGACGGCACCCTCAAGGGGCATCCGGAGCGGCTCGATGACGTGGCCAGCGAGGTGAACGCCCGACCCGCGGTCGGGTCGATCGAGCGCTAGTTGTCAGTTCTCCTCGAGGAGGCGCTTGACCTCGCGGCGCAGGAGCTTGCCGGTCGCGGTCTGGGGCACCTCGTCGACGACCACGATGTCCTCGGGGGTCTTGAGCGAGCCGATGCGCTCGCGCACCCACTCGCGCACGTGGTCGATGTCGACCTCGTCGACGCCGGCGCGCAGCGAGATCATCGCCGCGACCTTCTCGCCGTACTGCTCGTCGGCGAGGCCGACCACGGCGGCCACGGAGATGGCGTCGTGCTGCAGGAGCGCGTCCTCGACCTCGGCCGGGGCGATGTTCTCGCCGCCGCGGATGATGGTGTCGTCGGCGCGACCCTCGCAGAACACGTAGCCCTCGATGTCGAGCCACCCGCGGTCGCCGGTGTGCAGCCAACCGTCGGCATCGACCTTGGAGTCGGTGCCGACGTACTTCCCGCCCACCTGGTCGCCCTTGATCAGGATCTCGCCGGGCTCGTCGGGGCCGAGGGTGTTGCCGGCGTCGTCGACGATGCGGAACTCGATGCCGGGTACCGGCTGGCCGACCGATGCGAGTCGGGCCGTGAAGAGGGGCTCGTCGCTGTAGAGGGCGAGGCGGTGGTCGTCGGGACCGAGGATGGCGACGGTGCTGCTGGTCTCGGTGAGCCCGTACGCGTTGACGAAGTCGACCTCGGGGAAGAGCACGAGCGCCCGGCGGAGGATCGAGGGGTGCATCTTGGCGCCGCCGTACGACAGCGCGCGCAGGGTCGGGACCCGGAGCGACTCGTCGGCCTCCATCGCCTCGACGATCTTGCCGAGCATCGTGGGCACGAGCATGGCGTGGGTGACGCCCTCGTCGCGCGCGGTGACCAGCCAGTCCTCGGCGGAGAAGCGCACACCGGGCACGGGCACGATGCGGCGGCCCACGTAGGTGTTGCTGAGCACCGCAGCGACGCCGGCGACGTGGAACGGCGGGACCACCACGATGGCGGCCTCGTCCTCGCCGGCCGACGCGAACTCGAGCGTGTTGAAGATGTAGGCGAGGAGCTGGTCGTGCTCGAGGATGGCGGCCTTGGGCTCGGCCGACGTGCCGCTGGTGAACAGGAGCACCGCAGGCGCGTCCGGTGAGTCGGGGAACGCGCGCTCGCTGGTGCCCTTGTCGTCGATCCAGTGCGGTGCCGAGACGACCGCGGGTTCGATGCGGCCGAGCAGGGCCTCGAGCTGGTTCTCGGGCAGGCGGTAGTTGAGGGGCGCGTAGCTCACCCCGGCCCAGGCCGCGCCGAACAGCGTGGCGGGGACGATCGAGGCGTTGGGCTCCATGAGCGCAAGGCGCTCGGCGCCGGTGCCGTCGACCCGGTCGGCGATCGTCCGCGCCGCCAGCGCGCAGGTCCTCGTAGGAGAGGCCGTCGGCGCGGGTGCCGTACGCGAGTCGGTCCCCGAGGGCGTCGGCCGCCATCTCCAGGATCATGGCGATGTTCACGATTGCCCCCTGGCTCGCGGTGGTGCGGAGCGGTGATCAGTCGGAGGACGGGAGCGGCTTGGCCTGGGCGATCTCCATCGCCACGCCGTGGCAGCTCAGCTCGCCGTCGCCGGCCTTGGTGACCAGCACCGTGGCCTCGCATTCGGCGCACGTGTAGCGCTTGCCCATCTGGTTCGGCATCTCGTCACCCCTCGCGGGCGGCCATGACCTGCCCGCAACACGACACCTCGCCGTCGGTGCCCTTCACCACGATGATCTCGGTCTCGCACTTCTCACAGCGCAAGCGACTTCCAGCTGCGGTCGACATGCTGCGCAGGATACCCAACGCGTACGAAGGGTTGGCCAGTCGGAGGTAGCGTGCCCGGTCGATGACCACCCCCGACGAACCCCGATGGTGGTCGGTCGACCACGACGGATTCACGATCGGGGCGCTCGACTGGGGCGGTGACGGCCCACCGCTGGTGCTGCTCCACCCCAACGGGTTCTGCGCCGGGGTGTTCGATCCGCTGGCCCGGGCACTCACCGGTGAGCACCGGGTCGTGGGCATCGACCTGCGGGGCCACGGCACCAGCGACGCCCCCGCCCGGTTCGAGGACTGCGGCTTCGTGTCCGCCGCCACCGACGTGGTGGCGATGCTCGACCACCTCGGCCTCGACGAGGTCGTGATCCTCGGCGAGTCGCTCGGCGGCGGGACCGGGATCCTGGTCGACCGCCTGCGCCCCGGACTGGTGCGCAGGCTCCTGCTCTGCGAGCCCATCGCCATGCCCGCGATCGACGGGCTCCCCGGTGCAGGGGCCGAGAACCACATGTCGGCGATGGCGCGGAGGCGGCGGTCGGTGTGGCCCGACCGTGACACGGTCCTCGAGTCGTACGGGAGCCGTCCGCCGATGAACGTGCTCGAGCCCCAAGCCCTCGCGGGGTACGTGCAGTGGGGATTCCGCGACCGGGAGGACGGGCAGGTCGAGCTCTCGTGCCCGCCCGAGGTCGAGGCGTGGTTCTTCGAGTGCGGCACCCGACCCGACGGCGCGCCGGCGTCGTTCGACCACCTGGCGTCGTTGCACGCCGGGGTGACGATCGTGTGCGCCGATGGCACCGACCTGCCCGACGGCATGTTCGCGGCGCAGGCCGAGCGCGCCGGCGTCCCGCTCGTCACCGTGCAGGGCACCCACTTCTTCGTGCAGGAGGACACCGAACGCGCCGCGGCGCTGGTGCGCGAGCACCTCTCCTGACCCAACCCTCCGATTTGGCGCCCCTACTGCGTGTATGTCACGGCAGTGGGGCGCCGAAAGCGCCTGACAGCGCGCGGCGGGCCCATTCGTAGTCGAGCTTGCCGACGGTGTTGCGGCCCACCTCGTCGGCGAACACGAAGCGGCGCGGACGCTTGTAGCCCGCCAGTCGGGTGCCGACCCAGTCGCCGAGCGCGTCGGCGTCGGGCGGATCGTCGCCGGTGGTGGCGACGACCGCGGCGACGACCTGGCCCCACTCGTCGTCGGGGACGCCGAGCACGACCGCATCGCTCACGCCGGGGTGCTCCTTCAGCACCTCCTCGACCTCCTCGGGCCAGATCTTCTCACCGCCGGAGTTGATGCAGTTGGAACCGCGACCGAGCAGGGTGAGCGTGCCGTCGGCGTCGAGCACGGCCTGGTCGCCGGGGATCGCATGCAGGCGACCGTCGATCGTGCGGAACGTGGCCGCGGTGCGCACCGGATCCTTGTAGTACCCGGTGGCGCACGACGTGTGCACCGCGAGCACGCCCACGACGCCGGAACCGGGCTCGACCTGGTCGTCGCGGTCGGCGGAGACCAGCAGACGCGCGTTCGGGCCGATGCGGAAGCGCGCGGTCTCACCTTCACCCGCGGCGGTGGTGAGCGCGACACCGAAGCCGACCGCCTCGCTCGACCCGAGTGAGTCGTACACGTGCATGGTGCCGCGCGAGAGCAGTGCGTCCTTGAGCGGCGCGCTCACCATCGCGCCGGAGTTGTGGATCCGCTTGAGCGACGACAGGTCGTAGGGCTCGCCGCGCGCGTCGGCCTGCGTCGAGTGCACGGGCGATCCGGCGCATGAGGACGTCGCCGACGATCTCGAGCACGCTCGGTCGTTCACGGACGATGGTGGTGCAGATGGTGTCACCATCGGTGCGGCCCCGTTCGAGCAGCACGATGGTGCCGCCGACCGCGAACGCGGTGTTGGCCTGGTGCACTGCGGTGGCGTGGACGAGCGGCGTGGTGAGGAGCGACACCAGCGGCGTGCCGCGCGTGCGCCAACGGACGACATCGTCGACGAGTCGGTCGAGATCGTCCGGCGGTGTCTCGTCCTGCAGTGCGGAGGCCGCGATCAGGCCGTAGCCGAGCAGCGTGCCCTGATGCCAGAGCACCCCTTTGGGGAGCCCGGTGGTCCCGCCCGTGTACCAGAGCAGGAGATCGTCGCCGGAGCGCTCGACGCGCGGGGCGGGCGCATGCGCGCGGAGCAGGGCCTCGTACTCGGAGTCGCCCCCGTCGTCGTCGATCTCGATCGTGGTCCGCACCCCGGGCATGCGGTCGCGCGCGGCGTCGACCCGATCGCGGAGCGACCGGTGGTGCACGAGCACCTCGGCGTCGGCGTTGTCGACGAGCTGCACGAGCTCGTCGCCGAGGTACCGGAAGTTGACGTTGGCCGGCACCGCCCGCAGCTTCGACAGCGCGAACAGCAGCTCCATGTACTCGGGACCGTTGTGCAGGAAGAGCGCGACCTTGGTGTCGTGGCCGACGCCGTGCGTGGCGAGCGCGCTCGCCAGACGAGCCAGCGCGGTCCTCGACCTCGCGATACGTCACCCGACGCGTGCCTTGCACCACCGCGGGCGCGTCGGGGATGGCGTCGGCCACCCGCTCCCACACGGTGGCGAAGCTCTCGTACACGGCGGTGACTCTACGTGCCGCCGGATGTGGAGCGGTCAGGCGGCGCCCATGCCGAGAAGGCGTTCGCGGGAGACTGCTTTCGAGGCGCGCCACAGCGCGAAGATCGCACCGCACCACGCGAGGGCGCCGATGGCGAACGCGGCGCCCGCGCCCCGGAAGAGCGTCCCGCTCGACACGCCGTACGCGATGACGATGAGCGGGAGCGTCGCCAGCGCCGACGCCTGCTGCGCCGCGGCCGCACTCGACACCCGCGCCGAGATCGCCAGGATCACCGCCAACGCGAGCGCGATGAACGGTGGCAGCACCCACAGCATGAGGATCCACCAGTTCGTCGTCGGGAAGAACCAGCCGCCGAGCTTGGGGCCGACGATCAGGTTCACGACGAGCGAGTAGAGCAGGAAGCCCATGGCGGCGGTGAAGTAGCCGGGGATGAGGCTGGCCATGAGCTTGCCGAGATAGATCTGACGCTCCGTGGCCGGGGAGTGGGCGAGGAACTCGCCGCTGCCGCGCTCGCGCTCACCGACGATCGTGTGCGCGCCGACCGCCGACGAGACCGTCAGCGGCACGATGATCGCGAGCGGTGCGAACAGGTACACCGCCAGCGCGTACGGACGCGCTCGCGGGACCCTTCTGCCCGTGCACCTTCGCCTGGAGGTCCTTGGGCAGGCTGCCGACGACGTCGCTCAACTTGTTGGCCAGGTTGGCGTCCTTCACCGAGCCGAGGATCAGCAGCAGGAAGGTCGGGATGATCACGAAGAACAGCAGGGCCACGATCGTCAGCGGCAGCCAGAAGTCGCGCGCCTGCAACAACTGGCGGAGGTCGGTGCGCGCGATCACCCACGACGGACGCGGCTGGCGTTGCTTGGCTCGACGGCTCACTGGTGCTCCCGGCGGATGGCGAAGTACAGCTGCTCGAGCGTCGGCGCCTGCGGCTCGACCCGCGTGAGGCGCGCGCCGGACGCGACGAGCGCGTCGACGAGATCGGGCACGTCGGTCTCGTTCTCGAGCTCGACGGTGGCGACGCCGTTGCGGTGGTAGCCGCGCACGAACGGCAGCGCCTGTGCGGCGTCGAGCAGCGTGGGGTCGTCGGCGTCGATCGACCACGCGCGGCGCCGGCCAGAACTGGCGGGTGAGGTCGCGGGGCGAGCCCGAGATCATCGCTCGGCCGTGGTCCATCACGATCACCTGGTCGGCGAGGCCCTCGGCCTCGAGGAGGAGGTGCGTGCACATGAGGACGGTCTTGCCGCCCTCTGCCATCTCGTCGATGAGTCCGAGCACCGCGCGCGCCGACTCGGGGTCGAGGCCGGCGGTCGGCTCGTCGAGGAGCAGCAGATCCGGTTCGTGGAGGACGGCCCGCGCCAGTGCGAGACGGGCGCGCATGCCGGTCGAGTACCCACCGACCTTCTGGTCGAGCGCGTGGGAGATCTCGAACCGCTGCGCGGCTTCGGCGATGCGAGCGTCGACGAGGTGCGGCTCCACCTGGAACAGCGAGGCCGCGTACCCGAGGTTGTCGGTGCCCGACAGGCGGTCGTAGAGCGCGGGCCGGGCGGGGACGACGCCGCACCGGCGCCGGACCTCGATGCCCTGGGCCTCGTCGTCGGGATCGAGTCCGAGCGTGCGCACCGCCCCCGCGTGGGGGTGCAGGGCACCGGTGACGAGGCGCACGACGGTGGTCTTGCCCGCGCCGTTCGGGCCCGAGCAGCACCGTGACGGTGCCGCGCGGGACCTCGAAGGTCAGGTCGTCGACTGCGACGACGTCGCCGAAGGCGCGCCGGACGCCCGAGAGCGCGACGGCAGGGCCGGTGTCCGGAGCCATCACCGTGTTTCGGCGCGGGAAGGGGAGAGGTGAAGGGGTAACCTCGGCCTCCGCCGTGTGTCACACACGGACCGGGCGGCGTAGCCGAGTGGCTCAGGCAAGGGTCTGCAAAACCCTCGACGCGGGTTCGATTCCCGCCGCCGCCTCCATCAGCAGCGTTATGCTCGCGCCGATTCCGCCGCCACGTTCTCTGGCGCCACAGTCTGCGGAGCAACGATGAGCAGCATTGGGCCCACGTACGGCAGGGCAGTCGCCGGGGTTGTCTCCGTGCTCTTCACGTCGGATCGGCGTGTCTTCTTCGAGCACGCCGACAGCACGATCCGGGCCGCGCTCGACTGGGAGCGCGAGGAAGTGCTGCTGCAGATGCTGGTCTGGCGCGATCGCTTCCCGGTGGAATCCGATCGCTGACCGCTACGGTGATCCGCGTGTGGGGGACTCGCTGCTGTTCGTGACCCAGGTGGCGCCGTACGTCGACGGCCCCGCGGGCGTGCACGGCGTGCTCGACCAGGCCGCGGTCGGCGTGGCGCAGCTCGGGGAGATGCAGGGGTTCGAACCACACCGGATCGACGACGTCCGCACGCTGCCCGACGCCGGGATCCGCAACGCCCGTGCGCTCGTGTTGTTCACCATCGGCGAGACGCCGTGGAGCGCGTCGCAACGCGCGCTCATCCTCGATCGGGTGCGCGCCGGTGCGCTGTCCGTCGTCGCCGTCCACTCCGCCACCGACTCGTGCTACGGCTGGGACGAGTACGGCGCGCTCGTCGGTGCGCGTTTCGACGGTCATCCGTGGACGCAGACGTTCACCGCCGATGTCCTCGACACCAGCCATCCCGCGTGCGTGCACCTCGGTGACGCATGGCGGTGGCACGACGAGGTCTACCAGTTCCGCGACCTCCGGCCTGACGCCCAGGTGCTCGTCCGCGTGCGCGACGGCGAGCTCGATCTCGACGCCGCCGGGCGCGCGCCCGCCGTCGTACGGCTACCCGCTGGCGTGGTGCTTCACCGAGGGCGACGGTCGCGTGTTCTCCACCAGCCTCGGTCACTTCCCGAGCGCCTGGGAGAGCCCCGACTACCTGCGCCACCTCGCGGGTGGTCTCGCGTGGGCGCTGTCGAAGTAGCGCGGCTTACTCGCCGAGCGAACGTTCCGGCAACGGGAGGTGCCCGGCGATGACCTCGATGTAGGCGTCACCGCCTCCGTCGGACGGGAGTGCGCGCAGCTCGTCGACGGTCCGGCGACTGCCGAGCGCGCGCATCGCCTCCCACGGTTCGACGTACAACGTCCAGCCCGCGTCGGCGTCGTGCGTGCGCCACGCGCTGGCCGTCGTGCTCGACCACGATCGCATCGAGGCCCGCGTCCTGCAGCGGTTGCGCGAACGATTGCATCCCGCACGCCATGACCGCGTCGACCTCGAGCGCCGCGTGATCGGGTGCGCCGAGCGCGCCGCGCAGGTCGTGCTCGTGGATCGAGACGTCGGTGAACATCAGCGAGCCCATGCCCTGGAGCATGGGCTCGATCGCGGCGTCGAGCCCCTTCCACTCCTGCATCAGGTCGTCGACCTGGGCGTCACACCGCTCGTCGACGATGCCCTGCAGCCACTCGTCGACGTCACCACTCGGGAAGTCGCCCGCCGCCAGCGTCGCCGGGACTCCCGCGAGGTGCGCAGCGAGATCGTGCACCGACCACGCCGGACACGCCGGCACCGTGCGGGTGAGCGCATCAGGCGTTGCGTCGAGGAAGAGCGCGGACACGCGTGCACGCGTGCGCCGGTAGGGCTCCATCAGGTCGTCCATGCGCGGGACGGTACCGCGTCGGTCCGGAAGCCGCTCGCGGCGTCTTCGGTAGGGTGACCCGGTGACCGAGACCTCCGTGGCTCCGCCCCGCCCGCTGCCGGATCCGCTCGACGACTCGCAGACCGGCACCCCGGCACGCCGTCCCGGTTCGGCGCGTCGCACGTCGAGCCTCGACATGGTCTGGCCCGACGGCATCGGTACGTCGCTCCACCTCGTGGGACGCGCCCGCGACCTCGTCACCACCCGCGCCGGCGACCCGGTCATCGTCGACGAAGCGGCGATGCACGCAGTCGTCGACATCGAGCGTCGGATCACCGCGATCGAGGCGGCCCCGCCCCGCCCGGGCATCGAGGGCCTGGTCGGCGCGCAGGGCGGCACCTACATGCGCAGCGCGATCGACGAGGCGCTCCCTGGCGAGCGGGAGGCGGCCACGCCGCTCCACCTGATGCTCGACGACATCGCCGGCACCAGCCTGATCGCCGGCTTCGTCTGGACCCGGCACATGGATTCGGAGGAATTCGCAGCACGACGGCGGTCGGCGCCGTCCGGGTTCGGCCAGCGCAAGGGCAAGGTCATCTGCTCGGGGCTGCGACCGGGCGGCACCGCGCAGCAGGCGTTCTCGGGTGAGGACGATTCGGCGCACGCGATCCGCACTGCGGGACCCTTGGTGGTCGACGATGACGCCCTCGCGTGGCACGAGTTCCCCGAGCGGCCCGCCGTGAGCATGCGACGTCACCGTCGCATCGATGTCACGCCCGTCGACGGCGTCCTCGAGATCGACTCGTTCTTCCGCGACAGCTACTGGGAGCCCGACGGCACGGAGATGGCGCTGCACGAGTACAACGTCGTCGCCACCGTCGACGCCGCCGACCTCACGTTGCTGTCGGTGGCGGCCACGCCGCGTGTGCTGCCGTTCCTCGAATGCCAGTGGGCGCCCGAGCACGTCGTGCTCCTCGTCGGCCGGCCGGTGCAGAGCTTCCGCACCGACGTGCAGACCACGCTCACCGAGCTGCAGGCGTGCACCCACCTCAACGACATGCTCCGCTGCCTCACCGAGGTCCCCGCGCTCGCGGCCGCGATCGCCGCCAAAGCCGGCTGAACCCGCGCGGTTTGGCACGCTGACGTTCCAAATCGCGCGACTTTGGCGATGCGACGCGGCGCTACATGAACGACGTCGTGCCGTCGAGACCCAACGCGGGGTGGTCGCCGGTGATGATCGGCTGCATGTTGCCCCAACCCTCACCGCCGCCGACCGGATCGGTGACGTGGATGACGGTGTCGCGGATCTGGTGGAGCCGACGGGCGTTGTCCGGGGTCGAGCAGTCGTCGATCCTTTCGCCGTCGACGACGAGGTCGCCGCGCCATTCGCCGTGGAAGTGGCCCTCGAACCCGAAGTAGAGCCCCGCGCCGAGGTGGAAGCCGGTGTCGGACACGACCTCGACGGCCAACGGGCGGGTCGAGCCGTCGGCCATGGTGATGGTGATGCGTCCGCCGCGCAGTCGGCGGTTCGACGGGTCGTACGACAGCTCGGGGGCGATGCCGACGATCGTCTCCACCCGACCGTCGGGGTGCTCGACGGTGCCGTGCGCCTCTTCACGCGCGAACCCCGGCGCCTTCACCCGCGACCACTCGAGCCACATCGCGTAGCGCGATCCGTCGGGCCGCTCCATGAGCATCGGGCTCCACAGGAATTCGAAGGAAGCACCCTCGGAGATCCCCGACGCGGCAGTCGGGGGCATGTCGGTGAGCGGCACGCCGACGCCGTACCGCACACCCCATGAGTGGTCACGCGTCGACACCCACGTCTCGGGGGTGATCTCGGTGCGCTCGCCGTCGACCTCCACCCAACCGCTCGCCACGCCGGTCTGGTGGTAGCGCACGAGCTCCGCGGAGACGCGGTAGTGGTCACGCGTGTGCGTGCGCTCCTCGACGTGCGGAGGCACGACGGACTCGAACACCCAATCGAACGCGATCGGCTGACAGTCGTTGGGGTCGAGCGCGAACCGGATCGCGCGGAGCGGCTCCAGCACCTCGTAGCGGATCGGCCCGATCACGGTGCGCTCGGGTTCCGGTTGCAGCCCGCGGCTCGCGCGCACGGTCAGCTGCTCGACGCCACGCGAAACGCCCGAATAGGCGTCCATCACGTTGCGGTTGGTGTACTTGCCCAGCCCGAAGCCGAGTTGCAGTGATCCGTCGCGCGCCGCGGCCATCGCGCACACCTTCTCGGTCCACGACGGGTCGGTGGTGCCGACGGTCGCGAAGGTGTCGACGACCTGGTGGGTGAACTGCTCGTCGGCGGCGAGCAGGGGACCGATGGGGTTGGCCACGGAGACGTCCTTCTTGGGTCGGGCTCAGGGCAGGTCGGGGACGCCACTGCCGATGGCGTCGGGGGCGAGGGGTGCATTGGTCCCCACCATCTCCGGCGTGTCGGCGAGGTCGCGGCGACCGAGCGTGAGCGCAATGGTGAGGAACACGGCCATGAGCACGGCGGTGCCGGTGCACACCGCGAACCGGCCGACCTCCTCGTACACGAAGCCGGCGGCCAGGCCGGTGAGCCCGGCGGCCGCGAGCCCGGTGGCGCCGAGCAGACCCTGCGCCGCCGACAGGTGCTCGGCGGGGCTGCCGAGCGCGGCGGCCACCTGGTTGCTCGGCATGGTGAACGAGTCGGCGACGGCGTGGATGATCGAGACCGCGAGCAGCATCCAGAGGCTGGGCAGCACGCCGTACGAGAAGGTGCAGACGGTGGCCACGGTCAGGCTGACGGCGACCACGCGCAACGGTCCACGCGACTGCGCGGCGCGGCCGCCGATCGGCGCGAAGAAGATCATCGGGAGGGTGAACAACGACAGGGTGAGGCCGATGAGCCAGGTCTCGGCGCCGTGGTCGCGCAGCAACACGGCCCAGATCGCTTCGAACATCCCGACGGTCAGGTAGAAGGCGATGCTCGCGGCGAGCGTGGCCTGGATCGCCGGGCGCGCGAGCAGCCGGCGCAGGACGCGTCGAGTGTGCTGACCCGCGGAGCCGGCGGTGAGATCGAGGCGTGACGCGAGTAGCAAGACGCCCACGAACACCGCGGCGAGGAACACGAACGGCGCACGGATGCCGAAGGCCTCTGCCACGACCGCAGCGACCAGCGGCCCGAGCATGAAGCCGGCGACGTCGAACGCAGCCAGTCGTCCGAGGTTGGCGCCGACCGCGTCGGGCTCGCGCGTGATCACGATGCGCCGCATCGCCGGGCCCACCGCGCCGCTGCCGAGGCCGAGGAGCAGACGCGCCACCAGGAACGCCCAGAATTCGGTGGCCACCGCGCTGCCGATCATCGCCGCCATGGCGAGGAGGATCCCGCCCCGCACGAGGAGCGGTGCGTGGCCGCGGTCGGCCAACCGAGCGAGTGCGAGCTGGGTCACGAAGCCGGCGAGGAACCCGGCGGCGACGATGTAGCCGAGCTGCGCCTCGGTGAAGCCGTAGCGATCACGCAGGTCGGCGAGCAAGGTGTAGATCGAGCCGTACCCGAGCGACATGCTGCCGGCCACGATGCAGTAGGGGAGCAGTCCCTCGCTCCGTGTACGCATGACGTTCAGGTCCGGTCAGCGTTCGAGTTGGGCACGCGCGTGCTCGAGCAACTTCGAGCGCACGTCGCCACGCCCGTTCGCGAGGGGCAACAGGTGCTCCAGCAACGTCATCTGGATGTCGCTGAGCGCCGCGAGCTGCTCCGCCGACAGTCGATCGAAGAAGTGTCGCCGCACGCTCTCGACGTGCATCGGTGCCGCGGCCTCGAGTGCCGCGAACCCCTGGTCGGTGAGGACGGCGAGCTGACCGCGGCGATCGGTGGGACACGTCTCCCGTCGGACCCACCCGAGCTCCTCGAGCCGGGCGACCGCGTGCGACAACCGACTCCGCGACGACTGCGTAGCGTCGGCGAGCTCGCTCATACGCCGCGCGCGGTCCTGGCGCCTCCGACAGCATCACCAGGATCTCGTACTGGCCGAACGAGTAGCCGGAATCACGCTGCAGGTCGCGTTCGATCTCCTCCCAGAGGAGGCGACTCGTGAACACCCAGCCCAACCAGATGCGGCGCTCGTCGCTGTCCAGCCACCGCGGCTCGCTCACGCTCACGGCTGCTCCGGGCGTCGGGCGACCCCTTCGTAGAGGTACCCCCACGGCAGCATGAACGTCGGACCGGGCATGTGGTCGTGCTCCAGCTCGTCGATGTCGAAACCGGCTTCGCGCACGAGCGCGTCGATCGGCCGATCGAGGTGGCAGCCACCTGCGAGCCGTTGTTGCATGCCGTTGAACCGGTGCTGCTTCCGGGCCACCGCGGGATCGGGGCACAGGCCGTGTTCGAGGAAGTGGAAGGTGCCGCCCGGCTTCAGGACGCGTCGGACCTCGCTCAGGGCGCTCGTGACGTCGGGAATCGTGCACAACGTGAAGGTGCTGAGCGCCGCGTCCACGGAAGCGTCGTCGAGGGGAAGGTGGGCGCCATCGAGGCCGACGAACTCGATCGGGACCGGCGACGCCTGGACGCGTTCCTCTGACAGTTTGCGCCCGACGAGTGACGGGTCGACCGCGTAGACGTGCGTCACCTCGGGCGGGAGGAGCGGGACGTTCAGTCCGGAACCGAAGCCGATCTCCACCACGTCGCCGGCGAGCGAGTCGACCGCACGACGTCGGAGCTTCATCACCGCGCTCGAACCGAGCATCTTGTCGGTGAACCGCGGCACCACCTGGTCGTTCCAGAACCCCATGGCGGGGAGCCTACGGGGCCCGCTCGGTCAGCGCAGGCTGGTGCCGCCCGTGAACAACTCGACGAGTCGGTCGGTCGCATCGTCGGCCCACTGTTCCAGCGTGGGCCGGGCGGTACCGCCGATCGGGTGGTCGAGCACCAGGGTGCGGGCGTCGGGGAGCCCGAAGCTCGATGCCATGGTCGCGGCGATCGGCGCGAACTGCGTCGTGGTGACCACCACGCAGGGACGCCCCGCCTTCTCGAGCTCGATGGTGTCGTACACGCTGTAGGCGGTGCAGCTACCGCAGTCGGCGGTACCGGTGATCACGACGTCGGCCTGGGCCAGGACCTTCTCGAAGATGTCGGGCGCGCACGGGATCGCCGCGTTCGCCGAGCGGCCCTGCGGGCCCTTCTTCGTGACCAGCTCCACTCGTGCGCCGGTGCGGGCGGCCAGCGTCTCGGCGGCGCGCGCCATCACCAACGCCGCGTTCGGCTTGCCGTTGTCGAGCACCGCGATGCGCAGTCCCGCGAGCGACGTCGGCGACGGCGCCAGGTGCACGATCTCGGGGCCGGGCTCGCTGTCGGGCAGGTAGATCAGCACCGCTTGGTCTGGCATGGGTCATCCCTCCACGGGCAGGGTCACGCTGCGGGTCATACCCCACGACGGCACCAGCAGCGTGTGCTTGCCGGGGCCACCGGCGACCAGCACCCGGATGTTGCCGGGCTCACCGGTCATGGGCAGGAGGTGGTCGTCGGGCACGGTCTTCATCCACTGCGTCCACGCCAGCTCCTCGAAGTGGCGACGGAAGGTCGACGCGGGGAGCCGCGCCCGGTCGTAGAGGTAGAGCGAGACGTCGTCGCGCGAGAAGCCGTTGCTCGCGAGGCTGTACGCGTGTTCGGGGCCGAGGATCACGAAGAACTCGCCCTGGCTGATCGGCGCGTTGTTCATGCCCAGCGACGCCATCGATCGACGCGATCTTGTCGAGGATGAGCTGCGGGTCGCCGTCCTTCTCCATGTCGTGCACGTTGTGGGGGCCTTCGCCACAGTGCACGGTCACCGCGCTCGGTGTGTGCACGTCGCGACTCACCGCGTAGCCCTCCCAGGGCGACGCGTCGAGGTGCTCGGCCGCGCAGAACGTGTACTTCGCCGGTTGGCCGTGCGTGGCGGCGTCGCCCGATCCGGGTCGCGCACCGGCGACGTGCAGCAGGAGGAGTCGCACCGCGCGTCCGACGGTGGCGTTGGCGCGGTTCCCCGGGCCGAACGCGCCCACGCCCGACGCGAACCGCGCCGCGGTGGCGATCTCTCCGTGCACGATCACCATGGGGGCGACCGGATGCGTCGTCGCGTTCACGCCTCGCAGGTTCATCTCGGGCCGGGCCAACGCGCGGACCGCGGTGAGCACCACCGGGAACGTCTCCGGCGGACATCCGGCCAGCACCGCGTTGATCGCGACGACGCGGCGGGTGACGATGCCGGCCCGCGGGAGCAGGGTGGCGAGCACCTCGTCGGGATCGCCGTCGGCGTGCTCGAGCATGGCGTCGACCCGCGCCGGCGTCGGTGCGACGACGGGGAGGCCGTCGCCCAGGCCACGCTCGTCGAACAGCGTGGCGATCGCCTCGGGCGAGTCGTCGGGGATCTCGATGGTGCTCGGCACGTAGGTGGTCACGACGACGCCCCTTCCTGACAGCCTTCGGAGTATGCCTGATGGCATCAGGCTGTGTCCAGCTCCGGTCCGGAGCCCGCGTTGCATCCGGGTACCGTTCTGTAATGGAGATGCAGTGGAGGCGTGGCCGGATGGCCGGGACGCCGGAACGGAATCGACCAATCTGATGGACACCCACGACACGAAGTCCTTCCCGTCCGACGCGATGGGCGCGGCCGACCACGGCGACTCGACCGCGGTGATGTTCGCGGCCGAGACGCTCTGCCGACGCCTCCTGCCCGCAGCCGAAGTACCAGCACCTGGTCGAAGCCGAGGTGATGGAGGCCATGCCGGGCATGTACATGGTCGCCAGCCGTCGGGCGGTCGAGGCGACGTTCAAGAACAGCGAGGTCTTCTCCTCGGAGGGGTTCCTGGAGCTGGGCAACGTCCGCCCGCTGATCCCGCTGAGCGTCGACCCGCCCCGTCACCTCAAGTACCGCAAGGTCCTCGATCCCATCTTCGCGCCCCGTCAGATGGACGCGATCGAGGACGACGTCACCGCGCGCGTCAACCACTTCATCGACCAGTTCGAGGCGCGTGGCGAGTGCCACTTCACCCACGAGTTCGCCGAGCAGTTCCCGTCGGCGGTGTTCCTCGGGTTGATGGGCCTGCCGTGGGAGGAGCTCGACACCTTCCTCCGGCTGAAGGACGGCATCATCCGTCCCGGATCGATCGAGATGGAGCAGGAGGAGCGTCAGCAGATCCAGCGCGACACCGGCCAGGAGCTGTACGCCTACTTCGACGCCATCCTCGACGAACGCCTCGCCGCGCCCAAGGACGACATCCTCACGCGGTTCAACACGGCCGAGATCGACGGCGAGAAGCTGACGCGCGAGGAGATCCTCGACATCTGCTTCCTCTTCTTCATCGCCGGGCTCGACACCGTCACCGACTCGCTGTCGTGCTTCTTCGCGTTCCTCGCCCAGCACGACGACCACCGCCGCGAGATCGTCGAGAACCCCGACATCATCCCGAGTGCGGTGGAGGAGCTGCTGCGCTGGGAGACACCGGTGCCGAACGTGCCCCGCATGGCGACGACCGACGGGTGCCCGGTCGAGGGACACACCGTGCCCGCCGGGTCCTTCGTGCTGGTCAACGTGGGCGCCGCCAACGTCGATCCCGCCGAGTACGACGATCCGATGGACGTGCGCTTCGACCGCGACGTCAACCGGCACCTCGCGTTCGGCGGCGGTGTGCACCGCTGCCTCGGTTCGCACCTCGCCCGTCGCGAGCTGCGCGTGACGCTGCGCGAGTGGCACCGGCGCATCCCCGAGTACTCGATCAAGCCCGGTGTCGAGTTGCAGTACGCGGCCGGACTCCGCCTGGTCGAGAACCTGGAGCTGGTCTGGCCCACGAAGCAAGCGTGAGCGCGGAGGTCGTCGAACGGCGATTCCAGGACACGCCCGCGCTCGAGCTGCGCAGTGGTGCGCTGCGCGCCACGTTCGTGCCCGGTGTCGGCATGACCGGAGTGTCGCTGCGGCTCGATCGCCGCGAGTACCTGGCGCTCCCGGGTGGCGTCGCCGCCGTGCGGGCCGGGCACACGGGCGGCCTGCCGCTGCTCGCACCGTGGGCCAACCGCCTGTCGTCGCGTCGGTATCGCGCGGCGGGGGTCGACGTCGACCTGCGACGCACGAAGCTCCACACCGACGACCACGGATTGCCCATCCACGGCCTGCTCGTCGGATGGCCCGAGTGGGAGGTCACCTCGACGAGTGCGCGCCGAGACGTCGCGCGCCTGACCGCGACCACGATCGTCGACGCGCCGGCGTTCCCGTTCCCGCACCTGCTCGAGATCGTGGTGGAGGCGCACGACGACCGGCTGGTGATCGACACCCTGCTGGTGCCCACGGGCGACCGGGAGGTCCCGGTCGCGTTCGGCTGGCACCCGTACCTCCGGGTGCCGGGCACGCCCCGTTCGCGTTGGACGCTCCGACTTCCCGCACGCGAGCACCTCGCCCTCGACGACCTCGGCATCCCGACCGGCGCCTCCGAGCGTGAGCCGGCGGAAGCTGCGCCGATCGGACGGCGGACGTTCGACGACCTCTACGCGCTCGGGCGCGACCGTCGCCTCGCGTTCATCGGTGAGGACGGCGCCATGGTCGAGGTCCAGGGCAACCCGCACTACCCCTACGCGCAGGTCTGGGTGCCGGCGGGGAAGCCGTTCGCCGCGCTCGAGCCCATGGCCGCGCGCACCAACGGGCTCGTCGACGGCGACACCCACCTCGTCGTCCCGGGCGACGGCTTCACCTGCCGCTTCACCCTGACCGTCCGCTGACCCCAACGAGGTTGCGTCACTCAAGGGCGTTCTACGACCTCAGGTGACGCAACCTCGCGATGGTGGGCGGGGAGAGTCCTACTGCTGGATGCCGAGGGCTTCGGGGTCGAACTCGAGCACCAGGCGGCCGGTGGTGATGGCCGACACGGTGCCGCCGTCGGTGTTGAGGTTCTCGCCCGAGATGTACGACGCCGCGTCGCTGTTGAGGAAGATCATCGGCCAGCCCTGCTCGGCGGGCGTCGAGCGCCGGCCGAGGCCCTGCGCGAAGAGGTCGATGATCTGCCCGCCGCCGGCCATGTCCTCGAAGGCCGGCATCATCGGCGTGTCGGTGGGGCCGGGGCTGATGCAGTTGAGGCGGATGCCCTGCGCGTTGAGGTCCATGGCCGCCTTCATCGTCCAGATGATGAGCGCTTCCTTGGACTGCGAGTACGCGCCGAGGATGTCGTCGGGGTGCTCCTCGCACCACGCCTTCGCCGACGCGAAGTCGGGCGTGTCGACGAGGGGCATCCACTTCTCGAGGTTGAGGAGGTAGCCGCTGCCCGCGGTCGACGAGATGCTGCAGATCGCACCGCCGTCGGTCATGTGCGGGACGACGCACGAGGTGAGGTGCCGTGGTGCGGCGAAGTTCACCAGCATGGTGTCGAGGTCGGGGAACGGCGCGCCGGGCAGGCCGGCGGCGTTGAACAGCGCGTCGATCTTCCCGCCGATCTTGTCGACCGCGGCCGCCACCGCGTCGGGGTCGCGCAGGTCGGCGGTCTGGTGGCTCGCCACCTTCACCGGCGGGTCCTTGAGGTCGAGCACGTGGATCTCGGCGCCGAGCTCGGCGAGTCCCTCGACCGCGGCGGCGCCCATCCCGGCTCCACCGCCCCCGCTCACGACCACCCGCTTGCCTTCGTAGCTGAACGGCAGTGCCATCGCTTCCCCCTCTGAGGTCTCCGGTCGCGGGCACTGTATCGCCGCACCGTCGACCGTCCCACGGGGGTCAAGTGCCAGACTCACGGAGACGAAAGGCCAATCGTGACGACGTTCCCCGACATCGCCGACTACGCGTTCCTGTCCGACTGCGAGATCAGCACGCTGGTCGCGCCCGACGGCTCGGTCGAGTGGCTGTGCCTGCCGCGCCCCGATTCGCCGAGCGTGTTCGGCGCGCTGCTCGATCGCGCGGCCGGGAACTTCCGCTTCGGTCCGAGCGGCATCGACGTGCCCAACCAGCGGCGGTACGTCCCCGGCACCAACGTGCTCGAGACCACCTGGCACACGCCCACCGGCTGGGTGATCGTGTGGGATCTGCTCGTGATGGGTCCCGCGCCGACCGACGAACGGCGCGAGCGGTACCGCCGGGTGCCCGGCGACACCATGGGTCAGGGAACGCTCCTGCGCATCGCGACGTGTTGCGACGGCCGGGTCGAGGTGCAGGCCAACTGCGTCCCGCAGTTCGACTACGGGCGCGAGAACGGTGAGTGGACCTACGACGACGGCGGCTACGAGAAGGTCACCTGCCGCTACGGCGACCTCGCGCTCGATCTCACGGGCAGCTTGCGCCTCGGCATCCTCGGCCCGCGCACCTACGGCCGCACGACGCTCGAGGAGGGCGAGTCGGCGTGGCTGGCGCTCTCGTGGGAAGGCGACGCACCGACCACGCTCGAGGAGGCGGAGGCGCAGCGCGACGCCACCGAGAAGTACTGGCGCGACTGGCTGGCGCTGGCGAAGATCCACGACCACGTGTGGCGTCCGTACCTGGAGCGCAGCGCGCTGGCCCTCAAGTCGCTGAGCTACGCGCCCACCGGGGCGATCATGGCCGCGGGTACCACGTCGCTGCCCGAGACGCCCGGGCGGCGAGCGCAACTGGGACTATCGCTACACGTGGATCCGCGACACCGCGTTCATGCTGCGCGCGCTGCACGACCTGGGCTTCGAGTGGGAGGCGTTCGAGTACTTCGCCTTCATGTTGGAGACGCTCGCGCCGGAGATGGCGTCGGGCGCGCCCGAACCTGCAGATCATGTACGGCATCGGCGGCGAGACCGATCTCACCGAGCACACGCTCGACCACCTCTCCGGGTACCGCAACTCGCGTCCGGTGCGCATCGGCAACGGCGCGTTCGACCAGCACCAGCACGACGTGTGGGGCATGCTCCTCGACGCGGTCAACTCGTTCCAGCGGCGCGGTGGACAGATCGCGACGAACGTGTGGGAGGGCCTCTGCTACCTGGTCGACCAGGCCATCGAGCGCTTCCCGGATCCCGATCAGGGCATCTGGGAGATGCGCGGCGACCCGCAGCACTTCGTGGCCTCGAAGGTGATGTGCTGGGTCGCGGTCGACCGGGGTCTGCACCTGGCGCATGAGCGCGACGACACCGACCTCATCGAGAAGTGGACGGCGGCGGCGGAGAAGATGAAGGCGGAGATCCTCGACCAGGGGCTCGACGACCGCGGGGTCTTCACCCAGTACTACGGCACCAAGGCCCTCGACGCGTCGAACCTGCTCATCCCGATCATGGGCTTCCTCCCCGGCGACGACGAGCGGGTGCGAGCCACGGTGCTCGCCATCGCCGACGAGCTCACCAAGGACGGGCTCGTGCTCCGCTACCGGGTCGACTCCACCGACGACGGTCTCTCGGGCGAAGAGGGCACGTTCACCATCTGTTCGTTCTGGCTGGTCTCCGCGCTCACCATCATCGGCGAGACCGAGCGGGCCCGCGCGCTCTACCAGAAGCTCCTCTCGTTCGCCGGCCCGCTGCACCTGTACGCGGAGGAGATCGACGCCACGACCGGCCAGCACCTGGGCAACTTCCCACAGGCGTTCACGCACCTCGCGCTCATCGACGCCGGACGGCGTCTGATCGCGATCGAGACCGACGCCTGACCGGCCGCGTGCAGGTCTTCACCACCAGCGCGCTCGAGGACCCGCGCGACGTGCGCGCGACGTACCCGCGGCTCGAGGAGATCGGCTACGACGGCGTGTTCTCGTTCGAAGCCAAGCACGACCCGTTCGTCGCGCTCGCGGTGGCCGCCGAGCACACGACGCGCGTGCGGCTCGGCACCGCCATCGCGATCGCGTTCGCGCGCACGCCGATGAACCTGGCGTATCTCGCCAACGACCTGCAGCTCGTCACTGGAGGCCGTTTCGTGCTCGGGCTCGGTTCGCAGGTGCGCCCGCACGTCGTGCACCGGTACGGCGCCCCGTGGTCGGAGCCGGCCCGACGCATGCACGAGCTGGTGCGTGCGGTCGAGGCGGTCTTCACCGCATGGGAGACCGGAGGGACCCTGCAGTTCGAGGGCGACTTCTACCGACACACGCTGATGATCCCGGCGTTCGATCCCGGTCCGAACCCGTTCGGCCGTCCGCCGGTGTACGTGGGCGGCTTCGGCCCGCGCATGGTCGCGGTCGCGGGTGAGGTGGCCGACGGCCTGATCACGCATCCGTTCACCACGCGCGAGTCGCTGGAGACGATCACGGTGCCCGCGCTGGAGCGTGGCTCGCCGCGTCGGGGCGCACCCGTGCCGACGTGCAGGTGGTGTGCGCGACCCTCGTCGTCACCTCGGAGCGCGAGGAGGAGCTCGACCGGCTGCGCGGCGTGGCCCGGCAGCAACTTGCGTTCTACGGGTCGACGCCGGCGTACGCGTCGACGCTCGAGTGTCACGGTTGGGGCGACCTGCACCCCGAGCTCAACCGCCTGTCGAAGGACGGTCGCTGGGAGGAGATGGCCGGGTTGATCGACGACGAGCTGCTCGACGCCATCGCGGTGGTCGGGGAGCCGGCGTCGATCGCGCCGAAGCTGCGCGCGCGTCTCGACGGCATCGCCGACGCCGTGAGCCTCACCAACAACCGGGCGCCCGACCCCGAGCACTGGGCCGGCGTGGTCGCCGACCTCAAGCGGGACTGAGGCAGCTACACCCGAGCGATCGCGACGGCGATGCCGGCGATGCCGACCATCACGCTGGTCAGTCCCACGAAGGCCCGGTTGACCAGCTGGTGCATCTCGGTGCGCAATGCTGCGATCTCGACTCGCAGCTCGCTCATCTCGCCGTGCACGCCGGTGATCTCCGCGCGCACGAACTCCTTGGTCGCCACCTGGTCGAGATCGTGGTCAGGAAACTGCGAAAGCAAGGCTTCTGCTTCTTCCTCGCCGAGGATCGGTTCGAGTCTCTGGTAGATCGTGCTGCGGTGTTTCTGGCTGAGGGCCATCGTGGATCTCCGTTGTCAGTGACCAACGGGGGAAGAGCCGGGAAGTGCAGCTCACGAAGACGTCAGCGTGACCAGCAGTCTACGCGGGCCGTGCGCCCACATCACCGGGACCTCGTCGTACGCGCCAGGATCGACGGGGCGGATCTCGGCGACGCGCTCGAGGAACACCGCGAGCGCGACGCGACCTTCGAGGCGAGCGAGGCTCGCACCGGGGCACACGTGTGGTCCGCCGCCGAACGCGACGTGGCCGCGCGGATCGGGGCGGTCGAGCCGGAACGCATGGGGATCCTCGAAGACACCTTCGTCGCGGTTGGCCGAGAGGATCCCGAACGCGACCTTGTCGCCCGGGGTGAGGTGCTCGCCGTGCAGATCGTGGTCCTGCATGCAGTTGCGCAGGAGGAAGCGGATCGGCGGGTCGTGGCGGAGCGACTCCTCGACCGCGGTCGGCACCAGGTCGCGGTCGGCGCGCAGGCGGGCGTAGAGCTCGGGGTCCTGAGCGACGGTCCAGAGCAGGTTGCCGATCAGGTGGCGGGTCGTCTCGTTGCCCGAGATGAAGAGGAAGACGAGCTGCGTGCGCGCCTCGACGTCGGTGAGTCGGCGGCCGTCGACCTCCGCCTCCAGCAACCGAGTGATGAAGTCGTCGCGCGGAACGTCACGTCGTGCCGCGATGAGGGCGTCGACGTAGTTCGAGAACTCGGGGTGCGCGCCCGGGAGCCCCACGCCGCGCTCGTTGCGGTTGAGCGACGGCCAGGTGCCCTGCACCACCTCGTCGGACCATGCCGCCCACAGGGGGAAGTCCTCGCGCGGCGCGCCGAGCAGGTGCGCGATGACGTTGTTGGGCACCGGCATCACGTAGTCGGTCACGAGCTCGATCGGCTCGCCGCGCCCGAGCAGGTCGTCGAGCAGTTCGTTGCAGAGGTCCTCGCAGAACGGCTCGATGTTCACGAGGCGGTGCACCGCGATCGCGGAGTTGATGACGCGGCGCACCTGTCCGTGGCGCGGCTCGGGGATCTCGTTGATCAGCTGCTCCTCGTCGGGCACGACCACCCCGGGTTGGCGGAAGCTCGCCTGGAACAGCTCGACGTCCTGGGTCGCCGCCAACACGTCGGCGTAGCGAGCGAGGTACCACGGGCCGTCCGGCGTGTGCGCCACCGGGCAGCCGGCCCGCAGTGCTTCAAGACCGGGAGAGTCGGCGGGCGCGTGGAGCGGATCGAACGTCGTCATGCGCGCATCCTTGCACCATCAGCGAGACTGTTCCCATGACCACACCGCTGCAGGGACTCAGGACCGTCATCCATCCCGTCGACGACCTCAGCGCGGCCAAGCAGTGGTGGACCGACCTGCTCGGGTTCGGGCCGTACTTCGACGAGCCGTTCTACGTGGGCTTCGAGGTGGGTGGCTACGAGCTCGGCCTGCTGCCCGACGGGAACCCCGCTGACGGCGCGCTCACCTACTGGGGCGTCGACGACGTCGAGGCGGCGGTGGCCGACGCCCTCGCGCTGGGCGCGACGGTCGCACGTCGCGCCCGCAGAGGTGGGCGACGGCATCGTCACCGCCACGGTGAAGTCCCCGCAGGGATTCGTCGTCGGGTTCATCCGCAACCCGAACTTCCGGGCGGGCTGATCGTCAGGCGCGCGCGGCGCGGGGGCGACGAGCTCGATGGTGATGCCGTCGGGATCGCGCAGCTGCAACGTGGGCTTGCCGAGCTCGAGCTCCACGCCCGGATGCTCGATGCCGACCTCGGTGAGGTGGTCGGCCCACAGTTGCAGCGTCTCGCCGTCGGGCACCGCAAACGCGACGTGGTCGAGCGGGACGTCGACCGCCCCCTCGGCGGCGCCCTCGACGCGCGCCGAGATCACGATCACCACGTGCGACGGCTTGTGCTGCAGTGCGACGTAAGTGCCGTCGTCGGCAGCGGTGAGGGTCTCGACACCGAGCACCGTCGTGTACCAGGTGCGACTGGCTTCGACGTCGTGCACTCGCAACTGGAGGTGCGAGAACCCGAGCAGTGGCGTGTCCATCGACCCAGTATCCCACGGGTGGCGCCACCCGGATAATGTCCGCCCGCGATGAGCAGCAACCAGATCTCCGGCTTCGGCATCAACGTCTCCGACCTCGACCGGTCGACCGAGTTCTACACACGCGGACTGGGCCTGCAGGAGGTGGGCAAGTACGACCTCGGGCACATGCACGAGGTGCTCGTCGGCGTCGAGGGCGAAGCGGTGTCGATCCTCCTGATCAAGCACACGTCCCGCACCGAGGCGCCCGACATCGGCACCGGCTACGAGAAGCTCGTGCTCGTGTGCGAAGACGTCGCCGCGTCGTACGAGCGTGCGATGGCCGAGGGCGCGACGTCGGAGCTCGAGCCGCGCACCATCGAGCGATGGGCCTCACCGTGGCGATGGTGCGTGACCCCGATGGCTACCTGATCGAGCTGGTCAAGCACGGCTGACCCAGCCAGCAGAACTAGTTGGTGACGCGCCCGCTGTAGTTGCGCATGTACTCCTGCACTTCGGGCGAGCTGCTGGCGATGGTCTGATTGCGGTTCTCGAGCGCAATGCAGGCGGCCATGTTCGGGGTGTCGAGGTTGGCCCACATCACCTCTTTGGTCATGCGGAGGCCGATGCCGGTGTAGGCGGCGACGCCCTCGGCCATGCCCAGCGCGGCGTCGAGGAACCCGTCGTCGTCGAACACCTGCGAGACGATGCCCAGGTGCTCCGCGGTGTCGGCGTCGACGGTGCGACCGGTCACGATGAGGTCGAACGCTCGCGATGCGCCGATGAGCCGCGGCAACAGGTACGTGACGCCGATGTCGGTGCCGGTGAGCCCGGTCTTGATGAACGCAGAGCAGAAGGTGGCGGAACGCGCGGCAACGCGCAGGTCGCACGCCGAGCGCGAGCGACAGTCCGCCCCCGTAGGCCGGGCCGTTCACGGCCGCGAGCACGATCTGGGGCGTGGCGCGGATGTGCTGCGTGAGGTTGGCCATGAACGACTGACCGGTGGTACCGGCCGGTGCGTGTGGGTGCTCGCCCGCCGACGGTGGCGTCCCGAAGTCGCGCAGGTCGAGGCCGGCGCAGAACCCGCGACCCGCGCCGGTGAGCACCGCGACCTTGCAGGTCTCGTCGGCGCCGACCTCGTCGAGCGCGTCGTGGAGATCCGCGACGAGCTCGAACGAGATCGCGTTCAGGCGGTCGGGTCGAGCGAGCCGGATGACCCGAATCGCGTCACCGACCCGTTCGACTTCGACGTTGGACATCGCCAGTCCTTCAGAGGACGTCAGGAGATGGCGGCGAAGTCGACTTGCCCGGTGGTCATGGCGGCGGTGAAGCCGGCGTCGACGAGCAGGTTCACGCCGTTCACGTAGGCCGCGGCCTCACTGCCGAGGAACGCCAGGACGAGGCCCACCTCGCGCGGCGAGACGGGACGGCCCTTGCTCTGCTCGACGGTCCAGTCGATGAGCTTGTCGGTCATCGTCTCGCGGAAGTCCTTGAGCAGCGGCGTGTCGATCGGCGCCGGGCACACGCTGTTGGTGCGTACGCCGCGCTGCTGGGTCGGACGCGAGGAGCGCATCGTGTACACCTGCACCAGCTCCTTGGAGAAGGCGTAGGGCTGCGTGCCGAGCTCGTGCGAGTCGAGCCAGGCCAGGGTGGACTCCCAGTTGCCACCGAGGTCGAGGACCTCGTTGATCATGTCGAGCCGGGTCGGCCACTGGCCGCCGGCGATCGACGCGGTGTTCACGATCGCACCACCCTCGGGGATCTTCGGGAGCATGCCCTCCGACAGCGCACGCAGCGCCAGGTAGTTCACCGAGATGACCGTCGCCGGCGGCATCGTGTCGGCGACGCCCGCGTTGTTGAAGAGCGCGTGCACCGGTCCATCGATGGCGGCGATGGCGGCCGTCACCGCGACCTGGTCGGAGAGGTCGCACTGCATGAACGTCGTGTGGGGGCCGCTCGGCTGCTTGAGGTCGAGCACGGTCACGTGCTCCACGTTCTGCTCGGCGAGCACCTCGAGGAGGCCGGCGCCCACGCCGGTGGCGCCGCCGGTCACGACGACGCGCTTGTTCTCGTAGCTGAAGGGATTGCTCATCGCAGGGGTTCCTGTCGTTCGAGGTGGAGGGAGGTGGACCGGTCAGATCTTCGCAGCCCGCCTCGCGCCGGAGTCGGTTCGTGCGGTGCTCGGGGTCCTTGTCGATCTTCGGGATGACGTGCTCGCCGATGAGGCGGATGGTCTCGAGCGCCTCCTCCTGGGTGGCCATGCCCTGGCCGAAGCACGAGCTGGTCGGCGCCGGCGTCGGCCCACTCCTGGCATGCCTTCAAGCGCGTCGTCGGGGTCGCCGACGACCATGCCGGAGGCGCCGACCTGCTCGCGCACCTCGTCGACCGTGGGGTCGGGGATGAGCTCGGGCCACGTGGGGGCCCAGTCGGGGTGCGGGAACGTGTCGTGGTAGCGGAACACGTTGCTCTGCAGGTACGACAGGCGGCCGTTGGCCATCGACTCGCACGGCCTCCTCGCGGTCCTCGGCGACGAACGCCGCGGCCGGTGACCATCACGTTGTCGTTCACGAACGCGCCGATCGGCTCGGCGTTCACGACCTCGCGCTTGTACGCCGTCGAGCACCGGCTTGAGCTCCTCGATGCTCCCGACCGAGAAGCCGAGCACGCCGAGGCCGTAGCGTCGCCGCCATCTCGTAGCTGCTCGTGTTGCCGGCGGCGTACCACATCGGCGGGTGCGGCTTCACGTACGGCTTGGGCAGGATCTTGCGGGGCGGCAGCGACCAGTACTTGCCCTCGTAGCCCTGGTACTCGTCCTGCATCCACATCTTCGGGAACTCGCGGATGACGTCCTCCCAGATCTCCCGGGTGCCGGTGAGGTCCGTCATGCCGGGGAGGAACCCGAGGATCTCGTGGCTGCCCGCACCGCGGCCGGTCCCGAACTCGAAGCGGCCGTCCGAGAGGTGGTCGAGCATGGCGACCTTCTCCGCCACCTTCGCCGGGTGGTTCACCTGGGGGAGCGGGTTGAAGATGCCCGAGCCGAGATGGATGCGCTCGGTGCTGTGCGCGAGGTAGCCGAGGAACACCTCGTTGGCCGAGAGGTGCGAGTACTCGTCGAGGAAGTGGTGCTCGGTCGACCCACACGTACTTGAAGCCGGCCTTGTCGGCCGCCTTCACCAGTTCGAGCTCGTTCATGAGCGCGTGGTGCTCGGCTTCGGGATCCTTGTCGCGCCGGAACTGCGGCGTGTATCCCTGGACGAAGATCCCGAATTCCATCACGTCCCCCCGGAGGTGCGGCTTGGATCTGACACACTGTCAGATTCGCTGACGGCGTGCGAATTCCCTGGTCCGCTCTAGCATTCCGTGATGCCACGCGACGCGTCGACGACCCGCGACCGCCTCCTCGACGCCGCCGCGCACGAGTTCGCCGAGCAGGGTGTCTGGAACGCGTCGTTGATCGAGGTCACCCGTCGGGCCGGGCAGCGCAACCGTGCCGCCCTGCGCTACCACTTCGGTTCGCGTGAGGACGTGCTCTGCGCGGTGCTGGAGCGCCACGTCGAGTTCCTCGCCCAACGCGAAGGCGAGCTCCTGGCCAAGGCCCTGCGCACACCGGACGACGACGTCGGCGCGGTCGTCGAGGCCATCGTCCGACCGGCCGCCGAGCTGGCCGCCAGCGGCTGGCGGGGCCGGGCGTGCCTGCTGATCATCGCCGAGTTGGCGGGGGAGGACCCGGCCCGGTTCAGCCCCGAGCTGGAGTCGGTGCTCGCCCGCACCGGCGGCAACGAGGTCTACGCGCTCCTCGCCGAGCGCATGCCTGCGGTGCCGCAGGCGGTCGCTCGACGAGCGGTGCAGCCTCATCACGTCGTTCATCCTGCGTGCGGTCGCCGACCGGGAACGGGCGAAGGAGCGCACCAGCCGGCCCTCGCGCCACGTGCTCGACGACGAGGCGTTCGTCGAGAACCTGGTGGCCATGGTCGCCGCCGCGGTGTCGGCGTGGACGCCCGTCGTGACCCCCGCCTTGACGTAAGCAGGGGTGCTCAATACGCTCGGCCCCGCTGTTCGGGATTCCAGGGGGGAACCGTGCCGAAGACCCGTCGTACCTCGTGCTCGTGCTCGTCGTCGCGCTGGCGCCTCGCCGTCGCATCGTGCGCGCCCGTCGCGGCCGCGGGTGCCGCAGCCGCGACGGCGCCAGCGAGATCGGCGTCAGCGCGAAGACGATCAACATCGCGGTCATCGCCGACGTCGACAACTCGCTCGCGCCGAACGCGTTCAAGCCGATCGTCGACGGCGCCGAGGCGGGCGTGAAGTTCGTGAACGCCAACGGGGGCGTGGCCGGGCGCACGTTGAAGATGGACTTCATCGACTCGCACCTCAACCCCAACGACACCCGCAACGCGATCATCAAGGCGTGCGGCCAGGACCTGGCGATGGTCGGAACGGCGACCGCGCTGTTCACGGGCCTCGACGACCTCACGGGGTGCAAGGACCAGGCCGGCCAGGCGACCGGCCTGCCCGACATCGGTTCCATCGTGCTCGGCACGCCCCAGGCGTGCGCGCCGGTGTCGTTCCCGGTGATCCCGTCGATGATCGACTGCTCGACCGTCGGGAAGAACCCGCAGACCTACCGGACCAACCAGGGCGTCTTCAAGTACCTGGCGAAGCAGCACAAGGACCTGCACGGTCCGTTCATCAAGACCAGCGACTCGCCCGACGCCGCGCGGTCGACCGATCGCGCTCGCGACCGGGGCCAAGAACGCCGGCATCGACGTGACCAGCATGCCGGTGTTGTCGAACTCGTCGCCGCAGAGCGCGTTCACGCCGGTCGTGAACCAGATGAAGCAGGACGGCTCCAACTGGTCCGACAACGGCCTCACCACGCCGGGGGCGGTGCTGCTCCGCCAGGAAGCCGCGCTCCAGGGCGTCGACCCAGCTCGGTCGTCTGGCAGTGCACCAGCGCCTGTTACGACGAGAAGGCGATGGCCGCAGCCGGTGACGCGATGGACGGCGAGTACGTCGACCTCGGGTTCCTGCCGTTCTCCGAGGCGAAGTCGAACAAGACGCTCGCGGGCTACCTGAAGTACATCGGCAAGGACAACGCCAGCGCGTTCGGCGTCTACGGCTTCGAAGCCGTGCTCGCGTTCAAGGAGGCGGCCGACACCGCGAACAAGTCGTCCGACGGCCTCACGCGGGCGTCGCTGCTCACCGCGCTGAAGGGCTTGACGACGCTTCAACGCCGGCGGCATGACGGGCACGGTGAACATCGGCGGCAAGGTGCCGTCGAGCTGCTTCATGGTCGTGCAGTGGAAGAGCGGCAAGTTCAACCGCATCTACCCGAAGAAGGCGGGCACCTTCGACTGCACCACCTCGAACCGCTACACCTTCCAGGCCGACCTCACCACGCCATAGCGCACCTCGGATCGGGTGGTCAGGTGAAGTCGGGGCTGCTGGCGCGGCGGAACGTGTAGGGGGTCGGCCATCCGGCGGTCGCGGTCATGTGCTCGGCTTGACGGCGGATGCGCGCGGGGAGATCGGCGCGGCTGCCAACCGTCGACCGGGTGCTCGCCGTGCGTGTCGAGCACCGGCTCACCCAGCTCGTGGAGCAACTGCAGGCTGTAGGCGATGCGTCCGTGCAGGCGCGCCGGGTCGCACGTCGAGAGCGCGAGCACGGCCTGGGCCATGGTGTCGACCGGTTCGAAGTAGGTGTCGTCGACCCATCCGGCCGCCACCAGTGAGGGGACCGCGATGGCGGCCTGCGGGGTGAGCGCGTTCACCGCGATGCCCTGACCCTCGGTCTCCGACGCGGCCGCGATGGTCAGCCGGTTCAGCGCCGCCTTCGACGCGCCGTACGCGCTGCCGGTCTTGGCGGGACGGCTGGTGGGGAAGGGCGGCCCGGGCGGGAGCTCGCCGGCGAACGACGTGAGGTTGACGATCCAACCCTGACCGCGCTCGCGCATGCCGGGCAGGACGTCGCGCATCAGCAGCCAGGGCGCGTAGAGGTTGAGCTCCATGACGTGGTCGAGGTCGTCCTGGCTCCAGTCCTCGAGCGGCCGGTACCCGCCGGCGGCCGCGTTGTTCACCAGGATGTCGATCGGCCCGAGCTCCGCCTCCGCGCGTGCGACGAGCGTGTCGCGTCCGCCGTCACGTGCCGCGAGGTCGCAGGGGAGCACGAGCGCGGTACCGCCGACCGACTCGATCTCGGCGCGCGTGCGCTCCAGTCCGTCGACCGACCGCGCGGTGATCGCCACGCGTCGCGCCTTCGGCGGCGAGGCGCACCGCGGAGACGGTGCCGGTGCCGCCCTGGCTCGCGCCGGTGACGAGCGCGACCCGTCCCTCTGCCGACGCGACCGCGTGGTCACGCGTGGGCGCCGCCGTCGATGCGCAGCGCGGTGCCGGTGACGAACGCGCCGTCGTCGGACGCGAGCATGGCGATCACCGACGCGACGACGTCGGGCGGCGCGAAGCCTTCGGCCAGGATCGGCGACATCTTGGCGAACAGGCTCCAGTCGGCGTCGCTGGGGAGCATGCCGCCGGTGGTCTCGGTGATGCCGCTCTGGATGCTGCCGGGCGCGACCGCGGTCACGCGGATGCCGCGCTTGCCGTACTCGATCGCGAGGGTGTGCGTCATGGCGTCGATGCCACCCTTGCTCGCCGCGTACGCGGCCATGTAGGGGTGGCCGAACGCGGCCGACGTGGAGCTGAAGTTGACGATCGCGGCGTGCTCCGACTCGAGCAACGCGGGGATCGCGGCGCGGCACATGAGGAACGTGCCGGTGAGGTTGACGTTGATCACCTGGTTCCACATGTCGAGCGTGCACTCGTGTGTGTTCGACGCGCGCAGGATGCCGGCGGCGTTCACCAGCACGTCGAGGCCGCCGAAGCGGTCGACCGTCGGTCGCACGCCGGTCTCGACCGACTGCTCGTCGGACACGTCGAGCACCGCGGTGGTGAGGCGCTTGCCGACACCCTCGGCGTCGGCGAGCTCGGCGGTGGCCGATCGAGCCCGGGCTCGTCGACGTCGACGGTGTGGACGGCGCCGGCCTCGCGCAGGAGCCGGAGCACGGTGGCGCGCCCGATGCCCGAACCACCGCCGGTCACGATGATGCGTCGATCCTGGAAACGTTCCACGGCCAGCCTCCTGCTCGGGGAGTCCTCTTCTAGCATTCGTGCGGATGTCGATGATCGAGACGCTGCGCTCGGTGATGCGGTTCCGCCGCTGGGAGCTGGATCCCGTGGCGCGGCGCCTGGCCAGGGCGGCCAACGTGCACGACCTGCGGGTGATGGCCCGCCGGCGTCTGCCGCGTGGCGTGTTCGACTACATCGACGGCGGGGCCGAGGACGAGCACACCATGGGCGAGAACACCGCGGCGTTCCGCCGGATCGGGTTCCACCCGCGGGTCCTGCAGGGCGTGGGCAAGCCCGATCCGTCCACCACGCTGCTCGGACAGCCGCTCTCGATCCCGCTCGTGCTCGCACCCACCGGCTTCACCCGGATCGCCGATCCCGCCGGCGAGTTGGCGGTCGCGCGAGCCGCAGCCGCGGGCGGGGGTGCCGTACACGCTGAGCACGCTCGGGCACCCGGTCCATCGAAGAGGTCGCCGACGTCAGCGACGGTCGCAAGTGGTTCCAGCTCTACATGTTCCGCGACCGCGGCTTGTGCGAAGAGATGGTCAAGCGTGCCGCGGCAGCAGGGTTCGAGGCGCTCGTGTTCACCGTCGACCTCACCGTGCACGGACGCCGCGAGCGCGACGTGCGTCGCGGCTTCGAGCTACCGCCGAAGATCGGTCTCGACACGCTGCTCGACGGCGCCATCCACCCGAGTTGGACGTGGCACTTCGTACGCGGCGAGCCGATCCGCTTCGCCAACGTCGCGGGCGAGCACGTGGGCGACGGATCGACCGCGGTGACGCTGGCCGACTACATCGCGCAGCAGATGGATCCCGGGCTCACCTGGCGCGACGCCGAGTGGTTGCGCTCCATCTGGGATGGCCCCATCGTCGTGAAGGGCATCCAGACCGTCGCCGACGCCAAGATCGCGGCCGACGAAGGCATCGAGGCGATCGCGCTGTCGAACCACGGCGGTCGTCAGCTCGATTCCGCGCCCGCGATCGTGGATCTGGTGGCGCCGGTGGCCGACGCGGTCGGCGACCGCATCGAGATCATCTGCGACGGAGGCATCCGGCGCGGGAGCGACATCGTGAAGGCGCTCGCGCTCGGGGCGCGTGCGTGCATGGCCGGTCGCGCATACCTCTACGGTCTCGGGGCCGCGGGCGAGCGCGGCGTCGACCACGTGCTCAGCCTCTTCGACGCCGACATCCGCCGCACCATGGCCCTCATCGGCGCCCACGACGTCGAGCACCTCACCCGCGACTTCGTCAGCTACTGAACATCTCGAAGTTCGGTGTCGTATGTGCACGCGAACTTTGAGATGTTCGCCGGTGGGTGGTCAGCGGCCGGGGAGGGTGCCGCCGTCGACGGTGTAGAGCTGGCCGGTGATCCAGGAGCCCTGGTCGGAGCACAGGTAGACGGCCATCCAGGCGATGTCCTCGCCGGTGCCGGCGCGACCGAGGGGGATCTGGCGCTCGACCATGGTGTCCCAACGCTCGCCGCGGGGGATGTCGTCGAGCCGGAACGTGTCGATGATGCCCGGGCAGATCGCGTTCACTCGCACGCCGTCGGTGCCCAGCTCCGACGCCATCGCACAGGTGAGCGCGTGGATGCCGGCCTTCGACGCGGCGTATGCCGCGGTGCGTGCGGCCATCAGCTTCCCGCCGATCGACGAGATGTTGACGATGCTCCCGCCCTCGCCCTGGGCCACGAGACGTCGCCCGAACGTGCGACTCATGTAGAAGGTGCCGTTGAGGTTCACGTCGATGACCGTGCGCCACTGCTCGACGGGCAGGTCGACGACCGGTACCCGGTCGTCGCCTCGAGCCGCGCCCGCGTTGTTCACCACGATGTCGACCCGACCGAGCTCGTCGAGCACACGGTCGGCCAGCGCGTCGACGGCGTCGGGGTCCGACACGTCGCTGACGACCGGCAGCGCACGACGGCCGAGCGCGCGCACCTCGTCGGCGACCGAGTCGATGTCGCGCCAGCCGGCCTGCTGTTCGTCCGCCGGATACCGCGCGACCGGGCGACCGGTGCCGGTGAGCACGACGTCGCAGCCGGCGCGGGCGAGCTCGACCGCGATCGGGCGCCCGATCGACCGCATGCGGCCGGCGCCGGTCACGACCGCGACCTTGCCCTCCAGGCCCGAGAGAACCAGTCCGCTCATGTCCGGGAGTCTGACCCAAGCGGAGACGCAAGCGCCTACGCCAGCGTCACCCGGCGGCGCGGAGCCATTCCGCCAGCGCGTCGATGCCCTCCTGCTGGGCCTCGCCGCCGCCGAGCTTCCCGAACATCCCGCCTCCGCCGCGCATCAGCGTGAGCTTGCGCTGCTCGCCGCTGGTGGTCTCGAGCTTCACCGTGAGCGCGGTGGCATCGAGGATCGCCTCGCTCGCGGTCCACCACCCCCCGCCGGCGCCGTCGGCGCTCGCCTTCGCGAGCTCACCGGGCGGGATGGCGAGCAGCGCGTCCTTGGCCCGGAACTTGCGGTCGACGGCCTGGAGCAGCAGCCGTCGGTCGGTCACCCCGACCACCGTGGTGTGCCCGCTGAACGTGCTCTGCTCCGTCGCCAGACACCAGCCGCGCAGCTCCTCGCCCTCGCCGAGCAGCGGCTGCAAGAGCGGGAGGACGACATCGGCCGGGTCCTTGGGCACGGCACGAGCGTGGCACGCGAACATGGTGCTCGTCACGTGTGCCGACCCGGAAAGGTCAGCAAGGTTGAGCGACATCGAGATGATCAATGCGGTCACTCTGGTGACCGCAGACATGGACACGTCGTACCGGTTCTACGTGGGCCTCGGGTTCGAACCGGTCACCGGTGGACCCGACGCGGCGTTCACCACCTACCGCGTCGGTGAGGGCTTCCTCAATCTGCAGTTCGACCCCGCGCACGCGCCGGTGCCGGCGATCTGGGGGCGCGTGATCTTCTGGGTCGCCGACGTCCACGTGGTGTACGAACGTGTGCTCGCGCACGGCATCGCGCCGGAGATGGAGCCGACCGACGCGCCGTGGGGTGAGCGCTACTTCCACGTGCGCGATCCCGATGGTCACGAGCTCAGCTTCGCCAAGCTGCTCGCACCGGCGTGAATCAGCCCCGGTCGTGCGGCGCGTCCCAGTCGGCCTCGGGCGTGGCCGGGACGATGCGGTGGGTGCGGATCCCGGCGCCGGTGCCGAAGGTGCCGCGGGCGATGTGGTCGAAGTACCGGTACACGAGCGTCGCCATGTTGCCCTGCTGCACGTACGCGCCCGGCGGCGGCGCATAGTCGCCGTACGCGGCGAAGTCGACGGGAGTCGCGACGGTCATCAGTACCCCTTGGTCAGCTCCAGCGCGAGATCGGCGAGTTGTTCCACCGTGCCGGTGACGCGCGCCGCTCGCTCGGGATCGGTGTGCTCCACGCGCCGCGCCCCACCTTGCGCGATCACCGCCAACTTGTAGGTGGCGAACGCGCGGTAGAAGTCGATCTGGGAAAGGTCGGTACCGCTGGTGCTGGCGTACCGCTCGAGCAGCGTGTCGACGTCGGGGAACCCGGCATTGGCGCGGTGGGCTTGAGGCTTGCGGTTACGCCACATGATCTCGCCCACGTCGGTCCAGTAGACCGCCACCATGCCGACGTCGGTGAGCGGGTCGCCGAGCGTCGACATCTCCCAGTCGAGGACGGCCTGCATCCGCGTGGGATCGTCGCGACGGAACATCGTGTTGTTGAAGCTGTAGTCGCCGTGCACGATCGCGTTGCGGCTGTCGGTGGGAAGGTGGCGTTCGAGTCGCTGTGCGACTTCGTCGACCGCGGGTATCGCTACGGTCTTCGACTTCTCCCATTGCGTCTGCCAGCGTTTGACCTGGCGTTCGAGGTAGCCGGCGGGTCGACCGAAGTCGCCGAGACCAACCGCCTCGTAGTCGACGCCGTGCAGGCGGGCGAGCACGTCCATGAGCTCGAACGACGCCGCGAGGCCCTGCTCCTCGGTGAGCGACGCGGTCGCGTCGACGTCGTCGTAGACCACGCCGTCGAGCCTCGCCATCATGTAGAAGGGCGCGCCGATCACCGACTCGTCCTCGCAGATCGCGACCTGCCTGGCGATCGGCACGTCGGTGTCCTGCAGGGCCGACTGCATCCGGTGCTCGCGGCCCATGTCGTGCGCGGTGGCGAGGACGTGGCGCAACGGCGGACGGCGCAGCACCCAGTCGTGCTCGCCGTCGCGCACACCGAACGTGAGGTTCGAAGAACCGCCGGCGATCTGCGTGACCTCCACCTGGCCGCTCGCGCCGGGCACGTGCTCGGCGACCCACGGCCCCAACTTCCCGGGCGGGACCGCTTCCTCGATGTCGACCGGATTGGTCTGCTCCGCGGCCATCAGACACCGCCCATCAGAAGTTGGCCGCTTCGTGGTCGAGGAACTCGGCGAAGCGTTCCCGCAGCTCCGCCTTGCGGGTGGGGATGTGCGCGCTCGGCCAACCCTGCTCCACCGGCTTGTAGGCCTTGGCCCGCTTGTTGGCCACGAACGACTTGTGCACCTCGTCGGCGCCGTCGGCGATGCGGAACTGGCGGGCCATCACGTACGAGCTGGCCAGCGGGAGGTCCATCGACCACCCCAGGGCACCGTGCACCTGGATGGCGCGGTCGACCACGTCGTGGAGGACGCGCGCACCCCAGAACTTCAGCTCCGCGATCTCGACCCGGGCCTTCGACGCGCCGAGGTTGTCCCACAACCACGCGCTGTGGAGGGCCATGAGCCGCAGCGCCCGGATGTCGGCCGAGGACTCCGCGATCATCTCCTGGATCATCTGCTTCTCGATGAGCAGCTCACCCTTCGTGCCCCGGCTGATGGCACGCTCGCACATCATGTCGAACGCGGCCTCGCACTGCCCCACCCATCGCATGGCGTGGTGGATCCGACCACCGTTCAGGCGCTGCTGCGCGAGGACGAAGCCGTCGCCCTCGGCGCCGACGCGGTTGCCGACGGGGACGCGGCAGTCGCGCAGGAAGATCTCCGCATGCCCGCCCGACCGGAAGTGACCGGGGTAGGGGTGGCCCATGTTGAAGACGTCGCGCGCGATGTCGAGACCCGGCGTGCCCTTCGGGATGATGAAGAACGACGCGGCCTTGTGCGGTGGGTTCTCCGGGTTGGTCACCGCCATCATGAGGATGAAGTCGGCCTTGGACGCGTTCGATGCGAACCACTTGTGCCCGTTGATCACGTACTCGTCGCCGTCGCGTTCGGCGCGGGTTGCGATCATCGTGGGGTCGCTCCCCGAGAAGTGCGGCTCGGTGAGCGAGAACGACGACGTGATCTCGCCGCGCAACAGCGGCTCGAGCCACTGCTCCTTCTGCTCGGGTGTGCCACCGATTGCGATCAGCTCGCTGTTGCCGGAATCGGGTGCCTGGTTGCCGAAGATGTTGGGCGCCACGCGACAGCGGCCGAGGATCTCGTGCATCAGCGCGAGCTTCACCTGGCCGTAGCCCTGACCACCGAGCTCGGGATCGAGGTGACACGCCCACAGGTCGCGGTCCTTCACCTGCTGCTTGAGCGGCGCGGTCGCGCGCGCCCACGCTTCGTCGCTCATGTCGTCGTAGAAGAGCGAGAGGGGCTCGATCTCCTCGTCGACGAAGGTGCGCATCCACTCGAGCTGCGCCGCGAAACCCGGGTCGGTCGAGAAATCCCACGCCATGGCGCGGAGTATAAGGTCGCCCCGTGGGGCAGCTCCCGGGCCGCGTGGCGGTCGTCACCGGCGGCGGGCGGGGCATCGGCCGCGCCATCGCGCTCCGTTTCGCCCGCGAGGGAGCGACGGTCGTGATCTCGTCGCGCACGCAGTCCGATCTCGACGCCGTGGTCGGTCAGATCGCCGACGAAGCCGGCGCACCGGCGCTGGCGGTCGTCGCCGACGCGTCCGACCGCACCGACGCCCGTCGCCCGGTGCTGGAAGCCATCGAGCGCTTCGGGCGGGTCGACGTGCTCGTCAACAACGTGGGCGGTTCCGTGGGCCGCCACCACGATCCGTTCACCGGCGACGACGAGAGCTTCGAACGCACGCTCACGCTGAACCTCACGTCGGCGTGGTGGACGACCCGCGAAGCGCTGCCGGGCATGCGCGAGCGCGGCTTCGGCCGGGTGATCAGCATCGGGTCGGGGGCGTCGAAGCACGCCGCGGCCTCGCTCTCGTACACGACGGCCAAGCACGGGCTCGTCGGCTTCACCAAGCAGTTGGCGCAGACCACCGGGCGCACCGGCATCACCGTGAACCTGCTGTGTCCGGGATGGACCAACACCTCGCTGCTCGACTTCGAAGCGGTGGCGCGCCGCGCCGGCACCACCGTCGACGAGGCGATCGAATCCGCCTCGTCCGAGAGCGCGCAGCACCGCGTCCTCGAACCCGAGGAGCTGACCGGCATGGCCACGCTGCTGGCGTCCGACGACGGCGCCGGCATCACCGGCCAGGTGATCTCGGTCGACGGCGGCTACCGCCTCTGAGGTGCACGACGGATCGGCGATCGGCGACGCTCAGGCGAACACGATCCGCACCACCGTCGCCTCGGTGATGCTGCCGTCTTCCGCCGAACGGGTGAACAGCACCAGTGCTCCTGCGGATGTCGACGGTCGGTTGAAGGCGACGGTGTCGTCGAACGGCCCCAGCTCGCCGTTCGCGCCGCCCGTCACGATGCCGGTGCCGACGGGCTGCGCGCTGCCGTCGGCGCGCACCTCGGCGTTCACCGTCGCCTCGAACGCAGTGCTCGTCCCCTGGAGCCGCACCGGCGAAGAGATCGTGGCGGACGCCGCGGGCGACGTCAGCTGGATGTTCGGGGTCGTCGCGCCCAGCACCCACCACGAGTCGCCGAGTTGACGCACCAGCACGGTGGTGACCGGTCCGGTCGCCTTGGCCTGCACCGGGACTTCACCGGAGCGCGAGTCGCCCTGACGGAACTCGCCCACGACCGGATCGCTGAACCCGACGTAGTCCACCGCGAACCCGCGGGCCGCCGAAACGGGATCCGAGTAGCGCGTCGTGCTCGTGGCGAAGGGCCACACCGCGGTCGAGGTGTCGACCGGCGGGGTGGTCGGTGCGACGGACGTCGCTGCGGGTTGTGAGCCGCCGTCGTCACGGGTGACGAGGTAGACCGCGACCGCGATGGCTACCACGGCGACGAGCGCGCCGATGCCGATCAGCAGCGCGCGCCGATGCGGCGTGCCGGGCGTGACGGGTGCGGTGGTGTCATCGTCGTCGATCTCGGTCATCGCCGCCTCCCTGCGGGCTACTGACGAGCATCGGCCTCGCGAGGCGGCACGACCAGGGTCGAACGGCCCGAGATGGGGTCGTCGCAACTGGCGGCTGCGGCCATACCCGTGCCTATGCTCCGCCCCGCATGCCTGACTCGCACATCACGCCCCAGATGCTCGATCTCGTCGGGCTCGAGCTGCGCAGCTCCACGTCGTTCCCGATCACCGACTCCGACATCCGGCGCTGGGCGATCGCGGTGTACTACCCCGAGCCTGCGCCCCGCCTGTTCTGGGACGCCGAGTACGCAGCCGGGACCGTGCACGGTGGCATCGTCGCCCCGGAGGACTTCAACCCGTTCGCCTGGCTCACGCAGACCGAAGCGGAAGCCGGCGTGGTGGATCGTGCCACCGGCGGCTTCGTGGGCCCCGAGGAGACGTTCGGGCTTCCGGCACCGGCCACCACCGCGATCATCAACGGCGGCACCGAGACCGAGTACGGCGTGCGGATGCGGCCCGGCGATGTGATCACTTCGGCCACCACGCTCGGCGAGTACAAGGAACGAGAAGGACGCCTGGGGCTCATGCTCTTCAGCACCAACATCGACACGTGGACCAACCAGCGGGGCGAGACGGTCAAGACGTCGCGCGGCACGCTGATCCGGTACTGACATGGCGGTCGACCGCAACACCGTCACCGTGGGGACCGAGCTCCCCGTCTTCGTCCGCACCACCGGCTTCCACAACTGGAACCGCTACGCGGCCGTCAACGACGAGTTCGTCCCCATCCACATGGACGACGACGCCGGTCGCGCGCAGGGCTTTCCCGGCGCGTTCGGCATGGGCAACCTCATGTGGTCGTACCTGCACAACCTCGTGCGCGACTGGATGGGCGACGACGGCCGCATCGTCTCGATGGGCTGCAGCTTCCGGTCACCCAACCTGCGGGGCATGACCGTCGAAGCGCGCGGGACGGTCACCGCCGTGCGCGACGAGGGCGGCGAGCGCCTCGTCGACCTCGAGCTCGCCGTCGTCGACCACGATGCGCCCGACACCGTGCTGGTACCGGCGACCGCGACCGTGGCGCTGCCCTGAGCGCTACGGCAGCACGAGGATCTTGCGCTGGTCCTTGGCCTCGATGAGCTCGGTGAACGCGTCGTCGGCGCCCTCGAGCCCCACCCGCTTGGTGACGAACGCGGCGGCGTCGACCGAATCACCCGCGAGCGCTTCGGCCACCGAGAAGAACTCCCTCCGGGTGTAGTAGACGACGAAGTCCATCGTGAGCTCCTTCACCAGCGCCGCGATCGGGATGTACGGATCGGGCTTGGTGCACACGCCCGCGATCACGACGTGGCCGTGCCGTACCGACGCGCCGATGCACGCGTCGGTGATACCGGGCAGTCCGACGCACTCGATCACGACGTCGTAGCGCGCCTCGAGTGCTTCGGCGCCGGGGTCGACGGTGCGGGTGGCGCCGAACTCGGACGCGGCTTCCCGACGCACCGCCGACGGATCTGACACGACGAGCTCGCTCGCGCCGCTGCGCGCGGCCCAGGCGATCACCGAGAGGCCGACGGGTCCGGCGCCGATCACGAGCACCTTGTCGCCCGAGCGGATGTGCGCCCGCTCGACCGCGTGCAGCCCGACCGCGAGCGGCTCGACGAGCGCGCCGAGGGCGGGATCGATCGCGTCCGGGAGCCCAACGGTCTCGCGTTGGTCGACGCGCACGTACTCGGCGAATCCACCGGGACTTCCGCCGACCCCGACCATGTCGCCCTGGACGCAATGCGCGGGTTCTCCCGCGAGACACGCAAGGCAGTGGCCGCAGCCGATGAGGGGGAGCGCGGTGACGTGGCGACCGACCTGCCACTGGGCGTCGGTGTCGGCGCCGGTGGCGACGATCTCACCGCAGAACTCGTGGCCCATCACGAGGCCGGCCGGCATCGACGGCCGCAGCTTCAGGTCGGAGCCGCAGATGCCGCACGCGGTGACCTGCAACACGAGCTCGCCCGCGCCGGGTGAGGGGTCGGGCACCTCGGCGACCTCGAGCTGGTGGGCGTCGTTGAGAACAGCAGCGCGCATGAGCGGACTCTATGACCGTAGGCTCACCGCCGTGCCCGGCCTCCCGGTCCTCCTCGATCGTGTCGGCTTCGGCGAAGGGCCGCGCTGGCACGACGGTCGGCTCTGGTTCTCCGACTTCCACCGGCACGCGGTGTCGAGCGTCGGCGACGACGGGATCCCCCGGATCGAGCTCGAGCTCGACGAGCCGCCGAGCGGGCTCGGGTGGCTCCCCGACGGCCGCCTGCTCGCGGTGGCGATGGAGTCACGGCGGGTCCTGCGCGTGGAGCACGACGGTCGCGTCGCGGTCCACGCCGACCTGTCGGCGATCGCCACCGGCAACTGCAACGACATGGTGGTCGCGACCGACGGCACCGCGTACGTGGGGAACTTCGGCTCCGACTTGTACGCCGGCGAACCGCTGCGTACCGCGGTGCTCGCCCGGGTGACCTCCGGCGGTGACGTGTCGGTCGCAGCCGACGGGTTCGAGTTCCCGAACGGCAGCGTCATCACCCCCGACGGCCGCACCCTGGTCGTCGGCGAGACGATGGCCCGTCGGGCGACCGCGTTCACCATCGCCGACGACGGCACGCTGCGCGACCGGCGGGTGTGGGCGGAGCTGGGTGACGTCCTGCCCGACGGGTGCACGCTCGACGCCGACGGCGCCATCTGGTTCGCCGACGCCCGGAGCAGCGTCGTCGTGCGCGTCCGCGAGGGGGGAGAGGTCGTCGACTCGGTCGACGCCGGCCAGCAGACCTTCGCGTGCGCGCTGGGCGGCGACGATGGTCGCACCCTGTTCGTGCTCTGCGCCGACGGCTTCGGCGAAGCCGAGTCCGCGGGCGACCCCACGGGGACCATCCGCACCCACCGGGTCGACGTGCCGCATGCGGGGTTGCCGTAGCGATGGCCGCGCTGCCCACCGGAACGGTCACGTTCTTGTTCACCGACATCGAGGGTTCGACGCGGCTCTGGGAGGAGCACCCGGACGCGATGCGGGGCGCACTGGCTCGTCATGACGCGATCCTGTGCGATGCGGTCGTTGCCCGCGGCGGCACCGTGGTCAAGACGACCGGCGACGGCGTCCACGCCGTGTTCGCCCTGGCTGACGCCGGCGTGCGCGCCGCGCTCGACGGCCAGATCGCACTCGCTCGGGAGCCGTGGGACGGCACCGGTCAGATCGCGGTCCGCATGGGACTGCACACGGGCAGCGCGGAGTTGCGCGACGGCGACTACTACGGGTCGGTGCTGAACCGCGCCGCGCGGTTGATGAGCGTCGCCCACGGCGGGCAGATCGTGGTGTCGCAACTGACCGAGCAGCTGATCCGGGAGGTGCTCGATCCCGACGTCGAGCTGGTGGATCTCGGCGAGCACCGGCTCCGGGATCTCGCGGCGCCGATGCACGTGTTCCAGGTCACGCGTGGCGACCTCCGCCGCGAGTTCCCGCCGCCTGCGCTCGCTCGACGCGACGAGCGGCAACCTGCCGGTGCAGATCAACTCCTTCCTGGGTCGTGACCGTGATCTCGAGCGGCTGCGCGCGCTCATGGGGACGCGTCGACTCCTGACCCTCACCGGCGTCGGTGGGGTCGGGAAGACGCGCCTCGCGCTCCAGGCCGCAGTCGACGCGTCGGCGTCGTTCCCCGGCGGCGCGTGGCTCGCCGAGCTCTCCCGTACCGGCGATCCCGAGTCGGTCGGCGCGGTGGTGGTCGGTGCGCTGGGCGCATCGCGACAGCCGGGCCGGTCCGACGTCGACATCGTCTGCGATCACCTCGGCTCGACCCGGAGCATCCTGGTGCTCGACAACTGCGAGCACGTCCTCGATGCCGCCGCCGAGGTCGCGGTCGCGGTCCTCGAGCGGTGCCCGGGCACGGTCGTGGTGGCGACGAGCCGGGAGCCGCTGGACCTCGAGGGAGAACAGGTGGTGCCGGTGCGCCCGCTCGACGCCGCGACCGACGCGGTGTCGCTGTTCGTCGAGCGCGCACAGAGCGTCGACCCCGAATTCGTGGCCGACGAGGAGACCGTCGCAGTGGTCGAGGAGATCTGCGCTCGCCTCGACGGAGTGCCACTCGCCGTCGAGCTCGCGGCGGCCCGAGTCGACACGATGGCGCCGACCGACATCGCGGCCCGCCTCGACGACCGTTTTCGCCTGCTTTCGTCCGGGCGTCGACGCTCGGTCGACCGGCACCAGACACTGCGGGCGACCCTCGAGTGGTCGCACCAGCTCCTCGACGAGGACGAGCAGGTGTTGCTGCACCGACTCGGAGTCTTCTCGGGTGGTTTCACCGCCGACTCCGCCCGGATCGTCTGCGACGACGATGGTGCTCTCTCGTCACTGGTGCGCAAGTCGTTGGTGCAGTACGAACGGGAGCCGAGGCCCGGCCGCTACCGTTTGCTCGAGACGGTGCGCGTGTTCGCGCTGGAGCAGCTGGCGGCCGCAGGGGAGGCCGACACGATCGGACGGGCTCACGCGGAGTGGATCGCGACGCTCGTGGACCACCCGATCGAATCGTGGGCCGTCGTCGATGGCGTGGTGGACCGCGCCGCGGTGCGGATCGAGCTCGACAACTGGCGTGAGGCGATGAACTTCGCGCTCTCCGCGGCGGATCCGGAGCTAGCCCTGCGGCTCGCGGTGCACAACCTGTCGGCCGCGCTGCCCGAAACCGCGCGGTGGACCGAGCAGGCGCTCGGCCTGGAGGGAATGGCGGAGCTTCCCGGCGCGTACTGGCTGCACTACGTGACCGCGATCATGTGGGTCAACGAGCTCGACCACGAACGGCTGGCCGCTGCGGTCCAGGCGTTCGAGCGTGAGTGCGCGGACCCAAGAGACGTGACCTGGGTGAAACCGTTCGAGGCCGTACTCGTGCAGGCGGCCGGTGGCGATCCAGTCGCGATCGTCGAGCGCGGACTCGCGATCCCGGGCCTGTCGCCGCTCTCGTTCGCCGACCTGTACCTCTACCGGTCGCTGTACCGCAACCTTCCGCCTGCGAGCGACGTCGAAGCGGCGCGACTCGCAGTGCGGCTGCTCGGCGAGACGCGCGGTCTTGCCCTTCCCGTCGCCTACGCGCTGCTGGCGATGGCACTGCGTGACACCGATACCGACGGGGCGATGGACGCGCTCCGCACGGCCGAGGAGCTGGCCGAGCAGTTCGGCGACCCGTTCATCACCGCCTCGGTGTCGTCGTGGGGCTCCCTCGTGACCCTCGCGCTCCCACCCGAGGTCGCGGCGTCGCATCTCCTCGCGCGCATGGGCACGCTGCAGTCGTTCTACGGGCTGCCGATGGTCGCGCTCCTCACGCTCTGCTGGTACGTCCTGCGGCAGGTCGAGCATCCGGCGGCGGCACCGCTGTACGCCTTCGTGCGGTCGACCCCCGAGAGCGTCAACGTGGTGCGCGCCATCGTCCCCGGCATGCCGGAGCCGGAGCTCACGAGCGAACCGCTCCTCACGTTCACGGACGCGGTCGACCTCGCCCGCACCGCCCTCACCGAGCTCGTCGAGGGCGACGGGACCTCAGGCGCCGTCGAGACCGAGGGCACGCCGTAGCACGGTGAAGCGCTCGACGCCCTCGCGCCGGGTGACCGCGGCGCCGGTGGCGATGCCCGAGCCGTGGAACGTCCCCGGGAACGAGTGCAGCTCCACCGACACGCCTGCGGCCAGCAGCTTGAGCGCGTACTGGATCCCTTCGTCGCGCAGCGGGTCGAACTCCATGGTCGAGATGTACGCAGGCGGGAGGCCGGCCACGTCGGTCGCGCGAGCGGGCGCGGCATACGGCGACACGTCGTCGCGGCCGTGCGCGTCGCCGAGGTACCACTCCCAGCTCAGCTCGGCCTGCGGGCGCGACCACATCGGCGTGTCGTGGAACTGCTGCATGCTCGGCGTCTCGAGCCGGTCGTCGAGCTCGGGGATGCCGAGGTACTGGAAGCAGATCGCCGGACCGCCCCGATCGCGGGCGAGGAGCGCGAGCCCGGCGGCGAGTCCGCCGCCCGCGCTGCCGCCGCTCACCGCGACCCGCGCCGGATCGACGCCGAGCGCGTCCGCTTCCGCGTGCAGCCACCGCAACGCGGCGTAGCAGTCCTCGAGACCGGCGGGGAAGGGGTGCTCCGGTGCCAGGCGGTACTCGACCGACACCACCACGATGCCGAGCTCCTGGGCGATGCGCGCGGAGCCGCCATGCTCGGTGTCGATGCTGCCGACGTAGAAGCCGCCGCCGTGGATGTAGAGGATCGCGGGGACGATCGGCGTGGGCCGTACCTTCGGCGCGTAGACCCGCACGGTGACCGCGGGATCGCCGGGAGGCCCCGGGATCTCCCGGTCGTCGATGTCGAGATCGGACACGTCGAGGTCGACCGACATGATCGCCAGCATCTCGGCGGTCTTCTCGCGGGCCTCCACCGCGCTCGTGGGCGGCGGCCTCACCGAGAGGGCGGCGAGCGCAGCCACCTCCGGGTCGAACGCGTAGGCGGGTGTGTCAGGATGCTCGGACATCTCGCGATCGTAGGGAGAGTCACGCGGTGCCGCACTTCGAGGACCGTCATTTCGAAGACCGACATTTTGGAGAGCTCGGCTTCTACACGCTCGCCGGCGCGCCGGCGTCGACCCGTGACCTGATCGCCGAGGTGCGATCGGCCGAGGTGCTCGGCCTCGGGCACTGCTTCATCTCCGAGCGCTTCAACGTGAAGGAAGCCGCGACGGTCTCGGGTGCCGTCGGCGCGGTGAGCGAGCGCATCGCCATCGCCACCGCAGCGACCAACCACCACACGCGACACCCCACGATCATCGCCGCCTACGCGTCGACGATGCACAGCCTCACCGGTGGACGCTTCACCCTCGGGATCGGTCGGGGCGTCGATCGCCTGTGGGACGCGATGGGCCTGCCGCACATCACGACCGCGCAGATGGAGGACTTCGCCGGCCTGATGCGCCGCCTCTGGGCGGGCGAGGTGATCCTCGGCCACGACGGTCCCGCGGGTTCGTGGCCCTACCTCAACCTCGACGGCATCGAGGGGCTCGACATCCCGCTCGGTCTCGTCGCGTTCGGTCCCAACTCGCTGAAGCTCGGTGGTCGGGCCTTCGACCAGATCGTCTTGCACACGTTCTTCACCGACGAGACCACCGCCCGCGTCGTGAAGACGGTGAAGGACGCGGCCGAGGAGGCCGGGCGTGATCCCGCCGCAGGTGAAGGTGTGGTCGTGCTTCGCGACGGTGGGCGACCACATCGCACCCGACCTCCAGCTGAAGAAGACGGTCGGGCGACTGGCCACCTACCTGCAGGGCTACGGCGACCTGTTGGTGCGCACCAACCACTGGGACCCGGCGGTGCTCGAACGGTTCCGGGCCGACGAGTTCGTGTCCACGTTCCAGGGCGCGATCGACCGCGCCGCCACCACCGAGCAGCTCGAGCACGTGGCCACGTTGATCCCCGACGAGTGGCTGGAGCCGATGGCCAAGGGCACGCCGGAGCAGTGCGTGGCCGCGGTGCGCAACCAGTTCGACCTCGGCTGCGACGGCGTGATCATGCACGGCGCGACGCCCACCGAGCTCGAGCCGGTGGTCAAGGCCTACGCCGCTAGCAGCTGAGCATGGCGCGCCTCGTCTTCGCGAGCATCACGTCGCTCGATCTCTACGTCAACGACGCCCACGGCGGTTTCGAGTGGGCCGCGCCCGACGCGGAGGTGCACGGGTACGTCAACGACCTCGAACGATCGATCGGTACCTACCTCTTCGGGCGTCGCATGTACGAGATCATGGCGGTCTGGGAGACTATGGACACGTCCGACGAGCCGCCGGAGATGCGCGACTACGCGCAGCAGTGGCGCGAGTCCGACAAGGTCGTCTACTCCACGAGCCTGCCGGAGGTCACCACGTCGCGCACGCGCCTCGAACGGGCCTTCGATCCCGACTCGGTGCGCGCGCAGGTCGAGGCCGCCGACCGCGACATCTCCATCGGCGGTCCGACCCTCGCCGCCCGCGCGTTCGCGGCGGGTCTCGTCGACGACGTCCATCTCTTCCTGAACCCGGTCATCGTCGGCGGCGGGACCCGTGCCCTGCCCGACGGCGTCTTCCTCGACCTCGAACTGGTCGACGAGCACCGCTTCGCCAACGGCGTCGTGCACCTCCACCACCGCGTCCGGCGCTGATCCCGTCCTGTTGATCTAGATTGACAAGCACGCGCGTGCATGAACATGCATCACCCGAGGGGGCGCGATGTTCGATGTCGAAGCACTCGTCGCTGCGTGTCAGGTCGCGATCGACGAGTCGGAGCCATTGCTCGCGGTGCGGGACGTGCTCGAGCGGGCCGTCGCCGACCAAACCGCGATCGCCGCAGCCCTGCCACCCGAACGCGGCGAGCTCGTGCCGCTTCACGTCTCGGACGAGCTGACCGTGCTGAAGGTGGTGTGGGCGCCGGGGATGGTGCTCGGCCCCCACGACCACAGGATGTGGGCCGCCATCGGCGTGTACTCCGGTGGCGAGGACAACCGGTTCTTCCGGCGCGCCGGGACGACACTGACCGACTCGGGTACGCGGTCGCTGCGCCCCGGTGACGTGTGCCTCCTCGGCGACGACGCCGTGCACTCGGTCATGAACCCGACCGCCGAGTGCGCCGGCGCGATCCATGTGTACGGCGGCGACTTCTTCGCCACGCCGCGCAGCGAGTGGCGGGGTGAGCCGCCGCGCGAGGAGCCGTTCGACGTGCAGCGCCTCCTCGCGTCGTTCGCCGCGGCCAACGAGGAGCTCGCGTCGGGGACCTAGTTTCTCGTCATGACATACGACGTGGGGCGCGCCGACACCGACGAGGACAAGGAGGCCGTCTACCGCTTCCGGTACTCCGTGTACGTCGAGGAGATGGGGCGCTACCAGGACACCGCCGACCACGAGGGCCGGCGGCTGGTCGAGCCCGACGACCAGGAGAGCTGGATCTTCTACGCCCGGGACGACACCGGCGAGGTCGTGGGGACCGCCCGCCTGAGTTGGGGCGGCAACGGGTTCACCGAGCGCCAGATCGACGAATACGGCCTGGCGCCGTTCCTCGCCGAGTTGCCCGCCGAGCACGTCGCCCTGGGCGAGCGGGTGATGGTCCGGCCCGACCTGCGGGGCACCGGACTCGTCGAAGAGGTCTTGAAGTGCCGCGAGGACACCGGCCTCGCGCACGACGTGCGCCTCCAGTTCAGCGCGTGCGAACCGCACCTCCTGTCGCTCTACCTTGGGCAGGGACGACGCACGTACGCGACGAAGAACATCAACACGCCGGAAGCGGGCTATCTCATCCCGTTGGTCGCGTTCCCGCAGGGTCCGGACGCGCTCCTCGGCGTCGGCGTGGCCACTGCGGCCGACGCGATGCCCGACTGCGTCGAGCAGATCCTCACCGGCGGGGGCGGCGCGGTGATGAGCCCGCTCATGACGAGCGCCGACGACTACGCGCTGCAGCTCCGATCGGCGATGCACGAGATCGAACAGCAGGAGATCTCGGCGTTCCACGGGTTCACCGACGAGGAGGTGGAGCGCTGCCTCGGCCACAGCAACGTCATCGAGTGTGCCCTCGGCGATCGCGTCCTGAAGAAGGGCGGCGTGGCCCGCAACATCTTCGTCGTCCTCGACGGCACGTTGGAAGCGCGCGACGGGGAGCAGGTCGTCGGCGTGATCGGTTCCGGCGAGGTGTTCGGGGAGATGGCGTTCCTGCTCGACCGCCCGCGCACACTCGACGTCTACGCCGCCAGCGACTCCGTGCGCGTGTTGAGCCTGAGCGAGAGCACCATCCGCAAGATGGTGGACGTCGATCCCGCGATCGCCGCGAAGCTCCTCTTCAACGTCTCCAAGATGCTGTGCGTGCGCATCATGAAGGCGAGCTGACGCGACCTCCTCCCAAGGCGTTCGCCTACGCAAGGCCAGCGGCTCGCCGAGCTGCCACCACGACCGGGTTGTCAGGCGATGCCCATGCGATCTCCCAGAAGTTGCCTTCGGGGTCGCGGAAGTAGGCGTCTCGCCCGTCGAAGAACTCGGCATCAGTCGGCTCCTTGCTGAAGGTCCCGCCTGCCTCGCGCACGCGCTCCGCAAGAGGATCGACCTCAGCTCGATGGTCCACGCTGATGATGATGCTGAACCTGATCCCGCCGTTACCGCGGTCCGCAAACGTGTTGGCGTCGGCAGCGAGCTCGTCGATGGGGAAGAGCGCGAGGAGCGCGCCACGGAGCTCGAACACGGCGAAGTCATCGCTGTCGAGAACCAGTGGCCAACCGAGCCGGCGATAGAAGTCACGCTCCGCGCCGAAGTCACGCACCCCGAGGGTGAACACATTCGCGAGCGGTAGGGCGGACGGCATGACGCCCCCTTCCGGCCTCAACAGGCCAAGACTGAGAACTCGAGTTCACCTACCCGAAGGTCGCGCCCGAACGTCGCGACCCTGCTTCGAGACCATACAAACCGGCAGAGTCGGCATCTGTGAAGGAGCGGGGCGTGTCAAGCCGGTTCCGGCGCGCGCGTTCGATTCGTGGTGGTGACTGGGGTTCGTATCGTGGTTCGTCGCGGTCGAGACGGCGAATGCGCTGCCGGGGTGCAAGTCGCGCTGCCCGATCTCTATTCGGCGTGCAGGAGTGCTGCGGTGCGGGTGCGGGCTGCCTGACGGGCGGGTATGGCGGCGACGACGTTGGCGAGCACGAGCGCGCCGACGGCGATGAGCGTGATCGCGACCATGGAGACAGTGGGACGCGGGACGACGTCGATCGCGCGTGCGAACACGTCCCAGAGCGAGCGGCCAACGATGATGCCGAGGGGGATGCCGATGACGGTCCCGATGGCGACAGCGATGGTGGCCTGCCAGGCAATCGTGGCCGAGAGTTGCCGTCGGGTGAAGCCGATGGTCTTGAGGAGCGCGAGGTCGTGGCGGCGGCGACGGACCGAGGCGATCAGGGTCAGGCCGAGTGCCGCCATTGCGCCGGTCGCGAGCGCGGCGCCGAGCAGTACGGGGGTGGAGCCCATGGAGCGGTAGTTGACGATCTCGGCGGGGTGTTGCACGTTCACGACGGTCACACCGAAGTTCGCGTTCGTGCTCGTCGCGGTGGCGATCTTGTGGAGTGAGCGGAGCGCGGTTGCGGGATTCGCCCCGATACGCAGGCGCACGAGGATGTTGTTGGGACCGGTGACCGGGTTGGAGAAGGGGTTCCGGGCGAAGGGTGAGATGTGTTCGTACGAGAGCAGCGCACCGGTGCCCATCGTCGGGTGCGAGTCGCCGACCACACCGATCGTGGGCATCGTCGCGGTCCCGACGATTCGCAGCCGGGTCGGTTTGCCGGACCCACCCGAGACCAGCACCGTGTCGCCGATGTGCTTGTGGAGCTGCGCGAGCGTCATCTTCCCGAGCACCACCTGATCGGGAGCGTCGAGGCCGTGTCCGGAGAGGATCGGGGGTGCCACCGCGGCCTTCGGACTGGCACCGATCACGGGCACTGGTATCCCGTCGAGCTGGAGCGCGGCGAAGTAGACACCGCTCCACGCGGCGACGTCGTGATCGTGGTGGAGGAGTTGGGTGACCTGGTGCTGGGGGATGTCGCCGTTGCCCTGGCCCGCGCTGAGCTCGTAGGTCCAGTTCCACCCGTAGAGCGAGGGATGGGACACGAGGTGATTGAGGCTCGCACCGAAGGTGAGGGTGCCGGTGACCACGACGATCGCGAGCGCGGTGCCGGCGATCGCGGACCGCACGGGAACCGCATTGCGGCCCGCGCCGGGCTCGAGCGCGAAGCGGATCCCCGTCACTGCGGGCGGTGACATGCCACGCGCCGCGGCCGTGCGTGCGAGGATCGATCCGCGTTGTCCCACGTGTTCACGACGCCGGGCCACTCGATGCGGTGCGCGCCGGTACGCGATCACGAACGCGATCCCGCTCGAAGCGACGATCAGCCCGAGCGCACCGAAGCCGAGCACCGTCCAATCGAACGCGATGCCGGGCGACGGGATGAACGGGCGCGCCGGACCGAGCGGAGCGAGCGGCGACAGCCCGATCGCGACCGCAACCGCCAGCAGCGATCCGACCACGACCGCGCCCACGACACCGATGAGCCCGTCGCTCGTCGTCATCGCCGGGCCGGCACCAAGTGCGCGCAGCACGTCGAGATCGTCCGCGTCGCGACGCAGCTGCCGGCCGATCACCTGACCCACGATGAGCAAGGCCGCGAGCGCGACGATCCCTCCGAACACGGCAAGCGCGATCGACTCCGGCTTGATCGCCCGCTCAGCCTTCGTCTCCACGATCGAGGTGACCGTGTACGTCGGGACCCGGCCCGGTCCCGCCGCCCGGTCGATCTCCGCTTCAACCGCATTCACGTCACGGCTCCCGCCGTCGAGCTGAATGCCGACTCCCGACACGGGGACGCAACACGACAACAACCGCTTGGTCAACGCTGGAGTGAACTGCGCACCGCCGGTGAGGCCGCGATCGACGTCGTCCACCACGACGTCGCCGCCTCCCCGCGCCAGGCCGACCAGCTTGGCGTTGACCTGCCGGTACGGCGCGACACTTGCGGTGCCAAACCCGGGCATCATCGTCTGCGCGTTGGTGTAGATACCGAACGACACGACATCGCCGAGGTGCCACCCAGACCGACGGGCATCCGCCGCGCTGGTCATGAACTCATCGGCTCGTTTGGGATTCGCGAGGCGGCCCTGGTCGATCGCGAAGCGGTCCTGGTCGAAGTAGAGGCCGTCGACGCTGCCCGAACCGCCTCCCACCGAGGTGCCAGCCTGAGGCGTCGGGGCGCCGTTCGACTCCAGCGGCACCACATTCAACCCCGCCCAGCTCTCAACGTGTTTCACGTGAGGTAGTCGGGCGATCTCGCGCGCGATGCCCGGGTCGTAGCCGGGGCTGCCCGACGACGGGTCGTACACCGAGGTGGCGAGGCCCATGTCGGACGGATTCGTGCCGGCGAGAAAGGCGGGAAACGACGACTGCGTGCGCCGCGCCGCCGCCACCGACCCCATCGCCAAGCCACCGAGCAGTCCGACGAGGATCACCAACGCGACCAGGGCACCCCAACGACCGCGAGAAGCGCCCCGGAATCGGTACCACGCGACCCGAAACATCTGCCTCACGATGAAGCGCCAACCAGCGCGAGTTCGCCCACGTCCCTCCCAGATCCCGCCGACGCGACATCCCCGCCCCACACGAGTCTGGTCGCAACCCACCCGACAGCCAAGGTGGTCACCTGGCCCTTGCGACTTCGTGCTAACACCCCACCGGTTGCGCCGCGCGGGCGAACCGAGCCATGCACGACGGCGCACGCCGAGCGCCAGTGAGGGTGCGGGAGGACCAGGGCCGCGCAGCGTCAGCGCTGTACTCCTTCCGACGAGCGAAACTGCCCCCATCCAGTTCCTGGTCGGTCAGGACCGCGCTGATCGGACCGAAGGTTCGACCGCCGTTGCGCGACCGGGCCACTGCGATTCCGCCTTGGCAGACGGTGAGGTTGAACGGTGGCCGGCCCGACGCGGCCAAGGGCGACACGGCAACCGCAAAGGACGCGAGCACCACCAACCGCGCCCGACGGCGACGAGCCATCATGAACATCGACCCCCTTGCGCCCCGCGGCATCGAACGGCGCTCGATCGTGCCCGTGGTGACTGAGGCAGTCATGCACCGCCCCGAGCTCAACCACGTCTCAGCGAATCGTGCAGAGTGACTTGTTCAAGTGTCGGAGGGTGTCACCGCCGCGACGCGCCGTCCCGATCGGCACATCTGCGTCGGCGAACCATGGTTCCTGCGAGCTGATCGACGCGCCAGGTCGCCCGCTCTGGCGCTGTTATGCGGCAAGTATCGAACCGCCTGCCGCCCTTAGAACACTTCGCGCGTCGGGAAGGGGAAGGAGTCGACGTCGTGCGCGGGACGCGCGAGGGAGGAGTAGTTGCGCTGCACGTACCACCAGCGGCCGTCGATCCGCCGGAACTGGTCGTGGTACACGCCGTAGACGGCGGTCCATCGCCGTTCGGCGAGGTCCTGGCGCAGCTCGCTCATGTACATCCGCGCCACCGCGAACGTCGGGGTCACCCTCGTGCTCCAGGGAGATGCGTGAGTTCAGGATCACGAACTCGAAGAACTCGAACCGGTCGACCGCGGCGCTGACGAACTCCCGGAACCCGGCGCGGTCGGCGAACACGAACGGGTCGCGATCACGCAGGTCGATCGTGATCGGGATCTCGGGCACGAAGATCTCGTCGAGCTCACCCCATGCCCGCCGTGTGGCGATGTCGGCGTACGCATGGTGCAGCCGGCTCACGGCGACGTAGTCGATGGTCTCTTGGAGGGGGTCCATTCCGTCACCCTACGTGGCCCGGTCGTTAGGGTGCGGGGGTTGGCCAGTCCCTCCGCCGCCGGCGATTCCTCGCGCTCGTCCGCGGTGTGGCATGACGGCGTGCCGACGTTCGTGCGCGTGCTGTTCATCGGTTTGGTCGCGGTCGTGGTGGGCCTTGCGGTCCACGGGCTCGTCAACGTCGGCGGCAGCGGGATCCACACCCTGCTCGATGCGTGGGTGAGTTGCGCGGCCGAGGGTCTGGCCGCGGTGCTCTGCGCGTGGGCCGCGATCCGGTCGGAGCGGAACCGGGTGGCGTGGTTGCTCATCGCGGTGGCGATCGGGTTGTGGGCCGCCGGCGATGTGATCTGGGCCATCCGCGGCGATCCCGAGGCCAATGCGACCGTCTCCGACGCCTTCTGGTTGGCGTGGTACCCGCTGTTGTTCGCCGCATTGGTGCTCCTGGTGCGCGACCGGGTGCCACGGTTCGAACTGCACCGCTGGATCGATGGCGTGGTCGTGATGCTCGTCGTCGTCACGCCGTGGGTCGCGCTGTTCCTGGAACCCGCCGCCGACCGCTCCCACGCCGGTTCTCTCGTCGACGTGGTGGACTTCTCGTACCCGCTCGGCGATGCCATCCTCGTGGGGGCGACCCTCGGAGTGCTGGCGCTCATGGGCTGGCGGGCGGGCCCGATGTGGTTGGCCCTCGTCGTCGGGTTCACCGCGCTGGGGATCGCCGACGCGGTCTACTCGGTCGACGCGCTCGGCCACTCCTACAGCTCCGACACGGTCTTCGATGCGATGTGGCTGGGCGGGCTCGTGCTGATCGCGTTCGCGGCCTGGTTGCCGCACCCGGGACGACTCGAACCGATCGATGTGTACGGCTGGAAGGCAGTCGCCCTGCCGTTGGTGGCGCAGTGCTTCGCGGTGAGTCTGCAGATCCTGGCCGTGTTCTACGACGTGCCCATCGCCGAGCGCGTGCTCACGATCATCGTGCTGCTCATCGCCATCGTGCAGATCATCGTCAGTCGCCCGCGACCGCCACGCGAGGTCGAGGAGGAGCGGGATGCGCTCGACGAAGATTGGGATGCGAACGAGCGCGCTCCGTAGGCTCCACCGCGCATGGTGGACCCCGCACTCCACGTCGAGGAGCACTGCAGCGACGCATCGGACGCGCCGGTGATCGTCCTCGTGCACGGGGTGTTCGACTCCTGCGAGAGCTTCGAGGGCGTGATCGAGCATCTCCAGCCCGAGCACACCGTGCTCACCTATGACCGGCGGCAGTGGGGGCGCTCGCGCGACGCCGCACCCGCGACGTCACTCGAAGACCATGCCGACGACCTGCTGTCGGTGCTGGGTGACCGGCGCGCCACCGTGGTCGGACACAGCTACGGCGGGACCGTGTCGCTGCTGGCCGCGGTGCGATCGCCGGAGCGCATCGTCTCACTCGGGCTGTTCGAGCCGTCGATGCAGTGGCAGCCGTGGTGGCCGACGATGGATGCCATCGCCGCCGAGGCGCCCTCCGAGCAGGAGCACTTCCGCGCCGGGCTGGAGCACAAGCCGCGCCGCACGCGCGAGGAGCGAGAGCGGGAGCAGGCGCTCCTGGCGCACGAGCTCATGCTCATCGCCGAAGCACCGTGCACTCCGGAGCAGCTCACCGTCCCCCGCATCATCGGGCGCGGCTCGCTCTCGGCGTCGTGGCGATTCGATGCCACCGACCATCTCCGCGAGGAGCTCGACTGCGAGCTGCTCGAGATCGACGGCGCCGGGCACACCGCCCACCGGATGCAGCCGAAGGGCTTCGCCGACTTCACCCGGCGCGCGGTCGCACTCGGAGCCGAGGGGTAGTGCACGTCGTCGAACATGCCGGCGTCGACGGCGCACCCGTCGTGCTCCTGATCCACGGCCTCACCGACTCGGTCGAGAGCTTCGCCGGCATGGTCGACGAGCTCGTGCCCGAGCTCACGGTCGTCACCTACGACCGTCGGGGTTGGGGTCGTTCGCGCGACGACACGCCGCCGACGTCATTGGCCGACCACGCCCAGGACGCCATCGACATCCTCGCCGGTCGTCGCGCCACCATCGTGGGGCACAGCTACGGCGGCGTCGTCGGGCTCATGACCGCGGTGCTGCGGCCGGATCTCGTCGCGTCGCTGGCGATCTTCGAGCCGACGGTGCCGTTCACCGACTGGTGGCCCGACCACGACGAGATGATGCGCCGCTCACTCGACCTGAAGCCGATGTTCAAGCGCTGGAGCACGGGGCAGCCGCGGCGTACGCCCGAGCAACGCGCCGCCGACGACGCATCGATGGCTCGCGACTTCTCGTTCGTCGAGACCGCGCCGTTCGACTTCGCCGACGTCACCGTGCCGTGCCTGGTCGGCGGCAGCGTCGACACGACGCCCTGGGACTACCAGTCGGCCGATCGGCTCTCGGAGCTGCTCGACGCCGACGTCGTGGTGTTCCGCGATGCCGGCCACACCGTGCACCGAACGCACGCGCGCGAGTTCGCCGACTTCACTCGGCGCACCGTCGCGCTCGGTCGCTGACCCTCCTACTTCGGAGGACCTACTTCGGAGGGAAGCGCACCGCGCCGTCGATGCGGATGACCTCGCCGTTGAGCATGGTGTTGGTGCAGATGTGCTCCACCAGCGCGCCGTACTCCTCCGGTTTCCCCATGCGCTTCGGGAACGGGTTGAGCTCCTCGAGCGCCTTCACGCGGTCCTCCGGCATCATCCGGTAGGCGGGCGTCGCGAACGTGCCCGGCGCAATGGTGACGACGCGCACACCGATGGCCGCCAGGTCGCGCGCCGCGGGCAACGTCATGCCGACGATGCCGCCCTTCGCCGCCGAGTACGCAGCCTGCCCGATCATCCCCTCGAACGCCGCGATGGACGCGGTCATGACCACCACGCCGCGCTCGTTGTCCTCGAGCGGCTCCTCCTTGGACATCTGCGCGGCCGCGAGGCGCATCACGTTGAACGTCCCGACGAGGAACGACTCGACGGTGATCGAGAACCCTTCGTGCGACGCGGGCGTGCCGTCGCGACCGACGATGCGCCCACCCCCGCCGGCCCGACCCCCGCAGTTCACCGCGACGCGCAGCGGACCGTGGCTCGACGCCACGCGCACGACCTCCTCGACCTCTTCGTCGTTCTCGACGTCGCAGCGCACGAACTCGGTGTGGCGCCCGAGCTCGGCGACCATCCGCTGGCCGCCTTCCTCGTTGACGTCGGCGATGACCACGTTGGCTCCGGCCGCGTGCAGGCGCCGGGCGGCGGCCTCACCGAGACCCGAGGCGCCGCCGGTGACGATTGCTCCCACTCCGTTGAGTTCCATGGCACCCCGATTGGTCGATTCCGCTCCGACGTCCCGGCCGTCCGGCCACGACTCCGCTCCATCTCCTGTGCTTACCGCACCGTTCGGCCCGAGGAGAAATTCGGCGCCGTGCAATTTGCAGTTTTCCGGCGGACGGGGAACGCTGGGCGGAGCCCGACTCGACTCCAGGGGGAAGATCGATGACCGCCACCGAAGGACTCCGCTACATCGACTCGGATGGCCACATCCTCGAGCACCCGAGCGCGATGCCCGACTACGCACCCGCCGAGTGGCGCGACCGCGTCTGGCACATCGAGACCCACGACGACGGCGTCGAGTACCTCCACTACAACGACTTCGTCATGCCCTCGAACGGCCTGTCGCTCGCCGGCACCGCGGGGTTCCCCGACGAGGAGGTCGACCGGGCCCGCAGCGGGAACATGCGCTACACGGAAGTGCGCCCTGCTGCCTACAACGCCAAGGCGCGTCTCCAGGACATGGACACCGACGGCATCGACCTCGCCGTGCTCTACCCGACATCGATGCTCGGGCTGCAGTCGGTCGACGACGAGGAGTTCGCGCGCGTGCAGGCACGTGCGTACAACGACTGGGCGTCGGACCACACCCAGGAAGGTGAGGGTCGTCTGTTCGCGGCGGGCGCGGTGCCGCCGATGAACGACGAAGACGGCGTCCAGGCAGTGGCCGACGAGATCCGGCGGGTGGCGGAGAAGCCGGGCATGGTGTCGGTGTTCCTCCGCCCCAACCCGTCAGTCGACTGGCGGCCGTTCAACGACAAGGTCTACGACCCCGTGTGGCAAGCCGCGGCCGAGACCGGACTCGTCCTTGCGTTCCACCCGTTCCTCATGCCCGACCTCCCGGGCGCGTGCCGCGGCTTGAAGCTGGCGCGGCCGTTCGCCGACTGGAGCTACGCACCGTCGGACGAGGAGCCGGCGGAGGGGTGGATGATGGGGAACATCCTCTTCACCCAGGCGATCGCCAACCCCGTCGACGTGATGCACTCGATCTGTTACATCACCGCCGGCGGCGTGTGCGAGCGGTTCCCCGACACCAAGTTCCTCTTCCTCGAGGCCAACGGCGGGTGGCTGGTGCCGTGGCTGGAGCGGCTCGATCACCACTCGAAGAAGTTCGAGTGGGACGTGCCGTGGCTCGAGATGCTGCCCTCGGAGTACTTCCGCCGTCAGTGCTGGATCAGCTTCGACCCCGACGAGTCGATGCTCGCGTTCACCGCGAACTCGCCGTTGTGCGGCGCCGACCGCATCGTGTGGGCGTCGGACTACCCGCACCCCGACGCCAAGTTCCCGGGCGTCACCGAGGAGCTGGCCGAGGCGCTCGAGACGTTGTCGCACGAGCAGCAGTCGGTGATCACCAGCGAGAGCGCACTCGCGCTCTACGACATCGGTTGATCGCGTCGTCCAAAGGCGCGAGCGTGAGCGAGCCGGGTACCCCGGCGAGTAGCGAGCGCCCATCGAGGGGCGCGTCGGGGCTCGACCTCGAGACCGTCGACAAGCTGCTCACCACTACGCCGCGGTGCGGAAGCGGCTCGATCTGACCCGCCCGGTCGCGCTCGACGTGGTGATGGAGTGCCTCGACCTCGCGATCCAGGCGCCGACGGGGTCGAACCAGCAGACGTGGCGCTGGCTCGTCATCACTGATCCCGACGTGCGGGTCGCGCTCGCCGATCTCTACCGCAACCTGCCGTCGGACCGTCCGCCGTCGCGCCTCGGGTCGGTGCCGCCGCCGGAGGAGCAGCAGGCGCGTGTCTCCGACTCGGCCGGCTACCTCATGGCGCACATCCACGAGGTCCCGGTGCTGGTGGTGCCGTGCGTGGAGGACGTCGGCGGCGCCGCGGGCTGGCCTCCATCGATCTATCCCGCGGTCTGGAGCTTCATGCTCGCGTTGCGCAGCCGCGGGCTCGGTTCGGTGCTCACCACCGTGCATCTGTACCGGCGTGCCGAGGCCGACGCATTGCTCGGCGTGCCCGAAGGCTTCGTGCAGTCCTGCCTGCTGCCGGTCGCCTACTACACCGGCGACGACTTCCGCCCCGCGGCGCGCCGCCCGGTGGAGGAGGTCGCCTACGTGGACCATTGGGGCCACCACCCGACGGATCACCGCCCACACCGCCGAGACCGTGCAGGTGGCGACTGACCATGGCCCGCATCCAACCCGTCGACCTCGGGGTCGACCCCGGCGACGTCGATCAGGGAATGCGCGTGCAACTCGGGGTGGGCGCCATCCGGTTGCGCATCGCGTTCCACAACCAGTGCCGCAGCTGCATGGCCATCCGCTACCACGACGCGATCGACGATGCGGTGTACGACGACCTGCGCCGGTACTTCACCGAAGGCGAGCTCGTGGAGATCGGGCTCGACTGCGCTCGACGTCGGCGTCGCCTGCCTCACCGCGACGTGGACGTCACCGACGACCTCGACGACCGTCCGTCCTACGACGACGTGCCACGCCGTGGAAGACCGCCGCGCCGATCATCGTCCCGTGACCCGAGGATCTTCGCGAGAACCAAGCACCGCGGGAGTCGAAGTAGTCGGTCCAGCTTGTGACGAGCCCGTCACGCACTCGCCCGATCGATGCTCCGCGATGTTCGAAGCTCCCGCCGTCTGCCTTGCGGGTCCTTCGGTCGACGACGGCGGCGATGTAGATCGATCGTCGTTGCGCTACCAGTCTTGGGCGGCGACGAGTCGCATGGTGAGCGGTTCGAGCGCGGCCATGAGCTCGTCGAGCTCGCCGGGCTCGAGGCTCTCGTAGGGCTTCGCCGCGAGGTCGTCGGTGTTCGCCTCGACGCGCTGTTTGACGGCGCGACCGAGCTCGCTCAGCCCACCGTCATCGCCGATCAGGCCGCGATCGCGCATCCCGTCGACCACGGCGGCGAGCTGCGCGGCGGGGAGGTGGTGGATGCGTCCGAACTGCTCCGGGGGCATGCCCAGGTCGAGGGCGTGGAGGACGTGAGCTTCGAGGCCGCCAACGCCCTCGATCATCAGGGCCGCGATGTGCCCGTCGCCACGGTGCTCGCGCAGCAAGGACGCGGCATGAAAGAGACGAGTCACGTCGTCGTCGGGGACCGGGATCGCGCGCAGCGCGGCGTACATCGGCCGGCCTTCGAACGGTGCGCTGGTCGCAGCCTCGAGCAGCAGTGCAGCCGCGCGTGCGAACGCGGGTGAGTCGACGTGCTCGCCGAGGATCCGCCGCAAGGCCTTCGCGCAGCCGAGTTGGCGAGCGGCGATCGCGGCTTCCGGCGTGCTGGTCCGCCACACCTTCGGAATGTGGCGAGCCACCTCACCGGGCGCGAAGTTGTAGAAGAGCGCGTCCACCACCTCAGCCGGGACCAGACCCAGGGGCGCCGCCCGTCCCGCGAAGTAGGTGTCCCAGTAGTCGGTGAAGCCCAGGGCGAACATCGCCTCGTTGGGCTCGTCGGCGGAGTAGGGGATGACACCGATCGGCTCGACCAGGTCGAACATCCGGCGTGCCATCGAGTTCATGAACGACTTCTCATTCTGCAACCCCAGCGCTCGAAACGGACGCTCAGAACGTGAAGCGGGTGGCGCCGCCGGGCTCGATGCTCAACACCATCGCGGTCTTGGGGACGACGCGGTAGACGTGCCACGGCGGCGGGCCCGCCGACGGCGCACTGAACGGCGCGGTGAGTGCGGTGCCACTCTCGTCGACCTCTGCCGGCCACCCGTCCTCGTTGTACAGCCGTGCGACCTCGGCGACCAGCGCCGGATCGGTCACGAGCTCGGCCGCGCCCTCGACGACGACGTCGAAGTCTTCGAGCGCGAGGCTGATGGTGCAGCGCGGGTCGCGAGCCAGGTTCCGCCCCTTGCGGGACGTGCGGCCGGTCTCGAAGATGAACGCGCCGTCGAGCCACCCCGACCCGATGCCGGTCACGTGGGGGCTGCCGTCGGCGTCGATGGTGGCGATCCACGTCGAGTGGCGATTCGGCCCCCCGGTGCCTGGGGCCTGGCTGTAACCGGTGGCGAGCTTCGCCGCGAACGGTTCCCACGCCAGGGTCGGCAGGTCGTACAGGTCGGCCAGGTTCTGCGCATCCATGTCAGGTTCGACTCTCGCGACGTTGCGAATTCATCGCGCGAAGACCGTCTCCAGGAAATCGAACACGGCTTCGTCGCGCAGGCTCAGCGCGGCCGGCTCGCAGTGCCAGTCGGCGCCCTCGGCCGCGGTGAAGCGCGCGATCTGCTTCTCACAGGTGAGCGCATCGAAGAGGTCCTGCGACTGGCCGGGCCAGAACTGCTCACCCTCGGGGTCGAGCACCAGCGTCGGGCACTGGATCTGGGCCACCGTGGCCGCGTCGAGCGTCTGCTCGCGCGCCTTGACGTACGCCTCGTAGTAGGAGGTGGTGCCGTAGGGCGCCATGCGCCACGCGAGCACCGCCTTCTGCTGCTCGTTCGGGTTCGCGCCCATGAGCGCGTCGAAGTCCTGCTGATTGCCGTCGTCGATCAGCTGCACCAGCTCCTTCGGCAGGTGCGACTCCCATGACGAGGCGACCCGCATGACCCCGGGATCGGCGACCAGCGCGGCGATCCGGTGCTCGAACGCGGCCGCGCGCGGTGCCCAGTACCCGCCCTGGCTGATGCCCTGCAGCGCGAGCTTGGTGGCATCCACCTCGTCGCGGGTCACGAGCCAGTCGACGACCGGCGAGATCACCTTCTCCCAGTCGGCGCGGAAGAAGAGGTGCTGGCGGTGCAGCGCGGCGCCCTGGCCGGGGCCATCGAACGTGATCGCGTTCCAGCCGCGCGCGATCGCCGCACGGCCACCCATGGCCCATTGGCTGATGACCGGACCGTCGGATCCGTTGTTGAGGATCACCGTCGGCCGCGGTGCCATCGACGCGCTCGGCGGCGTGAAGAGGTACCCCTCGAGTGTGGTGCCCTCGTACGGGATCTGGACCTTCTCGACGGGCGTCTCGAAGATCTCCACCGCGCGGTCCCAACACTTCCGGTGCTGCTCCCAGAGCGAGGTGTAGCGCGACGGGTCCTTGCTACCGGGTGACTGCGCCGAGGCGTGGTCGTAGTACGTCGATGCCCGCAACAACGTGGTGCGGCCGCTGACGGTGTGGCCACCGGCCAGCGTGTCGTCGGCGCGCTTCACCAGATGGTCGGCGGTCTTCGTCCACTCGGTGACCCACGCCTCCGCGTCACCCTCGGGGATGCGTTCGATCGTGGCGAGCGTCTCGCCGACGTCGGTGATGTTGGCGTACGCGAAGCCGAGCGAGATCAGGACGGCGAAGTTCATGCCGTCGTCCTGGTAGAAGCGCTGCATTCAGCGTGCCTTGGTGAAGAGGAACACGCCGCCGGGCGCGCCACCGCCGTTGCTCACGACCGCGGTTTCCGCGTTGGCAACCTGGCGTTCGCCGGCGTGCCCACGCAGCTGCGTCACGGCCTCGTGGACGAACCCGTAGCCGTGGAGTCGGCCCGACGAGAGCTGGCCGCCGTGGGTGTTGAGCGGCAGCATCCCGTCGAGCGCGATGTTCGTGCCGCCGTCGAGGAAGTCCTTCGCCTCACCCCAGCCGCAGAAGCCGAGCGCTTCGATCCACGACAGGCAGTTGAACGAGAAGCCGTCGTAGAGCTGGGCCATGTCGATGTCGGTGGGCTTGAGGTCGGTGCGGGTCCACAGGTGCGCAGCCGGTCCCTGCACGAGCGGCTCGTGGTCGAGTGTGCCTTGATCCCAGCTCATGCGCTCGGTGATCGCGGTGCCCACCGCCTCGAGGTGCACCGCAGGTTGCCTCATGTCGCCGGCGAGGTCCTTGCGGGACACGATGACCGCGACCGAGCCGTCGCACGGCACGTCGCAGTCGTAGAGACCGAACGGCGTGGTGATCGTGCGCGCGTTCAGGTAGTCGTCCATCGTGAGCGGATCCTTGTAGATCGCCCACGGGGTGCGCGCCGCGTTCTTGCGAGCGTTGAGCGCGATCCACCCCAGCGTCTCCTTGGTCGTGCCGAAGCGGTCGAAGTGAGCGTTCGCCTGCATCGCGATCCAGTTGGCGGCGGACGACGCGCCGAATGGCATGCGCCACTGCGCGTCGCCGCCGATCCGCGGTGACTTCTGCAGCCCGAGCATGCCGCTGCTCGCGCGCTCGCTCATCGCCTCGCGCTGCTTCGCCGCGTAGGTCGCTTCCCAGACGGTCCGGAAGCACAGCACGTGGTTGCAGAGCCCGCCGGCGACGGCCAGCATCGCGGCGATGATCGAGCCGGCCTGGCCGGGGAGCTCGATGCCGCTGTTGATCCACAGCGGGCGGACGCGCAGCACTTCTTCGACCGCGGTGATGCCCCCTTCCGACATGCCGACACCGATCCCGGGACCCGGGTAGGTGGAGAGGCCGTCGATGTCGGACGGCTCGAGCCCGGCGTCGGCGATCGCCTGTTGCGCCGCGGCCACGGTCAACGTGATCGGGTCGACCATGAGGCGACGGCCGACCTGCGACATCCCGATGCCCGTGACGGCGACTTCGTCCTCGAACTTCTTGGCGCCCTTCGGCATCGGTCGGGCGACGCGCGACGTCTCGTCGACCGCAGGGAACGGGCCCTTGTCGGTCTCGCCGGTGGGCTCGAACAGCGGGATCCAGACGTCGTCGTCGTGCTCGAAGCGCACCTGCACCTTCATGCCCACGAACACGTCGCGGGGTTCGCATCCGACGATGTTGGTGGTGAGGCGGACCCGGTCGTCCTCCTCGATGGCGACGATGGCGATCACGTACGGGGGTGGGAAGCTCGGCAGCCAGGTGTGCTCGTTGATCGTGAACCCGGCGACCACCGCGCGCCCCGAGACCTCCGCCGGAGCCCACTCGTTCGAATGGCAGTAGGGGCAGACCGAGACCGGCGGATGGCGCAGCTCGCCGCACTCCGAGCAGCGCTGGAAGCGCAGGACGCCGTCCTCGCCCGACTTCCAGAAGAACTCGTTGTTCTGGGTGAGCTCGGGCAGCAATCGTCCGGACGCTTCGGCCACGGTCACTCCTCGGATGGGCGCGGTTCGGGGAAGTCGGGACGCTACCTGGACTCCCCGGAAGCCACTACTTTCGGGCGCTCGGAACCGTGCCGAGGGGGAGACGCATGCCTGCACAGTTGAAGCCGACCGGCGGACTCCAGGGAACTGGCGTGCTGGTCACCGGCGGGGGGACGGGCATCGGCGCCGCGTGCGCACGCGTCGCGGCCGCCGACGGCGCTGCGGTCACCATCTGCGGGCGCACCGAGGCGACGCTGCAGGCGTCGGTCGAGAAGATCAGCGGTCAGGTGGAGCACGGCGGGAGCATCCGCTACGTGGTGGGTGACATCACGATCGAGGACGACGTTGCCCGCATCGTCGCCGCCGCGGTCGAGCCGACCGGCACGCTCGACGGCGTGGTCGCCAACGCGGGTGGCGGCGGACCGTTGAAGCCGCTGGCGATGCAGGAGGTCGACGAGTTCGAGCGGGTGATCCGCCTGAACGCGACCGGCACGTTCCTCACCGCCAAGTACTCGCTCCCGCACCTGATCGAGTCGAAGGGCTCGTTCGTGGGCATGTCGTCGTTCGCCGGCGCGTACACGCACCGCTACTTCACCGGGTACACCGCGGGGAAGGGTGCGCTCGAGCAGGTCGTGCGCAACGCGGCCGACGAGTACGGCGCGCTCGGTGTGCGGTTCAACGCCATCCGTCCCGGGTTCATCAGCACCGAGATCATGGAGGGCATCTCGCGCGAGGGTTCCACGTACGCGAGCTACCTGGTGAACACGCCCCTCGGTCGGGTGGGGGAGCCCGACGAGATCGCGCACGTCGTGCGGTTCCTCCTCGGCCCCGAGTCGCAGTGGATCACCGGACAGATCCTCAACGTCGATGGCGGCAACAACCTGCGGAGCGGGCCCGACTACGGCGAGCTCGTCGTGATGATGTACGGCCCCGATGCGATCCCTGGCGCGGCTTCGAACGATGGATGAGCTCGACCGCGCGCTCGCTGTGGCCCAGGAACGCTACGACGCGAAGATCCGCGCCGAGGTGGAGGAGAAGCTCCGGACCCAGGAGGCGATCGCGTGGTTCGATCGGTGGGCGACCCAGGTGGGTATGCCCACCCTCACGCGTCTCGCCGATCGGCTGCTGGCTGCCGGGCACAAGGCCGTCCTCTCGCCCACGTGGAGCCCGACGGGCGACGTCATCACTGACATCACCTTCACGTTCACCCAACAGAACGGTCCGGGTACGTGCGTCATCGATTTCCGCCGAGGCAACGACCAGTCCGTCGCAGTGTTCTTCGCGGTGAACGGAACGCAGGGCACGGGAGGCCGAGTGGACCCTCCCGAGCCGGCGACCGTCGATCGCTTCGCCCAGACGTACATCATCCAGGCGCTCGAGGGACCGAGCTGGTGAAGGCGCGTCAGCGCACTTCGAGTGTCATCGCGGTCTCACCGTCGGCGCGCACCGCACTGAGCGTGGCGCCGTCGTCGGTCGGCGATCCCGTCAACCAGAAGCGACGGTTGGCGAAGTGCGGCGCACGGGCGCGGTACGACACCTCGCGTGCATCGCGGCCGCGGCGTGCGCGCGCGAGCTCGGCGAGCAGGATCGCGGTGAGCGGTCCGTGCACCACGAGGTCGGGGTAGCCCTCCACCCCGGTCGCGTACGGGTGGTCGTAGTGGATGCGGTGGGCGTTGGCGGTCACGGCCGAGAACCGGAACAGCAGCTTCGGGTCGGCGACGCGCTCCTCGATCCACTCGCCGGGCGGCGTGTCGGCGTCGGGGCCGACCGGCGCGAGTGATCCGGCGGCGCGGAACACGAGGTCCTGCTCCTCCTCGACGTGCGGTGCACCCTCCTGCTCGATCGTGTGACCGACGGTCACGAGCCAGAAGCGGCCGGCGCCGCCGTCCTTCACCTCGGCGCGCAGGATGCGCGACACGCGCTCGGCGTCGACGCCGATCCGCAGTGGTCGGGTGATCGACATGCGTCCGCCGACCCACATGCGCTGGCGGGAACTCGTCCATCTCGGTGCGGCGGCGCGGATGGCCGTCGACGCCGAGATCGGCGGTCGGGACGGTCGGGGGAACAGCACCCAGTGCCACAGTGCGGGGAGCAGCCCGTGGTCGAGCACCGAGGGGTCGACGTCGAGGCACGCGGCGAGGCGCGCCACCTGCTCGAGCCGCACGGGGTCGTGCGCGAGCTCGATGAACCCGGCGTCGGCGAGGGTGGGCTCGGCGCCCGCGGTCATCCGAGCTCGACCTCGCGGGCGACGACGCCGTCGTCGTGCAGCTTGCCGATCTCGGTGGGGGACATCTGCAGCACGTCGGCCAGCACCTCGTCGGTGTGCATGCCGAGCAACGGTGCCGGCGCGGGCGGCACCGGCGGTTCGGTGGGGAACTTCATCGGCGACGCGGGCGTGCGCAGGTTGCCGATGCCTGGGTGGTCGACGTCGCCGAACACCGGGCTCGACGGCGCGATCCGCCAGTCGTCGTCGAGCAACTGCGTGAACGTCTGGTACGGACCCCAGCACACGCCGTGCGCGTCGAGCGCCTTGCGCACCTCGTCGAGAGTGCGGGTCTCGAACCACGGCTTCAGCAGCGCGGCGATGCCGTCGCGCGCGCGGTAGCGGTCGGCTTCCTTCGTGAAGTCGGCGTCGAAGGCGCGCTCCATCCCGGGCAGGTGCTCCTCGATGCCGGTGGCCTTCACCAGCGTGCGCCACTGGTTGAGGCTGATGGCCACGACCATGACCCGACGGCCGTCGCTGGTGGCGAAGTCGCGACCGAACGCGCCGTACATGTCGTTGCCCAGCGGCGGTCGGTTCTCGTGCGACACCTCGGCCTGCGCGAGGAAGCCGAGGTTGGCGACCATCGTGAAGGCGACGTCGGCCAGCGAGATCTTGACCAGCTGGCCCTCGCCGGTGGCGTTGCGCTTGCGCTCCGCCGCGAGGATGCCGATCACCGCGTTGAGGCCGGTGGCGATGTCCCACGCGGGAAGCGCGTTGTTGACCGGGAACAGCGAACCGACGGGGCCGGTGGCGTTGGCGATGCCCGACGCGGCGTTGACCGTGTAGTCGACTGCCGTGCTCTCGTCGGGGTTGCCGACGATGTTCACGTACACGAGGTCGGGACGGCGGGCGCGGAGGCGGGCGTCGGCCAGCCAGCCCGACTCGGGGAAGTTGGAGAGGAACAGCCCGGCGTTCTCACCGGGTGCGGTGATGAGCTCGGTGGCGAGCTCACGGCCCTCGGGCCGCGACAGGTCGATGGCGATCGAGCGCTTCCCCTTGTTGAGTCCGGCCCAGTAGAGGCTGACGCCGTCGTCGGTGACCGGCCAGCGCTTGTAGTCGAGGCCGCCCCCGATCGTGTCGAAGCGGATGACGTCGGCGCCCAACTGGGCGAGGGTGAGTCCACCGAGCGGGGCGGCGACGAACGCCGATCCCTCCACGACGCGCAGGCCCGAGAGCAGCTCCATGGGCGACACAGTACGGTGCGCGCCATGGCTCTCGACAAGGTCCTCTTCTTCTTCACCCGCAAGGACGGGCTCTCGCGCGAAGAGTTCCACGATCACTACCTGCACCACCACGCGCCGCTCGGGTTGCGCGTCACGGTCACGATGGACGGTTACACCGTGAACCTGGTCGACAGCGACAGCGACGTCGACGCGGTCACCGAGATCTGGACCGGGTCGACGGCCGATTTCTTCGATCCTTCGAAGTCGTTCGCGACCGAAGACGACGCCAAGACGCTCATGGCCGACCACGACTCGTTCATCGGCCCGTACGACGCGTACGCGGTCGAGGAAGAGGTGGTGCACGGCGCGCTGCCGGACGCGCCGCTCGGCCAGGTCGCGCCCGGCGCCAAGGTGTTCGTGCGTTACCCCGACGTGTCCGACGTGCCGGCGCCGCCCAGCGACGCGACCTTTGTCGTCGACCAACGCGTGGTGCAGAACATCATGCCCGGCTCGCCGGACGTCGCGCTGGTGCGCACGATCTGGTTGGAGAACCCCGGGGAGGCCACCGATCTGTGGGCCGATGCGCTCGTCGCCCGCGAAGTTCGCATGAAGCCCCCGTTCTGACCGTCGGGTCGCGGAGAGAGTCAGGCGGATCGGGTGGTCGGTGTCTTGAGCGTGAGCTCGGGATCGGCGGCGACGAGTTTGCGGAGCAGGTCGCGCAGCTGACGTTGCTCGGCGGCGGAGAGCGCCGCAAACGCCGAGGGCGGTTCCGACAGCAGCTCGAGCGCGCGCTCGCGCTTCGCGCGTCCCTCCGGCGTCAGCACGATCGTCTTCACCCGCCGGTCGGTGGGGTGGGGTCGCCGCTCGGCGAGCCCCCGCTCCTGCAGGCCGTCGGCGAGGGTGGTGACGTACGACGCGTCGCAGCCCCACGTCTCGGCGAGGTCGCTCATGCGCAGGCCACCGTCGTCGTCGAGCGTGCCGAGATGCACGAACGCCTTGAGCAGCGGCGGTGAGAGTCCGAGCTCGCCGCAGATCCGGTGCACGCGGTCGTGCGCCTCGCCCTCCATGAAGAGCGAGTGCATCGACGCCCATGCGTCACGGGCCGCCTGCGTGCTCACAGGGCCAGTCTAGCGCGAAACAGTTGATGAACATCGAACATTGACGTCGTCTCAAAACTTGATGGTACTCAAGGAAAAGTCGCTAGTGTGTGTCGTCATGACTGCAGCTGCGATCGAAGCCGACGGCCTGGTGAAGTGCTTCGGCGATCTCGAAGCGGTGAAGGGCGTCTCGTTCGAGGTGCCCGAAGGGCAGGTGCTCGGCCTGCTCGGGCCCAACGGCGCCGGCAAGACCACCGCGGTGCGGATGCTCACCACCCTGCTCAAGCCCGACGGTGGCACCGCGAGGGTGCTCGGCGTCGACGTGCGCAAGGACCCGCAGCGGGTCCGAGCGAGCATCGGGCTCGCCGGGCAGTACGCCGCGGTCGACGAGAACCTGACCGGCCGCGAGAACCTGGCGCTGGTCGGCAAGCTCACCCACCTCTCGGTCGGCCGAGATCAGCGCCCGCGCCGACGAGCTGCTCGAGCAGTTCGCGCTGTCCACGCGGCCGACCGCGTGTCGCGCACGTACTCCGGTGGCATGCGCCGCCGGCTCGACCTCGCCGCCGCGCTCGTGCACCGGCCGCCGGTGCTGTTCCTCGACGAGCCCACCACCGGGCTCGACCCGCAGGGCCGCAACGAGCTCTGGGCCGTCATCGAGGAGCTCGTGCAGCGCGGCACGACCGTCCTGCTCACCACGCAGTACCTCGAGGAGGCCGACACGCTCGCCGACAACATCGTGGTGATCGACCACGGCAGCGTCATCGCCGAGGGCACGGCCACCGCAGTTGAAGGAACGGCTGGGCTCCACCGTCGTCGAGATCACCATGCGCGACGACGACGCCACCGTCCGCGCCGTCGAACTGCTCGCGCCGGTCGGGGAGCGCGTCGCGCGACGGCAAGCTCGTGCGGGTGAACGTGGCCGGGGGTGCGGGTCCGAGCTCGATGCTCGAAGCGGTGCGCATCCTCGACGGCGCGCACCTCGACCCCGCGACGATGGTGCTGCGCGAGCCCACGCTCGACGACGTGTTCCTCGAGCTCACCGGTCACACCACCGTCGACGACGACGAAGGAGGCGACGAATGACCACGCATCACCGCCGATGCGCCCACCGCCGTGCACGTCAACCGCGGTCATGCGGTCGGCGACGCGCTCACGATGGCGTGGCGGAACCTCCTCAACATCAAGCGCAACCCACAGTTGCTGGTGTTCGCCACCATCCAGCCGGTCATCTTCGTCGCTGATGTTCCGCTACGTGTTCGGCGGCGCCATCCAGGGGAGCCTCCCGCCGGGACAGACCTACGTGAACTTCCTGATGCCGGGCATCTTCGTGCAGACGATCGTGTTCGGTTCGCTCACCACCGGTGTGGGTCTCGCCGACGACCTCAGCAAGGGCCTCATCGACCGGTTCCGTTCGTTGCCGATGGCGCGCTCGGCGGTGCTGGTCGGCCGCACCCTCGCCGACTTCGTACGGAACTTCTTCGTGGTGATCCTGATGTGCATCGTCGGCTTCCTCGTGGGCTGGACGATCGGCACCAACGTGTGGGGCCTGCTCGGCTGCATCGCGATCATCCTGGCGTTCTCCTACTCGCTGTCCTGGGTGTTCGCCATCGTCGGACTCATGGTGAAGGACGCCGAAACCGCGCAGGCAGTGTCGTTCCCGATCCTGGCGCCGCTGGTGTTCGCGTCGTCGGCGTTCGTGCCGGTGGCCACCATGCCGTCGTGGCTGCAGGGTTGGGCCGAGAACCAGCCGGTGTCGGTGGTGGTCGACGCCGCCCGCGCCCTCACCATCGGTTCGGACAACACCGCGGACTACGTGATCAAGGCGATCATCTGGATCGTCGGCATCATCGCCGTGTGCGCGCCCATCGCCGTCTCCCGCTACCGCCGCGCCGTCTAGTTGCCGCAAGGTTGCGTCACCTGACGGCGTAGAACGCCGCTGAGTGACGCAACCTCGATCGGGAAGGGAGCGTTACGCTCCGCGGCATGAGTCGAGACATCGCGGCGCTGGTCGCGTCCATGACCGTCGAAGAGAAGGCGGCGTTCACCGCGGGCGCCGATTTCTGGACCCTCGTGGCCAACGAGCGGGTGGGGATCCCGCCCATCCGGGTCACCGACGGACCCAACGGCGCGCGGGGGAGCGCGCTGTTCGGGCTCGGGGGCGAGACCGCGGTGTGCGCGCCCTGCGGCTCGGCGCTGGGGGCCACGTGGGATCCCGAGCTCGTCGAACGGGTCGGCGTGATGCTGGGCGAGGAGGCGCTCACCAAGGCGTGCCGCGTGCTGCTCGCACCGACGGTGAACCTGCACCGCTCACCCCTCGGCGGCCGCAACTTCGAGTGCTACTCCGAGGACCCGTTGCTGTCGGGGAAGACGGCTGCTGCGTTCGTGCGCGGCGTGCAGTCGCAGGGTGTCGTGACGACGGTGAAGCACTTTGCCGGCAACGACGCGGAATTCGAGCGCCACAGCATCAACTCGGTGATCGACGCCCGCACGCTGCCGCGAGCTCACGCTGGTGCCGTTCGAGCTGGCGGTACGCGAGGGCGGCGCCCTGGGGATCATGACCGCGTACAACCGGCTCAACGGCCCGCACTGCTCCGAGCACCATCAGCTCATCACCGAGATCCTGCGCGGCGAGTGGGGTTACGAGGGCTTCGTGCTCACCGACTGGCTGAGCGCGGGTTCGACCGTCGGTTCCTCCGCTGCCGGGCTCGACCTCGAGATGCCGGGGCCGGGCGCGTTCTACGGGAAGCTGCTCGGCGACGCGGTGCAGGCCGGGGGGGTGTCCGAGTCCGAGCTGGACGAACACGTCACCCATCTCCTGCAGGTGTTCGACCGCACCGGTGCGCTCGACGACGATCCCGCGTGGGCGAGCACGTCGATCGACCGACCCGAGCACCGCGTGCTCGCGCGCGAGGCCGCAACTGCCGCCGCGGTGATGCTGCGCAACGAGACCCGGCAGGGCAACACGGCGGTCCTGCCGTTCGCCCGGTCGCGCCTCCGCACGCTTGCGGTGCTGGGCCCCAACGCCGAGCGGCCGCAGATGATGGGCGGCGGTTCGGCCAACCTCGCGCCGCACTACGAGATCAGCCTGCTCGACGCGCTCCGTGACAAGCTCGGCGACGACGTCGACGTGCGGTTCGCGCGGGGCGTCGACATCGACCGCACCACCGCGCCGCTCCACGCGCCGTTCGCCATCGAGTACTTCGCGGGACGGGAGATGTCCGGCGAGCCCGTCGCTCGGGGTACGTACCGCAACGGGAAGCTGCTCGTGGTCGACCCGCTCCCGGCCGGGATCGAGCCGAAGAACTTCTCGTTCCGCGCCACCGCGACCTACCTGCCCGATGAGACCGGCACGCACACGTTCGCGCTCGTGCAGATGGCCGGACGCGGCCGGATCCTGCTCGACGGCGAGGTGCTGCTCGACGGGGTGGCGAACCCTCCCGGGCCGGGCACCGAGTTCTTCGGCTTCGCCAGCGCCGAGGCGCTTGCCCCGGTCGAGCTCGAGGCGGGCAGGGCGGTCGAACTGGTCGTCGAGTTCTCGGTCGCACCCGACGCGTTCTTCCTCCAAGGCATCAAGCTCGGCCACCGCCGTCCTTCGCCGCCCGATCTGCTCGACCGCGCGGTCGAGCTCGCGGCCGATGCCGACGCGGTCATCGTGATGGTCGGCACCAACGACGACTGGGAGACGGAAGGGGAGGACCGCGCCACGATGGATCTCCCCGGTGGGCAGGACGTGCTCGTGGCGCGTGCGGTCGCCGCCAACCCGAACACGGTGGTCGTGGTCAACACGGGCTCGCCGGTCACGATGGACTGGGCCGACGACGCACCGGCGATCGTGCAGGCGTGGTTCGGTGGCCAGGAGATGGGCAACGCGCTCGCCGACGTGCTGTTCGGCGACGCCGAACCCGGGGGTCGCCTGCCCACGACGTTCCCGGTGCGCCTCGAGCACAACCCGTCGTACGGCAACTTCCCCGGCGAGTTCGGCGAGTTGCGCTACGGCGAGGGCGTGCTCCTCGGCTACCGCTGGTACGAAGCGCGTCGCCTGCCGACCCGCTTCCCGTTCGGCCACGGCCTCTCGTACACCACGTTCGATTTCGGCGAGCCGGTCGTCGCGGTCGACGGCGATGCGGTGAGCGTGCGCGTCCCCGTCACCAACACCGGCGATCGACCGGGCTGCGAGGTCGTCCAGTGCTACGTCGCCCCGCCGCGCACCGCCGCGGTGACGCGCCCGCCGAAGGAGCTCAAGGCGTTCGCCAAGGTGTGGCTCGATGCCGGGGAGTCGGGCGTCGCCGAGCTGACTCTCGACGCGCGCGCGTTCGCCTACTGGGATCCGAGCGCAGGTGACGACGGCGACTGGCACGTCGCGCCCGGTACGTATGCATTGCACGTCGGCCGGTCGTCGGCCGACGTCACACGCGTGGTGTCAGTGGAGCGGTGACCGGCGATCGCGCCGGAGCGGCGTGACGTGGGCCCGCGCCACGTGCAGGCGCGCGTGCGCGATCGCATCGTCGAGGTCGTCGAAGAGGTGACGCTCGTGCGCCAGGCGATCGAGCGTGCCGACCGCCTCGAGGATCTTCCGGTGCTCAGGCCGCGGTCCCTTCACGAGCACGGTGATGTGGCGTTCTTCCAGTTGCTCGACGATCTCTCCGAGCGCCTGGGCGCCGGTCGCGTCGAGGTGCTGGAGCTGCGGCAGGCGCAGGATGACGACGTCGACGCCATCGACCGTGGTGAGCTCGGCGAGGAACCGTTGCGCGGCGCCGAAGAACAGTGCCCCGTCGAGGCGGTAGGTGAGGATGTGCTCGGTCAGGAGCGCGGACTCGTCGTCGGCATCGATGACGTCGCTGGGATCGACCGGCTCGGCGACGAAGCTCGCGTTGCGGGCCACCGCGCGAAGCGCGAGGAGTGCCGCCACCGCGAACCCGATCTCCACCGCCACGATGAGGTCGAAGGCGACGGTGGCGATCGCGGTGAGCACGAGGACGAGTGCGTCGGCGCGCGTCGACCGGACCACCATGCGGACCGCGTGCACGTCGACCATGCGCACCGCGGTCACCATGAGGACACCGGCGAGCGCGGCGAGTGGTATCCGCGCGACCAGCGAACCGGCAAGCAGGATGACCAGCACCAACACGAGCGCGTGGACCATCGCGGCGAGCCGGCTGCGCCCGCCGGAACGGACGTTCACCGCGGTGCGCGCGATCGCGCCGGTGGCCGGCATGCCGCCGAACAACGGCGACGCGAGGTTGGCGAGACCCTGACCGAACAGCTCGCGGTCGGGATCGTGGCCGGGTGCGTCGCTCATCCCGTCGGCGACCTTGGCCGAGAGGAGGCTTTCGAGCCCGGCGAGCAATGCGACCGCCAGCGCCGCGGACACGAGCTCACCCAGGCGCGCGACCGGGAACGCGGGCAACGAGGGCAGCGGCAGGCTCGACGGCAATGATCCGATCCGGGTCACGTCCATCCCCGTGGCGCCCGCGACGACGGTGGCGACGACGACGGCGAGGAGTGAGCCTGGGATCGAGCGGTGCAGGCGGGTGGCCACGAGCATGACGGCGACCACGATCAGCACGACGCCGACGGCGGCGGCGTTCCCCGCGCCGCTGCACGCGTCTCCGACGGCCCGGATCGCGACGGCGGCGGTGTTCTCACCGGACGGCTTCGGCACTCCCAACGCGGCGGGAACCTGCTGCAGGAAGATGATCACCGCGATCCCGACGGTGAACCCCTCGACGACCGGCCACGGGATGTACGCGAGGAACCGGCCCACGCCCGCGAACGCGGCCACGACGAGCAGGAGACCGGCGAGCAACCCGACGACGAGCACGCCGCTCGCACCGAAACGCGCCACCACCGGGACGAGCACCACGGTCATGGCGCCGGTGGGTCCCGAGACCTGCACGTTCGAGCCACCGAAGACCGCCGCGACGAACCCGGCCACGATCGCGGTCACGAGCCCGGCCTCGGCGCCGAGTCCCGAGGTGATGCCGAAGCCGAGCGCGAGCGGGAGCGCGACCACACCGACCGTGAGGCCGGCGACGAGGTCGCCCCGCCACGTCCTCGGCACCGCGGCGTAGTCGGACTTCGCCGGGAGCAGGCCGGCCACGCGCCGGCCTGCTCCGCGTGCGAGGGTCACCACCCACGAGTGGGCGGGGTGACCCCGTCGGCTACCCCCTGCCGACGCGTCGAGCCCGTCGCTCACGGAGTCCTGGCGGCCTGGAGGCCGGCCAGGAGCTCGGTCGACTCGCTCAACGACACGATCAGGAATTGCTTGGCGGCGACGAGCAGCTCGGCCAGCTCGGCGCGCGCGGAGCGAGTAGTGCACCGTCGCGCCTTCCTTGCGGGTGTGCACGAGGCCGGCGCGCCGCAGCACTGCGAGCTGCTGGGAGAGGTGGGACGACTCGATCCCGACGAGCGGCTGCATCGCGCCGACGGAGCACTCACCGTCGGAGAGGACCTCCAGCACGCGGATCCGGGCGGGATGAGCCAGGGCCCGGAAGAGCTCAGCCTTGGCCTCGGGAACGGGACGGCGCAACGCAGCTTCCAGCGCCCGATTCGGCATGTTGCGAATCTAGCATATCTGAACAACTGACAAGAATCGCAGATGCTGCTACCAGAGCGGTGACCATGCCGCGGTCCTGAGCAGTCGGCTGCGCCACTGGTCGCGGAACGCGAGCGCGTCGTACATGTACGTGCCCGGCTCGCGCCGTTCGATCGGCAGGTCGGTGGCGATGAGGTGCAGCACCGTCGCCGGGTCGGGGATCCGCTGCCACAACATCGCTTCGCGCCGCGTCGACGAACCGTGCGCGTTCTGGAAGCACGCCTGGATGTCGATCGGGATGGCGCGCATGTCGTCGGCGTAGCCGAGCAACGGCTGGCGGTAGATGTCGTCCCATGCCTGGATGTACTCGTCGAGCGATGACGTGGGCCAGCCGGTGTCCTCCATGAAGATGTGCAACTCGTGCTCGCGCCCGTCGGTGGGCACGTCGGCGAAGTCGACCTCCTGGATGGGTGACCAGTGCACCGGCAGCATCACCTTGGCGGTCACGTCGTGGCGGCAACCGTCGACCGACTGCATCCACTCGCGCAGGTCGCCGGTGCGGATGCGCTCGTCGAGTCGCTCCCACGCGGCCCCGTCGCGCACGCCGGTGATGGTCACCACGTTGTAGGCGGGCCCGCTGCCGTGCGCGTGGTGCATGTACCAGAGCAGGCGGGCGTCGTCGCCTGCGGCCAACATCGGCATCCAGCCCGTGCGGAAGAGCGTCTCGAACTCGTCTTCCTTGAGGCCGACGACCTCGTGGGTCTCGTGGACGAACAGCATCAGGCGACCTCCTCGACCGCTGGCTCCAGAGGGGCCGGCGACCATCGGGCGGTGCGCAGCAACAGGCTCTCCCAGCGGTCACGCAGCGCCAGCGCGTCGTGCATCCACGTGCCGGGCGCCCGCATCTCGGGTGGGATGTCGGTGGTGAGGAGGCCTCCCAGCCGCTCCACGTCGAGGATGCGCTGCATCAAGACGACCTCACGGCGCAGGTGCGATCCGAAGGCGGGTTGGAACCCGGCCTCGATCTCGAGGAAGCGCGGTGCACCGCTGTCGCGGTGCTCGAGCGACTTCGAGTACACGCTGCCCGACGCTTCGATGTAGTCGAGGAACTTCTCCTTGAACGGCCACATCGTGTCCTGCATGTAGACGACGGGATCGCGGTCGACGCCGCCACTCGGCACCGACGCGAGGTCGAGGTCGGCCATCGGCGACCACGGCAACGGGACCAGCACCTTGCCGATCGAGTCGTGCCGGTAGGTGTCGAGGTCGCGGATCCAGTCCTGCAGATCGCCCTGCTGGATGCGACGGGCCAGCCGCTCGTAGGCGGCGCCGTCGCGCACTGCGGTGACGGTGGCGACGCGGTACGACCACGTGCTGCCGTGCGAGAAGTTGCAGTACCAGAGCAGGCGGGCGTCGTCGTCCTGGGCGAGCGTCGGCATCCAGTGGTCGCGGAACGCGGCTTCGAAGTCGTCCTCGTGGTAGCCGCGGACGAGATGGGTCTCGTGGAGGAACAGCACGCCGGGCATCCTCACCCGCCGACGTTCATGCGTCAAAGTGCCTCAGAGGTTCCAGCGGCTCCGGCGCTGCACCTCGCAGACGGCGACGTCGTACTCGGAGTAGAACGCGTCGCGCCCTTCCTGTTGCGCGGCGCGGTGCGTCGGGGTCGTCGCGCCACGCCGCTTCGGCTCCGCCCGCGCGAACGTCACCAAGGCCAGTCGCTCCCCGTCGGCGGCGACGAACTCCTTGAACTCGACGAAGCCCGGCATGGCTGCGGCCTTCGCTTCGAGCTCGCCGGCGACGGTGCCGTAGCGCCGTCCGGGCACGTCGTCGCGGAGTCGCGACCGGAACACGGTGAGGCTCTCACCCACGTCATTCTCCAGGATCTCGGCGGTGTGCTCGCCGACGAGCGGCGCTCGCCGCGAGATCCTCCATGGTGACGCGGGCATGAGGAACGGTGCACCCGGATAACGGACCGAACGCCCGAGCTCCTCGTGCTCGACCTCCACCTGGAAGCCGCGCGCCTTGATGTGCTCGGTCTCGAACGCCTCCTCGGGCGACGCCACCACCCCGCACGCGAGCCCACGCGTCTGGCCGCCGATGAAGAAGTCGTACGCCGGGATGCGCTGGGCGATGAAGTTCAACGCCTCGCGTCCCGCACCGAAGATCTGCATGGCGAGCTCGTCGGTGGCGAGCTCCGCGATCGACACGCCGCCACGCTCCACCGCGAGGTCGAGGAGCATCGACTCCGGGAACTCGTCGCGGAGGCCCAAGGTGTCGAGCCACTCGACCAGTGATTCGTAGTCGCGCTGCGCCCTCGGCGGAAAGCCGGTCGTGACGTACCGGCCGTCGGCACACTCCATCTGGGTCGGCATGGTGAGGGACTCCGCCGCATGTCGACCGGTCTGGCGCTGCACCGTGACGCCGCCGGCGAGGAAGCCGTAGGTCCCCATCTCGGTGGTGACGTTGCACGCCGCGTGCATGCTCACGTCGACGTGCTGCCCGCGCCCGGTGACGTCACGCGCCAGCACCGCGGTGAGCGCGCCCATGACCGCCCAGGTGCTCCCGATGTGGAACGCCTGGTTGCCGCCCCCGCGCACCGGCGGCAGCGTGTGGTCGTCGTAGCCGCAGCTCCATGCCGGTCCGCCGCCGGCGAGGAGCGTGAGGTCGGTGGCCGGGTCGTGCGCGCGCGTGCCCTCGCTCCCGAACGGCGTCACCGACACCCAGATCAGGCGCTCGTGCTCGGCGCGCAGCGCGGTTTCGTCGATCCCGAGCGCGGCCAGCGCGCCCGGCTGCTCACCCTCGAGCACGATGTCGGCGTCCGCGACCAAGCGCCGGAGCTTCGCCACGCCGTCGTCGGTGGTGAGGTCGAGGACGATGCCGCGCTTCGACGTGTTGTAGTACCACCACCAGAGGCTGCGCTCGGGTCCTTCGACGTCGTCGGCGAACGGACCGTAGGTGCGACTCACGTGACCGCCCGGCGGTTCGACGAGGATCACGTCGGCGCCGAGGTCGGCGAGGTTCTTGCCCGCGAGCGCGGCGTGCTCCGACGCCAGCTCGACGACCTTCAGTCCTTCCAGCGCCCCCGTCACGTGATGCCGTCCTTCGCCAGCTGCTCGATCTCTGCGTCGTCGAGACCGAGCAATTCCGAGAACACCCGGTGGTTGTGCTCGCCGAGGCACGGAGCGCCGTGCGAGATCGACCAGTCGGTCTCGGAGAAGTGGAGCGGGATGCCGTCGACCCGGACGTCGCCCATCTCCCGATGGTGCGCGGTGGGCCAGAGCCCCCACTCGCTGGTGCCCGGGTCGTGGTCGATGCGGTCCGCGGGTTGGGCGACGATCGTGGCGGGAACTCCGGCGGCGCGCAACGACTCCGCCACCGCGAACCGGTCGCGGGTCCGCGTCCATTCGGCGATGCGAGCGTCGAGCGCGTCCTGCACCGCGACGCGCTCGGCCAGGGTGTCGTTGCGGGGGTCGACCGCCCACGCCTCGTCGATCACCTTCGCCATCTGCTTCCAGTCGTCGTCGTCACGGCAGGCGATGGCGACCCAGTTGTCGTCGCCTGCCGCCGGGTAGATCCCGTGCGGCACGCGGAGTGGTGCGTGGCTGTGGTTGGAGTCGGGTTCGCCGTCGCGCCGGAGGGGACGACCGTTCACCGTGTAGTCGAGGAGATCGGGCCCGACCAGCGTGGTGCCGGCCTCGGTGCACGACATGTCGATCCACTGACCTTCACCGGTGCGGTTGCGGTGGACGAGTCCCGCGAGCACGGCGACCGCCATCATGTCGGCGCCCATGTGGTCCATGTACGAGTAGCCCCAGCCCGCGGGCGCCTCGCCCGGGAGCCCGGAGCTGAACGTGAGCCCGGAGACCGCCTGCACGATCGGGCCCCAGGTCTTGAACGACGAGTGCGGGCCCCACGCGCCGAACCCGCAGTTCGACACGTAGAGGATGTCGGGCTTGATCGCGCGCATGTCGTCGTAGGAGAAGCCCATGCGCGCCATCACCCCGGCCGCGAAGTTCTCGGTGACGACGTCGGAGATCGCGATCAGGTCGCGCAACAGCTGCTTGCCGCGCTCCCGCCGCAGGTCGAGTGTGATGCCCAGCTTCTCGACGTTGTGGTTGTTGAACCCGCTGCCGAACTCGATGCCGCGCCGGTCGTCGACGAACGGCCCGGCGCCGCGCACGATGTCCCACGTGCCCTGCTTCACGGGATCCTCGACCCGGATCACCTGCGCGCCCACCGCCGCGAGGTAGCGCGTCGCGCCCGCGCCGGCGAGCTGGCCGCTGAGGTCGCAGATGCGGATGTGCGAGAGTGCGCCCACTCAGCGGACCCGCATCGGCACCGACGTGTAGCCGCGCACGGTCGACGTGTGGATCCGCTCGAGGCGACTCTCGTCGATCTCCCACGTTGGGTAGCGCTTCAGCGTCTCGTGCAGCGCGACCCGGCCTTCGAGCCGCGCCACCGCGGCGCCGATGCAGAAGTGTGCGCCGTACCCGAATGCGAGCTGCCGGTCGATCTCGCGGTGGATGTCGAACCGGTCCGGCTCGGGGAAGTGGCGTTCGTCGCGGTCGGCCGAACCGTTGAGCAACGAGCAGCGCGCCCCCTGTGGGATGGTCACCCCGTGGAGCTCGATGTCACGCGCGACCCAGCGTGACTGCACCGGCGACGGCGCCTCGTACCGCAGCAGCTCCTCGACCGCGTTGCCGAGCAGCGACGGGTCGTCGGCCAGCTCCTTCCGCTGGTCGGGGTGCTGCGCGAGCGTGACCGCGGCGAAGCCGAGCAGGCGGGCGACGGTCTCGGTGCCCGCGAGCGAGATCAGCTGCACGAAGCCGAGGATCTCCTCGAGCGTGAGCGTACGGGTCGTGCCGTCCTCCTCGATCTCCGCGTGCACGAGCCCGGTGAGCAGGTCGTCCTGCGGATCCTTCCGCCGCTGTTCCATGAGCTCGGGGATGATCGCGAACGCCTCCTGGCCGATCTCACCGTTCTCCGCCACCATCGACGACATGGAGGCCATGCCGCCCTGGTGGGTGTCGCCCTCCTCCACGTGGAGCGTCTTGGTGGCGAGCTCGCGGAACGTCGCCGCGTAGCCCTCCGGGTAGCCGACGAGGGCGAGGATCACCGTCGGCGGCAGCAATCCCGCGAACGCACCGACGTAGTCGAACTCGTCCTCGCCGTCCACGGTGTCGAGGAACATGCCGCACAACTCGCGCACGCGCCGCTCGAGGTCGGAGATCGCCCGCGGGGTGAACGCCCGGGCCACCAGCTTGCGCAGCCGCGTGTGCGCCGGCGGGTCCTTCATGATCATCATCTCGATGTTCTCGTAGGGCTCCGGCGTGATCATCTCGAGGACGATCCCGTGGCCCGACTTGAACGTGTCCGTGTCGACCAGCCCGTTCAACACGTCGTCGTAGCGACTCAGCGCGTAGAAGTCGTGCTGCTCGTTGTAGTAGACGGGCGCTTCGTCACGCAGCCGACGCCAGACCGGATACGGGTCGGCGTCGATGGTGTAGTCCCACGGGTCGTAGTAGACGTCGGTGACGGTCATGGCCCGAGCGTACGCGAGCCGGACGTCAGACCGTGGCGGCCTCGGTGATCGCCCGCACCAGGGCGTCGGGATCGAGGGGCTGGTCGGTGACGATCACCCCGTGTTGGGCGAGCGCGTCGGCTACCGCGTTGAACACCGCCGCGGGAGCTGCGATCGCACCACCTTCCCCCACGCCCTTGTAGCCACCGACGGTCGCCGCCGGCGACTCGATGTGGAACGTGTCGATGGTGGGGATCTCGTGCACGGTCGGGAGCAGGTAGTCCATGAACGTGGACGCCAGCGGGTTGCCGTCGTCGTCGTAGACGTTGTGCTCGTAGAGGAGGCCGCCGATGCCCTGCGCGACGCCGCCGTACACCTGCCCGTCGACGATGTTGGGGTTGATCATCCGACCGCAGTCCTCCGACACGACGTAGCGGAGGATCTCCACCTTGCCGGTGGCCGGGTCGACTTCGACCGTCGCCGCGTGCGCCGCGTTCGACCACATCGACGCGGGCGCAGTGCTGCGGTGCACCACCTCGAGCGCGCGGTCGAGCTCGGGCGGCAGCGTGCCCGCCTGCTGGTACGCCGCCCACGCCACCTGCTGCACCGGCACCGACTTGGTGGGAGTGCCCTTCACCGACACGACGCCCTCGGCGACCTCGAGGTCGTCGGGCGAAGCTTCGAGCAGGTGCGCGGCGATGGCCACGACCTTGTCGCGCAGCAGCAGCGACGCCTCGGTGACGGCCTGGCCGATCATCGGACCGCTGCGGCTGCCGCCGGTTCCCGGACCGAAGGGCGCGCTGTCGGTGTCGCCCTGGTGCACGGTGACGTCGGCGAAGTCGACGCCGAGGTTCTCCGCCACCAGCTGCGCGGTGGTGGTCTCGAGACCCTGGCCATGCGCGCCGGAGCCGATGAACACGTCGACCCGCCCGTCGGGGTGCATGCGGAGGTTCGCGGGGTCGGTCGCATAGGCGCCGACGTTGGTCTGCGGCTCGACGTACACCGCGAGGCCGATGCCGAGGTAGCGCCCCTCGGCGGTGGCCTTCACCTGCTCGGCGCGGAACGTGTCGTAGCCGATCTCGGCGGCCGCCTGCTCCAACGTCTCCGCCGGGGTGACGAACTCGATGCTCATGCCGCCGGGACACAGGTACGGCAGGTCGGATGTCTGGAGGATGTTGCGACGACGGAACTCGAGCGGGTCGAGCCCGATCTCGCGCGCGACGCGGTCCATCATCTCCTCGCGCGCGGTGGTCTCCATCATCCACGGACCGCGGTACGCCGCGCTGCCACAGGTGTTGGTGTAGATGGTGGTGCTCGACCAGCCGAGGTGCTGCACCTTGTAGGGCCCGGTGAAGAGCATGCCCACGAGCGGGCCGGCCGCGCCGCCCGGCATCGGGAACGCACCGGCATCGTCGAAGTGTGCGATGTCGCAGGCCTGGATGATGCCGTCGGCGTCGACGCTCATGGTGGCGTCGACGCGCTCCTGGCGCGCGTGGGCCGACGCGATGAGGTTCTCGCGCCGGTCCTCGGTCCATTTGATCGTGGCGTTCAGCATGTGCGCGGCCATGACGATCGTGATCTCGTCGCGGCCGACGAACGACTTCAGGCCGAAGCCGCCGCCGACGTCACCGATCTGCACCCGGACGTTGTTCTCGGGCACCCCGGTCGCGCGCGAGAACGCCAAGCGCGCTTCGTGGGGGTTCTGGCTCGCGTGCCACACGTCGAGGCGCTGGTCGAACGGTTCCCACTGCGCCGTCACCGCACGGCACTCCATGGGCACCGCGCTGTAGCGGTGCTGCACGAAGCTCTCCGACACCTTGTGCGTCGCGCTGTCGAGCGCCTCGCGACCGTCGTCGCTCAGCGGGACGGCCATCTCCATGAGCACGTTGTTGGGGCGGTTCGGGTGGATGAGATCGTCGCCCGCGAGCGCGGCGTCGTACGTGAGGATCGGCGCGACCGGCTCGTAGTCGACCTCGACCAGCTCGGCGGCGTCCTCGGCCAGGTAGCGACTCTCGGCGACGATCAGCGCGATGGGATCACCGACGAAACGCACGTCGTCGACCGACAACGGGAACATCGGCGACATGAACTCTTCCGCGCCCTGGAACATCGACGGGTACATCGAGACCGCGACACGCGGGTTGAGGTCTTCACCCGTGAGCACCGCCACGACGCCCGGCAGCTCGCGCGCTGCGCTCACGTCGAGGCGCGTGATCTTCGCTCGTGCGAGATCGCTGCGCACGAAGTGCGCGTGCAACATGCGCGGGAGCTCGACGTCGTCGGTGTAGCGACCGCGTCCGGTGAGCAGTCGGGGGTCCTCCTTGCGGGGGACGGACTGGCCGACGAAACGCCCGGCGGCCGTTGGGTTGGGGAGGCGTGTCGGTGGGGTCGGTGCGGCCATGTCAGCGCGACGCGAGGCGATCGCGCACCCACTGCAGGCTGTTGGGCCCCTTCTCCATCACGCCCTCCCAGCCGGCGAGCAGCTGGTCGACCTCGGCGCGGTCGGTGACCACGCCCAGGATCTCGACCGTCAGCGCCTCGGTGGGCAGATCGTCCACCCGGGTGTCGCCCAACGGGTCCATCTCCACCGACCCCGCGGGCTCGGCCATCGCGTAGATCTCGCCGGTGGCCGCCACCCACGAGAGCTCGGTGCGCATGCCGGTGGCGTCCGACCACTCGCGGCCGAACTCGATCTCGTCCGACTCGCGTCGGCGGGGGTCGGCGTCGTAGAACTCTTCGATGTCCATGGTCACCTTCGGGTCAGACCCACCAGAGCTGGTGCGAGCGACCGCCATTCTGCCCGGGGGAAGTCGGTGCGCTCGGCACCGGTGACCGCCTGGACGCACACGTGGTCGGCGCCGGCGTCGAAATGGGCCTGCACCCGGGTGGTGATGGTGGCCTCGTCGCCCCACACCACCACGTGGTCGACGAGCCGGTCGCTGCCGCCGTCGGCGAAGTCGTCCTCGGTGAACCCGAGGCGGCGCCAGTTGTTCACGTAGTTCGGCAGCTGCAGGTACACGCTCAGGCCCTCCCGGGCGACGGCGCGGGCCTTGGCGGCGTCGGTCTCGAGCACGACGTGCTGCTCGGGCGCGAGCAGGGGTCCCTCGCCCAGCTCGGCGCGGGCGACCGCGGTGTGCTCGGGCGTCACCAGGTACGGGTGCGCGCCACCAGCGCGGTCACGCGCGAGACCGAGCATCTTCGGGCCCAGCGCGGCCAGCACCCGGCGGTCGGGCGGCACGGTAGGGGAGACGGCGTCGAGCTCGTCGAGGTAGGCGCGGGTCTTGGCCAGCGGCTTGGTGTACTCGCCCGGGTGGCTGTTGTCGATGAGCAGGTGGTGGCTCACGCCGATGCCGAGGAGGGTGCGGCCGGGGTGGTCGGCCTCGAGCGCGGCGAAGCCGTGACCCACCTCCTGCGCGCCGTGCATCCAGAGGTTGAGGATGCCGGTGGCGGCGACGAGGGTCGTCGAGGCCGCGAGGAGGTCGCGCAGCGCGCCGAACACGTCGCCGCCGACGTCGGGGATCCACGCCGCGGTGTAGCCCAGCTCCTCGAGCTCGGCCACCGCCTCGCGCTTCTCGCCTTCGTCGCCGTAGCGGAGCTCACCGCTCCAGATGCCGATGCCGGTCAGGTCCATCACGCCATCCTTCTCCAAGTTGCGTGAGTCCGGCACATCTGGTGTGCCCGATCCGCTGAGTTCGGGGTCGATCGGGAACGATAGGGTCGGCTTATGACCGACTTCGGGGGGAAGCGGGCCGTCGTCACCGGCGCGGCATCGGGCATCGGGCGCGCCACAGCCAAGGCGCTCGCCGACGCGGGGGCGACGGTGACGTTGCTCGACGTGAACGACGAGCTCGGGCCCGCGGCCGCGGAGGCCGCCGGCGGGACCTACGTGCACCTCGACGTGTCGGATCCCGACGTGTGGCGCGAGTTCTACGGGACGCTCGACCGGCTCGACCTGCTCCACCTCAACGCCGGCATCTACGACATCTCGTTGACCGACATCACCCGGGTCACCGACGAGCGGTACCGCGCCTACACCGGCGTGAACCTCGATGGCGTGTTCTTCGGTCTGCGTGAGGCGATCCCGCTGCTCGAAGCCTCGAAGGGCGCGGTGGTCGTCACGTCGTCGATGGCGGGGCTCGTCCCGCTGCCCGGGAACCCGCTCTACGCGGCCACCAAGTGGGCACTCATCGGCCTCGTGCGCAGCGTGCACGGGGAGCTCGGCAGTCGCGGCATCCGCATCAACGCGCTGTGTCCCGGCGCGGTGGCGACGCCACTCATGGGGGAAGATCCGCGCGAGTTCTTCGACAGCCTCGGCCTGCCGTCGTTCGAACCGGAGGTGCTCGCGGGCACCGTGGTCGAGATGCTGGCATCCGACCGCAGTGGCCAGGCGATCCTCCACCGGCCGCCGGGTGATCCCGAGGTGTTCGAGTTCGCGAGGCTGCCCGAGCGCTGACGGGCAGCGGCACGATGGACGACTCTGCTGTCCCGCGGCTCCGCGTCCGGGGGCTCGACGCCGGGTACGGGCGCGTCCAGGTGCTGTTCGGACTCGACCTCGACGTGGCGCCCGGTGAGGCGGTCGCCGTGCTCGGCACCAACGGCGCCGGCAAGACCACGCTGCTCCGCGCGGTGAGCGGGCTGATGAGGCCGACGGCCGGCAGCATCGAGCTCGACGGCGACGACCTCGTCCACGTCAGCGCGGAGATCCGTGCCCGGCGCGGTGTCGTGCAGGTGCGCGGGGCCGACGTGTTCGCGGGGCTCACCGTCGACGAGAACCTGCGCGCCGCGCTGGTCGCGCATCCCGAAGCACGGCGCGACGCGTCGGCGCGCCTCGCCCGCGTCTACGACGTGTTCCCCGCGCTCGCCGCGCACCGCAAGCAGGACGCGGCGTCGCTGTCGGGTGGGGAGCAGCAGATGGTCGCGCTCGGATGCGCGTTGCTGTTCGAGCCTCGCCTGCTCTTGGTCGACGAGCTCTCGCTCGGGCTCGCGCCGCTCGTGGTGCAGCGGTTGCTCGACGTGCTCCGCGCGTTGCGCGACGGCGGCCAGGCGATGGTCGTCGTGGAGCAGTCGCTCGCGATCGCGGCGCGCCTCACCGACCGGGTGGTGTTCGTCGAGAAGGGCGCCATCCGCTTCGACGGCGCGCCGGCCGACCTCACCGCCGACGAGGAGCTGGCGCGCGCCGTCTTCCTCGGTGGACCCGCGACTCCCCGTGAGCTTCCCGATCGAGGTGAGGCGTGATCACGCTGCACGGCTGGGACATCAGCCAGCAGATGGTGCTGAGCGGCATCGTGCAGGGCCTCGCGTACGCGGTGCTCGGCGCCGGCATCGTGCTCGTGTACCGCGCCAGCGGCGTGATCAACTTCGCGGTCGCCGCCTTCGGCACCACCGCGCTTGCATTCATGGCGGTGCTGCTCGGTGGAGGTGTCGCCGACTGGCACCCGCCGTTCTGGCTCGCGTTCGTCATCGCCACCGTCGCGGCCGCGTTGGCCGGCTCGCTCGCAGAGTGGGCGGTGATCCGCCGCCTGGCCGACGCGCCGCGCCTCGTCGTGTTGGTGGCCACGATCGGAATCGCGCAGGTCCTGCTGCTCGTTGCCCTCGCGCTCCCCGACGTGCTCGAGGGGGGCTTCTTCCCGCCGCTGCTCGACTGGACGTGGACGGCGAGCCCCGAGCTGCTCGTGCAGGGACGCGACTGGAGCGTGCTGGTCGTCATACCCGTGCTCGTGCTGCTGCTCGGCGCGTTCCTCACCCGCACCCGGATGGGTCTGATGGTGCGGGCGTCGGCCGCCAACCCCGACAAGGCCCGACTCGTGGGCATCCGCGTGTTCCGCACCGCCAACGTGGTGTGGGCGATCTCGGCCGCGCTCGCCGCGGTGGCCGCGATCGCATTGGCGCCGGTCCGCGGCGTGAGCCTGGCCGGCGCGGCCGCGGCCGGCGGCGCCCTCAGCTACCAGTTGCTGTTACGCGCGTTGGTGGTCGCCCTGCTCGCGCGCATGCGATCGCTTCCTGTCGTGCTGGTGGCCGGGATCGGCGTGGGCATCGTCGAGGTGATCCTGCAACAGAACGTCGACCCCAGCGACCTCGGGGTCACCGAGCTGTGGCTGTTCCTCGCGACCTTGGTCATCGTGCTCGTGTTCTCGCGGCTGTCGAGTGGTGTCGACGACGGCGGTTGGAAGGTGACGGCGTCGACGTCGACGAGCGCCATCGACCGCAGTGCGCCGTGGTGGTCACGCCACCTCGGACGCCTCGGCGTCGTCGCGTTGTTCGGCGTGCTCGTGCTCATCCCGGTGTTCTTCTCCCGCGCCTCGGAGTCGTTCCTCTGGACGCGCGTGCTCATCTTCGCCATCTGCGGTTGCTCGCTCACCATCCTCACCGGGTGGGCGGGCCAGGTGTCGCTGGGGCAGTTCGGCTTCGCCGCGGTGGGCGGACTGGTCACCGTGAAGCTGGTCGGCGACGACGGCATCCTCGGACTGCACCACCTGCCGTGGGGTGTCGCCGTCGTCATCGGGGTGCTGGTCGGGGCCGCGGTCGCGGTGCTCATCGGCCTGCCCGCACTGCGCATCCCGGGTCTCTACCTCGCGGTGACCACGCTGGCGTTCGCGGTGTTCGTCTCGGTGTGGTTGGTCGCGCAGGGCACGTTCCTCAACACCAGCGGCCTGCTGCCCACGTTGGCCAAACCCGACGCCGGCATCGTCGACTTCGCGTCGCGCCGTTCGTACTACTACCTGTGCCTGGCGTTCCTGCTCGGGTGTGTGGCGCTGGTCGCGCAGTTGCGACGTACCGGGGTCGGTCGTTCGGTGATCGCCGTGCGCGACAACCCGACGTCGGCCGCGGGCATGACCATCTCGACCGTCCGCATGAAGTTGCTCGCGTTCGCGGTGTCGGGCGGCATGGCCGCGCTCGCGGGCTGCCTGCTCGTGACGCTGCTGCCGAGCAACACGCCCGCGGTGACGTTCGCGCCCGAGGAGTCGGTGAAGGTCGTCGCCATCGTCGTGATCGGTGGGTTGGGCGCGTTCGTGGGACCGGTGCTCGGCGCGCTCTGGGTCGTCGGGGTGCCTGCCATCTGGCCCGACGAGCCGTTCGTGTCCTTCCTCGTGTCGGGCATCGGGATCCTCGTGATCCTCCTGTTCGCCCCCGGCGGCTTCGCCGGCATCCTCCGCGCGATCGAAACGTGGCTCCTCGACCGACGCCGGACAGCGCCCGCGGCACCCTCCCGAACCGGCGTCGTTTCAGGCGACTATGTCGCCTCTGCCGACGCAGGTTCGTTGCCGGACGAGGGCGACTGGTTGGTGGCGACGGGGATCACGGTGCGGTTCGGGGGACGGGTGGCGGTCGATCACGTGGACCTGCGGGTGGGGCCGCGCGAGCTGGTCGGGCTCATCGGCACCAACGGCGCGGGCAAGAGCACGTTCATGAACGCGATCGGCGGCTTCGTGCCGTCGGTCGGCACGGTCGAGGTGCTGGGTCGCGACGTCACCGATCTCCCTGCGTACCGTCGCCACCGGCTCGGACTCGGCCGTACGTTCCAAGCCGCACGCCTCTACGACGACCTCACCGTGCGGGAGACGGTGATGGTCGCGCTCGAAGCCCGTGAGCGGTCGCGCATCGTGCCGTCGATGCTGCACGTTTCGCCGTCGCCGCGCGCCGAGCGGCGCAAGCGCGCCGAGGCCGACGACATCCTCGCCGCCCTCGGACTCGGGGACACCGCCGACCAACCGGCGGCGACCTTGTCGACGGGAACCCGTCGACTCGTCGAGCTCGCGGGCCAGCTCGCGCTCGGCGCTCGCGTCGTCCTGCTCGACGAGCCGACCGCCGGTCTGTCGCAGCATGAGACCGAGGCGTTCGCACCGCGCCTGCGCGACATCCAACGCGACCTCGACGCCGCGGTACTCCTCATCGAGCACGACATGCCGCTCGTGATGTCGGTGAGCGACCGCGTGTACTGCCTCGAAGCGGGTCTCGTGATCGCCGAGGGCAGCCCCGCACAGGTGCGTGCCGACTCGCTGGTGATCGCGAGCTACTTGGGTGCCGAGGCCCGCTGATTCGGGGCCGGTGGCACAACCCGGAACGCGCCCCGCATGAAGGGGTGGACGCGGCAGAAGTAGGTGTAGGTCCCCGGCGCGAGGTCGGCCGGCGTGCTCCAGGTGGTGCTCCCCGACGTCGGCGGGCCGCCGGTGCCGAGCTGGCCGGAGTCGAACTGCACGTCGGCGTCGGCGAGCGGATACGCGACGCCGGTCGACCCGGTGCACGGTGCTTTGCACGCGGTGATCGAGTGCCACACGTTCTGGTCACCGGCGTCGAAGTTGTCGAAGGTGATCTGCTGGCCCTCGGTCACGGTGGGCACCTTGCCCTTGGCGGCGAGGTCGCCGGCGCCGTACTCGAAGCTGCCGATGGGGATCGTCGACAGCAGCGGGCCCGAGCCGCTCTCCCGGGCGTCGGCGAACGTGGTGGTCGCCTTCCCGCCGTGGTTGTCGTTCTCGGGGAGGTGGCCGTGGGTGAGCACGCCCTTCTGGTCGATCTTCGTCGTGAAGGGATCGTTGCCGCCGGGCCCGTCGTACATCCACACCACTGCGAGCCCCATCGACTCGTACCACGACGCGCGGCGCGTGTCATAGGTGGTCGACAGGCTGAGCGTGTCGCCCGCCTTGACCGCCACGTCCCAGTCGTCAGGCGTGGCGGTCATCGAAACGTCCCACGACACGGCACCCGCGGGCTCGTAGTACTTCGCCTTCGACGTGAAGATCGTCTTGGTCGAGTCGCCGCGGGTCACCGAGAAGGTGTCGTGGAGGCCGCCCGGATGCAGATGACCGAACGTCTTCACCAGCATGCCGTCGGTCGGCAACGTGTACGTGTTCACGCGCGGTGCGCTCGGGTCGTCGTCGGGGTACGTGTACTTCCCGTCGGTGCCACTGCCCTTGAGCGCGTCGAACACCGGGTAGATCTTGCCGTTCTGCACGTCGAGCCAGATCGGGTGCACGTCCTTCATCTGCGACGCTTTCGGCGACGACGCGGGCACGAAGTCGACGTCGTACGTGAGCGACACCCGGAACGGCTTCGGGGTGAGGTTGTGGACCATGTAGTTGAGGTACCAGCGGTCGTCGACGCGGTAGCGGTACCCGTACGGCGCGGGGAGCTCCAGCGCGGTCTTCTCCTCGCCCGCGGGGATGAACCGCTCCGGGAACAGCGGGTACGTGGTGTCGCGCCGGTTGGCGACCGCCCACACGCCGTGGTGCAGGTGCAACACGTCGACCGGCGGCACCTTCCCGTTCGCCAACTTGAGGTTGGGCCGGAAGCCGACGACCCAGCCGTCCTCGGCGGGCTGCTGCAGCTGGTACTGGTTCGTCGCGATCAGGTTCTGGCCCGGCTTGATGTCGAGCGGGCCGTACTCGAAGTGCAGGTGCTGCACGCCGTCCTTGGTCGTCGGCGCGGCCGTGGTGCTCGATGCCGTCGGATCCGACGAGACGCTGGTCTGCGCCTGCGCGTTCGAGTCGCCGAGCGCGGTTGCGGCGATCCCGCCCGCAACGAGCACCGCGAGGGCGATGACCAGAACGGCTCGGCGCATCCGCATCACGGTAGCGACGCGCCGACAACGGAAGCGCGCGGTGGCGCCGAGGTGCGCGATCTGCTCGAATCGGACGCGATGGCGGACGACGCGATGGCGGACGACGCGATGGCGGCACGGGCGGAGTGGCGGGCCGACGAAGAGGAGTGGTCGCGCGCCGCGCTGGAACACTGGGAGCACGGCCGCGGACTGGTCGACATCGCGCGTGACTGCATGCACCGCGGCGACGCCGTGACCGTCGCGTTCGCGTCGGTGGCCTGGTCGGGTGTGATCGTCGCCGTGGGACACGACGTGGTGTGCGTCGATGCCGGCTCGTCGAGCGTCGACGTGCGCCTCGCGCCGGACGCGCCGTTCGTGCTGCGGGTGCGGTCCCGACCATCCGGATCGGCGCGGACAGGCCGTGCGGTCACCACCTTCGTGGCCCGGATGCGGGAGCTCGACGGCACAGCAGTGTGTATCGGCACGTCGAGCGGGGCGCTCGAGGGCACGTTGCGAATCGGTCGTGACCAGGTGCGGCTGACCGACGGCGACGGCTGCGCCTACGTGCCCACCGGGTCGATCTGGTGGGTGCGACCGCTCGATGACGACTGATCGTCGCCCGGCAGCGCCGCCAACCAGCCGAGCAGCTCGTCGCGCAGGAAGCGCATCTCGCGGCCGCCGGGAAAGCGATGGCAGGGGATCCGGCCCCCGCGCACCATCCGCCGCAGGTACTCGACGTTCACCTGCAGGAGCTCTGCGGCCATCGCGGTCGTGAGCACGGGCGGGAACTCGGCGCCCGCACCGGTGGCCTCGGGCGACAGGGGAGTGGGCTCCACGCCGGACCACGGTAGCGCCGGGAATGTCCGATTTCGAGGGTCTTGACCGAAACCCGTAGAAACGTGCATACTGCCCGAGTCCCGCCGAACCCGGACATTCCGGGCGGCGAAGGCGGCGGAGGGGGCGTAGGCGTGTCGACGGCCACGGCGAGCGGGGTACGAGGGCTCGACCCCATGCCCGGATCGACCGCGCTCGCGCCTCCAGCGCCTGCCCGGCGCCGCGGTCGGGTCTCGCGGGGGCACGTGGTGATGGTGCTCGCCGGCGTCGTCGGCGTCGTCCTGTCGTTCGCGGTGCTCCGGGAGCGTGAGGGCGACACCGCGGTGCTCGTGGCCGCCCACGAGATCCGGGCGGGGAGCGCGTCACGTCGAGCGACTTCCGCATCACCAGGGTCACGCTCACTCCCGAGGTGTTGGCGACCGTGGCGCAGGCCGGCGACCAGCGCCGGCTGCAGGGTCGCATCGCGGGCAGCACGATCGCCGAAGGCGAGCTCGTCACGATCCGTACGCTCCGTCGGCGCGCAGCACCGCGTGGCCTGCGGGCGATGAGCATCCCGATCGACCCGTCACGGGCCGTCGGTGGTCGGCTCGGCGCCGGCGATCGTGTCGACGTGCTGTTCGCCGGGCAGCAGGCGGTGTCGATCATCGTCGCCGACGCACCCGTCCTCGCGGTCGACGCGCGCGGCCGGGGTGGTATCGGCGAGTCGTCGAGTCCGTTCACCGTGACGATCGCGGTCACGCCTCGGCAGTCACAGCTGGTGGCGGCTGCGGTCGCCGACGGCGACATCTCGCTGGCGCGCACCACGGGAGCCACCTCGGCGCGCGGCACCCTTCCCGAGTCCCTGGATCGGGTCGCCATCGATGACGGGAGTAGCGGGTGAGCGCTTCTGAGCCTTCGGTGGCGCTGGTGTTCTCGCCCGAGGGTTGGGTCGAGGATCTCCACCGCCATCTCTCGCACCACGGTGGTGCGCGAGTGCGACTGATCGTCGTCGAGCCTTCGGTCGCGCTCGAGGAGGACTACGACGTCCTCGTCGTGAGCGACCGGTGGCCGGCGCTGACGTACGGCTTCGTGGGCGCGGTGCACGATCGTGGCCGCAACGTGCTCGGTGTGTTCGATCCGGACGAGCCCGCGGGCAAGGACCACCTCGTCGACCTCGGCGTCGACGCCACGATCGCATCCGACGCTGCGGTCGCCGAGTTCGTCGCGGTGCTGCACGAGCTCGACGCCGGCACCGATGCGCCCGTCCGGCGACCGCGACGAGCCCGACGCGGGTCGTCGGCCGCGGCCGACGAGGCTCCGTCCGGGCGGGTCGTCGCGGTGTCGGGTCCGCGTGGGAGTGGCGTCTCCGAGGTCGCGCTCGGGCTCGCGGTCGCATTGACCGAACGCCAACGGTCGGTCGTGCTCCTCGACGCACACGAAGCGGCGCCCGCGCTCGGCGGGCCGCCTGGGCCTCGGTCTCGAACCGAACCTCCGCGCCGCGGTCGACGCGTGTCGCGCACGGCCTCGGCGCGCTCGACGACTGCGTCGTGCCGGTCCTCGAACGCGGCGCCGGACGTCTCGACGCGGTGGCCGGCCACCCGAGCGCCCTCGCCGCGTCCCAGGTGAGCACCCAAGACGTGCTCGACGTCGTGCGTGCTGCGCAGCGCACTCGCGGGTTCGTCGTCGCCGATCTCGAGGAGCGCTCGCCGACCGCGCGCGCGGTGATCGGCATCGCCGACGTGGTCGTCGGCGTCATGCACGCGAGCCCGGTCGGCGTGGTACGGGCCCTCGAATGGACGATCGCGGCATCCGGAGGGCGAACGCACACCGCTGCACCTCGTCGTGAACCACGCCCCGCGCAGCCGATTCCGGCAGGAGGAGATCCGGGCGGAGATCACGCGGACGATCCAGCCGGCGCGGATCGCCTGGTGTCCCCACGACCGCGTCGTCGAGCAGGCCGCGTGGGACGGCACGCCCGCGGTCCGGGGCGGCTTCCACGCGACGTGCGCGCGGCTGGCAGTCGCGATCGATCCCGCGCCGTCCACGCCGCCGGCACCGGCGGGCGCGATGACGGTCGACGCGTACGACGTGATCCGACGCGAAGTGCACGTGCGCATCGATCGTCGGCGGCTGCGACCCGACGTCGAGCTCGACGCGGTACGCAGCGAGATCGAGGCCACGGTCGACGAGTACCAGCGGGCCGCGTTGCTCGGCGCGCACCTCCCGCTCGCGGATCCGTCGCGACCTGGCCGACCGGGTGCTGCGCTCGATCACCGACCTCGGTCCCCTGACCGAGCTGCTCGCGCGGCGCGACGTCGAAGAGATCTTCATCGAGGGCGCGCGGGTCTCGTACCTCGACGGATCGGGACGCCTGCGCGGCCTCGCGGTACCCACCAGCGAGGACGAGAACCGCCAGGTGATCGAGCGCATGCTGGCGACGACCGATCGGCAGCTGAACACCAAGCACCCGATGGTCCAGGCCCGGGTGCTCGGCGGGACGGCGCGCCTCACCGCCGCCATCCCGCCGGTCGGCGACCAGCTCTCGGCGACGCTTCGCCGCTACGTCGTGCGCAACGTCACGCTCTCCGACCTGGTGGCGCGCGACTCGCTCTCGCACCAGGCGGCGGCCTTCCTCCACCTGCTGATGCAGCTCCGCAGCCGGGTGACCGTGTCGGGCGAACCGGGAGCCGGGAAGACCACGCTGCTCGCCGCCCTGCTCGCGGCAGCTCCTGCCAACCACTGCGTGCGGGCGTGCGAGGAGATCCGCGAGCTCGCAGTGCCGATCACCCACGGCTCCTACTACGAGGTCCGACCGCCGGCGCTCGACGGCTCGGGTGAGATCACGCTGCGCGACCTCGTGAAGTTCGTGCTGGCGATGCGGCCCGACCGCATCGTCGTCGGTGAGGTGCGCGGCGCCGAGGCGTTCGAGCTCAGCCGCGCGGTGAACGCCGGCTGCGGGTTCCTCTGCACCGTGCACGCCAACAGCGCATCGGAAGCGCTCGACGCGTTGGTCAACGCCGCGCTCATGGCGGGGGAGAACGTCACCGAGCGCATCGTGCGCAAGGTGTTCTCCGAGTCGCTCGACGTCGTCGTGCACCTCGACCGCGACGACACGGCCAACGGCGACACCGAGGGCATCCGTCGGCGGGTCGTCGAGATCGCCGCAGTGGTCCCCGCGCTGCGCGACGACTTCACCGTCGAGCCGCTGTTCGTGCGCGACCACCCGCGAGCTCCGCTGCGATGGACGGGCGCGCTGCCGCCGTCGCTGGCGGCCCGGCTCGAACGGGTGAGCGATGTCGGGGTGCTCGATGTCGTCGGCGCCGTGGGGGATGCGTCGTGACGCTCGTCGCCGCGCTGACGCGTCGGCGTGTTCTGCGCCTTGCTCGCGGGTCATCTCGTTGGGCCGTCCGGTCGAGCTCCGCAGCTGGCGGCCGCCCGGAACCGACGGTGCGTCGACGCGACTCTGGCTCGCCCAGGCGGGCGTCTCGGTGTCGCCCGCCCAGTTCCTGCTCGGGTCGCTCGGAGTCGGCGTCGTCACGTTCGCGGTGACCTACTTCGTGACCGGTGCCGCGCTCGTCGCGCTCGTGCCGGCAGCGGCGGCGGCGATGCTCCCGCGCGCCTACTTCGGTCGTCGGCGGGTCGCGCGGTTGCGCGAGCTGCAGGCCTCATGGCCCGACGGCCTCCGCGACATCGGAGCGTCGCTCGCGGCCGGTCGTTCGCTCGGGCACGCGCTCGTGACGCTGGCCGAGACCGGCCCGCCACCACTGCGCAACGCCTTTGCTCGCTTCCCGACGCGGTCGCGGATGCTCGGCCCGGTCGCCGCGCTCGAGGTGGTCAAGGCCGAGCTGGCCGACCCCACCAGCGATCGCGTGATCGAGGTGCTGATCCTGGCGCAGGAACGCGGCGGTCCGATCGTCGCCCGCATCCTCGACGACCTGGTCGTCGCGACCACCAAGGACGTGAAGGTCATCGAAGAGGTGGAGTCCGAGGGCCTCGAGATGAAGCTCAACGCGCGTGCCGTGCTCGTGATGCCGTGGCTGGTGCTCGTGGCGCTGACGATCCGGGGCGGTGCCTTCCGCACCTTCTACTCGTCGTCGGCCGGTCTCGTCGTCGTCCTCGTGGGGGCCGCACTGTGCGCGCTCGGCGTGTGGTGGATCGGGCGTCTCGGACGATCCCACGAGGAGCAGCGGGTCTTCGGTGGCGCGGCATCCGCTGGAGGCGTCCGCATGATCGACGCCGTGGTCGCCATCGGGATGATCAGCGCAGGAGTGGCAGGAGTCGGCGCGGCCGCCGTGGTGGTGCCGCCGACGCGACGACTGGCGCCGCGTGTCCGGCCGTACACGATCGCGGCGCGTGCCCGCTTCGGACTCGGAGGCGGCGACGTCACCGACCTCGTGGCCGCGCCGCCGCCGTCGAGCGTCGCCCGCCTGTTCGGTCCGCCGGTGCTCGCGTTGGTGCGGCGACTCGGTCATCTCCTCGAACGTCGCACCGATGCCGCACTCGCCCGTTCACTGCACCAGGCCGGTCTGGTCGACGTCTCGCCCGACGAGTACCGCACGCGCGTGGCGCTGCAGACCCTCACGTTCGGTGGTGTGGGCGTCGGGTTCGGCGCCCTGGTCTTCCACCGGCCACTCGCCGCCGTCGGGCTCGGCGTGTGCGGCATCGTGTTCGGTGGGTCACGGTCGCGGGGTCGGCTCGAGCGCGCCATCGCCGATCGTCGGGAGCGGATTCGCCTCGAGCTGTACACCGTGAACCAACTGCTGGCGATGCACGTGCGGACGGGTGCCGGACCGGTGCAGGCCACGCAGCGCGTCGTCGACCGCGGCCGAGGCGTGGTGGTCGACGAGCTCCGCGGGGTGCTCGCGGCCATGCGCAACGGCATCGCCGAACCCGATGCGTTCCGGCACGCAGCCGACCTCACGCCCGAACCCGCCGCGGCGCGTACCTACAAGTTGTTTGCCGCCGGTGCCGAGCGCGGGGTCGATCTCGCCGACGGCCTGCGGGCGCTCAGCGAGGATCTGCGCGACGCGAGGCGCGAGGAGATCCGTCAGACCGCGACCAAGCGTCGCGCCGCCATGCTCGTTCCCACGATCGCGGTGCTCGCGCCGGTGATGCTGCTGTTCATCGCCGCGCCGTTGCCCTCGATCGTGTTCGGGAGCCGGTGATGCGCGCTCCGGTCGTCGGGTTCCCAACCGGTCGTGGCCGCGGCCCGACCCTCGAACGCCCAACCCCTACGAAGAGGAGCAGCCATGCAGCGTGTCCGCCGCCTCATCCGTCGAATGACGCAAGCGGTGTCGTCGTGGTCCGCCAGGGAACCGGAAGCGGGCATGACCACCGCCGAGCTGCTGGGCAACGCCGCGCTCGGGATTGCAGCCTTGGTCGCGATCTGGGCGGTCATGCAGACCCTCGGCCTCGACGTGGTCGACTGGATCCGCGGTCAGCTGCGGGTCTGACCACGGTCCAGTACGTCGCCGCCACCGCGCTCTCGCTCCTCGTCTTCGTCGCGCTCGCCAACCTGGTCGTCGACCTGTACGTGCGGGGTGTCGCGCGAGCTGCGATCGACGAGGCGGCCCGTACCGGCGCGGCGCTCGACGCCACCGCGGACGACTGCCGTCGGCGTGCGCAGGACGTGCTCGACGGGGTTGTCGCCGCAGACACGGTGCAGGTCACGTGTCGTGAGGTCGATGGCGCGATGCGGGCCCGGGCGCAGGTCGTGCTGGCGGGATGGTTGCCCGGCCTTCCCACCTGGACGATGGTGCTCGAGGGCGAGGTCGCCGCGGAGCGTCTGCCGTGACGCGTGGTGCGGAGTCCGGATTCGTCGTCACCGAGTTCGCGTTCGGTGTGGCGGTGCTCGTGCTCCCGGTCGCGCTCCTCGTGCTCGACCTTCCCGCGCTGGTCCGAGCGACAGGTGACGGCGCGTGTGATCGGCCGGGAGGTGGCGCGCCGGGCTGCGCGTGACGGCGATCTGCGACCTCGGAGCCGCGCGCGATCCTCGGGGCCGACCATCGCCCGCAACCTCGGTGTCGCACCGGTCGACGTCACGGTCGACCTCTCGTGTGCCGACGGCACCGGCCTCGCGTCCGGAGGCGACGTCGAGGCGGCGGTGACGATCACGATGCCGGCGGTGCAGGTGCCCGGACTGGGGGCGGTCGGCGCGTGGTCGTGGACCGCGCGCCATCGCGAACCCGTCGATCGCTACGCGTCGGCCCGATGAGGCTGGCTCGATGAAGACGGGCGACGAGTCGGGCACGATCACGCTCTGGCTGCTCGGCCTGTGCCTGTTGCTCTTCGCGCTCGGCGGCATCTCGGTCGATCTGTGGCGGGGATTCTCGGCGCGGCGCTCCCTGTCCACCGCCGCCGACGCGGCCGCGCTCGCCGGCGCGTCGGCGATCGACGAGGACACGTACCGGCGCACCGGCGCGGTGCAGCTCGATCCTGCGCTCGCCGAGTCACGGGCGCGTACGCACGTCGCGCAGCAGCTCGACGCCGGCGCACTCGATGACGTCGACGTGCTGGCCGATCGGGATGCAGTGACGGTGATCGTGCGCGGTCACCTCGCCTTCACGCTGTTCGGCGTGGTCGATCCCGGCGCCGACCTCGCAGTGAGGGTGACCGCCACCGCGACCCCCCGGCGGGCAGGATGAGGCGCGTCGCCCTCGGCGTGCTCGCGCTCGTCCTGGGCGCGGCGGGGCTCGCCTCGTCGGCGGCGGCGCAGACCGCCGGCGGGGGTGAGCTCGGACCCGACTACGTGCGCGCCACCGCGAGCGATCTCGGGGCCGGCACGTTTCCGGGCGGTGGCCTCCCTGCCGTCGCACCGTCGATCGAATCGGCGTACACGTGGGAGCGGGCGACGACCGCCAGTCGGTGCGTGGTGTTCGGTGGGGCGATCCCGCCGGAGCTGCTCGGCTCGGTCTTCCCCGCTCCCGGGCATCACCGCGTTTCCGTACTCGCCCGTCCAGGTCGGCACCCTGCAGGGCGCGCCTGCCGGCGCGGTCAAGCTCGATGGCCCCGCGCCGCTTCCTGCGGGCGCGGTGCTCGCGGGCACCTTCGTGGTCGACACCGCGACCCCGCGCGACGGCGGTCCGGGCGTGTTCCTCGTCCCGCGTTGCGCGGGTCCGGGCGAACCGCTCCCGCCCGCGCCACCCGACGCGGCGACGATCTGGCAGCAGACACCCTTGCCGCGCGCTCACGTCCACGCCTCGCCACCGGGCACGCGCGACTGGCCCGGCATCGTCAACCTCGAGTCGCGCTTCTGGGGTGATGCGCTGCCCGACGCCCGCGCCACCGTGACCCTCGACGGGTACGTGGTCGACGTCGCCGCCCATCCCGTGGCGTACGGCTGGGTGTTCGACGACGGCACCACGTCGGTCGGATCGACCCCCGGCGACGCGGCCGCGCCGCTGCGGGCGACGTTCCGCCGCCGGGGCGACCACGGTGTCGCGCTGTACGTCACGTGGGCCGGGCTCGCGCACGTGACCTCACCCGCGTTCGGCCTCGACTTCGGGATGCAGTACCTGGGCACGGTGACGCTCGCTGTCGCGCAGACCCACCACGTCGCCGAGATCCGGGCGCTCCTCCGGTCGCGCTCACCTCATTGAGGTGGGCCCGGGGGTAGCGTCGGGCCCGGCGAGCGGGTGGTCAGCGGACGCAGCGGAGGCGGCAGATGTTCAAGTCGATCGTGGTGGGGACCGACGGGTCCGATCGGGCGTCGGAAGCGGTGCTCGCCGCCGCCGAGTTGGCCGCCACCCAGCCCGAGGCGGTGCTCCACATCGTCACCGTGCAGAAGCCGCTCTCGCCCTCGGCCGTCGCGGCCGGTGAGATGGCCGCCGCGGCGCCGGTCGCGGCCGAGCGCACCTGGGAAGAGGAGATCAAGACCGAGCTCGAAGGCGCCCTCTCCAAGGCGGCCGAGATCGCGCCAAGCGCGTCTGCGACACCCGCATCGAGACCCACGCCCGCTTCGGCAGCCCGGCCGAGGTGCTCTGCGACCTCGCCGCCCACCTCCAGGCCGACCTCATCGTCGTCGGCAACAAGGGCATGCAGGGCGGCCGTCGCTTCCTCGGCAGCGTGCCCAACACGGTGTCGCACCACGCGCCCTGCAGCGTGCTGATCGTCGACACGCTGAGCGACCCTGAAGCGAGCTAACTGGCGTGACGGTCGCCGAACCCACCGTCGCATCCGAGGCTCCCGCGTCGACCGCGTCGGCGCGGTGCGCGTCGGGCTGTTCCGCAACCCGCTGGCGACGTTCCTCGTGCTCGGGGCCGTCGTGGGCGTGTACCTCGCCTGCGTGGTGCCGCACTTCGCCGGCATCGACGAACCCGCGCACTTCTACCGGTCGTACCAGATCTCCACCGGCACCTTCCTGCCCGAGAAGATCGGCACGCAGGGCTTCAGCGGCGCGTGCGTCCCGCGCGACGTGATCCTCGAGCAGCTGCGCGACTCGTCGGCGTACGCCCCGCACGTGCTGGCGCGCGACGGGACGCCCGTCGTCGCCGATCGCGATCCACGCCTCCGACGTCCAACCGTGTCCCACCGATCCGAGCCAGGGCTTCGTCACCTTCTCGACCTTCGGCTCCCCGGTGCCGTACCTGCCGCAGTCGGCGGCGATCTTCGTCGGCCGCCAGCTCGGGTTCGGGACCGACGGGCTGCTGCTCCTCGGACGGTTCACGGTCCTCGCGGTCTACCTCGCGATCGTCGCGGTGGCCATCGCCCGAACCCCCCGCTCGAAGTGGGCGTTCTGCGCCGTCGGCCTGCTGCCCGTCGCGCTGTTCCAGGCCGCGCCCTCCGTGTCGCACGACGCCTTCACCACCGCGATCGCGCTGCTGGTGGTGTCGTCGGCGTTGCGTGCGCTCGACCCGCCTCCCGACACCTCGACGCGCGCGTTGCTGATCGAGGCGCTCGTGCTGAGCGCGGTGCTCGGCATGTGCAAGCCCGGATACGTCGTCATCGCCGGGCTCTACCTGCTGCCGTTGCTCGGCCAACGCCGCAACCGCGATCGTTGGCCGCTGGTGTTCGCACCGGTGCTCGGCGCGGCCATGACCGTGGTGTGGAACGCGGCGGTGAGCGACCTCTGGAAGACCGACGCCGGCTACTTCGGCATCAAGGTCGACGAAGCCGCGCAGAAGCACGAGCTGCTGCACCAGCCGTGGGAGTTCGGTGCCGATCTCGCCCGCGCGGTCGTCCACCAGCTCTGGGACTGGACGCACACGCTGGTCACGGTGGGTGTGAGCGTCACCGCGGGTCCGGCGATCCTGGCCGTGATCGGGCTGCTCGTCTACGGCGTCACGGCATTGCTGCGGGACCGCACCGAGGCGCCGATCCCGCTCGACTGGTGGCACCGGGCGCTGGTCCTGGTGGTGTTCTGCACCGGCTGCCTGCTCATCGCCATCCCCAACTACCTCTACTGGACCGAACCGGGGTCCAGTCAGGTGCAGGGCATCCAGCCCCGGTACTTCATGCCGTTGGTCGTGCTCGTCCCGGTGGCGATCGGCGCGCTGCCGTTCCGTTGGGCGGACACCGCCCGCTCACGCTTCCCGGTCCCGGTGCTGCTGGTGCCGACGCTGCTCGTGTTCTGTGTGATCCTCACCTACCGCATGTACTGACCGGCACGACACGTACCGCTTCGCACCGATGACCGACACCCGGCGCTTCTGGCGCACCCTGCTGCTGATCGTGCTCGCCGCACTGGTGCTGCGCGTCGGTTACGTGCTGGTCGCGAAACGGCACGAGCCCGCGCTGGGCGACCAGATCTACTACGTGGCCCAGGCCAACACGCTCGCCCGCGGCGATGGCTTCACCGACCCGCGCGACGGCTCGCAGACCGCCGAGCACCCGCCGCTCACCGCGCTCGCGCTCGCGCCGACGGCATGGGTGGCCGAGCAGCTCAGCTCGGGCGGTGACCACCTCCTGGCCATGCGCCTCACCATGACCGTCTTCGGTGCTCTGGTGGTGCTGGTGATCGGGCTGCTCGGGCGGTCGGTCGCCGGCAACCGCGCCGGCTTGCTCGCGGCGGCCATCGCCGCGGTCTACCCGAACCTCTGGATGAACGACGGTCTGGTGATGTCGGAGACGCTGGCGACGCTGTCGGTGGCGCTGGCGATCCTGCTCACGTACCGGTTCATCCGTACGCCGCGCGCGTCGACCGCGGCGTGGGTCGGTGTCGCGATCGCATTGGCGATGCTGGCGCGTGCCGAGCTCGGCCTGCTGCTGCCGTTGATGGTGCTGCCGGTCGCGCTGATGCTGCGCGTGGTGTCGTTCAAGCGCCAGCTCCTCCTCTTCCTGCTCACGTGCGCGGTGTCGCTCGCAGTCGTGAGTCCGTGGCTGATCGCCAACCTCACCCGCTTCGACAAACCGGTGTTGTTCTCCACCAACGACGGCCTCACGCTGTGCGGCGCCAACCTGCACCGCACCTGGTACGGCGAAGGCACCGGGGTGTGGGCGCTCGACTGCGCGAGCTTCCCCGTGCCGAAGGGTGACCGCTCGGTGGTGTCGAACGCGCTGCGCCACGACGGGCTGCAATTCATCCAGGACCACCTGTCGCGCCTTCCCGTGGTCGTCGGCGTGCGCGAGGCGCGGGTGTGGAGCTTGTACGCGCCCGGGTTCATGGCCGACTACAACGTCAACGAAGGCCGCGACGTCGAGGTGTCGTGGGCCGGGTTCTTCGCGTTCTGGGTGCTGGTGCCGTGCGCGGTCGTCGGCGCGGTGCACCTGCGCCGACGGCGGGTGGCCGCTCACGCCGCTGGTCTCGCAGTTCGTGATCGTGGCGGTGACCGCGGCCGCGATCTACGGACTGGTGCGCTTCCGCGTGCCGGCCGAGGTGAGCTTGGTGGTGCTCGCGGCAGTCGCCGTCGACGGTTGGCTGGGAGGCCGCCCGGAACCGGCTGAGGGAGCGGCCGACACCACGAACGGGCGGGTGGGTGAGGAGGTGACGACCGACGCCGCGGGCGCTCCGTTGCAGTCGAAGCCTCGGCCTAGCATCACCCGACCATGACGACGACCGACCCGGTCGTGCACGACGTCGACGCGCGTCGGTGGCGCGTCCTCGGCTACGCCCTCCTCGCGCTGTTGGCCTACGTGCCCGTGCTGCTGACGAAGCCGGGGAAGGTCGTCGCCGACACCAAGTCGTACCTCTACCTCGACCCCGGTCGCCTGCTCGATCGCGCCGCGTCGATGTGGGACCCCAACATCGGGATGGGGACGGTCACCCACCAGAACATCGGCTACCTGTTCCCGATGGGCCCGTACTACTGGCTCATGCACGAGCTGGGCGTGCCTGCATGGGTGTCGCAGCGCCTCTGGTTCGGCTCGCTCCTGCTCGCCGCCGCCGTCGGCGTGCTGTTCCTCATGCGCACGTTGCGGGTGCGGGGGCCGGGCGCGGTCGTCGCCGCGGTGCTGTTCATGCTCTCGCCGTACACGCTCGACTTCGCGGCGCGCATCTCGGTGATCCTGATGCCGTGGGCCGGACTGCCGTGGATGCTCGCGCTCACCATCCGTGCGCTGCGAGCACGTGACGGCCGGGGCGCGTGGCGGTACGCGGCGATCTTCGCGCTGGTGGTGCAGATCGTCGGCGGGGTGAACGCGACCGCGCTGGTGTTCGCGGGGATCGCGCCGGTGCTGTGGATTCTCTATGCGGTCGCGATCCGCGAGGTCGACTGGCGACGCGCGCTCGGCGTGACCGCGCGCATCGGCGTGCTGACCGTGGTCACGTCGTTGTGGTGGATCGCCGGTCTCTGGGCGCAGGGCAAGTACGGGCTCAACATCCTGAAGTTCACCGAGACCCTGCAGGTGGTGTCGTCGGCGTCGACACCGCTCGAGACCCTGCGCGGCCTCGGTTACTGGTTCTTCTACGGCATCGACCGCATCGGCCACTGGACCGACGCCAGCGTGCCCTACATGCAGAACCTCGGCCTCCTGGCGGTGAGCTTCGCCCTGCCGGTGCTCGCGCTGTTCGCCGCCGCGTGTGTGCGGTGGCGTCACCGGGCGTACTTCGTCGTGCTGACGCTGGTGGGTGTCGTGGTGGCGGTGGGCGCGAATCCCTACGACGACCCCTCGGCGCTGGGAAGCACGTTCAAGTCGTTCGCGGAGTCGTCGAGCTTCGGGCTCGCGCTGCGCAGCACGAGTCGTGCGGTGCCGTTGGTCGCGCTCGGGCTCGCGGTGCTGCTCGGCGGGGCGGTGAACGCGCTGGCCCGTGCGTGGGCCGGGCGAGGCCGCGAGGTCCGCGGCGTCCCCGTCCGCACGCTCGTGGTGGCGGGCGCGGTGATCGCGCTCGCGATCGTGAACCTCCCAGCGCTCTGGACCGGCGACTTCTACACGCAGGACCTCACCCGTGACGAGACCCTGCCGCAGTACTGGACCGATGCCATCGCCGCGCTCGACGCGCAGTCGCACGACACCCGCGTGCTCGAGATCCCGGGCGCCGACTTCGCCGCCTACCGGTGGGGTCAGACCGTCGACCCGATCACGCCCGGGCTCATGGATCGCCCCTACGTGGCGCGTGAGCTGGTGCCGTGGGGATCGGCGGCGTCGGCCGACCTCCTGAACGCGCTCGACCAACGCATCCAGGAGGGGACGCTCGATCCCGACGCGCTCGCGCCCATCGCGCGTCTGATGGCGAGTGGCGCGATCGTCTACCGGGCCGACCTGCAGACCGATCGCTACAACCTGGCGCGTTCGATCCCCCTCTGGGAGTTCCTCACCGATCCCGAGCCGCACGGCTTGGGAACGATCGAGCGCTTCGGCACCAACCTCGGTCCACCACTGCACGACCAGATCGACGACGAGTTGCAGCTCGCGCTCCCCGCGGGTGCGGCGGACCCGCCGCCGGTGAGCATCTTCCGGGTCGACGACGCCCGTTCGATCGTGCGCACGGCCGACGCGTCGGCGCCGTTGATCGTGTCAGGCGACGGAGAGGCGCTGGTCGACCTGGCCGGCATCGGTGCGCTCTCGGGCGACGGTGTGGTGCTGTACTCGGCGTCGCTCGACCCGGCGCAACTCCGCGCGGAGACGTCCGAGCCCAACTCGGTGCTGGTCGTGACCGACTCCAACCGCAAGCGCGCCCGCCGGTGGACGAGCGTGCGCGACGTCTACGGCGAGACCGAGAGGGTCGACCAGACCGCGCTCGTGCGTGACGAGTACGACAACCGGCTCGACGTGTTCCCCGATGCAGGGACCGACGCGTTCACGGTGATGCAGACGCCGGGCGTGCAGGTGAGCACCAGCCACTACGGCGACGGTGGCTTCTACCAACCCGAGCTGCGAGGCGCGCGCGCCTTCGACGGCGACGTCGACACCGCCTGGCAGGTTGGCGTGCACGCCGACGTGATCGGTGAGCGGTTGCGCCTCGACCTCGACGAGCCGATCACCACCGACCAGGTGGACCTGGTGCAGCCGCAGGTCGGCTCGACGGCGCGGTACCTCACCGCGGTCGACCTGAGCTTCGACGGGGGACCGCCGGTCCGAGTGCAACTCGACGACTCGTCGCGCACGCCCACGGGGCAGACGGTGACCTTCCCGTCGCGCACGTTCTCTCGACTCGAGATCACCATCGCCGACACGAACGTGGGCGACAGCTTCGCTCCGCCGTACTACAACAGCGTCGGCCTGGCCGAGATCCGCCTGCGTGACGCGGCGCCGGGTGCGCAGGACGTGCACGCCGACGAGATCGTCCGCATGCCCACCGACCTCGTCGACGCGGCGGGATCGAAAGTCGCCGACCGTCCGCTCGTGTACCAGATGAGCCGCGAGCGGAACATCCAGGTGCCGCCGCGGTACTCGCAGGACGAGGTCGCGTTGGTGCGACGCTTCCGGGTTCCCGACGCGCGCACGTTCGGGGTGCGCGGCACCGCGCGCCTCGATCCTGCCGCGCCCGACGACTTCCTCGACGCCCTGCTGGGCATTCCCGGGAGCGACGACGGTGGTATCACCGTCACCTCGTCGCAGCATCTCCCGGCCGACATCGCCGCCCGCGGTTCGTCGGCGTTCGACGGTGATCCCGCCACCGCGTGGAGCACGGCCATCGGGTCGCCGCAGGGGCAGTGGGTCGACGTGGTCACGCCGCAGCCGGTGACGTTCGATCACCTCGACCTCCAGGTGGTCGCCGACGGGCAGCACTCGGTGCCCACCCAACTGCTGATCACCGCGGGCGGAGATGCCGCGCACGGTCGACGTGCCCGCGATCACCGACGGGAAGGTCGGCGACGCGCCAGTCACCGTCCCGATCTCGTTCCCCGCGCTCACCGGTGACGACGTGCGGATCACGGTGGCCGGCGTGCGGCCGGTCGAGACGTTGAGCTATCCGGAACGCGAACCACAGGTGATGCCGGTTGCGATCGCCGAGGTCGGCCTGCCCGGCGTGCAGCGCGCGGCGGCGCCCGCGACCGTGCCGACGACGTGTCGCAGCGACCTGGTGCAGGTCGACGGTGAGGCGGTACCGGTGCAGCTCTCGGGCTCCACTGCCGATGCCGTCGCCGGCCGACCGCTCGATTTGCAGCGCTGCCCCGACGTCGACGCCGCGCTGGCCCTCGACCAGGGCGATCACGTCGTGCGCACGACCGCGGGCACCATGACCGGCGTCGACGTCGATGGGCTCGTGTTCGGCTCCGAAGGCGGCGGGACTGCAATGGCGCTCGGCCCACGCGGCGAGCTGCCGACCACTGTCACCCAGGCCGCCGCCCGGCCCGCGGCGACGCCGAAGGTGGAGGTCACCAGCAAGGGCAGCACCAAGATCGAGCTGCAGGTCACCGGGGCCCAGCAGGGCACGCCGTTCTGGTTGGTGCTCGGCGAGAGCAACAACGCCGGCTGGGAGGCGACCGTCGACGGCTCGAACATCGGGGGCTCGACGCTGGTCGACGGCTACGCGAACGGATGGCGGGTGCAGCCCCCCTCGGGATCGTTCTCGGTGACGTTGCGCTGGACGCCACAGCAGAAGGTGTGGATCGCGATCGGGCTGTCGGTGCTCGGAGTGCTCGCCTGCCTGGTGCTCGCGCTGCGACGTCGGCGTGCACCCGATGACGACACGCCGGACGACGATGCCGCGCCGCAGGTCGCCAACCCGCTCGTTGCCGATGGCGAACGCCCCCGCCCGCTCGCGATCGCGTGCGGGGCCGTCGCGGTCGGTGTCGCCGGCGCGCTGGTGTCGCGGTGGTGGGTGGGGCTGCTCGCCGGCGATCCTGGTCGCGTGCGTGGCGTGGTTCCCGCGCGCGAGGTTCCTCGTCACCCTCGGCGCTCCGTTGGCCCTGGGTGTCGCGGCGCTGTACGTGGTGGTGCAGCAACAGCGCCACGACTACGTCGCCGACCTCGACTGGCCCGGACGGTTCACGAGGGTCAACAACCTCGTCTGGCTCGCGCTCGTGCTCTTGCTGGCCGACGTCGTCGTCGAGGCGCTGCGACGGCGTGCCACGCAGCGTGCGCGAATGAACCGGCGCCGATGAAACCCTCGGCGTGGATCGAGCGCTTCGGTGGGTCGGTGCCGGCCGACGGCCGGATGTGCGACGTCGCCTGTGGCTCCGGACGTCACACGCGGTGGTTCGCGGCGCGCGGCCACCCGGTGGTCGCGCTCGATCGTGACCTGTCGGGTGTCACCGACCTCCGCGGCGATCCCGCGCTCGAGCTGATCGAGTGCGACTTGGAGATCGGCGCGCCGGTACCGGTGGCGGCGGGATCGTGCGCCGCAGTCGTCGTGAGCAACTACCTGTGGCGGCCGGTCCTCGACGAGCTCGTCGCGCTGCTGGTGTCCGGGGGTTGGCTCCTGTACGAGACGTTCGCGGTCGGCAACGAGCGGTTCGGACGGCCCACCAACCCGGACTACCTGCTGCGCCCCGGTGAGCTGCTCGACCTCGCCGCCCGTCACTCGTTGCGCGTCGTTGCGTACGAGGACGTCGTCGTCGATGAGCCGCGGCCGGCCGCGGTGCAGCGGATCGCCACGGTCAGGGGGTGATGACGGGATTCTGGTTCGGACTCGTGCCCGAGAACGTCATGGGAGCGATCTGGAGCTTCCGCCTGCCACCGGCGTTGTACCCGACAACCGGGTCCCATTCGTGGTAGGCGAGCCGCCACGAGGTCCCGAACACGAAAGGCGACTGGCTTCCGGGGCCGAAGCTCGACGACAAGATTGGAGACGAGGAGATGCGCGTGCACGTCCAGATCGACGACGACACCGTGCAGCGCGCGGCCCCCACTCCGTAGTTGGCCGATGTGTACACGTTCCCCGAGTAGAAGAGCACGATGCCCGTGTCCGAGGTCTGGATCACGCTCGGGGCCTCGACGCGGCCGCTCTCCCAGCCCGGGGACGCGGCGAGGATCTGCGTGCGAGAACCGGTGAGGCCCAGGCCGTTCGACGCGAGCGGTTGGGCCTGGATGCCGTTCTGGTCAGCCCAGAGGAGCCATTGTCCGTTCGAGCTGTCGGTGAAGGCGCTCGGGTCGATGTTGTCGCCGGTACCGCTCGGGCACGTGAGGGGCTGCGACGCGTTGTCGACGAACGGCCCGTCGGGCGCGGTCGACGTCGCGACACCGACGCACTCGCGTCCCCCACCGATCGAACCGGGCGTCGACTTGGCCGTGTAGTACATGACGTAGCTGTTCGTGCCCTTGCTCACCACGGAGGGCGCCCAGTTGCCGCCGAACGCAACCCACGGAGCCAGGGTGGGCATGGCGTCTCGGCGTGCATCAGTGGACCCACTCGCGGGCGGACCCGCCCACTTCCAGTTCACGAGATCGGTCGATCGGATGACCGGGACGTTGAGGAGGCCGAGGAAGCCGGCTTCGGTCGAGAAGGCGTAGTAGCAGGGTGTGGGGTCGCCGCCGCACTTCGATGCGTCGTCGACGCGCAGCACGAACGGATCCGGGAAGTCCTCCTGCGAGACGTGGAAGACCGGATCCGGTGGCGGCGGAGGCTGGGTCGTGGTCGTCGGAGTCGTGGTCGTGGTCGTGGTGGTGGTCGTGGTCGTCGGCGGGCCCGTGTAGGTCCACTGTCCGCATCCCTGCGAGGTGAATCCGTAGTCGCCCGCTTGGATGACCGCGACTGCGCTGACGCCGCCGCGAACCTGGTCGGGGTTCGTTCCGTTGGCGTTCTTGCCGTGGAAGCCCTTGACCACCGCCCATGAGCAGGTAGAGCTCGCGGTACGTGCCCGGGTTCACCTCGTAGCCGACGAGGAAGTCGCCGTCGCCGAAGGGGCTCCCCGGTTGGACCATCTGGCGTGCGAACGCCCCGGGCTGCTGCCAGAACGGCAAGCAGTTGCCGATCGCGGCACCGCTGTCGGATGGCTCGAGCTGCATGTACTGCGGGCCGTTGGTCCGCACGTTGCGACCGACGACGGCGTTGCTGGCGCGGTCGACGCGCAGCCACGTGCAGTCCGACCCGCCGAGGGAGCGCCAGAGCCCGGCCGGCATCGACCGCGCCGTCAGTGGGTTGCCGACGGAGTAGATGCCCTGACCGAAGCAGCCCGACAACGCGAGCGCGGCGGCGACGATGGCAGTCGCAGTCGCCAGCCGACGCGCGCGGGATCGCCCGCCGTGGGTGGATGTCGTTGATCGGCGTATACGCACGGAGGTCTCCAACTCGGCTGGGGACGCGGCAGATCAGGCGACGCTCTTGATGGGAAAGACGTTGCCCGCCTGCGCACGAGGCTCCGAATTGCCGCACATCGTATCGGGAGGCGCGCTCTCCGCGCGCAGCGGCGACCTCGCCGCGACGCGTCCGTGACCGCTACGGACTGACGACGGGAACCTGGTTCGGACTCGTGCCGGAGAACGTCATCGAACCGATGTGGAGCGTACGCAGGCCACTGCCGACCCCACCGGTCCAGGCGTGGTACGCGAGCTTCCACGTCGTCCCGTCGGCGAGTGTGAAGGGCGACTGGCCCCCGGGGCCGGTGCTGTTCGTCAAGATCCGTGACGAGGGTTGGATCTGGCTGCACGCGGTCGGCGACGTGCACCGCGCTGCTCCGACCGCATAGCCGGCCACGTTGAAGTTGTTCCCCGAGTAGAGGAGCAGGGTCCCGGTGGTCGCGGTCTGGAACATGCTCGGCGCCTCGACGCGACCCGCTTCCCAGGCCTGGTTGGCGGTGAGGATCTGCGTGGCAGTGCCAGTCAGTGAGCGGCCGTCGGCCGCGAGCGGGCGTGCCTCGATGCCGCTCGGGGTGGTGTACAGGAGCCACAGGGTCGTGCCGTCGAAGTAGGCGCTCGGGTCGATGACATCGCCCGAACCGGGGCAGGTGAGGGGCTGGGACGAGCTGTCGACGTACGGGCCGTCGGGCGCGTTGGAAGTTGCGACCCCGATGCACTGACGTCCGGACGTGCCCGCGGCCTTGGACTGCGCGGTGTAGTACATGACGTACTTGCCCGCGGTCGCGTTGAACATCACCGAGGGCGCCCAGTTCTTGCCGAACGTCACCCAGGAGGCCAGGGTCGGCATGGCGTCCTTGCGTGCCCCGTTCTGTCCGCTGGCCGGTGGACCCGCCCACAACCAATTCGAGAGATCGGTCGACCGGATGACCGGGACGTTGAGCAGTCCGAGGAACCCGGCTTCGGTCGAGAACGCGTAGTACGTACTGCCGTCCCGCAGGACGAACGGGTCGGGGAAGTTCTCCGAGCTGACGTGGAAGACCGGGTCCGGGGGCGGCGGCGTGGTCGTGGTCGTGGTCGGAGGCCTGGTCGTGGTCGGCGGCCTGGTCGTGGTCGGCGGCTTGGTCGTGGCCGGAGGCTTGGCCGCGGTGGCGGGGGCCGGGGCCGGGGCCGGGGCCGCGGGGAGGCAGCCCGACAAGGCGAGGGCGGCAGGGACCAGAACGATCGCGGTTGCCAGGATTCGCGATCGCCCTCCGTGGGTGGATGTCATCGATCGGCGAACACGCACGGAGGTCTCCATCTCGGCTCGGGACGCGGCAAACCAGGCGACGATCTTCATGGGAGAGAGGTTGCCCGCCTGCTCACGGGTCCGAATTGCCGCACATCGTACCGGGAGGCGCGCCCTCCGCACGCTCAAGGCCCGGATTGCGTCGCGGGGGAGCCCCGGCGGGCCGAACGACCCCAGCACCAGCCCACGACGAGGTCGCCGAACAGGAGGGCGACGGCCACCCACCCCAGCGAGTCGACTCCGAACAGGGCGCCCGACGCGAGCGCCAGGACCGCGCCGACGGCGGCGACGCGCCGGGCCCCCGCAACGAGGGTGGCGGCGAGGGTGACGAGGCCGACCAGGCCGCCGATCCACCAGCGCGACACGAACCCGGTCGCGAGCGCGGCGGTGACGGCGCCGACCACCGCCACGCCGAACCCCACGGGACCGGGCCGACGGCTGAGGGGGAACGCGTAGCTCGGCGTGTCGTCGAGGTGCGCGTCGGCGGAGCTGCTGCGCCGACGACGACGGACGACGAGCACGAGGCAGAGCACGATCGCGACGAGGGAGACGGCGATGCCGATCCACACCTGCCGCTGCGGTGTCCAGCGCAGCACCACCTCGAAGGTGCCCGCGCGCGCGGGGTGCACGACCCATCCGTTCGCGAACCCGTTCACCAACGTCGACGGGCCGAGCGTGGTGCCGTCGACCGTCGCTTCCCACCCGTCGTTGTGGCTCTGGCCGAGCACGAGCCAGAACGGTCGCCCGTCGGTGTTCACCCGCAGGTGATACGAGTCGGGCGACGAACTGACGACGTGCACTGCGGCGCCCGAGCTGCTGATGGGTGCACCGGCGGGTGACGGCGCGACCGCCTCGCCCGCACGGTTCGACGAGAGCACCACTCGGTCGAGGTCGAATCCCGACGTCACCGCGCCGTCGAGCGTGTGTGAGCCGGCATCGAGGGACACGCTCGGTTCGCACGCGGTCACGTCGAGCCCCCGCCGGGCGTCGGCGACTGCGCCGTGGATCCGCACGGCGACGGCAGAGCCGTCGATCTGCAGCAGGTCGTCGCGACACCCGGTGTCGACCACGGCCGGCGCGGCCGGTACCGGCACGTCGAGGCCGACCTCGGCGATCGAGATCGGGAGGGCGACGGGTTGGATGCGGTCGTTGTTCGGACCGCTGGTGTCGAAGTTGACGCGGAAGTCGGTGCCGGTCACCGGGTCGAAGTGGAGGTCGACCGTGCGGAGCGACCCGTCGGCGCTTCCCGATTCGGGAGGGATCGTGAGCGTGCGCGCCGGCTGCCCGTCGGCCACGAACGTCACCTGCCTGGGCGCGAAGTGCTTGGAGTCGTCGACGAAGGTCAGACGCATCTGATCGAGGGTGCGAGCGCTCGGGAGCGCGACATCGAGGAACGGGGCGGAGGTGTTGTCGACGGAGGGCGTCCACGCCGTCGTGCGGTCGTGATCGAACGCGCGGGACGCGCGGGCGTCGGCGTCACCGGAGAGATGCGACGAAGCCGTGTACTGCACCCCCTCCGATGTGGTGCCGAGGGCGGCGTCGATCGTCGCGTCGGGCGCGTCGGGATCCACGCGCGCCGTACCCGTCAACCCGTACGAACGCGCGTCGGGCAGCACGAAGATCCGGTTGAGCGTGGTCTCCTCGTCGTCGCGCTGCCGCGCGATCGTTCCTCGCACGCGACAACACGACGTCGAGCCGGTGACCGTTGGCCCGGGTGCCGAGCGTGCGGGCGAGGTCGACGGGAAGGCGCACGGCCTCGCGGATCCGGACGTCGCCGAAGCCGACTTCGGTGAAGCCGACGGGATTGCGGCGGTCGCTCGGCTGGGTCAGTGCGTCGATCGCGATCGTCACCTGTCGGGTGGTGCGCGGCGGAAACGAGATCGTCTGTCCCGCCGGGCTCGTCGACGTCGGGTCGAGCGCCACCGTCACCGGAGGGCCGTCGTCGAAGGAGAGCGTGACCGACGCGATGGTCTGGTCGAGCGGATTCTGCTGCGGCTGCGCGAGCGTGACGTGATCGATGGTCTGCGGGGTGTCGGCGCGGACGGTGAGGCGTTGCCCGACTGCCGGGTCGGCGACGAGCCACGACGTCGCCGGGTCACCGTCGACGGCCCGAGCGGGGCGATTGCTCGCGATGGTGTACCCGGTGGCGTCGACCGTGCCGCCGCGCTGCACGACCACGGAACGGTCGTCGTCGGTGGAACCCGGGAAGGGATCGAGTCGGAACTCGTCGGTCGAGGAGTTCTCCCCGGCGCGTTCGGTGTAGCCGTAGTTGTCGCGCACGCCGGCGAAGAACTGCTCGTTGCGGCGCCGGTTCGAATCGGTGAGCACGAGGTCGGCGCCCGCCTGCCCCTGCGCGCGGAGTTGGGACGCCGTGAGCGCGGCGGTCTCGAGCACGAGTGACTTGCCGTCGAGCAGGCCGGCGGCCGCGGCGTCGACGATCCCGTCGCCGTCGCCGTCGAGCAACACCGGCCGGCGCGTCGGTGCGCTGTGCACGATCGGGACGGCGTCTTCGACGTCGAACAGTGCGACCGGTGGCGGGTCGCTGGCGTCGAGGGGGATGCCCAGGTCTCGAGGGTCGTCGGCGGGGAAGTTCGCGGGTGGCTGGTTGCGGGTCGGGTTCCCGAAGCGTTGCGGCGCTCGGATCCCCGGGGGGAGCGGATCGGTGAGGAGGTCCCAGAGCACGCGGGGTCGGGGAGTGTCGAAGCGCTCGTACTCGAGGTCCGACCGCAGCGCGATCGTGCCGATGCTGGTGAGGCGCGCGTACGCGGCGAGTGCGTCAGGCTCGAGGGTGCCCTCCTGGATCCGCCGGTCGAGCGCGGCCAGGACGTTCACCGAGGCGGCCGTCCCCGACGGCAGCGTCTCGCGGGCCACGTAGGGACGGTCCATGAGTCCCGGGGTGATCGGTTCGATCGTGTCGCCCCAGCGATACGCGGAGAAGTCGCTGCCGGGGATCTCGAGCACGCGCGTGTCGCGTCGCCCTCGCGGGCCATGGCTGCGATCGCCCGCTTCCAGTAGTCGGGCACGTCCTCGGCGCGGTCGAGATGACGCGAGAGGAAGCCGTGCGCGCCCACCGGGATGAGCGCGGCGCACGCCAGGACTCCGATGACGACCGTCGGCCAGCGCGGACCGAACCAGCGCGCCGCAACCGGGATGCCGGCCGCGACGAGTCCCGCCAGGCCGAGGACGAGCAGGGGCACGGCGCGGGGCGTGTTCCGCAGCGCGAGGCCCGCCGACGTGCCGGCGAAGTCCTTGAAGAGACGGCCGTACGCGCTCGGGTCGTCATTGGGCCACGCACCGACCGAGACGACCGTGCCGATCACGACGAGGAGCACGAAGTACGCACGGTGCTTCCACCGGGTGATCGCCGCGGCCGCGAACGCGATCACGGGAATCGCGTACGAGGCGGCGATCACGACGCCGTCGTTGCGATACGAGGAGGCCTGGTCGATCGCGAAGCCGAGCCGATCGCGCCCGTAGAAGTACCAGTTGCCGATCCCGCGCAGGATGTCGATGGGGTTCGAATCCGCGGCAACGGTGCGGACGCTCTCGGTGAGCTGGAGCACGGGCAACCCGTACTGGCCTTGGAGCCGGAGGCCCACGATCCACCAGACGCACACGCCGAACGTCAGCACGCGCCATGCGCGCGGTCGCGCGCACGACCGCGACGAGCTCGCGGCGTCCCCGGCATGCCTCCATCACCAGCCAGAGCGCAGGACCGATGCCGACGAACAGCAGGGAGCTCGCGTTGACGCTCCCGATCACGAGCACGACCAGTGCGAACCACGCGGCGTCGCGCCACCCTCCGCGACGCACCGAGCGCATCGCCAACGCGACGAGCCAGGGCAGCCCTGCCCACGCGAGCAGGAGCACCGAGAGCCGCGCCGTGAACGCGAGCTGGTACGGCGTGAGCATGTAGACGAGCGCGCCCCCGATTGCACCCGCGCGCCCGGTGCCCAACGTGCGGAAGAGCCACCGCGCGCCGAGCGCGGCGGCGAGCGAGATCGACCCGAGCCAGAAGCGCTGCGCCACCCAGTCGGGCATCGCGAGGTGCTGTGCGACCCAGTAGAAGGGCCCCATCGGGAACAGGTAGCCGATGATCTGGTGCGAGACGGTGCCGAATCCGATGTGCTCGTCCCACAGGTACGGCGCGCGAGCGAGCAGACGTCCGGGGTCGAGGTACAGGTACTGCTTCGTGTCGGCGCTCACGCGCCCCGGTGACGAGAGCAGGAACGGTACGTAGGCGAGCAACGCGAACGCCGCGAGCTCGAGCCGTCGGTGCCGCTCGCCCACGGCTCGCGACGTCTCAACGGCCACCGTCATGGGTGAGGGAGCCTACGTCGTTCGCCCTGGACCGGAGCCGCGTCGCCGGAGATCGCGAACGAGCCGCTGATACTGTCGCCTCGGTGGGGCGAACGCAGCGCGACGTCGAGCCGCGCCCGCGCGCGCAACTCCTTCACGGTGGTCCGTCGTCTGGTCGCGCTACGGACTGCTGATCCTGTTGCTCGTCGTCGCGGTCGTCGTCGCCATCGTCGTTCGCCACGTCGTGTATCCGGCCTTGTCGTGGAACCGTGACGAGGCGACCTATCTCTGGCAGGTCCGCGCACTCCGTGACGGGCAGCTGCTGACCACGACTGGTGGACTGCCGCAGTTCTTCCAGCCTTGGCTCACCGGCGTGCGCGACGGTCAGTTCTTCTCCCAGTACACACTCGGGTGGCCGGGTGTGATGTTCGTCGCCGACCTGTTGTTCGGGTCCCCGGCGCTGTCGATCGCGTTCGGGACGGCAGTCGCGGTCCTCGGCAGCTTCCTGTTCGTCAACGAGCTCACGCGCGATCGGGTGTTGGCGCTGGTCACGTCGGCGCTGCTGCTCGCGTCGCCGATGGTCATCACCCAGAGCGGCGTGTACCTCAGCTACCTCTTCTCCCTGGGCGTCGGCCTGTCGTTCGGTGCCGCCCTGCTCGCCGGGCTCCGGCGGCGTTCCGCCGGACTCATGGTCGTGGCCGGCCTGCTCCTCGGCGTCTCCTTCGTCACCCGACCGTACGACGCGGTGCTCTGGGCCGTGGCCCTCGGGGGCTACGGGATCTTCGTGACCTGGGGCGACTGGCGGCATGTGACGCGCGCGACCGCCTGGCTCGCGCTCGGCTTCCTCCCGTTCCTGGTGCTGACGCTCGTGCACAACCGCATCGTGACCGGGTCGTTCACGCAGTTCCCGTTCAGCGCGAAGGAGCCGCTCGACAAATTCGGCTTCGGCTTCCGGCGTCTGCTGCCCGAGGTCTCCGGGGTCGACTACACGGTCAAAGAGGCGATCCGCGGCGTGACCACGAGCGGGTCGTACGTCCCGCAATTCCTGGTCGGCTCGTACGTGGGGATCCTGCTCGCCGGTGTCGGTCTGTGGTTCCGGCGCCGCGATCGCTCCACGTTGCTGCTGCTCGCGCTCATGGTGGTGTTCCCGGCGGGGTACTTCCTGTTCTGGGGCAGTCGGTTGGCGAGTCGGTTCGCGTTCCTCTCCGGACCGGTGTACCTGATCCCGCTGTTCGTCCCGCTCTGCCTCTTCATCGCAACCGCGCTGCTCGCGTGGTGGCGACGCCGTCGAGGCCTGGTGGTCGTCGCCGCGCTCGTGATCGTGATCGCCACCGTTCCCTTCCTCTACGACGCGTCGGCGATGAACCATCGGCTGAGTGCCGCGCAGGAGCCGTGGCGCGACGCGACGGATGGGCTTCCCGGCCGATCGCTGGTCGTGGTGCGCGACTCGGGTCCCTACCTCCTCCACCTCAATCCGTTCTCGCTGAACCAGCCCGACCTCGACGGTCGCGTCCTGTACGCCGTCGACCGAGGCGCAGGGACGTTCACCCTGCTCGAGCGCTACCCCGACCGAGCTGCGTACATCGAGCGGACGAACTTCCCGCTGCTCGACAACGCGCTCGACCATCCCGACGCCAAGGTCCCCACGATCCAGTTGCTGCCGGTCCGGGTCGTCACCGGATCGGTGGTCACCGTCGACGTCGTCGTCCGCAACCCGGCGAAGGCGCCCGCGGTCGTCGTGACCCTCGTCGTCGGGGGAGACCGGGTCGAGCAGCGGATCCTGCAACCGTCGCCCGAGGATCCTGAGGTGTACCGCACGCAGTGGACGCTCGTCCCGCGGGCGCAGGCGACGAGTCACGCCGGCGCGGTACCGCTCGCGGGTCGCGGGACGTTCAGCGTGAGCGCGGCGACGTCGGCGACCCCGACCCAAGCACCGAGCGAACGACAGCTCCGCACCCAGTACGTCTACCGCGTCCACCAGGGTGCGGTGCAGGTGCTCGCGCCGCCGCGGAAGAGCGTGGTGTCTCCGGGACCGGGAGGTGGAGGTGTGGTGCAACACGACGTCGGCAAGCTGTCGAAGCTGGGCGTGCACGTCGCGGCGTGACCGTGCTCGCGGTCCCGTCCCGAGCCGCCCGCCCCGACTCCGGTAGCGTCGGACGCCCACGATGAGTGGTCGACGAACCGGGAGCGCTCGAACGTTGGACGTGCAGGACGCGGAGCGCCCCGCGCGCGCACCGCAACGAGCGGGCACACGGTCGGCCCGCGAGTGGTGGTCGGCGTGTTGGCCGCTCCTCGTGCTCGGCGCACTCGCGGTGCTGGTCTCGGTGGTCGTGCACCACTGGATCTACCCGGCGTATTCGTGGAACCGCGACGAACCCGTGTACCTGTGGCAGGTGCACACGCTGCGTGACGGGCAGATCCTGCCGACCGACGGCGGCTCGCCTGCCTTCTTCCAGCCGTGGCTGAGCGGCCACGGCGACGGCTACTTCTTCTCGCAGTACACGCTCGGGTGGCCCATCGTGCTGCTGGTCGGCGAAGTCGTGTTCGGTACCGCGGCTTCCGCACTCGCGTTCGGCACCCTGCTCGCGGTGCTGGGCACGTACGCGTTCGCGCGCACCGTCACCGGGGAGCGCACGGTGTCGTTGACCGCGGCCGCGCTCATGTTGGTGTCGCCGATCCTCGCCGTCCAGAGCGGCGTGTATCTCGGCTACCTCTTCACCCTCGGGCTGGGACTGCTGTTCGGCGCCGCGCTCATCACCGGGTTCCAGCGCCACAAGCCGTTGCTGCTCGTCGTCGCCGGCGCGCTCGTCGGGTGGATCTTCATGACCCGGCCGTTCGACGCGGTGCTCTGGGCAGCGGCGTTCGGTCTCTACCTGCTCGTCGTGCACCGGCGCGAGTGGAAGCGGCTCGCGATCGGCGCGGCGTGGGCGACGCTCGGCGTGCTCCCACTCGTGGTCGCGACCCTGCTGTACAACAAGAAGGTCACCGGGACCTTCACCGAGTTCCCGATCACCGCGGCCGACCCGCTCGACACCTTCGGCTTCGGGCTCCGACGCCTCATGCCCACCTTCGGCAAGGACGACTACACCGTCGGCGTCGCCATCCGCAGCACCGGCAAGAACGGTGTCTTCCTGCCGCTGTTCCTGTTCGGCAGCTACCTGGGCGTGGTCGCGGCGGGGTTCGGACTCTGGTTGCGGCGGCGCGAGCGCAGCACGCTCGCACTGCTCTTCCTCATGGCCGCGTTCCCGCTCGGCTACTTCTTCTTCTGGGGCATGCACGTCTCGGCCGTGACCAGCAACCTGTCCGGGCCCATCTACTTCATCCCGCTGTACGCGCCCCTCGTCGTGCTCATCGCCACCGCACTCGTCACCTGGTGGCGCGAGCGACGCGGGGTCGGCATCGCTGCGCTCGCGATCCTCACCGTCGTCACCGTGCCGTTCGCGGTGAACCGCATCGACGTGAACCGGAGCATCAGCGAGTCGCAGGTGCCATGGCACGACGGACACGACGAGGTGCACGGCAAGGCGCTCGTGTTCATCCAGCAGGCGGGCGCCTATCTCCTCTTCCTCAATCCGTTCTCGTCCAACACCGCGAACCTGGACGGGCGCATCCTCTGGGCGACCGACCAGGGCGGTGCCAACCTCGGGCTCATCGCGCAACACCCCGACCGCACGCCGTACCTGCAACAGACCTCGGTGCCGCCGACCGAATCCGTCCCGGACGACAACCCGGTCACGCCCGTGGTCACCACGCAGCGCTTGCGCGTCCTCGACACCGACCTCGCGACCATCCGCACCCGGGTCACCAATCCGTCCGATGCCGCGAGTCGTCGTGGCGACGTTGCGCGTCGGCGACGTCGTCGAGCAGCGCGTGCTCGCCACCGACTCCACCAAGGGCGCGACCTACGACGTCGAGTGGCGCGTCGCGGTCCCCACCGACACCGCTCCGCTCCGTCCGGGCGTGACGGAGGTCCCCGCGGGTGTGGGGACGATCACCGTCGACGCCGGCTTCGGGCCGCGCGTCGCCCACGCCGCGCCGGCTCTGCGTCAGGTGATCCCGTACCAGTCGGCATCGACGCTGCAGCTCCTGCTCCCCACCCAGGGCGCACGGGCCGGCTTGGTCAACGGGGAGCGGGGTTGGATCGAGACGACCTCGTTGCCCGAGCTCCGCGTGAAGGTCACCGGCTGACGTGGACGCGGGACGCGAGCGCCTCGTGTCGTTCGGGCGCGACCTGCGGGTCGCGGTGGTGCCGTGGGCGCTGGCGCGCGTGCTCGTCGTCGCCGCGCTCGCGTTGTCGCGGCACCTGTTCGACGAGATCGGCACGCCCCCACGTCCGGTCGCGCTCGGGCAGGGCCTGTTCGCGTGGGACGCCGCGTTCTACCGTGACATCGCCGAACACGGGTACCGAGCGGTGGGGGAGGCGTCGCTGCGGTTCTTCCCGCTCGTGCCGATGCTGAGCCGAGGGCTCGGATGGATCCTGTTCGACCACACGCCGGCGGCGCTGATCATCGTCGCCAACGTCTCGGCGCTCGCCTTCGGTGCCCTCCTGCACCGTCTCGCGCTCCGCGAGACCGGCGACGTCGCGACCGCGCGCCGCGCCGCGTGGTTCGGTGCGCTGTTCCCCGCCGCGTTCGTCCTGGTGATGGGGTACGCGGAGGCGACCGCGATGATGCTCGGCGTCGTCGTGTTCCTCGGCCTCCGCTCGAACCGGTTCTGGTGGGCCGCGGTCGCGGGGTTCTTCGCCGGTCTGTGCCGTCCAGTAGGGGTGCTGCTCGTCGTCCCCGCAGCGGTCGAGGCCGTGCGCGGCTGGCGTGACGCGTCGACGGAGTCGCGTGTCTCGCGCGTGGTGAGCGTGGTCGCGCCGGTGGCGGGCGCGGCGACGTACCTGGCGTGGGTCGGCGCGGAGTTCGGCGACTTCTGGAAGCCGATCTCGTTGCAGAACCGGGCGACGCTCCGGGGCGGGTTCCAGGATCCGGTGACCCGCACCGTCGACGCGGTCGGTGACCTCTTCGGCGGCGATCGGTTCGGTTCCGGCCTCCACATCGTGTGGGCGGTCGGGTTCGCGCTGCTGGTGGTCGTCCTGATCCGCCGCTTCCCGGCGTCGTACTCGCTCTACGCCGCGGCCACGCTGCTGCTCGGACTCTCGGCGCAGAACCTCGACTCGCTCGAGCGCTACTGCTGGAGCACGTTCCCGTTCCTGCTCGCCCTCGCCGCGGTCACCGACCGCGACGAAGTGGAACGGGGGGCGTACGTGCTCGCCGCCGCGGGGCTCGTGGGCTACGCCACGCTGGCGTTCCTGGGCGTCCAGGGGCCCTGAGCAGGCCGACCCGGGAACCCGGCACGAGCCGGCGGCCCGTAGACTGCCGGGGCGCGCAGCCGGGTGTCCTCCCGTCGCGCCTCCAGCACCCGTCCCCGGAGCCACCCCTTGAGCGACGCCAACGTGAGCGAATCAACGCCGAACCCCGAACCACGACGTCGTCATCATCGGGGCCGGACCGGCCGGACTCACCGCGGCGTACATGCTCACCAAGCGGGGCGTCCGTCCGACGGTGCTCGAAGTCCGACCAGGTCGTCGGCGGGATCAGCCGCACCGCGGTGCGCGACGGCTGGCGCTTCGACATCGGCGGCCACCGGTTCTTCACCAAGGTGAAGCCGGTCAACGACCTCTGGTTCGAGATCCTCGGCCCCGACGACTTCCTGCGCCGGCCGCGGATGAGCCACATCCACTACCGCGGCAAGCTCTACGACTACCCGATCAAGCCGCTCAACGCGCTCAAGAACCTCGGGCCGGTCGAAGCGGTGCTGTGCGGGTTCTCGTACCTCTGGGCGAAGGTCCGGCCGCCGAAGAACCAGGACACGCTCGAGGGCTACGTCGTCGCCAACTACGGGTGGCGGCTCTACAACCACTTCTTCAAGACCTACAACGAGAAGGTGTGGGGCGTCTCGGCGTCGGAGATCGCCGCCGACTGGGGTGCGCAGCGCATCAAGGGCATGTCGCTGTTCGCGGCGGTGTGGGAGCCGATCCGGGCCAAGCTCATCGGCAACCGCGACAAGTCGAAGCAGGTCACCAGCCTCATCGAGGAGTTCAACTACCCCAAGTACGGCCCCGGCCAGATGTGGGAGAAGTGCACCGAGCTCGTCACCGACGCCGGCGGCACGGTGACGTTCGACTCCGCGGTCACGAAGATCGAGCACGCCGACGGTCGCGCCACCGCCGTCACCGCACGACACCCCGACGGCACCACGACGCGCTACGAGTGCACCGACGTCGTCTCCTCGATGCCGATCAGCGCGCTGCTCGAGGCGATGGACCCGCCGGTGCCCTCCGAGGTCCTCAAGGCCGCCGAGTCGCTGCGGTACCGCGACTTCATGACCGTCGCGGTCGTGGTGCCGGAGGAGTACGGCTTCCCCGACACGTGGATCTACATCCACGACCCCGACGTCGAGGTCGGCCGCATCCAGAACTTCGCCTCGTGGTCGCCGTACCTCGTGAAGGACGGCCGCACCTGCCTCGGGCTCGAGTTCTTCGTGCAGGAGGGCGACGAGATGTGGACGAAGGCCGACGACGATCTCGTCGAGCAGGCCAAGCGCGAGCTGCAGCACCTCGGGCTGGTCGATCCGTCGAAGGTCGAGATCGGCTACGTCGAGCGCACGCCGAAGGCGTACCCGTTCTACGACTGGGAGTACAAGGCCCACGTCGAGACGCTGCGCCGCTGGCTCGAGGAGCACGCCGCCAACGTGTATCCGGTGGGTCGCAACGGCATGCACCGCTACAACAACCAGGACCACTCGATGTACACCGCGATGCTCAGCGTGGAGAACATCTTCGGCGCCGACCACGACGTCTGGTCGGTGAACGTCGAGGAGGAGTACCACGAAGAGGTCGCCGACTCCTCGACGAGTTAACCCGGTGAGCCCGACCGGGGGGGCGTCACAGGAGATCGGGGCGGCGGGGTTCGAGGCGGGGCCCACGCTGCACTTCCCGTGCTTCGACGCGTTCCGCTTCTTCGGCATGACCATGGTGCTGCTGGTGCACGCGGCGTTCGCGACGCGCCCCTGGGTGCAGGAGCACCTCCCGCAGTGGGCGCAGGCGCTGCTGCAGCGCATGGACGTCGGCGTCGCCATCTTCTTCGTGCTGTCGGGCTTCCTCCTCTTCCGCCCGTTCGTGGCGCGGCACCTGTCGGGTCGACCGCAAGGGAAGACGAGCACCTTCCTGCGACGTCGCTCGCTGCGCGTGCTCCCGGGTTACTGGTTCGCGCTCTCGTTCTGCGTGGTCTTCCTCGGCCAGATCCTCGGCAGCGTGAAGAACGCGTTCCTCTACTACTCGCTGCTGTTCCCGTTCGCGAGCCAGAACGTCGCGCTCGGTGGTGGTCCGGGCCAGGAGGGCAGCTACGCCATCCCGCAGGCGTGGAGCCTCACCGCCGAGTACATCTTCTACTTCATGCTCCCGGTGCTCGCGATCCTGCTCGTGCGACTGGGCGCGAAGAAAGCGCCGAAGGTGCAGGTGCGCAACGCGCTCGTGATCTGCGCCGCGCTCTACCTGTTCGGCCAACTCTTCCGCCTCTACTTCCTGGTCGCCGAGCCGTCCTGGGCGCGGGTGGCGGTGATCTGGGCCCCCAACTGGGTCGACTTCTTCGCCATCGGCATGGCCACCGCCACGTGGAGCGCCGCGCACCACGCGGGCATGCGCCTGCCGTCGCTGCTGCGGTTCCTGGGCGATCACCCCGCGATCTCGTGGTGCATCGCCGCGCTGGTCGGGCTGAGCTTCGCCACCTTCTCGCCGCCCGACACCCCCGGTGTGTACGGCGCCGAGTACTGGGTGCGCTGGTTCCTCTTCGGCGTGTTCGCGTTCTTCCTGCTCGCGCCGGCGATGTTCGGCGACCAGAAGCAGGGACTCGGCCGGCGGTTCCTGGCCAGCAAGCCGCTGGTGCTGCTCGGCACGGTGTCCCTCGGCTTCTACCTGTTCCACCTCGCGGTGATGACCAACGTGCAGGAGTGGCTGGCGCCCGACGGCACGAGCAGCGTGTTCTACGGCTCGCTCCCGGCGGTGTTCGCGCTCACGTTCGTGGGTGCGATCGCGCTCGCGTTCCTCAGCTACTACCTGGTCGAGAAGCCGTTCTTGCGGTTGAAGGACAAGCCGCTCTCGTCGCTGTGGCGCCGCGCGCCGGCCGAGGCCGTCCTCGTGACCACGCATCCGCTCGTCATCATCCCGGCGTACAACGAGGAGGAGTCGCTGCCCGCGGTGCTCAAGGAGCTCGCCGAGCAGACGCCCGACTACGACGTCCTCGTGGTGTCCGACGGCTCGAGCGACCGCACCGCCGAGCTCGCGTCCGCCGCGGGCGTGCACGTCGCGGTGCTCCCGTTCAACCTCGGCATCGGTGGCGCGTTGCGCACCGGCTTCGCCTACGCGGTGCGCCACGGGTACCAGCGCGCGGTGCAGTTCGACGCCGACGGCCAACACGACCCGCTCGCGGTGCAGGCGCTGCTCGACGGGCTCGACCGCGGCGCCGACATGGTCATCGGCAGCCGCTTCACCGAGGGTGGCGCGGTCACCTACTCGGTGAGTGGCATCCGCCGACGGGCGATGCGGGTGCTCCAGTGGCTGGTGAAGGTGCTGGTCCGTCAGCGCTTCACCGACACCAGCTCCGGGTTCCGGGCGTTCTCGCGCCCGATGCTCGAGTACTTCGCCCAGAACTACCCGGTGGAGTACATGGACTCGGTCGAGGCGCTGGTGCAAGCGTGCAACGCGGGGTTCCGGGTGGAAGAGGTGCCGGCCAACATGCGGGGCCGCGCCGGCGGTGCGCCCAGCACCCGCAACTTCAAGCTCGTCTACTACTACGTGCGCCTGCTGGTCGTGCTGCTGGTGTCCACGACCAGCCGGAACCAGCGCGCCCGCCGCACCGCGAAACGCGACGAACACGAGCCACCGACATGACGACCGAGGCCCACATCCTGATCATCGTGCTCGCGGCGGCGGTGATCGCGTTCATCATCCACCTCGTGCGCAGCCGGCGGTTGCGGGCGAAGTACTCGGTGCTCTGGTTCTCGATCGGCCTCGGCCTCGCGGTGCTCGCGATCTTTCCCGGCCTGCTCGAGTGGCTCTCCGACCTGGTCGGGATCAGCTACCCGCCGGCCACGTTCATGCTGCTGGCGTTGAGCTTCCTGCTCGTGCTCGTGTTGCACTTCTCGTGGGAGCTGTCGCGGCTGGAAGACCGCACGCGCGCGCTGGCAGAGGAGTACGCGTTGCTCCGCGAGGAGATCGAGGAGCGCCTCGGACCAGCGCGGCGGCGACGGTTCAGGCTGACGTCGCGTGGCGCGCGGTGACGATCAGGCCGTCGGCCGCGTACGGGCGGCCGAGCCGGGCCAACAGGCGTTCGGCGCCGAGGACGGCGCGGGCGCCGGCGGCGAGCACCCGGCTCCGCGTGTCGGTGCCGCTGCTCTTGACCTGCTGCACGTAGACCGCATGCTCGACCGGGTGCCAGTGATGGCGGGCGAGCATGGTGTCGAGGGTCGTGCACGTGTACAGCGCGACGTGATCGGGGTGGTTGCACCTCGAGGTTGCCCAAGAGCGCCGCGGCGTTCACGAGACCGCTGGCGTTCGGCGTGGTGACGACGAGCAGGCCACCCGGGGCGACGAGCGCGTGCACGCCGTCGAGGAAGCCGCCGGGATCGTCGAGGTGCTCGATCACCTCACCGGCGACGACGACGTCGGCCGGCGTGATCCCGAGTGCGTGGACCGCGTCGACGTCGCGACAGTCGACCGCGTAGGCCTCGTACCCGCGCGTCCGCGCGAGCTCGACGCCGTCGGTGTCGAGGTCGATGCCGACCAGCTCGCGCGCACTGCGCGAGAGGTGCTCGTGCAGCCAGGCGCCCGATTGCTCGTTGAGCATCTGGCAGCCGAGGTCGACGAAGCCGACGTGCACGACCCGTCGTCCGCGCGCGAGATCGCACAGGTAGTCGAATCGGTCGACGAGGGTCGCCGGCGGGAGCCGGTGCACCATCTCGAGCTGGGTGAAGTCGGAATCAGACATGGGTGGCGGCGGGGACCTCGTGGAGACGTTCGGCGAGCGGCGGACCGGCGCGGCCGCGCAGCATCGCCTCGATCTTGGCGAACGTGCGGCGGCGGTTGTACCAGAGCAGTCGGCTGCCGATCCGACCGGCGTCGGGGACGACCCAGAACTCCTCGCCGGGGTCGAAGTCGTACGGGTGGCAGTAGATCCACAGCAGCTGGTCGCGACCGACGCTGCGCCGGGCGGCGGCCGACGCGGCCCCCGGGATCGCGCGCAGGTACACGCCGCCGAGGTACGGGAGGCCGATCCCGCCCGTCCGCACGACCGGACACGGCAGTTCGACGAGCCCGTTGGGCCAACGGAACGGCGTCGTCGGCAGCGTCGGGTCGCCGAACAGCGGACTCCGGGCGGGCAGCACGCTCGACGAGTAGGTGAAGCCGGCGTCGCGGAGCACGTCGATCGCCCACCGCGACTCGGGCACGAGCGAGAACGTCGGGGCCCGGAAGCCGACGACGGGCGCGCCCGCCAGCTCCTCGAGGCGGGCCTTGCCCCGGATCACGTCGGCGGCGAACGACGCCGGCGACAGCTCGGTGAGGGGCTGGTGGCGCCAACCGTGCAGGCCGATCTCGTGCCCGCGGCCGGCGATCTCGGCGATCAGGTCGGGATGGTCGTCGGTGGTCTCGCCCACGACGAAGAACGTGCCGCGGGTGTCGCGGGCGTCGAGGAAGTCGAGCACCTCGCGCGTGAGCGCGGGGTAGCGCTCCTCGGCGTCGGCCGACGGGCGGTGGTCCTCGAGATCGAGGGTGAAGGTGACCTGTCCTGCTGTCATTCCCGAGCCGCCATCAGTACGCGTCCATGTCGAGGAACTCGAAGGTGTCGACGCCGAAGGTGTCCTGGTCGACGGCGGGCGAGAGGGAACGCAGGATGAGGTGCAACGGCGACGGCTGGAGGCGGCGCGGCGGTTGCACCCCGCGGACGCGCACCCGCCGGTTGAAGCCCGCGTAGACGGCATAGGGCGCGCGGTGGAAGCGGCAGGCGGCGCCGACCATCGCGTCGGCCGTGACCGGCGTGCTGCCGCCGCGTCGGCCGAACACCTTCAGCACGACCGCGGCGCGCACACCGAAGCGCGTGTCGGTGGTCGTGATCGCGACGAGGTCGTCGTTCGAGTGCAGCGCGTACTGCGTGCTCGGGCAGGCGAGCCGCCACTGCAGGTACTCCGTGGTGTACGAGTTGGTCCACTGCTCGACGGCGAAGTCGTCGAGCCCGGAGGTGAGGTCGTCGAACTCGCGGCTCGCCCAGGAACGCGCCGTCGACCCGCGTGCTGGTGACGCCGCGTCCGGTGTGCATCGGCACGCACAGCTTGACCGGCAGCGGACCGGGGGTCTTCCAGCCCATGTACTTCACGACTGCGCCGATCGACTTGTCGTTGCACACGCCGGTCGAGAACTGCCAGCCCGTGGCGGATGCCTCGTCGTAGATCTCGGCGCCGAGCTGCTGGAAGTAGCCCTTGCGCTGCGTGCCGCTGCGCACGACCGCGTGCAACGAGAACGCCGCGGGGACCACGCCGTCGCGACCGCGGTACCGCTGGGGGATGAGCGCGTAGTGCGCGACCCGCACACCGTCGTCGTCGACCGCGCGCTGGATGGCGGGCCCGTACGGGTTCTCGTCGTAGAGCCAACGGAGGTAGGCCTCGTCGACGTAGCGCGCCGCTGGGAGCTCGGTCCGCAGGAGCTCGGTGTTGAGCGTGTTGTCGCGCGTCGGATCAGGCGGGCTGGAGACCGTCATCGGCCGCGAGGCTACCCGCCGGTGTTCTGCGGAAATGTCGTATGAGGGCGTCGACCGCGACGCCGCCCAGGATGGCGAGGGCGACGTCGGCACCGACCCGGTACCGGGTGATCCCCATCGCCATGGCAACCGTGATGGTGACCAGCGCGAAGATCGCGATCATCGGCGAGATCGGTACGCGTCGCTTGCGCATCACCACGAGCGCGTAGATCGCGAACGGCAGCAGGGCGTAGTACATGTACGCGCCGGCCCACGACGTCCACTTGCCGCGGCGCTCGAAGAAGATGTCGAAGTTGACTTCCTGCCTCGGGCGGAACACTCCCCAGATGCGCCCGACGCGTGCGGCGACGACGACGGGGACGCGCGACAGGTGGTCGCCGATGTAGTCGAACGCCTTCTCGCGGGCCTCGGTGTCGAGCTCGGAGTCGTCGCGGGGATCGCGCGCGTGCAGGTAGGCGAGGCCCGGGACGCTGGTGCCCTTGAGGATCTCCCGCTGCTGCTCGTTCTGCGGGGGTGCGTCGGCGGTGAGGCACGTGATGTCCCAGTAGCCGAGGAACTGCCCGGAGTACGTGCCGTCGCAGTTCGACACCTGGAGCACGATGCCGTTCCCGGTGGCGAGGAAGGTGGGCTTGTCGAACACCGCGAGGTTCCGCACCCACCACGGCATGATCACGGCGAGGCACACGCCGCCCATGACGAGCACGGTGAGGAAGCGCTTGGCCAGGGGGATGTTCCGGGTGAACAGGAAGGGGATCCCGAACAGCGGGACGAGGAACACCGCCTCGGGACGGGTCAGCGCACTCAGCCCGATCATGACGCCGAGCCAGGCGGCGTCGGCCTTCGAGCGCGACTCCCAGAGCCGGTACGCGAACAACAGCGTGACCGCGATCATCAGGATGTACATCGACTCCGACACGAGCATGCCGTCGTTGATCCAGAGCTGCGGGTACACCGCGGCGATCCCGGCACCGATGAGCCCGGCCCGGTCGCCGGCGATCTTGCGCCCGACGAGCCCGACCACCACCACTGCGGCCGCGCCGAGCAGGCACGAGGCCAACCGGTGCGCGAGCGCAGTCGTGAACCCGAGCCAGGAGAAGACGGCGAGGTACATCGAGTAGAGCGGCGGGTGGGCCGCGCTGGGTTCGATGCGTCCGAGCGCCTTCCACGTGAACGGGTTGAGGAAGCCCTTGCCGTCGGCCAGCGCGTTGGCTTGCCAGTGGTAGAAGAAGTCGTCGCCGTGGAGCGCGAAGTCGCGCCGGGCGATGAGCACCCACGCCACCCGCACGCCGAGCGCGACGATCGCGATGATCGTGATCCCCACGACGAAGTTCCGGCGCGACGGGGGAGCGGTGACCTCCGGGGACTCGAGCGTGGTGGTCATGGTGCGGCCGTGCTGGCTGGCGCCGGGTTCGGGGCGCGACCGCGCCACCGCTCCCAGGCCACGGCCATGCCGACGGCGGCGGCGACCACGAGCGAGACCTCGGCCGGCGCGCGGTAGCGGGTGACGCCGAAGGTGGCGGCCGCGGCCAACGTCGCCGTCACCGCGATGGCGACCAGCGGCAGGATGGGGATGCGCCGCCGGCGCATGACGACGAGCCCGTAGACCGCGAACGGCAGCAACGCGTAGTACATGAACAGCCCGATCCAGGAGGCGGCGCGACCGCGACCTTCGATCCACCAGTCGAGCGCGGTGGTCTGGCCGGGCTTGAACAACCCCCACAAGCGACCGACGCGGGCCGCCGCGACCAGCGGCAGCCGGCTGAGGTGGTCCTTGGTGTACTCGATCGCCTGCTTGCGGGGCTCGACGTCACGTTGCGACTCGTCGAGCCCGGGTGCCGGCCACGGTCCGGTGAAGCAGTTCGCGTAGTAACCGATGTGCAGGCCGTACCACACCTCGTCGCAGCTGGCGGCGGAGAGCACGGCTCCGGTGCCGCTGCTCATCGTCGTGGACTCCTCGAAGCGCGTCATGTTGAAGACGATCCACGGCGCGATGGTGCACGCGCCGACCACGCACGCGATCGCCGCGAGCCGGATGCGTCGCCGGCGGCTCAGCTCGCGCGCGAGCAGCGCGAGTGGGATCACGACGATCGGAAACAACAGCGAGCAGCTCGCTGCGGCTGAGCGCGGCGCCGCCGAACGCGAGACCGAGCAGCACCGCGCTGCGGGTCGTGGGCTTCTGCCAGAACGCGTACGCGGCGGTGAGCGCGACCGCGGTCATGAAGATCGCCATCGTCTCCGAGAGGAGCATGCCGTCGTTGATCCAGATCTCCGGATACACGGCCATGAGCGCGGCGGCGGCGAGACCGGCACCGTCGCCCGCGATCCGGCGGGCCAGGAGTCCGACGACGACGATCGACGCGACGCCGAGCATCGACGACGCGAGGCGGTGCGCGGTCACCCCGTCGAGCCCGAGGGCGGACCACAACGCCAGGTAGATGGAGTACATCGGCGGGTGACCGGCGCTCGGGCGCTCGATCCCGTCGATCACCCACGGCCCCGGATCGATGAACCACGCGCCCTTGGCGAGCGCGTTCGCCTGCCAGTGGTAGAAGTACGCGTCGCCCCCGAGCTTGTAGCCGTGGTAGCCGGCCCGTCGGTGGTCGGGCGCCACCACAGCACGTTCATCACGCGCACCACGAGCCCGAGCAGGCTGAACGCGGCCAACCAGGCGACGAAGGTGTGCGACGCGCGAGTGCGGCGTGGCGTGGCGCGGCTCGCTCGGGTCGGGCGCGATCGCGTCCGGGGCGCGGACGTCGCGGTCATCGCGCCGTCACACCGTGCGCTCCGGCCGCGGCGAATCCTCGGCTCGGGGTCGGCGTCGGCCGGTCACCACCGGCGGCGTGCGGAAGTGGCGCCAGATCGCATCGATCCCGATCGGCGGCCAGCACGCGGGAGCACGGTGTCGACCGGGGCCCGGTACCGCGTGATGCCGTAGGCGATCGCCACCGAGATCGTGACCGACGCCGCGATGGCGAGGTACGGGAAGATGGGGATCCGCCGGCGGCGCATCACGACGAGACCGAAGATCGCGAACGGCATCAACGACCCAGTAGCCGATGAGCATCGCCCAGCGACGCGACGTGGCCGCGATTCTCGACCTTGTCGTTCAGCTCCACGTTCTGGAAGGGCGGTAGACGTCCCAGATCCGCCCGACGCGCGCCGCGACCACGACCGGGATGCGGCGCTTGTGGTCGCGGAGGTAGTCGATCGCCTGGGTGCGGGCCATCTGGTCGAGGACGCTCTCCTCGGTGTCGGGCGGATAGTTCTTCGGCGAGCAGCTGTCGTCCCAGTACCCGAGATGCGTCGCCGTAGAACGCGGCGTCGCAGCTGCCGTAGGCCAGCACCCAACCGAACCCGGTGCCGAGCAGGGTGGGCTTCTCGAACGTCGTGAGGTTCCGCACCGCCCATGGACCGACGACGACGAGCGCGACGACGACCACGACACCGAACATCTCGAACTTCTTCCGCACGGTGGCGCGCGGCACGAGGATCAGGGTCGGGAGCGCGAACAGCACGAACAGGATCGCGCCCTCCGACCGCGTGAGCGTCGCCAACGAGAGGCACAACGCGAGCAGGGCGGCGTTGCCGAGCGTCGGGTTCTTCCAGAGCCGGTAGAAGGCGAGCAGGGCGAGGATCACGAGGAAGCCGTACAGCGTCTCGAGGCCCAGCATCGCGTCGTTCACCCACAGCACCGGATACACCGCGGCGGCCAGCGCGGCGAGGAGCCCGGCGCGGTCGCCCGCGAGCTTGCGTCCGAGCAACCCGATCAGGAGCACGGTTCCGGTCCCGAGCAACGCGGTGAAGATGCGTTGCTCCTGGGGCGTCGAGAGCCCGAGCTTGGCCGGGACGGCGAGGAAGATGGTGTAGAGGGGCGGATGCGCGGCGGTCTCGAAGATGCGGTGCGCGGGCGTCCCGACCGGGGCGAAGTAGCCGAACGGGTTCAGGAACCCCTTGCCGTCGGCGACGAGGCGGGCCTGCGCGCTGTAGAAGAACTGGTCGTCGAGCCCGAGCTTGGGGATGCGCGACATGACCGGGCCGACGACGTACCAGATGCGCCAGACGCCCGCTCCGAGGGTGATGAGCCCGAGGCGCGCGAGGAATCGCCGGGAGCCCACCACGGTGCCGAACGCTAGTCGTGGGTCGGTTCCGCACCGCTGCACGACGGGGCGTCGGCGTAACCTGGGCGGTCCCGGCATCCAGCCTGCCGCAAACCGGGGGAGACGGCACTGGCTCGCACGCTCGTACGACGCCCCGCGTCCCGCTCGACGGGTCGCCTGCCGACCGGCGTCGCTCACCCGCCGGGAGCTGCGTCGCGCCGGTCGCGCCGCCGACCGGGGTGCCGGTCCGAGCGAGCCGGCACCTCGGGTACCAGCCCGCGCTCGACGGCATCCGCGCCTTCGCGGTCGGCGGCGGTGCTCTTCTACCACGCGGGGCAGTCGTGGGCGATCGGCGGGTTCCTCGGCGTCGACACGTTCTTCGTGCTGAGCGGCTTCCTCATCACCTCGCTGCTCGTGACGGAGTGGACGAGCCGGGGCGGCATCGACCTGCTAGCGCTTCTGGGTGCGGCGGGCCCGTCGGCTCCTCCCCGCGCTGTTCCTCGTGATGGTCGGCATCGTGGTGTACGCCGGCGTGTTCGCCGCGCCCGGCGAGCTCGGCGCGCATCCGCGGCGACTCGTTCGCCGTCGCTCGGCTACGTCGCGAACTGGCGGTTCGTCTTCTCGGGCCAGTCGTACTTCGACCAGTTCTCGCAGCCGTCGCCGCTGCGGCACATGTGGTCGCTCGCGATCGAGGAGCAGTTCTACCTGGTGTGGCCGCTCGTCGTCGCCTCCTGCTGTGGTGGCGGCGGTCGTTGCGCGTGCTGCTCGTGGCGTGCGTCGCTCTGATCGCGGCGTCGGCCGCGTTGATGGCGGTTCTCTACGTGCCCGGGCGCGATCCGTCGCGCGTCTACTACGGCACCGACACCCGTGCGCAGTCGTTGCTGATCGGCGCGGTGGTCGGGATCCTGCTGTTCCATGCACGGACCGATCCGATCGCCGGTACGGACGGGTGGCGGTGCGCATCGCCGCGGTGGTCGGCGCCGGTCTACACGCTCTGGCTGTTCTGGCGGATGTCGGAGCGCACCGACGCGCTCTACCAGGGCGGCTTCCTGCTCGCGGCGCTGGCGGTGTCGGCGGTGATCGTGTCGGTGGTGCAGCCCGACCGCGGCGTCCTCGGGCGCGCGCTGTCGTTCGCGCCCTGCGATGGGTGGGGCGCATCTCCTACGGGCTCTACCTGTGGCACTGGCCGGTGTACCTCACGCTCACGCAGCACACGGACCGGCCTCGACGGGTTCTGCGCTGCTCGCTGCGCGGCTCGGCGGTGAGCTTCGCGCTTGCGCGACCGCTGTCGTTCTACGCGCTGGAGCAGCCGATCCGCCGCGGCACGTTCCGCCTCCCGAAGCCGCAGATCGTGGCCCTGGTCGCCGTCGTCGCGCTCGTCGTCGCGGTGTTCGCCACCACCACCGGAGGCGGCGATTCGATCGCGTCGCACGACCACGCGCGCGCGCCGCGCACGGCGGCCGCCGGACCCCAGGCCGCGCCGCCGAAGCAACCGACCGGCACCGGGACGGGCGCCGGTCGGCACCGACCAAGGTGCTGCTCGTCGGCGACTCGGTCGGCCGGCACGCTGGGGCTCGGGTTCCGGACCATCGGCGCCGAGAGCAACCTCTGGGTGTGGAACCGCGGCCGGCTCGGGTGCGGGCTGTTCTACGGCGGGTCGGTCTACGAGGGCGGCGAGCTGCTGCCCGTCGATCCCGAGTGCGACTGGCACGCGTCGTGGCCCGAGCAGCTCGACTACTTCAAGCCCGACATCGCGCTCGATGCTCTTCGGCGCGTGGGACATCCTCGATCGCGAGGTCGACGGTCACACGGTGAAGTTCGGCACCGTCGAGTACGACCGGGTGTTCCTCCAGCAGCTCGACGACGCCACCCGACTGCTGGCCGTCGAACGGCACCAAGGTGGTCGTGCTCACGACGCCGTTCTTCTCGCGCCCCGAGCTCGTCGGCCAGACCGGCGAGCTATCCCGAGTACGACCCGTGGCGCGTCGATCGCATCAACTCGCTCTACCGCGACTTCCTGGCCCAGAACCCGGGTCGGTACACGCTCATCGACCTCAACCGTTTCGTGTCGCCCGAGGGCAAGTTCGCCGACTCGCTCGACGGCGTCCAGATCCGGGGCGACGGTGTGCACTTCACCCACGACGGCGCGATCCTCGTCGACCAGTGGCTGGTGCCCCAGCTCGAAGAGGTCGCCAAGGGCGTCGCGCCCGACGCCAACGAGATCGAACGGCCCGACTCGCGCGGCCTCTGGAAGAAGTAGCGGTCGTGCGCGCTAGCGGCGCGGGCGACGGGCCACCGCGAACAGACCGGGCGTGGTCGGTGCGATCTCGTCGGTGATGAAGAAGTGCGATTCGTCGAGGCCCGAACCGATGCCGGTGCGCGACGAGCCGAGCGCTTTGTAGACGACCGGGAGCACGCGTTCGTACCCCCACACGTACCAACTGCGGGGCATCTTGTGGCGAAGGTCGAGCGGATCGAGGCGCAGGAGCTTCTCGCCGCTCGCCCGACGCTGCGCGAAGTCGGCGTGGAGCTCGGGTGAACCTTCGAGGCCCTGCACGGTGACGTCGTGGAAGAACAAGCCGAGCAGTGACTCGAGCTCCGGTGCCTCGAACAGCGACACGTGGAACGGGTTCTCGAAGTCGGCGGGGCGGTTGGGCGTGATGACGAGCGCGGTGCCGTCGTCGGTGGTGACCCGGGCGAGCTCGGCGACGTGCTGTTCGGGAGCGACGAAGTGCTCGATGATGTGCGACGAGCAGACGAAGTCGATGGACCGGGCCCGGGCACCGATGCGACCGCCGTCCATCGCCGCGAAGCGCAGGCCTGCGGGTTCCCACTCGCGCGCGGCGTCGATCGCGGTCTGGGGGTCGTAGTCGACGCCGACGACGAGGCGACCGATCCCGGCGAGGCGGGCGGTCTGGTCGCCGACGCCACAGCCGACGTCGAGGACGGTGCCCGAGCCGAGTCGCTCGCACATCTCGCGGTACCCCGCGTCGTGGAACGCGAGCAGGGAATCGGGGGTGGCGCCCGCCATGGGCCGCTCGCCGGTCAGTCGTGCCATCGGCGGAGAGAATAGGGGCCGCGTTCCCGATCGCGACACGTGCGTCCCCATAGCATGCATCCCTCATGACGAGCGGAGACCACGCGGTCGAGATCGCCAAACTGGGCGACATCGCCGCCGAAGCGGGCCTGCATCGCGTGAGCATGCTCGCGTGGCGCGACCTCGACGATCCCGAGGCCGGCGGTTCCGAACTGCACGCCTCGAACATCGCCGCGTTGTGGGCGGAAGCGGGCATCGAGGTCACGATGCGCACGTCGTACGCGGCCGGGCACCCGCAGGTGTCGTGGCGCGACGGCTACCGCGTGATCCGCAAGGCCGGCCGCTACCTCGTGTTCCCGCGGGCGGCGTTCAGCGAGATGATGGGCTGGCACGGTGGGCGCGACGGCCTGGTCGAGATCTGGAACGGCATGCCGTTCTTCTCGCCGTTGTGGTCGCGCACCGCGCACGTCACCTGGCTGCACCACGTGCACGCCGAGATGTGGCAGATGACGCTGCCGCCGCGCCTCGCCGCCTTCGGCAATCTCGTGGAGTCGAAGGTGGCGCCGCCGATCTACCACCGCACGCCGGTGGTCACGTTGTCGGAGTCGAGCAAGCGCGAGCTCGTGCACGATCTGGGGTTCCGTGCCGACCGGGTGACCGTGGTGCCGCCCGGGATCGACGCGCACTACACGCCCGGCGGGGAGAAGTCGCCCACGCCGCTGGTGGTCGCGGTCGGTCGTCTCGTGCCGGTGAAGCAGTTCGACGTGTTGGTCGACGCGCTGGTCGCGCTCAAGCCGAGTCATCCCGGTCTCGAAGCGGTGATCGTCGGCGAGGGCTACAAGCGCGAGGAGCTGGAGGCGCAGATCCACGCGGCCCGGGCCGAGGCGTGGATCACCCTGCCCGGGCGCATCGCGGAGGACGACAAGGTCGACCTCTACCGGCGTTCGTGGATCCTGGCCAGCGCGTCGGCGCGCGAAGGCTGGGGCATGACCATCACCGAAGCTGCGGCATGCGGCACACCCGCGGTCGTGAGTGACGTCGCCGGTCACGCCGACGCGGTCGATCGACGGCTCCACCGGCATCCTCGCTCGCGACGGCGACGCCCTGCGCGACGGGCTCGACCGGCTCCTGGGCGACGACGCCCGCCGCGCCGCGATGAGCGACGGCGGCGCGAACCGCACGCGGCTCGCTACACCTGGGAGGCCACTGCCCGCAGCACGCTCGAGGTGCTTGGCGCAGGCGGCCATCGCGCGCCGCGGGGCGCAGGCCGCGCGATGAAGTTCACGGTCATCGGCCACAGCTGCCTGCGCATCGAGACGAGCGGGCCGACGATCCTCGTCGACCCCTGGTTGCTCGGCTCGTGCTACTGGCGGTCGTGGTGGCACTACCCGACGGTCGCGGAACCCTCGCCGGAGGTGCTCGCGCCCGACTTCGTGTACCTCACGCACCATCACTTCGATCACTTCCACTTCCCGTCGATGCGGCGGATCGACCACGACGCGCACGTGCTCGTACCGAAGTTCGGCATCCCGACCCTCGCCGAGGAGGTGCGTTCCCTCGGCTTCGACGAGGTGATGGAGCTCCCGCACGGGCAGGTCGTGCAGCTCGCGCCCGGCGTGCGGGTCGCGTCGTACCAGAACGGCCCCGACGATTCGGTGTTCGTGGTCGCCGACGGCGAACACGTGCTGGTCGACATCAACGACGGCAAGATCCGCGGCCGGACCCTGCGCAAGATCCTCGAGGAGTTCGGCCGGCCGACGTTCGTGTTCAAGAGCTACTCGTTCTCGCAGGCCTACCCGGTGCTGTACACCGCCGACGATCCCGCCGACCTCGAGCTGATCACGCGCGACACGTATCTCGACGACTGGGTGCAGGTCGTCGAGCAGCTCGGCCCGCGTTACGGCGTGCCGTTCGGCAGCATGGTCGCGTTCCTGCACCCCGACTCGTGCTCCGCGAACGAACAGCTCGTCGCGCCGAGCGAGGTGGTCGAGCGGTTCCGGGCCGAGCGACCGAACTCGACGACCGAAGCAGTGCAGATGGACCCGGGTGACAGCTGGAGCTCCGACGACGGCTTCGAGCTCGCCGGCGTCGACTGGTACACCGATCGCGCCAAGCACCTCGACGAGCTCGCCGCGCAGGTGGCGCCGAAGATCGCGGCCCAGACCGCGGCTGAGGAGGGCGTCACCCTCGACTACGCGACGTTCGCCGACTACTTCGACGACTTCATGCACGCGTTCCCACCCGGCGTGCTCGGGAGCTTCGCGCTCCGACGCCCGGTGGTGTTCGAGGTGCCGTCGTCACCGTTGCCGTTCTGGGTGCTCGACTTCAAGCGGCGCGCGGTGTATCGCTTGTCGGCACCGCCGCCCGACACCGCCAGCATCGTCACCGTCAACGAGGCGGTGCTCGCCGACGCCATCGCCAAGCGGCTGGTGCACGTGGTGCACGGCTCGATGCGCATCCGGGTGCACCTGCGCGCCGGTGGCGCGGGCGACGACCTCACCTTCTGGGGGCTCGTCGTGCCGTGGGAGCTCGGCTACCTGCCGTTGCGGCGTTCGCTGCGCCCGCGCCTGGCCGAGGTGACCTGGCGCCGGCGCGCCGAGTGGCTGGAGTGGGGTGATGCCGTGCGCGCCGGCGGAGGCACCCTGTTCGAGCGCATCTCGGGCCGGCTCGGCTCCGACGCCGGGAACGGCAAGCCGGTCGACGCCGTAGGGTGACTGGCGTGACCGGACCCAAGTCGTTCTTCCTCACTCCCGAGATCCACGAGTACGTCGTCACCCATGGCGCGACACCCGACGCAGTGCAGCAGGCGCTGATCGACGAGACCGCCGAGCTGCCGATGGCGATGATGCAGATCTCGCCCGAGCAGGGCACGTTCATGACCTTGATCACCCGACTCGTCGGCGCGCGACAGGCCATCGAGGTCGGTACGTTCACCGGGTACTCGGCCCTCTCGATCGCCCGTGGGCTCCCCGACGACGGCCACCTGCTCTGTTGCGACGTGAGCGAGGAGTGGACCGCGATCGGCCGGCGCGCGTGGGCCAGCGCCGGCGTCGACGACAAGATCGAGCTGCGGATCGCGCCGGCCGCCGACACGCTGCGCGCGTTGCCCGACGAGGAGTACGTCGATCTCGCGTTCATCGACGCCGACAAGCCGTCGTATCCCGTGTACTACGAGGAGCTGCTGCGCCGCCTGCGGCCCAACGGGCTGATCATGGTCGACAACACGCTCTGGGGCGGCGCCATCATCGACGAGAGCGTCGACGACGAATCGACGGTCGCGTTGCGCGCGTTCAACGACATGGTCGCGGCCGACGAGCGCGTCGACGCGACGATCCTGACGCTCGGCGACGGCCTCACGATGTTGCGGAAGCGCTGATCGTCGTTCCCCGTCCGCCCCGACCGAACATCTCAGAGTTCGCGTGGGTATGTCACATCCAACTTCGAGATGTTCGGGGTGAGTCAGAACTTTCCGGTGCGGCCGTAACGGTAGTACCCGGCGAACTGCTCGTTGGTCGCGGGCGGCAGGGGCACGATGTCGCCCAGCCGCTGCGCGCCCCACACGATCTCCGCGGTGCGCTCGACCAAGCCCGCGATGTGCATCACGTCGGCCGGGTTCTTGCCCACCGCGAACAGACCGTGGTTGGCCATGAGCACCGCGCTGCGGTCGGCGACCCAACCCGCGACCTCTTCGGCGAGGTCGTCGGTGCCGGTGGTCTCGTAGTTCGCGACCGGCACGTCGCCGCCGACGTACACGACGAACTCCTCGATCACGGCCGGGATCGGCTGACGGGTGAGGGCGAACATCGTGCAGTGCTTGGCGTGGCAGTGCATGGTGGCGTTGATCTCGGGATACCGCTTCATGGCCGAGAGGTGCAGCGCCTTCTCCGACGTCGGGCCGCGGTGTCCCTCGACCACTTCCCCATCGAGGTTGCAGACGACCAGGTCGTCGAGTCCCATGGTGAGGTAGTTCAGCGACGACGGCGTCAGCACCACGTTGCCGTCGGGCAGCCGCGCCGCCACGTTGCCGGCGGTGCCCTGCACCAAGCCCGACGTCAGCATCTCCTTGGCGGTGTCGAGGAGTTGCTGCTTCACCTCGTCGGCTGTCGCCGCCGGCGCATCGCTCACTTCAGGACCTCCGGGTTCACGAGGTTCGGTGGGGAACCGCCGTCGAGCAGGGACACGAGACCGTCGACGATCAGTGACGTGTGGTTCGACTCGGTGTCGTAGGTCGCGCCCCCGATGTGTGGCGTGAGCACGACGTTCCACATCGAGCACAGCGGGTCGTCGATGTCGAGGTGCTCGCCCACGAAGTGGTCGAGGCCGGCGCCGCCGAGGTGGCCGTCGGCCAGCGACGCGGTGAGCGCGGCGGTGTCGTGCAACCCGGCGCGGGCGGTGTTGATGTAGATCGCGCCTTCCTTCATGCGGGCGAACTGCTCGGCACCGATCATCTCGTGCGATTCCGGAGTGACCGCCGCGTGCATCGACACCACGTCGGCCTCGGCCAGGAGGTCGTCGAGCGAGTGGGTGGCGTCGGGGGCGAACGGGTCGTGGCTGATGACCTTCATCCCGAGGCCGGCGAAGCGCCACGCGGTGGCGCGGCCCACTGCGCCGTACCCCACGATGCCGACGGTCTGGCCCGCGAGCTGCCAGGCCCGGAAGCGCTGGTAGGGGATGGTGCCGTCGCGGTACGTCTCGCCCGCGCGCACGTCGAGGTCGGCGCGCACGACGCCTCGGTTCACCGCGAACAGCAGCGCGACCGCCATCTCGGCGACCGCGTCGGCGTTGCGCCCGGGGGCGCGGAGCACGGGGATGCCCTTCTCCGTCGCGGCGGCGATGTCGACGTTGTTGGGATCGCCGCGGCACGAGCCGATGGCGACCAACGGCAGGTCGAGCACGGGGCCCTTGACGCTGTCGGACTCGACGATGAGCAGGTCGGCACCCTCGGCCTCGACCCGGGCGGCGAGATCGTCGGCGTTGTAGAGCCGTAGCGGTTGGTGGTCGATCCAGGGATCGAGCACGACGTCGGCGAGGGAGCGGAGGGTCTCGAGTCCGGGACCGCGAAAGGGCGCGGTCACGAGCGCGCGGTGGCGTTCGGTCATGGCGGCGATTCTGACAGCCGCGGTGCGAACGACCCCACTGGGGACCCGACACAGCGGAAGCCCCGGTTTGCGAGTGAAGGAGGTGGGGTCCGGGGCTTCGGAGACCCGACACAGCGGAAGCCCCGGTTTGCGAGTGAAGGAGGTGGGGTCCGGGGCTTCGGAGACCCGACACAGCGGAAGCCCCGGTTGGAGGGGGGTCCGGGGCTTCCGTGTGCGGGGAGATCTCGAAGGGGATCTCTGTGTGCTGGTTCGAACCCGCGTCCGTACCCGGATGTTCCCGACCGACCGCGAATTTCTCGTCGGCATTGCGGACCGACCAGTGGTAGTTGACAACGAGTGTTGATAAGATGGACGGCGTGAAGACGGTCGACGAGCTCACCACCCGCTTCCGGGCCGAGGGCCTCCGGGTCACGCCGCAGCGTCAGGTGATCTTCCGGCTGCTCCACGGCGTCGACACCCACCCGACGGTGGAGTCGCTCTACGAGTCGGCTCGCACCGAGATGCCCACGATCTCGCGCAAGACCGTGTACCAGACCGTGCACGACCTCGAGTCGATGGGCGAGGTGGAGCTGCTCGACGTCGGCACCGGCAGCATCCGGGTCGATCCCAACGTCGAGCACGCGCACCAGCACCTCGTGTGCACGCGCTGCGGCACCGTGCGCGACGTGCTGCTCGACATCGCCGACCTGCGCGTTCCCTCGCGCTACCGGCGGGAGTTCACGGTCGAGGCGGTGGAGGTCGTGTTCCGCGGCGTCTGCGACGAGTGCCTCGCACGCGAGCCGGTCGACGCCTGACCGTCGCTCCACCCTCTATCCAACGCAAACCAACGCACACCAAGGAGAGCAACGCATGCCCGACCTCAACGGAACCCAGACGCACTCGAACCTCAAGGAAGCGTTCGCGGGCGAGAGCCAGGCCAACCGGCGCTACCTCTACTTCGCCCAGAAGGCCGACGTCGAGGGCTACCCCGACGTGGCCGCGCTGTTCCGCTCGGTGGCGGAGGGCGAGACCGGGCACGCGTTCGGCCACTTCGACTTCCTCGCCGAGGTCGGCGACCCGGTGACCGGCGTCGCCGTCGGTGCCACCTCCGACAACCTCAACTCGGCCATCGAAGGCGAGACCTACGAGTACACGGAGATGTACCCGGGCTTCGCCAAGACGGCTCGCGACGAGGGCTTCGCCGAGATCGCCGAATGGCTCGAGACGCTCGCTCGCGCCGAGAAGAGCCACGCCGGCCGCTTCGGGCAGGGCCTCGAGTCCCTCGACGCCTGAACCACCACACGTGACGTGCGCGGCCCCGGGGCTGGTCCCCGGGGTCTCGCGCGAACACGGAAGCGCACCACGAGAGAGGAGCGACCGTGAGGAAGCTCACCGTCGACGACATCGTCGACCACCGTGCGTACGAACGCGAGCGCGACGAGTTCCGCGCCGCGATCATCGCGATGAAGAAGCGTCGCCGCATCGCACTCGGCGACCACCTCACGATCGTGTTCGAGAACACCGACACCATGCGCTGGCAGGTGCAGGAGATGGCGCGGGCGGAGCGCATGCTGACCGACGACGCCATCGCCGGCGAGGTCGAGACCTACAACGACCTCATCCCGGATCCGGGTGAGCTCTCGGCCACGTTGTTCATCGAGCTCACCTCCGACGAGCTGCTGCGCGAGTGGCTACCCAAGCTGCGCGACATCGAGTTCGCCGTGCGCTTCGACCTCGGGCCGCGCGACGCCGACAGCGTCGCGAGTTGTCGCGGTCCCGCGCGACGAGGAACGGCTGACGCGCGACGACATCACCACGACCGTGCACTACCTCCGCTTCCCGTTCGACGCCGAGCAGCGCGAGCTGCTCGGCCACGGGACCGGCGCGGCTCGTCGTCGACCATCCCGAGTACAAGGTGTGGGTGGAGCTCAACGATGCGCAACGCGCGGAGCTCGCCGGCGACTTCGCCGACTGATGCCGGTCCGCATCAAGGTCCAGCGGCTGGATCCAGAGCTCCCGCTGCCGCGCCAGCAGCACACCGACGACGCCGGCTACGACCTGCACGCCCGCGAGCGCGTCGAGCTCGCGCCGCGAGGCGGCCGCGCGCTGGTGCCCGACCGGGCTCGCGGTCGCGATCCCCGCCGGGTACGCGGGGTTCGTGCTGCCCCGCTCCGGGCTGGCGCTGAAGCACGGCATCACCTGCCTCAACACGCCCGGGCTCATCGATCCGCAGTACCGCGGCGAGCTCAAGGTGCTGCTGGTCAACACCGACCGCCGAGCAGGCGTTCACCGTCGAGCGCGGCGATCGCATCGCGCAGCTCGTGATCCAGGCGCGTCGAGCGGGTCGACTGGAAAGAGGTCGACACGCTCGACGCCACCGAGCGCGACACGTTCGGGTTCGGATCGACGGGAGTGTGACGCACATGAACGCGGCACGTTCCGCTTCGGCGTGCAGGCGTCGACCGCGCGCACGGGCAAAGAGTGGGCCGAGCAAGCGCGCGCGATCGAGGGCCTCGGCTACTCCACGCTGTTCATGCCCGACCACTTCGTCGACGCCGCCGTTCGCGCCGATGGTCGCGCTGCCGTTCGCGGCTGCCGCCACGACAACGCTGCGGATCGGGATGCTCGTGCTCGGCAACGACTACAAGCACCCGGCCGTCGTCGCCAAGGAGGCGGCCACCCTCGACGTGCTGTCCGACGGCCGGCTCGAGTTCGGTCTCGGTGCTGGCTGGATGACCGCCGACTACGACGCCCTCGGCCTGCCGTACGACCGGCCGGGCATCCGCATCGAGCGACTGGCCGAGGCGCTTGCAGGTGGTGAAGGGCGCGTGGGGTGACGGGCCGTTCGACTTCGCGGGCGAGCACTACACGATCACCGGGTACGACGCGCAGCCGATGCCGGTGCAGCAGCCGCGGCCGCCGATCCTCGTGGGTGGTGGTGGCGAGAAGGTCCTGAAGCTCGCCGGGCGCGAGGCCGACATCGTCGGGATCAATCCCGATCCTCCACGCCGGCGTGATCGGAGCCGAGGCAGCTCGCGACACCGCTCGGCGACTCGACCGCGCGCAAGATCGGCTGGGTGCGCGAAGGCGCGGGGGACCGGTTCGACGAGCTCGAGCTGCAGATCCGCTACTTCGTCGCCGCGATCACCGACGACGCCCGCGGTCTGGCCGAGGCGATGGCGCCGGGCTTCGGGGTCTCGCCCGACGAGGCGCTCGCATCGGGCGCGGTGCTGGCCGGCTCGGTCGACGAGGTGTGCGACACCCTCGTGCGCCGCCGGGAGGAGTGGGGCGTCTCCTACGTCGTGCTCGGCGACGACACCTACGAGCAGTTCGCGCCGGTGGTGGCCCGCCTCGCCGGGACCTGAGCCGGGGCGCCTCGCCGCGCTATCCTCGTCACCCACGCGGACGTGGCTCAGTTGGTAGAGCACAACCTTGCCAAGGTTGGGGTCGCGGGTTCGAATCCCGTCGTCCGCTCCAAGAAACCGCAGGTCAGGCCCCCGCTGGCCACCGTGAGCGACCGGCTCGAGACGCGCTCCCGACTCAACCCGCGTGCATCGGGGTCTGGATGCTGATCGCCGCAGTCGGAGGCTCGTACGAGATGCCCTTCGCTCTGGTCAAGGCATGGACGGCGTCCTCCGTGGTGATCAGCGGTGTGGTCTTGATCGCTCGAATCGAACCAGCAGCCGAGGTCGCGATCGACACGGCCGCGGCAGTCGCATCGTCCGGAAGCTCGACGATGGCGACGACGTCGAAGTCGCCAAACGCAAGGTAGAACGCCTCGAGTGAGCCGCCCGCTTCCTCGGTCATCCTGCGCACGGGTTCACTCCGGTCCTGCGGATTGCCCACGAGCACCGACCAGGCGTCGCTCGTATACGCGGCTTGCACGAGATAGTGGGCCATGTCGCCTCCTTCATGGATCCACTCGATCGTGCGCCCCGCGCCGCGGAGCGTCAACTGCACGTGCCCGCTGTGGCACGCGCAGCATCACGCGACCGCGGAGGGTCAGTCCGTAGTTTCAAGTGCGAGCGCCAGCGTCCTCAGCGGGCGTTCACGGCCCGAGCATCTGGGCGATGATCGGGCTGGGGTTCGTGGGCTGCCAGTTCCGGTAAGCGTCCCGCGTTCGGTACCGGCCATTCGATGTCGATGTCGAGTCGCGTCCCTGACGCCGTCGCGCCGCTGAGCACCTCGAGCGCGCTCTGAAGCACCCGTCGTTGCGTGCGCTGATCACCAGGGGGACCGAACGTGTGCCCGAACGGGAACTCGACGCCGACGATGCGCGGCGCGAGTAGCCGCTCGCCGATGTCGGGCATCATGGTGACCAACACCGTGGGGATTCCGGCTCGCTCGAGATGCCGAGCCAGGACCGGTGAGTTCTTGCAGCAGTCCGGGCAGTTGGGCGCGATCACGACACCATCGACGGCCTCCTCGCGGAGTTTCGTGACGATTTCCGGGATGGTCGAGTCCCGCCACTCGTCGAGGCCCGCAGCCTGATACCCCATCACCGATACGTGCTCGTCCGCTGATGCCCCCACCACACCGTCCGCGATGAGGGCATCAAGCGCACGCAACGGCATCGCGACCTCATGATCCGTCTCGAAGTCGGCAGTGTTCACGTGCAGGTGCCCCATGGCGAGGTCGCCCTGGCGCGTCTCTCGCGGGATCGATCGCCACGACGGATCCCCCCACGCCGGCTCCCGGCGCTCGCGTTCGGCGTCGAACGGCACCTGTGTCGGACACGACAGACCACCGGTCGACACCAGCGCGATGGAAGCACCCGCAAGTCTCGGTCCGAACTCGCTCCACACGACGTCGGTGTCGCCGGGCAGCGGTTCCGGTGAAGCAAAGAACGCTTGGAAGCTCCGCGGGAGGAATTTGAAGCTGTCGACGCGCATGCGGCGAGCATACGGCCGCCCCGCACGGCAAGTCCGGTGACGTACCGTTCCGGCATGCCGCCCATAGCAATGCTCAACGCACTGTGGTTCGCACCCGCTGGAGGTACCGAGCGCTACGCCGAGTACACGCGAGGCGTGATGCCGATCATCGAACAGGTCGGAGCCGATGTCCTCTTTCCGCCCCTCGGTGTCGAGGAGGTGCTCGAAGGAGACTTCGATCCCGACCTCGCGTTCGTGATCCGCTACCCGTCGGCGCAAGCGTTCACGGAGATGTGGCACAGCGACGCATACGCGAACGTTGCTCCGCTCCGGAGCAACGCGCTCCGGCGCGCGGTTCTGACGCGTTGTGCGATCGATCCTCCCGATGCCGAACCAGTCGAGCTCTCACCTGGCGTCGCGGTGCTCAACATGTTGTGGTTCCACCCAGGCGGTCGCGCTCGCTACGACGACTACCTCACGGCTGCCCGACCGCACGTCGAAGCCGTCGGCGGCCACTACGTGACGCCGCGCCTGACGCCCGACCAGGCGATCGAGGGCGACTTCCTGCCCGATCTGATCTTCATCGGTCACTACCCGTCTCGTGATGCGCTGCACTCCCTGATCTCGAATCCCGCATACCTCGAGGCGGCCGCGATCCGGAGCGAGGCAGTGCACCGCTCGGTCACGACCGCGCTGCGGGTTCCGTCGTAAGGCAACGGCCCCCATCGGGTTCTCACCTCACGAGTATCGGGAGGGGCGCCTTCTTGCTCAGGACCCGGCGACGTCCCCCGGCGCGGTTGCCGGCGCCGATTCGAGGAACGGGCGAACCGCGGCGAGGAATCCCTCGTAGTCCTCCCGACGGATGTTGTGGCCGGCGTCGAGCTGGACGTCGCGCAACCCCGGGAAGATCGCGCGCGCCTCGTCCACCGCCGCCGCGTTCACGAGGCCCGACGTGCCCCAGACCACCAGCACCGGGCAGGTGAACCGGCGCACGTCGTCCTGCCACGGGTCGGCGAGGACGCTCAACACGCCGGGACCGCCGTCCCAGGCCGGAACTGCTGCTTCGACTCCAGTCATCGCCGGCAATCCGTGAAGTCGCGCTCGGTATCGCTGAACTCGACCGCGTCGGCGGTAGTGGATGTCCTTGGCTGCGGACCAGGCGAGGATGCCGATCGGAGCTACTTCGGCAGCTTCGCGAGTTTGCAGGCCTTGCCGTTGTAGTCGAGGGTCGAACCGACTCCCGGCGTGCCGAGCTGCGCGTGCACCATGAGCCCGTCGCCCACGACGGCCGACAGGCTCGGGGCATCGACCGTCGACTCCGGAATGACGACGAAGATCGGATTCGACGTGAACGTGCAGACGAGCTGTTTGGCCTGGGTCGTGCTCTTCACCGAGGCGCTCCCGCTTCCGGACGGTTGCGCAGGAGTGCAGACGGCGGTGGTCGAGGCTGCAGTGCCGTCCGCGTACGCGACGTTCTGGGCCTCGGCGAACTTCTTGCCCTTGCCCGAGTAGACGTCGACGTGCGGGACATCCGTCGCCGGGTGGGGAACGGACTTGAGGGCTCCGTGCCCGTCCGGCCAGAAGAGCCAGCGGTAGGTCTTCGACCCGCAGTCGGCCGCGGTGACCTCCTGCCGCGCCGCTCGGCGCCGAGAGACCCACCAGCGCGCCGGCTGCCACCAAGGTCACGGTGCACGTCAAGGTGAGTACCCGGAGCCGCATGCTGGCCTCCCTGCCGTAGGACAGATGTGACCACGGAGCCATGCGCGGTGCAAGCGCTTCGCTGATCCTGACGGCTTCGAGTCTCCGAAGCGTCGATGAGGGACATGTTGCGACGCGACGTGGGCCCGGCGACCGAGGTCACCGGGCCCACGAACGTCAGATCGACCGGCGTCACTTGCCGATTTGTGAGTGCACCGCCGATTGCGTGAGCTCGTTCTCGTCGGCCTTGAGCACGAACCCCGCCTTCACGAGGTTCTTGGTGGCTTGACCCCACGCCGACACGAACTGGCCGTGGTTCTTGTAGAGCGCAGCCATCTGCTCCGGGGTGTACGGCACGGTCGAGCCGAACAACCTGCAGAACAAGGAGATGGAATCGGTGTGCCCGGGTGCGGCCATGTTGCCGATCCCGCCGAGCGCCGCGATCGGCGTATCGACGTGCGGCGTGCGCACACCGCCGACCGTGTTGCCGTTGGCGTCCTTCACGTAGGCGAACGGCGACACCGACTGGATCTGCAAGGGCTCACCGATCGGAGGCGGCGTGGCCTTCGTGACCCACTGGTTGAGCCAGTACATCACCGAATTCAGCAGCCAGTGTGCGCCGCCGGTGTTGATCGGTTGCGCGCACTGCCCGCCGGGACCGGGAACGTCTGTCGGGTGCTGCATCGCGTCGAGGTTCGCGACCGCGCCCTGACCGTCACCGGTGTCGCTCGGACCGATCAACAAGCCGTAGGTGTCGAAGTGCGACGTGCCCGCGGCCTCCCACTGGCGGAACAGGTTGGTGTCGGGCTGCCTCGCCGCGACCGCGCCAGCGACGTCGGACTCCGTCTGGAACACGAACACCGGCACGTCGAGGTCGGTGCGGATGAACGTCGGTGACTGCGCGGTCACCGACGGAAGCGGCGACTGTGACAGCGCAGCGCCCGCGGCGCCACGACTGTGCACCAGGAACCCGTCGTAGACGTGCACGAGCGGCTGGACCGCGTCGATGTACGTCACCATGCGACCGGCCGACTGCGACTCACCTGCGGCGATGAGCTTGTTCGGCGTGAGCCCGCCGAGGATCAGCGCCGAGTTGTCGCGGATCGCCTGCCCGGCTTGGGAGAAGATGTCATATGAGTAGCTGTCGCCGGGATGCATGAGCGTCCCGTATCGCGCCGGATCTCCGGCCGCCGGGCAGAACGGAGGAGCCGCCGCGGCGCACTGGAGCTGGTTCAAGCCGAGCAATTGCGCGGAGACACCGACCCATGCGAACCCTTCGCGGATGAGTTCGTTGTGAGTCTGCGTCCAGTCCGGGTTGGCGTCGACCAGACCCGACACATTGAGCCACTCGACGATCACGGTGCCGTTGAAATTCGCGGGGTTGCTCGGCCGGTACACGACCATGCGGGACTTGTACGCCGCGGTCGTGGCGGGCGTGACGGTCCAGACGCCATCGCTCGGGAGCGGACTCGCGCCCGTATAGGCGGTGGCGTTCCCCGAGAAGAAGTACTCGGATTGCTGGTAGCCGACCTGGGCGAGATCGAACCCGTTCAGGTTCGGTGGCTGGATCGCGCCGAGGCCACCGGAGACCGGTCCCGAGACGCTGGGACTGGCGGCGGACGCGCCCGCGAGACCTGCGGACAGCGCGACCACCAGCATCATGATCGTTGCGAGCGCGAATCGACTGCTGCGACGCGACCGCGAACGTGAGGAAGAATGCACCTGCGTAACCCCCCATTCGTCACCTACTCGGAACTATTCCGTGAGCGAAACTATCGGCGGCGCGGACGGTGGGCAAGCGCATGGACGCCAACGCGACCCGGTGCCGAAAGGTGCAAGAGGGCACCTGGGCTAGGCTCGTGCGTCGTGGGGACACGAGGGGTCGACGGTGGTCGCGCGCTGCGACCTGGACGACGCCCTGGTCACTCCGTCGCTCGGTGACGGAATCGTGGGCTTCGGCCGCCTCGCGGACCTCGCGCTCGACGAAGCCGGTCTGACGACCGCGCAGTACCGGATCTTGCAACACCTCCGGCACGGCCACTCCATCCAATCGGACCTGGCGTTCCGGCTCTCGGTCACGAAGCAGAGCGCGACGCGCATCGTCGATACGCTCGTCGAGAGGCGTTACCTCACTCGTCGCGTCGACCCCGCGGACCGTCGACGCGTCATCCACACCATCACCGCCAGGGGTCGGAGCGCCCTCGATCGCGCCGACGCGATCCTTGAGCGGTACCTGATGCTCGTGCTCCAGGATCTCGACGACGACGCCGACATCGAAGCCGCGCGGAGGGGCATTTTGCTCTTTGCGCTCGCGGGCCACTCGAGCTACGAACGCGTCCATCCTGACGGCATCGTCCCCGGACCACGCACGTCGAAGCTGCGCTGAGGCGAGCCGGGTGATCCTCATCGTGGTGAAGTTCAACGTGAAGCCCGACTGGGCGGATCGGTGGATGGACCACGTGCGCGAGTTCACCGAGGCGACGCGCGCCGAACCCGGCAACCTCTGGTTCGACTGGTCGCGCAGCGTCGACGACCCGAACGAGTGGGTGCTGGTCGAGGCGTTCGACGACGACGGTGCGGGTCCGCACGTCCAGAGCGATCACTTCCAGGCCGCGATCGAGCAGCTCCCGCAGGCGCTGGTCGAGACCCCGCGCATCATCAACACCACGATCGACGGCGCGCGCGAACTGGTCGCGCATGGCCGAGATGCAGGTCGGCGACTAGACCGGAGTGGGCTGGGCGCCACGCACCAGCCGGCCCGGCAAGTCGCCGGTGGGCTCGCCGTCGGCATAGACCTCGACGCCGCTCACGATCGTGTGCAGGTAGCCCTCGGCGTCCTGCAGGACGCGGCGGCCTCCGGCGGGGAGGTCGGCGACGATGCGCGGCGGCTTGGCGTGCAGGCGCTCGAAGTCGATCACGTTGACGTCGGCCTTGAAGCCGGGTGCGACGATCCCGCGGTCGAGCAGGCCGACGGCCTCGGCAGTGGCGCGACACTGCTGCGCCACGATCCACGAGAGGTCGAACTGCTCGCCGCGGGTGCGATCGCGCGCCCAGTGGGTGAGCAGCGTGGTGGGGAAGCTGGCGTCGGAGATGGTGGCGACGTGGGCGCCGCCGTCGCCCAGGCCGGGAACGCTGTGCGGGTGCGCCAGCATCTCGGCCACGACGTCGAAGTTGCCGTCGAAGTAGTTGAGGACCGGCATGTACGCGGTCCCGTGCGCGAGCACGTCGTACAGGAGGTCGGCGGGTGCGCGTCCTTCTCGCGCGGCCCGGGCCGCGATGGAGCCAACTCGCCGACCAACGAGCCGGGGCCGCGGATGCCGAGCACGGCTTCGGCGCCATCGGCCGTCGACGCGAGGATCTTCAGCCGTCCCTCGACGATCACCACCACGAAGTCGCTGCGTCCACCTTCGTGGAACACGTGCGAGTTGCGGCGGTACGAGCGGGTGCGACCGAGCTCGAGCAGTGCGGCGCGCTCGTCGGAAGGAGAAGCCTTCGCGGCCGGGTCCCGGTTGTCCGACCACCGCACGAAGGTACTCCCACCCGTAGGCTCCGCGGTCATGCCCCGCTCGTTGACCCATGCCGTCGTCCTGACCGACGATCTCGACGCCACCCTCCGGTTCCTCGGCGAGGTCGCCAACGTGTCGCCGGTCGGCGCGGTGTCCGAGGGCGCGCCCGCGGACTACTCCCTCGTGTTCGGGTGGCCGCTCGAGCAGTCGGCGACGCGCAGCGCGTTCGTCGGGGAGGGCCCGGGCATGCTCGAAGTCGTCGAGATCCCGGAGCCACTGCGTGGATCGGTCGCTCCCGGTGTCCGGCTGCTCGCGGTCGCCAACCGTGACGTCGGGGCCACCACCGACGCCGCGCGTGCGGCGGGCTTCGACGTGCGCGGGCCCCTCACGGTCACGAGTGCGGGGGAGCGAGGCGCCACCATCGCCGAAGTGGTCGCCGGCGGCGTGCCGTTCGAGCTGATCCAGTTCGGCTGACGCGAGCACGCGTCAGGCGGGGTCGACCACGAGCGTCGGCACCCGCCACGAACGCGGGCGCGACACGATGAAGAGCACCGCTTCCGCGACGCTCTCGACCGGGGCCGGCGTCTCGGGCGCAGGACCGCCCCGGGCCACCCACTCCTCGGTCACCGACGACACGTCGGCGTCGTTCGCCGGCATCGGCGCCGAAGCCGTCGGGCCGACCCGGATCGAGCTCACCCGGATGCCGCGCGGCCGCAGCTCGGCGGCCAGGGTGCGCGTGAACGTCTCGAGGCCGCCCTTGGTGGCCGCGTACACGGAGAGGTAGGGCCGCGCCAGCTCGACCGCGCGCGACGAGATGTTGACGATGTCACCGCCGCCGGCGCTGTCGAGCAGCGGGATCGCGGCCCGGCTGCACCACATCGGCCCGAGCAGGTTGGCGGCGACCTGCGACGTCACGTGGTCGTCATCGGCGTCGTCGAGCAGCGACATCCCGATGATCCCGGCGTTGTTCACCAGCGCGTCGAGGCGGCCGAAGTGCTCAGCCACGGCCGCGAACGCGGCGCGCACCGACTCGGGATCGCCCACGTCGCCGCGGACGGGAAACGCTCCTTCGCCGAGGTCGTCGGCCAGCGCGTGGAGCTTGTCCTCGGACCGGGCGAGGAGGGCGACGGCCATGCCGGCGTCGTGGAGCGCCCGGGCGATCGCGCTCCCGATGCCCTGCGACGCCCCGGTGACGACCGCGACCTTCCCGCCGAGGTTCGGGATCGTCTCCACGGCGGGACCCTACCGGCGACGGTGTCGGCCCCGCGTTGACTCCCGTCGAAATATCTGACATCTTGACGCCGAAAGATCATACGTCTGACATCTTCTGGGGGGACCGTGCGACCGACCACTCGAACTGCCCGCGCTGTGGTGGCGCTGGCGGTGCTCGCCGCCGTCATCGGCGTGTTACCGGCCGTCGGCGGCGCGGCCGACGAGAAGCCGACCGACTCCGAGATCGGGGTCACGGCCACCGAGATCCACATCGCAATGGTCGCCGACGTCGACAACGCGTTGGCGCCCGGCCTCTTCCAACTCGGTGTCGACGGTGCCAAGGGCGCGGTGAAGTACATCAACAGCAAGGCCGGCGGCGGTGGCATCGGTGGGCGCAAGCTCGTGCTCGACTTCATCGACTCGCACCTCAACCCCAACGACGCCCGCAACGGGTTCATCAGCGCGTGCGAGAACGACTTTGCGATGGTTGCCAACGCCACGTTCCTGATCGGCAGCTTCGACGACGCCGTCAACTGCGTCGACAAGGCGGGCCAGGCCACGGGCCTTCCCGACATGCCGTCGACGTCGACGAGCTCGAAGCAGGCGTGCTCGCCGGTCACGTTCGCGCCGGCGGGGAGCCTGCTCGACTGCAGCACGCTGAACGACGATCCGCAGACGTTCACCGGGCAGGTCGGCGACTCGAAGTACTACGTCAAGAAGTACGGCCCGACCGTGAAGGGGCCGATCATCGTGAGCGCGGACTCGTCGGCGACCGCGCACACCACGTCGGTGCTCGGACTGCTGGCCGGCAAGGCGGGGATCGACATCACCGACACCATCCCGATCTCGAGCAAGGACCCGCAGAGCGCGTACACGCCGGTGGTCCAGCAGATGAAGAACGACGGTGACAACTACAACCTCTCCGGAGCACCGGTCGACAACGTGATCTCGATGCGCCAGGAAGCGCAGTTGCAGGGGCTGACCGATCCGAAGTTCGTGTGGACCTGCCAGGTCCAGTGCTACGACAAGAAGACGGTCGACGCCGGCGACGTCATGGCGAACACGCACATCGTGATGAACTTCCTGCCCAACCTTCCGGCGGAGGTGAAGGCGAACACCACGCTGAAGAACTTCGTGAAGTACGTGGGGGCGGACAAGGCCAGCGGCTTCGCGGTCTGGGGTTGGGTGTCGACCCTGCTGTTCCAGCAGGCCGCCAACCAGGTGGTGAAGGACCAGGGCGTCAACGGCCTGACCCGCGCCAACCTGCTCACCGCGTTGAAGAACACGCACTCCTTCGACGCCGGTGGCATGTGGGGCAAGATGGACCCCGGCGCCAAGGCGAACTCACCGTGCTTCATGATCGCGACGTTCGACGGCAAGAAGTACGTGCGGGACTACCCGAAGAAGGCGGGGACGTTCGACTGCACCCCGTCGAACCGCCAGAGCGTGCAGCTCGCGGTCAGCGGCTGACGTTCGCGAAGGCGGCCGGCTCCCCCCGGGGCCGGCCGCCTTCGTATGCCGGTGATCACGCCAGTCAGGTCGCGGATGCGGCCAGTCCGATGCTGGCCGCCAGCTCGGGATCGCGCCGCAGCTCCCGACGCACCGCGGTCTCCCAGTAGCCGGTGAAGCGGGTGCCGTCGCTGCGGCCGAAGGTGTCGTGCACGACCTGCGGCACACCGGGTCCGCCGCCACCCTGCTCGACCAGCCACGCAGTTGCGGCAGCGCCACTCGAGCGACGCGGCGCGCCAGTAGACCGCGTTCACGTTGACGCCGAGCACGAACACGCCGTGGTGGGCGAGCAGCGCGAGATCGGCGTCGCCCATCTTCTCCACCGCCTTCGCCGCCGCACTCGAGTCACCGACGTTGCCGTCGTACTCGTCGACCAGCACGAGCTGACCGCCGCCGCCGGCCGCGGTCTGGTCGTGGATGGGCGGCACGCGCTTCATGTCGGCCCACACCGTGCCCCAACGCGAGTGGTGGTGCAGCGCCCATCCGATTCCCGGGCGCGCCTTGTGCAGCTCCAGGTGCAGCGGGATGCCGAGCGGCGCGGGCCAGTCGCCCTCGAGCACGTTGCCGTCGAGGTCGATGCGGATGACGTCGTCGGGGCCGAATTCCTCCCAGGTGAGGAGCCACGGGTTGCAGAGCAGCGTGCCGTCGCCCTGGTTGACGGTGATGTGGCCGGCGAGGTGGTCGTCGTAGCCCTCGTGCCAGAGCGCACGCGCCAGCAGGACGATCTGCTCGCGCTCGGTCAGCTCGGGCCCCAGGTGGTCGGCGGTCGGTCGAAAGCGGTTCGCGGCAGCCGTCATATCAGTAGGCCATGAACAGGATGTGCTCGCGCTGGTACTCGTCGGCGAGGTCGGGGTGCTTCTCGCGGAGGTGCGCGAACGCCTTCTCCACGAGGTCGTCCTCGTCGTCGCCGCGGATCATCTCCCCGCACGGGCAGGCGAGTCTCGTCTTCATGTCGGACCCCCAGGGTGGTCGGCAGGATCGTCGTCGGTTGGTGCTCCGACCTTAGGCCTGGCGGCGGTGCTCGAGGACGAAGCGGCGCCACTTCCCCGGGTGCCAGACGTCCTGGTCCTCACCCCACGCCCGCACGCCGTCGAACTCCCACTCGGTGAAGCTGGTCCAGTTGAACATGTGCGGGTACGAGTTGAACACGCAGCGGCTCGCCGGACGGCCGACCGCGTGCAGGCTGCGGCCGCGCTCGTCGATCGCGTCGACGGTGATCAGCGCGGGCCGACACTCGTCGTCACGCTCGACCGCGCGGGTGCCGTCGACCAGCGGCGACCACTCGCCGTCGCGCAGCAGGTAGCCGCGCAGGACGCGGTCGTCTCCTTGGCGATCGACCGAGATGCTCAGGAACCCGTCGGCGGCTGACGCGGTGGCGTGGTCGTACCCGATCTTGGGTTGCCGGTGCGGTCGGCGGATGCCCCACGAGCGGTCGCGCATGGCGATGCAGTCGACGTCCATCGACTCGCCGTGCAACTCGAACCGGCCGGTCACGCGGCCGGGCTGGTCGACGTGCGCGCCGAAGTTGAACGGCGGTTCCTCACGGGTGAGCAGGGGTGGGCACAGGGACTCGAACGTGACGTCGAGCGACATCTCGTCGTTCTCGGCGCCGAAGCGGTACACGCGACCGAGCTCGCTGCACTGCAGGAACATGCCCTCGGGGAGGTCGTGCGCGTCGAGCAGGTCGGGCGGCGACGTCAGCGGTTCGTGCCAGCTCCAGTTGTAGACCGGCAGCTCCCACGGGACGACCGCGGTGTCGTCGACCACCAGCAGCCCGCCGAACTGGATGCCGAGGTTGGCGCGGAACGCGGGATAGAAGTAGCCGAGCAGGTTGCGCTCCGGCACCGACCACGAGAACCAGACCGTCTCGGTCCACCACGGGTCGTCGGACTCCGGTGGGTGGAACTGGTCGTCGGAGGGGACGAGGCCCCACTCGTCGGGCTGTTCGGTGGTCATGCCGGTTCCCTTGGTGAGCTGGTCGACGGGCGTGATGTGACGGTCGGCGAGCGCGCCCATCGCCGAACGCATGAGCGACGTGTCGCGCGCGGCCTGGTCGAGGCAGTAGGGGAGTGCCACCTCGGGTGCGACCGTGCCGGCTTCGATCGCTTCGCAGAGTGCGCGCCGGCCCGCGTCGAGGTCGTCGACCGCGATCCCGAGGAGTTCCGCGAGCTGGGCGCGCTCGGCGTCGTCGTGGACGCGACCGGCGCCGTCGACGGCGCGGAGGTACTTCAGCAGCCGCGCGATGCCCTTCGCGCGTGTCGCCGCGAACGGATCGTCGAGCGCGGGGACCACGACGTCGCGCAGGTCCCCGAGCGCGGTGTCGAAGACCCACGACGACGGGCCACCGCGGTCGTCCTCGGGGATCGGCGCCGGCAGCCGGATGCCGGCGACCGCAGCCAATGACTCGCCCAGCACCCGCGTGTGCAGGGTGTTGTAGATCAGCTGCCACGCGATCTCGCCGCGTGCGTCGTGGCTCCGCAGTCCGGCGAGCGTGCCGACGGTGGCGCGGAGCTGCGCGAGGACGCGGAAGTAGCCGAGTCGTTCCGGATCGATGCGGTAGCCGCTCGCGGCCTCGTAGTCACGCAGGCGGGCGGCCAGGTCGGGGAAGCGCTCGAGCGTGTCGCGCACGAGGATCCACGCGAGGTCGTCGTGCAGGTCGCCCCAGTGCGCAAGCTCCCAGTCGGTGATCGCGACCAGCTGGCCGTCGGCGTACATGAAGTTGCCGGGCCCGGTGTCGCCCTGCACCAGCACGACGGGCCAACCGTCGTCGTCGGGGACGTGTTGCTCGGAGCCACGCGAGGGCCAGCGTGATCACCGGGACACCGCCACCGGCGGCGGCGTACTGCGACTCCCACTCGACGATCTCGTCGAGGACGTGCTCGCGGATGGTGCCGGGCGCACCGAGCTCGGGCAGTTCGAGGCCGTCGGGGTCGAGGTGGTGGAGCACCGCGAGCTGGTCCATGAACTGGCGCGCGATCGCGAGCTGCTCGTCGGGGTCGGCGATCTGCGCGAAGCGGCTCACACCGTCGACCCGCTGCATCAGGAACGCGGGCTCGGTCGGGTGCGCCGCCACCAGCGCGGCGACGCGCATCGGCGTCGGGCCGAGGGCCCGGTAGACCGCGGCCTCCCGCGGCAGCGAGTACAACGTGGCCGACTGCGGCCCGAACCCGGGGTCGGAGCGCAGCCAGAGCTCCCGCACGCTGCCGTCGGGGAGCTCGGCGTCGATCGCGTGTCCGGCACGCGACGCGCCGCCGACGCTCCGGTGGACGGTCAGGCGGGTGGCGCCCGTCACCTCGACGACCCACGCCTCGAGGGCTGGATCGAGATCGGCAGTCACGACGAGCTCATGCCGGCGCCTTCTCCACGACTTCGTCCGGTGCGATCTCGTAGAACTGGCGTGCCCACTTGCGCAGCTGCCCGTAGGGCTTGGCGTCCTGCTGCGCGAGCGCCGGGTGCTCGACGTAGCGCTGGTACCGCCAGATCTCGAGGTCGTCCCAGAGGGTGACGATGAACTCCTTCTCGATCCGCTCACGTAGCTCGGGCGGCGGCGCCGGCGAGTCGTCACCCGCGACCCGCGGCCACCAGATGGAATAGAACATGTCGGAGTGCTCGTCGTCGACCGGCGTGGTGGCGAACACGAGTCGGTACTGCGCGGCTCCTTCGAACGCGCTGATCGCGCCGCCCACGCCGAAGAAGTGGCTCTGGATCCCCAACGCCATCGCGTCGGGCTGCGCACCGCGCGCGTCGGGCCAGCCGGTGCGGAAGTGCACCTCCTGGTCGACCATCTCCCAGTCGAGCAGGACCGGGGTGACCGACGCCGAGTGCACGTACTGGAAGTGCACGCTGTCGGGCCCGTTCTCGAGCGGGATCTGCGGATGCACCGGTTCGCCTTCGTACTTGATCGACAGCTCGGGGTAGGGGCGGTAGTAGTTCGCCGGATCGACGTCGAGCGACGGGAACGACGTGAAGATGTCGGGCATCTCCCAACGCGGTCCGTCGCCGTGCGGCTGGTGCCACAGGAACACGCAGTCGTACTGCTCGACCACCGACCACACGCGCAGCCGCTTGGTGAGGTTGGGTCGGTCCTCGTAGGGGATCGAGCGGTTCACGCCGTCGGTGCCGTAGGTCCAGCCGTGGTACGGGCACTGCACGCAGTCGCCGTGCACCTTCCCGTGGTGGCCGATGTGCGCGCCGAGGTGCGGGCAGTGCGCATCCATGATCTGCAGCGCGCCGTCGTCGGTGCGCCACGCCACCAGGTCCTCGCCGAAGTAGTGCAGCGGACGTACCTCACCGACGGGGAACTCCGCGCTCCAACCGACCATGAACCAGCCGGTCGGCTTCCACGTGAACGGGACCTTCATGCGTCGTCCTTCCCCCAGCGGGCCGTCGCCGCACATGATAGGTGTAGAGCTTTCACGGCCGTTGGGTCCGGAGGGGGAGCGCCATGGGGATCGCCACGCAGGTCGCACCGATCAAGATCGGTGTGCTCATCGACTTCGTGCTCCCGCCCCCGAACGCCTGGAACGTCCGTGACGACTTCCTCGACGCCACCCGGCTGACGTTCGACGACGCCACTGCCAGCGGCCGGCTCGACCGGCCGGTGGAGCTGGTGATCCGGGAGTGCGAAGGACTGCCGCGCGGCACCGTGAAGGACGTCATCGACGCCTACGGCGAGCTGGTCGACGAAGGTTGCCTGGGTGTGTTCGGGCCGATGGTCTCCGAGAGCGCGGTGCCGTTGCGCGAAGCCATCGAGGAGCGGTTCAAGGTGCCGGCGATCTCGTGGTGTGGCGCCGACGAGTGGCACGGCGAATGGACGTTCTCACTCGGGAACGGCTCACTGACCGACGAGCCGTACGTGATCGCCAGCCTGCTCCGCCAGCGCGGTCTCCGGACCGTCGCGGTCAGCCACGAGCGCTCGCTGATCGGACAGAAGTACCTGACGTCCTTCCGCGAGGCGTGCCGGGTCGAAGGCATCACCATCCTTCGCGAGTCGCCGATCGCGCAGAGCGGGGTCGACGCGACCGAGGTCGTCGGCGCGATGCACGCGAGCGCGCCCGACGCCATCGTGCACTGGGGGTTCGGCCTTGGCGTGGTGGGTGTGAACGACGCGCTGGCCGCGCTCGACTGGGATCCACCCCGGTTCATGGGGACGTCGTGGGAGAACGGCTACATGAGCGACGAGATCTTCCGCGCCCACCTCGGGTGGATCGGTCTCGAGCAGTACGACGAGAGCAACGAGGTGGGCCAGCGCTTCCTCGATCGTTTCTCGGAGGCGTTCGGACGTCGACCCGAGTACGTCATGCCGATCTACGGCCACGACGTCGGTCAGGCGTTCGTCGCCGCGCTCGAACGCGCTGAGCCGCTCTCACCGCGCGGCGTGATGGAGGCACTCGAGCGGGTGAAGATGCTGCCCGCCGCGTGTGGCGAGCCCGGCACGCGCATCTCGTTCGGCAAGTGGACGCGTCGAGGGTGGATGGGCGCGGGATACCTGGTGGCGCGTGAGGTTGCGCCCGACTTCGCGAGCACGGAGTTCCGGGGTCGTCTGGCATAGGACTCGGACGAAGTGGTCAGCCAGGCTTCTGCGGTGGTCTCATGTTCTCAGCCAGCCCACAGGAGGTGGCGACGAGCCTGAGGTCACGCCGCCGGCCGTAGGGGAGGCGCCCGGTGCTGGGAACCGCTCCATCGGAGTCCACCGAGACTCCTCCGTCCGGCGGAGGTCCCAGGCGTTGGCGCGCGGTCGCCTGGGCGTTGGTGGGTGCAGTGGTCGCGGTCGGCGCGTACGCGTTGATCGACCGCGCCGGGTCGTCGGATTCGGAGCGCGCGGCACCCGCGACGACGAGGCCGACGACGACCACCGCGGCGCCGGCGGTGGCGGCGACCGTCTACCGCACGATCCAACCGTCGCTCGTGATCGTTCGCGCGTCCCTGCCCGATGGCTCGACCTCGCTGGGCAGCGGGGTCATCGTCACCCAGCAGGGCCAGATCCTCACCGCCGCGCACGTGATCGACGGTGCGACGTCGATCGAGGTCGCGTTCGGCGACGGAACCAAGAGTTCCGCCCGCGTCGTCACCTCCACGCCTGAGCGCGACACCGCAACCCTGCTGGCCGACCGGCCCCCGAGCGTGATCGTGCCCGCGGTGCTCGGCGGGGGCGTGAAGGTCGGCGACGACACGTTCTCCGTCGGCAACCCCCTCGGACTGGCCGATTCGATGACCGCCGGTGTCGTGTCCGGGCTCGACCGCTCGATCGAGCGTGAAGACGGCAGCGGCGAGCTCAGCGGGTTGATCCAGTTCGACGCGGCAGTGAACCCCGGGAGCTCCGGCGGTCCGCTGCTCAACCGCCAGGGCCAGGTGGTGGGCATCGTCACCGCGCTGGCCAACCCGAGCGGACAGCGCTTCTTCGTCGGCATCGGGTTCGCGGTACCGATCACCGGGGGAGGAGGCGGGGCCCGCATCCCACCGAGCTGAACCGACATCGACCGACGAGAGGGAGCACGCGCATGGAACCCCGTACCGACGACCGCCAACCGATGGAGCAGGTGCTCTACGAGATCAAGAAGGTCATCGTCGGGCAGGACCAACTGCTCGAACGGTTGGCGATCGCGCTGCTCGCCCGTGGCCACGTGCTCGTCGAGGGGGTGCCCGGTCTCGCCAAGACCCTGGCGATCAAGACGCTCGCCGATGCGGTGGGTGGGCAGTTCCAACGCATCCAGTTCACGCCCGATCTCGTCCCCGCCGACCTGGTGGGCACGCGCATCTACAACCAACGCTCGGGTGAGTTCACGACGTCGCTCGGACCCGTCTTCACCAACCTCCTGCTCGCCGACGAGATCAACCGCGCACCCGCCAAGGTGCAGAGCGCGCTGCTCGAGGTCATGCAGGAGCGCCAGGTGACCATCGCGCGTGAGACCCACGCGGTCCCGAATCCGTTCCTCGTCATGGCGACGCAGAACCCGATCGAGTCCGAGGGCACCTACCCGCTGCCGGAGGCACAGGTCGACCGGTTCATGCTGAAGGTCGTCGTGTCGTATCCGTCGCCGACCGAGGAGTTCGTGATCGTCGAGCGCATGACCACCGGCATGGAGCAGGTGCGTGCGGTCCTCTCCACCGACCAGCTCCTCGCCTACCAACGCGCCAGCGATGCGGTGTACGTCGATCCGGCGTTGATGGAGTACGCCGTGCGACTCGTCGGCGCCACCCGCGAACCGCGTCTGCACGGGCTGGAAGGCATCGCGCCGTACGTGCTGTACGGCGCCAGTCCCCGGGCTGCGATCAACCTCGTGCTCGCGGCGCGCTCGCGCGCGTACCTGTACGGACGGCAGTACGCGCTGCTCGAGGACGTGCGCGATCTCGTGCTCGACGTCATGCGGCATCGGTTGGTGCTGTCCTACGAAGCCCTGGCCGACGGGGTCACGCCCGACGAACTGATCCATCAGGTCCTGCTCGCCGTCTCGCCTCCCGAGGTCCCCCTCGATGCCCGCACCGTCAACCTCGACGCCGCCCCGTCGTGATCCGGGCCAGGCCGAGCGGCTGTTGCAGCGGCTCGACTGGCAGGTGATACGGCGACTCGACGGACTCCTCCAGGGTGATCACCGCGCGCTGTTCTACGGCTCGGGGAGCGACTTCGCGGACCTGCGCGAATACCAACCGCCGGACGACGTGCGCTACATCGACTGGAACGTCACCGCGCGCCTCGACGTGCCGTACATCCGCCAGTACATCGACGACCGGGAGCTCACCGCGTGGTTGCTGCTCGACCGTTCGTCGTCGATGCGGTTCGGCCATGTCGACCGCACCAAGGAGACGGTGCTGGTGGAGCTGGCCGCGACGATCGGTCGACTCCTGACCCGCGACGGCAACCGCATCGGCGCGGTGCTGTACGACAACGCGATCGAACGCATCGTCGAGCCGCGCGGCGGGCGCCGCCAGGTGCTGCGGCTCACCCGCGATCTCTTGCGGCCACCGACCGATGCGGGGACGGCCACCGACCTGAGTGGGCTCTTCCGGGCCGGCTTCACCACCATCCGTCGTCGCAGCCTCGTCTTCGTCCTCAGCGACTTCATCAGCGAGCCGGGGTGGGAGCGCGCGCTGGGCATGCTCGCGCAGCGCCACGAGGTCGTCGCCGTGCGGCTGTGGGACGCGCGTGAGGTCGGCCTCGTCGACGCGGGGATCGTCGTGTTGCAGGACGCCGAGACGGGGGAGCAGCTGCTCGTCGACACCGGTGATCCGGCGTTCCGGCGCCGTTTCCGGGAGGCGGCGGACGCGCGTGACGAGCAGCTGCGTACGGCCGTCCGCCGCGCTGGTGTCGACCTCTACGAGGTGTCGACCGACGACGACATCGTGCGGGTGATCGTGCGGATGGTCCATATGCGGAAGCAGCGGGGCCACCGGTGACCTTCCAGCAGCCGGGCGCGCTGCTGCTCCTGCTCCTGGTTCCGGTGCTGGTTGCCGGTTACCTCTGGATCACCAAGCGGCGGTCCGCCGACGAGCACGAGCTCGGCACCATGGCGCACCCGGCGACGCGCACCGGCCGGCCGTTGGGCTGGCGGCGGCACGCGGTGCCGCTCGTCTTCCTCGGTGGAGTCATCGTGCTGCTCGTGGGCATGGCGCGACCGGAAGCCGAGATCGACCTGCCGCGGCGAGAGGGCACGGTCGTCCTCGCGTTCGACGTGTCGTCGAGCATGAAGGCCAAGGACCTCGCGCCGACGCGGATCGCAGCCGCCAAGCGGGCGGCCCGGACCTTCGTCGCCGACCAGCCGTCGAGCATCCGCATCGGCGTCGTCGCGTTCAGCGATGCCGGCTACGTGGTGCAGCCGCCGACGCGCTCGCACGCGACGACGTCCTCGCCGCGGTCGACCGACTCTCGGCGCGCGGCGGGACCGCGCTCGGTCGCGGGATCCTCACCTCCCTGAGCGCAGTGGCGGGCAAGACGATCGTCCTCGACCCGGATGCGCTCGAGAACGACACCCGCCAGCCCAATGTCCGCTTCCTGGGTTCGTCCGCCATCGTGTTGCTCTCCGATGGCGACAACACCGCGCGGCTCGACCCGAAGGCGCTGGCGTCGGTGGCCGCGCAGGCGGGCGTGCGGATCTTCTCGATCGGCATCGGCAGCGCCGGGGGCGCGGTCGTCGACATCGACGGCTATCAGGTGGCGACCGCGCTCAACGCCGACCTCCTCCGCGCGGTGGCCGAGCGCGGCGGGGCACCTACTTCGCCGCTGCGGACGCGAACGAGCTCCAGCGCGTGTACCAGTCCATCGATCTCAAGCTCGAGGTCAAGGGCCGTAACACCGAGATCACCGCGATCTTCGCCGGCGCCGGCTTGGTGCTGTTCCTGATCGCGGCGGGACTCTCGCTCCGTTGGTACGGACGGACGATCTGATCATGCGGTTCCTCTGGCCGTTCGCGCTGCTCGGGCTGCTCGTCCCGCTCGTGATGGTGGGCGTGTATCTGCTGGCGCGGCGACGACGGCGCAAGTTCGCGATCACGTACGCGAGCTTGAGCTTGGTCAAGCAGGCGATGCCCGAGCGCTCGCGGTGGCGGCGGTTGGTGCCCGTCGGACTCCTCCTTGCGGCGATCGTCGCGTTGGTGTTGGCGATGGCGCGTCCGCAGGCGTTGGTCGCGACCTCGCGCAGCGACACGTCGATCATGCTGACCATCGACGTCTCGCGGTCGATGTGCTCGACCGACGTGCGGCCCAACCGCCTGGCCGCGGCGCAGGACGCGGCGCGCACGTTCGTCGACGACCAGCCCGGTGGCACGCGGCTCGGGATCGTCGTGTTCGCCGGCGTAGCCCAGGTCCTGGTGCCGCCCACCACCGATCGTGATCGCCTGCACGACGCGATCGACGGGTTCACCACCTCACTCGGTACCGCCATCGGCAACGGAGTGCTCGCTTCGATCGACGCGCTGTCACGGGTGAACCCCGACATCGCGCCGAGCACCGTGACCCTCTCGCCGGCGGAGAAGCGCCAGGATCGGTTCGCCAGCCGGTACGTCCCCGACGTGATCGTGTTGTTGACGGACGGCGCGGCGACGACCGGTGTCGCGCCGCGTGACGCCGCCCGGCAAGCAGCCGACCGCAGGGTGCGAGTGTTCACGATCGGCTTCGGCACCACCGCACCGGCGGCGTTGGCGTGCACCCCGGCCCAGTTCGGTGGGGACACGCTCGATCCGTTGGGAGGCGGTGGCGCGCCCGTCGACCTGGGCGTCGGCCGGCGCGGGAACTTCCTGCAGATCGACGAAGCGACGTTGCGCGCGATCGCCCGTACCACGGGCGGCACGTACGCGCGCGCCGCGAGTGCCTCGCAGCTCGACAAGGCGTTCCGCGACCTGCCGCGGCGGATCGTGACGGTGAAGGAGGTGCACGAGCTGACCGTGTACCTGGTCGCGTTCGGTGCCGTGCTCGCGCTGGCCGCGATGGCGACGTCCCGCTGGTGGAACCGCGTGAACTGACGTTCCCCGTCGCTGGGGTCAGACGAGCTCGAACAGCTCGTGCGCGACACCTGCAGTTCCCTGCACGACTGCGCCCTTCGAGACGAGCGGCAGGTGGTTCACCCAGGTGTAGCGCTCGTCGCCCGCTTCGAGCGTGGCGCGCGAGTAGATGGCACCGTCGCCCAGGCGTTCGGGCCATTGCGCCCGCCCGTCGAGGTGCACGTAGATCTGAGCGCCGTCATCGGTGGTGAGCACGACGCGGATGTCGAGGGTGACGTTGCCGTCGTCGTCGACGGTCAGCCAGTCGGCCGCAGCTTTGCCGGTCATCGTGCCCTGCACGCGGCCGTCGAGCTGCACCGACTTCAGCTCCTGGATGATGCGCCTGCCCGCCGAGGTGGTGCCGAGCATGAACAGCCCGTCGGGATCGGTGACGATGGTGAGGGTGCCGAACGGTTGCAGTTCCATGGGCGCGGAGTCTGACACACGCGCTCAACGCGCCGGCTCGTCGGCGACCACTTCGACGATCCCGTGCATGCCGTACTCGTAGTGGCGGGGCAGATGGCACGCGTACTCGACGGGACCCGGTGCGTGGAACACGTAGGTGGTGCTGGCGCGGCCTTCGGCCGGCACCGAGACCTCCCCCGGTACCGGCGGGTGATACGCCTCGTGCCCGTTCGCGTGGCGGGCCTGCACGTCGGGGCCGCCGACGATCAGCTCGTGCCCGATCGGGTCGTGGTTCACCACCACGAAGCGCACCTCGGTGTGCGGCCGGACGCGGATGGGGGCGGTGCCGGACCGCAGCTCGAAGCGGCTGTGATCGACGTCGATGCGCACCGTCACCGGCCCGGGGCCGAGGATGCCGTCGACGCTCGCGGTGCTGGTGGCACCCGCGCTCGCCAGCACCATCGCGCCCGCGCCGAGCGCAGCCAGCACCACCGTGGCGGTCGCGATCACGAGCCGATGGGCTCGCAGGATCCTGCTCACGACGCGCGTCGCCGCACGAGCAGTCGACCGCCGGCGACCACCACGAACGGCGCGAGCACCAGCAGGATGGGGACGAGCCAGGCCGTGCCGGGATCGGACGCCACGGAGAAGCCGGCCATGCGCGCCGACGGCAACGTGCCGGCGTGGGTCGAGACAGCCAGGTCGTGGCGGAGCTCACCGGCCGGCGTGGACACCGCGTAGTAGCTCAGCCACATCGAGTCGGGCACCCAGCCCATGTGCGCGTCCGAACGCAGGTCGTCGAGCAGCGACGCCGACGCCGGACCGCTTCGGCTGCACGCGCACCCCGTCGTCGGCCGCGAGCACGGCGGGGCGCTCGTCGGTGAGGAGGAACACGTCGGCGTTCACGACCTGCGTCGAGTCGAGGCCGAGGGCGAGGATCCGCAGCGGCACCCACGGTTCGTCGGTCGGGATGGTGAGCATGATCGGCGTGCCGTCGCCCGACTGCTGGCCGAGTGACGCGGCGCGCGCCGCGTCGAAGCGGGCGGCCATGAAGATCTTCGAACGGTGCGAGTAGAAGTCGAGCACCTCGGGCGCGTCGGGCGTCAGCAGGAACCCGTGGTCGATCGCCCACCTGCCGACCTCGTCACCGCCGCCGCGCAGGATGGTGATGTCGAGCGCGTCGACCTGGGTCTGCTGCAGCACCTCGGCGCTGCCGGCGGCCTGCGCGTCGGACGCGAGGGCGAAACGCTCCGGTGTCGGCGGGCGGATCTCCCGCTCGAGTCGTTGCAGCGTCCAATCGCCACCGCGCTCGACCTTCGACGGGATCCCCGGAAGCGGCACGATCGAACCGACCGACTCGCCCGTCCCGCTGAACTCGAAGCTGGTGACGTAGCGCTCGACACCATCGTGGTACGCGGCCAGCGTGGTGGTGCGGGTGAGCTGGATGGTGCCGTTCTCGCCCACCAGGCCGCCGCACGCGGACGCCGGCCCGGCCGTCACGACGAACGCCGCGACCGCGAGCGCGACGAAGCTGATCACTCGACGCATGGGTTCCCTCCCCGTCGAACCGGCCCGGGATCGGGCCGTACGGGGAGTTCAGACGGGCGCGATCGACGCCTGGTTCCCGGGAATTCGCGAAACGTCCCGCTACGTTGCCCGCATGCCCGAGCTCCACGCCCGCGTCGACCGTCGAGTGCTCGACGCGCTCGACGAGCTCGTTCGCAGCAGCGGTGCGCCGCGCGACCACCTGGTCGAGCGCGCGCTGGCGGAGTACCTCGGGGTCGAGCACCACACGCTCTACCAGGTCTCCACTGCCGGTGCGCTGGTCGAAGGCGTGTACCAGGGCGCGCTGTCCGTCGGCATTCTGCGCGAACACGGCGACTTCGGACTCGGCACGTTCGAGGACCTCGACGGCGAGATGGTGGTGCTCGACGGTCACGTGTTCCGCGTCTCGTCGACCGGCGACGTGCACGAGGTGCCCGACGACGCGACGACACCGTTCGCGGTGGTCACCCGCTTCGGTGCGCCCGACGCGATCGTCGTCGACGCGGTCGACGGCTTCGCCGCGCTCACCGCCGCGGTCGACGCGCAGCGCGACTCGGCCAACGTCTTCTTCGCCGTGCGGGTCGACGGCCACTTCGACGCCGTGCACGTCGCGCGCCGCGTGCCGCACCGCGCCCGGGGTGCCGTTGGCGGTGGCGACCGAACACCAGGTGGAATTCGAGCTCAGCGGCATCGACGGCACCATGGTCGGCTTCTGGTCACCGCCGTACGCGTCGGGCGTCGAAGTCGCCGGTTATCACCTGCACTTCCTGAGCGACGACCGGCGCGCGGGCGGCCACGTGCTCGACTGCCGTGGACGCAACCTGCGCGTGAGGGTGCAGGAGGAGTCCGACGTGCACCTCGCGCTGCCCGACACGGCTGCGTTCCGTGCGGCCGACCTCACCCGCGATCCGACCGCCGACCTCGACCGCGCCGAGCACTGACCGCGCGTCAGCGCGTCGCGAGCGCGGGCAGCCCGAGCCGGTCGACGGCCTGCTTCGTCGTCGCGATCGGGCGTCCCACCTCCGCGGCGAGCGCGACCGCCTGCTCCACCAGCTCCATGTTGGTGGGGGAGTGCCCGGGGTCGTAGTGCTCCTCGAGACCGACGTGCAGATGGCCGCCGCGCTCGAGCGCGAGGCGCGCCACCGGCGTGCCCATGAGGTCGCCGCCCCACACCGACACCGACCACGGCAGCCCGGTGCCGTCGAGCATGTCGAGGTAGGCGAGCAACGCGTTGGCGGTGGGGGGCAGCCCGAAGGTCACGCCCGGCGCGCGTGCCCACATGCCCCACTCGCCCCCGAAGTACAGCTTCACCATCGACCCAGCGGGCAGACGCCCGGCGCGGTGGTAGGTCAGGACGCACTGCATGAAGCCGGGCTCGTAGATCGCGAGCTGCGGGCCCCAACCCTGCTCTGCGCACATCGCGAAGGCCTCGCGGATGTCGGCGTACGAGTTGGCGTACACGTTGCCCTCCGGCAGGCCGTCGGCGCCGGGCGAGCCGAGGTTGGTGGAGCCGGGGTCGAGCGCGGCCATGCGCACGGGGACCTGCTCGCCGATGAGCCGCACGTGCTCGAGCTTCGCCCGGGCGCCCTGGGCCACGCACAGGGTCGGGATACCACAGCACGTCCGGTCGGTCGGCGAGCAGTGGCGCCCACGCGTCGAGGTATGCCGCCGCGGCTTCGACTCCCGACAGGCGGATGTCGTGGTTGTGCGCGTGCACGATCGTGGCTCCCGCGTCGAAGCAGCGGAGCGCGTCGGCGCGGATCTCCTCCGGCGTGACCGGCACGTTCGGGTTGCGGGCCCGCGTGGTGCCGCCGTTGATCGCGGCTTCGATGAGGACCGGTGCATCGTCCATGCGACGATCCTCGCGCGCTCAGGCGCTGCGCGCCTCCGCCGGCTCGGCCTGCGCGTCACTGCCTTCGAGCACGCCGTCGACGAACGTGACCCGGCGCGTGCGCACCGCCGGCACGCGAGGCCCGGGCACGATCACGCCGACCAGGTTGAGCGGGTCGGTGGCGTTGACGGTGACCCGCTCGCCCTCGCGCGGCGCACGCCGCACCTGGGTGAGCTGTTCGTGCGCGGCGGGCAGCGCGTACTGCTCGCCGCTGAACCCGCTCACGAACCGTCCACCCCGGACCAACCCCCGGTCTTCGAGTCGCCGCAGCGCCCACTGCAGGTCGCGCCACGGGAACCGCAACGAGTCGTGCAGCACGAGGTCGCGGAACACCACACCCCACCGGTGCAACAGGAGCTCGGCGACCGCCTCGGCGAGCTCGTCGCGGTCGGCCGCCGCCAGGTCGCTCAACGCAACCGTCTCTGCGGTCGGCACCAGCGACCAGCGACCGGCGGCCGCGGTGGCGAGGCGCGGCGCGCGCGTGAGCCGGGAGAAGCGCCGACCCTCGCTCGACCGGCGACCGTTGCCTGCGACCCGCGACCGGATGGCGCCGAACCCGTCGGACATCACCAAACCGCGGGCGACGCCGTCCCAGAGCGCGCGCTCGATGTCTTCAGGCAACCGGTTGGTCGCCGCACCGAGCTCGCTGGCGAAGCACGCACCCCGCTCGCGCAGCACCTCGATCACCTCCGCCGTGGCGCCGACCACCGGTTCGCCCGGATCGCCGGTCGACCGCGCCGCCATCAACAACCACGGCAGATCGACGCGCGCCACCAAGGAGATGGGGGTGGCCTTCGACGGCGCGACCGCAGGCGCGTCGACCGCGCGCGCTGGGGGATTGGTGCGCAACCACGCGACCTCGCCGTCGTGACAGAGCCGGTCGAGCCAGGCCGGGTCGTAGCGCCGCATGCGCGCGCCGAGCAGGTCGGGCTCCCACGCCACCGCGGCGGCATCGAATCCCTGCAGCTGCTCGACGACGGACAGCAGGCCTACCTCGCCGGCGAGCTGGTGGCCGGGCGCCACGTGCTGCCACCGCAGCAGGAAGCGCATGAAGTCTTGCGCGGTCGCGGGTTCCACACCCCCACGACGGGTGCGGCGCGAGTAGGAGTGCATGCGGGCCAACAGCCGGCGCGACACCCACTCGGTCTCGGTCGCCGTTCGGGGGTGTACGTGCCCTGGAGTGCGAAGCCGCTCTGCTCGAGGTACGCCAGCCCCGCGGTGACGCGCCCGGGTGTGAGCGTGGTCGCTTCGGCGAGCCGAGCGACCGTGGTGATCCCGGTGATCTCGAGGTGGCCGCGCAGCACCTGCGCGATCGCCTCCTCGTCGTCGGCGAACGTGTGCCCGGCGTCGTCTTCGCGCTCGGCCGCGCACCACAGGTCGTCGTCGCGCGGACGGAACACCGACCGCTCGCCCCCGAGCTGCGAGCTCGTCGAACAACGCCTGCCACTCCGAGCGTGGTCGCACCACCACCAGCGACGCCAGGAGGTCGGCGAGGTCGTCGGCGGTCTCGGGCTCGGGCGTGATCTCGCCGTGCACCTGCTCGATCGCCTCGGGGTCGAGGGCGCCGATGGCGGCGAGGTCGACGGCCAACCCCCGCCGCAACGTGACCGCGTTGGTGCGACGGTTCTGCAGCTCCTCGTCGTCGAGGAACGCGTACGGCCGCGCGGTCAGGATCTCGTGCGCCAGCACCGACGGCTCGGTGGTGTCGGCGAAGTGCACCTGCACGCCGCCGGCCTCCATGCGCTCGAGCAGCGCCCGGGTGCCCACGACGTCGAGCGCCTCGTGCAGGGTGTCGCTGATGGTCTGGCGCACCAGCACGTGGTCGGGTATCTCGATGGGACCGGTGACGTTCTCCTGGCACGCGGCCGCCTGCGGGAACACCGCGGCCATGAGGTCGTCGGACTCCATGCGCTGGATCGGCGGCGGATTGCGGCGACCGTTGCGGAACCGCAGCACCATGAGCGAGCGGTTGAGGTTCCAGCGCCACCGGGCCTGGAACATCGGCGAGTCGAGGATGGCGTGCTCGAGCGTGTCCTCGATCGTCGCGCTGCTCAGGTAGCCGGGCACCTCGCTCAACGGGAAGCTGTGGTGCGGACCGAGCGACAGCACGATGGCGTCGTCGCTCGCCGCCGCCTGGAGCTCGAAGTTGAAGGTGCGGCAGAACTTCTTGCGCAGTGCGAGTCCGAGCGAGCGGTTGACGCGACCACCGAACGGTGAGTGCACCACGAGCTGCATGCCGCCGGTCTCGTCGAAGAAGCGCTCGAACACGATGCGCTCCTGCGTGGGCATCGCGCCCAGCACCGCCCGACCGACCGCGAGGTAGTCGACGACCATCGTGGCCGACTCGGCGTCGATGCCCGCGGTCTCCATCAGCCAGCGCTTGGCGCCGTCGGGATCGCCGGCGGTGAGGAAGCGGTCGACTGCGGCCCGCAGGTCGGACACCTCGGTGCTCAGCTCGGCGGTACGGGCCGGCGCCTCACCCATCCAGAAGGGGATGGTGGGCGGCGCGGTGCCGGCGTCGCGCACGCGCACGACCCCGAGCTCCACCTTGCGGATCTGCCACGAGTGCGTGCCGAGCAGGAAGATGTCGCCCGCCATCGACTCGACCGCCCAGTCTTCGTTGACGGTGCCGATGAAGGTGTCGTCGGGTTCGGCGACGACGCGGTAGTCGCCGGTCTCGGGGATCGCGCCTCCGGACGTGACCGCGGCGAGGCGAGCGCCCTTGCGACCGCGGAGCTCGCCGTTGATCGCGTCGTGGTGCACGTAGGCGCCGCGTGGTCCGCGCCCGGTGGCGATGCCGTTGCTCACGAGGTCGATCACCTCGTCGAACTGCTCGCGCGTCATCGAGTGGTAGGGCGCGGCGCGGCGCACGAGTGCGAAGAGTTCGTCGGTGCGCCACTCCTGCGCGCCGACTTCGGCGACGACCTGCTGCGCGGCGATGTCGAGTGGGAGCTCGGGCAGCTGGATGGTGTCGAGGCGACCGCCGTGCACCGCGGCCAGCAACGCGGTGCACTCGATCAGCTCGTCGCGCGTCAGTGGATAGAGGCGACCCTTGGGGGTTCCGGCGCGACTGTGGTTGGAGCGGCCGACCCGCTGCAGGAACGTGGCGATGCTGCGTGGTGAACCGATCTGGCACACGAGCTCCACCGGGCCGATGTCGATCCCGAGCTCGAGCGAGGCGGTGGCCACCAGCGCGCGCAGGTCGCCGGCGCGCAGACGGGTCTCGACGCGGTGTCGCCGTTCCTTCGACAGCGAGCCGTGGTGCGCGGCGACGACGTCGTCGCCCAGGCGCGTGCCGAGTTGGTGCGCGAGCCGCTCGGCCATGCGGCGGGTGTTCACGAACACGAGCGTGGTGCGGTGCTCCTGGACCAGCGTCGGCGATGCGATCGAGCACGTCGCTCATCTGTTCGGCCGACGTGACCGCCTCGAGCTCGCCTTCGGGCAGCTCGAGCGCGAGGTCGAGCGCGCGCTGGTGACCGGCGTCGACGATCACCGGCAGCGGACGGTCGCCGACCAGCAACCTGCCGACGGTCTCGATCGGCCGCTGGGTGGCCGAGAGCCCGACCCGGTTCGGTCGCGTGTCGCACAGGGCCTCGAGTCGTTCGAGGGTGATGGCGAGGTGGGCACCGCGCTTGTCGCGCGCGACCGCGTGGATCTCGTCGACGATGACCGTCTCCACCGTGCGCAGCGCCTCGCGCCCCTTCTCGCTGGTGACGAGGAGGTAGAGCGACTCGGGCGTGGTGACGACGAAGCTCGGTGGTTTGCGCACCATCGCGGTGCGCTGCGAGCTGGTGGTGTCGCCGGTGCGCACCGCCACCCGCACGCGTCGGAGCGGGCAACCCGAGCTCGGCGGCGATGTCGGCGATCTCGGCGAGCGGACGTTCGAGGTTCTCGGCGATGTCGACGGCCAGCGCCTTGAGCGGCGACACGTAGACGACCCGCGCCACGCCGTCGATGTCTTCGCCGCGCTCGTGGGCGCGGTAGAGGCGGTCGATGCACACGAGGAAGGCGGCAAGGGTCTTGCCCGAACCGGTGGGGGCGGCGACGAGGGTGTCGTGGCCGGCGGCGATCTGCGGCCAGGCCTGCTCTTGCGGAGCCGTGGGCCCTTCGGGGAAGCGACGCCGGAACCACTCGGCGACTGCGGGATGCATCCCAGCCAAAGCGGGTGGAGGGCCGGGTGGACGGGCGGCCCGGCGGGCAGGAGGGGGAGCGGCACCGCGGTCATGTGCCCATTCTCGCGGATGGGTGTGACGGTCATCCCGGGGCTTCTCCGGAAGGCCGTAGGCTCGGTGTCGACCATCCGAGGAGGTCCCATCCATGGCCAGGATCACGGTTCCCGAGGGTGACGGCGGCGAGCTCGTCCAGGTGTGGGCGCTCTCGCCGGAGCTCGGTGCCGCCGTCGGCAACCTGAGCGCGGCCGTCTACGGCGATCGCCTGGTGTCGCCCCGCGTGCGCGAGGTGGCCCGGATGCGCATCGCGCAGATCAACGGCTGCAACGTCTGCCTGCAGTGGCGCTTCCCCGAGATGGCCGACCGCGGTGTCACCGAGGAGCTCTACGCCCACGTCGAGGATCCGGCCAACGGCGACTACTCGGAGCAGGAGCGCCTGGCGATCGAGTACGCCGACAAGTTCGCGCTCGACCACCGTCCCTCGACGACGCGTTCTTCGCCCGCATGAGGGCCGCGTTCACCGACGCCGAGATCGTCGAGCTCACCGCCATGATCGGCAACTGGCTCGCCTTCGGCCGCTTCCAGGCCGTGCTCGACGTCGCCGAGGCCTGTGCCTGGGCTCCGCCCGCCGAGAAGGTGGGTGTCTGATGGCGCGTGTCGATCTCTCCGGCGACGGCTCTGACCTCGAGCGGGTGTGGTCGTTGTCCCCCGAATTGGGCGCCGCCGTCGGCAACCTCGCGGCGAAGGTCGGGGGCAAGGGCCTCGCGCTGCCGTGGCGGGTCCGGGAAGCGGCGCGCATGCGCATCGCGCAGATCAACGGCTGCAACATCTGCATGGCCTGGCGCGTGCCCGCGCTGGCCAGGCACGGTGTCGACGAGGAGCTCTACGCCCACGTCGAGGATCCGGCCAACGGCGACTACTCGGAGCAGGAGCGCCTGGCGATCGAGTACGCCGACAAGTTCGCGCTCGACCACCGCTCGCTCGACGACGCGTTCTTCGCCCGCATGAAGGCCGTGTTCACCGATCGCGAGATCTTCGAGCTCACGGTGTGCATCGGTGACTGGGTCGCCTTCGGTCGCATGACCGCGGTCCTCGACCTCGACGAGGCGTGCGAGTGGTCGCCGCCGGTCGCGGTCGGCGACTGACGCCTTCTCCTTCTGACGCCTACTTCTTCGCCTGCCCCGGCGGGACCGCGGGCGGACCGTTGCCCTTGCCGTTGCTCTGAGACGGCAGGTTGTTCGCCGGGGTGTCGACGGTGGTGCCACCGTCCCCGCCGGCCGTCCGTTCCCGTTCGCCGTTCCCGTTCCCGTTCCCGTTGTTCGACTCACCCGGGTCGGGGTTCCCGTTGCCGGAGTTGTTGCCCGGTCCGACGTTGGGGTTCTGACCGGCGACGCCCTCGCCACCCTGCGGGGTGCTGTTGCCGCCCGCGTTCTCCGGACCCGTCACCGCGTCGGAGCTCGTGGTGTCCGACGCCGCGGGCGCGACACCTTCGCCCGACGTCGATGCGGACGGCTCGGAGCTCGGCGTGGTCGGCGTGCCCGCCGAGGTCGTGGACCCGCTCGTGTCGTTCGTGACCGACGCCGGCTCGACGCCGTCGTCGTGCTTGGTGTCGTCGTTGCGTTCGATCCCCGGCACCGAGACGCCGACGACGCCCAGGGCGTCGTGCGCGACCTGCTGCATCGGTTCGGGGAGTGAGCCCTGGCTGGCGGCGACGGCGGTGCCGGTGGTGGCCGCCAACGTGAGCGCGGTGAGCACCGACGCGGTCATCGTGCGCATACGCCGGCGGCGGCGCGTTGGCGGCGTGGTGCGCGGCGACGAACGCGGCCGCCGCCGCGGCCGAGCCGTCGAGCTCATCCGCGGATGCCGGACCGTTCGCGTCCGCGAGCAGCTGCCCGAGCGGCTGGAAGGCGTCGGGCAGGTCGTCGATCGGAGCACCGCTGAGCAGTCGCTCGGCGGTGACCTCGTCGAGAGGCGGGCTCGGAGGCCGGACCCGGTGACGGAACATCTCTATGAAAGCGCACCCCGCCATCACGGCGTTACGGCGCGCTCCTCCTCCGTGAGTCGGCGGGCGAGGGTGCGGAGGCCACGATGGGCGAGGACCCGGACCGTGCCCGGGCGCTTCCCCATGATCGCAGCGACGTGGGCGACGTCGAGTCCGGCGATCGCCCGGAGCATGACGGCCTCCCGTTGCGCGCTCGGGAGCTCGGCGATGAGGTCGAGCGCCGACTCGAGCGCGATCGTGCTCAGCGCGGCATCGTGGGGCTCGGGCGCGCTGGTGGCGACCGGCGTGCTGCCGAGCACGACGGGGTCGACCGGTACCGACGGACGACGCGCCTCCCGGCGGAAGTGGTCGATCGCGCGTCGGCGGGCCACGGTGAAGAGCCAGGCCCGGAAGGCGGTCTCGTCGCCGTCGAAGCGCGAGATCGTGGTGGACACCGTCGCCCAGGTCTCGGAGGCGACGTCCTCGGCGGCATCGCGAGCGGTCACCCGCAGGTAGCGCAGCAGCGCGGGTTGGAATTCGCGCCAGATCGCGGCGAACGCCGACGGATCGCCGGTCCGCGTCCTTTCCAACACCTCAGGGAAGGACGTTCCCAACATGCTGCCCCCAAATCATCCAGCGCAATGTGTGATGCCGCCGGTGATGCGGAACGTCTGCCCGTTCCCCAGCCCGTCCCACCAGGATAGATCACGCGACGTGACGTCGTGACCACTGCGGACGCGACGAGGCCGCAGCTCGGAAGCTGCGGCCTCGGGTCGTGCGAAGAGCGGTGGCTCAGCTGCCGCCGAACTCCTGGACCGCCCAGATCCGGCCGTCGGGGCCTCGGAAGTAGCCGATGCCGATCTGGTTGAAGGCGCGGTTGGTGATGTTGGCCCAGTGGGGCGCCGATGCCCGCCACGACGCCTCGATGCTGGCGCCGGACATGCTGCCCGGGCCCACGAGGATGTTCTCACCGAGGGTGTAGAAGCCGCCGTAGCCGGGCGAGTTGAGCAGGCCGCCCAGGTTCTGGTGGTAGAGCGAGTTCGCGTTCGACATCTGACGGGCCCAGCCGGCGGCGTTGCTGGCGAGCGTGCCGTTGTACGCGAACCCGGGCAGTCCGACGCTGGCGCGGTCGCGGTTCACGGCGGCCAGGATGTCGTTGACCATCCCGTCGGCCGGTGCCGCCGACGACGCGGCCGGAGCCGCTGCCGGTGCCGGTGCCTTGGGCAGACAGCCCGTCAACCCGAGACCCACGGCGCCCGAGATCAGGATCGCCGCCGCCGTCTTCCGCCCCAACAAGTTCTTCACACGCATCGCCGTGTCTCCCCGATGTGCAGCGCCGGATGGTCACTGTCAGTGCTCGTGGAGCATTCATCGGCGCGCCATAACCCTTTCCTTGAGCGGCGTTGGGCGAATTTTGGACGGGAAATCTCGCGCGGAGCGTGACACTCTCCGTGGTTGCCCCAGGACACGGAGCGCGCGCGGCCATGATGGGCGTGGCACAGGGAGCGACGACCGCATGTGGAAGGCGACGATCAGGGGACTCTTCGCGCGAAAGGTGCGACTCGCCCTGACGGCCCTGGCGATCCTGCTGGGGGTGGCCTTCGTCAGCGCCACCTACGTCCTGACCGATTCGGTGAAGCGGTCCTTCGAGACTGTGTTCGCCCAGACCCTGACCGGCGTCGACCTCCGGGTCGCAGGGGCGTCGGCGCTCGGGGGCAGCACCACGCCGGGGCGGATCCCCGACGCGGTGATCGGCCAGGTGGCTGGCGTGACCGGGGTCCGCAGCGGCACAAGGGTTCGTGCAGACCTCGCTGGCACAGTTCGTCGACCGGAACGGCGACACCATCGGCGGTGGCGGTCCCCCCACGTTCGGGATCTCCTGGGTCGACGGCCCCCTGCAGCTCACCGGTGGTCACGCCCCGCGCGGTCCGGGGCAGGTGGCGATGGACGCGAAGACCGCGAGCGAGCACGGCTACCGCGTCGGCGACCGCGTGCGGATCCTGTTGAGCGGCGCGGCGAAGCAGTACGAGATCGTCGGGATCTTCCGCTTCGGTGCCACGGAGGACATCGGGCCGATCACGGCGGCGGCGTTCGACCTCGAGACGGCGCAGAAGGAGTTCGACGCCGGGGCATCGGTCGACGCGGTCTACGTGCAGCGCGACGTCGACGTCACCACCAAGGAGCTGCAGCATCGGATCGAGGACACGCTCGGGCCTGCCTACGAGGTGCAGACGAGATCGCAGGCGACGCTCGAGGTGGGCAAGCCGGTGCGCCAGTTCCTCGGGTTCTTCACCGACGCGCTGCTCGGCTTCGCGGCCATCGGCGTGGTGGTGGGTGCCTTCATCATCTTCAACACCTTCACGATCCTCGTCGCGCAGCGCACCCGCGAGCTCGGTCTCCTGCGCGCCATGGGCGCGACCGGCGGTCAAGTGGTGCGGTCCGTCGTGCTCGAGGCGTTCGTCGTGGGCGTCGGTGGCGTCGGTGATCGGACTCGGGATCGGGATCCTGCTCGGCCAGGGCCTGCTCGACCTGCTGCGCGAGCTCGGCCTCGACCTGCCCGCCACGACGACCGTGGTGCTCGGGCGCACGATCGTCGTGTCGCTCGTCGTCGGTGTCCTCGTCACCGTCGTGGCCGCGGCGATCCCCGCGGTGCGCGCGGCGCGCGTCCCGCCGGTTGCCGCGATCGCCGACATCCCCGAGCGCGCCGTCGGCGGCTTCGGTCGTCGTCTCGTGCTCGGGGGGCTGGTGCTGGTCGGCGGGGGTGCGCTCCTCGTGTACGGGCTCGCCCGCGCCCGTGACGTCAGCGGGATCCTCGACCAGGTGCAGGTGGTCGCGCTCGGTGCGTTCGCGGTGCTGGTCGGCGTCGTGTTCCTGCTCCCGGCGGTGGTCCGACCCGCGGTGCACGCGCTCGGCGCGCCGCTGCGCCGCTTCGGACCGCCCGGCGTGCTCGCGCGCGCCAACGCGATGCGCAACCCGCGCCGGACCGCCATCACCGCGTCGGCGCTGGTCATCGGGCTTGCGCTGGTCGGACTCACCGCGACCTTCGGCGCGTCGGCGCGCGCCTCCGTGGGGCAGAGCACCGCGGCTGGGCTCCGAGCCGACTACATCGTGAAATCCGACGGGTTCGCCGGCCTTCTCCACCGACGTGGTGGGCCGGGTGCGCGACGTCCCCGCGGTCACCACCGCGGCCTCGATGCGCTTCACCGACGGTGCGGTCGACGGCGACATCAAGACCGTCGGGAGCATCGATCCCGAGCTGCTCACCAAGGTGGTCGACCTCGACGTCGTGCGCGGTGACGCCGCAGCACTCGACGAGAGTGGCGTGCTCGTGAGCGACGAGCTCGCCCGCCACGCCGGCGTCGACGTGGGGGACCAGCTGCCGGTGCAGTTCTCGCGCGGCGAGGTCCCGCTGGTGGTGCGGGCGATCTACCGGCAGCAGAACTTCATCGGGCTCTTCGGGCAGTCGGTGCCGTTGCTGGTGGCGCCCGCGACCGTCGACACCGGCGCCGGCGGCGCGCCGCAGGACTCGATCGTGCTGGTGCAGACCGACGGGGGAGAGACGCTCGCCAACCAGCGCGCGCTGCAGAACGCGCTCGCCGACGACTTCCCCAACATCGACGTGTTGACGCGCGCGCAGTTCCGCGACGACCAACAGGCGCAGGTCGACCAGTTCCTCACCGTGCTCATCGCCATCCTGACGCTGTCGGAGATCATCGCCATCCTCGGGATCATCAACACGCTGGCCCTGTCGGTGTACGAGCGGACGCGCGAGCTCGGCCTGTTGCGGGTGGTCGGGATGTCGAGGCGGCAGGTGCGGCGGATGGTGCGTTGGGAGTCGGTGGTGATCGCGGTGCTCGGCGGCATCGTCGGCCTCGCGCTCGGGATGCTCTGGGGCTGGGCGTTCGCTCGATCGCTCGAGGAACAGGGCGTCACCGTGTTCTCGATCCCGGTGGTCTCGGTGCTGCTCTTCGTCGGCGGATCGATGATCGCGGGCGTGCTCGCGGCGGTGTTCCCGGCCTGGCGCGCGTCGCGTCTCGACGTCCTCGACGCCATCGCCACGGAGTGACCTTCGCTAGCATGGCCCGCTCACCGGGCGATTAGCTCAGGGGGAGAGCACTTCCTTGACACGGAAGGGGTCAGCAGTTCAAATCTGCTATCGCCCACGGTGAAAACTGCAGGTCAGGGGCCCTTTCGAGGGCCCCTGATTCGCGTCTGCACTGCTCTCATTCCCATGAGCTCGGTCGCCGGGCCGCGCGAGTTCGGAATCAGTGGCCATCGCGAGGTCCTCCGGGAAAATTCCTACACAGATGCGCCTGACGTGTGTAGAGATCTTCCCTCTCGCGCGCTGAGCGGAGATGCCGTCTCAGGGTGCGTGGATGATCTTCACCTCGTCGGAGAAACGGATCGGTGAGGGCGACGGCTCCAGCGGAAGGGCGTCCAGGGCGTTCATCGCGACATCCTTGACCACGTGTCGCCGCGACGATCCCCGATTCGCTCGGGGATTTCTCCAGGACGCTGGACCGATTGACGATCTCGTCATGACCGTGACTCGCCGAAGCGGGGACGGTCCAAGTCGAACGAACCTCGTGCGAAACTGATGCCCGAACGTCGGCGAGTCGCTGGCCGTCACGACCACCGACGATCGCGACTGCTCCGCGCTCGGAGAGAAGTTGCGCGGTTGCCAAGCCGATCCCTGATGTCCCGCCCAGGATCGCAACCTACCTGTTCGTGACGTCTCCTCTCATCCGAACTGGCCCGGTTGGTAGTCGCCCGCGGGCGTTCCGACGATGACCATGGCGCGGTTGAAGGCGTTGATGATGGCGATCTGGGACACGAGGGCGCCGAGCTGGTCCTCGTCGAAGTGCTTGGCCGCGTTCCCCCAGGCCTCATCGGTGACACCAGCGGTGGAGTCGGCGAGACGGGTGCCCTGCTCCGTCAGCTCGAGCGCGGCGCGCTCGGCGTCCGTGAACACCGTGGCGTCGCGCCAGGCTGCGATGAGGTTGAGACGCGTCGCGGTCTCACCAGCGTGCGTAGCTTCCTTGGTGTGCATGTCGGTGCAGAACCCGCAGCCGTTGATCTGACTGGCGCGGATCTCCACCAGCGTCCGTGTCGTGGCCGCCAGGGTCGACTTCGCCACCGCCACGTTGGCCGCGACGAATTGCTTCACGACCGTACCGGCGACCGGGTTGTGGGCAAGGTCCAAACGAGCGTCCATGGTGCACTTCCTTCACTGCGTGATTGATGTGTCTGACCAGTACGACGAGGCAACGCGTCGGAAGGTGAGGTCTGCTCGCGTCTCCCAGGAGAAGCGGCCGCCGAGTCACATCGCGGGCCGCTCCTTCGTCGACGTGGGGTGAGGCGAGTGGGCGATGCCGACCGCGTCGCGGGCGCCGCTGCAAGGTTGCGATCACCGTGATCCCGACGGAAGGAGCGAGCATGGCACCGACTCGAATGCTCATCGAGGGCCACCTTGGTCGAGTGTCGCCCGGCATGAACGGAGATCTCGCGGACGCCTACGCCGAGCGCGCGGTCGTCGAACAACCGTTCATGCCTCACGGTCAGGATCGGATCGAGGGTCGCGAGGCCCTGCGGGCGCACTTCGAACGCGCCGCGTCGATGCCACTCGAACTGCGGGTCGACAACCTCGTCGTCTACGAGACGACGAACCCCGAGGTCGTGGTCGCGGAGTACGACTACGACGGGCGAGTCGTATCGACCGGTGAAAGCTTCAGGGTCTCCAACGTGCAGATCTTCTGGGTCCATGACGGTGAGATCGTCCGTTCACGCGACTACCACGATCACGCAGCCATCGCCGCGGCGCTGAATGCTGCGAGGCACGACGGCGACACCACCTGATCGAACCGGGCCGAGGTCGCCGGCACAGGTCTACGTGACGGAGTCGTCGGGTTGGACGGGCTGGGTTCGGAGGAGTCGCCGTGATGAGACGCAGCGGCGATCGCAGGTGGCGGTCCGACCGGGGTGATGTTGGCGGACGAGCTGAAGTGGCGGGGATCGATGTCGTCGTCTTCGAGCGACGTACGTCGCGGCTCAGTGTTCCGTCCACGGCTGGAGCTTCTCTGGGTTCCTCACCGCCCAGATCCGCGTGATGCGACTGCCCGACACCGCGAACGTGTACACGGTGACGATGACGCCGTCTTCCTGTCCGACCAAACCGGGTTGGCCGTTGACCACGGTCTCGTGCAGCGTCATGGCGGGCTTCCTGCGCGCAAGGTTGATGATGCCTCGCGCGATCTGTTCGGCACCCTGGATCGGTCGGAGCACGGCGCTGGCCCGGCCGCCGCCGTCGGCGATCACGGTGGCGTCGGGGTCGAGCAGTTGGAGGAGGGCTTCGATGTCCATGGTGTCCCACGCCTGCTTGAAGCCGCGGACGAGGCCCGCTTGCTGGTCGCTGGGAGTCGTGGGCTCCTGCGACTGGTCGATGCGGTGGCGCGCGGAGGACGCGAGTTGGCGGCAGGCAGCCGGCGTGCGTCCGACGATGCCGGCGATGTCGGCGAACGGGTAGTGGAAGACGTCGTGGAGGATGAACGCGACGCGCTCCGCCGGAGTCATCGACTCCAGGACGACGAGGAACGCCATGTTGACCGACTCGTCGAGCGTGACGCGATCGGCGGGGTCGGCGGGCGAGCCGCCCGCCGCGCTGGAGGTCGTCCACGTGGCCCGCGTGGGGAGTGGTTCCGGTACCCATTCGCCCACGTAGCGCTCGCGTCGTGCACGTGCGGAGCGGAGCACGTCGAGGCAGATGCGGCTGGCGACCGTCGTCAGCCACGCGCCGGGGGAAGTGATCGCGTCCTGTTGGTCGGGCGACATGGCGTACCAGCGCGCGTAGGTCTCCTGGACCGCGTCCTCGGCCTCGGTCAACGAGCCCAGGAGCCGGTACGCAACGTTGAGCAGTTGGCCTCGCTCGCTCATGATCGCGTCCAGCGATGCATCGGATCGGTGCTGTGCTGCGTGGGATTCGAACGCCATGACGGCGGCTCCCTTGCTCGTGGTCGTCGTGCGCGTGCAGATGTCCTCACTGGTGCGACGAAACAACGCATCGAATCGTCAGGCGCCGCGTGGACATCACACAACGCGGTCCTGCCTCGTCGAGGAGTTGAGCCACCACCGATTCGACAGACAGGAGGCCAGTGACATGACGGCCAACTCCTCTCCCGAGCAAACCACCAACGGTTTGCAGCGTATCGGCGACCGCGTCGAGATCGAAGCGCTGCGCGCCGAGTTCACCGATGCAGTCATGATGCGCGACTACGACCGGCTTGCCGCGCTCTTCACCGCGCACGGCGCGCTTCGGATTCCGGACATACCCGTCGACCTGGCCGGGCAGGACGCGATCCGGGCATGGGGTGCAGAGGTCCCGCAGTTCGTCGAGTACCTCGTGCAGACGGCACATGCGGGCACGCTCCGGCTCGACGGCGACACCGCGTCCGGTCGCGTGTTCATCCACGAGATCGTGTCCGCACGTGACGGCCGATCAGGTCTGAACTACGCCATCTACCACGACCGCTACCAGCGCACGCACGACGGCTGGAGATTCGCCGAGCGCGTCTACGAGATCAAGTACCTCGACACCTCGCCGTTGACGGGCGCACCGCCCAAGCCGCCCGAACCTGCCCAGCAGCCCACCGTGGCCGCCGCGAACGACATCTCGTCAGGAGGACGATGACGATGACCACTTCCACCATGCCAACCATCCCGCTCACGCCCGGCCGCTGGGCCGTCGACTACGTCCACACCTCGGTCGGGTTCACCGTGCGACACCTCGGCGTCTCCAAGGTCCGTGGTCGCTTCAACCGGTTCTTGGCCAACGTCGTCGTCGGCGACGACCTCGCGACCTCGAGCGTCGACGCGTCCATCGCGCTCGACTCGATCGACACCGGCAACGACGACCGCGACGCGAGCGTCAAGGCCCCCTACCTCCTCGACGTCGCGGCGCGCCCCACGTTGACGTTCCGATCGACCTCGATCTCCGCACTCGACGACGAAGGATCGTACGCGATCGTCGGCGACGCGACCATCGGTGACGTGACCCGACCGCTCACCTTGTACACCGAGTTCGGTGGCGCGCAACCGGCGCACGACGGCACCTGTCACGCCGGCTTCGAGGCCGTCGCCGACCTGCGCCGCAAGGACTTCGGCATCGGCGTCGACATCCCAGGCGCCGCGGTCGGCGACGTCGTCAAGATCGAGCTCGACGTGCAACTCATCGAACCGCAGTCACCCGACCAGTCCTGACGCGGCGACCACACGGTGAACACGACTGCCGCAGCACGCTCTCACCGCTTTCGTCACTGTCGTAGCTGAAGCAGAAGGGAGAAGTCATGAAGGTCTTCGTCGCCGGCGCCACCGGAGCGGTCGGCAAGCAGCTGGTTCCGATGTTGGTCGCCCACGGACACGATGTCGTGGGAATGACCCGTACCGAAGCGAAGCGCGAACAATTGCTCGGTGTCGGCGCGCACCCGGTGGTCGCCGACGCGTTGGATGCCGACGCGGTGAAGCGCGCGGTCGGCGAGGCCGCGCCGGATGTCATCGTGCACGAGCTCACCGCGATCCCGCCGGTGCTCGACATGCGACACATCGATCGCGAGTTCGCCCTCACCAACCGCTTGCGCACCGAGGGCACCGATCACCTCGTGTCCGCGGCCGAAGCGGTGGGCGTGAAGCGGTTCGTCGCGCAGAGCCACGCCGTGTTGCCTTATGCCCGCACCGGTGGTCCGGTCAAGGGAGAAGACGCACCGCTCGACGAACATCCCGTCGCCGCGATGCGAGAGAGCCTCGCCGCCCTCCGTCACCTCGAAGCCGCGGTCACGAGCGCCCGAGGAGCAGAGGGCCTGGTACTGCGCTACGGCTGGCTCTACGGCCCCGGCACGTCAATCGCCCTCGATCCGCTCGGGAGCCAGGTCGAGCTGCTGCGCAAGCGCCAGTTCCCGATCGTCCGGCCCGGCACGGGGATCTGGTCGTTCGTCCACGTCGTCGATGCCGCCTCGGCGACGGTCGCCGCGGTCGAGGGCGGCTCGGCCGGCGTCTACAACGTGGTCGACGACGACCCGGCTCCGGTGTCGGAGTTCCTCCCTGTGTTGGCAGCGGCCGTCGGTGCGAAGCCACCGCGGCGCGTGCCCCGCTGGGTCGGGCGCCTCGCCGCGGGCGAATGGGCCGTCGTGGCGATGACCGACATCCGCGGCGCGTCGAATGAGAAGGCCAAGCGGGACCTCGATTGGCATCTCCGCTACCCGAGCTGGCGTCAGGGATTTGCAGATGGGCTCACCTGAGCGGTCTCGACGACCCTGCACCCGGCGCGGAGCCGTCGGACTCACTGTCGCTCGCCTCCATCATCGCGCTCATTCGCCGAGGTTCTGTTCGAACGCGTCGAGGAGTTGGAAGAGCTCGTCGCTGATCCACTCGCGGTCGCGTCGGCGACCCACGCGCGTTGGTACGAGCACGTTCGTTTCCTGAAGACGATTGAGGGCGGCGCGCGCGGCGGTCGGGGTCACTCCGATAGACCGACGCTGCCACCTCGGCGTTCACGACGGGTTGCTGCGGCAGTCCCCGGATGATGCTTCGAGCGACGGAGTCCCTTCTCGGTGAGCCGGCGCGCCGGATGAGCTGCTCGAGCAGCCCGTCGATCTGAGTCCGGAGAGCCTCTGTACTTCGGGTGGCCACGGTGACCGTGTCGGCGAAGCCGCCGATCCAGTCGTCGACGTGTCCTTCACGGAAGTCGGTGAGGCCTGCGACGTAGCGCTTCGCGCTGGTTGCGAGCACCACGCTGATCGGGGGTACGAGACGGGGCGCGACACTGCGCCGTCGCAGGATCACATGGATGAGGCAGCGCCCGGCGCGGCCGTTGCCGTCACCGAAGGGGTGGATGGTCTCGAACTGGGCGTGCGCGATCGCAGCCTGCGAGATGGCAGGAAGGTCGTCGAGGTTCACGAACGCGACGAGGTCATCGAGCAGGCCAGGCACGCGCTCGGCCGGGGGAGGGATGAACGCGGCGTCGTGTGGGCTCGTGCCTCGCCCGCCGATCCAGTTCTGGTCCGTGCGCACGACTCCTGCAAAGCGCTCCTCGGTCGTGCCTTCGAGCAGCGTGCGGTGGATGTCGAGCACGTCGTCGAGTCGGAGCGGGCGGTGCGTCGTGCCGATCTCGATCGCGCGCTCCATCGCGCGGACGTTGCCGAGCACGGCTCGTGCCGTTGGGTCGGCCGCGACGGGCTCGTACGCGGCGAGCGCCAGCCGCTTGTTGGACGCGCGCAGGCCCTCGATGAACGAGGATCCGAGGGCCTCCGCGTGGAGCAGCGTGGTGGCGATCGCCTCGAGGTCGTGGCCGGGACCCTTGGCCTGGAGCTCGCTCAGTGCGGCGGTCGCTCGGGCGACGGCCTCCGCGGCGCGACCGGCGAGCGGTTGGTCCCAGTCCGCGATCGGGTCGGGTACGAACGCCTGGAAGCGGAACGGCTGGCGGTCACGGCGAGCGCCGTAGCCGCCACCTTCCCAGAGACAGTCGACGAGCTCGGGCAGCGGAGCGATCCTTCTCGGGCGGAGATGTTACGAAAGGAAAGAGTGCGATCCTTTCGCTACGGCAGCGTACCGAAAGACGCCGTTCTACGCAAGGAAACTCCACGATCTTTTCGTAGCGGAGCCCGCTGATTCGTGTCCCCACCGATGTCCGGGAGCGGGGGGTCAGGCGGCGGCGGTCGTCTTGGTCTTGGCCTTGCCGTTGGCGGCGGACTTCGCCGAGACGGTCGCCTGCAGTTGTTCGACGGCCGCGCAGAGCGCGTCGAGCTTCTCCTCGAGCACTCCGAGCCGATCGGCCGAGGCGTCCTCGCCGTCATCGGGCGAGCCGTACTTCGCCACCATGGCCGACGCGCAGGCGGCGAGCATCCGGGCGGAGTCGCGCTCCTCGGCGATGTAACGACCCAGCAACGCGCCGGTCTGCACATCGATGGTGAGGTCCCGGAACAGCTTCCCGAACGGGTCGTTCTTCGGGTCGGCGACCTTGTCGGCCAGATCGGTGAGCTCGAGCGCCTGCAGCTTCTCCCAGTCGGAGCAGTCGGACGTGACGATCTCGATCTGCTTCGAGAAGTCGAGGATCTCGGCGGGCTGGCACTCGAACCCGAGCTCGTCGATCCGCTTCCTGAACGCGAGCGAGTGCTCGAGCTCACGGTTGGCGACGACGCGCATGGTCTCCTTGAGGTCGGGGTCGGTCGTGTGCTCGTACCAGGCCTGGTAGTACTCGTGGCCCTGCCGCTCGGCGTTCGCGATCGCCTCGAGCATCGGCAGGTAGGTCGGCCGTTCGGTCATTCCGGGCTCCCCTCGTCCGGTGGGCGCGGCATCCTCGATGCCGGCGACCTCGCCAGTATCACCCGAAATCTGGGGAGCCGCTCGCGCACCCCGGGCCCGACCGCCGACCAGTCATACGTCGAGGGCGCGGTCGTCGGTCGAGGTGCGCGAAGCTCGACCGGTGCTCCTCGTCGATGCCGCGAACGTCGTGGGCTCACGGCCGAACGGGTGGTGGCGTGACCGGCCCGGTGCCGCCCGGGAGCTCGTGACCCGGGTGCGGCGCGGCGTCGCGGAAGGTGATCTGTCGGGACCTGTCGTCGTGGTCCTCGAAGGACAGGCGAAGCAGGGCGTCGAAGCAGGAGTCGCCGATGGCGTCGAGATCCTCCATGCACCGGGACACGGCGACGACACCCTCGTCGCGGTTGCAGCTGCGAGTGACGATCCGGTCGTGCTCGTCTCGGCGGATCGTCAACTCGCAGCACGCGTACGTCGGAGCGGTGCTGACGTGGTCGGCCCCACGTGGTTGTGGGAACGGCTGCGTTCGTGACGTCTCGTCGCACCGTCCACTGATGGGAGCCACGTGATGCACGTCAACGACGCACTGCGCGCGAGCTCCTGCTCCGCTGGCGCGACTACTTCGACACCGGGAGCCTCGCCTCGGACGAGCGTGACCGGTGAATCTGCGTGTCAGGGGAGATGAGCGACTGCGAGACCTTCGGAATTCGCAGCGGTGACGAGGGCACGGTCGCCCGCGATGAGAACGACATCCGGATCGTGCACTCGAAGCGCGGCCGCAAGGTGCACCGCGTCGGACCCGCGAAGCCCGTGATGCTCGGCCTTCTCGCCCGCGAGATGAGCGAGCGGGTCGTCGATCTCGACGAGGTCCATCTCCTCGAATCGCGCGTCGAGCTCGGCGACCGCACGCCGAAGGTCCCGAGCGCTCACGCGGTCGAGCCGCTCGGCCTGGGCGAGCGCGGCACGCGCTTCGGGGTAGACGAGCCGGACGCTCACGACTCGATCGGCGGTGTCCCAGAGCCTTCCGCACATCTGCGACCCGCGCTCGGCGATCAGCAACGGTACGACCGCCGAGGTGTCGAAGTATGCGATCACCTGCGTTGGTCGACCACGAGGTCCGACACCGGTCCCTTCGTGACGATGGGCTTCGTTGCCTGCTGCTTCTCGCGTCGGGCGGGGGTCACGAGGCCCTCGGCGACGAGTCGATCGAGGACACGCTCGTCGCCGAATGGCACCACGCGTGCGATCGCGCGACCGCGATCGGTCACGACGACCTCATCGCCGTCTCGCACACGGGCGAGGTAGCGACTCAGGTGGTTCTTGAGCTCTCTGATTCCGACTTCCATGAGAAGCTCCGTATGTAGCTACTTCGTGTCCGGTCATTGTAGCCACATTCGGCGGCCACTGGGGAGGGCTCGTGGTCGCGCGCTCGCTAGCGAAGGTCGAGGATGCTGGCTGCCTCGGTACAGCTCGCGACGGGTCGACCGGCGGCGTCCGCGAGGGCGACGGCCTCCTCCACCAGCTCGGTGTTCGTCGGCTGGCGCTCGCCGCCGTAGAACTCGAGCCCGAGATGGAGGTGACCGCCGTGCTGCAGCGCGAGCCGTGCGACGTCCGAGCGTCCGAGGTCGCCGCCGGCCACCGACACGGCCCAGGGGATCGGCGCGTCGCCGAGCAGGTCGAGGTAGGCCTCCAGCCCGGCAGTGGTCGGGGGCAGGCCGAACGGTGCGCCGCTCAGGCCGCGCTCGGTCGAGAGGTAGAACTTCGCCATCGCACCGCGCGGGAGCTTCCCGTGACGGGCGTACAGCACAGTGGTGTAGAGGAAGCCGGGTTCGTAGATGGCGAGGCTGGGACCCAGGCCGAGCTCGTCGTGGTACGCGAACACCTCCTTGATGCGGTCGAAGGAGTTCGCGTACACGAACGAGCCGCTCGGGAGGCCGTCGTCGCCGAGGCGTCCGAGGTTCACCGACCCGGGATCGAGCAGTCCGATGCGCAGGCCCGCCTTCGCCAGAGGACCGAGGTGCCCGAAGCTCAAGCCGTCGGACGAGATGTTGATCGTCGGGTACAGCAACGCATCCGGACGCTCCGCCCACACCGGCCGGAACGCATCGAGGTAGCGCTCGGCCACCTCGTCGTCGGGTCCACCCATGGGATCACAGTGTGCGTGCACGATGGCCGCGCCAGCGGCGATCACCGCCAGCGCGTCTGCGGCGATCTCGTCCGCCGACTTCGGGACGTTCGGATTCACGTCCTTCGAGGTCGCGCCGTTGATGGCCGCCTCGATGATCACCGGTGTCGTCATGCACGCATAGTGCCACCGCCTCGAGGATCGTTCCACCACAGCGACGGACGATCGCGTCGAGGGTGTCGTGCACGTTCTGGCGATTCGCGCCGTCGTCGATCACGACCGCCCAGAACGGCCGCCGGCTCAGCACCTCCACCAACGACCCGCCAGCGGCCGCGGTCGCCTCGACGGTGATGTCCTCGCCGAAGCTGCGCATGGTGCCGTGCGTCCGAGCCCGCCGGCGTCGGTTGGTCATCGCTCGCCGGCTGACCTCCTCACCGCCCGTAGCGTTCATCGCGCCGGTCGTCGCGGGCGAGCTCGCGGGACACGCTCGACCGGGTTTCCGAAGGGATGGTCATGGGACGCAGGACGTTGCTTCGCGGCGCGTCGGTGATCGACGGGACCGGAGCGCCGGCGCGCGTCGAGGACGTCGTCATCGACGGCGACCGCATCGGCGAGCACGCCGAGCCGTACGACGCCATCGTCGACCTCCACGGGCTGGTGCTGGCGCCCGGCTTCATCGACTGCCACACGCACTACGACGCGCAGATCTTGTGGGACGCCGCGCTGACGCCGTCGTGCTGGCACGGTGTGACCACGGTCGTCATGGGCAACTGCGGCTTCGGTCTCGCGCCGACGAAACCGGCCGATCGGGAGACGGTGGCGCGCACGTTGGAGAACGTCGAAGGCATGTCGATGGCGGCACTGGAGGCCGGCATCGCGTGGACGTTCGAGAGCTTCCCCGAGTATCTCGACGCGGTCGAGGCCATCCGACCGCGTCTCAACGTCGCGGTGATGGTCGGCCACACGCCGTTGCGGCTCTACGTCATGGGGGCCGATGCCAGCGAGCGCGCCGCGACCGCCGACGAGATCGACCGCATGCGGGCGCTCGTCGGCGAAGCGATCGACGCCGGCGCCATCGGGTTCGCCAGTTCGAAGGCGCCCGCGCACGCGGGCGCGTACGGCAAACCGGTACCGAGCCGGCTCGCCGATCCGGCGGAGATCTTCGGCATCGGCGAGGCGCTCGCGGCGCGGGGACGGGGCATCTTCGCCATCACCAACGGCCCCGACTTCTACCTCGAGGAACTGGCGGAGCTGTCGAAGCGCACCGGTCGCCCGGTCACGTGGACCGCGCTGGCCGCCAGTGCGACCCACCCGAACGCCATGGAGACGCTCGAACGGCAAGCGGCGCTCGGCGGTGACGTGTGGCCACAGGTCGCGTGCCGGCCGATCGTCATGCAGCTCACGCTCGCCGACCCGTTTCCGTTCGCGCGCGCGAACGTGTTCACCGAGGTGCTCGCGCTCCGCCAGGAGGAACGACCTGCCCTGTATCGCGACGAGGTGTGGCGCCAGCGCGCCCGCGCCGACATGCAGCGCAAGTTCGGCGCCCGCTGGGACCGGATCTCGGTGCAGGAGACGAAACGGCACCAAGACGTCGTCGACCGCCCGATGTCCGAACTCGCGGTCGAGCGCGGCGCCGACCCGCTCGACGTCATGGTCGACCTCGCGCTGGCGGAGGATCTGACCACGCGGTTCCGGTTCGTCCTCGCGAATGACGACGAGACCGATCTCGCCAACGTGCTGCGCGACGAGCGCAGTCTCCTCGGGCTCTCGGATGCCGGGGCGCACGCGAGCCAGCTGTGCGACGCGGTGTTCAGCACCTACTTGCTCGAGCACTGGGTTCGTGAGACCGGGACGCTGACGTTGGAGCAGGCGGTGTGGCGACTGACGGGCCATCCGGCGTCGGTGTTCGGCATCACCGATCGCGGTCGACTCGCGCCCGGCATGGCCGCGGACCTCGTCGCGTTCGACCCCGCCACCGTCGGCGTAGCCCCGCTCGAGCGTGTGCACGACCTGCCGGCCGGCGCCGACCGTCTCGTCGCGAGGAGTCGTGGCATCCACCACGTGTGGGTAAACGGCACGCCCATCGTCAGTGACGGAGCGGATGTCCCCGCCCAGCCGGGGAAGGTGCTTCGTTGACCAGCGCTCGGCGGGTCAGGTGCGAGCGCAGCCGGGGAGCAGTCGCCCGGGGCGGGCACCGGTGACCGTGCCTCCTTCTTGCACCACCTCGCCTCCCACGACGGTGTAGCGGAACCCGCCGTCGGGTCGACGGAACCGGGGACCGTCGCCGGGAAGGTCGTGCACGAACTCCTCCGTGTCCCAGTGGAGCTCGTCGAGGGCGAACACCGCGAGATCGGCGCGCCGTCCGGGCGCGAGCACTCCCAGGCCGTCGAAGCCGAACAGCGATGCCTGGCGACCCGTCAGCTGCCACACCGCGTCTTCGAGCGAGAAGTCACCCCGGTCGCGCACGTGGCGGGTGAGAAGCAAGGTGGTGTCACCGGTGGCGCACATCATCTGCAGGTGCGCGCCGGCGTCGCTGTTCGAGATGATCCCGGCCGGATGGCGCAACATCGCCGCCACGCCGTCGGGGTCGGCGTTGGTCACGTCGACGCCGACGACGCCGGGTTCGAGGTCGTTCTCGAGCACCCAGTCGGCGAGCACGTCAGACGGGTGGCCGCCACGCGCGGCGATGAGATCCGCCAGCGTCCGTCCGACCCACTCGTCGAGGGTGGCATCGCGCACCGAGACCAGTCGGACCCGTTCCGGGTGCTGGTGCGGGAACATCGTGCGGCGCGTGGCATCCCACTCGGCCCGCGCCCGGACGCGCCACGCGTCATCGGCGAGCAGTGCCCGTTTGGTGTCGGCGTCGCCCTGCACCACGACGTGCCACGTGGTCGCCAGACCGTAGAACGACATGCCACCGAACCAGTTGACCCGCACGTCGACCCCGCGCGGTGACAACTGCGGGTAGACGCGGACACCTTGGTCCTGCAGCTCGCCGATCTGGTCGAGGATCTCGAGGATGCGTGCAGGCCGGTCGTTGTCGCAGAAGATGCCGTTGAAGGTCGAGAGGAGGTTGCGCGGGCCGGTCAGGCGGGCGACGCGTTCCACGTCGCGCCGCCACACGCTGGACTTCACGTCGGGGATGAACTCGAGGAATGCATCGCGCGTCACGAGGACGTCGAGCAACGCGCCGAGCTCGTCGTCGTCGGCGAGGACGCTCGGGGTCGGGCGCTTCTGCGCGTCCTCGTCGAACCACGAGGTCGAGAGACCGCAGGCGCCGGCGACGAGCGCTTCGTCGAGCAGCCCGGCCATGCGCACGCGTTCGTCCGGCGTGTCGCAGTGCGGTCCCAGGCGTCGTCGCCCATGACGAACATGCGCAGGGGCGTGTGCCCCACCAACGCGGCCACGTTCACCGTGCACGGCAGCGCCCGCAGCGCGTCGAGGTACTCGGGAAACGTGATCCAGCTCCACGGCACCGAGTCGGCGAACACCGACGGCGGCATGTCCTCGACGTACGCGAACACCGCGCTGAGCCCCGCGCGCTGCTCCTCCCGCAGCGGTGCCAGCGAGAGCGAGCAGTTGCCGATCAGCACGCTGGTGACGCCGTGCTGCGGCATGGGGTCGCACGAGGGGTCCCAGAAGAGGGTCGGGTCGAAATGGGTGTGCGAGTCGATGAAGCCCGGCGTCACCGAGGCGCCGTCGGCGTCGAGCACGGTCTCGCCGTCGTTGCGCAGGTCGGGGCCGATCTCGACGACCACGCCGTCGGCCACGCGCACGTCGGCCCGGCGCGCCGGCGCACCGGTGCCGTCGACGACGTGCCCGCCGCGTACGAGGAGGCCGCTCACGATCGCGTCCAGCTGCCGACCATGGTGCACGTTCTATCGTCATCGAGGCGCGGACGTGCTGCCGCGACCAAGTGCAACCGAGCGAGGTGCCGCCATGGACGAACCGACGAGCGGAATCTTCGACTGCGACTCGCACTGCTACGAGACCGCGCGACTCGTTCACGCGCTACATGCCCGAGGAGCTGCTCGCTCGATCGGTCTTCCCGGTGTCGCTGCCCGACGGTACCGAGACGATCCTGGCCGACCGGCGGGTGGCAGTGTTCAACAGCGAGCAGGGGCTCGGGTTCGACCGCGCCTATCGCCCCGGTTCGCTGAAGGAGATGCTCAAGCAGATGGCGTCGGGCGAATCCCGACGAGGCGTACGAGCCGATCCCCATGCGCCCCGAGTTCCAGGAACGCGAGGCGCGGCTGGCGCTGCTCGAGGAGCAACACGTCGAGGGCGCGGTCCTCTACCCGTCGACCATGTCGTTGTCGGTCGAGCAGTACGTGATCGACACGCCGGTCGCGTACGCCAACATCCACTCGTTCAACCGCTGGTTCGACGAGACGTGGGACTTCGACGGCGAGCGCATCATCCCCACCGCGCTGATGTCGCTGCGCGACCTCGACCAGTCCGTCGCCGAGCTGGAGCACGTCCTCGATCGCGGCGCGCGCGTCGTGCTGTTCCCGACCGGGCCGGCAGGCGGCCGCTCGCCCGGCGACCCCTACTTCGACCCGATCTGGTCGCGTGTCGAGGAGGCCGGGGCGGTCGTCGCGTTCCACATCATGGAGCACTGGTACAACGAGCACCTCGCACCGGCATGGGGTCACGACCCCGTCCCCGCGCCGTGGCACATGTCGGCCTGGCAGTGGCAGAACACCTACGGCGAACGACCGATCGAGGACACGCTCTCGGCGCTGATCTTCGACAACCTGTTCGGTCGCTTCCCGGGCCTCATGGTGCTGGTGTCGGAGTTCGGCGCGTCGTGGGTGCCGCACTTCGTGCAGCACATGGACAAGAGTCGCGGGATGGGCCGCAACGGCCCGTGGATCGGTGGGCCGTTGCCGGAGCGTCCGAGCGAGATCTTCCGCCGGCACGTGCGCGTGGCGCCGTATCCGGAGGACGACGTGGTGAAGATCGTCACCGACCTCGGTCATGCCGACTCGATCGTGATGGGCTCCGACTACCCGCACGCCGAGGGGCTCGCTCGCCCGGGCGAGTTCGCGGAGCTGCTCACCGCGCTCTCGGCCGACGACCAGCACAAGATCATGCGGGGCAACGCCGAGGCGATGCTCGCCGCCCGGTGAGCCGGCACCGCTGACGGTGGACCTGCACTACCCGCCGGAGGCGGAGACCTTCCGTCAGCACGTGCAGAAGTTCATCGCCGAGCACGCGGCCGAGGCGCGCGACGTCGACCGCTGGCGCGACCGCTTGTACGAACATCGACTGCTCGGGCTGACCTGGCCCCGCGAGTACGGCGGGGCCGGCCGCTCGCGCGTCGACCAGGTCGTGCTGGCGGAGGAGTTCGCGAGGGCGGGCCTGCCCACCGGTTCGCCGCACGACAACTTCGGCATCAAGATGGTCGGGAACACGCTGTTGCGCTGGGGCACCGACGCGCAGCGGCGCGACCACCTCCCTCCGATCCTCCGCGGCGACGAACGCTGGTGCCAGGGCTACTCCGAGCCGAACGCCGGCTCCGACCTCGCGGCGCTGAGCACGCGCGCCACGCTCGACGGCGACGAGTGGGTGATCGACGGGCAGAAGATCTGGACGTCCTTGGCGGAGGACGCGTCGTGGATCTTCCTGCTCGCCCGCACCGACCCGGAGGCACGCGGGCACCGCGGGATCTCGTTCCTGTTGTGCCCGATGGACCAGCCCGGCATCGAAGTGCGTCCGATCGAGATGCTGAACCACGAACGAGAGTTCTGCGAGGTGTTCTTCGACGGTGCTCGCACCGCGGCGCACAACGTCGTCGGTGAGGTCGGCGGTGGCTGGGCCGTCGCGATGACCCTGCTGTCGCACGAACGCGGCGAGGAAGCCGCCATCAACCCGATCCTCTTCCGCGCCGAGTTCGATCGCCTGCTCGCGCTCGCTCGCACCTACGGCCGTCAGGACGACCCGTTCGTCCGCGACCGGTTGGCGTGGTGCTTCACTGCGGTCGAGACCATGCGGGTGCTCGGATACCGGATCCTCACCGAGTACCTGCGCGACGGCGAGCTCGGTCCCGCCGCCTCGATCAGCAAGCTCTACTGGAGCGAGTACCACCAGCGCGCCTCGGAGTTGGCCATGCACATCATGGGCCCCGACGGGCTCGTGCCGACCGGGTCCCGGCCGGTGCGCAACGTGCGCACCGACGCACCCCACGCGCCGAACTCCACCGCGTCGTGGACCAACGTGTTCCTCCTCAACGCACGCGCGGGAACGGTGTACGCAGGCAGCTCGGAGATCCAGCGCAACATCCTGGGGGAGACCGTGCTCGGTCTCCCGAAGGAGCCCCGCGCCGAACCGGCTCAGTGACGGCTGCGCTCGGCTTGCAACTCGTTGTGGCGGGCGAACATCGCCGCCGCCTGCCGCTGGAGGTCGACGGGCACCGCGGGCATCGGCGGCAGCCCCGCGTCACGCGACGGGAGTGACACCGTTGCGGTCGCGTACGCCGTCTCGACGTCCCGCTGGTTCACCATCGACATCTTGAGATCGACCAGGTGGCGCCCGTCCTCTTCACGCTTTCCGACGACCTCGCCGGAGAGGAACTGGGTGTCGCCGTGGTAGTTGAACTTTCGGATCGAATCGCTCAGCTTCTCGATGAACGCGTCGTCGCCGGCCCAGTCCGAGACGTGGTGGTAGAACCAGGCCTGGCGCAGCACGCCGTAGTCGTACGCGAGCGGGTTGCCGATGGCCTTGGCCCACTCGTTGTCCCAGTGCAACCGCTGGGCGACGTCCCAGACGCCGAACTGGTTCTTGATGTAGAACGGCGCGATCCGACGGCGGTTCTTGTAGCCGACGCGCGAGGCACGGAGGCCGTACGGGACGAACCCGTAGCCACCGGCGTGGAACGCGATGATCTCGGTCACGGTGAGCGGGCCTTTCACCATCGGCGGCAGCGGGTCGCCGACGGTCACGTCCTCCCAGTAGCGCTTCTCTCGCCCGCGCGGGTGTTCCGACTCGTAGATCGCGTCGATGCGCGCGTAGTCGTCGTCGCTGTAGTGCGCGGCCTCGATCTCTGCGTATTTGCCGCGCTCGCGTGACGCCTTGCGCTCGGTGAGCACCGACAGGATCCGGTACACGCCGACCACCTCCCCGTACTGGTTCAGCACGACGTCGCGCCGCACCCGCACCGCGGAGCGGCCGGCGAACTCGGACCGCTTCACGTCGATCGACTCGTCGCCGGCGAACGAGAAGATCCGGTCACCGGGGCGCAGCGGGCGGTACCAGTCCCACGTGCCGCCGGAGACGAACACGTGCACGCCCCGAAACAGGCTCTTGGTGGCGGCCTTGATCTCGGCCGGCACCGGATCACCCAGCATCGGGGTCTTCACGTGCCCGGCCATGGTGCCGTGGCCGATCTGCGTGCCCCAGCGCGTGGTGGGGCCGTAGTCCTCCTCGGTGTAGAGGGGGTTGTCGTCCCCGACGCCCAGGGCCCAGTTGCGGATCGCGTCGGGCGTGGCGACCGAGTAGAGCTCGCGCTGGCGGCTCGCGGTGTCGACTCCGAGCAGCAGCTCCGCGCGCTCGAGGTCTTCGTCGGTCAACTGGTACTTGAGCGCCTCTTCGAACTCGGCCTCGAGCTCGGCCGACACCTGCAGCGATTCCGGCACCGATTGATCAACCATGGAAAAAAGGTAGCTGATTTCCGGTCACGGCGGTCCGGTCGCCGGATGGACGGCATAGGATCCGCCCGGCCATGGCAGCGAGCAACGACGGCGGCGCGAGCGGACCCGACCAACGGCGATCGCCGAAGACCGGCGCCATGATCGCGGAACGGTTGCGGCACCAGATCGCCCGGGGCGAGCTCCACATCGGGCAACGGTTGCCGCCGGAGGACGAGCTCACGCTGGAGCTCGGCATCGCCCGCACCACGCTGCGCGAAGCGCTGCGGATCCTCGAGTCGCAGGGGCTGCTCGAGATCCGGCGCGGTCGCACCGGCGGCCCGGTCGTCACGATGCCGAAGATCGACGCGCTCGCCGAGGGCCTGGCGGTGACCCTGCAACTCCGGGGCACGACGGCGGGCGACCTCGATGCGGCGCGCCAGCTCATCGAGCCGTCGCTCGCAGCCCAACTCGCGCGACACCACACGCCCGACGACCTCGCGGTGCTGCACGCAGCCGTCGACCGCGCGGCTGCTGCGGCCGAACGGTCGAACCGGAAGGCGTTCGGTGTCGCGGCCGCCGACATGCACGAGTCGCTCATCGGCTGTGCGGGCAACACCACGCTGGCGACGCTCTCGGGGTTGCTGCACACGATGGTCGCTCGGTACTACGGACGTTCCGCCGCCGCCTCGACCCCGGACGACATGCGACGCGCGGTGCGCTCCTACCGGAAGCTGGTGCGGCTCATCGAGGCCGGAGATGCCGAGGCGGCGGAGGAGCACTGGCGCAAGCAGATGAGCTTCACCATCGAGGGATGGCGCAACCACCGACGCATCCAGCTCTTCGGTCCGTGACGCCGTCACCACGCGCCACGAACGTCAGCGGCGTTCGCGCGCTCGAAACTGCTCGGGCACTGCGGCGTACTCCGGGGTGTCGTGCGAGTGGGTCTCGGCCGCGAGGCCGTAACCGAGGGCGGCGACGGCGGAGCGCCGGAGGTGTTGGTTCAGGAGCATCTTGGTGTCCTGCACCGCTTGGGGCGGGAGCGCCGCGAGACGCTGTGCGAACGCAGTCGCCTCGCTGACCACATCGGCGGCCGGCGCGACGAAGTTGGCGAGCCCGATGGCAACCGCCTCGTCGGGTGATACGCGGTCACCGGTCAGCAGGTACTGCTTGGCCTTGAGCAGGCTGGTGTGATGCGGCCAGGTGATCGCCCCGCCGTCACCCGCGACGAGGGCCACCGCCACGTGCGGGTCGGCGACGTGCGCGGTGTCGGCGATGAACACCACATCGCAGAGCGATGACAGCGTCGCACCGAGGCCCACGGCGGGCCCGTTCACGGCCGCCACGACGGGGACGCGCACGTTCAGCATCTCGTCGACCAGGCGGCGGGCGCTGCGCATCGCGACCGCTCGAGCAGCCAGGTCGGTGCGAAACAGGTCGAAGTCGTCGATGCTGCCGCCGGCGCAGAACGCCCGCCCGGCACCGGTGAGCACGACGGCCCGGACGCTGTCGTCGTAGTCGAGGTCGGTCCAGAACCGCGCGAAGGCGTGGTGGAGCGCCTCGTCGAACGCATTGAGGTGCTCGGGTCGGTGCAGGGTCAGGATCGTCACCGCCCCGTCGCGCTCGACGCGCAGGACGGTTCCCGAGGTGTCGATCATCAGCGGTTGCTCCGAGACGTGGTCGGCAAGGGAGCCGACGGACGGGTGCGGGCGACGGGCAGCCAGAGGAGGAAGCGGTCCCACAGCTGTTCCCGCGTGGCGGCGAAGTTGTGCATGTGCGCCATCTCCGGCACGACGACCGTGGTGATGTCCCGGGAACTGGGATATCCGCGGCCCTCCGCGGGAGGGTCGACCGACACGTCGACCTCGCCGAAGGCAAGGAACACCGGCGACGTGATGCGTGACACGAAGGGCTCGGCGAAGCCGGGTGTCATGCCATCGATGCCGGCCATGCGCGGGATGAGCGTGTGACACTCCGATTCGTCGTAGGCGAAGAGGTCGTCGGGCACGTCGGGTACGTGGAAGATGCCGCGATACTGATCGCGGGGTGCGCCGTGGTACATCGGCAGTTCGGCGACGCCCGACTGGCGTGCGTTCTCGCTGATGATCCAGGCGCGGCGCTCGCTCGGGGACATCGCCGACCAGTCCGGCTGGTCGCGCGTGTTGGCGATCAGGAGGGGAGAGGCACCGAAGATGCCGACCGCCGGATAGTCGGCGTACTTGCCCTGCTGGATCATGGTGATGAACCCGCCGAGCGACTGGCCGATGCCCACGAACGTCGCGTCGGGAATCGGGGGCAACGAACCGATCAGGGTGCCGAGCGTGAGTTGCTCCTCGAGCACGCTCGAACACCCGGTGGGCCGCGTCTGCTTGGGTCTCGAGCCCGATGAAGTCGCCGTCGTCCGGGCGCGTGCTGTCGCCGCCGCCGAGGTAGTCGCACGCCACGAACACGACGCCGCGCGCGGCGTGGTGTTCAGCCTGGCTGAAGCCCGAGCGCCCCGGCGGTCGGAGATCCCAATACCGGCGGTGATAGGTGCCGCCCGGGATGGCGACCACGACGAACGGCCGGGACGGGAGCCGACTGCTCGGCGGCGCCACGATCGTGATGCTCACCTCGAGCGGTCCGTGGTGCCCGACCGCGTCCGAGACGTCGATGCGACGGTCGGTGCGAGTGATCGACGCATCGGGCTCGTTCACCGCGCACCGTCCGATGGTGTGAGCCGCTCGCGCAGCTCGTGCTTCAGCACCTTTCCGCTGGCGTTCAACGGAAGCGCGTCGGTGATCTCGACCCGACGCGGGACCTTGTAGTTGGCCATGTGATCACGGGCCCACGTGACCAGCTCGTCGGCGGTGAGGACCATGCCGTCGCGCACGACGACGAACGCCGCGCCGACTTCACCCAAGCGCGCGTCCGGCATACCGACCACCGCCACCTCCGCGACGGCCGGGTGCTCGAGGAGGAGGTGCTCCACTTCGGCCGGTGACACGTTGAAGCCGCCGCTGATGTAGATGTCCTTCTTGCGGTCGCTGATGCGCAATGCGCCGTCGTCGCTCATGGCGCCGATGTCGCCGGTGTGCAGCCACCCGTCCGCGTCGATGGCGGCCGCGGTCGCGTCGGGATCCTGGTAGTAGCCGCGCATCACGTTGAACCCGCGTACGAGGATCTCGTCGTCTTCGGCGATCGTCACCTCGATGCCCTCGATCGGGTAGCCGCCGTTCCAGTGAGCGACGTGCTCGGGCGCTTCATCGGGTCGCGTGATCGACACCAGCGCGGTGCACTCGGTCAGGCCGTAGCCGGTGGTGAGCGATTCGAACGGCAGCTCGGCGCGCAGCCGCCGGAGGAGCTCCGGCGCCACGGTCGTCGCGCCGACGAACCCGATCCGCAACGACGACAGGTCGGCGTCGTGCTCGCGCGCGTCGAGCAGCGAGACGAACATGGTGGGCGGCCCGGGCAACGCCGAGACGTGCTCGTCGCGGACCAGCTCGAGCAGCCGCTCGACGTCGAGCACGGCGAGCGGCAGGGCGGTGGCGCCCTGTTGCAGGCACGCCATCCATCCCGCCTTGTACCCGAAGCAGTGGAAGAACGGGTTCACCACGAGGTACCGGTCGCCCTGGCGCAGGCCGAACCCGCGAGCCCACCGGTCGAACGCCACGAGCGAGGCCCCGTGTTCGAGGAGCACGCCCTTGGGTCGGCCGGTGGTGCCGGAGGTGAAGATCATGTCGGCGACATCGTCGGGCTCGATGGCGTCGATGCGGGCGGTGGCGACGTCGGCATCGACCGCGTCGGCCCGTGCGAGGTGCTCGGCGAAGGTGAGCTCGCCTGCCTCTGCATCTCCGCGCATCACCACCACGTGTTGGAGGCAGGGGAGCGATGGCTCGGTGGCTCGCAGCATGGCCGGGTAGTCGGTGTCGAGGAAGCCGCGCACGGTGAACAACGCGCGCACGCCGGCCTGGTCGAGCACGTACGCCGCTTCCTCACCCTTGAACCGGGTGTTCAACGGCACCAGCCATGCGCCGGCACCGAGGATGCCGAGCGCGGCGACGATCCACTCCCACGAGTTCGGACCCCACACCGCGACGCGGTCGCCCGGTTCGACGCCCGCGGCGATCGTCGCCCGCGTCGCACGATGGGCGAGTGTCGCGAGATCCGTGAACGTCAACCGAGCCTCGCCGTCGACGACGGCTTCGGCCTGGCCGTAGGTGCGGGCTGCCCACTGCGCCAGCGCGGGGATCGAGCGGACGCCGCGCGCCGGGATCACGTCGACGCCAGCTCCGCCGCGAGCGCACGCAGCGCGCGGTAGTCGGGCTTGCCGGCGACGGTGCGGGCGATGGTCTCGACCGCGAAGCAGCGCTTGGGCACCTTGTAGCCGGCGAGGGAGCGTGCGCGCGTGTGCGCGCACCTCCGACTCGAGCTCGTCGCCGGCCAGGGTCTCGCCGTCCGCAACCTCGACGAGCGCAGTGACCATCTCACCCCATCGGTCGTCGGCGACGCCCACCACTGCAGCGTCGCGCACCGCGGGATGGGAGCGCAGGGCCTGCTCGACCTCCTCGGGGTAGACCTTCTCGCCACCGGTGTTGATGCACGCCGACCCGCGCCCCAGGAGCTCGATGCGACCGTCGGCGCGGACCCGGGCCCGGTCGCCGGGTGTGGCGTAGCGCACGCCGTCGACCTCGCGGAACATTCGGGCGGTCGCGTCGGGGTCGTTCAGGTACCCGAGCGGCAACCGGCCCGCGACGGCCAGCACGCCGTCTTCGTCGGCTCCGGCCGCGACGTCACGCCCGTCGTCGGTCAGGACGCGCACGTTGTCCTTCGCGGCGAACGTGGCCGGCGCGGCCGCGCCCGCGCTCGTCGTCTCCGACCGGGTGATGAGCGCTTCCGAGGCGCCCAGCGTGTCGACGATTCGGAGACCGGGGAAGTGCTCGAGCAGCGCCTGCTTGCTCGCGGTGGTGAACGCCATGCCCGACGAGACGATCGCGCGGAGCGAGGTGAGGTCGAGGTTGTTGATGGTGCGGTCGGTCTCGAGGGCGTGCAGGAGCGGGCGGGCGAACGTCTCGCCGACGATGCTGAGCACCTGGACCTGTTCACACGCCACCAGGTACCACAGGGCGGAGGCGTCGAGGCGTTGATCGTCGCGCAGCACCACCGTGCCACCGCCGTTGAGGGTTGCCGTGGCCATGCCGAGCGCCGTCGCGTGCACCAGCGGTGACGCGGGAAGCAGGGTCGCGGCGCGCTTGCCGGCCCGGATCGCACGGCGCGGGTCGGGGGGTGTGGTGCCGGGTCGCGCCGCCTCCCAACCCTGCAGGTAGTAGTCGTCCACGCGCCACACGACGCCCTTCGGGCGCCCGGTGGTGCCACCGGTGTAGAGCAGGAGCCGGTCGTCACCCGACAGACGATGCCGCAACGGAGCGGTCGAGGCCGCGGCAACCGCGTCTTCGTAGTCGTCGTCGACGGCGAGGATGGCGCGGTGGTCGCCCAGGGAGGCCATCGCCGCCTCCACCCGGTCGCGCGTGGCGGCGTGGCACACGACGGCCTTCGCGTCGCAGTCGCGCACGACGTAGGCGAGCTCCTCGACGACGTACTGGTAGTTGAGGTTGGCCGGCGCCGCACCGAGGAGCAGTGCGGCGTAGAAGGTCTCGACGTACTCCGGCCGGTTGGTCAGGGAGATCGCGACCGCGTCACCGGGCCCGACCCCGGCGTCGGCGAGCACGTGGGCCAGGCGTCGCGCGCGCGCCGCGAGGTCGCCGAAGGTCAGTCGCCGGTGGCCGCAGACCAGCGCCTCCCGGTCCGGCGCCTCCTCCGCGATGGCCGTCCAGGTGCGGGCGTAGTTCCAGTCGGTCACGGTCCGAAGAGTATTATCATTCAACTTTGTGAGTGATTTGCTGTCCGACCGCGCCGCCGGTCCCGAACCGCCCGTGCTGCGGCACCTCGACGACGACGGCGTGCTGCTGCTGACGCTCAACCGGCCGCAACGGCTCAACGCGTGGACGCTCGAGATGGAGGAGCGCTACTTCGATCTCCTGGCCGAGGCCGCCTCCGATCCGTCGGTCCGGGCGATCGTGGTGACCGGTGCCGGGCGTGGCTTCTGCGCCGGCCTCGACGCCGACGCCCTCGCCGGGGTCGCCGCGGGCACGCCGGTGTCGACCCGTCCCCGCCGGCCGCAGACGTTCCCGCTCGAGATCCCGAAGCCGATCGTGGCGGCGGTGAACGGTCCGGCCGCGGGCATCGGTTTCCTGCAGGCGCTGGTGACCGACGTGCGCTTCGCCGCCGAGGGCGCCAAGTTCACCACCGCCTTCGCCCGCCGGGGGCTGCTCGCCGAGCACGGCATGTCGTGGCTCCTGCCGCGGCTCATCGGCGCGTCGCGCGCGACCGAGCTGTTGCTCTCGGCGCGCGTGTTCCTGGCCGAGGAGGCGGCCGAGTTGGGTCTGGTGCACCGGGTCGTCGCGCCCGGCGAGCTGCTCGACGTCGCGCTCGCCTACGCCCGCGAGCTCGCGCAGCAGTGCAGTCCGCTCGCGATGGGGCTCACGAAGTACCAGCTCGCGCATCACCTGGAAGTCGATCTCGCCGAAGCGCGCCGCGAGACCGCTGAGCTCGTCGACCAGTTGCACGGCACTCCCGACTTCGACGAAGGCGTGCGGAGCTTCGTCGAGAAGCGCCGACCCCGCTTCGAACCGCTCAGCTCGGGTCCGGGGCTGCCGCCACCGATACCCTGACCGTCACCAGCGCGTGGGCGACGAGCTCGTCGCCCGCGTCGCGCACGTCGACGGTCACCGACCGCACCGAGCCGCGACGTCGGGCGCATGCCGCACTGGCAGTGAGATGCCCGCGCGCGGGCACGAGGTAGTTGACCGTCATCGAGATGGTGGCCACACGGGAGCCGGGCGCGAAGTCGTCGAGTGGGATGGCGGCCGCGTTCGCCACGGTGTCGACGAGGGTGGCGACGACACCGCCGTGGACCGAGCCCACGCCGTTGGACAGGTCGTCGCGCTCATCGACCTCCATGCACACGCCGTCGACGTCCCAGCGCGTGACGGCGAAGCGGCAGAGCGCGTTGAAGGGGATGCGCTCGGCCCAGAACCGGGCGAGCACGTCGGCGCGATCTCCGCTCACGAGATGCCCAGCGTCGCGGCGGCGTCGAGCCCGGCCGGCAGGGTGCCGTAGAGACGACGCAGACCGTCGTCGAGCTCGCCCGCGTCGAACCGCTCGCCCGACGCCGACCGCAGCTCGCCGGGTTCGAGGTCCCAGCCGTGCGCGCGACGCACGACGTTGCCCTCGATGCGGAGCACCTGGCCGGTGAGCCAGCCCGACGCGTCGGACGCCAGGTAGGCGACGACCGGCGACGAGTTGCCCGGCTCCATGCGGTGCCAGGTCGTCGGGCCCGTCGGCCGCGCGCGCCCGCGGTGGCGGTCATGCGGGTGGCCGCGACCGGCGAGATGGCGTTGGCGGTGACGCCGTACCGCCGCATCTCGAGCGCGGTGACGATGGTGAGGTTCGCGATCGCGGCTTTGGCGGCCCCGTAGGCCGACTGGCCCACGTTCCCGTACATCCCCGAGCCGGAGGTCGTGTTCACGATGCGGCCGCGTGTCGCGGTTCCCGCCTTGCCGAGCGCGCGCCAGTGGTCGCACGCGTGCTTCGTCATCGAGAACGTCCCCTTGAGGTGGACGGCGAGCACGGTGTCGAAGTCGTCCTCGCTCATCGAGGTGATCATGCGGTCGCGCACGATCCCCGCGTTGTTCACGACGATGTCGAGCGCGCCGAGCTCGTCGACCGCGCGCTGCACCATCGCGCGACACGACTGCCAGTCGGTCACCGAGGAGTGGTCGGCGATGGCGACGCCGCCCGCGGCCGTGATCTCGTCGACCACCGCGTCGGCGGGACGCTCCTCGGCCTGCTCGCCGTGCACGCCGACCCCCGGGTCGTTCACGAGCACCCGGGCGCCGTGCCGGGCGAGCTCGAGGCAGTGCTCGCGGCCGATGCCCCGGCCGCCGCCGGTGACGACGGCGACGCGACCTTCGAGCATCATGCGAGGAGATCGAGCACCGTGCGGGCTTCCGTGCCGCGCGAGACGAAGCTGCCGACGGCCTCGATGTGGCGGGACCACAGATCGGCGGCACCGACGGCATCGCCAGCGCGGAGGAACTCCACGAGTCGTTCGTGGGTCCGCTCGCCCTGCTTCGCGCCCTTGCGCTCGGTTGGCGTTCCCGCCCACCGACCGACGTAGACCTGGTTGTGCAACGCGATGATGTGGTGGAGCATCTCCGCGAACATCGAGAGCGTCTGGTTTCCTCCGTGGCGCACGAGCACGAGATGGAACTCGCCCTGCAGCTGGATGACGGTGGTCGGCTCGTCGATGTGCGTGCGGGCAGCAGTCAGGTTCTCCTCGAGCTCGCGCAGCGCGTCCTCGGGACGATCCCGGGCCAGGCGCTCGATGGCAGGGAGCTCGATGGCCTTCCGGGCCTCGTACACGTCGGCGAGCGTCGTGCCGCGGAACTGCAGCACGAGCCCTGCGTAGCGCGCGGCGACGTCGCCGTTCGGCGCGTGCACCCGCGCCCCACCGCGGGCACCGCGACGCACGCTGATCAGTGCTTCCGACTCGAGCACGCGGAACGCCTCGCGCAGCGTCGGGCGCGACACGCCGAACTGCTCCATCAACGTGGACTCGGGCGGGAGCGCATCGCCCTCGCGGAGCTCGCCTCTGATGATCTGGTTGCGGAGTTGCGTCGCGACCAGCTCTGCTGTCTTGGGCACCTTCACCGGCGCCGCGACGTCGACCACCCTCACCGGGTCCGTCATGTGTCCAACCTCGGGTTTCGTTGGATCAGTACAATAATCCAACGATCACGAGGGCTGAGGATCGCAGGCGTGGAGTTCGGACTCACCGACGAGCAGGAGATGTTGCGGGCGACGGCGCGTGCCTTCGTGCAACGCGAACTGTCCGCCCGAGGTCGCCAAGACCTGGGACGACGACGCCACCCCGCCCGACCTGCTCACCGCCGCGTTCGCCGATGCCGACTGGTACGGCCTTCCGTTCCCCGAGGAGTACGGCGGCGCGGGCGCCGGTCCCACCGAGCTCGCGGTCGTCGCCGAGGAGCTCGGCCGGGCCAGCCTCGACGTCGCGATGTGCCTCTCGGGCCGGCTCATCCCGGCGCTCACGATGTTCGAGTTCGGCGACGAGCGCGCAGCGTCGTGACGCTGGTGCCGGAGGTGGTGGCGGGCGGGCGCAACTACGCGGTCGCGATCAGCGAGCCCGATGCCGGATCCGACGCCGCCGCGCTGCGCACCGCCGCGGTCGAGCACGACGACCACTTCGTCGTGAACGGGCAGAAGATGTGGTGCACCGGTGCGGGGCTGCCCGACACCACCATCCTGATGTACGTGCGCACCGACCCGGACGCGCCGAAGCACAAGGGCATCAGCGCGCTGCTCGTCGACGCGTCTGCTCCCGGCGTGGAGCTGCGGCGGATCCCGACGTTGGCCCGCCACATCCTCGGCACCTACGAGGTGTTCCTCGACGACGTGGTCGTGCCCCGTGACGCGCTGGTCGGGCCGCTGCACGACGGGTGGCGGGTGATGCTGTCGAGCTTGGAGCTGGAGCGCATCATGCTCAGCGCCGGATACGTGGGCGCGGCGCAGTCGACCCTCGATCTCGCGTTGGAGTACGCGAGCGAGCGAAAGCAATTCGACCGGCCGATCGGTACGTTCCAGTCGCTGGCCCACGTGATCGCCGACCTCCAGACCGACGTCGACGCCGCGCGCCTGCTCACGCTGCGCGCCGCATGGCTGCGCGGACAGGGCGTGCCGTGCCACCGCGAGGCGGCGATGGCGAAGGTGAAGGGATCGGAGACCTACGTGCAGGCGGCCCGTTGGGGCATGCAGATCATGGCGGGCCACGGGTTCGCCACCGAGAGCGTGATGAGCTTCCGCTACCGCGAATCGATCGTGGCCACGATCTCCGGCGGCACCAGCCAGATCCAGCGGAACGCGATCGCCCGCGACCTCGGACTCAAGACCTACTGAGGGGATTCGCCCGATGCAGTTCGATGCCTACGGTGCGAGCCTCCCGCTCGAGGACGTCGCCGGCGTGGCGCGCGCCGTCGAGGAGCTGGGCTTCTCCGGGCTCTGGTTCACCGAGTCGAAGCGACCCCCGTACCTGGGCTGTGCCGTCGCCGGTGAGGTCACCGACGCCCTGACCATCGGCACCGCCATCGCGGTGGCGTTCCCGCGCAGCCCCATGATCACCGCGCAGACCGCATGGGAGCTGGCACGCGCGACGCGCGGCCGGTTCTCGCTCGGCCTCGGCACGCAGGTGAAGGCGCACATCGAACGGCGGTTCTCGATGGGTTTCGAGCATCCGGCGGCGAAGCTGCGCGACTACGTGCTCGCGATGCGGGCGATCTTCCGGGCGTTCCAGGGCGACGAGCCGCTGCACTACGAGGGCGACTTCTACTCGTTCACGCTGCTCACCGACTTCTTCTCCCCGGGCCCGAGCGAGCACCCCGACATCCCGCTGTCGGTCGCGGGCGTGAACGTGGGGATGGCGCACCTCGCGGGCGAGGTGTTCGACGGGTTCCACGTGCACCCGTTCCACTCGCCCCGGTACCTCGACGAGCGCATCCGTCCCGCGATCGCCGAGAGTGCGAGCGGCGGCGGGGCGCGCCGCGGCCGACGTCGAGATCATCTGCCCGGTGTTCACCATCGTGGGCGACGACGAGTCGGCACGCGCGGCCGATCGCGAGTCGGTCCGCCGCCAGCTCGCCTTCTACGGCTCGACGCGCACGTACCGCCCGGTCTTCGAGCTGCACGGTTGGGCGCGACGCGAGCGACGAGCTGCACCGCCTGATGGCCGCTCGCGACACCGCGGCCATGGCTGCGGTCATCACCGACGAGATGCTCGACGAGTACGCGGTCACCTCGACCTGGGACGAGCTCGCGGACCGGTTGCTGGATCGCTACCGGGGCCGGGCCGACCGGATCTTCAGCTATCAACCGGCGGCCGACTGGCTGCGCTCGCCCGAGACCACCGAACGCTGGCGCGAGGTGGCGGCGCGCGTGCGGTCAGGCTGAGGCGAGCAGCTTCTCCACCTCGACCTCCACGGCGGTGCCCCGGAAGAAGTCGGGATTCCCTGCGGTGAGCGTGCGCGCCGTGTTGGCGAACGTGAAGTCGCGAAACTCGTCCTGGTCGAGGTGTCCGTCCTCGACGAGCTCCCACGCTTCGCCGAGCACCCCCCGCATGTCGGGCACGTCCCAGTGGCCGATGTCGGAGGCGAACATCGCGTTCAACCGCACGCCAAGGGGGAGGAGCGCGCGGTTGAACGCGAGGGCGTTGAGGGGATCGTCGGCTTCGCAGCCGAAGCTGAACTGGCGGGTGAAGATGTCGGCGATCTGCGCCGCGTCGGTGATCTGCGACTCGGCGAAGTCGTCGGTGCCGAACGACTCGTGCGGCGGCGCGTCCTTCATGCGCGGCCGCGGTCTGCTCGTAGCGGGCGCGGTGGTCGCGGATCCGGCCGGTGGCGTACTCGTCGAGCAGGCGCGAGCACAGGTCGAGGTCGAAGCGGTGCGGGTCGAACTGGCCGACCGCGTCACGGTTGCGCTTCTCGAAGTGGCCGAGGAGATCGGCGTAGAGCTGCGCGCCCCACGCCACCCCGCCCTCGAGGAACAGGAACCGCAGCTCCGGGAAGCGGCGGGGGACGCCGCCCATCACCAACGAGCGGCAGACCGCCTCCTGCGCGGCGGCGAAGTTGCCGAGGTGGTTGTGCACGTAGTTGGTGGCCGAGACCCGGCTGCCCCAGCCGTAGCCGATGCCGTGGAACGCGGGTGCCACGCCCAGCTCCAGGCAGCGCGCCCACACCGGGTCGTAGTCGTGTGCGCTCCCGTGGCCGAGCGTGTCGAGCCAGGCCACCTTGGTCCCGTCGGGGCGCACGGTGCGCGGGATCACGCCGTTCATCACGATCGCCCGCAGGCCCAGCGTCCCGACCGCGTGGTCGAGCTCGGCGATGGCCTCTTCCGGCGTGAACGTGGGGATGATCGCCACCGGCGCGAGCCGGTCGCCGTACTCGCGGTACTGCTCCGCGTAGTAGGTGTTGAGCGCGCGCACGACGGCTTGGCGGACCTCGGTGTCCGGGATCGTGAGCACGGTGAGTCCGAAGCTCGGGTACAGCAGCAGGAAGTCGAGTCCGAGCTCCTCCGCCCGTCGGTGGGTCAGTGCCGGCAACGTCACCGTCATGCGGTCGAGGGTCTGCTCCTCGGGCAGCCCCCAGAACACCCGCGCGGGCATGAACCCGCCGTCTTCCGGTGCGAGGGCTCGGCGCATGAACTGCCGGTACCGATCGGCCACCGCGTCGTCGGCGAGCTCGCGGACCATCTCGTCGACGAGCGGCATGAACTCGATGAGGTGTCCGTCGGCGTCGATGACCGGATGGTCGAGCTGCGCGCGGATGTGCGCAGCCTCGTCGTTGGGTGCGAAGGCGAAGGTCATTGGTGGTCCTCTCGGGTCGCGGCGCTCATGTCCCGGCGAGCTCGGTGATCACCGGCTCGAACGCGTGCAGGTCCGGGGTGGGGAAGCCGGCGTCGAGCTGCACGTGGCTGATCCCGAGCTCCTCGCGTCGGGCGCGCAGGGTGTCGACGATCTGGTCGGAGGTGCCGACGAGCACCGAAGGGCTGTTCGCCAGCAGTCGTCGGGTCGACGCCGTTGCGCTGCGCGACACGCTCGATGAGATCCGCGGCCGCGGCTTTCGACGGCGTGACCTTCGCCAGCCATTGGTTCATCTCGAGTCGACCGCATGCGGCGGACGACCAGCAGCGGCGGCGGCGTCGCGCACCCATCCGATCTTCTCTCGCACCCGCTCGACCGAGAGGTCGTTGATCGCGTGCGCGCCGAGCGCGCCGGCGTGCAAGCTGGCGTTGATGCCGACGACGTCGGCGAGGCGACCGGCGATCGCGAGCACGCGGGGGCTGCCGCCGCCGACGAACAACGGCGGGCGGGGGCGCTGGCGCGGTTTCGGCAGGCCGTCCAGCGCGTCGATCTCGTAGTGCTTGCCGGTGAAGGTGAGCGGCTCGTCGCGGAAGAGCCCCGTGATCACCTCGAGCGCCTCCTCGAACCGGTCGACGCGCAGCCCCGGTGGGTCGAGCGGGATGCCGGCGGCCTCGTAGTCGGACGTCATCCAGCCCGCGCCGAGCCCGAGCGTCAGGCGGCCGTCGGACACCACGTCGAGCACCGCGGCCATGCGATGGACGAGGACCGGGTGGCGGTAGTCGTTCCCGAGCACGCCGGTCTGGAGCCGGAGCCGCTCCGTGCACCCGGCAGCCGCGGTGAGCGCGACCATCGGTTCGAAGGCATAGCCCTGGGTGAAGTGATCGGCGGCGACGACGGTGGCGATGCCGAGGTCTTCGAGCGCGCGCAACTCCGCGTGCCAACGATCGAGTGGTGGCGAAGGTGCGGGCATGGTCGCCGCGAACCGGAAGGGGTGCACGCGCTTCGCATGATGCGCGACCGACGCCGGGTCGAGCAACTGGCGCGTCCATGTGACGCCCGCGCCGTCGCGGGATGCGCCCCGTAAGGTCGCCGCGACGGAGTCCACCGGGGGACACCCGGGGAGGAGGACGCGATGTTCACGTTGTTCAGCGTCGACGATCACATCGTGGAGCCGGCCGGTGTGTGGGTCGACCGCGTGCCGGCCGCGTTGCGTGAGCGGGTGCCACACGTCGTCGAGGTCGACGGCAACCAGATGTGGGTCTGGGAAGGCGGCTCGGAAACCACGATGGGCCTCAACGCGGTCGCCGGGACGCCGATCGAGACCTGGGGCATGGAACCGGCGCGCTTCGACCACATGATCCCGGGGTGCTACGACCCGCACGCGCGCGCACGCGACCTGCTGAGCAACGGCATCCTCGCCAGCGTCGCGTTCCCGACGCTGCCGGGGTTCGCCGGGCGCAAGTTCCAGACCTTCCCCGACCCGGAGCTCGCGGTGACGTGCGTGCAGGCGTGGAACGACTTCGTGATCGACGAGTGGTGCGCGGCCGCACCCGACGTCTTCGTGCCGATGTCGATCGCACCGGTGTGGGACGTGCAGCTCGCGGTGGCCGAGACCGAGCGCATGATCGGTCGCGGGACGAAGGCGCTCTGCTGGCCCGAGGATCCGGCGAACCTGGGGCTCCCCGGCTACCACACCGACTACTGGCACCCGCTGTTCGCGCTCTGCGAAGCAGGCCGGCCTCCCCGTGTGCATGCACATCGGCGGCGCGAATCCGTCGGTGTCACTGGAGGGGAAGGTGCCGATGGTGGAGATCGCGTCGGCCTTCGCGCAGGCGGCGCGCTCGTCGGTGAACATGATGGTGAGCCCGATCCCGCGGAAGTTCCCGCGCATCAAGCTGGTGTGGTCCGAAGGTGGCATCGGGTGGATCACCGCCGCGCTCGAGCGGGCCGATCGGCAGTGGGAACGGCACAAGCGCTGGACGCACGTCGACGACCCCGACGTGTTGCCGTCCGAAGTGGCGCGCCGCAACATGTGGTTCTGCATGATCGAGGAGCCGCTCGGGCTGCAGTACCGCCACGACTACGCGATCGACCACATCCTGTGGGAGTCCGACTATCCGCACGCCGACACTCCGTTCCCCCACACGCAGGCCGCGTGCGAGGCGCTGTTCGCGGGAGTGCCTGACGACGAAGTCGAAGCGATCACGCATGCCAACGCGGAGGCGCTGTTCGACTTCCCCCTGTCGGATGCGCGGCTCGAGCCGAGCGTGGTGGGCTGAGGTGTTCGAAGGCAAGGTGGCGATCGTCACCGGCGGTGCCAGGGGCCTCGGGCGCGACTACGCGGAGTACTTCGCCGCCGACGGCGCATCGGTGGTGGTGGCCGACGTCGATGCCGACGGTGCCGCGGCCACCGCCAAGGCGTTGGCGGAGACGGGCGCCACGGCGCACGCAGTGTGCGTCGACATCACCGACGAGGCGAGTGCGCTCGAGCTGGTCGCCGACACGGTCGGCGCCTTCGGCGTCGTCGACTTCCTCGTGAACAACGCTGCGCTCTGGGGCGACCTGGAGCACATGGCGGGCGGTGTGCTCGACAACCCGGTCGACTACTTCCGCCGCGTCGTCGACGTGAACCTCACCGGCACGTTCATCGCGTCGAAGGCGGTCGCGCCGGCGATGCGGGAGCGGGGGAGCGGACGCATCGTCAACGTGTCGTCGATCGGGGCGTGGATGTCCGGCGGTCCGTACGGGATCACCAAGCTCGCGCTGCACCAGCTCACCTACGCATGTGCGGTGCACCTTGCCGGCGACGGCATCACGGTGAACGCGGTCGCGCCGGGGATGATCTACAACGAGGCGACGCAGCGGCAGGTGCCCGAAGCGGTCTTCCAGGGCATGGTCGAAGCGATGGTGCCGTTGCAGCGGGCGGGGACCAGCCGCGACATGTACGGCGCGATCCGTTGGCTCTGCAGTGATGACGCCGCGTTCGTCACCGGGCAGGTCATCAGCCCGAACGGCGGTTCGCACGCCCGGTTCTGACGCGCGAGTCGCGCAGTCAGTTCCGCATGTACGAGCCGCCGGCGACGTTGACGATCTCGCCGGTGATGTCGCGGGCGCGGTCGGACGCGACGAACGCGATCACCTCGGCCACGCTGGCGGCGTCGGGATACCGGCCGGTCGGGCTCGGTGACTGCTCGAGCAGCTCCGGGTGGTCGTCGACGAACTTGGTGCCGGTGACGATGCCCATGGCGACGGTGACGGCGCGGATGCCGTAGGGCGCACCTTCGTGCGCGCAGCTGCGGGTGAGGACGTTGAGCCCGCCCTTCGTGATCGCGTAGGGCGCCTCGATGCCGTTGCCGCCGACGTCGGGCGCGTAGCTGCTCACGTTCACGATCACGCCACCGCCGGTGTCGCGCATCAGCGGCATGACCGCTCGGCAGAGGTACCACGGTCCCGAGAGGTTGACGCGGAGGCACCAGTCCCAGTGCTCGGGGTCGTAGTCGAAGATGCTCCCGACCACGTTGACTGCGGCGTTGTTCACGAGGATCTGCACGGGTCCCAGTTCGGCGCTGACGCGCGCGATGGCATCGTCGATGTGGTCCCGGTCGCCGGCGTCCATCGGAAGGCCGATCACCGTGGTGTCGGGAAACTCCTCGGCCAGGCGCGCGCTGACCTCGTGGGTGCGGCGCTCGTGCACGTCGGTGACCACCACACGCGCGCCACCCTGGGCCAAGCGGCGCGCGGTGGCCTGGCCGATGCCGGCGCCGGCGGCGCCGGTGATGAGCGCGACACGGCCGGCGAACTCAGCGGTCATCCCGAGCCGACGAGGAATTGCTCGAGGTTGTCGTGCATGATCCAGCGCACCTGCTCCGGCGCGAACGACGCCAGCTGCGTCTGGGCGTAGTCGGCGGGTCGCGCCAGTCCTTCGCCGTGCGGGAAGTCGGAGCCGAACACGATCGGCTCGATCCCGACCTCGGCAACGACGCGTTCGACGTTCTCCTCGGGGAAGGGCGCGACCACGAAGTGCTCGCGGAAGATCTCCGACGGACGGCGGTCGAGCCGGCCGGTCTCCGACCACTTCGCCTTGCGACCCAGGAGGAACGCGTGGTCCATCTTGCGGATCGTGTAGGGCACCCAGACCGTGCCCTGCTCGGAGAGGCACACCTTCATGTTGGGGAAGCGTCCGAAGAAGTTGTGCAGGACGAGCGCCGACGTGAGCTCCATCGCCGGTCGGTCACCCCAGTAGTTGAGCCACTGGAAGGCGTCGAAGTCGAAGAACGTGGTCTCCGGGTCCTCCGACCAGTCGGCGCCGTACTTCTGGTAGTCGGTGCCGCCGAGGTGCACCGCGAGCCGGACACCGGCCTCGTTGCAGATGCTCCAGAAGCGGTCGAAGACGGGATCGGCCAGCGATCGCCCGCCGAAGGGGTTGTCGCGTCCGCCGTGGGCGTGCCCCGACTTCGTCTGGATCACGTTGGCGCCCTGCGCCAGCACGATCTCGAGCTCCGCCACCGCGAGGTCGGGATCGGCGAACGAGATGTAGGGAGGGAGCCACATGCGGCCGTCGGCCACGAAGCCGACTTCCTCGTGCATCCAGCGGTTGAAGGCGCGGATGTTGGCGTAGAGCGCCTCGATGCGGTCCGCGAACTCGTACTCGATGTCGTGCGCGGCGGCCGGGAACATGATCGCCTTGTCGATGCCCTGTTCGTCCATGAGCGCGAGTCGCAGGTCGCGGTTGCCGAACGCCTCCGCCTTGGTGCGGAACTCCTGGATGAACGCCTGACGCTCGTCGTCGGTCAGGCCCTTCAACGGGTTGAGCTTGTTGAGGAGCATGCCGGGGACGACGTCGAGCTCGGGCTGCGCCGGCCGCGGCCTGCGACGTGCGCCCGACACCCACGTTCGTCGTGTCGCCGAGCATCTTCTCGAGCTCCTCGGACGAGAACGTGACCTGTCGGGTCGAAGTGTTGTGGAACTTCGACGGTTCGCCGGCGAAGAGTTGCAGCTCGGTGCCGTCAGGCGCGACGACGCTGCGGATGGCGAGGTCGACGAACTTGGGATCGATGTATCGCTCGAAGCAGTCGGGCGGTTCGTTGAAGTGGTTGTCGGCGTCGTTGATGCGGTAGCCGAGATCGGACATCGGTGCTCCTCACGTCGCGCGCGATGCCTTCGGGCGCACCGCGACTGTAGGGACGCGTCCGCATGAGGTCGTACCCGCAGTTGGACGTGCACGCGCGCTGGCGGCGCGCTACTCCGAGGTTGGCCCGGTGAAGTGCGCGTCGCGCTTCTCGCGCAGCGCGGCCAGGCCCTCGGCCGCGTCCGGACCGCCGAAGCCGTAGAACTCGAGTCCGAGCGACGCGTCGAACGCGGGCCCGAGCATCCGGTACCAGTTGTTGAGCGACTGCTTCGTCCAGCGGATCGCGCTCTGCGCGCCGTTCGCGAGCTCCTGCGCGATCTCGTCCGCGGTGTCGAAGAGGTCGGCGTCGTCGACGCAGAGCGACACGAGCCCGATGCGCTCGGCTTCTTCGCCCGACAGGTCGCGGCAGGTCAACAGGTAGTACTTGGCCTTGGCCATGCCGCAGAGCAACGGCCAGCAGATCGCCGCGTGGTCGCCTGCGGCGACGCCGAGGCGGGTGTGGCCGTCGATGATGCGCGCGCTGCGGGCCACGACCGAGATGTCGGCCAGCATGCCGACCACGAGGCCCGCACCCACCGCCGGCCCGTGGATGGCGGAGACGATCGGCTTCGAGCAGTTGAGGACGTTGTACACGAGGTCTCGCGCTTCGCGCATGACGCGGGTGCGGACCGCGTAGTCGTGGATCGACGCATCGAGGAGATCGAACGAGCCTCCCGCCGAGAAGCCCTTGCCCGCGCCCCGGACGACGACGACGCGCACGTCGGGGTCGCGGTCGATCACCGGCCACACGTCGGCGAGCTCGCCGTGCATGGCAGGGCTGACCGAGTTGAGCCCCGGACCCTCCAACACGATGCGCATCACGCCCGGTGAGGGTCGTTCGAACTGCAGGCTCGGGAAGGCGGCGTAGCGATCGGTCATGGAGCGATCGGTCATGATCCTCGCGGCTCGGATCGGATGCGGTGCGGGACGGTCGTCATCGCCCCAGGAACGTCGGGGTGCGCTTCTCGCGGAAGGCGGCGATGCCTTCGCGGGCGTCGCCGGTCGCGTAGAGCCCGGCCACGACCTCCCGTTCGAGGGTGATCGCCTCGGCAAGCGGAAGGACGACGCCCTCGTGGACCAGTCGCTTGGCGGCGGCGTGGGCGAGCGGTGGTCCCGCGGCCAGGTCGCGCGCCAGTCGTTCGGCGGCCGCGAGCGCGGGCTCGTCGCCGCTCAACACGTTCACCAGCCCGAGACGGTGGGCGTCGATCGCGCCGAGCGGCGCGCCGGTGAGCAACATGTGCAGGGCCACGCCCTGCGGGAGCAGGCGGGGGAGGCGCTGCGAGCCGCCCGCGCCGGGGAGCAGTCCGAGCTTGATCTCCGGAACGCCCAGCCGGGCGGCGTCGGACGCGACGCGCAGGTCACAGGCGAGCGCGAGCTCGAGTCCGCCTCCGAAGGCGACGCCGTCGATGGCGGCGATCGACGGCGTCGGGTGTGCCTCGAGCCGGGCGAGCACGTCGGTGAACTCGCGCAGGAAGCGCGCGAAGTCGTCCGGGCCGTCGAGCTCGGCGAGCTCGGTGATGTCGGCGCCGGCGGAGAAGGTGCCCGCGCCGGTGACGACGACGGCCCCGACGGCCGGGTCGCCGTCGAGCGCGGTGAGGATGCCGTCGAGCTCCTGCAGCGTCGCCCGATTGATGGCGTTCATGCCGATCGGGCCGGGTCAGCGTGACCACCGCGACGCCGTCGCGTCGCTCGAGGCGCACCACGCTCACGGGATCCATCACACCATGGTGAGGCCGCCGCTCACCGAGATCGTCTGCCCGGTGATGTAGCGGGCGCCGTCGCCGGCGAGGAAGACGACCGCCGGTGCGATGTCGGCGGGTTCACCCACCCGCCGCATCGGGATGCTGCGCGCCAACGCGTCGCGGCAACTTGGGATCGCGCTCCGCGACCTGGGCGAGCAGGGCGGTGTCGGTGGGCCCCGGGCTCACGCAGTTCACGCGGATGCCGTGGCGGGCGGTCTCTCGCGCCAGGGTCTTCGTGAACGCGACGACACCGCCCTTGGTCGCCGAGTAGACGGCTTCACCCGAGGAACCCACGCGGCCGGCGTCGGACGCGAAGTTCACGATCGCGCCCTGCGTGCGCTCCACCATGCCGACGAGCGCGGCCTGGCAGCAGTTGAACAACCCGGTCAGGTTCACGGCGAGGATGCGCTCCCACTCCTCCGGCGTGCTCTCGATGAAGGGCTTGATGACGTCGATGCCGGCGTTGTTCACGAGCACGTCGAGGGGACCGAGCTCGGCCTGCACCTTCGCCAGCGCCGCGTCGACGTCCGGCCGCGAGGTGACATCGAGCTCGACCGCCAGGGTGGCCACGCCGTGCGTGTCGCCGACGCGCGCGGCGACGGTGGTGGCGCCGCTCGCGTCGACGTCGCCGATCGCCACCGCCGCGCCCGCGGCGCCGAAGGCGTCGGCCACCGCCGCCCCGATGCCGCGCGCCGCGCCCGTGACCAGCACGACGCGGCCCTCGAGACCCGTCACCGATGGCTCCACGTCTGGCTCTCCGTCCGCCGAGTCCCGTCGATATCGATGACATAGATTACTCATTCGACGTGATCACGACGGGAGGAGTCCAGACGGTGAACGACTCGCGCGCCGACGTGCCGTCCGCGATCCAGGGCAACACCTGGGAGCAGATGACGGTCGGGAGCTCCTTCCGCACCGCCGCCCGCACGGTGACCGAGAGCGACCTGACTGCGTTCGTGAACCTCTGCGGTTTCAACGAGCCGTTGTTCTACGACGCCCGTCATGCCGCCGAAGGGGGATACCGCGGTCGCCTCGTGCCCGGGGCGATGGTCTACGCGATCGGCGAGGGCCTGGTGATCCAGACCCACTCGTTCGCGGGAACCGGGCTCGCGTTCATGCACATGGAGCTCGACGTGCGTCGCCCCACGTTCGTCGGGGACACGCTCGACGTGGTGGTCGAGATCACGTCGTCACGCGCGTCGAGCAAGCCGGGGCGCGGCGTGGTGGAGTCGCGCAACACCGTCTACAACGAGCGGGGCGACGACGTCCTCGTGTACACGCCCGTGCGTCTCGTACGTGGCCACGACTTCACGCCCTGACCCGCGCCTGGAGCAGCGCGCGCACGTGCGCGCAGCCGTCGATCGCGGTTGCGTCGTCGGGCGCGACCGGGATCAGGTCGAGCGTCTCACAGCCGGCGTCGACGTAGGGCGCCAAGGCCGTCGCGACGTCGTCGGGCGTGCCGGCCGGGGCGTAGCGGGCGAAGCGGTCGTAGGGAGCCTGGTAGAGGGCCTCCATCGCGTCGGCGAGCGTGGCCCGTGCCTCGTGGGCGTCGCGGCCGAACCCACACCATGCGACCAGGCCGTGACGCGTGGGCGGTTGCACCCGGCCGAGGTCGTGAGCGCCCGCTTCGACCTGCTCGCGTGCCGCGGCCCAGCGTTCGGGCGTGACGAAGACACCGAGCCAGCCGTCGCCGTACCGGGCCGCCCGCCGGAGTGCGGCATCCGACCGGCCGCCGACCACGATCGGCACCGGTGGTTCGGGGATGGGGAGCAGGCGCGCGTCGCGCACGACGAACTCGCGCCCCTCGACGTCGACGGTCTCGCCGTGGAGGAGCTGACGCACGATCGCGAGCGACTCGTCGAGGCGGCGTCCGCGCGTGTTCGGGTCGACTCCGCACACCTCGAGCTCGTGGCGATCGTCGCCGCCGAGCCCCACACCGAACACGAACCGGCCCGGGGCGAGGAGCGCGAGCGACGACACCTGGCGCGCCACTGCGACGGGGTGGCGCAGGGTGAGCAGGTACACCGACGTGTGCACCGGGAGGCGCGAGAGCACGGCGAGCGCGGTGGCTTGCACCAGGCCGTCGTAGCCCCGCCCGCCCCGGAAGCTCACGTGGTCACCGACGCAGAGGTGATCGAGTCCTGCGCGCTCCGCCTCCGCGACGAACGCGTGCAGACGCGCTCGGTCGGCCTCGAAGCACGCGTGCGGCGGCCGGATCCCGACGTGCACCGACGTCATCCGCGCGGTTCCTTGGGGAGGCCGAGCACGCGCTCGGCGAGGATGTTGCGCTGGATCTCGTTGGCGCCGCCGTAGATCGTCTCGGCGCGTGAGTTCAGGAAGACGGTTTGGAACGGGTCGAGCGAGTACCCGTCGCCGACCACGGTGGCGTCGGCTCCGAGCACGTCCATCATCAGCGACCCGAGCGACCGGTGCCACTGCGACCAGAACACCTTCGACAAGGACGCCTCCGGTCCCAGTGCGCCGGTGCGCAGCAAGCGGTGCAGCATGCGCGCGTTGTTGTGTCGGTTGATCTGCAGACCGATCCACGCGTCGACCAACCGGTCCCGCACGACCGGGTCGGCGGTGCGGCCCCGAGCGCGCGCCGCGGTGACCAGCTCCTGCAACTGCTGCTCGAACGCCGCTTGGTAGGGAAGCACGGTCGTTCCCCGCTCGGTACCCACCGTGCCCATCACGACGTTCCAGCCACCGTCCACCGGCCCGACGACGAGGTCGGCCGCGGTGCGTGCCTCGGTGAAGAACACCTCGGCGAACTCGTCGCCGCCCGCCAGGTTCCGGATCGGGCGCACGTCGACCCCCGGTTGGTCGGCCGGGACGAGGATCAGCGAGAGACCCCGGTGCTTGGGCGCGTCGGGATCGGTGCGGCAGAGGACGTAGAGCCAGTCGGCTCGGCTGCCGAACGTCATCCAGATCTTCTGCCCGTCGACGACCCACTCGCCGGCGTCACGATCGAGTCGAGCTCGCGTGCGCACGCCGCCGAGGTCGGAACCGGCCTCCGGTTCGCTGAACCCCTGCCCCCACATGTCGTCGCACGCCATGATCCGCGGCAGGAACCGCGCGCACTGCTCGGGGCTCCCCGCGTGCAGCAGCGTCGGGCCGAACAGGTCACGGCCGTGCACGCCCACCCAGTACGGCGCGCGGGCGCGGAAGTGCTCTTCGAGGAACACGATCTCCTCGTCGAGCGTGCCGCCGCGACCTCCGTACTCCCGCGGCCACGTGATCCCGAGCCAGCCGCCGGCGGCGAGCTCGCGTTCCCACGCGAGGCGCAGCTCCCAGTGCGAGTCGTCGGTCGGACCGCCGACGCCGCGATGGCGCGCGAACTCGCCGACGAGGTGCTCGGCGAGCCAGTCGCGCAATTCCTCACGTAGACGCGCCAACCGCGCGCCGTCAGCGACGTCCATAGCGCTGAATACGCTAAACGAATGTCTGATCTCGAAGCGTTCCGCGTCCGTGTGCGTGCGTTCCTGGAAGCGCACGCCGATCCAGCCGGCACCGAACGTCGCGACGACGAGGAGACGACGGTCGCGCGCGGCAAGGCGTTCCAGCGCGCGCTGGCCGACGCCGGACTCGCGGCGCTGCAGTATCCGAAGGACGTCGGCGGTGCCGGCCTCGACGCGGAGCACCAGAAGGTGTTCGACGAGGAGGCGAGCGGGTTCGAGCTGCCGTCGCGGCAGTTCATGATCGGCCTGGGCATGTGCGCACCGACGCTGTTCGAATTCGGTACGCCGGAGCAACAGCAGCGGTACCTCCCGCCTCTGCTCCGGGCCGACGCCGTCTGGTGCCAGTTGTTCTCCGAGCCCGGTGCCGGTTCCGACGTGGCCAGCCTGCAGACGCGCGCCGAACGCGACGGCGACGAGTGGGTGGTGAACGGCCAGAAGGTGTGGACCTCCGGTGCGCACTACTCCGACTACGGCCTGCTCGTCGCGCGCACGAACCCGGATGTGCCGAAGCACCGGGGGATCAGCATGTTCGTCGTCGACATGCGGCTTCCCGGCATCACCACGCTCCCGCTGCGCCAGATCGACGGGCACGCGCACTTCAACGAGGTGTTCCTCGACGACGTGAGGCTCCCGGTCGACGCGCTCGTCGGCGACGTCGACGACGGCTGGCGCGTCGCGGTCGCGATGCTGGCCAACGAACGGGTCGCCATCGGCGCGGGTGGAAGCTCGCAGCAGATGGGCGGCGAGGGCTTCGTGACGCTGCTCGCGCTGGCGCGGGTCCGGAACTGCACCGACGACCCGATCGTGCGCCAGCAGCTCGCCGACGCGTACGCGCGCGAGCGCATCCTCGCCCTGATGGGGGAACGCATCCGGGCTGCACTGGTGGCCGGGCGGGCGCCCGGTCCCGAAGGATCGGTCGCCAAGCTGGCCACGGCGATCCTGGGACGGCGCAGCGCCGACGTCGCCATGGCGATCGCGGGCGCAGGGGGTCAAGCGTGGAGCACCGACGACGCGACCGGCGGGGAGCAGGCGGCGAGCCTGTTGTTCGTCCCGATGCTCGCGATCGCCGGCGGCACCAGCGAGATCCAGCGCAACATCATCGGTGAGCGCGTGCTGGGCCTGCCCAAGGAACCGGTCGTCGACCGCGACCTGCCGTTCCGTGAGCTCAGGGTGGGCACCCAGAGATCCTGACCGGACGGTCAGCGCGGCGGCAGGGGCGAGAAGTTCGGTGCGCGGCGTTCGGCGTAGGCGGCGACGCCCTCGCGGAAATCGCCGCGTCGGGACGGCTCCTTCACGAGCCGGGCGGCGGTGGCGACGGAGTCGTCGAGCTCACCCGTCCAGTCGGCCACGAGCTGTTCCTTCACCGCCTGCATCGCGAGCGGGGAGCAGTTGATCGCGAGGTCGCGGGCGTACTCCTGGGCGGCCGGCACCAACTCCTCGGACGGATAGACGCGGTTCACCAGTCCCATGGCGCACGCTTCCTCGGCGGTGATGGTCCGAGCCGAGAGCAAGAGGTCCATCGCGTGGCCTGTCCCGACGATCCGAGGCAGGAGCCACGACGCGCCGAACTCCGCCACGAGACCTCGCCGCGTGAACGCAGTCGCGAGCTTGGCGCCTGCCGCCGCGAACCTCACGTCGGCGACCAACGCCTGCACGAAGCCGATGCCCGCGCAGCCGCCGTTGATCGCCGCGATCAACGGCTTGCGCAAGCGGCGCGGCGTACGTCATCGGACGGTCGACCCCCTCCTGGCCGGCGACACCGCGGGTCCGATCGGCGAGATCGGCCGCGTCGAGACCGGGACAGAACCCCCGACCGGCGCCGGTGAGCACGACGGCGCGGACCGCGGCGTCGTCGTCGAGCTGGTCGACGAGGTCGAAGTAGGCGACCTCCATCGCGTGCGTCCACGCGTTCATCCGGTCGGGGCGGTTGAGCGTGACCGTGGCCACGCCGTCGGCCACTGCGCACAGCACCGGCGCGTCGGATGCCTCGAGTTGCGTCATGCCGCGAGGATGCCAGACGTGGTCGGTGGCACGCGGATGACCAAGTGCGACATTGACCGTGGGCCCGGCGGCGCGTGACGATCGTCCGGTGACGGGGTTGCTCGAGGGCGTGACGGTGGTCGAGACCGGTGTGCTCATGGCGGTCGACCACCTCGGTCGACTCCTGGGCGACGAGGGCGCCGACGTCGTGAAGGTGGAGGCCCCGCCGGTCGGCGACTACCTCCGCAACATCATGACCCGGTTCGCGCCCGACTGGTCGACCTTCCACCTCGCGCTCAACCGGAACAAGCGCAGTCTCACGTGCGACGCACGCAGCGACGAAGGCCAGGAGGTCCTGCACCGACTCCTGGCGCGGGCCGACGTGTTCATCACCGGCAACGTCGGCGACACCAACCGCAAGCTCGGACTCGACTACGACTCGGTGGCAGGCCGTGCGTCCGTCGATCGTCTACTGCCAGGTCACCGGGTTCGGCGCGGCCGGTCCCTACGCCGAGATCCCGACGCACGGGCAGATGATGGACGCGCTCGGTGGCGCGTCGGCGCCGATGCAGCTCGACGCCGCCGGTCTCGTGGAGACGACCGGGCCCGCACCCGCGAACAGCGGCGGCGTGGTGATCGGACCGCTGTACGCCGCGTTCGGTGTCGCGTGCGCGTTGGCGCGGGCGCGGTCGACGGGCGTGGGGTGCTACCTCGACGTGTCGTGTGCCGACGCGGTGCTCGCCACGCGCTGGCTCGACGCGCTCGCCGTGTTCAACCCCGAGCTGGTCGACCGCACCTGGGCCGGGCAAGGGCCCGGGCGCATCGGCGAAGTACCAGCACTACGAGACGGCCGACGGCCGGTTCGTGCTGTTCTGCGCGATCGAGGCGAAGTTCTGGGAGCACTGGTGCCGGGCGGTCGGCCGCGACGATCTCGTCGCCGAGCACCGCAACGACCTCGTGGTCGACTTCGCGGGCGGCGAGGACGCGCTCCGGCACGAGATCCAGTCCGTCTTCCGCACCCGCACGCTCGCCGAATGGGTGCAGGTCGCGGCCGACTGCGACATCGCGATGGGTCCGGCGCTGCAGCTCGACGAGGTCGTCGACGATCCGCATCTGCGCGCCCGGGGTCAGGTCGTCACCGAGCAGCATCCGGTGTTCGGCGACGTGCTCACGCTCGGCAATCCGCTCATGGTGCCCGGGGTCGAGTTCGTCTCGCACTCGGCGCCCGCACTCGGTGAGCACACCGACGAGGTGCTCGCCGAGCTGGGCTACGACGCCGCGGCGCGCGCCGCGCTGCGCGAGGCCAGGGTGACGTGACCGGGCCGATCGAGGGCCTGCGGGTGCTCGACTGCTCGATCGGCATCGCCGGGCCACGCGCCACCGGCATGCTCGCCGACTACGGCGCCGACGTCGTGTGGATCGAACCGCCCGGCGGCGATCCCTTGCGCGCGTGCGCGCCCGAGCACGTGGCGGTCATCGATCGGGGCAAGCGCAGCGTCGCGCTCGATCTCGGCGACCCCGCCGCGCGCGAGCAGGTGCTCGACCTCGCCGCACGGGCGGAGGTGTTCGTCGAGAGCTGGCGCCCGGGCGTCGCCGCAGCGCGTGGGCTCGACCACGAGACGCTGCGCGCCCGCAACCCCCAGCTCGTCACCGTGTCGATCTCCGGCTTCGGCGACGACGACCCGATCGACCTCCCCGGCGAGGAGGCGCTGGTGCAGGCGGTGCTGGGCGGGATGTCGGATCAGGTCGCGCACCGCGACGGGCCCGTCTACCTCGGGTTTCCCTTCGCCGCGATCGGCGCGGCGTCGTTGGCGGTCATCGGCCTGCTCGCCGCGCTCCGGCGCACGCGCGAGGACGGACACGGGCGGCACGTGACGACGTCGCTGGTCGACGGCGCGCTCGCGTACAACTCGATGCTGTGGGGCGAGAGCGACGCGTCACCCGCGCGTGGCGACGAGCCGCTGCCGCTGCAGGGCACGTCGAGGATGCGCCTGGTGACCCGCTCCTTCGAGTGCGGCGACGGTGAGTACCTCGGCATCCACACCGGTGCGGTGGGCGCGTTCGGCCGAGCGATGGAGGTGCTGGGCGTCGCCGACCGCGTGCGCCCCAGCGTCGACGGACTCGACATGGGCGTGCTGCTCACCGACGACGAACTGCCCGTCGTGCGCGACGAGCTCGTCGACATCTTCCGCACCCGGACGCGCGACGACTGGGTGCGCCGCTTCCTCGCCGCCGACGTGTGCGCGGTGGAGCACCTCCGCCCGACCGAGGTCTTCGACTCCGCCCAGGCGCGCCACAACGGCATGGTGGTCACGGTCGACGATCCCGTCGTCGGGGTCGTCGAGCAAGTCGCACCGCCGGTCCGGTTCTCGGCGACGCCGGGAGCGGTGCGCGCACCCGCACCGCGCGTGGGCGAGCACGGCGACGACGTCCTGGCCGAGCACGCGGGCTGGCTCGCGCCGGGCGCAGGCGTGAACACGACCGCGCGCGACGTCGACCGGCGGCCGCTGCTCGATGGCGTCCGGATCGTCGACCTGGGCGCGTACTACGCAGGGCCGTACTCCTCGCGGCTGCTCGCCGACCTCGGCGCCGACGTCGTGAAGGTCGAGCCGCTCGCCGGTGACCCGCTGCGCGGCATCGAGCGCCCGTTCTTCTCCGCGCAGGCGGGCAAGCGCGCCCTCGCTGCCGACCTCAAGGCGGCAGCCGTGCGGCCGGCGATCGAGCGCCTGCTGCGCGACGCCGACGTCGTGCACCACAACCTGCGCCCCGGTGTCGCCGAGCGGCTCGGTGTCGACGACGCGGCCCTGCGCGCGCTGAACCCCGACGTCATCACGCTCCACGCGCCGGGCTGGGGCGCAACGGGACCCCACGCGACCCGCCAGAGCTTCGCGCCGATGCTGTCGGGCTACGCGGGCGTCACGTACGAGATGGCGGGAGCCTACAACCCGCCGCTGCCGCCCACCGCCAACGAGGATCCCGGCAACGGGTTGATCGGCGCGATCGCGATCCTCCTTGCGCTGCTCCACCGGGATCGGACTGGCCGCGGCCAGGCGATCGAGAACCCGCAGTTGAACGCGACGATGACGCACCTCGCCCACGTCGTGCGCACGGAGGCCGGAGAGATCATCGGCGCAGGGAAGCTCGACCCGCTCCAGACGGGACGCGGCGCCTTCGATCGCCTCTACGAGACCGCCGACGGCTGGATCTGCGTCGTCGCGCGAACGGTCGGCCGAGCACGCCGCGCTGCTCGAGGTGCTGGGCGTCGATGCGGTGTCCGACGACGACGCGCAAGCCGACCGTCTCCGTGTCGCGATCGCGACGCGGAAGTGCGCCGAGCTCGTCGACGAACTGCGCACGGCGGGCGTGCCCGCGATCGAGCCGGTCGGGCGCAACGTGCACGCCTTCATGAACGATCCCGCCGCTCGACGTGCCGGCCGCGTGGCCGAGGTGGCGCATCCCCAGCTCGGGCGGGTGCGCGAGATCGACCTGCTCGTGCGGGTCAGCGACACCGCCCGCGTCCCGCACCGGCTGGCCCCGGGGCTCGGCGAGCACACCGACGAGATCCTCGCCGAGCTCGGGTGCACGGGCGACGAGATCGACGAGTTGCACGCGCGCGGCGCCGTCCTTCGGCCCGCACGCACGTGACCAAATGCGCCCCGTCGTGCCCGGCCGTGACGGCCGTAACATCGTCGGAGGACGATCGCGCCTCAGGAGGTAGCCCGTGTCGGAGACGAAGTTGTGGGCCAACTCGGGCGATTCCCACTCCCTGGGTGAGAACTCCGTCTGGGACGAGATCCTGCCGCCGGAGCTGGCGGCGCGCATGCCGCGCAGCGAGAAGTTCGACGGCTACGAGATCGTGCACGTCGACGGCGAGACGTTCCGGCGGGAGATGCCGAAGCTCGAGCAGAAGAAGTCCGGTGGCAAGACCATCGGTGAGCTGGTGAGCGAACGCGGCGCGACCGACATCGATGCCCGGTTGCGCGACCTCGACGCCGAAGGCGTGTGGGCCGAGGTGGTCTACGACTCGCTCGGGCTGTGGGAGTCGATGATCAAGGACCAGAAGCTGCTCGCGGCGGCCAACCGGGCCGAGAACGAGTGGAAGGCGAGCGAGATCGTGTCGCGTTCGCGCGGCCGCCTGGTTCCCACCGCGGGCATCCCGATCCTCGACCTCGACCTGGCGATCGCGGAACTGCGACACGCCGCGGAGCTGGGCCTGCGCCTGGTGAGCCTGCCAACCGGCGTTCCCGACGGCCTCCCCGACTACAACCGCGACGACTGGGAGCCGCTCTGGGCCGCGGCCGAGGAGGCCGGCATGGTGCTCGGCTTCCACATCGGCTCCGACAACGACGGCGGTGGCAACACGCCGTTCCGCGGTCCGGGTGGCGCGGTGTTGAACTACGTGAACACCACCTTCGGCGGCCAGTTCGTCGCCATGAAGCTGGTGACCGGCGGTGCACTCGATCGGCACCCGAACCTGAAGGTGCTGATCTCGGAGGGCGGCGCGAGTTGGGTGCCGTTCATCGGCGACCGCATGAACGAGGGCTACCGCCAGCATCACATGTTCGTCCGGCCGGTGCTGTCGCTGCTTCCCAAGGAGATCCTCTATCGCCAGGTGTACACGTCGTTCCAGCACGACGAGTCCGCACCGGCGGCGATGTGGGCGATGGGGTACCGCAACGTCATGTGGGGCAGCGACTACCCACACCTCGAGGGGACGTTCGGACACACCCAGAAGACCCTGCACGAGCTCTTCGACGGCGTCGAGCCCGAGGTGAGCCACCGCATCCGCCTCGGTGCGTTCAAGGAGCTCTTCCCGCACGTCGGCGACCCGCCGGACGCCGCGTCCAACTGAGCTCGCGTCGCGACCATGACCGCAGACGGTGGCCTCGACGCCATGACCGCGCAGTTCGCGAACGCGGCCATCCCCTTCAGCGATCCGGAAGGTCTCGCGGCGCGCGCCAGTGCCACGCCGATGGGTATGTACGCCGAACGCGCGGCGCGCTGTCCCGTCGAGCGGATCCGCGACGACTTCGTGGTGCTGCTGCGGATGGACGACATCCTCTACGTCAACAAGCACCACGACGTCGAGCAGGCCTCGAAGTACCTCGGGAGCAGCCGACCGGCGATCCCACTCGGGCTCGACGGCGCCGAACACCGCAAGTACCGCCGTCTGCTCGATCCGGTGTTCACCGCCAAGCGTGTCGCACCGCTCGCCGACCAGGTCCGCACGCTGGCCGACGACCTCATCGACGGGTTCGTCGACGACGGCACGGTGGACGCGCACCAACGCTGGTGCGAGCCGCTGCCGTCGACGATCTTCCTGTCGATCCTCGGACTCCCGGTGTCCGACCTCGACGACTTCCTGCACTTCAAGAGCCTCACGCTCGGCAACGAGTTCGCCACGCTGCCGTTCGAAGAGGCGATGGCCCGTCGGGAGGAAGCCGTCGTGTGGGTGCACGACTACTTCAATCGCCTCCTCGACGGTCGGATGAGCGCCGCCGATCCGGGCGACGACCTCCTCGCCTGGTTGCTCACCACCGAGGTCGAGGGTGAGCACCTGCCGCGCGAAGACCTCCTCGACATCCTCGGGTTGTTGATGATCGCCGGGCTCGACACCGTCGCCGCGTCGCTGTCGTGCATCTTGAGCTACCTCGCCCGTCACCCGGAGGATCGCCGTCTGCTCGTGCGCGAACCGCAGCGGTGGCCGTCGGCGATCGAGGAGCTGATGCGCTACGAGTCGCCGGTCACCGATGGTGGGCGCATCGCGCTCGTCGACCTCGAGCTTCCCAGTGGCGAACGAGTCGCCGCGGGGACCTACATGGCGATCTCGTGGCACGCCGCCAACCTCGATCCCGCAGCCTTCGACGAGCCCCTCACGGTCGATTTCGAACGCGCACCCAACCCGCACATCGCCTTCGCCAGCGGCTTCCACCGGTGCCTCGGTTCGCACCTGGCACGCATGGAGATGCACGTCGCCCTCGACGCGTGGCACCGGCGCATCCCCGACTACGAGGTCACGCCGGGAAGCGACCTCGCGTACAGCGGCAATCCACGCGCGCCGCATCACCTCTCGCTTTCGTGGTGAGCGCCCATCGGCAGATGGTGCGCTACGAGCGCGAAGGCGCGGTGGGTGTCGTCACGCTCGCGCGCGAACCGGTGAACGCCTACGACGACGCCTTCCACGTCGAGTTCCAGCGCGCGTGGCAGCAGGCGAAGCGCGACGACTCGCTCGTCGTCGTCATGCTCGCCACCGGGAAGCACTTCTGCGTCGGCGCCAACCTGAAGCACCCGCTGTCCGCGGCGCCGAGTGAGGAGGTGTTGGCGCCGGAGGAGGAGATCCGGCTCATCGCCTCGGTCATGAAGCCCACCATCGCCGCGGTGCAGGGTGGCTGCATCGGCGGCGGTCAGCGCATGGTGTGGCCGTGCGACCTCGTGTTCTGCTCCGAGGACGCCTTCTTCATGGACCCCACCGCGAGCATGGGCATCGGCGGCATCCAATCGCACCTGCACACGTGGTTCTACGGACCGCGCTTGGCCAAGGAGATGATCTACAGCGGTATGCGACTTCCCGCCAGCAGGCTCTACGCGATGGGACAGGTGAACCGGATGTTCCCCGACGTCGACGCGCTCCACGCGGGCGCACGCGAGTTCGCGCACGAGGTCGCCCAGCAGGATCCGGCGGCCCTGCGCCAGGCGAAGCGCGCCGCCGACATCACCATGGACATCATGGGGCGGCACTACGTGCTCAGCCGCATGGAAGAGCTGCTGGATCCGGCGCCGCCCCTGCGCCTGCCGAGCACCGGAGGTGGCGGGTGACCGAACCGACCGACGGCGAGCTCCTCGAACGGTTCCGCGGCGTGGCCGTCGACCACGTGAACAAGCACTTCTACCGCGGCTTGCTCGCCCGGGAGCTCCGCCTGCACCAGTGCCAGGATTGCGGATGGTGGCACCACCGGCCCAAGCCGGTCTGCCCGCGCTGCTGGTCGAAGCACGTGGTCGCGACGCCGGTGAGCGGCCGCGGCACGATCCACCTCGCGATCTTCCTGCACCAGGGGCCGCCGGCCGACGGCGTCGACTACGAGGCCGGTCCGCACCCCGTCGTCACCGTCGAGCTCGAGGAGCAGGAGGGTCTGCGCTTCACGTCGACAGTGGTCGGCAGCCCGAACGACGCCGTGGTGATCGGGGCGCCGGTGGAGCTGCACTGGATCGAACGCGACGGCCGTCCCTTCCCGGCCTTCACCCTGCGCGAGGCAACGTGATCGGCGACGCCAACCCCGCCCGCGACCGCGTCGCGTTCGCCAGCGCCGCGACCACGGGCTTCGGCCGCGACCTCGGTGACGTCACCCCGGGGTCGCTCGCGGTCGACGCGTGCATGGCTGCCATCCGCGACTGCGGCATCGAGCGCGAGGAGATCAACGGCCTCGTCGGCGCCAATCCGCAGTTCGTCCAGTCGGCGCTCGGCATCCCGCACCTGACGTACTGGAGCGGTCCCGGCATCCCGTTCGTGGCCGCGGTCGCCAACGCGATGAACGCCATCGCGGCCGGTGCGGCCGACGTCGTGCTCGCCTACCACTCCCTGTACCGCAACCCGATGTTCTCACGTGCGGCTGCGCGCGATCCGTTCCGAGCCGCGAGCTTCGGCCTCGGTGGCATGCCCGCGGGGATGGCCGGTGACGGTTTCGGGCCCGACTCGATCGCCGGTGCGGTCGGCTACACCGCGTGGGCCAGCCGCTACCTCCACGAGTACGGCGCGACGCGCGAGACGTTCGGCCGGATCGCCGTGAACGATCGCAGCAACGCGGCCCGCAACCCCGCCGCGGTGCTGCGCGATCCCATCACCATGGACGACTACTTCGCGGCGCGCATGATCCGCTGGCCCCTGTGCCTGCTCGACATGGACGTGCCGGTCGACGGCGCCGACGCGTTCGTCATCACGACCGCCGAACGAGCGCGCGACCTCGCCTTGCCGCCCGTGCTCATCCACGCGTGCACGCAGGGGATGATCGCCCAGAACGAGGAAGACCAGACCCCGAGCCTCCACGATCACGGGCAGCACGTCGTGGTGGAGTCGCTGCGCGCCAAGAGCGACCTCTGGCTCGACGACGTCGACGTGTACTTCCCGTACGACGGGTTCTCGTTCATCACCGTGAGCTGGATCGAGAACACCGGATGGTGCAAGCCGGGCGAGGCGCGCTCGTTCCTCGAACAGCACTGGGATCCCGCGACCAACCGGGTGCTGATCGACGGTCGCATCCCGGTGAACCCGCACGGCGGCGCGCTCTCGGAGGGAGGGACGCAGGGTTCCGGTCACGTCCGCGAGGCCATCCACCAGATCCAGGGACGCGCCGGCGAACGCCAGGTGGAGGGCGCGTCGACCGCGCTCGTCACCGCGGGCGGGTTCTTCTTCAACGCCCAGGGGTGCGTGCTCCGGAGCGATCGGTGACGCTCGAGGACGACAACTTCCACCCGCCCGAGTCGGACGACTGGTGGGAGCACGAGACGGTCTGGTTCTGGTTCTTCCACCCCGAGCGCAAGCTCGGCTGCTGGAGCTACCACTACGTCCGGCCCAACATCGGCGTGGCCGGCGGCGGCGTGTTCGTCTTCGACGACAGCACCTGGTCCCACTGGGAAGCGCCGTACTACGTCAGCGACACGAACGCCCGCATCCCCGAGCCGTGCGACCTCCGCGACGTCACCTTCGCGAGCGGGCAGCGGATCCAGATGCTGGCGCCGCACGAGCACTACCGCCTGACGTTCGGGGATCGCGACACGATCGCGTTCGACCTCGACTGGCGCGCGGCCGGACCACCGTGGGTGCGCACCACCCGCGACCGGAGGGTGCAGGGCGGCGACGGTGCCGGCGCCGACGTCCCCCGGCACCTCGACCAGTTCGGGCACGTGACCGGCTCCCTGCGGCTGCACGGCGACGAGCTCGCCATCGACTGCTACGCGATGCGCGACCGTTCGTGGTGGCACCTCCGTCCCGAGCAGTGGAAGGACCACGGCGGCCGGAGCACGTACATCACCGCCATGGCGTCGCCCGACACCGCCTTCTTCGGCGCCGGGCCCGGCGGCTTCCTGGTGCTCGACGGCGTGCGGTCGGATCTGGTCGAAGGCACGAAGCGACGAGAACGCGACGCGCAGCACGGGTTCGTGCGCCGCGTCGTGGTCGACGCCCGAGACGCCGAAGGACGCGAGCTCCATGCCGAGGGTGAGGCGGTGAGCCGGATGGCCATCCCCATCTCGGGCGTGCACGGCGTGTGCTGGCAGAGCCTGGTCCACTGGTCGATCAACGGGATCGAGGCGTGGGGCGACGACCAGGACGCGTGGCCCCTGCAACAGTGGTCGGCGTTCCGCCGGACGCAGATGGGCGTGCCCGACGCGCGCGCGGACCGGGTCGGAGACGTGTGGACCTGACGCAGTCGTTGGACGGTCGCGTGGCGCTGGTCACCGGGGCCGGTCGTGGGATCGGTCGCGCGCACGCACTCCTCCTGGCCGAGCGAGGGGCATCGGTCGTCGTCTGCGACGTGGGCGCCGGGCTCGATGGACGCGGTCGGGACGCGTCGGTCGCGCACGCCGTCGTCGACGAGATCCGAAGCCGCGGCGGGATCGCGCACGCCGACGACAGCGACGTGTCGTCGTTGGCGGGCGGCGCGAGCGCGGTCGACGCGGCACTCGAGGCGTTCGGCCGGCTCGACATCGTGGTCAACAACGCGGGGCTGGCCACGGGCGCGTCCATCGCCGACGTCACCGAAGCGGATCTCGACCGCGTGCTGGCCGTGAACTTCGTGGGCCCGTTGGCCACGGCCCGCGCGGCATGGCCATCGCTCGCGAGCAGTGGACACGGCCGCATCGTGAACACGGTGTCGGAGGCGGCCTTCGACGCGCGGCACTGGGGCGGGCAGGTCGGCTACGGCGCGGCCAAGGCCGCGGTGTGGTCGCTGACCCTGACCCTGGCCGAGGCCGGCCGGCACGACGGCATCACCGCGAACGCGGTCTCGCCCGGCGCGTTCACGCGCATGAACGAAGCGATGTTCCGTGACCAGGGGCGGCCCGAGGGACTCGATCTCGATCCCGTCCACGTGGCGCGCGTCGTGGCCTGGCTCGTGTCGGACGACGCCGCCGATGTCACCGGCCGGGTGCTGCACGTCGCCGGCGGCCACCACCGCGAGTACGTGATCCGACGAGAGGCGGACACCGAGCTGGTGCGCCGCGTCGAGGCGGCGCTGCGGGCGCGTCCAACCGCGTCACCGTAGGGTCGGGTCGACGCATCCGCGGGGAACGGGGGTTCGAGATGCGCTTGCTCGACAAGGTCGTCGTGGTCACCGGTGCGGGCCATGGCCTGGGACGCGAGGCCAGCCGGCTGTTCGCGTCGGAAGGGGCCAAGATCGTGGCCACCGACGTCGTCGCCACACACGTCGAGAGCGTGGCCGAGGAGATCCGTGCCGCCGGCGGGGCGGCGGTGCACGCGCGTGCCGACGTGACCGATCCCGACGACATGGCGGCGGCGGTGCAGACCGCGGTCGACACCTTCGGCCGGCTCGACGTGATGTACTGCAACGCCGGCATCCCCGAGGTGGGCTTCGGCACCATTCCGTTCGTCGACACGACGCTCGACAACTTCAACCGCGTGGTGGCGGTCAACCTCACCGGTGTGTTCCTCGGCGCGCAAGCCGCCGCTCGGCAGTTCATCGAGCAGGGTGACGGTGGCACGATCGTGGTCACCACGTCGGCCGCCGGGCTCGTTGCCTACCCCGGCTTCCGCAGCTACGTCGCGGCCAAGTCGGGCGCCAACGGGCTGGTCAAGGCGCTCGCGGTCGAGCTCGGCCAGCACGGGATCCGGGTGAACGCGCTGTGCCCGTTCCACGGCATGTCCGCCAACTTCGCCGGTGCGGCCGAGGACGAGCCGCTCGAGCGGTCCTACGAGGAGCTCGCCGGCGAGTGGGACAAGGGAACGGCGCCCATGCCGCTCAAGCTCGACCGTCCGCCGACCATGCGGGACAGCGCGTACGTCGCGCTCTTCCTGGCCTCGGACGAGTCGGCGTACATGTCGGGGGTGTGCGTGCCCACGACCGACGGCGGCACGTTCGCGAAGGTCGCGCTCGATCTCTGAGTCGTTGGTCGCTCAGGGTCGAGCGGGCCGGTCGAGGAGCTCGGCCCAGAGCTGTCGTCGACGATCGTGCCGGCGCAACAGGTACGCGAGCACGGTCGCGTCGGTGGCCCGGCCCGCCCGTTCGGCGAGATCACCGAGGCGAGCGTCGTCGGCGGCGTCGGCGCCGAGGGTCGACTGCCGATCGGCGAGGTCCTCGGCGTCGAGCGGTCCACCGAAGCGATCGAAGGCGCGGAGGTACCGCACGAGGATCTGCAGGTTGCGGGTCTGCTCGCGCGCGTCGTCGTCGAGCTGCGCGACCGCGGCCCGCACCCCGGCCAGCAACTCGTCGTAGATCTCGGTGCGAGGCGACGCGTCGCGTGGCACGGTGGCGGTCGGTGCTGATGCGATCGCCACCTGGTCGCGGAGGCGCGTCGCCAACCCGTCGAGGAACCGTTGCGTCGCGAGGAGGTACGGGGCCCAACCGCGGGCGCCTCCACCACGACGGACCGCGAGCGACGTCGTGACGGCACAGCGATAGTCGACGGCGAGGCGGTAGTACGCCACGCGCTCGTGATCGATCGCGATGCCGCTGCGCGCGGTGTAGCGGGCATGGAGCGCAGGGAGCTCGGTGGCGTCGGCGCGCATGGCGATCCAGGCCCAGTCGTCCATCGGATCGCCGATGTGCGCGAGCTCCCAGTCGACGAGCCCGGTGACCCGGCCGTCCTCGGCGAGGAAATTGCCGGGTCCCGTGTCGCCCTGCACCAACACGGTGGGCACCGGAGCACGAGGCGCGTGCTCCCACAGCCACCCGGCTGCGTAGCGGAGCAGGGGATCGAGTGGTTGACACTGCATGCCGAGGCGTGCCCACCGCGCGAGATCGAGACGGGCGTGCTCGGCCGGCGTCTGTGGCACTGCGAAGTCCGGGAGGTCCAGCTCCTCGACGTCGAGACCGTGCAACGTCGCGATCGCGTCGACGAAGCTGCGCATGGTCTCGGCACGTTCTTCGGTGCCGACGGGAGGCAGCTCCGGCGTACCGGCCACTCGCTCGAGGAGGAGGATGGTCCCGTCGGCGGAGCACGCGACGAGGTCGGGTGTGGGCACCGGCGCACGGGCGAGCGCCCGGTACACCACCGCCTCGCGAGCGAGCGACACCTCGGTGCCGGTGAACGACCCTTCACCCTCGCCGCGCACGACGAGGGGGAGCCGCGTGCCGTCGGTCCGTTCGACGTCCACGAGGAACACGGCGCGCGATCCGCCGATCGCCGGCCGGCGCTCGTCGACGATCGACCCCCCGACCGTGGCCTCGACCCAGCGGCGTACGGCGTCGTTCATGTGCGGTGACACGCGTCGAGGGCCGGGCGGTCCGACGCCGTCAGCGCCACTTCCATTCGGGGTCACGGCGTTCGAGGAACGCGTCGCGGGCCTCTCGGGAATCGTCGAAGCGCTGCAGGCGCGCCGTGTAGTCCTGCTCGACGCGATATGCGTCACGCAGGGGCAGATCCTCGACCCGGTTCATCGACTCCTTGGCGAGGCGCAGGGCGAGTGGGCTCTTTGTCGCCAGGACGAGTGCGAGCTCGCGCGCCGCCGGGAGCAGTTGGTCACGCGGCACGACTGCGCGCACGACGCCGAGGCGATGCAGTTCGGCTGCGCTCACCTGCTCGCCGGTGAAGAACATCTCGCGTGCCTTGTGCCGCCCGACCAGGCGTGAGAGGTGTGCGCTCGCGCCCAACAGGCCGACGTTGATCTCGGTGGTCCCGAACGTCGCGTGGTCGGCCGCGATCAAGATGTCGCAGCACGCGGCGAACGCCAGCCCGGCGCCGAGCGCAGGTCCGTTGATGGCGCCGATCACCGGTACGGCGCAGTCGACGATCGCCCACATCGGTTCACGGGCGACGAGCCCCGCATCGGTCACGAAGCGGGCGGGCACCTCGTCGGCGGGCGGCGCCGCGGCGCGCAGATCGAGGCCGGCCATGAACGCTCGGTCGCCGGCTGCGGTGAAGATGGCGACGCGGACGTCGCGATCGTCGTCGAGCCCGCGAAAGGCGTCGGTGAGCTCGGCCAGCGTGGCGTGATCGACCGCGTTGACCGGGGGACGATCGAGGGTGACGACGGCAACGTGGTCCTCGACGTCGATCCGCACGCTCACGGCAGCACCGTACCGTCGAACCAGGGGACGACCAGCCGCTTGACCACCTTGCCCATCGCGTTGCGGGGGAGGTCATCGACGAAGAGGAAGACCTCGGGAGCCTTGTAGCGCGCCAACGACGCCGTGCAGTGCGCCCGCAGCTCGTCGTCGGTGACGTGCTCGCCGTCGGCGACCACGATTGCCGCGACGACGCGTTCACCGAGCCGCTCGTCGGGGAGCCCGAGCACCGTGCAGGCTGCCACCCTGGGGTCGTCGTGCAGGACGCGCTCGACCTCCGCCGGATACACGTTGGCGCCGCCGCGCACGATGAGGTCGCCTTTCCGGTCGGTGATGAGCAGATCGCCGTCGGGCGTGAGGTAGCCGAGATCGCCGGTGTAGAGCACGTCGTCGCGCACTGCTGCCGCGGTGGCGTCGGGTCGTCCCCAGTAGCCGAGCATCGGTGTGTACACACCGGCGAACAGGCCTTCGCTCGCCGGGGCGACGCACACTTCGCCGACCACGCCCGGGCCCACCACGTTGCCGTCGTCGTCGCGCACGGTCACGTCGACGTGGGGGAGCGCGCGGCCCGAACCGCCGGGCACCGGCGGGAGCGCCGGGTCCTCTGCAGTCACCGCAGTCGGCGCCTCGGTGAGCCCGTAGCCCGTCGTGAGGCGCATGCCGAAGCGCTCCTCGTAGAGCCGGCGGAACGCGTCGGGAGTCGAGCCGCCACCGCACCCGGGCCGCACGAGCGGTGCGAGGTCGGCCGGGTCGACCTCGGGATGGGTGAGCAGGTCGTAGATGATGGCGGGCACCGCCGAGAACGTGCTCACCCGTTCGTCGCGGATCCAGGTGGCCAGGCCCACGGGATCGATGCGATCGATGCAGACCACGCAGGCGCCGAGGTCGAGCGCAGTGACGGGCCCGAGGATCATGAGGTTGAGGATGGTCAACGGCAAGAGGACGCCGATGCGCTCGTCGTCGGTGCGAGCCGTCATCGCCACCGCGGCCACCACGAGCAAGTTGTGCTGGCTGTGCACGACGCCCTTCGGCCGACCAGTCGTGCCGCTCGTGTAGGCGATCGCCGCCGGTGCGAACGGGTCCACGTCGGCGGCGGGCACCGAGTCGGGATCGGCCGCTCGGAGCTGCGTCGCCCACGCGCTGGCGGGGTCACCGGGTTCGGCGTCGAGCAGCGTGCGGAGCGCGGGCAGGTGGTCGCGGAGCGCGGCCACGGTGGCGGTGGCGTTGCGGTCGCCGACGAACAGCGACGCGCCGGCGTCGGTGAGCAGGTGCTGCTGCTCGGGTGCGGCCAGCCCGCGGTTCACGCCGACCCAGATCGCGCCCAGGTGCATCGTCGCCAAGAACGCGATCACGAGCTCGGTGTGGTTGGCCATGCTTCCGGCCACCCGGTCGCTCCGACCGACACCGTGGGTCGCGAGCACCGACGCGGCCCGCCGGACCTCTTCGTCGAGCTCCCGGTAGGTGAACCGGGCGGAACGGCCGACGAGTGCCTCGGCAGCAGGCCGTCGGGCAACGGCTGCGGCCAGCGCCGCCGGCACCGTGTTCGCTCCCAACGGGATCTCCGGCCGGCGCGGCGAGGGCGCCAGCCCGTCGCGCGGCGGCACCCTCAACGCCCCCGGGCTCGCACCGGCTACGCCGACGGTGCGACCTGCGCAGCCAGGCCGCGGAGGACGAACGTGCGGTACCAGTCGCCGATGTCCTTCGTGGTCTTGCGGCCGTCCGGGCGGAACCAGTGACGAGTTCCATTCATCATCTCGAACAACGCGTTGGTGGCGACGCCGGGGTCCATCGTCGGGTCGAAGGAGCCCTCGGCGATCCCCTGTTCGATGATCGACCGCACGAACCGGTGCAGTTGGTTGCGCTTGGCCATGACCTGCTCGTAGCGCTCACCGCTCAATCGGCCGACGTCCCGCTCGGCGACGGTCGCGTACGGAGGGTTGGCGTCGAGGACGACGCACCAGCGGGCGATGAATTCGCCGAGGCGGGTCGGCGCGTCTTCACCGGCCAGCGACGGCGGTTCGGCGATCGATTCCACGCCGCTGGAGTGGGCCTGGTCGGAGAGGGCGAAGAGGAGATCTTCCTTGCTCTCGATGTAGTAGTAGAGGCTCCCCTTCAGGATCCCGACCCGCGCCGCGATGTCCTCGATCCGGGCGGCCTGATAGCCCTTCTCGTGGAACACCTCGCCGGCGGCCTCGAGGATCTCGTTCCAGCGGGCGACGTTGAGCGTCCCTTTCGGCGTCCGCGGAGTCGGCGCCGTCGCCTGGGGCTGCTCGATGGCCACCCGGAGAACCCTATCGGCGGTCTCCGACGCTGCTCGCCACTGTCCGACTGCGCCAAACCCTTGACTTATCTAACTGATTCCGGTATCAATCGAATGGTTGTTTGATTGACGGTCGAGGGGGGTTCTCCATGTCGGTCGATGTGCAAGCGGCGCGGTCCCGGTTCTCGCTCGAGGACGTGAGCGACGCGCCACCGGATCGGCGTGACCGCAACGCGGTCGAGGTGCAGCTCGCGCTCGCCGACCTCCGTGGTGGGCCCTCGCTGCGCGCCAACGGGCTCGATCCGGCGCACGTGTCGCTGCTCGCGGAGATGGCGGACCGTTGGCCCGCCATCGTCGTGCACCGCACCGACTTCACGGTCATCGACGGGCAACATCGCGTCGCCGCCGCCCGTCAGCTCGGGTTGCACCACGTTCGTGCCGTGCTGTTCGACGGCTCGCCCGACGACGCCTACGTCGAGTTCGTGCGGTGCAACGTCGGGCACGGCCTGCCGTTGAGCCTCGAGGAGCGACGGGCGGCGGTGCGGCGCATCCTCCGCACGCACGCCGATCGCTCCGATCGCGGCATCGCCGAGATGTGCGGAGTCTCACCGAAGACCGTCGCCCGCGTGCGCGACGAATTGCGCGACTGCGGTGGACTGGCGACGAGCGCCATCCGCGTGGGTCGCGATGGACGGGCTCGACCGGTCGACCCGGCGGAGGTGCGCGAGCGCATCGTGCACGAGCTCGAGGAGCATCCTGACGCGTCGCTCCGGTTCATCGCCAAGAAGGTCGGCGCATCGCCCGAGACGGTGCGCAGCGTGCGCAGCCGTCTCGGACTGGGCGGTGGCGCGATACCGAGCGAGGAGCCGGCGAGCGCCATCGACACCGAGGCGACGGTCCATGCGCTGCTCACACGCCAGCGCCGTCGCCTGTGCACGTGGCGCGACGACGCCGCGATCCTGACTCGTGACGGCGGAGACGACTTCGTCACCTGGTTCGACTCGACGATGGTCGACGAAGCCGATTCGTGGACGCACGTCGGCGCCGTGCCGATCAGTCGGACGTACGAGGTCGCCGACGAAGCACGTCGGCGCGCCGCGTTCTGGTCGTCGTTCGCCGAGACGGTCGAACGACAAGTTCGGCGACGGGCATGACGTTCGTCACGGTCGACGACGTCCAGCGTGCGCGCGGGTGCGGCAGTTGGTCGCCCGCGGTCGCGTTCGTCGTGGACAGCGGTACATTCGCCGCGCATTCGCTGAGGGGGGAGTTCCATGAAGCATGGACGATTGCTAGCTCGATGCATCGCACCGGTCGCGGTGACCGCGCTGGCGCTCGGTGTCGCCACCGGCGCCGGTGCCGGTGCCGCACCCGCGAACGCGCCGAGTCAGGCCAAGGGCGACCTGATCATCGGCAACATCTCGAACGCCACCGGGAGTGGTCTGCCGAGCGACGGCGCCTTCCAGACGGTGAAGGCGTGGGCCAAGGACGTCAACTCGCGTGGCGGCATCAACGGGCACAAGGTCGTGGTGAAGACCGCCGACGACAAGGACGATCCCGGCCAAGGCGTCCGAGGCGATGAAGAGCCTGATCGACGCAGGCGCGATCGCCATCGTCGGCCAGTACGCCGGCGGGACCGCGTCGGTGTGGTTGCCGATCGCCGGCGAGGCGAAGGTGCCGGTCATCGGTGGGGGTTGCTACGACATCTCGATGAACGCCGACCAGAACTTCTACTGCGTCACCACGACCGCGGTCCTCGACGGCCTGTTCGCGCAGGCGAAGTTCGCGGCCGACCAGGGCGGGAAGAAGTTCGGGATCACCTACGACAGCTCACAGCCGCAGGCTGCGGCCGCGGCTCCGCTCATGAAGGGCGCGGCCACGAAGTACGGCATGGAGTTCACCGACGGTCTCGGTGTGAGCAACACCCAGCCCGACTACACCGCAACCTGCGTGACGTTCAAGCAGAGCGGCACGACCGACGTCGGCATCGAAGGCGCGCCGCTCCTGCCCAACCTGGCGCGCGACTGCGCCCGGCAGGGATACTCGCCGACGGTGGACGTCCGGTGACGGCCAGATCTCGCAGAACTCGTGGCTGAAGGACCCGAACATCAAGGAGGCGATCGCCGCGATCTACTCCTTCCCGTACATGGACACGAGCACGCCGGCCACCAAGCGCTTCAACTCGGTGATGAAGAAGTACGCGCCGAAGGTGCTGAAGAGCGACTACAAGCAGCCGGCGACCACCACCTGGACGGCGGCGATCGCCTTCGAGAAGGCGGCGGAGAAGTTGACGTCCGACAGTCCCACGGCGGCAGACGTGACCAACGCGCTCAACACCTTCCAGGACGAGACGCTCGACGGCCTGGCGCCCAACCCGATCACCTTCACCGCCGGAGAGAAGCATCCCGCCAACTCGTGCTGGTTCAGCATGGTCCTGAAGAACCACAAGCTGAGCGAGCCGAACGGGATGAAGACGACCTGCACCCCGGCGAACGGATGACGTGAGCGCACCGCCCGGTCGATGCCGGGCGGTGCGCTCGAACCTGCGAACGAGGAGTCGACCGCGTGCAGGAATTCCTCCCGTTCATCGTGATCGGGCTCACAGCCGGCTCCGTCTACGGGCTCGCCGGCACCGGCCTCGTCCTCACCTACAAGACGTCGGGCGTCTTCAACTTCGCCTACGGCGCCATCGCGGCCGTGGCCGCGTACGTCTTCTACTGGCTGCACGTCCAGCAGGGCATGGCCTGGCCGCCGGCGGCGTTGCTGTGCCTGTTCGTGCTCGGGCCGGCCATGGGTCTGGTGCTCGAACTGCTCACCCGGATGCTCTCGCGCGTGGGCGTGCAGTACCAGATCGCAGGCATGATCGGGCTCACGCTCGGCATCGAGGCGCTGCTGCGTCTCTGGGGCAACTCGTGGAGCGACCCGGGACAGTACGTCCTGTTCCCCGACTTCCTCCCCACCGAGACGTTCACCGTCTTCGACGTCAACGTCGGGTACAACCAGCTGATCACCATGGTGATCGCGCTGGTGTCGGCCATCGGGCTGTACCTGTTCTTCCGCTGGTCGCGCCTCGGCGTGTCCATGCGCGCCGTCGTCGATGACCCCGACCTCGCGAACATCGCGGGCACGAGCCCGACGCGGGTGCGGCGCTGGGCGTGGGTGATCGGGACGTGCTTCGCCGCGATGTCGGGGTTGCTGCTCGGGCCGACCATCGGAGTGAGCGCGTTCCTCCTGATCCTGCTGGTGGTGCAGGCGTTCGGTGCCGCCGCCGTCGGGTACTTCTCCAACCTGCCGCTCACGTACCTCGGCGGACTGCTCATCGGCATCGCCGCCGCGCTGTCGACCAAGTACGTGGGGGACATCAGCTGGCTCGGCGGCCTCCCCATCAGCATCCCGTTCATCGTGCTGTTCGTCGCGCTCCTCGTGACGCCGAAGCGGCTGCTCGCGTTGCGCAGGACGCCGCCGCCACCACCGCCGCACAGCACCTACACCGCACCGGCGCGGGTCAGCATCGGCGGCGCAGTCCTCCTGGTCGGGTTCCTCGTGCTCGTGCCCGACCTCGTGGGTCTGAAGCTGGCGGCGTGGACGATCGCGGTGATGTACGTCGTGCTGTTCCTCTCGCTGGGTCTGCTCGTGCGCCTGTCCGGGCAGGTGTCGCTGGCGCACCTCGGGTTGGCGGCGGTCGGCGCGGCCGCGTTCGGACATCTCGTCAGCGACCACGGCGTCCCGTGGCTGCTCGCGGTGCTGCTCGCCGCCCTCATCGTCGTGCCCGTCGGCGCGGTGATCGCCATCCCGGCCATCAGGCTCTCGGGCGTCTTCCTCGCGCTGGCGACGCTCGGCTTCGGGATCATGTTGGAGAACATGTTCTACACGCAGGACATCATGTTCGGGCCCACGTCGGCGGGCGTGCACGGGACGCGGCCGAGCATCGGCCAGACCGACCGGGGCTACTACTACGTGGTGTTGGCCGTCGCCGTGGTGTGCGCGATCGTCGTGGTCGCGCTGACCCGCGGCCGCCTCGGGCGGCTCCTGCGCGCGCTCGTCCGATTCACCCCTCGCGCTCGGCACGCAGGGCACCACGGTCAACCTCACGCGCGTCATCGTCTTCTGCATCTCGGCGTTCCTCGCCGGCATCTTCGGAGCGCTGTACGCAGGCTTCGTCGGGTCCATCAACGGCACGTCGTTCCCTGCGTTCAATTCGCTCGTGATCGTCGCGCTGGTGTTGCTGGTCGTCGGCGGCGCGCCGTGGTACGCGGTGACGGCGGCAGCCGCGCTCGAGCTCATCCCCGCCTACGTCGACGTCCCCAACATCAACATCTACCTGCAGATGCTCTTCGGGTTCGCGGTCATCGGCGTGGGCCTCCAGGCGCGCCACCCGGCATCGGTGCCGATGGGGTTGCGGCGGTTCCTCGACCGCCTCGGCGGGCGCCGGCCCGCCCCGGTGGAGCCGGCCTCGGCGCCGGCGACCGTCGATGCTCCGCTCCCGCAGCCGGTTGCGCCGCCGGCGAGCCCGCGGGCCACGGGCCCCGGGCTCGAGATCGTCGAGCTCACCGTCGCGTACGGCGGTCTGCTCGCCGTCGACCGATTGAGCCTCGACGCGCCGCAGGGCCGGATCACCGGACTGATCGGCCCGAACGGCGCGGGGAAGACGACCACGTTCAACGCCTGCTCGGGGCTCGTGCGCCCGACCAGTGGACGGATCCTGCTCGATGGTCACGATCTCACGCACGCGGGGCCGGCGCGCCGGGCGCGCCGCGGCCTCGGGCGCACGTTCCAACGGTCGGAGCTGTGGCCGTCGCTCACGGTCGAGCAGAACGTCGCCCTCGGTCGGGAGGCCGCGATGGCCGGCGGCAACGTGGTGCACCAGCTGGTCGCGACCCCACGCGATCGCCGCACGATCGACGACGCGGTCGAGCGGGCGATGGCGATCACCGGCATCGCCCCGCTGCGCGACCGGCAGGCCGCGTTGCTCACCTCCGGTGAGCGCCGGCTGGTGGAGCTGGCGAGGACGCTGGCCGGGGAGTACGACGTGATCCTGCTCGACGAGCCGTCGTCGGGCCTCGATCCGACGGAGACCGAGCGGTTCGGCGCGGTGCTGCAACAGGTGGTCGCCGACCGCGGCGCGGGGCTGCTGCTCGTCGAGCACGACATGGCGCTCGTGATGGACATCTGCGAGCACATCTACGTGCTCGACTTCGGACGGCCGCTCTTCGACGGGACGCCCGACGAGGTGCGCGCCAGCGAGCTGGTGCAGGCCGCCTACCTGGGTTCCGACGACGTCGAGCTCGCGGAAGCCACCGAACCAGTGGGGATCGCCTGATGCTGGAACTTCGCGACGTCGTGGGCGGGTACGGCGACACCACCGTGCTGCGTGAGATCTCGCTCACCGTGCCCGACGGTTCGGTCGTGGCGCTGTTGGGTCCGAACGGGGCGGGCAAGACGACGACGCTGCGGATCGCGTCCGGCCTGCTGCGGCCCCGGAGCGGGTCGGTGCTGCTCGACGGGCAGGACATCGCGCGGCTCAGCCCGTACCGGCGCGCCGCACTCGGCATCTGCCACATCCCGGAGGGTCGGGCGATCTTCCCGTCGCTCACCGTGCGCGACAACGTCACCGTCTACGCACGCCGCGGCACCGAGAAGGAAGCGTGGGAGCGCGCGGTCGAGACGTTCCCGGTGCTCGGATCCCGACGCGGGCAGGTCGCCGGGACGCTGAGCGGCGGCGAGCAGCAGATGCTCGCGCTCGCGCGCGCGTACGTGGTCGAACCGCGCGTGGTGCTGGTCGACGAGGCGTCACTGGGCCTGGCGCCGCTCGTGGTCGACGACATCTTCGAGTTCCTCGAGAAGCTGGCGGCCCGAGGGACGTCGCTGCTCCTGGTGGAGCAGTACGTGAACCGGGCGCTGGCGCTGGCCGATTCGGTGTACCTGCTCAACCAGGGCACGATCGTCTACGACGGTCCAGCCGCCGAGCTCGACGAGGATCGCATCTTCGAGCTGTACACCGGGACCGTCCACGTCCCGACCGTCTGAACGACGCGTACGCGCCCCACACGCTCAGGCGCGGAAGACCACCCTGCGGTCGGCGAGGTCGTCGATCTGGTCAGCCGTGTAGCCGAGCTCGGTCAGGATCGCCTGCGTGTGCTCGCCGAGGAGGCAGCCTGCCGCCACCCGTCCGGGCGTGTCCGACAACACGACGGGCGGACCCGCCCGCAGGATCGTGCCGAACGTCGGGTGATCGACCTCGACCACCAGGCCGGTCTCACGCAACACCGGATCGGTGCACGTGAACTCCGAGTGACTGGCGTCGAACGCGGACACGCAGGCCACTCCCGCGGGCACGAGCAGGCCTTCCCACTCCTGCGCGTCGCGAGTCGCGAAGAGGTCGCCGAGCACCGTGGCCAGTGCGGTGTCGTCGGCCCGTCGGCCGGCCTCGGTGGCGAAGCGCTCGTCGGTCAGCGCGGCAGGGTGCCCCAGCGCGTCGACCAGGCGTTCCCAGTCCCGCGCTCGGGGCGCGGCGAGGAACACCCAGCCGGACGCGGCGCGGTAGAGGCGGTAACAGGCGTGCAGTCCGAAGTTCTCCTCGTCGACCGCCGGCAGCGGCCGCTTCCCGTCGTACCGCAGGAAGTCGTCGGCGTACGCGAGCGCGTTGCCACCGATCATCGTGGTCGAGAGGAGCTGTCCCCGTCCGGTGCGGCGCTGGTCGTACAACGCGAACAGCAGCGACGAGAGCACCGCGAGGGCGGCGTTCGAGTCGCCGTCGACGATGCCCCGCAGGCGGGGGAGCACCACGAGCTGCGCTTCGAGCGTGCTCAGGGTCTCGGTGAACGCGGGGTCGAGCCACCGACCACCATGACGGCCGATGCTGCCGGCGACCGCCTGGGCCACCTGGGCGTAGATCGGCCGGTGCGCGTAGGGCCCGTCGACGCCGTAGCCGGCCGCGCGCACGTAGACCAGTCGCGGATTCCGCGCCGACATGCTCTCGTAGTCGAGTCCCATGCGCTCGGCGACGCCGGAGCGGAACCCGTTGACGAACACGTCGGCGTCAGCCACCAGGTCCTGGACGATCCGCTGGCCCTCGGGCGTCCGCAGGTCGAGCGCCAGGCTCTCCTTCCCCTGCATGGTCTTCTCGGCGCCGACGTCGGGCGCGCCGAACGAGAGGCGCATCGGATCGCCGGTCTCGCCTTCGAGCTTCACGACGCGCGCGCCGAGCGCGGCGGTCATGGTCACGCCGTAGGGCATCGCGTAGAAGTAGCCCAGCTCGACGATCGTGATGCCGTCGAGCGCGTGCCCGGGAAGCGGTCCTGTCGTTGCGGCACGCGGTGCGAATCCGTCGACCGAATCGTGGTCGTCGAGCGCCGGAGCCGACCGCTCGATGCGCGACGGCGTGGCGCCGAACTGCGCCAGCGGTCCGATCTGCTCGATCGGGCCCACGTCGGGATCGACGACGGTCACGGTCTCACCGTTGTGACGGATCTGCTCGTGGTCGAGCCCTTCCTCGCTGAAGCGGGCGAGCTCGAACGCGATGTCGGGATCGGCGAGAAAGGCCTTCTCCCAGTACTCGTACGGCTGGGCCGCCATCGCTTCCCAGAGGAGATCCTCCCAGGCCTGCGCGTCCTCGGCCGTGGCGAACTGCGGCTGCTTGTCGAAGCGCGGATCGTCGATGGTGTGCTCGATCCCGACGGCGCGACTCAACGTGTGCGCCTGGTGGGGGAGCATCTGGGTGAAGATCACCCAACGTCCGTCCTGCGTGGGCACGAAGAAGCTGTAGCGGCTGGCGCCCACCGTCCCCGCGACCGGGTCCGTTCCCGCCGCGTCGCCTGCCGTCTGACGGGCGTGTTGCCAGGTCATGGTCCCGAAGTAGTCGAGGGAGTTGAACCCCTGCACGAGACTCGCTTCGACGCGCTGCCCGCGCCCGCTCTGCTCGCGCGCGACGAGCGCGGCGAGGATGCCGGCGACCGCCTGGTGACCGGCACCGACGCTGCCGAGGGGCGCGTCGATGAAGATCGGACCCGACCGGAAGCCGAATGCGCCGAGCTGGTACACGCCCGCCTTCGCCGCCACGACCCCTTCGTACGCGGGGATGGTTGCGTACGGTCCGCGGGAACCGAAGCCCGTCACCGCGCAGTAGACGAGGCCGGGATGCCGTGCCGAAAGCCGGTCGTAGCCGAGCCCCCAGTCGTCGGCCACGCCGGTGGCGAACCCTTCGATCACGACGTCGGCGTGCGCCGCGAGCTCGCGCACGCGATCACGACCCGCGTCGGTGCGGAGGTCGGCGACCACGCTCTCCTTGCCGCGGTTCCACACCAGGAAGCCCGACGGGTGCTGCTCGCGCAGACGGTCGCCCTCGGGTGGTTCGATCTTGAGCACCCGCGCGCCGTTGTCGGCGAGCAACATGCCGGCAAACGACGCGGGGATGCTTCCCGCGCCCATCTCCACCACGACCAGGCCGTCGCAGATCCGCCGTGTCATCCTCCACCTCCGTCTCGCATCTGCCATGGTCGCACGGCGCCGGCGCTGGACACCCTGCGATCGCGCCGAACGTCCAACCGGAGACCCGGCGACGTGCAGCGAGGTCAGCGGCCGGAGTAGTCGGGTGGGCGCCGCTCCCGGAAGGCGCGCATGCCCTCCTTGAAGTCGTCGCTGCGAACAGCCAACTCCTCGGTCAGCGCCTCCCGCTCGAGGGCTTCCGTGAGGTCGGCGGTGAGGTTGCGGTGGACGAGCTGCTTGGCCAGGCCCACCGAGACGGTCGGCGCCGAGGCGAACTCCTCCGCCACGCGCTCCACCGCGTCGTCGAGCGCGTCGTCGTCGACCACTTCGCTCACCATGCCCCACGCGGCGGCGGTCGGGCCGTCGACCTGCCTCCCCCGCAGCAACATCTCCTTGGCGCGCATGACGCCGATCAGGCGAGGGAGGAGGAACGTCGACCCGCTGTCGGGCGTGAAACCACGCTCGACGAACGGCATCCAGAAGTTGGCCGAACGCGCCGCCACGACGTGATCACCCGACAGGGCCAGCGCCATCCCGATGCCGGCGGCGTACCCCTGCACGCCGGTGACGACGGGGATCTCGGCCTCGAACAACGCACGCACCATGCGGTGAGGTGACGCTCGCAGGTTCCGCTGGAGGTGTCCGGTCCGGGGCCGTTCCGGACGAGCGTCGGCGCCGGCACCGCGGCGTCGCGCGGCGCGGCCGTGCCGATCTCCGCTCCCGAACAGAAGTGGTCGCCGGCGCCGCGGATCACGACCACCCGGATGGCGTCGTCGGCGACAGCTCCGTCGATCGCGTCGGCCACGGCGTCGAACATCGGGATGGTCATCGCGTTGCGCTTGTCCGCGCGATCGAGCGTGATCCGGCGCACCGCGCCATCGTCGTCCACGGTGATGTCGCTGATCCTCACGGCGTGATCCGTTCGAGCAAGGCCACGAGACCGCGATCGTGCGGGTCGGGCGCGAGGTACGCGCTCACGCGGATCGACTCCACCCCTGCCGGAAGTTCGTCGGGCTGGTCATCGACGCACACGTGCGGTCGGTGCTCACCCGCCAGATGGCTCGTGACGTATCGCCCCTCCATGTCGCGGACGCCCTTGTCGTAACACGCGTCCACGAGATCGACGATGTCGTGGGCCTCGGCGCGCCGACGTGCGTAGTCGCCACCGCCGGCACTCCAGAGCACGACCGTGCTCCCACGCGCGTGCAGCACCTCGAGCACGGATCGAGCCATCGGCCGCAGCGAGGACCCGGTGATGGAGTCGATGAGCGTGCCGTCGACGTCGAACGCCCACACGGCGGTCGGGTTCGCTCGACTCATCCCAGCCGCAGCCGCGAGTTGTCCCACGTCACCAGCCGCTCGGTGGGGGTGAGCCGCAGCACTTCCGCGTGACCGGCGTAGTGCTGCTTGGTCGCTGAGGGCACTCGTTTGCCTTGTCGCGACTCCGCGGCGAGGCCGAACCCGTCGTACTTGGCGGTGATGGCCGACGACGCGGTGTCGTATTCGTCGCCGGCTTCCAGCAGCTCGACGGCCGCGTACACCATCACTGCGCACAGCTCGACCCACCGCTCTCCTCGCTCGACGAGGAAGGTGGCGCGAGGGTCGCGGCGAACGTGTTCGACCTTGCGCGTCTTCGGCGGCGTGCGCACGTAGATCTTGCGTCCGAGCGCCGCGAACCACACCGGGACCGACACCGGCCATCCGTCGCCGCGCAAGGTGGTGAGGATGCCGGTGTGCGCGGCGTCGAGCTCCGCCCACGCTTCGTCGTCGTCGAGACGAACTCCCATGACCTCTCCTCCTGTCAGATGCTGCGCTGGTGTCCGGCCCAATGGGGCTCGCGCAGCCGGCGCTTCTCGACCTTGCCGTTGGGCAGTCGCGGCAGCACGTCGACGAACTCCACCCGTCGCGGGCACTTGAACCGCGCGATCCGCTCGCGACAGTGGGCAACCAGGGCGTCGGCGAGCTCGGCGTCGGGGGTGTGGCCGACCGCGGGCTCCACGATCGCCAGCACCGACTCGCCCCATTCGTCGTCGGGCACGCCGATCACGGCGACGTCGGCGACCGCGGCGTGCCCGAGGAGGCAGGCCTCCACCTCGGCCGGGTACACGTTCACGCCGCCCGTGATCACCATGTCGATCTTCCGGTCGCACAGGAACAGGTCGCCGTCGTCGTCGAAGTAGCCGACGTCACCGAGCGTCACCAGGTGGCCGCGGCGAATCGACGCCGACTTCTCGGCGTCCTTGTAGTACTCGGCCGCGGCGGTCCTGGTGGAGCCGACGTAGATCGAACCGGCGACGCCAGGTGCGCATTCGTGACCGTCGTCGTCGAGGATCTTCACCTCCGCGCCGACGATCGGGCGGCCGACGGTGCCGGGCTTGGCCAGCCAACGGCGCGGTGTCGCAATGGTCGCCGCGCCCTCGGTGCCTCCGTAGGTCTCGTAGACCACGGGACCGAACCAGTCCATCATGCGCTGCTTCACGTCGACCGGGCACGGAGCGCCGGTGTGGAAGACGCTCTCGAGCGACGAGACGTCGGCCCGTGCGCGCACCCCGTCGGGCAACGCGAGCAGGCGCACGAACATGGTCGGCACCATCTGCGTGTTCGTGACCCGGTGACGCGCGACAAGTTCGAGGAACGGCTCCGGCGCCCAACTGCGCATGATCACGACCGTGTGCCCTGCATGCAGCGCATTGGTGACGCCGACGTACGGACCGGCGTGGTACATCGGACCGCACACCAGGTGCACGCCGGCACCGGGGGTGATGCCGAAGCCCTGGCACGTCGCCGCCGCGGTCATGGCGGCGACCTCGTCGGGATCGCCCTCGGGCAACGGGCGCCGGACACCCTTCGGCTGCCCGGTGGTGCCCGAGGTGTACATCATCTGCATCCCGGGGCTGCGGGGCGCAGGCTCGCCCATGGGCCAGGTCGCGAGATCCGAGAAGGGACGGAAGTCCTCGACCACCCCCACCGCGAACCGTCGCTCGCGGTCCAGGCCGGCCTGGTCGGCCGCGGCCCGGGCCAGGGGCGCGAGGTCCTCGTGCCCCACCAGCACCTTGGCCTCGGAATTCGAGACCACGTAGGCCACCTCGTCCGGAGCGAGGTGAGAATTCACCGGCACGAAGTAGAGCCCCGACTCGGCGGTGGCGAGCCAGCACGCCAGGAAGCTCCGGTGGTTCGGCAGCACGACCGCGAGCGCGTCACCGCGCCGCATCCCGAGCGCGTGCGCGGCGCGGGCGATGGCGCGGGACTCGTCGAGCAGCTCCCCGTAGCTCTGGCGCCGACCGTCGGGGTCGACGACCGCCGTCCGCTCGGGATCCGCGGCGGCGATGCGCCAGAACCCGAGGTCCCGGCTGTCCAGACGCGTCCCCACGAAAAAAGAGCGTACTGTTTTCCGGCGTGGGGAACGGCTTCCGCGACCAGCTGAGGGCGCGCTTCGCCGAGCACCACCCGGGCCCCCCTCCGAAGGGCAAGGGTGCGCGGTTGGCATGGCAGCGCGCGGTACTGCGCGACCGCGGTCGAGCACGACCTCGCCGGTCCGAGTTGGCCGCGTGAGTACGGCGGCATGGACCTCACGTTCGAGGAGCAGGTGATCTACGCCGAGGAGGCGGCGCGGGCGCGCGTGCCGGGCGTGCCGGGCACCGGTGTCGGCATCGCCGGTCCGACCATCATCCGTCACGGCACCGAGGAGCAGAAGCAACGCTTCCTGCGCCCGATGCTGCGGGCCGACGTGATCTGGGCGCAGGGGTACTCCGAACCCGAGGCCGGCTCCGATCTGCCGGCGTTGCGCACGACCGCGGTCCGCGACGGCGATCGATACGTCGTCAACGGTCAGAAGCTGTGGAGCTCGAGCGCCGACATCGCCGACGTCCTCTTCACCCTCGTGCGCACCGGTCAGCCTGACTCGGGGCGCGACGGCATCACGTACCTCCTGGTCGATGCCCACGCGCCCGGCGTGACCGTCCGCCCGTTGCGCGACCTGACGGGTGACGCAGGGTTCTGCGAGATCTTCTTCGACGACGTCGAGGTGCCCGTCGAGAACCGCATCGGCGACGAGAACGGTGGGTGGGGGGTCACCCGCACGAGCCTGGGGCACGAGCGCGCCGCCGGGAGCATGAACCAGGCCCGCTTCTACGACCGCATCGTGCGGGAGCTGGTGGAGTTGGCACGCGACTGCGGCCGCGCCGACGATCCACTGGTGCGTCAGCGACTCGCGAAGCTCGCCGGCGCGCAACGGATCATGTCGTTGAACGCGGCGCGGACCGTCGCCACGATCGTGCGCGACGGCGAACCCGGACCCGGTTCCTCGACGTCACGCTTGTTCAACACCTTGTTCGAGCAGGAGCTGCACGAGTTCGCGGTCGACCTGCAGGGCGCGGTCGGACTGCTCGGTCGCCACGACCCGCACGCACTGCAGAAGGGCCGCTGGACGTGGGGCTTCCTCCGCACCCGCGCGTCGACCATCGGTGCAGGGACGTCCGAGGTGCAGCGCAACACCATCGCCGAGCGCGTCCTCGGCCTGCCCCACGGCTGACCCGACGGCGAGCATCTCGAGGTTCGCGTGCGCTGGTGCACGTCAACTTTGAGATGTTCGCCCCCGACGGCGGCGGGGGTGGGTGGGTCAGATGTGTTCGAGGAGGGTGCCGGTGCCGAGGCCGCCGCCGCAGCACATGGTGACCAGCGCCCGCTGACTCCCGGTGCGCTCGAGTTCGTGGACGGCTTTGGTGAGCAGGATGGTGCCGGTGCCACCGAGGGGGTGTCCGAGGGCGATGGCACCGCCGTTCGGGTTCACCTGCTCCATGTCGGCCCCCGTCGCGCGCTGCCAGCCCAGCACCACCGAGGCGAACGCTTCGTTGATCTCGACCAGGTCGAGGTCGTCGATGGTGAGCTTGTTGCGTTCCAGGAGGTGTGCGGTGGCGGGGATGGGTCCGGTGAGCATGAGCACCGGGTCGCTGCCGACGATGCAGGTGTCGACGATCCGCGCCCGGGGCTGGAGGCCCGAGGGCGTCGGCCTTCTCCGCGGTCATGAGCAGCAACGCGCCGGCGCCGTCGCTGATCTGCGACGCGGTGCCCGCCGTGTGGAACGCCGGGTCGCGGTCGAGCACCGGCTTGAGGTTGGCGAGGGCTTCCAGGGTGGTGTCGCGCAGCCCTTCGTCGCGGGTGACCGTCTGGGTGCCGTTCGGTTCACCGGCCTCGTCGAGCGTCGGTGCCTCGATCGGCATGACCTGGGTGTCGAAGCGACCCTCGGCCCACGCCACCGCGGCGCGGTCCTGGGACTGCTTGCCGAACTCGTCGAGTTCGTCGCGGGTGACGCCGAACGTCTCCGCGATGCGTTCTGCGCCTTCGAACTGGGAGGTGTTCTCGTAGTGCTCCCAGTAGGTGCGGTTGATCGGCTTGCCGACGAACGGGTCCTTCGGGACCGTCGAACCCATCGCCACGACGCTCATCACCTCGACGCCGCACGCCACCGCGACGTCGACGACCCCCGCCGCGATCAGGGCGGTGGCCATGTTGGTGGCCTGCTGCGACGAACCGCACTGCGTGTTCACCGTCGTCGCCGCCGCCTCCAACGGCAGCCCGGCTTGCAGCCAGGCGGTGCGGGTCACGTTGGCGGCCTGCATCCCCACCTGACCGACGCAGCCGCCGACGACCTGACCGATCTCGGCCGGGTCGATCCCCGAACGCTCCACCACCGCCCGCTGCACCGCGCCCAAGAGATCCGCCGCGTGCATCCCCGACAGCCCACCCTTGCGCCGCCCCACCGGACTCCGCACCGCCTCGACCACCACGACATCACGCATGAGCAGCTCTTCCTTCGTTCGAACGCCCGTCGGGCCACGGTAGGCCACCGAGCGGCGGCGGCTGTCCAAGCGTGTCCGGGTGTCCACAGCGCGCCCGTGTCACAGTCGCACATGGCCACCCTCGACTTTGACGGGCGAGTCGTCGTCGTCACCGGCGCCGGGAACGGCTTGGGCGCGCGCACGCACTCGAGTTCGGACGGCGGGGCGCACGCGTCGTCGTCAACGACTTCGGTGTCGCGGTCGACGGCAGCGGCGCGTCGCACGACGCCGCCGACCAGGTCGTGGCCGAGATCGAAGCTGCGGGCGGCACCGCGGTCGGTTCGTACGACAGCGTCGCTTCGTCGGAAGGTGGCCAGGCGATCGTGGACACCGCGATGGCGGCGTTCGGCCGACTCGACGCGGTGGTGAACAACGCCGGCATCCTGCGCAACAACTCGTTCGGCGAGATGACCGTCGCCGAGCTGTCGGGCGTGCTCGAGACCCACCTGCTCGGTTCCTTCTTCGTGAGCCAGCCTGCGTTCCGGGTGATGCGCGACACGGGCTACGGGCGCTTCGTGTTCACGTCGTCGGGTTCGGGTCTGTTCGGCTTGACCAACCAGGCGAACTACGTCGCCGCCAAGGCCGGCATCGCCGGGTTGTCGAGCGCGGTGGCGCTGGAAGGCGCGGCGCACGGCATCCGCTCGAACGTGGTCGCGCCGGTCGCGGTCACCCGCATCGCAGCCGGCATGCGGCCCGACGACATCTCCGAGGCCGATCTCGCGCTGGCGAGCCGGGGCGACCCCGACCTCGAGCTGCCGACTGCGCCCGAGTTCGTGACGCCGATGGTCGTGTACCTCGCGAGCGAAGCCTGCGACTTCACCCAACGGATCTACTCGGCGGCGAGCGGCCGGTTCGCGCGCGTCTTCGTGGCCGCGACGCGTGGGTGGTACGGGCCGCTCGACCGTCCGGCTTCGGTCGAGGACATCGCCGCGCACCTGGACGAGATCGACGACCGGAGTGAGTACCAGATCCCGACCACCGTGTTCGACGAGGCCGGCGGCATCCGCGAGTGGTATCCGGCGTCGCGTGTGAACCGGGACTGAGGAACGGGGGAGTGGCGATGGCCGAGTACGACTACATCGTGGTGGGCGCCGGCTCGGCCGGTTGTGTGCTCGCGGATCGGCTGACGCAGGACGGCAGCACCCGCGTGCTCCTGCTCGAAGCCGGGGGTCGGGACAAGCATCCGATGATCCGGGTGCCCAAGGGGTTCGGCAAGTTGCTGGGCGACCCCGGCGTCGTGTGGCACTTCCCGACGCAGCCGTTCGGCCCGACCGACAAGGTCGAGCACTGGGTGCGGGGCAAGGTGTTGGGCGGGTCGAGCTCGGTCAACGGGATGGTCTACAACCGCGGCAGCCAGGCCGACTGGGACTCGATCGAGGCGCTCGGGAACCCGGGCTGGGGTTGGTCGTCCATCCTGCCGATCTACCGCGAGTTCGAGGACAACGAGCTCGGGGCATCGGACCTGCGGGGGACGGGCGGCCCGCTCCACATCTCCACCGCACGCGACAAGGAACCGCTGTGCGACGAGGTCATCGCTTCCGGCGCCGAGCTGGGTCTCCGTCATGTCGAAGACCTGAACGCGAGCGACGACGAACGCATCGGCTACACGATGGCCACCATCCGCAGGGGCCGTCGGGTGAGCGCGGCCGACGCGTTCCTCCACCCGGCCGAGTCGCGTCCGAACCTCACCGTCATGGTGGAGTCGCTGGTGACGCGCGTGCTCTTCGACGGCGACCGCGCGTCCGGCGTCGAGGTGCGACGGGGCAACGAGGTGCTCCAGCACCGAGCGACGCGAGAGGTGATCCTGTCGCTCGGGAGCCTCCAGTCGCCGCTCCTGCTGCAGCGTTCGGGCATCGGAGCCGCGAACGATCTCCTCGCCGCAGGCGTCGACGTCCGCCTCGACCGCGCTCAGGTCGGCGCACGCATGCGCGAGCACCGCTGCTTCGTGGTGCAGTACCGCCTCAACGAGAACCTGGGGTACAACCGGCTGCTGTCGACGAAGACGCGCCAGAACCTCACCGGGGTCAAGTACCTGCTCGACCGGCGCGGACCGCTGGCGGCGCCCGCGTACGACGTCATCGGCTTCCTCAAGACGACGCCCGACCTCGACCGCCCGGACGCGCAGATCCTGATGGGGCCGTTCTCGGCACGACCGTACGAAGCGGGCGGCGAGCTCGGCCTCGAGCGAGAGCCCGGCCTCCAGTGCATCGGCTTCATCATGCGGCCGGACAGCGAGGGGCAACTGCGGATCACCAGCGCAGACCCGGACGCACCCCCGGAGGTGACGGCCGAGTACTACACCACCGATCACGACCGCCGGGTCGGGATCGGTCTCTTCCGCAAGATGCGTGAGCTGTTCGCGGCGGCACCCATCGCCAAGCGGATCGACCACGAGACCCTTCCGGGTCGTGCGGTCGTCGACGACCAGGCGATCATCGATTCGGCGTTGGAACACGGGTACTGCGGCTACCACGCCATCGGCACCTGCGCGATGGGACCGTCCGACGACGACGTTGTCGACTCGCAGCTGCGCGTGCGTGGGGTGGACGGGCTGCGCGTGATGGACGCGTCGGTGCTGCCGGTCATGGTGTCCGGGAACCTCAACGGACCGGTCATGGCGATGGCCGCGCGGCTCGCGCAGATGCTGCGCGAGGAGACCAGGCAGTGACCGTCCAGCTCGAGGATCTCGCCGATCCCACGTTCGACCCGTACCTCAGCGACGAGATGGTCTTCGGCGACGTGCGGGATCCGTATGCCGCCATCGCCGCGCTGCGAGCGCAGTCGCCGGTCGCCGCGGCCGACTACCGGGTGGTCATGGGCATACCGACCGTCCCCAGCGACGAGGCGCTGCCGCACTACACCGTCTTGTCGTTCGCCGGCGTCGACCAGGTCCTCAACGACCCGACGACGTTCTCGAATCGCTCGTTCGAGCCGACGTTGGGTGCGGCGTTCGGGCACACGGTGAGCGTCATGGATCCGCCCGAGCACACGCGCTACCGCCGCATCCTCCAACAGGTGTTCCGGCCGACCATCGTGCAGCAGTGGGGTGCGGACATCGTCGCCCCGTTGGTGGAGGACCTGGTCGGCGCGTTCCGTGCCGACCACCGTGCCGAGCTGGTCGAGCAGTTCGCGCGCCCGTACCCCTTCAACGTCATCTACCGGATGCTCGGCCTGCCCCGCGACGAGATCGACACGTTCTACAAGCTGACCGTCGCCCAGATCATCACGTATCCCGACATGACGAATGCGCTCGACGCGTCGGCGAAGCTCGGGCGCTACTTCTCCGCCATGCTCGACGAGCGACGCGCCACACCGGGCACCGACGTGGTGAGCGTGCTCGCCTCCACCGAGGTCGACGGCGAACCGCTTCCCGACGACGTCGCGATCTCGTTCCTGCGCCAGCTCATCAACGCGGGCGGCGACACGACCTTCCGCACGACGAGCGTGCTGCTCACCGGTCTGCTCGCCAATCCCGATCAGCTCGAGGCGGTGCGCGAGGACCGCTCCCTCGTGCCGGCGGCGATCGAAGAGGCGCTTCGCTGGGACGGTCCGGTGCTGGCGAGCAGCCGCCTCGCCACCGCCGACGCAGTCGTCGACGGCGTCGCGGTGCCCGAGGGCGCGTTCATCGACCTCCTCTACGGTGCGGCGAACCACGACCCCGCGGTGTTCCCCGAGCCCGAGCGCTTCGACGTCCACCGGCCCAAGCACCGCCACTTCGGGTTCGCGTTCGGGGTCCACAACTGCCTCGGCCAGGCTTTGGCGCGGCTCGAGATGACCCGAGCGCTCGCGGCGTTGCTCGACGAGCTCCCGAACCTGCGCCTCGACCCCTCCTCGCCGGCGCCGCAGCTGCGGGGTGCACTCATGCGCACGCCGAAGGAGTTGCGGGTCGTCTTCGACTGATCTGCTGTGGCCGGTGAACGCCGGCCGCGACTCCGCTGCGCCCACTCGCTCGGGAATGGGCGGTCGCTACAGGAACGCCCGCGCGACGCTGAGCGACTGCACCGCGAGCGCGCGCTCGAGGTCCTGCGCGTCGTCATACGGAGCATCCCCGACGCAGCGGCGTTCGAGGCGCGTGTGGGAGACGGCGCGCTGGTGGCGCGGTGCTGCGGGTCGGTGCAGGAGCTCGGCACCAGTGAATGGGCGACCGCCCGCGACGTGGTCGCCGAGGTGGCGCCGGGGGTCTTGGTGCCGCGCGCGCCGTGGCGTCGAGCGAGGCCGAGATCGGTGTCACCGGGCCGCCGGCGGCGTGCAACGCCGATGCGGTCGAAGTGCTCGGCGACTGGCTCGACTACGACGAAGACGCGGCCGACGCCTTCGCGCGACGCCGGCGTGCTGTGCGATCCGGGAGCATGAGCGACGCTCCGGTCAAGCTCGTCGAGCTCATGTGCTAGCGAAGGTCGAGGATGCCGGCTGCCTCGGTGCAGCTCGCGACGGGTCGACCGGCGGCGTCCGCGAGGGCGACGGCCTCCTCCACCAGTTCGGTGTTCGTCGGCTGGCGCTCGCCGCCGTAGAACTCGAGCCCGAGATGGAGGTGGCCACCGCGCTCGCAGCGCGAGCCGTGCGACGTCCGAGCGTCCGAGGTCGCCGCCGGCCACCGACACGGCCCAGGGGATCGGCGCGTCACCGAGCAGGTCGAGGTAGGCCTCCAGCCCGGCCGTGGTCGGGGGCAGCCCACACTGGCCGGAACGCGTCGAGGTAGCGCTCGGCCACCTCGTCGTCGGGTCCGCCCACGGGATCACAGTGTGCGTGCACGATGGCCGCGCCAGCGGCGATCACCGCCAGCGCGTCTGCGGCGATCTCGTCTGCCGACTTCGGGACGTTCGGGTTCGCGTCCTTCGAGGTCGCGCCGTTGATCGCCGCCTCGATGATCACCGGTGTCGTCATGCGCGAATGGTGCCACCGCCTCGACGATCGTTCCACCACAACGACGGACGATCGCATCGAGGGTGTCGTGCACGTTCTGGTGATTCGCGCCGTAGTCGATCACGACCGCCCAGAACGCGGGCCGGCTCAGCACCTCCACCAACGACCCGCCATCGACGGCAGTTGCCTCGACGGTGATGTCCTCGCCGAAGCTGCGGATGTTGCCGTGCGTCCGAACCTCGACCCTGAGGTCGTGCGGGGAGTGCGACACCACCGCGCGCTCGGCAACGCCGCCATGACGTCGGCGACGGCTTGCGCGCACTGATGCGGGGGTAGCGGAACGACGGCCGTGCCGGAGCGGGTCAAGAGCGGCGGGCCGCGGCGCACCATCGACAGCAGCGCCACCACGACGATCCCGAGCGCCAGCACGCCGAGCGTGATGGCCAGCAGTTCGAGAGCGTCCACGAACAAGAGACGCTCCCGGTGCCGAGCTCCTTGCATGCAACCGGTGCAGCGATGTGTTCGGGCCTACCCCAGGGCGTCGGCGAACCGCTGACGGTTGCGTTCGAACCACTGGTGACGGCGCTCGTACCGCTCGAGTCCCCCCATGGTCTCGGCCATGTCGATGAAGGCTTGGTTGCCGTCCTCGATGCGACGCGCGACGAAGCCGCCGGTTCTCGACGCGGCAATCGACGTCGCGATCACGTCGAGGAACTCGGTTCGATCCGGTGGGAGCCTGTACGCGTCGGCGACGACCCGCAGGCGATGGAACGGGTCGAGCCCACCGCGGCCGAGCCGCGCCGCGTCGTCGTCGGTGTCGAGCGGCACCCACATCTTGGCGAACTGGGAGAGGTCGTGGTGCGGCCGTCCGGGCGCCGCGAAGTCGAAGTCGAGCAACGCGACGGCGACGCCGTCGCGGAACACCACGTTCTCGGGGCAGACGTCGTTGTGGCAGATGAGGGTGCCGCCGGCCGGATCGGACATCTCGTCGCTCCACGACGCGTCCGGCGGTGGCACGAACCCATCTTGGGTGTCGTGAAAGCGTCGAAGGAGCGCAGCGGCACTGGCCAGAGCGCCGTCGGTGAGTGACCACGCGGGAAACGGCGGCAATGGCACATCACCCGGGATGAACGCGACCCGCTCGCGACCATCGACCGCGAGTCCGAGGGGTCTCGGCACCGCGTCGAATCCGGCATCGTGGAGATGCAGCAGCAAGGCAGTGATCGTCGGGGTGTGCGGATTGGTCGGCCGCAACACGTCGTCCCCGACTCTGGTCACGGCACCGGCGTTGCCGACACCGCCGGCGAGCTCGACCTCCGCGTCCATGGCACGAGCATCGCGCACGCTGCGTAGAGTGCGGCGATGTCGTTGCAGGTGGGTCTCTTCGTCGACGGTCGCAACCCCTCGCAGTGGGGACGACCGTGGCCGGAGCACTACCGACGTCTGATCGACATCGCGGTCGAGGCCGACGAGCTCGGGGCCGACTGCATCTGGCTGACCGAGCACCACGGGTTCGACGATGGCTACCTGACCCAGCCTCTCGTGCTCGCGGCCGCCATCGCGGCGCGCACGCAGCGGACCCGCATCGGCACCGCGCTGACGCTCGCGCCGATCCGTCACCCGCGTCACCTCGCCGAGGAGGCGGTGGTGGTCGACCTGGTGTCCGGCGGCCGATTGGAGTTGGGGATCGGCGCGGGGTACGTGCCGAACGAGTTCGAGATGTTCGGGGTCGACATGGCGACGCGCTTCCGCGACCTCGACGCCACCTTCACGACGCTGCGTGAGCTGTTCGACGGCGCGGAGATGACACCGAGACCGGCGCAGCCACACCTGCCGGTCTGGCTCGGCTACCAACTGCCCGTCGGCGCGCGCAAGGCCGGGCGCGTCGGCGCGCCGCTGCTGAGCATCCGGCGGTCCGTCGTCGCCGCGTACCTCGAAGCCCTGGCCGACGCCGGCCACGACCCGTCGACCGCCAAGCTTGCGGGCGATGTCGACATCATCGTGGCCGACGACCCCGAGGCGGCGTACGCGCGCATCGTCCCGCACTACCTGCACCAGCTCAACTCCTACAACGCCGCGGGCGGACGGCCGCTGCTCGCGCTCGACGATCTCGGCGACCGCCGCGGTGAAGGCCGCGCGCGCGTCGCGGTGCACCTCCAGGTCCTCAGCGTCGACGAAGCCGTCGCGGAAGTGCGGGCGCGAGTCGAGGGGCTGCCGGTCGAGCACGTGTACACGTGGTCGACGGTGGCGGAGATGCCCGTCGACCTGGCGGCGCGCCACCGCGAGCTGTGGCTCGGTCCGGTCCGCACCGCGGTCGTGTCGACCCGATCCACCTCCTGAGCAAAGGACGACCACGTGGACCCCGTCGACCGCCTCGAGCTGCACGAGCTGCCCGGTCGCTACGGCGACCTCGTCGACGACCGCGACTGGGAGGGGCTGGACCGGATCTTCGTCGAGGACGCCACCTTCGAGATCCCCGACCAGGTGCTCGAGGGCCTCGAGGGCATCCGCGACTTCATGCGGGGTGCGCGGCACCCCCGCACCCACCTCATGACCAACGTCCACGTCGACGAGACGCCCGAGGGCGTGATCCTGCACTCCCGTCTCATCGGCATGCGCCGCGACGGACGGTTCATCTCGGGCCGCTACCGCGACGTCGTCGTGAAGGGCGACGACGGTTGGCGCATCGTCACCCGCGTGTACACCCCGACCCCGTACGAGGAGCCGTAGGAAAAGGCTTTCAGTTCGGCACGACCACGCCGCGCACGACCTCGCCGTCGCGCATGGCCGCGAACGCGTCGTTCACCTCGTCGAGCGCGTAGTGGCGGGTGACCATCGAGGCGACGTCGAGGCGCCCCGACTCGATCAGCTCGATGAACCGCGGGAAGTCGCGCATGACCCGGGCGGAGCCGTAGTAGCTGCCCTTGATCGTGCGGTCCTCCATGATCAGCTGCATGCTCGGCAGCTCGAGCTGCTTGACGAACCCGGGCACGCCGATGAACACGGTCGTGCCGCCCCGGCGCGTCATCTGGAGCGCCTGGAGCTCGAGCGCGTGGCTCCCGACGGCCTCGAACGCGAAGTCGACACCGCGCCCGCCGGTGAGCGCCTGCACCTGCTCGACCGCGTCGCCGGCGCCGGGGTCGACGACGTCGGTGGCGCCGAAGCGCAGCGCCGAGTCGCGCTTCATGGGCACCGGGTCGACCGCGATGATCCGGGCCGCGCCCGCGACCTGGGCCCCGAGGATGGTCGCGGTCCCGACCCCGCCGGCACCGATGACCGCGACGGTCGCGCCCGGCGGCACCGCGGCGGTGTTGACCGCGGCGCCGAACCCGGTCGTGAACCCGCAGCCGATGAGCGAGAGCTGATCCGCGGGCACGTCGGTGTGGACCACGACGCACGACGCCTCGTCGGCGGTGATCACGTCGGCGAAGCTGCCGATCCCCGCCGAGCGCGTTCACCTGCGAGCCGTCGACCCGCGTGGCGCGCATCCGCGGCATCATCTCGGCGTTGCGGTCGCACAGGTGCGTCTCGTTGCGGGCGCAGTGCCAGCACCGGCCGCACACGGGCGTGAGCGACATGATCACCTGATCACCGGGCTGCACCCGCGTCACCTCGGGCCCGGCCCACTCGACCGTGCCCGTGGCCTCGTGTCCGAGCATGATCGGACCGAGCCGTTTCCCGTCGATCACCGCTTGGTCGGAGTGACACACCCCGCTCGCCGCGATGCGCACCACGACGTCGCGGTCCGACGGTGTGAGCGGTTCGACGGCTTCGACGACGAGGTCGTCGGCTCCGGGGACGTAGATCGCGGCACGCACGATCAGGCGCGCGTCGAATTCGAGGTGCAGCTCGCGCAGGCCGCGCAGCATGTAGGTGGGGTCGTACTCGTAGCGCCGCGCCTCGGGCGGGCCGTGGTGCTCCTCGGAGATGCGGATGTCGGACATCCGCTCGAGGAACCGGACGATCGTCGCGTGGGTCTCGGCGCGCGCGAGCGGCGCGCCCGCGCAGCTGTGGATGCCGTTCCCGAACGCAAGGTGGTGACGACCATTCGGACGGTCGAGCCGGAACTCGTTCGGAGCGTCGAACTGCCGCGGGTCGCGACTGGCGGCGTCGGTCATCACGAACACCGTCGTGCCCGGGGCGAGGTCCATGCCACCCACGGTGGTGCGCACCTTGGCGAGCTTGAACGAACCCTTCAGTGGGGCCTCGGTGCGCAGCATCTCCTCGACGAAGGGTGCGATGAGCGACTGGTCGGCACGCAACCGCTGCTGGAACTCGGGGTGATCGGCGAGGGTGCGGATGCACATGCCGATCAGCCGGGCGGTGGTCTCACTGCCGGCCGAGAACAGGTTGGCGGCGATGCGCATGACGTCTTCCACCGGCGGCAACGTGCCGTCAGGGAAGGTGGCCTGGGCCATCTCGGTCATCACGTCGTGTTGCGGGTGCGCGCGCCGGTCGTCGATGTAGCGGGTGAACTGCTCGTAGAGGAACCCGAGCGGCTTGTGCTCCATGCGCGCGGCGCGCACCTTGGTGGTGAGGTGCTCGAGGAACGCGTCGCGGTCGTCGTCGGGCACGCCGAGGAGATCCGCGATCACCATCAGCGTGTAAGGGATCGCGTAGTCGTGCAGCAGTTCGCACCGACCCGCGTCGATGAAGGTGTCGATGGTCTCGTCGGCGAACGACCAGAGGAACGCCTCGTTCTCCTTCAGCCGCTTCGGCGTGATGAGCCGCATCAGCAGCCCGCGGTGCGCGGTGTGCTTGGGCGGGTCGAACGACGGGAGCTGGTCGCTGAACGGCAACTCGTCGCGATGTTCCTCGATGATCTGGGTGATGTCGTCGCCCTCGAGCGGGACCGACATCTTCTTGAACGGCCCGCTCACCGTGTTGCAGTTCGACCACGTCTCCTGGTCGCGGTAGATGGCAGTGGCCTCCTCGTATCCGGTGACCAGCCACACGTCCCAGATCGGGTAGTACCAGATCGGACCCTGCTCCCGGACCCAGTCGTAGAAGGGGTACGGGTCCTTCGGCAGCTCCTTGTCGCGGAAGAGGTCGGTGGTGGAGAAGTCGGTGGTCGTCACGGGCGTCCTTCGAGTGATGGTCTCGGTCAGGGGAGTCGGGCGGACCAGCCGCCGTCGACGGGGATGATCGCGCCGGAGACGAACGACGCGCGGTCGGAGCACAGGAACGCGGCGACCTCGGCGACCTCCTCGGGCCGACCACCGCGACCGAGCGACGCCTTCTTGGCGATCTCGGGGAACCCCGCGCCGCCGGCCGCGCCCATGATCTCGGTCTCGATGAAACCGGGGCACACGCAGTTGACGCGCACACCCTTGCGTCCGTACTCGGCGGACGCCGACTTGGTGAGCGACACCACGCCCGCCTTGGCCGCGTTGTACACCGACGTGGCCATGGCCTGCTCGGAGGCGCGCAACCCGCCGACCGACGACCAGTTGACGACCGCGCCGCCGCCCGCGTCACGCAGGCGCGGGATGCCGTACTTCATGCCGAGGAACACGCCGCGCAGGTCGACGTCCATGCACTTGTCGTAGTCGCTCATCTCGGTCTTGTGGATCGGACCGCCGATCCCGATGCCGGCGACGTTGAGCACCGCGTCGACCTGGCCGAACTCGCCGACCGCGGCCTCGAAGAGTGCGGCCACGTCGTCCTCGCTGGTCACGTCGCAGTGCACCGGTAGCACGTGGTCACCGATCTCCGCCGCGGTGTCCTTCTCGGCGCCGCTGATGTCGGCGGCCACGACCCGGGCTCCTTCGGCGACGAAGAGCTTCGCCGAGGCCTTGGCCATGCCGGAGCCGGCGCCGGTGATCACCGCGACCTTGCCGTCGAGCAGTCCCATGTCGTTCCCCCGAGATCATTGGTGTCACTGGACACTGACACGAATATCCGAGCACCGTCAACGGCTCAGTCAACGGCTCAGGGGCGGGTGACCTCGGGCAGCGGGTGGCGGAACAGCGCCGCCGCGTTGGCGTGGGTCATCAGCCGGAGCTCGTCGTCGGGTACGTGGCCCCAGTGCTCCTCGATCACCCGCTGGGTGTCGGGCCAGGTGGAGTCGCCGTGCGGGTAGTCGACCTCGAGCATGACGTGCTCGACGCCGATCCGGTGGCGGGTGTCGATGGTCGACCGGTCGTCGATGGTGCAGAACCAGAAGTTGCGCTGCACGACGTCACCCGGGCTCACGTCGGGGCCGTACCCGTTGGACAGGTACTCGCCGCGCTCGGTCATGAAGTCGAGGCGATCGAGCAGCATCGCGACCCAACCGAGTCCGCCTTCCGACATCGCGATCTTCAGGTTCGGGTAGCGCAGCGGCCACCCCGACCACACCCACTCGGCACACGACGTCAGCGCGAGCTGGCCGAACAGCGTCGCCACCGTCCCCGAGGGTGCCCCGGGGGCGACGTCGGCCGTGCCCGACGAGCCGACGTGTTGGCAGATCACCGTGTCGGTCTCCGCGCACGCGCGCATCACCGGATCCCACGCGTCGTCGAAGATCGACGGGAACCCGATCTTGTGTGGGCGTTCGGGCAACGTGACCGCCACGACACCGCGCTCGGCGTTGCGGCGGATCTCCGCCGCGGCCAGCTGCGGATCCGCGAGGTAGGTGATAGCGAGCGGGACGAACCGCTCGGGATGCTGTTGCCACCACTCCTCGACCATCCAGTCGTTGTACGCGCGCGTCGTGGCGAGCCCGAGCTCCGGGTCCTTCGCCGTCGAGTAGACGCGCCCGCAGAAGCCGGTGATCATCGACGGGAAGTTGACCGCGGCCCAGATGCCGCCGAGGTCCATGTCGCGCGACACGCTCGTGGGGGTCGTAGCAACCCGGTCGCATCTGGTCGAAGCGGAACGGCTCCATCCCGTAGCTGCTCGGCCGTCGTCCCGCGACTGCGTTCATGCCCGGCTGGTAGTGGCGGTTGCCTTCGAACTCCCAGACCTCGTGGCCGTCGTCGTTGACGACCACCTTCGGCGCGCACTCCTGGAGCTTCGCCGGGAGACGGCCCGCGAACATGTCGGGCGGCTCGACGAGGTGGTCGTCGACCGAGATCACGGTGTACTTCACCGTCGCCGGCTCGGGTTCGGGCAGGAACAGCTCGGGGTCCAGCACCTGGGTCACCGAGCCAGTATGGGCCGTTCGCCGCGAGCTGCGCTCACACCCGGAAGGTGTGGTCGCCCCAGATGCCGAGGTCGAGCGCGCTGTGCAGTCCGGGGCTCGCGTTGCACGTCGCCGCGATCGCGTTCACGACGCGCGCCGCGGTGGCGTCGACGCCCGGTTGGTCGCTGCCCGACAGCGTCAGCGTGCAGTCCACGTGTGGCGCGCCTTCGACGACGACCTGCGTCATGCGCGCGTTCGGCGGTGCGGCACCCGGCACCCGCGGCGCCCAGTCGTCGACCACGGTGTCGATCATCGAATAGATGATCCCCACGGTGACCCGTGGCTCACCGTCGATCACGCCCACGAACGAGAGGCGCACGCTCGCGACCGTGCCCTGCGGGATCGCACCGGCAGCGCAGGTGTAGTCGGTGTCGGCGAAGGCGGCATCCCGCCCGGCGCGAACCTCGTCGAAGGTCATGCCGAGCCCGTCACCGAGCAGCGCGAACGTCGACCGGAACGCATCGGAGGGAACGTCCGAGTGCGGCACCGCGGCGTCGTCGGCCGGCATGCGGCCGAAGCCGAGGTACTGGAACGTCAACGGGTCCTGGTACGTGCTCATGAAGATGCGCTCCGACACGGTCACCGACGTGACCTGCTCGCAGAGACTGCTGACGGTCAGGACGAGCGTGTCGGGAGTGAACCCGGGCGCGATGCCGGTGCAGAAGAACGACGTGCCGCCCGCGGTGCACGCGTCGTCGAGCCGACCCGCCAACGCGTGGGGGAGTGCGGGCGGGTACGCCAGCGCAGGCATGGTCGACGTCACCACGTTCTTGCCCGCAGCGAGCATGGCGCACATCTCGTCGATCACCTGGTCGGCGTCGCGACCGAAGTCGGTGGCGAAGTAGGTGACGCAGTCGGCGTCGACGGCCAGGAACTCGTCGAGATCGCCGGTGGCCCGCACTCCGGCCGCGGCGGCGCCCACGATCTCGCCGGAGTCGCGACCGACCTTGTCGGCCGAGTGCACCAGGTGGGCCACGAGCTGCAACTCGGGACGCTCGAGGATGCCCCGCAGCGCCTGGGCTCCGGTGTCACCGGTCCCGTAGTGAGCGATGCGGTACGGCGAACCGGCCATGTGTCCCCCCGGAGGATCGAACGTGCAGCTGCGGCGAGGATAGGTCGGAAACTGAACACGTGTTCAGAAGGGTCTAGGCTCGGAGGACCCGGACGAGGAGTGCCCCATGGTCTCTGCACGTGACGCACGCGCGTGGGCTGCCGACGGCGGCCTGCACGGCATCGGCGACTCGCTCTACACCCCCCTCGAGGGTCGCGACGGCGACGACATCGATTGGGACGCCTACCGCACGCTGGTGCGCTACTGCGTCGGCGACCTCGACCACGCGATGCTCTGGTTGACGAGTGGCATCGGCGAGTGGTGGTCGCTCACCCTCGACGAGCGGAAGCAGCTGCTCGAGGTCGCGGTGGAGGAAGCAAGGGCCATCAAGCCCGATGTCGTGATCGAGGCCTGTACGTCGGCCGGCTCGGCGAAGGACACCGTCGAGCTCACGCGCCACGCGCAGGAGCACGGCGCCGACATCGCGTACATCCAGACGCCGACCATGGAGGTGCACGGCGGCGAGGGCGTGCTGCGGTTCTTCCAGTACCTCGCGGAGCGCACCGACCTCGCGCTCGGCATGTTCAACTCGCCCTCGTCGGGCTACGTGCTCACTCCCGCCGAGATGGCCGCGATCTACGAGGCCGTGCCCGCCGTCGTCGCGGTGAAGGAAGGCGTGCAGGACAGCATCATGCCGACGCTCGAGCTGCACGCGCTCGTGCCCGACCTCCTGATCTGGGAGTGCGACTTCATGGTCTACGAGGCGGGCTGGCTCCAGGACGGCATCGTCGGTCCCGCGCAGCTCGGCACGGCCGGCTACCTGTTCGAGACGCCCGACGACAAGTGGTACACGCAGTACTGGGAGTTGATCTGGGACGGCCACCTCGACGAGGCACGCGCGTTCTGGAAGGAGCACTCCGTCCGTTCCGGCCTCGGTCACTCGGGACGATGGACCGGGCAGTATCCCGGGCGGCCCGACTACTTCACGCACTGGGGCGAGGCCTACAAGCTCGCGGCGTCGATCATCGGGCTGCCGATCGGCGACTACCCGTACTCGCGTCCGCCGCAGGGCGTGCTCCCGGAAGCGGCGCGCGAGCAGATCCGCACCGCGTACGAGAGCTCCGGCATGGCCGGGAAGGCGCGGGTGGTAGCGACCGCCTCGGCGAGCTGACCGGATGGCTGATCCCGGCGTCGACGTCGTCGGCGCGTCCCGCGGCACGCTCGGTCGACAGGAGCGCGGCAAGGAGACGCGTCGCAACCTGCTCCGCACCGCGGCGCGGCTGTGGGGCGAGCGCGACTTCGACTCGGTGACGGTCGAGGAGATCTGCTCCGAGGCCGGGGTCGGCCGCACGACCTTCTACCTCCACTTCGAGAGCAAGGAACACCTGCTCGGCAGCCTGGCCGGCGCGACCGCGACCGGCGTCGCCACCGATCTCGACGAGGCGCACGACGCCGCGTCCCTCGACGAGCAGCTCGACGTGCTGATCCGGGGCATCTCGCGGCGGATGCAGGCGGTCCCGAAGTCGTTGGCCCAGCTCGTGATCAACAGCCAGCGGCTCGGGCTGATGAAGGCGGGGCCCGAGGTGATCGCCAATTCGACGCGCTTCGCCGACCTCGCCCGCGAGGTGCTCACCGCGGCGCGCCGGCGCGGCGAGCTGGTCGACGGCGCCGACCCGGCCGAGCTCGGCGAGATCCTCGGTGCGCTCACGATGGACGCCATCGAGGCGTGGGCGGCGGGCCGCTCTCGCCGGTCACTGGCGGCGGTGCTGCACAGCCGCTACGCCTTGGTGGTCGACCAGTTCCGCACGAGATAGGTTCTGAACACGTGTTCAGAATCGGATGGGGAGTGACATGGCCGACGACGACGAGCTGTTCTTCGTACGTGACCGGCATCTCGAGTATCCCGTGTTCGACGTCGACAACCACATGTACGAGAACACCGACTCGTTCACGAAGTTCATCCCCAAGCAGTACGACGGTCTCGTCAAGTACATCCAGGAGGGCAATCGCACGCGCCTCGTGGTGAAGGACCGCATCGAGCGCGCGATCCCGAACCCCACGTTCTCGCGCGTCGCGGTGCCGGGCGGCCAGGACGACGATCCGTTGAAGCGCCGGTCGATCGCGGGGAAGGACGCGTTCTACGACGTCGAGCCGCGCTACAAGCTCATGCAGGAGTACGGCATCGGCCGTGCGCTGATGTGGCCGACCCTCGGCAGCGTGATCGAGCAGGCGATGCCCGAGGACCCGTACGCGGTTGCGGTGTCGTTCCACGCGCTCAACCAGTGGATGCTCGAGCACTGGACCTACAACTACGAGAACGCGGTCTACCCCACGCCGATGATCTCGCTCCAGGACCTCGGCCGCGCCTGCGACGAGCTGGAGTGGGTCGCCGAGCGCGGCGCGCGCGTGGTGTATCTGAGCAGCGCGCCCGCGAGCGGGTTCGGTGGTCGTCGTTCGATCGCCCAGCGCGAGTTCGATCCGTTCTGGACGCTGATGGAGGACACCGGGATCGTCGCCGGGTTCCACCAGGTGGTGAACCGGCGCTACCCGGTCGACGTCGCCGAGCTCGACGGCGACGGTGAGACCGGTGGCTACTTCGACGCGCCCGGGTTCGGACTGGCGTTCCACCAGGACTTCTCGTTCCGCGCCCTGTGCACGCCGCGCTGGCAGATCGCCGACTTCATCGCTTCGCTCATCGGCCACGGCTGTCTGGCCCGTCACCCGCGTCTGAAGGTGGCGATCGTCGAGTTCGGCACCGACTACGTGCGTCCCATGGTGCACCACTTCCAGGACGCGTACGCGCGCACGCCGCAGCTCTTCGACGAGGACCCGATGGTCGCGCTGCGCCGCAACGTGTTCATCCACGCGTTCTCGGAGCCGGACCCCATCGGGCTCATCGAGCTGCTCGGCGTCGACAACACGATGTGGGGCTCCGACTTCCCGCACCCCGAGGGCATGCGCGACCCGCTCGCGTTCTCGGAGGAGATCGAGAGTCTCTCGCTCGACACCCGCAAGGCCGTCATGGGCGGCAACCTCGACAAGCTGCTCGCCGACGCGTAGATCGTCGACCGGAGGAGAACACGATGACGCTCGAAGACATCCGCGACACCGACAAGGACCAGTACTGGGAGACGCTCCGCCAACGGTGGGGTGCGCTCATGAGCTACCGCTACATCGGGCGGCAGTTCTCCTCGATGAACAAGGTCGACGACGACACCGTCACGCTCCGGCACGACATGCGCAACGCGGCGGGCGGAATCCTGTCGCAGGTCTTCTCGATCTGCGCGCCGGGCGGTGGGGGACCCTCGGATCTCGAGGTGGTGCCCAATCCGGTCATCCACTCGCTGCAGATCCTCGACAACGGCAACGACGTGCGGCGCATCGAGGTGATCGACGGGCACGCCCTGAAGGTCGGGACCCGCATGTACTTCGGCCGGGCGACCATCGTCGATGCCGACAACCACAGCCGCGTGCTCGCGCTCATCGAGGGCCAGGGCGCGTCGATCGGCGACGTGCCGCCGCACATCAAGGGCGACCAGCTCTTCGACGACGACCCGATCGAGCACGTCGAGGACTCACCCGATCTGCCCCCGATCTGGAAGGTGTTCGGAGGGGCCAAGCGCGCCGACGGGCACTGGGGCCTCGGCGAGCTGCAGGCGGAGTTCGCGTCACCCGACGCCGCGCTGCACGTCGGGCCGCAGTTCGTGATCCACGAGACCGCGGCGATCGATCTCGCCCGCGAGCTCACCGGGACCGACCAGCTCCAGCCCGAGTCGGACCACTTCATGTTCATGGCGCGGGGCAAGGCGGGACCATTCCGCGTCGACGGCGAGGCGATGCGGGGCACCGACGACTCGGCGCGCGTCGGTGTGCAGCTCACCCTGCACGACGAGGGCAACGACGACCGCGCCATCGAGCGCGGCGACGCTCATGTTCCGCGTCGTGGGCTGAGTAGCCACGTGTCCGACCGTGTCCCCGCGCGCCGGCGGCTTCAGCGATCCCGGGAACTGCCATCGCATCGCGCTCGCGGTGCACGACGGCAAGGGCGCAGTCGAGCAGTGGCGCCGCGTGTTCGGCGCGGGCGTCATGATGGAAGCCCTGCACGACGACCTCGACGGCAGCGACATGGAGATCGTGTGGATGGGCGACGTCCCGTTCCTCGCCCTCGCCGCGTCGGGCTCGGATGGCGTCGTCGGTCGGTGGCTCGCCAAGCACGGCCCGGGTGTGCAGTCCCTGGCGTGGGAGGTGCCCGACATGTGGGCCTCGCAGAACCACCTGCAACAGGCCGGCGTCGGGATCACCGGCGTGCACATCGAGGGTCGTCACTTCTTCATGCACCCGCGCGACACCTACGGCCTCATGCTCGAGCTCACCGACGACCGTCTGCCCAACGACCCTCGCAACGCGGGATCACCCATCGGCGGGGGCGACGGTCTGGTGCCGGTCTTCCGGGTCGCGCACGTCACCGGGGTCGTGGTCGACCTCGAGCCGGTGACCGCACTGCTGCGCGACGTGTTCGGCGTCGGGCCGCGACCTGTCGCGGGCAACGGTCCCGAGGTGGTCGCCGACTTCGACATCGGCGATCTCACGCTGCGCCTCGTGGCGCCGCGCGACCCGTCGAGCGCGTGGCACCACGTCGTCGCCGACGGTCGCGGCACCTTGCACTCGGTGGCGCTCGCGGTCGACCTCGACACCGCGCCCGCCGGGCTCGCGCGTGCCGGCATCGGCGTCGCCGGCGAGGACGCCGATTCGGTGTGGCTCGATCCCGCCGACACCTTCGGACTGCGCCTGCAGCTGGTCGACGCGGCGACGACGCGCTGAGGTTCAGTCGTCGGTCGGGCGCGGCTCGCCGGCGCGCAGGATGATGCGCACGGGTCGATCGAGCCGCACGTAGTACCAGGCCCAGCGCAACAGCACGCGCACGCGGTTCTCGAACCCGATCAGGTAGTAGAGGTGCACGACGAGCCAGGCGATCCACCCGACGAGGCCGGTGAAGGTGATCGGCCCGATCTGGCCGACTGCGGCCCGGCGTCCGATGGTCGCCAACATGCCCTTGTCGCGGTAGCGGAACGGTCGCCCGCGGCCGCGCAGGATCTCGGCGGCGACGAAGCGGCCGGCCTGCATCGCCGGTGGCGCGACCATCGGCAGGGTCGCACCGTGGTGATCGGAGCCCGCGGCGACGTCGCCGATCGCGTAGGTGCTCGTCGTGCCCGCCACCAGGAAGTGGTCGTCGACCTCGATGCGGCCCATGGGGCCGGCGGTCGACTCTGGCTGACGCAGGTCGCGCGGCCGTACACCGGCCGTCCACACCATCGTGGCCGTGGGCAGCTCGGTGCCGTCGTGGAGGACGACGCCGGCGGCGTCGGCGGACGTCACCATGGTCTCGGTCTGCAGCTCCACTCCGAGTCGGCCGAGCTGGCCCGCGGTGTACGCGGAGAGCCGGGGCTTGAACCCGGGCAGCACCCGATCACCACCTTCGAGCAGCACGATGCGCACGGGCGCGGCCGCGAGCTCCGGGTACTCCTGCGGCACCACCAGGCGCACGAACTCGGCGAGGGCGCCGGCGTACTCGACGCCGGTCGGTCCGGCGCCGACGATGCAGAACGTCAGCAGTGTCCGGCGCTCGGACTCGTCGGTGGCGGTCGCGGCCTGCTCGAAGCACGTGAGCACGTGGTTGCGAAGCTGCAGCGCTTCGGTCAGGTCCTTGAGCCCGAGCGACTTGGCCTCGACGGTCGCGTTGCCGTAGTAGTTGGTCGCGCTCCCGGTCGCGATGACGCACGCGTCGTACTCGAGCACCGTGCCGCTCGCCAGCGTGGCCGAACCGGCCGGCGTGGTCGAGCGCGACGACCTCGTCCTGGCGGTAGCGGACGTTGGCGACGCCCCGGAACACCTTCCGGATCGGAGCGGCCACCGACGACGGGCTCAGCACGCAGCTCGCCACCTGGTACAGGAGGGGAGTGAAGAGGTGGTAGTCGCGCGGATCGACGATGGTGACGTCGACCGGCTCGCCCCGGAGTGCCTTGGCGCACTGCAACCCGCCGAAGCCGGCACCGATGACCAGGACTCGCCGTGGACGCGGGGAGCCCGGCCCGTGATCGTCCATCGCGTTCAGTACGGCTTCTTGGTGTAGCCGCCGTCGACCAGGATCGTCTGGCCGGTCACGAAGCTGGCGGCGTCGGAGCAGAGGAAGAGGCACATGTCGGCGAGGTCGTGCATCGTGCCCTGGCGCTTGATCATCTGCTGACCGATCAGCATCTGGTCGATGCCCTCCATGCCGGCACGGGACGCGTCGCTCCACCACTCGACCGCGGCTTCGGAGTCGACCAGGCCGGGAGCGATGCCGTTCACCCGGATGCCGTCGGCGGCGAAGTCGGCCGCGAGGCTCACCGTCAGCGAGTTGAGCGCGAGCTTGGACACGCCGTACGCGCCCGAACCCGCGTACGCGGCCATCGACGACATGTTCACGATCGCGCCACCGCCGCGCTCGACCATCGCCGGTCGGCACGCCGCCGCGCCGATCAGCGCGCCGATCACGTTCACGTCGAGCACGGATCGCCACTTCGGCACCGCGTCGAGCGTGAACGGCAGCTGCGCATGGTCGAGGTGGATGCCGGCGTTGTTGACGAGGACGTCGATACCGCCGAGCTCGGCGACCGCGCGCTCCGCCATCGCCGCGGCCGCGTCGACGTCGGTGACGTCCATCGCGTAGGCGAGGCCGTGCGCGCCCTCGACCGCGATCTCGTCGACGACGCGCCGGGCGGCCACCTCGTCGAGGTCGGCGATCACGACCTTGGCCCCTTCCGACGCGAACCGGAGGGCGTAGGTGCGCCCGATGCCCGCGCCGCCGCCGGTGATCACCACGACCTTGCCCTCGAAGCGCGCCATGTCGCGACCCTAGGTGGCCCGACCGCGGAGGAATGAGGGTCGAAAGGCCCTGTCGGAAATTGTGGCGGAGTCGTAATTTCTGAGAATCTGACCGGGTTCAACGCGAGCCTCGACGAGGAGATCCGCCGCCATGGCCGACACCGAGCAAGACCTCATCTACGTCCGCGAGCGCCGGCTCCCATACGAGACGTTCGACAGCGACAACCACCTCTACGAGAACACCGACGCGCTCACCAAGTTCCTCCCCAAGGAGTACAAGGGCGCGATCCGCTACATCGAGGTCGACGGCCGCACCAAGCTCGCCATCCGCGACCACATCAGCCAGTACATCCCGAACCCGACCTTCGCCCGGGTGGCGCAGCCCGGCTCGTGGGGCAACAGCGCGGCCAACAAGGGTGAGGGTGGCAAGAGCATGCGCGACGGCGTGAAGCCGAAGGCGATGCCCGGCATCGACGCCTTCTTCGACCCCGAGCCCCGCCTCGCGCTCATGAAGGACATGGGCATCGACCGCACGCTGCTGTGGCCGACGCTCGCCAGCGTGCTCGAGGAGCGCGTCGCCGACGACCCCGAGTTCGCGGTGACGGTGATCCACGCGCTCAACGAGTGGATGCACGAGCACTGGACCTACGTGTACGGCGACGCGATCTACGCCACGCCGATCATCAGCCTGGCGGCAGGTGCCGACCGTGCGTTGGAGGAGCTCGCGTACATCCACGAGCGCGGCGCCAAGATCTTCCTCATCCGCGTCGCGCCCGTGCCCACGTGGCAGGGCCGCAAGTCGTTCGCGCTGCGCGGAGTTCGACCCGTTCTGGGCCGAGGTGGAGCGCCTCGACATCGTCGTCGGGATGCACTCGGGTGACCCCGGCTACCAGCGCTACGTGAACGAGTGGGAGGGCATCACCGGCGAGATGCTCCCGTTCAAGTCGCAGGGCTCGCCGGCGTTCCAGGCGATGATGTCCGACAAGAACCCGGTGCACGACGGCATGGCGTCGATCCTCGGACACGGACTCGCCACCCGGTTCCCGAAGCTCAAGTTCATGCCGGTCGAGTACTGGGCCACGTGGATCCGGCCGTTCGTCCAGCGCATCCAGCGCGCCTACGACAAGTCGCCGGTGCTGTTCGACGAGGACCCGTTCGAGGTGTTCAAGCGGAACATCTACGTGCACATCTTCCACGAGCCCGACCCGCAGGGCCTGATCGACATCGGGCTTCCCGCCGACCGGCTGATGTTCGGCTCCGACTTCCCGCACCCCGAGGGCATGGGCGATCCGCTGCAGTACAGCGAGGTCGTCGAGGGGATGAAGCAGGAACACCAGGAGCTCATCATGGGCGGCACCATCGCCAAGGCGATGAAGGTCGGAAAGTACGCCGAGGCGTAGCTCTCACTCACCGCACACGTTGCGTCACCTGAGGGCGTAGAACGCCGTCGAGTGACGCAACCTCGCAGGGAGGGGGTGCTCGCGTGAGCGTCCGGCCGTTCGGGAGCACCGGCGTCGAGATCGCGCCGCTCGCGCTCGGTGCGATGAACTTCGGCATCGCTACGCCGCCCGACGAGGCGGCGGCGATGTTGGTGCGCGCCATCGACGCCGGGATCACCCTGATCGACACCGCCGACGTCTACGGCGAGAGCGAGCAGGTCGTGGGCGACGTGCTCGCGCGCACGCACCGGCGTGACGACGTGCTGCTCGCGACCAAGGTGGGTCTGCCGCGTGGCGAAGGCCCGCCGGAGACGTGGCACCGGCGCGAGCACATCGTGGCGTCGTGCGACCAGTCGCTGCGCAACCTGCAGATCGACCGCATCGACCTGTACCAGTTGCACCGGCCGTCGCCGGTGGTTCCGTTCGAAGAGACGCTCGGCGTCCTCGGTGAACTGGTCGACGCGGGCAAGGTGCGCTGGATCGGCACCTCGACCTTCGCCGCCTGGATGCTGGCCGACGCCCTGGCTCTCGCTCGGGAGCAGGGCCTGCCCGCCGTGGTCAGCGAGCAGCCGCCCTACAACCTGCTCGACCGTCGGGCCGACAACGAGCTGCTGCCCATGTGCGAGCACCACGACGTGGCGGTCGTGCCGTGGTCGCCGCTCGCCGGTGGCGTGCTGGCGGGTCGCTACGACCGCGTCGACGACGTGCCCGCCGATTCACGCGCCGCGCTCGTGCCGATGACACGCGATCGCATGAACGAACGGGCGCTCGAGGTCGCGCGCGCAGTGGGGGCGCTCGCGCGCGAGCGCGGATTGACGACGCCGCAGCTCGCCTTGCTCTGGACCAAGGATCAGCCCGGCGTCACTGCCCCGATCATCGGGCCCCGCACGCTCGCGCAGCTCGACGATGCGCTCGGCGTGCTCGAACTCGATCTCGACGACGACGCACGCGCTGCATGCGACGCGCTCGTGCATCCGGGCAACGCGGTGTCCGACTTCTACTCGACGGCGTTCTGGATGCGGTCCGAGCTGGGCTGATCGACGAGTTGCCGGGACGCGACCCACCTCGGCCTCGGCGCGAGGAGCGTGCTGACATCGGCGGCTACGAGTCCGGCTGCGGGGTCGAGTCGGGGACCGGCTCGGGCGACGTCGTGCTGGTCGGCGGTTCGGGGCCGGTCGTGGTGGGCGAGGTCGTCCCTGTCGTCGTCGACGTCGTCGACGTCGTCGACGTCGTCGGCTGCACGCTCGTGGTGGTGGAGGCGGGCGTCGTCGTCGAGGGCGTGGACGAGGAAGGCGCGCTGGACGGTGGTGCGGTGGGAACCGGGGTCGATCCCACGTCGCTGGAGGTGCCGTTCGTCGGGTCCGGCCGCACCGCCAGGTAGAGCGCCAACGTCAGGACGAAGGCCACCAACGAGGACGAGCGTGGACCGCGACGGGAGTCCGCCGCGCGGGTCATGCAACGGTCGGGACCGGCGTCGATGGCGTCATGCCCTCGATCGCCAGTGCCTCTTGCGCGCTGCTGGCGCAGTGCACGGGCGACGTCCCATTGACGTGCGGGGACGGTGCGCGCGGTCAAGCGCACGAGCACGTATCCGACCTTGATCGCCTCGACACCCCACAGGTCGGGTCCGTCGAGCAGTGCCGTCCGCCACTGCGCGGTCTGCGAGAAGCGCTCGGCGACGTCGTGCAGGATGTTGACCGCCGACTCGAGGTCGGCGTCGGCGCTCACCGGCAGGTCAACCACGACCCGCGCCCACTCGCGGGACAGGTTGGTGATGTGGCCGATCTGGCCGTTCGGCACGATCACCAGGTCGCCTCCGACCCCGCGGAGCTTCGTCGTGCGCAGCGTCAGCTCCTCGACGGTCCCCGCCACGAAGTCGACGGAGCCCACCGGTGACACTCGGACCGTGTCGCCGAAGCCGAAGCTGTGCTCGCTGAGGAAGAAGAACCCGGCGAGCAGGTCCTGCACGACGCGCTGCGCTCCGAAGCCGAGCGCCACCCCGATGACGGTCGCCGGTGCGACCAGGCTCGTGAGCGGCAGACCGAGGCGGAGGACCACGAGGAGCACGGCGGCGAAGTAGACGACGCCCACCAGCACCCACTCCAACGCCTGCACCAGTGCCCGCGTCTGCCGTTGCCGGCGGGTCGGGTCGCTGTCGGGAGCGGTGTCGAGCACCAGGTCGTAGCGGCGGGAGTACCGGGCGGCCAGCCAGTGGATGAAGCGAGCGAGCAGGATCGCGCCCAACCCGATGAGGACGATCTCGAGCCCGTCGCCACGGGCCCACTGCTCGATGTCGTCGAATTGCATGGCCAGACCACCCCCGCACTCCGAGTTGCCCGGGATCCGGTGATGCGAAACCCGCTTGGGCACCCGCTCGACGCTCGGCGCGGGGTGGCCTAACCTCTAGATGTTTTGCCGGAGGGTCCGGACGGGGAAAGGGCACGCTGGTGGCCGCAACCGATGTCGACAGCCGGGGGTCGATCTTCGCCGACCCCGCGGCGTACGCCGATCCCGGCGTCGTGGCACGCCGCAGGCAGCCCGCATCCGCGAGGAGACGCCGATCCTGCGCGTGTCGCTCCCGAAGTTCCCCGAGTTCTGGGCCATCACCAAGCACGACGACGTGATGGAGATCGAGCGCCATCCCGACCTCTTCACCAACGCACCGGTGCCGACCCTGACGCCGTCGAAGCGCATCGCCGAGATGGGCGACACGCCGGTGCAGACGCTCATCCAGATGGACGGTGACCGGCACAAGGCCCACCGCAACATCATCAACGACTGGTTCAAGCCCGGGAACGTCAAGCAGATGCAGGACCGCATCGACGAGCTGGCGCGCCAGTCCGTCGACCAGATGGCGGCCCTGGACGGCGAGTGCGACTTCGTGAAGCGACGTCGCGCTGCACTACCCGCTGCAGGTGATCCTGTCGATCCTCGGGCTCCCGGCCGACGACTACGGCCGCATGCTGCAGCTCACCCAGGAGCTGTTCGGGGCCGAGGATCCCGACATCGCGCGCATGAGCGAAGACGAGTCGATGTTCGGCGTGTTGATGGACTTCGTGAACTACTTCACCGCGTTGGCCGCCGACCGGCGGGCGCGGCCCACCGAGGACCTCGCGTCGGTGATCGCCAACGCCCGCATCGACGGCGAGCTGCTGCCCGACCTCGACATGCTCGGGCACTGCCTCATCATCGCCACCGCCGGACACGACACCACCTCGAGCGCGATCCGCGGGCGGCCTGCTCGCGCTCGTGGAGTTCCCCGACCAGCTCGCGCTGCTGCAGGAGCGGCCGGAGCTGATCGACCCGATGGCCGACGAGATCATCCGCTACGTGTCGCCGGTGAAGCACTTCTGCCGCACCGCCCAGGACACCTTCACGTTGCGCGACGTCACCTTCGAGCCCGGCGACCTGCTGTACCTCTCGTACGCGTCGGCGAACCGCGACGAGGAGATCTTCCCTGATCCCGATCGGCTCGACGTGACGCGCGAGAACGCGGCCGGCCACGTGGCGTTCGGGTTCGGCCGCCACTTCTGCCTCGGCTCGCACCTCGCCCGGCTCGAGATCCGCGCCATCTTCCGTGAGCTGCTCGGCCGGCTCGAGCACGTCGAGCTCGCGGGGGAGCCGAGGTGGACGCGGGCGTACTTCGTCGAGGGGCCGAAGAGCATCCCGATCCGCTATTCATTGCGCTGACCATCTTCGACGAGGGAGTCGACATGAGCGTGGGCGTGGTGACGGGCGCGGCGAGCGGCATGGGGCGAGCATGTGTCGATCGGCTGCGCGGCACGGTGGATCATCTCCTCGCCGTCGACCTCCGCGAACCGGACATCGAGGGGACCGTCGGGGTTGCGTGCGACGTCAGCGATCCGGATGCCATCGCCGCCCTGGTCGATCGCGTCCGCGAGCTCGGCGTCTTCCGTGCGCTGGCGCACGCCGCCGGGCCTGTCGCCGACGATGGCCGAACCACGTCGGATCGTCGAGGTGAACCTCGTGGGCACCGTGATGCTGCTCGACGCGTTGGAGCCCATCGTCGACCCCCGGCTCGGCCGCGGTGTGCTTCGCGTCGAGCGCGGGCTACCTGCCGCTCGAGCTGCTCCTCGGCGAAGAGCTCACCGCGCTGGTGCGTGAGCCGCGATCCGCCGACTTCCTCGACCGCGCCGGTGCATGCTGCTCCCGGACAGCGGCATGGCGTACGGGTGGTCGAAGAAGGGCGTGCAGCTCGAAGCCGCGGCGGCCGCGGTGCGGTGGGGACCGCTCGGTGGTCGGGTCGTCTCGCTCTCGCCCGGGCTCATCGACACGCCGATGGGCCGCCAGGAGTTCGAGCAGCAGCCGATCATGCAGCAGATCCTCGACGCCACGCCGCTCGGCCGCCTCGGCTCGGCCGACGAGGTCGCGGCGGTGGTCGCGTTCCTCCTGTCCGACGACGCCTCGTTCGTCAGCGGCATCGACGTGCTGGTCGACGGCGCGTCCGGCGCGGCGTCGAGCTCCGCCTGAGCTTCAGCGCACCTCGCTGGCGATGAGCTCGTCGGCGGGCGCGTCCCAGTGGTCGAGGTTGACCGCGTTGGTGAGCGGCCGTCGCCGTACCGGGCCGTGGTGTCCGCGCGGCCATCCGACGACGATGTGTCCGGCCAGCATCCAGTCGTCGGGCACGCCCACCGCCTCCCGCAGGATCGCCTCGCCGCCGTACGACGCCCAACTGGTCATGCACGCCCCGAGTCCGAGGGCGCGGGCGGCGAGCAGGAAGTTCTGCATCGCGGGGAAGATCGATCCGCCGAGCAGGAGCTCGGACGCAGTGGGGAAGTGCATCTGCGCGAACAGCACCGACGTGTACTCGCCGGCTCGGTCGTGGACCTCGTAGGTGGCCCGGTTGGTCCGTGCGGTCCGGCTGTCGTCGTCGTCATCGGGACGCGACATGCCGTAGACGGGTTCGATCACCTCGAGCGCCTGCGCGGCCGCTCGTGCCACCGCCGCGCGCGCTTCGGGGGAGCGGAGCACGACGAAACGCCACCGCTGCGCGTTCGCACCCGACGGCGCCCACCGGGCGGCCTCGAGGCATCGGGCGAGGGTCGCATCGTCGACGGGCTCGTCGGTGAACCGCCGGATCGTGCGGGCGGTCGCCATCGTCTCCCACACGTCGGACGTCGGTCCGGTCACAGCGGTGCTCCCCCCGTCGGTTCGGTCGGCGTGGACCGTACCGCCACCCGCCGACCCGAGCGGGCGTCAGAGGAGGTTGGCGAGCACGAAGGCCAGGACCGCCAGGAGGACCGGGAGGGCGAGCAGCCCGACGTCGAGGAGATCGACGCCACGACCGGCGCGAGGGTCCGACGGCGCCGGACGCGATCCGTGCATGAAGGGGAGACGCCCGGTCGGCCGGATTCCTTGCCGGGAACTTCGGAAGTCTCGATTGCAAGGAGTTGGCCGCTTCGGGCGTCTCACGAGCGATTGGCTCCCCCCTCCCCGCCCGTCGACCTCGAGCGCGAGGGTGCTGCCCCGCGTCCGCCGACGCCGCCCACGACGGGCCGGCTCCGGCGTTGGGTCGCCGACCCCGCGATCACCTTCCTGGTCGTTGCCACCGTGGTCGGGGCCGTACCTGGCGTGCGTCGTGCCCCACTTCGGCGGCATCGACGAACCGGCCCACTTCTTCCGCTCGTACCAGATCTCGACGGGGCGCTTCCTCCCGCTGCATCCCGACGGCTCGGAGTTCAGCGGTGCGTGCATCCCTCCCGATGTCGTCCGGGGCGTGCTGCGCGAGGGCCTCGTCGTGCTCGAGCACAACGCCCGCCTCGACGGCACGCCGTCGAGCGGGTCGACGCCGGTGTCGCTGCGCGGGATCCCGGCGTGCCCGACCGATCCCTCGCAGCGCTTCGTGACCTTCTCGACCTTCGGATCGCCGGTGCCGTACCTGCCCCAAGCCGCGGCGATCCGCGTGGCCCGAGCCGCGGGCGCCGGTATCGACGGGATGGTGCTCGCGTCGCGCCTCGCCGCGCTCGCCGCGTACGTGGCGATCGTCTGGCTCGCGATCCGCCGGGCCACGCGGTCCCGGTGGGCCTTCTGCGCGGTCGGCCTGCTCCCGGTCGCGCTGTTCCAGGCCTCGGCGTCGGCCTCGCACGACGCCGTGACCATCGCGCTCTCGCTGTTGGTGGTGTCGTCGGCGCTGCGCCTCACCGACGCCGACGTCGAGACCACGCTCGGCCGCGCCCTCGGCGAAGCCGTCCTCCTCGAGCGCGCTGCTCGCCGCGTGCAAGCCGGGCTACATCGTGCTCGCGGCCTGCTACCTCCTCCCGCTGTTGGGTCGCCGGCGGAGGGCGGCGTGGTGGCCGCTGGTCTTCGCACCGGTCGTCGGGGTGGTCGCGTCGGTGCTCTGGAACGAGGCGGTGGGCGGGCTGTGGCGCACCGATGCCGACTTCTTCGGCGTGGGCGTCGATCCGGCGCGCCAACGCTCGCTCCTGCTCCACGAGCCGTGGACGTTCCTCGTCGCCGCCGGCCGCACGGTCGGTGAGGATCTCTGGGACTGGGGCAAGGGGTTGATCACCCTCGGGCCGAGCGTCGCGGTGTGGCCCGCGGTCGCCGTCGTGGTCATGCTCGCGGTGTTGGCGCTCGTCTCGGTGCAGCGCGATGCCCGCGAGCCGCGCGCGCTCGATCCCTTGCAACGCGCGCTGTTGGTGATCGTGTTCGTGGTCGGGTGCCTCCTCGTCCTGGGTGCCCAGTACGTGTACTGGTCGGTCCCGGGCGCCGACGTCGTGGGCGGGATGCAGGCCCGCTTCTTCGTCCCGTTGCTGGTGCTCGTACCGATCGCCGTCGGCCCCCTTCGCGGCGCCTGGGCGACCCCCACCGTCGCCCGGGTGCCGCTCGTCGCGTTCGTCCCTCCCCTGTACGTCGCGCTGCTGGTCAGCATCACGTTCCGGATGTACTGATGCCCGCCGCGCGTGCCACACTCGCTGCTTCTCGAGATGACCGGAAGACCATGACCGAACCCAAGCGCAGCGACGACTGGCCCGGGGCCGAGCGCGCAGTCGAGTTCGAACCGTCGTTCGTCGACCTCTACCGGGAGTTGCAGCTGCCGATGATCCGGCTCGCGTGTGCGTTGACCGGCTCCGAGACGTTGGCGCAGGACCTGGTGCACGACGTGTTCATCCGCACGCACGCGCACTGGGAGCGAATCGAGCACCCGCGCTCGTACCTCCGCGCCGCGGTGGTGAACGCGTGTCGATCCGCCTCCCGGCGCGCCAAGCGCGAGCGCTCGGCCGACGTGCTGTTCGTGGTGGAGGACGCCCGGCTCGAGGCCGACGAGATGTTCGACGCGCTCTCGGCGCTCCCGTACCGCCAGCGAGCTGCGCTCGTCCTGCAGTTCTACGAGTGCCTGCCGCAGTCGGAGATCGCCGACATCCTGCACTGTCGCGAGGGAACCGTCGCGTCGTTGGTGCATCGCGGGCTGACCCAGCTCCGACGGGTGATCGAGCGATGAAGAGCGACGACGAGCTCGGTGCACAGCTCGGGCGGAGCATCGACGCACGCGTGCGCCGGCTGCGCCCCGACCAGGACCTCGACGACCTCCTGGCGCGGAGCGAGCAACGTCGCCGCCGTCAACAGCGCCGATTCGCGATCGGTGGGACCGTCGCGCTGATCGCGGTGGCGATCGGCGCGTTCGTCGTCGGAGGTGCGACGTCGGACGACGGCGGCGAGACGACTGCGGTGGTGATACCGAAGTCGTCCGAGGTGGCCGACCTGTACGCCCCCGCCGACCTCACCCAGGCCGGTGTCGAGATCGCGACCGTGTACCGCAACGTCTTCGCCCCTGCGAGTGACGAAGCGAAGGTGTCGTCGATCCAACTCGGCCAGGAGCTGGCGCCGCTGCTCCACCGCTCGGCCGAGATCGCGCGGCGGTTCGGGTACACCGACGACCAGCTGGCGGGCAACGTGGTCACGGTGAGCGATCCCTCGTTCATCGATGCCACGCACGCCATCGTGAAGTTCTCGCTCACGATCCCCGATCACGGCACCGTCATCAGGGACCGCGTCGGCTACGCGGTGCAGACGGACGGCCGTTGGCAGGTGGCCGCGCGCACGGTGTGCGACATCGTGTGGCCCGGGACCTCCTCGCCCGCGTGCCCCGCCCGCGCGCGGTCTGAGCACCTCTCGCGACTGTGCGCCCTACGCGGGGGTGAAATCCAGATGGAGCGCGCGGAGGCCGCGGAAGAAGAAGGTCGGGTCGTGGTCGTAGCGGCGCGCGTCGGCGGCACCGTGTTGCGTGCTGTCGATGCGGATGGCGACCATGCGATCGAGGATGCGTTCCACTGCGATGCGCATCTCGGCTCGTGCGAGTTGCTGACCCAGGCAGGTGTGCACGCCGCGAGCGAAGGCGACGTGTTCGTAGATGCCGCTGCGGTCGAGCTCGAGCTCGTCGGCGGCGTCGAACCGGGCCGGGTCGCGGTTGATCGCCCCGATCAGGAGCATCACGGTGGTCCCGGCGGCGATCTCGACCCCGCCGAGCGTGGTGGTGCGTCGCGCGAGGCGGAAGTGGCTCTTCACCGGGCTCTCGAGCCGGAAGATCTCCTCGACGAACGTGGGGATGGCGTCACGTCGGGCGCGCAGGTGCTCCTGTTCTGCGGGGCGTTCACCGAGGTGCTGCAGCGTGAACGCCAGGCTGCGCGCCGTCGTCTCCTGCCCCGCGGCGAAGAGAAAGGCGGCCTCGTTGGCGAGCACGCTGACCGGCGGCACGGTGCCGTCGGGGAAGGTGACCTGGGCGAGGTGCGTGAGCACGTCGTCGCGCGGTGCGCGTCGGCGATCCTCGATGTACTCGGAGAACGTGCCCTCGAAGAACGACAGCGCGTTCGTCTCTTCGGAGTTCGTCATGTTCTCGCCGATGCGGCCCGGTGACTTCTGGGCTTGGAACCACGCCCGGAAGCGCGTCCGGTCCTCGTCGGGAACTCCGAGGAGATCGGCGATCACCAACGCGGTGAATGGCTCCGCGAAGTCGCGGATGAACTCGCACGAGCCGCGCGCGACGAACTCGTCGAGTTGGCCGTCGGCGAGGCGCCACATGAAGTCCTCGTTCTCCTTGAGGCGCTTGGGCGTGAACAGGCCGGTGAGCAGCGAGCGATAGTCGGTGTGTCGCGGCGGGTCCCAGGTGGCCATGTAGCCGTACATCGGCATACGTTCGCGGTGCTCGTCGATCAGTGCATTGGCGTCGTCGCCCTCGGGCATCACCGGGAGACCCGGGTACGGACCCGACGGGGCGTTGCACGACGAGAACGTGTCGTGGTCGCGGTACACCGCGAGGGCTTCGTCGTGTCCCGTGACCACCGCGACGTGATGGGTCGGCTCGATCCACACCGGCCCGCGTTCGTCGCGCAGGTAGCGGTAGAAGGGGTAGGGGTCGGGTACGACCGTGCCGTCGGTGAACCAGTCGACGTCGGCGAAGCTCATGGGTTCACGATCTCCTGGAGTACGGCGGTGAGGTGGGCCCGCAGCACCTCGTCGTCGAGGTCGGCCGTGAGGTGGTGCACCGGTGTACCCGCGAGCGTGGAGATCGCGGCTGCGGTCCGCACTCGCGCCTCGGGGTCGGGGGCGTCGCCGCTCAACAGCAGGTCGAGGCGCGTGAGGAGGTGGTCGTAGCGGGCGTCGTCGGCCATGAGCCGGACCATCACCGGGTCGAACCGGAGCTTGCTGAAGACGCTGCGCGATTCGACGGCGAGCGAGACGATGCGAGGCACCAAGCGCTCGAGCGCACGCGCCCGAGACGTGACCGACTCGATCGTCTCCGCCTCTGCCACCGCGGCTTCCAGCGCGTCGAACGAATCGGCGCACACCGCGAGGACGATCTCGTGCTTGGTCTTGAAGTGGTAGTAGACCGCGCCCTTGGTGACGCCGAGGGCGTCGGCGATCATCTGCAGCGACGTGGCGTCGATGCCAAACTCGGTGAACAGGTCGACGGCGACACCGACGATGCGGGTCTCCATCGACCCCGCTTCCGGGGTCGCCACCTGCGTCATGGCGCGCACGCTAGCCGATCGGCTGACAGATCCAAGCCGTCCGGCTAGTGTCCGGACACCGCCACGACCAGACCGTCGAGAGGAGCGCGCATGCCGTCAGCACGAGATGCCAAGGAATGGGCCGCCAAGGGCGGGCTGCACGGGATCGGCGACTCGCTGTACACGCCGTTCAGCGGCACCGACGGCGACGACATCGACTACGACGCGTACCGCGCGCTCGGTGCGCTACTGCGTCGGCGATCTCGGCCACTCGATGCTCTGGCTCACGAGCGGGATCGCCGAGTGGTGGTCGCTGACCAAGGACGAGCGCAAGAAGCTGGTGGAGTACGCGATCGAGGAAGCGCGCGCGGTGAACCCCGACGTCGTGATCCAAGCGTGCACGAGCGCGGCGTCGGCCAAGGACTGCGTCGAGCTCACCCAGCACGCCGAGGCCGCCGGCGCCGACATCTGCTACCTCCAGACGCCGCCGATGGAAGTGCACGGAGGCGAGGGCGTGCTGCGGTTCTTCCAGTACGTGGCAGACCGCACGGACATCGCGCTCGGGATGTTCAATTCGCCGTCGTCGGGCTACGTGCTGACACCCGAGGACTCGGCCGCCATCGCCAACGCGATCCCCGCGGTGTGCGCGACCAAGGAAGGCACGATGGAGCACTGGCGCAGTGGTGCACTGCATGCGCTCGCGCCCGAGGTCGTGATCTGGGAGTGCGACTTCCTCGTGTATCGCGCGGGGTGGTTGCAGGAAGGCATCGTCGGTCCCGCGCAGCTCGGCACCGCTGGGTACCTGCACGAGATCCCCGAGCGGAAGATCCTCACCGAGTACTGGAACCTCCTGTGGGAGGGCCGCATCCCCGAAGCGATCGCGTACTCACGCGAGTCGCAGCTCGACACCATCATCTACGGCGTGGCGCGTTGGTACTGCACCCACCCCGGTCGGCCCGACTACTTCACCCACTGGGGCGAGGCGTACCGCTGCTCGGCCGCGACCCTGGGACTGCCGATGGGGGACTACCCGCACTCCCGGCCGCCGCAGGGGATCCTCCCCAACCAGGCCAAGGCCGAGATCCGCGCCCTCTACGAAAGCGTCGGCTTCGCCAAGGAGCTCGCCCGCACCTGAGTCAGGTTCCCAGCGTCGGCGGCAGCGAAAGGTGCTTCGGGCTCGCGACCACGAGCCGGTCACGCACGATCAGCGCCAACGTCTCCCAGTCGTCACCCACCCGCTCGACGGGTGCCTGCGCGAGCTCGCGCTCGACGATCGCCAGCACGTTGGCGGCGACGCGCGCTTCGTACGCGACGCCGCGGTCTGCCTCGGGCGCGACGCGCTCGGCGAGGAACTCGCGCACGGTGTCGAGCAGCTCGCGCGCGGTCGGTCGTCCGTAGCGCTCGTCGTCGTCGGGACGCGTCGGCGCAGGCGGCGCCGCGATCGCGGCCGCGCACGCGTCGGGCGCGAGCAACTCGATCAGGTCCCACTCCTGCTCCGCGGTGCGACGGCCCACCGCGGCGAGGTCGACCGAGCGGACGCGACCGGACAGGTGCGTGTCGGCCTGCAGCATGCACCCCACGCCCCAGGTGAGGGTCTTGGCGACCAGCCACCAGCGCAGCGTGTCGCGGTCGATGGCGTGGCCACCCGCGGCCTCGTAGGCGGCGATCAACTCGTCGAGGGAGCCGAGGCCGCCGACCTCGAGCGGTTGACCGAAGCGCCAGGCCTTGAGGCACAACCACGCGAGGTCCTCGTGCGGATCACCCCGGTGGATCAGCTCCCAGTCGATGACCGCGGCCAAGCCGTCGGGGTCGACGATCACGTTGCCCATACGGAGGTCGCCGTGGATGAGCGCGTCGGCGGAGTGCGGCGGGCGATGGGCGAGCAACCACTCGTGCGTTCGGTCGAACACGGGGCTGCGCTGGTCGAGCCGCTGGTACTTGTCCCAGATCGCCATCGGATCCGGGCTCTCGGTCCCGGGCACCTCAGCCGGATCGATCGCGTGCAAGCCGGCGAGGAACTCCGCGAGCTGCGACACCAACACTCGGCGCGCGGCCGCGTACTCGTCGTCGCGCAGGATGCGACGGGCGATGGTCTCGCCCGGGACGCAGCGCATGACGAGACCTGGCGTGCCGAGATGGGCGCCGTCGTCGTCGAGGAGCACCTCGGGCGCGCGCAGACCCGCGCGCGTGCACGCGCGCATGACGTCGGCCTCGCGTCGCATCGTCCCGGGGTGACCGGGACGCAGCGGTGGATCGCGCCGCAGGATCAGCGCCTCGCCGCCCGCGGTGAACGACCACGTCTCACGCGACGCGCCGCCGGTCAGCTTGTGGAGCTCGGTGACCTCGACCGGCGCGCCCAACACGGGCGCGAGCGCGGCGGCGAGACCGTCAGAGACCGACGGTGGTGCCGACGGGGACGTCATCGACGACCTGGTCGAGGTACTCCGACAGCCCCGCGCCCTCACGGTCGGCGCACGTCCAGCGCGTCATCCCTTCGGTGAGGCGCGTGACCATCCCGTCGCGGCGGTTGCGCAACGGGATGCTGGACGACACCTCGCCGTGGAGCTCGTACGCATGGTCGTCGGTGGTGATGACGACGTCGCTGCGCCGCACGTACCACTCGTCGTCGTAGTCGGAGGTGAGCTGCATGTCGCGCACCTTCACCACCCGGCCGTCGCCGTAGCGGTCGAGGTCGAACACCCAGCCGTTGACGTTGCGCAGGTCGGGATCGTCGTGGTGGCCGCGCACGGTGCACGCCAGACCGAGCCGGCCACCGAAGCTGGCGGTGACCCACCGGTACCACCAGATGCTCTGCCAGACGCGCGGGCCCCACGAGTGGTCGCGCAGCCCGAAGGCGCGGTCGAGGTCGAACCGATCACCGTTCACCTGCACCAGGCCGGTGATCGCCATCTGCTGCTCGGTGTGCCCCTTGGCGAAGCCGTGCGCGGTGCCGGGCGGGGGTTCCTCGCCCTCGTCGTAGATCGGCTCGCCACCCGACGGCTGCGACGCCGCGGTGAGGCGGAGGTCGATCGAGCACTCCTCGTGCGGGTTGGTCTTGAAGGCGGTGCCCGGGTCCGCCATCTCGCGCGGGTTCACCAGCACGCACACGTTGCCGTCGTAGGTGACGTGGTGCTCCTCGTAGGGCGCGATCACGTCGAACTTCAGGCCGCCGGCGTCGTGCGCGACGTGACCGTTGATGTGCGGACGCTTGAACATGAACCCCACGCGCCCGTCGGGCAGATAGAGGCACACGGTCATCTCCGCGTATTGCTCGTTGGGCCGGTTGCCCATCCGGATCCAGCCGCCCAGTCCCGGACCGGGGTCGAAGAAGTTGTAGTAGCGGCTCTCGTTGTAGTTCTGGTCGTCGTCGGGCGCGTGGAAGAGATCGTCCTCGGGCTCGAGCCGCATGCGCATGTCAGCGGGTCCGGGCGAGGTCTCCAGCGGACCGGAGCAGCGCCTCGTTCGCACCCTCGGGCAGTTGCTCGAGCGGCTCCGCGATCTCGGCCACCGTCGGCCCGTACTTGTCGGCTGCGGGACGCAACGCCTCCATGTCGAAGCCGTAGAGCTCAGCGCTGTTGCCACCGACGATCTGCTGGATCTGCTCCGGCTCGAGGTGGCTCATCACCTGACGCAGGTGCTCGCGCGTGAACGGCTCCGTGCCCTCCTCGTGCGGGTAGTCGCTGCCCCACAGCACGCGGTCGATGCCGACCGGCCCGAGCGCGGCGCGGATGTCGGACGGACGCGGCTGGCTCATGCCGATGTGGCAGTTCTGCTTGAAGTAGTCGCTCGCGTTCTTGGTGGGGACGATCTCGCCCTCGAAGCGCATCTCGCCGGTGCCACCCGTGCGCAGCATGCCCATCATCGCGTCGAGCTGGTCGAGCACGGTCGGCACCCACGAGCAGCCGGCCTCGGTGAGCACGAACTTCAGGTTCGGGAAGCGCTCGAAGACACCGCCGACGAGCATGTACACGAACGGGCGCTGCGAGTAGAAGATCATCTCGGTGATGTGCACGATCGGCATCGCCGGCGCCTTCTGGTAGCGCGGCCCGCCGGTGCCCGAATGCGTGTTGACCACGACGCCGAGCTCCTCGCACGCGGCCCAGAGCGGGTCGTAGTACGGGTCGTACATCGGCTTGAGCCAATCGGCGGTGATGGGCGGGTTGCCGACGAGCACACCGCCGCGGAGGCCGTTCTCCTTGCACCACTGCGCGTCGGCGATGGCGTCGTCGAGGTCGTTGAGGAAGATCTGCCCGATGCCGGCCCGCGCTTCGGGCTTCTGTGCGCAGTAGTGGGCGAGCCAGCGGTTGTGCGCCTGGACGCCGGCGTGGCGGTGCTCGTAGTCCTCGGGGCGCGGCGGCTCGGCGAAGAGCACGAAGCTCGGGAAGAACGGCGGCACGGTGTTCGGGAAGATCACCTCGCCGACCACGCCGTCGCGGTGCTGCTGCTCGTCGCGCAGGTCGCTGTCCCAGTTGCGGATGCGGAGGTCGGTGTCCTTCAGGTCCTTGAACGGGTTCTTGTACTTCTCGCGCCAGGCGTCGAAGTCGTCGCGGTACGCAGGGTCGAGGAACTCGCGGTACTGCGCGTGGCTGCCCGCCGGCGTGGCTGTCGGCGGTGATGATCACGTAGTGGTCGTCAGGCTGCATGGCGATCCGTCCTCGTCCGTTCGGGAGCGTTTCCACGCTAGCGGCGGGGGCTGAAGTGGTTCCGCGCTACGGTCCCGCGCATGCCCATGCAGGTGGACGTCCAGCTGTCGCAATCAGTGATGGAGGCGGCGCGGCGGGCCCCGGAGCTCCAGGCGCTCGGGGTCGACGGCGTGTTCAGCTTCGAGAATTCGCACGACCTCTTCTTCCCGCTGGTCGCGGCGGCGCCGGTGTGCGACCTCGACCTGATGACCAACGTCGCCATCGCGTTCCCGCGCAGCCCGTGGCACCTGGCCAACGCGGCCTACGACCTCCAGGAGCTGTCGGGTGGCCGGTTCCGCCTCGGCCTCGGCACCCAGGTGAAGGCGCACGTGGAGAAGCGCTTCGGCGGCGAGTTCGGGCGCCCGGTTGCGCACATGCGCGAGTGGGTGCTGGCGATCAAGGCCATCCTCGACCACTGGCAGGACGGCACGCCGCTGCGGTTCGAGGGCGAGTACACCCGCCACACGCTGTCGACGCCGGCGTTCAACCCCGGGCCGAACCCGCACGGCATCGCGCCGATCCTGGCGGGTGCGCTCGGCCCGAAGATGAACGAGATGGCGGCCGAGGTGGCCGACGGGATCCTCGTCATGCCGTTCAACAGCGGTGAGCACATGGCCGAGCGGACGATGCCCGCGATCGACCGCGGTCTCGCGACGGCCGGGCGCACGCGCGACGACCTCGAGGTCATCGTCGAGGTGATCGTCGGCGTCGGACGCAACGACGAAGAGCTCGAGGCCGCGAAGGGCGTGCGCAACCTGCTCGCGTTCTACGGGTCGACGCCGGCGTACAAGCCGGTGCTCGACGTCCACGGCTGGGGCGAGCTGCAGCCCGAGCTCAACCGACTGTCGAAGCAGGGCGACTGGGCGACCATGGGGACGCTCATCACCGAGGACATGATCCAGACCATCGCCGTGCACGGGACGCCCGACCAGGTTGCCGAGGAGATCGTGGCGCGCTACGGCCCCTACTCGAACCGCGTGTGCGCCTACTTCCCCTTCTACCAGGCCGGCGACGACCTCATCGCCGACTTCATCGCCGCGTTGAAGTCGGCCAGCGCCTGACCCCACTCCCGTTCCTGCGTCGAAGTGAGCGAGATATTCGCCGTACTTCGACGCATGTTCGCAGGCGGTGGTGACGGCCTCGACGACTTCGGTGCCGGAGGCGCCAGGGCCGAGCACCGCGGCGATGCCGGCGTCGTGCAGGACGGCGATGTCGGGTTCGGGGACGATGCCGCCGACGACGACCGCGGCGCGCGCACCGGCGTCGCGCAGCGCGGCGACGACCCGCGGCGCGATGGTGAGGTGCGCGCCGTTGTGCATCGAGATGCCGACCACGTCGACGTCCTCGTCGCGCGCGGTGGCTGCGACCATCTCCGGCGTCTGACGCAGCCCGCCGTAGATCACCTCCATACCCGCGTCGCGCAGCGTGCGGGCGACGACCTTGATGCCGCGGTCGTGGCCGTCGAACCCGATCTTGGCCACCAGCACCCGGCAGGTCACGCCGCCTCCATGACGCGTTCGCTGCTCGCCGGGCCATCCGATTGGTTGGCCGGCTCGCTCACGCTCACGCGACGGCGCGTTCGACCCAGGTGCCGAACACGTCCTCCAGCGCCGCGGTGACCTCGCCGACGGTGACGTGGACCCGCACCGCGTCGAGGATCGCCGGCACCAGGTTGACGGTGGGGTCGGCGGCGTCGCGCCGGATGCATGCGAGCGCGTCGCGCACGCGCTCGTCGTCGCGCTCGGCCTTCACCCGCTGGAGTCGTTCCAGCTGTCGGACTTCGACCACGGGATCGATGCTCAGCGTGGGCGGGGCGGCGTCGTCGCCGTCGAGGTGGTCGTTGACCCCGACGAGCACGAACTCACCCGAGTTGACGCGCCGCTGGAAGTCGTAGGCGGCGTCGGCGATCTGGCCCTGGAACCAGCCATGCTCGATGGCGCGCAGCACGCCGTCGAGCATCGTGCCGTCGCCCTGGTTGCGGAGGTAGGAGAACGTCTGCTCGGCCTCCCGTTCCAGCTCGTCGGTCAGCGCCTCGACGAACCACGATCCGCCCAGCGGATCGGCCACGTGCACCACGCCCGACTCGTGCGCGATCACCTGTTGGGTGCGCAGCGCGATGCGGGCCGCCCGCTCGGTGGGCAGTGCGAGGGCCTCGTCGTACGCGTCCGTGTGCAGGCTCTGCGTGCCGCCCAGCACCGCCGCCATGGCCTCGAGGGCGACGCGCGGCGATGTTCACCTCGGGCTGTTGAGCGGTGAGCGAGACGCCCGCGGTCTGCGTGTGGAAGCGCAGCTGTTGCGACCGTGGCTCCTGCGCGCCGTACTCGTCGCGCATCCAACGCGCCCAGATGCGACGCGCGGCGCGGTACTTCGCGATCTCCTCGAAGAAGTCGACGTGCGCGTTGAAGAAGAAGCTGAGCCGCGGCGCGAACGCGTCGACGTCGAGGCCGGTGGCGAGGGCCGACTCCACGTACGCGAAGCCGTTCGCCAGGGTGAACGCGAGCTCGTGCGCAGCCGTGGAGCCCGCTTCGCGGATGTGGTACCCGGAGATCGAGACCGGGTGCCAGCGGGGGAGCTCGGCGGTGGCGAAGCGAACGACGTCGGTCACCAGGCGCATCGACGGACGCGGCGGGAACACGAACTCCTTCTGTGCCTGGTACTCCTTGAGGATGTCGTTCTGGATCGTGCCGCCGAGGCGCGCGCGGTCGACGCCCTGCTGGTCGCCCAGGGCCACGTACATCGCGAGCAATGTGGTCGGCGGCCGAGTTGATGGTCATCGACGTCGAGACGGCGCCGAGGTCGATGCCGGCGAAGAGGAGCTCGACGTCGACGAGCGTGTCGATGGCGACGCCGGCGCGACCGACTTCGCCGACCGCGAGCTCGTGGTCGGAGTCGCGCCCGAGGAGCGTGGGCATGTCGAAGGCGGTCGACAGTCCGCTGCCACCGGCGCCGAGCAGCGCCCGGAAGCGCTCGTTGGTGTCCTCGGCGGTGCCGAAGCCGGCGAACTGGCGCATGGTCCAGAGCTTCGAGCGGTACATGTCGGCGTACGGACCGCGGGTGTAGGGGAACGCACCCGGGCGCTCGGCACCGGCAGGGCCGTACACCGCGTCGAGCTCGACGCCCGACATCGTGGTGTGCGGTCGCGGGTCCATGGCGTCCTCCGAGAGCATTCTCGCACGCACCGTGCGCAGGTCAGCCCCTACGTATAGCATCCACTATGTCCGACCCCGGAACCCGTGGAGCCGTCATGCCGACCGCCATGTCAGCCGAGTCCGTGAGCCCCGAACGCCTGATCTCCGCCGACGACCACGTCGACGTCTCGCACGACCTGGTGAAGCAGCACCTGGCGGCGAAGTTCCACGACGACTACGACGCCGGGCTCGGTCGCTTCCGCGCGTCGATGGGGAGCACCGCGTCGGTGGCGGCCAACACGCAGTGGCGCGACCAACAGGGCCTCGGTCCCGATCCCGACGTGGGGATGGGCAAGAACCGGCGTCACGAAGCGAGCGGACGTCCGGGTCACGCCGAAGCTGCGGCGCGCCTCGCCGACATGGACGACGACGGCGTCGAAGCGTCGGTGAACTACTGCGAGGTCAGCTCGTTCCGGTACCTCTACCTGATCGACGACGGTTGGCGCGAGGCGACGCGCGCGTTCAACGAGACGCTGGGCGACTTCGCCGCCGCCGATCCGAAGCGGCTGATCGTGTCGTACCAGATCCCGATCCACGACATCGATGCCGCGGTGGCCGAGGTGCAGTGGGCGGCGTCGGTGGGCTGCAAGTCGCTGCAGCTGCCGGTGTACCCGGCCGAGCTCGGTGTGCCCGACTACTGGGACGACCGCTACGCACCGCTTGTTCGCGGCGATCCAGGACACCGGGCTGCCGATCTGCTGCCACATCGGCATGAACACGCAGCTCGACGGTCTCGCCCTTCGCGATCCCACGCCGCAGAAGGGGATCTTCGTGCCGATGGTCGCGCTGTCCGCCGCCGAGGCGCTCGGCATGTGGATCATGGGCGGCGTGTTCGAGCGGTTCCCGCGCCTCAAGGTGGTGTTCGTGGAGCCCGGACTCGGGTGGGTGCCGTGGTGGGCGTACATCGCCGACGATCTGACGCAACGCCAGGGCTACGACTTCCCGGCGATCACCGAGCTCCCGAGCCACTACCTGCGCCAGAACGTGTTCCTCACGTTCATCGACGAGCCGCACGCGGTGCGCCACGCGCACGAGTGCCTCGGCATCGAGAACATCATGTGGTCGTCCGACTACCCGCACCCGGTGTCGAGCTGGCCGCACTCGCACGAGCTGGTCGACAAGATGTTCGAGGGCGTCGATCCGCGCGAACGCGAGCTCGTGGTCAGCGGCAATGCGGCGCGCGTCTGGAACCTCTGACGCCACCCGGGCGATGATGCGCCCATGACCACACGCAATCTCCCGGGAACCCCGTCCGACGATGCTGACGACGTGCTCGCGCTCGGCGGCGCGGTGGCCGACCTCGTGTACGTGTCGATGTCGACGCGCCACCCCGAAGGTCGCGACGTCGACTACCTGCGCTGGCACTTCTTCGACCACCGGCCGGAGCAGTACCGGCTCGAGACCATCCGCGGTTCGCTGCGCCTGGTCTCGACCCCGGAGTGCCGCGCCGCCCGTGCCGCGAGCGACGAGCGCTTCGACGCCACCGACCACGTCATGAACTACTTCTTCTCCGACCCGTCAGGACTGAAGCCGTTCCACGACCTTGGGCGCGAGCTGGGCAAGGTCGGTCGCATCCCCGAGCTCCTCCCGGCGGTGGAGCGTGGTGTGTACGCGTTCGCCGGCCGCGCCGCTGCGCCCGACGCCAAGGTCGGCGCCGACGTGCTGCCGTGGTGGCCGGCGACCGGTGTGTACCTCCTGATCGAGCACGGCACCGCGTCGGCCACGCCGTTGGTCGACGTCGACGGGGTCGCCGGCGCGTGGTGGGCACCGACCGCGACCGGTGTGCCGGCCGAGTACACCCTCGCCCAGCCCGGCGACCAGCTCACCTACCTGTTCCTCGACGACGACCCGGTCGCGGTCGCGGGCCGGCTGCGGCCGGTGCTCGAGCAGCGGTGGGCCGATCCCGGAGTGGTCGGGTTGTTCGCCGCACCGTTCTTCGTCGCGCAGGCCGACGACCTCGCCCGCCACCTGCCCTGAGCGGAGGCGCCACCCGGTCGGTGTGCCACGATGACCGCATGACCGTGCTCGAGTTCTGCGCCGAGCGCCGCGTGGCTCGCCGGCTGACGTCACGGTGGAGCTCGACCAGTTCCGCCGCGAGCTCGACGTCTGGCTCGACGAGCACGCCGACGAGCTCGCTCCCGAGCACACCGGGCTCGCCACGCTCGAGGACCACATGGCGCAGATCGCCAAGGTCCGGCGTCTGACGTTCGATGCCGGGTGGGCGCGTTGGGGCTGGCCCGAGCGCGTCGGCGGCCTCGGGCGGCTCGTCGCTGCTGCGCGCCTACCTGAGCGAAGCGGTCACCGTCCGCGGGATCGTGCTTGCAGGCATCTACTCGATGCCGGAGGTGCTCGGCCCGTCGTTCATCACGTTCGCTCCGCCCGAGCTGTCGGCCACGATGCTGCCGCCGTTGCTGCGCGGCGACGAGGTGTGGTGCCAGGGGTTCTCCGAGCCCAGCACCGGCAGCAACCTGGGCGCGCTCACCTGCAAAGCGGTACGCACCGACGACGGTTGGCGGGTCACCGGTCAGAAGGTGTGGACGAGCTTGGCCCAGTACGCGCAGCGGTGCGTGCTGCTGACGCGCAGCGGGACGGTCGAGTCGGCGCACCGGGGCATCACAGCGTTGTTCGTCGACATGGACACGCCGGGCATCACGCCGCGAGAGATCGAGACCATGCACGGCGAGCCCGAGTTCTGCGAGGTGTTCTTCGACGACGTGCTGGTGCCGTTCGAGCGCACCCTCGGCCACGAGGGCGACGGCTGGGCGTTCGCCATGGACCTCCTGCCGTACGAGCGCAGCACGTCGCTCTGGCAGCGCGCCGCGTTCCTGCACCGCCGGCTCGCCGAGATGCTCGAGCTGGCCGACGCCGGGCTGGTCGACCCCGCGAAGCTCGGCGAGGTCACCCAGCTCGTCTACGCGTTCCGCGCCCGCTCGCGGTCCACCGTCCACCGCATGGCGGCGGGAGAGACGCTCGGCGTGGAGACCTCGATCGACAAGGTGCTGCTGGCGTCGTCGGAGCAAGCGGTGTTCGACCTCGTCGGCGACGCGCTCCCGGAGGCGATCGTGCTCGGCGACGACGTCGACGGCGCGCGTTGGCGCAGCGAGTTCCTGTACTCGCGTGCGGCGTCGATCTATGGCGGGAGCTCCGAGATCCAGCGCAACATCATCGCCCGCCGCCTCCTCGATCTCGGGAACGACCGATGATCGAGGGCGACGACCTGGAGCTGTTCGCGCGGAGCCTCCGCGCGGCGACCGAGCAGTACTCGGGGGACGCGCTCGACGATTCTGTCGCGGAGCTCGGATGGAACGACGCGCTGGCGTTCGACACGCGCGCCGCGGTGTCGACGTTGTTCGAGCTGCAGGGCGAGGCGTGCACGCGGTCGTCGGCGCTCGATCGGGTCGTCGCGTTCGGGCTCGGACGCGAGCTCGACACCGATACCGCGGTGGTGCTGCCCCCGATCGGTGTCACCGACGTCGCCCGCGTACGAGGGGAACGGTTCGGGGACTCGCGATGTCAGCCCGCTCGTCCTACCTGGTCGTCGGGTCCATCGTCGACGCAGGCGCGCTCGAGACGCGCGTGGTGCACGGCATCGATCCTGACCTCGGGTTGGTCGAGGTCTCCGGCGAGGTCGAGGTCGTCGACGCGGAGTCGGTCGACTGGGCGGAGGGCGTCCGGCTCGCGCAGCTCGCGCTGGCGCACGAGCTGATCGGTGTGTCTCGCCGCTCGCTGGCCCTGGCGCGCGAGCACGCGCTGGAACGCATCCAGTTCGACCAGCCGATCGCCAAGTTCCAGGCGGTGCGACACCGGCTGGCCGAGACACTCGTCGCCATCGAGACAGCCGCTGCGGTCGTCGACGCCGCGTGGCTCGACCCCACGCCGGTGACCGCCGCGATGGCGAAGGCCACCGCGGGGCGCAGCGCGCGCGTGGCCGCGAAGCACTGCCAGCAGGTGCTCGCGGGCATCGGGTTCACGACCGAGCACGACCTCCACCGCTACCTGCGGCGCATCTGGGTGCTCGATCAGCTGTTCGGCTCGAGCGCGCTCCTCACCAAGCAGCTCGGCCAAGATCTGCTGGCCAGCCGCACACTCCCGCCCCTGCTGCCGCTTTAGCTCTTCTCGAGCATGCGGGCGAGGTTGGCGCGGAACGCGGGCTCGTCGAACGACTGGGTCTCGGTGGCGATCGCGGAGTCGAGCAGACCGGCGATGGCGGCGTGCACGGCACTGTTGAGCAACCGCTTCGTCTCGCGCACCGACTGCGGCGGGAGCTTGGCGATCCGCTGACCCAGCGCGAGCGCCTCCTCGACCGCGGTGCCGGTCGGCACCACGCGGTTGGCGACCCCGAGGCGCACCGCGTCGTCCGCGGACACCCGGTCGCCGAGGAGGATGTACTCCTTGGCCCGCAGCAGGCTGGTGAGCAGTGGCCACGTCATCGCGCCGCTGTCGCCCGCGACGAGCCCGAGCGCGAACGTGGGGGTCGGAGAAGTACGCCTGCTCCTCGATGAGCACGATGTCGCTCAGCCCCGCCAGGCTGCAGCCCAGCCCGACCGCAGGTCCGTTCACCGCGGCGATGATCGGCACCTCGATGCTCGCCATGCCGCGGACGATGACCGCGCCCTCTTCCATGATCGCGGCGCGCAGGTCGGTGTCGTGGACCATGCGGTCGAGGAGGTTGAGGTCGCCACCGCCCGAGAACGCGCGCCCGGCGCCGGTGATCACCAGTGCGAGCATGTCGGTGTCGGCGGCGAGCCGCTCCCACACCTGGGCGAGCGCGCCGTGGAGCACCTCATTGGTCGCGTTGAACGCGTCGGGCCGGTTCAGCGTGAGCAGTCGCACCGCGCCGTGTGACTCGACGAGCAGGACGTCTTCCGAGTTCTCGGTCATCGCGGCACTGTACGGCGGTCAGGTCGTCGGAGCAGTCTTGGGCGGGCCGGCCTGCGTGTGCTTCGTGCCCACCGGGTCGACGGCCCACTCCGGCGTCACGCCCCAGCCTTCTCCGTAGATCAGCTCGCCGAGCGGTCGGCGCCGCACGGGTCCGTGGTTGCCCTCGGGCTTGCCGATGGTGATGGTGCCGGCCATGAACACGCCCTCGGGGACCTCCAGCAGCTCGCGGAGCTCGGGCTCGACGAGCGCGTGGAAACCGGTGAGGACACCGCCGTAGCCGAGCGCACGCGCGGCCAACAGCAGGTTCTGCACCGCGGGAAAGATCGACGCACCCTCGAAAGGTGTGGGATCGCGGTAGCGGACCAGGCAGGGGAGCACGAGCACGGGGACGCGCTCGAACTCGTCGGTGTAGCGCTGCATCGTGGCGGCCATGCGCGCCTTGGGGGAGTTGTCGACCGTGCCCGAACCCTGGTCGTAGCCGTCGTTCGAACGCTTGCCCGACCACACCTTCCGGGCCCCGGTGGCGATGAGCTCCTTCGCCTGCTGCGCCTTCGGGCCGTCGGTGAGCACGATGAAGCGGAACGGCTGACGGTTCGATCCGCTCGGCGCCCGGGTGGCGGCGAACAACATCGCCCGGAGCGCCTCCGGCGGCACCGGTTCGTCGCGGTAGCGGCGGATGGCCCGGGTCGACGTGAGGCCCTCGAGGAGTCCGACGGTGTCAGCCGGGAGCGGGGAGTTCGCGAGATCGTCGGTCATGCGGCAAGATTCGCGGCATGGTGCTCGCGAAAGCACTCCGGGACGGCGTCCTGGTGCTGACGATGAACCGGCCCGAACAACGCAACGCGCTCAATCGCGATCTGTTCCGCGAGATCGGCAGCGCGTTCGTCGGGGCCGAGACCGATCCCGACGTGCGGGCGATCGTGCTCACCGGCGCGGGCGACAAGGCGTTCTGCGCGGGCATGGACCTCAAGGCGTTCGCCGCGGGCGAGCCCATCGGACCGGGCGACGGACCCGGCACCACCGTGTTCGTGGAGCGCTGCTACCCGAAGCCGATCATCGCCGCGGTGAACGGCGCCGCGGTCGCCGGGGGGTTCGGCGTGATGCTCGGCTGCGACATCATCGTGGCCGCCGAGCACGCGCACGTTCGGGCTGCCCGAGGTGAAGCGCGGATTGGTCGGCGTGGGCGCGACGACGCGTGCGTCGCTCCGGCTCCCGCCTGCGGTCACGTTGGAGCTCGCGCTCACCGGCGAACCGATGGACTCGGCCCGTGCGCTCCACTACGGATTGGTGAACCGCGTCGTGCCCGCGGCGGAAGTGCTGCCGGTGGCGATCGCGATCGCGGAGCAGATCGCCGCGAACGCCCCGCTCGCCGTCGCCCTGACCAAGGAGATCGCGCTCGACGCCCGCGGCCTCCTCGATCCCGACATCGCCATGTGGCGCGGCCGCGCCGCGTCGGTGTTCGCGAGCGACGACGCCAAAGAGGGCGCCCGCGCCTTCGCCGAGAAGCGCGCCCCGAACTTCACGGGCACCTGATCCTCACGAACCTGCGTCGAAGTTGCGGCGATACACCGCAACTTCGACGCAGGAACGCATGTGGTCGGCTACGCGGCGCGTTCCTCCTGTTGGCGCTTGACGCGGAGGAGCGCTTCATTGGCGTCCGACGGCAGCGCGGCGAGCGGCTGCGACAGCTCCTCGACCGTCGGCCCGTACTGCTCGGCCAGCGGCGCGAGCGCATCCATGTCGAAGTCGTAGAGCTTCGCCGCGTTCTCGCCGAGGATGGCTCGCATGTCGGCCTCACCGACCTCGTGGAACACCTGGCGCAGGTGCTCACGGGTGTAGGGCGCGGTGCCCTCGTCGTGCGGGTAGTCGCTGCCCCACATGAAGCGGTCGGCACCCATCATCGTGCGCACCTCGGCGTCGGGGATGCTGGGAAAGCTCGCGCCGACCCAGCACTGCCGCGCGAAGTACTCGCTCGCGGAGCGCGGCAGCGCGTTCTCGGCGGTGTACTTCAGCTCGCCGATCTCACCCTTGCGCACGTTCTCGATGATCGGGTCGAGCCGCTTGACGACATCGGCGATGCCGGCGGCCGAGCCCTCGGTGAAGATGAACTTCAGGCGCGGGAAGCGCTCGAACACGCCCGAGAGCAGGAGGTGCACGAACGGGCGCTGGCCGTAGAACGGCACCTCGCTGATCATGATCATCGGGACCGACGCGTAGCGGCCGTAGTTCGGCGAGCCGGTGCCCGAGTGCAGGTTGAGCGGGATCTCGAGGTCCTCGATCGTCGCCCACAGCGGGTCGTAGCACGGGTCGTAGAGCGGCTTCACGTACTTCACGTCCGGCGGGACGTTCGGCAGCAGCACGCCGCCGCGCAGACCGTGCTCCTTGATCCACTTCACGTCCTCGATGGCGTCGTCGACGTCGTTGAGGAAGAACTGGCCGATGCCGGCGCGCTGCGCGGGCTTGCGGCCGCAGAAGTCGACCATCCAGCGGTTGTGGGCGTGGATGCCGGCGCGACGGTGCGCGTACTCCTCGGGCTCCGGAGGACCCGCGAAGAGGACGAAGCCGGGGTAGAAGGGCGGCACCGTGTTCGGGAAGATCACCTCACCGACGACGCCGTCGGCGAGCTGGTCGCGGTCGCGACGGTCGTCGTCCCAGTTGCGGACGCGCAGGTCGGTGTCGCGCAGGTCCTTCCAGGGGTTCTTGTACTTGCCGCGCCACGTGTCGAAGTCGTCGAGGTACTGCGGGTCGAGGTACTCGCGGTAGGTCTGGTGGTTGGCGCCGGCGTGCGTGTCGGCCGAGATGATGGTGTAGTGGTCCTGTGCGCTCACGCGCACACCTCCTGGTCGTCGGGCTGGTTCGGCGAAGGGCGACGGCGCGTCCGGCACCGTCGAACTCGAGGCGTTGCAGATCGTGGCGGAACCGGGCGAGCGCGGCGCCGAGCGCCTGCTGCTCCTCGGGCGTCCACTCCGAGATCGCGACCTCGTACCACTGCGTGGCGACGTGCTGGAGACGGTGCAGCATCTCGTCGCCTTCGGTGGTGATGGTGAGCCAGGCCTTGCGCCGGTCGTCGGCGTCGGTCTCGCGCGCGACCAATCCGTCTTCGAGGAGCCGGTTGGCGGTGCGGCTGATGGTGGTCTGGTCGAGCTCGAGGTGCTCGGCGAGGCCCTTGAAGGTGACCGGCCCGGCGTCGGCGACGGCCCGGAGGGCGGCAGACTCCGCGGGGGTCACGAGGCGCTCGGCCGCGCCGGCGACCCGCCGGCGGACCGCGTCGCTGGTGGCGAGGCGGGACACGTACGTGATGAACGCGGAGATCTCGTCCAGCGCGGCGGAGGCGGTCGTGTCAGTCATGAATGAATGTAAGCATACATCTATTGTGCCCAGGCTGCAAGCCGTTCCACGGAAGGGCCCATCTGTCACGACCACGGTACGATCGGCCGCTGAGAGGCCGACCCCACCGAACTGGCGAACGGAATTGGCGGATTCCTTGCTCGAAGCGATCGACGGACCCGAGGCGCTGCGCTCGCTCGACGCCGCCGAGCTGGCCGCGCTCGCCGCTGAGATCCGCGAGGTCCTGATCGAGGCGGTGTCGGTGAGCGGTGGCCACCTGGGCTCGAACCTGGGTGCGGTCGAGCTGACGTTGGCACTGCACCGGGTGTTCGACTCGCCGCGCGACGCCATCGTCTGGGACACCGGCCACCAGTCGTACGTGCACAAGCTGGTCACCGGTCGGCTCGACGGGTTCAGCCGGCTGCGCCAGGGCGGCGGCATGTCCGGGCTATCCGTCGCGAGCCGAGTCCGAGCACGACCTGGTCGAGAACAGCCACGCGTCCACTGCGGTGAGCTACGCGTACGGCCTCGCGGTCGCCCGCGACGCGACCCGATCGAATGGGGGTGACGACAACGCGGTCGTCGCGGTCATCGGCGACGGCGCGCTCACGGGCGGCCTCGCGTACGAGGCGCTCAACAACTTCGGCGCCACGGGTCGTCGCGCGGTGATCGTTCTCAACGACAACGGCCGCTGCTACGCGCCCACCGTGTCGCGCCTCACCATCGCCGGGCACGCGAGCGGCGACACCGGCGAGCCAGCCGCGTTCTTCACGTCGCTCGGGCTCGACTACGTGGGCCCGGTCGACGGCCACGACATCGCCGCGCTCGAGCCGGTCCTGCGCGACGCCGCCGCCCGGGAGCGGCCCGTCGTCGTGCACGTGCTCACGCACAAGGGCGAGGGCTACCTGCCCGCGGAGACCGACGACGAGAAGCGGCTGCACGACATCGGCGCGTTCGACCCCGAGACCGGCGTGCCGGTCGGGGCGAACGGATCGTCGTACACCGCCGCGTTCCGCGACGCGCTGATCGCGCTGGCCGAGGAACGGCCCGAGATCGTCGCCATCACCGCGGGGATGCCCGGCTCCACCGGCCTGTTGCCGTTCGCCGAGCGCTTCCCCGACCGTTGCTTCGACGTCGGCATCGCCGAGCAGCACGCGGTCACGGCCGCCGCCGGCATGGCCATGCGCGGCCTCCGTCCGGTGGTCGCCATCTACTCCACCTTCCTCAGCCGGGCGTGGGACCAGATCGTCTACGACGTCGGTCTCCACGGCGTCCCGGTCGTGTTCTGCGTCGACCGCGCCGGCATCACGGGCGACGACGGCCCCAGCCACCACGGTCTCTACGACCTCGCGCTCCTCACCAAGGTCCCCGGCCTCACCCTGTTCGCGCCGTCGTCGTACGAGGAGATGGCGGTGATGCTCGAGGAGGCGCTGCGCATCACGTCGGGCCCGGTCGCGCTGCGCTGGCCCAAGACGGTGGCGCGCCACGTGATGCCGGGTGCGGTCGGCACCGGTCGGAACGCGCGGCGCGTCCGCGTCGGCGACGACGTCTGCATCCTCGCACTCGGGAAGATGGTGGAAGCCGCCGAGGAGGCGGCCGAGCTGCTCGACGCGCGCGACGTGCACGCCACCGTCTGGGACATCCGCACGATCCCCGCCGATCCCAAGATGCTCGCCGACGCGCGCCGTCATCCGTTGGTGGTCACGGCCGAGGACGGCATCGCCGAAGGGGGCGTGGGCGCATTGCTCGCAGCTGCGCTCGGCGCGCTCGACACCGGCACGCCGGCGCCGCCGACCGTCGCGCTGGGCACGCCGTCGGCGTACATCCCGCACGGCAAGCCCGCCGCGCTGCTCGCCAACCTCGGCCTCGACGGCCCGGGCATCGCCGCCACCGTGGCCAAGCTCCTCGACGACCGCTGACCCACCGAGGTTGCGTCACCTGGCGTCGTAGAACGACGTCAACTGACGCAACCTTGCTGCCATGGTCAAGTTTCCCGGCCAGGTAACTGCTCGGTAACCGTGGGCGGTCATAGCCTGGTGACGTGTTCATCGACGGGTTCGTGCATTCACTCCCCGACATCGATCCGCAGGAGACGGGGGAGTGGCTCGATTCCCTCGACGCCGTCATCGACATCGGTGGTCGCTCGCGTGCGCGCTACCTGCTCGCGCGCCTCATGGAGCGCGCGCGCGAGCAGGGCGTCGGCGTCCCCGCGATGGTCACCTCCGACTACATCAACACCATTCCGCCCGAGCAGGAGCCGTGGTTCCCGGGCGACGAAGTGCTCGAACGTCGCATCCGCGCGTACATCCGCTGGAACGCGATGGCCATGGTCGACCGCGCGAACCATCGCTTCGACGGACTCGGCGGTCACCTCTCCACGTTCGCGTCGGCGGCCGCGCTCTACGACGTCGGCTTCAACCACTTCTTCCGCGGCAAGGGCGACGGCGGCGCCGGCGACCAGGTGTACTTCCAGGGCCACGCCGCACCGGGTGTCTACGCCCGCGCGTTCCTCGAGGGCCGGCTGAACGAGGAGCACCTCGACCGGTTCCGCCGCGAGGTCGACGGCGGCGGCCTGCCGTCGTACCCGCACCCGCGGCGCATGCCGACGTTCTGGGAGTTCCCCACCGTGTCGATGGGCCTCGGCCCGCTCAACGCGGTCGCGCAGGCGCGCTTCAACCGCTACCTCATGGCTCGCGAGATGGTCGACACCAGCAAGTCGAAGGTGTGGGCGTTCGTCGGCGACGGCGAGATGGACGAGCCCGAAGCGATGGCCGGGCTGTCGATCGCGGCGCGCGAGCAGCTCGACAACCTGATCTTCGTGGTCAACTGCAACCTCCAGCGCCTCGACGGTCCGGTGCGCGGGAACGGCAAGATCATCCAGGAGCTCGAGGCGATCTTCCGCGGCGCGGGTTGGAACGTCATCAAGGTGATCTGGGGTCACGGGTGGGACGAGCTCCTCGCGCGCGACGTCGACGGCGTGCTCGTCAACCAGATGAACAGCACGGTCGACGGGCAGTTCCAGAAGTACGCGGTCGAGAGCGGCGCGTACATCCGCGAGCACTTCTTCGGTCCCGACCCGCGCCTGCAGCGCATGGTCGAGCACCTCACCGACGACGACCTGCGCATGTTGCCCCGCGGCGGTCACGACTACCGCAAGCTGTTCGCCGCCTACAAGATGGCCGTCGAACACGAGGGCAGCCCCACCGTGATCCTGGCCAAGACGGTCAAGGGGTGGACGCTCGGTGCCGGCATCGAGTCGCGCAACGCGACGCACCAGATCAAGAAGCTCACGCCCAAGGAGCTGCGCGCGTTCCGCGACCGGCTGCAGATCCCGATCCCTGACTCCGAGGTCGACGACGGCGATCCGCCGTTCTGGCACCCCGGCACCGACTCGCCCGAGTTCGAGTACATGATGGCGAGGCGGCGCGCGCTCGGCGGTTCCGTCCCCGAGCGCGTCGTGCACCAGAAGATGTTCTCGGTACCGGCGCGCGAGACCAGTCCGACCGCTGGCGCGGAGGCGGGCGGACCGTTCACCGACGTGCTCGCGGGCACGGGCGAGAAGGTGCAGGCGAGCACCACCACCGCGTTCGCGCGGCTGCTCCGCAACCTGCTCCGCGATCCCGACATCGGCGCGCGAGTCGTCCCGATCATCCCCGACGAAGCGCGCACGTTCGGTCTCGACGCGCTGTTCCGCGAGTACAAGATCTACGCACCCTTCGGTCAGCGCTACGAACCCGTCGACGCCGAGCTGCTGCTGTCGTACCGCGAGGCGAGCAACGGGCGCATCCTCGAGGAGGGCATCACCGAGGCCGGATCGATGGCCACGCTCACCGCCGCGGGCACGTCGTACGCGACGTGGAACCAGCCGATGATCCCCTTCTTCATCTTCTATTCGATGTTCGGGTTCCAGCGCGTCGGCGACCTCATCTGGAGCTTCGGCGATCAGCGCGGTCGCGGCTTCCTGCTCGGCGCCACCGCCGGGCGCACGACGCTCGCCGGCGAGGGCCTGCAGCACTGCGACGGCCAGAGCCTCCTGTACGCGTCGGCATACCCGAACTGCGCGGCGTACGACCCCGCGTTCGCGTACGAGATGGCCGTCATCGTGCGCGACGGGATCGAGCGCATGTACGGGCCCGAGCCCGAGGACTGCTTCTACTACATCACCCTCTACAACGAGAACTACCCGATGCCGGCGATGCCCGAGGGTGTCGAGGAAGGCATCGTGCGCGGGTTGTACCGCTACCAGCGCTCACAGGTCGCGGGTGAGAGCGGCACGAAGCCGGCGCAGATCCTCGCCAGTGGCACCGCGATGCTCGCCGCGCTCGACGCGCAGCAGGTGCTCGCCGACGAGTACGGCGTCGCGGCCGACGTGTGGAGCGCGACGAGCTACAAGATGCTGCGCGAGGAAGCGCTCAGCACCGAGCGCTGGAACCGCCTGCACCCCACCGAGCCCGCCCGCACGCCGTATGTCACCCAGCAGCTCGCCGACAGCGAGGGCCCGGTGATCGCGGTGAGCGACTTCATGAAGGCGGTGCCCGACCAGGTCGCTCGCTTCGTACCCGGGCAGTTCTCGACGCTCGGCACCGACGGCTACGGCTTCTCCGACACGCGTGTCGCGCTGCGGCGCCACTTCGAGGTCGACGCGCCGTCGACCGTGATCGCGGTGCTGCAGGGTCTGGCGCAAACGGAGGCGATCAAGGCCGAGGTGGTGCAGGAGGCCATCGCCCGCTTCGACATCGATCCCGACCGCGGCGACCCGCGGCTCTCGTAGCGCTCAGCGCGATCTGACGGTGTGTCAGATCAGATGGCGCGGCGTTCGTCTTCCTTCAGCGGGTCGTCGTTGAGGGGGTCGTCGTCGTCCCAGTCGTCCTCGTCGTCGAACTCGTCGTCGTCCTCCGCGTCAGCGTCGAGGTCGACGTCGGCGAGCGTGCCCGAGCCCTCGCTGAACAACCCGTCGTCGAAGCCCTGCTTCAGTTCCCGCGCTTCGCGGAACCGGCGAGCTCGTCCTTTTCTCGGCACGTCGTCACCTGCCTTGCAAGACAGCGAACTTGGGACCGTGTGCTGCCGCAACCGGAGCCCCCGGCGGCTGCAGTTCTGGGAGCAACATCTTACCGGAACGGCCGATTCCCGTAACGGTCCAGATGGACCACCTCTCCGACCGGTTTGCGGGTCGTCGGGCCGTACCTGCCCTTCGGCCAACCCATGGGGACGACGGCCACCGGGGTGACGTTCGAGGGGAGACCGAGGGTGCGGCGGGCGAGCGTGGTGGACCAGAGCGGCAGCGTGGTGAGGGTGGCGCCCAGGCCGACGGCGCGGGCCGCGAGCAGCAGGTTCTGCACCGCGGGATAGGCCGAGCCGTACCAGCTCGACGCCAGCACGGGCGGGCCGAACACGGGGGAGCGCCCGTGCAGGCACGCCACGACGACGACCGGGACCTCCTCGAAGTGGTCGGCCTGCCACTGGACCGCCTCGATGATCTTGAGGGTGGGCCGGTGGCCCTTGGCCCGCCGCTTGCCGACCCGGCGGTAGATCGACCACGCCTGGCGGTTGAGCCGGGCGAGCTGGTGCTTCACGTCGGGGTCGCGCACGACCACGAACTCCCAGCCCTGCAGGTTGCTGCCGGTCGGTGCCTTGGTGGCGAGCTCGAGGACGCGGACCAGCGTGTCGTCGTCGACGGGGTCGGGGAGGAGCCGGCGCACCGCGCGCTGCGTCTCCATCGCTTCGACCAGGGGCATCCCCAGGCCCTCTGCGTCCAGCTGGTCGTGCTCGTCGCCCACCGTCGCTCCCTTGCCGTCGGGGAGGCTACCCGGGAAGACGTTCGCTATCCTCGCTTGCTCCGGGCGATTGGCTCAGTTGGTTAGAGCGCTGCCTTCACACGGCAGAGGTCATGGGTTCGAGTCCCGTATCGCCCACTCGGGAAGCCGCAGGTCGGAGAACATCTGGCGTGTGGTTCGCTCGTCAGAGGGGCGGGAAGCACGCGTCTCTCGTCCGCGACCACGACCCCGATGGGCGCGACGAGCGCTACCTCAACACGCACGTCCTGCCGCGCTTCGGTGAAGTACCGCTCACGAAGATCCAGAACGCGGGCGTAGGGTTTGTCTCATGACTGAGGATCACCAAGGGCACGCCGTTCCGCGCACGTGGCACGACGCCTACGTCGAGTCGGAACAGTTCCAAGCCCTACTCCGCAAGTACGACAACAACTACCAGGAGGCGGTCGACGCCTGGCTACGGGGAGAGGTTGGCGACCCCCGTGACAGTGGGGGCAGCGCCAACCCGATGTGATCCGGACGCGCGCCAGAACCGCCGAACCTGTGTGTGGGTCAGCCTGAGTGCGTCCGATGGTCGCGGGCGGGGCTGCTCACCCGATTGTTCGCGATGGCCCGGCCGGCGACGTGTCGGGATGTCGGGTCTGGCGAAACCGCTCAGTCCCTGAGCCGTGGGGCGTCATTCGCCTGGCAATCGCGGCGATCGCGACGAAGAGCAGGCCGGCAGCCAGCAGGGAGCTGGCAACGGTGATGAGGAGGTGGCGAGGTGTCCGCGTGCGCCACGCCACGATCGCGGTGAGGAGGGCTTGGAGGAGGTAGTAGATGGCAAACGCGCGGGACGCGAAGCTGATGATGGAGAAGATGTCGGCGAACCACGCGACGAGCGCGGCGCCCAACGCGACTGCCGGGTAGCCGATGTTGCCTCCTCGGTGGCGGGGACGATCGGTCAGCATCTCGCTGCCGCCGGCGGTGTCGGCGGCGGCAGCAGAGAGTTGGCTGGCGATCGCGGCGAGGACGAGCAGCGGCACGAGAACGGGCGACACGATGCGGGCCGCTTCGAGGATCGCGGTTTCTCGTGGGCCTGACCCGAGATGCCCGAAGAAAGGGACGACCAACGCCGCGAAGACGACGTAGATGCCGCCGCTGATGAGTTGAGCCGATCGCATGGTTCGTGCCCGTAGCTCGGCGGTCGTAGTAGTGGCCGAGGTAGCGCGAGGTCTCGAAGCCCTGGACGACGAGCAGCATGCCCGCGAGGCGCCGGGCGACGGTCATGCCGCCGAGGTCGACGGGATGATGCCCGTAGGCGGCCGTCGTCGCGGAGCCGTGGAGCGCGTCGTAGGCGAACATGCCGGCCAGCAGCCCGGCGATGACGACGAGCTTGAAGTCGACGGCGGGAATCTCGACGGCTTCGATGCCGTGCAGACCGCGCACGAGGCCCAGAACGCCGATCGAGACGAGAATCGCCGTCGTGACGAGCCGGCCGTTGAGGTCGGTGTCAGCGCCGACCGCGTCGAGGACGAACGACGCGAGGAGCCGCAGGTAGAACGCGACGGAGATCGTGTAGGCGAGACCGAGTGCGACACGAGAGAGACGCTCGATGTCCACGACTGGCTGAAACGGCTCGGGACGCGGCGAGCTCGTTTTCGACGTGAACGATGTTGAAGCGGAGCGATGAACCGATGGCGTACGCGGCCAGCGCGATGGCCAACATCGCGACGGGTGCCCACTCTGCGACCGTGCTGGCCAGCAGTGGGGCGAGCACCAGGAAGCCGCTTCCGATGATCGAAGCCAGCGGCGTCACCGTGGCTCGCCATGCGAGCGACGAGCGCAACGCGGGGCGTGCTACGACGACCACGCACGCAACGATCCCCACCACGACGGCTGCCGTCTCCACGGTGCGCGACCCTACGACGGGGTCCTCTTCCCGAAGACGTGATGCGGACCAGGAAGCTCAGTTCCGAGTGTGACGACGTCGACGCCGCGGAGCTGATTCAGGATTCTGTAGGGCGTAGGTCAGGTGCGTCACCCTGGGGGAGGGCTCCGCGCGGACCGGCTCCAGGGCCACGCGGCCCGCGTCCACGCCCTCGAACAGGCGGATGCCGGAGCCGAACAACACGGGTGACAACGCGATCGAGAACTCGTCGATCAGGCCCGCGTTCACGTACTCCAGGATCGTCGCGCCGCCGCCCGCGATGCGGACGTCGCGATCGCCGGCGGCCTCGCGGGCCTGGTCGAGCGCGGGCTCGATGCCGTCGTTGACGAAGTGGAAGGTGGTCCCGCCCGCCCGCTCCCAGGGGTCACGCTGCTCGTGCGTCACGATGAAGACCGGCGTGTGGAACGGCGCGGCCTCCGGCCACGCGTGCTCGCCGGCGTCGAACATGCGCTTGCCCATCACGCTCGCGCCGGTGCGTTCGAACGTCTCGCGTGCGATGTCGTTGTCGCGTCCTTCCTCGCCGCCCTCGCCGAGGTGCAGGTTCTCCCGGGTGAACCGCAGCGGGAAGACCCACTGCTGCAGCTCCATCCACTGCTGTCCCATCAACTCGTCGGGGGAGTCGGGGGCGATGAACCCGTCCAGCGACATGGACACGCTGAAGAACACCTTGCCGGCCATCAGTCCTCCACTCCCTTCCGAACGCTTCCCTGCTGAACGATGGCGATGAGGTAGGCAGCCAGGTTGCTGAGGGTCTGCTGGCCGCCCTCGATCGCGTGGTACTTCTCGACCGCCTCGTCGCGCAGCTCCTTGGTGGGGAACACCGTCCGCATCTCGATCCGGGTCGCCGCGCCGTCGGGCGCGAACGTGATGACCGTCTCGAAGGCGTTCGGGTCGCCGCGGGACTCACCGTGGAGCAGCGCGATTCGCTCCGGCGGAGCGATCTCGGTGTAGGAGATCCACTCCTGATAGTCCGTCCCGTCCGGTGCGTGCATCACGAAGTCCCACTCCCCACCGACGCGGAACTCGAACGCCCGCGTCGTGGTGGTGAACCCCTCCGGTCCCCACCACTGCGACAGGTGCCGCACCTCGGTGAACGCCTCGAACGCCAGCTCTTGTGGAGCGCTGATGACGCGGGACATCACGATCTCGCGGTCGGCCGTCGCTGCCATCGGTCAGTCCTCCTGCCGTGCCTGCTCGAGGTCCTGGACGTACGCGTCCAGCCGGTCGAAGCTCTCGTTCCAGAACCGCTCGAACCCGCCGCTCCACTCGTGGATTGGTCGCAGCCCGCGGGCGTCGAGGCCGTAGAGGCGCTGCTTGCCTGCCTTGCGGTCCCGCACCAGCCCGACCTCCCGGAGCACCCGCAGGTGCTTGGACGCCCCCGGCTGGGTCATTCCCAGCTCATGCGCCAACTCGGTCACCGGCCGCTCGCCCGCCCGCAGCAGCACCAGGATCTCCCGGCGCTGCGGCTCGGCGATCGCGTTGAAGACGTCCGACGTCGTCGCAGCCCGTGCCATGCCGCAATCATATTCCTATATCGGCATGCGTCAAGCCGAGGTCTTCAGAGCGACGCGAGCCAGCCGTCGACCAGAGCGTGTTGAACTCGACCGGTCGCTCCTGGTGCAGCCAGTGCCCTGATCCGGCCCAGGCGATCGACCGCGATCGCGGATCCTCGAACAGCGTGGCCTCGAAGGCGGCGCGCTCGGGGTCGGTGTAGAAGGCGAGAACCGGACAGGCGCGACGGCGGAGGTAGGGAACCGAGGTGTCTCGGTAGCCGAGTGAGTCGGGCCCGACGAAGAGCCCACCGAGCGTCGCCACGAGGACCGGGCCGGGAACGCCGGCGATGCGGCGCATGTGGAAGGACTTGAGCGCGGGTGGCGTCGCGGTCGAGTAGCTGGCCGAGAGGAACTGCTGCGCGGCGGCGATCGGATCGGTGGTGGCGAGGGCCGAGGCCATGCCCTCCACGATGGGTCGGACCTCGTCGGGCAGCAGATACCCGGGGTCGACGCTCACCACCGCCGACACCAGCTCCGGGTGCTCGATCGCCAGCGCACTCACGATGGCACCACCGAGCGAGTGGCCCATCGCGATCACCGGACCGACGTCGAGCTGCTCGAGCAGTCCGGCGATGTCGGCGGCGAACTGCTTCGGTTCGTAGCCGTCGGCGGGTACCGAGGACCGGCCGTGACCGCGGAGGTCGACGACGATCACACGATGGCGCTCCGCGAAGTACGGGATCTGCCACATCCAGTCGTGCCCGTCGCACGAGAACCCGTGCACCATGAGGATCGGAGGGTCGCCCTCGCCCTCGTCGGTGAAGAACAGCTGCACCTCGCCGATGTCCGCGTACGCCACGTCGTCGTTCCCTTCGTCCGCGGCCGACTCAGTCGGCATCGGTGTCTCCTCGTTCCGTGCCGACGACGGTGTCGGCGAGGTGGTGCACGTACTCCAGGATCGTGGGCGTCCATCGCTCGGGGTCGGCATCGAGTCCGGCCGCGAGCAGCGCGGTCTCGCCGAACAGTCGCCAGCCGATCGCGAGCGCCATGGTGAACGCCGCGAACACCTGCGCCTCGTCGTCGTCCAGACGCGTGCCGGCGCTCGCGGCGTCCTTCCGGGCGAGCGTGGCCAGGAGCTCGAGCGTGGGGGAGTCGCGGAACACGGGATCGGCGCCGCGGCCCTCGAGCACGGCCCACCCCAGGAGGCGGGCGGTCGTGCCGTCGCCGCTGACCATGAGCCGTTGCACCGCGTCCTCGAGGTGCTCCGCGTCGGACAGGCGTTCGGTGTTGGCCTCCGCTGCGGCGGTGTACACGACGTCGACGAGCTGCGCCTTGGCCCCGAAGTAGTGGTACAGCAGCCCGAAGTTGACGCCCGCGTCGTCGGCGATCTCCCGCAGGGAGACCCCGGGTCCCCGGTCGGCGATCAGGCGGCGGGCCGACTGCAGGAGCGCGGCGCTCACCTCGTCACGTCCCCGGGGGCGAGCGGCCATCCGCCGATCGTAGTACCGTTTTAGTCAACCGACTAACTCCTCCGGAGGCCCCCGATGCTGCCCAGCGACGTGAAGCTGATGTCGGCCGACGACCACATGATCGAGCCGCCCGCACCTCTGGGTGGACCGCGTCGCGGCCAAGTACCGCGACACCTGCCCCCGCATCGTCGAGGTCGACGGACGGCAGGCGTGGAGCTACGAGGGTGAGCTCACGTACATCCCGATGGGTTCGTGCCGGCCGCTCCCCGGGTTCCCCGAGCAGGGGTATCCGCCCGCGCCCGGGGACCGGCGCGCTTCGACGAGATCCGGCCCGGTTGCTACGACCCGGTGGCGCGCCTCGCCGACATGGACGTCGACGGCGTGTGGGGTCAGCTGTGCTTCCCCAACTACTCGCGGTTCGCCGGGCACCGCTTCTTCCTCGATGTCGACGACCGCGAGCTCGGCCTCGAGTGCCTGAAGGTCTACAACGACTACCTGCTCGACGAGTGGTGCGCGACGAATCCGGCGCGGCTCTACGGCGCGGCCATCCTTCCGCTGTACGACATCGATCTCGCGATCGACGAGCTGCGGCGGGTGGCGGCGAAGGGCGCGAAGGCGATCGCGTTCTCGGAGAACCCGACCGTGCTCGGCCTCCCGTCGGTCCACACCGATCACTGGGAACCGCTGTGGTCGGTGGTCGACGAGCTCGAGCTGCCGGTGTGCATGCACATCGGGTCGTCGTCGCGACTGGTCACGACGTCGCCGGACGCGCCGCCGACCGTGCTCGTGTCGTGCAACGGGCTCAACTCGATGATGGCCTGCATCGACTGGTTGATGAGCGGGATCCTCGAGCGGCACCCGAACATCAAGGTGATCCTCTCGGAGGGTGGCGCGGGCTGGATCCCGTACGTGCTCGAGCGTGCGGACAAGGCGTTCCACGATCCGCGCATCCAGCCGAACCCCTCCATCGGCCAGACGTCGAAGGGCGGCGAGATCCCCCCGAGCCAGTTGTTCCGCGACCACATGTACGTGTGCCTCGTCGACGAGCACTTCGCGCTCCGCTCGCTCGGCGACGTGCCCGTCGACAACCTCGTCTTCGAAGGCGACTACCCGCACGGCGACGGCCTGTGGCCCCACAACCACGAGTACCTCGAGAAGGCGCTCGCCGACGTGCCCGACGAGGACGCCGCGCAAGATCGCCGAGACCAACCTCCGGAAGCTGCTGCACGTATGAGCTACGACCTGCTCGACGGTGTGCGCGTCGTCGAGCTCTCGTTGTACGCGTTCGCGCCGTCGGCGGCGGCGGTGCTCGCCGACTGGGGGGCCGACGTGCTCAAGGTGGTCCCGCCGAAGCAAGCCGACCCGATGATGGGCACGCCGATCGCCGGGCTGCCCGAGAAGGATGTCGGCGTCGCCTTCATGTGGGAGCAGCTCAACCGGGGCAAGCGCTGCATCGGCATCGACGTCTCGAACCCGGACGGCCGCGCCGTGTTGCACGACCTCGTGCGGGACGCCGATGTGTTCCTCACCAACCTGCTCCCCGGCGCGCGCGAGCGGTTCGGTGTCGACCCCGACGATCTCCACGCGATCAACCCGCGGCTCGTCTACGCACGCGCAACCGCGCACGGTGCCCTCGGTCCGGAACGCGACGCCGGTGGCTACGACCACACCGACTTCTGGGCGCGCGCCGGCCTCGGCCACGAGCGCGAGCCAGGTCGCCGACGAGTTCGTGCCGCAACCCGGACCGGCGATGGGTGATCTCACCGCGGGTGCATCGCTCGCTGGTGCGATCGCCGCCGCGTTGTACCGCCGGGAGCGCACCGGCCGCGGTGCGGTGGTCGATGTGTCGCTCCTTTCCGCCGCGATGTGGGTCGGTGCGCCAGCGGTGCTCGCGAGCCTCCTGTACGACGTCGACACCATCCCGCGCATGCGCCACGCCGACCTGCCGAACCCGCTCGTCGCCGCGTACGCGCACGCGTGACGACCGCCTCGTGTACCTCGCCGGCATCCAGACCGAGCACCACTTCGAGAACTTCTGCGAGGTCGTCGACCGTCCTGATCTCCTCACCGACGAGCGCTTCGTCACCGGCGCCGAGCGGCTCCGCCACCGGGCCGAGTTGATCGCGCTGCTCGACGAGCTGTTCGCCTCGCGTGACCTCGCCGATTGGCTGCCGGTGCTGCGAGGGCTGTCGACGCCGTGGACCGTCGTCCAGACCGCGGCCGAAGCGGCCGTCGATCCACAGGTCGTCGCCAACCACTTCGTGCCGACCGTGGAGGGCGCGATCGAGTACCCGCTGGTGGCCAGCCCGGCCCAGTTCGACGACGCCCTGCCGACGCTCACGCCCGCGCCCGACCACGGCCAGCACACCGAAGAGGTGCTGCTCGAGCTCGGGTGCTCGTGGGACCGCATCGTGGAGCTCAAGGAGTCCGGCGCGGTCCTCTGAGAGATGCGGCGTCAGTCGAACGCAGCGAGGCCTTCGTCGATGCAGGCGCGGGCGTAGTCGACGGCCTGGAGCGGCGTCATGGCCGCGCCCCGAGCGCGGAGCGCGGCCACCTGAGCCGCGTCGAGCCGCGCGTCGATGATCTCGGTGGCACGCGCTCGGGTGACCGCCATGGCGCCGAACTTGGCCAGTTGCGGGTTCAGCACGTCGACGACGCCGTACAGCGTGCAACTCGCTTCGGGCAACCGAGCCGCGATCGCACCCGCCAGAGCCTCGGTCAACACCGCCTGGGTCAAGCGGACGGCAATCGAATGACGGAACGCACGATCACAGAGGTGCAGCGTGAGGAGCTCGTCGGCGAGGTTGGCGGCGACGAGGGCCCCGAGCATGTGGCCGATGTCGCTCGGCGGCAGGTCGGGATACTGCTCCCACAGCGCCTCGGCCTCGACGAGATGCTGCCGCGCGGCCTCCGGATCGTCGTCGAGCACTGCGAGCGCGAGCGCGGCGAGCGCGCCTGGAAGCGCGATGACGTTGTCGTTGCGCGCGCGACGTCGAGCGCTTCCCGCGCGCTGGTGACGGCCTGTTCGCGCTGACCAAGGGTCGCTTGTTGCGCCGAGAGTCCCGTGAGGTGAGCACTCAGGTCGTAGGGAGCGGAGTTCCGACGGGCCCAGTCGACCATTTGCTGTTCTGCTGCACTCGCGGCCTCGATGTCGCGGGCAACAGTCGCCATGAGCATGCGGGTCTGCACGACGTGGAGCGTCGCGACGTCGTCGGGATCGCTGCAAAGCTGCTCGGCCTCGGCGAGGTGGCCTTCGGCACGATCGAAGTCGCCGCAGTTGCACGCCGCCCAACCGGCCACCGCAGCCATGAGTGACAGCCGATCGGAGTTGGACGAGCGCACCACCGTCAACGCCTCCTCGGCTTTGTCGAAGACCGTCCCGACGGCCGAGAGGATGCTCAGTGGGTTCGACGACGCTGCACACACAATGGTGACGACATCGTCCGATCGCTCACGCTGGAGCGTCCAAGCGAAAGCGACTCGCACGTTCTCCGTCTCGCGCTCGACGCGGCGGATCCATTCCAGTTGTTCGGAGCTCTGGAGGGCGAGCGCGGCGCGCTCCAGGAATGCGGAGAAGTACGCGGCGTGGCGATCGCGCGTGTCGATGACGTCGGCAGGGTCCATGCGCTGCTCGGCGTACTGGCGGATCGTCTCGAGCAGTCCGTAGCGCGGCTCGGGGCCGTCGGTGTACGACACGACGAGCGACTTCGCGACCAGGCTCGACACGAGATCGAGCACGTCGTCGGCGTCGACATCGCCGCCGCTGCACACGGCCTCGGCGGCGTCGAGGGTGCACGTACCCGCGAAGACCGAGAGGCGTCCGAGCGCCGTCTGCTCCGCGGTCGAGAGCATGTCGTAGGACCAGTCGATCGCGGCCCGCAGGGTCGCGTGACGCTCGACCGCGCCCCGTTCACCGCCGGCGAGCAGGCGGAACCGTTGGTCGAGTCGAGCCGCGATCTGCGTGGGTGACAACGCGGTGATCCGCGCCGCCGCGAGCTCGATCGCGAGCGGGATGCCGTCGAGTCGCGCGCAGCAGCTCGGCGATCGCATCTTGGTCGGACGGCGTAGGGTCGAAGTCGCCTTTGGCGTCGCGGGCGCGTTCCACGAACAGTTCACTCGCTGCCCCTGGTTCGAGCGACGGCACTGCGACGATCCGTTCGCCGCGGATCGCCAGGCCCTCACGGCTCGTCGCCAGGATGCGGAGACGCTCACCCTGGGGCAGCAGCAGCGCGCACGACCGCGCGCGACCCCGTCGAGCAGGTGCTCGCAGTTGTCCAGCACCACGAGGATCTGCTTCGTGGCGAGGAACTCCGTGAGCGCGTCGATCGGATCGAGGTCGGGACGGTTGGGGGCGCGCAGTGTCGCCGAGATCACCGTCGCCACTGCATCGGGATCGCGCACTCGCGCGAGCTCCACGACCCATGCGCCGTCCCGGAACGACGGTGCGGCCTGTGCTGCGACCTCGAGTGCCATGCGGGTCTTGCCGACACCCCCGACGCCGGTGAGCGTGACCATGCGGGAGGAGCCGAGCAGATCGACGACGTCGGCCACTTCGTCGTCTCGCCCGACGAACGAGCTCACCGCGACGGGGAGGTTCCCGACGAACGCGGCCGCGGTGACGAGCGGCGGGAAGTGATGGGCGAGCCCGGGACCAGCGAGCTGGTACACCGCGATCGGCTGGGGTACGCCGCGCACTCGATGCTCACCCAACGCGACGAGCTCGCACTCGTCGTCCAGCGAGTCGGCGAGGATGCCGTGACTCGCCCCCGACACGACGATCTGGCCTCCGTGCGCCAGACCCATCAACCGCGCCGCCCGGTTGGACGCGGGTCCGTAGTAGTCGCCGTCCCGCTCCTGCGCTTCACCCGTGTGCACGCCCATCCGCACGCGAACGCGCACGCCGTCGGGCCACGAGGTCGTCTCGAGTGTCGATTGCGCGAGCGCGGAGGCGCGCAGGCAGTCGTGCGCGGTTGCGAACGCGCAGTGGAAGCCGTCGCCCGTGGTCTTGACGACATGGCCGTGGTGCTCGGTGACTGCAGCGCGGACGATCTCGTCGTGACGGGCCAGCGCGTCACGCATGGCGTCGGGATGCTCCTCCCACAGGCGGGTGGAGCCCTCGATGTCGGTGAAGAGGAACGTGACCGTCCCCGACGGCAACTCGCTCATGGTCGGGTCTCGTCGCCGAGCACGCGCGCGGCTTCAGCGCGGAGGTAGGCGGCGGCCTCGTCGAACGCCAGCGTTTCGCCTCGGGCGACGAGCACGGCGAACTGCGCCTCGCCCAGGGCACCAGCGATCTCCCCTTCGGTCGCAGACCCCAGGTCGCCGTCCAACGAATGACCGTCGAGATCGGGGGTCGCGTTCCGGGCGGCTCCGAGCAGCACGGCGGCCGGTTCGGGAGCGTGGAGGTGGCTGAGCGCACACGCGGCAGTCATGAGCGGTGTCGCTGAGTGCGGTGTTCGGTATTCGCGCACCGCGTCGATCGTTGCCATGCTCGCTTCGAGTCCTTCGGGCCAGTCGGCTCTGACGATCGCGAGCCGTGCCCGAGCCGCAAGCGCATTCACCAGTACGAATCCGCCGACGGGCCTGGCGAGTGTCAGCGCCTCCTCGAGGTCGGCGCGGCTCGCGGCGTATCCCTCGGGAGAGAGCCTGGTAGTCCGTTCGATGAGCACGTACGCGAGGTTCGAGAAGTACCCGTGTTCCCGACTCAAGCGGATCGCTTCGTCCGAGGCCGCCGCGGCGGCCGCACGATCCCCGGCGGTCCGGTGTGCGGAGGCGAGGAGCACCAGCGCCCGCGCCGTCGGCTCGGGATCCCCGAGCTCACGGCCGCGCTCGACCCAGGCTTCGCTCGTGATGAGGAGCTGTTGGGCGTCCTGCCGTGCCAACACGATCAGACACCGCGCTCTCGCCAGCTCCTGCGAGCACGCTCCGAGTCGTGCCGCCGCTCGCTCACCGTCTTCGGCCAGCTGTTCGGCACGCTCGAGGTCGAAAGCCCGCGCCGCGCCCCATGACGCCCACGCTGCGACCCGGGGGTAGAGGGGGTGCGCGTCGGCGTTCGGGATGGTGACCGCAACGGTGGCCCACTCGAGCGCGTGGTCGCCGATCGAGGTGTCGATGGTCAGCGGCGCGACGAGCCGGAGCGCGTGATCGGCCGAGCCGGTTTCGATCGCCCAGTCGAGCGTGGCCCGGAGATTGTCGACCTCGCGCACGATCTCCGCGTTCGTCACCGCTTCCTCACGACCGGTGAGGTGCGGACCCGCGGCCTCGACGCGCGCGACGTAATGATCGGCGTGGCGGCGCCGGATCACCTCGGTGTCGCCGCGCTCCTGGAGCTTCTCGTCGGCGTACTGACGGATCGTCTCCAGCATCCGGTACCGCACGCGCCCGTCGCGGTGCTCCGCGACGACGAGTGACTTGTCGACCAGCTGGCCGAGGAGGTCGACGACGTCGAACTCGTCGAGATCGTCGTCGGCCAGCACGGCTTCGGCGGCGGCGAGGTCGCAGCTGCCGGCGAACACCGAGAGTCGGTCGAGCGCGAGCCGTTCGGTCGGTTCGAGGAGGTCGTACGACCAATCGATGGTGCTGCGCAGGGTCTGCTGCCGCTCGCGCGCCCCGCGGCTGCCGCGAGTGAGGAGCTTGAAGCGCTGGTCGAGCCGGTCGACGAGGTCGTCGGGCGACATCGACCGCGCCCGCGCCGCGGCGAGCTCGATCGCGAGCGGGATGCCGTCGAGCCGGCGACACACGACGCCTACCGAGCTCGCGTTCTGTGGTGTGAGCACGAAGCCGCCCGTGGCCGAGGCCCGCTCCGTGAACAGCCGTACCGAGTCGGCCTGCACGAGCTCGTCGAGGTCGAGGTCGTCGGCGGGTACGCCCAGCGACGGCACCGCCACCATGCGCTCGCCGGGAACGCCGAACCCCTCGCGACTGGTGGCGAGCACCGAGACCCGCGGTGCCCGCCACGCGATCGCTTCGACCACGCTCGCGAGCGCGTCGAGAAGATGTTCGCAGTTGTCGATCACGATGAGCAGCCGCTTCGACGAGAGGTATTCGAGCACCGTCTCCTCGAGGTTGCGCCCCGGGAACGGCTGCAGTCCCAGGCTCGTCGCCATCGTCTCCCACACGGCGCCCGGATCGGAGAGCGGGGCGAACTCGCACAACCACGCGCCGTCGGGGAAGTTCGGCACCACCTCGGCGGCGACCTGGAGCGAGAGGCGGGTCTTGCCGACGCCGCCCACGCCGGTCAGGGTCACGAACGACGTCTCGCGCAGCAACGCTGCGATCGACGCGATCTCGGCATCGCGACCGACGAACGTCGTCATCTGCCGCGGCAGGTTGCCCGGCAGCGCGTCGAGCGACCTCAGCGGCGGGTGGCCCGTCGCCAACCCCGGTCCGCGCACCTCGAAGACGCGCTCCGCGGTGGTGAGGTCGCGCAGGTGGTGCTCACCGAGATCGGCGAGCTCCACCGATCCGTCGCGCACCAGCGCGCTCGTCGCCAAGGACAGCACGATCTGGCCGCCGTGGGCCACGCTCATGAGCCGCGCCGCCCGGTTGACCTCGCTGCCGTAGTAGTCACCGTCGCGGTACTCGGCCTCGCACGTGTGCACGCCGACGCGCACCTGCAACGGACCGGTCTCCGCGAAGGCTTCGGCGGCGAGCGCGAGTTGGAGCGCGACCGCGGCGTCGACCGCGGCGCGCGCGGTGGGGAACACCGCGTGGAACCCGTCTCCGGTCGTCTTGACCACGAACCCGCCCGCGTCCTCGATCGCAGCGCGCAGCAACTCGTCGTGACGCGCCAGCGCCGGGCGCATCGCATCGGGGAACTGCTCCCACAGTCGCGTCGAGCTCACGAGGTCCGTGAACAGGATCGTGACCGTCCCCGACGGCAACTCCGCCACGATCAGCCCTGCGGCGCGAAGGGATCGGCGATCACTCCGAGCTGCACGAAGAGCGAGAACATGTCCTGGTAGTTCCAGGTCTCGGCCACCATGCCATCCGCCACCCGGTTGATCTCCAGCGCCTCGCTTCCAACCTGCCCGTCGCCATGAGGCGCGGTCCAGTGGTACCGCAGCGCGAAGCGGTCGCCCTGGGCCACGACGTCGTCGACGGCGAAGGTCATGCCCGGCATCCCGCGACGGCCGCCGACGATGCGCTCGATGTAAGCGTCGATCCCGACCACCGTGCCGCCCGTCCGTGAGTGCAGGACGTAGTCCGGCGCGAAGATCTCGCGGATCCCCGCCACGAGCTCGTCGTCGTCCGCGACGTTGGCGAGCTCCATGATCCGATGAGCAAGCCGCGTGAGGTCGTCGAGCGACTCGGTGGCTCCGGCGGGCACGGGCCGACGATAACGCCAAATCCGCCGTGCCGTCTCGTCTCGTACGATGCGATGGGATCTGCGCAAACCGGACGGACGCGTGAAGCCGAGGACGGGCATGACCGAGACCGAGCAGATCGTCGACCGCTTCATCTCGACCTGGGCCGCGGGTGACGTCGAGGGCATGCTCACGTACTTCACCGACGACGTGCGCGCCCAGAACATGCCGATGGATCTCACCGTCGGTGTCGACGCGATCCGTGAGCTCCAGACCGCGTTCTTCGCGGTGGCGACGGACTTCCGCATCGAAGTGCACCGACAGGTGGTCGACGGGAACTTCGTGATGCAGGAGCGCACCGACTTCTACACCATCGGCGACACACCGGTTGAGCTGCCGATCTGTGGCGTGTTCGAGATCGAGAACGGGCGCATCGTCGCATGGCGCGAGTACTTCGATCTCGCAACGTCCGCCGGTCAGTCGACCGCGTCGACGTGAGTGAGATCACTCTGGTCGACGTGGGCAACGCCGACTAGGTTCGAAGACATCACTTTGCGTGTGGACGTCATCGAGACCCCGTCCCGCCTGCACCCCTGTGGACGTGACCCTCGAGACGGAGCGGCGATGCCTGCGCACGCGTTGGACCCGGCAGCGCGTTGCCCGGGTGACGGACGCGCTCACCGCCACCGGCCCGGATGCTGAGCGCTCGCTCTGCGTCTCTTCGGCCGCGGTGGCGGGTGTCGACGGCGCCGGGGTCGTGTTGATCCTCCACGGGCGTGCGCTCGGCACCGTCTGCTCGTCGGATCCGATCACCGACGTGGTCGAGGAGGTGCAGTACACGCTGGGTGAAGGCCCCTGTGTCGAAGCCTTCGCGCACGCGGGCACCGGTGCTCGTCCCCGACCTCGCGGCAGAAGACGCCGAGCGCTGGCCGGGGTTTCGAGCGGGTGCTCTGGCGGCCGGAGTGCAGGCCGCATTCGGCTTCCCGATGCTCGTCGGCCAGGTCTGCATCGGGGCGCTGAACCTCTACCAGCTCCGCTCGGGCGCGCTGAGCGACGAACAGGTCGCCGACGCCCTGGCGGTGGCGCACGTCGCCGGTCGCACCGTCCTCGACTGGCAGTCGGTGGCCGGCAACGGCTCCCTGGCGCGGCAGCTCGAGCACCTGCCGGCCAACCGTGCTGCTGTGCACCAGGCGACCGGGATGGTCTCGGTGCAGGCGGCGGTGACCGTCGACGACGCGGTCGGCGTTGCTGCGGGCCTACGCGTTCTCGAGCAATCGTCGGATCAGCGACGTCGCGACCGACGTCGTCAACGGCGTGCTCCGCTTCGATTGACGGCGATTCCGCGCCCGGCGTGCGTTCGTAGACTGTGGTCAGACCTTCCAGGGGAGACGTCATGGCCTACCAACAACGCCTGGTCGAGACGCTCGTATCGCTGGCCGACACGCTCGTAGCCGACTACGACGTCATCGAGTTCATGCAGACGCTGGCGGAGCGCAGCGTCGAGCTGGTCGGGGTCTCGGCGGCAGGCATCATGCTGGCCGACGCCGAGGGCCGGTTGCACCACGCCGCGTGCTCGAGCGAGCAGATGCGCCTGGTCGAGCTGCTCGAGCTCCAGCTCGAGGAAGGACCATGCTTCGACGCGTTCCGGAGCGGGTCCGCCGTGCGCTCCGAGACGCCCGATGACGCCGCCGCCCGCTGGCCGCACTTCGCGCCGCATGCCCGCGAGGGTGGCTTCGTCGCGGTGTCCGCAGTGCCGCTGCGCCTGCGCCAGGAGTCGGTCGGCAGCGCTGAACCTCTTCTCCGCCACCGAGGGCGCACTCGACGACACCGACCTCGGCATCGTGCAGGCGATGGCCGACATCGCCACCATCGGCATCGTGCAAGCCCGCCTGATCGCCGACCGCGATCTCGTGACCCGGCAGCTCGAGGGTGCACTCCAGTCCCGCGTCGTGATCGAGCAGGCGAAGGGCGTCGTCGCCGAGCGCACCGGCGTCGACGTCGACGAGGCGTTCGTGCGGATCCGGCGGCTTGCCCGCAACACCAACCGGCTCCTGGCCGACGTCGCCCGCGGCGTGGTGGACGGGTCGCTGACCGACGAGCTGGTCGCCGAGGGCGATGCTGTCGAGGCGGTCGCTCCGGGGGATAGGGTCCGAGGCACCACGCAACCGTTGTGGGTTGCGGCGCTGTTCCGGTCCCTGGCAGTGCGGACTCTCCCTGCCAGAGGACGACATGCAGACGCTCCTTGCTCCACCCCCCTCGTCGGGCGCCACCGCCCCCCCGTCCGATCGCGATCGCTGGCGGTGCAGGCCGGCGCCGCGCCACCGCCAGGCCCTCTCGCTGCTCTTCATGGTCGGACCGGTGCTCGCGGCCGTCTGGGTCACCATCGATGCGATCGGGGCACCCGTGCCGTGGCTGAACATCGCGCTCCTCGCCGCGTTCTACTTCGTGATCGCGCACGGCGTGACGATCGGGTACCACCGGCTGTTCACCCACCGGAGCTTCGAGGCACGTCGGCCACTCAAGATCGTGCTGGCCGTCCTCGGGTCGATGTCGCTGCAGGGATCGCTCATCGGTTGGGTTGCGGATCACCGCCGACACCATCGCTACACCGATCGCCCGGGCGATCCGCACTCCCCGATCTCGCGTGACGGCGAAGCGACCGGCGGGTGGCGAGGGTTCGTGCACGCGCACGCGACGTGGGTGCTCGCCAACCCCTCGACGCCGCGTGACGAATTCGCCGCCGATCTGCTGAACGATCATGACCTGGTGGTCATCGACCGGCTCTTCGTGCCGCTCACGATCGCGACCTTCGCGCTGCCGTTCGGCATCGGTTACGCGCTCACGGGGACGCTGGGCGGCGCGTTGGCGGCCCTCCTGTGGGCGGGCGTGCTCCGCATCGGGCTCGGTCACCACCTGACCTGGGCGATCAACTCGGTCTGTCACCGGTTCGGCACCCGCCCCTTCCGCACACGCGATCGGAGCACCAACTTCGCACCGCTCGCGCTGCTCACCGGTGGCGAGGCGTGGCACAACGCCCATCACGCGTTCCCCGCCCTCGCTCGTCACGGTGTCGACCGGTGGCAGCTCGACACCTCGGCGCGGTTGATCCGCTGGTTCGAGCGACTCGGCTGGGTGACGGCAGTGCGTTGGCCCACTCGCGAGCAACTCGACGCGCGACGCATCGAGCGCGGCGACCTGATGAGAAGCCGGCACGCCGTCGCGCCCAGTTGGTCGCTGAGCTCGGGATCCGACGATGAGGCTCGGCCGCGGAAGCCGGCACTGGCGCGTCGCACCGTGCTGGCGGCAGTGGCGCGGCGCGGCATGCCAGGCATCATCGAGGCGTCACTGGTGCCGTCGGCCATCTTCCTGATCGTGACCGGTGCCCGCGGAGCCACCACCGCGATGATCGCGGTGCTGGCATGGGGCTTCGCCAACATCGTGCGGCGCGTTCTGTGCGGCAAGGACGTACCCGCGATCCTGCTGCTCGCGACGTTGGGACTGACGGTCAAGACGCTGGTCGGCGTACTGAGCGGCAGCACGTTCGCGTACTTCGTGCAGCCAGTTGCGACGACCATCGCCGTCGGAGGCCTGTTCTTCGGGTCGGTGCTGTTCGGGCGTCCGATCATCGCCCGCATCGCGCACGACTTCTGCCCGATCTCGCCCGAGGTCGCCTCGCGTCCGTCGGTCGTGCGGTTGTTCGTCGGGCTGACCGTGCTGTGGGCCATGGTCCAGTTCGTCAACGCAGGGGCGACCCTGGGCATGTTGCTGAGCCTGCCGACGTCGCTCTTCGTCGTGATCAAGCCCGCGGCTTCCCTTGTCATCACGGCCGCCGCGGTGGTCATCACCATCTGCTGGGCGCTGCGCACGGCGCATCGCGAGGAGCTGGTCTTCGCCACCGCGTGAGCCCAACCGGCGATCTGCGGCGCTCGTCCCTTTCGAGTGATTGACTGGCGTCTGCGGATCGCACGGTCGACGCCGGGTGATCATCCGACCACGGTCAGATGCCCGCGGAAGCCGAGCCCGCGGAGCGACTTCCAACGCTTGTCGGTGGTGAGGAGGTGGTCGGCGTCCAGCTCGACCGCGGTCGCGATGACGAGCGCGTCTGGCAGCCGGAGGCTCGAATGCCGGGCCCGGAGCGTGGCGGCACGGCGAGCGATGTCTCGATCGGCAGTCGCGATCGAGAGCGCCATCGCGTCGAACGCGGCGTCGACACGAGCCACGTTCGCGACCCCGCGCTGGGCCGGGCGCACCAGGACCTCTGCGTACGCCGACGCAGGAACCATGCACAAGTCGGCGCGGTCGCGCGCCGCGCTGAGCGCGCGGCAGATGCTGCGTGGTGGGTGTCGTCGGAGTCGAGGCCGGCGATCACGACGCCGGCATCGAGCACGGTCAGACCCACTCGTCGCGGAGGGCGTCGAGGTCGAAGCCTTCGTACACGCCGGTGAGCGCGCCGAGGAACGCGTCGAGAGGTTCCACCTCACGTTCGAGCACGACCTTGCCGACGCCGTCGGCACGGGCGCGGAGGCGGTCGCCCGGGCGAAAGCCGGCCTCCCGCATCGCGTCGACGGGGATCGTCACCTGATGCTTGCTGCTGATGGCTGTGGTTCCCCGACGCCGCTCTTTCTTTACATCGTCAGTCATGAGTAAAGAATACTCGACTGCAAGGGGTCACGTGGTCCCGAATGCGTGAGTGACCTGGAAGCGGTCAGCATCAGTGACGGTCGTCCCCTTTGTCTTGATTGACTGTCGGCTCGGGATCGCACGGTCGGAGGGTCGGGGTCGTGCCCGTCGTCACGCTCGACGCCGATCAGTTGGGCGAGCTTCGTCGCACCGTCGGAGCACGCAGTCTGTCGGCTGCAGTCGACGCCGCAGTCACGGCCTATCTGGCCCGCCTCCGCCATCTCGCGGCCGTGGACGACTGGCTGGTGGAGCTCGAGCGGCAGCACGGACCCGTTCCGAACGAGACCTTGGAATGGGCTGCCCAACTCGTCGAGGAGTGGGACGCGGGCAAGTCCGGGCGGCCGGCACGTCGAGCGGGCTGATGCTGCTGCTCGACAGCGAGGCGCTGTCCGCGATCGCCCATGGTCCCGCGCAACGCCGCGATCGGGTTCGCGCGTTGATCATGGAGATGCGCCGGCGTGAACTTCCGATCGCAACGGTGGCGGCGGTGTTGGCCGAGGTGGTGCGTGGTCGCTCGGCGGATGCCGGGGTGTTCGCCGGGCTACGTCGGGAACGCGTCGAGGTCCATCCGGTGGACAGCCGTGTCGGTGTCCGCGGCGGGCCAACTCCTGGGCGCCACGCGCTCGGGGTCGGAGCGTGCGGTCGACGCGTTCGTGGTGGCGGTCGCCGATCTCGCCGGCGGAGCCGTCATCGCGACCGTGGACCTCCGCGACATGGACCGCTTCGCAGTGCACGTGACGAACGTCGTCACCGCGGACATCGGACACGCCTGACATCTCGGCTCGTCCCCGATCTGTCAACCGCGACGACTTCTTCCGCGAGCGATGTCGAGAACGCGGCGCTCGGCTCCGTCCCAGGGGTGCACCCGGCCGGAAGGGCCGGGGTAGACACCCTCGAGGAGGACACCATGGCCAAGTACCTGTTGCTCAAGCACTACCGAGGCGCGCCGGCGCCCGTCAACAACATCCCGATGGACCAGTGGAAGCCCGAGGAGGTCGACGCCCACATCCAGTTCATGCACGACTTCGCCGCCAAGCTCGAGCGCGACGGTGAGTTCGTCGACGCCCAGGCGCTGTCGCCCGACGGCGTGTGGGTCCGCTCCGACGCCGAGCGGTGGCGCGGCCGTGGTCGACGGCCCGTTCGCGGAGACGAAGGACCTGATCGCGGGCTGGATGGTCATCGACGTCGACAGCTACGAGCGGGCGCTCGAGCTCGCGGCTGGGCTGTCGGCGGCACCCGGTGCCAACGGCGAGCCGATCCACGAATGGCTGGAGCTCCGGCCGTTCATGGACGCGCCGCCCACCGTCACCGAGTGACGATGGACGACGTCGAGCTGCGTGAGCTCGTCCCGCACGTCCTGAGCGTCCTCGTCCGTCGCGGCGCCGATTTCGCGACGGCCGAGGACGCGGTGCAGGAAGCGCTGATCAAGGCACTCTCCGCATGGGGGACGAGCCGCCAGCCGATCCCACGGGGTGGCTCGTCACCGTCGCGTGGCGCGCGTTCCTCGACATGACCCGGTCGCGAGTCGGCGCGCCGCGACCGCGAGGTCCGCTTCGACACCGAACCGCCGCCGGGTGCGGTGCCGAGCGCCGACGACACGCTGCGCCTCTACTTCCTGTGCGCACACCCCGACCTCACGTCGTCATCGGCGGTCGCGCTGACCCTGCGAGCGGTCGGCGGGCTCACGACCCGCCAGATCGCGCAGGCGTACCTGGTGCCCGAGGCGACGATGGCGCAGCGCATCAGCCGGGCCAAGCGCACCGTCGCCCGCGCCGGTCTCGATCGCCCCGGCGACGTGCGCACGGTGATGCGGGTGCTCTACCTCGTCTTCAACGAGGGCTACTCCGGCGACGTCGACCTTGCGGCGGAAGCGATCCGCCTGACCCGGCAGCTGGCCGCGCTCACCGACGACCCCGAGGTGCACGGCCTGCTCGCGCTGATGTTGCTGCACCACGCGCGCCGACGCAGCCGCACCCGACCCGACGGGAGCATCGTGCCCCTCGCCGAGCAGGACCGCAGCGCAGTGGGACACCGCGCTCATCACCGAAGGCATCGACATCGCCCAGGCGGCGCTGGCACGCGACCAGCCTCGGCGAGTACCAGGCGCAGGCGGCGATCGCCGCGCTCCACGCCGACGCGCCGCGCGTCGAGGAGACCGACTGGGTCCAGATCGTCGAGTGGTACGACGAGCTGCTGCGCTTCGCCGACACCCCGATCGTCCGGCTCAATCGCGCGGTCGCGGTCGGCGAGGCCGACGGCGCGCCGGCCGGCCTCGCCGCGCTGGCCGAGGTCGACGACTCACGTCCCGCGGCACGACGCGGTCGCCGCGTATCTGCACGAGAAGAACGGCGACCTCGAGCTGGCCGCCCGCCTCTACGCCGACGCGTCCCGCAACGCGCCCAACCTCGCGGAGCGCGACCACCAGACGCGGCAAGCGGCGCGGCTCAACGACCAGCTGCGGTCCGTCACTTGACCGCGAGTGGGTTGAGGGGCGTGCCGACACCGTGGGCGACCTTGAGCACGGGTGCGCAGAGCAGGAACTCGTAGATCCCGTCGGACGCGCAGTCGGCGGCGAGGGCTTCGAGGTCGAACATCTCGCCCAGGGTCATGCCGAGGTCGCGGATGAGCACGTAGTGGACCGGCATGCGCGCGTCGGGATCTCCACTCGGATACAGCTCCACGGCCCAGTTGTCGCACGCGAACGCGGCGACGTCGCGTGCACGCAACCACGCGCAGGCATCGAGCGTCAGTCCCGGTTCCGGCCCCATGAAGTCGGACGGCGATCCAGGCACGAACCTCGTGGTCCAGCCGGTGCGGACGAGGAGGACGTCGCCGGCGCCGACGGTCACGCCCTGGCGTTCGACCGCGGCGTCGAGGTCGTCGGGCCCGATGCCGTGGTCGCTCGGGAGGCACTCGACCCCGTGGAGCGCGCGCGATGTCGAGCAGCACCCCGCGTCCGATGACCGCACGGGCGAGCTTGTCGATGGCGAGCTGCTCGGCGCCGCGCGCGGTGATGGACGACGCGGGGACGCCGTTGTAGCAGTGGTCGTCGTAGAACACGTGGGCCAGGCCGTCCCACTGCGTCGCGCACTGCAACGGCATGAAGATGAAGTCGTCGGCGAAGCCGCCGCCGTCGGGGAAGCTCGACTGCCCGGTCATCGACATGAGGTGCACCGGGTTGATCCGGCCGCCCAGGCCGATCTGCGGACCGTCGGACGCGAGGGTGTAGCCGAGGTCGAAGACGCGCCCGGTGCGTGCCAGTGCGGCGGCCGCGGCGATGCGCTCGGGGGTGATCAGGTTCAAGGTGCCGAGCTCGTCGTCGGGCCCCCATCGTCCCCAGTTGGAGAGCTGCTGTCCGATGGTCCGGAAATCCAAGGTCGTCATCCGCGCATGCTGCCATCCCGGGCCTGGGCGGCGCCGGGGACGAGGGGTTACCGTCGGACCATGTCGGTGACCAACCAGCGCGCGACCTGCCCGGGCCCGCTCGTGGAGAGCCGGCCCGGCGTCGGTGAGTGCGCGCGGGGCGAGGCGTGCGAGGTCCTCGCGCTCGAAGACGACTACCTGTCGTACCGCAACGCGCACATGCGGGTCACGAGCGAATGGCAGGAACGTCCGTCACCGGACTGAACCACGGTGGACGAGGCCCGGTTCGTGGTTCAGCTCCACGACGCGACGACGCTCCACTTCGACCTGCGGCTCGAGCTCGACGGCGTGCTGCGGTCGTGGGCGGTGCCGAAGGGCCCGTCGCTCGATCCGGGCGTGAAGCGCCTCGCGGTGCCGGTGCCCGATCACGAACTCGCCGCGGGAGACTTCGAGGGAGTCCACGAAGGCTCCCGACGGGGGACTGGCGCGGTGATCATCTGGGACGAGGGCACCTTCGACCTCGTGCGCTCGACGCCGACGCACGTGTCGTTCTTCGCGCACGGCACGAAGCTGCACGGCGGGTTCGCGCTCACGCAGACCGGCGAACACCGATGGATCCTCGTGAAGACGGCGGATGTGGACGCCCAGCGCGGTTCGGACGTCGTGCGGGACGAGCCGGCCAGCGTGCGGAGCGGACGCACGTGGCAGGAGGTCGCCAGCCGCGGCGACACGTAGAGCCGGTGCCCGGTTTCGACCGTCGCGCTCAGCGGGCAAACGAGATGTCGACGCGAACCGAGTCCTTCGGATCGGTCGAGCTCGCGTTGTTGACGATGACGAAGCATCCTTGGTGGTCGGCGTCGCAGCTACCGGTTCCGATCGGTCCTTCGACGATCTCGAGCGGCAGAGATCCGTCACCGGTCGGATCGGGTTGGAGCAACTTGGCCTTCGAGTAGTCGCACTCGTTGCTCTTCGACAGGTCGCGGTTGGCACCGTTGCACTGGAGGACGTTGACCACCTTGCCCGGCGTGTACCCGCTCCACTTCACGGTCACCATCTGACCGCCGCGCAGGTTCTTGCGCGGCGTCACGCTCGCGTGAAGGTCGAGCTTGGGCGTCGTGACGGTCGGAATGGTGACCGCGGCGCCCTTGGCGGTGACGAACTTCATCGTGCTCGTGCCCGCGGCCTGGTCGTCGGGGAGCCGCGCTCGCGCCGCCGCGTCGTCGCGCAGGTAGCCGTCGAAGAAGTCGGTGGTCGCGGCGAACGCGCTCGACGACGCCGCGGAGCCGTGGTCGCCGCCGGTGATCGACAGCAATCCCTTCGGACCACGTGCCGCGTTGAACCCGTGGACGGCCGCGCTGTACGGGACGAGGGCGTCGTCGGTTCCGTGCACGAACAGGACTGGGGGGAGGTGGGCGAGGTCGTACTTCCCCTTCGGGTAGTTCTGTGCGGTGCCGGACAGGATTGCGGCGGCGGCGACGCGCGTGTCGCGAAGCTTGGTGTTCCCGACGAGGCCGTAGATGGTGATACCACCATTGGAATGGCCAGCGGCACCGATGTGGTGGTCGTCGACGAGGCCCGACAGCGGGCCGTCGTCACGGTCGGCTTGGCGCAGCACGGAGGTGATCACGAAGCTCATGTCCTGCGGTTGGTTCACGACGTCGCCGGCGATCGCGCCGCAGGGTGAGGTTCCACTGCTGAGGGGGAAGGTGGGCGCGGCGACGACGTACCCGGCTGACGCCCAGTGCGCGAGCAGGTCGGCGTAGGTGTCGGGGGTCGCGCCGAACCCGTGTGCGAAGACGATGAGGGGGTACGGACCGTTCGCCTGGTCGGGTGGCGCACCGGGCTGCGCAGCATCCGTCGCGGTGGCGGCGGCCGCGGGGTAGTACACCGAGGTGACCAGCGTGCGCGACGGCAGCTTCGGGCAGTCGCCGTTGACGGCCGTCGGACGGCTGGTGTCCTCGAAGGCCAGGGTCGTGACGCCTACTGGTGACGTGGCGTCAGCTGCACGGGCGGGGGTGCTCAGCCCGCCGATCGATGCCAGGATCCCAACCCAGGTCGTCGCCAGCATCGCGCCGCGTCGCTTCCTTCCTCGTCGCGAGCGTCCGATGCACGACCGCATGAGGCCCCCTCGTCATCACGGCAGTCGCCCGGAGCGTAACCAGCCCGGGTGAGCACGCGTCGGCGCCAGGAGTGGCAAGCTTCGGGCATGACCCGTCTGCATCACGTGAACCTGGGTGTTCCGCCCGACGGCGCCGACGACGAGGCCGACTTCCTCATCGGGGTCCTCGGCTACCGCAAGGTCGAGCCGTCGGCGATGGCGCAGGGCTTCGGCGCCCGGTGGTACGAGACCGACGACGGCACGCAGGTGCACCTCAGCCTCGATCCCGACCACCAGCCCGCGGCGCGTGCGCACACCGCGATCGAATACGGCGAGGGGCTCGACGCGGTCGCGGTCCGCCTGCGCGACGCCGGCATCGAGTTCGGCGACAACGAGTTCGACGGCCGCCGGATCCTCTTCTGCCAGGACCCGGCCGGCAACCGGTGGGAGCTGCGCGGCTGACGACCGCACGGGTGCCCCGTCAGTTGTCGGGGTGGAGCGCGTCGACGAACTCCGTGGTGAAGCCGCCCACGCCCATGAGCGCGTTCGTCTCGAGCTCGTAGTGATCGCCGGTGGACACGACGTCGATCACGAACTGCGTGCTCATCGTGCCCGCCGTCGTGGTGATCTTCAGGTCGGCGCGATCCCAATCGCCGACGTCGTCGACGATCTTGCAGGTGGGGCCCCACCCTTTCGCGTTGAACGCGTAGACGCGGGATTCGGTGACCGCAACCAGCGCGACCTTCGTGCGGAAGGCGCTGTTCTTCGCGAGACCGCCCGAGCGCTTGTTCGCGTTCTTGCGCATGAACGTGCCGACGAGACCGCTCAGTTGGTCACCGCCCATCGCGCCCCACGTGCCGGCCGGCTGGAGCACCCCGACCGCGATCACCGGCTCGGGCACGCGTGACTGCACCGTCGCCTTCATCTTCTCGGCCAGTCCGGGCATCGGACCTCCTCACCTCGGAGGTGGATCGTGTCCATGATGCTGCATCCGGAACCGCCGTGCTTGCGAATCACGACATGGGGGTGCCGCGCCGGGTCCACATGACCACGGTCTGGCGGTGGGAGATCAACCAGCCGGTACCGACGCCGCGTCGCGCGGTCGCGGTACACGACGCCCATGGCGAGATCACCGGTGCCCCGGTCGTCGGCCCCGAAGTGGAGCGCGACCGCGTAGCTGTGCACGATCAGGTCGTCGCCGGCGCGGCCGACGTACTGGTTGGTGATGTTGTGCTGCGTCGCCGCGAAGCGCGATGCGCCGGCGATGAGCTCGGGCACGTACTCGGACGACGGGCGCGGTGCGCAGTGTGCCGGCGACGACGGCGTCGTCGGTGAACAGGCTCTGCACCAGCGCCTCGTCCCGACGGTCGACCCCGAGGGCGTAGGTTCGGGCGAGACGCCGGACGGCTTCCGAGTCGCCTGACGGGATGCCGTCGTCGCCGATCGGGCCGCGGAGCTGCGAGATGTCGAGCTGAGTCGCCTGCTCCGGATCCACGTCTACTCCTCGATGAAGGTGTTCTCCGCCTGGCCCGCGAGGACCTGCTTCATCACCTTGCCGTTGGCGGTGCGCGGCAGCGGCTCGGTGCGGAGCTCGACCTCGGTGGGCACCTTGTACGACGCCAGCGTCAAGGCGCAGAACGCGCGCACCTCGTCGGCGGTGAGCGGGCTGCCGGGCGCGACAACCACGACCGCCTTCACCACCTGGCCGTGGACGGGATCGTCGACGCCGTACACCGCGGCTTCGACGATGTCGTCGTGCTCGTCGAGACGGTGCTCGATCTCGAACGGGTAGATGTTCTCGCCACCGCGGATGATGAGGTCGCGCTTGCGCGACGCGATGAAGAGGATGCCGTCCTCGAACCGGCCGAAGTCGCCGGTGCGGATCCAGCGACCGGGGCGCACGGTCTCGGCGTTGGCGGCGTCGTTGTGCCAGTAGCCGAGCATCGACATCCAGCTGCGCGCCTCGATGTTGCCCTCCCCGCCGGGCGGCAGTTCGGCGCCGTCGTCGTCGGTGATGCGGGCCTGTGACGTCGGCATCAGCGGCCCGACGCAGTCGGGACGCGCCTTCAGCATCCACCCCGGCGCCCAGCTGATGAGCCCGGTCTCGGTGGAGCCGTAGCCGGTCGAGATCGCGCTCTCGAGGTGGGGGAAGCGCTCCTCGATCTGGCGGATGACGTCGGGGGGCGTGGCCGATCCGCCGATGCCCACGCTGCTGATGCGGCCGGCCTCGATGGTCTCGATGTCGGGATGCTGCAGCAGGCGCACGACGTGGGTGACGCCACCACCCCACACCGAGATGCTCTCGTCGCGGGTGAGCTGCAGGACGTTGGCCGGGTCGAAGCGGCCGAGGGGCCACACGGTCGGGCTACCCGACATGACCGTCGACACCGCCATCGACATCCCCGACACGTGGAACAACGGGTACGGCGCGAGACGCACGGTGGGGGGTGCGTCGGGGTGAGGGTGCCGAGGCCGGAGGAGGCAGTCCGGCCATCGCCATGCCACGCGCGGCGATGAACGACTGCTCCATCAGGTACGAGATCACCGACCGGTGCGAGAGCACCGCAGCCTTCGGACGTCCGGTGGTGCCACTGGTGAAGATCAGGATGAACGGATCGTCCTCACCGATCGGCACATCGGGCAGCTCGGCCGACGGCGTCGGCGAACAGTTCGGCGAAGTCATGCTCGGTGAGCAGCAACGGCACGTCGGGATCACCGTCGAGACGCTCGCGCCGCTTCTCGTCCATCACCAGCAGCTTCGGCTCGGTGAGGTCGAGCGCGTTGCGCATCTCCGCGCCGGTCCACCATCCGTTCATCGCCACCAGCACCGCGTCGAGCGCGGCGACGGCCCAGAACGTCATCAACCACTCGCGACAGTTCGCCGCGCACACCGCGACGCGGTCGCCGGGGCCGATCCCGTGGCGGTCGCGCAGCGCAGTGGCGAGCGACCCGACCTGCGGGATCAACTGGTCGAAGGGCAGGCGGAACCCGTCGCCGAACACATAGCAGTCCCGATCCCCGAACCGCGTCGCGCCGAGCAGGATCTCGCGCATCGAGTGCGCACGGTGGGCGAACACCGGCAGCTGCTCGCCGAGCACGTCCTCCTCGACGATCTCGAACGGCATGCCCGGCCCAGTGATGCGGGCAGTGGTGTCGAGGAGCGCGACGAGGCGCGGGTCGTCGGACAGTGAGGCTCATGGCCTGGTTCTAGTGCGCGAGCCGCACGGGCAGCTCACGCAGCGACACCGCGATGGTCTGCTCGGGCGCGGCCACGATGTACGAAGGCTCACCGACGATCTCGACGCCGGGGAAGCGGGTGGCGATCTCGCCCAGCATGGTGCGGATCTCGTTGCGGGCCAGGTGGGCTCCGAGGCAGAAGTGCGCACCGCCGCCGCCGAACGCGACCTGCGAGTTGTGCTCGCGCGTGACGTCGAACTCGTCGGGCCGATCGAAGGCGCGCGGGTCGCGGTTGGCGGCGGGGAACCACATGCTCACCCGGTCACCGGCGGCGATGTGCTGGTCGCCGAGTTGCGCGTCCTCGGTGGCGGTGCGGGCGAAGCACGCGACGGGCGAAGTCCAGCGCAGGATCTCCTCGACCGCGGTGCCGGCGACCGACGGGTCCTGGCGGAAGTGCTCCCACTGCTCCGGGTGGTCGCGGAACGCGACCAGCACCGCCCGAGATCGCGGAACGGGTGGTCTCCGAGCCGGCGATGGTCAGGATGAGGAAGAACTGGTCGAGCTCCGACGACGGTCAGCCGCCACACCTCGCCGTCGTCACCCTCGACCTCGGCGGTGGTGAGGATGCTCCACACGTCGTCGGTGGGATGGCGGCGCTTGTCCTCGCCGAGATCGCGCGCGTACTCGTAGAGCTGCGTGCCCGCCAGGAACCAGTCCTCTTTCGAGATCCCGGCTTCAGGGTCGGGCGCGGCCATGATCGTGTCGGTCCAGGAGAAGACGTCGGGACGATCCGCTTCGGGGATGCCCATGATGTCGGCGATGACGTGCATCGGCAGCTGGTAGGCGACGTCCTGCACGAAGTTGCAGGTGCCCATCTCGGCCGCCGCGTCGAGCACACGCGTGGTCCGCGCCGCGATCTGCTCGTCGAGCCGCTGGATCATGCGGGGCGTGAAGCCCGAGCTGATCAGCTTGCGCATCCGGGAGTGGCCGGGCGGATCCGCCGACACCAGCGTGTGGCCGCGCTGCTCGTCGCCGGTGGGGGAGAGGCTGGCGCCGTCGAGCGAGCTGAAGGTGCGCCAGTCGCGCGCCAGCGCCTGCAGCTCGGGGTGACCGAGCACCACCCAGAACTCGATGCCCTCGGGGCTGCGCTTGAGCGTGGCGCGCGGGTGGCGCCAGACCGGATGCTGGTCGCGCAGGTCGCGGAACAGGTCGTGGGGGAAGCCGCCCCGGTAGAGGTCGTGGACCGTGAGGTCGATGTCGAGGACCGGCGGGTCGCTCGTCGCGGTGGTGCTCACCCGCGGCAACCTACCGGGCCCGGATGCGGCGCGCCTGCGGACGCTGACAGACTGCGCCGATGGACCGCATCAACCACGTGAAGATCGTGTCGCCCGATCCGGCGGCGGTCGACCGCTTCCTGCAGGAGGTGGTGCAGCTCCCGGCCGGGTGGCCGCTCGGTTCGCTCGACGGCTACGAGCCGCCGGCCGAGGTGCGCGGGCCGGCACGCGCCGCCGGGCGGCGAGCTCACCATGGAGAGCATCATGGCGTTCCGCGGCCCGACGCAGGCCATGGGCGGCCACATCACGGGCGACCCGAAGAGCCGCCAGTTCCAGATCTTCCAGGGCGACGAACCCAAGGTGTGGGGCGTCGCCATCGGCACGCGCGACCTCGAGGGCGCGCACGAGCGGTGTGTCGAACGCGGGATCCCCTGCACCGACGTGCAGCTCACCGAGTGGCACGACGGCGGGTCGATCCGCTTCTTCTTCGCCGAGGCCGGCGGCATCGTGTTCGAAGTCATGCGAGCTGAGTGAACGGGAGAACCCGTGGACGTCCGCAACGTCGCGACCGTGGAGCCGGAGGTCGAGCACAACGGCACGGTGCCGGTGTGGTGGCTCATCCGACCCCAGGAGATGCAGGCGATCACCGAGGGCGGTTACCTCGAGCTCGCCAACGAGTTCGAGGTCGCGGTCGGCGGCGAGGTGTTCCCGCACACGCACCCGACGCACGAGTTCTACTTCGTGATGACCGGCGTGGGCACCATGATCATCAGCGGCGAAGAGCGCGACGTCGCTCCCGGCGACCTCATCTACATCCCGCCGGACGCGGTGCACAGCCTCCGCACCATCGGCGACGAGCCGATCCACTGCTTCTGCTTCGCGGTGGCGCGTCAAGGGCGCAGGCAAGATCGACTACACCACCCACTGACCGCGACGCTGCGTCGTCAGCCGCCGCGGGCGTCGACCGAGCGCGGCGCGACTCACCTTGGTCGCTTCGGTGCGCGGGATGGCGACGACGAACTCGACCGACTTCGGCACCTTGTACGCGGCGAGGCGCTCCTTGGCGAACGCGCGCACGTGCTCCTCGGTCGGCGGATGCTCGTGGTCGGTCGCCTCGACGATGGCGTGCACGCGCCGGCCCCACTCGTCGTCCTTGAGCCCCACGACGACCACGTCGGCGATCTCCGGATGGTCGATGAGCGCGGTCTCCACCTCGGCCGGGAACACGTTGGCGCCGCCGGTGATGATCATGTCGACGCGCCGGTCGACGATGTGGAGGTAACCCTCGGGCTCGAGCCAGCCGACGTCGCCGCCGGTCGAGAAGCCGTCGACCGTCCGCGGCGGCAGCGGTGCGCCGCCGATGTAGTGGAACATGCCGCTGGCTCGGCGAGCGCATGTAGATCTCGCCGATCTCGCCCGCGGGGAGCTCGCCGCCGTCGGCGTCGAGGATCTTGATCTCGGTGCCGCGGAAGCCACGTCCGACGCTGCCCGGGTGCGCGAGCCACTCGTCGCCCCGGATCGCGCAGAGGCCGATGCCCTCGGTCATCCCGTACGACTGGTACACCTTCTCCGCGCCCGACCAGGTCGATCCACCGCTGCACCAGCGACGGCGCGATGACCGCCGCACCCTGCAGGAACCACACCAGGCTCGACAGGTCGCGCTGCTCGATGTCGGGCAGGTCGGCGATGCGCTGCAGCATGAGCGTGGTGGCGGTGAACGTGGTGACGCCGTGCGCTTCGATCAGGTCGACGATGCGCGCGGCGTCGAACTTCTGCAGCACGACGAGGTGGTCGCCGGCGAGCAGGCTGAACAGCGTGGCGAATCCGTTGGTGTGGTACATCGGCGCCATCACCAGGACCGTCTGCGGGCGCGCGATCGTGGCCCAGGACGCGGCGAAGGGCATGCCGGTCATGTCGTCGAAGACGCCCGGCTTGTCCATGAGGATGACCTTGACCGCGCCGGTCGAGCCGCTGCTGCAGATGCCGTTGGTCATCGGCGACACCGCGGGCGGCAACGGCGTGGGATCGAGCTCGCGGGTCGAGTCGAGCCAGGCGAGGTCGTCGACGCCCACGCTCACGCCGTCGATCACCTCGAGCACCCGCTCGCGCTCCCAATCGGGGAGGTCCCACCGCACCGGCACCGGCACCGCGCCGAGCTTCCACGCAGCGAGCACGGTCATCACGAACTCGGGCGAGTTGCGCAGCGCCGACCGCGACCCGCGTGCCCTCGGTCGCGCCGCGCTGCTGGAGTCGCGCGGGCGATCTGCGTCGAGCGGCGGTGCAGCTCGGGCCAGGTGACGACGGTCTCGGTGCCGTCGACGGCGACCACGCGCACCACGGGCGAGGTCGCCTCGACCTCGGCGAGCTGCGCGATGCGGTCGGCGAAGGAGAGCTGTCGTCGCTCACTGCGGCGTGATGATCGTGCCCGGCGAAGCGCCACGCCCCCTCGTCGTGGGACGACGGTGGCGTCGTACTTGCCCACGCCGATCACCGCGAACGGAGCGTCGGGCTCGGGGCGACGGGTGAGCAGGTAGTCGGCGACGGCGGCGCACGCACCGCCATCGCGCCGTCGCGCACGCTGACGTTGGTGATGATGTGGGCACCGCCGGGCCTTCATGACGCTGCGCATGAAGTCCGGATCGCGTCGCGGCCCTGCTGTGCGTTGCCGGCGAGCGAGTAGTCGGCGTCCGCGGTGAAGAGCTCGGCGAAGCCGTCGAAGTCGCGGCCGTCGATGCGGTGGGCGTACTGGGCGAACAGGTCCTGCACGCCGGTGACGATGGTGGGTTCGGGTACGAGTTCGGTCCATCGCCGCAGTCTCACCGACGCGGGGTAGCGTCCGCCAGATGAGTTGGAGTACGCCGCCGCGCCGATGCCGAGCGAGCTGGTCACGGGCTACCGGGCCGCGGGCTTCCACACCGACGCGGTGGTCCCCGGCATGCTGGAACGCAACGTGTCCGAGTGCGGCCGTCGGTGGCGGTGATCGACGACACCCACGAGGTCACCTGGGGCGAGCTCGCCGACGCGGCGCGCCGGGTCGCCGGGCTGCTGCACGCGCACGGCATCGGCCCGGGCGACACCGTGGTCTGGCAGCTGCCCAACTGGTGGGAGGCGCTCGCCGTCGCGCACGGGGTCTGGGCCGCCGGCGCGATCTCGGTGCCGGTGGTGCCGATCTACCGCGAGCACGAGCTGGCCGAGATCATGCGGGTGGTGCAGCCCGTCTGCGTGATCGGGCCGCCCGAGTTCCGCGGCCACGACCACGTCGACATGCTCGACGCCGCGGCCGCGCGCCGCCGGGCGTCGACCTGCGGCTGCGGGTCGTCGTGCGGGGCGAGGCGACCGGCTGGCTGCTCGTGGGACGACGCCCAGCAGGCCGCGCCCCACGTCGAGACCGGCGATCGATCCGGACGCGCCGATGATCGTCGGCTTCACCTCGGGCACGACGTCGGGGGCCAAGGGCGCGGTCGTCAGCACCCGCGCCTTCCTGGCGGTGCCGATGCGGCACCAGCGGGCCACGCCGTACACGTTCCGCGACCGCGGGCTACATGCCCGCGCCGGTCTCGCACATCACCGGGCTGCTCATGGCGGTCACGCTGCCACTGGTCTCGGGCTGCTCGGTGCTGCTGGGCGAGCGGTGGGACGCGGCGCGGGCCGTCGACGACATGCGCCACTACGGCGTCACCTACTCGGGCGGCGCGACGGTGTTCATCCAGGAGCTCGCCGACGCGGTCGACGCCGCCGGGCTCGACGCGCTCCCGCTCGCGTGCGGCTACAACCTCGGCGGCAGCGCGATCCCGTTCGACGTGGTCGAGCGGTGCGAGGCCCTCGGGTTCCGGCCCCGCGCGCGCGTACGGGATGACCGAGTGCCCGACGGTCTCGGCGTCGCATCGGCGACGACGGCCCCGAGATGCGCTGCGTCACCGACGGCCGCATCCTGCCCGGGGTCGAGGTGCGGGTGGTCGACGCCGACGGGCGCGACGTCGGCCGCGGTGCCGAGGGCGAGTTCCTCGTGCGGGGGCCGCAGCGCGCGCTCGGCTACCTCGACCCGCAGCACACCGCGCGACGGGTTCGACGCCGACGGCTGGTTCCGCAGCGGCGACCTCGGCTTCGTCGACGACCGGAACTGCATCACGGTGACCGGCCGCACCAAGGACGTCATCAACCGCGGCGGCGAGAAGCTCTCGGCGCAGGAGATCGAAGGTCTGCTGCGTCGCCATCCTGATGTCACCGACGCCGCCGTCGTCGCCGCACCGCACCCGCGCCTGGGTGAGGAGCCGGCCGCGTTCGTCATCGCCGCGACGGCGCCGCGTTCGACGACGCCGAGTTGGCGCAGTTCCTCAAGGCCGAGGGCGTCGCCCCGCAGAAGATCCCCCGCGTCGTGGTGACCGTCGACGACCTGCCCCGCACCGCGTCGGGCAAGGTCAAGAAGTACGAGCTCGTCGAGCAGACTCCCGGCACGCCCGACTCACGAACATCTCAAGGTTCGCGTGCGCATGTGACGGTCAACCTCGAGATGTTCGCTCGGAGGGCGCTCAGGAGGGGCGTTCGTCGGGCCAGCGGTTGGTGAAGCTGGTGTCGCGCTTCTCGCGGAACGCGGCGATGCCCTCGTCGACGTCGTCGCCCAGGTTCATGAGGCGGCTCAGCGCGAGGCCGTAGTCGAGCGACTCTGCGAGTCCGCGGGTCGCGCTGCTGGCGCAGGACGCTCTTGATCAGCTGCAGTGAGACCTGTGACATCGCGCACATGTCCTGCGCGGTCGTCATGGCGACGTCCATGAGCTCGGCGGCGGGGACGACCTGCTGCACGAGGCCGATGCGCAGCGCGTCGGCGGCGTCGACCCGGGCGGCGGTGAGCAGCATCCACGAGGCGTCGCCGTAGTTGAGCATCCGGGGGAACAGCTGGATCGCCGCGCCCGGCACCAGCCCGCGCTTCGGCTCCATGAGCCCGAACCACGCGGTGTCGGCGGCGATGCGGAAGTCGCAGGCCATGGCGATCTCGCAGCCCCCCGCCACCGCGAGGCCGTTGACCGCGGCGATCATCGGCTTCTTCGACGCGCCGATCCCGAACATGTCGGAGAGCAGGAAGCGGCGATGACCGGTCGAGATCCGACCGCCGGTCGGCGTCGAGAGATCGTTGCCGGAGCAGAACGCGTCACCGGCGCCGGTGACGATCCCGACGTACTGGTCGGGGTCGGCGTCGAACGCGAGGACGGCGTCGCCGATCTGCTCCTTGGTCTCGTCGTCGTAGGCGTTCTTCTTCTCCGGACGGTCGAGCGTGAAGACGGTGACGTGGTCGTGACGGTCCACGCGAGGATGCCCACGGGGCCGAGACGGTACCAGCGCGCCCGGAACCGGTACGTTCCTCGTGATGGCCGGGTTGAGCGACGCCGCGATCGCAGGCGTCTACGTGTCGGAACAGGGGAAGCTCGACGACCGCGAGCAGCCCGACCTGTGGTGGGAGTGCGTCGAGGGCGCGCTCGCCGACGCCGGTCTCGGTCTGCGCGATCTCGACGGGCTCATCGGCCCGGCGCCCGAGGGCTACGGCGTGCGCCACGCGCTCCCGGCGTCGGCGGTGGCCGACGGGGTGGGCCATCCGCTCCGGTTCCACGCCAACACCGGCGTCGGCGCGGCCAGCCAGGCTGCGGGCGTGGGACTCGCCGCGCTCGCGGTCGCGCAACGGACTGGCCGAGGTGGTGGTGATCCCCACCGCCGCCGCCGGCTCGGGCGCGGGCTACACCGCGGCCGACCGCAACGCCGCGGTCGAGCACATGGCCAAGCTCGGCAGCCCGTTCGAAGCGGTGATGGGCACGACGCGCGTCGCCGACTTCGCCATGGTCGCCCGGCGCCACATGTACGAGTACGGCACCACGTCGGAACAACTGGCCGAGGTCGCGGTCGCGGAGCGACACTCGGCGACGCTGCACCCGCGCGGTGATGCGCGATCGCGGCGAGCTCACCGTGGAGGAGGTGCTCACCTCACGTGTCATGGCCGATCCGCTGCACCTGCTCGACTGCTGCCTGGTGAACCAGGGTGGTGGGTGCGTCGTCGTCACCCGCCGCGACCGTGCTGCCGCGGCTCGCATGCACACGCCCGTGGTCCTGCTCGGGTGGGGGAAGGGCACGGCTACCTCGATCCGAACAGCGCGCCCGAGCTCACCTCGTTCTCCGGACGGCTCGCCGCCGACACCGCGTTCGGGCTCGCCGGCGTGACGCGCGACGACATCCAGGTCGCCGGCGTGTCCGACCACTTCACCATCAGCGTGATCACCGAGCTCGAGGACGCCGGGTTCTGCGCCAAAGGCGAAGGCGGCGCGTTCGTCGACCACGGCGGCATCGCGCTCGACGGGCGTCTGCCCACCAACACCCACGGTGGCTACCTCTCGGGCACCCACGCGGCGAGCTGCGCGCTGTTCACGCTCATCGAGCTGGTCGAGCAGCTGCGCGGCGAGGCGGGGCCGCGCCAGGTCGACGGGGCCGAGCTGGCGTTCCACTGCGGTGTCGGCGGCGTCTCGCAGGCGCACTACGCGGCTGTGCTGGGGAAGGCGTGATGGCCTACGCGGGGTTCCGACCCGACATCACGCCGCTCGACGCGCCGTTCTGGGACGCGCTGCGCCGGCACGAGCTCGTGGTGCAGCAGTGCGACCAGTGCGGGCAACTGCGGTTCGTGCCGAGCGAGCGCTGCCGCAACTGCGGTTCGCCGTCGGCCACGTGGACGCGGGTGAGCGGCGAGGCGACCGTCTACACGTTCTCGATCGTCCATCGCGCGCCCGACGCCTGCGTACCAGGCCGACGCGCCGTACGCGATCGTGTACGTCGAGCTGGCCGAGGGACCGCGCATGCCGACGCGCCTCGTCGACGTCGCGCCCGACGCGGTCGCCATCGGCATGCCGCTCGAAGTGGTGTTCGACGACGTCGACGACGACCTCACCCTGTACCGCTTCCGACCGAAGGAGACGGGCCAGTGAGGCTCGGCATCACGCCCCCGCTGTTCACCATGACCCCCGACGGCCACGCGCCGTGGGAGGTCGACGCCGAGCTCGACGACGTCGTCCCGCTGATCGAGGCGGCCGACCGGCTGGGCTACGAGTACGTCACCTGCAGCGAGCACGTCATCATCCCCGACGACGTCGCGCCGGTGCGCGGCGGTCGCTACTGGGACCCCCTCGCGACGTTCGGGTACCTCAGCGCGGTGACGACGCGCATCCGCTTCGCCACCTACGTGCTCGTGCTCGGCTACCACCACCCGCTCACCATCGCCAAGCGTTACGGCACCCTCGACCGCATCTCCGGTGGCCGGCTGATCCTCGGCGTCGGCGTCGGGTCGCTCCTGCCCGAGTTCGAGATGCTGGGCGCGCGGTTCGACGACCGCGGTGCACGCGGTGACGAATCGCTGCGCGCGCTGCGCACCAGCTTCGGTCGGCGCGAGCCCGAGTTCCACGGCGAGTACTTCGACTACTCGGGGATGATCGTCGACCCGTGTGGCGTGCAGCTGACGGTGCCGCTGTGGATCGGCGGACGCACGCAACGATCGCTGCGGCGCGCGGTCGAGCTGGCCGACGGGTGGGCACCCTTCGGTCTCCGCCGCGACGAGCTCGGTGCGATGCTCGACGTCGCGCGTGCGTCGGACACGTGGGCCGCACGTCAGGACGCGAGCGACCTCCCGCCGTTCGAGGTGGTGCTGCCCATCGGCGGGCTCGATCCGATGGCGGAGCCCGACGCCACGGTCGGTCGCCTCGAAGCCATGCGCGACATCGGCGCCACCATGGTGAACGTCAACTTCCGTCACCGCTCGCCCGAGCACTACGTCGAGCAGCTCGAAGCCCTGGCCGTGCTGGCGCGCGAGGTCTGACCGTCGCGCTCAGCTCGCGGCCGCCTGCCAGAGCATCCGCGCGATGCGTTGCGAAGCCGGCACCGCGTGATCGGCCCCGTGCAGCTCGTCGTCGACCGCGACGATCCCGTAGGTCCCGTGCACCCGGTCGATCCACGGGTAGAAACCCAGCGCACCGCTGCCACTCACCACCTCGATGGAGTCGTCGGCGGCGACCTCGTCGCGCCACACGCCCAGGCCGTAGGTCGGGATGCCGGTGATCTGGACCGCGCCGTCGTCGCGGGTGTCGAGGCCTCGCACCTGGTCGCGTTCGATCTCGGCCACCGACGACGACGTGAGCACCGCCTTGCCGTCGACGGTGCCACCGGCCGCGAGCATGTGCAGGAAGCGCGCGTAGTCGGCGACGGTCGACGTGGCCGATGCCGCCGGTGACGGGTTGCGCGAATGGGGACGGCGGGTGCCGTCGAACCGGGTGTGCGTCATGCCGAGCGGCTCGGCGATGCGGTGCTCGAACGCCTGCTCGAACGACGTACCCGCCAGGCGCTCCACGAGCCGGCCCGCGATCGCGAAGCCGACGCCGCTGTAGTGGAACTGCGTACCCGGCAATGACGACGGGTCGCCGCCCGCCGCGATCGACGCCACGCACCGTCGCAAGGTGGTCGACGGATCGCCTTCGCACATCGCCGGCGGCAGCCCGGTCGTGTGCGACAGCAGCTCGCGGACGGTGATGTCCGACTTCTCGCCGTCGAAGGCGGGGAGGTACGTCTTCACTGGGTCGTCGAGGCGGAGCTTCCCCTCGTCGACGAACGTCATCAACGTCGCCGACGTGAGCCACTTGCTCGCGGACGCGATCGGCATGACCGTCCGCGCCGTCGTGTCGTCGATCGCGTCCCGGTGCAGTGTCGTGCCGTCACGCGCAACGAGCAGGACGCCACCCGCGAGCTCGTCGTCCCGCACCCGCGCCCGCATCGCCGCGTCGGCCGCGTCGTACGCACCCGTCGAACCGGCCGCGCTGGCGAGCGCGCACGTCAACGCGAGGCCGATGACCGCCCCGATCCGTTTCGGCGCCCCTACACCGTGTATGCCACGCAGTAGCGGCGCCAAAAGGTGGGGAACGCGAGAGGGACGCATCAGGTCTCGGTGATCGACTCCACGATCATGTCGACCATGCGCTCCGCGCCGGCGTCGTGGAGCACGAGGTCGTCACCGTCGATCGCGTACTGCACCCCCTGCCGTTCGAGCTCCTGCTCGATCGCCGCGAGCTCCTGCACCGTCCACCCGCCCGCGTAGTACTTCACCATCGCGACAGTCAACCATGGTCGGCTGCTGGCGCGACCCATGCCGACGAGGGCAGCATGACCCCCATGGGGGGACGACCGATCGCGTTCGTGTGTGCCATGCCGATGGAGCTCGAGCCGCTGACGCGTGAGCTCGGCCTCGTGGCCGGCGAGGTGGAGGAACATGCCGTCCAGACCGGCCGGCTGGGGGATCGTGACGTCGTCGCCATCGTCACCGGCATGGGCACCCGGCTCGCGGCCGAAGGGGTCGAGCGACTGCTCGACACCTTCGACGTCGACCATCTCTTCGTCGTCGGCATCGCCGGCGCCGGCATGGGTGACGCGCCGATCGGCGCGCTGGTGATGCCGGAGGTCGTGATCCACGGTCCCAGCGGGCGTGAGCACCGGCCGACCCGGCTCGGGGACCACGACCACGCGGGCCACATGTGGACCAACGACGAGCTGATCGACGACCTCGACGAGCTCACCGCGCTGCACCAGGAGCGCGGCGTGGTCGCGCTCGACATGGAGACGGCCGCGATCGCGCACGTGTGCGAGACCCGGGGTGTGTCGTGGTCGGTGTTCCGCGCCATCTCCGACCGATCGAGCGAGGGTCTCGTCGACGCTGAGGTGTTCCAGTTGAGCAACCTCGACAACACCCCGAACCACGAGGCGATCGCCGCGTACTTCGAGAAGCACCCCGAAGCCGTGGAGAAGCTCCAGAAGATGGCCGCCGACTCCACGCTGGCGGCCGAGACCGCGGCCGCGGCCGCGATCGCCGCCGTCGACCACCTCTGAGTCGATCCGGCGTCCGTGGGGCGTGCGAGACGGATTGCCGCGCCGCGTGCCCGACGGTGCCGCATGCTGTCCCCCGCACTCCATCGAGAGGGGACGACGACATGATCAAGGGTCTGCTCTTCGCACTGGTGATCTTCCTCGTGGGGACCTTCCCCGCCACCTGGCTGCTCATGCTCTTCCTCGGGAACGTCGACGCCAACGTCTCGTACTGGGGCGCGCTGCCCCTGGGCGTGCTGGTTTCGATCGCCCTCGGGGCACTGACCGCAAACTACGAGTGAGCCGGCCCGCACCCGCGGGAACGGGACCCGTCGGGCCCGACCTGAAATCGGTCGAGGCACGACGCGAAGCCGGTCGCGCCCGTCGCGCAGAGGTGCCCCGTTCGTCGCACGCCGGTTGGCAGCCGCCCGCCGACCGGCCCGATCCGGTCGCCCTGCTCGAGGCGCGTCACCGCACGCGCGCGTACCCGAGCTCGTGCCGATCCGCGTCGGGCGGATGCTGCTCTCGCCGTTCACGTTCCTCCGCGGCGCGGCCGAGGTCATGGCGCACGACCTCTCGTCCACGCCGACGACCGGAGACCGGGTGCAGGCATGCGGTGACGCGCACCTGCTCAATTTCGGCGTGTTCGCGACACCCGAACGCCACCTCGTGTTCGACGTGAACGACTTCGACGAGACGCTCCCCGGGCCGTGGGAGTGGGACGTCAAGCGTCTCGCGGCGAGCATCGCGGTCGCGGGGCGCGGCGCGCAGTTCGCGCCCGAGCAGGTGGACGATGCAGTCGAGAGCATGGTGCGCGCCTACCGGGTCCGGATGGCGGAGCTCTCGACCATGTCGCCGCTCGACGTCTGGTACGAGCGTGTCGACGTCGACGCCGTGCTCGCGCTGTCGACCGAGCAGGGGATGCCGTCGTTGCCCACGGCCGGGCACCTGGTGGAGCGAGCCCGTCACCACACGAGCCTGCAGTCCCTGCCCAAGCTCACCGAACTGGTCGACGGCGAGCGTCGGATCATCGAGGACCCGCCGCTGATCCTGCACGCACATCATCGCTTCGACGTGCCGCGCTCGGCCTTCGAGGCCTATCGGACCTCGGTCAGCCGCGAACGGCGCGCGCTGCTGGATCGGTACCGCGTCGTCGACGCAGCCCGGAAGGTCGTCGGCGTGGGCAGCGTCGGTACCCGCTGCCACATCGTGCTCCTGATGGACGCCGACGGCGCCGCCCCGCTGTTCCTCCAGATCAAGGAGGCTGAGGTGTCGGTGCTCTCGCCGTACGCAGGCCGATCAGAGTGCGAGCACGAGGGCGAGCGAGTCGTGACCGGCCAGCGGCTGATGCAGGCGGCCAGCGACGTGTTCCTCGGCTGGGCCGACGACGCGTACGGCAACCAGTACTACCTGCGGCAGCTGCGGGACATGAAGGGGTCGGTGTCGATCGACCTGCTCACTCCCGACGACCTCACCCGCTACGCGATGCTGTGCGGCGTGACACTGGCCCGCGCGCACGCACGATCGGGCGATCCGGCTGCCATCTCCGGTTACCTGGGGACCGGTCCCCAGTTCGACCGCGCGATCGTCGTCGTTCGCCGACGGCTACGCCGACCAGACGGTCGTGGACCACGTCGCGCTCGAGCAGGCGGTGGCCGACGGTCGCATCGAGGCGGTGCGCAACCGATGACCGCGGAGCAACCACCCGAGCCGACCGAAGCCGACGACGCGATCACGCGGTCGCGCATGGAGCGGCTGAAGCTCGAGCAAGCACGCATGGTCGGCCGGCTCGAGGGCTATCGGAAGCAGCTCGAGGCCAAGCGCCCGAACTCGAAGATCATCGACACCGCCCTCGGTGCGTTCGAGAAGGACGTCGCCGCCGGCGGGGGAGTGCTCGCGGGCGCGGTCGCGTTCCGGGTGTTCCTGTTCATGATCCCGTACGTGTTCCTCCTCGTCGTCATCTTCGGGCTCGGGGCGAGCGCGGCGAGCGAAGACCCGGGAAGCTTGGCGCGCGACGCCGGGATCGGCGGACTGGCGGCGAAGGCGTTCGCCGGCATCGGCGACCTCTCGACGGGCCAGCGGATCCTCTCGTTCTTCGTCGCCGCGTTCGCGCTGCTGCTCGCGACGCGTGCGCTGCTCAAGGTTCTGCGCATCGTCCATGCCCTCGTGTGGCACACGAGGGCGGGCAAGCCGGCCAGCGCGATCCGCGCGGCCGGCGCGCTCGTGCTGGTGGTCACGCTGGCGCTGGCGATCTCGGCGCTGATCGGGCAACTGCGCTCGACCTCGTTCCTGGCGGGTCTCGTGGCGACCGTTTTCTTCATCGCGATCCCCGTTGGCTTGTGGCTCTTCGTGAGCTGGTACATGCCGCGCGATCCCGACGTGCCGTGGACCGCGCTGCTCCCCGGCGCCATCGTCTTCGGCCTCGGGCTCGAAGTGCTGCACCTGATCACCGTGTACTGGATCGCCAACCAGATCGAGCACAAGACCGACACGTACGGCGCCATCGGCTTCGCGTTGGCGCTGCTCCTCTGGGCCTACCTGCTCGGTCGGCTCATCACGTCGGCCGCGGTGGTCAACGAGACGTTGTGGTCGCGCGAGCTCGAACGGCGTCGGGCGCGCGCCGCGGCGCGGGCGCGGCGCTCACCTGGGGTCGGGCACGAGCCGTCCGGGCACGCAGCGGGCGACCCAGCCCGACTGGGCGGCGAGCACGGGGGCGCCGAGCGCCAGGATCAGCACGTAGCCGGCCACGAACGGCGTGACCCGCTCGTCGAGCCCGGCCTCGGCGCCGAGCGCGGCGATGATCAGGGAGAACTCGCCCCGGGCCAGGATCGTGGTCGCGAGGTTCGTGGCGGGGACCCGTCCGAGTCCTGATCGGCGGGCCACGACGATCGCGGCGACGAAGTTCACCAGCACCGTGAGCACCACCGCGATGGCGATGGGTCCCGCCACCTTCCAGACGTCGCCGGGGTCGACGGTGAGGCCGAAGGTGAAGAAGAACAACGCCGCGAACGTGTCCCGCAGCGGCAACACGAGCTTGCGGACGCGTGGCGCGACGGTGGTCTCGGCGAGCACGAGCCCGGCCATGAACGCGCCGATGGCGTCGGACACGTGCACCTCTTCGGCGATCCCGGCGATCAGCACCGCGAGGCCGACGAAGCACACCGTCAGCAGCTCGTCCTGCTCGGCGCCGATCACGCGTCCGACCACCGACGCGCCGTACCGGGCGATGAGCGCGACGATCACCAGGAACCCGAATGCCTTGGCGAACGAGAAGATGGCGTCGCCCACGCTCGCCGACTCGTCGAGCACGGGTTGCAGGGCGGCGAGGTACACGGCGAGGAACAGGTCTTCCACCACCACGATGCCCAGGATCAGGCGCGTCTCGCGGTTGGTGAGCCGATGCATCTCCACCAGGATCTTGGTGACGATCGCCGACGACGAGATGCCCACCGCGCCGGCCAGCACGAGCGCCTCGGGCGTGCCCCACCCGAGCGCGAAGCCGAACGCCAGCCCGGCGCCGATGTTGAGCCCGAGGTAGATGGCACCCGAGGCCGCGAGGTTCCGGCCGCCCGAGGTGAGCTCGCCGATCGAGAACTCGAGCCCCAGGTAGAAGAGGAGCAGGATCAGCCCCAAGGTGGCGAGGAGCGCGAAGTCGCTCGGGTCGTCGACCAGCTGGATGCCCGGCGTGTTCGGCCCGAACAGCAGACCCGCGATCATGAACAGCGGGATCGTGGGCAGACCGATGCGACGCCCGAGGCGGGCCAGGAGCCCGGCCGCGAGCAGCGACGCGCCCAGCGCGACGAGCGTGTCGCGCGCGCTCACGGCCGGGGCTCAGCGTTCGTACGCAGGGACGAAGGTGCCCGACTGCAGGCGTTGGATGACGGCATCGGGGATCTCCACGCGCCAGCCATCGGCCGCGAGCTTCGCACGTGACACTCGCAGCGTGCCGCCCTCGACACCGCCGGACGAGAACGAGAAGATCCAGTCGTCGCCCTGGTCGAGCACGTCGAGGTTGGTGGCCGTGGTGGTCGGCGGGACGGTGGCGAGGATGAGGCGGGAGCTGTCGCTGGTCGAGCGCACGCTCACGTTGATGTCGAGCGTGCTCGGGTTGTCGATGGTGACTCGGGACACGACCTCGGGGTCGCGCAGCGCGTACGTCATCACCGCGCACAACAGCGCGCCGACGACGAGCAACGCGATCAGCGGCAGGGGTGGGAAGGTCCGACGCGGCACGTGCGGCCGCGCCATGGTGGCTTGCGTCATGGTTGCCCTTTCCGGCAGCGCGTGCCGGAGCGACCCGACGCGCGTCAGCAGTGGACGATGAAGGGCAGCCGAGGTGGTGCGCGGGTGCGGCGGGTCGTGACGAGCACTGGATGCCGGACGCGGGCGGCGCGCTCGCGCGCGAGCCACCAACCACCGGCCAGCGTGATGACGAAGGCCACCGCGAGTGCGGCGGGGACGCTGTACCACGTGTCGAGGTTGCGACCGAGGACGTCGCGAGTGCGGGTGAGCGCAGTGGGTGCAGGGACGTCGGCGAGCTCGGCGCGGGCGAGCGCGCTGCGGGTCGTCGCCGGGTCGTGCCAGGGAGTGGCACCGCTGCCCAGGCCGACGGCGCCGACGGCCGCGAGTCCTCCGACGAGGAGCGCGAGGAGGAGAGCGCGACGACGCATCTCTCCAGTCTTACCGATGAGGCGGAGGACGAAGCAGGTCGTCCTCCGCCTCAACGGGTGTTGCGTCGTACCTCGTACTGAAGTGCCTAGCGGCGCGTGGTCTTCTTCGCCGTGGTCTTCTTCGCCGGCGCCTTGCGGGCGACGGTCTTCTTGGCGACGGCCTTCTTCGCGGGCGCAGCCTTCCGGGCCGGGGCCTTCTTCGCCACTGCCTTCTTCGCGGGTGCGGCCTTCTTCGCCGGAGCCTTCTTCGCCGCCGGGCGCTTGCCCGCGAGCACCGCGTCCTTGAACGCCTTCAGCGGGGTGACGCGCACGCGACGCGACGCCTTGATGCGGATGGCCTCACCGGTCTGCGGGTTGCGGCCCATGCGAGCGGCGCGCTCGACGCGGGCGAACTTGGCGAAGCCCGAGATCGCCACGACCTCGCCCGACGCGACCGTGTCGGTCACGGCGTCGACGAAGGCCTGGAGCGCAGCATCGGCACTGCGCTTGTCGGTCTCGAGGCGGTCGGCCAGTTCGGCGACGAGTTCTCTGCGGTTCATGCGTGACTCCTGGTGATCGTGGGGGTTGCGAAAGCGGCGTGCATGATGCCACCGAAAGGGCGCCGAAGCTCGCATCAGCCCCAGAAAATGTGCATTTGCGGCCACCATCCGTGCGCCTCGCTGGCGAACCGTGACACCATCTCCGGCGGCGTGACGCAGGCACGTCGAGGCACTGGCGCGACCCGTGGGAGGGCACATGAGCAGATCAGCACGCATCCTGGTGGCGGAGTTGATCGGGACGATGATCCTGATCCTGGGTGGACCGGGCACCGTGATCTTCGGCCAGTTCCTCGGCTTCAACATCGGCGTGCTCGGAGTCGCCCTCGCCTTCGGCCTGAGCCTCCTCTGCGCCGCGTACCTCTTCGGGCACATCTCGGGGTGCCACATCAACCCCGCGGTCACGCTCGGCATGTGGGCCTTGAAGCGCACCGAAGGCAAGGACGTTCCCGCCTACATCATCGGGCAGATCCTCGGTGCCGCGATCGGCGCCTTCATCATCTGGGCGATCCTCGAGACCGGCGACAACACGGTGAACAAGAAGCTCGACCGCGAGGCGCTCTTCGGCGGCGCGTCGAACGGGTTCGCCGACCACTCGCCGTCGGGCTTCGCGTTCTGGGCGGTCGTGATCACCGAGGTCGTCTTCACCGCGCTCTTCATCCTCGTGATCGCCGGCACCACCCGTTCGTCGGCGATCGCCGGCTTCGCGGGCATCCCGATCGGGCTCATGCTCGCCCTGGTGCACATGATCACGATCCCGATCGACAACACGTCGGTGAACCCCGCCCGCAGCTTCTCGACCGTGCTGTTCGGGCCCAGCTGGGGCTGGGAGCAGCTCTGGGTGTTCATCGTGTTCCCGATCATCGGTGGCGTGATCGGCGCGCTGATCTGGCGGTTCGTCACCACGGCCGAAGAGGGCTGACCGGAGCGCTCAACCTGACGCCCCTTCTGGCCGAGACATAATGGTCGAAGGGCAACAGGAGGGGCGTTCGATGCGCAGGTTGGCAATCTCGATTGGCGGTCGCGGCCGGTCTGGTCGCGCTCGCGGTGCCCGCCGTGGCGCAGCAGGGGCCGAAGCAGGGCGACGTCGAGGCAACGGCGAACCCGGTCCCGGCCCAGTACATCGTCACCCTGCGCACGCAGCCGGGCGCGTCGGCGGCCGCCGCGTCACGCGCTGAGCAACCGCCACGGCGGCCGCGTCGTGCGCACCTACTCCAAGGCGCTGGCGGGCTACACCGCGCGGATGACCGCCGGAGCAGGCAGCCGACCTGAGCACCGACCCGACGGTCGCCTCCGTCGAGCAGGACGGCTTCGTGCACACGACGGACACGCAGTCTCCGCCCCCGTCGTGGGGTCTCGACCGCATCGACCAGCGCAACCTGCCGCTCGACAACTCGTACACCGTCGTCGAACGCGGGCGCGGGCGTGACCGCGTACATCATCGACACCGGCATCCGTGCCACCAACACCGACTTCGGTGGTCGCGCGATCGGTGGGCACCGACACCGTCGGTGACGGCCAGAACGGCGTCGACTGCAACGGCCACGGCACGCACGTCGCCGGCACCATCGGCGGCGCGACGTACGGCGTGGCCAAGTCGGTGACCCTGGTTGCGGTCCGGGTGCTCGACTGCAACGGCTCGGGCACGTGGTCAGGTGTGATCGCGGGCATCGACTGGGTGACCGCCCACCACGCGGCGAACTCGGTGGCCAACATGAGCCTGGGTGGCGGCGCGTCGAGTGCGGTCGACACCGCGCTGGCCAATTCGGTCGCACAGGGCGTGACCTACGCGGTGGCGGCGGGGAACAGCAACGCCAATGCCTGCACCGCGTCGCCGGCTCGGGCACCGAGCGCGCTCACCGTCGGCGCCACCACCAGCACCGACGCCCGGGCCTCGTACTCGAACTACGGCACGTGTGTCGACCTGTTCGCGCCGGGTTCGAGCATCACGTCCGATTGGAACACCAGCGACACCGCCACCGCCGTGCTCAGCGGCACCTCGATGGCGTCGCCGCACGTGACCGGGAGCGCCGCCCTCTACCTGGGTGACCACTCGGGCGCGTCGCCGGCCAGCGTCGTCGGCGGCGCTGCTCGCAGCCGCGACGCCGAACAAGGTCACGAACCCCGGCACGGGCTCGCCCAACCGCCTCGACTTCGTCGGCAGCGACTCGGTGCCGCCGACCACGACCGACGACCACGACGACCACGACGACCACGACCACGACGACGACGACCTCTGCGCCCCCCACCACCACGACCACCGTGCTCAAGGGAGCGACGGTGCCGGCAGCGCCGGCGCTCAGCGGCACGGCGGGCCGGAGGCAGGCCACGCTCACGTGGAAAGCGCCGGCGAACGGCGGGAGTCCGATCACCGGCTACCGCCTCACGCGGTCGACCTCGTTGAACGGCACGTACAGCGTGATCGCGACCCCGGCGGCCGGGAGCCACGTCGTACACGAACACCGGCCTGAGCCCGAACACCACGTACTACTACCGGATTTCGGCGGAGAACGCGGTCGGCACGGGTCCGGCGTCGAGCCCCCCGAAATCGGTGAAGCCCAAGCGCTGAGTCCGGCTGCCTCCCCAGGCAGCTCACAGCCAGTTCTCAAGTCCACCTGCGACCCTGGCGGTCATGGCGGGTGAACGGCTCCTGCTCGTCGACGACGAGGACAACCTGCGGTCGATGCTCGAGGCCGCGCTGCGCTACGAGGGCTTCGACGTGCACGCCAGCGCGTCCGGACGCGACGCGCTCGACGTGGTCGACGACCAGGCGCCCGACCTGATCGTCCTCGACGTGATGATGCCCGACCTCGACGGCTTCGAGGTGTGCCGGCGGTTGCGCAACGACGGGGTGAAGACGCCGGTCCTGTTCCTCACCGCGCGCGACGCCACCGACGACAAGGTGCGCGGGCTCACGCTCGGCGGCGACGACTACCTGGTCAAGCCGTTCAGCCTCGACGAGCTCGTCGCCCGCATCTCTGCGGTGCTGCGGCGCTCCGGTCTCGTCCGCGCCGGTGCGGTCCTGCGCTGCGCCGACCTCGAGCTGGACGACGACGCGCACCTCGTGCGCCGCGCGGGGCAGGAGGTCCCGCTCTCGCCGACCGAGTACAACCTCCTGCGCTTCCTGCTGGCCAACCAGGGCCGAGTGCTGTCGAAGCCCCAGATCCTCGACCACGTGTGGCAGTACGACTTCGGCGGTGACGGCGGCGTCGTCGAGACGTACATCGGCTACCTGCGCAAGAAGATCGACAACGTCGATCCTCGACTCATCCACACCGTGCGCGGGTTCGGGTACGCGCTCCGGGAGAAGTAGGTGTCGCTGCGGGCCCGCCTGCTCGCGGGCATGCTCGTGGTGTCGTTCGTGCTGGTCGCGGTGGCGTTCATCATCGCCCGCACCACGGAGGCGAACCTGGTCGACCGCGTCGACCAGCAGCTCGTGTCGGCCGGCACGCAAGCTGGCCCGACGGTGGGAACCAGCGTCGGAGCGCCCGCGAGCGCATTCATCCCGCCGACGTCGGTGTACGTAGCTCGCATCGAGAACGGCGAGATCCGGGTCGTCATGCAGCCGAACGTCATCGCCGACGGTGCGGGCGCGCCCAAGGTGACGGTGGACCAGGCCATGGCCGCCGCACGCGCCGGCGACGCGTTCACCGTGTCGAGCACCAGCGGATCAGGCCGGTACCGCGTGCTGGCCATGCGCGTGCCGGGAGCAGTCAACGTCGTGGGCATCTCCCTGCGCGACGTCGACGCGACGATGAGCCGCTTGCGGTGGGTGCTGTTCGCTGCGATCGCCATCGTCATCGGGATCCTCGGCGTGGTGGTGTTCTGGGTGCTGCGCCTGGGCGTGCGGCCGCTCAAGCGCATGACGAAGACCGCGGGCGCCATCGCCGCGGGCGACCTGTCGGAGCGCGTCCCTGCGGAGGCCGAGGGCACGGAGGCGCGCGAGCTCGGCGACGCGCTCAACGCCATGCTCACGACCATCGAGGGCGCGTTCGCGGAGCGGGCCACGAGCGAGGCGCGCCTGCGCCGGTTCGTCGCCGATGCGTCGCACGAGCTGCGCACCCCGGTCACCACCATCCGTGGGTACGCGGAGCTGTACCGGCACGGCGGCCTCGCCGAGCCGACCGATCTCGATCAAGCCATGCGTCGCACCGAGCAGGAATCGGTGCGCATGGCGTCGCTGGTCGACGACCTGCTCCTCCTCACCCGCCTCGACGAGGGCCGGCCCTTGGCGCGCGACGTCGTCGACCTCGGCGTGCTCGGCGTCGACGCTGCGGCCGACGCGCGCGCGGTCGCGCCCGATCGGGTGGTCACCGCCGACGTCGCGGCCGATGTCACGGTCGAGGGCGACGAGGACCGGCTGCGCCAGGTCGTGGGGAACCTGGTCGGCAACGCCCTGGTCCACACGCCGGCGGGGACGCCGGTGTCGGTGCGCGTGCACAACGGCAGCGGCCGAGCGGTGGTCGAGGTCCACGACGACGGTCCGGGCATGACGCCCGAGGTCGTCGACCGGGCGTTCGAGCGGTTCTCGCGCGCCGACGCGTCGCGGTCGCGTCACGCGGGTGGTGCGGGACTCGGGCTCGCGATCGTCCGGGCGATCGTCGTCGCGCACGACGGCTCGGTCACGTTGGAGAGCGCGCCGGGTGCAGGGACGACCGTGCGGGTCGACCTCCCGCGGTGCGCCGCGGCATCTCCTAGGGTCGCAGCCCATGGCGAAGCACTCGGTCGGTGACGGGATCCTCGACGAGCTACGAGTCGAACCGGGCGCCCGGGCCGACCTGAGCACGCGGAACCCGGCGTCGCGTCTGGGGCTGGGTGAGAAGGCCGACGGGCAGGCCCGCAGCGCGGAGCTCGCCGCGGAGCTCGACGGGCTGCACGATCGGCTGTGGGCCGAGGCGCGCCGCAGCGTCCTGCTCGTCCTGCAGGGCATGGACGCGGCGGGCAAGGACGGGACCATCCGTCAAGGTCCTCACCGGTCTGAACCCGCAGGGCTGCTCGGTCGTGAACTTCAAGGCGCCCACCACGCTCGACGCTCGCGCACGACTACCTCTGGCGCATCCACGCCAACACCCCCGCCCGCGGGATCCTCGGGGTGTGGAACCGGTCGCACTACGAAGACGTCGTCACCGCCCTCCTCATCGGTGTGATCGACGAGCGTCAGTGCCGCCGCCGCCTGCGGCAGATCCGAGCGTTCGAGCGCATGCTCACCGACGAGGGCACCACCGTCGTCAAGGTGTTCCTCCACGTGTCCAAAGAGGAGCAGCGGGCCCGCCTGCAGGCCCGCATCGACGATCCGGCCAAGAACTGGAAGTTCCGCCGGTCCGACCTCGACACCCGTGCGCTCTGGGACGAGTACCAGGCCCGGTACGACGACGCCATCAGCGCCACGTCGACCGGCTGGTCGCCCTGGTACGTCGTGCCCGCCGACCACAAGTGGGTGCGCGACGTGGCGGTGGGCACGCTCCTGGTCGACGTGCTCCGGGCGCTCGACCCGCAGATCCCCGATCCGGAACCGGGCCTCGAGGGGCTCATCGTCGAGTAGTTCGTCCCTGTTTCGGACCGCGAGTGGTCACCCCGGCCTTCCATCGGCCAGAATGGTCAACCGATGGACGTCGAGTCACGTGATTCCGTCTCTCTCAAGCCGGCCGAGCTCGACGAGCTCGGTCAGCTGGTCTCTGGGCTGGGTCTGCCCCTCCAGGACGAGCAGCTCGACACCCACATCGAGCAGTTCCCCCTGGTGGCAGTGGTCGAGGTCGAGGGAGAGATCCAGGGGTTCTTGTTCGGATCGCTCGAGCGCATCGGGGGCACACCGTGCATCCTGTGGGGCTTGGGAGGCATCAGGAGGGGCAAGAACGCCCGCCCGAGCCTCGACCGCCTCGTCGCCGAGCTCTACCGCCGGGCCGCCATCTCGTTCCCCGACGAGGACGTCCTCGTCGCGGGGCGGGTCGCCCACCCGGCCGCCTACACGCTGTTCGGCGCGCTCGACGACGTGTGCCCGCGGCCGAAGTACACGCCGAACGGTGAGGAACGGGCCTGGGGCCGGCGCCTGGCGCGGCGCTTCGGCTGCGACGCCCGCTACGACGACCGCAGCTTCCGCCTGAGCGCCCACGGGGCGCCTGAGCTGGTGCTCCACGCCTCCGCGGTGAAGGGCGGCGGCAAGGTGGTCGTGGAGCTGGTCGGGGAACCCGACCCGGCCAACGGCGAGGCGATGATCGCGTACGGCTGGGCGATGGCCGAGGCCCTCGCCGACGGCCTGGCCACGCCCCGCAGCTGAACCTCCCCTGACGCCTTCAGCGTCGGGTGTCGAGCTCGGCGCGCAGCGCGTCGGGTTCGGTGACGGGCAGACGGCAGGCGAACCGCTCGCACACGTAGGCCGCGGGTCGCCCGTCGACGAGCGCACGGTCGGCGAGCAGGGGAGTGAGATCGGCGCCGACGCCGGGTGCGGCCGTGACCCGCACCGATCCCGGGAGCACGCGACCGCGCACCACATCGACGAGCGCGTCGCGTGCGGCGCCGGGCTCACCCACGATCGCGACCTCGAGCGGAGGCTGCACCGCGCGTTGCAGGGCTTCGAGCAGGAACGCGAACGCGGTGGGGTGTTCGCCGAGCACCGGCGCGAGGGTCGCGAGCCACTGCTCGGCCCGCCGGGCGCCGTCGGGGTCGCCGGTGAACGCCGCGAGGCGCAGGAGTGCCGTCGGCCGCCAGGGAGTTCTCCGACGGCGTCGCGTTGTCCTGGAAGTCCTTGGGCCGCACGATGAGTGCTTCGGCGTCGGCGCCGGTGGTGAAGAAGCCACCGCGCTCGTCGTCGGCGAAGAGGGTGACGAGGCCGTCGGCGACGGCACGCGCCTCCGCCAGCCACTGCACGTCGTCGAGCTCGGCCAGCGTGAGCAACGCCTCCAGCAACGCGGCGTAGTCCTCGGCGTAGGCGAGCAGGTTGGCCCGGCCGTCCTGCCATGATCGCAGCAGGCGCCCGTCGTCGCGGCGCAGCTCGCGGAGCAGGAACGCGGCGTTCGCGCGCGCCGCGTCCATCCAGTCGTCGCGCTGCAGGACGTGCGCGGCTTCGACGAGCGAACGCAGGAACAGCGCATTCCAACCGAGGAGCACCTTGTCGTCGAGGCCGGGACGCACCCGCTTCTCGCGCTCGGCGAACAGCGTCGGGAGCACGGCCGCGATCGATGCCGGCCGGTCCTCCGGCGGGCCGACCGCGTGGAGGATGTTGCCGCGGAACCCGGTGTGCGGGTCTTCGAAGTTGCCGCGGGCAGTGACGCCGAAGTGGCGTACGACGTCGGGGAGCGCGTCGCCGCACAACGCCTCGAGGTCCTCCATCGACCACACGTAGAACTTGCCCTCGACCCCTTCGGAGTCGGCGTCCTCGGCGGAGAAGAAGCCGCCGTCGGCATGGCGGAGGTCGCGCAGCACGTAGGTGACGATCTCCTCGACGACGCGCCGATAGCGGTCGGAACCCGTGACCATCCATCCGTGCAGGTACGCGCGCGCGAGGAGTGCCTGGTCGTAGAGCATCTTCTCGAAGTGCGGGACGAGCCAGTGCGCGTCGACCGAGTAGCGGTGGAAGCCGCCGCCGACCTGGTCGTAGATCCCGCCCGCGGCCATGGCGTCGAGGGAACCGGTCGCCATCTCCAGCACCTCGGGACGCGCGTCGGTGACGGCGCGGTCGAGCAGGAGCGTGATGGCCATCGCCTGCGGGAACTTCGGCGCACGACCGAAGCCGCCGAAGCGAGGGTCGTACTGCTGGTACAAGCTCGCGACCGCGCGGTCGAGGATGGCCGGGCTCGACGCGCCGCGTGGCCCTTGTGCGGTGGTACCGCCGATCGCGGTGCTCTCCTCGATCGCCTGGTGGAGCTGCTGCGCCTGCTGGTCGAGCTCGTCGCGCCGGTGACGCCACGCGTCGTCGACCGCGTCGAGCAGGCGCACGAGCCCGGTCATGCCCTGCCGGTCGTCGGGCGGGAAATACGTGCCGCCGAAGAACGGCCGGCCCTCGTGGTCGAGGAACACGGTCAGCGGCCAGCCGCCGCTCCCCGTCATCGCCTGGACCGCCTGCATGTAGATGGCGTCGACGTCGGGGCGCTCCTCGCGGTCGACCTTCACGTTGACGAACTTGTCGTTCATCACCGCGGCGACGGCGGGATCCTCGAACGACTCGTGGGCCATCACGTGGCACCAGTGGCACGACGAGTACCCGATCGACAGCAGGAGGGGCTTGTCCGTCGCCCTGGCCTCCGAGAACGCGTCCTCGCCCCACGGGTACCAGTCGACCGGGTTGTCGGCGTGCTGGCGCAGGTAGGGGCTGGTCTCGTGCTCGAGCCGGTTCACTTGTCGCAGGCTACGGGGTGGCGACGCCGTCGACCGCAGTCGCGCGCGCCCAGCGGTAGTCGGGTTTGCCCGACGGCGAGCGCACGATCGCGTCGACCAGCACCAGCTCGCGCGGCGCCTTGTAGCTCGCCAGCTGCGCCCGCACGTGCTCGGCGAGCTCGTCGAGCTGTGGCGTGGTGCCCTCCCTCGGTTGGACCACCGCGGTGACACGTTCGCCCCACCGTTCGTCGGGCACGCCGACGACGACCGCGTCGAACACCGCGCGGTGCGACTTCAGCGCGGCCTCGACCTCTTCCGGGTAGACCTTCTCGCCGCCGGTGTTGATCGACACCGACCCGCGCCCCAGCACCGTGATGGTGCCGTCGTCCTCGATGCGGGCGTGGTCGCCGGGGACCGACCAGCGCACGCCGTCGATGACCGGGAAGGTGGCCGCCGTCTTGGCCAGATCCTTGTAGTACCCGAGCGGCACGTGGCCGCGCCGAGCGAGCTTGCCGATCACGCCGGGCGCCACGGGGCGGAGATCGTCGTCGAGCACCGTGGTCTCGTCGTTCACCGAGAAGCGGGCCACGCTCTCGATGGGTGCGCCCGCGGCGGAGATGCTCTGGCCCTGGCCGCCGGTCTCCGACGCGCCGAAGCCGTCGATGAGCAGCGTGCCCGGCAGTCGATCGACCCACGCCGCCTTCACCGCGGGGGAGAGCACCGCGCCGCCCGAGAGCACGACCGTGAGCGGCGACACGTCGGCCGGGGGTCGAGTCGGTCGTAGGCCTCGACCAGCGGGCGGGCGAACGCGTCGCCGACGATGACGAGGAAGGTGATCCGCTCGGCTTCGACGAGTCGCCAGAGGTGGTCGGGGTCGAAGTGACGTTCGGGCGAGATGACCACGGTGCCGCCGGAGTAGAGCGTGGCGAACGCCATCCAGTGCGCGGTGCCGTGCATGAACGGGCATGCCGGCAGGCCGCGGCGGTGCAGGTCGAAGGAGTCGACGACCTGCTCGGGTGACGTGATCGGCGCGTCGCCGAGGTTCCCGCCTCCGAACGCGCCGAAGAAGATGTCCTCGGCGCGCCACATCACGCCCTTGGGCATCCCCGTGGTGCCGCCGGTGTAGAGGATGTACAGGTCGTCGGCGGACCGCGGCCCGAAGTCGCGCGTGCTCGAGGCTGCCGTGAGCGCGGTCTCGTACTCCGTCGCGCCGACGAGCGACGGCGCGCCCGAAGCGTCGTCGACCTCGACGAATCCCGTCGAGCTGCGGCAGCTGCGACGCGGATGGCGTCGAGCGCGGGCGCGAACTCGCGGTGGAACACCACCGCGCGGGCATCGGCGTCGTCGAGCAGGTACCGCAGCTCGTCCTCGCCGTAGCGGTAATTCACGTTCACGGGCACCGCCCGGAGCTTGAACGCCGCGAGCATGCCTTCGAGGTACTCGGTCCCGTTGTAAGGTACAACGCCACGTGGTCACCGGCACCGACACCGAGGCCCGCCAGGTGATGGGCGAGCCGGGTGGCGCGCTCGTCGGCCTCCGCGTAGGTGAGCCGGCGTTCGCCGCACACCAGCGCCTCGTGGTCCGGGATCTCGTCGACGACCCGCTCCCACAGGTCGGCCAGGTTGAACTCCACGTGCTCTGCCCCCCGGGCCATTCGCCGAGATGGCGTCAGAAGAAGTCGGTGCCGCCGTCGACGGGCACGGTGGCGCCCACCACGAAGCTGCACAACTCGGAGCAGAGGAACACGACCATGGTGGCGACCTCCTCGGGGAGGCCGACCCGGCCGATGTCGTTGGACGCGCCGTAGTCGCGCGCGATCGCCTCGTACGCGGCTTCCAGCGGCCCTTCGGGCAGGCCCTCGAGATCGGTGCCCACGAGGTAGCTGGCGAGCGTCGGCGACATCACCGTGCCCGGCGCCACGGTGTTCACGATGATGCCTTCGGGGGCGAGCGCGCGCGAGAGGTTCTTCGACGCGCTCGCCATCGCCGCCTTCGCGGCGGTGAAGCCGATGAGCCCGGCGCTCTGGTGGCGGATCGACGACGCCGCGACGTTGACGACACGCGCGAAGGTCGCCTGACGGAGCAGCGGCAGCGCGGCGCGGGTCGTGCGGATCATGGTGAGGACGCCGAGGTCGAACTCGTCGAGCCAGGCGGCGTCGGTGAGGTCGTCGAGCCCGCCGACGTGTGCGGGTCCGACGGTGTTCACCAGCACGTGGCACTCGCCCCAACGCTCGTCGAGGAACGTGAACGCGGCCTCGACCTCGCCGGTGTCGAGGAGGTCGCACTCGAGCCCGATGGCGTCTTCGGCGCCCGCCGCGAGCAGCTCTTCCTCCGCCTCGCGCAGGTGGCTCGGCGTGCGCGCCAGCACCGCGACGCGCGCGCCCTCGGCGGCGAGCAGCTCGGCGGTGGCGCGTCCGACACCGCGGGTACCACCGGCGATGACCGCGGCACGCCCGCGCAGCCCGAGGTCCATCAGCTGTCCCTCGTCAACTGTCGGGCCATGGCATCGGCGGTGAGCGGCGCACCAGTCGCACGTTCGACGAGCGCGTCCCAGCGCAACGACGCGCCGGGTGCGAACACCTCGTCGCGCAGCAGCGCGCCTGCGGCAGCACGGTCGACGAGTCCGCCGGCGCGATCGTGCAAGGTCGCGTCGAGCTGCGACGCGAACAGCTCGCCGTACAGGTAGTTCTGGTAGTACACGGGCGCCGCGGCGAGGTGGATCTTCGCGGCCCAATCGGGTGCGTGCGCGGTCGTCGGGCCGGTGCACCAACTGGTGGTGCTCGACCAGGTCCCACCACAGCGTGTCGAGGTCGGCGTCGGGATCGGCGTAGAGCCGGCGTTCGAAGTTGGTCATCACCAGCACCCAGCGTGCGAACACGAGGAGCGCGGCACGTTGGGAGTCGGCCAGCGCGCCGGCGATCGCGTCGACGTCGGCGTCGGCGACCGTCGCCACCTCGCGCAACCACGCCGGGTCGCGGGGGAGGCGTCCCATGAGCATGGCGATGCCCTCGGTGGTGAGCGCGTGCGCGGCGCCGCGCACGAGCCAGGGGAGACTGCGGTCGCATTCGCGGTCGTAGATGGCGTGCCCGAACTCGTGGAGCATGGTGTCCATCCACCGTTCGCTGGGCTCGACGTTGCACAGCACGCGCACGTCGCCGGAGCGGTCGATGTCGATGCAGAACGCGTGCTGGCTCTTCCCTTCACGGGCGTACAGGTCGCTCTGGTCGAGGACCGACCGGACGTCGAGGCCGAGTCCGTCGTAGGTGCGGACGGTGAGGGCCTCGAGGTCGGCGCCGGTGAAGAAGTGGTCGATGGCCACTGCCCCCTCGGCCGGTGGCGTCTGGAAGAACGGGTCGTCGTAGTGCCACGGGCGCAGCTCGGCGACGGTGACGCCGAAGCGCGTCGCGAGCTGCTCGTCCACCGTTTGCTTCCACTCCGCGAACGGAGCTGCAGTGGCGCGGTCGACGTCGTCGAGGGTGGCGAAGAGGCGGTCCTCGTCGAGCTCGCCCGTCGCCAACGCCAACGCGAAGTGGTCACGGGCGCCGAGCGCCTGGGCGGCCTGGTTGCGGAGGCGGGCGAGCTCGCGGATCTCGTCGGCCACTTCCGGGCCGATCTGCTTCGACGCCTCCCACGCGGCGCGCCGTGCGTCGGTGTCGTCGGTGGTGCGCAGGATCTCCGAGATCGCGTTGTCGTCGACGCGCTGGCCGTCGATCTGGCCCCGGAAGTTGTTGAACGTCGATTCGACGCGCGTCTCGAGCTCCACGATGGCGCGGCGCAGATCGGCCGGCACCTGGTGGGGCACGAACCCGTCGTGGAGCACGTCGAGCTGACGACGCAGGAGCGGATCGTCGTCGCTCGACACTGCGTCGCGTGCCTCGCGCACCGCGGCGAAGCGAAGCGGATCGGCGAGGAACTCGCGGCGGACGAGCTCGGCGGCGGTGCGGCGTTCGTCGGCCGCGGGCGACGACTTGGTGTTCGACTCCCACCACGCCTCGCCCAGCTCGAGCTCGAGCGGTTGCAGCTGTGCCTCCAACTCGGCGACGAGCTCGGCGGGGGAGAGAACGGCCACGGCCGGGATCCTACGTGGAGCGCTCAGGCGTCGCTGGCCGCGATCACCGCGCGAGCGTGGCGGGCGAGGGGCTCGTCGACCATCTGGCCCTCGAACGCGATCGCCGCATGCCCTCCGGCCACTGCGTCCTCGTACGCGGCCACCAGTCGGCGGGCCCGGTCGACCTCCTCGCCCGACGGCGTGAACGCCCGATGCGCCAGCGCCACCTGGGCCGGGTGGATGCAGAGCTTCCCCCGGTACCCGAGCGCCCGCCCCTCGGCCGCGTCGGCGAGGAAGTGGTCCTCGGCGTCGAGGCGGGTCACGACCTGGTCGACCGCGGGCACGTCGGCGAGTCGGGCGGCCAGGGCGACGCGTGACCGGGCGTAGAGCACCTCGGTGCTGCCCAACGTGCGCACACCACCCATGTCGGCCACGAAGTCCTCGGCGCCGAAGTACGCCACCGCCACCGGCGGCACGAGGAGCTCGCGGACGCGGTCGACGCCTGCTGCGCTCTCGATGCCCGCCAAGACGTGCAGGTGCTCGAGCCCTGCAGCGGCGAGCGCGTCGGTGACCGCCGACAGCTGCTCCGGTGACTCCAGCTTCGGGACGATGACGCCGGTGATCGACGGATGCAGCCCGTTGCGGACATCGTCGGCGAACCACTCGGAGGGCACCGGGTTGACGCGCACGTACACCGCGATGCCCGGATGGTCGGCGACGAGCTCCGCACCGACGTCGCGCGCGTGCTCCCGCGCCGCCGGTTTGCCGTCGGGCGGTACTGCGTCCTCGAGATCGAGCGCGACCGCGTCGGGCGTGGAGCGCGGCAGCTTGCGCAGCACGTCGGGCTTGCTCGCGGGCGCGAACAGGACGCTGCGGACGCGGTTCGGAGCCGGATTCACCGAGCTGGTCATGCCGGCGCGCGGTGCATGAGCGCGTTGCGGCGGGCCTTGCACACCAGCTCGTCGCGCTGGTTGAAGCCCCGGTGTTCGAAGGTGACGATTCCCTGGTCGGGACGCGACTTCGACTGGCGCGCCGCCACGACCTCCGACTCGCCGTGGAGGGTGTCGCCCGCGAACATCGGGGTCGGGAAGGTCACCTCCTCGAAGCCGAGGTTGGCGACGGTCGTGCCGTGCGTGGTCTCGAGCACCGAGATGCCCACGAGCAGGCCCAGGGTGAAGAGGCTGTTCACGAGGGGGCGGCCGAACTCGGTGCTCGCCGCGTACTCGGCGTCGAGATGGAGGCGCGCCGGGTTCAGGGTCATGGTCGTGAAGAGGACGTTGTCGGTCTCGGTGATCGTGCGCGTGGAGCGCGTGCGGCACGACGAGGCCGACGGTGAGCTCCTCGAACCACCGTCCGTGATGCGGCGTGTCCACTCGTACGGGCTCCTCGTGCTCGTAGGCTCCGGCCCGTGATCATGGCACCCGGAGGTCGGGGGTGACGGAGGAGCGCGGGGAGATCGTCTGGACCCCGCCGGCCGACGTGCGCGCCACCAGTCGCATCGGGGCGTTCCTCGACTGGCTCGCCGAGACCCGGGACCTCCACTTCGACGGGTACGCCGACCTGTGGCGCTGGTCGATCGACGACCTCGATGGGTTCTGGCGCGGCGTGCACGGAGTGGTCCGGCGTGCGCTGGCACGACGAGCCGTCGCTCGCGTTGGGCAGTCGGGCGATGCCGGGCGCGGAGTGGTTCCCGGGCGGCACGCTCAACTACGCGGAGCACGCGTTGGCCGCGGCCGCAGATCGCGGCGACGAGGTGGCGATCGTCGCCCGCAGCCAGACGCGCGAGCCCGCCGAGATCACGTGGGCCCACCTGGCCGACGGCGTGGCCCGGTGTCGAGCGGGACTGCAGCGTCTGGGCGTCGGACGCGGCGACCGCGTGGCCGCGTTCCTGCCGAACATCCCCGAGACGATCGTCGCGTTCCTCGCCACCGCGAGCCTGGGCGCGATCTGGTCGTCGTGCGCTCCCGAGTTCGGGATCCGCTCGGTGGTCGACCGCTTCGCCCAGATCGAACCGACGGTCCTCCTCGCCGTCGACGGCTACCGCTACGGCGAGAAGATCGTCGACAAGCGCGCCGACGTCGAGGCCATCGAGGCCGCGCTCCCGACGCTGCGCCACACCGTCCACGTCTCGTACCTGGGCGCCGGTGATGGTGCCGGTGCCGACGACTGGAGTGCGCTGCTCGCCGAACCTGGCCTGCTGGAGTTCGAGGCGGTGCCCTTCGACCACCCCCTCTACGTGCTCTACAGCTCGGGGACGACGGGCCTGCCGAAGGCGATCGTGCACGGCCACGGCGGCATCACCGTCGAGCACCTCAAGACGGTCGCGTTGCACCACGACCTGCGGGCAGGCGACCGGTTCTTCTGGTTCACCACGACCGGATGGATGATGTGGAACTACCTCGTGTCCGGCCTCTTGGTGGGCGCGACCATCGTGCTCTTCGACGGCGATCCCGCGCACCCCTCCCTCGCTGCGTTGTGGGAGCTCGCCGCCGACACGGGCGTCGACCTGTTCGGCGTGAGCGCGCCGTTCCTCATGTCGAGCCGCAAGGCGGGTGTCGTGCCACCGCCGCACCGGCTGCGCAGCATCGGCTCCACGGGCGCGCCGCTGCCGCCCGACGGGTTCCGGTGGGTGCGCGACGTCGTCGGCGCGCACGTGCAGACCGCGTCGGTGAGCGGGGGCACCGACGTCTGCGCCGCGTTCGTGGGTGCGGTTCCGTTGCTCCCGGTGCGCGCGGGCGAGATCAGCTGTCGGTTGCTCGGCGTCGCGGTCGAGGCGTTCGCACCCGACGGCTCGGTGTGCCCGCCCGGCGTGCAGGGCGAGCTCGTGGTGACCGCACCCATGCCGTCGATGCCGGTCGGGTTCTGGGGCGACCCGACCGGGGAGAAGCTGCACCACGCGTACTACGACGACTACCCCGGGGTGTGGCACCACGGCGACTGGATCACGTTCACCGACGACGGCGCGTGCGTGATCTCGGGTCGTTCCGACGCCACCTTGAACCGCGGTGGGGTGCGCCTCGGCACCAGCGACTTCTACGCAGTGGTCGAAGGCCTGCCCGAGGTGGTCGACAGCCTCGCAGTGCACCTCGAGGGTGACGACCCCGACGAGCACCCCATGGGCGAGCTGCTGCTCTTCGTCGCCCTCGCGCCGGGCGCCACCCTCGACGACGACCTGCGTGCCGCGATCGTGCGCGGGTTGCGCACCGAGCTGTCGCCTCGCCACGTGCCCGACGCGATCCTCGCGGTGCCCGCGGTCCCGCGCACCCTGTCGGGCAAGAAGCTCGAGGTGCCGGTGAAGCGCATCCTCGGCGGCGCGGCCGCCGACACCGTCGCCAGCCGCAGCTCCCTCGCAGATCCCGCCGCGCTCGACTGGTACGAGGAGTACGCGGCGACGCGGTGAGGTGATTCTCCCGTCAGACTGCGGGTGGGCCGAGCTCGGCGAGCAGGGCGTCGTTGAAGCCGCCGCCGATCATGGTCGCCTCGAGCTCGTAGCGCTGACCGGTCGACCCGACGTCGATCGTCACCTGCGTGGCGATGCGGCCGGGCACGAGCTCGACGGTGACGTCGTCGCGCGCCCACGATGCGAGGTGGTCGCCCACCTTGACCGACCGCTTGCGGGCGGGCGCCGCGGAGAACACCTCGATGGTGTCGGCGGTGACCGCGAGCATCGCGACCTTGGGCTTGAACCCGCCCGCCTTGGCCAGGCCGCCGGCCCGCTGGTTCGCATCGCCCTGCTCGACGCTTCCTGCGACGGGATTGAGCTTGCTCATCCCGAACGCGCCCCAGCTCCCACCGGGTTGCAGGAAGCCCACAGCGACGATCGGCCGCTCGAGCTGCGCCTGCGCGACGGCGCGCGCGTCGTCGACCCACTCCAGTCCCTTCGCCATCGTCCGAGCCTACGGCGCGCCGCGCTCCGCTAGAGCTTGAACGTGCGCCGGAGGCGGCGTGTGGTGCGGCGTCGCCACCCCATGCGCCGGCGTCGCCGCTTGGAGTCGCACGAGTCGCAGATGTAGCCGAGGAGATCGCCTGATTCGTCGATGAAGGCCCACTCCGCGGGGGCACCGCAGTCGATGCACACGTGCGCGCTCATCGTGGCTGCTCGCAGTGGGCGATCGCCATGATCTCCGTGGAATCCACTCACCCGCATCCTCTCCGCCCACTCGCTGCGGCCAGGTGTCGGTGAGACATCCGAGGGCCGGATCTGACGTGGAGATCGTTGGGCGACGGCGCAGCGTTACGTCCCGATCCAGCCCCGATCCAACCGGTCACTGACGGGCATGGCCAGCCGCCGCTGCATGTGCGACGCTCGTGCCGAGCACGACGGGGGCTGCACGTCCTCACGGACGGGCGGGTGCAGCGAAGCGAACCAGGGCGGAGAAGGGCTGCGTGCGCCACACCGGCCGCAGGTGCAGTCGCGGGCTGCGGCGCGCGGTGACCTGCGCGGCGGAAGGGTGCAGTCCTCGCGGCTTCCGTCGTGCTCGCGTCCGGGTCGCGCCGGATCAGGCCGTCGACGGCGAACCCAGGTGTGGTCCGGAGGCGGCGGCCAGCCGCGCGGGGGGTGGAGCGCCGAAGAACATGGCCGAACGGTCACCGCCGAGCTTCTCGGCGAGGGTTCCGATCGCGTCCCAGGTCTGCCGGTTCTCGAGGCAGGAGGCCCGCAGTTCGAACAGGGCCGCCAGGATCAGGTTGAGGTCTCGGTTGTACATGGCTGTCTCGTCGTCGGCGCGAACATCGAAGCCGAACATCTCACTCGACGCCGAGCCCGTTTGGTGGTCGCGGGCGCGTCTCCGCGTAACGCCCGAGAGCGACAATTCATGCGCTCGGGCCTTTCTGCCAGGGTCACGGCCGCGGCGGGAGGTCACCGTGAGTGAAGGCGTCGCCCCCCCCGGCGGGCAGGCACCCAGCGCGCGGCGCGCCGACCTAAGGTCGTGGCAGCAGACAGGAGGCCCTCCGATGGCCGATAAGTCCCCCAAGAAGCCGAACGCAAAGAAGCCGGGGAAGTCCTTGAAGGAGAAGCGTGCCGAGAAGCACGCCAAGCGTGACGAGAACAACACGGGCTTCACTCGCTGACGAACGCGTCCGTTGATGCGCAGGGTGTTGGCGATGGTCGCGATGGTGTGCGTCGGTGTGCTCGCCATCGCTCCCACCGCCGCCGGCGCGAAGGAACCCAACAATCTCCACGGAGCCCAGCAGGCGTTTCTCCGTTACACCGGCCACATCGACGATCGGCAGTGGGGGCCGATGTACCGCTACTTGCACCCAGCACAGAAGGCGGCCATCGACAAGGCGACATTCATCGCGTGCCTGGACAAGGCCATTCCGCAGGGCTCGGGCGTCAAGGACGTCACCTTCACAGAACACTTCAAGGAGACTGTGACGATCCCGGGTACGGACGTGCAGGCCAAGGCAACCACGCTCATCGTCGAGTACACGGCGAGCCTCGGCGACGGCACGGAGAAGGCGATCCAGGACACAGTCCACGTCTTCTACAACGGCGGGCGATGGCGCTTCACCCTGACAAAAGCTCGTTTCGACGACTGCACCAACAGGATCACCACGTAGATCCTCACAGCGCCGCGCGACGCTCGCACGATGACCGATGAGGACGTGATCAGTCCCGGCTTCGGCGGGGGCCTCGTCGCGCTTGCGGTCCGCCTCGTCTGGGTAGATCCCCCAGCGGCGGAAGGGGGAACGGATGTTCCATTTTTCGCACCCGAGGAACCACGGCGACACTTGGCGGCGTGTGGTGCTCGTCATGCCGTTCGTCGTCGCAGCCGCGTTCTTGTCCTTCGTCCTGATCATGGTCCTGGTCGGCGCCACGAACGGCTTCGACCCGAATCCCTGATCAGAGAGATCGAAGCCAGACGCCCTACGGACGAGGACCTCACGCGCTCACTGTCGCGGCACTCGGGCATCAGTCGTCACGAGGTGTCGAACGCTTCCTGCCCGCGACGGAAGCTTCACCCCACGCGGCTCAGCTCCGAACACCGTGTTCCGCGTCACCCGGCCGGTCGTACGCTTCCTCTCATGCGGTTCTGCGTCTACGGAACGTCGACCAAGCGTGGCCCGAGATCTGGAGCGATGATCGCCGGCAGCGCGGACGACGACGCCCGTCCGTTGTGGGTCGCGGACGGTGTCCTCCACGGGGCTCGGGACGGTGACGCGTCGACGCTCTGTGGCATGTCTACGGAAGGCCTCCACCGCTTCGATGACTACGACTTCGAGTCGGTCACCACGTCCGCGGGAGGCTGCGCACGGTGCGCTGCCGCGATGGCGGCGGCCGACGAGCGGTCGTCGTCATGACCGACGACGAAATGATCGAGGCGGCCGAGTGGCCACCGAGCTTCACGCACCACGCCGGTCGTGAGCGTCGATGTACCCATTCAGCCAGCGCATCCCGTCCGCTTCAGCCGATCATCTCGCAGCCCAATTCACGGAGTACACGCTCGTAGAAGCGCAACGCGAGAAGGAGGTTGCGTCTGGGCTGCGGAAACGCCAGGGACGCAGAGCGCTTACTTGAACCAGATGCGCTGGTACTCGCGGCTCATCGGGTGGAGCAGGAGCGCGACCAGCGCCGCGTCGAAGAGGAAGCTGATGATCACCGTGGAGGTGAACACCTCGGTGCCGAACACGGCGAGCAGCAGCACCACCTGGAGCACCGCGCCACCGACGGCGACCGCGTAACCCCACTTCTTCTCGTTGGCGATCCCGAACGCGCCGGCGGCGAGGCAGCCGACGATCAGCACGTTGAGCAGCGCGAGGCCGCCGAACAAGAGGCCGAAGACGGCGTCGACGTAGCAGAGGATCGTCGCCATGTAGAGGGTCTGGGGCTGGAACTGATTGACCCACTTCCACTGGTTCACGTCGCCATTGTGCCCGACGCGCCCTCACCCGACGGTATCGCCTCTCGCGAACGGAGCTGGCCGCAGGCCGCGGCGATGTCGGTGCCGCGGTTGCGGCGCACCGTGGCGGCGACCCCGTGGCTGCGCAATCGCGCCGCGAAGGCCCGGATCGACGGTGCCGTGGGGGCGTGCCCACCGAAGCCGTCGGTGGGGTTCAACGGGATCAGGTTGACGTGGGCACCGCCCACGCCCGGGAAGGCGCCGAGCAGCCGTCCGAGTGCCTCGGCTTGCGCGGGAGCGTCGTTCTCGCCGGCGATGCAGGCGTACTCGAAGGTGACCCGGCGGCCCTTGGCGCCGGCGAACTCGGCGGCCGCGTCGAGCACCTCGGCAATGGGGTAACGGCGGTTGATCGGTACCAACCGTTCCCGTTCCTCGTCGTCGGGGGCGTGGAGCGACACCGCGAGCGTCACCGGGAGGTCCTCCTCCGCGAGGCGGCGCATGGCCGGCGCGAGGCCGACGGTGCTGATGGTCAGGCGTCGCGCCGAGAGACCCAGGTCGTCGTGCAGTCGGTGCACGGCGCTCCAGGTGTTGTCGTAGTTCGCGAGCGGCTCGCCCATGCCCATGAACACGACGTTGCTCACTCGTTGCGGCGACGCGTGCGCGGCGCGCAAGACCTGCTCGACGATCTCGCCGGCGTCGAGATGACGGTCGAAGCCCGCCTGACCCGTCGCGCAGAAGGTGCAGCCCATCGCGCAGCCGGCCTGCGACGACACGCACACGGTGGCCCGCTCCGGGTAGCGCATCAGCACCGTCTCGATCTGGTTGTGATCGCGAGTGCACGACCACAACCACTTGCTGGTCATGCCGTCGTGCGCGGTCCGCTCGACGAGAGACTCGAGGGCGAGCGGGAGCGCATCGGCGAGGCGATCGCGCAAGGCGCGCGGCAACGCGGTCGCGTCCTCGAGCGGCACCTGCTCGCGGTAGAGCGCGTCCCACACCTGGGCGGCGCGGTACCGAGGCTCGCCCCAGTCGGCGAGCAGCGCGTCGACCTCGGCGCGCGTCGCGCCGTACCGAGTCAGCCGAACGCTCGACGTCACGACGTGGCCTCGACGTCGCGCCCGTACGCGCGATCGGTGCGGTGGACGACGAACCCGAGGGCGCGGTACAGCCCGACCGCGGCCTCGTTGTCGGCGTCGACGTAGAGCATGCCGACGGCGATGCCGCGCTCGGCGAGCGACGCGAGGCCCGCAGTGGTCAGGGCGCGGCCCAGCCCCCGACCGTGACGGCTCGGGTCGGCACCGATCACGTAGATCTCGCCCAACGCCTCGGGCTCCCGCGGCGGCTGGGCGGGGTGCACCTTGGTCCAGCAGAAGCCGGCCAGGCCCTCGTCGTCGAAGGCGAGGAGGAAGCCCTCGGGATCGAACCAGTCCTCCTGCTCACGCGCTCGCAGCATGTCGACGGTCCACGCACCCTGCTCGGCGTGACCGGCGAAGGCGCGGTTGTTGACCGGCACCCACGCGGCTTCGTCCTCGCCGGCCCGGAAGGTGCGCACGGTGGTGCCGTCGGGCCACCGCGCCGGCTGCGGCAAGGGGGAGTGGCACCCGCATCTGCAGGAGATCGCGCTCCGCGACGAAGCCGGCGCCGGTCGCGCGTGCATCAGCCGCCGGGTCGGCTTCGGTGCCGTGGACCCAATAGGTGACGTGCCCGCCGCCCTCCGCTCCGACCACTCCGACTGCGGCCGTGAGCAGGGCGTCGAGATCGACGGTCGCCCCCGGACGCACGACGAGCTCGATCGACCATTCGTCGTCGTGGTGGCGCGCCAGGTGCGCGTACGCGTCGTCGCGCTCGGCGAAGATCCCTCGGTCGCGACCCGCGAGCGTGTGCATGCCGGTCCACGCGTCGTCGCCGAGCGGCACGATCCCGGTGGCGGCTTCGACGGCATCGGTGAGGGCTGCGCACGCGCGCGACGTCGGCGGCCGAGAAGTCGCGCAGCACCTGTCGGGAGCCCATCGGCGGAGGGTAGCGTCGGCTCGGAAACCAGGCGACGGGAGACCGCGATGGAGATCGACAAGTACGAGCCCGGAGTGCCGTCGTGGATCGACATCGGCAGCCCCGACCCGCAGGGCGCCGCCGACTTCTACGGTGCGCTCTTCGGTTGGGACGCCCCCGAAGGTCCGCCCGAGACCGGCGGCTACCGAGTGGCGATGGTCGGTGACCGCGCGGTCGCGGGCATCGGCGAACAGCAGAACCCCGGCCCGCCGGTGTGGGCCACCTACATCGCGGTGGAGAGCGCCGACGACGTCGCCGCCACGGTGCTCGCCGCGGGCGGTCAGGTGCTCCTCCCCGCGATGGACGTGCTCGACGTCGGCCGCATGGCGGTGTTCACCGACCCGTTCGGTGCGGTGTTCTCGGTGTGGCAGGCGGGCACGCACCCCGGCGCGGAGTTGGTCAACGAGCCCGGGACGTGGTCGTGGAGCGAACTGCTCACCACCGACGTCGAGGGGTCGAAGGGCTTCTACGGCGACGTGTTCGGATGGACCGCCGAGACCCATGGCGCGGGTCCGATGGGCGCGTACACCGAGTGGCAGGTCGGCGGCCGCTCGGTCGGAGGGATGATGCAGAAGCCGCCGATGCTGCCGGCCGAGATGCCACCGTTCTGGGCGGTGTACTTCGCCGTGGCCGACACCGATGCCGCGGTGGCACGGGTCGCCGAGCTCGGGGGCTCGGTGAGGATGCCGCCGATGGACATCGAGCCCGGACGCTTCGCCACCGTGGCCGACCCGTTCGGCGGCGTCTTCAACGTCATCGCGCTCTCGCCCGAGCGCGCCGGCAGCTGACCGTCTCCTCCAGCAGATGGCACGACCGCGGGGTGCGAAGGCGCGCGCGGCGGTGGTGCGCGAGCGGCTGACGCTCGAGTACCCCGACGCCGAGTGCGCGCTGATCCACGACGACGCGTTCCAGCTCCTCGTCGCGACGATCCTCTCGGCGCAGACCACCGACGAGAACGTCAACAAGGTCACGCCCGCGCTCTTCGCGGCCTACCCGAGTGCCGCGGATCTCGCGCACGCCAACCCGGACGACGTCGAGCGGCTCGTGTTCCAGACCGGCTTCTACCGTTCCAAGACCAAGAACCTCCTCGGCATGGCGCGCCGGCTCGAGGAGGAGTTCGACGGCGAGGTCCCGACCGAGCTCGACGACCTGGTCACGCTGCCCGGCGTCGGTCGCAAGACCGGCAACGTGGTGCGTTCGGTGGCGTTCGATCTCCCGGGCCTCCCCGTCGACACCCATGTCGGTCGGTTGTCGCGGCGGCTCAAGCTGACCACCGAGGACGACCCGGTGAAGGTCGAGACGGATCTGAACGCGTTGGTGCCGCCCGACGAGCGAGGTCGCTTCTCGCTGCGCCTCATCCTCCACGGGCGTCAGGTGTGCTTCGCGCGCAAGCCGGCGTGCGGTCGCTGCGTGCTCGTCGACATCTGCCCGTCGGCCGATCCCACCGCGAAGGCGGAGGCGAAGGCGGCGGCCGCCCGCGCCGACTAGTCCAACAGGCCGCCGGCGCGGTGGAGGGAGCGCGCGGCGCCGAGCAGCGCTCGTTCGGCCTGGTCGATCTCGGCAGAGATCGCGGAGTCGTCGGTGTCGCGGTAGCGATCGCCCACGGCGACGACCCGTGCGGTCAGCTCCTCGAGCTGCGATCGCAGGCTCGACAGCTCGGCGAAGTCGGACGACGCGGTCACGGGTCCAGCCTACGATGACCACACCGTGCTCTCCCGACTCGACCTCCGCGGCTGCGCCGATCTCGCCGGCGCGCTCACCGCCCCTGACGTGGGGTCCGGCGCCGACATCGACGCGGGCGACGACGACGTACTGGAATCGGTGCGCGCGATCATCGCCGACGTCCGCACGCGCGGCGATGCCGCGGTGCGCGAGCTCACGGAGCGGTTCGACGGCTGCGCGCTCGACGACCTCCGAGTCCCCGCCGAGGAGCTGCATGCCGCACTCGACGGCGTCGCGCCCGAGTTGCGCGCCGCGCTCGAGGTCGCGGCGGCGCGCATCCGGGAGTACCACGCGGCCCAGCTCGATGCACCCCCACCGGTGCTGGAGCGCGACGGCGTCGTGCTGTGTGAGCTCGCGATTCCCGTGGGGCGTGCGGGCCTCTACGTGCCGGGTGGTCGCGCGGCATACCCCTCGACCGTGCTGATGACCGCGATCCCGGCCCAGCTCGCCGGGGTCACCGAGCGCGTGCTCTGCGTCCCGCCGGCCGCCGACGGCACCGTGCCCGCGTCGACGCTGGCGGCGGCCGCGCTCGCCGGGGTCACCGAGGTGTACCGCATCGGCGGCGCGCAGGCGATCGCCGCGCTGGCCTACGGCACCGAGACCATCCGCCCCGTCGACGTCATCGTCGGGCCCGGCAACCGCTACGTCGCGCTGGCCAAGCGCGAGGTGGCGGGCACCGTCGGCATCGACTCGTTCGCGGGGCCGTCCGAGGTGGTGGTCGTCGCCGACGGCAGCGTGCCCGCCGCGTTCGCGGCCGCCGACCTGCTCGCGCAGGCCGAGCACGGACCGGGCGGCTCGGCCGTGCTCGTCACCTGGGATCCCGACGTCGCCGACGCCACCGACGCCGCGCTCGAGGTGATGCTCGCCGACGCGCCCCGGCAGGCCGAGATCACCGCGACCCTGACCACCGGCGGGCGCATCGTGCTCGTCGACGATGCGGTGGCCGCGCTCGACGCGGTCAACGTGATCGCCCCCGAGCACCTCGAGCTGCTCACTTCCGATCCCGCCACGCTCCTCCCTCTGGTGCGCAACGCAGGGGCGGTGTTCCTCGGTCCGTGGGCTCCGGCCGCGCTCGGCGACTACCTCGCGGGGGTGAACCACGTGCTGCCGACCGCCCGCACCGCCCGCTTCGCCAGTGCGCTCCGGGTCGACACCTTCCGCAAGCACGTGCACGTCGTGGAAGCCACCGAAGCCGGGCTGACCGCGCTCGCACCGCACCTCCGCGCGCTCGCAGCCGCCGAGGGCCTCGACGCGCACGCGCGTTCGGTCGACGTGCGCAATGCCGTCACCGTCCCGGGCGAGCAGCCGTGAGCGCCCCCGTCTCGCCGCGCGACGACCTCCGCGCGCTCGAGGGTTACCACTCGCCGCAGCTCGACGTCGCGGTGCGGCTCAACACCAACGAGAGCCCGTTCGCGCCGCCGCCCGCGTTCGTCGACCGCTGGGTCGACGAGCTGCGCAACGCGCCGCTCAACCGGTATCCCGACCGCGCCGCGTGCGGCCTGCGCGACGCGCTCGGTGCACACCTGGGCCAGCCGACCGAGCGGCTGTTCTGCGCCAACGGCTCCAACGAGGTGTTGCAGACGCTGCTGTTGACCTACGGCGGTCCCGGTCGCCGCGCGGCGATGTTCGAGCCCACCTACGCGCTCCACTCCCACATCGCTCGCATCACCGGCACCGAGGTGATCGTGGGGGAGCGACGGGCCGACTTCTCGGTCGATCCCGACGTCGCCCGCGCGCTCATCGAGGAGCAGGCGCCGACGATCGTGTTCGTGTGCAGCCCCAACAACCCCACCGGCACGGTCGAACCGGCTGCCACCATCGAGGCGCTGCTCGCGGCCGACGGCGACCACCTCGTGGTGGTCGACGAGGCGTACGGTGAGTTCGCGCCGTGGAGCGCGCTCGAGCTCGTGCGCGACGACCGCCCGCTCGTGGTGGTGCGCACGTATTCGAAGGTGTGGTCGATGGCCGCGCTGCGGTTGGGCTTCGCGGTCGCGCCGGGCTGGGTGGTCGACGAGCTCGAGAAGGTCGTGCTGCCGTACCACCTGGCGTCGGCCACCCAGATCGCGGGCCGGCTCGCGCTCGAGCTCGGCGGCGAGATGGACGACCGGGTGCAGCGACTGGTCGCCGAACGCGACCGCGTCGCGGCCGAGCTCACCGCCACCGACGGCGTGACCGTCTACCCGTCGGGCGCCAACTTCCTGCTGTTCCGGCCTGACGGCGATGGCCACGAACGCTGGCAGCAGATGGTCGACCACGGCGTGCTCGTGCGCGACTTCTCGCGCTGGCCACGCCTCGAGGGCTGTCTGCGTGTCACCATCGGCACGACGGAAGAGAACGACGCGTTCCTCGCCGCGCTCCGCACGTCGCTCCAGCAGGTAGGGGTCTGATGAAGATGGAACGGAGGCGTGGCCGGAGGCCGGGACGCCGTAGTGGAATCGACCCGGTCTGATGGCACGCACGTCCGAACAGCACCGCACCACGAAGGAGACGACGATCGACCTCGTGCTCGACGTCGATGGCGGCGGTGCCGCGTCGGCGTCGACCGGCATCCCCTTCTTCGACCACATGCTCGAACAGCTCGGGAAGCACGGCGGGCTCGATCTGCGCATCGAGGCGAAGGGCGACCTCGACGTGGACACGCACCACACGGTGGAAGACGTCGGCATCGTGCTCGGCACCGCGCTGAAGGAAGCACTGGGCGACAAGGCCGGCGTGCGGCGATTCGCTTCGTCGTTGGTGCCGCTCGACGAAGCACTGGTGCAGGTTGCGCTCGACCTGTCGGGCCGCCCGTTCCTCGTCTACGAGGTCGACCCCGTCGCGGAGTGGATCGGCACGTTCGACCCCCAGCTGACCGAGGAGTTCTGGCGCGCGTTCGCGTTCGGCGCCGGCATCACGCTGCACATCCGGTCGATCTCGGGCAAGAACGGCCACCATGTGATCGAGGCGTCGTTCAAGGGCGTCGCGCGCGGCGCTGCGCGACGCGGTGAAGATCGAAGGCACCACCGTCCCCTCGACCAAGGGGACACTCTGACCGCCTCCGTCGTCCCCGATCTCCTCCCCGCCATCGACCTGCGGGGTGGCCACTGCGTACGGCTCCGCCAGGGCGACTTCGACGCCGAGACCGTGTACGACGACGACCCGGTGCGCGTCGCCCGTGAGTTCGAGTCCGCCGGCGCCCAGTGGATCCACGTCGTCGACCTCGACGCCGCCCGCACCGGCAACCGTGAACACCTCGAGCAGATCCGCCTGATCGTGCGTGGCGTGGCCTGCAAGGTCGAGGTCGGGGGTGGGGTGCGCACCGCCGAGGCAGCCCAGGAGCTCCTCGACGCCGGCGTCGAACGGGTGGTGGTGGGCACCGCCGCGGTCGAGCGCCCGGCGCTGGTGGAGGAGCTCTGCCACGAGTATCCGGGCCGCGTCGCGGTGGGTCTCGACGCCCGGGGCAACGAGGTTGCCATCCGGGGCTGGGTGGAAGGTTCGGGTGCCGATCTGGTCACGCTGGCGGAACGCTTCGAGGGGATCGGCCTCGCCGCGCTGATCGTGACGGAAATCGGTCGCGACGGCACGCTCGAAGGCCCCGCGTTCGGCCAACTCGGCGCGGTGCTCGCGGCGAGCGGCATCCCGCTCGTCGCCAGCGGCGGGGTCGGCACCCTCGACGATCTCCGGGCCCTCGCTCGCCTCCGGTCGGGCGACCGTGGGCTCGCCGGCATCATCGTCGGCCGGGCGATCTACGAAGGCCGCTTCGGGGTCGCCGACGCGCTCGCCACGCTCGCGGAAGCCGTGGTCGACTGACGCAGAGCGCGATACCGTCGCGGGACACACCTCACAGAACGGAGCGCGCGCATGCCGAACGGGAGCGACGTCATCGACGAGGGATTCTTCATGCGGTACCGCGAGCTGCTCGACGCCGAGGACGCGGCGTTCGACGAGCTCGAACACGCGTATGAGGACGGCGACCGGGCCCACTGGGACGCCGACCTGGCTGCGTGGCGCAGCATCGTCGAGAAGCGTTGTGCGTTCCTGGAGCGCGAAGGCCTGATGGCCGCGGTCTCCGCGAGCTAACCGGCCACCTTCTGCACGAACGCCCGTACCGCGTCGACGACGCGGTCGGTGCGACCCACGAAGAAGTGGCTCGCGCCCGCGATCACGTCGATCTCGGTCGCGTTCCAGTCGACCGTCGCCTCGACCACCGACGCGGGGTCGCGGAAATCGTCGTGCTGCCCGAGCACGAGCAACTTGGGACGCGGGTCCACCGCGACCCCGCCGAAGTCGGTGCGGAACCGCAGCGGTGGAGCGATGCCGATCCATGCCGCGAGTCGGGCGTCGAGGGTCGCGAGGGTCATGTCGGCCCCGAACGACCAACCCACGAGCACGAGTGGTTCGCCCTCGGCGCGCTCCTCGGCGGCGGCGTCGATCGCGGCCTGGACGTCGTGGAGCTCGCCCTCACCGTCGTCGTGCACGCCGGTGCTGCGTTCGACGCCTCGGAAATTGAAGCGCAGCACGGTGAAGCCAGCCGCCGGGAGGGCGTCGAAGAGGGCCCCGATCACGATCGAGCGCATCGTGCCCCCGTACTGCGGATGAGGGTGGCACAGCACCACCGAGGCCCGGCTGGCGCCGACGGGCGTGGCCCGTTCCGCTTCGAGGATGACGCCGTCGGAGCTGTCGAGGGTCAGTGATCGCACGGCCATCGCGACATGATGCGTGAATTCCTCGGCCGTCGACCATAATGGTTGGCCGTGAGTCCGCAGAAGCAACGCACCACCTTCGCCAAGCAGCAGCGTGAGCGCGCCCGGATGGAGAAGGCCGCCGAGAAGCGGAAGCGTCGCGAGGCCCGCAAGCTGGGGCTCGAAGAGGGCGGCGAGGGCGACGAGGCGGGCGACGACGAGGCCCCGCTCGACCCGAACGACCCCTACTACCTGGCCAAGTACTTCGAGCGTCTCCAGGCCGAGTAAATCGGTCCACTACGCTTTCCCTGCCGAGGTCGCGTCAGTCGGACCCGTCCCGGGAAACGAAGGAACAAGAAGTTGGCTACAGGTACGGTGAAATTCTTCAATGCGGAGAAGGGCTTCGGCTTCATCTCCCGCGAGGGTGGCGACGATGTGTTCGTCCACTTCTCCGCCATCCAGGGGTCGGGTTACCGCACCCTCGAAGAGGGTCAGCAGGTCGAGTTCGACATCGGCCCCGGCCGTAAGGGCGACGAGGCCCAGAACGTCCGCGCGATCTGAAAACTCAAACAACACGAAGAAGCCGGGTCCGCAAGGGCCCGGCTTCTTCGCGTTTCCACTCCAAGCCGCGCGACCCGGGCCCGGCCGCCGGCACGCCCACTGCTGCTCAGACAGTCGGCCTTCGGCCGAAACTCGCCTCAGCGTGCATGCCGGCGTCCGACCCCTGTTCGAGTGAGGAGGGACGGTCGCCGTCAACTGGCGTCCGGGGACGTGTCTCAGGTAAGGGAGAGTTGGTCGAGCAGGAACGCGAGGACGAAGGCTTCGTCGCGCCAGGAGTCGTAGCGACCTGAGGGGCCGGAGTGGCCGGCGCCCATCTCCATCTTGAGGACGAGCGAGTTCTTGTCGGTCTTGAGCGCGCGGAGCTTGGCGACCCACTTGGCGGGTTCCCAGTACTGGACCCGGGGGTCGTTGAGGCCGCCGGTGACGAGGAGCGCGGGGTAGTCCTTGGCCTCGACGTTGTCGTACGGCGAGTACGACTTCATCAGGGCGTAGACCGCTGGGTCGTGGACGGGGTCGCCCCACTCCTCCCACTCGGTGATGGTGAGGGGCAGGCTCTCGTCCAGGATCGTGGTGAGGCAATCGACGAACGGCACCTCGGCCACGATGGCTCGGAACAGGTCGGGGCGCAGGTTCGCCACCGCACCCATCAGGAGCCCGCCTGCGCTCCCGCCGCGTGCCGCGAGACGGTCGGCCGACGTCCATCCTTCGCGCAGGAGGTGCTCGGCGCAGGCGACGAAGTCGGTGAAGGTGTTGGTCTTGCGCAGGAGCTTGCCGTCGTCGTACCAGCGTCGCCCGAGCTCGCCGCCGCCGCGCACGTGCGCGATCGCGAACACCACGCCGCGGTCGAGCAGGCTCACGCGCGCCGCCGAGAAGGTCGGATCGATCGACACCTCGTAGGAGCCGTAGCCGTAGAGGAGCATCGGGCTCGGCCCGGTGCCCCGGAGGTCGCGGCGGTAGACGATCGAGATCGGCACGCGGGCGCCGTCGGACGCGGTGGCCCACTCCCGGCGGCTCTCGTACTGCTCGGGCTCGTAGCCGGGGACGGGCTGGCGCTTCACCAGCGTCGAGGCGCGCGTCGCGGGGTCGTAGTCGTACGCCGATGCCGGCGACACCAACGACGTGTACTGGTAGCGCACGATGGCGGTGTCGTACTCGGGATTGCTGCCGAGCCACGCCGAGTACACCGCCTCGGGCATCTCGAGCACGTGGTCGTCGACGACCACGCCGTCGTCGCCCAGCGCGAGCACGCGGAGCCGCTCGACGGCATCCGCTCGTTCCGAGACCACCAGGAAGTCGGCGAACGCGTCGACGTCGTCGAGGCGGGTGTCGTCGCGGTGGGCGAGGACGATCTCCCACGACCCGCGTCCGGGGGTTGCGACCGGCGTCACTGCCAGGGCGAAGTTCTCCGCGCCGTCGGCGTTGGTGAGCACGAACAGGCGATCACCTGCGGGTCCCGCGTGATGCTCGACGTGGTACTCGTGGCCCTGGGCCCGTGGCTCGACGACGACGGGCGCGGAGTCGGGCGCGTCGGCGTCGACCAGCCACACCTCGCTCGTCACCTTCGACGCGGTCGTGATCTCGACGAAGCGTCCGCTGCGCGTGCGGGCGACGCCGACGTAGAAGCGGTCGTCGTCCTCCTGGAACACCAGGACGTCGTCGCTCGCGTTCGTGCCGAGGCGGTGGCGCCACACCTGCCACGGGCGCATGGCGTCGTCGAGACGCGTGTAGAAGGTGGTTGCGCCGTCGTTGGCCCAGGCGACGCCGTAGTAGACGTCGTCGACGACGTCGTCGAGGTCACGCGCGGGCTGGGCGTCGACGGCGAGGAGGCGGAAGCGAAGTTCGTAGCGCTCGCTCCCATTCGTGTCGATGCTGTACGCCGCGACGAGCTGGTCGGGGCTCACCGCCAGGTCACCGACCGCGAAGTAGTCGTGACCGTCGGAGAGCGCGTTCTCGTCGAGCACGACGACCTCGCCCGCGGTCGTCCCCGGAGCCGCGAACGGATCCGGCAGCGCGGGTGTGCCCGCGACACGCCGGCAGTGCACGCCGTACTGCAGGCCCTCGACAGTGCGGGTGAAGTACTCGTGGGGACCGCGTCGCACCGGCGCGGTGGTGTCGGACTCTTGCACCCGTCCGACGATCTCGTCGTAGAGCTCGCGCCGGAGTCCGCTCAGGTGGGCGACGGCGTCGCGCGTGTACGCGTTCTCCGCTTCGAGGTGAGCGAGCACCTCGGGGTCGTCGCGGTCGCGCAGCCAGAACCACGGGTCGATCCGCACGTCGTCCCCGTGCTCCAGCCGCGTGGGGCGGGCGGGCGCGACGGGAGGTGCGGGCTCGGACACTGCGGGATTCTGGCGCAGATCGGCGGGAGATCGACGAATCAGCCCGAGTGACGCGCGACACGGGCGGTAGCGTGGACCGCCCATGGAACCCGCGACCGCGCCCACTCGGCCTGTCACGCCCGTCGCCGCCACGGAGGCGGAGCTGGCCGGCGTGCACTACAACGCCGACGGCCTGGTCGGCGCGATCGTGCAGGAGCAGGGCACCGGGGCCGTGCTCATGTTCGCGTGGATGAACGAGCAGGCGTTGCGGCGGACGCTCGAGACCGGGCGTATGTGGTACTGGAGTCGGAGTCGCCAGGAGTACTGGTGCAAGGGTGAGACCTCGGGCGATCGCCAGTACGTCCGTGAGGCCTTCTACGACTGCGACGTCGACGCCCTGCTGTTCGTGGTCGAGCAGGAGGGACGGGGCGCGTGCCACACCGGCGAGCGCAGCTGCTTCTTCCGCGCCTTCGGCGGCGGGGCCACCCCCGGCCCGGTCTGAGATAAGCGGAGGCATGGCCGGAGGCCGGCATGCCGGAGCCGAATCGACCCCAGTTGACGAGCTCGGTGTGAGCGCCGCGGGGCTGTCGCGCGACGAGTTCGTCGCGCTGGCGCGCGATCACACCGTCGTGCCCGTGTGGCGCGAGGTGCTGGCCGACCTCGAGACGCCGGTGTCGGCGTTCGTGAAGTTGGCCGGTGCCGGAGAGGGCGATCCGCCGGCGTTCCTGCTGGAGTCGGTGGAGCACGCCGAACGCTGGGGCCGGTTCTCGTTCCTGGGCCGCGATCCTGCGCTCACGCTCGTCGCGCGCGGGCGGTCGGTCGAGTTCGAGGGCACGCCGCCGCCCGGCATCCCGTCGGATCGTGGCGCGCTCGCCGCGATCGAAGCGCTCCTCCAGACCTACCGCGCGCCGGTCATCGCCGAGCTCCCACCCTTCCACGGCGGCGTCGTGGGCTACCTCGGCTACGACGTCGTGCGCGAGATCGAACGTCTGCCGAACGTCCCGCCCGACACGTCGGGCATGCCCGACGCGGTGATGTCGGTCACCGGGCACGTCACCGCGTTCGATCACTTCCGCCAGCGCCTCTACCTCATCGAGAACGTGTTCCTCGGCGCCCAGGCCGGTGACACCTCCTCTTCCGCCGAGTCCGTTGCGTCCGACGCGTACGACGCCGCGTGCGCGCGGCTCGACGCGCGCGTCGACGAGCTGGCGCGTCCGCTCCCGTATGTGCCGTCGCCACCACCCGCCGGTGATCTCACGGAGCTGCCGCCGTACACGTCGACGATGCCGGGCGACGTGTACCACACCGCGGTGGAGGCCGCGCGCGAGCACATCCTCGCGGGCGACATCTTCCAGGTGGTCCTCGCGCAGCGCTTCGACCTCGACGGTCACCACGACCCGTTCGACGTGTACCGGGTGCTGCGTCAGGTCAACCCGTCGCCGTACATGTACTACGTGCGTCACCCCGAGGCGACGCTCGTGGGGTCGTCACCGGAGCCGATGGTGCAGCTGCTCGACGGTCGCGTCATCAGCCGCCCGATCGCCGGCACCCGTCGTCGGGGCCGCACCGAGGCCGACGACCGCCGCATGGCAGCCGAGCTCTCCGAGCATCCCAAGGAGCGGGCCGAGCACGTGATGCTGGTCGACCTCGCCCGCAACGACGTCGGCCGCGTCGTGACGTTCGGGACCGAGCGCATGGAAGAGCTGATGGTGCTGGAGCGTTACTCCCATGTGATGCACCTCACCAGCCAGGTCGCGGGCGATCTCCGGGACGGGAGCCACCGCGGTCGACGTGTTGCGCGCCACGTTCCCCGCGGGGACCGTCAGCGGCGCACCCAAGGTGCGGGCGATGGAGATCATCGACGCGCTCGAGCCCACCAAGCGCGGTGCCTACGCGGGTGTGGTCGGCTACCTCGACTTCTCGGGCAACCTCGACACCGCCATCGCCATCCGCACCATGATCTGGCGCGACGGCCACGCGAGCGTGCAGGCCGGTGCGGGCATCGTCGCCGACTCGGTGCCGGCCGACGAAGATCTCGAGTGCCACAACAAGGCCCGGGCACTCCTCACCGCGGCGGCGGCGGCGCGCTCGCTCGCACCGCTCGGTGACGCGGGGCGCGCGTCGTGAGCCTCATCTCCGACCTCGCCGCGCTGCGCGACGGAGGCGCCTGGGTCGACCGCTCCGACCGCGGGTTCGTGAGCGTCACCGGACCCGACACCTTCTCCTTCCTGCAGGCGCTGATCTCCGCCGACCTCGACCCGCTCGGCGACGGCGACGCGGTGCACAGCCTGTTGCTCGCGCCCCAGGGGAAGCTCGATGTCGACTTCCGCCTCCTCCGCGTCGGTGCCGAGGAGGCGTGGCTCGACTGCGCGCCCGGCTTCGGCGAGCAGCTCGCGGCATCGCTCACGCGCTTCCGCATCCGGGTGAAGGCGGAGATCGCCGATCGCACCGGCGAGCTCGGCATGCTCTCGCGCATCGCCAGCTCCCGGAACGACGGTGGCGACGTCGGGGTGCCCGAAGGCGTGCATCGGATCGACACCGCGTGGGGATTCGACCTGATCGGTCCGCACGACTCGCTGCCCGATGTCGGCGCGTTCGTCGATCCGCTGGCCTACGAGGCGTGGCGCATCGAGCGGGCGATCCCGGTGCAGCCGGCCGACCTCGACGACACGACGATCCCGCAGGAGGCGTTCCTCGAGCAGGACGCGGTGTCGTTCACCAAGGGCTGCTTCATCGGCCAGGAGCTGGTGTGTCGCATCGACAGCCGCGGCCACGTGAACCGGTTCCTGCGGCGAATCGCCGACATCGACGGCGACTGGCCTCCGGTCGGCGCCGAGATCGTGGTCGACGGCAAGGTGGTCGGCGCGCTCACCAGCGTGGCGCCGGCCGCGCTGCCCACCGGCGCGCTCGGCTACGTGCGGCGTGAGGTCGAGCCTCCGTCCGCCGTCGAGCTGCGCTGGGCCGGCGGCACCGCCCGCGCCGTCATCTGATCACCCCGCCGGGAACAGTCACTACGAACCGGGTCCCCTCGGCATCGATCGGTTCCACCCGGGCGTCGCCTCCCATCGCCGACGCGAGCTCGCGCACGATGGCGAGCCCGATCCCGGTGCCGAGGGTGCGGCCCGGCACCGTGCGCGACGTGTAGAGGCGTTCGAAGACGTGCGGCAGGTCCTGCGGTGTGATGCCGGGACCGTCGTCGTCGACGTGCAGCTCCACCTGGTCGTCCACCTCGCGCACGCCGACCACGACGCGCGTCGTGGCGAACTTCAGCGCGTTCTCCACGAGGTTGGCGACGATCTGTGCCAGCCGTTGCGCGTCGAGCGTCGCCGGCACCGGCGCACCAGGCTCGACGTCGAGGGCGACACCGATGTCGGCCGCCGCCGGTCCGAACGCGTCGACCGCATCCTGCACCACCGACCGCACGTCGACCGGTGTCGGATGCAGCGAGAACTGGTGCGCGTCGAGTCGGGCGAGGTCGAGGAGGTCGGCCACGAGCCGTTCCAGCCGGCGCGACTCCGACGAGATCACGTCGGCCGCGCGGATGCGCGCGTCCTTGCCTTCGACGGTGCCGTCGGCGATGGCCTCGGCGTACCCGCGGATCGACGTGAGGGGCGTGCGCAGGTCGTGCGACACGCTCAGCAGGAACGCGCGCTCGTGACCGCGGGCCACGTCGAGGTCGGCCGCCATCGCGTTGATGGCGAGCGCGAGGCTGGCGAGCTCGTCGTCGTGCACGCCGCTGGTGTCGACCCGGGCGGTGAGGTCGCCGCCGGCGATGGAGCGGGCGGTGGTCTCCATCGCCGCCAGCGGACGCGTCATCCGACGGGCGAGGTACGTCGCCACCAGCGCCGCGATGCCCAACGAGATCGCCGCCGCCCCGAGCACCGCGAGACCGTTGCCGCCGAACGGCCGGTTGTTGACGTCCTCCGTGAGCACGACCACGGGCGTGATGCCGTTGACCGCTGACAACGGTCGGGCCACGAACACGGTGTCACCGTCGCGCCCCTGTTGGGTGTCACCGGAGAGCAGCGTCCCGGTGTCGAGGTCGTCGACGCTGATGCCCGCAGGCAGGGTGGGCGAGCCACCGGTACCGCCGAGGAGGCGGGCGAGGCCCTCCTCGACGTCGCCGTCGGCGTTGACGGCGACGATCGCCCCGTTCGATGCCCGCAACGTGGTGTTCACCAGGTCGCGGAGACGGCGGATCTGCCGGCGCCCGACGGCGGTGCCGACCGCGGCGCGCGCCGAGGGCAGCTGGGCGATGAGCGAGTCGAATTCCGGCGAAACCACCTCGGCGCGCTGCTGCACGTCGTGACGGGCGTTCGTCACCTCGGACCGCCGGGCGAGGCCCGCGGTCACCGCCGCGGTGAGGAGGAGCACACCGAGCGCGATCGCCATCATGGCGACGACGAGGCGCGTGCGCAGCCGTCGCGTCGGGCGTCGTCACGGCCTGATCTTCATTGGGCGGTGGCCGGCCTCGTGGCCTCGAGGCGGTACCCGACCCCGCGCACGGTGGTGATCACGGCGCGGTCGCCCAGCTTCTTGCGCACCTGGGCGATGTGCACGTCGACGGTGCGGGCGTCGCCGAACCAGTCGTAGCCCCACACGCCGTCGAGGATCTGTTGGCGCGAGAGCGCGAGGCCCGGCCGCTCGGCGAGGAAGCGCAGGAGGTCGAATTCCTTGGTGGTGAACTCGACCGGCGTGTCGTCGACCAGCACCTCGCGCCGGCCCACGTCGACCGTGACCGGTCCCGCCTGCACCACCTCGGGGGCCGTGCTGCCGTCGACGCGCCGCAGCACGGCCTTCACCCGGGCCACCAGCTCGGCGGGGGAGAACGGCTTGGTGAGGTAGTCGTCGCCGCCGAGCTCGAGCCCGAGCACGCGGTCGACCTCGCCGTCGCCGCGGTGAGGAAGATGACCGGGATGTTGGAGGTCTGGCGGAGTCGACGGCACACCTCCAGCCCGTCGATGTCGGGCAGGCCGACGTCGAGCACCACCAGACGCGGGTGGTGCGTGCGCACCGCGTCGAGACCGGCTTCACCGGTGCCGGCTTTGAGGACGCGGTATCCGTCGCGGGCGAGGTAGAGATCGACGAGGTCGGCGATGTTCGGCTCGTCGTCGACCACCACGATCGTGCCCTCGTTCCATGGGCGCAATCGTCGCACGTCGCCCCACGGGAACGTGTGAGGGGACTGTGAGCGGGGCGTGAAGGCGCAGGCCAGCCCGTAGAATGGCGCTCGACTATGACGGTCGATTCCGCTCCGCCGTACCGCACATCCGGGCACGGCTCGCTGCATCTCCTATGACGGTGCTCGACGAGATCCTCGCCACCAAGCGCGACGAGGTCACCATGCTGCACCGACCCCAGGTGCGCGAACTGCTGCGGTCGCGCGCGCTCGAGGCACCGCCCGCGCGCGACTTCGCGGGCGCGCTGCGACCGGCTTCGGGCACGCTCGGCGTGATCGCCGAGATCAAGCGGCGGTCGCCGTCCAAGGGCGACCTCGCGCCCGATCTCGATCCGGCGCTGACCGCCAAGGCGTACGCCGCCGGCGGTGCGTCGTGCCTCTCGGTGCTCACCGATCAGCGGTGGTTCGGCGGCACCGTCGACGACCTGCTGGCGGCACGAGCGGCATGCGAGCTCCCGGTGCTCCGCAAGGACTTCACCATCGACGAGGTCCAGGTCTACGAGACGCGCGCGATCGGCGCCGACGCGATCCTCCTGATCGTCGCCGCGCTGCCCGACGACTCGCTGTTGCGCGACCTGCACGAGCTCGCAGTCGGCATCGGGCTCGCGGTGCTGGTGGAGACCCACGACGCGGCCGAGCTGGAGCGTGCACTCGCGCTCGGCGCCCGCATCGTGGGCGTGAACGCGCGCAACCTGGGCACGTTCGCCGAGGACCTCGGGGTGGGGGAACAGCTTGCGGCGCGTGTGCCGTCCGATGCCGTCGCCATCGCCGAGAGCGCCATCCGGTCGGTCGACGACGCGACGCGCATGGCCGCGGCGGGCTTCGACGCGGTCCTCGTCGGTGAGATGTTGGTGAAGGCTGCCGATCCGACCTCGACGGTTCGGGGCCTGGCCGACCTCGTGCGCACCGGGCGCTGACCCACCGGGGCTGTCGGCTGGGTCTCGTTCCCACGAGGAGCGGTAGCTTCCACCCGTGGCCGCGCGGTCACGGGGGAGGAGCGCATGGACCTCGAGCTGTCCGACGACCAGGAGCTGTTCCGCGAGACGACGGCTCGCTTCATCGACGCGCGGTGTCCGCTCTCGCGGGTCCGTGAGCTCGCCGACACCGACGTCGCGCACGACCCCGCGCTGCTGGGCGAGGCAGGGGAGCTCGGCTGGTTCGCCCTGTTCGTCCCCGAGGAGCACGGCGGCGGCACGGTCTCCGGGTCGGCGGTCCGCGACGCGGTGATCGTCGCCGAGGAGCGCGGGCGCTTCGTCCAGCCCGGTCCGTTCGTCGCCACCAACGTCGTCGCGTTCGCGCTCGCTCGTGACGGGAGCGCCGACCAACAGGCCGCGTACCTGGCCGACCTGGCCAGCGGCACCCGGACCGCATCGTGGGCGTTCACCGGGCGCAACGGTGTTCCCGAGGTGGGCGCGGTGCGCGCCACGGCTGCGGACGACGGGTTCGTGCTCGACGGCATCGCATCGCTCGTCCCCGAGGGCGCGAGCGCCGACTTCTTCCTCGTGAGCGCGGCCGACGGCGTGGGGCGTGGACGGTGGCGTCACGCAGTTCGTGGTCGACGCCTCCGCACCCGGGGTCGCGGTGACGCAGCTCGACGGATTCGACCTCACCCGCCGGTTCGCCGACGTGCGCTTCGACAGTGTCGCGGTGTCCTCCGACGCCGTGCTCGGCGCCCCGGGCCGCGCGCAGGCGAGCGTCGACGCGCAGCTCGACGTGGCCGTCGCCCTCACCGTGGCCGAGTCGATCGGCGCGATGACCCAGCTGGCCGAGATCACCGTCGAGTACTCGAAGGCTCGGATCGCGTTCGGGCGACCGATCGGGTCCTTCCAGGCGCTCAAGCACATCCTCGCCGACATCAGCTTCTGGGCCCAGGTGAGCACCGCGGCGGCGGGCGCGGCGGCCGACGCCGTGGCCGACTCGCGGCCCACCGCGTCGGAGATCGCCAGCATCGCCAAGGCGTACGTCGGCGACGCGGGCACGCAGCTCGCCCAGCAGTGCCTCCAGGTGCACGGCGGCATCGGGTTCACCTGGGAGCACGACCTGCACTTCTACCTTCGGCGCCTCGCCGCCGACCGCGTGCTCTACGGCGACCCCGACTGGCACCGCGAGCGCATCTGCCGGATCCACGGTCTCTGAGCGAGATGGAGTGGAGGCCTGGCCGGATGGCCGGGACGCCGGAACGGAATCGACCATTGTGAGGAACGGGATGACCGCCACCACGACCGACGAGACGATCTCCGTCGACGACTTCCGCGCCAAGGCGCGGGAATGGCTCGAAGCGAACTGCGAGCGCAAGACCGCCGAGGCGATCGCGGCGGCCGGCTCGCTGCGCGGCCAGCACGAGTTCACCAAGGAGCAGATCGACGCCGAGCGCCCGAAGCAGAAGCGCCTCTACGAAGCGGGTTTCGCCGGCATCACGTGGCCCCGGGAGTTCGGCGGCCAAGGGCTCACCGGCGTCGCACGAGTTGGCGTTCCTCGAGGAGTCGAAGCACTACGTGCTGCCCAACTTCGGCATCGCCGGCGGCACGACGTTCGGCGTGTGCGCGCAGGTGATGCTCGCCCACGCCTCCGACGACTTCAAACGTCGTCACCTCCCGCGCATCCTCGCCGGTGACGAGCTGTGGTGTCAGTTCTTCTCCGAGCCGGTGGCAGGCTCCGACCTCGCGGGCGTGCAGACGCGCGCGACCGAAGGACGGCGACACCTGGGTGCTCAACGGCGCGAAGGTGTGGAGCTCGTGGGCGCACCTCGCCGACTACGGACTGTGCCTCACCCGCACGAACTGGAGCGTGCCCAAGCACCGCGGCATGACGTGGTTCGGGGTGCCCGTCGACGCGCCCGGCGTGACGCTCCGGGTGATCCGCCTGATCAACGGCGGCGCCGACTTCTGCGAGGAGTTCTTCGATGACGTCGTGATCCCCGACGCTGACCGCATCGGCGATGTCGACGACGGCTGGCGGGTCGCCCGCACGATGCTGGTGTACGAGCGCGGTGCGCGCGCGGAGGAGAAGCCCAAGGGTCCGGTCGAGCCCGGCGATCTCGCCACCGACTTCGTCGACGTGGCGCGTGCCCTCGGGCGTACGCGACGATCCGCAGGCGCGGCAGCTCGTCGCCAAAGCGCACAGCCTCGACTTCATCTACGAGGTGCTGCAGCGACGGCTGGCGACCCACATGAAGCTCAACGGTGCCGACGCGGGAGTCGCCGCCTACGGCGCGCTCGCCCACGGCGTGTTCGACCACGAGCGCGCGCTCTGGGGGATGGAGCTGGCGCGCGGCGACTCGATCGCGTGGGACCCATCCGACCACGAGGGCCCGGGCGCGTCGACCGCGCTCGCGTTCCTCAACGGGCGCATCAACTCGGTCGCCGGCGGCACCGACCAGATGCAGCGCAACGCCATCGGAGAGCAGGTGCTGGGCCTCCCGCGGGAGCCCAGTTGGGAGCGCGACAAGCCGTTCGATCAGGTGCTCCGCGACGCGCAGCACTGGGACGGCCACGTCTAGGCACGTCGAGGGAGGAAGAAGATGGCACGGTTCACGTTGTCGGAGGACGCGATCCCGAGCGCGTGGTTCAACGTGCTCCCGGTGATGGCCGAGCCGCTGCAGCCGCCGCTGCACCCGGGGACCCGCGAGCCCATCGGGCCCGACGACCTTGCGCCGCTGTTCCCGATGGGGCTCATCGCGGCAGGAGGTGTCGGCCGAACCGTGGATCGACGTCCCTGGCGAGGTGCTCGACATCCTGCGGCTGTGGCGGCCCACGCCGTTGATCCGTGCCGAACGGCTCGAGCGTGCGCTTGGCACTCCGGCGCGCATCTACTTCAAGGACGAGTCGGTCTCGCCGGCCGGTTCGCACAAGACCAACACGTCGGTGCCGCAGGCGTTCTACAACGCGGCCGAAGGCACCACGCGACTGGCGACGGAGACGGGCGCGGGCCAGTGGGGGAGCGCGCTGTCGTTCGCGTGCGCGCAGTTCGATCTCGAGTGCAAGGTCTACATGGTGCGGGCGTCGTACGAGCAGAAGCCGTACCGCCGCGTGCTCATGGAGACCTGGGGTGCGTCGGTGGTGCCGTCACCGGTCGCCGACGCCGACAACCCGGGCTCGCTCGGGCTCGCGATCAGCGACGCGGTCGCCGACGCCGCGTCCCGCGACGACACGCACTACTCGCTCGGCTCGGTGCTCAACCACGTGCTGCTGCACCAGACGGTGATCGGCCTCGAAGCCAAGGAGCAGCTGCAGCTCGCGGGCGAGGACGCGTCCCGATGTCGTGATCGGCAGCTGCGGTGGTGGCTCCAACCTCGGCGGCATCGCGCTGCCCTTCGTCCCCGACACCGACGTGCGCCTCGTGGCCGTTGAACCGTCGTCGTGCCCGACCCTCACCGAAGGTTCGTTCGACTACGACTTCGGCGACACCGCCGGCATGACGCCACTGCTCCCGATGTACACGCTGGGCCACGACTTCGTGCCGCCGTCGATCCACGCGGGTGGGCTGCGCTACCACGGTGACTCGCCGATCATCTCGAGCCTGGTGCGGACCGGACGGATGGAGGCCATCGCCTACCCGCAGGGCAAGACCTTCGAGGCGGCGGTGCAGTTCGCCCGCACCGAAGGGCAAGATCCCTGCGCCCGAGACGGGTCACGCGGTGCGCGCGGTGATCGACGAGGCGCTGGCGGCGAAGGAGACCGGCGAGGAGCGCGTCATCCTCTTCAACTACTCCGGCCACGGCTTCCTCGACCTCTCCGCCTACGACGACTACCTCAACGGCCGCTTGATCGACGCCGTCGCTGGCGCCGCTCGAGTCGGCTCTACCGTCGAAGCGCCGAACGCCGGGCGAGGCGCGGGCCGAGGCAGCGGAACGCCAGGACCACGACGATCACGTAGGTCCAGCCGAGCAGGATGTCGAACAGGAAGTGGTCGGCGGAGTACACGAGGGTGCACGCCATGGCCAGCGCGTACGCCACCAGCGCAACGCGCCACCGGCCGGCGATCGGCCAGAGGAACACCAGGAGCAGGAAGGGCCACGCGGCGTGGAGTGAGGGCAACGCCCCCACCGGGAACGCGTACTTGCTGTTCTCGCCGAAGACCTTCGCGACCCCCGAGAGACCGACTTCGAGCCACATGGCGCGGACGATGCGCACGGTGTGCGGCATGTCTCCGCGCTCACTGGCCAACCACGGTGGGATCGCCGGGTACACCACGTAGGTGACGAACCCGGCGAAGGTGACGGTGAGGAACAACGCACGGAAGCGCCGGAAGAGCGGGTACGCGCGCACCCGACAGCACCACTGCGACGATCGGAGTCACCAGGAAGTGGCTCAGATACACGAGCCACGCGACGTAGTCGTACCAACGCGGATCGGCCGGGTTCCAGAGGGCGTCCTGCAGTCGGACCGTCGGTGCCGTCCCGCCGAAGAGCCACTCGTCGAACCCGAGTTGCGGTTGCACGTGCGCGACGGGTTCGAGCGTGGTCGCGAGCTCGTGCAGCACGAGGTAGGCGGCGAGGATGCCGACGATCGGCAACCAGTCGCGCACGCCCCGGACGACGTCGCGCCGGACGTCCTCGAGGGGTACAGGAGCGAGTTGCACGGGCCGCGAATGTACGCCGCCCGTCTGGAGGTGTCCGGTACCCTCGGCCACGATGTTCGTCAAGATCTGTGGCGTCACCAACGAGGAGGACGCCCTGCTGGCGGTCGCCCTCGGCGCCGACGCGCTCGGCTTCAACTTCGCGCCGGGCAGTCCGCGCCAGGTGACACCCGAGACGGTGGGGGAGATCCTGCACCGCCTGCCGTCCGGCGTCGTCACCGTCGGCGTGTTCCGCGACGAGACCAAGGAACGGGTCGTCGAGATCATCAACACCCTCGGGCTGGGCGGCGCGCAGCTGCACGGTCGCGAACCGCTCTCCGACGTGCGCTGGGTCCGCAAGCGCGTTCCGTTCGTGATCCAGGCCTTCACCGCCGGCGATCCCGCGCTCGCGGCCGTGGGCAACGGCCCCGTCGACATCGTGCTCGTCGACGCGGAAGACCCCGGGTCGGGCAAGGTGTTCGACTGGGCGCTGGCCGACGCCGTCCCACCGGGCGTCCGGCTCCTCCTCGCGGGTGGCCTCAACGGTGAGAACGTCGCGCAGGCGATCAGACGTGTCCGGCCGTGGGGGGTCGACGTCGCGACCGGGGTGGAGACCACGCCGGGGTCGGGGCGCAAGGACGCCCGCAAGCTCCGTCGCTTCATCGAGCAGGCGCACGAAGCCGGCGCGCAGCTCGGCGGCGACCACTGGGTGCCCGACCCGTCGGCCGCGCCGTATGACTGGATGGCCGACGGCGCCTGACTCCTACGATGACCCGATGACCGCACCCGCCCGGGGTCAGCCCGTGCACCTCGACCCGCCCGGGCCCGAACCGGTCGACCTCGGCCGCTTCGGTGAGTTCGGCGGCCGCTTCGTGCCCGAGACGCTCGTCCCGGCGCTCATCGAGCTGGAGGACGAGTTCCGCCGGGCCTGGACGTCCGACGAGTTCCGCACCGAGTTCGCCGAACTGCTCCGCAGCTACGCGGGACGCCCCACCCCGGTCACCGAGTGCCACAACCTGTCGCGCCGCCTCGGCCTGCGCGTGCTGCTCAAGCGCGAGGACCTCACCCACACCGGGTCACACAAGATCAACAACGTGCTCGGGCAGGCGCTGCTGACCCGACGTATGGGCAAGCAGCGCGTCATCGCCGAGACCGGCGCCGGCCAGCACGGTGTCGCCACCGCCACCGCCGCCGCGCTGTTCGGGCTCGACTGCCTCGTCTTCATGGGCGCGGTCGACGTGGAGCGCCAGGCGCTCAACGTGTTCCGCATGAAGCTCCTCGGTGCCGACGTCGTCCCGGTGACCGGTGGCAGCGGCACGCTGAAGGACGCGATCAACGAGGCGCTGCGCGACTGGGTGGCCACGGTGGAGGGCACGCACTACTGCATCGGTTCGGTCGTGGGCCCGCATCCCTATCCGTGGATGGTGCGTGAGTTCCAGCGCGTGGTGGGCGACGAAGCCCGCGAGCAGAGCAGGGCGATTCTCGACGGTGACGATCCCGACCTCGTGGTCGCGTGCGTCGGTGGCGGTTCGAACGCGATGGGCACGTTCGCCGGGTTCATCGACACCACCGCCGACCTGGTCGGGGTGGAGGCCGGCGGGCTCGGGCTGGAGTCGGGTGCGCACGGCGCGTCGGTGAGTCGCGGCGTGCCGGGGGTGCTGCACGGCGCCCGGTCGCTCTACCTGCAGGACGAAGACGGCCAGATCCTCGAGGCCCACTCCATCAGTGCCGGCCTCGACTACCCGGGCGTCGGTCCGGAGCACGCGCAGCTCGCGGCGTCGGGGCGCGCCCGGTACGAGTCCGCGACCGACGACGAGGCGATCGCCGGCTTCCAGCTCCTGTCGGTGACCGAAGGGATCATGCCCGCGCTCGAACCCGCGCACGCCTTGGGCTGGCTCGCACGGGAAGCGGGACGTTCGGTGCCGAGCGGCACCACGGTTCTGGTCACGCTCTCGGGCCGGGGCGACAAGGACGCCGCGCAGATCGCCGAGCGCCTCACCGGCGAGCGCCTGTGAGCGCATCGGTGGGACTGGAAACGCGGCTGCGCGAACGACGTGATGCCGGCTGCAAGTTGCTCGTCCCGTACGTGACCGGCGGCCTGGGTTCGGGCTGGCTCGACGTCGTGCGCGCCATCGCCGACGCCGGCGCCGACGCCATCGAAGTGGGCATCCCGTTCTCGGACCCGGTGATGGACGGCCTCACCATCCAGGAGGCGTCGCGTCGCGCGCTCGATCTCGGTGCCACGCCTCGCAGCGTGATCGGCGACGCCGGCATGCTCGACATCGACGTCCCACTGGTGGTCATGACCTACACCAACCTGGTGGGCCACATGGGCTACCGGCGCTTCGCGGCCGCACTCTCCGACGCCGGCATCGCCGGTGCGATCCTCCCCGACCTCCCGCTCGACGAGCTCGGCGGTTGGGCGGATGCGGCCGACGCGCACGCGATCGAGACCGTCCTGCTCGCCGCGCCCACCACGCCCGATGATCGGCTGGTGGCGATCTGCGAACGGTCGCGTGGCTTCGTCTACGGCGTGTCCCTGCTGGGCGTCACCGGTGAGCGGACGTCACTGGCGAGCCAGGCGGGCGAGATGGGCCGTCGCCTCAAGGCCGTCACCGACACGCCGGTGCTGCTCGGCATCGGGATCTCGAACGCCGAGCAGGCGGTGGAGGCGTCTGGGTTCGGTGACGGTGTCGTCGTCGGTAGCGCCCTCGTCGCTCGGCTGTTGCAAGGCGGAGGGCCCGACGCCGCGCATGCGTTCGTCAGCGAGCTCCGGACCGCGCTCGACGCGGCCTGAGAAGCCTGTGATCAAGTACCTGGGGTCGAAGCGGCGCCTGGTCCCGGTGCTCACCCGGGTGTGCGAGGCCGCGGACGCCCGCACCGCGGTCGACCTCTTCACCGGCACGACACGTGTCGCGCAGGCCTTCAAGCGAACCGGCGCCGCGCGTCACCGCGGTCGACACCGCCCGCTACTCCGACGTGTTCGCCCGCACCTACGTCGCCACCGACGCGCGGGCCGTCGACCTCGCGGAGCTCACCGCTGTGATCGACGACCTCAACGCGCTTCCGGGCACGCCCGGGTACTTCACCGAGACCTTCTGCGAACGGTCGCGCTTCTTCCAACCGTTCAACGGTGCACGCGTCGACGCGGTGCGCGAGGCCATCGAGCGCGAGCATGCGGGCACGCCGTACCACCCGATCCTCCTCACCAGCCTCCTCGAGGCAGCCGACCGGGTCGACTCCACCACCGGCGTGCAGATGGCGTACGTGAAGGAGTGGGCGCCCCGGTCCTACCTGCCGCTGACGCTGCGCGTGCCCGAGCTGCTCCCGGGCGACGGCGTCGCGCGGTGCGGCGACGCGCTCGAGCTCGCGCCCACCTTGCTGCCGTCCGATCTCGCCTACCTCGATCCGCCCTACAACCAGCACCGGTACTTCACCAACTACCACGTGTGGGAGACCCTGGTCGCGTGGGACGCGCCCGAGCACTACGGCGTGGCGTGCAAGCGCGTCGACGCGCCGCGACGACGCGACCAAGAGCGTGTTCAACCGCCGCCGGCTGATGCCCGACGCGCTGGCCCGGGTCATCGAGGCGGTGCAGGCTCGGATCGTCGTGGTGTCGTACAACGACGAGTCCTGGGTCACTGCCGACGACTTACGTGACATGTGCGCGGTGCACGGCCACGTCGAGATGCTCGCGTTCGACTCGCGCCGCTACGTCGGCGCGCAGATCGGCATCCACAACCCGCAGGGCGAGCGCGTCGGTACGGTGTCGCACGTCCGCAACCAGGAGTACGTCGTGATCGCAGGTGAGCGGGCCGAGGTGCGTCGCCTGGTCGACGCTTCCCAGGAGGTGGCGGTCGGTGCCTGAGTCAGGGGGCGGTCCGGAGCTCAGCAAGGTCGACGACTGCGACCTCTGCGAGGCGGCCCGCATCACGCCGTGGTTCCACGAAGACGACGTGTGCTGGATCGCCGAGTGCGAGATCTGTTACGTGCCGATGGTGGTGTGGCGCTTCCACGGCACCGAACCGCCAGCCGACCACCTCGACCACATGCACACCGAGCTGGGCCGAGTGGCCGGGGAGACGCTCACCGTCGATCACTACGTCGACGACAACATGCGCAACATCCCCGACCACTACCACGCCCACGCGCGCCCGAAGGGGGGCTTCTTCGGGCACGGCTTCCGACGGTCGTGACCGTCGCTCGGCGGAACTACGGGCGAAGGCCGTGGAGGGATTGCGCCGCTACCGTGGTTCCCGTGCAATCCCCGGGGCCGGCAGCCCCGTAGTACCGCCGTGTGGACCGTGTCGGACGAGACGCTGGTGGCAGGCCTCGCGGCCGGCGACCGTGACGCCGCGTCCGCGTTCGTGCAGCGGTTCGAGCGCCGAGTGTTCGGCCTCGCCCGCACGATCGTCTACGACGAGCGCGCGGCCGAGGACATCGCCCAGGAGGCCTTCGTGCGGGCGTGGAAGCACGCCGGGGCCTTCGATCCGCGCCGGGGCAGCGTCGTGGGCTGGCTCCTCACCATCACCCGCAACCTGGCGATCGATGCGGTGCGGGTCCGGGTACCGGTCGCGATCGATCCCGCCGCCCTCCTCGGCTACGACGCGGCGTCTCCCGAGCGGAGTCCGGGTGACCACGCGGAGCTGTCCGACGACCGTGATCGCCTCCGCGCCGCGCTGGCGCGCCTTCCCGAGGAGCAGTCACGCGCCGTCGTGCTCGCGGGTCTGCTCGGCTACACCGCACGCGAAGTGGGGGAGATCGAGGACATCCCGCTGGGCACGGCCAAGACCCGTATCCGTACCGCGCTGTTGCGTCTCCGGGCTGCACTCGTGAGCGAGGAGCACACCGAATGAGCAACGTCAGTGCGCTGTCATGTGCCGAGGTGCGAGAGCTCGCGCCGGAGCTCGCCCTGGGGATCCTGAGTGGTGCGGAGCGCGCCGAAGTGCTGTTGCACGTCAACGGGTGCTCGCGCTGCCAGGCCTACGTCGCCGAGCTCACCGAAGCGGCCGATGTGATCCCGCAGCTCGCGCCCGAAGCCGAACCGCCGGTGGGCTTCGAGACCCGCGTGCTCCGTCGTCTGGGTGAGCGCGAGCGCCGCACCCGCCGACGGTGGATCGCGGCCGCCGCCGGAGTCGCGGCCGCCGCGATCATCGTGAGCATCACCGTGGTGCGGGTGGTCGAATCGAACGACACCACGGACACGGCTCTGCCTGCGCCCACCAGTGCGATCGCGGGCAAGCCGGTCGCCGTGCCGATGCAAGGCGGCGTCCTCGACGTCGCCGCCGGCTGGGCGTACGTGAGCGACCACCACGGTGTGGCGGTTGCCGTCAACTACGGGATTCCTTCCGGGCAGTACGCGGTGGCGGTGACGCCCACCCGTGGCGAGGCAACCTCGATCGGCACCATCGAGGTTGCCGACGGACGCGGCTCGTGGACCGGACGGAGCGATGACGCGCTGCGAGCCGGGTCCCGCATCGCCCTGGTCGACGCGGCCGGTACGGAGATGTGTCACGGCACCGTCCCCGTGGCTGGATAGCATCTGTCCCCAGGGGTAGGCGCTCTCGAAAGGCTCCGAACGAATGTTTCGTCTTCGAATCGTGATCGCGGCGGTGCTCGCTGTCGGTGGATTGGCAGTGCTCGCGGTCCCGGCATCGGCGTCGGTCCCCGCGGCCAACGCCAGGTTCTGCAAGGCCGCGAACAAGATCGGCAACAGCAGTAGCAGCAGCTCCCAGCCCACGAAGGCGCAGGCCAAGTCGGCGATCAAGGGCTTCAAGAACGCGGCCCGGTACGCGCCGAAGAAGGTGAAGTCGGCGATGAACAACATCGCCAAGTACCTCGGTCTGGTCGCGGGCGCCGACAACGCCGCCGACCTCGCGAGGGTCTACACGAGCAGCGGCTTCAAGAATTACTCGAAGTCGATCACGACGTACGTCACGTACCTTGCACAGCAGTGCAGCGGTACGTGACGCTCACACCTCTGACGGGCTGACGTCGTCGAGGCGGCGATCCGCCGTCTCGGGCAGTCGCGGCACCACGAAGATCGCCGCCACCAACGTCGCGATCCCACACAACGCGATGGCGGGGCCGAGCCCGCCGGCGACGTCCTTGAGCTGGGTCGCCAGCACGAGGCCGACGGCCGATCCCGCCACGCCCGAGACGAGCAGGAACCCGCTCGAGGTGCCGCGCACCTCGGTCGGGAACAGCTCGGCATCGAGGGTTCCGAGCGCCAGCCCGGCGCAGGCGGCGGCAACGATCGCGATGACCGGGGTCAGCCACAACAGCACCGCGCCGTCGGCGAGGAAGAACGCGCCCTGGAACACGGTCGCGACCAGCAGCCCGATGATGGTCACCGGCCGTCGGCCCCGGCTCTCGGCCAAGCGACTGGCGAGGAGCACGCCGATGATCCCGGGGACGCCGGCGGTCACCGCGCGGAACACCGCGACGTCGGCGTTGGTGAAGTCGTGGGCGTGGGTGAGGTAGCGGTTGGTGAGTTGGGACGACGGCGCGCTGAACACGTTGGTCAGGAACGCGGCGAGCCCGAGCAGGAGGAAGCGTGCGCCGTACGCGCGGTCGAACACCTCGCGTATGCGTCCGCGTCGTGCGCTGCGGTCCACGACCTTCGTGTAGCGCTTCGTCTCCTTGAGGTGCCGCGCGATCACGGGGAGGAGCACGACCAGCCCCGCGCTGAGCGCGAACGAGATTCGCCATCCGTAGTCGCCGAGGTCGGCGAACGGAAGCAGCACCACCGCCAACCCGAAACCGGCACCCAGCGCCAGCGCGTACATGCCGGTGGCGAATGCCCGCGCGCCCTCGGGGGCGTCTTCCACCGCGGCGATGCCCGCGACGATCAGCACGGTGTTGACCAGCGAGCGATTGAGCAGCTGCGCGCCCGTGAACACCTCGAACGTGGGGGACAGCGCGGTCAGCAGGTTGGCGGCGCACGCCCCGATGAGACCGACGAGGATGAGGCGGCGACGGCCCCAGCGGTCGGCGAGCGCGATGGCGACCAGCGACACCAGCACTCCGGCCCGGGCGATGGCCAGGGCGACGCCCAGGGCCTGGTCCGACCGGCCGAACGCGCTGGTCACCGCGTCGCCGTTCTGGGAGAGCAGCGCCCCGGAGAAGTTGGCGACGAGCGCCACCGCGGCGAGCGCGGCGAGGCGGCCGGCCTGCTCGGGGGTGAACGGCACGGGCGGCACGACCGGCAGTGGCTTCAGCGGGGCAGGCGCCTCGGAGCCGGTCGCCGAGGCGCTCAACCGAGCGGCGGCGTGGGGGAGCGACCGCCGGGCACCGAGCCAGGCCTGCAAGCGGAGGAACCAGGTGAAGAACGGCACACGCGCATCGCTCGTCGTCTCGAGGTGCACGTGGGTCGCGACCGGCGACGCGTCGACGATGGTCGCGACGAGGCGCGCGCTGGTGTCGGGCATCCCGGCGATCGGACCCGTGAACCCGTCGTCGCCACCAGGACCATGGCTGGCGACGAGCTCGAGATCGTCGGTCAACGCGCGTTGCACGCGTTCGGTGTCGGCGTCGACCCAGATCAGCATCGAGCGCCGCACGTGCGGCATGCTACGGCGTCCCCGTCTCGAGGAGAGTCTCTGATGGCCCAGCTCGCCGCCGGCAACCGCGCCCCGCGTTCACGCTCACCGACCAGCACGGCAAGAAGGTGAAGCTCAGCGACTTCAAGGGCAAGAAGGTCGTCGTGTACTTCTATCCGAAGGCCGACACCCCCGGGTGCACGACGCAGTCGTGCGCGTTGCGCGACGCGGAACCCGACTTGAAGAAGCTGAAGGCGGTCGTCCTCGGCATCTCGCCCGACACGCCCGAGAAGCAGCTCAAGTTCGACGAGAAGTACGACCTCGGGTTCACGCTCCTCGCCGACACCGAGCACACCGTCGCCGAGAAGTACGGCGTGTGGGGTGAGAAGATGAACTACGGGCGGAAGTACATGGGCATCATCCGTTCCGCCTTCGTGGTCGATGCGACCGGGAAGCTCGCGGGCGTCTTCTACAAGGTGAGCCCCAAGGACACAGTTGCGCACGTAACGAAGGCGCTTGCTGCGTTGGGGAAGTGAGACGCGACAGAGGAGGGTGACTCAATGGTCAAGGCAGTTTGGTTACTGAAACGACGGTCAGACGTCAGCTCCGACGATTTCCATCGACATTGGCGAGACCGCCATGGGCCGCTCTTCTGTAACAACGCGGCCGCACAGCAGTACGTCACCCAATACGAGCAGGACCACGCCGTGCCCGAGAATCACGCCCTAAGCGGCGACGACTACGAGGAATACGACGGCATCTCCATCATGTGGTTCCGCTCCGTCGAGGACATGCAGGCAATGTTCGCCGACCCTGCCTTCGCTCCCGTGCTCGACGATGGTGGCGAGTTCATCGACCTGACCGCGACGAAGCAGATCGTCACCTTCGTCGAGGAGCCATACGCCGTTGGGAGCGCAAAGGGGTGATCGGAATCGACAGCCCCAAAGACACGGTCCCGAAGGTCACCAAGGTGCTCGAGGAGCTGGGGTAGCCGGGGCATCGTTCGCACCCCAAGAACGGGCATTGAGCGTCCGAGCGCCCGGAGGCTGGGAGCTGGTTCGCGCTGACCCTTGTGCTCACGGCCTGGCTTCATGCACCAGACGTACGGCGGTCATCGAGCAGCGCCCGAAGTGGTGGTACTTTGCGCCGATGCGGCCTCGGCTGGTTGCGGTGCTCGCGATCGTCGTGGCAGGCGCATGGGTCGTGCCGAGCGGTGTCATCGGGGCACAGACGCTCCCAACCGTCACGGTCACGAGCACGACAGATGGCGCCTACACGTTCCAATCCTCGCCCAACAGCGAGCCGTGCTCGGTCGGGGACTACGTCGTCTCCACCGCCGCGCAGTTCGTCCTCACGCGCACCGGCGACACCACCTCGACGTTGACCGTTGACATCGCGTGGAGCGGTACCGCCACCACGGGAAACGTTGTGACGCCAACGTCGATCGAGTTTGGTGCCGGGTCGGCGACCGCGACGGTGGCCCCATCCTTCTCGCCTACACCATTCCCGAACGGTGGCAACTCCGAAGTGACCGTGACGGTCGTCTCGGGGGCGGGGTACGGATCGGGTGATCCGGCGAACGGCACGGCGTCCCTGTCCTTCCCTGTTCCGTCTCCTTGTCCTCCACCGCCTCCACCCGTGGAATCGCATCCGACATTCACCGGGTGACACAACAAGCCGTCGATCTCCACACCGCGGCCGCACGAGCCACGGTTGTCGAGACGTGAGCCCCAAGGACACGGTCCCGAAGGTCACCAAGGTGCTCGAGGAGCTGGGGTAGCCGGTACCGTGTAGCCCCCATGTTCGGACTCCGGAGGCGCTGACTCGTGCTCAGCGAAGTCGGCGTCGAGGATCGCGAGCTCTACCGCTGGCAGCTCGACGCGCTCGTCAGCTGGTTGCGCTGCGGCCGGCGCGGCGTGATCGAAGCGGTGACCGGATCGGGCAAGACCGACGTCGCGATCGCGGCGACGGCCGACGCGCTGCGCCGCGGCCGCTTCGTGCTCGTGGTGGTGCCGTCACGCGTGCTCATGGAGCAGTGGTGCGGCCGCCTCGCCGCCGCCCTCCCGAACGCCCGGATCGGTCGTCTGGGCGACTCCGGCACCGATCGTCCCGCCGCGTGCGACGTGCTGGTGGCCACCCGTCATTCGGCCGCGGCGCACAAGCCGGTACCTCCCAACGGCGGCGACGGGCTCCTCGTCGCCGACGAGTGCCACGGCCTCGGCGGCGGCACGCTCCGGCGAGCCATGCTCCCGCAGTACGCGGAACGGCTGGGGCTCACCGCGACGCTCGAGCGGAGCGACGACGCGGTCACCGAGCTCCTCGTCCCCTACTTCGGTGGTGTCTGCCACCGGTACGGCTTCGAGCAGGCCATCGCCGACGGCGTGTGCGCGCCGCCGCGGGTGGCCTTCGTCGGCGTGGAGCTGTCGGCGGGAGAGCGGGCCGAGTACACCGCGACCGAGCACCAGCTCGTCGGCGCGCGCAACCACCTCCGCCAGGTGCGAGGGATGCCGCTGGAGCCCTTCGGCGACTTCATCGCCGCGGTCTCGCACCTCGCCGAGCGCGACGCGGGCGCCGACGGCCGCGCCGCGCGCGAGTACCTCGACGCGTTCTCGAAGCGGCGGGAGATCGTCGCCCAGTCGAGCGGCAAGTACGAGCTGCTCGGCGGCCTGGCCCCCGCCATCCGTGACGCGCACGGCGCGCTGGTCTTCACCGAGACGGTCCGGGCGGCCAACCATGCCATCAACCGGCTCGATCCACTGGTGTCGATCGACCTGATCACCGGGGCGACCGGCGCGGCGACAGCGCCGGGAGATCCTCGACGACCTGCGCGTCCGGCGCCTCGACGCGGTCGCCGCACCGCGTGTGCTCGACGAGGGCGTCGACGTCCCCGACGCGAACCTCGGCATCGTGATGAGCGCGAGTCGCACGCGCCGCCAGATGATCCAGCGCATGGGCCGCATCCTTCGACGCAAGCAACCCGGGATCGCGGCCCGGTTCGTCATCATGTTCGCCAAGGACACGTTGGAGGACCCGACCCAACGCGTCGAGCGCGACGGCTTCCTCGACGAGATCGAACGCATCTCCGAGGCTTCGGGGGTCTTCGACGGCGCGCGCTTCGATGCGCTCGACACCTTCCTCGCGGCGCCGGGCCCCGACGTCGTCCCCGAACCCGAGCGCGTCGATCGGCACGACCCACGACTCGACCGCGAGTTCGCGCGGGTCGTCGCCCGCGGGGTCGGACGACGAGCCCTACCTCGAGCTCGCGCTGGCCGATCTGCCGGAGGTCGCCAAGCCCAAGGTGCAGCCACAAGCGCTTGTCCACCGGTCAGGCGCCGCTGGAGATCGCCCGGGTCGGGTCGGAGTGGCGGATCCGGTGCACCGGCTGCGGCGAGGCATCACGCCGGGTCAAGTTCCGGTGGCAGGTCCTCGACGAGACGGTGAACTGCCGCTGCGACTGATCAGGCGCCCGACCGCGTGGAAGCCACCGTCGACGTGGACCTTCTCGCCGGTGGTGGCGGGGAACCAGTCCGACAGCAGCGCCACGCACGCCTTGGCGATGGGCTCGGCGTCCTTCAGATCCCAGCCCAGCGGCGCGCGCTCGACCCAGACCTCCTCGAACTTCTCGAAGCCGGGGATGCTCTTCGCCGCGATGCTGCGGTACGGCCCGGCGCTCACCAGGTTGACCCGGATGCCCTGCGGTCCCGAGGTCGCGGGCGAGATAGCGGGCCACCGACTCGAACGCGGCCTTCGACACGCCCATCCAGTCGTAGACCGGCCAGGCGACGTCGTCGTTGTCGAAGTCGAGCCCGACGATCGAGCCGCCGCGCTCCATCAGCGGCAGCGCCGCGACCGTCAGCGCCTTCAGCGAGTACGCAGACACGTGGAGCGCGACCGAGACGTCGGTCCACGGCGCGTCGAGGAACCCGCCGCCGAGGCACGACTCGGGCGCGAACGCCAGCGAGTGCAGGACGCCGTCGAGCTTGCCGCCGATGTTGCCGGCCAGCGCGGCGAGGTCGTCCTCGCTGGTCACGTCGAGCTCGACGATCTGCACGTCGGGGGTCGGGAGCCGCTTGGCGGTGCGCTCGGTGAGGCGCATGACCCGACCGAACGAGCTCAGGATCACCTCGGCGCCCTGCTCCTGCGCGAGCCGGGCCGTGGCGAAGGCGATCGACGCGTCGTTGAGGACGCCGGTCACGAGGATGCGCTTGCCCTGGAGCACGATGGACCCTTCCTGTCGGCCGTGACTTAGAGCGGTGTGTTGGAGTGGCGGCGACTCGGCTGCTGCTCGCGCTTGGTGCTCAGCCGCAGGAGTGCGTCGGCGAGCACGCGTCGGGTGTCCGACGCCGCGATCACGTCGTCGACGTAGCCACGTTCGGACGCGACGTAGGGGTTGGCGAAGCGCGCCGAGTACTCGGCTTCGAGCGCCAGCTGCTCGATGAGCCGCTCGGCGTCGTCCTCGATGGCGGCGAGCTGGCGACGGTAGAGGATCTGCACCGCGCCCGGCGCGCCCATGACCGCGACCTCGGCGGTCGGCCACGCCATGCACCAGTCGTTGCCCAGGTTCTTGGAGTCCATCACGATGTACGCGCCCCCGTACGCCTTGCGCAGGAGCAGGCACAGACGGGGCACGGTGGCCTCGGCGTACGCGTGCACCAACTCGGCGCCGTGACGGATCATGCCCCGCCACTCGAGGTCGCGCCCGGGTTCGAACCCGGGCGTGTCGACGAAGGTGATGATCGGGAAGTTGAACGCGTCGCACCACTGCACGAAGCGCGCCGCCTTGCGCGACGCCTCGATGTCGAGGGTGCCGGCGCGGAACATCGGTTGGTTCGCCACGATCCCGACCGGTCGACCGCCGAGTCGCGCGAGACCGGTGACCATGTTGGGCGCGTAGTTGGGGCGGAGCTCGAGGAACGTGTGCTCGTCGCACACGTCGTCGATCACGGTGCGGACGTCGTACGACGCGGTGGCGCGCGCGGGCACCGCAGTCGCCGCCCGTCGGCACGGACGGTCGACCGGATCGCCGGTGTCCTCGAACGGCGGGTCCTCGAGGTGGTTCGACGGCAGGTACGACAGGAGCGCTTCCAGCGCCACCTGGGCGTCGTCCTCGTCGGCGACGACGAGGGCGGCGACCCCGCTCTCGCGTTCGTGGACCGCGGCGCCGCCGAGGCGGTCGGACGTGATCGGCACGCCGGTGAACGCGGTGACGACCTCGGGGCCGGTCACGTACGCGAACGAGTCGGAGGTGACGATCACGTGGTCGGCGATGCCGAGGAGCAGCGCGGGCCCGGAGACCGCGGGACCGACGAGCACCAGCACCACCGGCACGACGCCCGACGCATCGGTGAGCGCCTTGGCGATCCGCCCCCACGCGTGGAGTGCCGACACGCCTTCGGTGACGTCGGCGCCGGAGCTGGCGATGCGACCCACGATCGGCATCCCGAGCTCGACCGCGAGGTGGAGCGCCCGGGTGATGGTGTCGCCCTCGGGCGTGCCGATCGCGCCGCGGTGCTTGCCGCCGTCGAGGCTGAACCAGCTGACCGTGCGGCCGTCGATCTCACGCACCTCGGCCACCGCGGCGCTGCTGCGGTGCCCGAAGACGGGCGTGGGCGCGGTCACCCGGTGGTGACGTCGACCGGGCCCAGGATCAGGGTCGCGTTGTGGCCACCGAACCCGAACGAGTTCGACAGCACGGGCTTGCGCTCGATCGGCCGCGGCTCGCCGGACACCACGTCGAGACCGATGTCGTCGCCGATCTGGTCGAGGTTGGCGGTGGGCGGCACCACGCCGTCGCGCAGCGACAGCAGGCTGATCACCGCCTCGGCGGCGCCGGCGCCGGCGATCATGTGCCCGGTGACGCCCTTGGTCGACGTGACCGGCGGCGGGACGTCGCCGAAGACCTTGCGGATCGCCTCGGCCTCGGTGGCGTCGTTGAGCGGCGTGGACGTGCCGTGCGCGTTCACGTGCCCGATCGCGCCGGCGTCGAGGCCGGCGTCGTCGAGCGCGAACTGCATGCAGGCGGCAGCACCCGCGCCACCGGGGACGGGCGCGGTGATGTGGTGCGCGTCGGCGTTGCGGCCGTAGCCCAGCACCTCGCCGTGGATGGTGGCACCGCGCGCGAGCGCGTGCTCCATGCGTCTCGAGCACGGTGAAGCCGGCGCCCTCGGCGATCACGAACCCGTCGCGCGCGGTGTCGAACGGACGCGACGCGCGTGCCGGATCGTCGTTGCGGGTGCTCATCGCGCCCATGCGGGCGAACGCGGACACGGTCAGCGGCGTGACCGGGGCTTCGGTCGCCCCGGCGACGACGACCTCGGCGCTGCCGTCGCGCACCATGCGCACGCCCTCGCCGATGGCGTTGGCCCCGGCGGCGCACGCGGTGGAGATGCAGAGCGCGGGACCGGTGAAACCGAAGCGGATGGAGATCATCCCCGCCGCCGCGTTGGGCATCATCATCGGGACGAAGAACGGGCTCACCCGGCTCGCGCCGCGCGCGAGGAAGGTCGACTCGTTCTCCTCCATGGTCTCGAGGCCACCCACGCCCGTGGCGGCGATCACCGCGCACCGGCTGGGGTCGGCACCGAACTCGCCGGCGTCGTCCAGCGCGTCGGCGGCCGCGCCGAACCCGAGCTGCGTGAAGCGGTCGACCCGGCGGGCCTCCTTCGGGTTGAAGTAGAGCGTCGGGTCGTACTCGAGGACCTCGCCCGCGAATCGCACGGGAAGCTCGGACGCGTCGAAGCGTTCGATGGTCTTGGCGGTGCCACGGCCGGCGCGGACCGTGTCCCAGAACGAGTCGATGGTCACCCCCGCGGGCGTCTTGACGCCCATGCCGGTGACGACGACCCGTGGCCGTCCGTGCGAGTCGACGAGGTCAACCATGGTGCAAGCCTTCTTACGCCTTGGCCGCGAGCTTGGCGAGCACGAGGTCGACGGCCTGGCCGACGGTCCCGACGTTCTCGAGGTCTTCCTCGGGCACCGAGATGTCGAAGCGCTCCTCGAGGCCCATGACCAGCTCGACGAGGTCGAGGCTGTCGGCGTCGAGGTCTTCCTTGAACCGGGCGTCTTCCACGACGGAATCCGGTTCGACGCTCAGCACTTCGACCGCGACCTCTCGCAGTGCGGAGAGGACTTCGTCTCGTTCCATTGCTTCCTCCTGTAGATGGAAAGGGTTTCGTTGCGTCCGGCACCGGGGGACGGGGCCGGACCGAGAGGATCGCGCCGTTCAGTGCCCCATGCCGAGTCCGCCGTCGACCGGGACGATGCGCGCCGGTCACGTATCCGGCGGCGTCGGAGCAGAGGAAGGCGACCACGGCCGCCACCTCGTCGGGGTTCCCGAGGCGCCCCAGCGGCACCGTCTGCTCGGCCCACTGGCGCCAGTCGTCCGGCAGCCCGTCGGTCATGGCCGTCACGATAGGCCCGGGGGCCACGATGTTGCAGGTGATGCCACGGCTCGCCAGCTCCCGGGCCACCGCCCGGGACAGGCCCACCAGACCCGCCTTGGCGGCGGAGTAGTTGGCCTGTCCGGCCTGGCCGGTCTGGCCGCTCACCGACGACACGTTGACGATCCGGCCGAACCGTCCGCGCATCATCTTGGGGGTCGCCCGGCGGATGGTGTGGAACGCGCCGGTGAGGTTGGTCTGGAGCACTGCGGACCAGTGCTCGTCCGACATGCGCATCAGCAGCCCGTCGCGGGTGATGCCGGCGTTGTTCACCAGGAGCTCCACCGGGCCGAAGGTCTCCTCGATCGCGCCGAAGGCCTGGTCGACCGACTCCGGGTCGGCGACGTCGGCCTGCACCGCCAGCACCTCGGCGCCCGTGGCCTCGACCGCGGCCTGGGTGTCCTTGGCGCCCTCGGTGTCGGACGAGTAGCAGAACGCGACCCGGCAGCCGGCGTCGCCCAACGCGACCGCGACCGCACGGCCGATGCCCCGTGATGCGCCGGTGACGAACGCGACGCGGCCCGGTGACTCCGGAGCGCTCAAGACGGGTCCATGACGCGTTCGCTCACGCTCATGCGTGTCCCCACTCGAGGATCGCGCTGCCCCACGTGAGTCCGGCGCCGAAGCCGGAGAGGAGCACGAGGTCGCCGGGCTGGAGCCGGCCGTCGTCGGCCGCCTCCGCGAGCACGAGCGGGATCGAGGCGGCGCTGGTGTTCCCGTAGCGGTCGATGTTCACGAGGGTGCGCTCCGCCGGGATCCCGAGCCGATTGCCGGCGGCATCGATGATACGGACGTTGGCCTGGTGCGGCGCGAACCACGTGATGTCGTCGATGGTCATGCCGGCGCGGTCGAGGGCGTTGGTCGCCGACTCGACGACGATGCGCACCGCGCGCCGGAACACCTCCTGCCCGTTCATCCGCAGGTAGTGCTCACCGTTGGCGACGGTCTCCGCAGAGGCAGGTCGGCGACTTCCACCCGCAGGGACCTCGAGCAGGCCGGCGGCGCTGCCGTCGCACCCGAGATCCCACGCGAGCAGACCTGGCCCGTCGTCGGGCGACGCGCTCGAGGACCATGGCGGCGGCGCCGTCGCCGAAGAGGATGCACGTGCCGCGGTCGTTGGGGTCGGTGACGCGCGAGAGCGTCTCCGCTCCGATCAGCAGGACGTGATCGAGGTTGCCGGCGGTGAGCAGCGACGCGCCCACCACGAGCTCGTACACGAAGCCGGCGCAGCCGGCGTTGAGATCGAAGGACCCGCACCGGACGCCCAGCCCGTCGCCGACGAACGCGCCGGTGTGGGGGATCAGCTGTTCGGCTGCTGGCGGTGGCGACGATGAGCAGGTCGATGGCGTCGGGCGTGAGTCCGGCGTTCTTGATCGCGGCGGCACCGGCCTCGGTCGCGAGGGTGGCGGTCGACTCGCCGGGCATGGCGATGCGCCGCTCACGGATGCCGGTGCGCTCGACGATCCACTGGTCGCTGGTGTCGACCAGCTGTTCGAGGTCGGCGTTGGTGAGCCGCTGGTCGGGGAGCGCGGTACCCCAGCCGGAGATCGCGGCCCGCATGCTCAGGCGACTCGCAGCCAGGCGACCGGCTGACCCTCGCGGAGGCGTTCACCGCGGTGGACGAGCATGCCCACCAGTTGACCACGGAACGGGCTGCACACGGGAGTGGACGTACCCGGACCGTCGAGGTGACCGACGGTCTGACCCTCGTCGACGTGGTCGCCGGCGTCGACGTCGTCGAGCGGACGGAACACGCCCACCGACGGGGCGATGATCATGCGCTCGGGCACGAGGAGCCCTTCACCGTGGTTCAAGAGGGCTTCCATGGGTTATGCGACCTCCAGGGTCAGGTCTTCGGGGGTGGCGATGTTGCGGACGGTGACGTTCGGTGCGCCGCGCTTGGCGAGCGCCGCGAGCATCGAGCCGTGGCCGACCTCCCAGAAGCTCGCGTCGCGCCGAGGCCGACGAGGGTGTCCATGGTCGAGCGCCAGCGCACCGGCACCGACACGTGGGAAGGGAGGCGTTCGCGCCACCCGTCGGCGTCGTCGTAGGCGGCGGCGTCGTGGTTGGACACGACCGACGCCGTGGGCTTGGCCAGCGTCGAGCCCGACGACCTCGACGACGAGTCCGGCGGTGGCGTCGGCCATGAGCGGGGTGTGGAACGCGCCGCCGACGTTGAGGGCGGTCACGCGCTTGACGCCGATCTCCTTGGCGCGCGCCGAGCCGGCGGCGAGCCCATCGGGCGTGCCCGCGATCACCACCTGTCCGGGTGCGTTGTCGTTGGCGACCCAGCAGCCGTCGGGCGCCGCGGTGCAGGCGTCCTCGGCCTGCTCGGGCGTGGCGCCGAGGAGTGCTGCCATCTTGCCGGGGTGGGCGTCGGCCGCGGCCTGGGTGAGCTCGGCGCGACGTGCGGCGAAGCGCACGCCGTCGTCGAGGCGTGAGCACACCCGACGCGATCAGCGCGGTGACCTGACCGAGCGAGTGCCCTGCGAACGCGACGACGTCGATCGGTCGGGACGTCGAGCGCGTCCCACACGATCAAGCGAGGTGAGCAGCACCGCGAGCTGCGCCTCGCGGGTGCGGGCGAGCGCCTCGGCGGGCGCGTCGGTGACGAGGTGCGCGAGCGGCTCGCCGAGCGCGGCTTCGGCGCGCTCCACGACCGACCAGCTCGCGTGATCGCGCCACGGCAACGCCATGCCCGTCTGTTGGGTCCCCTGTCCGGGGAAGACCACTGCGATGCCCACCGGGTTGCCCACTCCGCTCCGTGCACGTCGGCCGCTCTGACGATGTCCGACCGCACGCATCGGTCCGTGGTTACATCGCACGGCCGCGCGTCCTGCTCGAACGCTCCGAGTGTCGACCATTACTCGCGGGTAACGTCGATTACCGGCGAGTAGATGAGAAAGCGTCTGGGTGAACAGTCGCTGGACGCATCCTGTCCGGCCCAACTCGACAGGGGCTCCACCGATGCCACTTCCCGATTCCGACGCGCTGGTCGCGATGCTCCCGCACCGGCCGCCGTTCCGTTTCGTCGACGCGGTCGACGCGATGACGGCCGCGGAGCACATCGAGGCGCGCTGGTTGGTCACGGGCGACGAGTTCTTCCTGCAGGGTCACTTCCCGGGCAATCCGATCGTTCCCGGCGTGATCCAACTCGAGGCGCTCGCCCAGGCCGGCGCGCTCACGCTCCTCGGCGACGAGCGCTACGCGGGGAAGCTCGCGCTGTTCGGCGGGGTCGAGAAGGTGCGGTTCCGGCGGGTCGTGCGGCCGGGCGACGAGCTCCTCCTCGAGGTCGACGTCGAGCGCCTCAGCGCGCGTGGTGGCTGGGCGCAGGCGCGGGCCAGCGTCGACGGCGACACGACGTGCGAGGCCCGCATGTTCTTCGCCATCGGCTGACGAGCCGGGCGCAGTCCTGACGGGCCGGCCCTACGGGTTCGCGAGTCGGGCGGGTCGTTCAGCTCGGCCAGGTCGCTGAGATCACCGGAGCCGGGATCCTCGTCGCTGTCGTCGAGCGGGACCGCGCTCACCCGGGGCACCTCGCCGGTGGGTTCGTCGGGGTTGCGGTGGAGGAGGAGCTTGGCCTCGACCGCCTTGTCCAGGGGCGGTTCGGCGCGCACCTGGCGCCACGGGGCCACGATGATGAGGACCAGCAGGACGACCGAGAGGACGGCCACGATCACGAGCAGGGCGGTCGTGAACTCCACGGCGAGCACGGTGGGGGCGGGGTGCATCCGTTGCATTATCGCCCGCGCGCGAAGCTGTGTCCGTCATTCGCGCCGCAACTTCCTGCGGCGTCCTGTGAGCGGAGGCGGGGACACTGAAGCGTCGAGTGGTGATCCGCCGGATCGTGTCGATCCTGGCGTTGACGATCTCGGTGACCGCCTTGGCCGCGATCGGCCTGAACGCGCAGGTCTTCGGTGGGTTCCAGCGGCGCGCCACCGACGCGCTGTTCCCTGCCGCGCCCGACGACCGCGACATCGCCGTCGTCGGGTTCGACACGAAGACGATCAACACCGCGGTACGGCTACCCGTTGTCGCGCGACAAGGTCGCGCAGCTCGTCGACCAGCTGAAGGCAGCCGGCGCGCGCGTGATCGCGTTCGACGTCATCTACCGCAATCCGTCGCCGACACCCGAGCAACGACGTCGCCCTGCACGACGCGATCGACCGCGCCGGCAACGTCGATCCTCGCGCAGGAGCCGACGATCGGTCCCCGTGGTCGACGGCGTCTACACGAGCACCGAGATCAGCGCGATCGCGCCGGACATCGCGGAGACCGACCGGCGTACCCGGTCGGGCAGGTGCACCTCAACAAGGACCCGAGCGACGGCATCAGCCGCAGCGTGCCGCTCGTCGTCTCCGAGCCCGACAACGGACCGTTCGTCCCCGCGCTCTCGCTCGCGGCGGTGATGACGTACCGCGGCTATCGACCCGAGCCAGGTCATCGTCCGCCCGAACGGCGTGCAGATCGGCGACCGCTTCGTGCCGACCGACGACGCCAAGTCGATGCTCCTCAACTTCTCGCCCGAAGCTCTCGGGCACGACGAAGGTGATCTCCGCGGCCGACGTGATCAACGGGCAAGGTGCCGAAGAAGAAGGTCGACGGGCAAGATCGTCTTCATCGGCGCGACCGCCACGACGCTCGGCGACGTGAAGACCGCGCCGGTGAACAAGTCGAGCGACCTCCCCGGCGTGATGTTCCACGCCAACGCGGCGAACACGATCCTCACCGGCACCTACCTCGAACCGGTGCCCGACTCGCAGACGCTGCTCTGGGTGGCGCGCGATCACGCTGATCGTCGGCACCGCGGTGCTGCTGTTGCCGCTGTGGGCGTCGATCATCGATCACGTTGCTCGTGGGTCTCGGCTACGTGGTGTTCGCGTTCACGCAGTTCAACAACGGACACGTGATGAACTTCGTGTACCCGTCGCTCGCGGTGCTCTTCTCGTTCGTCGGCGGTCTCGGTCTGCGCTACTTCGGTGAGACGCGCCAACGGCGGAAGGTGACCGCGCTGTTCTCGCAGTACGTGCCCGAAGCGGTCGCGCAACGTCTGGTCGACGAAGACCGCGCCGGGAGCGCGGTCGAAGGTGAGCGTCTCGACATGACCGTGCTGTTCTGCGACCTCCGCGGGTTCACCGCGCTGTCGGAGAACCTCGAGCCGGCGGTCGTGCGGACGATGCTGAACCACTACTACGACCGCGTCACCGACATCGTGCTCGCGATGGACGGGACGCTCATGAAGTACGTGGGCGACGAGGTGTTCGCGGTGTGGGGGGCGCCCCTGCCCACCGAGGACCACCCGCAACGCGCGCTCGAGTGCGCGATCGCGATCCAGCAGCTCACGCCCCAGCTCAACGTCGAGCTCCTCGAGCAGGGGGCGCCCGAGGTGTCGTTCGGCATCGGCCTCAACTCGGGCGAAGCGGTGGCCGCGCACTTCGGTGGCGGTCGCCGGCGGCAGTACGACGTCGTGGGCGACACGGTCAACGTGGGGGCTCGCCTCTGTTCGGCCGCCCCGCGCGGTGAAATAGTCCTGTCAGATGCTGTTCTGAGTCGCGTCACGTGCCCGCTGCCCGTCGAGCCGCTCGGTCCGGTAGAACTCAAGGGCGTGAGTCGGGAGCGACGACTCTGGCGAATCGCACCGCTGGAGTCGGCTAACGTTTCACTGTCCGTGACGGCGAGTGACGATGTGGTCACGGTCCCGGAGGGATAGGGCGGACCGGAGGAAATGGTGTGACGCGGGGATTGCGCAACCACTCGACACGGGGCACGCGAGCACTGGCGACGCTGGTCGTCGCGGTGCTGATCGCCGGCGCGCTGGCACTGACGGCTGCGGCCGCAGGTGCCGCCGACGCGCTGGCCAACCTCAAGATCACGGCCGACAACGTCCAGATCAAGAAGAACGGCAAGTCGACGTTCGTCGACGCCAAGGACGGTCAGGCGCTCAAGCAGGGCGACACCATCAAGACCGACGCCACCGGGCGGGCCGAGATCGACTACACCGACGGATCGATCACGCGGCTCGCAGGCTCCACCGTCTTCACCATCTCGAAGCTCACCAACGAGAAGGGCGGCCGCCAGACCCAGGGCACGCTCTCGGTGGGCGAGACCTGGAACCGGGCCGCCAAGGTCTCCGAGACCGGTTCGTTCGAGGTCAAGGCCGGAGGCACCACGGCTGCCGTCGAGGGCACTGCGTTCGTGGCGAAGTGCGTGCCCAACACCGACGGGACGCAGGCGGTCGACTGCACGTTCACGGCGGTCGTCGACGACATCAAGGTCGACAGCGACCTCTGGGACGTCACCGCGGTGACGGACGCCCCGTAAGCACACGTGCAAGCGCCGGTGCGCCCTGAGCCCGGGTCCATCGCCCGGCCGGGCCGGTTCCGCAGGTTCTCCGCCATCGCCGCGGTCCTCGTGGTGCTGGCCGTGATCCTCGCGGCCTGCGACAGCGGCAGCGACTCGACGTCGAACTCCGAGAAGAAGGGGTCCGACACCACCTCGGGTTCCACCAGCACGACGTCGGGCGGGTCGACGGCCGAGAACGCCGCGACCACGCCCGAGGGCGCCGCTCGCCGCGGTCAACGAGTACCTGAAGGGTCAGGGCCACGAGTACGTGGGCGACTGCGCCGACGCCACAGCTGCCCGCAGGACAAGGGCAAGTGGTGCTCGACGCTGGTGTCGACCGACACCGCGCCGGGCACCGAGACCTACGACGTCGGGCCGGTCGGCGAGAAGCCCGTCGAAGCGGGTCACGGTCAAGCGCCGCGGCGCCGCGCAGCTCACGCCCGGATACCAGGTCGGTGTGGCCGACGGCAACGTCGGCCAGCCGCAGCAGCTCACCCGCGAGCAGCTCCAGGCCGACGTGTTCATCACCGGCAACCTCGTCCTCGACCAGGCCGCCGGCATCGGGAACGGGCTCGGCCGACCTGCCCGCGGGCGCACCCGCCGGAGGCACGGGTGGGACCGGCGGCACCGGTGGCACCGGAGGCACGGGTGGCACCGGTGGCACGGGTGGAACCGGCGGCGGCACCGGTCCGACCGATGTGACCGAGCCGTACTCCCAAGCCGGCGGCGTGATCGTCGTCGAGAACCCGACCGTCGACGCGGGCGGCGCGGTGTCGTTCCGGGGTTCCGGCTGCCTGCCGAACGAGCCGCTCGAGGTCCTCTTCGACAGTCACCCGATCGGCACGATCAGCGCCGACGCGTCGGGCAGCTTCGCCGGCTCGATCGGCATCCCCGTCGGGCACCGCGCCGGGTTCGCACCTGCTCACCGTCCACGGATCGACGTGCGTGCTCAACGCCAGCATCACCGTGGCCGGCAACCTGGCCTTCACCGGTTCGTCGAGCAACACCATGACGTACGTCCTGGCGGGTATCGCCGCAGTGGTGGTCGGTCTGGTGCTGGTCGTCGGCAGCCGTCGACGCCGCCACGGAATCCGCGGCCGCGAGCTCGATCGTCACCGTGAGCTTCGGCAGCGACCTCGACGAGCGCATCCAGCTGCTACGAGGCATCTGGCTCTTCAGCACGTGCGACGACGAGGAGCTCGCGCGCATCGCCGCGGTCGCTCAGCCTCGTGAGGAAGAGGTCGGCACCGCCCTCACCGTCCAGGGCGACGAAGGCGCCGAGTTCTTCGTGATCGTCACCGGCGACGCGTCGGCCGCGGTCGACGGCGACGAGGTGGGCACGATCGGCCCGGGCGGCTTCTTCGGTGAGATGGCGCTGATCGACGGCGGCGAGCGCGTCGCCACCGTCACCGCGACGTCGCCGATGCAGCTCCTCGTGCTCGACCGCCACGACTTCAACGAGATGCTCGAGCTGGCGATGCCGCAGATCGCGCCGAAGCTCCTCGCGGTGGTGGGCGCCCGCATGCGTGCCATCGAAGAGCAGACCGGCGTCAACGCCGCCCTCGGTCTCTAGATCCAGCGACACGAGCTCGCGGGTTCGGGTGCCCGGAGTGGGATTCGAACTCCGGACCACGTGCTGACGGCCTGTCCGAGGGAGTCCGGTACACGGTGGCTTCGTCCGGAGTTCGAGGGGCGTCGATCACTCGCGCGGTTGGGTGATCCCGAGTGATCCGCAAGAGTCCGTGACCACCGTGTGACCAGTCGTGAGTCGAGCTCGGCCTCCCACAGCGCGTATCGCCGGGTATGGGCGGGCTCTTCCTCGCGGCTCGGGCGTTGTTCTGTGCGCCAGTTCAGGGAGCGCAGATCGGCACATCTCGCGCCCGCGCAGCCGGTTGTTGTCCCGCGTTCAGCTCCAATCGGAGTCACCGTCGGCGGGATGCTTGGAGCCCAGCCTGTCAGGCCAGCTCAGTTCCAAGGACGATCTGACACTCCCCCACGCAGGTGCTACACCTGGCGACCTCAGAATTTGAACGACCGGTCGGTCTCCTTGTGATTTGGTGGGGGTCATATGTCGCGGTTGGGGGTCATGCAGGTTCTTCGTGGTCGGGCTCCGCGGTCGATGGCGATCGCGTGCTTGGCGGTAGTTGCGCTGATGCTCGGAACGATGTCCGCTTCGGCGCAGGAAGCACCGGCGGGCAGTGCTGCTCCTGCACCCTCAGCCGGGCCGTCCGGCAAGTTGGAGATGAACCTCACCGGGAACGGAAGCATCCTCACCAGGGGAGAGCCGGAGATCGCGGTCAACCCGAAGAATCCGAACGAGATGTACGTCACTGGGGCCACGTTCCCGGTCCCGCTGATCATCGATGGACCGTCGCCGGCCGGGCTTCCGAATACCTGTGGCGGCATGCGTTCCGAGAATGGCGGGCTGACGTGGCTCCCAGCATCACCTCCCCCGACCAGATGCGAGGACGGTGTCACTGTCTTTGGCCCCGATGGCACACTCTACGCGGGCGGTGATGCCGCCACATCGACGAAGACCGTTCCTGCCGGCACCCCCGGGGCCATCAACGCCGGAGCCGATGCGATCCTGGTCGAAGGCTACGACCCTCTCTACGTTTCGAAGGACGGCGGCCAAACCTGGAGCGATGAGCTCCGGGTGATGGGTTCAGCCAGTGCGGGAACGTTCGACTTCGTGTCGGGATCGGGCAGCCCGATCAACACGTTCGATCGGCCGTGGCTCGTCGTCGATCAGTCGACGGGCACCGTCTTCGTGTCGGCGCACAATATCGTCGACCACGAAGGCTTCATCACCGCATCCACGAACAACGCGAAGTCCTTCGGGCCGATCTCGGCCCTCGACTCGCCGGACGCTCCGTGGGGCGGGTTCGGAGGAAACATCGCCGCCGCCCACGGGATCCTCGCGGCGGCCTACACCGCAGCAGAGGCGCCCGGCGCCGCGTGTCCGTGCGCGGTCTTCGAGACGAGCACCGACCAGGGCAAGAACTTCACCCGCCACGTCGTTCCACTCGTCGACGCCGCCAAGCAGCCGGACCTGTACATCACCGCTGACCCAACCGCCAAGGGACACTTCGCGCTCACGGTCCTCGACGCGACGGGCACGAAGAACCAGGTGTACGTCACCGCCGACTCCGGCAAGACCTGGCATGGTCCGACGCTCGTCGGAGAAGACCCCGCCAATCAGCGCTTCAAGCCGTGGCTGGCCTACGGCCCTGCCGGGCAACTCGCGCTGGTATGGCGCACGCGCTACAGCGACAGCTCCTATGACGTCTGGGCTGCGATCGCCAGCACCGAGACCAAGAAGGGGGCAACGTTCAGTGCGCCCGTGCGCGTGAGCAGTGTCGCGGCGCAGTATCCGCCAAGCGGATCACTCGGAGACGACTTCTCGTTCGTCATCCCTGACAAGAAGTACGTCCACGTCGGATGGGGCGATTCCCGGAACGTCATCTTCGGAGGAGGGGTCCAGATCTGGTACGCCCGCATCCCGTTCTCAAACTTCAAGGGAGGGTGACACACGTCTCCTTCGCGTGGACGGGACGTCGGCGCCCGATGCGCCGCTCCTACAGAACGCGCGCATCGACGTTCACCGGACTGCCCGCGGGGGAGCGCAGAACGGCACATCTCGCGCAGCGGAGCCACTGGTCACGCGTGGCGGAGATCTTTGGCGCCGCTGCGTGAACCGGAGGCGGTGGCGCGCTCCCGTGCTTCCGGGATGGGCTCGCCCTGCCTCGTCGCGTTGACGCCGGCGTGGCCCGGTGGTGTACTCGGGCGGCGTCGATAGGGAGGAACGCGGATGGCGACCACCGACGGCCTTCGTTACGTCGACTCCGACGGGCACATCCTCGAGCACCCGACCGCGATGCCCGACTACGCGCCCGCGGCGTACCGGGACCGTATTTGGCACATCGAGACCGACGCCGACGGCGAGGAGTGGCTCCTCTACAACGGGAACCGCACGCCGGCGAACGGCATGTCGGCTGCAGGTGTGGCTGGCGCGAGCGACGAGGACCGGGCGCGCGCGTTCCGCGGTGAGATGCGCTACACGGAGACGCGTCCCGCGGCGTGGAATGCGAAGGCGCGCCTGCAGGACATGGACCAGGACCACATCGACCTCGCGGTGCTGTACCCGACGATGCTCCTGGCTTTGCAGAGCGAGCGCGACATCGAGTTCGCCGAGGTACAGGCCCGCGCGTACAACGACTGGTGTTCGGATCATGTGTCGGAGGGTGAGGGCCGTCTCTTCGGTGCGGGCGCGGTACCGCCCTTGCACGAAGCAGACGATGTCGAGCCCGTCGCGGCGGAGATCCGCCGGGTGGCGACGCTCCCGGGCATGGTGTCGGTGTTCATGCGGCCGAACCCGGCGATCGATTGGCGGCCGTTCAACGACACGGTCTACGACCCGATCTGGCAGGCGGCGTCCGACACGGGCGTGCCGATCGCGCTGCACCCGTTCTTCGCCGCCGACCTTCCCGGCGCGTCGAGGGGACTGCGGCTGGCGCGCCCGATGCTCGCCAACGGCCGGTACGTCGACGACTTCGACCCCGATGAGCCGTCCGACGCGGTTCCGCTGCAGGTCTTCACCCAGGGGATCGCGAACCCGTTCGATGTCATGGCGAGCATCGCGTTCATCACCGCGGGCGGTGTGTGCGAGCGTTTCCCCGACGCGAAGTTCATCTTCTTGGAGGCGAACGGTGGTTGGCTCGTCCCGTGGCTGGAGCGTCTCGACCACCACTGCCGCAAGTACCAGTGGGAGGTCGAGAACCTGTCGATACTGCCCTCTGAGTACTTCCGCCGGCAGTGTTGGATCAGCTTCGACCCCGACGAGGCGATGCTGGCGATGACCGCGCGATCACCGCTCGTTGGCGCCGATCGCATCATCTGGGCGAGTGACTACCCCCACCCCGACGCGAAGTTCCCCGGCGTTACTGAGGAACTCACCGACGCACTCGAGGGCCTTGACCTCGAGCAGAAGCGCCAGATCACCTCCGAGAGCGCGCTCGCGCTCTACGGCATCGAGTAGCACCCACTCCCGCACCTACATTCGCCGCCCTTGGGCGGGTGCCGGGTCGTGTCAAGTGGGGACGATCTCGTGCACTCGGTCCGCGCACATAACGACGCACCGAACGTTCAACGAACCGCACTCGCGGGGAGCGCAGAACGGCACATCTGGATCTGGCGTGCGGGTGCGAGTCGGGGGCAGGGTGCCGAGCAACACCGCCGAGCGTGCGTGACTCCCTCTGAGCGCTTCCCGGTCGTTCCCGCCGTCCGCCAATCCGTGACCAACCGCGGTCACGAGGGCACCTGTGACCCTTGTGATCCGGGGGAACGCGGTGCCCGGAGTGGGATTCGAACCCACATGCCCCGAAGGGCGGCCGGTTTTGAGCCGACTGCGTCAGCCAGTTGCGCCATCCGGGCGGGACGGCGACGACGTTAGTTCGCCGCTGCCTTTTGAGCGGGCGCCGCGGGGATGACCTCGTTGCACAACGCGAGGAGCGTCGCGAACGGATCGACGGGAGGCTTCTCGCCCGGCTTGCCGGGATGGATCTCGAAGTGGAGGTGTGGACCCGTCGCGTTGCCGGTCATGCCGACGTACCCGATCACGTGCCCGCGAGGATGAGGCCCTCCGGCGTATCCGAGTAGTGCGAGAAGTGCGCGTAGTAGTACGAGACGTTGTCGAGCCCGGTGAGCCACGCGCCGTTGCCACCCGCCTCGCCGACGTCGTGACGCCAGATGCCGTCGGCGACCGCGACGACCGGCGTCTCGGGGAGCGCGCCCATGTCGATCCCCGGGTGCGGCCCACCGGGGCGCAGCTCGCCGAAGTCGTCGGTGAACACGACGACGCCCTTCACCGGGCACGCGGTCGCGCTGGTGGCGACGTCGATCCCGTGCTTCGGCGCGCCCTCGACCACGAGCGCGTGCACCTTGTCGTAGAGGTCGCTCGCGACCTTGAGCTTCTGCTGGAGCAGGTCGTTGAGCGGCGCGAGGTCGGCGATGGTCTTCTGGAGGTCGGCGCGCTGCTGCTTCAACTCCGCCTCGCGCGCCGCGAGCTTCGCTGCCGTCTCGCGCAGTTCGGTCGCCGCGTCGAGGTCCTGTTCGCCGATGGCGTCGGTGAGGTGCGCGGCGCGCAGGCCGTCCTCGGCGTTCTCGGCCGCCATGGTGGACTCGAACGCGGCGCTCCCGCCGTGACGGACGTACAGCTGGGCGGCGCGTGCCTTGACCTGGGCGCGCAGCTCGTTCGCCTTGTCCCGCAGCGCCGGGATCTTCGCCTCGGCGTCGGCGATCTCGGCCTCGAGCTTCGCCTGCTGGGTCTGCGCGGCGGAGATGCGCCCCGAGATGTCGGTCGCCTGCTCGCGGATGGCGTCGAGGCGCTGCTGGGCCAGCGCGACCGGGTCACGTCCGCTGGGCTCGGTCGCCCTCGGCCCGGCTGGCCGCGTGCGCGACAGGGCCCGGCAGCGCGAGCGCGCCGGCGAGGATGAGGAGCGCGGCGATGCGTCGAAGCACGGTGCCACCATGTCGGCGGAAGCGCGGAATGGCTTGAGCGCACCTCGGCTCCAGGCCTCCCCTCTAGGATGTCGTCCCTATGTCGCAGTCCCTCCTGCAGCGACGTCTCGTCGACGTGAGCGAACGCCTGAAGCGCATGCGCGCCGAGCTCGTCGGTCACCGAGGAGCAGTTGGGGTTCCTCGAGGAAGAGGCCGAGGACGTCCGGCTCCGGGCGCTGGTCGCGGAGACGCCCCTCGCCGACGTCGAGGCGCGCGACGCCCGCCGGCACGCCGACGCGCAGGCCCGCCACGCCGACTCGTTGCGGGCGACGGTGACCGAGCTCGAGCGCGAGCAGGACTCCCTGCTCGACCGCATCTCGGCCGAACTGTCCGCCAGTTGACCTCTCGGGAGCACCGTGTCCGCTGACCTCCGTCCGACCCGCGTGGTGATCGCCGAGGACGAGGCCATCATCCGGCTCGACCTCAAGGAGCTCCTCCAGGAGGACGGCTACGACGTCGTCGGCGAGACCGGCCGCGGCGACGAGGCCGTCGAGCTGGTGCGCGACCTGCGGCCCGACCTCGTGATCCTCGACATCAAGATGCCCGGGCTCGACGGCCTCTCGGCTGCACGCGAGATCGCGCGGCGACCGCCTCGCCGCGGTGCTCATGGTCACCGCGTTCTCGCAGCGTGAGCTGGTCGAGCAGGCCCGCGACGCCGGCGCCCTCGCCTACCTGGTGAAGCCGTTCCAGAAGAGCGACCTCATCCCGGCGATCGAGGTCGCGCTCGGCCGCTTCGCCGAGCTCACCGCGCTCGAGCGCGACGTCGAGGATCTCCAGGCCCGGCTCGAAGCCCGCAAGAACATCGACCGGGCGAAGGGCCGGCTCATGGACGACCACGGCCTGGCCGAGCAGGACGCCTGGCGCTTCCTCCAGCAGCAGGCGATGGCGAACCGGGTGAAGATCGACGAGATCGCCCGCCGCGTCGTCGACGGCGAGCTCACTCCCTAGACCAACGCCGCAGTTCGCCACGTACGATCGCTCAGATGGCGACGCTCCTCCTGATCGACGGCCTGTCGCTCGCGTACCGCGCCTTCTACGCACTGCCGGCCGACCTGGCCACGCCCGAAGGCACGATCACGAACGCGGTGTACGGGTTCACCTCGATGCTCGTGAAGGTGCTCGGCGACGAGCACCCCGACGGCATCGCGGTGGTGTTCGACGCAGCCCGGGCCGAACTTCCGGCACGACGCTCGACGCCGACTACAAGGGCAACCGCAAGGAGACGCCCGACGTCTTCGTGCCGCAGATCCCCTTGATCCACGAGGTGGTCGACGCGCTGAACATCCCGACGCTGCAGGTTCCCGAGCGTCGAGGCCGACGACGTGATCGCCACGCTGGCGACGCGTGCCGCGGCCGAAGGCATCGACGTGGTCATCGTCACCGGCGACCGCGACAGCTACCAGCTGGTGTCCGACCCGCACATCAAGGTGCTCTACAACCGGCGCGGCGTGTCCGACTACGCGCTCTACGACGAGGCCGGGATCCTCGAACGCACCGGGGTCACACCCGCGCAGTACCCCGAGTACGCCGCGTTGCGGGGTGACCCGAGCGACAACCTCCCGGGCGTGCCGGGCATCGGTGAGAAGACCGCGGCGAAGCTGGTGAACACCTACGGCAACCTCGAGGGGATCTACGAGCACCTCGAGGAGCTGCCGCCGAAGCAGCGTCAGAACCTCGGCGAGGCGCGCGACCGGGTGTTCCTCAACCGGGAGATGTCGCAGCTCCGCCTCGACTGCGACGTCGACGTGGAGCCCGCCGCGCTCCGCATGGGCGCGTGGGACCGCGAGGAGGTGCGCCTCCTCTTCGACCAGCTCGCCTTCCGCACGCTGCTGCCTCGCCTGTTCGAGGCGGTGGGGGAGCAGGCGGCCGACACCGAGAGCGAGGTGCTCGAGGTCGAGGTCACCGCCGTGCGCGACGAGGCCAAGGTGCTCGCAGCTGTTCGCCGAGCTCGTCGCCGCCGGCGAGCCGTTCGCGGTGGAGGCGCGCTGGGAAGGCGCGCCGGTCGGCCAGTCCGCTGCGCGCGCCTCGCGATCGCGCGTGACGACGCGCACGCGGCGTACATCGACGCGACGTTGCTCCGGTCGCCGAAGGTCGGCGCCGCGCTCGACGCGCTCGTCGCCGACGGCGGACCGCCGCTGATCGCGCACCGCGCCAAGGAGCTCATGCACGGTCTCGGGCGCGACATCCGGACCTTGCACCACGACACCGCGTTGATGGCGTACCTCCTCGATCCGGGCTCGGGGAAGTTCCTGCTCGACGACCTCGCGTTGCGCTTCCTCTCGGTGGAGGTGCAGTCGCCCGACTCCGAACCCGGCACCCTCGATCTCGACGGCGAGCTCGAGATCGAGCAGACCGGTCGGCGCGCGGTGGTCGTCCTCGCGCTCGCCGCCGCGCTCGACCATGCGCTCGACGCGCGCGAGCTCACCGACCTCTACGAACGCTTCGAGCTCCCGCTGGTGCGGGTGCTGGCGCGCATGGAGACGTTCGGCATCCGCATCGACCGCGAGTTCCTCGAGGCGTTGCGCAAGGACCTCGCCGAGCAGTGCGACACGTACGTCCAGCGGATCTACGCCCACGCGGGCAAGGAGTTCAACGTGAACTCCACCCCGCAGCTGCGCACGATCCTCTTCGACGAGCTCGGCCTCGTCCCGGTGAAGAAGACCAAGACCGGACCGTCGACCGACGCCGACTCGCTGCAGAAGATGGCCGACGAGCACCCGATCGTCGAGGATCTGCTGCGCTACCGCGAGGTCGAGAAGCTGCGCAGCACCTACGCCGACGCGCTCCCGCCGCTGATCGCGGCCGACGGCCGGATCCACGCCACCTTCAAGCAGACCGACACCACCACCGGCCGCATCTCGAGCGAGGCGCCGAACCTGCAGAACGTGCCCGTGCGCACCGCCGACGGCCGCGAGATGCGCCGCGCCTTCGTCGCCGACCCGGGCTGGGGCATCCTCACCGCCGACTACTCGCAGATCGAGCTGCGCGTGCTCGCGCACCTCGCCGAGGACCCGGGCCTGATCGACGCCTTCGAGCGGGGCGCCGACGTGCACACCACCACCGCGGCGAAGGTGTTCGGCGTCGACGAGGCCGACGTCGATGACGCTCAGCGACGCTTCGCCAAGGTCGTGAACTACGGGCTCGCCTACGGGATGGAGGCGTACGGCCTCGGCCAACGGCTCGGCATCCCCACCGGCGAGGCGGCCGAGATCCTCGACGCGTACTTCGACGAGCTTCCCCAACGTGAAGGCGTTCATGGTCGACACGGTGCGGGAGGCCAAGGAGCGCGGCTACACCACCACCATCTTCGGTCGGCGCCGCCAGATCAGCGAGCTGTCGTCCGACAACTTCCGCATCCGCCAGATGGGCGAGCGCATGGCGCAGAACGCGCCGGTGCAGGGGAGCGCGGCCGACATCTTCAAGCTGGCGATGATCGACCTCGACCGCGCGCTCGACGCCGCCGGCACCGAGTCGCGCATGCTGCTCACCGTGCACGACGAGCTGGTGCTCGAGGTGCCCGAGGGTGAGCAGGAAGCCACCGAGGTGCTGGTGCGCGAGGTGATGGAGCAGGTCACCGAGCTGCGCGTGCCGCTCACCGTCGACACCGGCTTCGGCCCCAACTGGGCCGCCGCCAAGTAGTGCCGAGCCGACTCGAGCGATGGGCACTGGTTCGACGCGGTCGCCGAGTTCCTCGGGCCGGCGTACCTGCGCAACGCCTTCACCATGGGGACGGAGCAGGAGGTCGACTTCCTGGTCGACGCGCTCGGCCTCGAGTCCGGCATGCGCGTCCTCGACGTGGGGTGCGGACCGGGCCGCCACTCGCTCGCGCTGGCGCGACGCGGGTTCGACGTGGTGGGCGTCGACCACAGCGCCGAGTTCGTGCGCCTCGCCCGTGACGCCGCGGTCGCCGACGGCCTGCACGGCGACCTTCGAGGAGCTCGACGTGCGCGAGCTCGACCGTCCCGGTGAGTTCGACGCCACGATCTGCCTGTGTCAGGGCGGCTTCGGTCTGCTCGGCGGCCGCGACGAGACCGACGTGTTCGGCCGGATCGCGGCGACGCTCCGTCCGGGCGGCGCCCTCGCGGTCAGTGCCTTCTCGGCTGCCTTCGCCGTCCGGCACCTGGAAGCGGGGGAGGAGTACGACCCCGCCACCGGGGTGCTGCACGAGGTGGCCACGGTGCGTGGCCCCGACGGCAGCGAAGCCCCGTTCGACCTCTGGACGACGTGCTTCACCGCCCGCGAGCTCGAGCTCCTCGCCGCCGGCGCCGGGACTCGACGCGATCGAGGTGCACGGGGTCACGCCGGGTGCGTACGCCCGCCGAGCGCCGACGCTCGACCACCACGAGCTCCTGCTGCTCGCACGCGCTCGCGATTTCCAGGCCCATCAATTTCGACAAATCGGGAACGACCTGTAGCCTGTGCGTTCGGCCTCGAACCGCGGGGCCCGCCTTCCGCGCCCGCCGGTCAGCCAGCGACGCGAGAGGTTCGATCACCGAGGAGTCAGAAGTTGTCGGATCAGGACGTGACGGAGGCGACGACCGCCACCGTCCCCGAGGAGAGCGGCGTGGCCTACGAGGCCAACCCGGAAGCCATCGACCCCCCCGAGTCGTCGAAGAGACGACGAGCGAGGCGGCCGAAGCCCCCGAAGCCACTGAAGCCGACGCGGACGCGTCGGACGCCGAGGACGAGGAACAGGGCCAGAACGAGCTGGTCGTGCTCGACGACCTCGGCGGGCTGTCGTTCGCCGACGCGGTCGACGCCACGATCGTGGAGTTCGACGACGGTGACATCGTCACCGGTCGCGTCGTGAAGATCGACAGCGACGAGGTGCTCCTCGACATCGGCTTCAAGTCGGAGGGCGTCATCCCCTCGCGCGAGCTCTCCATCCGCAACGACGTCGACCCGCACGAGATCGTCTCGCTCGACGACGAGCTCGAGGCCCTCGTCCTCCAGAAGGAGGACAAGGACGGTCGCCTCATCCTGTCCAAGAAGCGCGCCCAGTACGAGCGCGCCTGGGGCACGATCGAGGAGATCAAGGAGAAGGACGGGATCGTCAAGGGCCCGGTCATCGAGGTGGTCAAGGGCGGCCTGATCCTCGACATCGGCCTGCGCGGCTTCCTGCCCGCGTCGCTCGTCGACCTCCGCCGTGTGCGCGACCTCCAGCCCTACGTCGGGCCGTGAGATCGAGTGCAAGATCATCGAGCTCGACAAGAACCGCAACAACGTCGTGCTGTCCCGTCGCGCGTACCTCGAAGAGACGCAGCGCGAGCAGCGCGACGAGTTCCTCGCCAACCTCAAGTCGGGCGAGGTCCGCAGCGGTGTCGTGTCGTCGGTCGTGAACTTCGGTGCGTTCGTCGACCTCGGCGGGATGGACGGTCTCGTCCACGTGTCCGAGCTGTCGTGGAAGCACGTCGACCACCCGAGCTCGGTCGTGCAGGTCGGTGACGAGGTCACCGTGCAGGTGCTCGACGTCGACCTCTCGCGCGAGCGCATCTCGCTGTCGCTCAAGGCCACGCAGCAGGACCCGTGGCAGGAGTTCGCCTCCAGCCACCAGGTCGGCGAGCTGGTCTACGGCCGCGTCACCAAGCTCGTGCCGTTCGGCGCGTTCGTGCAGGTCGGTGAAGGCATCGAAGGCCTGGTGCACATCTCCGAGATGGCCGTCCACCACGTGGAGGCGCCGGAGCAGGTCGTCACCCCGGGCGAGGAGCTCTGGGTGAAGATCATCGACATCGATCTCGACCGCCGCCGCATCTCGCTGTCGATCAAGCAGGCCGCCGAGGGTGGCGTGGTCGCCGCCGAGTACCAGGAGCACTACGGCGAGCACGCCTACGACGAGCAGGGCAACTACATCGGCCCGGCGTTCGAAGAGGAGCCCGAGGAGGGCGCCGAGGCGAGCGCGGAGCGCAGCGCCGAGACGACGCGCCGAGGCGAGCGCTGCGAGGCCGAGCGTCGACGCCCCGGTCGCGGAGGCCGAGGCCGCCCCGGTCGCCGAAGCGCCTGCCGAAGCTGCCGTCGAAGAGCCTGCCGAACCTGCCTGCCGAAGACGCCCGCCGAGTAGCTCCGGCCGGGGAAATCCCGGGTCCGTGTGACATCCGGCTCAAGGCCGCACCGACACCGGCCGACCACCTAGGGACCAGAACGGATCCCGAGGGGAGTCGCGGTGTCGAATCGTCGGACGTTGATGGCTGCCGCGGCCATCGTCCTTGCACTCGTAGCGGGCATCGGCGTGTACATGTACGCGTCGGGTGCGGACCAGCGAGCCCAGGAGAACGCGTCGTTCGTCGACGCGTACGTGGCCAACGCGGACATCGCCAAGGGCACGACCGGGCCGGAGCTCGTCCAGGCCGGGCTCATCACCCAGGAGAAGGTCGCGAAGGCGTTCGGTGCCTCCGGGCATGATCACGAACCTGAACGACCTCGCCGAGCTGATGACGGCGGGCCCGATCAGCACGAAGCAGTTCATCACCAGCGGCATCGTTCGTCTCCGCCAAGGACGGTGGTGGCGGTGTGTTCTCGAACTCCATCGCCGCCGCACGACCTCGTTGCGGTGACGGTGACGGTCGACGCCGACCACGGCGTCGCCAACCAGATCACGCCGGGCGACCACGTGAACATCGCGGCGCCCACGCACGACCGACGACGAGCGGTCGACGCCACGTACTCGTACATGCTCGAGCGACGTGAAGGTGCTCGCGGTGGGTGCGAACACCACGCAGCAGGCTGCGGCAGCGCCCGCCGCCGACGCGTCGTCGGCCGACGCGGCAGCTGCACCCGCACCGCAGAACTCGGGCGTGCTCACCTTCGAGGTCTCGCAGGCCGATGCGCTGCGGATCATCTCGGCGAACAGCGGCTCGCAGCAAGATCTACCTGGTCCTGCTCCGCCGACCCGTCGACGAGCCGTCGCCAAGGCCGCGGCGAGCAAGTAAGCACGATGGAGTCCTTCGCCACGGTCGACGCCCCGCCGGGCGCCGCGGCCTACGACGTCGCCGTCGTCGAGCCCGACGCGAACCTGCGCACGCGGCTCGCGGTCGAGCTCTCCGGCGCCGCGCAGTTCGAGACGATGGAGGACCTGATCCAGCGGCTCGACCCGGCGCGGCCGGTGGTGGCCGTGTTCGGGCCCGGGTTCGCCAGCCCGATCGGCTTCCAGCACGTGCACCGGGTGACCAGCTCGCACAGCATGCTGGGCGTCGTCTTCGCGGTCTACGAGCTCTCGACCGACGTGCTCCAGCAGGCGCTGCGCGCCGGGGCACGCGACGCGGTCGTCATCGGTGGCGAGGCGAGCCTGAACCAGTCGGTCGACCGCGTCGGCGAGCTCCTCGCCGGCGCCGTGACCACCCGGGTGCAGGCGCCGGCCGCCCGCACGGGCGAGCCGGGTCGGCTCATCTCGGTGTTCTCCACCAAGGGTGGCGTGGGCAAGACCTGCATCGCGATCAACGTCGCCGCGGCGATGGCGAAGCGCTCGAGCGAGCCGGTCGTCCTCGTCGACGGCGACCTGCAGTTCGGCGACGTCTCGGTGATGCTCGGCCTCCAGTCGCAGAACACGGTGCTCGACGCCGCCGCCGCGGTGCAGTACGGCGACCTCGAGCTCGTGCAGACGCTGGCCGACAAGGACCCGGCCACCGGCCTGCTCGTGCTGCCGGCGCCGATCGAGTCGATGCCGACCGACGCGCTGCTGCCCGGCGAGATGGTGAACATCTGCGCCGCGCTGCCAGGCGATCGCCGGTCACGTGGTGATCGACCTGCCGTCGGTGTTCAACGAGTACGTGCTCGCGATCATCGAGGCCTCGGACGAGGTCCTGCTCGTCGGCAGCATGGACATCCCGAGCATCAAGAACCTCAAGATCGGGATGCAGCAGCTCGACCTCCAGGCGCTCGCGGGACACAAGCTCAAGCTGGTCCTGAACCACGCCAACGCCAAGGTCAAGCTCGACGTCAAGGAGATCGAGCGTGTGCTCGGCATGAGCGCGAACTTCCCGGTGCCCGACGACCTCGCGGTGCCGATCTCGGTGAACGCCGGTCGACCCGGTCGTCGTCGACGACCCCAAGTCGCCGGTCTCGCGTGCGCTCGACCGCATCGCCGAGTCGCTGCTCGGTGCCACCGCGCTGCCCAAGAAGGGCCGGCGCGGCAAGTGACGATCCTACGGAGGACGGTAGGTCATGACCCAGACCCAGCAGCCGGCCAACCGTTGGCAGGAGCAGCGCGCCGCGCAGACGCACAACCAGCGCGAGCAGCAGCTCGAGGACATGCGTCAGAAGATGCACCAGTTCGTGATCCACGAACTGGGTCCGCTGCTGACCGACCAGCGGGTGTCGGAGGCCGAGCTCCGCCGCCAGGTCGACGAGCAGCTGCTCCGCGCGCTGAGCCAGGAGCGCTTCGCGCTGACCGTCGCCGAGCGCCAGGTGCTCGTGCAGTCGGTCACCGACGACGTGTTGGGCTACGGCCCCATCGACCAGCTGCTCCGGGACGACACCATCACTGAAGTCATGGTGAACGGCCCCGACCTGGTGTACGTGGAGCGCAGCGGCAAGCTCACGCAGACCGACGTGAAGTTCGTCGACGAGACGCACGCCCGGCGCATCATCGACAAGATCGTGAGCCAGGTCGGCCGGCGCGTCGACGAGGCGAACCCGATGTGCGACGCCCGCCTCCCCGACGGCTCCCGTGTGAACGTGATCGTGCACCCGCTGGCGATCGGCGGGCCGTTCATGACCATCCGAAAGTTCTCGAAGGACCCGTACACGGTCGACGACCTCATCAGCTTCGGGTCGTTCACGCCGCAGGTCGCGCACTTCATCAACCAGTGCGTCAAGGGCCGGCTGAACGTCGTGGTGAGCGGTGGTACCGGCACCGGGAAGACGACGCTGCTCAACGTGCTGTCGAGCTTCATCCCGAGCGACGAGCGCATCGTCACCGTCGAGGACGCCAAGGAGCTCCAGCTCCACCAGCAGCACGTGCTCCCGATGGAAGCCCGTCCGCCGAACATCGAGGGCAAGGGCGAGGTCAAGATCCGCGACCTCGTGCGCAACTCGCTGCGTATGCGACCCGACCGCATCGTCGTCGGTGAGATCCGTGGCGGTGAGGCGCTGGACATGCTCCAGGCCATGAACACCGGTCACGACGGCTCGATCACCACCGTCCACTCGAACTCGCCCCGGGACACGCTCTCCCGCATCGAGACGCTGACGCTGATGGCCGGCATGGACCTGCCCGTGCGCGTCATCCGGGAGCAGATGGCGTCCGCGCTCGACATGATCGTGCACCTCACCCGGCTGCGTGACGGCACCCGGCGTGTCACGCACGTGAGCGAGGTGATGGGCATGGAGGGCGACGTGGTCGTCCTGCAGGACATCTACACGTTCGACTTCGGCGCCGGCATCGACGAGGAGGGCCGCTTCCGCGGCGGGCTCCGGAGCACCGGCATCCGGCCGTCGTTCTCCGAGAAGCTCAACGACTACGGCATCGCAGCTCGAGCCGTCGCTGTTCGCAGCCGCGCAGCCCGCCGGCAACGGGACGGCACGCCGATGAGCGCGCTCGCCTCCGTGGCGCCCGTGCTCGCGGCCAGCGCCGACAGCCCGGCGAAGATCGTCTTCGCGCTGCTCATCGCCGCCGGCGTGCTCGGCCTCGGCCTCGCGCTCGTGCTCATGTCCGGTGACAGCACGGGGCAAGATCGAACGTCGCCTCGGTGACCTCATGCAGGAGCCGCGCGCCGCGGACGAGGACGACGACGACGAGGACTTCGTCCCCAAGGGCGACCAGGCCCTGGCGGAGACCGCGCTCATGCAGCGCATGGTCGGCATCACCGGCCGCCTCGCCGATCGGGCCGGTCTGCTCACCCGCACCGAGGACGCGCTGGAGCAGGCCGACCTCCCGTTGCGTCCGCCGGAGGCGCTGTTCTTCTACTTCGCCGGGCTCTTCGTGGTCGGCATGCTCGGCCTGCTCGTGCTCCCGATCCCGATGGCGCTGGGGCTCGCGCTGCTCGCCGGCGTCGGTCCGGTGATCATGCTGCACCGTCGCCGGGGCAAGCGGCTGCGGGAGTTCCAGATGCAGCTGCCGGGCACGCTGAACCTGCTCTCCGGTTCGATGCGGGCCGGCTTCTCGTTCGCCCAGGGCCTCGAGTCGGTGGCCAACGAGGCGACCCAGCCCACGCGGCGCGAGCTGCAGCGGGTGTTCACCGAGTCGCGCCTCGGCCGTCCGATCGAGGACGCGCTCGAGGACTCGGCCCAGCGCATGACCAGCGTCGACCTGATGTGGGCGGTCATGGCCATCCGCATCCAGCGCGAGGTCGGTGGCAACCTGGCCGAGCTGCTCGACACGGTGGCCGACACGATGACCCAGCGGGAGCGGTTGCGCCTCGAGATCAAGGCGCTGACGGCGGAAGGACGCTTCTCCGGGTGGATCCTCGGGCTCTTCCCGATCGTGTTCGCCGGGGTCCTGTACCTGATCCAGCCCGACTACATGGGCGTGCTGTTCCAGGAGTCGTTCGGGATCATGGCGATCATCGCCTGCGGCGTCATGACCTTCGTCGGCTTCATCTGGCTGCGCAAGATCCTCCAGATCGAGGTGTGACGTGACCCCCTTGATGATCGCCCTCGTGATCGCGGCCGCGGTCGGCGCGCTGGTGTACGTGCGTCGCGTCGAGCTCGATCGAGAAGGCCGACGTGCGCGAGTCGCTGCGCCGGCTCGAGGGCTACCAGATCCAGGACGTGCGCGACCAGGAGATGCTGGCGCCGATGAGCGAGCGCGTCGTCGCGCCGCTGCTCGAGGGCCTCACCGGCATCGCCACCCGCTTCACCCCGAAGGGCTACGGCGAGAAGGTCGCGCAGAAGCTGGTGCACGCGGGGAACCCGCCGAACCTCAACGTCGACAAGATCCTCGTGATGAAGCTCGGTCGGCCTCGTGTCGATCATCGTCTGGCTCCCGCTGTTCCTGATGCTCAGCTTCCAGGGCACGATGCTGTTCGTCGGTGTCGCTGGTCGCTGTGGGGCGCCTCGTTCATCTACCCGGACGTGCTCCTCAACCGGAAGATCGAGGACCGTCAGAAGGAGATCTCCCGCAAGCTGCCCGACATCCTCGACCTCCTCGTGATCTCGGTCGAGGCCGGTCTCGGCTTCGAGCAGGCGCTCGACCGCACCTGCACCGCGGTGCCCGGCGCGCTGTCCGACGAGTTCCGGCGCATGCTGCACGAGATCCGCATCGGTTCCACCCGTGCCGACGCGCTGCGGGCGATGGCCGACCGCAGCGACGTGCCCGAGCTGCGCGGCTTCATCCTCGCCATGCTGCAGGCGGACACCTTCGGTGTGTCGATCTCGCGCCTCCTGCGCTCGCAGGCCGACGAGATGCGCATCAAGCGTCGCCTCATGGCGCAGGAGAAGGCGCAGAAGGCCCCGGTGAAGATGCTCTTCCCGCTGGTGTTCTGCATCTTCCCGTCGATCTTCGTGGTCATCCTCGGACCCGCGATGATCAACATCTCCCGAGCGCTCTGAGCGATGACGGCGACGCCCACGCTCGAGCGGCCTGCCTGGTCGTCGCGCCGGCTCCGCCGGCGCCGCGGCCGCGCCGACCCACGTCGCACGGCTCCGGGTCTCGGCTGGATCTTCACCGCGTTCTTCGGCGTGTTCGGCTGGGCGATCGGGCTCGCCAAGCTCACCGACAACTCGTTCTTCTGGCACCTGAAGCACGGGTGAGTACATCCTCGACCACGGCATCCCGCACCACGACGTGTTCTCGTACACCGCGCCGGGCACCAAGTGGGTCGCGCAGTCGTGGCTCGCCGAGGTCGACGTACGCGGCTGCTGTACCGCAGCATGGGCGGCTTCGGCATCCGGCTCTTCGTCGGACTCGTCGGCGCCGGCATCGGCATGCTCACCTACCGGCTCGCGCTGCGCCTCGTGCGCGACCGCCTCGTCGCCTGCGGACTCACCGCCGCCGCGCTCGCCGGCATCTACACCGTGTGGTCGGAACGCCCGCTGCTGATCGGCGTGCTGTTCCTGCTCGTGCTGCTCTGGACGGTCGAGGTGCCCGACAGCATCGTCGGTCGCCACCCGCTGGTCGTCGTCCCCGTGCTCATGTGGCTGTGGGCCAACACGCACGGCACCTACCAGCTCGGCTTCGCCTACCTCGGCCTGCACCTGCTCGGTCGCTGGCTCGACGGCGCGCCGCCGTGGGCCGGTCGCGAGCGCACGCCTGCTGCTCGGCGCGGTCGATCGCGTTCGCGGCGGTGTTCGTGAACCCGTACGGCGTCGGGCTCGTCACGTTCCCGATCGAGCTCCTGTCGCGCGGCGACATCCTCTCGCACATCGTCGAGTGGAAGTCGCCCGACTTCCGCCAGGCGTGGGGCGTCGCGCTCGGCATCTGGATCGTCGTGTTCGTCGTGGCGCTGGCGCGTGGTCGCCACCGGGTGACGCGCCGCGACCTGGTCGTCGCGGTGCCGATGCTGCTGCTCGCGCTGTGGGCGGTCCGCAACGTCGCGGTCGCGCCGCTCATCGGCCTGCCGGTCGTCGCCCGGGCCTTCGCCCGCGACGAGGAGAAGCCGTCGGAGCTCCGCGGCACGATGGTCGCGCGCCGCGATCACGGTGCTCGTGCTCGCCGCGGTGCTGATGGGCTACCAGGCGAGCACCGAGAAGAACTTCGACTTCTCCACCTACCCGGTCGCCTCGATGCGCTACCTCGAGCGCCACGACCTGATGGGCAAGCACCTGCTGACCACCGACGCGGCCGCCGGCTACGTGATCCTCGAGGACTGGCCCCAGCAGAAGGTCTTCATCGACGACCGGTACGACATGTACCCGACGTCGGTGATCTACGACTACTTCGACCTGACCGGCGCCAAGCCCGGGTGGTCACAGGTGCTCGACAAGTACGACGTCGACGTCATCGTGTGGGGCAAGGACAGCACGCTCGGCGTGCTGCTCGACCAGTCGGACCGGCTGGCAGCGGGTGCACACCGCGGCCGGCGACGGCATCTGGATCCGAGCGTAGCGCCGCGTAGCATATGTGCTACGCTCGTCGGGTGGCCGACGTGGCGTCGCGACAGCTGAGGAACGAGACCCGCGCCGTCCTGGAGAGGGTGGACGCGGGAGAGCGGGTCACGATCACGGTGGACGGTCGCCCGGTCGCAGAGCTCGTGCCGATCAGCTCGCGGGATCGTTGGATGGGGCGTGACGACTTCGTCGCCCTCCTGCGCGGCCGCCAGGCAGACCCAGGGCTGGACCGCGACCTCGCCGAGCTCGCGGGCGAGACCACCGACGATCTGCCGTTCCGGTGACCGGCGCGTGAGTCGCGGTCTGGCCGACACGTCGGTGTTCGTCGCGCGTGAATCCGGTCGTGAGTTGGACGTGCAGTCGCTGCCGGACGAGTTGGCCATCTCGGTGATCACGATCGGCGAGCTGCGTGCTGGAGTGCTGGCCGCGACAGACCCTTCTGATCGTGATCGCCGGTTGATCACCTACGCGACGGCGCTGACGCTCGAGGCGGTGCCCGTCGACGGTCGAGTCGCAGAGCGGTGGGCGCGCCTCCGGGTCATGCTGCGCGATTCCGGGCGGCGGATGCCGGTGAACGACTCGTGGATCGCGGCCACCGCGATGGACCTCGGGGTACCGGTGGTGACCCAGGACGGCGACTTCCCGCACCTCGACGGGCTCGACGTGCTGCACGTCTGACGCCTG
>CAWIHV010000002.1:0-304077 GCA_963835985.1 uncultured Actinomycetes bacterium | reverse complement strand
CCCGGCGCCGTCGGGACCGAGCCGTTCCACGAGGATCGCCCGGCCGCGGGAGATGCGGGACCGCACCGTGCCGGGAGGGACGTCGAGCACTTCGGCGATCTCCGCGTAGTCGAGGTCGCAGAGGTCGCGCAGCACGACCGCGACCCGGAACTCCTCGGGGACCTGCTGGAGGGCGGCGTCGACGTCGACCCGCGCCGCCGCGATCTCGGCGGGGCCGGACGCCGTCGACACCGGCTCGGGCACGTCGGGATGCGCGGGGATCGGTCGCCGCCGAGTGCGACGGAGCTCGTCGATGGCGGCATTCGTCGCGATCCGGTAGCACCAGGTGCTGAACGCGGCGCGCCCGTCGAAGCGGGTGATGCCACGGGCGATCGCGATCATCGCCTCCTGGGTGGCGTCGAGCGCGTCCTCGGGATGGGTGACGATGCGACGACACACCGCGTGGATGCGGTCGGCGTGCCGGTCGAGGAGGACCTCGAGTGCCCGGCGGTCACCGTCGACGGCGCGGGCGACGAGGGCGCCGTCGTCGTCGTCACGCAACCGTCACCTCGGCGATGTCGACGAAGTGCTTGGTCTCGCCGCTGTTGTTCTGACCGGCGGGGAGCTGCGTGAGCCAGAGCAGGACGGAGCGCCCCTTCACACCGTCGAACGTGAAGGTGTGCGACCGCGGCAGGTCGGCGCCCTTCGCTCGCACCGGTCCCCAGTCGGAGAGGGCGGCCAGGCTGCCGACCGGCTGGTCGCTCACGTAGATCGACGCGCCCCACCCGGCCTCCTGTGCCTCGACGATCACCTTGGTCACGTCGTACTCACGGTCGAGGGAGAGCGCGAGGCCCACGCCGTTCTTCTCGCCGTCGGGGAAGTTGTCGTACTGCTCGGTCGTCCAGACGGTGGCCGTGTTCCCGTCGATCGCGTTGTCAGTGACCTCGTCGCCCTCGTGGCCGTCGCCGAGCGGATCGAAGGCGGTGGCGGCGGTGATGGTCGCGTTGGCGGCGGGAGGCGCGGACCCGGCGCCGTTGCCCGAGCTGTTGCCCGAGCCCGAGCTGTCGTTGACGAGCAGGAAGGCGGCGACGCCGCCACCGATGGCGACGAGGACCACGAGCAGCACCCACAGCCACGTGAGCCTCCGACGCTTGCGCCGGGGGGTGGGCGCCAGCGGCACCGGGACGGGCTGGGGATGGGTGGGGCCCGTCGGTGCGCCGCTGCCGGGCGTCGAGATCACACCCGTGGATCCCGCGGCGACGGCGGATCCGGGACCGATGACCGGTCGCGGGATGGCACCGGTGGGGTCGAGGCGCGCCCGGTCGAGGGCGTCGCGCACCGCGGCCGCGGACCCGAAGCGGGCCGACGGCTGGCGCGCCAGGCAGCGGTGGATCACGTCGTCGAGCGCCTGGGACACCTCGGGACGCTCGGCGCGCACCGCGGGCGCCGACGTGGTGAGCCGGGCCATGGCGGTGGCGATCTCGGTGTCACCGCCGAAGGGCGGGTGACCGCACAGCGCCTCGTAGATGAGCAGCCCGAGCGCGTACACGTCGGTGCGCGGGTCGGTGGGGCGGCCGTTGACCTGCTCGGGCGCCAGGTAGCGGGCGGTGCCCATGACGGTGCCCGTGCGGGTGAGATCGTCGCCCCCCGCCGCCTTGGCGATGCCGAAGTCGGTGACCTTCACCGGTCCCGCCGCCGGCACGAGGACGTTGGCGGGCTTCACGTCGCGGTGCACGAGACCGGCCCGGTGGGCGGCATCGAGCGCGTCGGCCACCTGCTTGCCGATGCGGATCACGTCGGCCACCGGCAGGCCGCCCTGCTCGTCGATGAGGTGGCGCAACGTGGGGCCTTCGACCAGTTCCATGACGATGTAGGCGATGCCGTCGTCGTCGCCGGTGTCGTAGGTGGAGACGATGTTGGGGTGTGACAGCCGCGCCGCCGCGATCGCCTCGTGGCGGAACCGGGCCCGGGTACCCTCGTCGGCCGCGAGGTCGTCGCGCAGGATCTTCACGGCCACCCGGCGCGACAGGACCGGGTCGTCGGCCACCCACACCGTGGCCATACCACCACGCGCGATGGGAGACACGAGCCGGTAGCGGCCGCCGAGGACGCGGCCGGGGCTGGTCAACTCCACGGCAGCATTGTTGCCGTCAGCGGACTACCTGGAACGTCACTCCGATGACCCGGGGCCCCGCGTGCGTGCCGATGACCGGTCCGACCACCCCGGTGATGATGTCGTCGCGCGGGAAGACGGGCTGGAGCAACTCGAGCAGCTCGTCGAGATCGGGCGCGTTTCCGTGCAGCACCGCGAGGTGCTCGATCTTGCCTTCCGCCGCCTTCGCCGCCAGCAATTTGAGCGCCTTCGAGCGCGTCCGCACCTTGCCCGCCTCCTCGACGATGCCGCCGCGCAGCTCCACCACCGGTTTGATCGACAGCACGGTACCGAGCAGCGCGCGCGCGTTGCCGACGCGTCCGCCGCGCTTGAGGAACTCGAGCGTGTCGAGGGTGGCGAAGAGCTTGGTGCGGTCGCGGCGGTCGACCACTTCGTGCACGATCGATTCGAGCGAGTCGCTGTCGGCAGCGCGCCGCGCCGCGGTGAGGCAGAGGTTGCCGAGACCCATCGACGCGCTCTTCGAGTCGATGACCTGCACCGGGATGTCGTTGGCGACGGCCGCCGCCGCGACCTGCGCGGCCTGCATCGTGGCCGACAGGTGCGACGAGAGGTTGATGCACACGATGCCGGTGGCGCCGCGCGAGGAGCTCGCGGAATTTCGCCTCGAACGCACCGGCCGACGGCGCCGCGGTCTCGGGCAGCACCTTGGTCTGCTCGAGCCGCTGCCAGAACTCGTCGGCGCTCAGCTCCTCGCGGTCGACCAGCTCCTCGTCGCCGAAGCGGATGGTGAGCGGGACGATCTCGATGCGCAACGCGTCGACGAGCGACTGCGGCAGGTCGCAACTGCTGTCCGTGACCACCCGGATGCTCAAGAGTTCTCCCGTGTTCCGCGGTTGCTCGGCGTCGACGCCCTGATCGTTGCACGCTTCACCGGCGCGCTCGCAGCCGGGCGGGGACGAGGGCCCGAACCGCCGACAGCTCCTCGACCCGCAGGAGGACCAGCAGGCCGACGTACACGACGCCTCCGACGGCCGCACCGGCCACGACCGCGAGCACCGCGTGGCCGAAGGTGGACCAGCCGACCAGCTCGCCGACGGCCCAGCTCACGCCCCCCAGCACGACGCCGGCGGCGACGATCCGCGTGAGCGAGGACACCAGCTGCGCGCCGTCGATCCCACCGAGGCGGGCGCGGAGCACTCCGAGGGTGAGTCCCGCCCCGACGAAGTACGCGAGCGCGAACGCGAGGGCGAGGCCGGGGATCCCGAGCCACGCGTACAGCGGGAACGCCGAGCGCGATGTTCACCGCGTTCTCGATGCAGTTGATCCAGAACGGTGTGAACGTGTCGTGGCGCGGCGTAGAAGGCGCGCATCGCGAACAGGTAGATGGAGAACGGCAGGAGCCCGATCGAGAACGCGACCAGGGTGTCGGACACCGCCGACGCGTCGGCGGCCGAGAACGCCCCGCGTTGCAGTAGCGCCACGATGATCGGTCGCGCCAGGGCGATGTAGAGCGCGGCGGCGGGCACGATCACGAGCGCGGCGAGTCGGATGCCGCGCGAGAGCTGCGTCCGCAACGCGCCGAGATCGTTGCGCGCCGCCGCGGTCGCCATCTCCGGGGTGAACGTCGTCATCAGCGACACCGCGAAGAGGCCGTGCGGTAGTTGGAAGAACGCGTACGCGCTGATGTAGATGAACGGACCACCGTCGGTGCCGTTGGCGAGCACGGTGACCACGAGCAGGGCGATCTGGTTGGCGATCACGTAGCCGACCGTCCACCCGGAGAGCCGCAGCATCGTGAGCACCGCGGGATGCCGCCAACGAGGGAGGAAGCGCAGGTGCGTGTGCAAGCGCGCCAGCGGTGGGAGCAGCGCCAACGCCATCACCACCACGCCGGCGGTCGTGCCCAATCCGATGAGCAGGATCAACCCGTCGTCGTCGAGCACGTTGCGCACGGTGAGGGAGCCGTCGGCAATGCGGGGGAGCGCCAGGAACACCGCGATCACGACCACGTTGTTGAGCACTGGCGCGAACGCGGCCGCGAGGAACCGCCTGCGCGCGTTGAGCATCGCGGTGGCCAGCGTGACGATGCCGTAGAAGAGCATCTGCGGCATGAAGAGCCGCAGCAGGTCGGTCGCCAGCGCTTGCTGCGCGCCGACGTTCGCTCCCTTCACGTTGAGCGTGTACAGGTCGACGATCCACGGCGCAGCCACGATCCCGACGACCGTGATCGCCGCGAGCGCGACGATGGCGACGGTGAAGATCGCGCTCGGCGCGTCGTCGTCGCGCGATTCGTGGTACTTCACGAACAACGGGACGAGCGTGGCGGTGAGCACACCGCCGAGCAGCAGTTCGTAGACGATGTTGGGGGCCTCGTTGGCGTAGCTGTAGGTGCCGGCGAGCGTCGACGCACCCAGCGCGTACGCGATGGCGGCGATGCGCGCGAAGCCGGTGATCCGCGAGAGCATCGTGCCGGTGGCGACGAGCGCGCTCGAACGGACGAGCGAGGTCTCCGACTCCGTCGGGTTGGAACCCGGTTCGACGACACCGACCCGTTCGAGGTCGGTGAAGTCGTCGTCGACGTAGAGATCGGGGAGTCGCGCCTGGGGGTCGTACCCGCGTCGCGGGCGTTTGGTCACGCCGGTTGCCCGGACGGAGGCGCCAGCCGGTAGGTGGGGTGCTGTTCACGCGCGCGCTTCTTGCGCCGGCGGTGGATGTCCCATCCCCACCAGATCGCGAGGAACACGATCGCACCCACGGTCAGGAAGACTCCCACACCGCTCACGAAGGTCGAGCGGACCTTGATCGTCTGCTTGCCGATCGCCAGGCCGTTGGGCGTGGTCACGGTGATGAGCACCGGTGCCGTCCCCGACCCGCGTGTCTCCACCGCGACCCGCACGGTCGTGTTCTGTCGCGGTGCGAGCCGCACGTCCTGGGCCGCGCCGTCCGGGAACAGGAGGCGGTCGCTGTCGAGCTGGAGATGGACGGTCACCTCGTCGTCGCCGTTGTTCTTGAAGCTGATCGGGATCTGGGCCTTGCTCGAGGTGATGGTGATGGTGTTGCTCGGCTGGACCTGGACCTGACTGAGGTAGTTGGTCACCGAGCTCCGGATGGAGCCGAGGAGATGCGTGGCCTTCGCGCGTCCGGTCGGCGTCGCCCACGCGGATGCCACCGACGACGCCAGCGCGCGGTCGGCGCTGGCGACGCGCGCATCGTTCGGCGGGCACCACCCTGGCCACCTCGTTGCGATTCTTCAGGCCGTCGGCGTAGGCCTTCGTGCTGACGGGCGGTGCGGGCGGCGAGTACGCGGCGAGCTCGCGGTACACCGGCGCACCGTCGGCTTGGTCGTTCACGGTCGCGATCGGCACCTGCTCCAACAGCCCCTGCACCGTCGTGGGACGGACGAGCGGGTTCCCCCGCAGTCCGGCCAGCACCGCGGTGACGAACGTGTCGTCGGCCTCCCAGTCGACCGGGTTGGTGATGGCGACGCCGCGCGAGATGCTCGGCTGCTCGCCGGCGACGAGGGCGAGGCCGGCCAGGAGGTGCGCGGCACGCAGCGCCGGCGGCTCGTCACCGGTCAGGAACTGCTCGAGGCCGGTGTCGGTGGCGACGACCGTGGCTGCGCTGGCGTCGTCGCCCGACACCGTCCGCATCTTGTACGGGTGTGCCGGGGTGAACTTCTCGGCGGCCGGCACCAGTGCGCGCCCGTCGACGACGAGCTGGCGCACGCCCGCGTTCTGCAGGAGTGAGAGCGACGCCGCGTCGAGGGGACCGGGGAGTGCCGTGCTGGTGTTGGTCATCGGTCCGCCGAAGAACGTCTCGAGGGTGGAGACGCCGCGCGTGACCTCGCTCGGGCTCGTCGGCGTGCTCGAGGTGACGACGTCCTGCAGCCCGCCGCGTTCGAGGGAAGGGAGGTCGAGGGGCACGAACGGTCCGGCCAGCACCTGGTTGCGGGCGACGGTCGAACGGATGGCGGACGGTCCGGCGGCCACGTCGGGGAACTTGGTCGCCAGCGCGCTCCACGCGTCGAGGGTCTCGGGGCTCGGGGCGAGCGTGAGCGGGACGTCGGGGTTCGCCGCGAGCTGGGCGGCCTGGCGACCCAGCCGTCCGCTCGCGCTCAGATCGGCGAGCGCCGTGGGGTTGACCGGGTAGGCCCCGGTGACCGCGAGGTATGCGGGCTCCGTCTGCAACGGCCACACCCAGGCGACGTTCAGCGGCTGGCCGACCGTCAGCGTGCCGTCGTCGGCCACCGGCGCCACCACCACATGGGTCACGAAGTGGGCGAGCGACGCGTCGGCGGCGCTGCGGAGGTCGACCTCGAGCGGGAACACACCGTTGTCACCGAGCGCGGTGCTCGGGTACGAGAGCAGCCGTTGGCCGGTCGACGGGTCGAACACGAGATCGTCGAACGCGAACGTGCGGCGATCGCGCGTGGGTGGCAGGTTGTCGCCGTCGATGCTCGCGTCGAATGCGGTGCGCGACTGCAGCGCGTCGTGCACGGTCAGCGCGACTTGCGCGCCCGGCGGGACGTTGGCGGCGTCGAAGCCCATGACGAAGCCACCGCCCGGCGCGATCCACGCGCTCTGCCGGGCGAGCGTGAACGCGGGTGCCGCGCTCTGCGCCGCGACCGGTGTGGCCGACACGACCGCGATCGCCGCCACGAGCGCGGCCACGCACACCGCCGCGCCAACGGCCCCGAACCGGCGGGAGCAGCGAGTCACAACGAGCGGCCGAGCACGCACAGGCCGGCCGGGAGGATCTCGAACCCGAACGACTGGTACAGCGCGAGCGCGGCGTGTGTTCTCGAGTTGGGTGTTCACGTACGCCCGGCTCCCGCCGTGGCGCCAGATCCAGGTGAGGGCGTCGGCGACGAGCGCGTTGCCCCATCCCTGACGGCGAACGTCGGGGTGCACCGCGATCCGCTGCAGATACCCGAAGCGACCGGCGGCACCCGTGATCGCGTACGCGAGCACGCGGTCGCGGTCACGACCGATCCGGAAGCGCGACGCCGGCGTCGCGTCGATCGCGTCCTTCAACCCGACCGGACCGAGACGCCAGAACACGTCGAACGACAGGTCGTCGAGCTCCAGCACCGCGGGACGGTCACGCCGCGCGCCCTTGCTCAGCGGGATCGACGGTGGCGTGGGAGCGCGGTCGAGGTCGAGGGCGAGCAGATGGAGCCGTTCCTGCACCGAGAACCCGGCGTCGACGAAGGCCTCGGACTCGTGCGGGCTGACGGCGCTGGTGAGCACCGAGTCGTAGCCGGACGCGCGCGCCTTCTCGAGGCACCGCCGCACCGCATTCGACGACACGGTCGCGTCGGGGCTGACGACGAGGTGGGCCGCCCCACCGCCTCCCCGCCACGGGGCGATGCGCGCCCAGCCGTCGCCGAAGCGAAGGGTCTGCTGCCGCACAGAAGCAGGGTAATGGGCTGAAGGGGCCGTCGCCCTGGCAGGCGTCAGCCCGTGGGGACGAAGCCGCGCGGCGTGATGAGGGGCAGGTCGAGGTAGGTCACGATGCCCGGCGCGGCCGCGCACACCGCGGGGATGGCGTCGATCGCGGGCAGGGCGGTCATGATCATCCCGAGCACCATGAAGTCGTCGAACGTCTCGGCCACGAAGTCGGGCGGCGGGAAGATCTCCATCCTCAACCGCACCGCCGGCTGGCCCTGGATCTCGACCAGGTAGCCCTCGCCGACCTCCCAGTTGGGTTCCAGCGACGGACCCTTGCGCCACCGCACCCGCATGTCGACCACCTTGCGGTCGCCCACCCAGCCCTGCCAGCTCGCACTCACGCCGGCGACGCACCCCTGCTCGATCGTCCACGACTTCATCACGACGTCGGCCGGTGCGGCTGCGAACTCGGCGACACACCGCACGTCGGTGAGCTCGATGCCGAGCCCGCCCGCCACCAGCCGGACCGCGTCCTCGAAGACCGCGGTGCCGTCCTGCACCATCTCCGGCAGCGCGGGGTCGTCGATCGGTCGGCCGAAGCCCACCTTCAGCTCGGTCTCGGGCGAGTCGTACCCGGTGGAATCGGCCGACTCGAGCATGGTGACCGAGTCGACCCGGTCGCAGATCCCACCGGCGAGGACGGCCAGCATGTTGGCGAAGCCGGGATTGATCCCGCTGCCGAAGATCGACACGCCCCCGCGCTCGCACGCCGCGATGAGCCGGTCGCGGCCTTCGCCGAGGGAGTGGCCGGTGATGAACGCCGCGGTGCTGACGACGTTGACGCCCGCCTCGAGGATCCGCACCATCTCGTCGACGTTCGGCCACTTCGGGTTGTAGACGATGCAGTCGGGCCGGAGGGCGAAGAGGGCCTCGACGTCGTCGGTCGCGGTCACGCCGAGCGGGTCGATGCCGCACAGCTCGCCGACGTCGCGTCCCACCTTGTCGGCGCCCCAGGCGAAGCAGCCCACCAACTCGAGACCGGGGTTGGCGGCGATGGCGATCACCGACCGGCGACCGACGTTGCCGGTCGTCCACTGCACGACTCGAATCGGGTCAGGTCGAAGTGGGGCCATGGCGGCGGAGCGTAGATGAGTCCCGGAACGGCCGCAGTCCCTACAGGAGTCGGGGTCGGCCGCCGATACCCCGGGCTGGAGGCAACGTGCTGGACCTGGACGGATTGCTGCGATTTGCGGTCGAACAGGGGGCGTCCGACGTCCACCTGAAGGTGAGCTCGCGCCCGCGCCTGCGCGTCGACGGATGCCTGCGCGAGGGCCCGTTCGACACCGTGGAGCCCGACGACACCGAGCGGCTCGCGGCGGCCGTGATCCCCCGCGCCCGAGCGGAGCGCTTTGCCGCCGAGAACGAGTGCGACTTCATGTACGGGATCGCCGGGCTCGGTCGGTTCCGCGTGAGTGCGTTCCGTCAGCGCGGGTACGTCGGCATGGTGCTCCGCCGGGTCCTTCCCGGCATCCCGAGCTTCGACGCCCTCGGTCTCCCCCCGACCGTCGCCGACCTCGCGCGCGAGCAGCACGGGCTGGTGCTGGTGACGGGGCTCGCTGGTTCGGGCAAGACCGCGACGATCGCGGCGATGGTCGACCACGTGAACCAGCACCGCGAGGGCCACATCGTCACGATCGAGGACCCGGTCGAGGTGCTCCACGCCGACAAGCGCTCGATCGTCGATCAACGCGAAGTGGGCACCGACACGCCGTCGGCGGTCTCCGGCCTCGAGCAGGCGCTCCGCCAGGATCCCGACGTCGTGGTCCTCGGTCAGCTCACCGACGACGCGGCCGCGGCCGCGGTGCTCCAGGCGGCCGAGATCGGGCACCTCGTCCTCGCGGCGATGTCGACCGTCACCGCGACCGACAGCATCGACCGGTTCGTGGAGCTCTTCCCGCCCCATCGCCAGCGTCAGGCGCGGTCGACGCTCGCCGCCACCCTGCGCGGCGTCGTGTCACAACGGCTGCTCCCGCGTGCCGGGGGCCGGGGTCGGGTCGCCGCCGTCGAGATCCTGGTGGTGAACGCGCGCATCCGTGAGCGCATCGAGGAAGACCGCCTCGCGGAGCTCGAGCAGGAGATGATCGTCGGCGAGCTCTACGGCATGCAGACCTTCGACCAGAGCCTCGTGCACCTCTACCGCAACGGCCTGGTGGAACGCGCCGACGCCGTCGCCCACGCCAGCGCGCCCGGCGAGATGCGCTTCGCCCTCGACCGCGCCGACCTCGACCGCGAGCGCGCGACCGTCGAGCCGTCGCCGACGACGGATCCGGCGGCCGTCGCCCCCAGCGTGTCGACCGCGGGCTGAGCTACTCGGTCTCGTCGACGGGACGCGCGGCTTCGAACGCGCGCGCCAACAACGGCGTGCGGGCGTCGAGCACGCGCTCGAGCTCCGGGCCGGGACGGTCGTGCGGCGACCACGGCGCGCGCGCCGGCTCGGGTGTCCGCACCGAAGGGTCGGGCTCGCTGGCCGGCTCGCGTGCAGCTCGCGTGTGGTGGTCTCGAAGGGAAGGCGGGGACCGGCGGGTGCGCAGGGTCGGGTGCGGGGAGCGCGTTCCCGCCGACGGGGCGGCGCCGGTGCCACGGCCGTCACGCTGGTGCGGCCGATCCAGAGGCGCGATTCGACGTCGCGTCGATCGAGCAGGTTCCAGCCACGCGGTGGCGACATGCGATCGGCGTGGAGTCCGCACAGCACCCCGGCGCCGCGCCCGCCCGACCCGAGCGGATCGAGCCACACCAGGCACTCGAGCGCGTCGAACGCGAAGATCGCGGTCGCCGGTGCGTCGCAGCCCAACCGCGAGCAGGCCGGTGCAGCGTCCACGAGCCGACGGTAGTGGAGCCCGCCCTCGTGATCCGGGATGGCGCAGACAAGTGGTTCGCGCTCGCGCACCCCTGCGGACGAGAATGGAGGTGATGGCCGCGTTCCCGCCCCGCATGCGCCCCCTGCTCGACGATTCGTCGCCGCTGCAGCAGCTCGCGCGCCTGCTCACCGACGCCGGCCACGAGTGCTACCTCGTCGGCGGTCGAGTCCGCGACGCGTTCCTCGACCGCACCGTGCGCGACGACGAGATGGTCGACATCGACGTCACCACCGACGCGCGTCCCGACGTCGTCGAGCGGCTCGTGCGGCCGTGGGCCGACGCAGTCTGGCTGCAGGGCCAGCGTTTCGGGACGGTCGGGTGCCGCAAGGGTGACGTGGCGATCGAGATCACCACGTTCCGGGCCGAGGTGTACCGGCCCGAGAGCCGCAAGCCCGAGGTCGTCTACTCGAACGACATCGAGACCGACCTCTCGCGGCGCGACTTCACGGTCAACGCGATGGCGTTGCGCCTGCCCGATCCGGTGCTGGTCGACCCGTTCGGCGGCGCGGTCGACCTTGCCGCCCGCCGCCTGCGCACTCCGCTCGCGCCGGAGATCTCCTTCGTCGACGACCCGCTGCGCATGCTGCGCGCGGCGCGCTTCGTCGCGCAGTTCGATCTCGAGCCCGACCCCGCGCTCGTCGCCGCGGTGGTCGAGCTGCGGCACCGGCTGGAGATCGTGAGCGCCGAGCGGATCCGCGACGAGCTCACGAAGCTGCTGCTGGTCGACGACCCGTCGGCAGGACTGTGGTTCCTCGCCGAGACCCAGCTCGGTGACGAGTTCCTGCCCGAGCTCAACCACATGCGGCTCGAACAGGATCCGATCCACACGCACAAGGACGTCCTCGCGCACACGATCGCGGTGGTGCGCAACACGCGACCCGAACTGGTCGTGCGCCTCGCCGCCCTGTTCCACGACGTCGGCAAGCCCAAGACCCGGTCCTTCGCCAACGGCGGCGTCAGCTTCCACCACCATGAGGTGGTCGGCGCGCGCATGACCGAAGAGCGGATGCGGGCACTGAAGTACCCCAACGACGTCGTCGACGCCGTCGTGAAGCTGGTCTACCTCCACCTGCGCATCCACACCTACGCGATGGGGTGGACCGACAAGGCCGTGCGTCGCTACGTGCGCGACGCCGGCGATCTGCTCGACCAGCTCAACCACCTGCAGCGGTGCGACTGCACCACGCGCAATCAGAACCGTGCTCGTGCGCTGCAGCGCCGCATGGACGAGCTCGAGCGCCGAATCGCGGAGTTGCGCGAGCAGGAGGAGCTCGACGCCATCCGCCCGCCGCTCGACGGTCGGCAGGTCATGGAGCATCTCGGCGTGGCGCCCGGCCGCGTCGTCGGCGACGCGCTCGACTTCCTGTTGGAGGCCCGGCTCGACGAGGGACCGATCAGCGAGGACGAGGCCTACGCACGCCTCGACGCCTGGGCCGCCGAGCAAGGCTTGCCCCGTTAGGAGTCAGGCACCTTCCTTGCGAGCGCGCCACACGATCGTCTCGGGCACGCGCGCGCCCGGAGTGGACGGGCGAGGTTCGAGGATGGTGTCGACCCGGAACCCCGCGCGACCGAGCTCGGTGAACACGTCACCGACATCGCGCACATGGATCCGCACCGGCTCACCGTTGCGTTCCACGTCGATGGGTCCCGGATCGAAGTAGGAGCGGGAAACGGTCCCCGCCCGGTCGATGCACACGCCCATGGGGTGTTCGTACGAGAACACGAACGGCGAGCTCGGCTTGAGCACCCTTTGCACCTGGCGGAACAGCCGCGCCGCGTCGTCGACCTCGGCGACCGCGTAGGCGCTGAACGCGACGTCGATCGATTCGGCGCGCAGGAACGCGAGGTCGGCGAGGTCGCCCGTGCGCCACTCGACCTTCGCCTCGGCCTGCTCCGCCCGGGCGCGAGCCCGCGCGAGGTGCGTGTCGCTCTCGTCGAGCGCGATGACGATCGCACCATGTTGCGCGAACGTGACCGCGGCAGCACCGCCACGGCACCCGAGGTCGAGCACGCGCTTGCCGCTTAGGTCACCGAGGAGGCGGAGCTCTTGGTCGGTGGGAGTGTCGTTCACCCGGTGATCATCGCACGGCGTTCGTCCGCCGCGGGGGAGTCACTCCCCGCTCGCTCACTCGCCGTTCGCGAACCGCTCCACCATCTCGCGGGCTTCGTCGTCGTGGTACTGCACCGCGGGCGACTTCATGAAGTACGCCGACGCGCCCGCGAGCGGGCCGCCGATGCCTCGGTCGAGGGCGATCTTGCAGCAGCGGACCGCGTCGATGATCACGCCCGCCGAGTTGGGGGAGTCCCACACCTCGAGCTTGAGCTCGATGTTGAGGGGGACGTCGCCGAAGTTGCGGCCCTCGAGCCGGATGTAGGCCCACTTCCGGTCGTCCAGCCACGGCACGTGGTCGGACGGCCCGATGTGCACGTTGTCGCTCTCGATGCCCTGCTCGATCTGGCTGGTGACCGACTGCGTCTTGGAGATCTTCTTCGACTCGAGCCGGCTGCGCTCCAACATGTTCTTGAAGTCCATGTTGCCGCCGAAGTTGAGCTGGTACGTGCGGTCGATGGCGGTGCCGCGGTCCTCGAAGAGGCGGGCGAGCATGCGGTGGGTGATGGTGGCGCCCACCTGGCTCTTGATGTCGTCGCCGACGATCGGGATGTTCGCGTCCTCGAACTTCGCCGCCCACTCGGGGTCGCTGGCGATGAAGACCGGGATCGCGTTCACGAACGCCACGCCGGCGTCGAGGCAGGCCTGCGCGTAGAAGCGTTGTGCCTCCTCGGAACCGACGGGGAGGTAGCTCACCAGCACCTCGGCCTTGGTGTCGCGCAGCACCTGCGCCACGTCGACCGGCTCGGCCGGCGACTCCTCGACCGTCTCCCGGTAGTACTTGCCGAGGCCGTCGAACGTGGGGCCGCGCTGCACCTCGACCTCGAGCTGGCCGACGTTGGCGAACTTGATGGTGTTGTTCTGCCCGGCGGAGATCGCCTTGCCCAGGTCGAGACCCACCTTGGCGGCGTCGACGTCGAACGCGGCGACGAAGTCGACGTCGCCCACGTGGTAGCCGCCGAGGACGACGTGCATGAGGCCCGGCACGTCCTCGGTGGGGTCGGCGTTGCGGTAGTACTCGACGCCCTGGACGAGGCTGCTCGCGCAGTTCCCGACTCCGGCGATGGCGACGCGGATGCGACCACTCATGATGCAGGGGCTCCTTCGGTCTGGGACGGGTTGACGGGGTCGGGCTCGACGGCGTCGGTGTGGCCTTCGGCCGCGATCAGCGTGTCGACCCATTCGAGGTCTCGCTGGGTGGACTGGGTGCGGTGTTCGAACAGCGACCGCGAGTAGCGGTCCCCGCGCCCGGGTGACGAACGCCGGGCGCGCGCCAGGCGATCGGCGAGCGCGGCGCGACGGCGGGTGAGGACCTCGAGGCGCGACTCGGGATCGAGGTTCCCGCAGAACGCGAGCTTCAGCGCGAAGGTGCGTTCGTCGTCGCCGCTGCCCTCGTCGTCGACGAGCAGCTGCGCGAGCCGGGTCTCGCCCTGCGGGGTGATCCGGTAGGCCTTCTTGGTGCGGCGGGTGGCCTTGGCCGGACGGCGCTGGCGGGCGGCCGCGAGGTCACCGTCGAGCGATCCGGTCGCCGGCATCGGCACGGCGACGGTGTCGGGCTCGACGATCTCGATGCTCCCGTCGTGCTCGAGCCGGCGCAGGGCGGGATACAGCGAGCCGTAGGAGATGCCCCACAGCGAGCCGAGGGTCTCACCGAGGCGCTTCTTCAGCTCGTAGCCGTGGAGCGGTTGCTCCTTCAGCAGTCCGAGGATGGCGAGTTCGAGCATTTCCGGTTCCTCTGGAGAAGGCCGTGGGGAGAGAGTCGAGGGGAGTGTGCCCCGATATATCGCTTCGATATATCGGAGTGAGTATACACACGGTGAACGACGGGTCGACACCCGGGGTTCCCGAGGCGAATGGCGGGTGTCGGAGAGCGAACGACGGCCCTGCGGACCCCTGTACAGTGGCGCCGTGCGCAAGCACACCGACTACGCGCTGGCCCGCCGGGCCCTGCTCCGGGACCTCGAGCGCGGCACGGTCACCCGGCTCGACGTCTGCGACGCCCACCCGGAGCTCCTCCGGGCCGCCCGCCACGTCGGCGATCCCGCCGACTTCCGCTGCCCGGTGTGCTCGGGCCGCCACGTGCGGTACGTCTCCTACGTCTACGGCGACCACCTGCGCCAGGCGAACGGGCGCTGCATCGTCCACCCGAGCGAGCTCGAGCGGCTCGACGCCTCGCACGAGGAGTACACCCGCTACGTGGTGGAGGTGTGTCCCGACTGCGGGTGGAACTTCCTCACCCGGCGCGAGCTGCACGGCAACGGCCAGGGCGGCTCGCCGCGGCGGCGGGCCGGACAGGCACGCTCGGCGCAGTAGGGCTATCGTTCCGTCTGCCGCCGGGAGCCGTGGGTGCCCTGGACGGTGGAGGAAATCGAGATGGCCGGTTCCCAGGTCGCTCAGCGCGCACTCGGCGCGCCCGATGTCGTCGCGCGCAAGGGGTCCGGGACCCCGCTCGTGATGGTCACCGCGTACGACGCACCATCGGCGCGCGCGGTCGACACCGCCGGGGTCGACATGATCCTCGTCGGCGACTCGGTCGCGATGGTGGTGCTCGGGTACGACGACACGCTCCACGTCACCGTCGACGACATGGTGCACCACACGGCCGCGGTCGCGCGCACGAAGCCGCGCGCGCTGGTCGTCGCCGACCTGCCGTGGATGAGCTACCACCTCGGGCGTGAGGAGACCGTCGCGAACGCGGCCCGTCTCGTGCGCGCGGGCGCCACCGCGGTGAAGCTCGAGGGGGGACGCAAGCGCGTCGACGCCATCAACGCGATCCTCGACGCCGAGATCCCGGTGATGGGTCACCTCGGCCTCACCCCGCAGTCGATCAACAAGCTCGGCGGCTACCGCGTGCAGGGCAAGACGCTCGACGCGGCGAGGGAGATCGTCGACGACGCGGTCGCGCTCGCGGAGGCCGGCGTGTTCGGCATCGTGCTCGAGTGCGTGCCCGACGCGGTGGCCCGCATGGTCACGGATTCCGTGCCCGTGCCCACCATCGGCATCGGTGCCGGTCGCCACTGCGACGGCCAGGTGCTCGTGTACCACGACATCCTCGGGTTCGAAGACCGCGTGCGGCCGAAGTTCGTGCGCCGCTACGCCGATCTCGGCGGCGACTCCGCGCGCGCCATCGAACGGTTCGCCGACGACGTGCGCGCCGGTCGCTTCCCCGCGAGCGGCGAGACGTACCACGCGGCCGACACCGTCAGCGAGGCGTTGGGCCTGTACGGCTCCGTGGAGCACGCGCCCGCCTGATCGCTCCGCACACCCCTACACTAACCTCACGGCGATGTCCCGCCGGCCGGTCGTGATCACGTCGCTCGTCTTCGTCGCGATCGCACTGTCGGTCGTGCTGGTGAAGGTGCTCGACGAGGTCGCCGATCCCGCGCCCGATGCGGGTGGGATCCCGCTCACCGCGGTGCTGCCGCGTGCGGTGCCGGCGCAGGCGCCGTTCGTCGGGCTCGGCGAGGTGAAGGCCGCGATCGGCGACCGTTGCCTGCGCCTCGTCGTCGCCGACGCCGAAGACGAGCGAGTGGCCGGGTCTGCGCGGCCACACCAGCGACCTCGGGCCGTACGACGGCATGCTCTTCGTGTTCCAGGGACCGAGCGAGTCGCGCTTCACCATGTCGGACGTGAACGACCCGCTCGACATCGCCTTCTTCGAGCAGGACGGGTCGCGGAACTCGACCCGGGCGATGAAGCCCTGCCCGGAGAAGGCCGAGACCGAATGCCCGGCCTACGCCGCCGATGCTCCCTACGTGTTCGCGGTGGAGACCAAGGCCGGGGAGCTGCCGTCGGGCTCCATCGCCGCCTGCACCCCCTCCTGATTCGAGCGCGAGCAGCTCTCGTAACTGTCGTACCCCCGCGGTAGCGTCCGTGCCGATAGATCCACGCCGAGAGAATCGAGCCGGTGAGCGACTGCTAGCGTGACCGGCTCAATTGCATCCCTGCGCCCGTCGCGCCGGTTCGGTCTCGGCCGTGTCCGGTTCTGGCGGTCGCCCGTGGCCTGCGCCACGGTCCGAAGGAGGTCCGGCCCATGAGGCCGTACGAGGTCATGGTCATCTTCGACGCGGATCTGGAAGAGGAGACGATCCGGTCCGCGGTCGAACGTTCCATCCAGCTGATCGAGTCCAAGGGCGCCGAGCGCGGACAGATCGACTGGTGGGGCAAGCGACGCTTCGCGTACGAGCTCAAGCACCGCTGGGAGGGCTACTACGTGGTCTTCCAGGCGAAGGCCGAGCCCGCGGCGATGGACGAGCTGCACCGGAACCTCTCCCTTGCTGACGAAGTCCTCCGGCACAAGATCCTGCGCGTTCCCGAGCACGTCTACGGGAACCTCGCCGGGTCCGGCGTGTCGGACGCATAAGGGAGGAAGGCCAATGCCCGACAGCACCGTCACCATCATCGGAAACCTCACACGCGACCCCGAGATCCGGTACACCACCGGAGGCGCCGCCAAGGCGTCGTTCGGCGTCGCCGTGAGTCGACGTTGGCAGAACCGTCAGTCGAACGAGTGGGAGGAGCAGACCAGCTTCTTCAACGTCGTCTGCTGGCGCGAGATGGCCGAGAACGTCTCGGAATCGCTGGGCAAGGGCTCGCGCGTGGTCGTCAGCGGCCGCCTCGAGCAGCGCAGCTGGGAGACGGAGAACGGCGAGAAGCGCAGCGTGGTGGAGATCGTGGCCGACGAGGTCGGGCCGAGCCTCCGCTGGGCCACGGCCCAGGTCACCCGCAACGAGCGCCGCGGTGGCGGCGACTTCGGTGGTGGCGGCGGTCGCGGTGGCGGTGGTGGCACCGGCGGTGTGGTGAGTGGTGGCGGCGGGAACAAGCCCGCCGAGACCAGCTACGCGGAGTACGGCGAGGAGCCTTTCTAAATGGCAAGGGAACGACGCGAACAGCAAGAGCGCGGCCGCCGACCGGCGCCGCCCGCAGAAGAAGAAGGTGTCGATCCTCAACACCGAGCAGGTGGAGTGGATCGACTACAAGGACGTCAACCTGCTCCGGCGGTTCATGTCCGAGCGGGCGAAGATCCGCGCCCGACGCGTCACCGGCAACTCCACCCAGCAGCAGCGTCAGGTGGCGAAGGCGATCCGCCTCGCCCGTGAGATGGCGCTCCTGCCGTACAGCGTGCGTCAGGTGACGCAGCGCAAGGGTGGCCGGCGCGACCGCGGCGACCGAGGCGAGCTGCGCGACGAGAACACCGCCCGCCCGCCGCGCGAGCCGGTGGAGTCCGACTACGTCGAGATCGACGTCGACGAGACTGCCGACGGCGTCGAGGTCACCGAGGTCGAGGTCACCGAGGTCGAGGTCACCGAGGTCGAGGTCGAGACCGAGGGGGCCGAGGCGTGAAGGTCGTCCTTCGTGAAGACGTCGAGACCCTGGGTCGGAAGGGCGACCTCCTCGACGTGGCCGACGGCTACGCCCGCAACTACCTGGTGCCGCGTGGCCTGGCCATGAAGGCCACCAAGGGTGTGGTCGCGCAGGCCGAGTCGATGCGCCGCAGCCGTGAGGCCAAGGAGACGCGCGACCGCGAGGCGTCGCAGGCGATCGCCGCGCAGCTCGGGTCGCGCACGATCGAGGTGAAGGCGCGCGCCGGTGAGGGCGGCAAGCTCTTCGGCTCGGTCACCGCCGCCGACGTCGCCGACGCGGTGCAGGCCCAGACCGGCATCGAGCTCGACCGCCGCAAGGTGGTCCTCGACGAGCCCATCCGCGAGCTGGGCGACGCCCAGGTGCAGGTCCGCCTGCCCGCCGAGGTCGTCGTCGCGGTCGCGGTCGCAGTCGTCGCCGAATAGGAGACGCAGCGGAGCCGTGCCCGGAGGGCGGGACGGCGACGCGAAGTCGACCATCGAGGGACGCTAGAGCATCCCCTTCTTCACCAGGTCGTTGGTGGCGAACCACCCCGGGATCGCGGGGAGGTACGTCACCGCGAGCTGGTGCGTGAGCACCGCGGCCGAAGCCACCGCGGCCGGCACGCCGAACGCGGTGATCATGCCGGCGAGGCCGACGGCCGACACTGCGGTGCCGCCCCCGGGGATCGGCACCAGCGACGCGATCACGGAGATGCCGATGTTCAGCGCCAGCAACGTCCAGAAGTTGATCGACGCGCCGTAGGCCTCCACGCACGCGAGGAGCGAGGCGGCGTAGAGGCACTGGGCGACGACGTTGCCCCCGAGCAGGAGCGCGAGGCGGCTGGGCGTCTTGATCGCGGCCCACACCGTGGCCAGCGCGCGCTGGATGGGTGGGAGCACGCGGTGGCGGATGCGGCGCACGCCGAAGATCACCGCCATGGCGACGCCGACGACGCAGCACAGCCGATGAGCACCAGCACCACGATCTGGTTGGTGTCGATGCGGCCGAAGTCGATCGAGTCGGGCGCGAGCCAGATGGCGAGGAACAGCAGCCCGACCTGCACGACGATCTCGGTCACCGAGCTGAGGATCCCGCCCGCCGCGACAGCGGAGCCGAGGTCGAGACCGTTCTTCTGCAGGAACCGCACCTGCATCGCGGTGTCGGCGGCGACGGGCACCGCGAGGTTGGAGAAGCTCATCGCCGACTGCAGCTCGATGCTCGGCCACACCGGCAGCCGGATGGGCACGTTCCCGAGGAACGTGATCCCGAAGGCGACGTCGGTCCCGAGGCCGAGCACGAACGCCAGGAGGACGAACCACCAGTTGGCGTCCTTCACCGTGTTCCAGAAGACCTCGGGGTCGCCGACCCGGCTGAGCAGCACGCCGACGCCCACCAGCGCGCCGACGGCCATGATCAGGCTGCGGGGGTGCACGCGGTAGAGGCGCCGCAATTCGGGGGCCTTGGTGCTCGTCGCTGCGGCTCCCGCCTGGCGCAGCGCCTCGAGGCGGTCGTCGAGCTGGTCGCGTCCGCCGAGGGCGTCGTGCGTCCAACCCGAGAGCGCGGCCGGTTGGAGGACCGGGAGCGCGGTGGCCACGCTCTCCTGTCCCGATCACGCGCACCGCGGCGGCGACCGCGCGCTCGGCGCCGACGACCGCGGTGGTGGCGGCCAGGAGCTGTGCGACGTCACCCGCGGTCTGGCGGAAGCGCGCGCTGCTCGACGCGAAGTCGAACCCGACGACGCTGACCTTCGCGTTCGAGTTGGTGCCGTCGATCAGCACGTGCTTGGCGTCGAGCTTGCCGTGCGCGACGCGTGCCGCGTGCAGCGTGCGCAGCTCGGTCCACACGTCGTCGAGCAGGCGGTCGCTCACGGCGTCGCCGTCGAGGTCGTAGAGCTCGGTGCCCGCGACCTCGTCGACCACGAGCAGCGCGAGCGCGCCGTGGGTGCCGGCGACGACGACCCGAGGCGCGTCGACGCCCGCGTCGCGGGCGAGCAGCATCAGGTAGGCCTCGTACTCCACCTGCGCGCGTCGGCTCGGCAGGAGCGACGGCGGCGCGTCGCGGTACGCGACGTAGCGCCACGCTCGTGACATGAGTTGTGCGTCGGCCTCGTCGCGTCCGAGCGCGACCACCCGCACGGGGCCCTGGCCGTCGGCGCGGTCGCCCACGAACACCGCGCGTCCGACCGGCTGCTCCGACGTGAGCCGCAGCCCGGTGACCGGCACCGCGAGCTTCGCCAGCGCGTCCTCCACCTGGCTCCGTGCCGGACGTCCGACCGGCGTGCCGAAGATCCACTCGACCAGGTGCGCGACGCCCCACCCGAGCACGATGGCGGCGATCAGGTCGGTCGGGAAGCCCCGCGAGAGGTAGAGGCTCGTCAGCGCGAGCAGCGCCACCAGCCCCTCGCCGAGGCGGCGGGTGGGGCGGGCGAGGTGGGGCGAGGCCACCAGCACCGTCGCCACCGCCACCGACAGGCGCACCATCGGGAAGCGGGGCGCGCCGGTGAGGTCGAACGTGACCTTGAACGCCTGCCAGAGCCCGTCGTCGTGCACCAGGAAGGCCATCAACCGGCCGAGCACCCATGCCGCGACCGCCGCGACCGCGAGGTCGCGCGCCAGGCGCCACCGGCGGAGCAGCAACACCGTCACCACCAGCAGGCCCACCGCCCACAGCGCCGCGAGCTGGTACAAGATCAGGAAGAGCGTCTTCGCGCCTGCGGGGATCGAGTCGAACAGCCGGACGACGGCTTCCTCGGTCGCGGTGGGATGGTGCGCGTGCAGGATCAGCGGTACCAGCAGCAACGCCGCGAGCGCAGCTCGCGCCGCATCACCCGGTCGTCGTCGCGTCGTGCCCTCGGTCGCGTTCGCGCGTTGCGACCTCACGCAGGTCGTGCAGCAGCGACCGGACCGTTCCCATCTCCCACCCTGCCACGCGCGCCGTCGGTCACAGTCGGTTTCCCGGCTCGGTGGCGCGATCGAGTGGGGTGACATAGTTTCACCCCGATTGGGGGAGGCGCCTGCCGGAGGGGTCGGCGTAGCCTCGATCGTGGTTCTACTGACCCTCTCGAGGAGAAGAAATGCCTCTCGCTTCCGACTTCGGCACCGGACAGGTCTTCCTGTCGATGCTCTGGTTCTTCCTGTTCTTCATCTGGATCTGGCTGCTGATCGTCGTGTTCTCAGACATCTTCCGCAGCCACGACATGGGCGGGTGGGCCAAAGCCTTCTGGGTGATCGGCATCATCATCCTCCCGTACCTCGGCGTGTTCATCTACCTGATCGCGCGCGGCCACAAGATGGCCGAGCACGCGCAGCAGGCTGCCGCGGCTCAGGATGCCGCCGCCAAGGCGTACATCCAGCAGGCCGCCGGCACCAGCGGCAGCACGGCCGACGAGATCCAGCGTCTCGCCGACCTCAAGGCGCAGGGCGTGATCAGCGACGCCGAGTTCGAGGCGGGCAAGGCCAAGGCGCTCAGCAGCTGACGCTGTCGCTCCAGAGCACGTTCGCAGCACGACCGAGGAGGCCCCGGGTTCGCCCGGGGCCTCCTCGCGTCTCCCGTCGATAACTGTCACACCCCCGCGTCATCAATGTTCGGGTGACGAAATCCACAGCTGTCAACAGCCCGGCGCTGTGCGTCAACAGGAAATCCCCATGGTTGTGGGTCTACCGATCCACAGGGCCGAGCGCGGCATGATGCCGTCCGGGCGTAACGGGGGCGGAGGGGAAGCGGCTGTGGTTCAAGCGATCGATTCGGTGCGTCGCCGCGCGAGCGGACGGGTCCCGCCGCACAACCTCGAGGCCGAGGAGTCGCTGCTCGGCGCGATGCTCCTCTCGCGCGATGCGATCACCGCCGCGGTCGAGGCGCACGTCGAGACCAGCGACTTCTACAAGCCCGCGCACGGGCACATCTACGAGGCCATCCAGTCACTCCACGGCCAGGGTGAGCCCGCCGACCCGGTCACCGTCGCCGAGGAGCTGCGGCGCGCCGAGTTGCTCGACAACATCGGCGGTCGTCAGGCGTTGCTGCAGATCCAGGCCAACACGCCGGCGTCGGCCAACGCCGGTCACTACGCGCGCATCGTCAACGAGCTCGCGCTGCTGCGTCGTCTGATCGGCGTCGCCGGCGACATCGCGGAGATGGGCTACGACGAGACCGACGATGTCACCGAGACCCTCGACCGCGCCGAGGCGCTCGTGTTCGAGGTCGCGGAGCGACGCGTCTCCGATTCCATGGTCGGCATCCGCGACGCGCTGCAGGACACGCTCGACGAGCTCGAGGCGCGCTACGGCGACGACAGCGAGCTGGTCGGCGTGCCCACCGGCTACGACGAGGTCGACAAGAAGCTGCACGGCCTGCAGCGGTCGAACCTGGTGATCCTCGCCGCCCGTCCCGGCATGGGGAAGACCAGCCTCGCGCTCGGCATGGCCAAGAACGTCGCCACCCAGACGGGCAAGCCGGTCGTCTTCTTCTCGATGGAGATGGGCGCGCTCGAGCTCACCAAGCGGTTGCTCGCGATGGAGGCGGGCGTCGACGCCACGCGGCTGTGGACCGCGAAGTTGAGCGAAGCCGACTGGGGGAAGATCAGCCACGCGGTCGGCCGGCTCGCCGAAGCGCAGCTGCACATCGACGACAACCCGCACTGCACGGTGATGGAGATGCGCGCCAAGGCGCGGCGTCTGCGCGCCCGCCACGGCGACCTCGGTCTGGTGATCGTCGACTACATCCAGCTGATGACGCCGAGCAGCACCGGCCGCCGGTCGGAGAACCGCCAGGTCGAGGTGTCGGAGATCTCCCGCGGGCTCAAGATCCTCGCCCGTGAGCTCGAGTGCCCGGTGATCGCGCTCTCGCAGCTCAACCGCCAACTCGAGTACCGCCAGGACAAGCGCCCGATGCTCGCCGACCTCCGTGAGTCGGGAGGTCTGGAGCAGGACGCCGACGTCGTCGCCTTCATCTACCGCGACGAGGTGTACAACCCCGAGTCCGACGACCGCGCCCTGGCCGAGATCATCATCGCCAAGCACAGGAACGGGCCCACCGGCACCGCGCGGCTCGTGTTCCGACCCGAGCGCGCCGAGTTCGTCAACATGGCCCACGAGTAGGGCAGGCGGGCGCGCGTCACCAGTAGCCGCGCATGAGCTCGTGTGACCACGCGGGCTGGCGCACGTCGTCCCGCGGGCCGAACTCGAGCATGTAGGGCTTGAGGTCGAGCACCGGCGTGCCGTCGACGGCGTCGAGGCCGCGCACCACGACCGTGGCACCCTCCACCGTGACCACCTCGCAGGTGGAGAGGCCGATGCGGTTGGGGCGGTCCTTGGCCCGCTGGGCGAAGATCCCGACCTCCGGCCACTCGGGGTTGCCGCGGGGGTGACGGCCGGTGATGCACACCGTGTCGGGGTCGACCCGGTCGAACAGGAACACCACCTCCACGTGGCTGAACCCGTCGAGGCCGGCCACCGACGCGGGCGTCGAACGGGGGCTCGAGGGTGATGGTGGCGGTGACGTCGCCCCAGTCGTCGTCGATCGCCTCCGCTCGGCTCGAGGTGACCGTTCCGATCCTGCGCACGACCCATGCACTGGCGCTCATGGGCCGATCCTGGCATCTCTCGGATTGGGACTTGCACTTCGATAGTCAAAGATATATCGTGATGTCACTCGTAAGTAACGAGACAACTCGACAGAAGGACTTTCCATGAGAACCCGAAACCCCCAGAACCAAGGACATGAGCATCGACGGTGGGACGGCCCGCCCGAGCAGTTCGGCTTCGGCGGGCACCGCCGCGGCCGGAGGGGCGGACCCGGCCGCCGGGCCAAGCGAGGCGACGTGCGGGCTGCGGCCCTCGCGCTCCTCAGTGAGCGCCCGATGCACGGCTACGAGATGATCCAGGAGCTCGAGGAGCGCACCGACGGTGTGTGGCGACCGAGCCCCGGTGCGGTGTACCCCGCACTCCAGCTCCTCGAGGACCAGGGCCTGGTGACGGCCGACGCGGAAGCAGGCAAGCGCCTGTTCTCGCTCACCGACACCGGTCGCGAAGAAGCGGCGAAGGCGGGCGACCGCAAGCCGTGGGACGAGGTGACCGCGGGCATCGACCCGTCGCAGTTCAAGCTGCGTGACGCCCTCGGCCCCATCGCGATCGCCGCTCGCCAGGTGGCGATCGACGGCACGCCCGCACAGCAGGCGGCCGCGGCCGAGGTCCTGACCGAGGCCCGCCGGAAGCTCTACTCGATCCTCGCCGAGGCTCCCGCGGAGCCCGTCGACGAGACCTGATCGGGCACGACGCGCTCGATCCCGTCGAGCAGGTCGTCGAGATCCCCCCACCACGCTCCCGCGCCCAGGCGCGGGAGCGTCCGCGCGGCGGCCTCGGGGTCGGGCACCGGCACGACGCGAGCGGGCGCCGCACGGTGGAGGACCCCGAGGTACCAGTGCCGGCGCGTTGCGCCCCACGATTCGGCGTCGAGCACGAGGTAGTAGTCGGGTAGTTCGATCGATCCGACTCGCCAACGCGCCAGCGTCTCGGCGACCGCGACCTCGAGCTCGCCGATCGGGCCCTGCTCGTCGTAGCGCCGCACCCACGCGTCGGCCACGACGGCGAGTGGATCGGCGTCGTGCACGAGGTACGGCGTGTGCGCGCGGGTCGCCTGCGACCAGGTCGCGACGGCGCGGTCGAGCGGTGGGTCGTCGCCGTCGACCGACACCGCGACGACGTTGGCGGCTTCGCCGAGTCGGCGCACGCACACGGTCGCGTCGCCGCCGACCACGGCGACGACCGTGGTCGCGGTGCGCTGCGCGGTCGATCGCACGGAGCTAGAACAGGCGCAGGTCGACCGGCACGCCGGCGCGGAGCTCGTCGAGGTCGATCTCGACGCACAGGACGCCGCGGCTCTGCGCGAACACCTTCGCCTGCGGCTTGATCCGGGTGGCCACGAACATGCCCACGGTCGGGGCCAGGCTCGGGTCGAGATCGAGGCGCTCCTGGTAGCGCAGCAACTGCTCGACGCCCGCGATCTCGCCGATCCGCTTCACCTCGACCACGATCGCGCGGTCGTCGCCGTCGCGGCACAGCAGATCGACGGGTCCGATGTCGGTCGGGTATTCGCGGCGCACGAGACGGAAGTCGTCGCGCAGCGCGGCGACCCGCTTCGCGAGCAACTCCTGCAGCTCGGCCTCGACGCCGTCCTTGGCCAGGCCGGGATCGTCACCCAGCTCGACCGTGTAGTCGTGCAGCACGTCGTGCAGCACGATGGTGAGCGTCTCGCCGCCGGCGTTCGTGGCGACGAGACGACCGTCGCCCTCGCGCACGGTGCACGGCGGTGTCATCCAGTTGAGCGGCTTGTAGGCCTTGGCGTCGGCGTGCACCGCGATCGAGCCGTCGGCCTTCAGCATGATCAGGCGGTTGGCGGCCGGGAGTCGGGCACCCAACCGACCCTGGTACTCCACCGAGCAGTTCGCCACCAGCACGCGCACGCCGCGCGTTGTACCACATCCGTGCGCGCCCACGGCCGTGGGCGTACGATGCCGCAGTTTCTTCACCAAAGGTCTCGCCTGGGAGGTTGTGCCGATGGTGCTCGCCAACATCGATGGTGGGTTCTACAAGTTCGTGCTGATGCTTCACATCTTCTGCGCCATCGTCGGGTTCGGCGCGGTGTTCCTCAACGGCGTCTACGGCCAGCAGATGAAGACCCGCATGCAGGCGGGCAAGATCGACGAGGCGATCGGCATCTTCGAAGCGAACGAGTTCGTCTCGAGGATCGGCGAGTACTTCATCTATGCCGTGTTCCTGCTCGGGTTCGGGGTGATCGGGCTGAGCGACTCCGTGTGGAAGTTCGACCAGACCTGGCTGTGGCTCTCGATCGTGGTCTACCTGTTGGCCATCGGTCTGTCCCACGGGGTGCTCATGCCCGCGGTCAAGCGCATGGGCGTGCTGATGCACGAGATGCGCGACGGACCGCCGCCGGTGGGTGGACCGCCGCCGCAGGCCGCCGAGATGGCCTCGATCGGCCAGAAGCTCGGTGTGGTGGGCCCGATCCTCGACCTCGCGATGATCGTGGTGCTCTTCCTGATGGTGTTCAAGCCCGGCGGGCCGTAACCGGGAAGGCCCGCGTACGATGACGCCGTGCACGTCGTCCTCGGCAGCTTCTACGACGAGGTCCTCCGAGAGCTCATCGCCGCCATGGGCGCGGCCCTGTTCTTCGGCAACCTCTACGCGCTCGTGCGACGCCATCGCGACGCCGATCGCATCGCGGCGCGGACCGTCGAGCGCGGTCGTCCCGGGAGTCCCGTCCGTTCGCCGGCCAAGCCGTCGCAGAAGCGCGAGCTCGCGCAGGCGCCCGTCGGTCGGACGCTCGCGTTCATGGCGCTCGGCTTCGTCGTGATGATCGCCGGCCTCGCGTCGCTGTCGATGTGAGCCGCTACCACGTCGCGACCACGACGGTCGCGGCGGCGCCGATCGAGACGGTGTGGGCCCGGGTGGCCGACATCACCACGTGGTCGCAGTGGGGGCAGTGGGACGAGACGACCCGCGAGCGCGAGGGAGTGCCCGCCCCCGACGGGGTCGGCGCGCTGCGCAGGTACCGGCGTGGTCGGCGCGTCCACACCGAGGAGGTCGTCGCGTTCGACCCGCCGCGGCGCCTCGCCTACGAGGTGCGCGAGGGACTTCCCGTGCGGGACTACCACGCCGAGGTCACGCTCGAGCCGGTGGGTGGTGGCACCCGGATCACCTGGACCTCCGACTTCGACGGTGCGAACGCGATCGGCGGTTGGATGGTGCACCAGGTGCTCAAGCGGTTCTTCCCTGCCGCTGCGCGCGGGCTCGCCCGCGCCGCCGAGGCCGACGCGTCCGCATCGTCGTGACCGCTGCGCCACCGTCCGGCGCGCAGGAAGGCCCGCTCGCCGGGATCCGGGTCGTCGACCTGACGCAGGCGCGTGCGGGCCCCACCTGTGTGCGGCAACTCGCCGACCTCGGCGCCGACGTGATCGCGGTCCAACGGCGCGACGGCGGCGGGCCGTTCTCGTCGCTCGGCGCCGACGGTGCCAACCTCCACCGCAACAAGCGCGCGGTCGCGGTCGACCTCGCGACCGACGACGGCCGCGCGGTGTTCTTCCGGCTCGTCGAGCGAGCCGACGTGGTGGTCGAGAACTTCCGCCCCGACGTGAAGGCACGGCTCGGTGTCGACCCCGACGCGGTGTGGGCGGTCAATCCGCGTGTCGTCTACGCGTCGATCTCCGGATTCGGTCAGGACGGGCCCTACGCATCACGGCCGGGCGTCGACCAGATCGCGCAGGGCCTCGGCGGGCTGATGAGCGTCACCGGGCCTCCCGGCTCGGGCCCGTGGCGGGTCGGCATCGCCATCTCCGACACCGCCGCCGGCACCCTGCTCACCCAGGGCGTGCTCGCCGCCCTCATCGCGCGCGACCGCACCGGCCGCGGCCAGTGGGTGCACACCTCGCTGCTCGAGGCGATGGTGAGCTTCATGGACTTCCAGGCCGCGCGTTGGCTGATCGACGGCGAGGTGCCTGGCCAGGAGGGGAACCAGCACCCGACCATGGTGCCGATGGGTGCGTACCCCACGGCCGACGGCCACCTCAACGTGTCGGCGTTGCGCGACTTTCGAGCGTTCTGCGCCCTGCTCGACGCACCGGAGCTCGCCGACGACCCGCGCTACGTCGACTTCACGTCGCGTCATGCGCACCGCGCCGAGCTCGACACCGACCTCGCGCGCATCCTGCAGACCCGCACCACCGCTGAGTGGGTCGACCGGCTCGCCGAGCACGTGCCGTGCGGTCCGGTGCTCGCGGTCGACGAGGTGTTCGCCGATCCGCAGGTGCAGCATCTGCAGCTCACCCGCCGCGTGCCCCACCCGACGCGCGGCGAGATCGACGTGCTGCGGCCGCCGTACACGTTCAGCGACACGCCGGCGACGGTGCGGTCGGGACCACCGGCCGACGGCGGCCACACACGCGAAGTGCTGGCCGAGCTCGGCTACTCCGACGACGAGATCGAGACCCTGCACGCGTCCGGTGCAGTGGGTACCAAGGAGCACCCGTGACCACTGTCGACCCCAAGCCGATCGACACCGGCACCGAGAAGATGCTCGCCCACGTGGAGGACGGCATCGGCTGGATGACCTACAACAATCCGGCACGCCTCAACGCGATGTCGTACGACATGCAGATCGCGGTGCCGCGCGATCCTCGGCGCGTTCGCGTCCGATCCCGACGTCCACGTGATCGTGGTGCAGGGCGCGGGCGACCGCGCCTTCGTCTCCGGCGCCGACATCTCCGAGTTCTCCGAGAAGCGCACCACCGTGGCGGCGCGTGCCGACTACGACGAAGCCCTGGCCGCGGCGTGGGGATCGTGGCGCACCGTCGACAAGCCCATCATCGCGATGATCCGCGGCTACTGCATCGGTGGCGGCCTGCTCACCGCGATGAAGGCCGACATCCGCATCGCCGCCGAGGGCAGCGAGTTCGGCGTGCCGGCGGCGAAGCTCGGGCTCGGGTACGCGTACGGGGGCGTCGAGGAGCTCATGGGTCTCGTGGGCCCGTCGTGGACGGCCGAGATCCTGTTCTCGGCCCGCCGGCTGAGCGCCGAGGAAGCCCGCCACATCGGTCTCGTGAACCGCGTGGTCCCGGTCGAAGCGCTCGAGGCGACCGTGCGCGATCTGGCGGCGACCATCGCCGCCAACGCGCCCCTCACCGTGCAGGCGTGCAAGGCCGCGATCCGCGAGGCGCGTCGTGAGCCCGCGCACCGCGACCTCGAGGCGGTCGAGCGGATGGTGGAGGCGTGCTTCCGCTCCGAGGACTACCTCGAAGGACAGGCCGCGTTCGCCGAGAAGCGCGCGCCGCGGTTCCGGGGGGTGTGATGCCGACCAAGGTGGAGCGCGTGCTCGCGCGCGTGCGGAAGCTCTGCCTCGCGTTGCCCGACGTGGAAGAGCGGCCGAGCCACAGTGCGCCGACGTTCTTCTACAAGGGCAAGAAGTCGTTCCTCATGTTCCACGACGACCACCATGGCGACGGCCGACTGGCGATCTGGTGCGCCGCGCCCATCGGCGTGCAGGACCAGGTCGTGCGCGAGGAACCACGCCGATTCTTCGTGCCGGCGTACGTGGGCTACCGCGGGTGGATCGGCGTGCGGCTCGACGTCGACGTCGACTGGGACGAGATCGCCGGCGTCGTGCGCGACGCGTACTGCACGGTCGCGCCGAAGACGCTCGTCGACGCGCTCAGACGATCGCGCTGAGAGCGACGACCAGTCAGCTCGACGGCGGCCGCCCGCTGCGGGCCACGAGCGCGAAGCCCCAGAACAGGAGGAACGCACCGGCGGCGATCGCCACGACGTTCCCGGCCGACGCGCCGCGGTCGGCGGCGTCGACGACGTTGAGGGCGAGGATCACGATCCCCGCGATGGCGCACGCGATCCCGCGCTTGGTCTCCGGTGGCACGAGGCGAGAAGTTAGCGGGCTGGACGATCTGGGCAATACGGAACGTGCGTGTGCCGTATAGACCCATTTATGTCATGATCCGGGCGCTCGTACACGACAAGGGGGAGAACATGCGCAGGTCGTCCGTTGCCGGAATCGTCGCGATCCTGGTGGTGCTCGGGGTCGCGCTCGTTGGCGTGCCTGCCGGCGCCCAGTCGAGCGGAGGCTCGTCCAGCGACGTCGGGGTCAGTGCCAAGACCATCAAGGTCGCCGTCGTCGCCGACGTCGACAACCCGATCGCGCCGAACGTGCTGGAGGGCATCGTCAAAGGCGTGCAGGGGTGGGGCAAGTACGTGAACGCCAACGGTGGGATCGCCGGGCGCAAGGTGCAGGTCGACTTCATCGACTCGAAGCTGAACCCGAACGACACCCGCAACGGGATCATCAAGGCGTGTTCGGAAGACTTCGCGCTGGTCGGCACCGGCACGCTGCTGCTGCAGACGCCCGCCGACATCACGAGCTGCGCCGACTCCGCTGGGAAGGCGACCGGCATCCCCGACATCGCCGCGCTCGCGACGAACACGGAGGAGGCGTGCGCGCCGACCGGGTACCCGATCACGCCGCCTTCGGTGGAATGCGACACGAGGACCGACGCGACGCAGACCTACCGCGCCAACTACGGAGACTCGAAGTACCTGCTCAAGCACAACAAGGACCTGCACGGCTCGTTCGTGCTCGCCAGTGACTCGCCGTCGGTCGTGCGCACGTCGAAGGTGCTCAACAAGGCGGCCCAGGCCGCGGGCATCAAGGCCGACAGCTCGTGGAACGTCACCGCGAACTCGCCGCAGAGCCAGTACACGCCGATCATCCAGGCGATGAAGAACGACAGCTCCAACTACGGGCTGAGCCTCCAGGCGGTCACCGGTGTCATCGCCGAGCGGCAGGAAGCACAGCTCCAGGGGCTCACCGACCCGAACATCGTGTGGGAGTGCACGCTCGCCTGTTACGAGGACGACGGCGTCATCAAAGCCGCAGACGCGATGAACGGCGAGTACATGGCGTTGAGCTTCCTCCCGTTCGACGAGGGATCGGCCAACCCCATGACCAAGAACTTCGTCAAGTACGTGGGCAAGGACAACCTCAACGGCTTCGCCAGCTGGGGCTTCACGTCGGGGCTGCTGTTCGAGCAGGCCGCGAAGGCGGTGGTGCAGAACAAGGGCAAGAACGGCCTCACCCGGGCGAACCTGCTCGCCGAACTGGCGAACATCCACGACTTCGACGCCTCGGGCATGGTCGCGACGACCGACATCGGCAACCGGACCGGCTCGGACTGCTTCATGCTGGATCAGTTCAAGGACGGCAAGTTCGTGCGGGTCTACCCGACCAAGAAGGGCACGTTCAACTGCAGCAAGTCGAACGTGTACACGTTCCAGGACGACCTGAACGGCTAGTCACGCCGTCGCGTCGCATCCGCTCCCAACCCGGGGGCGGAGGCGCGAGCATCCAGAACTGCTCGGGCACTGCGCCGTCGATCCGCGCGTCGAGTGCGTGGTCGCGGCGCAGCGGCCCGAGCTGCGACACGTAGCACTCGATCGCGGCGCGCTTGCGATCGTGGTCCTGTTCCGTCGGCACGATCATCGGCGTGGGCCAGAGATCGGAGCGGAACAACTTCGACACCCGCCACGCCATCATCCCGGGGATGTGCTTGTAGCCGGCGTCCTCGTAGGCGAACCACGCCAACTCGGGACGCTGCTGCGCCACCAGCACGGCGGCCTCGTGGGTGACGACGTGGTCGGGGTTGGCCAGGCCGAGCGGCAGGACGACGGCAGTGGGCGCGACCGAGTCGACGACCGCCGCGAGCGCGGGGGCGATCTCGTCGGCGGTGGCGCGCGCGTGCGGCTCCAGGTACTGGTGGTCGACGAACTCGAGCCAGCGGTGGTTCGCGCCGAGGACCGCCGAGCGCGGCGAGATCCTCTTCCCGTCGGACGGCGACGACGTCGTCGCCGGCTCGGAACCCGCCGAGCGCGTCCCACTCCGACGGCTCGTCGGGATAGCGGTCGGGCGGACCCGCGAACACGGTGCACACGGTGGAGCCCGGACGCGCCAGGAGGAGGTGTCCGGCGCCCATCGCCGCGTCGTCGAAGTGCGGCGAGAACACGAGGACCCGTTCGAACGTGTCGGGTGGGAGCACGCCCCACGTGAGTCCGTGGTCGGTCATCGCGGTCTCCTCAGTCGGCGGGCACGGGAGCCTCGACGCGGATGAACACGCCGTCGGCGCGCGCGGTGACCACATCGTCGGCGCTGATCGTGCCGACGGTGAAGACCTTGCGTCCCTCCGTGCGGTCGACCCACGCATCGAACGTGAGCTCCTGACCGATGGGCGTGGGGCGCTCGTACCGGACGGTGAGCGTGCCCGTGTACGCGCCGAGGCCGAGGCATGCGTTCACCGCGCCGAGCAGCTCGTCGAGCACCATCGCCACCACGCCACCGTGCACGGTGCCGGGTGGACCGGTGTAGGGCGCGGGGAGGCTGCCGTTCCCGCGCATGCGCTCGCCGTCGAAGGTGAACACGACCGGCGGCGCGATCGCGTTGAGCGGGCCGACCACCGGGCTGTACGGGAAGAAGCGCGCCGGGTCGCCCGTGGCGAACTGCTCGCGGTCGGGGTACGCGGCGCGCAAGGCGTTCTGCCCGGGGATGCCGTCGACTTCGTGCGGCGCGAGCAACGCGGTCGCGTCGCGGACGAGCGCGGTGGCGTGTTCGAGCGCGTCGACCGGCGCGTCGGCCACGCGCTGGGTCGTGAGCAGGTCGCGCGTGGCGTCGACGAGGGCTTGCGTCGCCGCCGGATGTGCCACCTGGGGTGAGGAGCCGTCGGGGGAGTCCATCGACGGGGGAGGCTACGATCTCGCCCCCGCGCGGGTGTAGTTCAGAGGCAGAACATCAGCTTCCCAAGCTGAGAACGCGGGTTCGATTCCCGTCACCCGCTCCATCCACCAAGCTGCTGGTCAGCGTGACGAGCACAAGGTCAGCGAGGAGCCGGTGAGTCCCAGTCCCCGGCGTAGCGGGCCGGAGTACACCTCTAGGTTCACTTTCTGTCCAGGTCAGGCGGGGGCGCACAGCGTCGGCACGTCGCTCGGTCGGTTGCCACTGGGGTCGCAGCTGACGGTCACGGTGCCGTCGGCGGCAGAGCCGTCCGCATAGGTGCGGTGAAGGTCACGTCGAGCCCGGTGCCGTCGGGACGAATCTGTCCGGCGAGCGTGAAGGTGTCGACGTCTTCGTCCGGGACGTCGCTCGCCTCGAGCACGACACCGTACGGGGGGTCGAGGTGGCCACTGACCTCACCGAACCCCTCGGTGGCCGTGGGCGCCGCCGTGGCGAGGCTGAGTGGAATTGCTGCGCCGATGTGCCGAACCCGAGCAGTCTGGTTCCCGAAGAGGTCTCCGTCGAAGTCGCCGTCCACCTGGATCGTCTTCGTCACCGGATCGACCCGCAGATCCATCGACACCGTTCCCGAGGCGCCGTTGCGCGCCGACTCCCAGGTTCCCGTGTAGCGACCGTCGTACGGCTGGATGGCCGCGACGAGAGGGTCGTCCGATCGGGGCACTGCGGTCGGGCGCGTCGCCCGACGTGCGCTGAGTCGAGCTGGGCAGGGACGAGGTGGTCGACGACACGGCGGTCGAGGACGGTCGGGAGGATTGGTCGCGTCGTGCGTCTTCACCGGAGCTCGCGTAGATCGCGACGATGATGGCTGCCGCTAGCGCCGCGACGATTGCGCCTCCGGCGATCAAGCGGCGTCGGCGCCGGCGCGCTCGGGCTTTGGTCGTCGCGAGCCTGTGTTCCGCACGGCTGGCGGCGGCGGCCCGGCTCTTCGGTGGTCATGACGCTCCGTCCGGATCTGCGAAGGGCTGGTGCTCGACGGCTCTCCCCACACCGCGAGGCGAGCGACCCCTTGCCCATTGTGCTCGTTGACCGCCGATTTGGAGGGCGGTCGCCGACCTCGTCCGCGAGAATGGCGCGATGGGATCGGCGCGCACGACCGGCGGCATGCGGGGCGCACGAGCCGGCTCGGCGGCGCGCAGACCGTGCTCGGCCGCAGGACGGAACCGCTGCCCGGCGTCGTGCACGTACCCACCTGGTTGCACCTCGACGCGCAACGCGCGCTCGTCGCCGAGTTCCGCGAGTGGCGGTGCGTTCACGCCCGACGCCGCGCTCGTGAACCTCCATCCCACGCGCGAGCTCGCCTGCACGTGCCGAGCGCGCCTCGATCTCGTGCACAGCGCCCGCTCTCATCTCCGCGCGAAAGCGCAGCCGGGCTGACCAGTCCACCCCTCCTTCCACGACTGACCGCGCCGACCCGCAGACCGGTGCCATCCACCGGTCGTCGTGTCTCGCGTCGGATCACGGCTCAGCCGAGGACGACGGCCGGTGGAGGTACCTGTCATCATGCGCGCTCGTTCACGGCTCGCCAGATCCCGACGATCGCTTCAGAACCCGACGCCGCCGTTCCCGGGTGGGTTGGTGGTCTTGGGCTGGGTCGTGGGCGGTTGGGTCGCAGGCGGTTGGGTCGCAGGCGGCGCCGTCTGCGCCGTCTGCGGTGCCGCGGTGGCCGGCGGTTCGGCCTCGGGCGGCGCGGTCTGCGGTGCCGCGTCCGTGGGCGGAGCAGTCGCGGGAGCTTCGGTGGCGGGCGCGGCCGTCGTCGGTGCGAGCGTCGTCGCGGCCGCGGTCGACGCTGCCGTCACCGTCGACCACTTCCCCCACTTGTTGGTCACGTTGCCGTGCACCTGACCTGCGGCCTTGTCCTTGGCCGACCAGTACAGGCGCTTCCTCGCGTACGTGATCTGGAGCGCGCCCTTGGCCGCCTTGGCGGTGCCGAGCTTCGACGCGTCGACGCCGGAACCCGCTTTGGCGCGCTTCGTCCCGTGGGGGAGCAGGACGGGCGGCCACTTCCGCAGGCAGGCGGCCGTGCAGCCGGTCTTGCTCGCCTTCAACGTGTAGACCGTCTTGCCGGCGACCAGGATCGAGCCGAGGTTCGAGTTCTCGACGCTCGACACCACGCTTGCAGTGGTCGCGTGCGTCGCGGCCACCGCGGCCGTGGTGCTCATGGCCACGATGGCCAACCCGCCGATCATGAGCGTCAGCGCCCGTTGCACCCCAGTGCGCAGCATGTCCTGCCTCCTCGTCGACTCGGAGTCGCGAGGATCTACGGGCCTCGGCGTCGAACGGATTGGTGTGGGAACCTTCGGAGCGCAATCCGTTCCGCTCGGGCATCCGTAGATCCACCTCGGAGGGCCCCGATCACGAGGAGAGATTGCTGACATGAATCGAACACGTGGCCCCCACCGCTCGAGCTGGCCGCGATCGCTCGGGCGCGTCGTAGCCCTCGCCTTGGCGGTCGGTGGCCTGGTCGTGGCGGCCGCGCCAGGCATGGCCGGCGCGGCGACGAGCTCCGACACCGCAACCGAGATCTCGACCGCGCACAACGGCAAGCTCGGCACGATCCTCGTGGCGGGCGACAACGCGGTCTACACGTTGAAGGGCGGCAAGACCTGCACCGGTCGCTGTCTGAAGACCCAGCCGCCGGTGCTGCTCCCCGCCGGGGTCACCGCGGCGACGGCCGGCACCGGTGTCGACGCCGCGAAGCTCGGCACGGTGAAGACCTCCGACGGCTCGCTCCAGATCACCTACGCCGGCAAGCCGCTCTACTGGTCGGCGAAGGACAAGACGTCGGGACAGGTGCACGCCGGTCACAACAAGTTCGGCACGTGGACCGCAGTCGTGACGGCGAAGTCCGATTCCGGTACGAAGTCCCCGAGCACCACCAACGCGGGGAACGGAGGCGTCGGGTTCTGATGTCGTCCGTGGTCGTCGCCCCCTCCAACCCCCGCGCTCGAGAGTCCCTCGAGCGCGGGGGTGGCGACGCGCGTCGGCTGCAGTCCGCGCTGTCGGCGCGGGTGTACGTGCCGGCGTTCTCGGTGGTGGTGTTCGCGGTTGCCGTCGTCGGGTTCGGGTGGGCGACGGAGTGGGGCGGCGCGCACTTCGCCGGCTCGGCCGACAGCCTGCGGATCGTCGTCGCCGGCCCCCTGACCTTCGCGATCATCGGCGTCATCCTCGTGGTCGAGAGGATCTGGCCCGCGCAACCGCGGCCGCTCGTCACCCGCGGGAACCGGCACGACGTCCTCTACACGCTGTTGAACGCCACCGTCCTGGTGCCGCTGGTCACCGCGCTCACCCTGGGCGCGGTGGCGGCGGTCCAGAGCAGCATGCCGTGGATCGTCCTCCCGCGGATCGGCATGGTGCCGCGCGCAGCCGCCATCGTGCTGCTCGTCGTGGTGTTCGACGCCTGCAATTGGTTCGTGCACCTCGCGGTGCATCGGATCTTGCCCCTGTGGCGGTTCCACGAGCTCCACCACTCGCAGGAAGACCTGAGCGTGCTGACCGTCTTCCGCACCCACCCGCTGTTGCACGTGCCGTACCTCGTCACCCTGATCCCGGGGATCGTGCTGCTCGCGAACGGCACCATGTCGGTCACCGTGCTGGTGGCGTACGCCGCGTTCGTCGCCCTGGCACACTCGAACCTCCGGCTCGGGTTCGGCCCGCTCGAACGCGTCTTCGTCAGCCCGAACTACCACCGCGTCCACCACCTGCTGGACGGTCCCCAGGACGTCAACCTCGGCTTCGTCCTGACGATCTGGGACCAGCTCTTCGGGCGCGCGGTGTTCCCCACCGAGGCGACGATCCGTGCGGACACGGGATTGCCGGGGCGGCCGCTCGTGGTCGAGCACTCGGGCCCGCGTGCGCGCCACCTCTCGGTGTTCGTCGCGCAGCTGCTGGCCCCGTTCCGTCCGATGCACGCGGTCACCGACCGGCCCCCGGTCCGGTCGTCGACCGCGCGGCCCGAGGCAGTCGTCTCGCCCGAGTGCAACGATGTGACGTCATGGTGACGGCGTCGATCCCCGCGCCAGCGATCGCGCACCCGCACGGTCCTGGCGCGCGTTGCTGAGCAGCCGCACGGCAGCACTGCCCGCGGACTGCGCGCTCGTCGCCGTGCGCGCGGTGCTGGCGTTCATCTTCATCTACCACGGGGGCCGGCGGCTCTTCGGGTGGTTCGGCGGCGCCGGCCTCGACGCATCCGCGCAGTACTTCGCCAACACGGCGCACCTCCACCCGGGCAAGTTCTTCGCGCTCGTCGGCGGCCTCATCGAGTTCGGGGGCGGCATCGCCATCGCGTTCGGGTTCCTCGCCCGGCTCGCGGGCGCGGCGATCTTCGTCGACATGATGATGGCGATCATCACGGTGACGTGGGACAACGGGCTGAACGCGACCTCGGGGAAGAGCGGGTACGAGCTGAACCTCGCGCTCGGCACGCTCGCGCTCGTCATCGCCTTCTTCGGCGCCGGCCGCTTCAGCATCGACGCGTTGCTCGAACGCCGTCTGGCCGCCGCGGAGCCCGCGGCTCCCGGCTAGTGCACACTCCCTCCAGTCGATGATGCCGGTGATCGTGCCGTCCTCGATGAGGACGTTGTCGGTGTGCAGGTCGAGGTGCACCAGGCCGTCGTCGGGGAACGAGCCGGGATCGGCATCGGCGCCGACCGCCTCCACGCGCTCGAGCACCGCCACGCTGCGTCGATCCGCGGCGCGCAGCGTCTCGTGCACGGCCCACCCGTCCTCGCCGATGGTCAAGGTGTCGACCATGAACACGCCCCACGGGCGCAGGTCGGGTGCCGGCCGCGGTCCCGCGATGCCGGACTTGGCGGCGACGCACTCGATCATCGCGTCGACCACCGCCCGGGAAGGGTTGTCCTCGGACCGGCCGGGCATGACCCGCTGCGCGGAGACCGTCCAGCCGTCGACGGCGATCACGTGCGGGTACTCGGGCACCGGCACACCGCGCCCGGAGCTCGTCGAGGGCGGGAAGCAGCACTGCGTACCGATCGGCAACGGCATCGTCGGGGAACCATTTGAGCACGACGGGCGCGCCGTCGGGTGCGGTCGCGAACCACGCACCCTGGGACTCGCCACCCGCGGCACGAGCACCGATCTCGAAGCCCCGCTCGCGCAGCCGTTGCCACGGTTCCATCATCGGGCGGTCACATCGAACACGTCGCGATCGTGGCAGAACCGCGGTGGGTCGCGAGCCGATTTCGTGGCAGTACCGTCTCGCATCGGATGAGCAAACGGTCCACGCCGAGCGACTTCGACGAAGCGGTCGAAGAGGTGGTGCTGCGCCTCGCCGCGGGCGAGGTCGTCACCTACGGCTGGGTCGCCCTCGAGGCGGGCTTCCCGGGGCGGCACCGCGGCGTCGGCACCTTTCTGGCGCGGAAGTACCGCGGCCCGAACTGGTGGCGGGTGGTGGGGTCGGGCGGCCGGTTGCGGGCGCCGAACGTGGGCGAGCAAGCCGAGCGGTTGCGCGCCGAAGGTGTGCGGGTCGTCGACTTCAAGGTGCTCGGACCGGTGAAGCGTCCCTCGTGATCGCCGAACGGCGATGACTGGGCTGTTCCCGAGCGGATCGCATCGGTGATGGAACCACTGGGTGTGTGGTGGGCTGTTCGTCGGGCGGATGGGCGATCGACCTCGGGCTCGGAGACGTGAGCCCGGGATCAGCCACGACGTGGAGGTTGCCGTCATGCGGCGCGACCAGCGCCGTGTACCGAAGTTGACCTCAGCGAAACACTGCGACTCTCTGCTCGACCCACCGGGAAGTGGCTGCGCGCACCTGGGACGTGTCGACGAGATCGGTCCGGCGTTTCAGTGCCAAGTGCGCAGCGTGATCGCGAGTTCGACGTGTTCTTGGAGGACGTCGGCGCGGCGAGTGGATCTTCGTGCCGAGACCGTCGCGACTGGGACCGCACGTTCGCGATCTGCTGGGGCGGTGTCTACAACTGCAGCCGTTCGTTCCTACCGCTGTTGATCGCGAGCGACGCCGGATATGTGGTCAACACGAGCAGCGTGAACGGATTCTGGGCCGCGCTTGGCCCCGAGATGCCGCAACTGCTTACAGGGCCGGAAGTTCACGATGAAGGGATTCTCGGAGGCACTGATCACGACCTCGTGTCCACGCGCCGCACGTGCAGGTCGCGGTGGTGATGCCGGGCCAGTCGGCACCGGCTGTGGCCAACACATGGTCGTGCTCGCCGATCGACGATCCTTAGGCGCGCAGATGCGCGAGGTCTCGGACACGTTCGCGGCCAAGGCGTCCGGTGTCGGCCCGTGAAGCGGCGACGATCATCCTCGTTGGAGTCCGCGCGGATGAATGGCGCCTTCTGGATGGGTTACGCCGCGCGTGAGCACTCGACGAGCAGGTGTCCGCCGAGCTCCTTGGCCGCGGACCGCCCTGACGGCCTCGCGATGCGCAGCTCCCGTATGACCTCGGTGCCGACGATCGGGATCACGTGGCAGATCTTCTGCACCGGCACGAATCGCCTGGGACAGGCTTCGCCGCGTGGGCTTCGAGCACGCGCACCAGGCAGTCGTGGTCCTTGCACTTGCGGCACACGAACACTTCTCGCGTCGACGTCATCGCTTCTCGAGCACCAGTCGATAGTGCTCGAGGAGCTCCCGTTCGAAACACACGCTGTTGGCGCTGACGCCCGAGGTGAAGGCCAGCCGGAAGTCGGCGCTGGTGAGCCATCGGGGCGCGAGCCGCAGCTTGAGGAGCGTCTTCTTCACGCTCGGTGCTCCGAACCGCTTCCGCCACTGGCGGATGGTCTCGATGTAGTCGAGGCGGCCACTCGTGCACGCGACCAGGCGGAAGTGCGGTTCCGCGCAGGTGACGATCTGCTCCAATCCCAACGGCAGCCACGACCCCGGGAACTGGTGACCGAGCAGCGCGAGATACCACGCGTCGGATTCCCGCGGCGCGTCGATGTCGACGTCGGCGAGCGGGATCATGTTCGGTCCGAACACCATCGTCTGGAGGTAGAAGCGCCCGTCGTCGGGCAGCACACTCGCGACCCGTGCGAACAGGTCGCGATAGATCGATTCCTGCTGCCCGGCGGTGTACTCCTCGGGTGAGCAGAAGTGCTCGAAGGCTCCGAGACTCGCCACCGCGTCGAACGGGCCGAAGCGCTCCCGCGTCAGGAGCCGCGCGTCGAAGAGCTGGACGTCGAGTCCATGTCGACGGCACGCCGCCAACTGCGCGGAAGAGAGGGTGACGCCGACTCCGACGCCGCCGCGTCGCCGGACGACGTCGAGCAACGGTCCCCATCCGCACCCGAGGTCCAGCACCCGGCGGCCGGGCCCGATCCCGATCTGGTCGACGATGTACTCGTGCTTGCGGGCCTGCGCCTCTTCGAGGGTCAGTGAGAAGTCGCCGTCGTACTTGGCGCCACTGAAGTCGGCCATCTCTCCGAGGCTGAGTCGGAACATGCGATCGATCAGCGAATAGGTGAATTCGAGGTCGCGGCGGTCAGCCATGGTTCCACCCGGGGTCGTCCGAGAGACGGCGAGTCCGTAGCTTTGATGCCGCGCGCGGCACCCGTCAACGTGCGAGCAGTGGATTGCCAGGGTCGAGGACCCGCGCCGGCCCGGGGCACCACCGACCGTCGGCGCGTTGGAGCTCGGTGAGCAGCTCGGCGTAGGGCAGCGTCGACGCGCGCGCGCTCCCGAAGCCGAAGACGCGTTCACTCCCGAGCACCGCGTGCGCGCTCACCCGCGCGCTCAACAAGCGGTGGTAGTCGTTGCGCTCGAGCTCGCCCTTCGTATGCGCCGAGGACGTGCTGCGCCTCCGCGAGCACGTCGTCGTCGAAGGGCACGTACACGGTGGGTCGCGGGAGATCGGCCCAGAGTCCCCACGTCCACCACGGAGGCGGTGTGTCGACGGTCTCGAGTGCACGACGGGTCGCACGCGCGACGAGCTCGTGGCCGGGGTGGACGTCGTCGGGTGACGGCGACACGACGACGGCCGGATCGTGCGCGCGCACCAGCCCGGTCACCCATGCGGTGACCAACGGTTCGGCCGCCGCGAGGTCGTCGCCGCTCGAGATCGCGAACGGCTCGTCGGGCAGCGCGAGCTCGAAGCCGGCGCGCACCGAGGCATCGAGCGCTTCCCGTCGTCGGCGGGCGTGGTCGGCCGCTCGCCCGAGGCTCACGACCGCGTTCACGACGTGCCCACCGGCGCGTCGAAGGAGGAGCAAGGTCGCCGGCGCGCCGAGTGCCTCGTCGTCGGGATGGGGCGAGACGTGCAAGATGATCACCAATTGGGCAGGCTAAGAGGGTCCGGTGCGCAGACGGATGACGGATCCGGGGAGTCGGGGTGGATGTCACCTTCTGGGGGACGCGGGGTTCGATCGCCAAGGCCGGCCCCACGACGGTCCGGTACGGCGGTAACACCTCGTGCGTCTCGGTGCGGACCGACGGGGGCACGCTCATCGTCATCGACTGCGGCACCGGGATCCACGAGCTGGGCCAGGTGCTCGCGCGCGAGGAGGGTCCGGTCGACGGCCACCTGCTGATCGGGCACACGCACTGGGACCACATCCAGGGCCTGCCCTTCTTCGCTCCGCTCTTCGACGAGCGGAACACGTGGCACGTCTACGGACCCCGCGGGCTCGACACCTCGATCGACCACACGCTGGCCGGTCAGATGCAGTACACCTACTTCCCCGTCCAACTCCTCGACTTCGCCGCCGACATCGAGTACCACGACCTCGTCGAGGGGCAGTTCCGGATCGACGACGTCAACGTCACCACGCGCTACCTCCACCATCCCGCGCTCACCCTGGGGTACCGCATCGAGGCCGACGGTGCGTCGCTCGTGTACGCGAGCGACCACGAACCGAGCACGTCGGCGCCCGGCACGGGGCTCGACCGCGAGGACGCGCTCCACGTCGGGTTCGTGCGCGACGCCGACCTGCTCATCCACGACTCGCAATACCTCGAGGAGGAGTACCCGGACAAGGTGGGGTGGGGTCACAGCACGGTCGAGTACGCGGTCGACGTCGCAGTGGCCGCGAACGTCGAACGGCTTGCCCTGTACCACCACGATCCGACGCGCACCGACGACGAAGTCGATGCGCTCATCGCGCGCGCTCGCGCACGAGCGACCGCGGCGCAGTTCCCGGGCGAGGTCTTCGCCGCCGCCGAGGGTTCGACGATCACGCTGCGTTCCGACCGCACCTCGGATGCCCGCGACCCGGTGGAGACCGCGACCCGAGCCCCTGCGTTGGCGGAGCTCAACCGCGCGATCGCGATCGCGGTGACCGACCCCGGCATCGAGGTCGCATTGCTCGAGGCGGCGGTGGCCGAGGGCTTCGAGGCGGTGGTGTGCCGCGACCTCGACGAGTTGGCCGACACCGTGCGCACGCGGCACACCCCGATCGCCCTGGTCCAGGCGCCGCCCGGGCGATCACTCGACGAGCTGGCCGCCGACGCGGGCGAGGTCATCGCGCAGGTGGACGAAGGTGTGACCGTCGCGTACGTGTCGATGATCACGCCGCCCCGCTACGAGATCCGGCCCGAGATCACCGACTGGCTGGTGTGGCCGGCCTCGCAGTCGCACCTGCGCACGAAGCTCCGCGCCTGGCTGTTCCGGCGCGCGCTGTCGCTGGCAGGCGGCTGCGCTGCCCGCCAGCGAACCCGAACGACTCGTCGCGCTCTGGAACCTCGGCATCCTCGACACCGAGCCCGAAGCGCGCTTCGACCGCTTGACCGAGGTCGCCTGCACGACCTTCGACGTCCCCGCCGCGCTGGTCACGCTGGTCGACGCCGAGCGGCAATGGTTCAAGTCGCACCACGGCATCGACTTCACCGAGACCCACCGCGACATGTCGATGTGCGCGCACGCCATCCTCGGCGATGACGTCTTCGTGATCACCGACGCCCTGCGCGACGACCGCTTCGCCGAGAACCCGGCCGTCGCACGCGACCCCCGGCTCCGCTTCTACGCAGGCGTGCCGCTCTCGGTGTCCGGCGGGCAGTGCGTCGGCACGCTCTGCATCATGGACCATCGGCCCGCGCGTCCTGAACCAGCCGCAGCTCGAGCGACTCCGAGAGCTCGGCCGCATGGTCGAAGCCGAGCTCGAGGCCACCGGCCCATCGGCCGACGGTGGCCTCTGACGGGATCCGCGGCTCAGGGGATTGCCGTGCGCGGAGGGAACTCCGGTGGGCGCTTCTCGATGAACGCGCGCACCGCTTCCGCGTGCTCGGGCGACTCGAAGCAGCGGGCGATCACCTCCATCTCCCGCTCCTGCACGGCGCGGAGGTCGGTCTCGAGCGCGTTCTCGATGAGGAGCTGCTTGGTCCACTGCAGCTGCGGCGCAGGGTTGGCGGCGATCCGGGCCGCCATCTCGACCGCTTCGTCCACCAGGTCGTCGTGCACCGCGACCCGGTCGACCAGGCCCGACATCAGCGCCTCGTCGGCGGTCCACAGGTCGCCGCTGAGCGCGAACAGCCGCGACCGTCCCGGTCCCATGCGATGGGTGAGGAACCGGGTCGCGGCCAGCTCGGGTACCAGACCGATCTTGATGAAGCCGATGCCGAAGCGCGCCGCGCTCGGAGGCGAGGATCGCGTCGAAGCAGAGGATCTGCGTGACGCCCACGCCGATGCAGATCCCGTTCACCGCGGCGATGAGCGGCTTCGACCGCAGACACAGGTCGACCCATTCGTAGGCGACGTTCGCACCGGCCGACCCGGGACCCGACGCCTCTGTTCCCGACGACGCGGAAGGCACGTCGCGGTCGGCGAACGTGTCGCCGATGTCGGCGCCCGGCGCAGAACGCGCGTCCCGGCACCGGTCACGACGATGGCGCCGATGGTGGCGTCGGCGTTCGCGTCACCGATCACCTGTTTGAGCTCCCGACCCATGCGGGTGGTCCACGCGTTGAGCTTCTCCGGACGATTGAGCGTGATCAGCAGCACGTCGCCGCGCTGCTCGGTGAGGATGGTCTCGGGCACGACGCGATCGTACGGGCGAGATGAGTCGAGCGGGAGTTGAGCCAGAGTTCACGCGCACTCCATCGGCAGGCCGGGGTCGGGGCGCGAAGCTCGCAGGATGCGCCTCCTCCCTCGCGCCCTGACCTCCGACTGCTGCGACGAGCGCCGCCCCCGGCGTCACGGCTACCAGCTCCGTTGCCTCGAGCCGGCGGGCCACGACGGCCCTCACCGCTGGACGCCCGAGCTCGTCGACGACCCCCATCGCAGGGACCGGACCCGGCCCCGCAGGCGATCGATACTGAGGTCTTGACCTAAGCATTGTGATCAGTAATACTTAGGTACATGCCTCAGCAAACGGTGGAGCTCGACCGGGTGTTCAAGGCCCTGGCCGATCCCACCCGGCGCGGGGTGGTGGAGCGGCTGGTGATCGGTTCGGCGTCGACGTCGGAGCTGGCGCAGCCGTTCGCCATGGCGTTGCCTTCGTTCACCCAGCACCTCGACGTGCTGGAGCGGGCGGGTGTGGTGACGTCGACCAAAGCCGGTCGGGTGCGGACCTACGAGCTCGTGCCCGCCGCCCTGGGCATCGCCGACGGCTGGCTCGCCGAGCAACGCCGCATGTGGGAGCGCCGCCTCGACCAGCTCGACGACCTCCTCCAGACCCTCGACCGCACCCCCAAGGAGCAGGAGCAACCATGACCTTCACCCCGCACACCATCGACCCCGAGCTCGACCTCGAGCTGGTCCGCGAGACCGACATCGCCCCCGAGCTCGTGTGGCGCGCCTGGACCGAGCCCGAGCTGCTGAAGCAGTGGTTCACGCCCAAGCCGTGGGAGACGCCCGTCGTCGAGGTGGATCTCCGCCCCGGTGGCCTGTTCCGCACCGTCATGCGCGGCCCCGAGGGCGAGGAGAACGACAACCGCGGCTGCTTCCTCGAGGTGATCCCGAACGAGCGCCTGGTGTGGACCGGCGCGCTCGGCCCGGGGTTCCGCCCGCAGACCGGCCCGCTGCTGTTCACCGCGATCATCGAGCTGCAGCCGAACGGCTCGGGCGGCACGCACTACCGCGCGATCGCCATGCACCTCGATCCGGCGATGCGCAAGGAGCACGACGAGATGGGCTTCCAGCGAAGGCTGGGGCGCAGTCTTCGACCAGCTCGTCGAGCTGATGCGATCGAAGGGATGACTCAGAACCAGATGCCGGTGAGGCGGGCGTAGAGCTCGTCGCGGGCGTAGTCGGCGAGGATCTGTTCGACGGTCATCGGTGACCTCCTTCTGGAGCCACCACGACAACGTCGGTCGCGGAGTTCTGGTGCCCGCCCTACGGGCGGACGGTGGATCCCCCGTCGACGCTGATCACCTGCGCGGTGATCCACGACGCGTCGTCGGACATCAGGAACGCGACCGCAGCCGCGATGTCCTCGGGCTCACCGAGGCGGTCGACGCGGCCGAGACCGAGCGCGAACTCGCGGAACGCCTCGTCGGAGTGCTCGAGCAGGGTCTTGCTGAGCACCATGCCCGGCGCGACGCAGTTGGCCCGGATGCCTTCGCGGCCCCAGCGGGCGGAGACGTGCCGCATGAGCGCGTTGATGCCGCTCTTGGAGATGCCGTACGACGGTCGTTGCGGTTCGCCGACGTGCGCGGTGGCGGAGCTGGTGTAGACGATCGCGCCGCCTCCGCGTTCGAGCATGCGCGGGATGGCGTGGCGCGTGCACAGGAGGAACCCGCGCAGGTTCACCGCGATGGTGCGGTCGAACACGCCGAGGTCGACGTCGAGCGCGTCGGTGTCGCTGAGGATGGCGGCCTCGGTCATGTCGGCGGCGTTGGCGTGCAGCAGGTCGATGCCACCGAACGCGTCGACCGCGCTCGCCATGAGCGCGCCGACGCTCTCGTCGATCGAGATGTCGAACTCGGCCGACACCGCGTGGCCGCCGGCGTCGCGGATGCCCGCGGCCACGGTCTCGGCGTTGTCGGCGGCCAGGTCACCGACGACCACCTGCGCGCCTTCTTCGCCCAGTCGCACGGCGGTGGCGGCACCGATGCCCGAGCCTCCGCCCGCGACCACCACCACCTTGTCGGTCAGACCTCGCACACGAACCTCCTAGAAGCAGAGGCGCAGGAACTCGAGGCCCCACACCGCGGACCCGTCTTTCCAGCGCACCGCGTCGACGCCGTCCGCCAGCCGCAGATCGGGGAACCGGGCGAACAACGAGGTGAGGGCGACCTGCAGCTCGACGCGCGCGAGGTGCGCGCCGAGGCAGTAGTGCGACCCGTGCCCGAACCCCAGCTGGAAGATGTCGGTGCGCTCGACGTCGATCTGGTCGGCGTGCGGGAACACCGACTCGTCGCGATTGGCCGAGGCGGTCGACGGCATCACGCCCTCGCCGGCGCGGATGAGCACGCCACCGACCTCGACGTCCTCGGTGGCGAGGTACGCGAGCTGCGAACCCGCGCTCAGTGGGACGAAACGCATGAGCTCCTCGACCGCGTTGGCCATCAGCTCCGGCTGCGCGCGCAGGATCTGCAGCTGGTCGGGTCGCTCGAGGAGGCAGAGCACGAACTTGCCGAGCTGGTTGGCGGTGGTCTCGTAGCCGGCCACCAGGATCGCCATCAGCAGCGACTGCAGCTCGCCTTCGGTGATGACCGACGGATCCTCGTCGCGCGCCGACACCAACGCGCCGAGGATGTCGTCGGTCGGCTCGACCCGCCGCTTGGCGATCAGGTCGGCGAGGTAGGCGGTGAGCTGTCCGTGCGCGTCGAGCAGCTCCTCGACGGTGTGCCCGCTCGACGTCATGAAGATGTCGGCCCACCCGTTGAACCGCTGACGGTCCTCGAACGGCACGCCGAGCAGCTCGCAGATCATCGTGATCGGCAGCGGGAGCGCGACCGCCTGCACGAAGTCGACCGGCTGTTCGGCCTGCTCCATCGCGTCGAGCAGCCCGTCGACGATCTCCTGCGCGCGGCCGCGCAACGCCTGCATGCGGCGTGCGGTGAAGATGCCGCTCACGAGCCGGCGGATGCGCGTGTGCCCGGGCGGGTCCATGCCGAGGATCGAGTCCTCGATGGGGAAGAACTCCGCCATGCGCCCGACGTCGGTGCCGATGGTCGCGGTTCGGCTGAACCGGGGGTCGGCGAGCATCGCCCGCACGTCCTCGTAGCGGGTGAGCATCCACAGCGGCTCGCCGAACGGCAGCTGCACCCGCACCACGGGTTCCGTCGTGCGCAGCTCCGCGAGCAGGGGATCGGGATCGAGCCCCTGCGCGGTGATGGTGGGGAAGTGCGGACAGCCGCTCACGCCGTCCTCGCTCACGCACGCGCCGCGCTCGACGCCGCGCCAGTAGTCGGGCATGTCGTCGCCCATGCTGGTGAGGACGGTGTTCGCCATCTCCGGCGGCAGGTGGCCGTCGTCCTCGGTGAAGCCGTATTCGCGTGCCAGCGACGCGGACCAGAACGAGCCGCCGGTGCGCTCCATGATCGCGGGGTCGGCGGCGAGCGCGACGACCGCGAGCCCGTTGAACTTCGGGGTCTCCCCGAAGCTGATGTCGAGTCCGTGGAGCTCGCGTCGGCCGTCCTCGGTCTCCACCGTGTTGGCGAGCAGTCCTTCGGTGAGCACCAGCCCGGGCCACAACGACACCACCGCGATCCCGTGGGGCCGGAGCTCGAACGCGGTGTCGCGCGTCACCCGGTCGATGGCGGCCTTGCCCACCCCGTAGGGCACCGACAGCAGGTACGTCTCCGCGCCGTGGGACGAGATGTTGATCACGACGCCCGAACCCTGCTCGATCATCATCGTGCGGGCCGCCAGCGCGGTGGTCACGTAGTCGGACCGCGGCCCGATGTCGAGGCAGTTGCTGATGTGGTTGAACGGCAGCTCCCAGAACGGCACGCCGACCATCTCCGAGAAGTCGGGCGACGCCACGTTGACCACGAGGTCGAGCCGGCCCTGTTCGGCGCTGGATGCGGTCGAACACCGCTTCGACCTGCGCGTCATCGGTGTGGTCGCAGGCGACCGGGATCGCGGTGCCGCCCGCCGCCTCGATCTCGGCGGCGGTGCGCGCCAGGCTCGCGAGCTGCCCGGGCACGTCCTCGACCGTGCGCGCGGACAGGTAGGTGATCGCGCCACTGGCCCCGACCTCCAGCGCGATGCCCTTGCCGATGTTCTTGCTCGCGCCGGTGACCAGCGCGACCTTGCCTGCGAGCTCGTCCGCCATCGTTCGACTCCTCCGCTCCGCCGCTCAGCTACCGGACTGCTTCACCAGGACCACGTTCTTCTTGTTGCAGTCGAACGACGCGGGCTTCTTCGGGTACACCCGGGTGAACTTCCCGCCCTTCACCTGGAACAGCGAGGTGCACGGCGTCGCCTTCTTGGCCGGGATGTCGCTGGTGGCGAGCATCCCGTCGGCGTCGAACGAGTGGATGCCCTTGGCCGCGGTCGAGCCAGTTGGCTCGGGTCAACGCGTTGACGCCGCCCTGCTTCACGGCCGCGTTCACGGCATCCCGGAAGAACAACGCCGCCGCCCACGCCTGCTCGCCGTTCCCGTCGATGACGCCGTCGCCGACGGCCTTCACGTACGCCTTCACCGCCGGCGAGTACTTGGCCTCCTCGACCGGTACGAACGGCATGTCGACGTACTGACCGTCGGCCTTGGCCCCCGCGGTCTCCAGGAACCGCTTCGAGTAGCAGGCCGACGTGCAGTCCCACACCTTCACGGTGGTCACGCCCTGCACCGCGGCTTCCTTGAGCATGTACGCCTGCGACGTGTCGTTCACCGCGCTCGACACGATGGTCGATCCGTCCGACTTGATCGCGGTGGCGATCGGGAGGTACTTGTCCTGACCATCGGCGCCGTGGATGTCGAAGACTCCGTCGCTCTTGACGCCGACCTTCTGCGCGCCGAGCCAGATCGGCATGCTCGCGGTCCTCAGCGCCTCCAAGTCGGCGCCCACCAGGAACATGCCGTGCAGGTCCTTCGACACGTTCTGCAGGTACCAGCGGAAGCGGCCGACGCGCGCCTGGTACGTCTCACCCGTCGGGTCGCTGAACACCTTCGACGGCGCGGTGATCGGGAACGACACCGGCGAGTTCTGCTGCGCCTCCCACAACGCAACGACCGGGACGTCAGGCAGGCCGGTCTTGGCCCCCGCCTGGTCGGGGCACGACACGAGGTCGTCGACGTTGTTCATGAACAGCGCGCCGGTGCCGACGATCGCGAAGTCGTTCTGGCAGGCCTTGATGATCGCGTTGCGCGTCTCGTCGCCGTTGAGCTTCGAGTCGATGAAGTCGACCACCACCTTGCGACCGGCCAGGCCACCCTGCCCGTTGATGTACTTCCCGAACGCCTGCACCGCATCGCGTGCGCCCGCGTACGCACCCGGCGCGAGCGGCGTGTCGACGTCGGCGATCACCGCGATGCGGAGCTCGGTCGGCGTCACGCCGACCTCGGTGGCGGTGGGCTTCTCGTCGGCCGCGCCGGCCCCACCCGTGGACGTGACGACGCCGATGGACGCCACGCAGAATGCCGCCACGAACGCGACGACCACACGTCGATGACTCACAGGCTCCGCTCCCCCCTGGACACGTGTGCCGCACTCGAAATTGTGTAGCCTTATGTGTACGAGTATCACAAAATATCGAGGAGAGCAATGCCCGAGGCTCGCCACGACGGCGTGACCACCACCGGCGCCACCCGACGGCCCCGCTACGCCCCGCCGCGGCCGGCCGCCGCGGGCGAGCCGCGAGCAGATCGTCGACGCCGCGGTCGCGACTCCTCCGAGATGCCCCCGACGAGCCGCTCACCATGGCGCGGGTCGCGAACGCGGTGGGCCTCACCCCGATGGCCCTGTACCGGCACTTCAAGGACCGCGACGAGCTCATGGACGACGTCGTCGGGCGCATCCTGATGGAGCGCAACGCGGCGATCCCGCGCGAGGGCCCGTGGCAAGACCAGCTGCGGGCGTGGGTGCTCGGTGGGCTCGACCACCTCGTGCCGTGCGCGCAGGTGGTGCAGGTGGTGTTCGCCGGCGGCTCGCTCGCGCTGGGTGCACGACGCGGCGACGCTCGTGCGCATCCTCGAGCAGGCGGGCTTCGCCGACGACGAGCTCGCCGAGATGCAGGTGTGGATCGCGCTCTCGGTCGGTGGCTACGTCATGGCCGAGTCGTCGCGTCGTCAGGGACCGAACACACCCGAGGTGTACGCCGCGCTCGCGCACCTCGATCCCGACGACGCCGATCGGCTGGCGGTGTTGATCCCGCGGATCGATCGAGCCTTCGACCAGATGCACGAGCGATTCGCCGACCGCCTCATCCACACGGTGGAAGCGTCGGCACCGAGCTAGCGAACCAGCGCGACACGCACGCAACACGATCGGAAGCCACAGCACGGGGGGTGCGGTGACGGCGGGACGGCGCATCGGGAGCTGGCGCCTGGTGCTCTGCTTCGTGGTCGCGGTGCTCGCGGGCGGCGTCGTCGTCGCCTCGCTCAACCAGGACGCGCTCACCGGTGCGACCGTCACCAGCGCGGTGATCTACGCGCTCACCGCCGGTTCGATCTACGCCATCGCCGCGTCGGGACTCGTGGTCACGTACACGACGTCGGGTGTCTTCAACTTCGCGCAGGGCGCCATCGGGATGATCATGGCCTTCCTCTACTGGGAGGTCCGGATCAACCAGGGATGGCCGGCGTGGGTCGCGGTCGTGTTCGTGGTGCTGATCGTGGCCCCGCTGTTCGGCGCGTTCGTCGACTGGTCGTTGATGCGCCGGCTGGTGGCGACGCCCCTCGTCGTGCAGCTCGTGGTGACGATCGGACTCATGTTCTTCCTGATGGGGCTGGCCGCCACCATCTGGGACGAGAACTCGCTCGCGCCGCCGTTGCCGGAGTTCTTCGCCGACAAGCACGGCATCGACATCGGCGACGTCGTGCTCGACGTGGCACCGCTTCGTCACCATCGTGGTGGCGATCCTCGTCGCCGTCTTCCTCCGCCTGTTGCTCCATCGCAGTCGCACCGGCGTCGCCATGCGCGCGGTCGTCGACGACCGCGAGCTCGCCGCACTGCACGGCGTGCGCCCCGGACGCGTGTCGTCGTTGGCGTGGGCGCTCGGATCGTCGATGGCGGCGATCGCCGGGATCCTCCTCGCACCCAACGTGGGGTTGCGCGTCGACGTGCTCACGCTGTTCATCGTCGACGCCTTCGCGGCGGCGATCATCGGTCGCCTGCGCAGCCTCCCGTGGACGTTCGTGGGCGGCCTCGTCATCGGCGTCACCCAGAGCATTGCGCTCAACTTCCTGCAGTGGGGCGGTCGGTGGGGGACCGCCTCGACCGCGATCCCGGCCGTGATCCTCTTCGTGGCGCTGCTCGCGCTTCCCGAAGCGCGCCTCGAGGTGGGGCGCCTCGTGCCGAAGTACCGGGTCCCGAGGGTGCCGAGCCTGGCCCGCGCCGGCGGCCGGGCATGGCGCCTCCTGGTGCTGGTGGTGGCGCTGGTCGCGCAGTTCGGCGACCTCGACACCACCAACCTGCGGCGTCTCACCCTCGCGCTCATCACCGCCCTCGTGATGCTGTCGTTGGTGCCGCTCACCGGGTGGGCCGGGCAGATCTCGTTGGCCCAGATCACGTTCGTCGGCGTCGGCGCGTTCGCGATGGCGGAGGTCGCGGGCGACGCGCAGTCGTGGCTCGGTGCCGGGCAACCCGCTCGGTCTGCTCGTCGCCGCCGCGGTCGCGGTGCCGTTCGGCGTGTTGATGGCGTTGCCGGCGTTGCGCCTCCAGGGCCTCTATCTGGCGCTGGCGTCGATGGCGTTCGCGGTCATGGCGATCCCGCTGTTCTTCGCGCAACCGGAGGTCCTCGGGACCAACGGCCGCAAGTTGGTGACCCCGCGCTTCCTCGGCGTCGACTTCGACGATCCGGCCAACTTCCTGGTGCTCGTCGCCGTCGCGTTCGCACTGCTGGGCCTGGTCGTGGTGTACCTGCGGCGCGGACGGTTCGGGCGGCGTCTGCTCGCGCTGCGCGACAGCCCGGCGGCCAGCGCCACCATCGGCGTGAACCTGGTGTGGACCAAGCTGCTGGTGTTCGCGCTGGCGGCGGCGATCGCGGGCTTCGCGGGCGGGCTGCTGGGCGAGTTCCGCGGCACGGTGGGCAGCACCGACTTCGCCATGCTGCTCGGCATCCCGTTCCTGCTGCTCCTCGTGGTCGGCGGGGTCGGCACGGTGAGCGGCGCGCTCATCGGCGGGGTCAGCACCGTGCTGCTGCTCATCGTGCAGGACGAGGTGTCGTTCGTCGTGTTCGGGGTGTCGGTGCTCGTCGTGCTCACGCGCATCGGTCCCGGGCTCGCCGCGCTGGGCGCGAGCCGCAACCCCGAAGGGATGGTGACCCAGTTCCGGCGTGAGTCCCGCAGCGCCCCGGGGCGCTCCCGCGTGATCAGACGCGTGTCCGGCGAGCGATGTAGAGCACGAGGGCGATGATCGCGAGGACGACGAGGACGAGGATCAGAATTCCCATGTGACCGTCGTACCCACGTCGCTCGAGCGGCCGAACCCTCTGTGACCGATGTCCGGCGCGGCCGGTACGCTCCGGACGCGCACCGAGTGTCGAGGGGGTGACATGACCGACTCCGAGCAACGGACCGGAGGACTCGCCGCCTGGTCGCCGCGTGCGGTCCCGGGTCCCGGGATCGACCTCACCTCCGCGCAGGAGCTGGCGATCGCGCTGCGTCACCTCGACGACGTCGGCTGGTGCGAGAACATGACCGGTCACATCACCGTGCAGCAGGGTGACGACTTCCTCGTCAACCCGTGGGGACTCTGGTGGGGCGAGGTGCGCACGAGCGATCTCCTCACCATCGACGCCGCCGGCACCGTCATCGCCGGGGATTGGGACGTCACGCCGGCCGTGCACCTCCACACCGAGCTGCACCGCAAGCGCGCCGATGCGACGGTGGTGGTGCACAACCATCCTCCCTACGCCACCGCGCTCGCGGCGATCGGCGAGCTCCCCGACCTGGTGCACCAGAACTCGTCGATCCTGGCCGACGAGCTCGTGCTGGTCACCGACTACGACGGCGAGGTCGACCAGCCCACGCTGGGCGCCGATCTCGCCGACCACATCGGCGACGCGTCGGTCGCGCTGCTCGTGAGCCACGGCGTGATCGTGACCGCTCCGACCGTCGAGGAAGCCGTCTACAAGTCGGTGCTGTTCGAGCGCACGTGCATGCTCCACTGGCTCGTGCGAGCGATGGACCGTGCGCCGGTGCCGATCGCGCCGACTCACCAGAAGCAGCTCAAGGCGTCGTTGATCGAACGCGCCGCGCCGGTGTACTGGCACGGCGTCGTGCGCGCCCTGGTGCGCGACGAGCCCGACGTCTTGGAGTAGAGAGGGGCGTAGCGATGGCGATACCGCTCGAAGAGCTCCAGGCCAAGCAAGGCTTCACCACCGCGCAGGCCGGCCAGGTCTCGTGGTTGCCGGAACCCGAACGCGCCGCGCGGCGCTACACCGTCATCTCCGTCGACGACCACATCGTCGAACCGCCGAACGCGTTCGACGGACGCATGCCGTCGAAGTATGCGGATCGCGCGCCGCGCGTCGTCGAACGAGACGACGGCAGCGAGGCGTGGGTCTACGAGGGTCAGGAGCTCCCCAACGTCGGGTTCAACGCGGTCGTGGGGCGTCCGGTCAGCGAGTACAGCTTCGAGCCGACGCGGTTCGACCAGATGCGACGCGGCGCGTGGGACATCGCGTCGCGCATCGCCGACATGGACATCAACGGTGTCTACGCGTCGCTGTGCTTCCCGTCGTTCCTGCCCGGTTTCGCCGGACAGCGACTCCAGCAGCTCACCGACGACCCCGAGCTCGCGTTGGCGAGCGTGCGGGCGTGGAACGACTGGGTGCTCGAGGAGTGGGTGGGACACGCGCCGGGACGCATGATCCCGCTGCAGATCCCGTACCTGCTCGATCCCGAGGTGGGGGCGGAGGAGGTGCGCCGCAACGCCGAGCGCGGGTTCCGGGCGATGACCTTCTCCGAGGCGCCGCACATGCTCGGCCTGCCGTCGTTGCACAGCGGGCACTGGGATCCGTTGATGGCGGCGTGCGAGGAGACGCAGACGGTGGTGTGTCTGCACGTGGGTTCGTCGGGCACGTCACCGGCCACTGCTCCCGACGCGCCGTCCGACACCATCGGCGTGCTGTTCTTCGGGTACGCGATGTTCGCCGCGGTCGACTGGCTCTACTCCCGCATCCCGGTGCGCTTCCCCGAGATCCGCATCTGTCTCAGCGAGGGTGGCATCGGATGGGTCGCGGGTCTGCTCGACCGACTCGAGCACGTGCGCAAGTACGACGCGATGTACGGCACGTGGAACGACGTCTCGCTCAGCCCGGCCGACACCTTCCGTCGCAACTTCTGGGTGTGCGCCATCGACGACCCGTCTGCATTCCTGCAGCGCGACGTGATCGGGATCGAGAACATCCTGGTGGAGTCCGACTATCCGCACGCCGACTCCACCTGGCCGCGCACGCAGGAGCGGCTGGCCGCGCAGCTCGCCGGTCTCAGCGAGCAGCGAGGCCGCGCAGGTCACGTGGCAGAACGCGTCCACACGTGTTCCGGCACCCGGTGCCGATCGAGGTGCAGCGCGATCCCAATGCCTACTGACCCGACCATCACCATCGACACCGCGTCGGGACCGGTCGTGGGCCGGCGCGATGGCGCCACGCTGCGCTTCGGCGGTGTGCCGTACGCGCGTGCCGAACGGTGGGAGCTGCCCGAGCCCACGACGTGGTCCGAGCCGTTCGACGCGACCTCGCCGGGCGCGTCACCGCCCCAGACCGTCGGCGGACTCGATCTCGTGCCGGGGATGATCCCCGACGCGCAGTCCGAGGACTGCCTGACCGCCGAGATCTGGACGCCCGCGCTCGATGGTGCCCGTCCCGTGTTGGTCTGGGTGCCCGGCGGGAGCTACCGCATCGGCGGCGCCGCGCTCGCGACGTACGACGGCTGCGCGACTCGCTGCGCACGACGTCGTGGTCGTCGGGCTCAACTACCGCCTCGGTGCGCTCGGATGGCTGGCGACCACCGGCGTGCCCACGAACCTGCCGCTGCGTGACCTGCGCGCCGCGATCGAGTGGTTGCGTGCCAACGTCGCCGCGTTCGGCGGCGATCCGGATCGCATCGTGCTCATGGGGGAGTCCGCCGGCTCGGGGTGCATCGCGCACCTCCTCGCCGCTTACCCCGATCTCCCGGTTGCCGGTGCGATCCTCCAGAGCGGCGCACCCGCAGGCACCCTCGACGCCGACGCCGCGACCTGGGTGGCCGACACCTTCCTCGCCGCCGCAGGTGCCTCGTCGGTGGACGAGCTGCGGCAACGCGTCGGTCGACGCGCTGCTCGCGGCGCAGGAGCAGACCGTCGTCGACGCGTTGGCGAAGGTCGGCATGATGCCGTTCCATCCGTGGATCGACGGCGAGCTCCTCCATCGACGCGCGCACGAATCGACGTTCCCCCCGATCCCGCTCGTGGTCGGTACGACCGCGCACGAGATGGAGCTCTTCCGCGACCAGGTGCCCGCGCTCCCGCCCGACATCGCCGTGCCGTACCTCGCCGGCAAGGCCGCGAACCTCGGCATCACCGACGACGCATGCGTCCGTGCGGCCTTCGGTGCGGCCGGCCACGACATGGTGGAGGCGGTCGCCGACCTCGAGCTGCACGTGCCGAACGAGCTCCTCGCGTGGGCACGAGACGCGTGGCAACGCCGTGTACCGCTACCGGTTCATGTGGGAGGCGCCGGTGCGGCGCGCGTGCCATGCGCTCGACCTGCCGTTCACGTTCGGCACCTTCGACGTCAGCACGTGGCGCGACTTCACCGGCGCGACGGGTGCGCGTGCGGCTGATGCCGAGGCGCTCTCGGCGCGGATGCGGGAAGCATGGACGTCGTTCGCCGCGACCGGCACGCCGAGCGACGCAGTCGTCGGCGCCTGGTCGACCGTCGGGCGCGTGTGCCTCGGCGAGCCCGAGGACTTCCACGACACCGTCGCGCACCGTACGGAGATCTGGCTGGGAGACGCATGAGCTTGGAGGGTCAGGTCGCGATCGTCACCGGCGCCAGTCGTGGGATCGGCAAGGGCATCGCGCTCGAGCTCGGGGCCGCGGGCGCCACGGTCTACGCCACCGCCCGTTCCACGACCGAGGCGGACCACCCGCTCCCCGGCACCATCGGGGCGACCGCGGAGGAGATCGACGAGATCGGCAAGGAGGCCGGCGGTGTCCGGCATCGCGGTCGCGCTCGACCACCGCGACGACGCCGCGGTCGAGGCGCTGTTCGAGCGGGTGCTCGCCGAGCACGGCCACCTCGACGTGCTGGTGAACAACGCGTTCATCGTCACCGAGCAGCTGACGTCGGGGTTGCCGTTCTGGGAAGCCGACCTCTCCAACTGGGACGACATGATCGACGTGGGCACCCGCTCCGCCTACGTCGCGAGTGTCTTCGCCGCGCGCGCGATGGTCGAAGGCGAACGCGGGGCTCATCGTGAACGTCAGCTCGTCGGGTGCGGAGGAGTACGCGTGGCAGGTCGCGTACGGCGTGGGGAAGTGCGCGCTCGACCGCATCACCGCCGACACCGCGCACGAACTCACGGCGCGCGGTGCCGACGGCGTGTCGGTGGTGTCGGTGTGGCCGGGGTTCGTGCGCACCGAGCGCATCGACGTCGGCGCGGCCATGGGCCTGCTCCCCGACAGCCTCGACCTCAGCACCTCGGAATCCCCCCGGTTCATGGGCCGCGCCGTCGTCGCGCTCGCCACCGACCCCGACGTCTCGCGCTGGACCGGACACGCCGTGTCGGCCCGCGATCTCGCCGACGAGTACGGCTTCACCGACGTCGACGGCAGCCTCCCCGCCGGCCCCCTCCGCCACCGGACCACCTGACCGCGGCGGCTCGCGTTCCACCACGTTCCGGCGTCGAAGTTGCGGCGTAGTGCCGCACTTCGACGCATGTTGCTGGTGGGCGCGGCACGCTTCAGACGACGCCGGCCCCTCGCAACTCCTCGATCTCGGAGTCGGTGAGGCCGAGGTCACACAGCACCTCGGTGGTGTGCTGGCCGACGGTCGGGGCCGGCGCGCGGTAGGAGTTGTCGAAGGTGTCGGCGCGCACCCCGGTGCCGGGATAGCCGACCCGACCTGCGATCGGGTGCTCGAGCCACTGCGTGAACCGGCGCTCGGCGAGCTGCGGCAGCTCGTCCTGGATCATCTGGTCCCACACCGGTGCCGCGAGGACGCCCGCGGCCAGCAGCGCGTCGACCGTGTCGTCGCGGTCGCGTCCCGCGAACCACTCGACCAGCGCGTCGTCGACCTCGTCGTGGCGGGCGCGACGGCCGGCGCCGGTAGCCAGCGCGGGATCTCCGGCCCACGTGGTATCACCCAGCACCTCGACCAGGGCGCGCCACTCGTCGTCGTTGGTGATCGACAGCGCGACCCACTGCTCGTCGCCCGCGCACGCGTACACGCCCTGCGGCGCGCCGGGCGCGCCGCGGTTGCCCTCGCGCTCGAGCAACGTGCCGGAGGCCGACCACGTGACGATCGGCTCCGCCGCCACGTTCATCGCCACCTCGGCCATCGGCATCTCGATCTGTCGCCCCTCGCCGGTCCGATCCCGGTGCGCCAGCGCGGCGAGCACCGCGAACGCGCCGTGGATGCCGGCGATCGGGTCGATGGTGCTGCGCACCAGCGCCTCACCTCCGGCTTCGCCGGTCATCCACGCGATGCCCGACACCTGTTCGGTCGTCTGCGCGAACCCGGGCCGGTCGCGCCACGGGCCGTCGAGCCCGAACGCAGGCATGCGCAGCAGGATGACGTCACTGCGCCGCGCCACCAGGTCGTCGTAGTCGAGCCCGGCGTTGCCGAGGACCCGCGGCGTGAAGTTCTCGACCACCACGTCGGCGCGCTCGACCAGCCGCAGCACGAGCTCCCGACCTTCGGGCTTCGAGAAGTCGATGGTGACCGAGCGCTTGCCGGGGTTGGTGCCGTGGAAGGTGGGTCCGAACTCCATCCAGTCGGGTTCGGAGGGCGGCCGCACGGTCGCGAAGCGCATGCCGTCGGGTCGGCCGGGCGACTCGACCTTGATCACGTCGGCGCCGAGCGTCGCGAGCTGATGGGTGCACGCGGGACCGGCCCAGAACGCAGTGAGGTCGAGCACGGTGACGCCCGAGAGCGGGAGCGGGCCCGCCGCGAGCGATGTGCCGGGTGTCGCCGGCGATGCACCGCCTGTCGCCGCGGCGCGCGACATGAGGAACGGCGATCGCGGCGCCACGAACCCGTCGTGCTCCACGAACACGCCGCGTTCGACGAAGTGATCCATCGACAACACGTCGCGGCCGTTGCCGACCTGCGCCACCGGCACCCGGAACAGCTCGCCGAGCTCGCAGATCTCGGCGACGGTGTGCGTCTCCAACCACGGCCGCACCACCGACTCGGCCAGCGCGCGGTTGCGGCCGCGCCCGCCCATCGAGTTGAGTCGGTCGTCTGCGGACAGGTCGTCGCGCCCGATCATCGCGGCGAAGTCGGACCACTGCTGCGGCGTGAACACGCACAGGCCGATCCAGCCGTCTTTGCACGGCACGACCTGCGGCCAGTCGCCGCTGCGCGACATGAACGAGACCGAACCGGTGAACTGCCGGTAGAGCGGCGGATAGTTGTTGAGCACGACGGCCATCACCTCGAGCGCGCTCACCTCGATCGAGGGTGCGATCCCGCTGGCGCGCGCCGCGCGCACGCCGGCGAGCGCCGCCATCGCCGCGACCGCGCCGGTCGCCCACTGCCCGTGCAGGATCCCCATCTGGAGCGGTGGCGTGGTCGGCGTGCCGCACCCCGACATCAGGCCGCACCACGCCTGGAGGGTGAACTCCGACGCCCGCACGCCCGCCAACGGGCCATCGAGCCCGAAGGGTTCGATGCGCACCACCGTTGCCGACGGCGATCCGTCGACCTCGAAGGCCCCGCCCTCGCTCACCACGATGTCGGCGTCGGCGATCGCGTCGACGCCGGCGACGAGCTCCTTGCCGGCGTCGAGGAACGTCGCGAGCGCGCCAGTGCCCTCGACCGGTGCGTCGGGCGTGGCCGCCGACCAGTGGCGAAGTCGGGACTCGCGCTCGACCTTCGTCACCGTCGCACCCTGGTCGCGCAGCAACTTCCCTGCATACGCCCCGGCGATGCCGTCGCTCACCTCGACGACGCGCAACCCGTCGAGCGTGTTCACTCCGCGTACTCCGCCGCGAGTGCGCGCACGGTGTCGTGGAACTCCTCGATGGTCTGCTCGATGATCTCCTTGATCGGTCGCACGGAGTCGATGCGCCCCGCGACCTGACCACCGAACGCGAACGCCGCGTCGAGGTCGCCGTCGAAGTAGAGCGACAGCAGTCCGTCGAGGGACGCCATCGGCACCACGTCGGTGCTCTGCTCGCGCTCCTCGCTGTACGGCGTGGCCAGCACGCGGAACCCGGGCTTGTGGAACCGGTTGAGCATCACCGTGCCGGTCTCGGCCGAGCCCACGATGAGCTGCTTGTAGTTGTCGTGCACGGGCGACTCGGCCGCCGACACCATGCGGGTGCCCATCTGCACACCTTCGGCACCCAGTGCGAACGCCGCAGCCATGCTGCGGCCGTCGCAGATCCCTCCCGCCGCGATCACCGGCACGTCGACCTGCGAGCACACGAGCGGCAGGAGCACCATCGACGCCACGTCGCGCTGGTTCTTGAACCCGCCGCCCTCACCGCCCTCGGCCACGATGCCGTCGACTCCCGCGTCGATCGCCTTCAGCGCGGCGTGGAGGTTGGGCACCACGTGGAACACGGTGATCCCGGCCTCGTGCAACGCGTCGGTGTACCGGTGCGGATCGCCGGCCGATGTGGTCGCGAACCGCACGCCCTGCTCGTGTACGAACTCGACGATCCCCGGATCGCGCACGAAGGCCTGCGCGATGTTCACGCCGAACGGCTTGTCGGTCAGATCGCGCATCTTCTTGATCTCGTCGCGCACCTCGTCGAGCCGGCCCGACGACGTCTCGATGATGCCGAGCGCGCCTGCGTTCGAGACCGCCGACGCCAGCTGCGCCCGAGCGATGTACCCCATGGGCGCCTGCACGATGGGGTGTTCGACGCCCAGCAACTGGGTGACCCGGTTCAGCATCCGGCTCACGCTACCGGGATGGCCCTGGTCCGGGGCTCGGGCGCGACGGGTTACCTTCTAGTCGATGGATCTGCTCACGGATCTGCAGGTGGTCGACTGCTCGTCGGGCATCGCGGGGGGATACTGCGCCAAGCTCCTGGGCGGTGCCGGCGCCGAGGTGATCAAGGTCGAGTCGCCCGAGGGCGACCCCCTGCGGCGCTGGACGAACCAGGGCTACTGGTCGGGTGCACCAGACGGCGGCGACGGCGCCTTGTTCCAGTTCCTGCACTTCGGTCACCGCTCGATCGTCGCCACCGAGCCCATCGACTGGACGGTGAGATCACCGAGCTCCTCGCCGGTGCCGACATCCTGATCACCAGCCCGAACCAGGAGCGCAGGGCATCGCGTCCGATCCTGCCGCGCTGCACGCGCGCTTCCCGCAGCTCGTGGTCGTGTCGATCACGCCGTACGGGCTCGAGGGACCGTACGCGGGTCGTCCGGCGACCGAGCTCACGCTGCAGGCGGAGAGCGGCGCGCTCTCGGTGCGCGGACGGCCCGATCGCGCACCCGTGCAGATGGGCGGCCGCACGATGGAGTGGGTCAGCGGCCTCTACGCCGCGGTCGCGGCGCTCGCCGCCAGCCGGGTCGTCCGCCGCGGCGGTCCGGGCGAGCTCGTCGACCTGTCCGTGGCCGAGGTTGCGAACACCACCGGCACCACCGCCGCCGACCTCATGGATTCGCTGCGCGGGCGCCCGAACCCCGGTGCTCCGGGTCGCAGCTTCGAGACCCCGTCGATCGAGCCGACGTCCGACGGCTACGTCGGCTTCAACACCAACACCCGCACGCAGTTCGACAGCTTCCTCCTGATGATCGGGCGGCCCGACCTCATCGAGGACGGCTACTGGGCGTCGATCGCGCACCGCGTCGTCAACTGGGACGAGTGGAACGGGATCATCCACGACTTCACCCCGAAGCACACGACCGCCGAGGTCGTCGCGCTGGCGGCGGAGCTGCGCATCCCGGTGGCGCCGGTGTGCGACGGCCCGGCCGTGGTGGAGTTCGAGCAAGGGAAGGCGCGCGGCTCCATCGTCGACGACCCCACCGGCACGTTCCGCGTGCCCAAGCGGTCGTGGCGCATCGACGGTGAGAGCTCTCCGCCGCCGCTCCCGTCGCCGCGCCTCGGCGAGCACACCGGCACGATCGCGCCCCGCCCACCCAAGGCCCCGGCGACCCAGCCGCGCACGCTGCCGCTGCACGGCGTGAAGGTCCTCGACCTCACCGCGTGGTGGGCGGGCCCGTCGGCGTCGGCGATGCTCGCCGCGCTCGGTGCCGACGTGATCCACGTCGAATCGGTCACGCGGCCCGACGGCATGCGGTTCACGAGCGGCGTCAGCACCGATCGCGACAACTGGTGGGACTACAGCGCGCTCTTCCACACCTCGAACACGAACAAGCGCGACCTCACCCTCGACCTGGCGCGTCCGGAAGGACGTGAGCTCGCGCTCCGCATGATCGAGCAGTGCGACCTCGTGGTGGAGAACTACACGCCGCGGGTGATCGAGCAGTTCGATCTCGGGTGGGACGTCGTGCACGCACGCAACCCGCGCGCGGTGATGGTGCGCATGCCCGCGTTCGGCCTCGACGGCCCGTGGCGCGACCGGCCCGGCTTCGCCCAGACGATGGAGCAGGTCACCGGGCTCGCGTGGCTCACCGGTCACGTCGACGACCAACCGCGCATCCAGCGCGGACCGTGCGATCCCAACGGCGGCATGCACGCGGTCGTCGGCGCGCTGGTCGCGCTCGAGGTGCGTGACCGTACCGGGGTGGGCAGCCTGGTGGAGTCGACCATGTTCGAAGCTGCGCTCAACATCTCCGCCGAGCTGATCGTCGAGTGGACCGCATACGGCAACTCGCTCTTCCGCGAGGGCAGCCGCAGTCCGTGGGCCGCCCCGCAGGGTGTCTACGCCACCGACACGCCCGAACGCTGGCTGGTGGTGTCGGTCGCCACCGACGAGCAGTGGGCGGCGATGGTCGACGCGCTCGGCCGTCCCGACTGGGCGACCGATCCCGCGCTCGCCACGCACGCCGGCCGTCGCGCCGCCCACGACCTGCTCGACGAGAAGCTCGCCGCGTGGGCGTCCGACATCGACCTCGACAAGGCGATCGACCTGCTGCTCGGCGCCGGCGTTCCCGCGGCGCCGGCGTACGACGCGCGCCGCACGTCCGAGCACCCGCAGTTCGTCGCCCGCGGGTACTACGAGGAGCTCGACCACCCGATCATCGGCGTGCAGGCGCATCCGTCGTTGCCGTTCCGCTACGCCAGCGTCGACCGGTGGCTGCACACCGCGTCGCCGATGCTCGGGCAGCACAACCACGAGATCCTCACCGACCTCGGCCTCTCCGCGGAGGAGATCGCCGCCCTCGAAGCCGACGACCAGATCGGCACGATTCCCCTGGGACTGTGAGCACATGACGCCCTTGTCAACGCCCGACCTCTTCGACCGCGTCGCCGTCATCGACGTCGACACGCACCTCACCGAGCCGCCCGACGTGTGGGTCGCGCGCGTGCCGGCGTCGATGCACGACGTCGTGCCGCACGTCGAGCGCATCGACGGCAACGACGTGTGGATGGCGGGCGGGGAACGCCTCGGCCACCCCGGCTACTACTCCATGGCCGGCTTCGACGGCGTCATGCCGGTCTCGATCCCGAAGACGTTCGACGAGATCCCCGCCGCGATGTACGACGCCGACGCGCGCCTCGCGTTCCTCGACGCCGAAGGCATCCGCGCGCAGGTGCTGTACCCCAACGTCGGCGGGTTCGGGAACGGCTACTTCTTGCGCCTCGGCGATCGCGAGCTGGTCGCGCAGTGCGTGCGGGCGTACAACGACTTCCTCCACGACTGGTGCAGCGCCGATCCCGATCGACTGCTCGCGGTGACCGCGATCCCGTTCTGGGACCTCGAGCTCGCGATCAGCGAGCTGCAGCGCGGGCATCGAGCTCGGTCATCGGGCGGTGAACTTCTGCAACCAGCCGCAGGACTACGGTCAGCCGCCGCTCGCACATCCCCACTGGGATCCGGTGTGGGCGGCCGCGCAGGAGGCCGGCATCTCGGTGAGCTTCCACGTGGGCGGCGGATCGATGGGCACGCAGTTCGGCGACGAGGCCGGCATGGGCTGGATGACGAACTTCGCCAAGGTCTCGTCGATGATCTTCATGGACAACATGCGCTGCATCGCCGACCTGATCTTCGGCGGCGTGTGCCACCGGTTCCCCGACCTCGAATTGGTGTCGGTCGAGTCGGGCGTCGGCTGGATCCCCGCGGCGATGGAGACGTTCGACTGGCAGTGGCGCAACGGCGGCGTGCGCGACGAGCACCCCGAGTACGACCTGCTGCCGAGCGAGTACTTCCGGCGTCAGATCTTCGGCTGCTTCTGGTTCGAGCAGCAGGGCGCGCTCGACGCGATCGCGCAGTACCCCGACAACATCCTGTTCGAGAGCGACTACCCGCACCCGACGTGCCAGCACCCGGGGCCCCGCACGCCGGGGCAACGCCCGCGGGACTACGCGGAGGAGCTGCTCGGTGGTCTCCCCGACGACGTCGTGCGCAAGGTGCTGCACGACAACGCCGCTGCGGTCTACCGCGTCACGTGACCACGCCGAGCTGGAAGCACCCGACCTCGGGAGCAAGCACCTCGTCGCGCACGTCGACGGCCGCGTCCTCCACGTGCGCGTCGACCGCGTCGAGAAGCGCAACGCGTTCACGCAGGACATGTACCGAGGCATCAAGCGCGCGGCGATCTGGGCCGACCGCCAACCGGAGCTCGACGCGGTGTGCCTCACGGGAACCGGCGACTGGTTCGGCGTCGGCGGCGATCTGGCCGGACAGGCCGAGGACCCTGAAGGCCTCGCGGCGGAGTGGGACGGCACCGACCACTTCCCGTTCCGTCACATCGAGCGCTGCCGCAAGCTCTGGGTGGCGAAGATCAACGGTGCGTGCATCGCCGGTGGGCTCGATCTCGCGATGCACTGCGACGTGACCATCGCGTCCGATCGGGCCCGCTTCCGTGTGCCCGAGCTGCTGCGCGGCCTGCCCGATCCGCACATGTCGGCGCGCATCGTCGACGTCGTCGGTCTGGCGCGGGCGCGTTACCTGTTCTTCACCGCCGCCGAGATCGACGCGCACGCCGCCGGGGCCATGGGACTCGTGGGCGAGGTCGTCCCGCACGACGAGCTCGACGCTCGCACCAACTGGATCCTCGAGCAGATCGCCAGCACCGGTCCCCTGGCGCGGGCGACCATCAAGCGCGACATCAACTCCCAACTGCGCTCGGGTGACGTCTCCTTGTTCATGGTGCCCGGGCTCTCCGCCGAGATCACCGAAGGCATGAGCGCCTTCGTCGAGAAACGAGCTGCTGTATGGCCACGTCCCTGACCGTCTCGCCCGTCACCGGCGCCATCGGTGCCGTCGTCGACGGCATCGACCTGCACCACCCGTTCGACGACGACACCGCGAATCGGGTGCGCGACGCGCTGCACGAGCACTCGGTGCTGTTCTTCCACGACCAGGACCTCACGGAGGACGAGCAACTCGCGTTCGCGTCGACCTTCGGTCCCGTCGGGCAGTACCCGCTCACCAAGATGTTCGGCGGGACCGCGATGTCGTCGACCATCGAGGACACCGCCGACAGCCCGCCCGACGCCGACGGCTGGCACACCGACGTGACCTGGGTGGCCGAACCGCCTGCGTACGCGGTGCTCAACGCGAAGGTGATCCCCGAGCGGGGCGGCGACACCATGTGGGCGAGTCTCTTCGCGGCGTACGACGCGCTGTCGCCCGTGATGCAGGACCTGTGCTGCCAACTGACGGTGCGCCACCACTCCGGCGCCGACTTCCACGAGCGCGTGTCGCGCACCATGGGCGAAGAGGTCGCCGAGCGGATCATGACCGCGTTCCCGCCCGTCGAGCACCCGCTCGTGCGCACCCATCCCGTCACCGGACGACGCGCGCTGTTCCTGTCGGGTCGGTTCATGGACCAGATCGTCGGGATGCACCGCGACGAGAGCGACGCGCTCCTCGGCTACCTGCAGCACCACACTGAAGACCCGAACTTCAGCGTGCGCTGGCACTGGACCGACGGTGACGTCGCGGTCTGGGACGAAGCGAGCACCAACCATCGCGCGCTCTCCGACCACTATCCCGCCCACCGCGTCATGCGACGATGCACCGTCGACGGCACGCGTCCGTACTTCGACACTGACCCGAACGAACCTGACCAGAAGGGCAGCGACTGATGGACCACAAGGTGATCGGGACCACGATGCCCGTGCTCGAGATGCAGCTCGAGCAAGGGGAGTCGATCGTGGCCGAGGGCGGCGAGCTCTCGTGGATGACCGGGCCGATCGAGCTGGAGACCGCGGCGTCGGGCAAGGCCGGCGCCAAGGGCATGTTCGGCGCGGTGAAGCGCGCGGTCGCCGGCGGCAGCCTCTTCATGACCGAGTACACCGCCACCAGCGGGCCGGGCATGGTCGCGTTCGCGACCAAGGTCCCGGGCCAGATCCTCCCGATCGAGGTGTCCGAGAACCAGAGCTACATGGTGCACCGCGGCGGGTACCTGTGCGGACTCCCGGGCGTGAGCCTCGAGATCGGTTTCCAGCAGAAGTTCAGCGCCGGCCTCTTCGGTGGCGCCGGGTTCATCCTGCAGAAGGTGTCGGGCAACGGACCGGCGTGGATCGAGCTCGACGGTGAGGTCGTCGACTACGACCTCGCACCCGGCCAGGAGATCATGGTGCACCCCGGCCACGTCGGCATGTTCGAAGCGGGGATGGCGTTCGAGCTCGAACGGATCAAGGGGATCAAGAACATCCTGTTCGGAGCCGACGCGCTGTTCCTCGCCAAGCTCACCGGTCCGGGGAAGGTGTGGCTGCAGACGCTGCCGCTGCCGAACCTCGCCGCCGCGCTCTCGCCCTACCTCGCCACGGACAACGGCGACGGCTCCGGCAGTCGCTTCAGCCTCGGCAACATCAACCTCGGCGGCGACGACTGACCGACTTGGTGAACGTCGCCTGGTCCCGACGATTGGCCAGGCGGAAGTGCTTGGACAGCGTGCTCATCTGACCCTGGTAGTGCGAGCCTCGCTGGGTGCCGTACAACGAGGTCGGCTCGCCGGCCATCCGTTCGAATCGCAACGAGCACACGCGCTGGAGATGATCCACTGCGAAGGGCACGTCGTGGGCTCGGATCTCCAATGCCGCGCGACTGCCCTGCGAGAAGAGGCCCGTCGGATCGTGGCCGAACCCAGGATCGAAGAAGCCTGCGTAGTGAGTGCGTACCTCACCACCCGCGGGATCGAACGCGGTCATCTCGGCTGCGTATTCGGGTGGTACGCGTACCGCTTCGGCAGAGAGCAACAGGTAGAAGTCCTCGGGTTCGAGGACGACCCGGTTGCCGCTCTCCGGTACCACGCTCTCCCAGAATTCTTCAGGGTCGTGAGCGTCCACCTGGGAGAGGTCGACGAGGCTGCTGTTGTGCTTCGCGCGATACCCCACCGGTTCCTCGTCGCGCTTCAACAGATCGAGTGTCAACCACAACCCACCCTGCGTGTACACGTCGCGGCGATCGACCGGTTGCCCGTTGCGGTAGAGGATCGGTTCGGCGCGGTGTGCAGCGCGGATCTCGGTGTCGGGCACCTCGATCTCGCTCGCGTCGCCCTTCATCAGCCGGAGTTGGTTGAGCGCGAGCCCGGTCTGCGCCATCACCGCGAACGAACGCGGGACGACCTCCAGGTACAGCGGACCGCGGTAGCCGCTCTTGATGTCGTCGAACACGCCGTTTCGGTCGGTGATCACGCGGGTGAACACGTCGAGCCGACCCGTCGAGCTCTTGGGGTTCGCACGGGCTCGAACGCGCTTCGGAAGGCTCAGCCGCTCGCGGAGCGGTATGAGGTACGGCCGGTTGCGCTCGAGGATGGCGCCGTCTTCCAGAGGGATCGGTGGCCCGATGACGAACGAGCGCATCTGGTTCTCGACCGTGTCGTTCTTCCCGGGGAGGAAGCTGCACCGGAGTCGATACGCGACCGGTCCGAGCGTGAGGTCGACACTGGCGGGTTGGAGCTGTGATGCCGCGAACTCGGGAGCGTCGATGGTGCCCGACTCGACCGCCTTGAGGAGCCAGGCGTCAGGCCAGATGCCGGCTTGCTCGGGCTCGGGGAGGTCGACAGGCATGGGTGCAACTTGTGGGTATCGGACCGGGCCCGAGGTCGTGGCGCCAGCGTTCGGCTCACGGTACCGCGCGCCGCGCCGCGTGGGTTGAGCCGACGTACTCTCTCGCTCCAATCGCTCCGACAGTCGGAACTGGAGTCGACGAACCGGTGGGACGATCGAGCGTGCAAGGATCCGAGCTGTCTCGCTGCGAGTGGGCGGGCACGGAGCCGCTCATGGTCGCGTACCACGACGACGAGTGGGGCGTGCCCACGCACGACGACGGGCAGCTGTTCGAGCTCCTCACGCTCGAGGGCGCGCAGGCAGGGCTGAGCTGGCGCACCATCCTCAACAAGCGCGAGGGCTACCGCGCCGCGTTCGCGGCCTTCGATCCGGCACGGGTCGCCGCGTTCACCGATCGCGACGTGGAACGCTTGCTCGAAGACGCAGGAATCGTGCGCCACCGTGGAAAGATCGAGTCCACGATCAACAACGCGCGACGCGTGCGCGAGGTGCAGTCCGAGCTCGGGAGCTTCGACACGTACGTGTGGTCCTTCGTCGACGGCACACCGATCGTCGGCGGGTGGGAACGACTCGGCGAACTGCCGTCGTCGACCGCGCAGTCGACGGCGTTGAGTCGCGACCTCAAGCGACGCGGGTTCCGGTTCGTCGGTCCGACCACCGTGTACGCGTTCATGCAGGCGGCCGGGCTCGCCGACGACCACGTGGCCGCCTGCTTCCGCTTCGCGAGCGCATGACCGCGCCCACGTCGGTCCTCGATCCCAGCGACCGCCCGGGCCGCCCGGGCCGGCGCCGAGCCGACGCGACCGCCGAGAGGGTCGGCGGAGCACCGCGCTGTTGATCAGCACGGTGATCCTGCTCGTCGTCGCACTCGGCGCCGCGGGTGCCGCGCTCGTCGTGCGCCACGACACCGGCGACGTGGAAGCGAGCGCCGAGCCGGTGCGTGAGCAGGTGCGCGACCTCGCGGCCGCGGAGGAGGACGCGGTGCGCAGACTCCGGCTGGTCCGCGATGAGGCGCGCGCGACCAACGAAGCGCTCGCCGCGCTGTTCGCAGCCGAGCTCGCGCAGGTCGACGCGAGCAACCACGCGGTCGACGTCGCCAACCAGGCCGTCGACCAGTACAACAACGCACGGACCACGGACCTCGCTGCCGCGTTCCAGGGCTCCGGTGACGCCGCCCTGACCGACCTGGAAGCGAAGACCGCCGCGGCGCGGGGTGCGGCCGAGGCGGCGCGGAAGGCGATCGCCAGCCTGCAGGGAGCGGTGGGTGGCTGACACCGTGGCTGCACCGAGACGGAAGACGCGTCGACGGTGGCTGGCGTTCGGCAGCGCACTCGTGCTCGCGTTGCTCGGCGTCGCGTTCCTCGGGTGGAGCATCTCGCAGCACCAGGACGCACGCGACGACGTGCGCGAGGTTCGGGCCCAGCTCGCCGCCAACCGGGCCGGCTCGTCGAAGGAGCTCGAGCAGCTGCGCGACGCGCAGCAATCGGTCGCGACCGTGCACGACCTGCTCACGGGACTCGACCAGGGTCTGAACGGTCTCGCCGACATGGATCAGCAGGACCTCGAAACGGTGCGCGCCGCGGTGCAGGCCGGTCTCGCGGGCGCGCTCGCCGACTACAACGCCGCGGTCGACCGACGTACGGCGCTCGATCCGCAGCACGATGCCGCGCTCGAGCAGCTGCGCCAGCAGGCCAACACGGTGATCACCGCGCTGGATCCTGTGCGTTGAGCGCGCTCAGCTGAACAGGCCGGCCACGCTGGTCGGTTCGAGCTTCTTCTCGTTGCGGAGGCGGTCGATCAGGGTCGGCAACCCATCGGGCGTGAACTCCGTGAAGTGGAGCAGCACGATCGTGCCGTTCGACGCGTTGCTCAGCACCTTGTTCATCACCGCGGTGTTGCCCTTCGCGCCGTTGGCGTCGACGGTCCACATCGTCATCGAGTAGCCGAGGCCGGTGACCACGTTCATGATGCGCGGGTCACCTCCGCTCACGAACCCGCCGCCGCCCCCGGGCGGCCGCATGAGCCGCATGGTGTACGGCACCGGGCCGAGGCACTGCGCGAGCAGGTCCTTCGTGTGGTTGAGCTCACCGCGGATCTGGTCGTCGTCGAGCTTCGTGAGGTTGGTGTGCGTGTAGGTGTGGTTGCCGATGTCGTGGCCTTCGGCGACCGCGCGTTGCCAGGTCGCCTGGCGGCCCAGCCCGATGTGCTCCTCGATCGCGCCACCGGTCGGGAAGAAGCTGAGCTTCACACCCTCCGCCTTGGCGACGTCCATCGCCGCATTGGCGTTGTTGGCTCCGAACGTGCCCCACATGTCGTCGAAGGTGATCGCGACACGCGCGCGGTTCGTCGGTCCATTTCGGATCCAGGGCGGCAGCGGGGTGAGCAACCGCTTGAGCGCGCGGCGCGCCGCGATCGGCGGCACCGTCGGCGTGGGTGGCAGACCTTGGGCCGCCGACGGACCGGCCATCGCCAGGATCCCGAGTTGCGCGGCGGCCGCGGCCGAACCCGCGAGGCCCACCTTGGCGAGGAACTGCCGGCGCGACACGTCGGACCCCGTCACGGCTAGACCCCTGGTTGGAACTCCGCGGTGAGCGGGGCGGGTGCCCGCTCGCCCGCCTCGATCGCCTCGATCAACAGCTCGGCGATGTCCTGGACCTTGACCTCTTCGTCGCGGCCCTTCTCCTTCACGCCGTCGTCCATCATCACGTAGCAGAAGGGGCAGGCGACGGCGATGCGGTCGGCACCGGTGGCGAGCGCTTCTTCCGTGCGCTCGATGTTCACCTTCTTGCCGATCTTCTCCTCCATCCACATGCGCGCGCCGCCCGCGCCACAGCACAGGCCCTTGGTGCCGTTGCGCGGCATCTCGACGACATCGATGCCGCCGAGCTGACCGATCACGTTGCGCGGCGCGAGGTACACGTCGTTGTGGCGACCGAGGTAGCAGCTGTCGTGGTAGGTCACGCGCTCGTCGAGCGTCGCGCCCGCGAGCGAGAGCCGACCGTCGGCGACGAGCTGGCTGAGCAGCTGCGAGTGGTGCACCACCTCGTAGTTGCCGCCGAGCTGCGGGTACTCGTTCTTCAGCGTGTTGAAGCAGTGCGGGCACTGCGTGATGATCTTCTGCACACCGAGGCCGTCGAGCGATTCGATGTTCTGCATCGCCAGCATCTGGAAGATGTACTCGTTGCCCGAGCGCCGCGCCGGGTCGCCGGTGCAGAGCTCGCTCGGACCGAGGATGGCGAAGTCGAGACCCGCGCGCTGCAGCAGCTTCGCCACCGCGCGGCTCGTCTTCTTGTTGCGGTCGTCGAACGAACCTGCGCAGCCGATCCAGTAGAGGTACTCGTGGCCGAGCGGGCCGGCGCCGGCTTCCACGATGTCGACACCCTCGAGCTCCGCGGCCCAGTCGCCGCGCTCGCCCTGGTTCATGCCGTAGACGTTCGACGAGTTCTCCATGGAGCGGTACGTGTTGCCGAGCTCGACCGGGAAGTCGCTCTCCATCAAGGAGAGGTAGCGGCGCATGTCGAGGATCTTGTCGAGGATCTCGATGTTCACCGGGCAGATCTCGTCGCACGCCTTGCACGACGTGCAGCTCCAGAGCTCCTCCGACGTGATGCGCTCGAACACCGAGTTCGCGGTGATGGTGATGCCCTCGGCCGTGCTCACCGGCGGGGAGACGACCGGGTCGCCGGTGGCGTCCATCACCTCGCCGACCTTCAGCACGATCTCGCGCGGGTCGAGCGGCTTGCCGGTGGCGTGGGCCGGGCACACCGACGTGCAGCGACCGCAGATCGTGCAGGCGTCGGTGTCGAACAGCTGCTTCCACGTGAAGTCCTCGACCGTGGCCGCGCCGAAGGTCTCGAGGTCGGTCTCCATCAGGTTCGGCATGGGCTTCATCGCGCCCTTGGGCCGTTCCTTGTCCTTCAGGTACATGTTCATCGGCGACGTGATCATGTGCCGGAGCTTCGTGGTCGGCAGGATGATCAGGAACGCGACGAACGCGGCGAAGTGGAGGCCCCACACCCAGGTGTGCGCGTCCTGCAGGTTGCTCGCCGACGAGCCGTCGAACAGGGCGGAGAGCGGGTAGCCGACGAACGACCACTTCTCGAAGGAGGGTCGACCGATCTCGGCGATGCGCAACGCCTCGGTGAAGAAGCCGGTGAGCGCGATCACGAGGAAGGTGACGAGGATGACCGCGTCCTCGGGCTTGGTCTTGATGCGGATGCGGTACGGGCGCTCGAGGTAGCGCCGGGCGAGCGCCCACAGGATGCCGACGGTGAACACCACGCCGGCGAGGTCGGCGGCGAACGAGTAGCCCTGGTACACGCCGCCGTGGAGGAACTTGAGGTTGTCGGGGAGCTGGTGGTCGAGCTCCAGCACGACGGTGGCGATGAACAGCCACAGGAAGCCGAAGTAGATGCACGAGTGCATGACACCGGCCGCGGGGTCGCGCAGCAGCGTCTGCATCCACACGCCGGCCCGGAAGTCCTTCATGCGCTGGTGGAAGTTGCGCTTGTTGGTGCGGCGGTCGTCGGGCCCGCCGCGCTCGTAGTTCTTGACCCGCTGGCTCACCAGCCACGCGCAGACGAACAGCATCGTCGCGGCGGTGACGTAGAAGGCCCAGTAGACGGGATCGGGGATGCCGCCGAACGGCTCCCGCGTGATGATCGAGTGGTCCTCCCACTCGGTGATCCGCGGTGCGATGCCCGAGGCCAACGTGCCGAGCGAGACGAGGACGCCGACGACGAGCACCAAGTGGTGCGGCTTCGGCAAGGGAAGGCGCTTCACGGCGCGAAAGCTACCTCAGAGGTTGCGCGCGTCCTGTTCTCGCAGGCGACGTGCGAGGCCTGCGAGCAGCTTCTTGGAGAAGCCGGGGTGGTCGAGGAGCGAGTCGAAGGCGCGCTGTCCGATCTTCGCGAGCTCGAGCTCCGAGTCGGCGATCACGCTCGCGTTGCGCGGTGCGCGGTCGAGCAGGGCGAGGTCGCCGAAGAAGCCACCGGTTCCGATCGTCGCGACCTCGCGGCCGTGACGCTCGATCCGGGCCCGTCCCGCGAGGATCACGAAGAACTCGGTGCCGGCCGCACCCTCGTTGACGACCACCTTCCCGCGGGGACGGTGACCCGGTCGGCAGACTTCGCCACCATCTGGAGCTCCTTCTTGGAGCAGGCGGAGAAGAGGGGCACCGTCGCCAGGGTGTCGACGAACGAGTCGCTGCGCGCCATGGCGAGCATCCTGCCACGACCGGGGCTCGTGTGCCCCGACAACGCTCCGCCGGGCGGGAATAGCACGACACGCATGAAAGTTGATAACGTCACACTCAAGTCGGGTTCAGGACCGCATCCGCGCGGCCGAAGTACCCCGGCACCCATTGCACACCCCTTTCTCAGCCAACCCTGATCCTGGAGGCACGTCCCATGTCCAAGGCCGTCGGTATCGACCTCGGCACCACCAACTCCGTCGTCGCCGTCCTCGAGGCCGGCGAACCCGTCGTCGCGCCCAATTCCGAGGGTGGTCGTACGACCCCGTCGGTGGTCGCGTTCTCGAAGACCGGCGAGGTCCTCGTCGGCGAGGTCGCCAAGCGCCAGGCCATCACCAACCCTGATCGCACGATCCGCTCGGTGAAGCGCCACATGGGCACCAACTGGACGATCGACATCGACGGCAAGGCCTACAACCCGCAGGAGATCTCGGCCCGCATCCTCCAGAAGCTCAAGCGCGACGCCGAGGCCTACCTGGGCGACTCGGTCACCCAGGCCGTCATCACCGTGCCCGCCTACTTCGGCGACGCCGAGCGCCAGGCCACCAAGGAGGCCGGTGAGATCGCGGGGCTCGAGGTCCTGCGCATCATCAACGAGCCCACCGCGGCCGCGCTGGCCTACGGACTCGACAAGGACAACGACCAGACCATCCTCGTGTTCGACCTCGGGGGTGGCACCTTCGACGTGTCGATCCTCGACCTCGGCGAGGGCGTCTTCGAGGTGAAGTCGACCGCCGGCAACACCCACCTCGGTGGCGACGACTGGGATCAGCGCGTCATGGACTGGCTGGTCTCGGAGTTCAAGAACGCGCACGGCGTCGACCTCTCGGCCGACAAGATGGCCGTGCAGCGCCTCAAGGAGGCCGCCGAGAAGGCGAAGATCGAGCTCTCCTCGTTGCAGGAGACCACGATCAACCTCCCGTTCATCACCGCGACGAGCGACGGTCCGCTCCACCTCGATCTCTCGCTCAGCCGGGCGAAGTTCCAGGAGCTCACCGCCGATCTCCTCGAGTCGTGCCGCGGCCCGTTCGAGCAGGCCATCCGCGACGCCGGCCTCACCAAGGACGACATCGAGCGCGTGATCCTCGTGGGTGGCTCCACCCGCATGCCCGCGGTCGCCGACATGGTGAAGGAGCTCACGGGCAAGGACGCCGACAAGGGCGTGAACCCCGACGAAGCCGTCGCCGTCGGCGCCTCGCTGCAGGCCGGCGTGCTCAAGGGCGACGTCAAGGACATCCTGCTCCTCGACGTGACGCCGCTGTCCCTCGGCATCGAGACCAAGGGTCAGATCATGACCAAGCTCATCGATCGCAACACCACGATCCCCACCAAGCGCTCGGAGGTGTTCACCACCGCCGACGACAACCAGCCCAGCGTGGAGATCAAGGTGCTCCAGGGCGAGAGCGACATGGCGTACCGCAACAAGTTGCTCGGGACGTTCCAGCTCGTCGGCATCCCGCCGGCACCGCGTGGCGTGCCCCAGGTCGAGGTCACGTTCGACATCGACGCCAACGGCATCGTGCACGTGTCGGCCAAGGATCTCGGCACCGGCCGTGAGCAGCAGATGACCATCACCGGCGGCACCGCCCTCAACAAGGACGAGATCGACCGGATGATGAAGGACGCCGAGGCGCACGCCGAGGAAGACCGCGTCCGTCGTGAGGAGGCGGAGGTCCGCAACAACGCCGACTCGCTCGTGTTCCAGACCGAGAAGCTCCTGAAGGACCAGGCCGACAAGGTCCAGCCCGACGACAAGGAGAAGATGGAGGCCGCGCTCAAGGAGTTGAAGGACGCCTTGGCCGGTACCGACATCGAGGCGGTCAAGCGCGGGCACGAGAACCTCGTGACCGTCAGCCAGGACTTCGCGCAGCGGCTCTACGCCAACGCGCAGCAGGCCCAGAGCGAAGCCGACGCGGCTGCCGGGACCACGGGCGCGGGTGCCACCGCGGCCGACGACGACGAGGTGGCCGACGCCGAGATCGTCGATGAGCCCGGCGAGGAAACCGCGTGAGCGAGTTCCCTCCGAACACGGAGCTGAACCGAGAGGTCGCGGAGGCCGAGGCAGACGTTGCCGAGGCCGAAGCGGCCGTCGAGTCCGACCTGTCGCAGCTCGAAGGCGAACGCGCCGAGCTGCTCGACACGCTGCGGCGCGTCCAGGCCGACTTCGAGAACTACCGCAAGCGGATGCTGCGCGAGCAGACCGCGCTGGTCGAGCGCGCCACGGAGCGCCTGGTGGAAGACCTGCTCCCCGTCCTCGACTCGTTCGACGGCGCGCTCGGCAGCCTCGCCGCGCCCGACTCGCCCGAGGCGGAGAAGGTGCGCGACGGCGTGATCGGCATCCGCACGCAGCTCATGTCGGTGTTGGAGAAGTCGGGTCTGGAGCGCATCGACGCCACCGGTGCCGCGTTCGACCCGAACGAGCACGAAGCCGTGCTGCAGGACGACGGCGACGGCGATCCGCACGTCGGCGAGGTCATGCGCACCGGTTATCGCCTCAAGGGCCGCGTGCTGCGTCCAGCGATGGTGCGCGTCACGCGCGCGGGCTGACGCGATGGCTCCCCAGCGGGAGTGGTTCGAGAAGGACTACTACGCGGAGCTCGGCGTGTCGCACGACGCGTCCGAGAAGGAGATCACGCGCGCCTACCGCAAGCTCGCGAAGCAGTTCCACCCCGACGCCAACCCCGGCAACCAGGACGCCGAGGAGCGCTTCAAGGAGATCTCCGCCGCGCACGACGTGCTCGGCGACGCCGAGAAGCGCAAGGAGTACGACCAGGTGCGCGAGATGGTCGCGTCCGGCGTCGGCCCTGGAGGTCCCGGCGGGTTCGGGGGCTTCGGCGGGTTCGGAAGCCCCGGCGGTGGCGGCTACCAGAACATCCGCGTCGAGGACCTCGGCGACCTGGGCGACCTGGGTGGGATCTTCGGCAACCTGTTCGGCGGTGGGGGTCGAGGCCGGCGCGGCCGGAACCAGGGCCCGGTCGGGCCCCAGCGCGGTCAGGACATCGAGACCGAGCTGCACCTCGACTTCCTCGACGCCGTCCACGGCATCACCACGTCGGTGAACATCACGTCGGAGGCGCCCTGCCACGTGTGCAACGGCACCGGCGCCAAGCCCGGCACCTTCCCCGAGCGCTGCCCCACCTGCAACGGCGCGGGGTCGGTGGCCGTCGACCAGGGCCCCTTCTCGTTCTCCGAGGTCTGTCCCACGTGTGGCGGGCGCGGCAGCGTGATCAAGGACAAGTGCAAGAACTGCAAGGGCCGTGGCGTCGAGGTGCGGCCGCGCACGGTCAAGGTGCGCATCCCGGCCGGTGTCGACGACGGCCAGCGGATCCGGGTGAAGGGCCGGGGCACGCCCGGGCTCAACGGCGCGCCTCCCGGCGACCTCTACGTGGTGGTGCACGTCGCGCCCCACCCGATCTTCGCCCGCAGCGGCAAGTGGGATCTCACGGTGAAGGTGCCGGTCACGTTCCCCGAAGCGGCTCTGGGCGCACAGGTCAAGGTGCCGACGCTCGACTCGCCGGTCACCGTGAAGGTGCCGCCCGGCACGCAGACGGGCAAGACGGTGCGCGTGCGCGGCCGCGGCATCCCGCGGACGTCCGGCGACCCGGGTGCGCTCCTCGTGACCTTCGACGTCCTCGTGCCCAAGGAGCTCGACGACGACGCCAAGTCCGCCCTCGAGCAGCTGGCGGCGGCGCTGCCGGGCAATCCACGCGAGCACCTGGGGGTGTAGGCGATGGCCGACGACCAGCGCGCCCTCTACATCATCTCGGTCGCCGCCGAGCTCGCGGGCGTCCATCCCCAGACCCTGCGCATCTACGAACGCAAGGGCCTGATCGAGCCCAGCCGCACCGAGGGCCGGAGCCGGCGCTACTCCGACCGCGACATCGCGCTGCTCCAGCGCATCCAGGAGCTCACCAACGAGGGCGTGAGCCTGGCCGGGGTCCGCAAGATCCTCGACCTCGAAGCCGAGGCCGAGCGACTCCACCAGCGCATCGACGCCCTCGGCGCCGCGCTGGCTGCCGCCCACGAGGCCCACGAGACCGCGGTGCGCGACGTGCACCGCAGCTACCGCCGCGACCTCGTCCCCGTGAGCCGGGCGGTCGTGCGCGTCCCTCGTCGATAGGTCCGACCATCCGGTTGCGCGGCGGGCGCTTCGATGTACGATGCCGCCACTCGTCCGCGTCTGGGAGCGGTCGAGCAGACCTCCGGAGAGGGCAGAGCGATGGGCAAGCATTTCTTCGCGCGTCTGGTCGGCGCGTGCGCGGTGTTCGCGATCGTGTCGGTGCCGGCGGCGGTCGCCTCGGCGGCGTTCGCGGATGATGCGAGCACGCTGAGCACCGCGACGGTGTCGAACGGTCAGGAGCTGCGCACGCAGTGGGCGATCGGTGACAACACCCTCATCACGTTGACGGGCAACGTCGACCTCGGCCTCGGCCCGACCGGGAACGACGTGTGCGGCGGCAGCGGCTCCACGTTCGAGCCGATCCGCACGACCTCGCAGGCCTCGCCTCCGCACGCGATCACGATCGACGGGCAGGGCAAGTACGGCATCACCCAGAGCTGCACCGACCAGCGCGTGCTGCGCGACGACTACCCGGGCGAGACGGTCACGCTCACCGGGCTCACCTACTTCACCGGTGGGAACGCCCAGGGCAACGGCGGTGGCCTGCAGAACGACGGCCCGGTCAACGTCGTCAACTCCAACGTCTCCGGCAACGACGCGCACTCGAACTGCTTGCAGCCCGTTTCCACGAGCTCCGACGCCGACTCGCAGGCCCAGGTCTGCTTCGAGGCCGACGGCGGCGGCATCAACGCCGGCGACACCGGCGCGCAGCCGAACGCGCAGATCATCGGCGTCGGCTACGCGATCGTCGTGACCGACTCGACCATCGCCAACAACACCGCCGACAGCGACGGTGGCGGTGTCTACACCGAAGACACGGTCACCGCGACCGGTTCCCACTTCTCGGCCAACGTCGCCAAGGGGAACTTCCCGGGTGGCGGCGGCCGCGGTGGCGGCGCGTTCGGCGGTGACGGCGTGACCTCCACGAGCACGACGTTCGAGAACAACGACGCGCAGTGCGGGTACTTCAGCAGCGGGTGTGCTTCGATCAGCAGCGGCGGCGGGTTCTACACCGAGGCCGGCGCGCAGGTCGACGGTTCCACGTTCACCGGCAACCACGCGTACGACAGCGGCGGCGGCTTCTTCGCGCCGTCGGGCGCGGTGGTGAACAACTCCACCTTCACCAACAACCAGGCCGGCGGCGAGAGCGACACGCTGGGCGCGAGCTCGGCGTCACAGCTGCCGGGGACGCTCGGCGCACACGCGACGGCGGTCGGCTCCGAGGACTGCACCTGCGCCGGCGGGGGCTTCGCGGTCGGGCTCCAGGTCGCGACCGGGGTTGCTTCCCCGGTGGGGAGCGCCCAGGTGACGGGCTCGACCTTCGTGGCCAACGGGGCCGGCTGTGACACTGCCTGCCTGGGTGCGGGCGGCGGGTTCTTCGCCACCAGCGGCGCCACGGTGTCGGGATCGACCTTCGGCGACGGCACCGACGACGGTTCCAACGCCGCCGGCTGCTTCCAGGTGTGCGGGGCGATGGGCGGTGGCTTCTTCAGCTCCGGCGCGGTGTCGGTCGACACCTCGACCTTCCTCCTCAACGGTGTCGGATGCCTCGGAGGCTGCACCGCCGATGGCGGCGGCTTCTTCGGTGGCACCGCCCAGCTGCTCCTCGGGAGCGTCGACGGCCTGGCCGACGCGTTGCCGGACGGCGTGGCCGCGCAGGTGGTCAACCCCGGGTCGATCACCGTCGACCAGAGCACCTTCACGGCCAACGAAGCGGGCTGCATCTTCGGCCCGTGCGCCGGTGGCGGTGGCGGCTTCTACGCCAGCGAGAACGACACCGTCGACGTGACCGCGTCCACCTTCAACGAGAACGACGCCCTGTTCGACGGTGGCGCGTTCTCGGTGAACGGCGGCGTCGGCACGTTCGTCACCTGTGTGAGCGCGTGTGGCACGACGGTGACGGTCACCAACTCCACGGTGACGGGTAACAAGAGCGGCTACCCGGCGGCGATCTCGGTGCCGAGCGACGCCGACACGTTGGAACTGGTGAACGACACCATCGACTCCAACATCATCCTCGAGCACCTCTTCCCCAGCAGCCTGGAAGGCGACGCGCATCAGGCGGAGTGCCAGTGCTACGCCGCGAACGTGTGGGCGTTCTCGCTCACGTCGTTCGGTACTGATGTGACCAACCCGTTGTCGGAGGAGGCGCCCGACGAGATGTCGACGGCGGCGCTGATCCCGGTGGAGAACTGCTGGGTCGGGAACACGAACAGCGAGGGCTACAACTACTCCGACGACCACTCGTGCGACTTCGACGACTCGACCGACAGCGAGCACTCGAGCAACGATCCGCTGCTGGGTGCGCTGGCCGACAACGGTGGTCCGACCCAGACGATGCTGCCGCAGTTCGACAGCCCGTTGATCGACCGCATCCAGCCGATCTCGGAGTGCGAAGTCGACGTCGACCAGCGTGGCGTCTCGCGGCCGCAGATCCATGGGTGTGACACCGGTGCGGTCGAGGTACGGCCCGCGAGCCTCGACGTGACCAAGGTGGTCACGGGCACGCAGGGCCACTCGGTCCCTGCCGATGGGTACACGTTCACGGTGGAGTGCACCGACGGGTCCCAGGCGACGTTGAGCGTCGCCGACGCGACCAACGGAGGGACGTCGGGCACGCTCGACGACATCCATCCGGGGAGCACGTGCACGGTGACCGAGCACGCGGTCGTCTACACCGACCCCGACGTCAGCGGGCAGCCGCAGGTGAGCTACGACACGTCACCGACAGGGACCCTCGAGGAGGGTGAGGACGCGACGGTCACGGTCACCAACGACTACTCGTTGGTCGACCTGCTCGGCGAGAGCGTCGTCACCCCGGTCACGCCCGTGACCCCGCCGCCGGCCCCGGCCGCCGCTGCGGTCACCAACGTGGCCCCGAAGTTCACCGGCTGATCGGGCCAGAGGAGACCATCAAGGCGCACGACCCGGGGGTCGATGTACAGTCCATCGGTCCTTCCCCGCGGCAGAGCGGGGAGCCCAGTCAACGTGAGGAAGTGTGCGACTGCGAGGTTGGTCCTCGCACCGTCAGGGCCGCCGGTGTATCGTCCGGCGGTTACGTCAGGCTCTGGAGGCATCAATGAAGTTCCCCGCGAAGTTCCTTCGTGCGCTCGTGCTCGCCGCACTCGTGGCGACGCCGGTCGTGCTCATCACCACCGGCGGTGTCGCCGGTGCCACGCAGGTGGGCAGTGCCGCGTCGCTCCGGGCGGCGTTCGAGGAGCACGACACCCAGCTGATCGACCTGACCGGGAACATCACGATCGACGGCAGCGAGTGCGACCAGATGGTCCGCGACTCGAACGTCGATCTCGTGATCGACGGTCACGGGTTCTCCATCACCAAGGACCCGAACTGCGAGGACCGCGTCTTCAAGCAGCGCGACATCGGTGGGATCACGTTCCAGAACGTGACCGTCAGCGGTGGCAACAAGTACGACGGCAGTGGCGGCGGCATCAAGTCCGACGGCCCGGTCACCGTGATCGACTCGACCTTCACTGACAACACGGTGCAGTACGGCTCGTGCGACAAGAGCGTCACCGACGTCGACGCCGCGGGCTACTGCGACTACACGTACGGCGGCGCGATCTACTCGGAGACCACGGTCACCCTCACCCGCGCCACCATCACGAACAACCACGCCGACGAAGCCGGCGGGGGCGTGTTCTCATGGGGCAACGTCCACGTGACCGACTCCACCATCAACGGCAACACCGTCGGCACGTCCGGGAGCAGCTACTGCTGGTGCTCGGGCGGTGGGTTCCTCGCGTGGGGTGGCGCCGACGTCTCGGGCTCGACGATCAGCGACAACAGCGCCATCTGCGACTGGAACTGTGGTGCGTACGGCGGTGGCTTCGACACCTACGCGGCTGCATCGGTCGTCAACTCCGCCGTGACCGGCAACTCGGTGCACTGCTCCTACGACTGCGACGGTGAGGGCGGCGGCTTCATCGGGGGCGGCTTCAGCGAGGACAAGATGAATGCCGTGTCGTTGCACCAGGGCGTCCCGCAAGCGCACGCGTTGGTGGCCCCCGAACCCGGTGAGGTGGTCGTCGACCACTCCAACGTCTCCGGCAACTCGGCGACCTGCGACAACGTCCTCCCGACCGACGCGCAGGCGCAGGAGTACTACCTCTACTGCGGCATCGGCGGCGGTTTCTACGCCGACCAAGCCACGGCGGTGCACGTCAACGCCAGCACGGTGAGCGACAACGAGGCGTCCGCGTACGGCGGCGCGTTCTCGACCGGCAGTCAGTGCGAGGAGTGCCAGCTCACGGTGAACGTCACGAACTCCACGGTCACCGGCAACACGTCGGGCACCGGTGGTGCGATCGACGTGAGCGGCCGTGAGGAATCGCTCAACCTCGTGTACGACACCATCGACTCGAACACGAGCCAGAACGTGGAGATGAACCCCTCCGGCGTCGACGTGCAGTCGACCCCGGACAATGACGCGACCGCGGCCAACGTGACGGCCACCGAGCTCAACTCGTTCGGCACGACCATCACCAACCCGATCGGCGGGGTCAACTGCCAGGTCTGGGACCAGGCGTCCTCGGCCGGGTACAACTACTCCGACGACGGCACACCCGACACGTGCGGCTTCGTCGACTCGACCGACTCCCACGCCGCGAGCAACGACCCGCTGCTGGGTGCGCTCGGTGACAACGGGGGCGCGACTCCGACCCAGCTCCCGCAGCCGGGGAGCCCGCTGATCGACCGCATTCCCACGGCCGACTGCGGTGGCGGCGATGCACTCGCGGGCACGTCGGTGACCACCGACCAGCGCGACGTGTCCCGTCCGCAGATCCACGGCTGTGACACCGGGGCGGTCGAGGTCCGGGGCGCCAACGTGCAGGTGACGAAGGTGGTCACCGGGACGCAGGGTGCCACGGTGCCCTCCGCCGGCTACACCTTCGCCGTGAGCTGCAGCGACGGCACGACGGGCTCGCTCTCGGTGGCCGACGCCACCAACGGCGGTCTGGCCGGCGTGGTCGGCGACATCCTGCCCGGCTCCACCTGCTCGGTGACCGAGGCTCCGGTCGTCTACACGAACCCGAGCGTGGTCCAGCAGCCGCAGGTGTCCTACGACCCGGCCGCGGGGTCCCCGCTGGCCGAGGGTGCGACCGAGGCGGTCACGGTGACGAACGACTACTCGCTCGTCAACCTGCTCGGCGTCGCGATCAACGCCACGCCGAAGTTCACCGGCTGATCCACCTTCCAGGCTGAACGTCGTTCAGAGGCCCGGCGCTTCGGCGCCGGGCCTCTGCGCGTCCGTCACTGGTGGGAATAAACTTGATAGCGTCGTTGTCAACTTTGGAGTACCTGTTCCACACTCCGAGGTAGACGCATGCCGCTGGACCCCAACAAGTTCACCCGCAAGACGGGCGAGGCCCTGAGCGCCGCCCAGGCGCTGGCGCGCGACCTGCACCACAGCCAGGTCACGTCCGAGCACCTGCTGGCCGCCCTGGTCGGCCAGCCCGAGAGCGTGGTGCTCCCCGTCCTGGAGCGCATCGGCGTCTCGAGCAAGACGCTGCGCGACCGGGTCGACGACCTGCTCTCGCGCGTCCCCAAGGTCTACGGCGAGACCGCCCAGCAGGCGCAGCTCGCGCCCGACGCGTACCGCGTGCTCGAAGCCGCCGACGCCGAGCGCACGACCCTGGGCGACGACTACCTCTCCACCGAGCACGCGCTGCTCGCCATGAGCGAGGTCACCGGTGGCGTGGGCGACCTGCTCCGCAGCCTGGGCGTCACCCACGAGTCGGTGCTCGGCGCGTTGCAGGAGGTGCGCGGCAGCCACCGCGTCACCAGCGAGAACCCCGAGGAGCAGTACCAGGCGCTCGAGAAGTACGGGCGCGATCTCACCGAGGACGCGCGCAAGGGCAAGCTCGACCCGGTCATCGGGCGCGACGAGGAGATCCGGCGCGTCATCCAGGTCCTGTCCCGCCGCACCAAGAACAACCCCGTCCTCATCGGTGAGCCCGGCGTGGGCAAGACCGCCATCGCCGAGGGACTCGCGCGCCGCATCGTCGAGGGCGACGTGCCCGAGGGCCTGCGCAACAAGCGCCTCATCGCGCTCGACATCGGCGCGATGGTCGCGGGCGCCAAGTACCGCGGTGAGTTCGAGGACCGGTTGAAGGCCGTCCTCAAGGAGATCACCGACAGCGACGGCGAGATCATCTCGTTCGTCGACGAGCTGCACACGATCGTCGGCGCCGGTGGCGCGGAGGGTGCGGTCGACGCCGGCAACATGATCAAGCCGATGCTGGCGCGCGGCGAGCTGCGCATGATCGGCGCGACCACGCTCGACGAGTACCGCAAGTACGTCGAGAAGGACCCCGCGCTCGAGCGGCGCTTCCAGCAGGTCTACGTGGGCGAGCCGTCGGTGGAGGACACCGTCGCCATCCTGCGCGGGCTCAAGGAGCGCTACGAGGTGCACCACGGCGTGCGCATCCAGGACGCTGCGCTCGTGGCCGCGGCGGTGTTGTCGCACCGCTACATCCCGTCCCGCCAGCTGCCCGACAAGGCCATCGACCTCATCGACGAGGCCGCGTCGCGACTGCGCATCGAGATCGACTCGATGCCGTTCGAGATCGACGTGGTCGAGCGCCGGATCCGCCAGCTCGAGATCGAGAAGGCCGCGCTGGCCAAGGAGACCGACGAGAAGTCGTCGCAGCGCCTCGACGCGCTCGAGGAGGAGCTGGCCACCCTGGCCGAGGACCGCGACGCGATGGTGGCGCACTGGCAGAACGAGAAGGACGCCATCGCCGAGATCCGCGACCTCAAGGAGCGGCTCGAGACCGCGCGCACCGAGGCCGAGAAGGCCGAGCGCGAGGGCAACCTCGAGCAGGCCGCGCAGCTGCGCTACGGCACCATGCGCGAGCTCGACGACGAGATCGTGCAGAAGACCGCACGCCTGAACGATCTCCAGTCCGAGCAGCAGATGCTGAAGGAGGAGGTCGACGAGGAGGACGTCGCCGAGATCGTGGCCAAGTGGACCGGCATCCCCGTGAGCCGGCTCATGGAAGGCGAGATGAGCAAGCTGGTGCGCATGGAGGAGGTCCTCCACGCACGCGTGATCGGTCAGGACGACGCGGTGAGCGCGGTGGCCAACGCCATCCGCCGGTCGCGCGCCGGGCTGTCCGACCCCAACCGGCCCATCGGCTCGTTCCTGTTCCTCGGGCCCACCGGTGTCGGCAAGACGGAGCTGGCGCGCACGCTCGCCGACTTCCTCTTCGACGACGAGAAGGCCATGGTCCGCATCGACATGTCGGAGTACATGGAGAAGCACTCGGTGTCGCGCCTCGTCGGCGCGCCTCCTGGCTACGTCGGCTACGACGAGGGTGGTCAGCTCACCGAAGCGGTGCGCCGTCGGCCCTACGCGGTCGTGCTGCTCGACGAGGTGGAGAAGGCCCACCCCGACGTGTTCAACGTGCTGCTCCAGCTGCTCGACGACGGCCGCCTCACCGACGGGCAGGGCCGCACCGTCGACTTCACCAACACCGTGCTGATCATGACCAGCAACCTCGGCGGCGGGGCCGACGAGGCGGTGGTGATGAACGTGGTGCGCAACCACTTCAAGCCCGAGTTCCTCAACCGCATCGACGAGATCGTCGTGTTCCACCGGTTGGACGAGGCGCACATCGGGCGCATCGTCGAGATCCAGGTGGAGCAGCTGCGCCGGCGACTGGCCGAGCGCGACCTCGGTCTCGAGCTCACCGATGCTGCACTGGCCCACATCGCGTCGGTCGGCTACGACCCCGACTTCGGGGCGCGGCCGCTGAAGCGGGTGATCCAGCGCGAGGTCAGCGACCCGGTGGCGCTCGCCCTCCTCAAGGGCGAGTTCGCCGACGGCGACATCGTGGTCGTCGACGCCACCGCCGACGGCGCCCTGACCTTCAGCAGTCAGCGACCCGTCACCGTCGAGTAAGCCGCACACTGACCCTCCGAACATCTCGGACTCCGGTGTGCGATGCCACACCCAACTCCGAGATGTTCGGGGGGACGGTCGACTAATCTCTCGTCAACGTGACACCTGAATTGGTTGCGTTACGTGGGGGGCTGGCGTGTCTGGGACGGTGATCGTCGGCACCCAGTGGGGTGACGAGGGCAAGGGCCGCTTCACCGACTACCTGGCGCAGGAGAGCGATCTCGTCGTGCGCTACCAGGGTGGTCACAACGCGGGCCACCGCATCGTCGTGGGCGACGAGGTCTTCGCGCTGCAGCTCGTGCCGAGCGGCGTGCTCTACCCGCACGTCACCGCCATCATCGGCAACGGCGTCGTCGTCGACCCGGCCGTCCTCATCGACGAGCTCGACATGCTCGAGGGCAAGGGTGTCGACACGTCTCGGGTGAAGCTCTCGGGCAACGCGCACCTGATCATGCCGTACCACCAGGAGCTCGACCGCGTCACCGAGCGGTTCCTGGGCAAGAACAAGCTCGGCACCACCAAGCGTGGCATCGGTCCCGCCTACGCCGACAAGGCGCTGCGCGTCGGCCTGCGCGTGCAGGACCTGCTCGACGCCAAGATCTTCCGCCAGAAGCTCGACCTCGCGCTGCGCGAGAAGAACGGCGTGCTGGCGAAGGTCTACAACCGGCTGCCGCTCGACGCCGACGAGATCTGCGAGCAGTACCTGGCGATGGTGCCGCGCCTGGAGCCGATGATCGACGACACCGTGCACCTGGTGCACCAGGCGCTCGACGCCGGCCGACCCGTGCTCTTCGAGGGCGCGCAGGCCACCTACCTCGACCTCGACCACGGCACCTATCCGTTCGTCACCTCGTCGAACCCGATCGCGGGCGGTGTGTGCACCGGCGCCGGCGTGGGGCCCCGCGCCATCGACCGCGTGATCGGCGTGGCGAAGGCGTACGTCACGCGCGTCGGGAGCGGACCGTTCCCCACCGAGCTGTTCGACGGCGATCCGGTCGGCGACGAGCTGGTGTCGCGCGGCCACGAGTTCGGTACCAACACCGGGCGTCGGCGCCGTCCCGGATGGCTCGACCTCGTGATGCTGAAGCACGCGGTGGCGCTCAACTCGTGCAGCGAGATCGCCATCACCAAGCTCGACGTGCTCGCGCCCTTCTCCGAGCTCAAGGTCTGCGTCGCCTACGAAGGCGACGACGGCACGCGCTACGACCACGTGCCCTACCACCAGTCGGTGTTGCACAAGGTGAAGCCCGTCTACGAGACGCTGCCCGGTTGGAACAGCGACATCGACACCTGCGCGCAGGTCGACGACTTCCCCGCCGCGGCGCGCGACTACCTGCGCTTCATCGAGGAATCGGTGGGCGTACCGATCAGCTTCGTCGGTGTCGGCCCCGACCGCGCGCAGACGGTCGTGCTCCCCCGAGCCGCCTGACGTGCGCGTTCTCGTCGTCGGGTCGGGAGGTCGCGAGCACGCGCTCGTGTGGGCGTTGCAGCGATCGCCGTCGTCGCCCGAGGTGTTCGCGGCGCCCGGCAACCCGGGCATCGCCGAGACCGCGCTCTGCTTCCCGATCGATCCCTCCGACCCGGCGCTCGTCGCACAGCTCGCCGACGACCTCGCCGCCGACCTCGTGGTCGTCGGTCCCGAGGGTCCGCTGGTCGCCGGCGTCGCCGACGCCGTGCGCGCACGGGGCCGGGAGTGCTTCGGCCCCGGCGTCGCGGGCGCGCGCCTCGAGGGCTCGAAGGCGTGGATGAAGCAGGTGCTGACCGAGGCAGGAGTTCCCACCGCGCGTCACCGCAGCTTCGGCGCCGGCGACGAAGCCGCCGCGTCTGCGTTCCTCGAGGAGTTCGCACCGCCCTACGTGGTCAAGACCGACGGGCTCGCCGCGGGCAAGGGCGTGGTCGTCACCGGGTCGCTCGCCGAGGCGCGCGACGCGGTGCGCGCGTACTTGTCGGGCGAGGCGTTCGGTGACGCCGGCCGCAACCTCGTGGTGGAAGAGGGCCTCACCGGTCCCGAGCTGACGCTGCTCGTCGTGTGCAACGGCGATCCCGACGCCGCGGTGCCGCTCGTACCCACGCAGGACTTCAAGCGCGCGCTCGACGGCGACCTCGGCCCCAACACCGGAGGCATGGGTGCGTACTCGCCCGTCCCGATCGTCACCGACGCGATCGTCGACGACGTGATGGATCGCGCGGTGCGCCCCACCCTGCGCTGGCTCGCCGACCACGACGCCGACTACCGCGGCGTGCTGTACGCCGGGATGATGCTCACCGCCGAGGGCCCCAAGGTCATCGAGTACAACGTCCGCTTCGGCGACCCCGAGACCCAGGTCGTCCTGCCCCTCGTCACCACCGACGTCGCCGAGCTCCTCCACGCAGCCGCGTCAGGCGACAAGCTCGCGGTCTCCTTCTCCGACCACTCCTGCGTCACCGTCGCTCTCACCGCCGACGGCTACCCCGCCTCTCCGCGCACCGGCGATCCCATCACCGGCATCGACGTCGCCACCGCCGTCAACAGCGTCACCGTCTTCCACGCCGGCACCGCCCGCGACGACCAAGGCACGCTGCGCACCGCCGGCGGCCGCGTCCTCAACGTCATCGCCACCGGCCCCGACCTCGAAGTAGCCCGCACCCGCGCCTACGAAGCCGCCTCCGTCATCAATTTCAAGGGCATGCGCTACCGCAAGGACATCGCCGCCGCTGCGGCCGCGGCGCAACGCCGCAACTCGTGACCACCAGGCGACGGACGCCGACGGGGTTGACGCCCGTTCGTCGCCGAAGGCGGCGGCGGGCGGGTGGGGAACGGGCGGCGACCCTGGCGGTGGCCGGCGCCGGGACGTCAGAGAGTCAGCGAACGCGACGCCGCGTCCGCACCCCGGCGATGACCAGCGAGCAGGGGATGCACCGCAGTGGCCCCCCGTCCTTCGGAGGAGGAACCAGGCACACCGCGCACCAGTTCTGGCCGCACTCCTCGCAGGTCGCGACGGCGTGCTCGTTCCAGTGCTTCGTGCAGTTCATCACCCCCGATCGACCTCCTCGGCCCCGTCTGGGATCGCCCCGATCACCGTGGCACGGGTCCGTCGGGGACCCGTCCACCACCGTTTCCGGCTCGTAGAGTGTTCGGCAGGAGGAAGGGCCCCCTTGATAGAGCGCTACGCACTGCCTGAGATCGCCGCCCTGTTCACCGACGAGGCACGGTTTCGGGCCTGGCTGGAGGTCGAGATCCTGGCCACCGAGGCCTGGGCCAAGCTGGGCGTCGTCCCTGCCCCCGACGCACTCGCGGTGCGGGAACGGGCCGATTTCACCGTCGAGGCCATCCTCGAGCGGGAACGCACCACCGAGCACGACGTCGCCGCCTTCGTCGACGTGGTCCAGGAGCGCATCGGGGCCCCGGCCGGGTCCTGGCTGCACTACGGCCTCACCTCCAGCGACGTCGTCGACACCGCCCTCTCGGTGATCCTCGTGCAGGCCGTCGACCTGGTGATCGAGGCCGCGGCCGTCCTCCAGGACGCCATCACCGCCCAGGCCCACGCCCACCGCGACGTCGCCATGGCCGGGCGCACCCACGGCGTGCACGCCGAGCCCACCACCTTCGGCGCCAAGCTCGCGCTCTGGGCGATGCAGGTGCACCGCGACCGCGAGCGGCTGGTCCGGGCCCGCCGCGCCATCGCCGTCGGCAAGCTCTCCGGCGCGGTCGGCACCTACTCCAACATCGACCCCGCGGTCGAGGCCTACGTGTGCGAGGCGCTCGGCCTCACGCCGGTGCCCGCGACGCAGGTGATCGCGCGCGACCGCCACGCCGAGCTCCTGTACGTGTGCGCGTCGGTGGGTGCCACCATCGAGACGTTCGCCACCGAGATCCGCCACCTGCAGCGCACCGAGGTGCGCGAGGTCGAGGAGTCGTTCCGCGCCGGCGCGCAGAAGGGCTCGAGCGCGATGCCGCACAAGCGCAACCCCGTGAAGGCCGAGCAGCTCAGCGGCCTGGCGCGGGTGCTGCGGGGCAACCTGCAGGCCGGCCTCGAGAACGTCGCCCTGTGGCACGAGCGCGACATCTCGCACTCGTCGGTGGAGCGCATCATCCTCCCCGACTCGCTGCAACTCGCGTACTACGTGCTGGTGAAGTTCCGCGCCATCGTCGAGGGCATGCGCGTCTACCCCGAGCGCATGCAGGAGAACCTCGACGCGTCGTACGGGCTGGTGTTCAGCCAGCCGGTGCTCCTCGCACTGGTCGAATCGGGCATGACGCGCGACGACGCCTACCGCGCCGTGCAGCGCAACGCGATGACCACGTGGGAGTCGCGCCGCCCGTTCCTCGACGTGCTGCGCGACGACGCCGACGTCGTGGGCGCGCTCGGCGACGAACGCCTCGCCGCGTGCTTCGACCTCTCCGCGGCCCTCGCCAACGTCGACCGCACCTTCACCGCCCTTGATTCGCTCCCCCCGGTACCCGCGGCGTGAGCGAGCGTCGCGGAGCGGGTATCCCGCGGAGCAGCGAGCGTGGCCTGAGCGGCCCCGTGCGAAGCACGGAGAGCGGGAAGAGATGAACAAACTCTCGCTCCCGCACCACTACACCGGCAAGGTGCGTGAGCTCTACGAGGTCGACCACGACCGCATGTTGGTGGTGGCGTCCGACCGCGTGTCGGTGTTCGACGTCGTGCTCCCCGACCTCATCCCCGACAAGGGCCGGGTGCTCACCGCGCTGTCGACGTTCTGGTTCGAGCAGACCGCGCACCTCGCGCCCAACCACCTGGTGTCGTCCGACCCCACCGACTTCCCCGAGACCGCCGGACCCGACATCGCCGGCCGGGCGATGCTCGTGCGCGCGGCGCGACCGGTGCGGCTGGAGTGCGTCGCGCGTGGCTACCTGTTCGGCTCGGCGTGGTCCGACTACCAGGAGACGGGCACGGTCATGGGGCGTGCGCTCCCGGCCGGGTTGCGACAGGCCGAGCGGTTGCCCGAGCCCATCTTCACCCCCACCACCAAGGCCGACGAGGGGCACGACCTCCCGTTGGCCGACGTCGACGCCGCCGCGTTGGTGGGTGACGAGCGCTACGAGGAGCTGCGCGACCTCACGCTCGCGATCTACTCGTTCGGCGCCGAGCTGGCTGCCACCCACGGGCTCATCCTCGCCGACACCAAGCTCGAGTTCGGCGACGTCGACGGTCGTCTGGTGGTGATCGACGAGATGATGACGCCCGACTCGTCGCGCTACTGGAGCAGCGACGATCACGTCGTGGGCACGTCGCCACCGTCGTTCGACAAGCAGTACGTGCGCGACCACTACCTGTCGATCGGGTGGGACATGCAGCCGCCAGTGCCGCACATGCCGGCGTCGGTCATCGCGGGTACCCGGGCGCGCTACGTGGAGGCCTACGAGCAGGTGAGCGGGCTCAGCTTCGACACCTGGTACGGAGACGACGAATGAGGTACGAGGTCCGGATCGACGTCACGCACCTGCCGGGCGTGCTCGACCCTCAAGGCGCGACGGTGGAGCGCGCGCTCCCCGCCCTCGGCTACGACAACGTGAGTCAGGTGTCGATCGCCAAGACCATCCGCCTCGCGCTCGACGCGCCGTCGGAATCCGAAGCCCGTGACCAGGTCGACCAGATGTGCAAGCAGCTGCTGGCCAACCCCGTGATCGAGCGGTACACGGTCGAGGTCGCGGCTTCCCCATGAGCGCCAAGGTCGGCATCGTCGTGTTCCCCGGCACCAACTGCGAGCTCGACGTCGCGTGGGCGGTCGAGGAGCTCGGCGGTGAGCCCCAGCTGCTCTGGCACGGCGAGCGTTCGGTGCACGGCGTCGACGCGGTCGTGGTGCCGGGCGGGTTCGCGCACGGCGACTACCTCCGCACCGGCGCCATCGCCCGCTTCTCACCGGTGATGGGCGCGGTCGCCGAGCACGCTGCGGCCGGCGGTCCCGTGGTCGGCATCTGCAACGGGTTCCAGGTGCTCACCGAAGCGGGGCTGCTGCCCGGCGCCCTCCAGAAGAACACCGGGCTCACCTTCGTGTGCGACACCGTGGAGCTCGAGGTGGTGAGCACCCGCTCGGTCCTCACCCGCCTGGCCGAGCCCGGCGCGCGCCTTCGGATCCCGATCAACCACTTCGAGGGCAACTACGTGTGCGACCCCGACACGTTGCGCGCTCTGCACGACGACGACCGCATCGTCGTCCGCTACGTCGAGAACCCCAACGGCAGCCTCGCCGACATCGCCGGCATCAGCAACGAGGCCGGCAACGTCGTCGGGTTGATGCCCCACCCCGAGCGCGCCTCGCATGCGCTGTTGGGCAGCGCCGACGGCGTGGTGTTGCTGCGGTCGCTCCTGGCCTCGGCCGAGCTGGCCGCTGCCCGATAGCTACGAAGCGCGGGAGATCCCGGCCTTCTTGAGCACGTCGGCGGGGACGCCGAGCTCGCGCCAGGCGGCGTACGAGATGCCCTTGCGCTGCGCGTACTTCGACGCCGTCTTCACGAAGTCGGCTTCCAGTGCCGAGAGGTCGACCTTTGCGCCCATGGTCTCGAGCTCCCGCTGCAGGTCCATGCGCTCCTGGGCCAGCTGCAGTTGCTGCAGCGCCGAGACGTCGCCGTACGAGCTGTCGATGGCGGCGAGGCGCTTCTTGATGGAATCCGGGGTGCGCCGGCGGCCCCGCTTGGGGCGGTTCTGCTGGAGCGCTTCGAGGTAGTTCTTCACCGCCCGACCTTCCGAGCGGCCTTCGGCGAGGGCCGCCTTGTGCTGGTCGGTCATCGTGCGTTTTGCGGACTTGGGCATCTCGATCAACCCCTGTTTTCACTCGACGCGGCGTCGGTCCTTTTCGTTTCTATCACCCGACCGGGTATATGACCATAAAGAGAGCTTCGGACGCGGGCAACTTTCGGAAAAGAGCCGCTTGACTACGATGCGGCTCTCCTCATGAGCGAACCCCTCCACCGGCAGCTGGGCCTCACCGACGACGAGCTCGCGGCGATCGTCGAGCTCCTCGGCCGCGAGCCCAGCGAGCTCGAGCTCGCGATGTACGCGGTGATGTGGTCGGAGCACTGCTCGTACAAGTCGTCGAAGCGCCATCTCAAGCGCCTTCCCAGCGAGGCGCCGTGGGTGCTCGTCGGACCGGGCGAAGGTGCCGGGGTGATCGACGTCGGCGACGGCCTCGCAGTGGCCATCCGGATCGAGAGTCACAACCACCCCTCGGCGGTCGAGCCGTACCAGGGCGCGGCGACGGGCGTGGGCGGCATCATCCGCGACGTCTTCTCCATGGGCGCACGACCCATCGCGTTGATGGATCCGCTCCGGTTCGGTCCGCTCGACGACGCCCGCACGCGGTACCTCGTCGAAGGCGTCGTGGCCGGCATCAGCGGCTACGGCAACGCGGTCGGCGTCCCCACCGTCGGCGGCGAGGTCGTGTTCGACGACTGCTACCGCGAGAACCCGTTGGTCAACGTGCTGTGCCTCGGGGTGCTGCCCGTCGAGCGTCTGGTGCTGGCGAAGGCCGAGGGTGTCGACAACGTGGCGGTCCTGCTCGGATCCGCCACCGGGCGCGACGGCATCGGCGGCGCCAGCGTGCTCGCATCGGCGGGGTTCTCCGAGGACGACGACGCCAAGCGGCCGTCGGTGCAGGTCGGTGACCCCTACGAGGAGAAGCGTCTCATCGAGGCGTGCCTCGAGTTGCTCGACGCCGGCCTCGCCGTGGGCGTGCAGGACCTCGGCGCCGCCGGCATCTCCTGCGCGGCGTCGGAGACCGCGGCCAAGACCGGTGCGGGCATGGACGTCGACCTCGCGCGCATGCCGAAGCGCGAGCCGGGCATGAACGGCGTCGAGGTGATGACGTCGGAGAGCCAGGAGCGGATGCTCGCCATCGTCACGCCCGAGAACCTCGACGCGGTGCTCGAGCTGTGCCGTCGGTGGGAGATCCGCGCGTCGGTGATCGGACGCGTCACCGACACCGCGCGCTTCCGCGTGTACGACGGGTTGTTCGACGCCATCGGCGTGCCGGGCGAGAACCCGCCGGTGCCGCGCGGCGACGAGCTCCCGGTCGTGTCCTCCGACGCGCCGTTGGTGGCCGACGTCCCCGTCGAGAGCCTGGGCGACGGCCCGGTGTACGACCGGCCCCGTATTGCGCCGGCCGATCGCGCCGCGGTGCACGCCGACGATCCCGCGCTCGTGCTCGCGCCGCGCTTCCCCGACGGCACCGACGTGTCGAACGAGTTGCTCGCCCTCCTCGCCGCGCCCACCATCGCCGACAAGTCGTGGGTGTACCGCCAGTACGACCACCAGCTGTTCCTCAACACGGTCGTGAAGCCGGGCGGCGACGCGTCGGTGCTGCGACTGAAGGGCACGTCCAAGGCGCTCGCGCTCACGACCGACGGCAAGGCCCGTTTCTGCGCCCTCGACCCGCACGAAGGTGCGCGCCTCGTCGTGATCGAGGCGGCGCGCAACCTCGCGTGCGTCGGTGCGGTGCCCAAGGCGCTGGTGAACTGCCTCAACTTCGGCAACCCGGAGCACCCCGAGGTGATGTGGCAGTTCTCCGAGGTGGTCGACGGCATGGCCGACGCGTGCCGCGCGCTCGGCATCCCCGTGGTCGGCGGCAACGTGAGCTTCTACAACGAGTCGCGCGGGAACGACATCGACCCCACGCCGGTCGTCGGCGTCGTCGGCCTGATCGACGAGCTCACCTCGCTGCCGCCGGGTCCGGAGCTGCGCGACGGTGACGCGATCGTCCTGCTCGGTCACACCGAGGCCGAGCTCGGAGGATCCGAGTGGGCAACCGGTCACGGTCTCCGCGGCGGAACGCCTCCGGCCGCCGATCTCGACATCGCCGCGGCGTTGCACGACTTCGTGCGCGCGCTGGTGGTCGCGCGTGAGGTGCGCGGCGTGCACGACGTGTCCGACGGCGGGCTCGCGGTCGCGCTGGCCGAGATGGCGGTCGCCGGCGCGACCGGCTTCGACGTGTCGCTGACGACGGAACTGCTCCCCGCGCTCGCCTGGTTCTCCGAATCGGCGTCGCGCGTCGTGGTCGCCGTCGATCCCGCCGCGGCCGATGCCCTGGTCGAACGGGCGCGCACGGCCAACGTCCCCGCCCAACGCCTCGGTCTCGCGACGGGTGACCGCCTGACCGCGACCGGTGCGTTCGACGTCTCCCTCGCCGACGCCACCCATGCCTGGCGCGACGCCCTCCCCAACGCCCTCCACCCCGAGCGAACATCTCAAGGTTGACGTACGCAGGTGACGGTCAACTTCGAGATGTTCGGAAGGAAGCGGCCGGGGTCGGGGTTGACCACCCTGTGTATGGGAGAATGACGGCGTGGACCGGGCTGTGAACGACGCCTCGATCGGCCACGCCTGCGGCGTGTTCGGCGTGTACGCGCCCGGTCAGGACGTCGCCCACCTCACCTACCTGGGGCTCTACGCCTTGCAGCACCGCGGCCAGGAGTCGGCCGGCATCGCGGTGAGCGACGGCCAGACCATCACCGTGTCGAAGGACATGGGCCTCGTCACCCAGGTGTTCGACGAGCGTCGCATCGCCCCGCTCGAGGGCCACCTGGCCATCGGTCACGTGCGCTACAGCACCACCGGGTCGAGCAGCTGGCGCAACGCGCAGCCGGTCTACCGCTCGGTGGGCGACGCCGGCTTCGCGCTCGGGCACAACGGCAACCTCACCAACACGCTCGAGCTCGCCGAGCAGCTCGGCATGCTCCCCGGTCTCGCCCCCGCCGACTCCACCGCGGGCCTCGACTCCACCACCGACTCCGCGCTCGTCGCCGAGCTCCTCGCGCACGACTACGACGCGCAGACGCGCTCCGACGGCCGCGACCTCGAACAGGCGCTGCGTCACGTCCTCCCTCAGCTCGAGGGTGGCTTCTCGTTCGTGATGATGGACGAGGCGCACCTGATCGGCGTGCGCGACCGCCACGGCTTCTGGCCGCTGGTGCTCGGTCGCATCGAAGGTGGTTGGGTGCTGGCCAGCGAGACCGCCGCGCTCGACATCGTGGGCGCGCACTTCGTGCGCGAAGTCGAACCGGGCGAGATGATCGTGATCGACGCGTCGGGTCTGCACGACAACCTCCGCTTCGCCGAGGCCGACCCGAAGCTCTGCCTGTTCGAGTTCGTCTACTTCGCGCGGCCCGACACGAACCTCTACGGCAAGAGCGTGCACGCGGCGCGTCAGCGGATGGGAGAGGAGCTCGCCCGCCAGGCGTCGGTCGACGCCGACATGGTGATGCCGGTCCCGGAGTCGGGCATCCCCGCCGCGCAGGGGTACGCGCGCCGCGTCGGGCATCCCGTACGGCGACGGCCTGGTCAAGAACCGCTACGTCGGCCGCACGTTCATCCAGCCCAGCCAGAAGCAGCGCGGCCAGGGCGTGCGGCTGAAGCTCAACCCCCTGCCCGAGAACATCCGCGGCAAGAAGCTCGTCGTCGTCGACGACTCCATCGTGCGGGGCACCACCACCCGCCAGGTCGTGCAGATGCTGCGCGAGGCGGGCGCGGCGGAGGTGCACTTCCGCGTCTCCTCACCGCCCTACAAGTGGCCGTGCTTCTACGGCATGGACACCGGGAGCCGTTCCGATCTGCTCGCCGCCGACATGTCGGTGGGCGAGATCCGCGATTACCTCGGCGTCGACTCGCTCGCCTACCTCGAGCTCGATCGCCTCACCGCCGCGACCGGCGCGTCGTCCGACTCCTTCTGCACCGCGTGCCTGTCGGGCAACTACCCGGTGCCGGTGCCGCTCGACGATTCGAAGCTCGCGCTCGAGGACGACACTCCGACGGCACCGCCGTGGCGGCTCGATGACGCCTAGCGAGGAGAACAACGACGCCACGCCGCTCACCTACGCGGGCGCGGGCGTCGACATCGCCGCCGGTGAGCGTGCGGTCGAATTGATCAAGGCGCACGTGCGCTCCACCTTCCGCCCCGAGGTCGTCGGCGACATCGGTGGCTTCGGCGGGCTGTTCGAGTTCGACGCCAAGCGCTTCGACCATCCCCTGCTCGTGTCGTCGACCGATGGCGTCGGCACCAAGTCGATGATCGCCCGCATCACCGGTCGCTACGACACCATCGGCATCGACCTGGTCGCGATGTCGGTCGACGACATCGCGGTGCAGGGCGCCGAACCGCTCTTCTTCCTCGACTACATCTCGATCGGCAAGCTCGTCCCCGAGATCGTCGACGACATCGTGGGCGGCGTCGCGCACGGCTGCGTGCAGGCCGGGTGCGCGCTCCTCGGCGGCGAGATGTCGGAGCATCCCGACCTCATGGAGCCGGGGGAGTTCGATCTCGTCGGCTTCGCGGTGGGCGTGGTCGAGCGCGGTCGCGTGCTGCCGGGCGGGGTCAAGCCGGGCGACGTGGTCGTCGGCTTCGCCAGCCCCGGGCTGCGCTGCAACGGGTACTCGCTGGCCCGCCGGGCGCTCCTCGATCGCGCCGGGCGCCGCCTCGACGACCCGGCCTGGGCCGGCGCGCACCACTCGCTCGCCGACGAGTTGATCCGGCCCAGCGTCATCTACGCCCCCGCGATGCGGAAGCTGCGCGAGCGCGTCGACGTGCACGCGTTCGCCCACATCACGGGCGGCGGCCTGCCCGACAACCTGGCGCGAATCCTTCCGACGAACTGCGACGTTGTTCTCGAGCGTGGCGACTGGGACGAACCGCGGATCTTCGCCGAGATCCAAGCCGCCGGCGACGTCGCCGACGACGAGATGGCCCATGTCTTCAACCTGGGTCTGGGGATGGTCGCAGTGGTCGCTGCCCAAGACCGCTTCGATACCCTCGACGCAGTGCGCGCGGCGGGCCAGGAAGCCTGGATCGTCGGAGAGGTGTCAGAAGGCCGCGGTCGGGTAAGTATCACCCGCAAATGATTCCGGGAGCTGTACGTCCGGGCAGAATGTGCACGGAAGCTGCTACTCTGGGCATACGGGACCGATTCCTCCCGAGCCCCCCGGTGAGGATCCGAACGACTGCGAGGACCCAATGCCCCAGAACCCCGCTCCTGAGCCCGAGCAGCTGCTCACACCGTCAGAAGTCGCCGCGATGTTCCGCGTGAACCCGAAGACGGTCACGCGCTGGGCGCGCGCCGGCAAGATCTCCGCCATCCGCACGCTCGGCGGTCACCGCCGGTTCAAGGCGTCGGAGATCCGCAAGTTCCTCGAGCAGACCGACGAGGCCAACGAGCTCGACTGACCCACGGAGGCCGCGTTCGACGCGGTTCCCGGGCGGGCGCGGTGCACCGTCTGACGCGACGACGCCCTGGCCGAGCGGGGCTCGGACCAGGGCGTGCGTGCGGTGTGGCCGGGACCGGCGTCGATCCGGTGACCCCGCGCTTTTCAGGCGCGTGCTCTGCCGACTGAGCTACCCGGCCTCGCGGAGCACCGACGCCGCAACGCCGGTCTCCAGCGGTCCTGACGGGATTTGAACCCGCGGCCTCCGCCTTGACAGGGCGGCGTGCACTCCAAACTGCACCACAGGACCTTGGGTGCCCCCAGGGGAGTTCGAATCCCCGTTACCGCCTTGAAAGGGCGGCGTCCTAGGCCACTAGACGATGGGGGCTCGCTCACCTGAGGGAGCGCATGGTAGCAGCATGCCGCGAGGCCTCCTCCGGTCGGAGCGGGGTCAGCGCAGGGACAGGCCGGTCCTCGACTCGACGACAACCCCGCCTGCCACCGCGGCGGGCCATCCAGACGCGGTTCCGCGGCGAACACGGGGGGTACAGCCGGATGATGCGCCGACACCCGGGTCCGTCGACCCGGGGGCGTGCGGGTGAGGTGCCGCGACGTGGTTCTGTCGACACAGCACGAGAGGGTGGGTGACAGGGCCGTGCCCGCACCGTACGTCGAGCTCCCCGAGCGGGAGACGGTGCCGCGCGTGGCGGTGCTCGTCCTCCACGGGGGGAAGGCCAAGAGCCAGGACGCGGTCGATGCCGGGCAGCTGACCGTCCGGCGGATGCAGCCCTTCGCCCGCGACCTCGCCGCCCTCGGTGACGACCTCGCGGTGGCGCAGCTCCGCTACCGGATTCGCGGGTGGAACGGCACCGGCGACGACGCCCTCGCCGACGTCGCCTTCGCGCTCGCCGCGCTCGACGAGCGCTACGGCGGCGTGCCCACGGTGCTGGTCGGTCACTCGATGGGCGGACGGGCCGCGCTGCGGTCGGCGGGTCACCCCACCGTCCGTGGGGTCGTCGCGCTGGCGCCGTGGCTGCCGGGAACCGAGCCGGTTGACCAGCTCGCCGGCCGCGACGTGGTCGTGCTGCACGGCACCCGCGATCGCACGACCAGCCCGCGTGCGTCGGCGCGCTTCGTGGAGCTGGCGGCGCCAGTCTCGCGGCGTGCGGTGTGCCTGCACGTGCCGTGGAGCGGGCACGGCATGCTGCTGCGCGCGTCCACGTGGCAGCGCATGACTGCCGCGTTCGTTGCCGCGATCGCCGACGACGCGCCGTTCGAACGCCCGCTGGAGCTCGCGCACGCCGCGGGATGCCGCAACTGCGTCGTGGAGCACGGGGCATGACACCGCGTCGTCGGGTCGCGGTCGTGGGCGCGGGCGTCGCCGGGCTCACCGCCGCGTACGTGCTGCAACGGGAGTGCGACGTCACGCTCTACGAGGCGGAGCCGCGCCTCGGCGGACACGCGCACACCCACGACGTCGTGACCCCCGACGGGCGCGTGCTCCCGATCGACAGCGGGTTCATCGTGCACAACCTGAGCACGTACCCCAACCTGCTGCGCCTCTTCGGCGAGCTCGGTGTGCAGACGCAACCGACCGACATGAGCATGTCGGTGCGGTGCGACGGCTGCGGGCTCGAGTACGCGGGCGCCAAGGGCTTCGGCGGGATCTTCGCCCAGGCGGCCAACGCCGCCAACCCGCGGTTCCTCCGCATGCTGGTGGAGGTGAAGCGCTTCCACCGCGCCGCGCGGCGCCTGCTCGACGGCGACGACGACCAGATCGTGCAGGGTGAGGAGAGCCCGCTCACCCTGGGCGACTTCCTCGCCGCGGGCGGGTACACGCCGTACTTTCGTCGGCACTTCATGGTGCCGCTGGTGTCGTGCGTGTGGTCGTGCGCGCCGCGCACCGCGCTGCTCTACCCGGCGCGCTCGCTCTTCACCTTCCTCGACCACCACGGTGCGTTGAGCGTCAGCGGCTCGCCGTCGTGGCGGACCGTGGTGGGCGGTTCCCGCAGCTACGTCGAGCGTGCCGCCAAGGAGCTGACCGCCACCGAGCTGTCGACGCCGGTGCGGCACGTGCGCCGGACCGCCACGGGGATCGAGATCCGGGACGACGCCGACGACCTCCGGGCCTTCGACGCCGCCGTCGTCGCCACGCACGCCGACGATGCGCTCCGGCTGCTGGTCGAGCCGACCGCGGCGGAACGGGCGACGCTCGGCGCGTTCTCGTCGTCGGTCAACGAGACGGTCATGCACACCGACGGCTCCGTGCTCCCGACGCACGCGCGGGCGCGGGCGTCGTGGAACTACCTGCTCGACGACTGCGCGTCCGCGGCCGACGAGGTGCACGTCAGCTACGACATGAACCGGCTACAGCGCCTGGCCGAGTCCCGCGACCACGTCGTCACCCTCAACCCTGGTGGACGCGTCGACGAGGCCAAGGTGCTCGCCCGCATGAGCTACACGCACCCCGTGTACACCGCGGCATCGGTCGCGGCCCAGTCGTCGCTGCCGGGATTGAGCAACGACCGTCTCGCGTTCGCCGGCGCCTACCACGGGTGGGGCTTCCACGAGGACGGCTGTCTCTCCGGCGTGAACGCGGCCGCCGCACTCGGGGTGGAGTGGTGAGGCCGCGCCTCTACGACACGCGCGTCGCGCACGGACGCACCGAGCGGGTGCAGCACGGCTTCGCGTACCGGCACGCGACCTGGTTGGTCGACCTCGACGACGTTCCGGCGCTCCCGCGACCGCTGCGATGGTTGGCTCGCTTCGACGCGCGTGACCACCTCGGCGATCCCGCGGTGTCCATCCGCGCCAACGTCGACGCGTACCTCGCCGCCGAGGGCGTGCACCTCGACGGAGGACGTGTGCTGATGCTCGCGACGCCACGCTCGCTCGGCCACGCGTTCAACCCGCTGAGCGTGTTCTGGTGCCACGACCGCACCGGTGCGCTCGCGTGCGTCGTCGCCGAGGTGCACAACACCTACGGCGAGCGTCACTGCTACCTGCTGCGCCCCGACGCACACGGTCACGCCGGCGCCGACAAGGCGTTCTACGTGTCGCCGTTCTTCGCCGTCGACGGCCGCTACGAGATGACCTTCACCGACCCCACCATCCAGGACGAGTTGCGGGTCGCCATCACCCTCACCCGGGGCGACCACGTGGTGTTCCGGGCCTCGGTGGAGGGACGGCCCGACGCGGCGGCGCCGTCGTTCCTCGCCGGCTCGCTGCGCCATCCGGCCGCGGGACGGCGGGTCATGGGGCTGATCCGCTTGCAAGGGGTACGCCTCTGGTTGAAACATCTCCCTGTCGTGCCGAGACCGGTCGCGCCCGTGCAGGAGGGAGTGACATGACGAGCGCCAACGTCCGTTCCACGTCGTCTTCGTTCGCGTCGCCGCAGGGCGCATGGCACGCCTTGCGCCCCGCACCGCTCCACAAACCCGTGCACACCGCGATCGCGCGCACGCTGTTCCACCGCGTCGTGCCGAGCCTCGCGGTGCGGGTCGAGCTGCCCGACGGACGCGTGATCGGCGCGGGCGGTCCCGACGCACCGCTCATGCGCGTGCGCAGCGACGACTTCTTCCGCCGTCTCGGCAGCGACGGGCTCATCGGGTTCGGCGAGGCGTTCATGGCCGGCGACTGGGACGCCGAGGAGCCTGCCGCGGTGCTCACGCCGTTCGCGGCGCGCATGGACCGGCTCGTGCCCGCGTGGATGCAGCGGCTCCGGCACTACTACGTGCGGCACCAGCCGAGGGGCGAGCGCAACACCCGCACCGGTGCACGCGCCAACATCCGCCGGCACTACGACCTGTCGAACGAGCTCTTCGCGCTCTTCCTCGACGAGACCATGACCTACTCGTCGCGCGCGCTTCGGTGCACCGGACGAGTCATTGGCCGACGCGCAGCGGCGCAAGGTCGACACCCTGCTCGACGCCACCGGCGTGGGCCTCGGCAGCCGGGTGCTCGAGATCGGTACGGGCTGGGGGACGCTGGCGGTGCGCGCCGCGCAGCGCGGCGCGACCGTCACGACGCTCACGCTGTCGGAGGAACAGGCCCTCGTCGCGCGCGAGCGCGCGGCGACGCGCCGGCGTCGACGGTCGCGTCGACGTGCAACTGCGCGACTACCGCGACGTCGAAGGTCGGTACGACGCCATCGTGAGCGTGGAGATGATCGAGGCGGTCGGCGCCGAGTACTGGGCGACCTACTTCCGCACGATCGACCGTGCGCTCGCGCCGGGCGGCAAGGTGGGCGTGCAGGCGATCGTGCTGGAGCACGAGCGGATGCTGGCGACGCTCGACCAGTACACGTGGATCAGCAAGTACATCTTCCCCGGTGGCGCGCTCCCGTCGCTCCGCGCCATCGAGGAGATCGTGCGCGAGCACACCGGGCTGCAGGTGGACGCGGTCGACGCGTTCGGCGCCGACTACGCGCGCACCCTGCGCGCCTGGCGGGAGCGCTTCGACGCGCACGCACGCGAGGTCGACGCCCTCGGGTTCGACGCCACGTTCCGCCGCATGTGGGACTTCTACCTCGCCTACTGCGAGGCCGGCTTCGCCACCGGGTACCTCGACGTCGTGCAGATCGTGCTGTCGGGCTCGTGAGCCGGCTCCGTGCCCGAACGGCGATGCCGCCCGTCGCCCCCGTGCTCGCGGCCACCGTCCGGCGGCTGGTGGGCGACGACCTCCCCGTCGGGTTGCGGGCGTGGGACGGCAGCCAGGCCGGTCCGCAGGATGGTCCCGTCGTGGTGCTCCGCAACCGGAGGGCCCTGCGCCGCCTGCTCTGGCGCCCTGACGAGCTCGGCCTGGCCCGGGCGTACGTCACCGGCGACCTCGACGTCGACGGCGACCTCGCCGACGGCCTCCGCCGGGTGTGGGCGTTCGCCCGCGAGCGAGGTCGTGGGGTGCACGTGGGCGCGCGGGATCGGGTCGAGGCGATCGGTGCCGCCGCCCGCCTCGGCGTGTTCGGGCCACCGCCGAAGCCGCCGGCGTCGGAAGCGCGCATCCACGGTCGCCTGCACAGCCGCGCACGCGACCGTGCCGTCATCGCCCACCACTACGACCTGTCGAACGACTTCTACGCGCTCGTGCTCGACGAGTCGATGGCGTACTCGTCGGCCTACTACGCGCGCGACGACATGTCGCTGGCCGACGCGCAACAGGCCAAGTTCGAGCTGGTGTGCACCAAGCTCGAACTGCAGCCGGGCATGCGCATGCTCGACGTCGGGTGCGGCTGGGGCTCCCTGAGCATCCACGCCGCGAACCACCATGGCGTGCACGTGACCGGCATCACGCTCTCGCGCGAGCAGCTCGACTTCGCCCGCAAGCGCGCCGCCGACCTCGGTGTGAGCGATCTCGTCGACTTCCGCCTGCTCGACTACCGCGATCTCGCACGACGACGGATTCGACGTCGCGGCGTCGCTGGAGATGGGCGAGCACGTCGGCGACGAGCAGTACCCGACGTTCGTGGCGACGGTGTTCCGCGCGCTCGCGCCGGGCGCGCCGTTCCTCGTGCAGCAGATGTCGCGTGCCGCGGGTGACTCGCCCGGTGGTGGTCCGTTCATCGAGGCCTACATCGCCCCCGACATGCACATGCGACCGCTCGGCGAGACCATCGGACTGCTCGAGGGCGGTGGCTTCGAGGTGCGTGGCGTGCAGGCACTGCGCGAGTACTTACGTGCGCACCGGCGAGGCGTGGTTGGCGACCCTCGAGGCGCGGTGGCACGAGGTCGTCGCGCTCGTGGGTGAAGAGGTGGCACGGGTGTGGCGGCTCTACCTCGTGGGTGGGGGACTCGCGTTCGAGGAGCGACGCATGGGTGTCGACCAGATCCTCCTGCGCAAGCCCCACGCGTGAGCAGTGAGCGGGTTCGCCACCGGCGAGTTCTTCGTCACGGTCGGCGTATGCGCAGTCGCGGTGCTGGCGCTGATCCTGGCCACGTGGTTCGTGGGCCGCGCGGTCGGACGGTTCAACGTGATCGACGTGGCGTGGGGCCTCGGCTTCGTGCTCGTGGCGTGGATCGCATACGCCATGTCGGCGGACCACGGCGACGACACCCGTCGCCTCGTCGTCGCCCTGCTGGTGACCATGGGAGCGGGACGGCTGGCCGTCTACATCGGCTGGCGCAGCCGCGGGAAGGGCGAAGACCCCCGCTACGCCGAGATGCTCGAGGGTCACGCCGACCCCGCCCGGCGTGCGCTCGGGATCTACCTCACCCAAGCGGTGGCCATCTGGTTCGTGTCGCTGACGGTCATGGTGGCCATGTTCGAGACCAGCGAACCCGGCGCCCTGTTCGTGCTCGGCGTGGTGGTGTGGGCCGTCGGGTTCGTCTTCGAGAGCGTGGGTGACTGGCAGCTCGCCCGGTTCCGCGGCAACCCGGCGAACCGGGGTGAGGTGATGGACCGCGGCCTCTGGCACTTCACCCGCCACCCCAACTACTTCGGCGACGCCACCATGTGGTGGGGCATCTGGCTCATCGCCGCGCAGCAGTGGCAGGGCGTGGTCACCGTGCTCTCGCCCGCGCTCATGACCTGGACGCTCACGCGCAAGACGGGCACGCCGACGCTCGAGAAGGGCATGGCCGATCGCCGGCCCGGCTATCGCGACTACGTCGAGCGCACGAGTGCGTTCTTCCCGCTCCCGCCCAAGCATCGCCCCGCATTAGCTGGGTTACGTAGGCTGCGCGCGTGCTGACCACGCGCGCCGCGGTGTTCGACGGCGAGCACCTCACCGTCGTCGACGATCTGCTCGTGCGCGACCCTGGCGCAGGCGAGGTGCGCGTGCGCGTCCTGGCGTCGGGCATCTGCCACAGCGACCTCAACGTGCTCGACGGCACCAGCCCGGTGCCGCCCCCTGTCGTGCTCGGACACGAAGCCGCGGGAGTGGTCGACGCGGTGGGCGACGGCGTCGACGGCCTCGCGCCCGGCGACGAGGTGGTGATCGCAGCCGCGGTCGCGTGCGGCCGGTGTCGCGCGTGCACGACCGGACGGCCCGGGGAGTGCACCGACGCCTTCGCCCCCAACGTCGCACCGTTCACGTGGCGCGGCGAACCGGTGCGCGCCTACGCCAACGTGGCGTCGTTCGCCGGTGCCACCGTCGTACGGGCCGCACAGGTGGTGCCGGCCGCCGGGCTCGCGGCCCCGGAGGCGGCGTTGGTCGGGTGCGCGGTGTCGACCGGCTACGGCGTCGTCGCCAACGTGGTACCGGTACGCGGCGGCGACACGGTGGTGGTGTTCGGCGTCGGTGGGATCGGCGTGAACGCGATCCAGACCGCGCGCCTGCTCGACGCGGCGCGGATCGTCGCCGTCGACGTCAACCCGGAGAAGGCCGAGTCCGCGCGCCACTTCGGCGCCGACGAGGTGGTGATCGCACCGCACACCGCGACGAGTGAGGAGCTCGTCGCCCTGGTGCACGCGGTCACCGATGCGCCCGTCGACGCCGCGGTCGAGTGCAGCGGGGCAGCGGTCGCGATCGCCGCGGCCCTCGCCGTCACCGGCCCTGGTGGCACGACCGCGTTGGTCGGCATCCCGCCGCGTGGTGCTGCCGCATCACTCGACGTGAACGCGCTGCTCCGCAACCGGCGCGTGGTCGGCAGCCTGAACGGCACCGTCGACGTCCCGCGCGACTTCCCGGTGATCGTCGACCGCGCCCGCCGCGGCGAACTCGACCTCGCCGCGCAGGTCTCGCAGGTGTGGCCCCTCGCCCAGATCGACGACGCCATCGCCGCCGTCCGCTGCCGGCCACGTGGTCCGCGCCGTCCTCGACCACACCTGAGCTAGGAGTTGGCGTCGAGGGGGCCGGCGGGGCGGGCGCCGGTGGCGACGCCGTCCTCCTGCGTGACCACGCCCGCGACCGCGGTGACGCGGAACCCGCCCGGCGGGCGGGTGAGCCGGGGCGCGCCGCCGGGGAGGTCGTGCACGGTGCGGTCCGGTCGGTAGTCGAGCTCGTCGAGCGCGAACACCGCCACGTCGCCCGCGAGTCCGGGTGCGAGCACGCCGCGGTCGCGGATGCCGAACACCTCGGCGATGCGGCCGGTCATCTGGTGGACGCCCTGCTCCACCGTGAGGTCGCCACGATCCCGCACGTGCTCGGTGAGCAGCAGCGTGGAGTCACCGGCCCCGCACATCATCTGGAGGTGCGCGCCGGCGTCGCTCGCGCCCACCACCGTGGTCGCGTCGCTGATGAGCTCGCTCACCCGCTCGGCGTTGTTGTTCGACAGCGCCTCCGCCACCATGCCCGGCGCGAGGTCGTGCTCGAGCACCCAGTCGGCGAGCACGTCCGACGGGTGACCGCCGCGCGCCGCGACCACGTCGGCGAACGAGCGATCCAGGAAGTGCTCCTCGCCCTCGCGCACCGAGGTGAGCCGCACCCGGTCGAGGCGCGACACCGGGAAGATGGTGAACCCGTCGCCGACGCGGTCCCAGTCCTTGCGGGCCGCGGCGCGCCACTCGGGATCGGTGAGCTTCGCCCGCTTCTCGTCGGCGGTCGGCAACGCGATGAACTTCCCCCACGCGGGGACGGCCACGAACGCGGGCGTCTGGTCGAAGCTCACGTGCAGGTCGAAGGGGCGCGGTGACACCTGGCCGTACACGCGGCAGCCGTCGGCGTGGAGCGCGTGCGCCTGCTCCAGGATCCGCTCGGCGCGCGACGGATCGCGGCTGTTCTCGGCCAGTTGGTTCCAGGTGCACGACACGCCCACGTCGCCGCACCAGCGCGCCACGCGGTCGATGTCGACGAGCTGACGGTCGAGCTCCTTGATCCAGGGGAGGAACTCCAGGACGCGTGCGTGACCGGGCGCACTGCCGAGCACCTCGACCAACGCTCGCAGCTCGTCGTCGTCGGCGGCGCGACTCGGCACCGCGTGACCGTGGCGGTCCTGGTCGACGAACGACGTCGACAGGCCGAGCGCGCCGGCGGCGAGCGACTCCGCCAGCACCGCGGTCAGCTCCGCGCGCTCCTCGGGCGTGGCGGCGCGCGTCCACGCGTCGTCGCCCATCACGTACACCCGGAGGTTGGAGTGACCGATCAGCGCGGCGATGTTCACCGCGGTGCCGTGACTCCGCAGCGCGTCGCGCCACTCGCCGTACGACTCCCACGACCACGGGATGCCGGTGGTGAACGCGTCGACCGGGATGTCCTCGATGAAGCCGAAGACGTCGCTGGCGGCGACGCGGTCGGGCGCGCGCACCGGCGTGAGCGAGAGCGAGCAGTTGCCGGTGACGACGGTGGTCACGCCGTGTTGGGGCATCGGATCGAGCAGCGGGTCCCACCACAGCGACGGGTCGTAGTGCGTGTGGCAGTCGATGAACCCGGGCGTGACGTACGTGCCGCTCGCGTCGACGACCGTCTCGCCGTCGGGCGTGAGCCCGGCACCGATCTCGGCGACGACACCGTCGCGGATGCGGACGTCGGCGTCGCGCGCGGGCGCGCCCGTGCCGTCGACGACCGTGCCCCCTCGTACCAGCAGGTCTCCCGTCATGCCCCCTCCCCTGTCGAGGAGGAACGCTAACGGTCGCTATGCAGTCGCGGCGAGTGACAGTTCGGCCGCACGTAGACGACGGCCGAGGTCGCGCGCCAGCGCGCGGGCGAAGGTCGGCGCGTCGACCAGCAGGCGGTCGAGGTCGTGGGCGTCGATCTGCCACACCGTCATCGGGGTGAGCGCTTCCACCCGGGCGCGGTAGGTGCGGCGGCCGAGCACGTCGGCGTCGCCCAGGACGTCGCCGGCGCCGATCACGCCGACCGTGCGGCCCTGCGCCGACACCGCGGCGGTCCCGCCGGTCACGAGGAACGCGGCGGTGGCCACCGCGCCCTGGTCGTACAGGCAGTCACCCGGTTGCAGCTCACGGGCTCGGGCCACCGACCGCACCCGGTCGTGGTCCGCCACCGAGAAGCTCTCCAACACGTCCACCGTCATCGTCACCACCGCCTTCTTGGCCCCCCAGCCGGACTAGAACGCTCTACATACTCTGTATAGCACTCTACATACTTTCGTGCTAGCCTTTTTCTCGTGACCACGGCGGCCGACGCTCGCGACACCCGCGACCGCATCCTCGACGCGACCATTCGCCTGCTCCGTCGACAGGGCTATACGGCGACCGGCATCAAACAGATTGTCTCCGAGGGCAATGCCCCGCTCGGCTCCGTGTACCACTACTTCCCGGGCGGCAAGGAGCAGATCGGCATCGAGGCCCTGGCCCGCTCGGGGGAGCGCATCCGCTCGACCATCGCCCGTGCCGGCGATGCCCCCGATCTCCCCGCCGCCATCAACAACTACTTCGTGGTGAACGCCGAACGCCTCCGCGACTCCGACTACCAGCGCGGGTGTCCCATCGCCACCGTGGCGCTCGAGACCGCCAGCGACATCGAGCCCATCCGGCGCGTCTGCGAGGACGTGTTCGCGAGCTGGCAGGTCACGCTGACCAAGGTGTTCGTCGACGCCGGCATCGCCGCGTCCGACGCCGGTTCGCTCGCCACGTTCGTGCTGTCGAGCTACGAGGGCGCGCTCACCATGAGCCGCGCGCTGCGCGACATCCAGCCCATGCTCACGAGCGGCGCCGCGGTGGCGTCGGTGCTGCACGCGCACCTGGGCGACGCCCCCCGCGCGGGGTAGTCACAAGAGCCGGAAGGTCGCGCGAGACTCCCGTCTCGTGCTCGAAGCAGGGTTGTGGGCCGCGCTCGGCCAGTCGGCGTTGCTGATCGGCGCGCTGCTCGTCGCCCGCTTCCCGAAGCTGACCGAGCCGCGCTGGCTGGGCCTGGTCATGGCGTTCGGCGCCGGCGCGCTCATCAGTGCGATCACCACCGACCTCGTCGTGCCTGCGTACCAAGCGGCGGGACGCGCGCCGGCCGGGATCGGGCTCCTCGTCGGCGCGGTCGGGTACTACGCGCTGACCACCTGGCTCAACGCGCGCGCCGAACGTGAAGACCCCGAGGAACCGGTCGAGGACGCCGAGGACGTCACCGGTGACGAGGGGTTGCCCAGTGGCGCCGACGCCACCGCGGCGCGCAACCTCACCGTGGGCATGGTGCTCGACGGCATCCCCGAGTCGATCGCCATCGGCCTGACCCTGCTCGGCGGGGGCACGGTGTCGGTGGCACTGGTCGGCGCGGTGTTCCTCGCCAACCTGCCCGACGCCATCGGCGTCGCGGCCGCACTGCTCGCCGGCGGCATCGAGCTGCGCAAGGTGCTGTTCAGGTTCGTGGCGATCGTCCTGGTCGGGTTCGTCGCCGGACTCGCGGGTTACGCGATTCTGCAGCCGAGCGAAGCCGACCTCATCGCCATCATCCAGACCATCGCCGCCGGCGCCATGATCGTCGTGTGCGTGAACGAGATGGTGCCGATCGCGGTGCGGGGCGCGGGTCGACACGCCGGGCTCGCCGCGGCCGCGGGGTTCGCGATGGCCGCGTTCCTGTCGACCATCGGCTGACTGACGTGTTGGGTCTCGGACCACCGACCTACCTCTACGTCGGGGTCGCCGAGCAGGGCGTCACCGACGGCACGCCCGACGGGCCGGTGCACGTGCTGCGCGATCCCGACGGGAACGAGCTCGGTTTCCTCCAGCAGGACCGTCCGCACGCTGGTCGAGCGCTACACCGACCCCGACGACGAGGCCGTGGCCGTGCAGAAGCGGATGGATCTCGACACGTGAACGAGAAGTCGCCGAGGCGTCGCCGGATCACCGGAACGCTGGGACGATATCGACCCGTGAGTGGTTGCAGGAACGGATCGACGGTCGCCTCGCGGCCGCGGTCGCGATCAGCTGGCTGGTGGCCTACGAGCTCGCCGTCGCGCTGGAGCCGGTGACCCACCAGCCGGAGCCCTGGTACGGCGTCGTGCTCGGGATGGCCTTCCTCGGGCTGGTCGCGACCAGCGCCGCGGGACTCATCGCGCAGCGACGCTGGGGACTGGTGATGTCCGTCGCGGCCGCGGGGTTCTTCACCGCGCTGTCGGTCGCCTGTCCGGTGTCGGGACACCACCCGTTCGGCGCATGGTGGTTCGGCCAGATGGCGTGCGCGCTCGCGATGCTCGGAGGAAGTGTGGCCGCACTCAGCTGGTCCGTCAGCGCAGGTGGCGCAGCTTCTCGGGATTGAGCTGGCTGTAGAGCCGCCGCACGCGCCCGTTGGGCGCGAACGCGAACGAGAGCGTGAAGTCGGGTCGACCGTCGTCGAGGAACAGCACGCCGGGCTCGCCGTTCATCTGCACGATGTGCATCTCAGTGCTCGGGAGTTTCCGTCGGGCCAGGTTCACGACGAAGCGCGCGACGCGGTCGACGCCGACGACCGGCCGTCGCGCCGCGTGCCGCTGCGCGCCGCCGTCGGAGAGCAGCACGACGTCGGGTGCGAGCAGCGTCATGACCGCTTCGATGTCGCCGCTCGCGATGGTCGCGAGCAGGTTGCCGACGAGCTCGTGCTCGCGCGCCTCGTCGGGACGCCGCAGCGTCGCGCGCTCGTGGTCGAGCTTGCGCCGGGTGCGGCTCGCCAGTTTCCGGCACGCGTCCGTTGACAGGTCGACCATGGGTGCGATCTCGTCGAACGGGTAGCCGAACACGTCGTGCAACAGCAGCACCGCGCGTTCCTTGGGCGCGAGCTCGTCGAGGAGCACGAGGAACGCGAGCGTGAGCGAGTCGGCGAGCTCGGCGGCCAGTTCGGGTTGCGTCGCCCCGTCGTCGGCGACCAAGGGCTCGGGCAGGTACGGACCGACGTAGGTCTCGCGTCGGCGCTGGGCCGACTGCAACCGATCGAGCGCGAGTCGGGTGACGATGCGCACCAGGTACGCGTCGGCGTTGTCGACGGTGTCGCGATCGACGCGCTGCCAGCGCAGCCAGGCGTCCTGGCACGCGTCCTCCGCGTCACCCACGCTCCCGGTCATGCGGTAGGCGATGCCGAACAACCGGGGGCGGAGCGCCTCGAACTCCTCGGTGCGACTCGTCATCGGCTCCTCCCTCGTCGTGCTCATGCAGCCCAGACGACGTAGGCCGGCGAACTGTGACCGACCTACAGCACCAACACCGACTCGATGTCGTGGCCCAACGGCAGCAGGCGCTCCCGGCCCCCCGAGCGCGGTGAGCTCGAGCAGGAAGGTCACGCCCACCACGGTGGCGTCGAAGAACTCCGACACCAGCCGGCACGTGGCGGTGGCGGTGCCGCCGGTGGCGAGCACGTCGTCGACGATGAGCACGTGGTCGTCGGGCGTGAACGCGTCGCGGTGCACCTCGAGCGTGTCGCTGCCGTACTCGAGCTCGTAGCTGTGCGCGTGCGTGTCCCACGGCAACTTGCCCGGCTTGCGCACCGGCACGAAGCCGGCACCCAGCGCCAGCGCGATCGGCGCCGCCAGGATGAAGCCGCGGGCCTCGATGCCGACCACTTTGGTCACGGGACCGTCGAACGGGGCGGCCATGAGCTCGGTCGCGGCCCGGAACGCGCCGGCGTCACCGAGCAGCGGCGTGATGTCGCGGAACACCACGCCCGGCTGCGGGAAGTCGGGGATGTCGCGGATGAAGGGCCAGAGCTGGTCGGCGTCCACGCCCACATCTCAGCCGATCCGGGCACGGCACACCCCCTCGGAGATCGTCACAGCATTCACCCCTAGGAACCGATGAGCTGATGCGCGTCGACACCTCCGTTGACTCACCCCTAGGAACCGATGACGTGACGAATCGAGGGAGGCGTACTCGCGTGCGGCCGCAGTAGGGTCGGCGGGCGGCATCCGGGGGCCGTTCTCTTGGGGGGATGGTGACGTGCACGATCTCGTGATCCGGAACGGAACGGTGGTCGACGGACGGGGTGGCACACCGGTGCTCGCCGACGTCGCCGTCGACGACGGTCGCATCACCGCGGTCGGCACCGTCGACGTGCCCGGGCGCGACGAGCTCGACGCCACCGGCCTCGCGGTCACGCCCGGCTTCGTCGACGTGCACACGCACTACGACGGCCAGGTCACGTGGGACCCGATGCTCACCCCGTCGCTGTGGCACGGCGTGACCACGGTGGTGATGGGCAACTGCGGCGTCGGCTTCGCGCCTGCCGCCCCCGATCGCCACGACTGGCTCATCGGGCTCATGGAGGGCGTCGAGGGCATCCCCGGCGCGAGCCTCCGCGAGGCCATCCACTGGGACTGGCAGTCGGTGCCCGAGTACATGGACGCGCTCGACCGCATCCCGCGTGCGCTCGACGTCGCGGTGCAGGTGCCCCACGGTGCCGTGCGCGCCTACGTCATGGGGGAGCGCGGCGCCGCCAACGAACCCGCGAGCGACGACGACATCGGACGCATGGCCGATCTCGTCGCCGAGGGTGTCGACGCCGGCGCGGTCGGCGTCAGCGCCAACCGACTCGAGCTGCACAAGGCGGTCGACGGCCGCGAGGTCCCGGGCACGTTCGCCACCGCCGACGAGCTGACCGCGCTGATCCGCGCCGCGGGCAAGGGATCACCCGACGCGGTCTACAGCACGATCATGCCCGGCGCCGCCGGCTCCGACCGTGCGGTGTGGGACCGCGAGATCGACATGCTCGCGACCGCGTCACGCGAGACGGGCGTCGCGATCACGTTCGCGTTCGGCGGGAGTTCGGGTGACGACTGGCGCGACCGACTCGCGCGCATGGAGCGCGAGAACGCCGACGGCGCGCGCATCGTCCCGCAGGTGAGCTCGCACGGTCAGGGCCTGTTCTGCGGGCTGCGCACGTCGCACGCGTTCCGCGGCCGCCCGTCGTACGACGCCATCGAGCACCTGCCGGTCGCCGAGCGCGCCGCCCGCATGGCCGAGCCCGCGGTGCGGGCAGCCATCCTGGCCGAGCGCCCCCCGCCCGGCATCCCGCGGCTCCGCGACCTGATGCTCGGCCAGGCCGACGCGGTGTTCCCGTCGAACCTGGTGCCGGTGTTCGAGCCCGACGTGTCGAGCAGCCTCGCCGCGCAGGCGGAGACGCTCGGCCGCGACCCCGAGGAGCTCCTGTACGACTGGACCATCGCCGACGAGGGCAACGCGCTCGTGCACTTCTTCCTCGGTGGGTACGCCGGGAGCCTCGACGTGCGCGCCGAGCTGCTCGTGCACCCCCAGACCGTCCTCGGGCTCGGCGACGGGGGCGCCCACGTCGACCTGATCTGCGACGCCGGCTACCCGTCGTTCCTCCTCTCCTACTGGGTGCGGGAACGGCCCCGGGGCACGATGCCGCTCGAGACCGCGGTGAAGATCCTCACCAGCGAGCCGGCCACCGTCTACGGCTTGCACGACCGCGGCGCGATCGAGCCGGGCCTGCGCGCCGACCTGAACCTGATCGATCCGCTCGCGGTCGCGCCCGCGCGAGATGGAGGTGGTGCACGATCTCCCCGTGGGCGCGAAGCGGGTGCTGCAGCGCACCGACGGGTTCGTCGCCACCGTCGTCGCCGGTGAGATCGTGCAGCGCGACGGCGTCGACACCGGCGCCCGTCCGGGCCACGTCGTGCGGAGCGCCCCGTGAAGGCCGACTCTGTGAAGGAAAACCAGTAGTGCCGCTGCTGCCCGACCCGGAGCGCCGCGCCGCGCCGCTTCCCCGTCATCTCGGTCGACGACCACCTCATCGAACCACCCGACCTGTTCGAAGGACGCATGCCCGCGCACCTGCGCGACGCCGCGCCGCGTCTGGTCGAGTTCGAGAACGGCAAGCAGGCGTGGGCCTACGAGGGCAACCTGTTCCCGAACATCGGGCTGAACGCGGTGACCGGCCGGCCCAAGGACGAGTGGAGCATGGAGCCGGCGCGCTTCGACGAGATGCGCAAGGGTTGCTGGGACATCCACGCCCGCGTCGCCGACATGGACATCGCCGGCATCTGGGCCAGCTTGTGCTTCCCGTCGCTCATCGCCGGGTTCGCGGGCGTCGCCTTCGCGAAGAGCAGCGATCAGGAGCTCGGCCTCGCGTGCGTACGCGCCTGGAACGACTGGCATCACGAGGTGTGGGCCGGCACGTATCCCGAGCGCATCATCCCGCTGCAGCTCGTGTGGTTGCGCGACCCGCAGGTCGCGGCCGACGACGTCCGCCGCAACGCGGAGCGCGGGTTCAAGGCGATCACGTTCCCCGAGAGCATGAACAACCTCGGGCTGCCGTCGGTGCACACCGACCACTGGGACCCGCTGCTGCGCGCGTGCGAGGAGACCGGCACCGTCGTGTGCATGCACACCGGGTCCGGGCAGATCGCGCCGCCGACGTCGCCCGAGTCGCCGCTCGAGCAGAGCACGAGCCTCTTCCCGATCCACGGGCTGCTCGCGGCGGCCGACTGGCTGTGGGCGCGCATCCCGCTGCGCCACCCCGAACTGGACGTCGCGTTCTCCGAGGGCGGCATCGGGTGGGTGCCGATGTTCCTCGACCGTCTCGACTACGTGATGGCGCATTCGGCGTCGGGCATGGCCAACGCCTGGGGCGACGGCACCGACTCGTCTGGGAAGAGCCTGTCGCCGTCGGAGGCGGTGCAGCGCAACTTCTGGTTCTGCTCCATCGACGACCCCACGACGCTGCAGGTGCGCGACCGGATCGGCGTCGACCACATCATGGTGGAGAGCGACTACCCCCACGCCGACTCCTCGTGGCCCGACACCCAGTCGCTGCTGGCCGATCGTTTGGCCGGACTGCCGGAAGCCGACGTGGCCAAGCTCACCCACGAGAACGCCGCCCGCCTCTTCCGCCACCCCCTCCCACCAGCGGGTTGGGTGATTGACGAAGGGCCGGCGTAGGCGGGCTACACTGATGTGACCGGGCCGGCCGCCTGTGCAGTCCAGCGGCGGAGCCCGAAGGTGCCAGGCGAGTTCGGCGCCGAACTTCGAGGGCCCTGCAGGGTGCTCTCCAGAATCGCCTTCTGGCGGTGACCACGATCAACAGCACGACCACCACCGAGCATCCGGCGCCGCGCGTCGACGACTCGACCTTCGACCTCTACGTCGAGCTCGAGGCCGACGACCTCGCGACGCCCGAGCAGCTCGAGATCCTCGAGGCCGACAAGCCGGCCTGGCGGGCATCGTTGCTGCGTCTCCTCGTCGACGCCGACGAGCACCTCGTCGCCGCGCGCCGTCTCACCGGTGAAGAGCGCGACCAGGTCGTCGCCGACGCCGAGCACGTGCACCGGATCCTCACCGACGCGTTGGTCCGCCTCACCGGCGAGCGTCGGCCCGCGCCTCCGGGCGTGGCCCCGGACCGCAGCCCGGCGAAGGGGGAGGGCCAGCAACAGCACCACCGCGAGCCCGAGACCATCGAGCCCGGCGTCGTGCGACTGCAGCTGTCGTGGGAGCCGGGCCGGGTCGTCGCCTGGGCCGGCGGTCCGGGGTGCCCCACCGCCACTGCCGAAGAGGTGGCGAAGTTCCTCGCCGACGGCGAAGCCCCCGCGGCGCCGTGGACCTCGCATCAAGACGTCGGGGTGCCCGGCGGTGACAAGGCCGCCGCGGTCAGCGCGCCGGTGGGCGAGGTGCTCGGGTGGCTGGTGGCCGCGGGTTCCGGCGACGTGCGCGACGACGTCGGCCCGAGCGTGCGCTGGCTCGGCAAGGTCGCGATGTGGGCGGTCGAGCTCGCCGCGCGCGGCGCGATGGTGCCGGTGCTGCGACAACGACGACGACGGAGCGGCTCCTCCCGCGGCGATCACGCGTCGTACGCGGTGCGCTGGACGCCCGCGCTGGTCGATCCCGAACGGCTCGCCGACGTGGTCGACGCCATGCCCGGCAGTGTCGCCGCGCTCGATCCCAGCGTCGACGCGCGTGCCGTCACGCGCTCCGCGCTCACCGGCATGGTCGACGCCATCGGGCGCGACAGCGCGCGCCGCATCGAAGTTCCCGCCGCGCCGCCCGTCGTGCGCACCGGCAACGACGTCACCGAAGCGTTCCTCGCCCGCCTCGACGGCAGCGCGTTCGACGCACCCACGCGCGTCGCGGGCGAGCTCGTCTCGCGCGCCGAGGGATGGTCGCGATCGGTCACGCGCGAGCACGCGCCGCTCATCGTGCGCCTCGATCCGCCCGACCGCACCGGCGTGTGGGACCTCGAGGTGTTCGTCGCCAAAGCCCGCTCATCGACGAAGGGCAACGGCAACGGCAAGGGAGGCGGGGGCAAGGTGCTCGTCCCCGTGGAGCGCGCCATCGTCGACGACCGCTCCAAGCGCTCCGACCTCGACCACGACGTCACCCGGCTCGAGCGCATGCTCCCCGCGCTCCTGCGCGCCGGCACCGACCGGCGCGGCCACACCATCCTCAGCCAGGAGGAGGCGTGGGAGCTGATGACGGTCACCGGCCCGCGGCTCGCCGACGCCGGCTTCGACGTGCGCGTCCCCGAGCTCTCCACGCGCAAGGCCACGCCGATGCTGCGCCTGTTCGCGGAGTCGAAGGAGACCGCGGTCGGCGCCAACCAGCTCGCCGACGTGCGGTGGTCGGCGGTGTTCGACGACGTCGAGCTCACCGCGGCCGAGATCCGCGAGCTGGCCAAGGAGTCGCGCCCGCTCGTCCGTGCCGGCGGCAAGTGGGTGGCCATCGACAAGGCCGACCTGCGGGCCGCGGCCGACGCCCTCGCGGCCAAGGCCGACACCACCCAGCTCACCGGCGCCGACATGCTGCGCCTCGCGCTCGGCCTCGAGGGCACGCCCCTCGCCGGCGGGATCAGCGTCGAGGGTGGCGGCTGGGCCGCCGACCTGCTGGCCGCCGCGGCCGACGTGTCGGGTGAGCCGGCCAGGACGCCCGAGGGTTTCGACGGCGAGCTGCGCAGCTACCAGGCCGAGGCGCTGGCCTGGCTCGGGTTCCTCGACGCCGGTGGCATCGGTGGCTGTCTCGCCCTCGACATGGGTCTGGGCAAGACGCCCACCATGCTCGCCCACCTGCTCGCGGCGTCCGATCGCGGTCCCGCGCTGGTGGTCGCGCCGCCCGCGGTCGTCGGCAACTGGGCTGCCGAAGCGGCGCGCTTCACCCCGGGCCTGCGCGTCCTCGTGCACCACGGCCCCGGACGCGCCGCGCACCACGAGATCGCCGACGAGGTCGACGACTGCGACGTCGTCATCACCACCTACGGCACCGCCGTGCGCGACATCGACGCCATCGCCAAGGTCGACTGGGCCTGCCTCGTGCTCGACGAGGCACAGGCGGTCAAGAACCACACCAACGAGACCGCGCAGCAGCTGCGCAAGATCGGCGCGCGCACGCGCGTCGCCCTCACCGGCACGCCGATCGAGAACGGTCTCGGCGACCTGTGGGCCATCCTCGACTTCACCAACCCCGGGTTGGTCGGACCGCGCCCGCAGTTCATCGCCAGCCTGTCGGGCGACGAGAACGGCGGTGGTGTCGCCGGCGGTGCCGCGGGCCGTGCCGCCGCGGAAGACGCGCTGCGCGCGCTCAACGGCATCCTGGTGTTCCGCCGCACGAAGTCGGAGCCCGAGATCCAGGCCGAGCTGCCCGACAAGATCGACCAGCTCGACCACTGCGCGATGACCACCGAGCAGATCGGCCTCTACCAGGCGGTGCTCGACCGCCTCGTGCTCGCCACCGACCTGCCCGAGGGCGAGGAGCCGCGCAAGGGTCAGATCCTCGCCGCCATCACCGCGCTCAAGCAGATCTGCAACCACCCGGCCGCGTACCAGGACGACGACCGTCCGCTCGAGGGTCGCAGCGGCAAGCTCGCCCGGCTCGAGGAGATCGTGGAGTCGGTGTTCGCGGCGGAGGAGCGCGTGCTCGTGTTCACGCACTTCGCCGAGTGGGGCATGAAGCTCGCCGACCACCTCACCAAGAAGTTCGACCAGACCATCGAGTGCTACCACGGTGGTCTGTCGCGCGGCGTGCGCGACGCGATGGTGCAGCGGTTCCAGGAAGCCGACGGCCCCGCCGCGCTCGTGCTGTCGCTGAAGGCGGGGGGCACGGGTCTCAACCTCACCGCCGCCAACCACGTCGTGCTCTACGACCGGTGGTGGAACCCCGCCGTGGAGGACCAGGCCCGTGACCGCGCCTGGCGGATCGGCCAGACCAAGACCGTCATCAGCCACCGGCTGGTGTGCCCCGGCACCGTCGACGAGCGCGTCGAAGAGGTGGTCGCGGGCAAGCGGCGCATCGCCGACCTCGTGCTGCCGAAGTCGAGCTCGCTGGCCGACCTCGACACCAGTCAGCTCAGCGCCGCCCTCGGCCTCCGCACCGACACCGTGCTCACCGACGAAGAGGGTGACGAGCAGTGAGCCCGGCGCGTCGACGGCGTGGTCGGGGAGGCAAGCCCAGCGCGCAGCAGCTGCGCGACTTCTGGGGCGAAGACGTCGACGATCCCGTCGACGACGAACCCAACCGCGTGATCACGCCGGGCGTCGACCCCACCGCCCTGGTCGAGTCGCTCGGGCCGCTGCCGTTCCCCGGCGCCGGCCTCGCCCACCACTACTTCCAGGCCGTCTACGAACGCGCCGCCGGACTCGCGGTCGCGCTCGCCGCGGCCGCGGGCCTGCTCGAGCTCTCGAACGGCGAGCTGGTCGCCAGCGATGATCCTGGTGGGGACGATACGGTTCCCGCCGCATGACGGAAGTCGTCACGCCGGGTTTCGTCAACGGGCTCGGCATCACCCTCTGGACCGAAGGCGACCTCGCGCTCGCCGCGCGCGACGTGCAGCCGGAGTTCTTCGCCCCCGGCACCGAGCGCGTGCGCATGGGCGTGCTGGCCACGCTGGTCGACATGGTCGCCGGCTCGCCGGCGCACTCGATCATCAATCCGACCGTCGACCTGCGGGTCAGCCTGCTCGCACCCGCGCCCACCAGCGGCGCGATCGAGCTGGTCACCTACCCGGTGAAGTCGGGACGACTGCTGTTCATCGGCGAGACGCTGCTGCACACCGGCGACGTCGCCCGACCCTTCGCGCGGTCGGTGTGCACGTTCATGAACAAGCCGCTCGACTCCGAGCGCACCGGCATCTTCCCGGTGGGCCACCTCGGCGCCGACCACTACGACGCGTCCCTCCAACTGCGGGAGCCGGAACCGGGTCTCTTCGAGATGGACAACCACGAGATCGTGCGCAACGGCGCCAACGGCACCGTGCAGGGCGGCGCGCAGGCGCTGCTCGCCGAGGTCGCCGGTGAGCGTGCCCTCGAACTGGGCGGCGTCACCGTCGAACACGAGGCGATCGACCTCGAGATCCGTTACCTCAACCGGGTCAAGGAAGGCCCCGTGCGGGCGCGCGGCGAGGTGGTGCCGGGCGGGTTCGACGGCCTCTGGGTGCGGGTGGCGACCACCGAGCCACCGGCCGACGACCGGATCGTCTCGCTCACCACGCTGCAGTACCGCGCCTTGTGATGGCGCTCACGTGACGGCCACGGTCGAGCGGGTGGAGCCGCGCTGGATCGACGACGACGACGCGCTCGCCGAACTGATCGCGATCCTCGTCGACGAGCCCGCGTACGGCCTCGACACCGAGTTCATGTCGGAGCGCACGTACTGGCCCCAGCTGTGCCTGGTACAGGTGTCGTGGGCGAGGGGCGTCGCGCTCGTCGACCCGCTCGTGTGCGACGTGCGCGCGCTCGAAGCGGTGCTGCGCGCGCCGGCCACGATGATCACGCACGCGGGCGCCAGCGACCTGCCCATCCTCGACCGCGCCATCGGCGCGCGGCCGTCGGCGTTGTTCGACGTGCAGCTCGCCGCCGGCTTCGTCGGCCTCGGCTTGCCGTCGCTCGGCACGTTGGTGTCGGTGCTGCTCGGCATCCGACTCGACAAGTCGGAGCAGCTGGCCGACTGGTCGAAGCGACCGCTGTCCGATGCCACCCGTCGCTACGCGGCTGCCGACGTCGAGCATCTGTTCCCGCTCACCCTCGAGCTCCAGCACCGGCTGCAGGACATGGGTCGGGAGACGTGGGCGGCGAGCGAGTGCGAGGTGCTGCGCACCACCGCCGACCGGCGCGTGGATCCCGCGGTGGCGTGGTGGAAGATCAAGGGCGCGTCGGCGATGCGCGGCGAGAAGGCGCGCGTCGCGCAGTCGGTCGCCGGGTGGCGCGAGGCGCGCGCGCAGCGGCTCGACGTGCTGCCGCGGTTCGTGCTCCCCGACCTGGCTCTCGCCGCGGTCGTCGGCCGTCCACCGAAGACGCGCGACCAGCTGTTCGCGTTGCGCGGGGTCAACCGCCTGCCCGACGATGTCGTGCGCGAGGTGCTCGCCGCGGTCGAAGCCGGGCGCGAGATGCCCAAGGAGCGACTGCGCCTCCCCGAGAAGTACGACGATGGCCCCGAGTTCGACGCCGCGGTCGCGCTGCTCGTGGCCTACGTCGCCGAGCTGGCGCGCGCCGAGCGGTTGGAGAAGCAGTTGCTGGCGACGCGTGACGACGTGAAGGCGCTGGTCTACGGACGCGCCAGTCGCCTCGACTCCGGCTGGCGGGCCCAGATCGCCGGCGACGCGCTCCACCGTCTCCTCGACGGTCAGGCCGTCATCCGCCTCACCGACCAGGGGCGCCACCTGAAGCTCGAAGACTGATCGGACCTCACGAGCAGGTCGTGGGTGCGGGCTTGCCCGCCACCCGGTCCTTGAGCCAACCGACGACGTCGTCCCTCGCGGCGGTGATCACCGTGCCGTGGGTGGCGCCGTCGTACACGCGGTAGTCGACGGTGTCACCGGCCGCGCACGCCTTGGCGTCGAACGCGTCGGTGAGCACCTTGGGGATGGTGGTGTCGGCGCTGCCCTGCACGATCAACACCGGCGCGCCGGCGGGGCGGTTCCCGGCCGAGTTCTGGTGCAGCAACCTCTGGATCGACGGGATCGACAGCGGGTCGTGCGCGAGCACCGCCGTTCCGCTGATGCCCTCGAACGCGTCCATGACGTCGCCCGAGCACTGCGTCGTCGCCGCCTCCGACTTCGCCTCCGCTTCGGGCGCGAGCACTGCCGCCGGGTCGGCGTCGGGGTACGCGGCGTGGAAGCCCTGGATGCCCATGGCGAGGTAGCCGGCGGCGCCGTTGATGGTGCCGGCGATCGGGAGGATCTTCTCGACGTCGGCCGCCGGTGCGGCGGCCGCGACCCCCAACACGTCGAGCTCGGGTGCGTAGGACGCGGCCAGCTCACCGGCGAACAACGCCGCTTGCCCACCTTGCGAGTGCCCGGCGACCAGCACCCGGTCGGCTGCACCCGAGCCGCTGAGCGCGCGCGTGCCGCGCGGCGGCGTCGAGCACGCTGCGGCCCTCGCTCTCACCGACGAGGTACGGGTGCACGCCGGGGGTGCCGAGGCCCTCGTAGTCGGTGGCGGCGACGACGTACCCCGCGTCGACGAGCTGCTTCACGAACGGCACCGCAGTCGCGGCGTCGGCTCCCTTCGACGGCGCGCACTGGTCGCCGAGTCCGGCGGTGCCGTGCGCCCACGTGACCACCGGACGCCCGCCCTTCGGCGCCGCGCCCGTCGGCACGACGACCACGCCCGACACCGCGATGTCGCGGCCATCGACCGAGCGCGAGTGGTAGAGCACCCTCCACGCCTTGGCGCCGGAGGGCGCGGTGATCGGCGTGGAGCGGATCAGCGTGCCGGGCGCCTTCTTGGGCATGTTCGCCGGCGGTGTGTAGAAGTCGCCGCCTCCTTCACCGCCGCCCCGGCGCCGCTGGCCAGTGCGAGGGTCAGGGCAACCACCGCCAGCACCCCGGTGATGACACGAAGCTGACGCACCCCGACGAGGCTAGGGCAGAGGTCGGTCGAGTGGTGTCCGGCCCGGACGCGCCGCAAGACTGCGGAGATGTTCACCATCGGCCGCAACTTCCACGTCATCCACATGACCGACGACTGGGCCGCGCTCGACGACTGGTACGCCGACGTGTTCGGCATGCAGTGGTACGTGATCGGGAACTACTCGCCCGAGCTGCACCGCCACGCCTCGCTCGGGGTGATCGGCGATCTGTGCATCGAACCGATGCAGCCGGCGTTCGAGGACGACCGCTGGAACAAGGGGCCGATCGGCCGGTACTACGAGCGTTCGGGGATCAGCTGGCACTCGATCGCCTGGTACGTCGACGACGTCGGAGGTCTCACCGAGCTGCGCGACGGGCTCGAGGCCGCCGACGTCGAGCTGCTCGCGCTCCTCGGCGGCAAGCTCGAGCACGATCCCGACGCGCCGGAGGACCGTCCGATCTTCACCCACCCGAACAGCACGGTCACACAACTCGAGTTCATGGTGCCGCACCCGATGATCCCCGACGTCCGCCAGCATCCCGCGTTCAACCCCTCGTGGTGGCACACCACGCATCCCCTCCACATCCGCAAGACGTCCCACTTCACCCTGGCGACGCGCAACCTGGAACGCGGCGCGCGACCTCTACGTCGACGTGATCAACGGCACGCTGCTCCACGAGGGAGAGAACGATCTCCTGCACACGCGCAGTGCGTACGTCGCCGTCGGTCGCGACGACGTGGTGGAGATCGCCGAACCGCTCGACGCCGACACGCCGATCGCCGACTACGTCGACGCCAACCACCACGGGCTGTTCGCGGTGTGGCTGCAGGTCGACGATCTCGCCGGTGCGACTGGGTACCTCGCCGAGAAGAAGATCGTCGGCTGCCTGGAGGACGCCGCCAACTTCCTCTCCGATCCCGCGACCACCCATGGCGTGCACTGGGGCGTCACCACCGCGGCGATCCCCGACGACACCCGCGCCGACTGGTGACGGTGGTCGGGTAGCGCGCGGTCAGTCGCCGAGCGCGTCGGCGGCGAGCTCGGCCTCGGAACCGCTGGTCGTCGCGCGTCCGGAAGTGCGGCGACACGTAGCGGGCGAACAGCTCGAGCGATCGGTTCCACCGGTCGATGGTCACCCACTCGCGCGAGTTGAACAGCAGCGAGCCGAAGCCGCCGACCGCTTCGTCGAGCGCGCGCACCTGACCGATCACGTCTTCGGGCGAGCCGATGATCCACGGCACGTTCTCGACCATCCAGTCGAACGTGACGTCGGCGTCGGCCATCGACGCGTTCCGCTTCATGAGCGGCGCCAGCCCGATCTTGAACAGGTAGTCGTACGACTGCTTGAGCGACTCGCGGATCTCCTCCATCGCCGCGTTCTTCGAGTCGGCCACGTAGACCTCGCGACAGATCCGCCAGTCGTTCCTGGCCACGACGGGATCGCGCCCTGCAGCGGACGCGGTCTTCTCGATCGCATTGCCCTGCGCGATGAGGTCGGGCATGCCCGGGTTGTCCTCGATCTGCACCGGCGTGAAGTAGATGCTCAGCGCCGCGTACCCGCGGTCGCCGCAGAGCTCGAAGTTGTGCGTACCCGACATGCCCGCGATCGAGAACTGCGGGTGCTCCTGGTACGGCCGCACCTGGATGCGCTTGTGGTCGAGCTGCCAGAACTTGCCGTCGAAGTCGACGTAGTCGGTGGTCGAGAACAGCAGCTCGATGATGTCGAGCGCCTCGCGCATGCGCGGCGAGGCCTCGTCGCCCACCTGGAAGAACAGCTTGTCGCTCACCAGCCCGCCGCCACCGAAGCCGTAGATGAGGCGCCCGTGGGTGAGGTGGTCGAGGAACGCGAGCCGCTCGGCGACCATGAACGGGTCGTGGTACGGGAGGTTGATGGTGCCGGTCCCGAGGGCGATGCGGCTGGTGAGCGCGGACGCCTTGGCGATGAAGATGTCGGGCGCGGGGATGTTCTCGTATGCGCCGGTGTGGTGCTCGCCGACCCACACCTCGTCGTAGCCGAAGCGCTCGGCGTACACGATCTCTTCGAGCTTGAGGTCGTAGGACAACGTCCAGTTCGACCACGGAAACGGCTCGGGCATCAGGAACAGGCCGAACTTCATCAACGTCCCCCTCGACGATTCGGCGCACTGTAGACCGACGTCACCGAAAGGGAACGACCGGAGCGACGGCTACGACGGCGGGATCAGTCCCGCCTTCTCGAGCACGTCGCTGATGTCGACCACGCCCCAGTGTTCGACGACCTTGCCGTTCGCCACTTTCCAGATCTCCATGCCCCGCACGCTGATGTCCTGGTTGCTCGCGGGGATGCCCATGGCGTCGCCGGTGTGCTTCCCCTCCATGCGCCAGTTCTCGACCACGCGACCGTCGTTCGTCTCGGCCAGGTCGTGCATGCCCATCTTCCGGTTGCTGAACGCGGTGATGACCATCTCCGCGACCTCGCGTTGTCCCTTCTTGTCGTCGGCCATGCCCGGCATCGGGTCGTGGTCGACGAAGCCGTCGTCGATCAGGTCGTCCATCTTCGAGATGTCACCGCCGAGGTAGACCTCGTTGGTGAGCCGCTTGATGACGTCACGGTCCGCTCCCATGGCTCCTCCTCGGAGTCCGCCCGTGTAGCAGTCAGAGTCTTGCTCCCTGGTCACCGCCTGTCGACCGCTCCGTCCCTGGCCAGAGTGACCTCCGACCCAGTCGGTTCAAGATCCAGGCCCAGATGCCGAAAAGTGGTCCATGAGCGCAGCCGCCGTCCTGCATTCGTGGGCTCCCGAGCTCCCCGAAGTGCTCGACCGCCTGGGTCCCGACTGGACCCGGATCGACCGCGTGCCCTTCGGCGCCACCGTCGACATCGAGCACGTGCTGCTGTCGCCCTACGGCCTCGCAGTGGTGACCACGCTCGACTCCGTGCCGGAGTCGGTGCACCCGATCACCGAGGCTCGGTGGCGCGCTCGCAAGATCACCGCGCTGCTCGGCCCCGTCGCATGGGTGCCCGCCCGGGCGATCCTCGTCGTGCCCGGGATGGGCGAGCTGGGCTACGGACTTCGCGACGGCGTGCTGGTCGCGCAGGCCGAGGATGCGGTCTGCTGGCTCGCGCACCCGGCGTGGAGCACGCCGATGCTCGACGCCGCGCAGGTCGGCGAGATGGTCGACGTGGTCGTTCGTCACACCCAGCGCACCGACGCGATCACCAGCCAGTACCGCGTTCGCGCCGTCCGCTGACCCGAACTTCCGACACTCAGTACGCGCTACGAGGACTGAGCGTCGAAAGTTCGTCACTCGCGGTGCATCTTCAGGCAGCGTCGCGCGATGCCGACGTTGGTGCATGACCTCGCGCACCCTCGACATGCGATCGGTGACGGTCGCCGCCGCGGTCGCTCTGGTCGGCGCCGCGCTCCTCTGGCTGGGCGGTCTGCGCGGCACCTGGCTCGCGCTCCTCATCGGCGCCGCGGTGTCGGTGCTCGCGTGCGGCATCGGCGCTCGGGAGTCGCAGCGCCGCCGCGCCCCTTGGAGCTGACGCTCAGCTCAGGCGCGCTGCAGGGTGACGGTGGCCTGCGCGACGACGCCGCCCGCGGCGTCGACCACCGACATCCCGATCCGCTCGAGCAACGGCTCCGTCGGCAGCTCACCCTCGCGCTCGAGGTGGCGACGCACACCGATGGTCGACATCGGGTCCCACGTCGTCGACGCGCTCGACGTCGACGCCGGGACGCGGGCGAAGGTCACCAGACCGGTGGCGACGCGCGGCAGCTCGATCTCGTCGCCGAGCTCGTCCAGGTCGGTGAGGCCCTCACCGTCGTAGATGTCCACGCCCACCACGATGAGTCGTGAGCCCGCACGCGTGAGGTGGCTCTCCAGGACCGTCGGCCCGTGGAGCAGCGGCGCGGCCTCGTGGATCATGAGGTCGGCGGTCGCCGTCCAGTCGGGTTGCGACGCGGAGAGTCCGACCATCGCGGTGTTCACGTCGACCAGCCCCACGAGGTAGCCGAGGCCGGCCGCGCCCGAAGCATCACGCACGGCGTCGGTCACCGGAGCCATCGATCGGGCGCTGGTCGCGCTGACCTGCTCGGTGGTGATGTCGAGGTCGCCGATCGAGCCGCCGATGGCAGCGGGGGTCGGCACGGAATTGGGCGACGTCATGCGGGCGACACGGTACGCGCAAGCCGGTTGCGCCGGTACTCGATGGCTCGGCGGAGCTTCTGGACCGCGCGGCTCGTCGAACGGCAGCACCGTCGAGATCCGGGAGCCAGGCGTCGACGCGAGCGACGAGGTCGTCGAGCATGCGCTCGGTCGCGCGTGGCGCGCACGCCGACCTGCTCACCGAGCGCGACGAAATCGGCGCGCCCGATCGACTCGTCGACCTTGTCCCCGAGGCGGCAGTGCCATGGTGTGATCGCCGTAGGGATACGTGCGTCGAGCACGTCGTAGGCGGGGCTCACGTGCCACTCGCCGTCGAGTCTGCAGCACCGAGAAGTTCTTGGCGTGCGCGTCGCCGTTGGCGATGAGGTACGCGAACGCGAACTGGCGGACCAGGTCGCGGGCGGCGACGAGCGGCGCGCCCGTGACCTGCGGCCAGGCCTTCGACGACTTCCGCAGTGGTAGGGTGTACTTGTCGGCCGGATACCGACCGAGCACCTGGCAGGCGTCCTCGAGCGCCAGCATCCGCGGCGCGGTGCCGTCGGCCACTCGATCGAAGCGAGCGACGAGCAACCCGGGCGCGCCGTCGGCGTCGCGCACGATCTCGGACGCGGGCCGCCGTCGATGCCGCTCCGCGCTGCCGCACCGAGGAAGAAGTGCTCGTTGGCCACGAGGTGCGGGTATTCGGGCGGTTGGAGCTTGAGGATGTACCGCTCGTGTGCGCGGGCGACGGGCAGCGCAACCATCGCCGTCGACACCTTCTCCTGCACGCCGGCGAGCCCGGCCCGCGCCGGGCTCGAGCCGTTCGCCGGTGAGGTCGGCGTAGAGGTCGGCGAACCGCACGTCGGACCAGGCGTCGACCGACAGCGCCGGGTCCTCGCCGTTCGGCCGCACGCCGGTCGGCATCACCTGCACGTCGCCGACGGTGTCGGCACCGACGGCGAGCAGCAGGGTGAGCTCGTCGTCGGCCGAGGTCTTCACCGCGCGACGCAGCGCGCCGAGGCGTCGCCCCTCGGGGAGCAGACCGGCGAAGAACGGCGGTACCGCGCCCGCCGAGCTGCTCGCCACCGTCGTGTCAGTCAGCGGCAAGGTGGTCGCGACGGGACGGCGCGTCGGCATCGGCGAGGTACGCGGCGTGGTACTCGAACTCGACGTGGTCGGTCTCGCGCACCAGGCGCCCGGCGAGGCGGCCGCGTTTGTACACGTCGCCCGCGCCGACGAAGCGCAGCTCCTGAGGGTTCGTCGCCGACGCGGTCACGAGCGCGCGCGACGGGTCGCGGTCACGGTGCCCCGGCCCGGACCAACGTCGAGACCGAGGCCGAGCGCGCCGAGGACGTCGAGCACCTTGCCGAGTTGCACGCTCGCCTTTCCTCCTTCGAGCGAGTACACGAACCGTTCGGAGCATCCGGCGAGATCGGCCACCTCCTGCTGGCTCAGGCCGAGCGCCCGCCGGCGGGCACGGACCTGAGCGGCGAGGGTGGCGATGCGGTGGTCATCGGGATCGGTCATGGCGTCTGCATCCCTGGAGTACCGCACGATCGTGCGGCTCGTGTCCTCTTTGTCGCGATACTTGGCACTCGGTTCGCTAGAACCGCACGATCGTGCGGCGTAAGCCATGATCCCACGTTCGAATCAGCCTGTCCAGCCATTTTCCGCACGATCGTGCGGCCAGGCTCCTCTACAGGTACTGCCCGACCGCCCGGATGTCGGGGGGCGTGGCGAGCTCCTGGCCCGCGCCCGCAGCCCGTCGGCGACGGCCTTCGCCTGCTCGCGGGTGGTCGCGCTCACCAGCGCCACCGGCCCGCTCGTCGACGCGAGGATCGTGAACCCGAGACCGCGCGCGAGCAGCGACGTGTCGTCGTCGTCGACGGCCGTGCGTACGATCTCCACGTCGGGCGGGAGCACCGCGTCGGGATCGGTGCCTTCCTCGAGGTTCAGGAACACGCTGTGGGGCTCGCGCCCCTCGATGAGGGCTGCGCGGAAGGCGGCGGTCAGGATCGAGAACGGGCCGTCGTTGCCGCTGAACAGGTTCGCGGGCGCGACGATGCGATCGGCCGGGCCGAGGGTGTTCACCTCCGAGATGTCGTCGAACGTGGTGCGCATGATGGCCTTCCCCGCCGGATTGCGGACCAGAGAACATACGCACCCGGCGGGACGCGCCGCGGCGATTTACCGCGTCGATCAGCAGGCGTCGGGCGCGAACCAGCTGCGCGCCAACTTCAGCTGCGATCGGTTCCAGTCGCCGGTGAGCTGACGGTCCATGTCGTCGGCCGACACCTTCGACAACGTCCAGCCGAGCGGCGCGCGCACGCCCGGGTGCTCCGACGGCACGATGTACGCGACGCTGTTCGCGCACGCGTCGGATGTGGATGGCGTCCCGCTCGAGTCGGGACACGTCCCCGCGAAGAAGTGGTCGAACGCGAGCGCAGCTTCCTGGCGCGCCGCCGCGGTGAGACCCTTGCCGCCGATCCCCTTGGCCTGCAGCAGCAGTTGGCTCTCGAGCTGGTGACCGGCCGGGTCGCTCCGCTCCGAGCTGACGTAGTTGTTGTCGAGGAGGACGAGCCGCGGGCGGATGCAACCGCTGCGCTGCGCGTTGGCCGCCTGGATGAGCGGCGCGAGCTGCGCGAAGACCTCCTCCACCGGCTTCGCTCCGCTCGTCTCGATCGCGCCGCCGTCGACGTCGGAGAGGCGGGCGTTCTTGGTGTCGTCCTTGCCCTTGCTGCCGCAGCGGTACAGACCGCCGGTGGGTGACACCACCGGGAAGCGCGCCGACAGCAGCGCCGCGGTCGAGAGCTTGACGTCGTGCCGGGTGGAGTCGTCCACCCCGCAGCTCAGGTCGTAGAGCGACGTCGTGCGCACGAGTGCCGGGTCGACGTGGCCCGCTCCCGGTGTGCCGGTGAGGAACGGCGTGAGCGACGTGCACGAGCGGTCGGCGAGCGGGAGCTTCGTGTTCTCGGCCGCCGCCGCCGACACCGCCACCGCGGTGTCGAGCGCGGTCGCAGCCATGCGGCAGCCGTCTTCGATGGTGGCGCCGTTCAGCACCAGCAGCGGCTTCGTCCCCAGGTGATCGCGCTGCCAGGCGAAGAGATCCTGACGCAGCGGGTTCTTCGCCTGGTCGCTCCACGCGTCCTCCCAGGCGCGTTCGAGGATGACGGCGCGGTCGTCGACGTCGTCGTTGCGCAGCAGCACGTTCGGCGTGTCGACCAGGAGGAGTTGGGAGATCACCGGTGAGACGAAGTCGGCGCGCAGGCGCTGCGACGCGTCCGCCGCGGGGCCGGCGAACTGCGCGACCAGACCGAGGCTGCCGCCGGAGATCCCGCTCGCCAGGAACACGCGTTGCTGCTTGACGTTCGCGTCCCGCGCGCACACGTCGTCGCTGTCGGCAGGATCCGACGGCGGCGCGTGTCCGAACAGGCAGCCCATCGCCGCGGTCGTCCAGTACGCGGCGCGGATGCCGCCGCCGGTCGACGCCACGAACACCATCGGCACGGAGCTCCCGTCGTCGGGCACCTGGTCGACCCACGCCTGCCACGCTTCGTCCAGCTTCACCGGCTTGACCGCCAGCTCCTGGTCGAGGCGGACGTCGTGCATGCGGGCGTCGTCGTCGAGCGCGCTCCCGACGACGACGAACGCGAGCACCAGCGCGATCACGGGCACCCGCCGGAACTGCAGGACGGCCAACGGCCCCTTGGCCCGCACGTGGTTCCCGATCGTCGTGAGCCCCACGAGCACCAGGCAGAACCCGGTGGCGAAGAGCCCGACGATGGCCAGCGCGCCGGTGTCGACCCCGAACCCGAGCGGATCGACGATGCCGATGACCCAGCCGACCACGACCACCACCACCGCGACCGCGATCACCCCGACGGTGAGCACGGTGTCGACCGTCGACGTCTGCCACCGCTCGTACCGGTGCGCCGCGTACGCGCCCAGCACCGCGATGACGGCCGCGAGGACGCACAGGCCGGTGAACACCGCCGTGTGCGCACCCGACCCCTGCTGGAACTCCAGCGTGACCGCCACGCGCGTCAACAGGATCGCGAACACCCACCCGGGCACCGCGGCCAGGAACGGGAAGACCCATCCGCCCCCTTCGGCGAACGAGACCGATGACGGATTGGCCGTGCGGACGCGATCGGGCGCGCTCAACGCCGCGAACAGCAGGAGCACCACGCCCGCGGGCAGGAACGCCCAGCGGTCTTCGGGCAACGCGATCCCCAACCCGACGGCGACGGCACCGATGCCCGCAGCCACCAGCGGCGCCCAGTTCGACATCGCCGACGGCGCGGTGCTGGCCCCGTCGTAGTCACGCAGCGACAGTCGCCCGGTCACGACGAGGATCGCGGTGAGGAGCACGAGCGCGACGAACGCGAGCGCGCCGGTGCCCCAGTGCTCGAGCCACCGGACCATCACGTCGAGCAGCTGGTTGCCGAGGTCGGCGGAGAACAGGGAGAGACCCAGCAGCAGCGCGATGCTCCCGGCGGTGATGAGTTGGGCGCGCAGCGCGACGAGGCGGCGCACCGTGTGCCCGAGGTCGGCGCGGAGCTTCGAGGCCGGTTCGAGGTAGAGCCGCAGCGTGACGACCGCGAGCACCACCAGGATCAGCAGGATGCACAGCCACTTCGCCAGGGTGATCGCGCTCAGGACACCGATGAAGACGTCGCCGACGCCGTCGGTCCATCGCGCCGCGATGATCGCGATCCCGATGTTCTCGATGAAGTCGAGCACGAGCGCGACCGCGGGCAGCACGAGTGTCAGTGCGACCACCTGTTGCAGGGGGTCCTCGACCGCGTCCGACGTGCGTGCACGACGCCACGCCCGCCACAGCAGGAACCACAGCACGACCGCGCTCGGGTACATGAAGAACACGGTGTCGACGAACACGTGGCGGAAGAGCGCGTCCTGCGGATTGAGCGACGACGTGTCGACCGTGCTCGTGCACTCGCGCGCCTCCACGCCGTCGGGCGGCGTGGCTCGGCAGGTGACCACCTGGTAGCGGTTCCAGGTGTCGACCGCGTCGTCCCACGGCTTCGGGAAGTCGAGGGACGGACCGACCAGCGATGCGGGGCCGTACGCCTTCACGTCGTTCACGTGCATCCGCGTGAGCCCGAGGTCGAGCTGCTGGAGGACGCTCCACCCGATCAGGGCGATGGTCGCGACCACGAGCATCCGGCGCCCGCGGTTCGACCATCGGAACAGGCGCTGCGACCACCAGGCGATGTCGGGCACGTGGAGGACCTTCAGGATCTGGGGGGCGTCCTCCTCCCCGATGTCCTTCCGGAACTGGTCCTCCTCCGTCATCGCACCCTCCGCGGAACGACCGGGTCCAGTGTGTCGCTTCACGGCGGGTTGAGCGGGGAGGCTCGCGAGTGGGAGCGTGCGGTCCATGAGCTCGACCCTCGGAGCAGCAGTCGTCGGCACCGGCTTCGGTGTGATCACCCACGCACGCGCCCTCGACGCCGCCGGCATCGAGGTGCGCGCGCTGGTCGGGCGCGACCCCGACAAGACCGCCGAACGCGCCGCCATCTTCGGCATCCCCCACGCCACGACCGATCGCGCCGAGGCATTCGCGCGCGACGACGTCGATGTCGTCGCGGTGACGACACCACCGCACTCGCACGCCGAGATCGTGCTCGCCGCCGTCGCCGCAGGGAAGCACGTGCTGTGCGAGAAGCCGTTCGCACGCGACCTCACCGAAGCACGCGAGATGCTGCGCGCCGCCGAGGCCGCGCACGTGGTCCACCTGCTCGGCACCGAGTTCCGGTTCGCGCCCGGCCAGGCGCTGCTCACCCGCACGGTGCAGTCCGGCGCGATCGGCGATCCCCGCTTCATGTTCTTCGTGCTCCAGCTGCCGACGCTCAACGACCCCGCGGCCGAGATGCCCACGTGGTGGGACGACGCCGCGCAGGGCGGCGGGTGGCTCGGTGCGTTCGGCACCCACGTCATCGACCAGGTGCGCACGACGATGGGCGAGATCACCCGGGTGTCGGCGTCGCTCGAGACGTTGTCGCCCCGGCCGATGACCGCCGACGACACCTACACCGTGCAGTTCGAGACCGCCGCCGGCGCCACCGGGATGCTGCACAGCTCGTGCGCCACCGGCGGCCAGTTCGTGGTGGCCACCAAGGTCACCGGCACCGACCGGCTCGGCGTGGATGCAGGGCGACGAGGTGTGGGTCGACACCGGCGCCGGTCCCACCCCGGTGCCCGCGGCCGACGACCTGCCCGCGGTCGCCCCGGTGCCGCCGCCGGGCGAGCTGCTCCACACCACCTACGACATGTGGCACGCGAGCGGCATGGACCTGGCGCCCTACACCCGGCTCTACGAGGTGATGCGCGACCGCATCCTCGGGGTCGAGGTCGCCGGCGATCCCGTGGCCGGCACCTTCGCCGACGGGGTCGCCAACCAGGCCGTCGTCGACGCAATTCGGTCATCTTCGGAGCGCCGGTCGTGGATCGAGGTCCCCGGGTAGGAACGCGCGGTGAGGTCGTCCGCCACATCCGGCCATCCCGAGGTCAAGCTGGAGGCGATGGCGGTCGAATCTCCACGGATGGACGCTGGGGGGAACCGGGCGCGATACCTCTCCCACCCCCGCTGGCCGGTACCGTCGCGAGGAACGGCCCGCTGCTCCTTCCTCCCACTGCCCGGCCGTCGCCATGCATGAGATCTCTCCCGACGCCTTGACGGCCGCGCTGGTCGACGAGCAAACGTCCATCGACACGCCTGCCCCCGCGCCGCTGCGCGCGCTGGACGGCCCGCGCGTCGGTCGCATGGTGCGCAAGGGCATCCCGTGGATCCTCGGTGGTGGGATCGTCTACCTGCTGGCGCCGTCGATCCTCGGTGTGCTCGCGGCGTCGAACGAGCTGGTCGACATCGACTGGTGGTGGCTGGTCGCGCTGGTCGCCGCGCAGCTGCTGGTGCTCTACCTCACCTGGGTGCAGCAGCGACTCTTGATCCACGACGACGTGCACGGGAGCCCGTCGCTCGCGCTGGTCGCCTCGACGCAGCTCGTCGGCAACGCGGTCGCCACCGCCGCGCCCTTCGGCGGTGCCGCCGGGACCGCGGCGCAGGTGCGTGCGCTGCAGCGTCGTGGTGTCGATCCCCGACGCGCGACCTCTGGCATCCTCACGTTCTCGTTGTTGCAGGTGGCATCGGTCGGCGTTCTCGCCGTCATCGGGCCGATCATGGTGCTCTTCGGGGTCGCCGTCCCGCCGACGTTGGCCAAGACCGCGCTGCTCGGCTGTGGCGCGCTGGTGCTGATCACCGTGCTGCTGGTGTTGATGCTCCGCACCGATCGGGCCGTCGACTGGATCGGCGCCGCGGTCGGGAAGGTGGTCCCGCGCCAGAAGAAGCGGATCATCGTGCTGCTGCGGCGCGAGCGCCGGCATCTCCGGCGGGCCCTCTCGGGACGCGGTCGTGCGCCGAAGGTCCTCGGCGTCGCACTCGCCCGATCGATCGCCGACTACCTGTGTCTGCTCGCCGCGGTTGCCGCGGTGACCCCGACGCCCAACCCCGCGCTCGTGCTGCTCGCGTTCGTCGCCGCCGCGGTGCTGCGCATGCTCCCGTTGACGCCCGGTGGTCTCGGCCCGGTCGAGGCCGCGCTCATCCCGCTGCTCGCGGTCGGCGGGTTGGAGAAGTCCGGCGCCGTGCTCGCCACGCTCGCGTACCGCATGGCGTCGCTGTGGTTGCCGCTGCTGTTCGCGATCCCGGCGGTGTGGTGGCTGCGTCGCCACTCGTCCGAGCCGAAGGTCGCCGTCGCCACCGCGTGACGCTCAGCTCGCGACGATCGGTTCCGCCTCGTCAGGTGCCGACGGTGCCGACGGTGCCGACGCCACGAGCGCGCGCCCGATGAGCGTCTCCGGGACGTCACCCGGTTGGCTGAGCGCGATGCCCAGTCCGCACACGAGACCCGAGTCGTAGATCAGGTGGCGGGCGACCATCGCTGCGTCGGTGTCGCTGAAGACGTCGCACATCACCGCGAACCGGTCGTCGCCGAGACGGGCCAGGGTGTCGCCCGGTCGCAGCCGTGAGCGCAGTCGTTCGACCACGCGGCGGACATCGAAGTGCTCGTCGCCGGGCAGGTGCGGCTCGTCGAGGATGAAGACGGCGACGCCGCTGCGTCCGGCTTCGGCGCGCTCGAGCGCGACGGCAGTCCGGTCGAGGAAGAGCCCCCAGCGGGGGAGCTCGGTGTCGGAGTCGAACAGCGACTCGTAGCGGACCCGCTCCATCGCGAGCCACGTCAGATCGACCGATGTCGTCATGGCGTCACCACCTGCCTCGGGGATGTCCGCCCCCTCTCTTCAGATGTCGACCGAATCGCCGATCTCCTTGAGGCGGGGGTCTGGGAGTGCCGACAAGATCCTGTGGGCCTGAAACACCTCGCATCGGCTGTCCTCACTGCGCTGGCCGTGATCGCGGTGCCGGGCGCGGCATCGGCTGGCGCGGCCGAGTCCTCGACCATCGCGGTTCGCGGCCTCAACATCGCCGTCGACCGTGACCTGGCCAGCCAGTTCGGTGGCCGGGTCGACGTCACCGTGCGGTTCCGGGTGGTGAACACCGGGACCGAGCCGATGTCACCCACGGCCCGGATCACGCTCGAGTCGCAGATCGGCGGCGGCACCACCAGCCCGCCGATCGAGCTCGGAGCGATCCCGGCCGGCGAGCACGTCGACGTCACCCGCACCGTCGGTTCGCTCCTCCCGTTCGGCAGCGCCCACGCGGCGGTCACCGTCCGCGGCGGCGGCCAGGTCGCGAGCGCGACCGCGTCGACCCCCGTGATCCCGTGGTTGCTGGTGCTCCTGGTGCTCGTCGCGCTGGGGTTCGGCGTGCTCGCGATCCGCGCGCTCCGTAAGCTCCGTCATGGGAGGGCGAGTGGACGACTTCTACAACGAGTTCCTCCAGGAACTGCCGCTCGACGAGTGGGGCCACCCGGTGCTCCCGATGCCCGAGAAGCTGCATCGGAAGGAGTACTCGCGGCGCCTCCTCCAGCTGCAGGTCGAGCTGGTGAAGATGCAGACCTGGGCGCGCACCAACGGTGAGCGCATCCTGCTCCTCTTCGAGGGCCGTGACACCGCGGGCAAGGGCGGCACGATCCAGCGCATGCGCGAACACATGAATCCGCGCTTCGCCCGCCACGTCGCGCTGCCGGCACCGAACGAGACCCAGGCCGGGCAGTGGTACTTCCAGCGCTACGTCGAGCAGCTCCCGACGAAGGGCGAGATCGCGTTCTTCGACCGCTCCTGGTACAACCGGTCCGGCGTCGAACGGGTCATGGGCTTCGCCACTGACGCCGAGGTCGAGCGGTTCTTCGATCAGGTCGTGCCCTTCGAGCAGTTCCTCGTCGACGACGGGATCCACTTCGTCAAGCTCTGGCTCTCGGTGGGTCGCGAGGAGCAGGCGGCGCGGCTCGAGCGCCGGCGTTCCGATCCGTTGAAGCAGTGGAAGCTGAGCCCGATCGACGAACTGGGTCCGTCCCACTGGGAGCGGTACACGCTCGCCGCGCTCGACACGTTCCGCCGCTCGGACGGTCCCGAGAACCCGTGGTGGTTCGTGAACAACAACAACAAGCGGGTCGGCCGGCTCAGCCTGATGCAGCGGGTGCTGAGCCTGCTGCCCTACGACGCCAAGGACGAGCGGGCCGTGGGCGAGCCCCGCCCCGATGTCGTGGCCCCGGTGCGGGCGCTGCTGCCGACCATCGCCCCCGACTGACCACCACCGCCTCGGGTCCTTCGACTCTTCCGTGCGAGCCCGCGAACCCGGACACTGGCGGGGTGGAACCTGACCTCTCGTCGACGTCGTCCCCGCTCCTCGTCGCCGACTCGGTGCGCAAGGTGTACCGCACGGGCGCCGGCGAGGTGTGGGCGCTGCGCGACGTGTCCCTGACCGTCGGTGACGGCGAGTTCGTCGCCGTCATGGGGCCATCGGGTTCGGGCAAGACCACCCTCCTCAACTGCCTCTCCGGCCTCGACGCCATCGACGGCGGACGCGTGATGCTCGCCGGCCGCTCGATCCACGAGCTCAGCGACGCCGAGCGCACACGTGAACGGGCGTCGACGATGGGCTTCGTCTTCCAGCAGTTCAACCTCATCCCGGTGCTCACCGCGGTGGAGAACGTCGAGGTGCCGCTGCTCCTCGCGGGCGTGAAGCCGCGCGAGGCGCGCGACCGCGCCGTCGCCACGCTCGAGCGCGTCGGCCTCGGTGCCCGCGTCGCGCACCGGCCCAACGAGCTGTCCGGCGGCGAGCAGCAACGAGTCACGATCGCCCGCGCCCTCGCCGGACGGCCGTCGATCGTGTGGGCCGACGAGCCCACTGGCGCGCTCGACTCCGAGAGCGCGGGCGAGGTCATGGAGCTCATGAACGAGCTGCACCGCGACGGGCTCACCCTCGTCCTCGTCACCCACGACCCTGCGGTCGGCGCGCAGGCCCAGCGGATGATCCGCATGCGCGACGGTTCGATCGTGGCCGACGGCGTCGCGTCAGGGGCGGCGGTCGCGCAGTGACCTACGCGCTGCTCCTCGTCCTCGCCGTCCCGTTCGTCGTCGTCCTCGTGCGGTCGGTGCTCGTGCGCCGGTTGGCGACGCGCCACGCCACCCGCCGCCCGGTGGAAGCGCTGCTCGTGATCGCGGGTTCCTTGCTCGGCACCGCCATCATCACCGGCTCGTTCGTGGTCGGCGACACCATCAACCGTTCGATCCGCGCCGTCGCGTACGACCAGCTCGGTCCCATCGACGAGACCGTCACCGTCCCGCTGGATCAGGGCGACGCGCTGCGGGCGCGGCTCGCCGACCTGCGTGCGGAGCCGATCGACGGCACCCTCGCGCTCACCACCGCACCCGCGGCGGTGGTCGCGACCGGCACGGGTGGCGGCACGCAGCCCCGGGCGCAGCTCCTCGAGGTCGACTTCCCCGCGGCGCGCCGCTTCGGCGGTGACCCGGCCGCCACCGGCATCAGCGGCTCGACGCCCACCGCCGGGCACGCGGCCGTGAGCCGCGACCTGGCCGACCGCCTCGGGCTGCGGGTCGGGTCGAAGCTCCTCGCGTTCGCGAGCGGCGGGACCGTCGAGCTGACCGTCGACCGCGTGCTGCCGCGCACGGGTGTCGCCGGCTACTGGCCCATCGACACCCGTCAGCAGTCGTACAACGTCTTCGTCGCGCCGGGCACCATCGCGGGGCTGGCCGCCCAGGGCACGGCCGACGCGCAGGCGGAGCCGCCGCGCGCGGTCGTCGCCATCTCCAACCGCGGCGGCGTGGAGGACGGTGCCGACAGCACCGCGGCCGCGTCGGTCGTCGTCGACCGCGAGCTCAGCGGGGTCGGTGCGCGCGTGCAGGCGGTGAAGCACGACCTGCTCGACCGGGCGGACAAGGCGGGGAAGTCGCTGTCGCAGCTGTACTTCACCATCGGGATGTTCGCGGTCGCCGCGGGGATCCTGCTGCTCGTCAACGTGTTCGTGATGCTGGCCGACGAGCGTCGCTCCGAGCTCGGCATGTTGCGCGCGGTCGGGATGCGGCGGCGCACGCTGGTCGGCGCGCTCGCCACCGAAGGGTGGATCTACGCGGTCCTCGCCAGCGCGCTCGGTGCGTTGCTCGGCATCGGGTTCGGTCGTCTGATCGTGTGGCGGGCCGATCAGATCCTCACCTCGGGCCGCGAGGTCAACGCGCTGCATCTCACGTTCACGTTCGACTGGTCGACGGTCATCACCGGTTTCGCGGTCGGGCTCGCGGTGGCGACGGTCACGATCCTGTTGGCGAGCCTCCGCATCGCGCGCGTCAACATCATCCAGGCCATCCGCGACATCACCGTCGCACCCCGCGCGCGGCCTCGCCGACGCATGGTGTGGCTGGGCGGGCTGGCCGTGGTGATCGGCGCGCTCCTCACCTACGTCGGCTTCACCGCGCCGAACCAGTACGGCGTGATGGCGGGACCGATGCTCGTGATGGTGGGGCTCGCACCCTGGCTGGCCCGCCACCTTCCCGCACGTGCGGTCTACTCGTGGGTCAGCGTCGCGGTGATCGTGTGGGCGGTCGCGTGCTTCGTGCCGCTCGCCGCGCTCGACGCCACCGTCGAGATCCCGTTGTTCCTCGTGCAGGGGTTCGCGCTGGTCGGGGCCGCCGTGTACCTCGTGGTCGCGTACCTCGACGAGATCGGCCACCTCCTCGGCAACCGCGGGGGTTCGCTGTCGACGCGCCTCGGGCTCGCCTACCCGCTGGCGCGCCGCTTCCGCACCGCGATGACGCTCGGCATGTTCGCGATCATCGTCATGACGCTCGTCTACATGGGCGAGATCTCGTTCATGTTCCGCGGTCGCACCGACGACATCGCCAAGAACCTCTCGGGCGGCTTCGGCGTGGAGCTCGTCTCCAATCCCAACAACCCGGTGCCGGCGGCGAAGCTGGCCGCGCTGCCGGGCGTGACACGCGTCGCGCCGCTCGGGTACACGGCGGCCGAGTTCACCACTGCCAACCGCACCCGCACGCCGTGGCCGGTCACCGGCTTCGGGCGAGCGCTCGCCGACGCGCCACCGCGTCTGCGCGACCGCGGTGAGTACGCCACCGACCGGGCCGCGTGGGAGGCCGTCGCCGGCGACGACAACCTGATGATCGTCGACGACTTCTTCCTCCAGGTGGCCGGTGGGCCGGCGGAGAAGGCGGCGAAGATCGGCGACCGCGTCGTCATGATCGACCCGCAGACGGGGAACCAGCGCGCGTTCCGCGTGGCCGCCATCGCCGAGAACGACTTCCTCGGCAGTGGCGCGTTCGTCGCGCAGCCCGCGCTCGAGGCGGTGTTCGGCGACCGGGCGGTGCCGTCACGCTTCTACGTGGCGGCCGCGAAGCCCGAGGCGACGGCGCGGCGCATCCGCTCCGAGTTCGTGGTGAACGGTGCCGACGCCGACACCGTCCACCAGGTCGTGTCGACCGCGGTCTCCCAGAACAGTGCGTTCTTCACGTTGATGCAGCAGTTCGTCGGCGCCGGACTGCTGATCGCGGTCGCCGGCGTCGGCGTGATCATGTTCCGGGCGGTGCGGGAACGGCGCCGGGAGGTGGGCGTGCTGCGCTCACTCGGGTTCCAGCCGCACTCCGTCGCCCGGACGTTCGTGTTCGAAGCGGGGGTCGTGGCGACCATCGGTGTGGCCCTGGGCGTCGTGATCGCCATCGGCGCCTGCTACGTGCTCGCCATCTCGGGCGCCGACTTCGCGTCGGGGTTCACCTTCGGCGTGCCGGTGGGCGAGGTGGCGCTGATCGTGGCCATCGCCCTGGTCCCGGCGTTGCTGGCGGCCCTGCTCCCGGCCCGCATGGCGTCGCACATCGAGCCGGCCCGGGCGCTGCGCATCCATGACTGAGCCGGATCAGGACTCCAGAATTCGCCGTCGCCGGCCGACATTCCTGGCTGGAACACGCGAGTTGGAGGTGGTGGGGTTGCCGGTCGTCGACGAAGAGCTGTTGCCGCGCGCCGTCGACTGGCGAGCCCGGTACCGCCTCGATCCCGCCGCGCCCTGGGCCGACTGCCGCCTGCTCGACATCACGCTGACCGGCGCCGTGATCGAGCTCACCGAGGAGCTCCCCGACGGCGAGTACGCCGAGCACCCGTTCCACCTGCAGATCGACACCATCGCCGACGACGACGTCGGCATCACCATGCAGGCCGTCATCCAGGACTGCGGGCGCAACGACGCGGGACAACCCATCGTCGGCATCGAGTTCAGCGCCCGGCGCGAGGAGCGCCTCCTCTTGACGCTCCTCGTCCGGTTGCACACGCTGGTCTGACTCACTCGTCGACTCTGACCGTGACCTTGAGGAACGTCGCCGGGATCACGGTGGTGTCGCCGGTCGGAGCAGTGTTGTGAGTGGTGAACAGCTCCTCGAGCTCCCGCCACAGGTCGTCCTCGCGCCCGTCGGCCTTGGCCGCGGCGAACGCGTTCATCGTCGGCCCGTAGTAGTCGCGGAAGTCGGCGAGGTACGTCGCCGGCGGCACCGGTGCGACGAACGTGTACGTGTCGCGCTCGCACGAGATGTGCTCGGGCTTGACCCCGGCGGCGGTGAAGCGTTCGACCACGTCGTCCTCGACACCCCAGCGCACGGGGCTGACGAAGCCCTCGGGCGGCGGCGGTGAGTACGACGCGCTGATGCGCAGGAGCTGCGCGACCAGCGTGGGGTCGCCCGGGATCCAGTTGCCCATCACGATGCGACCACCGGGGCGGGTCACCCGCACCATCTCCTTGGCGACCGCGAACGGGTCCGGTGCGAACATCGCGCCGAAGATGCTGACGACCAGGTCGAACGACTCGTCGCTCACGCAGAAGAGGTCGCGGGCGTCGCCCACCTCGAAACGCAGGTCGGTCAACCCCTCCGCCTGCGCGCGCTCGTTGCCCGCCGCCACCAGGTTGTCGGCGATGTCGACGGCGAGCACCTCGGCGCCCAGACGAGCCTCCGGCAGTGCGGTCGTGCCGTCGCCCGACCCGAGGTCGAGCACCTGCATGCCGTTGGTGATGCCGAGCTCCTTCACGAGGGCTTCGCCGCTCTCGCGCATGCTCTCGGCGATCTTGGTGAAGTCGCCCTTCTCCCACAGTGCCTTGTTCGCGTTCATGTCTCGTCTCCTGTTCTCTCAGGCGAGCGGCGCGGCCGTCGTCGGGTCGATGGTGGTGTGGACGAGCTCGATGACGTCGCAGGGGAAGCCGCCGCGGCGGGCGTGCTCGCGGATGAGGTCCGCGTCGGTGGCGTAGTAGACGCAGGTGATCTTGTCGTCGCTCACGTAGCTCTGGACCCACTGGATCGTGGGGCCCATCTCCTGGAGCACCGCGTTCGACTGCGCCGCGATCGCCTGCAGCGCGGTGCCGTCCATCTGACCGGCACCGGGCACGGTCCGTTCGATGACGTACTTCGGCATGTCGGGTCCTTCCTCGTTCGCACTCGTCTCGGTGCGCCTCCGTCGAGTGTGCGGATCCGGGACCCGGCGCACATGGGGTGTTCACCCCATCTCTGTCAGGTCGAGAGCGGTATCGTCCGACCCGTGTCGGATTCGGGGGTTCGGCTCAACGAGCTGCTGATGGCGCTCTCGCTGGCGACCGATCTCGGGTTCGGTCAACCGGCGGAGCACATGGTCCGTTCGGCGCGCCTCGGCTTGCGCCTGGGCGAGCGTCTGGGGCTCGACGACGCCGACCTCGCCGTGCTCTACGACGTCAGCATCCTCACCTACGTCGGGTGCCCGGTCTACGGCAACGAGGCCGCCGCGCTGTTCGGCGACGACATCGACTTCCGGGCCGAGGCGGTGCAGACCGACCTCGCCGGGTTCCAGGCGATGATGTTCATGCTGCGCCGCGCCGGTTCCGACGGCTCACCCGCGCACCGGGTGGCGCAGGGTGCGCGCCTGATGGCCGGCGGCGGCAAGGCGGTGGTGCAGCAGATGGCCAACCACTGCTCGGCCGCGGGTGTGTTCGCCGAACGTCTCGGTCTCGACGACGACGTGCGCGCCGGCATCGAGCAGGCCTACGCGCGCTGGGACGGCAAGGGCGTGCCCGCCGACCTGCAGGGCGACGCGGTGTCGTTGGCGGCGCGCGTCTCGCACGTGGCCGAGGCGTGCGAGGTGATGCACCGCCTCGGTGGCGTCGACGACGCGGTCGAGATGGTGCGGGCGCGTCGCGGCACGCACTTCGACCCTGTGATCGCCGACGCGGCGTCGCGTCGATGTCGACGCGCTGTTCGCCGACATCGACGTCGGCGCCGCCGACGAGTTCCTCGCGTCTGAACCGGTGGCCCGCCCGACGCTCACCGACGACGAGCTCGACCGCGCGCTCGTGGCCGTCGGCGACTTCTGCGACCTCCGTTCACCGTGCTTCGCCGGCCACAGCCGCGGCACGACCGAGTTGGTCGACGCCGCCGGCGCGCTGGTGCAGCTCGCGCCCGACGACGCGCGGCTGCTTCGTCGCGCCGCGTCGGTGCACGACCTCGGGCGGTTCGGTGTGCCCGGCACGGTGTGGGACAAGCCTGGCCCGCTGAGCGCGTCCGACGAGGAGCGCATGCGGCTGCACGTGTACTACGTGGAGCGGATCTTCCAACGCCCCGAGCCACTGCGACGGGTCGGGTTGCTCGCGGCGACGCACCACGAGCGCATGGACGGGTCGGGGTACCACCGTGGGGTCGGTGGCACCGTGCTGTCGATGTCGGCTCGGTTGCTCGCCGCGGCGGACGCGTACCACGCCATGCTCCAGCCGCGTCCGCACCGCGCCGGCGCGCACACCGGACGACGCGGCGCGGGAGCTCCGCGCGGAAGTCGATGCCGGCCGGCTCGACGGTGACGCGGTCGACGCGGTGCTGACCGCGGCTGGTCAGGGTGCGGCTCGCCCGCGTGCGACGGCGGGACCCGCGGGTCTCACTGCGCGCGAAGCCGACGTGCTCGGACTGCTCGCGCAGGGGATGTCGAACAAGGCCATCGCGTCGACGCTCGGCATCAGCGCCAAGACCGTCGGCAACCACGTCGAGCACATCTACACCAAGCTCGGCGTGGGCAACCGGGCGGGCGCGGCCCTGCGGGCGATGGAGCTCGGCATCGTCGGCCCGAGTCCAGTGATCGCCTGAGCAACGCCGACGCCTTGCCGCCGGCACACGGTTGCAGCAGACTCGCACCGTGGTGCTCCAAGCTGCGCAGTTCGTGTACGACCCGTCGACGCCGGAGTTCCAGGAGCAGATCTGGGACGTCTACCGCACGCTGCGCGACGAGCACCCGGTCTACGTCGACGAGGCCAACCAGCAGTACGTGCTGTCGCGCTTCGACGACGTGTGGCGCGCCGTGAACGACTGGGAGACGTTCTCGAGCGTGGTCGCGGAGGCCGACAACTTCCTGCCCCAGATGATCTACATCGACCCGGTGCGCCACACGCAGCTGCGCGCGCTCGTGTCGCGTGCGTTCACGCCGAGGCGCGTGGCCGAGATCGAACCTCGCACCCGCGCCATCGCGCGCGGCCTCCTCGAGGGCATCGCGGCACGCGGGCCGGTGCGACCTGCAACACGAGTACGCGTCCGTCCTGCCGAGCGTGGTGATCGGCACGATGATCGGCATCCCCGACGACCGCATCGACGACTTCCGCAGCTGGACCGACTCGTTCCTCGAGATCCAGGGTCCGCAGGACTACCTCGACTCGCTCGGCAAGTGCTACGAGCTCTTCGCCGAACTGCTGACCGAGCGTCGCCGCGAACCGTGTGACGACCTCATGAGCGCGCTGCTCGCCGCCGAGGTCGACGGCCAGCAGTTGACCGAGGAGGAGCTGCTCGGCTTCTGCTTCCTGCTGGTGCTCGCGGGCAACGACACCACCGCCAGCCTCATCGGCTCCGGCACCGTGCTGCTGGCGAACGACACCGAGCAGCGCGCCATGCTCGTGCGCGATCCGTCGTTGTGGGCGAACGCGGTCGAGGAGATCAACCGCCTCGAGTCACCCGCGCAGGTGCTGCCCCGCACGACGACGCGCGACGTGGAGCTCCACGGCACGGTGATCCCGTCGGGATCGCGGGTGATGCTCGTGTGGGGCTCGGCCAACCACGACGAGCGCGAGTTCCCCGAGCCCGAGCGCTTCGACATCCGCCGCGACATCACCAAGCACCTCGCGTTCGGCCACGGCACCCACTTCTGTCTCGGGTCCAACCTGGCTCGGCTCGAAGCACGAGTCGCGTTCGAAGAGCTGCACGCCCGACTGCCCGACTACGAGCTCGACGGCACCCCGCGCCGGATCACGTCGATCTGGGCCCGCGCCTTCGGCGACATCCCCCTGCGCTTCGGCTGAATGCTCATGCGCCGGTGTGCCACGCATGGTTCACTGACGCGATGGACCAGGTCTCGCTGCGCGAGTTGCGGAACCACGGGGATGATGTGCTCGATCGGGTGGAAGCCGGTGAACGGCTGACCGTCACCCGGAACGGCAAGCCCGTCGCCGAGCTCGTGCCCCTGGCGCGCCGAGAGCTCGCGCTCGACGAGATCCTGCGTCGAGCGCGCACGCTCCCGCCGATTGATCCTGGAGAGCTCCGGGCCGACATCGATGCGGTGCTCGACACCCGCCTCTTCGTCGACGACGAATGAGCGTCGGACGAGCGGTCGTCGACACGAACGTGGTCGTGCTCGGATTCGATGCCTTGATCGCCGCGACTGCGCTCGCGAACGAGCTGGCGCTCTTCACGACCAACCCCGACGACTTCACCGGCATCGATGGGCTCGAGGTCGTCGCCGTGATCGCTCCGGAAGCGGGATGAGGTCAAGGATCACGTCGATCTGGGCCCGCGCCTTCGGCGACATCCCCCTGCGCTTCGGCTGAGCGCATCCGGCGCCGAGGCGGCGCAGACAGGGTCGCGCGACAACGCGTGCTAGCGCGGGCGCTAGCGCTGGTGCTAGCGCTGGTGCTAGCGCTGGTGCAAGCACGGCGGCGAAGGGGATGCCCTGAGCTCGTGGCCCGGCGATCGCTCCGCAGCCCTCCGCCCGTGGCGGCGCCCGCAGGGGCGGCGGTACCGTGGCTCCCGACGCACGCGAACGAGCCGAGGAGACGCAGATGAGCGACGACGGACTTGAGCGGGGCGCAGCCGACCTGCAGGCGATCGGCCCGATCGCGTTCGGCCCCGGCGACGTGCTGTTCGTCGGCGACAACGGCGCCGCGGCGATCGTCGCCATCGACGTCGGTGACGGCAGCCGCAACCGACGCCGGCCCCGCCGACGCGTTCGAGCTCGACGACCTCGACGCCAAGCTCGCCACCCTGCTCGGCTGCGCGGTCGACGACGTCGTGATCCGCGACCTGGCCGTCCACCCGCGCACCCACGACGTCTACCTCTCGGTCATGCGCGGTCGCGGCGACGACGCGATCGCAGTGATCGTGCGCGTCGACCACCGCGACGGATCCCTCGTCGACCTCGACCTGAGCGACGTGCGGTGCGCACGCGTGTCCATCGCCAACGCGCCGACCACCGACGACGAGCGCCTCTTCGTCGAGCTCCCCGACCCGCCCGAGGGCGAGGAGCTCGAGATCGGTGGCGGCACGATCCGCATCGCCCGCCATCCCGCCCGCACCGGCACGATCACCGATCTCGCCTACGTCGACGGCACCGTGCTCGTCGCCGGCATGTCGAACGAGGAGTTCTCGTCCAACCTGCGGCGCATCCCCTTCCCGTTCACCGGCGACATGAGCGACAACAGCCTCGAGATCTTCCACGTGTCGCACGGTCAGTGGGAGACCGCGGCGCCGATCCGCACGCTGCTGCCGTTCGACGGCGGGCGCAGCCTCCTCGCCAGCTACACGTGCACGCCGCTCGTGCACTTCCCGCTCGACGAGATGACCGGCGGTACGAAGGTCGTGGGCCGGACCGTCGCCGAGCTCGGCGCCCGCAACCAGCCGCAGGACATCGTCGCGTTCCGCCAGGGCGACGAAGACTGGCTGCTCGTGTGCCACAGCGCGCACCCGCTCATGAAGATCCGCGTGCGCCGACATCACCGACCAGGCGGGGCTGACCGAGCCCCACGAGCCGGTCGGCGTGCCGCGCGAGGAGCTCGACGTCCCCGGCGTGCGCCGGCTCGACAACCTGAACGGCGAGTACGTGCTGGCGCTCGTGCGTGACGACGACGGCCGTCGTCACCTGCGTTCGCTGAAGACCGCGTCGTTGTAGGAGTGCCCCGGCTCGCGCTCGCCTGGTCGCACGTCGACGGCGACGAGTGCCTGCGCATCGAAGGCCTGCGCGATCCCGTTGGTGTCGACGTGTACCCGGTCGACCACGGCGATGCTCGCACCGACGAGGAGCTGCGGGCTCGGTTCCCGGCGATGAGTGGTCGATACGTCGTCGACGGCACGAGCGTGTGCTTCGTGCCGCGCTTCCCGTTCCGCGACGGGACGACCTATCGCGTCGTGTCCCGCGGCGACGTCGAGCCTGACCATCACGCGCCCGCGCACGCGACGCAGAGGCACGTGCCGCACGTCGTCGGCGTGCAGCCGACGGCACGAACGCTGCCGCGCAACCACCTGCGCTTCTACGTCACGTTCTCCGAACCGATGTGCGACGGCGAGGCGGCCGAGCACGTGCACCTCCGTCGGGCCGACACCGGCGAGGAGCTCGACGACGTGTTCCTGGCCTTCGATCCCGAGCTGTGGGACGCGTCGCGCACGCGCCTCACCGTGCTGCTCGATCCCGCTCGCATCAAACGGGGCTTGGTGCCGCACGACGAAGTCGGCTACCCGCTGGTCGAAGGCGTCGCGGTGGAGCTCGTGATCGACGACGGATTTCGCGACGCGCGCGGTGCGCCGCTCACCGCGCCGTTCGTCCAGCGCTACGGCGTCGGCCCCGATCTCCGAGGCCTCGTCGAGCCGTCCCGATGGATCGTCGACGTCCCGCCGGCCGGGTCACGTGACCCGCTGGTCGTGCACTTCGATCGTCCGCTCGACGCCGCGCTCGTCGCGCGGTGCCTGCGCGCCTCGGTTCCCGGCACGGCCGCGCTCGGCGCGGAAGAGATGTCGTGGGAGTTCCGCCCGGCGACCGCGTGGCAGCCGACCAGCACGAGATCGTGGTCGACGCCGTGCTCGAGGACGTCGCCGGGAACTCCGTCGCCCGCGTCTTCGATCGCGACCTGGCCGATCACGCCCAGGAACCACGCGCCGTCGACTGCGTCCGCCTTCCGTTCGTCCCCACGTAGGGCCTGGGACACGAACAACGACGACGGTACGCTGGAGCCACTTCCCTCATCGATCGCGACGCTGGAGAGAGGGGATCACCTTGATGGAGCTGCTGCCCCCGGTCGGATGGGCCGATGTGGCGACGAAGCAGGATCTCGTCCTGCTGGAGACCCGCATCGGCGCCCGGTTCGATCAGGTGGATGCCCGGTTCGATCAGGTGGATGCCCGGTTCGACGACGCCTGCTCGGATCCCGCTTCGACAGCAAGTTCGAGGTGCTCGAGCACAAGTTCACCGCAACCCTGCACCAGGAGCTTCGCAGCCTGACGTGGAAGATCCTTGCCGTGGTCATCGCCGCGATGTCCGCCATGCTCGGCGCCCTCGTCGGCGTCGCCCGGTTCTGACCTGACCGAAAACCTTCGGACTCCGGTCGCTCGTGACTTCTGACCGCCGGGGTTGTCGTGTCCGTTCGTGCACTGCATGTCGGCGACCGTACGAACGGCCTGGGACACGAACGACCACGACGGTACGCTGACGGCGTCTTCCCCCGACGAGATCGAGTGTTGGAGGAAGTCCGTGTCCGTTGACGAGCGAAGCCGCCTGCAACTCGCCGAGGCTGCGAAGCGCCTCCTCGGCGCCGACGAGGGGATCACCCTGATGGAGCTGCTGCCTCCGGTCGGCTGGGCCGACGTGGCGACGAAGCACGATCTCCTTCAGATCGACCGACGGTTCGACGAGCTCGAAAGCGCGTGCTTGATCTGCGGTTCGGAGCTCTCGAGGATCGCATGGACGCCAGCCTGGGGAACCTGGAACTTCGCCTCGACGCTCGGTTCGAGAAGGGCTTCCGCCAGATCGTCGTGACGCTGATGTCGCTGTATGTCACCGGGCTCCTCGGCGTTGCACTGGTGCTCGCGCTGCGCTGAGGAGGGGTCTCAGTCCGCTGACGAGGAATGACGCTGTCCTCGACACGTGATCCGCTCTGCGTGATGGACCAGGTCTCGGTCCGCGAGCTGCGGAACCACGCGGGCGACGTGCTGGATCGCGTCGAAGCCGGCGAGCGGCTCACGGTCACCCGCAACGGCAAGCCCGTCGCCGCTCCGCCTCTGTCGCACCTCTCGTCGGCTCGAATCGAGCCGACGGCCGTACGATGACGGTCTCTTCCCCCATCGACCAGGACGACGATGGAGGGAACGAGGAATGGCAATCGACGAGCGCAACCGTCTCCAACTCGCCGAGGCCGCCAAGCGGGTGCTCGGCGACGACGAGGGGATCACCTTGATGGAGCTGCTGCCTCCGGTGGGCTGGGCCGACGTGGCGACGAAGCAAGACCTCGCGTGCTCGAGACCCGGTATGGATGCGCGGTTCGACCGGATCGAAGCCCAGTCCGATGCGCGGTTCGCCACGGTCGATGCCCGGTTCAGCGTGGTGGAGGAGAAGCTCGAGCAGTGTTCGAGCACAAGTTCAACGCGACCCTGCACCGAGAGCTCCGCAGCCAGACCTGGAAGCTCTTCGCGCTCGTCGCCACCGCGATGTCGGCCATGTTCGGGCGCGCTGGTGGGTCTCGCTCGCTTCTGACGAGATGACGTCGACGCCGCCTACCCATCGGCGAGCACGTGGCCGAGCGGTGCCGGCCCGCCGCGGTGGACCGGCGACCACCGGTACCGGTCACCGGTGCGCTCGACGTACACGGGTGCATTGAGTGCGGTCGCGTACGCGGCACACGGCATCGACCACCTCGTCCGCCGTCGACGGCCGGACGATCGAGACCGCGAGCCGCAACCCGTGCCGGATCACCCGCACCGCGGGTCAACATGATCATGGCGTGCTCCCATCGAACCTGGCGGTGCCACCGTGCCGGAGCCGGTTGGCGGCGGGTCGACGGGCCAGGCCCCTCACCGCCTCTGGATGGAGACGCACACTGTAGGAAGGAAGGAGGCTGGGACTATCCCGCATGAGCCGAGGCCGTCGTCCTCCGCCGCCCGGCTCAGCGGCTCGATACGCTGGCGCACTCTTCATGGCGAATGACGACAACTCCTTCCCGTTCGTCTGGCGCGTGCTGGAGCGCCTGCAGCCCGACGACGTCCGAGCCGCGTGCGGCGACCTGACCCAGGGCGAGCTCACGGAACTGGCTCGCGTCGCCGGCGTGCCACGGTCGTGCTGGTGCGCGACTCGTCGGGTGCACGCATCCTGCGCAACCGCGCCCGCCGCAACTCGAGGACCCTGAAGATCGTCGTCGAGCTGCTCGTGCGACCGACGAGGGATCTCGTCATCGACGCCCTGGGCGACGAGCGCAGCGAGGACCCGTCGTACGAAGACCTGGTGTCGGTGTTGCCCGACGCCGTGGCGCGCCACGGAGCTCGTCGCGTCGCGCTGCTGCTCGCGTTCGCCGTCGACGACACGTGGGCGGCGGCCGACCCGTGTCGGCGCCTCCTCGAGACCGACGACCGCTTCGTCGCCGATGCGCTCGGTGAACCCGTCGACGACGACGTCGAGGCCACACCGCCCAAGCCGTCACGGCCGAAGCCGGCCGACGCCGGAGCCGAGCAATCGCGGCCGAAGCGCGCCAAGCGCGACCGGCGCAAGCGGACCCCGCCAGACCGGCGCCACCGCGGTACAAGAAGAAGCGGTCGTCGGATGCCACCACCGAGGAGGACGCGCCGCCCGAGCCGACGAGCGCGCGACCCGCCCCCCGTCACGCTGAACGGCGCCGCGATCCGTCCCGACGCGCACGACCGGCGGGCGATCCGTCTCGTGGGTTCCTACCGCGATCTCGACCGCGACGACCCCCTGGTCGGCCGGGTGGTCCTCGCCGAGGTCGTGTTCGACGGGCCCGATCCCCGGCGGCAAGGTCCGGCCGTGCGTCGTGGTCGCGGCGAGCGGTCGTGACGACCTGGTCGTCCGGCCGTGCTACTCGGAGGGCGGGCGCCGGGCCGGCGACTTCCGGGCGGTGCCGGTCAGCGATGTCCGGCAGGCCGGTGTCGATCGCAGCACCTACGTGTCCCACGAGGAGTGCTGCATCCCGCGTGTCGTCGGTGGCCGGCGAGCTCGGCTGGCTCCCGGTGGCCGACTGGAACCACCTCTGACGCCTGATTGGCAACGCCGTCTGTCTCGGTTCCCTACGATGGGCGCAACCGTTGCAGCTCGCCGAGGCTGCCAAGCGCATCCTGGGCGACGACGAGGGGATCACGCTGATGGAGCTGCTGCCATCCGTGGGCTGGGCCGACGTGGCGACCAAGCAAGATCTCGCGATCCTCGAACACCGCCTCGAGGCCAAGTTCGAGCGCGGGATCCGCACGGTGATGGTGACGATGATGACGTTGTTCACCGTGGGCTTCTTGGCCACCATTGCCGCAACGATGGTTGCGGTCGTGCTGCGCTGACCCCGCGCGAGCGTCGAATCACCGGAACTCCCGCGTGTGCGACGTCGAACCCCGAATCTGTTGCGGTTGACGAGTGCGCTATGCGGCTACGCAGAGAGTTTGGGCCGACCCACGGTTTAGGAAACCGACGCTCGTATGCCTGCAGGGTGCCCGGAACTTGACTGGGCTCGGACTCGAATGCAAGGGCAGTGGGCCCGCCTCCCGCGCCATACCCTCGAACTCGTGCCCACGCGTGCCGGGTCGCTCGCGGAACTCGCAGTCCACCGGTCGGCTGCTGACCAAGGTCGGCAACCTGCCGGTCGTCGTCTTCTGGAGTGAGGACCGCGCCTGGGCGATCGAGGACCGCTGCCCCCACATGGGCTTCCCGCTCCACCAGGGCACCGTCGAGTCGGGCCTCGTCACCTGCCACTGGCACCACGCCCGCTTCGACCTCGTCACCGGCTGCACCCTCGACCCCTTCGCCGACGACGCCCGCGGCTTCCTGGTGACGATCGACGGCGACGACGTCCTCGTCGAGCCCCGCCGCGGCGACGATCCCGTCGCGCACCTCTTCCAACGTCTCGACGACGGCCTCGAGCTCGGCCTCTCGCTCGTGCTCGCCAAGTCGGTGCTCGGCCTCCTCGAAGCCGGCATCACCCCCGACGAGATCGTGCGCCGCGGCATCGCCTTCGGCACCCGCTACCGCGACACCGGCTGGGGCGCCGGCCTCACCGTGCTCGTCGCCATGGCCAACGTGCTCCCGTCGCTCGCGCCCGACGACCGCGCCCTCGCGCTCGTGCACGGCCTCGCCTTCGTCGCCCGCGACACCCGCAACCACCCGCCCCGCTTCCCGATGCGCGCCTTCGACGACTTCTCCGAAGACGGCAGCGGTGCGCACGAGCCGGCCCGGCTCGCGTCGTGGTACCGGCGCTTCGTCGAGACCCGCTCCGCCGACGCCGCCGAGCTCGTGCTCACCACCGCGCTCGCCCGACCGGGTGCCCTCGGCGACGTCGAGCGCATGATGTTCGCCGCCGTCACCGACCACGTCTTCGTCGACGGCGGCCACACCATCGACTTCACCAACAAGGCGTTCGAGTCGCTCGGCTACGTCGGCCGCCACGCCGCCGCCGACGTGCTGCCCACCCTCGTGCGCGGCACCGCGTCGGCCACCTGGTCGGAGCAGACCGGCACCTGGCGCCACCCGCACGACCTCGCCGAGCTGATCGCGCGCACCCAGCCCCGCCTCGACGCCGCCATCGACGCCGGCGCCACCCGGCACGGCGCGTTCACCGACGTGTCCGGCCTCGCCTGGCAGCTCCTCGACGACGACCCCGAGCGCGTCGTCGACGCCCTGCTCGACGCGCTCACCGCCGGCGCCGATCCCGACCAGCTCGGCCGCGCCCTCGCCTACGCCGCCGCGCTGCGCATCACCCGCTTCCACGTGCAGAACGACTTCGGCGACTGGGACACCGTCCACCACGCCTTCACCGCCGCGCACGCGCTGCACGCCGCGCTCATGCGCATGCCGACGCGCGAGCTGCTGCGCGGCCTCGTGCACGGCGCGCTGCGCGTCTACCTCGACCGCTTCCTCAACGTGCCCGCCGCGCGCCTGCCCGACGCGCAGTCCGGCGACCTCGCCGACCTCGACGAGTGCTGGGAGATCCAGGGCGCCGTCGACCGCGCCGGCAACGTCGCCGCCGGCTACCTGCGCGGCGGCGGCGACCCGGCGCTGCTCGTCGCCGCGCTCGGCCACGCGCTGCTGCGCGAAGACGCCGAGTTCCACTGGTACCAGGTGTTCGAGGCCGCCGTCGCCGAGTACCACCTGTGGCCCGCCGGTTCCGAGGAGGGCGTGCTGATCCTCGCCGGCCTCGCCCGCTTCCTCGCCGCCCACACCCCGACCCGCCGCGAGCTCTCCCGCGTCGTCGACATCGCCACCCGCCTCCGCCGCGGCGAGGACCTCTTCGAAGCGGAGTGACGGCGAAGTATCCTGAACGCTGCCGTCGCTCACTCGTCGGCGTCGCTTCCCCGAGCAGATCGATCGCGAGGAGATGCGATGACCGTCGACGAAGATCGGATGCGGCTGCGGACCCGGCTTGAGGAGCTGGTGGGCATGAGCGGCGCCGAGTACCTGATGGATCGACCAGCCGGCGGCTGGAGCGACCTCGTCACCAATCACACCCTCGACCTGCGCTTCGCTGCTTCCGAGGAGCGATTCGATCGCAAGCTCGACGCGGTCGAGGCGCGCCTCGGGTCGAGAGTGGATGCACTCGAGGCGCACATGGAGCTGAAGTTCGCCGACGTCCACCATCGCTTCGACAGCTTCGAGCACCAGCTGCTCGCGCAGGTTGACCGTCGGCTGCGCTCCCAGGCGTGGATGACGATCTCGACGATCGTCGCGGTCGGTGGCGTGATCGTCGCGGCCATCCGCCTCTGACCGACCACGACGCGCACCACGCGACACGCCGGCCGTACCTGCTCAGGGCAGTTGTTGCACCACGAGCGGCATGACTTCACTCGCGCCGGCCTCGCGCAGGAGCGCCGCCGCAACCGTCATCGTCCATCCAGTGCGGTAGGTGTCGTCGACGAGCAGCACCGGTCCGTCGGGAAGGGCTGCGCCCGGCGCTGACCGCGAGACGACGCGAACAGCGCTTCGACGCGTGGTCCCGACGGCACGTCGTCGGGTGGGCGCGGTCCGCTCACGGTGAGCGCGTCGACGAGCTCGAGCTTGCCGATCGCGGCGATCCGTTCCGCGAGGTCGTGCACCAGCACCGGGTGCCGGCGCGACGGCATGGGGACGACGGCGACCGGTCGGGCGTTCCACGACTGCCTCCAACGCGTCAGCACCGCGACCATGCCCTTGACCACGTCGTCGGGCAGCGGGGCGTCCGGTCCGTTGAGGGCGGTGATCGCGTTGAGCCATCCCGGCGTGTCGGCATAGGTGAGCGCCCGACCGGTGCTCGCGCCGACGATCGTGCCCTTGCGTCCGTCCGGCGGCACCGGCAGGCCAGCGCTTGCGCGGCTCGAGCACGGTGTCGGCGCCGCGCAACCACATCCGCACGGCCTCGACGGTGGCGGGGTCGAGCTCGCGCCCCGGCGCAGGGAGCTCGCCCGTGCACACCGAGCACCGCCCGCACGGTCCCGGATCGGGATCGTCGAGCGCCTGCTGCAGGAACTCCATCAGGCAGCCGCGCCCGCCTGCGTACGCGCGCATGATGTCGGCCTCCGCCTTGCGCGCGGCACGGATGCCGTCCCACTTCTCCGTGTCGTACACGTAGGGCACGCCGGTCGCGATCCAGCCTCCCTGCGTGCGCTCGACCGCGCCGTCGACCGCGATCACGCGCAGCATCGACTCCAGCCGACCCCGTCGCAGTCCGGTGGCCGTCTCGAGCGCGGGCACGCTCATCGGCTCGCCGGCACCGCCGAGCGCGTCGAGCACCGGTCCCACGTTCACCGGGTCGGGCACCGCCGCGGTCGCGAAGTACTCCCAGATGCGCTCGTCGGTCTCGGCCGGGAGCAGCACGGCCTCGGCGCTGTCGATGGCGCGCCCCGCCCGGCCGACCTGCTGGTAGTAGGCGACGGGGGAGTCGGGCGAGCCCACGTGCACGCAGAAGCCCAGATCGGGTTTGTCGTAGCCCATGCCGAGCGCCGACGTCGCGACGACGGCTTCGAGCTCGTTGTCGCGCAATCTCTGCTCGACCTGCTCCCGTGCCGCGGGGTCGAGCTGGCCCGAGTACGGCGGCGACGCGTGTGGCCGCGCGAGTGCAGGTAGCCGGCAAGACGCTCGGTCTCGGCGACGGTGGGGACGTAGACGATCCCCGAGCCCGGCAGCGTGGCCAGCGCGGTGTCGACCCACGCGTACCGCTCGAGGGGCCCGAGGCCGCTGACGACCGACAGCCGCAGCGACGAGCGGGCGAGCCCGCCCCGCAACACGACCGTGGCGTCACCGAGTTGCGTCGCCACGTCGGCCGTCACCCGCGCGTTGGCGGTCGCGGTCGTGGCCAGGACCGGAGTGCCCGGAGCACTGGTGAGCAGCCTCGAGAGCCGCTGGTAGTCGGGCCGGAAGTCGAAGCCCCAGTCCGAGATGCAGTGCGCCTCGTCGATGACGATCAGCCCCGCGCCCGCGACCAGCGTGCCGACGGTGCGCGCGAATCCCGGGTTGGCGAGCCGTTCGGGTGAGACGAGGAGCACGTCGACGGTGCCCGCGCCGATGTCGGCCAGGATGCCTTCCCAGTCGTCGACGTTGGTCGAGTTGATGGTGACCGCCCGCAACCCGGCTCGCTCGGCGGCGGTGAGCTGGTCGCGCATGAGGGCGAGCAGCGGCGACACCACCAACGTCGGGCCGCCGCCCAGCGCGCGGATCGCCGAGGTCGCGGCCCAGTACACCGCCGACTTCCCCCACCCGGTCGCCTGCACCACCAGCACGCGGGCCTGGTCCGCGACCAGCGCCTCCACGGCCCGGGCCTGGTCCGGGTGCGCGCGTGCCGCGTCGCCCGCCATCGCGGCCAGCACCGAGACGAGATGTTCGTCGGCGACCTGCACGAGGTCGGCGCGCTCGCGCTCGGCCCATGCCGGTCGAGTTGGTTCGTCTCCGGCTGCGCGGCATCGCCCGAACTTACGGCCCACCTCGCACGGAGAGGCAGCACCTGGCGGGCCGGAATACCCCCGGCTCCCGGCGCGGTTGTCCACAGGCTCACGACCATTCGCGGTCGTGGAGAGTCCGGAGACCTCAGTGGACATGAGACAGGTCGAGATCACGGGGATCGCCCTCGAGGCGACGACCGGCGCACCCCTGGTGGTGCTCCAGGAGACCGACGAGCCGCATCGCACCATCCCGATCTTCATCGGCGGCCCCGAGGCGGCCGCGATCGGTCTGGCGCTCGCCGGCGAGACGCCGGATCGGCCCCTGACCCACGACGTCATGGCCGAGCTCGTCGAGCTCCTCCACGCGCGCGTCGACCGGGTCGATGTCACCGAGCTGCGCGACGGCGCGTTCCTGGCCGAGATGACCGTCTCCGGGCCCGGCGGCGACCAGCGCCTCGACACCCGACCGTCCGACGCCATCGCGCTGGCGCTGCGCGTCGACGCGCCGCTCTACGTCAGCGACGACGTGCTGGAGGCGGTCGGCTCCGTGTTCGAGCTCGCAGGTGACGATGCGACCTCCGACGACATCGAGGTGCTCGACGACGACGCCATCGACGCCGCGGTCGCCGCGTTCCGCGCCGAGCTCGACGACGTGGACCCCGCGTCGTTCGTCGCCGAGCCGCGCTCCGAGTCGACCGACGAGCCTGACGACCTCGAGAGCTGGGGCGACTGATCCACGGATAACCGTCACACCGTCGCGCCATGCTCGCCGGCATGGACTCTTCACGTGACGCTCACCGCACCGGATCCCTGATCCGCCACCTCCGCACCGTCGACGCACTCTTCCACGAGACCCGCATCGCCGGTCTCGACGGCGCGCCACCCGAGCCGGTTGGCGACGACTTCACTCGCCGTCAGCTCGACCTCTTCGGGCATCTGATCCGCGCGGTGGGGAGCGCCGATGCGCTCTGGACCCTCGACGTCCTGCCACTGCCTGACGAGCCGTTCGACTGGAGCGCGGTGGAGCCGTGCGACGCCGAGTTCGTCGCCGAGGTGCTCGCCCGGTGCGACCGCTGCTGCGACGAGCTGTTCGACGTCGAGTACCGCACCGCCGTTCGTCGCCTGCTGGCTCGTGTCGCTCGCCACGACCCGCGCCCGTTCCGTCGGCGTCCGCACGTGGCGCGGTGCGCGGCGTCGTTGGTCTGGCTGATCGGCGCGGCCAACGGCGACTTCGGCCGCGATGGTCGGTACCCGTCGTCGTGGCTGTGGTCGTGGTTCGGGGTCGGCGACTGCACCGGCCGTGCCTCCACGATCCACCAGGCCGCGGGACTGGGAGCCGACGACGACCATCGGTGGTTCGAGCCGTCCGACCTCGGCGACCCCGGCCTGTTGCACTCCTCGACCCGCGCCGGGATCGCCGACCAGCGCGACTACATGCTCGACGTCGCCGAGCGTCGTCGCACGTGGTCGGTGGTGGGGAGTGACGGGCGCAGCGTCCGGGTCGACGTGCGCGCCCGGCCCACGAAGGTCGTCCACGCCACCAAGGCCGTCCTGCGAGAGAGTGGCCGTGCCGTGGTGCTGGTCGGCTTCGGCGAGCACCTGGAAGACGCCGAGTTCCTGTCGCTGTCGATCCCCGACGCCCACGACCTCGTGCGCCAGGTCCAGGCCGCCCTCGACACCGCCCTGCCCACCACCGGCATCCGCGAGATCGCGCCCTGGTGATTCCCCCCTTGCACACCGAACGTACGTTCGCTATGGTGTGACGAGCACTTCCCCGATGGTCCTGCAAGCGCCCGGGGAGGTGTCGTGTTCGAGCAGCTGCGACGTGCCGTCGACGAGTTGCGCTGCCTGGTCGGCGAGCTCGAGCCCGACCGCTTCGACGGTCCCGGTTCCCGCACGCTCGTCGAGCTGTTCGACGAGGTCGAGCGTCTCGGTGCCGCCGGGAAGGCGCTCGCCACCCGTCAGGTCGTCGCCACCGGCGCGTGGAAGCACGACGGCGCGCATCGCGACGCCGCCTCCTGGCTCGCCGGCACCACCGGCGCCACCGTGGGCGCGGCACGCATCGACGGTCGACACCGCGGCCCGCCTCGCCGAGCTGCCGAGCACCGAGGCCGCGCATGCGCGCAGGGTTCGCTCTCGCTCACCCAGGTCGACGCCATCGCCGACGCCGCCACCGCCGATCCCGCTGCGGAGGCCGAGCTCCTCGAGCGCGCCGCGCACGACGGTGTGCGTGGTCTCCGCACCGCGTGCGCCCGGGTGAAGGCCGCCGCGTGCACCGACGAAGCTGCGCAGTACGAGCGCATCTGTGCCGCGCGCTCGTTGCGCGGGTGGACCGATCCCGACGGCGCCGGCCGCATCGACATCCGCGGTCCGGTCGACGCCACCGCCAAGATCATGGCCGCGCTCGAGCCGTATGAGCGAGCGTTGTTCGAGCAGGCGCGCCACGATGGGCGTCGAGAGTGCTCCGACGCGCTCGCGTTCGACGCGCTGGTCGCGCTGGCGACCGCCGAGCGCGTCCGACGGCGACGACGACGGACAGGCCAGCTCGCCGCCCGCGGTGACCACCGTCGTGCGGGTCGACTGGTCCGCGTTGCTCCGGGGCGCCACCGTGCCCGGGGAGGTGTGCGAGATCGTCGGTGGTGGTCCCATCCCCGTCTCGGTCGCGCAGCGCATGCTCGACGACTGCTTCCTCAAGGTGCTCCTCGTCGACGGCACCGACGTGCGTGCGGTGTCGCATCCCGGCCGCACCATCCCGGCCCGGCTCCGCAGCGCGGTGGAGGAGCTGCAGCCGGAGTGCGACCTCGAGGGCTGCCACGTCACCCGCGACCTCGAGATCGACCACAACCTGCCCATCGAGGAGGGAGGGCCCACGGCGTCGTGGAACCTCGGCCGCCTCTGCGGGCATCACCACGAGCACAAGCACCGCTACGGGTTGCGCCTCGTCGGCGAGGTCGGTCGCATGCGCTTCGTCCCCGCGAGCGAATGGGCTCCGCCGTGATGCTCGAGACGAGGTCGTGTCGATGCGACTCAGCCGAGGCGCGACAGGCTCTCGGCCTGGATCAGGTACCGAGCCACGGGTCCTCCCGACGCTGCGAGCAAGATGGTTCTGCTAAGAGACCCGGATGGATGTCACCGTCGGGGCGGTCGTGGTGGCGGCGATCGCCACCATCGCGGGAGCGACGATCCAGGGCGCGATCGGCTTCGGGATGAACCTCGTCACCGTGCCGGTCCTGGCGCTCGTCCTCCCGGAAGCGTTGCCGGTGGCGGTGATCGTGCTGGGCTTCGGGATCGCGATCGCCATGTTGCGCCACGAGCACCACGCGCTGGATCGCGCCGGCATCGGCTGGATCCTCATCGGTCGGATCCCGGGAACGGTCTGTGGCGCGCTGGTCGTGGCGACGGTCTCGATCAGCGTGCTCCAGGGCGTCGTCGCCGTCGTGGTCATCGCGCTGGTCGCCGCCAGCCTGCTCGTGCCGCCGCTCCCCGTGACACCCGGCACGCAGCTCACCGCCGGTGCGGTCTCCGGCGTGACCGGCACGGCCGCGGGCATCGGCGGGCCGCCCCTCGCGCTGCTCTACCAGCACCACCCGGGCCCCACGATGCGCTCGACGCTGGCCGCCGCCTTCCTGTTCGGCACCGTCCTGTCGTTCGTCACCCTCGCGATCGTGGGCGAGGTCGGCGTCGACGAGGTCCTCCTCGGTGTCGGGTTGACCCCGCTCGCCCTGCTGGGCAGCGTCGCCGGGCGCCGCTTCCACGACCAGCTCGACCGCGGCTGGCTGCGCCCGTCGGTGCTGCTCTTCGCGGCGATCGCGGCCGCCACCGTCCTCGTCGACGCGGTGACGTCGAGCGCGCCGCCTCGCCGACGCGCTCGTCGTCGCAGGTCGGCGTCATCGTGGCTGCCATCCGTCTCTGATCCGCGGACCAGACTTGGTGAGCAACCCGCTCATCCGAGCCTCGAATCCCGAAGGAGACCGCGATGCCGGTGCACGACGTCGACATGAGCATCCCCACCACCAAGGTGATCCTGCACGCCGATGTGGTGTTCGAGGTGCGCTCCGACGGCGACAAGCTCGGTGAGCTGCGCGTCAGCAAGGGAACGATCGACTGGGCGCCGGCCAACGCCAAGATCCCGATCCGGCTCACCTGGGAGCAGTTCGATCGCTTGCTGCGCGAGCACGGGTAGTCGCGTCAACGACCGGCGGCGGGTCCTTGTGCGTGCAGCACGCTCTCGAGCAATCCGGGGAACCGTGCTTCCAGGTCGTCGCGCCGCAGCGTGTGGTACTTGCGGGTGCCGTCGACCTGCGCGGTGACGATGCCGGCTTCGCGCAGCACCTTGAGGTGATGCGAGCCGGTCGACTTGCTCACCGGGATCGGGATCTCGTGGCAGGCGATCGGCCCGTCGATCGAGGCGAGGAAACGCACGATCTGCAGTCGCACCGGATCGCCGAGCGCCTGGAGGACCTCGACCAGATCGAGGTCCTCCCGCGCCGGATGTTCGAGCTCGCCGATGGCGTGCATCACACGACCGCGTCGATGGCGAGGTGGGCTTGCGCCTCTTCGGCCTCGACCATGGCGTCAGCCTTGGCCGTCGCCTTCGGGCGCAGCAGGTACGCCACCAAACCTGATGCCACCACGACGACGATCGCGGCCACCCACAACGTGGACGTGAACGAGTCGACCCACGACACCTTGGCGGCGTTGGCGATCACACCGCCGCGCGCGCCACCCGCCGCGGCGGCCGACCCCAATGCGTCGGCCAGTGAGTGCGAGGCCTTCGCCGGGAGTCCGCTCACCGCGTCTTGTATCGAAGTGCGGAACTGCGACGCCACGAGGCTGCCCATCACCGCGACACCCAGCGCACCACCGAGCTCTCGGGTCGTGTCGTTCACCGCCGAGCCGACACCCGCCTTGTGCAACGGCAGCGACCGCATGATCGCTCCCGTCGACGGTGCGGTGGTCATGCCCATGCCGGTCGCCTGGATGACGACCGCGAGCGCGAACCACCAGTAGCTCGACGTCACCGTGCTCGTGACCGCCAGGACCGCGATGCCGAGTCCGGCGATCGTCAGCCCGGACGCCACCACGAACCGCTGGCCGAACCGTTCGACCATCTTCGCCGACTGCGTCGCCGACAGCAGGTAGGCGAGCGCCCACGGCAGGATCCGGATGCCCGCCGACAGCGGGTCGTAGCCGTGCACGAACTGCAGGTACTGGGTGAAGAGGAAGTACGAACCGAACATGGCGAAGAACACGAGCGTGATCGCCGTGGTCGCCGCGGTGAACCGCGGGTTCTTGAAGAACCGCAGGTCGAGCATCGGCTCCTTGGCCTTCAGCTCCCACGCCACGAACCCGATCAGCACCACGATGGCGAACCCGAAGATCGCCAGCGTCTCGGTCGACGCCCAGCCGTTGTCGGGACCTTCGATGATCCCGTACACCAGCGACGCCAGTCCGACGATCGACAGCAGCGCGCCCAGCGGGTCGAGCGGCGCGTGGATCTTCTCCCGCGAGCGGGGGATGAGGAAGAAGCCGGCGACCAGCGCGATCACCACGACCACGACGTTGATCAGGAAGATCGAGCCCCACCAGAAGTGCTCCAGCAGCGCGCCGCTGACGACGCCACCCATGGCGACGCCGACCCCGGCGAAGCCGGCCCAGATCGCGATCGCCCGCGGCCGCTCCTTGGGCGGGAACACGTGGGCGAGGATCGACAGCGTCGCCGGCATCACGAACGCCGCACCGACGCCCATGACCGCGCGGGCGCCGATCACCGCAGCCGACGAGCTCGACACCACGGCGAACGCCGACGCCGCGCCGAAGACGATCAACCCGCCGTTGAGCGCGAGCCGTCGTCCGTAGCGGTCACCGAGCGAGCCGGCGGTCAGCAGGAGGCCGGCGAACACCAGGGAGTAGGCGTCGACGATCCACTGCAGACCGCTGGCCCCGGTGTCGAGGTCCTTGGCCAGGGTGGGCAACGCCACGTTGAGGCTGGCGTTGGCCATCACGATCATCACGAGGCTGATGCACAGCACGCCGAGCGTCCACCAGCGACGCTCGTACTCCCGTTCGCTGGCCGTCTGCTGGCGATCCAGCTCCTGCTCGAACGGGGTCTCCTGGGGGAGCTCGGAGACCCCGGTGGTGAGGGGGGTGTCTTGTTCGATGCTCATCGAATGATCTCCAACGTTCGATGGTCGTCGAATCATTCCGATCCGGGTCGACAAATTCGTGGTCATGCCCAGACGACGATCGGGACGCCGGATCGTCACCGGCACGACCCCGGGCACGGCGGGCGAAAGTGTGGGCCCGAGCCGAAACGCAGTTGCTTCGGTCAGCTCGGAAGTCCGGCCAGGTCCGGAGCTTGCGTGCGACGGCGAACCTCACGACTCGTTGACGCCGACACCGACGACCGCGATGCCGCCGATCCCCAGCACGAGCGGGAGGATGTCGTCCGCGGCGGACATTGAAACGAGATCCCATCTCCCGCGCAGTCGTCTCGTCGCTCCACGTAGACCCGCTCACTCAACAGAAGCCGCGTGTCGTCGCGGAATGTCCCACAGACATGTGCCTCGTTGTCATCGAGCAGATGACCGGAGAAGGCGTACTCGTATTGGCCGTCGGTGGTCCGGCGACGTGGTCGGCTCTGCTCTTTGCTGCGGAGCGGGAACCCGATTGTCGAAATCAGCAGCTTGCACAACCATGACGACGCGTGGTCCTCAGATGCAGCGTCGGCCGTCGGCCGCCTCGACGTCGCCCCAAGCGAAGCGCACGACACCGACGATGATTGTCACCGACACCAATCCGATCCAAGCCTTCGATGGTGTCGTGGGCGGAGGCGAGCCAATACTTCGCGCTCGCGCGCGGTGCATCCCTCTGATCAGGATGATCGCTCCGAAGAACAGCGCGCCGACGAGGACGATCGCGGTCCACACGGGCCCGAGGACGGTGGACGTCAGGCCAAAGGCGGTGAACGTGAGGCAGCTGATGAACGCCAACCACGTCAGGCCCAACGCCATGAGGTCGCCGTCGGAGTCAGTCGACGTCGTCGTGACCTCGGATGGAGGCACCGGACCGGGCGTTGGTTCGTTCGCCGGCGTCGGACTCGCGGGAGGAGTGGCCCCACCGAGGATCGTTGCCAACTCGGTCGCCGTCGCCTTCTTCGCGGACGCGATGGTTGCCGTCGGATCCGCATCGAACGAGAACGTATCGACTCCGGGCGTTGTGAGCACGACGACGTGGTCGTCATCGCCTGCGCCGGCCCACGGCGGGACACCCGTCGCGACGCCAAGTGCTGCGTGCGCGGAGACCAGCACGCTCTCTGCGAGTGGTCGTCCGAACAGGAGGAGGAGCACGATCGCCGCGATCGCCACGGGGATGGCGATGATCAGAACGATCGGAAAGAGGAGCAGTAGGAACTGACGGAGCCCAGCCGGAACCCATTCGAGATGGGTTCCGGTGAACCGCATCAGCCTCGGGATGTTGGCGAGCGCGCTGACCAGCCATACGAAGAGGCACAGTGCGATGACAAGCCGCATGACTCGCGTTCCCAGGACACGCGAGACGATGAACGGCAGGACTTTGTTGCGCGTGCGGAGGATGCCCAGGTCGTACACCGTGGAGACGCCGTCGGCCGGCGACAACATCGCCAGCGCTTCCGGTGCGGTGGTTCCGTATGCCCCGAGCACGAAGCCGATCGTGGGCCGCTCGAGGTTGCTCATCGCCGGACATGCGCTCGGCGCGGTGTCATCGACCCATGAGGCGAAGGAGGCGTCGCGGAACACGAACGCGGGGTAGTTCGCCCACGTGCCGCCGTCAACCAGGCGTTGCACGGTGGGTTCCGGAGTTCCACCCACTGCCAGTCGGCCCGACGGGAACACGCCCGGGATGGCACAGGACGCAAGCACGGCCTCGACGACCGAGACATCGGGGGTGAGCCTGTGGTTGAACACCACGGGTGACAGAGTGGCCAGGTTCATGGTCAAGACGAAGAGGTCGATCTCCGTCGCATGCCAGAGCTTGGCGAAGGTCACGATCTCACCCACGGGCGTGCCGGTTTGGGCTCGGAGCAGCTCGTCCAGCCAGGTACGGAGCCCGTCGTTGGTCAGCAGCGCATCGCTCAAGCCCAGCGAGGGGGAGGCTCCGTCGGACCTTGTGCGTGCTGATGGTGCTCAGGCCCGCTCGTGTGTCGTCGACCAGCGAACTCGGATGCACGCCCGATGCAATGAGAGCGGCCGTGATCGCGCCTGCGGACGCTCCCGCTACTGCGCCGAACCAGAACTGCTCGTTGTCGGTGGTCACGAACTCTTCGACTGCGGCGGCCGCGCCCGTGTACGCGATCCCCTTCGCACCGCCACCCTTGAAGACGCCGTTGATCGGCTTGCGGCCGGACCACCAATGCGACGTGTCGTCAGACAACTCCGCCCTCCCCGCTCGCAGCGATGCGGCACGGTACTTCGCATGCTTCGCGCGTGCCGCGGTCAGTGCCGGCCGGGCGCGCCTTCCTTCGCTGGGCCGGATCGGGTCCGCGGCCACTGGTGCGGCGGATATCAAACTGAGGGACCGTGCCGAACCCCGCACTCCCACAAGCTGACGATCGCGCGCCCAGCCGGGTCGTGCTCCTCCTCGTGCTGGCCACCGGCGCGATGGACGCCGCGTGCCTGCTGCACCTCGGCGTGTTCACCGCCTACATCACTGCGTCGCTGATCATCGCCGGCGCCAACCTGGTCGATCGCCCGGGTTCGCCGTGGCCGGGACTCGTCGCCGTTGCCGGCTTCGTCGTCGGTGCGATCCTCGCCGGTTGGCTCACCCGTCGGGAAGGTGGTCGGCACCAGCTCGTCCAGCGCGTGTTGCTCGTCGAAGCCGTGGTGATCGCCGTAGGCGCGGGGGCCGCTGCGTGGCAGGGGATCGACAGCGACGGCGGCCGCTACGTCGTCATCGCGGTGCTCGCGCTCGCGATGGGGATCCAGACCGACGCGATCCGCTACATCCACGTCCCCGAGATCCCGCTCGCCGCGGCGACGCTCGCGACCGTCGGGTTCGTGGTGGGGATCACCGGCGAGCACGGCGAGCGCAGCGCCCTGTTCAGGCGCGCAGCTGTCGTGCTCGCGATCCTGGTGGGTGCGATCGTCGGCGCCGCGCTGGCGCGATGGGAGCCCTGGATCGTGTGGGCGGTGATCGCAGTGTTCGTCGCGGGGGTGTCCGTGCTTGCCCGGCGGTGGCTGGCGCCGGCCTGATGGGCCATCGACCCGCGAGCGTTCAGCCTGTGCACTCGCCGATACCGGCCGTACAGTGGGCGGTCTTCCCTCATCCTTCCCCCGATCGTGCGTTGCGGACAGGGAGATGTGGGATGGTCGACGAACGAAGCCGCCTCCAGCTGGCGGATGCGGCCAAGCAGGCGTTGGGTGACGACGCAGGGATCACGCTGATGGAACTGCTTCCTCCGGTCGGTTGGGCAGACGTCGCGACGAAGCACGATCTTCTTGCGTTCGACGGGCGGTTCTCGGCGATCGACGCCCGGTTCGCGACGATCGATGCCCGCTTCGACATGATCGATGCCCGCTTCGACATGATCGATGCCCGCTTCGACATGGTTGATCGCCGGTTCGAGGTGGTTGATCGCCGGTTCGAGGCGCTCGAGACCCGCATGGACGGGCTCGACGGCCGGATGGGCCGACTCGAGTCAGAGCTGCGGGCGCAGACGTGGAAGTTGATGACACTGATGGTCGCCGTCGTCGGCGTCGTGGTCGCCGCCGTCCGGCTCTGACGTTCTCGTCGCATCCGATGGCGAAGCGTGGTCGTCACCACCGGCGGTCAAATCCTGCACCGCACCGGGATCGGCCGGTGCCCGCCACGCGGCCCCGCAGCCACGACGAGCCTTCGGTCGTCGAGCCCGAGTTGCTCCGCACCATCCGCGATGCGCTGAACGCGTCGCATCCGCTCGACCTGCTCGAGCTGGTGAGCATGATGATCACTGCCCTGCATCCGCCGGAAGCGCCGGACCTCACGGACACCGACGGGCGGTTCGTGCACGCGAACGCCGAGGTCGTGATCGAGTCGTTCGTCGGCACCGACCGTCGGGAGACGACTGCGGTGCTCGCCGTGATGGCCGAGCTCCTCGACGACGAGCTGACGCGGGCCCGCCTGCGCCACGAGGTGAGCCAACGTGGCCACCAACTCCCGCGCTGGTTGGCACGGCTGCCCGAAGTCGACGTGTACCAGACCACCGAGATGGTGCACGTCCTCGGCGACGGCGACGACCTGCTCCTCGGCGTGCGCCTCGCCGACGGGCGCGAGCTCACGGCAGTCGTCTACGTCGACCACAACGTCGGCACCATCGTGAAGGACGCCTTCTTCGCCGACCGCTCGATCGACGAGCTGATCCGGCTCGGCCACGAGAAAGCGGAACCCGACACCGACTGGCTGCCCCTCGATCCCGCCGACGCCCGTGCCCGCGTCACCGAGTGCATCGCCCGGGCCGAGCAGGTCGTCCCTCCGTTCGAGACCGAGACGTGGCCGACCAGCCGCCCGCTTGTCGAATGGCTGGTCCGCCAGCTCCCGGAAGGCGGCACGCCGTACGTGATGCGTGAGTGGCGCGACGACGAGCGTGACGCCGTCGCCGAGCGCTTCCTCGACTCCGAGCCCGGTCGCCCGTTCGACGACGACATCCATCGCGACCTGCTGGACCAGATCGTGTTCTTCGGCGTGGGCTACGGCGTGTGCGATCCGCTGCGCTGGAGTCCCGTGCGGATCGAGATCCTCCTGCTCGACTGGATCCCGCGCACGATCGTCGCGCCGTTGCCCCAGCTCGTCGCACTCCCCGAGCTCCTGCGCGGTACGTCCGTTTCTGCGGCGGCGAGCTCCAGCTGCGCGCGCGATGGATCGACGAGACCCTCGCCGTCATCGACGACTTCGAACCTGAGTACCTCGACCTCCTGGCCGATCTCGCCCCCTACTCGTATGCCGAGCTCACCCACGAGTGGCTGGGACGGCAGGTCGGCGGTGATGAGGCCCTCGCCAAGCTCGACGACGATCCGCTCCCCGACGAGCCCTTCGGGTGGGACGGCATCCCCGACGACGTGTGCGACCGGGTGCGCGAGGTGCTCGACGAGTGCGACCGGTGCGCCGCCGAGCTGTTCGACGTCGAGTACCGCACCGCCTGCCGACGGCTCCTCGCCGCGGTCGCGGTGGCCGAGCCGGTCATCTTCCGCCGCCGGGCCCGGACCGTCACCGCCGCGTCGGCGATCTGCTGGATCGTGGGGAAGGCCAACCACGCGCTGTCGTGGTACGGCGGCGTGATGGTGAAGGACATGGCCGGGTTCTTCGGCATCGACGTGCCCGCGGTCAGCGCCCGGGCGCACACTCTGCTACGGGCGCTCGGGCTGGCGTACGACGACTACTCGTATGGCGAGGTCTTCCTGCACTCGACCGCGTACCTCACGTCGACGCGCCGGCACGCCATCATCGCCGAACGGAATCGGGCAGCCACGCTCGACTGACGCGCCTGGCGCCGTTGATCCTCACGGCAGCAGGCGGCGCTCCCGGAAGATGGCGAACCACTCGCGGAACATGTCCTCGGTGTCGATGCACTCGCCGAAGCCGGCCTGGCGCAGCTTCACCGTGCTGAGCAGGGCCGGCAACGTCCGCCGGTCGGAGCCCGCGAACAGCATGTCGGCGTACTGCCACGAGCCGCCGACGAAGTCGGCCATCGCCCGCGGCGCGCGCAGGTCGTAGCGGTCGGCCACCGCCGCCCACTCATCGGCCCGCGCCGGCATGGTCTCCGCGAGAAGCTGCGGCGTCGGCTCGCCGACCTCCATCCCGAACGCCTCGGCGATCGTCGGCCACACGTCGTGCCAGTCGAACACGTCGCCGTTGGTGACGTTGAAGATCTCGTCGCGTGCCGACGGCGCCGTCGCCGCCCACGCCAACACGCGCGCCAGGAGTCGCGCGTCGACCGCTTCGTGCACTGCTCGTCCACCACCGGGGAACGACAGCGGCCGGCCGCGCTCGCGTTCGAGCGTCGCGTACACCCCGATCGCGGGGAGCAGGTTCATCGGGCTCGCGAACGACTCGCCGTACACGACCTGCGGGCGCAGGATCGTCCAGCCGAACCCGTGACGAGCGGCGAGCGCGAGCAGCGCGTCCTCCTGCAGGAAGTAGAAGTTGTCGTGCCGGTCGCGGGGTGCTCGCTCCTTGGCCGGGATCGGGCTCTGTCCGACGTGCAGGCCGTACGCCTTCGCCCCCTGGAGCAACGAGACGTGCTGCAGCGAGTTGGCCACCAGCGGCTCCAGCGCGCGCCGGAACATGCGCAGGTTGCGCTCCATGAGGGTGGTGTCGCGCCACCCGGCGGCCAGATCGGGAGACTCCTGCAGCGCGGCGTAGACCACGTGCGTCGTGCCCGCGAACACGGACGACGCAGCACTCTCACTCGTGAGGTCGAGCGCGACGTGCGTGACGCCCGCAACGTCGATCGGCCGGCGGGACACGCCGATCACCTCGTCGGCGACGGTGGCGAAGTGCTCGACCGCGGCGCGCCCCACCACCCCGGTGGCCCCGAACACGACGACCTTCACCGGCGTGACCGTATCGGAGCCGGTTGCGCCCGCCGGCCGGTGGGGGGACAGTGGTGTCCAATCGAACGAGGGGGATCGCCGTGGCGGACCAGTCCCAGCGACACGAGGTCATCGACTCCGACGGGCACGTGATCGAACCCGATCTCGTGTGGAGCGAGTACGCGGAGCCCGAGTTCCGTGAGCTCCTCTCCAACGGCGTCGGCGGCTACGTCCAGGCGACGGGCATCACGCGCGCCTACCCCGACATGGCGGCGTCGTTCCTCACCGATCAAGGCGAGGACCACTGGGAAGCAGTCGCCGAGGACACCAATTGGGAGGAGGAGTCGAAGCACAAGATGGCGCGGCCCGGTGGCCACGACCCCGTCGCCCGCCTGGTCGACATGGACGCCGAGGGCATCGACGTCGCCGTGCTGTACCCCACCGCGATGCTCACCTGGATCGAAGAGGCCGACATCTTCGGCGCCGCGTGCCGTGCGTACAACAACTGGTTGCACGACTACTGCTCGGCCGACCCTGCTCGGCTGTACCCGGTCGCGCTGGTCCCGCTGCAGGACACCGACGCCGCGATCACCGAGATGCAGCGTGCCGTCGCCGATCTCGGCGCCAAGGCGGTGATGATCCGTCCCGCGCGGTACCTCACCGGTCGCCCGCTGAACGATCCCGCGTATGACCCGTTCTGGGCCGCCGCCGCTGCGCTCGACTGCCCGATCGGCGTGCACCCGTCACCCCACGGCGACATGGAGAACAGCTGCCGGTTGCTCGGTCTCGCCGACGGTGTGGTCAACCCCACCGAGGGACTCGCATTGCGCCAGGGACTCGACCAACGCGTTCGACCTGCAGATGGCCGTCGCCTACTTCGTGCTCGGCGGCATCTGCGAACGGCACCCGCAGCTGCGGGTCGCGTTCCTCGAGGGCACCGGTGGGTGGATCGTGCCGATGCTGCAGCGCTTCGACCACCAGTTCGAGATCTTCGGCAGCTCCGACCAGACGACGCTGCCGAGCGAGGTGTTCGCCCGCCAGTGCATGATCAGCTTCGACCCCGACGAGGTCGCGCTCGCGTTCACCGCCGAGCACCTCGGCGCGGAGAAGATCCTCTGGGCGTCCGACTACCCGCACCCCGACGCCAAGATCCCCGGCGTCGTCGCCGAGCTGATGGACGCGGTGAAGCCGCTGCCCGACGAGTCGCAGCGCCAGATCGTCGGCGCCACCGCGCGCACCTTCTACAAGCTCTGAGCCGTTCCGACGGTCAGCCGTCGCAGTAGTAGCAGTGACCCATCGCCGGCAGCACGATGTTGCACGTCGGGCACGTCGCCTTCGGCGCGTCTTCGCGTGCCTGCTTGGCGGCTCGACGACGCCGCGCCGTCACCTCGGGCGTGAGTTGCGCGTGGCCGCCGTCGGACGGCATCACCGCGCCGAAGTATCGGTAGCAGCGCAGCCGTTCCTCGGCGGCGTGCTGGTCGAGGTCGGCGGGCGGATCACCGCCGTAGATCGCGGCCAGCGCCTTGCCGTACCGCGTCACCGATCGTGCCGTCCTTCTGCACGCACAGCGCCGAGAGCAGTGGCTCGCCCCGGGCGTAGCAGTCCGCGCCCACGCGTCCGAGCACGTCGCCGATCCACTGGTGCGTCCGCTTCTTGGTCGTGATGCCGGTGCTCGCCTGGACGGCTTCGGCGAGCACGCCGGAGCACACGACTCCGCCGTACGAGCGGGCGACCCGCTCGAGCTCCGGTCGGGCTGCCGCCGCCCACTGCTCCTTCGCCTGCTCCAGCTCGATCGGGCTCGAGTCGATCTCCCGATACGTGCTGGGCAACGTTGTCATCGCCTCCGGTCTACACCCCGCAGCGTGCGGCGATCTCAAACTGCTCTCGCGTAACGGCTCCAGGCCGACCAGGCCGCCGATCTCGGCCCCGACGTGTCGGCCTGCGCCGGCCCACCGCTGCGGAGGAGAGGTGTGGTTACGAGTCGGAGACGTGTCCGCCCACGAGGCTCTCTAGCGCGATGCGGCCGGCGCCGATCTCCTCGGCCAGTGCGTTCAGCGTGCTGTGTCCGTACGGCCGGGGCGTGGCGATGGCGAACTCCACCACCGTCGGGCCGCGCAGCGCTTCGGCCTCGAAGTAGTTCTCTCCCGCCGGTGCCACGCAGTTCCACGACAGCGCGATCCCGCGGACGCCGTCGTCGATGTCGATGCCGTTGTCGACCTCCGGCTCCCAGAGCTCCTCGCGGTAGTCGTCGGGCACCCCGAGGTTGATCAGCTCGGTCTCGCCCATCGCCTTGTGGATGGCGGCGATGACCCCGAACCGCAATTCGTCGATGACCTTGCTCGACGGCACCTGGGGCCAGAACCGCCCACCCTGCCCGCCGAAGTCGTCCGGGTGGTCGGGGTAGTTGTGGTGGATCCAGTCGCCGCGGAAGTGGCGGTCGAGCGACATCTTCTGCATCAGACCCTTGTTCGCCAGCCCCGCCCACTGCGTGTCGAGGGCGTCGGCGCGCGTGTAGAAGTCGGTCCGGGGCATGCGCGACAACGCCTTCTTGTAGCGCTCGAGCAGCTCCTTGTCGCTCACGTCGCGGGTGCTGAAGTAGCGGTCGAACGCCGCCATCTCCTTCGTCTTGGCGAACCAGTTCGGCATGCTGCCCATGGAGCCTCTCCTCTGTTCGTGCTCGACGGTGCGAGGTTACGCGAGCGACGCGACGGCATCCTCCGGCGCGACCAACGCGAAGACGCGTTGCGGCTCGGCGATGCCCTTGAGCTCGTGCTCGCCGCGGTCGACGAGGTGGACGTCGTCGCGACCGTCGAGCGCGAGCTGGAGCTGGATGGTGCTCGACACCAGGATCTCGTCGGGCCCACTCAACGCGCAGACACGCGCGGCCATGTTCACCGCTGGTCCGTAGATGCGGTCACCGTCGACGATGAGCTCGCCCTGGTGCAGCCCGACGTGCAGGTGCAGCCCGGTGGGCGGAACGTCGGTGGTGCATCGTTGCGCGGCGTCGACGGCCTGCGCGACCGACGGGAACAGTCCGATGAACCCGTCGCCGAGGCTGATGCCGGTGACGATGGTGCCCCCGTTGGCGGTGATGGCGCCGGTGATCGCTCGCTCCGCCAGCCGGGCGCGGGCGCGGTAGTGCGCGGCGCCGAGCTCTTCGGTGAGTCGGGTCGAGTCGACCACGTCGGTGAAGAGGATGATCGACGTCGCGTTCGGCGCGATCGGTTCGACGGCCCGCTCCGGCGCGCTCCCGCTCAGCTGCGCCGCGCGCGCCGCATCCGACTCCATGTCGAGGTCGCGGAACGTCCTGACCGCGGCGTCGAGCAGTGCGAACGCCTGCCGCTGCTCGCCGCGCCGCAGCCGGATGACCGCGAGCTCGGTGCGCACGCGCGCGAGCTCCGGCACCGCTCCGAGCGTGTCGGCGAGCTCGGCCGCGCGTTCGAGCGTGGCGATCGCGCCGTCCTCGTCTCCGAGGATGTCCTTGGCTACGCCGAGGTGGCGAGCGGCAAGGCTCGCGGTGCCGCCGATCAGCACCCCGCCGAGCGCTTCGATCTCCTCGAGCAGGTCGTGCGCGGCGCGCAGGTCGCCTGAGGCACCTTCCCGTTGCGCGAGCTCGACCGCGAGGACGGCCCACGCGTCGGCGCCCACCATCGGGTGCAGCGGCAGGCCCGGGAGCGGTTCGCCCAGCACCGTGAGTCGCCGCTCGCACGCGGTGACCCATCGGGAGTAGAGGTCGACGCTCGCCTGCTCGAGCTCGTCCGCCGTCTCGCGCCAGGTGGCGAGGGTTGCGTGGGCCTGCTCGTACTGGCCGAGGGCGACGTACGCGCACGCGAGCGGCGGCAGGAACAGCCCGGCGGCCCAGGAGTAGCCGGAGAGTCGTTGCAGGAGCAGTGCGCGGTGCGCGTACTGCTCGGCCTGATCGAACTCACCGCGCGCGACCGCGAGCTGCGTGAGCGCGGCGAGCGGGAGCCCCAGCTCCAGCGGGTACTGCGTGCGTTCGGCGATGTCGCTGCATTCGAGCGCGCGCTGTTCGGCCTCGTGGAAGCGACCCATCCACGCGAGCACGAGTGGTGCCCGGAACACGGGACCGCCGGAGAGCAGCGAGTCGTCGTTGCCCGCGCACGCGTGCGCGACGCCGTCCTCGAGGGTGGCGAGGGATCCCGCGAGGTCGTAGCGGGCCCACTGCGGCACGGTGATGGCGGTCGTCGCGCGTGCGTACGCGGAGTGGTCGTTGTTGGCGGCCGCGATCGCCATCGCCCGTTCGGCGCAGCTCGTTGCCTGGCGCATGCGCCACTCCACCCAGTACGACTGCGACAGCTCGACCAACGCCTCGGCCGCGAGCTCGGGCGCGTCGGCTTCGACCTCGTCGACAAGGGCTTCGAGCGGACCGCGGTCGCGCACCACGTCGAGCATCTCGCGGGTGCCGATGGCACAGCGGATGCGCCAGAGGTGGAGCTCGGTGCGGATCTCCGCGTCGGCGGCGTCTCCCAGCAGCTCGATCGCTGCCTCGAAGTGCCGGACGGCCTGTACCAGCTGCAGGTTGCCGCGCCGGCTCAGCCCCGCCCGCCGGTGGAGCTCGGCCTGCTCGTCCTTGGGTTGCGGGACGGTGAGCGCCGCTTCGTAGTAGCGCGCGGCCTCGTCCCATTCGCCGCGGGCGAGGGCATCGTTGGCTGCGGTGCGCACCGCGTGGACGGCATCGGGATCGGTGACCGCGTCGCCGGCCACGAGGTGGTGCGCGATCGCGCGCGGGTCGCGCAGGATCGCGGCTGCTTCGCGGTGGAGGTCTTGTCGGGTGCTCGTCGGCGCGCGGTCGTAGACGGTGTGCGCGTAGATCGGATGACTGAACGCGAGCACGGTGCCGTCGTCGACGAGGACGCCGGCGTCGATCGCCTCGTCGATCGCGACCGCGTTGGTGTTGCTCAGCGCGACGACGTGTCGCCGGTGCGCGTCGGGTCCCAGGACCGCGACCGCCAGCACGACCTGTGACGCTCCGGGTGGCAGTGCGTCGAGGGTTGCGCTCACTGCCGCGACGATCGGGTGCGTCGGTGCGCCTCCGAGCAGCGTGGGCGTGGCCCGACGATCGCGCGCGAGCGCTTCGACCAGGAGTGGGTTGCCGCCGCTCGCCGACGCGAGGTCGCGCGCGCGCTCGATCGATGCCCCGGGTTCGCGTTCGCGTGCGAGTTCGGTTGCTTCCAGCGCGGTGAGCGCGTTGAGGTGCACGACCGCGGTGCGCGGTTCTGAGCGGAGGCGAGCGATGCCGTCGGCGGCGCGTGCTCGTGGATCGGCGCGGGAGGTCGCGAGGACGAGCAACGGCACCTGCTCGTCGTCGAGACGGAAGAGGAGGTGACGGAGGAGGTCGACGGTGGCGCCGTCGGCCCAGTCGACGTCGTCGACGAAGAGGACGGTGGGGGTGGCGCGCACGTGGTCGAGCACGAGGTCGGTGAGGGCGAGCAGCTCGCGGGTGCGTTGCTGTTGGATGGCGTCGGGCGCGGCGGCGGTCGGACGATCGACCATGGCGTCGGCCCGAACCCGTTCGACCACCGCGAGGTCGTCGTCGCGGCCCCGCTCCCGGAGCGAGTCGGCCATGGCCTTGAACAGCGAGTCGCGCAGGGGCAGGTAGGGGAGGTCGAGATGGTCGTAGCAGCGACCACGCAGGACGGCGGCGCGCCGCCGCCGGGCGTGCTCGAGCGCTTCCTGCGCGATTCGGGTCTTGCCGATGCCGGACTCGCCCTCGACGAACACGAGGTGGGGGAAGCCGCTGAGCGCGAGATCGACGCGGGCGCGCAGCCAGGCCAACTCGGCCCGCCGCCCGATCAGCGCGCTCGCCATCGGGCGAGCGTACAAGTCGACGCGGATGAGCATCCCCGACACATTCCCAAAGTTTGACTTGCCCATCGAACTGGTGTTCGATAGAGTGGCATCACTGCTTCCTCTCACTTCCCCGGCTCGATGGTTGCTCTCGTCTGGGAAGTGCGATGTTCCGAGTTCTCCACGATGCGATCCGGCAGGTGCGTGAGCTGCTCGCCGAGTTCGAACCCGACCGGTTCGACGGCGCGGGCGCGCGTTCGCTGGTGGAGGCGTTCGGTGAGCTCGAGCGGCTGAGCGCTGCGGGGAAGTCCCTCGCCGCCCGCCAGGTGGTGGCCACGGGGTCCTGGAAGCACGACGGCTCGCACCGCGACGCCGCCGACTGGTTGGCCGCCACCACTGGATCCACCGTCGGCGCGGCGCGGGCGACGCTCGAGACCTCATCCCGTTTGGCGTCGTTGCCGTCGACGGAGGCGGCACTGCCGCGCTGGGGAGCTCTCGGTCATGCAGGTCGAAGCCATCGCCGACGCCGCGTCGGTCGATCCGGGTGCCGAGCTCGACCTGTTGGAACGCTCGACGCACGACGGTGTCCGCGGGCTACGGAACGAGTGCACCCGGGTGAAGGCAGCCGCGTGCGTCGACGAGAACGCGCGCTACGAGAAGGTGCGCGCCGCCCGCTCGTTGCGACCGTGGATCGATGCCGACGGCGCGGGACGCATCGACATCCGTGGACCGGTCGATGCCACCGCCAAGCTGCTCGAGGCGATCGTGCCGTTCGAGAAGGACCTGTTCGAGAAGGCGCGGGTCGAAGATCGACAGGAGCGACACGACGCACTCGCGTTCGACGCGCTCATCGCGCTGGTCGAGGCCCCGGCTGACGCCAAGCCGAAGCGGGCCGGAGGCGTCACCGGCGTCGTGCGGATCGACCACACCGCGCTGCTGCGCGGCTGGACCGAGCCGGGCGAGGTGTGCGAGATCGTCGGCCACGGTCCGATCCCGGTGACGGTTGCGTCTCGCCTCCTCGACGACGCGTTCATCAAGGCCGTGGTCGTCGACGGCACCGACGTGCTGGCGGTGTCGCACCTCGGGCGGACCATTCCCGCACGACTGCGCACCGCGGTCGAGGAGATGCACCGCGAGTGCGACATCGACGGTTGCCACGTCACGACCGGTCTCGAGATCGACCACAACCAACCGGTCGAAGAGTTCGGCAAGACCGAGTTGTGCAACCTCGGGCGACTCTGCCAGCACCACCATCACCACAAGCACCGCCATCGATTGCGACTCGAGGGTCCGCCGGGTCGCATGAAGTTCGTCGCTTCCCCGATTCCCGTTGCGATCTGCTGAGCCGGAGGGGGAGATGGCAGTTGATGGAGCTCCTGCCGCCGGTCGGCTGGGCCGATGTAGCCACCAAGCAGGACGTCCTCGCGCTCGAAGCGCGCATGGACGCGAGGTTCACGGCGCGCTTCGAAGGTCTCGACGGCACGCATGGGCAAGGTCGAGGACAAGCTCGACGAGCTGTCTCGCGAGATCCGTGCCCAGACGTGGAAGCTGATGACGCTGATGGCCGCCTTCGTCGGGACGGTCGTCGGCCGCGCTGCGCCTCTCGATCAGCCGGCGAGGGCCTCGGCGGCGTCGGTGAGCGCGACGTGCAGGGTGCAGGTGATGCCGCTGCACTCGATGCTCGTGGGTCCGATGCGGCGGAGCATGCCGTGGACGTGGCGCGCGTCGGCGGCGGTGTGGGCGAGCAGCGTGGTGATGCCGGCGTGGCGGGCGCTCCGGACGAGCTCGTCGAGCAGGGCCGAGCCGTGACCCTGGTGCTGGAACGCATCCTCGACCAGGAGTCCGACCTCGGCCGTGTCATCTTGGTTGCGGAACCAGCTGCCGACACCGATCACGTGGCCGGTGTCGAGGTCGTCGATCACCCACGAGCGGCGGATGGGCGACGAGCGCACGACGTCGACCAGGTGCGACGCCGGGAAGTGCTTCAGCGGTGCGAGGAACCGCGCGTAGCGCGACTCCGGGCTGCACCGCTCGAACATGGCGACGAGCCGCGGCGCGTCGTCGGGGGTCGACGGCCTGAGCACGTGGCGTGCCGTGCGGCCCGTCACCAGTTCGAGTCGGAAGCTCATGGCGATCAGCTCGCCTGCAGGTCCTTGACGTCCTGCGTGGTGAGGGCCTTGCCACCGATGCTCCAGTCGCCGCTGGCCACCTCTTCGATGGTGACCCAGGTGACGGGGCGCATGGCCTCGCCCTCGATGTCGACCATCGTCTCGGTGAGACGGGTCAGCATCTCCTGCTTCTGGCTGTCGTCGAACACACCCTTGATCAGCTTCACGTTGACGAACGGCATGGAACTCTCCTTCTTTCTGGGTTGTTGGTGGGAAACGAGCTCAGACCGTGACGGTCACGTGCAGGAAGGTGGCCGGGATCACCGTCGCATCGTCGGTGCCCGCGGTGTTCTGCGCGGTGAACAGCGCTTCGAGCTCCCGCTGGAGCTCGTCGACCCGACCGCTCTTCTCCGCCGCCGCGAACGCGTTCATGGTCGGTCCGTAGTACGAGCGGAAGTCGGCGACCAGCTCGGTCGGCGATGTCGGGGAGTCGAAGGTGTAGGTGGCGCGCTCGCAGGTGATCTGCGCGGCCGGCACACCCGCGGCAGTGAACCGCTCCAGCACATGCTCCTCCACGCCCCAGGTCACCGGGCTCACGAACCCCTCGGGCGGCGGCGGCGAGTAGGCGCCGCTGATCTTCAGGATCTGCGCGACGAGCGTCGGGTCGCCCGGGATCCAGTTGCCCATCACGATCCGCCCACCCGGCTTGGTCACCCGCACCATCTCCTTCGCCACTGCGAACGGATCGGGTGCGAACATCGCCCCGAAGATGGTCACGACCAGGTCGAACGAGTCGTCGGCGACCCCGTCGAGGTGGCTGGCATCGCCCTGCTCGAAGCGGACGTTGGTCAGGCCTTCCTCCGCGGCGCGGCGGGTGCCCGCCTCCACCAGGTTGCGGGCGATGTCGATCACGACGACGTCGGCGCCGAGCCGGGCCGCGGGGAGCGCGGTGGTGCCGTCGCCGCCCCCGAGGTCGAGCACCTGCATCCCGTTGGTGATGCCGAGCTCCTTCACCAGCTCCTCGCCGCTCTCGCGCATCGTCGCCGCGATGCGGGTGAAGTCACCCTTCTCCCAGAGCTCCTGGTTGGCGTTCATGGTGTGCTCCCCGTGTCGTGTCATGGGGAGAGCGTGCGCCCGGGGCCTTGTCCGACCCTCGCGTATCGCTGGACAAGCGCCTTGCAAGGACGTCGGGCAGACTGCTGACGTGGACTTTCGCGTCCTCGGATCGGTGGGAATCGTCGACGGCACCGCGCTCCTGCCCCTCGGGGGAGGGATGCCGCGGCGACTCCTCGCGGTCCTGCTCGCCTACCGGAACTCGGTGGTGTCGACCGATCGGCTCTGCGAGGTGCTCTGGGAGGACGCCCCCGACTCCGCCGCCGCCACCCTGCAGAGCTACGTGTCGCGCCTGCGCCGCTTCGTGGAGCTCGACGGCGGCGCCATCCTGGTGAACCGGGCTCCGGGCTACGTCCTGGAGGTCGTCGACACCGCCGTCGACGCCGGCCGCTTCGAAGCCGGCCTGGCCGAGGGTCGTGACCTGCTCGCCCGCGACCCCGTCGCCGCCCTCGACCGGCTCGACGCCGCCCTCGGTGAATGGAGAGGTGACGCCTTCGCCGAGTTCGCCGAGACCGAGTGGATCCGGCCCGAGGCGGTGCGCCTCGAGGAGCTGCGGCTGGTCGCCACCGAGGCCCGCATCGACGCCCAGCTGCGCGTCGGCCGTCACCACGAGGTGGTGGGAGAGGTCGACGGCCTCCTCCTCGACCACCCGCTGCGCGAGCAGTTCGCGCGCCAGGCGATGCTCGCGCTGTACCGCTCGGGCCGGCAGGCCGAGGCGCTGCGGGTCGCGCAGCAGTTCCGGGCCACGCTGCGCGACGACCTCGGCCTGGAGCCGTCGGCCGACCTCCGCGACCTGGAGACCGCGGTCCTCGAGGAGCGCGACGACCTCGCGTGGATCCCACCCGCCGCACCGACCTCGCGCAGCCGTTCGGATCCGGGCAGGGAGGTGCTGCCGATCGAGACGACCGCGCTCGTGGGTCGCGAGCGCGACCTGGAGATGGCCGGTCGCCTGCTCGAGACCGGTCGCATCCTCACCCTCTTCGGGCCCGGCGGCGTGGGCAAGACCCGGCTCGCGCACCGTCTCGCCGGCACCCTCGCCGATCAGTTCGCCGACGGCGTGCGCCTGATCGAGCTCGCGCCGGTGCGCGACCAGGGCGCGGTGAGCGCGGCGTTCGCCGCGGTGCTCGACGTGCAGCAGCGTTCGCAGCGCACGCTCGACCAGTCGATCGTCGAGCTGCTCGAAGGCCAGTCGGTGCTGTTGGTGCTCGACAACTGCGAGCACGTGCTCGACACCACCAGCGAATTGGTGGAGCAGATCCTCCAGTGGTGTCCCGACGTGCAGGTGCTCGCCACCAGTCGGGAACCGCTCGGGATCCCGGCCGAGGTGGTGTGGTCGGTACCGCCCCTCCCCGTTCCCACGCGCGTGGATCTCCCGTTGATCGATCTCGAGCAGGTGCCCGCGGTGCAGCTGTTCGTCGAGCGCGCCCGTGCCGCGCAGCCCGACTTCGCGCTCGACGACGACAACCACGAAGCCGTCGCCGAGCTGTGCATCCGCCTCGACGGCGTGCCCCTCGCGCTCGAGCTCGCGGCCGCCCGCATGCGGTCGATGAGCCCCACCCAGCTCGCCGAACGTCTCCCCGAACGCTTCCGCGTGCTCGCCGGCTCACGACGCGCCACCGATCCGCGACACCGCACGCTGCGCGACCTGGTGGAGTGGTCCTACGACCTGCTCACCGCCGACGAGCAGCTCTTGTTCGACCGCCTGTCCGTGTTCGCCGGCCCGTTCGTGCTCGAGCAGGCCGAACGGGTCGCCGCCGGCAACGGCATCGACGAGCGCGACATCGCCGGGCTGCTCGGCGTGTTGGTCGACAAGTCGATGCTCGCCACGCAGGCCGGACGCTTCCGGTTGCTCGAGACCCTGCGCGAGTTCGGCCGCGAGCAGCTCGCGGCCCGACCCGACGCCGACGCGATCCGCGACGCGGACGTCGCCGTGCACGCCGAGCTGTCGCGCGCCGCCGCGCGCGGCCTGAACGGTCCGCACGAGGGCCAATGGATGGACGACCTGACTGCGAGCTTCGACGACGTGCGCGACGCCCATCGCGCCGCTGTCGCGGCCGGTGACGTCGACTCCGCGGTGCGCATCGTGATCGGCGTGCGTGAGTACGCGTGGCGCCGCATTCGTTACGAGCACCTGGCGTGGGCCGACGTCACCGTCTCCATGGCGGGCGTCCGCGACCACGAGCTGTACCCCGTGTTGCTCGGCGTCGTCGCCTACGGGCACTTCGTGCGCGGCGAGCTCGCCACCGCCATCGAGGTGGGAGAGCAGGCGGTCGCCGAAGCCGAGCGCCTGGGCTCGCTCACTGCCGGGCTGGCAGAGCGCGCGCTCGGCAACGCCTACTTCTTCCGGCAGCAGCAGGCGGAGGCGATCGGGTTGATGGAGCAGATGATCGCGGCCGCCGACGCCACCGGTGCCCCTGCGGTCCTCGCGCATGCCTACTACATGTGCGCGGTGGCGCAGACGTCGATCGGAGATCCCGACCGGGCACGTGAGTTCGCGGCCCTGAGCGCCGCTCACGCGATCGAGAGCGGGAGCCCCACCGCGCTCGCGCAGGCCGACTACGCGCGCGCCATCTCGGTGGCCGCCGACGATCCCGCGCGCGCGCTCGCGCTGTTCGACCGCAGCGCGGAGCGGGGCGAGTCGGTGGGCAACCGGTGGATCCGTGCCTTCGCGCTCACCGAGAGCCTCTGGATCCGCGCCCAGCAGGGCGACCTGCTCGGCGCGCTCGCCGGCTACCGCGACGTCATCGACACCTGGTTCCGCGGGAGTGATTGGGCCAACCTGTGGCTCTCGTTGCGATACGTCGCCGCAATTCTGGCGTCGCTCGAGCGCGACGAGCCCGCCGCCGTGCTCTACGGCGCGCTCGAATCGGCTGGCGCGGTCGCCGCGCTGCCGCTGGAGCCGTCGAGCGCCGACGAGTTCGCGCTGGCGATGAAGCAGGTGCGGGAGCGGGACGACCCCGTTGCGCTCGCCGACGCCATCGAGCAGGGTCGCACCCTCATCGACGACGACGTGGTGCGCTACCTGTTGCGGGAGCTCGACGTCTCGTAAGCCAGGTCGATGGTGAGCGCGGCCGTCCACGAGAACTCGGGCGCACCGTGGCCGGTGCCGGCGGTCGGGGAGAAGTACTCGGCGAAGCCCTGCTCCTCCACCATCCGAAGGGTGCGAGCCCGGAGATCGGCCGCGAGCTCGGGATGTCCGCGTCGTTCGAGGGCCTCGATGATGGTCCAGTTGGTGTTCACCCAGGTGGGGCCGGCCCAGTAGCGGTGGTCCTGGAAGTGGCGGGCGATCAGCGGAACGCTCGGAACCGGAGACGCCGACCAGTAGATGGCCGGATCCTGCAGCCGGGCGACGAGCGCTTCGACGTGTGCGTCGGAAGTGAGCAGGGGCAGGAAGGTGGCGATGCTGCGATCGCTCATCGGCGCGTGGCTCACCGCGTGGCGGGAGCAGTACTCGTCCGTCGGCGGATGCCACAGGAGTTCGAGCGCGTCGGCGTGCGCGTCGATGTCAGACGCGAGATCGTCGGCGTCGTCGGTGAGGGTGCGGAGCGATTGGTTGGCCGCAGCGAAGAACGCGTTGAACGCGACGTCCTCGACCAGCACGGCGCGGTCGTCGCGCGGGATGCGCGCGAGGTCGAAGTCGTGATGTGACAGGTGCACCGCGAGGGCGAGCATGCGCAGGCCGTCGTCGTCGGAGGCGCGTTCGCTCGCCGGGAGTTGCCGCGTGTCGTAGCGCAGCGAGCGCAGGAGCGACGCCAGCCGGAGCCGCTCGGCGGCGCGCAGCCACCACGGCATCCGCATCTCGCCGAGCGCGGTCATCCACGGTGGTGTGGAGTCGAGACCGCACTCCCACGGATGGATGAGCGTGATGAGCGGCGAGCCGTCGAGTCGGCGTTCGCGGAACAACCAACGGTGGTACGCCAGCACCTTGGGCGCGAGCTCTTCGACCAGCACCTCCCTTTCTTCCTCCGGAAGGGAGGTTGCGACGCGTTCGATCGCAATTGCAACAAGGGGTGGTTGCGTGATGCACGTGGTGGCGACGTCGCGCGGCGCGCCGGGACGCGCGCCGCGACCGCCACACCCGACGGCTGCCGACGTCGCGCGAGCCGTCGGCGAAGATCATGTGCGGGAGCATGCCGTTGTCCCACTGACCGCGGAACAGCGCGCGCAGCTCGTCGGCCGCGCGCGCCGGATCGAAGCGCGCGATGCCGATGGCGGTGAAGCACGAGTCCCACAGCCACTGGTGCGGGTAGAGGCGCACCGACGGGCAGGTGTACGCGCCGGCGCGGTTGCGGTCGAGCACCGCGCGGGCGCGCCGGACGAGGTCGTCGCGGTCGATCACTCCGGCGAGTGGCACACGGCCTCGACGTTGTTGCCGTCGGGGTCGCGCACGAACGCGCCGTAGTAGGCGGGGTGGTACTCGGGCCAGACCCGGGGTTCGTGCAGCACTTCCGCGCCGGCGCCGACCGCGGCGTCGAAGAACGCTCGCACCGCATCCCGGTCGGCCGCGACGAACGCCACGTGGATCGGGCGGTTGGTGCCCACGTCGGCGAGCGGCCCGAGCCAGAACGACGGCTTGCCGTCGACGCCGAACCCGATCACCTCGCCGAAGTCCATCTGCCGGCTGCTCCCGAGGGGTGCGAGCACGGCGTCGTAGAAGGCGGCTGCGGTCGGGACGTCGGCGCACTGGATGGAGAGGTGATCGAGCATCCCCGGAGCCTACGACCCGTTGCGGCACAACGGTTGCGGGCTCACCGCATGAGTGTCACACCCCCCTGTCACTCTGCTCTTCGAGCGGGCGCTCGATCCGAGTGCAGGAGTGGTGGTCATGAGTGCACAACCGATGATGTTCACGTCTTCCCCGAATGACGGCGGCCGGGTCCTCGTGACCGACGGCGTCGTCTACGTGCGGGAGCTCGACGAGTCCGACGACGAGGTCGTGCGCATCGTCGCGGAGTCCGACGACCCGGTCGCCGCGGTCGGTCAGTGCCTCCGGGTGGGAGCCCGGGCGCTGCAGGCCGCGCACGTGAGCGTCGACGTGCACCTGATCGAGCGGTCGTTCTCCGAGCTCGAGACGCGCTTCAACACCAAGGTGAGCGACGCGGTCGACGAGATCGCGCGCGCCTCGGCCGAACTGCTCGACGCCGACGACGGCGCGCTCGCCGGCACCCTCTCCGGCTTCAACGCCGAGCTCTCGCAGCTGCTCGGCGACACGTTCGACGCCGACTCGAAGTCGAGCGTGCTGGCGAACATCGAGCAGCTGGTGCTCGGCACCATGAAGGGGCTGATCACGCCCGAGATCGCCGACAGCCCGATCGGTCGGCTGAAGGCCGAGCTGGTCGACACCGTCCAGCGCGAGGTGGGCGAGATCGCGGAGGAGGTGCGCCGGGTCACCGACCACCTCGGCATCCTCGAGGCCACCGAAGAGGTCTACGAGCAGACCACGGGCAAGGGCTTCGACTACGAGGACCTGGTCGACGAGTGCGTCGCCACGCTGGCCGCGGGCTACGGCGACCTCGCCGAGGTCACCGCCAAGCAGTCGGGGTCGCGTGCGTCGCAGGTGGGCGACGAGGTGGTCACCCTCAACCGCGACGACACCCACGGCGCCGAGGCGCGGTTCGTGCTCGAGATGAAGAACCGGCCGCTCAACATGCGCAAGACCATGGCCGAGCTCGAGGAAGCACTGTGCAACCGCGACGCGCTCGCCGCCATCGCGGTGTTCCGGTCGCAGGAGCAGGCACCCACCGCGGTGCCGTTCGCCCACTTCGACGACAAGGCCATCGTGGTCCTCGATCCCGACGACGAAGACGAGTCCGCGTTGCGTCTCGCCTACATGTGGGCGCGCTGGACCGTACGCAAGGGCCTCGCGGTCAGCGAGGAGGCCGAGATCGACCTCGAGCGCGTGCGCTGCCTGCTCGACGACGCCGCTCGCGCGCTCGAGCGGCACACCGCGATCAAGCGCTTCCACACCCAGGCCAAGAAGAGCATCGACCAGGCCGCCGACCAGGTGCGCGACCTGGTCGGCGAGGTGCACGAGACCCTCGACTCCCTCGACGCCGAGCTCCGCGCCTGACGCTCGCTTCCCCTGTCACATCACTTCCCCCGCTCGTGCCTTGCCGCACACCCATGAGGAGGGGAGGATGGTGCCGATGCCGGGATCACCCTGATGGAGCTCCTGCCGCCCGTTGGCTGGGCCGACGTCGCAACGAAGCAAGATCTGTCACTCGTGGACCAGCGACTCGATCGCGTCGAGCAGCGCCTCGACGAACTGGCGCGCGAGATCCGTGCACAGACCTGGAAGCTGATGACGCTGATGGTCGCGGTGGTCGGCGTCGTGGTGGCGGCGGTGCGCCTGTAGCGACTTCCGGATCAGCCGGTGAAGTGTGGTGTCAGCCGGTGAAGTGTGGTGTCGGGGTGTAGCCGGTGAAGTGTGTCAGCCGGTGAAGTGTGGTGTCACCGCTACGACCTGTGCGGCCGGAGCGACCGGAGCGACCGGAGCGACCTCAACCACGAAGGAGATGGTGAGGCCGCCGTCGCCGGTGCGCACGCCGTCGACGATCGTGGTGCCGAGGCTGCTGCCGCCGCCCCCGCCACCACCGACGTCGGCGATGAAGCACCGGTTGGCGCCGCCGCCCCCGCCGCCACCGCCGCCGAACACACCGCCGCCGCCGCCCCCGCCGCCGCTGCCCTGGATGTCGTTGTCGATGCCGCCGGCGCCGCCCTCGCCGCCGCCCCCGCCGTCGATGCCGGTCTCACCGTCGAAGCCGTCCGCCCCTGCGCACTCGACGGCCTGGGTGCCGGCGAACGATCCGCCCGCGGTCGCCCCCGGTGCCAACTCGATGCACCCGGTGCCACCCGCACCGCCGTCGCCGGCCGCGCTCGCGGTACCGGCGCCACCGCCCTGACCCGGGCAGTCCTGGTTGTCGGAGGTCACGCCGTCGGCGCCGCTGTCGCCGCCGTTCACGCCATCGAGCGCGGGTCCTTCCTGCGCCGCCGAGCCGCTGCCGCCGCCGCCACCCGCGGCCACCAGCAACGTGGTCGTGCCGCGCAGGATCCTGGTCGCGCCGCCCCCGCCGCCGCCGGCTGCCGCGGGACAGCCACCATCGCCGCCCGGCGCGCCGCCGCCGAATCCGCCGCGTCCGCCGAGACCGGGCGCAGGCGTGCACACACCTACGACGTCGTCGACGCTGTCACCGTCGGTTCCGTGACCGCCGACGACGATGGTGAGGGTCTCACCCGGCGTGACCGCGATCGTCGACGTGACGTGCGCGCCGAGCCCGCCGGCGCCGGGTGTGCCGCACGGGTTGTCGCCGCTGGTGCAGTCGCCTCCGTCGCCGCCCTGCGCGCCGAACCCGTCGACCGTGAGCTGCGTGACGCCCGCGGGCACGACGAAGCTCTGGTTGTCGCCCGTGAACGAGAAGGTGGTGGGGCTGGTGGGCGTCTCGGCCGACACCGACACTGCACCACCGAACACGGATCGCGGCGCCACCGGCGAGCGCCGCCGCGGCAACCAGGAACCCCAACCTGCGGACCATCGACGTACCTTCCCCTCGCAAGCTGCCTACCGTGGCTCGAAGGCGAAAGAGTAACCCACACCGGACAAAGGCGAGCGACTCCGTCCACGCGCCGGTAGCGTCTTCTTCATGCGGGTCGTGGTGTTGGGCGCGGGGTTCGCCGGTCTCGAGTTGTCGACCCGGTTGTCCGAGGAGCTCGGCGACGAGGCCGACGTCGTGCTGATCGACCAGACCGCGGGATTCGTGTTCGGCTTCTCGAAGCTCGACGTGATGTTCGGGCGCACGACCGCCGACGCGGTGTTCCACCCGTACACCGACTTCGTGAAGCCGGGCGTGCAGTTCGTCCAGGCGGGGATCCGCTCGATCGATCCGACCGCGAAGCGGGTGGAGACCGACGCGGGCACGTTCGAGGGTGACGTGCTCGTGGTCGCGCTCGGCGCCGACCTCGACCCGGGCGCCACTCCCGGCCTGCTCGAAGGCGGCTACGAGTTCTACACCGAGGCGGCTGCGTTCGCGGTGCGTGATGTGCTGGCCGACTTCGACGGCGGCCGCGTCGTCGTCGGCGTCACGCAGCCTCCGTTCAAGTGCCCGCCCGCGCCGAGCGAGACCGCGCTGATGATGCACGACCTCCTCACGACCAAGGGCGTGCGCGACCGGTCGGAGATCACCCTGGTGATGCCGTTCCCCCGGCCCGTCCCTCCGTCACCCGACGCGTCGCAGGCGCTCCTGGATGCCTTCGCCGAGCGCGGGATCACGTGGATGCCCGATCGCGGCGTGCGTGCGCTCGATCCCAGCCGGCGGGTCGTGGTGTTGACCGACGGGTCCGAGGTGCCCTACGACCTCTTCCTCGGCATTCCCGTGCACGTCGCGCCACCGGTCGTCGTCGAGTCTGGGCTCACCGTCGACGGGTGGATCCCGGTCGATCCCGCCACGCTCGCCACCTCCTTTCCCGACGTCTACGCGGTCGGTGATGTCGCCAGCGTGGGCACGCCCAAGGCGGGGGTGTTCTCCGAGGGTCAGGCGAAGGTCGTGGCCGACGAGATCATCGCCCGGCATCGCGGTGCCGACGCCGCCGGCTACGACGGTCGCGGCATCTGCTACTTCGAGTTCGGTGACGGCAAGGTCGGCAAGGTCGACGTGCTCTTCGCCCCGGGCCAGCCGCCGGTGGGCACGCTCGACGGTCCGTCGATCGATCTCGCGGGTGACAAGGCCGAGTTCGGGGCCACGCGCGCACGGCGGTGGTTCGACCGGGAGTGGTCGAACGTCTGACCGCCTGCTGTCGGCCGTCGGGCACAATGGCGGGCCGGGCCGCTAGCTCAACTGGCAGAGCATCGGGCTTTTAACCCGCAGGTTCCGAGTTCGAGTCTCGGGCGGCCCACCCACCAACCACGCTTCGCACTGCGCACGGGATGTCGACGTACGCTGCCCGCCCATGGATGAGGGGTGGACGATCGACATCGACGCGGCCGGGGACCCGGCCGACGCCGACGAGCACTTCGACGACCGGGTGACCGAGTTCGAGGGCGCACTCGAGCCGTGGGGCGGCGCGGTGGCGACGACCGACGCGCGCGACCACTTCGGTGCGCGCTTCTCCTACGACACCGACGCGCTCAACCCGGTGCAGGTGCTCGAAGAGGGGCTCGAGATCTTCCACGACGCCGCGGTCGCCGCCGGTCTGCCCGCCTGGCAGGTCGTCCGCTGCGAGATCCTCACCTACGCCGAGGACGACGCCCGCGACGGCGACGACTGACCAACGCCTGAGCACTTGCTGAGAGGCGCGGAGAACTCGCGCCATCCGTCGGTCGTTCAACTCGCCGATGGACAGGAACGGCAGAGAACTCAGGAACAAGCTCGGGCACAAGGTGGCGGGCGTCGCGCTGGCGACGGTCATGGCGTTCGGCGTCGTGGCCGGTGTCGCCAGCGGTCCCGCCGGCGCCCAGGTGTCGTCGAAGTACGACGCGTCGATCGACGCCACCCTCGCCGACATCCAGAACTTCTGGACGCAGACGATGCCCGACGTGTACGGCCAGCAGTACGAGGCCATCCCCGCCGACCGCGTGTTCGCGTACTCGGAGAGCAACCCGCCCCCGAACTGCGACGACGGTGGCCAGACGCAGGCGCCGTACGAAGAGGTCGCCGGCAACGCGTTCTACTGCAGCAACGGTGACTTCGTCGCCTACGACGAGCAGGGTCTGCTGCCGAAGCTGCGCGAGAACTTCGGCGAGTTCGCGGTGGGCCTCGTGTTCGCCCACGAGCTCGGCCACGCGGTGCAAGCCCGCGTGAACTACAACCCGTCGGCCACCGTGTACCTGGAGCAGCAAGCCGACTGCTTCGCCGGTGCCTGGGCGCAGCACGTCGCCAACAGCGACGACGAGAACGTGCACCTCTCCACGGACGACCTCGACAACGCGCTCGCCGGTCTGCTGACCCTGAGCGACCCGTCGGGCATCGACGGCGGGCAGGACGGCGCGCACGGCAACGGCTTCGACCGCGTCAACACGTTCCAGGACGGCTACGAGGGTGGCGCCGAGACGTGCGCCGACTACCAGAACAACCCGCCCGACGTGACCGAGTCCGGCTACGGGAGCTACGCCGACCAGGCGAGCGACGGCAACCTGGCGCTCGACGAGCTGGTGCCGACGGTCACGAAGAGCCTGGACGACTACTGGGCAGCGCAGGACTCGAAGCTCACCGCGCCGACCGTCACCGCCGGTGACGCGACGACCGGCTCGAATTCCGACGGTGGTGTCTTGACCGACTCGGTCACCTACCAGTCGTCCGACAACTCGGTGCACTACGACGCGTCGACCATGCAGGACGTGCACGACAACATCGGCGACTTCGGCAGCGGGATGCTGGTGGCGACCGCGTGGGCGTCGTCGGTGCAGCACCAGCTCGGGATCAGCGTCGGCACCGACAGTGCGCGGCGCGGGGCCGAGTGCATGGCCGGGGCGTGGGCGGCGAACGAGTCGTCGAACCTGTCGCCCGGCGACCTCGACGAAGCGGTCACCGTGCTGGTCGCGGCAGGTCATACCTCCTCCTCTCGAGAAGGCACCGATCGAGGTACCGCCTTCGACCGGGTGGCGGCGTTCCGTGCCGGGTTCAAGCACGGTCCGTCCCAGTGCGTGCAGTCGAGCTGACAACCCTCTCCCCAGCTCGATCACGGCTCCGGGGGCGTGTGCAACGACGCACATGCCCCCGGAGTTCTTTCGCGAACGCATCGTTCCTCTCACCGGACTCTTACGATGCTCACCGACACTGCTGCGCATGCAGGAGCATCCGGCGATCCGCGTGGACCGAGGCTGGAGCAACGACGGCTGGAGCAACGAGATGGCATCGGGACGCGTGCTCGTCGCCGAAGACGACAAGAGCGTGCGCGACTCCCTCGTCCGCGCGCTGACCTTCGAGGGCTACGACGTCACGACCGCGGAGGACGGCGCCGAAGCGCTCATGGCGGTGCTCGACACCCAGCCCGACGTGATCCTGCTCGACGTGCTCATGCCCCACGTCGACGGCCTCACCGCGTGCCGCAAGCTGCCGCGAGCGCGGTGACCGCACGCCGGTGCTCATGCTGACCGCACGGCACGAGGTGAGCGACCGCGTCGCCGGGCTCGACGCCGGTGCCGACGACTACCTGGTGAAGCCGTTCGCGCTCGACGAGCTGCTGGCGCGCCTGCGGGCGCTGCTGCGCCGCACCAACATGTCAGACGGCAGCGAGGAGGTCATGCGCGTCGGTGATCTCTCGCTCGATCCCGCGCGCCGGCAGGTGTGGCGGGGCGACCGCGAGCTCGAGCTCACCAAGACCGAGTTCGACCTGCTCGAGCTGCTCCTCTTCAACGCCGGCATCGTGCTCACCCGCGAACAGATCTACGAGCGCATCTGGGGCTTCGACTTCGAGACGTCGTCGAAGTCGCTCGACGTGTACATCAGCTACCTGCGGCGCAAGACCGAGGAAGCGGGCGAGTCCCGTCTCATCCACACGGTGCGGGGAGTCGGGTACACGGCCCGACCAGCATGAAGCACGGCGTGAGCCTGCGCACCCGCCTCACGGTGATCGTGGCGGTGATCGTGGCGGTGGCCGTCGTCGGCGGCGCCTACGCCGCGCAGCTCAGCGCGCGGAATGCCCTACGCGACGAGACCGACAAGTTCCTGCGCGAGCGCGCCTCGGGGATCGTGCAGCGACCTCCGGGTGACAACGGCGACTTCGGCGGCGCGCCCACCGATCTCGACGACGACCACGGCCGCTACTTCGAGTTCGACGCCATCCAGCAGACCATCGACCGCAACGGCACCGTCACCAATTCGTTGCCTGGTCAGCCGTCGCTCCCCATCGACGCCGAGGACCGCGCCATCGCGCGTGAGCAGAACGGATCGCAGTACCGCGACGTCACCGTCGACGGCAACCAGTACCGGATGATCACGGTGTCGCTGCGCAACGGCGGCGCGGTGCAGATCGCGCGCGAGGTCTCGGAGACCGACGACGTGCTCGACGTGCTCCGCACCCGCCTGGTGATCATCGCTCTTGCCGGCATCGCGCTCGCTGCACTGGCCGCGTGGCTGGTGATGCGGCGCGCCACCCGGCCCATCGAGCAGCTCACCGACACCGCCGAGCACATCGCCAAGACCCAGGACCTCGCCACCCCGATCCCGGTGCGGGGCGACGACGAGGTCGGTCGGCTCGCCAACAGCTTCAACACCATGCTCATCGCGCTCGACACCTCGCGCGAGCAGCAGCAGCGCCTCGTGGTCGACGCCAGCCACGAACTGCGCACACCGCTCACCGCGGTGCGCACCAACATCGACTTCCTCGGCCGGGCCACGACGCTCGGTGCCGAGGAGCGCGCCCAGTTGATCGCCGAGACCCGGCTCGAGCTCGACGAGCTCACCAACCTCGTGAGCGAGATGGTGGAGCTGGCGACCGACGTGCGCAGCGACGAAACGGTCGAGCCGGTGGCGCTCGGGGAGGTGGCGAACGACGTCGCGGCGCGGTTCCGGCGCCGGACCGGCAAGGAGATCGTGGTCGAGGTCGACGAGGCGGGCGTCGTGACCGGTCGCCACGCCATGATCGACCGGGCCGTCTCGAACCTGGTCGACAACGCGCTGAAGTTCAGCCCCGACGGTGAGACGGTCACGGTGTCGGTGCACGGCGGCGTGCTCGAGGTGGCCGACCGCGGTCCCGGCGTCGACCCCGAAGATCGCGGCCGGGTGTTCGACCGCTTCTACCGCGCCACCAGCGCGCGCACGCTCCCGGGATCGGGCCTCGGGCTTTCGATCGTCTCGCAGATCGCCGCGCTCCACGGTGGCACGGTCACGCTCGAGTCCCGCGACGGCGGCGGCACCGTCGCCCGCCTGAGCCTCCCTGCCCCCTGACCCTCGACACCCGAGCATCTCGAAGTTCGCGTACGTCTGCGACAGCGAACCTTGAGATGTTCGGAGGGTTCGGTACCCGTGTGCGAGGCTGCGGCACATGCGATTCGTGGTCTACGGCGCCGGCGCGGTCGGTGGGGTGGTGGGAGGCCGCCTGGCCCAGGCCGGGCACGACGTGGTGCTCATCGCGCGTGGCGACCACCACGACGCCATCCGTGACGAGGGTCTGCGACTCGTGACTGCCGACGCCGAGCCGATCACGCTCTCGATACCGGTGGTGTCGCACCCCGCGGGCGTCGACTTCCGCGACGACGACGTCGTGTTGCTCTCGATGAAGAGCCAGCACACCGGCAAGGCGCTGAGCGCGCTGAGCGCCACTGCACCACCGTCGATCTCGGTGGTGTGCGTGCAGAACGGCGTGGCCAACGAGCCGGCCGCGCTCCGTCTGTTCGCCGACGTGTACGGCGTGTGTGTGGTGCTGCCCGCGTTGCACCTCGAACCGGGCGTCGTCGAGGCCAGCGCCGCCCCGGTCACCGGCATCCTCGACGTCGGCGCGTTCCCCAGTGGCGTCGGGCCGCGGGCCGAGAAGATCGCGGCGTCGTTCGCATCGGCGACGTTCGAGTCGACGCCGCGCGGCGACATCATGCGGTGGAAGTACGGGAAGTTGCTGAACAACCTCGGCAACGCGGTCGACGCGCTCTGCGGACCCGACCCCGAAGCTCAGGTCGTGCACCGTCGCGCGTGGCAGGAGGGCGCCGGGGTCCTCGCCGCCGCCGGCATCGACGCGGTGAGCCCCGAGGAGGACGCCGCCCGCCGGGGTGAGGGCTTCCAGTGGAACAGCAACGCCGCCCGGTCCCGGCCCGGCGCGTCGTCGTGGCAGAGCCTGGCCCGCGGGACCGGCTCCATCGAGGCCGACTACCTCAACGGCGAGATCGTGCTGTTGGGCCGCATCCACGGCGTGCCCACCCCGGTGAACCTGCTGCTGCAACAGCTGGCGGGCACCGCCGCCCGCGAGGGCCGGCGTCCGGGCACGCTCCCGCTGGCCGAATTGATCCAGATGCTGCCGACCGACGAATGACCCCCGATGCCACACGCGGGGCGGCGGCCGAGAGTAGTGGAGGGGTCATGGATCAGGTCGCGACGATGCGGCGGGTCATCGAGGTCACCGGTGACGTGGTCGACCACATCGAACCCGATCAGCTCGACAACCCCTCGCCGTGCGACGCGTGGACGGTGCGCGACGTGCTGAACCACATCACCGGTGGCGCCGAGGTGTTCGCCCGGTGCGTGCGTGACGGCTCGGTCCCCGACGACGAGCTCGGCGAGCTGATGACCGGTGATCGTCTGGGCGACGACTACAAGGGCGCGTTCCACCGCGCGGCCGACGCCGCCAACGAGTCGTTCGCGATCCCGGGGGCGATGGACCGCATCGTGAAGATGCCGTTCGGTGAGATGCCGGCGGGCATGGCGATCGACATCGCCATCTTCGACGTGACCACGCACGCGTGGGACCTGGCCAAGGCGACCGGCCAGAGCACCGATCTCGACCCCGACGTTGCGGATGTCGCCTACCGGGTGGCGCAGACCATGCTCAACGACGACCTGCGCAGCCTGGGCATCTTCGGGCCCGCGGTCGAGGTCGCCGGCGACGCGCCCGCCGCCGACCGCCTCGCCGCGCTCGCAGGCCGCACTCCCTAGCGCGTCACGCCGGGAGCACGTCGGCGAGCGGCGTGCAGTCGCGCGCCACTGCCTCGGCGACCGCCGGGTTCACGACGTGCCCGTCGGCGGTGTTCACCCCGGCCGCCAGCTCGGGATCGTTCGACACCGCGTCGCGCACGCCGCGCGTCGCGAGGGCGAGCGCGTACGAGAGCGTGGCGTTGGTGAGCGCGTACGTCGACGTGTGCGGCACCGCGCCGGGGATGTTGCCGACCGCGTAGTGCAGGACGCCCGCGACCTCGTACACCGGCTCGGCGTGCGACGTCTCGTGGATGTGCTCGACGCACCCGCCCTGGTCGATGGCGCAGTCGACGATCACGGAGCCCGTCCGCATCGACCGCACCATCGCGTCGGTGACGACGACCGGCGCGCGCCCACCGGGCACGAGCACCGCGCCGATGACGAGGTCGGCGTCGGCCACCGCCCGCTCGACCGCCAGGCGGTTGCTGGCCAGCGTCATGATGCGGCCCTTGTGGATCTGGTCGACCCAGCGGAGGCGGTCGAGGTTCTTGTCGAGCAGGAGCACCTCGGCTTCCATGCCCTGCGCGATCCACGCCGCGTTCCAACCCACGTTGCCGGCGCCGAGCACGACGACGCGCGCCGGCCGCACCCCGGGCGCACCTCCGAGCAGCACGCCGCGACCACCGTGCTCGCGCTCGAGGAAGTGCGAGCCCACCTGGGGCGCCATGCGCCCGGCGACCTCGCTCATCGGCGCCAGCAACGGCAGCGCGCCCGACGCGAGCTGCACCGTCTCGTAGGCGATGCCGGTGACGCGGTGTTCGAGCAGCGCGTCGGCGACGTCCGGGTAGGCCGCGAGGTGGAGGTAGGTGAAGAGCACCAGCCCGGGCCGGAGCCGGTCGAGCTCGTCGGGTTGCGGTTCCTTCACCTTGAGCACGAGGTCGGCGCGCGCCCACACGTCGTCGGCGGCGGTCGCGATCTCGGCCCCGGCGTCGCGGTAGTCGTCGTCGCTGATCGACGAACCCTCACCGGCGTCGTGCTCCACGATCACGGGGACGTCGTGCACCACGAGCTCGTGCACGCCGTCGGGCGTGATCGCGACGCGGTGCTCGCCTTCCTTGCGTTCGCGCGGGATGCCGACGGCAAGCGGCACCCGACTCACCGGCCGCGCATCCGGTCGGCGAGCTCGCGCGGCGTGGTCATGACGTCGAAGCCGTCGACCACCGTGAGGTGCTCGAGGTTGCGCGCGTGGAGCGGATCGGCGTCGTAGCGGTTGAGCGCGACGACGACGGGGAAGTCGGCGAACGCGCCGAGCGACAGCCGCACCGCGTTGATGGTGCCGAGCCCGGCGTCGGCGACGAGCACCACGAGGTCGGGCGCGACCAGATGCGCGAGGTCGACGTTGTCGCCGTCGTCGCTGATCGGCGAACGCGGACCACCGACCCCTTCGACGAAGCCGACGTCGACCGCCGGGGGCCAGTCGATGCCGCCCGCGAGGTCGGCGGTGGTGAACGGCGGCAGCCCGAGCTCCCGCGCCGCCATGGGTGGGGCCCACGGCACGAGCAGGGTGCGCGACGGCGGACAGACGGTGTCGGGATCCTCGCCGGTGGCGGCCGCGAGCACCTCCGCGTCGGTGGTCGCTTCGGGCTCGCCCGACTGCACCGGCTTGCGCGCGGCGACGCGCACCCCGCTGGCGCGCAGCTCGCGTGCCAGCGCCGCCGTCCACCACGTCTTGCCGATGTCGGTCGCAGTGCCGGCCACGAACACCAGCGTGTGCGGCCGGCTCGAGTTCATGCGCCCTCGGGGAACAGCTCGGCCAGCGCGGCGGCGAGGCCGTCGATCTGGTCGGGGGTGTGGTCGGCCGAGATCGCCACCCGCAGCCGCGACGTCCCGGGCGGCACGGTCGGCGGTCGGATGGCGGTCACGAGGAAGCCACGGGCCGCGAGCGCGTCGGCCGCCTCGAGGGCTCGGGTCTCGCTCCCGCACACGTACGGGATGACGGGCGAGGGGTGACCGGGACGGAGGCGGTCGACGTTGGCGCGCAACCGGGATCGCAGCCGGTCGCCTTCAGGGGAGCGCAGCACCCGCAGCGCGGCGAGCGCGGCGGCCGCGTCGGCCGGGCTCGACGCGGTCGTGAAGATGTAGGCGCGGGCGAGGTTGACGAGCAGGTCGGTGTAGCGCCGCGGTCCGGCCACGAACCCGCCGAGCGCGCCGAGGGTCTTCGACAGCGTGCCCACGCGCAACACGGTGACGTCGTCGGGCGGCTGATCCAAGGCGGCGACGGGCGTGCTCAGCACGCTGTGCGCCTCGTCGAGCACGAGCAGCGCGCCGTGGTGCGCGCACACGTCGAGCAGCTTGTCGACCGGCGCGACGTCGCCGTCCATCGAGAACGTGGTCTCGGACACCACGACCGCGCGCGCCCGCGTGTTGGCGCGCAACAGCTCGTCGACGTGCGCGGCGTCGAGGTGGCGGTAGACGGCGAGCGGCGCGCCGGCCAGGCGCCGACCGTCGATGAGCGACGCGTGGTTGAGCTCGTCGGAGCACACGAGCGTGTCGGGCCCCGCGAAGGTGGTGAGCACGCCCAGGTTGGCGGCGAAGCCGGTGGTGAAGAGCACCGCGGCCTCGGCGTCCTTCCACGCCGCGAGCTCGGCTTCGAGCTCGTGGTGCACCGGCCGGGAGCCGACGATCAGCCGCGCGGCACCGCTGCCCGTACCCCACCGGTCGATGGCGGCATGGGCGGCGGCGACGACGGCGGGGTGGTGGGTGAGCCCCAGGTAGTCGTTCGACGCGAACGACACGAGACCGTCGGGGGCCGACGGATCGAACGCGCGCGGCGCGCGCCACTGGCCGGCGTCGACGATCTGCTGCGTCGCGAGGTCGGCCCACTCGTCCCAGTCTTGCGGCGCGGTCACTGGGCGACCTCGTCGAGCGCGCCGGTGAGCGCGTGCACGGTGCGGTGCAGCTCTTCGGACGTGACGGTGAGCGGTGGCATCAGCACGACGACGTCGCCGAGCGGACGCAGCAGCACCCCGCGCTCGACCGCGGCCGCGCACACGCGGCGACCCCAGCGCAGACCCTCGGCGGGAGGCGCGAGCTCGACGCCGCCCATGAGGCCCCGGAGCCGCACCTCCTTCACCGCGGCATGCGGCGCGATGCGGTCGTCGAGCAGCCCGCGCAGCTCGTCGGAGCGGGCACGCACGTTGTCGAGCACCGACCACGCGTCGAGCAGTTCGAGGTGACGCAGCGCGACCGCGGCCGCGAGCGCGTTCCCCGAGTAGGAGTGGCCGTGGTACAGCGTGCGCTCCGAGAGGTCGGGCCCGAGGAAGGCGTCGAACACGCGCCCGCTCGCGACCGTGGCCGACATCGGCAGGTACCCCGCGGTGAGGCCCTTGCCCAGCACGAGCAGGTCGGGCCGGAGGTCGCATTGCTCCGACGCGAACAGCGAGCCGGTGCGTCCGAAGCCGGTGGCGACCTCGTCGCAGATCAGGAGCACGTCGTGCTCGCGGCACGCGAGGCCGAGCGCGCGGAGGCCGTCGGGATCGGCGAGCTGCATCCCGGCCGCACCCTGCACCAACGGTTCCACGATCACCGCGGCCAGCTCCGCCGCGTGGGCGGCGACCATCGCGCACGCGGTGTCGAAGCATGCGGGATCGGCGAACTGGGCGCGCGCAGCACCGGGAAGCGCAGCGGATCGAACAGGTCGGTGCCGAAGCCGCCGTCGCCCACCGACAGCGCGCCGATGGTGTCGCCGTGGTAGGCGCCGCCGAACGCGAGGAACTGCGTGCGGCCGGCGACACCCCGGTTGGCCCAGTACTGGAACGCGATCTTGAGCGCCTGCTCGACCGCCGCCGCGCCGTCGGACGCGAAGAGGAAGTGCGGTGCGTCGACCGGCACGACGCGCGCCAGCGCCTCGGCCAGCTCGACGACCACGACGTTCCCGTTGCCGAGCATGGTGGAGTGCGCGCCGCGCTCGAGTTGGGCCCGCACCGCGTCGTCGAGCTCGGGCACGTGGTGGCCGAGGGTGTTCACCCACAGCGACGAGATGGCGTCGAGGTAGCGGCGGCCGTCGACGTCGATGAGCTCGTGGCCCTCGCCCCGCTCGACGAGGACGGGCGCGTGCTCGGCGAACGAGTCCATCTGCGTGAAGCCGTGCCACACGACCGCGGCATCGCGCGTCACCCACTCGTCGTGCCGGCCCATGGCCTAGTCGCTGACGTGCTCCGCGCCAGCTGCATCGAGCTGGTCGCGCAGCGCGGCGCGGATCCCGGCCGCCGCGGCGTCGAGGGAGCCCTCGGGCGGATTGGGATCGGCGTGCGCGAACGACAGCTCCGACACCGAGTCGAACGGCACGACGTGGAGGTGGACGTGGGGCACCTCGTCACCCACGATCATCACGCCGATGCGCCGGGCGTCGAACGCGGCCATCTGCGCCTTCCCGATGGTCTGCGACACCAGGAAGAGGTGCGCGGCGAGGTCGGGATCGAGGTCGATCCAGTGGTCGACTTCGGCGCGTGGCACCACCAACGCGTGGCCCGTGTGCATCGGGTTGATCGAGAGGAAGACGACGCACTCGTCATCGCGCCAGACGAACACGCCGGGGATCTCGCCCTCGATGATGCGCGTGAACAGCGTCGGCATGGGAGCCAGGGTACCCAGCCCCCGTTTTGGCGCCCCTACGCCGTGACATGCACGCAGCAGGGGCGCCAAAACGGCGAGAGGGTCAGTGCGGGCCCGCGAGCAGCGAGTCGGCTTGCGCGCCGGCGCGGCGGGCGCCGGCGATGATCGAGGCCACCGCGAACAGCGCCGCGGCCACCAGCACGATGGCACCCCCGGCGGCGAGCGCCCACTGACGCGCCGCGAACAAGCCGACGATGGCCGACACGACGCCCACCGCGACCGCGCCGACGAGGGTGGCCCGGAAGGAACGGGCCAGCAGCCGGCTGGTCGCGACGGGGAGCACCATGAGCGCGGCGATCAGCAGCACGCCGACGATGCGCATGGCCATCACCACGGTCACCGCGGTGAGCACCGCGAGCATGGTGTTGAGCGAACGGGCAGGGATCCCGGCGACGCGCGCGGAGTCCTCGTCGAGCACGACCGCGAGGAGCGCGCGTCCGGTGAACGCGATCGCCACCGCGATCACCGCGCCGAGACCGATGACGGTCCACACGTCGTCGGCGGTGGCGGTGAGGATCGAGCCGAACAGGTAGGGCTGCAGGTTGGTGTTGGTCGCCGAACGGCTCGCGAGCACGACACCGGCCGCGATCCCGCCGTAGAACACGAGCGCGAGCGCGAGGTCGCCGGTCGTGCTCCCGCGCGTGCGCAGGAACTCGATCACCAGCGCCGCGGCGATGGCGACGACGAGCGCGGTCCACGTGGGCGACGTGTCGAGCAGCAGGCTGGCGCCGATGCCGGCCACGGCCACGTGGCCGATGCCGTCGCCCATGAGCGACAGGCCCTTCTGCACGAGGAACACGCCGATCAGCGGCGCGGTCGCGCCCACGACGATGCCCGCCAGCAGCGCGAGCTGCATGTAGGTGCGGTCGAACGGCCACGGCAGGAACGACCACGGCATCCCGGGGAGACCACCCATGGCTACCCGAGCTCCTCGAGCCAGAGCGGCAGGTCGTCGCGGTGCACGCCGAGGCTCACGCCGGTGGCGGCGAGGTCGGCCGGCGCGCCGTCGAACACCACCCGGTGCTTCAGCACCACGACGTGGTCGAGGTCGTCGGCGACCGCGCCGAGCTCGTGCGACACCAGCAACACCGCGGCGTGGTGGTGCTCGACCAGGTGGACGAGCGAGTCGCGGAACAGCTCCTGCGACTCCACGTCGACGCCGGCGATCGGTTCGTCGAGCACCAGCAGCTCGGGGTCGGCCGCGAGCGCGCGTGCGATCAGCGCCCGCTGCTGCTGACCGCCCGAGAGCTCGTGCAACCGCTTGCGCCGCTGGTCGGAGAGCGCCACCGACTCCAACGCGTGGTCGACCGCGTCACGATCGGCGCGGCTGCGGCGCTTCCACCATCCCTGCTTGGCCAGGCGCCCGGTCGCCACCACCTCTTCGACGGTGGCCGGGAGGTCGGGCGCGATGCGCGGCCGTTGCGGCACGTAGCCCACCCGCCACCGGTCGCGGAGATCGGTGGGGGCCACGCCGAACACCTCGACCGTCCCGGTCTGCGGCGCGAGGAGTCCGAGGAGGATCTTCAGCAGGGTCGACTTGCCCGATCCGTTCGGTCCCGCCAGCGCCGCGAACTCCCCGGCGCGCACCTCCAGGCCGACCTGGTCGAGGACCGTCTCGGCGCCGTAGGCGAACGACACGTCGCGGGCCGCGAGCACGACCGGCGCCGGTTCGGAGTTGAGCATGATTCTCATTATGGCCGGTCGGGCCCGAGGACACACCAGAGGCGGCGAGAATGGGGGTGATGCCGCACGACCACGACCACGGCGACGCGCTGCGGCGCACCGCGGCCCGGAACGTGGGCCGGCTCTGGGTGGCGCTGGCCCTGACCGTGGTCTTCGTGGTGGTCGAGGCGATCACCGCCTTCGTCGCCGGCTCGCTCGCACTGCTGTCCGACGCCGCGCACATGCTGACCGACGGCGTGGCCATCGCCCTCGCCCTGGGCTCGATCGTGGTGGCCAACCGCGCCTCGCACGACGGGGCGCGCACCTTCGGGCTCTTCCGACTGGAGATCCTGGCGTCGCTGCTGAACGCGATCCTGACCTTCGCGGTCGCCGGCTACGTGCTGTTCGAAGCGGTGGTGCGGCTCACCGAGGGTGACAGCAGCGTCGAGTCGGGACCGATGCTCGTGGTCGCGGTGGCGGGGCTCGCCGTCAACCTGATCGTCTTCTTCATGTTGCGCGACGGCGCGCAGGACAGCCTCGCGGTGCGCGGCGCCTACGTCGACGCCATGGCCGACGCCGCGGGATCGGTCGGCGTGATCGTGGCCGCGATCGTGATCGCGACCACCGGTTGGGACCCGATCGACCCCATCGTCGCCATGGTCATCGGCGTGTGGATCCTCCCGCGCGCGTGGCGACTGGCGGCGAGCGCGTTGCGCGTGCTGTTGCAGGTCGCGCCCGCGCACGTCGACCTCGACGCGCATCCGCAACGACCTGATGGCGCTCCCCGGCGTCGTCGACGTGCACGACCTCCACGTGTGGACGCTCACGTCGGAGATGGACGTCGCCAGCGCGCACGTGATGGTCGGTGCCGACGCCGACGCGCACGGTGTGCTCGACCAGGCGCGCGAGCTGCTGCTCGAGCACGAGATCGCGCACGCCACCATCCAGGTGGAGCCCGACGACCACGCGGGGTGCGCCGAGCTCAACTGGTGACGGGTGCGGTCTCTCGCGGTCGCGGAGGCCGGCGCGTCGCGGGACGCGCCGGCGTCGACGGTCGGAGCCGGAAGGCGGCGGCCACGGCGAGCCCACCCCCGAGCCCGAGCGTGAGCGTCACCAGCAGGCGGGCGAACCCGGCCGAGAACGTGCTCGGCACCTGGGAGTTGCCCAGGCTGGTGACGTCGGCCAGACCTCCGGCGACGAACAGGAAGATGGTGGCCACCAGCACGATCGGCACCGCCGACTCCGCGCCCTTGCGCCAGATCCAGCCGAGGCCGAGCAGCCCCAGGGCGATGCCGGCGAGCGAGTAGGCGCTCTCGCCGAGCTTGGTGCCGAACGACGCCGTCGACGCGTCCCAGAGCCCCACGACGTGCACGATCTCGGTGAGCGTGAGGAGCGCGAGCGCGACCACGAACACCGTCCGCCACGCGCGCGTGCGCGACAGCCCGAACACCAGGGCCGCGATCGAGGACCGCGCCGACGATCCACGGCCACGGCGACGGCGGGGGCACGTACACGAGCTGCCCGCGCACCTGCACGTCCTCACCGCCGACCCGCATCGGGATCACCCAGTTGTCGACGACGTGCCGCGTGTCGGGCTGGCGGGCCACTTCGGGCGGATCGCTGTTCCCCATGAAGTGCGCGCGGTGGTCGTGCCACCTCGCGGTGGTCCCGGTCGACACGCGTCGCCAGACCGGCTCGGCCTTCGAGTCGGCCGACTTCGGTGGCGCACTGCTGATGGTGGTCGACCGGTTGAGGTAGGTCGCGGGGGAGCGCGTGTTCTCGAACACGCCCTTCGGACCGACGCGCAGGTACGGCTCGCCGTCGTAGCCGAGCACGGTGACCTCGCGCTTCCCGTCGTTGGTGAGCTCGACCTTCGTGCCGAGGTCGGTGACCTGCACGTGGAGCCCGGAGACGCGCGGCGTCACCGACTGCAGGACGGTCTCGTAGTTGGTCGGGGTGAGCCCGCCGAGCCCGTGCGCGCCGGCGGGCGCCGCGGTCGCGCCCACGATCCCGACGACGAGCGCGACGAGCGCGAGCGCGGCGCGGCGGCGTCGCGTCATCCCGTCTCCGCGCGGCGCACCGCGTCGACGAGGTGCTCGCGGGCGCGCGCCACGCGCGAGCGGATCGTGCCGATGGGCACGCCGCACGCCTCGGCCGCCTCTTCGTAGGAGCACCCGATCATCTGGGTGAGCACGAACGCCGCCCGCTGGTCGTCGGGCAGCTCGTCGACCAGCGCCGACACCGCGTGGGCGTCGCTCGGGTCGACCGCGCTGGCCTGGCCGGGCAGCGTGGCCCGGTGCCCGAGCCGGCCGGCGAGACGACGCCGCCGCACGTTGCCCCGCACCTGGTCGGCGCACGCCCGGCGGGCGATCGAGAGGAGCCAGGTGCGGGCGCTGGAGTCGCCCCGGAAGGCGGGCAGGGCCTTCCACGCCCTGACGAACGTGTCCTGGGTGACGTCGTCGGCGTCGTCCGGACCCACCAGATGCGAGGCGAGGCGCCAGACGTCGGCCTGACTGGTGCGGATGGCGTGGAGGAGCGCGGTGCGGTCGCCGTCGCGCGCCGCCAGGAACAACCGCGTGAGCTCGTCCACGGCGACCGACGATACTGGTGGGAACCCGACGATCCTCAGCGGCGACTACCCCGTATGACCTGCATGCAGATCCATCAGGCGATCTCGGCCCGGCTCGACGGGGAGGACCCCGGACTCGACGAGCCGACCGTCTACGCGCACCTCGCCGGGTGTGCCGACTGCCGCGCGTTCGCGCACGACAGCCGAGGCGCTGCACCGCAGCATGCGGCTCGCACCCGCGCCGGCGATCCCCGACCTCACGCCGAGCATCCTCACCGCGATCGGTGCCGAATCCACCGGAGATGCCGCCGCCCATGCCGAGCCCGACACGAACCTCGCGCTGCGCTGGATCCTGGTGGCGATCGCGGTCGCGCAGATCGCGGTGGCGATCCCCGCGCTCGTGTTCGGCAGCGACGCCGGGCTGCCGGTGCACACCGCCCGTCACATCGGCTCGTTCGACGTCGCGCTCGGCGTCGGGCTTCCTCTACGCCGCGTGGAAGCCGTCGCGCATCCCCGGACTGCTCCCGGTCGTCGCCGCGCTCGTCGTGTGCCTGGTGGGATCGTCGTTCCTCGACGTCGCCGCGGGGAGCACCCGGGCGCTCGGTGAGGCGCAGCACGTCCTCGACTTCGTGGGGCTCGTCGTGGTCTGGCTCCTGAGTCGCCCCGCGCCGCGACGTGTGCAGCTCGCATGAGGCAGCTCGTATGAGGAAGCGTCTCCTCGCGCTCGGCGCGCTCGTCGTCGCGGCCGGTGGCGCTGCTCGCCGCGCCCGCGGGCGCCCACGCGTCGCTGCTGTCGACCGACCCGTCGAACGGCGGGGTGTACGACCACGCCGCCGAAGGCGATCACGCTGCGCTTCAGCGAGGGCGTCGAGGTCTCGCTCGGCGGCATCCGTGTGTACACCAGCGACCGCGAGCGAGTCGTCACCGGCAAGCCCGAGCACCCCAACGGCCAGCAGAGCGTGGTCACCACGTCGCTGCCCAAGCTCGACAACGGCACCTACGTGGTCACCTGGCGGGTCACGTCGGCCGACTCGCACCCCGTCGACGGCGCCTACACGTTCCAGGTGGGGTCGAAGGCGACGCTGAGCGACAAGAACGCGAAGACCGCCGCGGCATCGTTGCTGGCGACGACGGGCGGCAGCCGCACCGTCGGCGTCGTGTACGGCATCGACCGCGCCGTGCTCTACGCCGGTCTCGCGCTGCTCCTCGGCGGCGTGGTGTTCCTCGCCGTGGTGTGGCAGCGCGGACGCGACGACCGCCGCGCCACGTGGTTGGTGTGGAGCGGCTGGATCGCGGTGACCGTCACCACCGTGCTCGGCATCGCGCTCGAGGGCGTCTACGCCGCCGGGCTCCCGCTCGACGACATCTTCGACACCGGCGTGTTCCGCGACGTGCTCGACACCCGGTACGGCCAGGTCGCGCTCGTGCGCCTCGGCCTCCTCGTGCTCGCGCTCCCGTTGCTGCGGTTGCTGTTGCACCGGCGGCCCGCGGCCGAACACCCGCTCCGCTGGTGGTGGTACGGCTCGGCGCTCGTGGTCGGCGCGGGCATCGCGGTCACGCCGGGCATCGCCGGGCACGCCAGCACCGGCATCCAAACCGGGCTCGCGATCCCGGCCGACCTCGTGCACATCGCCGGTATGGCGTGCTGGCTCGGCGGTCTCGTGATGTTGTGCGTCGCGGTCCTGCCGCGACGCGACGTCGACGAGTTGCGCGAGGTGCTCCCGCGCTACTCGGCCCTCGCGCTCGGCGCGATCGTCGCGCTGGTCGTGTCCGGTGCCTACCAGGCGTGGCGCCAGGTCGGCAGCATCGACGAGCTCAAGAGCACCGACTACGGCCGCCTCCTGATCGCCAAGCTGGTCGCGTTCGCGGCCCTGATCGTGGCCGCCGCGTTCAGCCGCGAGGTCGTGAACCGCCGCTTCCGCGACTTCCCGCCCGACGACGAGCTCGTGCCCGCCGACGATCCCGTGCTCGTCGGCGCGGGTGGTCCTGCGGTCGGCGTCGGCGGCCCGCCCGGATCGGCCCCGCCCTCCGGCGGGTACGCCGGCGACGGCGGTGACTGGGACGACGTCGACTGGGACGACGACGCCGAGGACCAGGAGGAGATGACCCGCCTGCGCCGCTCGGTGTGGGTGGAGGTCGCGATCGCGGCGGTGATCCTCGGCATCACCGCGATGCTCGTGAACGCGGCGCCCGCGCGCGGCCCAGAACACGGAGCCGGTGTCGCTCACGCTGAAGTCGAGCCAGGTGTGGGTGTACGTCGACGTCGCGCCCGGCGCGGCCGGACCCAACGACATGCACTTCACCGCGCTGCCCACGGGCGGCGGTCCCGCGACCGTCACCGACATGACCGTGCAGCTCACGCGCCCGGGTGAGGACCTCCCACCGTTCACGGTGCCGCTGCAGAAGCTCGGGCGCCGGCCACTACTACGCGCCGCTGTACGACATCCCGTACCCGGGCAAGTGGCAGATGACCATTCGGGTGCAACTCGGACAGACGGACGAAGCGGTGCTCACCAGTCCGTTCACCCTTCGCTGATGCCCGACGTCGACGTCGCGACCAATTTCTTCCTGGTCCTCACCATCGTCGCCGATGCGGTGGTGGCGTTCGCGGTGCTGTGCGCGCTGGCCGCGCTCGTGTCGTCGAACGCCCGCGCGTCGGTGACGTCGTGGGCGCGCGCCGTCGCACCGCAGTCGGTGGTGTTCGCGTGGATCGTGGCCACGGTGACGACGCTCGGCAGCCTCTACTACTCGGAGCACGCGGGCTTCGTGCCGTGCGAGCTGTGCTGGTACCAACGCATCGTCATGTACCCGCTGGTGATCGTGCTCGGCGTCGCCGCGTTGCGGCGCGACCGCGCGGTGTGGATCACCACGCTCGTGTTCGTCGTGATCGGCGCGCCGCTGTCGCTGTACCACTGGCTGGTCGAGCGCGTTCCCGCGTTCGAGGAGAGCAGTTCGTGTTCCGCGATCACGCCGTGCAGCACGCCGTGGTTCGAGAAGCTCGGGTTCGTCACGTTGGCGTGGATGGCGATGAGCGCGTTCCTTCTGATCGGAGTGTTGATGGTGTGCACATTGCTCGGCGCCCGCGATCGAGATACCGAGACCCCGACCGGTACCGTGACTGCGATGGAGGAACGCGTGACGCAAGAAGCCAACCAAGGCGCAGGTGCGCGCCCAGGCCGTCGCCGAGCGCCAGCGCGCGGCCGAGGCCGCCGCGAGACAGCGTCGCAACCGCATGTTCCTCTGGGGCGGCCTCGCAGTGGTCGTGGTGATCGCGATCGTCGTCGCGGTCGTCGCCAGTGGCGGTGGTTCCGGGAGCGACAGCGCGAGCGCGACCAAGTACGAGACCGCGCCGGTGAAGGTGAGCGGCACGTCGCTCCCGCAGTACGACTCGGCCGTGAGTCCGGATCCCGCGGTCGGCGACACCATCCCCACCGTCACCGGCAAGTCGGTCTACGACGGGAGCACGGTCACCATCGGGCCCGATTCCGGCGACGGCAAGCCGCAGGCGATCGTGTTCGTCGCCCACTGGTGCCCGCACTGCCAGCGCGAGGTGCCGTTGCTCAGCCGGCTGGCGAAGGACGGCGTGTTCGACGGCGTCGACGTGAACGCGGTCGCCACCGGCACCACGGAGAACGCCCCCAACTACCCGCCGTCGGCCTGGCTCGAGCGGGAGGACTGGCCGTTCCCGGTCATGGCCGACAGCCCGAACAACACCGCGGCGCAGGCGTTCGGGTTCAGCGTCGTATCCGTACTTCGTCCTGGTGAACGCCGACGGCACGGTGGCCGGCCGCGGCACCGGCGAGCTGCCCGAGGACCAGGTCAAGGCCAACATCAAGGCGCTGAAGGCGGGCGAGGACGCTCCCGCGCAGCTCCTCGAGCAAGCAGCGTCGTCGGCGGGCTAGCCGCAGCTCTCGCAGACGCCGACGAGGTCGAGTCGGTGGTGCTGGGTGCGGAAGCCGGTGGTGCGCGTGATCGCGGCCGCGGCCGCCGCCACCGAGCGCTCGAGGCCCGCCGACGCCGGGACGTCTTCCACCCGTCCGCACGACGCGCAGATGAGGTGGTGGTGGTGACCGGCGAGGTCCTCGGTGAGCTCCCAGCGCGCGAACTCGTCGGTTCCGAGGACGCGGTGCACGACGCCCGCCTCCTCGAGCACCACGAGGTTGCGGTACACGGAGCTCTGCGCGAGGTCGGGACGTTCGTCGAGGATCTCGGGGATCGTGAGCGGACGCGCCGCCGCGGTGAGCGCGTCGAGCAGTGCCTGGCGGTTGCTGGTGAGGCGTTGCCCGACCGAGCGCAACCGTGCCGCCACGGCTTCGTGCACCTGCTCCGACGAGGGTGCGGCCGGGCCCGACATGTCCACGAGCCTACCGAACGGCGCTACCGTCGAGCCTTGGACGTCACCGAGCGCTTCACCGAGCTCATGGCGCGCCCGGAGCCCGAGATCGCGCTCGACGAGGCCGCGCTGCTCGTCGCCGCGCACGCCCACCCCGATCTCGACGTCGACGCTCGGCTCGCGCAACTCGACCTGCTCGCGGCGCGCGCCGTCGGGTGTTCGGCCGGCGAGCTGTCGACGATGTTGTTCGTGTCGGAGGGCTTCCGCGGCAACGAGTCCGACTACGGCGACCCGCGCAACTCGTTCCTCGACGACGTGCTCGATCGCCACCTCGGCATCCCCATCACGCTCAGCGTCGTCATGATCGAGGTCGGGCGCCGCTGCGGGCTGCAACTGCACGGCGTCGGCATGCCCGGCCATTTCCTGGTCGGCGGCGGTCCGGGGGAATGGTTCGACCCGTTCCACGACGGTGCCCGCCTCGACCTCGCCGCCTGTGCGGCGCTGTTCGCGCAGCACCACACCGCCAGTCGGTTCCGGCCGCAGTTCCTGATGCCGGTCGGGCCGCGGGCGGTCCTCCAGCGCATGCTCGGCAACCTGCAGCACACCTTTCTCCAACGCGACCCGAAGGCGGTCGTGTGGGTCGTCCGACTGCGACTGCGCGTTCCCGGCATCACGTTGAGCCAGCGAGGCGACCTCGCCGGTCTCCTCGGCCGACTCGGACAGTTCGCGGAAGCCGCTCGCGAGCTCGACGTGCTCGCCGACCTCCTGCCGGGCGAGGGTGGTGAGCAAGCGGCCGCAGCGGCCGCGAGCCTCCGGGCGCGCGCCAACTGAGCGACCGTGGTCGTTAGGGTGGACTGATGTCCAAGACGATGCCGATGTTCCCGCTCGGCACCGTGCTGTTCCCGCACGCCGCGTTGCCCCTCCACCTGTTCGAGGACCGCTACCGCGCGCTGGCGGAGACGTGCTTGCGCGGTGACGGTCGCTTCGGCGTCGTGCTCATCGAGCGCGGCTTCGAGGTGGGCGGCGGTGACCAGCGCTTCGCCGTGGGCACCGTCGCGCACATCGTGGAGGCCGCGCGCACCCCGGATGGTCGCTACCTGCTCGCCACCGTCGGTACGGAGCGCTTCCGCGTGAAGAAGTGGCTCGACGACGACCCGTTCCCGCGCGCCGAGATCGACGTGCTCGGCGAACCGAAGAAGGTCGCGACCGACGCCGGCGCGCGTCGCGGCGACGTCCAGCGCCTGCTCGGGCGCGTGCTCGCCATGAGCGCCGAGCTCGGCGACCGCGCCGCACCGGTCGGCGCCGCCGAGCTCGACGACGACCCGGTCAAGGCGTCGTACGAGGCGGCGGCGCGGGCGCCCATCGGGCCGCTCGACGCCCAGCGCCTCTTGGAGCTCGACGACCCCGGCGCGCGCTTCGAGCGGCTCGAGGCCATGCTCGTCGACGCGGCGGAGGTGCTCGAGCTGCGGCTCGGGGGTGGCTGAGTAGCCTGCACGGGGTGGACACCGACGATGCCCGGGAACGGCTCCAGGCTGAACAGGCGCGGGTCGAGGGCCTTGTCGAAGGCCTGAAGGCCGAGCTGGGTACGAGTGAGAGCGACGACCTCTCGGAGCTCTCCGACTACGACCAGCACCCGGCCGACACCGCGACCGAGACGTTCGAGCGCGAGAAGGATCTGTCGATCCTGGAGCAGCTCGAGAACGAGCTCACCGAGCTGCAGGCCGCGCTCGAACGCGTCGACGCCGGGACGTACGGCATCGACGAGGAGACGGGCGCGCCCATCGATCCCGCCCGCCTCGACGCGTTCCCGACCGCGCGCACCAACATCCCCGACGCGGGAGCCGATCGCTGACCGTCCGCATCCGGCTCTTCGCGCAGGCGCGCGAGTCCGCCGATCGGAGTCACGACGAACGCGCCGCCACGACCCTCGGCGCGCTGCTCGACGACCTGCGCGCGTCGTACGGTCCCGACTTCGCCGCCGTGCTCGCCACCGCGCGCGTCTGGGTCAACGGTGACGAACCCCTCGCCGGCGACCTCACCGAGCTGCACGACGGCGACGAGGTCGCCGTCCTCCCCCCCGTCAGCGGCGGCTAGTCCCCACCCACGAACATGCGTCGAACATGCGCCGCTACGCCGCAAGTTCGACGCATGTTGCGGGTGAGGGGGGAAGGGTCAGGGCTCCGGGGCGACGGCGACCATGGCGGCGACCATCTTGTAGGCGGCTTCGGCGGGGCCGAGCTCGTCGGGTCGCAGCAGGTTGGCCATGATGCGCAGCACCCACTCCATGAGCGGCCGTGACTGCATGCCGACGCGCGTGAGCTCGCGCATCACCGCGGGGTTGCCGATGGCGCGCACGAACGCGCGCGCCACCTTCCAGTAGAGGCCGTACATCTCCTCGAGCTGTTGCGGGTAGCGCGTGAGCGCGAGGCCGTCGCCGGTGACGAGCGCGGTCGACACCGCGTCGGCGGCGAGCCGTCCGGTCTCGTACGCGAGCGAGATGCCCTCGCCGTTGAACGGGTTCACCGATCCCGCGGCGTCGCCGACCACCAACCACGTCGGCCCGATGTTCGGCGTGACCGACCCGCCGGTCGGCAGCTTCCCGCCGGTGGGTGCGCCGCACGACGTCTCGGGCGAGATGCCCCACCGCGCGGGCGCGGTCGCCACGAACGCATCCATCAGTGTGCTGGTGTTGATCGACTTCCAACCCGTGAACGTCGACAGCAGCCCGACGCCGACGTTCACGGTGCCGTCGCCCACCGGGAAGATCCAGCCGTACCCGGGCAGGTGGTTGCCGTCGCGGTCGCGCAGGTCGAGGTGGCTCTCGATCCACGGCTCGTCGTGGAACGGGCTGGTGAAGTAGCCCCGCACCGCCATCCCCAGCGGGTACGAGCGGTCGCGCGCGCAGCCCAGCGCCCGCCCGAACCGGGAGTTGGCGCCGTCGGCGACGACCACGTAGCGCGCCCGCACCGGCTCCTCGACTGCGCCGTCCGTGCTGTCGCGCTTCACCATCGCGCCGACGACCAGGCCTTCCTCCACCAGCGGGGCGACGGCCTCGGCGCCGGTCCACACCTCGGCGCCGGCGCCGGCGGCGGCGTCGGCGACCATGCGATCGAGATCACGACGGCGGACGACGTAGCCGTAGTCGGGGAAGTCGGGGTGCGACGGCCACTCGAGCTCGAGGGTGACGCCGTGTGCGATCGACCGCAGTCCGTCGTAGCGGAGCGAACCCGACAACTCGGGACCGAGCCCCATGTCCTCGAGTTGGCGCACGGCCCGCGGCGTGAGGCCGTCGCCGCACGTCTTCTCGCGAGGGAACCGCTTCTTCTCCACGACGAGCACCCGGTGACCCGCACGCGCCAGCCAGTAGCCCGTGGCGGCACCCGCGGGTCCGCCCCCGACGACCAGCACGTCCCAGACCGGACTCATCCGCGCTGCGCTCGTGCTTGTGCGCTTGTGATCGTGGGAGGGACAGTCACCCGTGCATCGTCGCGCGCCGAACACCTGGCGAACCCACCCGCCGCGACCGTCTGTCTACGACCCCACGATGGGCACCACGCTCAGATAGCGTGATAGGAAACCGCCAGACTCCGTTCCCACCCCTGTGCTTCCCGGAGGACAACGGGCCCGATGCCCAACCTGATCCCGGACTGGTTGCCATGGATGCGACCCGCAGGTCGACTGCTGTGGGCCGTTGGTCTGTTGGTGATCGGTCTGATCATCATCATGGTCCTCATGCGCCGGCCGAAGTCCGAACGGCCCGCGACGTGGGCTCAGTGCATGGGCGGCGCGGTGGCAACGTTCGCGATGTTCGCCCTCGCGTACGCGATCATCCCGCACGAGTGGATCACCTTCGCCGACAAGTACCTGCAGTGGGGCACCACCAAGTTCCTGGTGCGCAGCGGCCAGGAGATCCTCTTCGTCAAGTTCCCGTTCGACATCAACATGAAGGCGATCAGCGACATCATCGCCGTGGGCATCTACGTGGTGATGTTCGGGCTCAACCTCTTCCTCTTCTCCGCCTGGCAGAAACGGGGCCAGGAGAAGGCGGAGACACCCGACGCCCCGCCGAAGACCTCGCGCTTCGGCCGGCCGCTGCGGCGCAAGGTGCCCGAGCCGGCGACGGTGGGCGCGAGCGCGAACGGTGGTGACGCCTGATGGCCCGCACCGACGCCAACCCGCCCATGCCCGATTTCGCCACCGACTACGAGCTGCAGGAGGTCGATCCCTCCTACCTCACCGCGTCGGTGAAGCCGAAGCAGTTCCTGCACATCGACCAGGCCGAGTGCATCCTCTGCGAGGGCTGCGTCGACATCTGCCCGTGGAAGTGCATCCACATGGTCTCGGTGAGCGCGATCAGCGACGCGCACAACACCGAGCAGCCCGGTGAGGACCCGCGTGACCACGTGGCCTTCATCGTCGACGAAGACATCTGCACGCGGTGCGCGCTCTGCGTCGACCGCTGCCCCACCGGAGTGATCATCCTCGGCAAGCTCCAACCCGACATCGCCGAGGGCGACCTCCATGCCCGCACCCCGCGCAACGGCTACGCCTACGGCGTGCGGTTCTGAGTCACAGGTTCTCGAGGAGACACGTTCGTGGCCAACGGCAACGGCAGCAACGGCAGCAACGGGCACGGCGGCCTCGGGGTGAAGGTCGGCCAGGCGCTGGAGAAGACCGACGAGAAGCTTCGCGGCTCACAGGCGTGGACGGCCATCTTCCGCCCGGGTTCCGTGTTCCGCCGGGGCTACACCGACAGCCCCCGCAACCGCTCCTACGTGATCATGAACAACGTGCTGTACCACCTTCACCCGGTGAAGGTGAAGCGGCACGCGGTGAAGGTGTCGTACACGCTGTGCCTCGGCGGTCTCTCCTTCTTCCTGTTCATCCTGCTCACCGTCACCGGCATCTTCCTGATGTTCTTCTATCGACCGACGGCGGCCGCCGCGTGGCCGACGGTCCGCACGCTGGAGACGGCCGTCACCTTCGGCTCGCTCGTGCGGAACATGCATCGATGGTCGGCGCACCTCATGGTGCTGACCGTGTTCCTGCACATGAGTCGCGTCTTCTACCACGGTGCCTACAAGGCGCCGCGTGAGTTCAACTGGGTGATCGGCGTGGTGCTGCTCACGCTCACCCTGCTGCTGTCGTTCACCGGTTACCTGCTGCCCTGGGACCAGCTGGCGCTCTGGGCGGTCACCGTCGGTACGAACATGATGGGGTACACCCCGGTGTTCGGTACCTCGGTGAAGTACGTGCTCCTCGGGTCCAAGGAGATCAGCAACGAGACGTTGCTGAGGTGGTACGTGCTCCACGTGCTGCTGTTGCCATTCGTCATCGTCATCTTCATGGCCGTCCACTTCTGGCGCGTCCGGAAGGACGGCGGCATCTCCGGGCCGCTGTAGGAGAGGGGAGCTGTAGATGGTCGACATCCCCGAACACCTGCTCCAGCGGAGCAAGGAGCGCCGCAAGGCGCTCGGTCTCCCCGTGCCCGGCGAAGAAGAAGGCGCGGCGGAAGCGCCCGCAGCCGAGGCTCCGGCCGCGGCAGCTCCGGTCGCCGAGGTGGGCGCGGAGGCACCCGCCGCCGCATCCGCACCGGCCGAAGACGTCACCACCGAGAGCGGCACCAAGATCCCCGCGCACCTGCTCGAGCGGGCCAAGCGCCGCAAGGCCGCGGCCGCCGGGGGCGACGTCGCCGCCGCGGGCACCGGCAGCGCGGCCGCGGCGACCGCCACGCTCCCCGCGCCCACCACCACCGGCCCCGGCGGTCACACGCAGCGGCTGCTCACGGTGGTCAAGTCGGGATCGATCCAACAGACCCGCGCCGAGGCGCAGGACAAGGTGCACACCTGGCCGCACCTGCTCGTGATCGAGTTCGCGTCGATCCTCATCGTCTCGGCCGCCGTCACCATCTTCTCGGCGCTCGTGCGCGCACCACTGCTCGGTCTCGCCGACTTCAACAAGACGCCCAACCCGTCGAAGGCGCCGTGGTACTTCCTCGGGTTGCAGGAACTGCTCACGATGTTCCACCCGATGGTCGCGGGCGTGACCATTCCGGGCATCGCGCTGTTCCTGCTCATGGTGGCGCCGTTCGTCGACAAGAACCCGTCCAACAAGCCCAAGGACCGGAAGTTCGCCATCTCGATCTTCACGTTGTTCCTGGTCATGTGGGCGGTGCTCGTCATCATCGGTTCGTTCTTCCGGGGTCCGGGGTTCAACTTCATCTTCCCCTGGAACGACGGCATCTTCTTCGAGTTGTAGGAGCTGGAAGTCGTGGGTATCGCCATCGCCATCGTCGCCGTCGTGGCCCTCGCGGTCATCGGCCTCGTCGTGACGGCCCGTTCGCGCGCCACCACCGGCCGGTTGAGCCGGGAGACGCGCAGGCGCGACGCCGCCGCAGGCGCGTCGACCGTCGCCGAGGCGGCCGCGCCGGCCGACGAGACCACCGTGGAGGCGGAGTCCACTGCCGGTCGCGCGCGTGCCGACGAGGCCCGCAAGGCGATCGAGTCCGGCAGCTCCCAGGTGCCGGAGCCGCGCACCGGTGGCACCGCCGTCGTCTACGAGCCGGTCGACCTCGAGGAGCTCGGCGTCACCCGGCGCCAGTTCTTCAACCGCTCGATCCTCGCCGGATCCGGTCTCGGCCTCGGTGCGTTCGGCATCGCCGCGCTGGCCTTCCTCTGGCCGTCGGCCGGTGGCGGCTTCGGCGGCAAGATCGTGGTGGGGTCGGAGGCCGACGCCAAGGACGCCTTCGACAACAAGATCCCCTTCTACAACGCGGCGGCGAAGACCTACATCGTCGCCTACCCGAAGGACGACCTCCCCAAGGCCAAGAAGGTCCCCGCGTACACCGCGCCGATCATCGCCGGGATGGAGAAGGGCTACGTCGCCCTCTACCAGAAGTGCGTGCACCTCGGCTGCCGCGTGCCGTGGTGCCCGAGCTCGCAGTGGTTCGAGTGCCCCTGCCACGGTTCGAAGTACAACCGGGTCGGCGAGAAGCAGGGTGGTCCGGCGCCGCGTGGTCTCGACCGCTTCGCGCTGGAGGTGGCGGGCGGCAACATCGTCGTCGACACCGGTCTCCTGGTCACCGGCCCGCCCATCGGTACGAACACCACCGGACAGAGCCCCGAGGGAGCGCCCTGTGTCTAGGGAACGGCTGCCGCTCGTATGAGCTTTCGCACCATCCTGATCCTGTTCAACCTGGCGCTGATCCTCGGGTTCGCCGGCTTCGTCATCTATCGCGTCGTGAGCCTGCGGCGGAACCCGGAGGCGAAGACGCCCGACAACCTCACGCCGTTCTTCGACGACGACGTGCTCGAAGGCGCGCACCTCGAGCGCGCCCTCGGCGTCGCGTTGATCGCCCTGGTCATCGTGGTGCTCGGCCTGCTCGCGTACTTCATCTGGGAGCCGTTCCGCGAGGCCGACGCCAACGCCGGCTTCAAGGACCGCTCGATCGAGCGTGGTGCCGTGCTGTTCGCCAACTCCGCGTCGAAGGAGTACGACAGCACCAAGTCGTTGCTCTGCGCGACGTGCCACGGCACCGACGGCGGCGGCGGCAGCGCGCCGTTCGTGGTGAAGAGCGAGGACCCGCGCTGTGACCCCAACCAGGTGGTCAACGCCAAGCTCGCCGAAGAGCAGCCCTACTGCCTGCCGTCGCAGGTGTCGTGGGCCGCGCCCAACCTCCAGGTCGCGTCGCTCAAGTACGACCGCAAGCAGCTCACGCAGATCATCACCTACGGCAGACCGGGCACGCCCATGCCCGCGTGGGGTGTGCTCAGCGGCAAGGGTGCGCTGCAGGAGCAGAGCATCCAGGATCTCGTGAACTACGTGGAGAGCCTCGCCACCACGCCCGACAAGGCGCAGGCCGCGGCCACCAAGGAGCTCAAGAGCTGCGACCGCGGTGCGTGCGTCGGCCGCGACACGCTCGAGAAGCCGGCGACGCGGGCGGCGGCCGACAAGTGGGTCGCCGACGCGCAGGCCGAGCTCGCCGACGCGCAGGCGTTGCTCGCGTCGGGCGGCGTGCAGGACGTCGCCACGAACACGAAGCTGGTGCAGGAGAAGCAAGAGGCCCTGCAGGTCGCCGAAGACTGGCAGAAGACCACGCAGTCGGTGACCGACGGCGCGCTGCTGTTCATGAACAACTGCGCGCGCTGCCACACCCGCGGGTGGTCGTACTTCGATCCCACCGCGCCGCAGACCAACCCGAACGCGCCGTTGGGCATCATGGCCGGCGGCGCCTACGGCCCCAACCTCACCGGCGGTGACGTCGACGGCCAATTCCCGCCGCCGAGCGGTGAGTCGGAGCTGTTCAGCTGGATCAGCATCGGCGTGCCCGCCAACCAGCAGTACGGCATCCGCGGCATCTCGTCGGGTCGCATGCCGCACTTCGGTGCCACGCTGACCAAGGACCAGATCGAGTCGATCATGGCCTACGAGCGATCGCTGTAGGAGCAGGAGCCCGTGCCGTCACTGATTCTCGCCGCCGAATCCCTCCACAAGACCCTCTGGTACCCGACGATCCTCGGCGTCCTCGTCGTGGTCGCCGCGGTCGTGCTGTTCCTCGGATCGATCTACGTCCTGCTGGGCACCAACCTCGGCGCCCGCCTCGGCTTCCTCGTCGCGTTCACCGGGCTCGCCGGGTTCATGATGCTCCTGAGCTCGCTGTGGATCACCACCGCGTCGCCGCTCAACACGCTGAAGGGACGCATCCCGCAGTGGAAGGTGCAGGAGGTCATCGCCTCTCCCGAGAAGTCGAAGACCTCCGACGTGCACGACATCAAGCAGAAGCAGTTCATCGCCGACGCCACCGAGGCTTCCAACGTGAAGGCCGCGGTCGACGCCGCGCTCGTCACCAAGCAATCGACGCCGACGGTCGAGTACACGCCCAACGACAACCGCTTCGCCAAGTTCGCCGACGTCACCAAGTACCAGATCCTCCAGACGTGGGAGATCGGCGGCAGCAGCCCGCAGTTCTGGAAGGGTGAGTTCACCCACACACCGGAGTATGCGGTGGTGCAGTTCTGCCAGGTGGTCGACACGAGCCAGACGCAGCCGTTCGGTCTGCCGCCCCTGCCGCCGCAGTGCGACAACTCCGCCGACGCGGTGTCGGGCTACGTGGTCCTCTTCCGCGACCTCGGATCGCTGCGGGTGCCCGCGTTCGTCGCCTTCGGCATGTCGGCGATCCTCTTCATCCTCGGTCTGCTCGGCCTCCACTGGCGCGAGCGCGACGAGCAGAAGCTCGAAGAGGAGCGGGCGGCGGCCGCCGCCGGCCCCGTGGCCGTGCCCGACCCTGATGAGCCCGAACTGACGAAGGTCTGATGATGCGACGAATCCGTTCGGTTGTTGGTCTCGCCCTCTGCACGGTCGGTGCGCTGCTCGCCCTGAGCGTGCCGGCGGGTGCGCAGCAGTTGGTCGACGCGGGCAAAGAGGGTGACGGCTCCGGCGGCCTCGCCTTCGTGCTCATGGTCGTGATGGTCGTCGCCATCGGTGGCTCGTTGTTCTTCATGGACCACGTGCGCCGCAATCGTCTGCCTCAGGACGACGACAGCCAGTAATCACGCCGGGTCGGTCGCCGGCCACCGGGGCCCCGCCCCGGCGTTCGAACAGTGCCTTCGGCAAACTCCGGCGGGCCGGGGCCCCGGCGTCCGGCGCTTACGCGCCGTCCGTGAATGCCTGCCGCGGCGGCCAGGGTTTCGTCGATCTGTTCGTCTTCGTGCGCGAGGGAGACGAAGAGGGTTTCGTAGCCGCTGGGGGCGAGGAAGTGGCCGGCGGTGAGGAGGTGGTGGAAGAGCTGCGCGTAGCGGGCGTGGTCGGCCTTCTGAGCCTCTTCGTAGTTCGTCACGCGGTCGGCTGAGAAGAAGACGCCGGTCAAGGTGCCGACTCTGGTCACCTGCGCGTCGGGGATGGCCTTCTCCAAGCCCTCCGCGAACCTCGTGGCCTTCGCCTCCAGGGTTGCGTACGCCGCGTCGTCGAGCTGGTTGAGGACGGCGAGGCCGGCTGCGGTGGCGAGGGGATTGCCGCTGAGGGTGCCGGCTTGGTAGACGGGGCCGAGGGGAGCGAGCTGGTCCATGATCTCGGCGCGGCCACCGACCGCGGCGAGGGGGAGGCCGCCGCCGGCGACCTTGCCGAACATCGAGAGGTCGGGGGTGATGTCGTAGCGGCCCTGGGCGCCTGACGGTCCGAGGCGGAAGCCGGTGATCACCTCGTCGCAGATGAGCAGGGCGCCGGCATCGGTGCACCGGGCGCGCAGGCGGGTGAGGAAGCCGTCGGCCGGGGGGACGAGCCCCATGTTGGCGGCGACCGGCTCCACGATCACCGCGGCGAGGTCGGCGCCGTGGCGGTCGAAGGCGGCGTCGAGCGCGGCGTCGTCGTTGTAGGGCGCGACGACGGTGTCGGCCACGGTGCCCTCGGTGACGCCGGCCGAACCGGGGAGGCCGAGGGTGGCGACGCCGCTCCCGGCGGCGACGAGCAGCGCGTCGACGTGGCCGTGGTAGCAGCCGGCGAACTTCAGGATCTTGGCCCGGCCGGTGGCTCCCCGTGCCAGGCGCACCGCGGTCATGCCCGCCTCGGTGCCCGACGAGACCAACCGCACCTTGTCGACCGACGGGACCCGTGCCGCGATGGCCTCGGCCAACTCGACCTCGCGCTCGGTGGGCGCGCCGTACGAGGTGCCGGCAGCCGCGGCGCGCTGCACCGCCTCGACGACCGCGGGGTGCGCGTGGCCGAGGATCGACGCGCCCCACGACTGCACGTAGTCGACGTAGCGATTGCCGTCGGTGTCGTAGAGGTACGCGCCTTCGGCGCGATCGACGAAGAACGGATCGCCGCCCACCGACGCGAACGAGCGCACCGGCGAATCGACACCCCCTGGGATGCGCGCCTGCGCGCGCTCGAACAGTTCGCTTCGGGGGGCTGAGCTCACGAGAGACGTTCGGCGAGCTCGCGTGCGAAGTAGGTGAGCACGAAGTCGGCGCCCGCACGCTTGATCGACGTGAGCGTCTCGAGCGCGGCGGCGTCGCCGTCGAGCCAGCCGTTCTGTGCCGCGGCCTTGAGCATCGCGTACTCGCCGCTCACGTGGTACGCCGCCACCGGCACGTCGAACGAGTCGCGGAGCGCGCGCACGATGTCGAGGTAGGGCAGCGCCGGCTTGACCATGACCATGTCGGCACCCTCGGCGACGTCGAGCGCGGTCTCGTCGAGCGCCTCGCGCGCGTTGGGCGGGTCCATCTGGTACCCGCGCCGGTCACCGAACTGCGGCGCGCACTCGGCCGCGTCGCGGAACGGTCCGTACAACGCCGACGCGTACTTCGCCGCGTACGCCAGGATGGCGATGTCGGCGTTGCCCGATTCGTCGAGCGCGTCGCGAATGGCTCCGACCTGGCCGTCCATCATCCCCGACGGCGCGATCACGTCGGCGCCCGCGCCCGCCTGGGCGATGGCGATCGACGCGTACCGCTCGAGCGTCGAGTCGTTGTCGACCTCGCCGGCGTCGGTGAGCAGGCCGCAATGACCGTGGTCGGTGTACTCGTCGAGGCAGTCGTCGGCCATGAGCACGAGCGCGTCGCCGACCTCGTCGCGCAGGTTCCGCAGCGCCACCTGGACCACACCGTCGGGGTCGTCGGCGCCGGATCCGCGGGCGTCCTTGGCGGTGGGCACCCCGAACAGGATCACCGCGGGGACACCGAGGTCGGCGAGGACCCGCACCTCCTTGCGGAGGCTCTCCTGGGTGTGCTGCACGACGCCCGGCATCGAGACGATCGGCTCGGGCGCGTCGAGCCCCTCCTTCACGAACAGCGGCGCGACCAGGTCGTCGACCGAGAGCCGGGCCTCGGCCACCAGCCGCCGCATCGCGGGCGTGCGGCGGAGCCGGCGCATGCGCCGCGAAGGGAACGTCACGCCACCCAGGCTACGCCACCCCGTCCGCGCCGAGAACGGCGAGAAGGGTGGCGACGAGGCCGTCGATGGTGTGGGGATCGGCTTCGGCGTCGACGCGCAGGCCGCGTTCCACCGCGGTGGCCGACGTGACCGGCCCGATCGACACGACCAGCGGGAACGGGTCGGGGCGGGGGTCGACCTGCGCGCAGAAGTTGTCGACCGTCGACGACGACGTGAACGTCACCGCGTCGAACCGACCCTCGACGACGCGCGCCACCAGCGCAGGATCGGGCGTCGCCGGACGCGTCCGGTAGACGGGCAACACGTCGACCGCGTAGCCGCGCTCGCGGAGCCCGTCGGGGAGGATGTCGCGTGCGACTTCGGCGCGGGCCACCAGGACGCGCGCGCCCGGTGTCGACGGCGGCGGGAACGCTTCCAGCAACGACTCGGCGACGAACCGCTTGGGGATCAGGTCGGCCCGCAACCCGCGCGTGCCCAGCGCGTGCGCGGTACCGGGGCCGATCGCGGCGACGCGCACAGCGGCGAGCGCGCGGGCGTCGAGCCCGGCCGGTGCGAGGCCGTCGTGGAAGAACGCGCGCACGCCGTTCGGCGAGGTGAACACCAGCCACTCGTAGGCGGCGAGGTCGGGCAGCGTGATGTCGATGGGCGTGATCTCGATGGCCGGCAGCTCCAGCACCTCGGCACCCAGCTCCTCGAGCCGCAGCCGCAGACCGCTCACCTGCTCGCGTGCGCGGGTGACGACCACGGTCCGGCCGAACAACGGGCGCGCCTCGAACCACGTGAGGTCGAGCGCGGCGACGTCGCCGACGACGATCGCGCTCGGTGCCTGCACACCCGCGTCGGCCACCGTCGCCAGCGTGGCGCGCACGGTCGTCTGGTTGTTCCGGGTGCCGTTGCGGACCGCCGCCACCGGCGTCTCGGGCGCGCGCCCACCCTCGATCAGGCGGCGGGCGATCTCCCCGATGCGACCCGCGCCCATGAGGATCACGAGCGTCCCGCCGGCGCGGGCGAGCGCGGGCCAGTCGACGTCGGTGCGGTCCTTGGCCGGGTCCTCGTGCCCGGTGACCACGGTGAAGTGCGTCGACACGCCCCGGTGGGTCACCGGGATGCCCGCGTAGGCCGCGGCGCCGATGGCGCTGGTGATCCCGGGCACGACCTCGAACGCGATCCCGGCCGCGGCCAGGGCCTCGGCCTCCTCGCCCCCGCGGCCGAAGACGAACGGATCGCCGCCCTTGAGCCGCACCACGCAGTCGGCGGTCCGACCCTTGTCGACCAGCAGCTGGTTGGTCTGCTCCTGGGTGAGGTCGACGTCGCCGGGCGACTTCCCCGCCGCGATCAGCTCCGCACTCGGGGGCGCGAGCTCGAGCAGCGCCGGTGACGCCAGGCGGTCGTAGACGACGACGTCGGCGCGGCGGAGCAGTTCGGCGCCGCGCACGGTGAGCAGTCCCGGGTCACCGGGTCCCGCGCCCACGAGGTAGACGGTCACTGCGCGCCGTCCTGTCGCAGCACGCTGTCCTCGAGCAGCGAGCGGCCGCCGTGGTCCATCAGCTCGGCCGCGGCCGCACGCCCGGCGACGACGGGATCGGCGTCGCGCGTGGTCGCCCGCAGCACCACGTGACCGTCGACCGCGGCGAGGAGCGCTTCCACCCTGACCTGGCCACCGTCGAGGGACGCCAGCGCGCCGCACGGCAGGTCACAGCCGCCGCCGAGCTCGGCGAGGTAGGCGCGCTCGGCGTCGAGCGCGACGTGGAGGGGTGCGTCGTCGATCGCCACGACCCGCGCCAAGGTGTCGTCGTCGTCGGAGCGGCACTCGACCGCCAACGACCCTTGGCCGACCTGGGGCAACAGGACCGACGGCTCGAGGTACTCGTCGGCGCGGTCGGCGAGCCCGAGCCGCTCCAGCGCGGCCGCGGCCACCACGACCGCGTCGTGCTCGGCCGCGCGGTCGAGGCGGGTCGCGATGTTGCCGCGCAGCTCGGCGAACGTGAGATCGGGTCGCAGCGCCGCCAGCTGGGCGCGCCGGCGCACCGATCCGGTGGCGACGCGCGCGCCGGCGGGGAGCGCGTCGAGCGTCGAGCCCACGAGCACGTCGCGCGGATCGGCGCGTTCCGGTACCGCCGCCAGCACGAGTCCGTCGGGAGTGTCGGACGCGGGCAGGTCCTTGGCCGAGTGCACCGCGACGTCGGCGCGGCCATCGAGCACCGCCTGCTGCACCTCCTTCACGAAGATGCCGGTGCCGCCCACCGCATGGATCGGGACGTCGGCGCGCTGGTCGCCCGTGGTCGACACGACCACCAGCTCGGTGTCGGCACCGAGCAGCGTGGCCACGCGGTGTGCCTGCCACCGCGCCAGCTCGCTGCCGCGTGTCGCCACGCGGAGCGGGCGCGGCATCAGTGTTCGGGATCGGCGACGTCGAGCCCGAACAGCTCGACGAGTGCGTCGGCCAAGGGCTCACCGCGAGCCGTGCCGGCGGCGTCCTTGACCCGCACCGTCGGCTCGTGCAGCACCTTGTTGACGATGCTGCGGGTGAGCTGCTCGACCGCGTCGCGTGCGGCAGGGTCGAGGGCGTCGAGCTTGGCGCGCTGGCGCTCGAGCTCGAGCGCGCGTACGTCGTCGACGTGCGCGGCGCAACGCGGTGATGATCGGTGCGACCTCGCGTGCGGTGTTCTCGAGGCGGTGACGGTCGAGCTCCTCGGCGATGATCTCGCGCACGTGGCCGATCTCCTGGCGCCGCTGCGCGAGCGACTGCTCGCCGAAGGCGCGCAGATCGTCGATGTCGAGCAGGGTCACCCCGAACACCTCACCGGCACCCGGGTCGATGTTGCGGGGCACGCCGATGTCGACGACCAGCAACGCTCGTCCGTCGCGCGTCTGCATCACGGCTTCGATCGCGCTGCGCTCCACCAGGAGGTCCTGCGCGCCGGTGGACGCGAGCAACACGTCGCACGCGACGAGCGCGTCGGGGATCTCGTCGAGCGTGATGGCGCGGCCACCCACCCGGGTCGCGAGCTCCTCGGCCTTCGCCCCGGTGCGGTTGGCGACGACGATCTCCTCGACGCCCGCGCCCGCGAGCGCGAGGGCCATTCCCTCGCCCATGCTGCCGGCGCCCAGCACGAGGACGCGCCGGTCGTCGAGCGAACCGAGCCGGCTCGTGGCCAGCGCCACCGCGGCCGACGACACCGAGACCGCGTGCCGGCCGATCGCCGTCTCGGTGCGGGCCCGCTTGCCCACCTCGACCGCGTGGCGGAACGTGCGGGACAACCACGGGCCACTGGCCGACTCGTGTTCGGCCGCGTTCCACGCCTCGCGCACCTGGCCGAGGATCTCGCCCTCGCCGATGATCATCGAGTCGAGCCCGGCGGCGACACCGAAGAGATGCGCCACCGCGGCGTCGTCGTGGTAGGTGTACATCAGATCGGCGAACTCGTCGGGGTCGACGCCCGAGGAGTCGGCCAGGAAGTCACGGACCTCCTGCATGGCCGGGTGGAACAGCGTGGCCTTGGCGTAGACCTCGGTGCGGTTGCACGTGGAGAGCAGCACGACCTCGGCGAGGTGCTCGGCACCGCCGAGCGCCTGCAGCGCCTTCGGCAGCGACTCGGGCGCGACCGTCATGCGCTCGAGGAGACCGACCGGCACCGTGCGGTGGTTCAGACCGACTACGACCAGAGACATGCCCGGAGGATCTCCTTGGCTTCTTCCACGTTCCCGGCCCGGATCGAGTCGAGCATGCCGGAATCGAGGGCCGACTGCCAATCGGGTTCTTCGCTGGAACGCCCCGCGGCCCGCAGCTCTTCCCGGGCTTCCGACAACACGTCCAACAGTGTCGCGTACTCCGGGCCCAGCTCTTCACCCAGGCGCCGCCGCAGCCAGGTGGCGAGGGCGGGGCTGCGGCCCCCGGTGCCGATGGTGACGACCAGGTCGCCCTGGCGCACCACCGACGTGAGCGTGAACGAGCAGTTCGCAGGGTCGTCGGCCGAGTTCACCCAGACCCGGCGGGCCTCCCCGGCCTCGAACACGGCCCGGTCGACGGCGGCCACGCCGGTGGCGGTGGTCGCCAGCCAGGCATCGTCGAGGTCGCCCGGTGTGAACGGGCGCTCGTCGAGGGCGAGCCGGCCCTCGTCGGCCCAGGTGCGCACCTCGGGTCCCACCTCGGGGGCGACCACGCGGATGTCGGCGCCCGCCGCGAGCAGGGCGTCGATCTTGCGGGCCGCGATGCGCCCCGCACCCACCACCACGCAACGCCGTCCCGCGACGACCAGGTTCACCGGGTAGCCGGAGATGGCGGGCCGGGTCACGGGCGGTCCCTCATCGTGGGGCCTCAGCGCCTCGCCGCGGCCTCGCCGTTGCGGCTCTCGTCGGAGAGCACGGGGGCGGTGTCGCGTCGCTGTTGGTAGAAGGAGAGGATCTGCAGTTCGATCGCGAGGTCGACCTTGCGGAGCGAGACGCCGGGGGGCGCGCTCACGACGGTCGGCGCGAAGTTGAGGATCGACGTGACGCCGGCGTCGACGAGGCGGTCGGCCACCTCCTGGGCGGCGTGCGCGGGTGTGGCGATGATCCCGATGGCGACGCCGCGCGTGCGCGCGATCTTGGGCAGGTCGTCGAGCGACTCGATGGTGAGGTCACCGACGCTCTGGCCCACCTTGTCGGGATCGGCGTCGACCGCGGCCACCACGCGGTAGCCGCGCGCGCCGAAGCCGCGGTAGTTCGCGAGCGCGTGGCCGAGGTTGCCGACGCCGACGATCGCGACCGGCCAGTCGTGGGTGAGGCCGAGCTCGCGCGAGATCTCGTGCAGCAGGTGCTCGACGTCGTACCCGACGCCACGCGTGCCGTAGGAACCCAGATACGAAAGGTCCTTGCGCACCTTGGCCGCGTTGACCCCCGCCAGCTCGGCCAGGCGCTCCGACGAGACCGTGCCGATCTCCTGGTCGGCCGTCTCGAGCAGGGCCCGGTAGTAGAGAGGGAGGCGCAGCACCGTCGCCTCCGGGATGCGTCGCGCCTCGGACACATGGCCAGCGTAAACCCTGCTTGTGCACGATTTCTCAAAGTGTGCGTGTCCTACGCTCCAACTTGATGGTCGTGGGCCTGGCGTTCGTGGCGGTGGTCGTCTCGTCGCTGTTCGCCCAGTCGATGCTCGTGCGCTACACCGCCGGTCACCAGCCCCAGCACCGGGCGTGGGCCATCGCCCTGGCCATGTTCGCCCTGGCCTCGGTGGCCCTGGCGTCGGGGAGCGCCACCGGCTGGGACAACGGCACCTTCCGGGCGTTCTACCTCCTGGGTGCGGTGGTGAACGTCCCGTGGCTGGCGATGGGCACGGTCTACCTGATGGTCCGGGCCGAGATCGCCCGCCGGGTGCTCTGGGGCCTGGTGCTGTTCACCGGGTTCGCGGCCGGGGTGCTGCTCAGCTGCCCGATGGAATCGGTGCACGGCACCGCCATCCCGGTGGGGAAGGACGTGTTCGGCGCGCTGCCCCGCATCCTCGCCGCCGCCGGCAGCGGCATCGCCGCGACGGTGATCATCGCCGGGGCCCTGGTGTCGGCGTGGCGGTTCCTGCGCAACCCCGGGCTCCCCGACCACGGGAGACTGGCGGGCGCCAACGGCCTGATCGCGCTGGGCACCCTGGTGCTCTCGAGCGGTGGGCTCGTCCAGGGCGTCGTCGGCCACGACGAGGCGTTCGCGCTCAGCCTCGCGGTCGGCATCTCCATCGTCTACAGCGGGTTCGTGCTGGCCAGCGGGCGGCAGAAGGCACTCATCGTGGCGAAATCTCACGGAGAGTGATCTTTAACTCAAGAGATTCCGGGCCTCCGTCGATCCTGTGGCACGAGCGTCCCCCGGGGGGAAGCTCGACGGTTCCCGGTACGCGAGTGCAGGTGGCATGGAGATCGGTTCGCCGAGATCCATGAAGCCTCCCAGCCCGCCCCAAGCCCGCCTGCACTCGCCGCCGGGAGCCAATTCTTCGCACCGCCTTGGTGAGGGGCATCGGCGCGGGAAGCGGTGGGTAGAACAGGTGGCGAGCTCCTGACGCACGGCGCGGGAGGCTCCGCACCCCATCAGTGGCCCGACCGGCCGAGCGAGATCGTGGCCATTCCGAGCCTGGAGGTCTGCGATGACCACCACCCACACCGTCATGCGCGCGCAGGAGCGAGCCGACCGGTTCCGCGAACTGCACCATGGCGAGGAAGCGCTGCGACTCGTGAACGTCTGGGACCTCGTCTCGGCGCGCGTCGCCGAGCTCGCGGGCGCGTCCGCGCTCGGCACGAGCAGCTTCGCGGTCGCGGTCGCGCAGGGCTACCCCGACGGCGAGCACCTCCCCTGGCCTGTCGTGCGCGACCTCGTTGCGCGCATCGTCGACGCGGTCGACGTACCCGTGAGCGTCGACATCGAAGCCGGTCGTGGTGCGGCCCCGGATGCGGTCGCCGCCACTGTGGCCGACGTCGTCGAGGCTGGCGCGATCGGCATCAACCTCGAGGACTCGCGTCCGGATCGGCCGGGATCGCTCTTCGACGTGGACGAGCAGTGCGAGCGACTCGCCGCGGCGCGCCGCGCCGCCGACGCCGATGGCGTGCACCGTTTCGTGAACGCGCGCTGCGACGTGTCGTTCGGCGCGGCGATCGAGCCCGGCGCACAGCTCGCCGAGGGCCGAGGTCGCGCTCGCGCCTACGTCGACGCCGGCGCCGACGGACTCTTCCTGCCCGGCTTGGTCGATGTCGATGACCTGCGCGCCATGGTCGACGCGGCAGGCGTGCCGGTGAACGTGATGCTCTGGCCGGGGGTCCCGCCGGTGCGCGAGCTCCGCGCGGCCGGTGTGCGTCGGATCAGTCAGGGCGCGGCGTCGTTCCTCCTGGCGCTGGGCCACTTCGAGCAGACGACGCGCACCTACCTCACTGCCCCGGATCCGGCCGAGCCGGAACCGGGTGCGCCGATGCCAGCCATGCACCTCGTGGAGCCGTTGACGTCGCCTCGCCCGTGAGGACGGCCTCCCGCCGCCCCTGGCTCACCATCGTGGTGCTCGGGACGACTGCTGCGGTCTCGATCGTGGGTCTGCTCGACCACGCGGTGCTGCACGACCTCGAGCGACGCGGCGGCGAGGTCGCCGCCGGTGAACCGTGGCGGCTGGTGACGTCGCTCCTGGTCCACGACAGCTGGCTCGCGCTGCTCGCGAACCTCGTGCTGCTGGCGCTGGTCGGCATCGCGGTCGAGCGCCGACACGCGCGTGCCGAGTGGGTCGTCCTGTACCTCGCGGCGGGGATCGTGGGTGAGCTGGTCGGACTCGACTGGCAGCCTCATGGCGCCGGTAACTCGGTCGCGATCCTCGGCCTCGCCGGCGCGCTCGTGGTCGACGCACTCCGCCGACGCGACCCTGCGCTGCTCGCACTCGGGTACACGATCGTCGTGCTGGTGACGCTGGTGGCCTACGACATCGGCGGACTCGCTGGTGGCGTGGTCGTCGTGGTCGCCTACGTCGCGACCGGGGCGTCGTTCGCCGCGACCCGGCAGGGCACGCGCGTTCCTCGATGGGGACCGCCGGCACTCGGAACGCTCGCGCTCGTCGTTGCGGCCGTGCTCGTCGCGCTCGGCAACATCCACGGACCCGCGCTCTTCACCGGCGTCGTCGTGGCGCTGGTCTGGGACGAGGTCGGGGCTAGGGCCCGAGTCGGAGCACGAACTGGGCCATCGCCGCACCGAGGATGAGGACGAGGAGGATGACGATCATGATCGTCGTGCCTCGCCTCACGCCGAGCGCTCCGGCACCAGGGTGACGCCGCTGCCCGCCTTCAGGCGCAGCGTCGACGCGGCCGATTCCCGGTCGAGGGCCAGTGACATCAGGCCGTAGGAGTCGACCAGCACCACGAGCTCCGACGGCTTGGCGTCGGCGTAGGTGTGCACCCACCGGGCGGCCCGGATCTCGCCGCCGACGTGGACCTCGAGCCGGGCGCCCTCGCCGGTGCCCGCGGCGGCGAGCTCGTCGGGGTCGATGTTGAGCTGGCAGTTGCCGAAGCGGTCGACCCACCACACCTCGCCCACGATCGAGCCGTCGTCGCGTACCTCAGGCAACGAGACCAGGCCCGGCACCAACGTGACCGGGTCGACGGGGGTGCCGAGGTCGGCGAAGGGGATCCCGGCCGCGAGGTGGCCGGCCGCCGGTGCGAGGACGTCGCGACCGGCGAAGGTGGGGCCGGGGGCAGGGAGTTGGTAGTCGGGGTTGTCGAGCGAGATCACCGCTCGGGCTCCGCCGGCCATGGCCACGGCCGGCGCGAGCAGCCCGTTGTCGGGACCGAGCAGCACCCCCCCGGCCACCTCCACGCCCACCAGGCGCCGAGTGGTGCCCACGCCGGGGTCGACCACGGCGACGACCACGCAGTCGTCGGGCAGGTACTGGACCGCCCGCACGAGCAGGAGCGCGCCCGCCGCGCACGTCGTGGGCCGGGATCTCGTGGCTCACGTCGAGGATGCGCACGTCGGGCGCGAGGCCGAGCATGACCGCTTTGCACACGCCGACGAACTCGTCGGTGAGGCCGTAGTCGGACGCGAACGCGATCAGCACGGCGCGACACTAAGCGCCCGAAGGCGCCGCCCTTCATCCAGCAACGCCGCCTGCACGAGGCAGGCGGCCGTGCGTCAGCCGGCTTGCGTGTAGCGGTTCCCGAGGTACGTGTCGACGTCGACGTCACGCACCCTGAAGGAGCGCCCGACGCGCACTGCGGGCAGTTCGCCCGATTTGATGATGCGGTAGACCGTCATGGTCGAGACCCGCATGAGATCGGCGACTTCCTGAACTGTCAGGAATCGCGCCGTGGCGAATGACTGCGCCACTGGCTCACCCCTTCCGCTTTCCCCGCTTCTCCGCGGGGTGAGCGTAGGCCCCTGCGGCCCGTGTTGCAAAAGAGCAGCTACGAGCCCGTTTCAGCAGGGATTTCGCGCGCGGTGAAGGGGTCGAGCCTGGCCGAGGTGAGGGATTCGAGTAGATCGAGCAGTCCGCCGTACGCGGCGGGCGGGCGACGGTCGTCGAGCGGCACGACCCGCAGCGCCCTGCCCTGCCAGGCCGCCACCGCGAGCGCCACCGCGTCGAGGTCGGCGAACGCCACCACTTCGAGGCCCGACGCCGACGCCACCCCGGCGTAGGTGTGGTCGGCGACGACCAGATCGGGGCGGGCGAGAGTGAAGAGCCACTCCTCGGCTGCCTCCACCGCGTCGTCGGCGAGGAGCGCGGCGCCGTCGGTGAGCACGGCGATGTGGTCGATCCATCGCACGCGACGGCCGGCGGGTCCGATGCCCGCGCTCTCGACGCCCGCGAGCACTTCGGCCCCCTCGGCAGCCGCGCGCGCCGCGAACCGACGGTGGAGCTGGAGGAGCGCGGCGGGCCGCGCGGTCGCGAACGCGATCCGGCCCCCACCTCGCGCCACCTCGAGCACGCGCGCGACCGCGGCGGTGAAGCCGTCGATGGTGTGGCTCGGCGCGATGCGGCGCGCGGGCCGTCGCCTTCCCAGCCGAAGACCAACTCGACCGCGGCGGCGATCTGGGCGCGGGTGATGCCAGGGAACGCGGGCAATCCGCACAGCGCGCTCGGCGCGCCGTGCTCGATGCGCCGCATGGTGGCGAGCACCTCGTCGCGCCCGTACCGCAGGCTGCGTCCCGCCACGTGGTCGTGCTTGAGCTGCTCGCGCAGGCTCGGTCCGCTCTCGGCGCGCGCGGGCCGCTCGCTCGCCAGGTCGGGCAGCTTCGGCGGCAGGCGCGACGACCGCGGCTTGCGGCTCACCCCTGCCCCAGCTCCTCGGACCGTCGCGTCGCGGCGGTGATCGCCTCGAGGAACGCGCCGCGCACGCCGTGAGCCTCGAGCACCGCGAGGCCGGCCGCGGTGGTCCCGCCGGGCGACGTGACCGCGGCGCGCAACGACTCCGGCGTCGCGTCGCCGTCGCCGAGCAACGTCGCCGCGCCGAGGATGGTCTGACGCACGAGCTGTTCGCTGACGTCGCGCGGGAGACCGACGAGCACGCCCGCTTCGATCATGGATTCGGCGACGAGGAACACGTAGGCAGGACCGGAGCCGGACAGACCGGTCACCGCGTCGAGCTGGGCCTCGGGCACGCGCACGACGACGCCGACGCTCCCGAGCACGCGCTCGCACACCTCGAGATCGAGTTCGGTCACGTGCTGCCCGGGTGCGATCGCGGCCGGCGCCGCGTCCGACGAGCGCGCCGGTGTTGGGCATGGCGCGCACGACCGGACGCCCCGGCGCCACCGCTTCGAGGGCGGCGATGGTCACGCCCGCCGCGATCGACAGCACGAGCGCGCCATCGGGCAGCACCTCGGCACAGCTCGCCAGCGCGGCGACGGCATCGGTGGGCTTCACCGCCAGCACCAGCACTTCGGCGTCGCCCGCGGCCCACGCCGGGTTGCGCACGACGCGCACGCCGGGCAGGCGGGCCTCCAGGACGTGATGACGGTCGGCGTCGACCTCGGCGACGGCGAGCTCCTCGGCTTCCCAGCCGCCGTCGAGCAGGCCGACCGCGAGCGCTTCGCCCATGCGACCGCCGCCCACGAGTGCCAAACGCATCCGCAGCAGGCTAACCGTGGCCGGAGCGGTCGGGCGCGGACACGTCGCCGCAGTGGCGCGATGGGTCGAGCCCGAGGAACGCTCGGTCCCGCTCCGCACTTCCCCGAACGGAGCGGTCCTCCTGCACCTCGGGCTCGAACCCCGAACCGGCCCCCGTCGGGTCCGGCGCTCGGAAAGACGTCAGCGACGCGCGTGCGCGTCACGCGGGGCGCGTGCGTCGACCGTACGCGAGTTGCACGACGGGCTGGAACCACCGTTCGGTGAGCTCGTAGAGCACGCCGATGATGCGGTCGAGCTCCTCGACGGTCAGATGCTCGAGCGCGACCCGCCCGACGAGGTACACGTCGCCGTCGGGCCCGAGCGAGAAGCGCGCGCCGTACATCGAGTGGTTGCGTTTGAGCAGGAACTCGTAGAGCTCGAGGTGGTGCTCGGGCGGCAGCGGGAGGAAGTACACCTCGTAGCGCAGCGTCCGCTCGTGCAGGTCGAAGTAGATCGTGGTCGCGTCGCGGCCGTCGCACGTGAAGCGCACGTACCAGCGCCGCAGCTCGGGGTCGTACTCGACGGTCTGGATGTACGACTCCGCGGCCACCGGGCCTTCGAGATGGGTGGCGACCAGCTCGTGCGCCGCCTCCACCTGCCCTAGTTGCACTTGACCGTTGCGCGCACGGCGAGGTCGTCGTAGTGACGGCGGAGTCGCGCCGCGGCGATGCTCCAGCGGTAGCTCGTCGACCGCGCGTACGCGAGCGCGCCGAGTTCATAGCAGTCGTCCTCGAGCACGCGGTCGATGCGCTCGGCGTAGGCGGCCGGGTCGCGCTCGTCGACGAGGAATCCGGTGACGCCGTCGTCGACCAGCAGCCGGAGCCCGCCGACGTTCGCCGCGACCACCGCAGTGCCGCACGCGGCAGCCTCGAGCGCGACGAGACCGAACGACTCGGTGCGCGACGGCACCACGCACACGTCGGCAGCGCGGTAGTAGTCGACGAGCTGGTCGTGCGGTTGCGGTGCGACGAAGTGCACGCGCGCCTCGAGCCCGAGCTCGGCCACGAGCGCGTGGAGCGCCCGCACCTCGCCCTCACCGTCGGGACCGCTCGGGCCGCCGACGACGACGAGCTGCGCGCTCCGGTCGTGCACCGCGGCGAGCGCCCGCACCGCGAGGTCGGCGCCCTTCAACGGCTGGATGCGCCCGACGAAGAGGAGCACCGGTCCACCAGTGAGACCGACGCGACGGCGAGCGGCGGCGCGATCGCCGGGCGCGAACACGGCGTGGTCGACACCGGGGGTGATGATCTCGATGCGCGCCGGATCGGCGCCGTAGTGCCGCACGAGCTGGTCGTGCTCCTCGCGCGTCGACGCGACGACGAGGTCGGCGCACCGCACCACCTCGGCCTCGACGCGCGGACGGAGCGAGACCGCATCGCCCAGGCCCACCTCGGCCTTCACGCGCTCGAGGGTGTGGAAGGTCGTGACGAGCGGGAGGTCGAGCTCGTGCTTGAGCCGGTGGCCGACCGCACCCGACACCCAGTAGTTCGCGTGGAGCACGTCGTGTTCGCCGGTACGGGCGAGCGCGTCGCGTGCGGCGTCGGTGAACTCGCCCACGAGATCGGGGAGGTCGCGCAGCGGCACCGGCGCGAGCGGTCCCGCGGGCACGTGCAGCACCCGGAAGTCGGGCTCCACCTCGACGCATGCCGGCTGGTCGGGGTGCTCGGCCCGCGTGAGGACGTCGACCGGTACCCCCGCACGCGCCAAGGCGGCGGCGAGGGCCCGGACGTAGACGTTCATCCCGCCACCGTCGCCAGCCCCCGGTTGTGCGAGCGGCGAGGTGTGCACGCTCAGCATGGCCACCCGTTGCATAGCGGCGACGATCCTATCGGCGCCGCTGACCGGCGAGTTTCAGGAGGCGAGTCTCAGGCGGCCCAGACCCGGGTGAGGGTCAGCGCAGCTGCGCGGCGAGCGTCGTGTCGATGCGGTCGATCACCGCGAACAGCTCGCGCCGTTGGTCGGACACCTCACGCTCGAGCGATCGCAGTCCGGCGATCGCCGCTTCCAGCTCGGGCTCGGTGAGCGTCGGCAGGTTGGCGAGCACGCCGTCGAACTGCTCGAACTCGGGTGCCCACTCGGAGTCCTGTTCGGGTGCCAACTGCATCGGGAGGCGACTCGACGCCGGATTTCCGCGCGGTCCCGGGTCGGCGAGGATCTCGGGCAGCCGGCTGATGAGGTCCTCCAACGATCCGCCGCTCGAGCGGCGCTGCACCTCGGCTTCGAGGATGTCGATGCGCGCCTGGGTGAGGCGGCGCACGTAGGAGACCTCGGTCTCGAGCTCCAGGCATTCGGCGTGCTTGGCGCGCAGGTCGTCGATGCCCATCGTGTCGAGGTCGACGACGTACTCGGGATCGAGCACGTGTGCGCTGCGATCGTGTGCGGCGGTCATGCCTGGTTCGCGGTCCCTTCGCTCACGGTGTCCCCCGGTCACGCCACGCTACCAAGCGACCTCGTCGCCTGATCGGGGTGGGTGATGGTTCTTCGGCTCAACAACCGCCCGATTTGAGCATCGGGTACGGATCGGTCGTATTGCCGTTGTCGCCGCCGATGCGGACCTCGAAGTGGAGGTGCGGCGCGCTCGGCGTTGCCGGTCATCCCGGTGAGGCCGATCACCTCGCCCTGGGCGACGGCGCGCCCCTCGCCGATGAACTGCGAGAAGTGCGCGTAGAAGTAGGTGTTGCCGTCGGCACCGGCCAGATAGGCGGTGTTGCCGCCGGCCCCCTCGTCCGGCACGTACCGCACGGTGCCGGCCATCACCGCGACGGCCGCGGTCCCCGTGGGCACGAACATGTCGATGCCGGGATGGCCACCCGGGCCGCCGTAGTCGTCGCTGTACGCCGCGCCGCTCACCGGGCACTGGAACGCACCGGTCGACCGGGTTGGGGATGACCTGCCCGGGCCCGCCGGACGTGAGCGTCGGCCGTGCAGCCTGCGCGGCGAGCGCGGCCTTCTCCGCCTCGAGCTCCGCCTTGTGCTGCGCGTCGGCGAACTCGGCGATCGCGATCTCCGCGTCGAGGCGCGCCTGCAGGTCGGCGACGGCCTGCTCCACGTCCTGCTGGTTCGCGCGCAGCGCCGCGAGCTTGGCGTCGAGCTGGTCGCTGATCTGTGCCTGCTCGCGTTCCTGGCCTTCGAGGTCGGACTGCTGGCTCTTGAGCTGTGCGTTGACCGCAGCCAGCTTCTTCACCACGTCGTTGTCGGTCTGGTTCGCCTGGTCGAGGAGCTGCTGCCGGCGCGCCGCGTCGACGGCGTCGGTGGCGTCGACGAACGCCTCGAACGAGGTGCCGGGGTGGGTGTACGCGTAGACGGCCCGCTGGCGTGCGTACTCGCGCAGCTGCTGGGCCCGGGCCTTGGTCGTCGCGATCGAGTCCTTGAGCTTGGCGATGTTCTCGCGCGTCTCTTCGAGCTGGTGATCCGCGGTGGAGAACGCGGCGGCGGTCTCGTTGGCGGCGGCGCGGGCTTCGGCCAGCTTCTCGCGCGCAGTTGCCAGATCGTCACTGGTCGCGGCGACTGCCGTCGTCGCGGGCGCCAGCGCGATCACCGCGAAGCTCGCGAACAGGAGCGCGGCGACGCAGGGGGTGAGGATCCGACGAAGAAGGGTCATGCAGCGGTTGAGCGCCCGGAGATCCGGGAACGCTAGCAGCGGGGTGGTGGGCGACCGTGCCAGCGATCTGCCCGAATCGCCCCATCCGACAGGTAGCTTCGACGGGGGGTTGGAGCCGACCGACGCCCTCCGCGGGGGCGTCCCCAGAGGAGGACCCGTGCCGACATACGAACTGCCCGACCTGCCCTACGACTACTCAGCCCTCGAGCCCCACTACTCGGCCGAGGTGCTCGAGCTCCACCACGACAAGCACCACAAGGCCTATGTCGACGGGGCGAACACCACGTTCGAGAAGCTCGGTGAAGCCCGCGAATCTGGCGATTTCGGTACAATCAACCAGCTCGAGAAGAACATGGCGTTCCACTTGTCCGGCCACGTCCTCCACTCACTGCTCTGGCAGAACATGTCGCCCGACGGGGGCGGCGCGCCCGAAGGTGAGCTGGCGGCAGCGGTGAAGGAGAGCTTCGGTTCGCACGACGCCCTCCGGGCGCAGATGAGCGAGGCCGCCAACAACGTCCAGGGCTCCGGGTGGGCGGCGCTGTCGTGGGAGCCGCTGAGCCACCGCCTCATCGTCGAGCAGGTCTACGACCACCAGGGCAACGTCGGCCAGGGCGGACCGCCGCTGCTCGCGCTCGACATGTGGGAGCACGCGTTCTACCTCCAGTACAAGAACGTGAAGAAGGACTGGGTCGACGCGTTCTGGAACATCGTCAACTGGCCCGACGTCGCCGATCGCTTCGAGCGGGTGCGGTCGATCAAGCTCTTCTGACGCCGACCCGGCACGACCAGGGAGCGCGCCCTGGTCGGACCGGCACCGTCCCGCGCGCTTCGGATAGCCTGCGCGAACCAACGCCTGTCGTGCTCGCGAGCACGATCGAGAAGCCGAGAAAGGGAGTCGCCGGGCGTGCGCGTCTACTTGCCGATCCTCTGCATGATCGTGCTCGTCGTGCTGTTCGCGTCGCTGTCGTTCTTCGCCTCGAAGCTGCTCGGGCCGAAGCGGCCGACGTCGGCGAAGCAAGCTCCCTACGAATGCGGCATCGTGCCCGAATACGAGCCGGCCGAGCGCTTCCCGGTGAAGTTCTACCTGGTGGCGATGGCGTTCATCGTCCTCGACGTCGAGATCGTCTTCCTCTATCCGTTCACCACCGTGTTCCGCGGCCTCGGCGCGTACGGCCTCATCACCATGGGCGTGTTCCTGCTCGTGCTGCTCGTCCCGTTCGCCTATCTCCTCTCGACCGGTGCGCTCGAGTGGGGTCCGGTGAAGCAGGCAACTGCGCGCGTCGGCTCGACCGTGCTGCGCGCGGTCGGTGCTCCCGGCCGCGACGGGCTCGACCCCGCCGCGGTCACCGCTCCCGGCACCGCCGCGCCGGACGAACCAGGGAAGGCCGCATAGTGGGACTCGAGTCGGTCAACTACAACTTTCTGACCGCGCGCGTCGAAGACCTCGTCAACTGGGCGCGGAAGAGCTCGGTGTGGCCGGCCACGTTCGGGCTCGCCTGCTGCGCCATCGAGATGATGGGCGCGGGCGCCGCGCACTACGACCTGTCGCGCTGGGGCATGGAGATCTTCCGCGCCAGCCCCCGCCAGGCCGACCTCATGATCGTCGCCGGTCGCGTCAGCCAGAAGATGGCCCCGGTGCTGCGCCAGGTCTACGACCAGATGGTCGAGCCCAAGTGGGTCATCTCCATGGGCGTGTGCGCGAGCAGCGGCGGGATGTTCAACAACTACGCGATCGTCCAGGGCGTCGACCAGGTCGTCCCGGTCGACGTCTACGTGCCCGGGTGCCCGCCCGGTCCCGAGACCCTCATGCACGGCATCCTCACCCTCCACACCCAGATCCAGAACGGCGAGATCTTCAAGCGCCGCGCCGCCGCGGGCGGTGGGGGCGCCGCGATCGAGATCGACCAGCGCGACGGCGTCCCGTCCGCGGTCTGAGGGGCACGAGCAGCGACATGGCCGACGACGACGCGGAAGCTCGTGAAGAACTTCACGAGGAGGAGGCGCTCCCCGAGCCGCCCGCCGACGAGGTCGCGGCCGCGGTGCTGGAGCAGTTCCCCGACGCCGTGTTCGCCGACTCGCACGGTCAGCCGGTCGTGTACGTGTCGCGCGACCAGTGGCACGACGTCGCCGCGTTCCTGCGCGACGAGCAGCAGTTCACCCAGTGCGTCGACGTCGCGGCGGTCGATCAGCTGGTCGCACCGGCGCGTGCAGTCCCTGCGGAAGTCACCGCCGAGCGCTTCGAGGTGGTCGCCAACTTCCTGTCGCACGCCCGCAACCGGCGCATCCGCGTGATCGCGCAGGTGCCGGTCGACGAACCGACCGTCGCGTCGATCAGCGATCTCTACCCGGGCGTCAACTTCGCCGAGCGCGAGACCTACGACCTGTTCGGGGTCGAGTTCACCGGTCATCCCGACCTCACCCGCATCCTCATGCCCGACGACTGGGTCGGTCACCCGCTGCGCAAGGACGACTCGCCCGCGCGCGTGCCGGTGACGTTCAAGGGCGATCCGAGCCCGCGATGACGACCGAGCCGAAGAACTCCGTCGACGAGCTGGTCGAGGTGGACGACACCGACCTGCTCGAACGCGAGGCCATCGCCCACGACCCCGAGGAACGCCGCCTCGAGGCGCAGACCGACGAGGGCGACCAGCAGCTGCGTCCGCTCGCGGGCGCGTCGCGCACCCAGGAGCTGGTGCTGACGGGCGGGCCGTGGCCCGACGACGACGACACCATGATCCTCAACATGGGGCCGCAGCACCCGTCGACGCATGGTGTGCTGCGCATCATGATGGAGCTCGACGGCGAGACCGTGCTGCGCGCCAAGCCGGTGATCGGCTACCTCCACACCGGGATGGAGAAGACCGGCGAGGAGCTCACCTACGTGCAGGGCTCCACCAACGTGACGCGCATGGACTACGCGTCGCCCTTGTCGAACGAGTTGGTGTTCTCGCTTGCGGTGGAACGCCTCCTCGACCTCGAGCTGCCCGAGCGGGCCACCTGGATCCGCATGCTGCTCGTCGAGCTCAACCGCATGTCGTCGCATCTCCTGTTCCAGGCCACCAACGGCATGGACCTCGGCGCGGTGTCGATGATGATCTACGGCTGGCGCGAGCGCGAGTACACGCTGCGCCTGCTCGAGACGATCACCGGGCTGCGGATGAACCACAACTTCATCCGTCCGGGAGGCGTGGCCGCCGATCTGCCCGATGGTTGGCAGGACGACGTGCTCGAAGTGTGCAAGCAGGTCGAGCAGGGCGTGTCCGAGTACGACACGCTCCTGTCGGAGAACCCGATCTGGCGCGAGCGCACCATCGGCGTCGGCGTGATCACCACCGAGGAAGCGCTGGCCCTCAACGCCACCGGTCCCATCCTCCGGTCGACCGGCTTCGCCTGGGACCTCCGCAGGGCACAGCCGTACCTCGCCTACGACGACGTCGACTTCGACGTGATCTACACCGCGAACGGCGACGTGTTCGACCGCTACCAGATCCGTCTCTACGAGATCCTCGAGTCGGTGAAGATCGTGCGCCAGTGCGTGGAGCACATGCCCGGCGGCGACTACCGCGTGCAGGACCGCAAGGTCACGCCGCCACCGCGCGCCCGCATCAACGAGTCGATGGAGGCGCTGATCCACCACTTCAAGCTCTTCACCGAGGGCTTCCGCGTGCCTGCGGGAGAGACCTACATGGCCGTCGAGTCGCCGCGCGGTGAGATCGGGTGCTATCTCGTGTCCGACGGCACCGCGAAACCGACGCGGCTCCACATCCGCGGGCCGTCGTTCTACAACCTGCAGTCGATGGACGCGATGGTGCCGGGTGGGATGTTCGCCGACGCGGTCGCGATCGTCTCGAGCATCGATCCGATCATGGGGGAGGTCGACCGCTAGTGCCCTTCACGCCTGCGAACCTCGACCTCGCGCGCGAGATCATCGCGAAGTACCCCCAGAAGAAGTCGGCGACGTTGCCGTTGCTCCACCTCGCGCAGGACCAGGACGGACACGTCACTCCCGAGGCCATGGAGGAGATCGCCGATCTGCTCGACCTCACGCCCGCGCTCGTGCTCGGGACGTGCTCCTTCTACACGATGTTCAAGCGCGAGCCGATCGGGAAGCTGCTCGTGTCGGTGTGCACGAACGTGAGCTGCCTGGTCAACGGCGGCCCCGATCTGCTCGACCACCTGCAACGGCGCTACGCCGCCGACTCCGACGTCACCGTCGAGGAGGTGGAGTGCATCGCCGCGTGCGACCTCGCGCCGGTGTTGCAGGTCAATTACGAGTTCCACGGTCCGGTCACCGGCGGCGACGCCGAGACGGTGATCGACGAGTACAAGGCGGGCAAACGGGTGGCGCGCACGATCTCCGGCACGCGGGTGAAGAGCTGATGGCCGCACAAGAGACGCGCATCATCACCAAGTTCCTCAACGAGCGCCCCGACGACTCCTGGACCATCGACGCCGCGCTCGGCAACGGCGCGTACGAGGGTCTGAAGAAGGCGCTCACCATGACGCCCGAGGACATCATCGCCGAGGTCTCCACGTCGGGCCTGCGCGGTCGCGGCGGCGCCGGCTTCGGCACCGGGCAGAAGTGGTCGTTCCTCCCCAAGGACGTCTACCCGCGCTACCTCGCGGTCAACGGCGACGAAGGTGAGCCGTCCACGTTCAAGGACCACATGCTGGTCGAGCGCGATCCGCACCAGTTGATCGAGGGCGTGATCATCACGTCGTTCGCGATCCAGTGCCACCACGCGTTCATCTACCTGCGCGGCGAGTTCGGTCTCGGTGCCGAGCGCCTCGGTCAGGCGATCGCCGAGGCGTACGACAAGGGCTTCATCGGCAAGAACATCCTCGGCTCCGGCTTCGACCTCGAGATCGTCCTGCACCGCGGCGCGGGTTGCTACATCGCCGGTGACGAGACGGGCCTGCTGTCGAGCCTCGAAGGCGAGCGCGCGATGCCGCGCATCAAGCCGCCGTTCCCCGCCGTACAGGGTGTGTACGCGGCCCCCACGATCGTCAACAACGTCGAGACCATGTCGACGGTGCCGCACATCATCAACCGCGGTGGTGAGTGGTACGCGTCGATGGGCGTCAACCGCTCCACCGGCACGCGCATCTTCTCGGTGTCGGGCAACGTCGAACGCCCCGGCAACTACGAGATCGAGTTGGGCATGACGTTCCGCGAGCTCATCTACGACCTCGCGGGTGGCGTCAAGGACGGCAAGGGCCTCGGGTTCTTCATCCCCGGCGGCGCGTCGTCGCCCTGGCTGATCGAAGAGCACCTCGACGCGCCGCTCGACATGGACTCGGTGCAGAGCGAGCTCAAGGTCATGCTCGGCTCCGGGGCGATCATGGTGTTCGACGAGACCGTCGACCCGTTGCTGGTCGCGTGGCGCATCGCCAAGTTCTTCGCCCACGAGTCGTGCGGCAAGTGCACGCCGTGCCGTGAGGGCTCGGGTTGGGTGGAGAAGGTGCTCTACCGGATGGCGCACGGCTACGGCCGGCCGGAGGACCTGGACCTGCTCCTCAGCTTCGGCAACAACCTCGCGCTGGGCATGTCGTGGCCGCCCGGGATGACGACCATCTGCCAGCTGGGACCGAGCGTCATGTCGCCGACGCAGAGCCTGCGCAACTTCTGGTACGACGAGATCAAGGAACGCATGGCGCGCGACGCCGAAGCGCGCGGCGAACTCCTTGTCCGTTCGGGCACGGAGCCGGCGGTGGTGAGCACATGAGCACCGACGCGGTCCGCATGAGCCAGTGGCCGTCCGACCAGCGCTACGTCATCCCCGTCGCGCCCGGGCCCGACATGGTGACCGTCACCATCGACGGCAAGGAGGTGCACGCGCCGCGCGGCGAGCTCCTCATCAAGGTCGCGCAGGAGCACGGCTCCTACATCCCGCGCTTCTGCTGGCACGAGCGCATGAAGCCGGTCGGCATGTGCCGCATGTGCCTGGTCGAGGTCGAGGGCATGCGCGGCATGCAGATCTCGTGCGCCACGCCCGTCACCGACGGCATGGTCGTCAACACGCAGTCGCCGAACGTCAAGGCGGTGCAGGACGGCGTCCTGGAGTTCCTGCTGATCAACCACCCGCTCGACTGTCCCGTGTGCGACCGCGGCGGCGAGTGCCCGCTGCAGGACCAGACCCTGGCGTTCGGTCCCGGCGAGTCGCGCTTCGTCGAGGAGAAGCGCCATTTCGAGAAGCCGGTGCCCATCAGCGATCTCGTGCTGCTCGATCGCGAGCGCTGCATCCAGTGCGGCCGCTGCACGCGCTTCGCCGCGGAGATCGCCGGTGACCCGCTCATCGACTTCGGCGAGCGCGGCGCCAACACGCAGGTGATCACCTACCCCGACGAGCCGTTCTCCTCCTACTTCTCCGGCAACACCGTGCAGATCTGCCCGGTGGGTGCGCTCACCGCCAGCTCGTACCGCTTCCGCGCCCGTCCGTGGGACCTGCAGACCGTCGAGACGTCGTGCACCACGTGTGCGGTCGGCTGCCGCGGCGCGCTGCAGAGCACCTCGAACCGCGTGGTCCGCCTCCTCGGCGTCGACTCCGAGCCGGTGAACCAGGGCTGGCTCTGTGACAAGGGCCGCTACGGCTACGAGTGGGTGCACTCCGAGGAACGGGTGCGCGCGCCGATGGTGCGCAAGAACGGTGAGCTGGTCGAGGTGTCGTGGCCGGAGGCGCTCGACGCCGCCGCCGCAGGACTGCAGAACGCGCTCGACGGCGCCGGGCCCGAATCCATCGCCGTGCTCGGCGGTGCGCGCGGTTCCAACGAGGACGCTTACGTGTGGGCGCGTCTGGCCAAGAGCGTGCTCGGCACCGACAACGTCGACGCGCAGCTCGGCGACGGTCTGCCCGCCGACGTCGTGCTCGGTCTCCCCGGCGCCACCATCGCCGACATCGACCGCGCCCGCGGCGTCGTGCTCGTCGCCCCCGATCTCCGCGAGGAGCTCCCGGTCCTGCACCTGCGGGTGCGCCGAGCGGCGGTCGAGTTGGGTGTGCCGGTGATCGAGCTCGCCCCGCGCGCGACGGGACTCACGCGCGACGTCACCGCGGTGCTGCGCCACGCGCCCGGTGAAGCCGGCGCGATGGCGGAGCAGCTCGCCCGCGCGCTCGCCGGCGACGGCACCGCGTCGGGCAGCGGCTCGCTCGAGAAGGCGGCCAGCGCGCTCGACGGTCGCGACGGCGACCTCGTGGTGGTGATCGGCCGCCAGTCGCTGGCGGAATCGTCCGCATCGGTCGTGCAGGCCGCCGCGGCGCTGGCGGGGCTCCCGAACGTGAAGTTCATCTCCGCGCTCCGCCGCGGCAACGTGCGCGGTGCGCTCGAGCTCGGGCTCACCCCCGGTTTCCTGCCGGGTCGGGTCACGCTCGACGCCGGCCGCCAGCACTACACCGACGAGTGGGGCAGCGTCCCCGCCAAGGTCGGCCTCGACGCGGCCGGCATCCTCGACGCCGCCGCGGCCGGGAGCATCCGGGCCTTGGTGGTGCTCGGCGCCGAGCCCGAACAAGACTTCCCGGACCGCATCCGGATGCGCGCCGGCCTCGACGCGGTGCCGTTCGTGATCGCGGTCGGCGCGTTCACCGCCGACGCCTCCGCCCGCGCCGACGTGTTCCTCCCCACCTCGGTGTGGGGGGAGAAGGGCGGGAGCACGACCAACCTCGAAGGTCGCGTGTTGCGCCTCGCGCGCCTCATCACGCCCGAGGGCACCACGATGGACGACTGGCGCATCGCGCAGGAGCTGGCGGCGCGCTTCGACGCGGCGTTCGGCTTCGACACCGTCGACGACGTGCAGGACGAGATCGCACGGGTCGCGCCGTCGTTCGCAGGTGTCGACGCCGACCTCGTACGCCGTGCGCGCGACGGCGCGGTGCTCCCGATCGCAGAATTCCCCGACGAGATCGTCTTCCAGAACGTGCTCGGGCTCACCACCGGCCGCTCGTGGGAACCGATCAAGCCCGGTGTCGCGGCCGACGAGTCGCACCTGTCCGCGCTCGGCACGGGGGCGGTGGCCGCCAGCGGCACCGGCTCCGACCCGATCAAGCCCGGACTCGCAGCCGGCGAGGCGCCGGAGGAGGACGAAGCGGCCGCCGAGGAAGCGGTCGAGGCCGCCGCCGCGGAGCTCGCGGCGCGCCCCGCGCTCCACGTGTGGGACCGCTCGATCACGCCGCCGGTGCCCACGCCGCCGGACGCGTACAGTCTCCGCCTCGTGGCCGCCCGCACGCTCTACGACGCTGGTCGTCTCGTGTCGGCCACTCCGGCGCTGGCCGATCTCGCCACTGGGAACGCGCTGGTGGTGCACCCGAGCGATCTCAGTCGCATCGGCGTGAGCGCGGAGGGCGACGACGTGCTCGTCACCACCCCGCGCGCCACGGTCCGGTTGCCGGTGCTGGCCGACGCCGCCACCGCCCCCGGCACTGCGTTCATGGCGTTCGCGCAGGGCGGGGAGATCGGACCCAACGACATCGTCGACATCGCGACGACCATCACCGACCTGCGCGTGGAGACCGTCCGGTGACGTCCTTGATCAGGCCGTTGCTCGCGGTCAGCGACCCGCTGTTCGACCACGGGGTCGACACCACCGTCGTGCTGATCATCATCGGCAAGACGATCGCGGTCTTCGTGCTGCTGCTGCTCTCGGTGCTGATGTACATCTGGTTCCTGCGCAAGGTCATCGCCAAGATGCAGAACCGGGTGGGTCCCGACCGCGCCGGACCGTTCGGCCTCCTGCAGAGCCTGGCCGACGGCATCAAGCTCTTCTTCAAGGAGCAGTCGGAGCCGAACACCGCCGACCGGCGCATCTTCCGCATCGCGCCCTACCTCGCGTTGCTGCCCGCGTTCCTCGCCTTCAGCATCGTGCCCATCGGTGGCGTCGTCACCATCGCCGGGCACGAGACGTTCCTCCAGCTCGCCGACCTCCCCTTCGGCATCCTCTGGCTGATCGCCATGTCGGGGCTCGGCCTCTACGGCGTGCTGCTCGCAGGCTGGTCGTCGGGGTCGAAGTACCCGCTCCTCGGATCGGTGCGCGCGTCGGCCCAGCTGCTCAGCTACGAAGCCGCGTTCGGTCTCGCGATCGTCGGCGTCCTGGTGCAGGCGAACACGCTCTCGACGCGCGGGATCGTCATCCAGCAGGGCTGGGACGGCTTCAAGTCGATCTTCAACGGTGACTGGTACTGGCTGCCGGCGATCGTCGCGCTGGTGATCTTCGTGATCTCCGCGGTGGCCGAGACCAACCACCCGCCGTTCGACCTGGTCGAGGCGGAGCAGGAGCTCACCGGCGGGTTCTTCACCGAGTACACCGGCATCAAGTTCGCGATCTTCTACCTGGCCGAGTTCATGAACGTCATCACGATGTGCGCCATCGCGGTGACGCTCTTCTTCGGCGGCCCCAACGGTCCCGGGCTCGGCTTCCTGCCCGCCAACGGCTGGTTCAACGCCTGGATCATGCCGGTGTTCTGGTTCTTCCTGAAGGTGATCATCCTGCTGTTCGGCACCGTGTGGCTGCGGGCCTCGCTCCCGCGCCTGCGCTACGACCAGCTCATGGGCCTGGGCTGGAAGTTCCTCATCGAGATCGCCTTCCTCTGGGTGATGATCTCGGGCGTCGTCATCGTGGCCAAGGAGGAGGGCTGGTCCATGTGGATCGTCCTGCCCGCGGCCATCGCCGGTGCCCTCGCCGTCGGCTCCGTCCTCTACCTCTCGGTGCCCAAGAAGGCCGAGCTCGTCGAGGAGATCAAGTAGTGGGCTGGCTGAGCGGGTTCGGGGTGACGCTGCGCCAGATCGGGCGCAAGAAGGTCACCGAGCACTATCCGAAGGAGAAGCGTCCGAAGCCGGTGCGCTTCCATGGCCGTCACGTCCTCAACCGCTACGAGGACGGTATGGAGAAGTGCATCGGGTGCGAGCTCTGTGCAGGCGTGTGCCCGGCGAAGTGCATCTACGTGCGCGGCGCCGACAACCCGATCGACGCGCCGGTGTCACCCGGCGAGCGCTACGGCTTCGTCTATGAGATCAACTACCTGCGGTGCATCCACTGCGACCTCTGCGTGGAGGCGTGTCCGACCGAGGCGATCACCGAGACCAAGCTCTTCGAGTTCTCCTTCTCCAACCGCGAGGACGCGATCTACACCAAGACCGAGCTCCTGGTCGACGACGACGGCCGGGCCCGTCGCCAGCCCTGGGAGCTGTGGCTCGGCAACGAGGACGACGACACCAGCGCGTGGATGCGCGCGACCGCGCCGGCCGGACAGGCCATCTACGAGGGGCGCGTCGGGTGGTCGGGCGAGCTCGGCTTCGGCGTGCGCGCGCCCGAGGTGGGGCAGTCCGCCACCGAGGCGGAGGACCAGTTCACCGAACCCGCACCCGCTGAGCCGGTCGGCATCGTCGACACCGACCACAGCCAACCGCACGCCGGCGGACACTGATCGATGGAAGCACTCATCTTCTTCCTGTTCGGCGCGCTGACGCTCGCGGGAGCGTTCGGTGTCGTGTTGGCCCGCAACCCGGTGCACTCGGCGCTGTCGCTCGTGGTCACGCTGGTGAGCGTGGCCGTGCTGTTCCTCCAGCAGGACGCCCACCTCCTTGCCGCGGTGCAGGTGGTCGTGTACGCCGGCGCCATCGTCGTGCTGTTCCTGTTCGTGATCATGTTGCTGGGCGTCGATCAGCCGGACACGCTGCACGATCCCCTCAAGGCCCAGCGCGTCGCCGCGATCGTGCTCGGTCTCGTGCTCCTCGCCGAGGTGCTGTTCCTCGCCGGTCACAACTGGGCCACCGGCGCCAAGGCCCCCGCCACCGACGCGATCCGCGGTGGCCCCCCGGGTCTCGGCAACAACGTGGAGCGCGTCGCGCGATCGTTGTTCACCGACTTCCTCTGGCCGTTCGAGATCACCGCGGCGCTGCTCGTGCTCGCGGTGATCGGCGCAGTCGTGCTCGCCCGTCGCAGCCGTCAGGCCGACGAGGTCGCGGAGGACCTGCAGTGACGCTGACGCTGGCCTCCCTCGACATCACCGCCGACTACTACCTGATCCTGGCGGCGATGCTCTTCACCATCGGTGCCGTCGGGCTGCTCACCCGGCGCAACGTGCTGGTGATGTTCATGTGCGTCGAGCTCATGCTCAACGCGGTGAACCTCACGTTCGTGGCCTTCGCCAACGAGCTGAACGACATCCGCGGTCAGGTGATCGTGTTCTTCGTGTTGTCGGTCGCCGCGGCGGAGGTCGCGGTGGGTCTCGGCATCATCGTCGCCATCTTCCGTCGTCGTCGCGGCGCCACCGCCGACGACCTCGACCTCCTCAAGGACCCCACCTCGTGAGCGCGCGCGATCTCCTCGACCTGATCTGGATCGTGCCCGCACTCCCCTTGCTGGGCGCGGTGGTCCTCCTGCTGTTCGGCAAGCGCATCGGTGAACCGTTCGCCGGTTGGATCGCCACCGGCCTGGTGGGGCTGTCGTTCGTCGCCTCGTTGGTGATGTTCTTCGCCATGCTCGACCTCCCGAGCGAGGTCCGGGTGAACGTCGTCACCCTCTACACGTGGTTGCCGGCCGGGCGCCTCCACGTCGACATGGGCTTCTACGCCGACACGCTCTCGGTCACGTGGATCCTCCTGATCACCGGCGTCGGTTCGCTGATCCACCTGTACTCGATCGGGTACATGCACGGCGACGAGCGCTTCGGCCGCTTCTTCGCGTACCTGAACCTCTTCGTCTTCTCGATGCTGATGCTCGTGCTCGGGTCGAGCTTCCTCGTCACCTTCCTCGGATGGGAGGGCGTCGGCCTCTGCTCGTACCTCCTCATCTCGTTCTGGTTCGAACGCAACGCGGCCGCGGTGGCCGGCAAGAAGGCGTTCGTCACCAACCGCGTCGGCGACGTCGGCTTCCTGCTGGCGATGTTCCTCATCTTCGCGTCGTACGGGTCGCTGAGCTACGCCGCCATCCCTGCCGGTGCGCACGCGATCTCGAGTGGCACGGCCACCGCCATCGCGCTGCTGCTCCTCATGGCCGCGGTGGGCAAGAGCGCGCAGATCCCGCTGCACCTGTGGTTGCCCGACGCGATGGAAGGTCCCACGCCGGTGTCGGCGCTCATCCACGCCGCCACCATGGTCACCGCCGGCGTGTTCCTGTTGTGCCGCGCCCACGTGTTCCTCGACGTGAGCAGCGACGCGATGACCGTCGTCGCGTGGGTCGGCGGCATCACCGCGCTGCTCGCGGGCACGGTGGCGATCCTCCAACCCGACATCAAACGGGTGCTCGCGTACTCCACCGTCAGCCAGCTCGGGTACATGTTCCTCGCCGTCGGCATCGGTGCGTACACCGCGGCCGTGTTCATGGTGCTGTGCCACGCGTTCTACAAGGGTTGCCTCTTCCTGGGCGCCGGCTCGGTGATCCACGGCAACCACGACGTGCAGGACATGCGGGTCATGGGCCGGTTCCGCAAGTTCATGCCCTACACCGCGGGGGCGATGGTCGTCGCGTGGCTCGCCATCGCCGGCGTGCCCCCGCTCTCGGGCTTCTTCTCGAAGGACGAGATCATCAGCCAGGCGTTCCTGCGCGACGACTACGCGCTGTGGGTCATCGGCATCGTCGCGGCCGCGTTCACCGCGGTCTACATGACCCGCCTGATCTGGCTCACGTTCTACGGCAACGCGCGCTACGAGACCGCCCCGGTCGAAGGGCTGCCGGTCGTCTCGGGCGGTTCGGGCGAGGACGTCGACACCTTGGAGCCCGCCCACGCGACCGAAGGTGACGCCGACAGCGATCCGTCGCCCACGGTCTCGTACGGCGACCCCGTGCCCGCGCCCGTCGGCCACCCACCGCACGAGTCGCCACCGATCATGACCTTCCCGATCATGGTGCTCGCGGTGCTCGCGGCCATCGGCGGGATCATGAACCTGCCGTTCACCAACATGGAGTGGCTCGACAAGTGGCTCGAGTCGTCGTTCCGCGGCGTGCCCGAGGTGCACCCCGACACGTTCATCGGCGGCCTCGGCCTGGAGATGCTCACCTTCGCGATCGCGGCGGGTGGGATCTTCCTGGCCTACACGCTCTACAAGAAGGGGCTCGCGCACGCGGAGCGCGACCCACTCGACGAGAAGCTCGGTGCCCTCGCTCCTGTCCTCGGCAACGCCTACTACTACGACGCGGGCGTGTCGCGACTGGTCGGTGGCCCGGGACGCGCGTTCGCCGGATGGCTCGACCGGGTGGTCGACAGCAAGATCATCGACGGCGCGGTCAACGGCGTCGGCTCGCTGTTCGTCCTCCTGTCACGCGGCGTCCAGCAGCTGCAGGACGGGCGCGTGCGGCGCTACGCGCTCGGCATCACCGTCGGCACCGCGGCTGCGCTGCTCTACGTCGTGATCTGGCTGGGGCGGTAACCGGTGGACTTCCCGATCCTCTCCGTCATCCTGATCACGCCCTTCGTCGGCGCGGTGATCTGCCTGTTGCTGCCCGAAGGCCGACCGGAGCAGGTGAAGGCGGTCGCGTACGCCACCATGGCGGTGACCCTCGGCTTCGCCCTCTACATGCTGTGGCAGTTCGACGCGCAGCGGGGCACCTTCCAGTTCGTCGAGAACCAACGCTGGATCCCGGCGATCGGCGTCCGTTACATCGTCGGAGTCGACGGCATCAGCCTGTTCATGGTGGTCATCACCGCGGTGCTGTTCCCGATCGGCATGCTGGCGTCCGAGAAGTACATCGAGCACCGCGTGAAGGCGTACATCGCGTGGTTCCTGATGCTCGAGGGCGCCATCATGGGCATCTTCCTCTCCCTCGACCTCATCGCGTTCTTCATCTTCTGGGAGCTGTTGCTGGTCCCGATGTACTTCCTCATCCAGGGATGGGGGAGCGGGCGCCGCGAGTTCGCGGCGATGAAGTTCTTCATCTACACCGCCGCCGGTTCGGCGTTCCTGCTCGCGTCGACGCTGGTGCTCGCGTTCCTCCACCAGCAGGACACCGGTTTCCTCACCTTCGACTACCGGGTGCTCGCACAGTGGAACGGGCTCTCGGGCACCACCGAGCTGCTCCTGTTCCTCGGGTTCATGGTGGCCTTCGCGATCAAGGCACCGCTGTTCCCGTTCCACACCTGGTTGCCACTGGTGCACACCGAGGCGCCGACCGCGGGTTCGGTCGTCCTGGCCGGCGTGATCATCAAGATGGGCGCCTACGGGTTCGTGCGGTTCTCGTTCGAGCTGTTCCCGCAGGCGTCGGTCGACATGGCGCCGATCATGATGATCCTGGCGGTGATCGGCATCATCTACGGCGCGATCGTCGCCGCCATGCAGACCGACCTCAAGCGGATCATCGCCTATTCGTCCGTCGCGCACATGGGCTTCGTCGTGCTCGGCATCTTCTCGTTGTCGGTCATCGGTCTCGACGGCGCGGTGTTCACGATGGTCTCGCACCCGCTCACCACCGGTGCGCTGTTCCTCGTGATCGGCTTCCTCTACGAACGCCGTCACACGCGGGAGCTCTCCGCGTACCGCGGCGTGTGGAAGGTCACCCCCGTGCTCGGGGCCCTGTTCCTCACCGCGTTGTTCGCGGGCATCGGCCTCCCCGGCTTCTCCGGCTTCATCGGCGAGTTCCTCTCGCTGCTGGGCGCGTTCGTCTGGGACCGTCCGTACGCGATCGTCGCGACGTTCGGCGTCATCCTGGCGGCCGTGTACGCGCTGTGGGCGTTCCAGCGGTCGTTCACCGGCAAACCGTCCGGTGAGAACGTGGGCATGAAGGACGTCTCGCTGCGCGAGCTCATCGTGGTCGTGCCGCTGCTCGGGCTCAGCCTGTTCCTCGGCCTCTACCCCAAGCCGGTGCTCGAGCGCATCCAGCCCGCAGTCGAGGTGCGGGTGCACAACCTCGAGCGCAAGAGCGACTACCGCCAACCCGAGCCGCCGGCGATCGCCAAGGAGATCCAGCAGCTCGAGCGCGACATCAGGAACGGCAAGGCCAAGCTCGCCGATGAGGCAGGTGGAGTCCAAGTGAGCTTCGCCGCGGTGTCGCCGATCACGCCCCCGTCGATCGACTGGCTGGCGATCGCCCCCGAGCTCGCGCTCGGTGGCGCGGCCGTCCTCATCGTGCTGGCCAAGGCGCTGCTGCGTCGCCGTCCCGCGGTCACGCCGGTCACCTACGTGATCGCCGCGGTCGGGATCATCACCGCGGGCGCGATGTTCCTCTGGCAGTGGCAGGACGTGAAGGACAACACGCCGATCGTCACGATGAGCGAGATGGTGCGCGTCGACTCGTTCGGCGTGTTCCTGGGCGTCGTGGTCCTCGCCGCCACCGCGATGTCGCTGCTGGTGGCGATCGGCTATCTGCGACGCGAGCAGCTCGAGGTCGCCGAGTACGTGTCGTTGATGCTCTTCTCGGCGATCGGCATGGTGGTCATGACCACCGCCAACGACCTCATCGTCGTGTTCCTCTCCCTCGAGATCCTCTCCATCCCGCTGTACGTGCTCGCGGCGTACCACCGGCGCCGCCTCTCGTCGCAGGAAGCGGGCATCAAGTACTTCGTGCTGGGCGCGTTCTCGTCGGCGATCTTCCTGTACGGCATCGCGCTCGTGTACGGCGCCACCGGCACGACCTCGCTCACCGGCATCGACACCTTCCTCCGCGCCAACACGCTGTTCGACCCGGGCACGCTCCAGGCCGGGTTCGTGCTCCTGCTGGTCGGGCTCGGGTTCAAGGTGGCCGCGGTGCCGTTCCACATGTGGACGCCCGACGTGTACCAGGGCGCGCCCACGCCGGTCACCGCGTTCATGGCGTCGGCCACCAAGGTCGCCGCGTTCGCGGCGCTGCTGCGCATCTTCGACGGCGCGTTCCTCACCTACCGCGACCAGTGGCAACCGGTCGTGTGGGGGCTCACCGTGCTCACGCTGGGCGTCGGCAGCATCGGCGCGCTGATGCAGGTCGACCTCAAGCGTCTGCTCGCGTACTCGTCGATCGCGCACGCCGGTTACCTGCTGATGGCGCTCGAGACCGGCACGCCCAAGGGTCGTGAGGCCGCGCTCTTCTACCTGTTCGCGTACACGTTCATGGTGGTCGGTTCGTTCGCGGTCGTCACCGTGCTCAGCACCCGGGGCGACGACGACCATCCGATCGACGGCCTCCGCGGTCTCGCCGCCCGGCGACCGGTGATCGGCACGCTGCTCGTGCTCTTCATGCTGGCGCAGGCGGGCATCCCGCTCACCAGCGGCTTCGTCGCCAAGCTCGACGTGTTCTCGGCTGCCGCCAGCGCGGGCGACTACGTGCTGGTCGTCGTGGGCGCGGTCGCCACCGTGATCGCCGCGTTCGCGTACCTGCGGGTTGCGCTCGCGGTCGCGGCGACGCCCGGCGACGGTGAGGTCACCGAACGGGTGCGCCACCGTCGGGTCGACGCCGGTACCTGGATCGTGCTCGCGGTCACCGCCGGCGTCACCGTCGTGCTCGGCATCGTGCCCGCGGTGTTCGTCCACTGGGCCCAGGACGCGACGCTCCTCACCCACGTCATCACCTGGATCAGGTAGCCCGTCCCCACGAACATCTCGAGGTTCGGTGTCGTATGGCACACCGAAGTCCGAGATGGTCAGGGGTGCTCGGCGCTCAGCCGACCTCGCGGCGCCACCAGGGACGGCGGAGCTGGCGGCGGCGTCGGCGCGCGGCGTCGGCGTCGTCGAGCGCCTGGCTGGCGAGCTCGTAGGCCGCGGTCATGAGCGGTTCGCCGCCGGAGAAGTCGAACAGCTCGCGCTCGTCGACCGGCGGCGGCAGCTGCACGAGCTCGACGGTCTCGGGCACGCTGCGCAGCTCGAGCTCGAAGCGCTGCTTGCGGCTGATGGCGAACGCCCGCACCGCCACGTCGATCGGGGAGCGCAGCGGCCGGTCGAGCAGGTCACCGGCCACGTTCATCAGGTAGATCCGGTCGACGCGCGCTGGACAGCGCGTGCCACAGCGGCACGGTGTCGACGACCGCACCGTCGACCAGGGTGCGGCCGTCGTGGCGGATGGGCGGGTAGATCCCGGGCAGCGCGGCGCTGGCCAGGAGCGCGGGCTGCAACGGGCCCGACGCGAAGACCACCTCGTCGCCGGTGTCGAGGTCGGTGGCGACCACGCGCAGGGGGATGACCAGCTCCGAGAAGGTGTCGGGGGTGTCGCCGCGCAGGAAGATGTCGCGCAGGCCCTGGTTCGAGAAGAGGTGGTCGTCGCGGGTGAGGAGGTTCCACGCCCGCGACAGCCGGCCCCCGGGAAACACCTCCTCGCCTCGCAGCGCCGACCAGGTGGCTTCGAGCCGCTCGACGCCGCGGAGGCTCGGCGCGGCCGCGATGGTGGCGCCGTTGAACGCGCCCGCGGAGCATCCGACGATCACGTCGGGGACGATGTCGCGTTCCATGAGGGCGCGCAGCATGCCCACCTGCGCGACCGACTGGTTGCCCCCGCCCGAGAGCACGAACGCGGTGCGGAACGGGCGGCCGAGACGCTGACGGAGCTGGCCGATCGGGGCCGGTACGGGGCGGTCGGATTCCCTTGCCATTCGGTCCATTCTCGGTCGTCGACGGGCCGGTTCGCGGTTTGCCGACCCAAGAAAGGCCGGAGCTATGCTGCGCCCGAAATCACCCGCACACCCATACAACCCCCACACCGACGCCTCATTCCAGCGAGGGGGCGGGAGGCCCACGCGTGAGCGAGTTCTATCGGAATTATCTCGCGGTGGCGGTGTTCATCGGAGCCGCCCTGCTGATGGTCGGCGCCATGCTCGGGGTCGGGCGTCTCCTCCGTCCGCAGCGGCCGGATGCAGCCAAGCTGATGCCCTACGAGGCGGGCTCCGATCCGGTCCTCGGTTTCGGTCAGTCGAACGTGCGCTACTACGTGTACGCGCTGCTCTTCGTGATGTTCGACGTCGAAGCGGTGTTCATCTTCCCGTGGGCGGTGAAGCTCGACAACGGCCCCGGTTCGCTCGGCGTCTTCGGCCTGATCGAGATGGCCGCCTTCATCGTGATCCTCACCCTCGGGCTGGTGTACGCGTGGCGCAAGGGGGTGCTGCGGTGGGCCTAGTCGAGAAGGGCACCCTGTCGAAGCCCGCGCTCAAGCCCCTCACCTGGCTGCTCAACTACAGCCGCAAGTACTCGTTGTGGATGTTCCAGTGGGGCCTCGCGTGCTGCGCGATCGAGATGGGCGCCGCGCTGGCCAGCCCCCGCTACGACGTCATGCGCCTCGGGGTCATCCCGTTCCCCGCCAGCCCGCGCCAGGCCGACCTCATCTGCGTGTCGGGCACGGTCACCGACAAGATGGCGCCCGCGGTCCGGCGTCTCTACGACCAGATGCCCGACCCCAAGTACGTGATCTCGATGGGCTCGTGCGCCAACTGCGGCGGCCCCTATTGGGATTCGTACTCCGTCACCAAGGGCATCGACCAGATCGTGCCCGTCGACGTCTACGTCCCCGGCTGTCCGCCGCGGCCCGAGGCGCTCATCCAGGGCATCGTGCTGCTGCAGGAGCGCATCCAGAACGAGGGCATCGGCAACCACGAGCTCGAGCAGCGGTGGCGAGGGGAGCCGATCGTCGTTGAGTGACGTGACCGGCACCACCGACACGCCCGAAGCTGCAGTCGAGGCGGAACCGAGCGAGGAGATCGCGCCGGATCCCCACGCGCTCGACGCGAACCACCAGGAGCTCGTGGCGCGCCTCGACAACGAGCTCGGCGAGGCGGTCCTCGACCGCGCCGACGTGTTCGGCATGCCCGTCGTGCGGGTGCGCCGCATCGACTGGCGGACCACCGCCGAAGTGGCCAAGGGCGCGCTCGAGTGCGACTTCCTCTCCTTCATCGCGGGCATCGACTGGATGCCGGCGCCCAAGGAGGGTGGTGACGACGCCGGGAGCGACACGTCGGCCCCGGTGCAACCGACCGAGACCACCTACGGCGCGGCCGGCGCCGAAGGCCGCTTCCAGGTGTTCGCGCGCGTGCAGTCGACGGCGCGCCACTGGGGCTTCACCGTCAAGGCCGACGTCGACGAGGAATCGCTGCTCGTCCAGTCGTGGGTGCCGGTGTACCCGGGCGCCGACTGGCACGAGCGCGAGTGCTGGGAGATGTACGGCTTCGTGTTCGACGGCCACCCCGCGCTGCGCCACCTCTACCTCCCGTCGGAGTTCGAGGGTCACCCGCTGCGCAAGGACTACCCGCTGCTGTCGCGGGTCGTGAAGCCGTGGCCGGGTCTCGTCGACGTCGAGCCGATGCCCGGTGAGGGCGACACCGACGCGCCCGCCGAAGGCGACGGGGAGGCGAACGCGTGAGCACCACCAACCCGCCGCTCCCCGAATTCGACATCGACCCGCGCGCGTTCCGGCATCTCGCCGACGCCCAGGTCGGTGTGGAGCTCGACACCGGCGACATGATCCTCAACCTGGGTCCGCAACACCCCGCCACGCACGGGACGCTGCGACTGGTGGTGCGCCTCGACGGCGAGCGCGTGGTGTCGGCCGATCCCGTGATCGGCTACATGCACCGCGGCTACGAGAAGCTCGCCGAGTTCCGCACGTACCCGCAGATCACCACGTTGGTCAACCGGATCGACTGGTTGTCGAGCTTCGCCAACGAGGTGCCCTTCATCGACGCCGCCGAGCAGTTGATGGGCATCGAGGCGCCGCCGCGGGCGCAGTACATCCGCACCATCCTCACCGAGCTGAGCCGCATCGCCACCTTCGTGCTCTTCCTCGGCGAGATGGGACTGCAGGTCGGCGCGCTCACGCCCGCGTTCTACGGCTTCCGCGACCGCGAGCACGTGCTCAACCTGATCGAGGGTGCGACCGGCGGCCGCTTCCACCCCAACTTCAACCGCATCGGCGGCATCAAGGACGACCTGCCCTGGGGCTGGATCAACGAGACCCGCCGGGTGATGAAGGTGATCTTCGACGTGTGCGACACGTTCGAGGACCTCGTCGCCGGCAACGAGATCTTCGAAGCCCGCACCCGCTCGATCGGGATCATCCCGCCCGAGCTCGGCGCGGCCTACGGCGTCTCGGGGTCGAACCTCCGCGCGTCGGGCGTCGACTGGGACCTCCGGCGCGACGGCAAGCCGTACCTCGTGTACCCCGACCTCGACTTCAAGGTCTGGACCCACCCCGACGGCGACTCGTTCGCGCGCTACTGGGTGCGGTTGCAGGAGACCCGTGAGTCGTGTCGCATGGTCCTGCAGATGCTCGACCAGATGCCGGCCGGACCGATCATGGCCAAGGTCCCGCGCATCATCAAGGTGCCCGAGGGCGAGGCCTGGACCGAGACCGAGAACCCGCTCGGCCAGATGGGCTACTACGTCTTCTCCAAGGGGGCGACGGGCCCGTTCCGCGTGAAGATCCGCTCGGCGTCGTTCAGCAACGTGTCGATCCTGCCGTGGCTGCTGCGCGGCGTGTTCGTTCCCGACGTGATCACGATCCTGGCGTCGCTGTACTTCATCCTCGGGGACATCGACCGGTGAGCGCCGCGCTCCACGCCCTTCCCCTCGCGCTCGAGGTCGGTTGGGGCACCACCCTCGCGATCAAGACCATCGTCATCCTGGCCTTCGTGCCGCTCACCGCGCTGATCCTCGGCTACGTGTTCCTCCTCAAGATGATGAGCCACATGCAGAGCCGCCTCGGTCCGATGGATCCCGGCGGCTTCCACGGCTGGTTCCAGCTCGTGGGCGACGGCATCAAGTTCATCCAGAAGGAAGACATCAAGCCGGCCCAGGCCGACCGGCGCGTCTTCGCGCTCGCGCCGGCGATCGTCGTCATCTCCACGTTCCTCGTGTTCCTGGTGATCCCTGCCGGTCCCGACATCGTGGTGAAGGACCTCGACGTCGGGGTCTTCTACGCGCTGGCGGTGTCGAGCCTCTCGGTCATCGGCGTGCTGATGGCCGGGTGGGCGAGCGCCAACAAGTTCTCGCTGCTCGGCGCGCTGCGTGCGGCCGCACAGCTGATCGCCTACGAGCTGCCGTTGCTGCTCGCGGTGGTCGGCGTCGTGATCCAGTGCGGCACGATGAACCTGCAGGGGATCGTCGCCTTCCAGAGCACCGGCTCGATCTTCGGCTGGGACGGCATCGGCTTCCCGCTGATCCTCACGCAGTTCGTCGGCTTCTTCCTGTTCCTGATCGCGTCGCAGGCCGAGCTCACCCAGACCCCGTTCGACATGCCCGTGGCCGAGAGCGAGCTGGTCGCCGGGTACATGGTGGAGTACACCGGCTTCCGCTTCCTCTTCTTCTTCATCGGCGAGTTCGGCACCGCGTTCGCGTTCTCGGCCATCGCCGCCACCCTCTACCTCGGGGGCTGGGCGCTGCCGGCGTCGTGGGGCATCGACCTGGGTGTGATGCGCTTCCTCGGGCCGCTCGTGCTCTTCGCCAAGATCATGGCCGTCGCGTTCCTCATGTTCTGGGTGCGCTTCACCTACCCGCGCCTCCGTGAGGACCAGCTGCAGGCACTCGCGTGGAAGTTCCTCATCCCCATCGGCCTCCTCAACATCCTGTTGACCGGCGTGTTCAAGGTCGCGATCTAGATGAAGAAGCCCAAGCTCCCCGGCGTCATCGGCGGCCTCGGCATCACGTTCAAGACGATGCTGAAGCCGGCGGTCACGGTGCAGTACCCGCACGAGCGGGAAGACCCGCCCACGCGGGCGCGTGGCGTCATCGCGCTCAAGGAGGAGAACTGCACGGTCTGCATGCTGTGCGCGCGCTCGTGCCCCGACTGGTGCATCTACATCGAGGGGCACAAGGAGAAGCGCCCGCCGCGTCGTGAGGGTGGCCGCGACCGCACGGTGAGCGTGCTCGACCGCTTCGACATCGATTACGCGCTCTGCATGTACTGCGGCATCTGCGTGGAGGTGTGCCCGTTCGACGCGCTCTTCTGGAGCCCCGACTACGAGTACTCCGAGTCGAACATCGCCAAGCTGCTGCACGACAAGCGCAAGCTCGGCGAGTGGATGGAGTCGGTTCCCGAGCCCGAGCCGCTCGAGATCGGCGCCGAGGTCAAGAAGTAGTGGTCGCGGAGAACGTCGCGTTCTGGATCCTCGCGATCGCGATGGCCGGTGCGGCCATCGGGGTCGTGCGTTCGCAGAACGTCGTGCACGCCGCGCTCTACCTGGTGGTGGTGCTCGCGGGCGCCGCCGCGCAGTTCATCCTGCTCGCCGCCGAGTTCGTCGCCTGGGTGCAGGTGCTCATCTACATCGGCGCCATCGTCATCCTCTTCCTCTTCGGCATCATGCTGACCCGTGCGCCCATGCGGCCCGAGGGGAGCATGGACAACAGCCAGCGCCTGGCGGCCGCGGTCGTGAGCCTCTTCCTGTTCGGCGTGATCACCGCGCTGTTCGTCGACGCCTACGGCGGCAAGGAGATCAAGCTCTCCGACGACCTCGTGCTGATCGGCCGCTCCGGCAACATCGCCTCGAGCATCTTCCGCGACTACCTCGTGCCCTTCGAGGTGGTCTCCATGCTCCTGCTCGCCGCGCTGGTCGGCGCCGTCGTGATCGCGCGGAGGGACTGAGCGCGATGGCACTGAACAACTTCCTCATCCTCAGCGTGTTCCTGTTCTGCACCGGCATCTATGGCGTCCTCTCGCGCAAGAACGCGGTGCTCGTGCTCATGAGCATCGAGCTCATGCTCAACGCGGTGAACATCAACCTCGTCGCGTACTCGGCGTTCCACCACGTCGTCGCCGGTCAGGTCTTCGCCCTGTTCCTCATCACCATCGCGGCCGCCGAGGTCGGGATCGGCCTGGCCATCGTGTTGCTGATCTACCGCAACGCGCACAGCGTCGACCTCGACGATGCCGACCAGTTGAAGGGCTGATCTCGACGTGCTGAATTACGGCTGGATCATCCCTGCGGTCCCCGCGGTCTCGTTCCTCCTGATCCTCTTCTTCGGCAAGCACCTCCCGCGGAAGGGTTCGGAGCTCGGCATCACCGCGTTGGGCGCGACGTTCGTGCTCTCGTGCATCGCGGTCTACCAGTGGATCGACCGGGTGGAGACGGCGAGCGGCGGCCACGACACGCTCCGCGCCCTGGGCCGGAGCGTGTTCTCGGCGGAAGGCGGTCACGCCGAGCCCGTCGTCACGCCGATCCTCCACCACTTCACCTGGTGGCAGAGCGGCGGCGTCGAGTTCGGCATCGGCATCCGCATGGACGGCCTCGCGGTGATGATGTGCTTCGTCGTCTCGCTGATCTCGCTGCTGGTGCACGTGTACAGCACCGCGTACCTCCACGACGACATCCGCTACACCCACTACTTCGCGATGCTCAGCCTGTTCACCGCGGCGATGCTCACGCTCGTCGTCGCCGACAACACGCTGCAGGTCCTGCTCGGGTGGGAAGGCGTCGGTCTCTGCTCGTTCGCGCTGATCGGCCACTGGTGGGAAGAGGGCGCGAACAGCCGCGCCGCGCTCGAAGGCGTTCCTCACCACCCGCACCGGCGACATCGGGCTGATGATCGGCATCATCATCCTGTACTTCACCGTCGGCAGCTTCGACATCGGTCGGAGCAACGCGTACGCACTGACTCCTCATGCCGACCACGCCGCGCTGCTCGCGGCGGCGGTGTGCCTCTTCATCGGTGTCATCGGCAAGAGCGGTCAGTTCCCGCTCCACACCTGGCTGCCCGACGCCATGGCCGGCCCCACGCCGGTCTCCGCGCTCATCCACGCCGCCACCATGGTCGTCGCGGGTGTGTACCTCGTCGCCCGGCTCTACCCGGTGTTCTTCAACGGGTTCTCGATCGCCGCCGGCGGCGTGAACCTGATGGTGCTGATCGGCGGGATCACCATCATCATCGGGGCGCTGCTCGCGTTCGTGCAGGACGACATCAAGAAGGTCCTCGCGTACTCCACCATCTCGCAGCTCGGCTACATGGTGATGGCGCTCGGTGCCGGCGCCTGGGTGGCGGCGGTGTTCCACCTCTTCACCCACGCCTTCTTCAAGGCGCTGCTGTTCCTGGGCGCGGGGTCGGTGAGCCACTCGGGCTCGCACCACTCCTTCGACATGAAGAAGGACATGGGCGGCCTGCGCAAGTACATGCCGGTCACCTTCTGGACCTTCATGGTGGGCACGCTCGCGCTGGCCGGCATCTTCCCCTTCGCCGGCTTCTGGTCGAAGGACGAGATCCTGCTGACCGCCGGCAAGTCGAACTACGACGTCTTCATGATCGTCGGCCTCGTCGGTGCGTTCCTCACCGCCGCCTACATGACGCGGTGCGTCTACCTCACCTTCTTCGGTGAGTACCGCGGCCACGGCCAGCCGCACGAGTCGCCGAAGGTGATCACCGTCCCGTTGATCATCCTGTCGGTGTTCGCGCTGCTCGCCGGCTTCCTCAACGCCGCCGCCATCCACGTGGAGAAGTTCGCCGAGTGGGTGGAACCCCGCGTGGCGTTCCCCGAGCTCGTGCACCCCGAGTTCGACTACCCGACCGCGATCATCTCGCTGTCGATCGCCGCGCTCGGCATCGGCGTCGCCGCCTACTTCTGCTTCAAGCGTGAGGAGCTGGGTGCGTTGAAGGATCTCACCAAGCGGAACAAGGCCGCGCACGCGGGCTACCAGTTCCTCCTCAACAAGTACTACCTCGACGCCCTCTACGAGAACGTGATCGTGGCCGGCATCGCAGGACCGCATCGCCCGCGCGTCGTACTGGGTCAACCAGCACGTCATCGACGCGGTCGTCAACGGCGCCGGCAAGGGCGCCAAGATCGTCGGGCAATTTCACCTACGAGAAGCTGGACCAGCGCGGAGTCGACGGCGCGGTGAACGGCGTGGCCGAGATCACCGGCGAGAGCGGCGGGCTCCTGCGCTACCTGCAGTCGGGGCGTGTCCAGCGCTACGCATTGTTGCTGTTCGGTGCGGTGGGGCTCCTGAGCCTCTTCCTGCTACTCGCAAACACCTGATCCGAGGGGAATCGTTCCAATGGACTGGTTCGACAACTGGGCCCTGACGCTGGCGGTGTTCATCCCCATCGTCGGCATGGTGATCGTGCTGTTGATCCCGAAGGCCGAGGAGAACCTCATCAAGGCGGTCGCGCTGCTGACCACGTTGCTGACCGGCGCGGTCGGCATCGGGATCCTCGCGAACTTCAACCTCGACGACGGTGGTCTCCAGTTCACGGCCAACGAGAAGTGGATCGACGTGATCCACAGCCGCTACCACGTGGGCATCGACGGCATCTCGCTGCCGCTCGTGCTGCTCACGATGCTGGTGACGGTCTGCTGCGTCATCTACTCCTGGAACCACTTCCCCGAGCCGCACAACCCGAAGGCGTTCCTCGCGCTGATCCTGCTGCTCGAGACGGGCATGATCGGCACGTTCGTCGCCCAGGACCTCATCCTCTTCTTCATCTTCTTCGAGGTGGTCCTGCTCCCGATGTTCTTCATGATCGGCGTGTGGGGCGGTCCCAACCGCGAGTACGCGTCGATCAAGTTCTTCCTCTTCACGCTGTTCGGCTCGGCGCTCATGCTGCTGAGCTTCCTGGCGCTGTTCTTCCTGTCGAAGGTGCACACCTTCGACATGGTCACGCTCACGCGCCTGCACGGCGACGGCATCGTGCACGGCACGCAGCTGCTCGTGTTCGGCGGCATGTTCCTCGGCTTCGCGATCAAGGTGCCGATGTTCCCGTTCCACACCTGGCTGCCCGACGCGCACACCGAAGCGCCGACGGTCGGCTCGGTGCTGCTGGCCGCGATCATGCTGAAGCTCGGCACCTACGGCTTCATCCGCATCGCGCTGCCGATGCTGCCGAGCGCGGCGCAGTCGTGGGCACCGTGGATCGGCCTGCTCGCCGTCGATCGGCATCATCTACGGCGCGTTGTGCTGTCTCGCGCAACGCGACATGAAACGGCTCATCGCGTTCTCGTCGGTCGCGCACATGGGCTTCGTGATGCTCGGCATCGCGACCCTCACCGACTTCGGCATCAACGCCGCCATCTTCGGCATGGTGGCGCACGGTCTGATCACCGGCATGCTCTTCTTCCTCGCCGGGTCGATCCAGGAGCGCTACGGCACCCGCGAGATGAGCCGCCTCGGCGGTGTCCTCACCCAGGCGCCCCACCTCGGCTGGCTGCTGGGCTTCTCGGCCATGGCGTCGCTCGGCCTGCCCGGTCTCGCCGGGTTCTGGGGCGAGTTCCCGGCGATCCTCTCGGCCTACGAGCCGAAGCTGCCGTTCGGGCTGTGGGGCGGTCTCGACGGCACGCTCACCACGTTCCGCGTCTACATGGTGATCGCGGCGGTCGGCACCGTGCTCGCCGCCGGGTACCTGCTCTGGATGTTCCAGCGGGTGGCGATGGGCAAGGTCAAGCCCGAGTTCGAGCACGCCCACATCCACGACGTCCACGTGTCGGAGTGGGTCGCGTGGGCACCGCTCCTGCTCCTCATCGTCGCCCTCGGCCTCTACCCGCAGCTGCTGTTCAAGATGACCGACCTCCCGGTGACCCACCTGGTCAACGGGCTCTCGAGGGCGCTGTAGGTGAACCCGCACGTCGACTTCCACGCGATCGCGCCGGAGCTCGTCCTCACCGCGACGATCCTCGTCGTCCTGATCGTCGACCTGATCTGGCCCGACCGCTCGCGCTTCACGAGCTCGCGGATCGCGTCGGTCGGCGTGCTCGCCGCGCTCATCCCCGTCATCACGCTCGCCGCCGACGGCACCGACCGCGTGATGTTCGGCGGCGCGTTCGTGGTCGACGCCTACGCGCTCGCGTTCCAGGGCTTCTTCCTGGTGGTCACCTACGTCGTGCTGCTGATGTCGTCCGACTACATCTCCGACGGCGACTACCACCAGGCCGAGTTCTACTTCCTGATGCTCACGTCGGTGCTCGGCATGATGGCGATGGCGTCGGCGCGCGACCTGATCTCCATCTTCGTGGCGCTGGAGACGATCACGATCCCCACGTTCGTCCTCGCGGGTTGGCGCAAGCACGACTCGAAGTCGAACGAGGCGATGATCAAGTACTTCATCATCGGCGTGCTGTCGTCGGCGATCATGCTCTACGGCATGTCGATCGTGTTCGGCGAGACCGGCGGCTCCACGCTGCTCGTCGACATCCGCCGGCACATCATCGTGCACGGCACGTCGACGCTGCTCGGCGTGGCGATCTTCCTGACCATCGCCGGCTTCGCGTTCAAGGTGAGCGCGGTGCCGTTCCACTTCTGGACGCCCGACACCTACGAGGGCGCGCCCACACCGGTCACCGCGTTCCTGTCCACCGCGTCGAAGGCCGGCGGGTTCGTGGCGCTGCTCACGATCATCCGCTACGGGTTCTTCCCGTCGCAGGACTCGTGGGAGCCGGTGCTGTGGGTGCTGGCGGCGGCGTCGATCATCTTCGGCAACCTGGTCGCGCTGCGCCAGACCAACATCGTCCGCATGCTCGCCTACTCGTCGATCGCGCAGGGCGGCTTCATCCTCGTGCCGCTGGCGGTGGCGGGCGACGGCGGTGCGGCACGCGTGTCGTTCGAAGCGGTGCTCATCTACCTGTTCATCTACGCGGCGATGAACCTCGGTGCGTTCGCGGTGGTCATCGCGGTGGCGCGGCGCACGGGCAGCGCCGAGATCGACACCTACGCCGGGCTCGGCAAGACGGGCCCGGGCCTCGCGATCACGCTCACCATCTTCCTGTTCTCGCTCGCCGGCATCCCACCGTTCGCAGGCTGGTTCGCCAAGTTCGTGATGTTCCGCGCGGTGCTCGACGCCAACTCGCCGTCGGCGATCACCCTCGGGGTCATCGCCGCGCTCGGTTCGGTGGTCGCGTTCTTCTACTACGCCGGGGTCGCCCGCAAGATGTGGTTCCACGACCCGGCGCCCGAGGCCCAGACCACACCCAGGCCGATCCCCGCCGCGCTCACCGTCGCCATCGGGCTCTGCGTGGCCGTCACCGTCGTCGTCGGCATCTACCCGCAGCTCGTCGCCCGCATCGGCGAGCTCGCCTTCCCGATCTGACGCCCGCTTCACGTTTTGGCGCCGTTCGACGGCGATAATCGCCGTCCAGTGGCGCCGAAACAGGGTCTGCGTACGAGGAGATCGTCGAGCGGATCGGGCGGGAGGGGCCGATCGGGTTCGACGCGTTCGTGGAGCTCGCGCTCTACGGCGAGGGCGGGTTCTTCACCCGGGCGCGGGGTGCCGGGCGCGCGGGACGGGACTTCGTCACCAGCCCCGAGGTGGGCCCGCTGTTCGGCGCGCTCGTCGCGCGTGCGCTCGACGGCTGGTGGCGGACGGCCGGCGCGCCCGATCCCTTCCTCGTGATCGAAGCCGGCGCCGGCCGCGGCCGGCTCGCGGCCGACGTGCTCGCGGCCGCGCCCGGCGTGCGCGACCGCGCTGCGCTACGTCCTGGTCGAGCGCTCGCCCGGCCTGCGCGCCGCGCAGCGCGACCTGCTCACCGTCGAGCCGTTCGAGGACGCGCTCGGGCCCGATCGTGCGCGACGACGAGGACGCGCCGATGCCGGTCACCGGCATGGGCCCGATCGTCACCGCGCTCGACGACCTGCCCGCGGTGCCGCTCGACGGGGTGGTGCTCGCCAACGAGCTGCTCGACAACCTGCCGTTCCGCGTCGTCGAGCGGCGTGACGGCACGTGGTGGGAGGTGCGGGTCGCGGTCGACGGCGAGGCGCTCGTCGAGAGCGTCGTTCCCGCGACGAGCGAGCTCGCGGCCGAAGCCGACCTGGTCGTGACCGATCCGCCCGACGGTGCGCGCGTCCCGGTGCCCACGGCGTTGGCCGGCTGGCTGCGCGACGTGCGCGGGCGCGCTGCGACGCGGTCGGCTGGTGGTCGTCGACTACGTGGCGACCGGCGCCGAGCTCATCGCGCGGGGCGAAACCGGGTGGTTGCGCACCTACCGTGACCACGGCCGGGGCGCACCGCCGCTGGGCGCGCCCGGTGAGCAGGACATCACCATCGACGTGCCGCTACGAGTACCTCGTGCACGCGGCGAAGCGGGTCGGGTTCCACCTCGAGCGTCGACGTCACCCAGGCCGAGTGGCTGACCGAGCTCGGTGTCGACGACCTCGTCGCCGAGGCGCGCGACGAGTGGGACGCCCGCGCCCACATCGGCGACCTCGAGGCCGTCCGCCACCGCAGCCGGGTCACCGAGGGCGCGGCGCTCGCTCGATCCCGCCGGCCTCGGCGCCCACCGCGTGCTCGTCTTCGACACGTAGCGCACGACTCGCTTGGGTAGGGTGACCATCGCTGGTACGACCGATCGAGGGGGTTCGTGATGGCGGAGAAGTCGGACACGATCGAGTCGCTGCTCGCCGAGGGCCGCACGTTCCCACCGCCCGCCGACCTTCACCGCGCAGGCTCGCATCGCCAGCACCGACGTCTACGCCGAGGCCGACGCCGACCCCGAGGCGTTCTGGGCGAAGCAGGCGGGCGAGCTCCTCGACTGGTTCGAGCCCTGGCACACGGTGCTCGAGTGGGACCTGCCGTTCGCCAAGTGGTTCCTCGGCGGGAAGCTCAACGCGTCGTACAACTGCCTCGACCGCCACGTCGACGCCGGCCGCGGCGACAAGGTCGCCTACCACTGGGAGGGCGAGCCCGGCGACACCCGCACCATCACCTACGCCGACCTCCTGCGCGACGTCTCGCAGCTCGCCAACGCGCTCGAAGTCCCTCGGCGTCGAGAAGGGCGACCGGGTCAACATCTACCTGGGCATGGTGCCCGAGCTGCCGATGGCGCTGCTCGCGTGCGCGCGCATCGGTGCTGCCCACTCGGTGGTGTTCGGCGGCTTCTCGTCCGACTCGCTGCGCGACCGCATCCAGGACGCCGGCGCCAAGGTGCTCATCACCGGCGACGGCGCGTGGCGCCGGGGCAGCATCGTGCCGCTGAAGGAGACCGCCGACACCGCCGTGCTCGAGTGCCCCACCATCGAGAAGGTGCTCGTGCTCCGGCGCACCGAGCAGGACGTCGAGATGATCGACGGTCGCGACGTCTGGTGGCACGACCTCGTGCCCGCGCAGTCCGCCGAGTGCCCGCCGGAACCGATGGACAGCGAGGACCTCCTCTACCTGCTCTACACGAGCGGCACCACCGCGCGGCCCAAGGGCATCATGCACACGACCGGCGGCTACCTCACCCAGGTGGCGTGGACGCACCAGCACGTGTTCGACCTGCGGCCCGACACCGACGTGTACTGGTGCGCGGCCGACGTCGGCTGGGTCACCGGTCACTCGTACATCGTCTACGGACCGCTGATGAACGGCGCCACCGGCGTGCTCTACGAGGGCACGCCCGACCACCCGGACAAGGACCGGCTCTGGCAGATCGTCGAGAAGTACGGCGTCACCATCCTCTACACCGCGCCCACCGCGATCCGCACGTTCATGAAGTGGGGCTCCGAGTTCCCCGAGGGCCGCGACCTGTCGTCGCTGCGGCTGCTCGGCAGCGTCGGTGAGCCGATCAACCCCGAGGCGTGGGTCTGGTACTGGGAGCACATCGGCGGCGGACGGTGCCCGATCGTCGACACGTGGTGGCAGACCGAGACCGGCGCCATCATGATCAGCCCGCTCCCCGGCGTCACCACGCTGAAGCCGGGCAGCGCCACCCTTCCGCTCCCGGGCATCGGCGCCGACATCGTCGACGACGCCGGCGCGTCGGTGGGCATCCCGGGTGGGGGCTACCTCGTGCTCACCCGCCCGTGGCCGTCGATGCTGCGCGGCGTGTGGGGCGATCCCGAGCGCTACCGCGACACGTACTGGAGCCGCTTCGACGGCTCGCTACTTCGCGGGCGACGGCGCCAAGCGCGACGACGACGGCGACTTCTGGCTGCTCGGCCGGGTCGACGACGTCATGCTCGTCTCCGGACACAACATCTCGACCGCCGAGGTCGAGCACGCGCTGGTCGGTCACCCCGCGGTCGCCGAGGCCGCGGTCGTCGGCACGAAGGACGCCACGACCGGTCAGGCGATCAGCGCGTTCGTGATCCTGCGCGCCGGGAACGAAGCCGACGACCATCTCGTGCTGTCGCTGCGCGAGCACGTGGCGCACACCATCGGTCCGATCGCCAAGCCGAAGACGGTGTTGTTCACCGAGGACCTGCCGAAGACTCGCTCGGGCAAGATCATGCGCCGGCTGCTGCGCGACGTCGCCGAAGACCAGGCGCTCGGTGACACCACCACGCTCGCCGATCCCTCGGTGGTCGAGGGCATCAAGGCGCGCTACCTGGCCACGGCCACCGACGAGGACTGAGAGGTCGGACCGGCGGTGTCGCTGTACCCCGGGGCGGGCTACGTCCCCGATCACTGGACCTGGCACGACGGCGAAGTCGAACCCGGTCCCGCCGTCGTCGTCGACATCGACGGCGTGCTCTCCGACGCGGTCAGCCGTCAGCACTACCTCGAGGCGCCGCGCCGCAACTGGGACGCGTTCTTCGAGGCGTGCGGCGACGACCCCGTCATCGAGGAGATGAAGGTCCTCCTCGACCTGCTCGATCCCGAGCTCCGCATCGTGCTGCTCACCGCCCGGCCCGAACGGGTGCACCACCTCACCGAGGCGTGGCTCCGCCGCTACCGCATCCGGTGGGACGTCCTGCTCATGCGGCCGTGGGGCGACTACGACATGGCCCGCGACTTCAAGCAGGCCTCGGTGTGGGACCTGCGCAACTACGGCTTCGAGCTGCGCCTCGCCTTCGAGGACGACCGCCGCAACGTGGCCATGTTCCGCTCCGAGGGCGTCCCCTGCGTCTACTTCCACAGCGGCTACTACGACTGAGCGTTCGCTGAGAAGTCGGCGCCCGGGAACGAGGACGCCGCTCGTAGCGTTGCACCGACATCGGGTCCTCCCCCGGGACCCACGAGGTGGAACGAGATGCGCAACGCACTGAAGACCGCAGCCCTGCTCGCCGCGCTCGGCGCCCTGTTCATGCTCGTCGGCGGCGCCATCGGCGGTAGCACCGGGATCGTGATCGGGCTCGCCCTCGGCCTGATGTTCGTGGGCGGCTCCTACTGGTTCAGCGACAGCCTCGCGATCAAGGCGGCGCGAGCGAAGCCCGTCACCCGCGAGGAGCTCCCCGAGGTCTACGCGATCGTCGAAGAGCTCACGCAGAAGTCGGGCATGCCGATGCCCAAGCTCTACGTGTCGCCCGAGCTGCAACCCAACGCGTTCGCGACCGGGCGCAATCCACACCACGCCGCGGTCTGCGTGACGCAGGGAATCCTGCAGGTCCTCGACCGTGACGAGCTGCGGGGCGTGCTCGCGCACGAGCTCTCGCACGTGGAGAACCGCGACATCCTCATCACGTCGGTGGCGGCCGCGGTCGCACTCGGCATCACGTTCGCCGCTCGCATGGCGATGTGGGGTGCGATCTTCGGAGGCGGTGGCGGGAACGACCGCGACGGCGGCAACGCGTTCGGCGCGCTCGCCATGATGATCCTCGCTCCGATCGCCGCGATGATGATGCAGATGGCGCTGTCGCGGAGCCGTGAGTTCCAGGCCGACGCCAGCGGCGCGCACCTCCTGCACGACGGCGAACCGCTCGCCCGGGCGCTCGAGAAGATCGAGGCCTACGTGAAGCAGCGCCCGATGGACATCAATCCCGCGCAAGCGCAGGCGTACATCGTCAACCCGCTGAGCGGCCGCAAGGTCGAGTTCGCCAACCTGTGGAGCTCGCACCCGCCGACCGCCGAGCGTGTGCGGCGCCTGCGCAGCAGTCAGACCGTCTGAGCCATCTCAGCATCCGCACGGTCTGACCGCTGGCGCGCGCGACGAGCGTTCAGCCCTTGACCTGGGTCTTGAAGGCGTCGATGCGCAGCTGCCCGAGCACGTCGGGCGCGTAGGCGACCTTCGTGACCTCCTTCGGGTTGTACGCGTTCACGGCCGGCGACCAGATGATGAACTGGTGGAGGGCGTTCTTGACGATGTAGCCCTCCATGTCCTGCCAGGTCTTCGTGTACTCCTTCGAGCCCGCGCCCAGCTCCTTCAGCTTGGCGATGTAGCCGTTGAGCGTGGCGTCGTCGTAGCCGCAGGTGTCGCCGATGCTGCCCGGCGCGAGGTTGCGGGTCACCTTGTCGAGGCCCGCACGCCGCAGCGGGATCAGCGCCGACGGCCACTTCTGGTCGGTGAAGAACTCCTGCACGATGTTCGTCGTGTTGGTCAGGTTCACCGTGATGCCCGCCTCGGCCATCTGCTCCTTCATGATCTCGCCCACCCGCGTGGTGTCGGGCGTGGAGTTGCTCATCAGGTCGTAGGTGAGGTTCTCGACCCCGGCCTCCTTCAGCAGCTTCTTCGCCTTCTTCGGGTTGTAGGCGTAGAGCTTGTCGTTCTTCGGGTTGAAGTAGGCGCTCTCGGTGGTCCAGTCGCCCCACATCGGCTGGCTGGTGCCCTGGTAGAGCAGCTGGTTGATCTGGTCGCGGTCGATCGCGTAGTTGATCGCCTGGCGCACCTTCAGGTTGTCGAACGGGGGCTTGCTCTTGCACAGCGCGGCGTAGATCGCGGTGGTCTCGCTCGGCTTGATGTCGAGCTTGAGCCCGCCGCTCGTGAGCTGCTCGCTCCCGGTCAGGCCCTGCAGCTGCGCGGCGTTGGTGATGCCGTCGAGCAGCGAGTTGGGCACCGCCTGCGGGTCGATGCCCGACGAGGTGGTCTGGATCAGCTCGACCTGCTTGAGCTTGATCTTGTCCTTCTCGAAGTAGTTCGGGTTCTTCTTGAAGACGGCCTTGCCCTCAGGGGTGTACGAGTCGAGGAGGAACGGTCCCGCGCCCACCGGCTTCGCGTCGAGTGGCGTCCCGCTGTTCACCGCGGTGGGCGACACGACGTAGGTCTCGCCCTGCGACAGCAGGTTGTAGAACTGTCCCGCGATCGGCGTCTTCAACTTGATCGTGAGCTTGGTCGGGCTGTCGACGGTGATGTTCTCCACTTCGTTGAGCTCGGCGCGCACCGACCCGACGTTCTTCGCCGCGATGGTGCGCTCGATGCTGAACTTCACCGCTTCGGCGTCGAGCGGGGTGCCGTCGGAGAACTTGATGCCCGGCTTGAGCTCGACGACGATCGTCTGCGGGTCGGTGGCCGTGGCCGACTTGGCCAGGCCGGGCGAGTAGCTGCCGTCGGGGTTCTGGCGCATCAGCGAGTCGTAGATCCACCGCTGCGCGTACCAGATGTCGGGGTTGGTCGGGGTGGTCGGATCCCAGCGGGCCCCACCGAACGCGGTGAGGTCGTAGGGGATCCGGAGCACGCCGCCCGAGCCGCCGCTGGACTGCGCGCCGGCCGAGGTGAGCGGCCCGGTGAACAAGGCGCCGAGGATCACCCCGACGGTGAGTGCGAGGACCAGCCCGCGCGCCGTGCGACGTCGTGCCATGTGTCGTTCCCCCAAGTGCTGCGCAGCGCCGGACCCCTCCAGACCCGGCTCAGGAACGCGGAACCCTAGCTTCGGTCTTCGTCCCAATTCGCGCGGGACTGACCCAGGACCGTCATGCCCGCGAGGGCCGGGCCGCCAGGATGTGAGGCGGTGTGCAGATGGCACGCGACGACGGTGCCGTCGGGGGTCGTCAACTCGGGCGGATCGACGCTGGCGCACGGCTCGAAGGCATAGCGACACCGGGTGTGGAAGCGACATCCGGAGGGCGGCGCGGCCGGCGACGGGATGTCGCCCTGCAGGACGATGCGCTCGCGCTCGCGCTGGCGTTGCGGGTTCGGCATCGGGATCGCCGAGAGCAACGCCTCGGTGTAGGGGTGCTTCGGACGCTCGTACACCTCGTCGGCGGGACCCTGCTCGACGATGCGGCCGAGGTACATCACCGCGATGCGGTCGCTGACGTGGCGGACCAGCGCGAGGTCGTGGGCGATGAAGAGGTAGGCGACGCCGAGCTCGTCCTGGAGGTCGCCGAGCAGGTTGATGATGTCGGCCTGGATCGACACGTCGAGGCTGCTGACGGGCTCGTCGAGCACGAGCAGCTTCGGGGAGAGCGCGAGCGCACGCGCGATGGCGATGCGCTGCAGCTGGCCGCCCGAGAACTCGCGGGGGTAGCGGTTGCGGTGGTCGGGGTCGAGGCTCACGGTGCGCATGAGGTCGCACACCTTCTCTTCCCGCTGCTTCTTGTCGAGGTCGAGGTAGTTGCGCATCGGCTCGGCCAGGCTGTCGGCGATCGTCGCCAACGGGTCGAACGACGAGAACGGATCCTGGAACACGAGCTGCATGCCGCGGCGGCGCTCGCGCATCTGGCGCGACGGGACCTTGGTGATGTCGGCGCCGTCGAACATGATCTTGCCCGCCGTGGGGTCGAGGAGGCGGAGGAGCACGCGGCCGAGCGTCGACTTCCCCGAACCCGATTCGCCGACCAGGCCGACGGTCTGGCCGGGTTCGACGGTGAGGTCGACGCCGTCGACCGCGCGCACGTGACCGACCGTGCGCCGGAGGACGCCCCGCCGGATCGGGAAGTGCTTGGTGACGCCACTCCCCGACAGCAGCGCGCCGGTGGCGACCGGTGTGGTGCCGGCGGTGGCCTCGGTCATCGCGCACCCTCGAGCGTGAGCTCCGCGACGCGGATGCAGCGCGCGCGGTGGCCGTCGGACACCGTCGTGAGCTCCACCGGGATGGTCTCGCACTCGGGTGTCGCGTACGGGCAGCGGGGGTGGAAGCGGCAGCCGGTGGGCATCGCGGTGGCGGTGGGGACGACGCCCGGGATCGACGCCAGTCGCTCGCCGGACGTGGCGGTCTGCGGGATCGCGGCGAGCAGGCCCTCGGTGTAGGGGTGGCGCGGGTGCGCGAACAGCTCTTCGACGGTCGCCTCTTCGACGACCTGGCCCGCGTACATGACGATGCACGCGCGAGCAGAGGTCGGCGACGACGCCGAGGTCGTGGGTCACGAAGATCACCGCCATCCCGAGTTCGCTCCTGGAGCGACCGCAGCAGGTCGAGGATCTGCGCCTGCACGGTGACGTCGAGTGCGGTGGTCGGCTCGTCGGCGATGAGCAGTCGTGGTTCGCACGACAGCGCGAGCGCGAGCAGCGCACGCTGGCGCATGCCGCCCGAGAGCTGGTGCGGGTAGTCGCCGAGGCGCCGGTCCGGGTCGGGGATGCCCACCAGCTCGAGCAGTTCGCGGGCACGCGTTCGCGCCGCCGACTTGCTCATCGTGCGGTGGAGCCGGATGGTGTCGACCAGCTGGGTGCCGATGGTGAACGCGGGGTTGAGGCTCGTCATCGGGTCCTGGAACGCCATCGCGATCTGTTCGCCGCGCACCTCGCGCAGCTCGTTGAACGACAGCGACAGCAGGTCGCGACCCTCGAACACGACCGATCCACTGGTGATGCGACCGGGCGGCGACGCCACCAGTCGCATCACCGCGAGCGACGAGACCGTCTTGCCCGAGCCCGACTCGCCGACGAGCGCGACGACCTCGCCCGCGTCGACGCCGAAGCTCACGTGGTCGACCACCGTCGCCGCGCCGGTGTCGGTGAGGAACTCGACCGACAGGTCACTGACCTCGAGCAGCCGGTCGGTGTCGGGCGGGGGCGCCTGGTCCGTCGGACGGGTGACGGTGGTGATGCCGAGGCGGCCTTTGATGCGCTGCTTGCCCTTCGGCAGTCCGAGGCCGAGCGCGTCGCGGACGCCGTCGCCCAGGGTGTTGAACGCGAGGATGGTGACCACCAACGCCAGGCTCGGGACGTACACCTGCCACGGGTGCTCGCTGAGGTACAGGCGGGCGTCCTGGATCATGCCGCCCCAGCTCGATGTCGGCCGCTGCACCCCGTAGCCGAGCAGGCTGAGCTGCGCCTCGGCGATGAGCGCGAAGCCGATGGCCAGCGACACCGCGACGATGAGCGGCGACGCGACGTTCGGGGAGCACGCGCTTGCGCCGGATGCGCCCCGGCTTGGTGCCCATCGAGTGCGACGCTTCGACGAACGTCTCCTCGCGCACCGCCAGCGTCTGCCGCACGTCAGGCGCGCGAAGCCGGGGATCATCACGAGCGAGATGGCGAGGATCGCGTTCTGGAGGTCGGCGCCGAGCGCGCCGGCGACCGCGAGCGCGAGCACGAGCGGCGGGAAGCTGGCGAGGCCGTCCATGATCCGCATGAGGGTCACGTCGGTGCCGCCGCCCCGGAACCCGGCGAGCAGCCCGAGCGGTACCGCGACGAGGAGCGCGAGGCCGACGATCTGGAACCCGGAGCGCAACGACACCCGGGCGCCGTAGACGACGCGGCTGAAGGTGTCGCGTCCGTTGTGGTCGGTGCCGAACGGATGGTCGAGGCTCGGTGTCTCGAACGGAACGCCACCGACGGGGATCGCGTCGGGATCGTGCGGCGCGATCAGCGGCGCGAACACGGCCATGAAGATGATCAGCAGCAGGAAGGCGAGGGCGACGACCGCGGGCTTGTCGCGCAGGATGCGCTTGCCTGCACGCCGCCAAGGGCTCGGCGTGCGGGTGGCGACCGCGCCCTCGTCGAGCGCGATGCCCGCGTCCTCGACCAGCTGCGGGCTGGGATCGATGTCGCCCGCGAGCGGACCCTGACCGAACGCCGTCGCTCACGACGTCCGCACCCGGGGATTGAGGTAGCCGTAGCTGATGTCGACGATCAGGTTCAGCGTCACGTAGATCAGGACGAACGTGATCGTGACCGCCTGGATCACGGGCACGTCGGGCAGGCTCAGCGCCGCGCAGCATGTAGGTGCCGAGGCCCGGGATGACGAAGACCTGTTCGATGATCACCACCCCGCCGATGAGGCGCGGCGAGCTGCAGCCCGAGGACGGTGACCGTCGGGATCGACCGCGTTCTTGAACGCGTACTTCACGACCGTTCGTCGCGTCCCCGTGCCCACCGCGAACGCGGTGCGCACGTAGTTCGACTGCAGCACGTCGATCAGCGCGGCGCGGGTCTGGCGCGCGACCGATGCCGCGGCGATCACGCCGAGGGCGATCGCGGGCAAGGTGATCGACTCCAACCACGCGCCCGGGTCGTCGGAGAACTTCGTGTATCCCTGCGCGGGGAACCAGCCGAGCGACAGTGCGAACACCTGGATGAGGAAGAAGGCGAGCACGAAGTTGGGGATCGCGAGCCCGAAGCTGGTCCCGGTGACGCTCAGCCGGTCCACCACGCCGCCGGGGCGCATGCCGGCGAGGATGCCGAGCGGGATGCCGGCGACGATGGCCACGAACAGCCCCGCGAGCGCGAGTCCGAGCGAGACCGGGATCCGCTCCTCGATCTCCTCGGCGACCGACGGTGCCGCCACGTTGTTGTAGGAGGCGTACGACTTGCCGAAGTCGAGCTGCACCGCGTCGCCGAGCCAGTTGACGTAGCGCTCCAGCACCGGGCGGTCGAGGCCGAGGTCGGCGCGCACCTCGGCGATCTTCTCCGGCGTGGCGTTGGCGCCGCCGGCGACGCTCTGCGCGGCGTCGCCGGGGACGAGCTCCACGAGCATGAAGACGACGAACGTCACGACGAGGAGCACGGGGATCAGGCTCAGAAGACGCCGCGCGATCATCCCCAGCAATCGAGTCCCCCCACTCCCACTGCGCGCCTGGGTCGAGGCGCGTCACCATATGCCGCGCACGTTCCCGCGCGCACTGCCGCGACGCGAACGCGTCAGGTGGCGACGGGGGAATTCAGTCCCGGAAATTGGTGAACTGGAGGGGGACGGCGAAGTCGTGCTCCTTCATCGCCGCGATCGCGGACTGGAGGTCGTCACGCTTCTTGCCGCTCACGCGGAGCTGGTCGCCCTGGATCTGGTGCGACACGCCCTTGAGCCCGAGCTCCTTGATGAACTTGCCGATCTCCTTGGCCTTGTCGGTGGAGATCCCGACGTTGAGGGTGATCGTCTGGCGGACCGTGCCCTTCGACGCCTCCTCGACCTTCCCGTAGCCCAGCGCCTTGAGCGACACCTGGCGCTTGACCAGCTTCTCCTCGAGGACCTGCGTGAGCGCGGTGAGTCGCCCCTCGCTCTCGGTGGCGAGTTCGATCTCCTTCTCCTTCAGCTCGATCGAGCTGCCGGTGTTCTTGAAGTCGAAGCGCGTGGAGATCTCCCGCGAGGCCTGGTCGACCGCGTTGCGGACCTCCTGCATGTCGAGCTCGGACACGACGTCGAACGTGGGCATGTGCTCGTCTCCGGAGGGTCGATTCCTGGGAGCCCGGAAAGGGCAGCCTGATACTCTACGCGGCCCCGGGTCGGTACCCGAGTGGACAAAGGGGGCAGGCTGTAAACCTGCTGCGCAAGCTACGTTGGTTCGAATCCAACCCGGCCCACTCAGAGCATCCGCTGCATCTCGACCACGTCGAGCCACTGGCCGAACTTGCGTCCCACCTCCCGCTCGGTGCCCACGGTCTCGAACCCGCAGGCGGCGTGGAGTGCGATCGATGCACCGTTGTCACCCGTGATGCGGGCGATCACCGAGTGGAAACCGTGGGCCGACGCGAGGCGGAGCAGCTCCTCGAGCACCAACCGGCCGATGCCCCGACCCTGGTGCCCCTCGAGCAGGTAGACGGAGTCCTCGACGGTGGTGCTGTAGGCGGGCCGCGAGCGGAACGGGGTCAGGGACCCGAACCCCACGATCACGCCGTCGAGATCGGCGACCACCGCCGGATGGCCCCCGGAGTGCTCGTCGATCCACTGCACCTGCTCGTCGAGGGTGCGCGGCACCATGTCGAAGAGGGTCGTCGACTCGTTCACGTAGTGGTTGTAGATGGTGCGGATGCCGTCGGCGTCCCGTCGTTCCGCCGCCCGGATCACCACGTCCTGCATCTCCGGCAAGGTACCGCGGCGCCCGGCGTTGCTATCCTGTTCCGTTCCGCCCCCTTAGCTCAGTCGGCAGAGCACTTCCATGGTAAGGAAGGGGTCTACGGTTCAAGTCCGTAAGGGGGCTCTGCGGTTCCGCCCGGAACCGTGCACGGCGGTGTAGCTCAGTTGGTCAGAGCACGCGGCTCATAATCGCGGCGTCGCGGGTTCGAGTCCCGCCACCGCTACCACCGGCAAGTCCAGGAGTGATTCCAAGATGGCGAGCGACAAGCGGGTCAAGGTGACCCTGGCGTGCGAAGACTGCAAGCGCCGCAACTACATCACGATCAAGAACAAGACGAACGACCGCGAGCGGATCGAGATGAAGAAGTACTGCCGCTTCGACCGTCGTCACACCCTCCACAAGGAGACCCGCTGATCCGGGCTTCTGGTAACCCTCCGCGGTCCTGGTGAGTCACAGATGACCACCAACGAACTGCCGAGGGAGCCGAACGAGCTCGACCGGTTGGTCACCGCCGCCCGCGACGGCGACCGCCCGGCGTTCGACGAGCTGGTCCGCCGGACCTACGTCGACACCTACACGCTCGCGCTGCGTCTCACGGCCCACGAGGAGGACGCACGCGACGTGGTGCAGGAGACCTACCTCCGAGCCTGGAAGGGTCTCGACGGCTTTCGTGGTGACGCGCAATTCACCACGTGGCTGTACCGCATCACCGCGAACACCGCCTACACCACGGTCAAGCGTCGGCGGCGCAACCGGGCCGATGCTCTCGACGCCATGCTCGAGGAGCCGGTCGAGACCCGCATCGAGGCGCAGCCGGAGGAGTCGGCCGAGCAGTCGGCCGCGCTCGCGCGTCTCGCCGGTGCGGTCGAACTGCTCCCGCCCAAGTTGCGGGTGCTCGTGGTGCTGAAGGACGTCTACGGCCTGTCGCACGAGGAGATCGCCGAGGAGCTCGGGATCTCGGTGGCGGCGGCGAAGGTGCGCCTGCACCGTGGGCGCAAGCGCCTGCGCGACGTCCTCTACGACGAGTCGCAGGCCGACCCGAGGAGGAACGACCGTGCAGTGTGACGAGGTCGCGCGCATCCTGCCCGAAGCGGTCGACAGCGGCGCCGCCGTCGAGCTGTCGGTGCAGCGCCACATCGAGAGCTGTCTGCGTTGCCAGGCCGAGCTCGCCCGCTACCGCAAGATGCTCCGGGGCCTCCAGCTCCTCCGCACCCGCTACCTCGAGCCCGCGCCGGGTCTGCTGGCCCAGACCCTCGCCGCGCTCGAGGAGGCCGGTGAGCGGGAGGCGCGCCGGGCGATCCTCAACGGGCGCCGGCTCGCCTACGCCGGCGCCATCGGTGGCGCGGCGGTGGCCGCGGGCACCGCGGCGACGGTGATGATCGTCCACCGCGCCCGACGGCGGGCGCTGCCGGCGACGAGCTGACCGGCGTCCGCTCGCCTGCGGCCGCTCCCGATCTCACTGCTATCCTGGCCATCCGGCCCGACCGCGCCCGGAGGGCAGTAGCTCAAATTGGTAGAGCACCGGTCTCCAAAACCGGCGGTTGGGGGTTCGAGTCCCTCCTGCCCTGCAGCGAACGACGACTTGACCGAGATCTGAGGACGGCGCCGCCGTGGCGATGAACCGACAGACCAAGCGCATGATGGCGAAACAGGGCACCGACAAGCCCAAGTCGCCCGCGTCCGAAGGCGGGAAGCGCCGCCCGCCGTCCTCCGCGCCCAAGCGCGAGAAGATCGGGCCCAAGGAGTACCTGGGCGAGGTGAAGGGTGAGCTGCGCAAGGTTGCGTGGCCCACCAAGAAGGAGGTCGTGAACTCCACGATCATCGTGCTCATCGCCGTGATCGTGATGACCGCCCTGATCTTCGGGTTCGACTACGCCTCCTCGAAGTTCGTGCTGTTCCTCTTCGATTGAGCCACCTGATGACTGCAGTGTTCCCCGAACCAGCCGATGTCGACGTGTCCGCGACCGACGCGCCCGACGAGAACGCGATCGCCGACGAGATCGTCGACGAGATCGAGGTCGTCGAGGTGGTCGAGATCGTCGAGGTCACCGAGCCCGGCGACCTCTCCGACGCCGAGCTCCTCGACGTCCTCGACGACGACGAGGAAGAGGAGCGCGCGCCGCGCGAGCCGAGCCCGTACGAGCGCCCCGGCGACTGGTTCGTCGTGCACACGTACGCGGGCTACGAGAACAAGGTGAAGCAGAACCTCGCCAGCCGCGTGCGCTCGATGAACGTCGAGGAGCAGATCTTCGAGGTCGTCATCCCGATGGAGGACGTCATCGAGTTCAAGGGCGGCCGCAAGGTCGTCGTGCAGAAGAAGGTCTTCCCCGGCTACCTGCTGGTGCGCATGGCCCTCGACGACGACTCCTGGTACGTCGTGCGCAACACGCCGGGTGTCACCGGCTTCGTCGGCAACGGCGCCCGACCCACGCCGCTCTCGCGCAAGGAGGTCGAGAACATCCTCGGCTCCGGCGAGAAGGAAGAGGTCGGCGTGGAGAAGCGCGCCCGGCCGCGCCTCGACTTCGAGGTGGGCGAGCAGGTCCGGGTCACCACCGGCCCGTTCGCCGACTTCAACGGCGTGATCTCCGACATCGACGTCGCCCGCTCGAAGCTCACCGTGCTGGTGAACATCTTCGGCCGGGAGACCCCGGTGGAGCTCGAGCTCGGCCAGGTGGCCAAGCTGTAAGAAGGAACGTGCTCGGCGAACCCGACCCCGGAACGTCCGGCGGCGCGGCGCACGAGCGAGCGGAGCGAGCGAGAAGCTCGCCAGCGAACGAACGGCCGCGAGCCGGGTATCCCGGCTCGCAGAGAGAGAGCGAATGAGATGGCGAAGAAGAAGCTCGCGGCGATCGTGAAGATCCAGATCCCGGCGGGCCAGGCGACCCCGGCACCGCCGGTCGGTACCGCGCTCGGTCCGCACGGCATCAACATCATGGACTTCTGCAAGGCGTACAACGCCGCGACCGAGAACCAGCGCGGCATGGTGATCCCGGCGGAGATCTCGATCTTCGAGGACCGGTCGTTCACGTTCGTCACCAAGACGCCGCCCACCCCGTTCCTGCTGCGCCAGGCCGCGGGCATCGAGAAGGGCGCGGCGAACCCGCGCACCGACAAGGCGGGCAAGGTCACGAGCGCGCAGGTGCGCCAGATCGCCGAGACCAAGATGCCCGACCTCAACGCCATCGACCTCGACGGTGCCATCGCCCAGGTGGCCGGCACCGCGCGTTCGATGGGGATCGAGATCGCCGGCTAGCGATTCCCGTTCACCCCCGGCCGAGGACCTCGCCGCCGGATCCGGGTCACACCGAGGGAGCTTCCTCGAAGGAGAGCGACACATGAGCAAGCCCGGCAAGAAGACCGTCGACGCGCAGCGCCGCTACGACCGCGAGCAGGTGTTCGCACCGACCGAGGCCCTCGACCTCGTGAAGTCGATGGCCACCCGCAAGTTCGACGAGACCGTCGAAGCGGCGTTCCGCCTCGGGGTCGACCCCCGCAAGGCCGACCAGATGATCCGCGGCACCGTGTCGCTGCCCAACGGCACCGGCAAGAGCGCGCGCGTGGCCGTGTTCGCCCAGGGCGACGCGGCGCGGGAGGCGCAGGAGGCGGGTGCCGACTTCGTCGGCTCCGACGACCTCATCGCGCAGGTCGAGGGCGGGATGCTCGACTTCGACGTCGCCATCGCCACGCCCGACCTCATGGGCCAGGTCGGCAAGCTCGGCCGCACCCTCGGCCCGCGCGGACTGATGCCCAACCCGAAGACCGGCACCGTGACCAACGAGGTCGGCAAGACCGTCGGCGAGTTCAAGGCGGGCAAGGTCGAGTACCGCACCGACCGCTACGGCAACGTGCACGTGCCGATCGGCAAGGCCAGCTTCGACACGTCGTCGCTGGTCGAGAACTACCACGCGGTGCTCGACGAGCTGCTCCGGGCCAAGCCCGCGTCGGCGAAGGGCCGCTACCTGAAGGCCGTCACCACCAGCTCCACCATGGGCCCCGGCGTGAAGATCGACCCGGCGGTCACGCACGCCGAGGAGCACGTCGCCACGGCGTCGTAGTACGCTCTTCCGCTCCACGACAATTTCATCTGCCACAGACCTCCGGTCTCTTCGAGGTAATGGGGGCCCCTCCGTGTGAGGAAGCCCCCGCCGGACGAGGCGCTCTCGCTCCTGACGGGACGTCCCGCGTGTCTGCGGCGACGTCCCTGTCCATTTCTGCGAGAGGCAACAGCATGGCGAGACCCGAGAAGGTCGCGGTCGTCGACGAGATCCGCACCAAGCTCGACGAGTCCGACGCCGCGGTGCTCACCGAGTACCGGGGCCTGACCGTCCACGAGCTGGCCGAGCTGCGCGCGTCGCTGCGCCAGAGCGGCACCCAGTACAAGGTGTTCAAGAACACGCTGGCCCGTCGGGCCGTCGAGGGTCGCGGTCTCGACGAGATCACCGGCCTGTTCGAGGGCCCGGTGGCGATCGCGTTCGTGCACGGCGACGCCGCCGCGGCGGCGAAGGCGCTGCGGGAGTTCGGCAAGAGCCACGAGGCCCTGGTCCTGAAGGGCGGCCTGCTCGGTGAGCGGGTCATCACGCCGAACGACATCGAGGCGCTGGCCGACCTGCCGTCGCGTGAGGTGATCCTCACGCAGATCGCCGGTGTGTTCCAGGCCCCGCTCACCCGGGCCGCGGGTCTGTTCCAGGCGTTCACCCGCAACTTCGCCTACGGCGTGCAGGCGCTCATCGACCAGCGCGTCGCCGGCGGCGAGGCCGCTCCGGTCCCGCGCGACGACGCCGCGTCGAGGACGCGCCGGCAGACGACGCGCCCGTCGACGACGCACCTGCGGCCGAGGCCGAGGCGGATGCCCCGGCCGCCGAGGCGGAGCCCGCCGCCGAGGCCGAGTCCACCGAGTCCGAGTAACCCGAGAAAAGAGAGAGAACCCATGGCAACCCTGACCACCCCTGAGCTGCTGGACGTCTTCAAGAACATGACCGTCCTCGAGCTCAACGACTTCCTCAAGGCGTTCGAAGAGGAGTTCGGCGTGACCGCCGCAGCTCCCGTCGCGGTCGCCGCGGCCCCGGCCGCCGGTGGCGGCGACGCCGCAGCTGCGGGCGCCGAGGAGAAGGACGAGTTCGACGTCATCCTCGAGGCCGCCGGCGACAAGAAGATCCAGGTCATCAAGGAGGTCCGGGCGATCGTCGCGGGCCTCGGCCTGAAGGAGGCCAAGGACCTCGTCGACGGCGCGCCCAAGCCCGTCCTCGAGAAGGCCACCAAGGAAGACGCCGAGAAGGCGAAGGCGCAGCTCGAAGAGGCCGGCGCCACCGTCAAGCTCAAGTAGCTCGACGCGGCCACTGACGCTGCGTGAGCGCTACGGCCCGTGGGCCGTCGTGCTCGGGGGGTCGGAGGGCATCGGCGCATCGTTCGCGCGCCAGCTCGCCGACTGAAGGTGTCAACGTCGTGCTCGTCGCGCGCAACCCCGATCCGTTGCGCGACGGCCGACGCGCCGCGCGCGACGTCGACGCTGCGCACGCTGCTCGCGTCGACCTCACCGCCGACGGTGCCGATCGACGACATCGCGGCGGCACGCCGACCTCGACGTCGGCGGTCGGTGGTGCTATGCGAGACTCGACGCGCGTGCTTCGAGCTGTCACGACTTCCTCAAGGCGTTCGAAGAGGAGTTCGGCGTGACCGCCGCAGCTCCCGTCGCGGTCGCCGCGGCTCCGGCTGCCGGTGGCGGCGAGGGCCGCGGCTGCGGGCGCCGAGGAGAAGGACGAGTTCGACGTCATCCTCGAGTGCCGCCGGCGACAAGAAGATCCAGGTCATCAAGGAGGTCCGGGCGATCGTCGCGGGCCTCGGCCTGAAGGAGGCCAAGGACCTCGTCGACGGCGCGCCCAAGCCCGTCCTCGAGAAGGCCTCCAAGGAGGACGCCGACGAAGGCGAAGGCGCAGCTCGAAGAGGCCGGCGCCACCGTCACCCTCAAGTGACGTCGGCCGCTGCCCAGCATCTCGAGGTTCCGCGATACGTGTGGTTACGGTCAACTCGCGACGATGCTTCGCGTGCGGAAGTGTTCCACGCCTCGAACGCCGTGGTCGCGTCCATCGCGGCGACGGCGAGGCGCGTCAGGCCGGCGTCGCGCACGAGCGCGTCGGCGAGCCAGTCGGGGACGGGTGCGCGCAGGCGGTCGCTGGGCACCGGGCCGCACCCCGGTGAGGCGGGCGAGGCGCTGCACCGAACGGGCCAGCTGCCGACCTGCTCCGACGGGTCGGCCGCCCGCACCCGCTCGAGCGCCTCGGCGTAGGCCTCGCCGTCGGAGCGGGCGCCGTCGACCCAGATCTCGTGCACGGTGACCGTGCCGCGCGATCGAGGCCGAAGACGACGCGGGCATCGCCGTCGAGCGCGTCGAGCACGCGGAACCCGGTGCGGCGGTCGACGAGCGGCGCGCCCGCCTCGGGCTCCTGCTCGAGCACTCGGAGCCGTCCGAGGAGCAGCGCCGCCGCGACCGGCCCGGCCCGGCGCAGGTCGTCGAGCGCCGGATCGGTCAGCACGACGCGCGTCACGTCCGGTGCGCCGAGCCCGGCCGAAGGCGTCGACGACGTCGTCGAGGGAGTGGCGGGTGCCGTCGTCGTCGGCCCCGCGGCCGAGCACCAGCGCCAGGTCGCGCAGGTCGGCGCGCAGCTGCGTCGAGCTCGGTGTAGCGGTCGTACGCCACCACCGCGGCGACCGGCGCCCCGTGCCGCTCGACCACCACCTCGGTGCCGTGGGCGGCGTCGGCCACCAGCCGGGCGACGCCCCGCCGGCTCGCCTCGGTGACGCTCAGACGCTCGGTCGCGGCCATGCAACAACTGTACAGATTTCTGCACAGACCTTGCCGGGAACCTTGACCTCGCCGCGCGGGGCGTCGTATCCTGCCGCCAGCACGCAGACCCCTTCGGGTCTGCCCTTTCCTGCTCTTGCACGGGAACAACTCGGGCCATAGACTGTTCAACAGTCGTGTCTGCTCGTCCGTGCCCTCGTTGAGTCCGTTCCCACGGCTCGCGCGCCCGCAGCCCGATCACCGCTCGTCTGTTCCCTTCCCTCTGAGCACTCAGGAGTGACGTTGGCTTCCCTCGCGTCCCGCGAACGCCTTTCCTTCTCCAAGCTCCGCGAAGTGCTCCAGCTGCCCGATCTCATCGCGGTGCAGCGCGAGTCCTTCCTGTGGTTCCTCGAGCAGGGTGTCGCCGAGGTCCTCTCCGACATCTCGCCGATCGAGGACTTCACCGGTCAGCTCAAGCTCGAGCTGTCCGACCACATCTTCGACCCGCCGAAGTACTCCGAGGACGAGTGCCGCGAGCGCGACATGACCTACCCGCGCCCGCTGTTCGTCACCGCCCGGTTCATGAACGCCGGCACCGGTGAGATCAAGGAGCAGACCGTCTTCATGGGCGACTTCCCCATGATGACCGACCGCGGCACGTTCATCATCAACGGCACCGAGCGCATCGTCGTGTCGCAGCTCGTGCGTTCGCCCGGCGTCTACTTCGGCATCAACCCCGACAAGACGTCGCCGGAGAAGGACGTCGTCGACGCCAAGATGATCCCCGGCCGCGGCGCGTGGCTGGAGTTCGAGGTCGACAAGAAGGACATCGTCTACGTCCGCATCGACCGCAAGCGCAAGCAGCCGGTCACCGTGCTGCTCAAGGCCCTCGGCTTCGGCGACACCAACGAGGAGCTCGCGCACCTCATCACCGACTCGCAGGGCAACCCCTACCAGTCGATGCTCAACACGCTCGAGAAGGACCACACCGAGGACGCCGACGCCGCGTTCATCGACATCTACCGGAAGCTGCGCCCGGGCGAGCCGCCGACGCCCGACTCCGCGCGCGCGCTGCTCGAGAACCTCTTCTTCAACCCCAAGCGCTACGACATGGCCAAGGTCGGGCGCCACAAGGTGTCGAAGAAGCTGCGCGACGAGTACGCCAAGCTCCCGCTCAAGAAGTACGACCTCACGATCCCCAACGCCGACCCCGAGGCCGGGCCCGTCGACTACCAGCTGTCGAAGGCCGACATCCTCGCCACGGTGTCGTACATCGTGAAGCTCCACAACAACGACGCCGACTACTACCCGCGACGACATCGACCACTTCGGCAACCGCCGCGTGCGCTCGGTCGGCGAGCTCATCCAGAACCAGGTGCGCGTCGGCCTCTCGCGCATGGAGCGGGTCGTGCGCGAGCGCATGACCACCCAGGACGTCGAGGCGATCACGCCGCAGACCCTGATCAACATCCGCCCGGTGGTGGCGGCGATCAAGGAGTTCTTCGGCTCCAGCCAGCTCAGCCAGTTCATGGACCAGACCAACCCGCTGGCCGGCCTCACCCACAAGCGCCGCCTCTCGGCCCTCGGGCCGGGTGGTCTGTCGCGTCGAGCGCGCCGGGTTCGAGGTGCGAGACGTGCACCCGAGCCACTACGGCCGCATGTGCCCGATCGAGACGCCGGAAGGCCCGAACATCGGCCTCATCGGCTACCTCGCCAGCTACGCCGCGCATCAACCGGTTCGGCTTCATCGAGACGCCGTACCGCCGGATCAAGAACGGCGTCGCGCTCGACGAGGTCGAGTACCTCGCGGCCGACGACGAAGACCGCTACGTCATCGCGCAGGCGAACGCCAACATCGACGACAAGGGCCGGTTCCTCGACGACCGCGTGCTCGTGCGCGCCGGTCGGGGTGAGCTCGCGTTCGTCGACCCGCACGAGGTCGACTACATGGACGTGTCGCCGAAGCAGATCGTGTCGGTGGCCACCGCGCTCATCCCGTTCCTCGAGCACGACGACGCCAACCGCGCGCTCATGGGCGCCAACATGCAGCGCCAGGCCGTCCCGCTCCTGCGGGCGACCGCGCCGTTCATCGGCACCGGCGTCGAGGGCCGCGCGGCCCGCGACGCGGGTGAGGTGATCCTGGCCAAGGGCAACGGCACCGTCGTCGACGTCACCGGCGACACCGTGGTCGTCGACTACGAGGGCCAGCGCGGCAGCACCACGCACCGCCTGTCCAAGTTCCGCCGCTCCAACCAGGGCACCTGCATCAACCAGAAGCCCCGGGTCGACATCGGCAGCACGGTGCGCGAGGGCGAGGTCATCGCCGACGGCCCGTCGACGCACGAGGGCGAGCTCGCGCTCGGCAAGAACCTCCTCGTGGCGTTCATGCCGTGGAAGGGCCACAACTACGAGGACGCGATCGTGATCTCCGAGCGCCTCGTGAAGGACGACGTGCTCACGTCGATCCACATCGAGGAGCACGAGATCGACGCCCGCGACACCAAGCTGGGTGCCGAGGAGATCACCCGCGACATCCCCAACCTCTCCGAGGACATCCTCAAGGACCTCGACGAGCGCGGCATCATCCGCATCGGTGCCGAGGTCGGCCCGGGCGACATCCTCGTGGGCAAGGTCACGCCGAAGGGTGAGACCGAGCTCACGCCGGAGGAGCGCCTCCTGCGTGCGATCTTCGGTGAGAAGGCCCGCGAGGTGCGCGACACCTCGCTGAAGGTGCCGCACGGCGAGACCGGCAAGGTCATCGACGTGCGCGTGTTCTCGCGTGAAGAGGGCCACGAGCTCCCGCCCGGCGTCAACCAGCTGGTGCGCGTGTACGTGGGCCAGAAGCGCAAGATCAGCGAGGGCGACAAGCTCGCCGGCCGTCACGGCAACAAGGGTGTGATCTCCAAGATCCTCCCGGTCGAGGACATGCCCTACCTCGCCGACGGCACGCCGGTCGACATCGTGCTCAACCCGCTCGGTGTCCCGAGCCGCATGAACGTCGGTCAGGTGCTCGAAGCGCACCTCGGCTACGCGGCCCGTCACGGATGGGAGGGCACGCGCGACGGCGCCGCCGGCGCTCAAGAAGACGCGCACCGTCACCGAGCCCGCGGTGTGGGTGTCCACGCCGGTGTTCGACGGCGCCCACTGGGACGAGGTCGAGCAGTCGGGCGAGCAGGGCACGATCCAGCACCTGTTCGAGACCATGCACCACGACGGCGCGGGCAACCTCGAGCGGCACCGACCGCCTCGTCGGCATCGACGGCAAGGCCACGCTCTACGACGGCCGCACCGGTGAGGCCTACGACAGCCCGGTGACCGTGGGCTACGTCTACATCCTGAAGCTGTCGCACCTCGTGGACGACAAGATCCACGCCCGGTCGACCGGCCCGTACTCGATGATCACGCAGCAGCCGCTGGGTGGGAAGGCGCAGTTCGGTGGCCAGCGCTTCGGTGAGATGGAGGTGTGGGCGCTCGAGGCCTACGGCGCGTCGTACGCGCTCCAGGAGATCCTCACCATCAAGTCCGACGACGTGCTCGGCCGGGTGAAGGTCTACGAGGCCATCGTCAAGGGCGAGAACATCCCCGAGCCCGGCATCCCCGAGAGCTTCAAGGTGCTCATCAAGGAGATGCAGGCGCTCTGCCTCAACGTCCGCGTCATGAACGAGGCGGGCGAAGAGGTCGAGATCCGCGAGCTCGACGAGGACGCCTTCCGCACGACCGAGTCGCTCGGCATCGACCTGTCGCGGCCCGAACGGGGCACCGACGAGGAAGACGAGCAGCGCCGCCGTCAGCCCGCCTTCTGATCACTCACTCGCACCACTGCCTGAACGCACCGACGCACGCCACCAGACGACGAAGAAGAAGAAAGAGGCACCTGTGCTCGACGTGAACGACTCCGCCCAGCTGTCGATCGCGCTCGCCACCGCGGACCAGATCCGCACGTGGTCGAACGGCGAGGTCAAGAAGCCGGAGACGATCAACTACCGCACGCTCAAGCCCGAGAAGGACGGACTCTTCTGCGAGAAGATCTTCGGTCCGACGAAGGACTGGGAGTGCTACTGCGGCAAGTACAAGCGCGTCCGCTTCAAGGGCATCATCTGCGAGCGCTGCGGCGTCGAGGTCACGCGCTCCAAGGTGCGGCGCGAGCGCATGGGCCACATCGAGCTCGCCGCGCCCGTCACGCACATCTGGTACTTCAAGGGTGTGCCGAGCCGTCTCGGCTACCTGCTCGACATCGCGCCGAAGAGCCTCGAGAAGGTCATCTACTTCGCCGCCCACATCATCACGTGGGTCGACGAGGAGCGCCGTCACAAGGACCTCGAGCAGCTCGAGGGTGACATCCGCGCCGAGATCGGCGACGTGGAGAAGGAGCGCGAGCTCGAGCTCCGCAAGCGCGACGAGGAGTACGAGACCGAGCTCAAGGAGCTCGAAGAGCGCGACGCGAAGAAGAACGAGCTCGAGCGCGCCGAGAAGGCCCGCAACAAGGACTTCGAGGACATCCGCGCCCGTTCCGACGCCGAGATCGACTTCCTCAAGACGGTGTGGGACACCTTCAAGGGCCTGTCGCCGAAGCAGCTCGTCGACGACGAGCGCGTGTGGCGCGACCTCCAGGACCGCTACGAGGAGTACTTCTCCGGCGGCATGGGGGCCGAGTCCATCAAGGACCTGATCTCCCGCATCGACATGGAGGCCGAGGAGCAGTTCCTCAAGGACACCATCCTCACGTCGAAGGGCCAGCGCAAGGCGAAGGCGATCAAGCGGCTCAAGGTCATCTCCGCGTTCAACCGCGTCGACGACGACGACCGCAAGATCAACTCGCCGATGGGCATGGTGCTCGACGCGGTGCCGGTCATCCCGCCCGACCTGCGGCCGATGGTGCAGCTCGACGGTGGCCGCTTCGCGACCTCCGACCTCAACGACCTGTACCGCCGCGTCATCAACCGCAACAACCGGCTGAAGCGACTCCTCGACCTCGGCGCGCCCGAGATCATCATCAACAACGAGAAGCGCATGCTGCAGGAGGCCGTCGACGCGCTGTTCGACAACGGCCGCCGCGGGCGCCCGGTCACGGGCCCCGGCAACCGCGCGCTCAAGTCGCTCTCCGACATGTTGAAGGGCAAGCAGGGCCGGTTCCGCCAGAACCTGCTCGGCAAGCGCGTCGACTACTCCGGCCGTTCGGTCATCGTGGTCGGCCCGCAGCTCAAGCTGCAGCAGTGCGGTCTGCCCAAGCAGATGGCGCTCGAGCTGTTCAAGCCCTTCGTGATGAAGCGGCTCGTCGACCTCGAGTACGCGCAGAACATCAAGTCGGCCAAGCGCATGGTCGAGCGCGCCCGTCCGCAGGTGTGGGACGTGCTCGAAGAGGTGATCAAGGAGCACCCGGTGTTCCTGAACCGGGCGCCAACGCTCCACCGTCTCGGCATCCAGGCCTTCGAGCCGGTGCTGGTCGAGGGCAAGGCGATCCAGATCCACCCGCTGGTGTGCACCGCGTTCAACGCCGACTTCGACGGCGACCAGATGGCCGTGCACCTGCCGCTGTCCGCGGAGGCGCAGGCCGAGGCGCGCATCCTCATGCTGTCGGCGCACAACATCCTGTCGCCGGCGCACGGTCGTCCGATCACCGTGCCGACGCAGGACATGATCATCGGCGCCTACTACCTCACCGAGACCGACGTGGGCACCGGCGGTGGCCGGACGTTCTCGTCGCTCGACGAGGCGGTGCTCGCGTACGACGAGCGGCTCGCGCCCGGCACTCCGCAGGACGAGCGGCTCTCGCTGCACGTGAAGATCAAGGTGCGCATGCCCGGGTCGCGGTTCCCCGCCGACGACTACCCGGAGCGTGACGACGAGCACCCCGACGCGATCGTGCTCCGGCGCAACGGCAACAACGGCGACTCGACGGTGCTCGTGGAGAGCACGCTCGGGCGGTTCCTCTTCAACGAGGCGTTCCCGGCCGACTTCCCGTTCCACGACGCCCCGGTCAAGAAGCGCGACCTCACCGAGCTCGCCAGCATGCTGGTCGAGCGCTACCCGCGTGCGGTCGTGGCCGAGAGCCTCGACAAGCTCAAGGACCTCGGCTTCGAGTTCGCGACCCGCTCGGGTCTCACCATCTCCATCGCCGACGTGAAGACGCCGGAGGGCAAGGCGGCGTTGCTCGAGAACTTCGAGGCCGAGGCCGACAAGGTCGAGGGCCAGTACGAGCGCGGCGTCATCACCGACGACGAGCGGCGTCAGAAGGAGATCGAGGTCTGGAGCGAAGCGACCGCCAAGGTCCGTGACGCGATGCAGGCCGAGATGCGCCAGGAGAAGTTCAACCCCATCGACATGATGGTGGGGTCGGGTGCCCGAGGCAACGTCATGCAGGTGCAGCAGATCGCCGGCATGCGTGGCCTGGTGGCCAACCCGCGCGGTGAGATCATCCCGCGTCCGATCAAGTCGAACTTCCGTGAGGGCCTCTCCGTCCTCGAGTACTTCATCTCCACCCACGGCGCCCGCAAGGGTCTCGCCGACACCGCCCTCCGTACCGCCGACTCCGGCTACCTGACGCGTCGTCTCGTCGACGTCGCGCAGGAGGTCATCGTGCGCGAGGACGACTGCGAGAGCACGCGCGGCATCTGGATCGAGAACGTCGACGGCGACCCGGAGACCATCCGGATCCTCGAGACGAAGCTGCTCGGGCGTCTCCTCACCGACGACGTCACGCTGGCCGACGGCACCGTCATGCCGCGCAACACCGAGGTGGGCGAGGCCGAGGTCCGCACCCTGGCGACCGACCCCGGCGTCGACCGGGTGCGCGTGCGCTCCGTGCTCACGTGCGACTCGCTCAGCGGCGTGTGCGCGTCGTGCTACGGGATGATGCTGGCGACGGGCAAGCTCGTCGACCAGGGCGAGGCGGTCGGCATCATCGCCGCCCAGTCCATCGGCGAGCCCGGCACGCAGCTCACCATGCGTACCTTCCACACCGGCGGCATCGCCGGTGAGGACATCACGCACGGTCTGCCGCGTGTCGTCGAGCTGTTCGAGGCCCGCACCCCGAAGGGCGCGGCGATCATGGCCGAGAGCTCGGGCGTCGTGCGCATCGGTGAGAACGAGAAGGGCGAGCGCGTCCTGACCATCGTCGCCGACGACGGCACCGAAGAGGAGCACGCGGTCATGCGCCGCACGCACCTCTACCCGGGTGTCGCCGACGGGGCGGAGGTCGTGGCCGGCCAGCAGCTCACCGGTGACCACAAGACGCCGCTCGACCCGAAGAAGATCCTCGAGGTCAAGGGCATCCGCCAGACCCAGCAGTACCTCAGCGACGAGGTGCAGAAGGTCTACCGGGAGCAGGGCGTGTCGATCCACGACAAGCACGTCGAGGTGATCGTGCGCCAGATGCTGCGCCGGGTCGGCGTGTCGGAGTCGGGCGACTCCGCGTACCTGCCCGGTCAGAAGGCCGACGCCCGCGACTTCGCCAAGACCAACCAGGACCTGGTGGCCGAGGGCAAGCAGCCGGCCGAGGGTCGGCCCGAGCTCATGGGGATCACCAAGGCGTCGCTGGCCACCGATTCGTGGCTGTCGGCGGCGTCGTTCCAGGAGACCACGCGGGTGCTCACCGAGGCGGCCATCGAGGGTCGTCGCGACGGGCTCCACGGTCTCAAGGAGAACGTGATCATCGGCAAGCTCATCCCGGCGGGCACGGGCATGCCGCGGTACCGCGACATCTCCACCGCCGCGCCCGACTACGAGCCGCTGCCGTTCTACTCGTCCGACACCGACATGGAGGCCGACCTCGACCTGGCGGCGTGGCTGGCCGACACCAGCGCGCCGGCGCCCGAGAGCCTCTCCGTGGCCGGCTTCGGTGCGGTGATCGGCGACCCGGCCGCGGCCGAGGCCGCGTCGAGGCACCGGCCACCGACTTCAACGCCGACCTGGGCGACGCCACCGCGTCGTAGAGCCACGAGCGACGTCGAGCAAACGCACGTACGACGACAGCAGCCGTTCCGGCGATTCCGGGGCCGCTGCCGTCGCGCGCATGCCGGCGTCACGGCTGACGCTCACTCGCGGACCAGCCACGACCTGCGCGACGGAACACGAAGCCGAGCGCCTCGTACACCCGGCGGGCGGGGTCGTTGTCGGCGGCGTGGTGGAGGAACGGCCGTTCGCCGCGGTCGAGGATGCGCTGCGCGACGAGCGCGGTGAGGCCGGCCGCCAGCCCGCGGCCGCGGCAGTCGGGATGGGTGCACACCGCGCTGATCTCGCGGAAGCCGGGGGGCGCCAGCCGTTCGCCGGCCATCGCGATCAGGTCGTCGCCGTCGAACACGCCGACGTAGCCGCCGAGCTCGACCGTCCGCACGGAGAACGGGCCGGGCCGCGTGAGCTCGACCAGCGCGAGCATCTCGCCGACGTCGTCGGGCCGAGCGGCGCACGCCGGGGATGTCGGCGGGCCGAGGTCGCGCAGCACCATCTGGTGCCCTCGCCCTCGGCCAGGCGAGTCCACGCCCGTCGGGAGCTCGGCGGGTCGGGCCGGAACAGCACCGCAGCCGCTCGCGCCGCCGACGAGCGTGGCCAGGTCGCGCCAGCCGCCGTCGCTGTCGTCGCCGAGCGCGGCGAACACCGAGACGTCGGGGTCGTAGCGGGCGGCCGGCGCCGGCCTCGGCGAACTGGCGGTGCGCACCGGTGAGCGCGTGCCACACCGCGTTGTCGAGCAGCGCGGTGTCGGGCGCGGTCATGGCCACCGGACTACCAGAGCCGCCGCTCGTGCGGGCGAGGTGATTCCCTGCCCCTAGGCTGCGCCCATGGCGAAAGCGAAGAAGCCCGGCGACGCAGCACGCCGCGGGGGAGTCCCGAGGGTCCGCCCGGCAAGAAGCAGAAGTCGAAGGCCCGCAAGAGCAGCAAGCGTCGCGGCTAGCGCCGCCGGCACCGCAGCCGATCCGTCGCCGTCCCCACCGCCCGCCTGGCGAGGGGTCCCGGGATTCCGCTAGCATGGTGGGTCGGCCCGGAGTCGGTGTCCCCGCTGATCCGGCTCCGACCTCGGCCCGATGTCCGCTCACCGAGATCTCGAAGTCTGTTCGACGCGCGTAGGAGTTCCGTGCCCACGATCCAGCAGCTCGTCCGCAAAGGACGGGAGACCAAGCCCGAGAAGTCGAAGACGCCGGCGCTGAAGGGTTCGCCCCAGCGTCGTGGCGTGTGCACCCGCGTGTTCACCCACACGCCCAAGAAGCCCAACTCGGCGCTGCGCAAGGTCGCCCGGGTGCGCCTCACCTCGGGCATCGAGGTCACGGCCTACATCCCCGGCATCGGCCACAACCTGCAGGAGCACTCGATCGTGCTCGTGCGCGGTGGTCGGGTGAAGGACCTTCCGGGTGTGCGCTACAAGATCGTCCGCGGTGCGCTCGACGCCAGCGGCGTCGCCAACCGCAAGCAGGCCCGCAGCCGCTACGGCGCGAAGAAGGACGCCTGATGCCTCGCAAGGGACCCGCCCCGCGGCGCGACCTCATGCCCGACCCGGTCTACCGGTCGGTGGTGGTCACGCAGGTCGTCAACAAGATCCTCCAGCGCGGCAAGCGCTCGATCGCCGAGAAGATCGTTTACGACGCGCTCGCCGACATCGAGAAGCGTGCAGGTGGCGACCCGGTCGCGGTGCTGAAGCGCGCGGTCGAGAACGTCCGTCCCGCACTCGAGGTGCGCAGCCGCCGCGTCGGTGGTGCCACGTACCAGGTGCCGGTGGAGGTGCGGCCGCGGCGCGCGACGACGCTCGCCATCCGCTGGATCGTCGGCTACGCCCGGCAGCGGCGAGAGAAGACGATGGCCGAGCGGCTCGCCAACGAGCTGATGGACGCCAGCAACGGGATCGGCGCTTCGATCAAGCGCAAGGACGATCTGCAGAAGATGGCCGAGTCGAACAAGGCCTTCGCGCACTACCGGTGGTGATGCGGTTGACCCCGGATGTGCTCACGTACTTACGCGTCTGACGCCGGTTCACGTCGCCGGTCGCCGGTGACGGCCGGCGCCCGCTCGGGAACGGCCCCTTCATCCGGGCGAGCCCCTGCCGATGCCTCCTTCGTCGGCATCGGGCTCTTCGAGCCGGGTCTCTCCCGGCGGGGCCCACCTCCCGATCGGTCACCGTCCGCCTCCGGCGGCCTTGGATGTCCGTCAGGCGCATGGAACACGCGTCGACGTCCGGCAACGTTCACCCACAGTTCGGCTCCCCCGGTCCCCTCGGGGAGAGATGAAGAAGTAGAGAAGAAGAGATGGCTGCAGAAGAGACTCAGGTCAAGAGCAAGGGTGGTCCGGTGATCCGGGAGGTTCCGCTCGCGCGGGTGCGGAACATCGGGATCATGGCCCACATCGACGCGGGCAAGACCACCACGACCGAGCGCATCCTCTACTACACGGGTCGCACCTACAAGATCGGTGAGGTCCACGAGGGCGCCGCGGTCATGGACTGGATGGTCCAGGAGCAGGAGCGCGGCATCACCATCACGTCGGCTGCCACCACCTGCAAGTGGCGCGACACGTGGATCAACATCATCGACACCCCCGGCCACGTCGACTTCACCGTCGAGGTGGAGCGGTCGCTGCGCGTCCTCGACGGCGCGGTCGCGGTGTTCGACGCGGTCGCCGGCGTGGAGCCGCAGACCGAGACGGTGTGGCGCCAGGCCAACAAGTACAACGTGCCGCGGATGTGCTTCGTCAACAAGATGGACCGCGTCGGCGCCGACTTCTTCCGCTGCCTCGACATGATCAAGGACCGCCTCGACGCCAACACGGCGGTGGTGCAGCTGCCGATCGGTGCGGAGAGCGAGTTCCAGGGCGTCATCGACCTGCTGTCGATGAAGGCGCTGGTGTGGGACGACGGCATGGGCGAGAGCTTCGAGACCGTCGACATCCCCGCCGCGCTCGCCGACGACGCCGAGACCTGGCGTCACGAGCTCATCGACGTCGTGAGCCAGTACGACGAGAACGTGCTCGAGAAGTACGTGTCGGAGGAGGAGATCACCGCCGCCGACCTGCAGACCGCGATCCGCAACGCCACGGTCTCGGGCGAGGTCGTGCCGGTGCTCTGCGGCACCGCGTTCAAGAACAAGGGCGTGCAGCCCCTGCTCGACGCGGTCGTCGACTACCTCCCCAGCCCGCTCGACATCCCCGCCATCGAGGGCCTCGACGTGAAGCTCGAGCACGAGCTCGAGCGCAAGGCCGACGACGCCGAGCCCTTCGCCGCGCTCGCGTTCAAGATCATGAGCGACCCCTACGTGGGCAAGCTCACCTACTTCCGCGTGTACTCGGGCAAGCTCGCCGCGGGCAGCCCGGTGCTCAACGCGACGAAGGACAAGAAGGAGCGCATCGGCCGGCTCCTCCAGATGCACGCCAACCACCGCGAGGACAAGGACGCCGTCTTCGCCGGCGACATCGTCGCGGCCGTCGGCCTCAAGAACACCACGACCGGCGACACCCTCTGCGATCCCGGCCACCCGATCGTGCTCGAGCGCATGGAGTTCCCCGAGCCGGTGATCTCCGTCGCCATCGAGCCGAAGACGAAGGTCGACCAGGACAAGCTGGGCAAGGCGCTCGGCGCCCTCTCCGAGGAGGACCCCACCTTCCAGGTGCGGACCGACGACGAGACCGGCCAGACGATCATCTCGGGCATGGGCGAGCTGCACCTCGACGTGCTCGTCGACCGCATGGTGCGCGAGTTCTCGGTGGCCGCCAACGTCGGCAAGCCGCAGGTCGCGTACCGCGAGACGATCACCGTGCCGGTCGAGAAGATCGAGGAGCGCTACATCCGCCAGACCGGCGGCAAGGGCCAGTACGGCCACGTGGTGATCTCGCTCGAGCCCACCGGACCCGGCGGCGGCTACGAGTTCGTCGACAAGATCACCGGCGGCGTCATCCCCCGCGAGTACATCCCCGCGGTCGACGCCGGCATCCAGCAGGCGATGGAGGGCGGCGTGATCGCCGGCTATCCCCTCGTCGACATCCGCGTCATCCTCACCTACGGCTCGTACCACGACGTCGACTCGAGCGAGATGGCGTTCAAGATCGCCGGCTCGATGGCGTTCAAGAAGGCGGCCAAGGCGGCCAAGCCGGTGCTGCTCGAGCCGATCGAGAACGTCGAGGTCGTCACCCCCGAGGACTACATGGGCGACGTCATCGGCGACCTCTCGTCGCGGCGGGGCCGGGTCGAGGGGATGGAGCAGCGCGGGACCTCTCACGTGGTGCGGGCTCAGGTCCCGCTCGGAGAGATGTTCGGCTACGCTACTGACCTCCGTTCGCGCACCCAGGGTCGCGCGACGTACACCATGCAATTCGACTCGTACCAGCAGGTACCCGAGTCGATCGCCGAGGAAATCGTCAAGCGCGTTCGCGGCGAATAGTTCACGGACAGCAAGGGAGCAAGGGACAGCCATGGCCAAGGCGAAGTTCGAGCGCAACAAGCCGCACCTCAACATCGGCACCATCGGTCACATCGACCACGGCAAGACGACGTTGACGGCGGCGATCACCAAGGTGATGGCCGAGAACGATCCCACGAACAACTCCTTCACCGCGTTCGACCAGATCGACAAGGCGCCGGAAGAGAAGGCGCGCGGCATCACCATCTCGATCTCGCACGTCGAGTACGAGACGCCCAACCGCCACTACGCGCACGTCGACTGCCCCGGCCACGCCGACTACATCAAGAACATGATCACGGGTGCCGCGCAGATGGACGGCGCGATCCTCGTGGTCGCCGCCACCGACGGGCCGATGCCCCAGACGCGTGAGCACGTGCTGCTCGCCCGTCAGGTCGGCGTGCCCTCGATCGTGGTCGCGCTCAACAAGGCCGACATGGTCGACGACGAGGAGATCCTCGAGCTCGTGGAGCTCGAGGTGCGTGAGCTGCTCAACGAGTACGAGTTCCCCGGCGACGACACGCCGATCGTGCGGGTCTCCGCGCTGAAGGCGCTCGAGGGCGACGCCGAGTGGACGCCGAAGATCACCGAGCTCATGGACGCGGTCGACACCTTCATCCCCGAGCCCGAGCGTGCGATCGACCGTCCGTTCCTCATGCCGATCGAGGACGTGTTCTCGATCACCGGTCGTGGCACCGTGGTGACCGGCCGGGTGGAGCGCGGGATGGTGAAGGTCGGTGAGGAGATCGAGATCGTTGGTCTGCGTCCCACCACCAAGACCACCTGCACCGGCGTCGAGATGTTCCGCAAGCTCCTCGACGAGGGCCGCGCCGGCGACAACATCGGCGCCCTGCTCCGAGGCACGAAGAAGGAAGAGGTGGAGCGCGGCCAGGTGCTGGCCAAGCCCGGCTCGATCACCCCGCACACCGGCTTCACCGCCCAGGTGTACGTGCTGAAGAAGGAGGAGGGCGGCCGGCACACGCCGTTCTTCGCCAACTACCACCCGCAGTTCTACTTCCGCACCACCGACGTCACCGGCTCGATCGAGCTGGAAGAGGGCGTCGAGATGGTGATGCCCGGTGACAACACGGTCATGACGGTCGAGCTCCAGAAGCCGATCGCCATGGACGAGGGTCTGCGCTTCGCCATCCGTGAGGGTGGTCGCACCGTCGGCTCCGGCGTCGTCACCAAGATCCTCAACTAGTCAACGCAGCCGCACGCCGAGCCGGAATCCGGAGACACGCAGAACCATGGCAGCTTCACAGGGTCAGAAGATCCGGATCCGGCTCAAGGCGTACGACCACGAGATCATCGACCAGTCGACGAAGAAGATCGTCGAGACGGTCGTGCGCACGCAGGCCAAGGTGCGCGGTCCGGTGCCGCTGCCCACCGAGATCCGTCGCTTCTGCGTGGTGCGCTCGCCGCACGTCGACAAGGACTCGCGCGAGCACTTCGAGATGCGCATCCACAAGCGCCTCCTCGACATCGTCGAGCCGACGAGCAAGACGGTGGAGTCGCTCCAGCGCCTCGACCTGCCGGCCGGCGTCGACATCGAGATCAAGATCCAGGCCTCGTAGCGGCGGTCTGGTGGTCGTCCCGCTCCGGGCGGCCGATCTGCCGCCGCATCTCTGATCGCTGAGTTCGCACGCCGCTACGGCAACACGAAGACGCGCGTTCAGTACGTCGCAGAGCTCACCGGCCCCCTCCGCTCCACGCGACGCGACATGTTCTCGAGGCAGTGCGCGGACACGCCGCAGAGATCGTGCGGCGCTTCAAGACAACCTTCCGGTACGTCGGTTGGCAGCGACACTGGTCGCCCGCAGCTCGCGTGGAGTGAGTCCTACTGCGGCAGAAGTGCCGACACGTCTTCACCGGTCATCAGCTTTCCGGTGAGCCCCATGTCGAAGTAGTCACGCCACTGGACGATCCGTCCGTCGCGAACCTCGAACGTGCCCATAACCGGGACGGGCGCCGTGATGCCATTGGCGGTGATCGCATCGACTCGCTCGGTCAGGACCACGTCGCCGTCCGCGGCGATGTTGCGTAGCCGGAATGCAATCGGGTCGAACATGTCGAACTGGAACTTCACCGCCGCGACCGATGCTTCGCGTCCGACCGCGGTTCTGCGCCGATGTTGTGGTACACGACCTGTTCGTCCATGAGTGCCTCGACGGCGTCGAGGTCCTTGCGATCGATGGCGGCGCAGAACTCTCGGACGACATCCGCTGCTGACATCAGGCGGTCTCCTCTCGCGGAACCTACAACCTGTATGCCTAATAACCTACAGCCTGTATGTCAACCCGCACGCCTCACCGTTCGGCCAAAGGTGACGCAACCCGAGCTGCACTCATCGCCGCCGCCCGCAAGCTGTTCGTCGCGAAGGGATACTTCGCGACCGGAACCGAGGACATCGTCGCCGAAGCTGCGGTCGGGACCCGCGGCGCGCTGTACCACCACTTTGCCGACAAGCAAGACCTTTTCCGAGCCGTGTTCGACCAGGTGCAGACCGACCTCGCCGCCGCCAGCGTCATCAACGAACGTCACGACCCGCTCGACATGCTCACCGCGGCACTCCAACAGTTCCTCGACGTGCTCCGCAGAGAACCCCGACGTGCAACAGGTTCTCCTCATCGACGGACCCGCGGTCCTGGGGTGGGAAGAGTGGCGGGCCCTCGAAGCGCAGTACGGACTCGGGGCGATCACCGGAATGCTTGACCACGCCGTTGCGCAGGGCGTCGTAGCCAGGCAGCCAACCGCACCGTTGGCGCACATGCTCCTCGCCGCTATCGACGAAGCCGCCCTGTACATCGCGAACGCTGACGATCGACGCCAAGCCCGCAATCAGGCACGCCGAGCACTCAACCAGCTGCTCAACGGACTACGCGCCGACAAGTAGCGCCCACCCGGGCCACCCTGAGCTGATCGGACGGGTTCCGGCGTCGTGACGCCGGGTTCGGTGGTTCAGCCGGAGACGGCGTACCGGAGGAACACGACGCCGCCGGCGAACCGCCGCTCGTCCAACAGCTCGAGTCCCACGTGGACGTCAGCGGGCAGCGCGGCCTTGCCGCCGCCCACCAGGATCGGTCCGAGCAGCAGCTGCAGCTCGTCGACGAGCCCCGCAGCGATCGCCTGGCCGCCCAGCTCGGCGCCGCCGACGGAGATGTCAGCCCGTGCGGTCTCCTTGAGCTGTCTGACCGGTGGGGATCGAACTCTCGTTCCAGTCGTGTCCGGGCGCTCGTCACGGTCGAGAGCGTCCGGGAGTACACGACCTTGTCGGCCGCCTGCCAGATCTCGGCGTAGTCCCCGAACGCGGGCGGTTCGTCGTCTTGCCGCGTGCTCGCCGTCTCCCAGAACACCATGGTCTCGTACATGCGCCGGCCGTAGAGGTAGGTGCCGATGCTCCGCTCGAGGTCGTTGACGAAGGTGTGGACCTCCTCGTCGGGCGCAGCCCACTCGAACCCGCCCTCCGGGTCTTCGACGTACCCATCGAGTGAGGCAATCGCCGAGTAGATCAACTTGGCCACGTCATCCTCCTGCTCCACGACGCGAACGCGGCGCCGCGCTCCGCCGAGTGTGGAGACGGGTTCGACCACCGAAACTCATCGGTCGCCGATGCGGTGGCGCAGGTAGACGACACCGTTGTCGAACCGACGCTCGTCGAGCAGCTCGAGCGGTGGCGCGCAGTTCGCTCGGGAGCGCCGGCTTGCCGCGTCCGAGGACGGCGGGGCCGATGAAGAGGTGGCACTCGTCGACCAGCCCGGCCGCGAACGCGTGCGCCGCCATGTTCGCACCGCCCACCATGAGGTCGGACGCCGCCGCCGCCTTCATCGCGCGGATGGCCTCCGGATCGAAGCGGCGTTCGAGCCGGCTGTTGGCGGTCGAGACCTGCGTCCAGGGTGCTGGAGTAGACGACCTTGTCCGCCGCCTGCCAGACGTGTGCGAAGTCGGCCCTGAGCTCCGACTGCGGCAGCCAGGGCGGGCTCGGTCTCCCAGACCGCCATCGTCTCGTACAAGCGTCGCCCGTAGAGGTACGTACCGACCGGGCGCACGAGGTCGGTGATGAACGCGAACTGCTCGTCGTCGGGCTCGGTCCAGTCGAAGCTGCCGTGCTCGTCCTCGATGAACCCGTCGAGCGACACGTTCGTCACGTAGATCAGCTTGGCCACACGCTCACCGACTCCCGCGCACGCGGCGGCAAAGAAAGAGGGTGTCCTCCGAGGGACCGATCAGGCCTGTTCCGTCTGCGCTTCGGTGAACAGACCGCCCTGCGCGGCAGACGAGCCGGCCCAGCCGCCACCTCGGCCTCGCAGGACGAACGCGATCCCGACGGCGACGCACGCGCCCGCCAGCGGACCGGCGACGTACACCCAGTAGCGCGAGAAGTCCGCCCCGACGAGGTCGGGCCCGAACGTGCGCGCCGGGTTCATGGACGCCCCCGAGATCGGGCTGCCCCAGAGACCCGCGAGCGCGATGTACGAGCCCACACCGAGCGCGCCGATCACGCCGAGGTTCTGTGCACCTGAGGCAGTGCCCAGGATCACGCTGACGAGACCCAACGTCAGCACCGCTTCCATCCAGAACGCGTCGCCGGCGGAGTAGTTCGCGGCCGGGTAGTTGGAGCCGTAGGTCGCCGAGACGTGGATCACCGACTGGAGGAACCACGCCGCCAGCGCCGCGCCACCGAGTTGCACGACGATGTATCCGGGCACACGCCACCACGGGAAGTCTCGACGCAGTGCGAACGCCACGCTCACCGCCGGGTTGAGGTGTGCGCCCGACACCTTGCCCATGAACAGGATGATCGCCAGCACCATCAGTCCCGGAGCCACGACCGCAGCCGTGCGGCTGATGGTGCCCGGAAACGCTTGACCCATCATCCCGCCGCCCGCGGCGACGAGCACCAGGAAGAACGTGCCCAGGAGCTCGGAGCACAGCCGGCGCCATTCCTGGTGCGGGTTGTGGAAGTCTTCGGCGGTCGCCTCGAAGGTCTCGAACCTTCGAGCCACGAACATCTCCGCGGACCGTACCTCGGATGGGTCCTGCTCGAGCTCCTGCGCCATGGGCCCCTCTCCCGTCGTCGCACCCATCATGCACGAATCGGGGCGACTGCGACTGCAGCCGCCGTTCCGGACCGCGTCCCTTGCTCACGCCGTGGGGTGCGCGCCGGGGCGGCTCCACTGCGGCGGCGGCCGACCGCCGTTGCGCGGCCCCACCAACCTGCCGTGCTCGTCGGTGCGCAGGACCGCGTGCGTGGGATGTTGTGGCCATCCCTCCGGCGAGTCCTCCCACGCTTCGCGTCGCCCATAGACGGTCATGTCGAGGAGCCCGAACGAGGGGCTCATCACCTCGTCGCCCCGCGCGGTGATCCAGTACGTGAGGTAGATGCCGTCGTCGCGCCGCACGAAGCAGGCGATCCGGCCGGCGACGCCCACGGTGGGGTGGTCGACGTCGGCGATCGAGTACCACGGAGTCGTGTAGCCCATGAACTCGCGGAACGCCGCGATCTCCTCGAACGGCCCGTCCGCGAGGATGGCGAAGGTGATGCCGTTGGCGTTGAGGTACGCGGCGTCGGTGGTGTGCTGCATCGACCAGGAGTTGCGGGTGCAGCCTTCGCACTGCCACTCCCAGGGCTCGCCCTCGTAGAACATGTGCGTGTAGACGACGAGCTCGTCGCGACCCTCGAACACCTCACCGAACGGGATCGGGCCGTCGGGACCGACGACGGTGAGGTCCGGCGGTACCTCGGTCATGGGCATGCGGCGTCGGGCGGCGGCGAGCGCGTCGCCGTCGCGCGTGTGCGCCTTCTCGCGGACGAGCAGTGCTTCGCGCGCCGCGTCCCACGTGGCCAGGTCGACGACCGGCGGCATGCCGGGAAGATCGCGGTGCGCGTCGGCGGGCGTGGTGGTCATGGGGTGCTCCGAGGTGGGGGACACGGGTCCGTGGCGCGGATCGGTGATACCCGTACAGACGTCGATCACGCCCCGGATTCATCGCCGGCGGCTTCTTGCCCGGCTCTCGGGGTGTTCTCAGCTCGAGTGAAGGCCGGGCGGGCATCCTGTCGGCATGACGGATGACCGCAAGGACCGCGACCTCCTCGGCACGCCGGTGTCGCGCCGGGGCGCGCTCGTGCTGCTCGGAGGGCTCGGCCTCGTCGCCGCGGGATGTGAGCGTGGGAGCGATTCGAACGGTGCGACCGCCACGACGAAGGGCTCGCCGTCCACCACGTCGGCCACGACGAGCACGACGACCTCCGGCTCGACCGCGGCGGCGGTGACCGACTGCTCGCTGATCCCCGAGGAGACCGGCGGACCGTTCCCCGGTGACGGATCCAATGGTCCCGACGCGTTGGGCGAGCACGGCGTGGTCCGCAAGGACATCACGACCAGCTTCGACGGTGCGACGGGAACCGCGGAGGGCGTCCCGTACACGATCCAGTTCACCGTGGTGGACGTCGCCAACCGCTGCCAGCCGTTGCGGGTGGCGCGGTCTACGTGTGGCACTGCGACCGCGACGGCAACTACTCGATGTACCAGAACGCGGCCGATGCCAACTACCTGCGCGGGGTGCAAACGGTCGACGAGAACGGGCTGGTCACGTTCAAGAGCATCTTCCCGGCGTGCTACTCGGGCCGTTGGCCGCACGTGCACTTCGAGGTGTATCCCGGTGTCGATGCCGCCATGAGCGGCTCGACGAAGCTCGTGACCTCGCAGCTCGCGTTGCCGAAGGACGTCTGCGACGACGTGTACGGCACCAGCGGGTACGAGCAGAGCTCGAGCAACCTCGCGCGTGTCGCTCGACTCGGACATGGTGTTCAGTGACGGCGTGTCGTTGCAGACGCCCTCGATGACCGGCGACGCGTCGAGCGGCTACGTGTCGTCGTTGGTGGTGGGGGTGTCGGCGGCGGTTTGACCAGCCCGCTCGTCGGGCACCCTCTCATGACGCGACGGGAGGTCATCATGAACGACGAGACCCTGCAGGTGTTCTCAGGTTCTGCGATCACCCCGGAGGAGTTGCTCGTGCTGGCGGAGTTCGCAGCACCGTCGCACTTCGTGAGCGATGCGCACCTCCACGACGCCGCCGAGAACCTGGCCGAGTGGACCGACCACCGCGTGAACACCATCCACCGCGCGTTGCGACTCGCGTCGCGGCAGGACGTGCGAGCAAGCGTCGTCGAGCTCCTCCAGGCCGCCGCGGGCACGTGTCCGCAGCTCCAGCTCGCACACGCGTCCTGACCCCACTGACCCGCTGACCGGGCTGACCCGCCGACCGGGCTCAGGTCGCGGCTCAGGTCGCGGCTCAGGTCGCGAGGCCGCCGCCGTCGAGCGCGATGGTCTGCCCGGTGACGTAACGGGCGTCGTCGCTCAGGAGGAATGCAACCCCGGCGCCGATGTCGTGCTCGGGATCGCCGGGCCTGCCCAGCGGGCTCACCCGGTCGAGGTGCGCCTGGTCGACGGTGCCGGCGGCGACCGCGGCGGCAAGGCTTTCGGACATCGCGAACGGGCACACGGTGTTCACCCTGATGTTCTCGCGTCCCCACTCGAGCGCGGCGGTGCGGCTGAGCAGGCGGACCCCGGCCTTGGCGGCCGAGTACGCCGACCTCTCCGCCAGGCCCTCGACGCCCGCCGTGGAGCTGAAGTTGACGATGCTCCCGCCCCGCTCGCGGAGGTGCGGGTACACCGCCTGCATCGCGATCAGGCAGCCGACCACGTCGACGTGGAGCTCACGTGCGAGTGAATCGGGCGACAGCTCCGCGATCGGCGCGGGTCCGTCGTGCCAGTACGCCAGGTTCACGAGTCCGTCGAGGCGCCCGAACTCGGTGAGCGCCGTGCCGACCAGCGCGTCGACCTGCGCGTGGTCCACCACGTCGGCGCGCATGCCGATCGCCGGGGCGCCTCGCTCGCTGGCTTCGGCGGCGACGGCTCGCGCGCCCTCCTCGTTGAGATCGCCGACGACCACGTGTGCGCCCTCGGCGGCCGCAGCGAGCACGCACCCACGACCGATGCCCTGCGCGCCACCGATCACGACGACGGCCTTGCCGTCGAGTCGTCCCATCAGTGGCTGAAGGCGGCGCCCGGTGATCCCGGGAGCGGCGACGTCAGGGTGTCGCCGAACGCGAGGTGACGCTTGATGTCGGCGATCAGGAGCTCCGCGAGGTCGCGCGACATGCCGTTGCGCACGACGATCCGGAGCGCGTCGAGATCCTGACGGTTCTCGGGGAAGCTGTAGGCCGGCACCAGCCAGCCGCGGTCGCGGAGGCGTTCGGAGAGGTTGAACACGGTGTAGTTCTGGATCTCGGGCGTGAGCGCGAACGCGAACACGGGAAGCTCGCTGCCGTCCGTGATCAGATCGAAGTGATCCATCGCACCGATCGAGTCGGCGAGGAAACGTGCCACGTCGCGTGACGCCTGCTGCACGCGCCGGTAGCCCTCGAAGCCGAGCCGGAGGAAGTTGTAGTACTGCGCCGCGATCTGGTTGCCGGGGCGGGAGAAATTGAGCGCGAACGTGGGCATGTCGCCGCCGAGGTAGTTGACGTTGAACACGAGGTCGTCGGGCAGCGCGTCCGGGTTGCGCCAGATCACCCAGCCCACGCCGGGGTAGACGAGCCCGTACTTGTGGCCCGAGGTGTTGATCGACTGCACGCGCGGCAAGCGGAAGTCCCACAGGAGGTCGGGATCGAGGAACGGCGCGATGAAGCCGCCCGACGCGGCGTCGACGTGGACCGGCACGTCGAGACCGGTGTCGGCCTGCAGCTTGTCGAGCGCGGCGCAGATGTCGGCGACCGGCTCGTAGCTGCCGTCGAACGTCGATCCCAGCACCGGGACCACGCCGATCGTGTTCTCGTCGCACTGCTGCACGGCGTTCGGCGCGTCGAGGTGGTAGCGGTCGCCCTCCATCGGCACCAGGCGGGGCTCGACGTCCCAGTAGCGGCAGAATTTCTCCCAGCAGATCTGGACGTTGGAGCCCATCACCATGTTCGGCTTGTCGGACGGCTTGCCGGCTGCCTTCCGGCGGTCGCGCCAGCGCCACTTGAGCGCCATGCCGCCGAGCATGGCCGCCTCGCTCGAACCGGTGGTGGACGTGCCGGTGGCCGCTTCCCCCTCGGGCGAGTTCCACAGCCGGCTGAGCATGTTCACGCACCGCAGCTCGATCTCCGCCGTGCGCGGGTACTCGTCCTTGTCGATCATGTTCTTGTCGAACGTCTCGGACATGAGCTTCTGGGCCTGCGGCTCCATCCACGTGGTGACGAACGTGGCGAGGTTGAGTCGCGAGTTGCCGTCGAGCATCAGCTCGTCGCGGACGAGCTGGTACGCGACGTCGGGATCGAGCTCGTGGAGCGGCAGCGCGTTGCGCGGTGCGTGGCTCGACTCGGCCTGCTGCGAGTAGAGCGGGTTCAGCTCGATCGGCGACGCGTCGTTCGTCTGCTGGTGCAGTGCCATGGAGACCTCCGGGTCAGGCGGGTTGGTGCAGGGACTTCTGCGGTTGGTGAGCGGTCCGCTCGGGGAGCAGGAAGAGGGCGCCGACGAGGAAGCAGAGGCCTCCGACGGCAGTGCCGAGGTTCACGAGCATGATGTTGCGCGGTTCGCCCGTGGTCGTGACGATCTTCGACGCCACCGCCGACACCCCGAACGCGACCGACCCCGCGAGGTTCAGCGCGGCGATGCGCCACGAGATGCTGCGGGTGCGCCACGACCACCACCCGTGGCTCACCTCGAACCACGCGAGGCCGCTGGCCAGGAGGAAGCAGATGGATCCGACCATGTCGGGCACCCAGACGAGGCGGTGGGCCTCCGTGGCGTTCAGGCTGGTGTCGATCGCCGCCAGCGTCGTGACGTTGAAGAACACGGTGCCGACGAGTTGCACCGCGCTGGCCGACCAGTCGATGCGGCCCGGCTCCCACGTCCAGAACCGGAGCCGCTCGTCCTTCCCTGGCCGGAGCGCGTGGGCGCGTTGAGCGTCTGGAGGTACTGCAGGTACGCAGCCGTGGTGAAGAAGATGGAGCCGACGAAGAACGTGATCGCGTCGGCGTCGGTGCCGACCCAGTCGACGTAGCCGGGCATCGCGCCGACGGTGAAGCACACCGAGCCGACGGTGAACAGCACGCCGATCCACCAGCCGACCGCGGTCGGTGCCCACCACGTGCTCCCGCGTCCGGCGTCGAGGCGGCCCGCCTGCTTCCGGTGCTCGCGTGAGGACCACTGCACCTCGGTGCCGTCGGGGGCGCGGAAGTGCTCGCGTGTGACGAACGGCCCGAGCCCCGCGGGGTCGGAGCGCAACCAACCCGGGGGCGGCAGCACATAGGACTCGGACAAGAGCGTCAACCTACGGCGAAGCCGACGACCGGTCATCATCCGCGCCGGATGACGGGCGACGCGCGGCGCCGACGGGCTGCGCCGGCGTCCAAACCTGCGGTCCGATGGGCGGCTCCGCCGTCAGCAACCCGTCATCGCGAGCCCGTGATGCACCGACTTGGCGGCCTCCGGGCCCAACCTGTAGTCTTTTCGGGCTCGCCAGTCAGGCGGCCCCACGGCCACCTCGCCTCGCTGGCGCTTCCTTTTCCTGTTCGCCAACCGACGTCTGCGCAGGCTGGGCCTGGCTCCAGAACCACGCAGCACAACCGATCGACGCTCCGCCGGGGTCCTTTCTCCGGGCGGAGCGTTCGCGTGAAGCCGAAAGACTCCCAGAAAGAACGTCGGGACTCACCATGTCTGCCAAAGGGATCCTCGGGCGCAAGCTCGGCATGACCCAGATCTGGGACGACGAGAACCGCGTCGTGCCGGTGACGGTGATCGAAGCCGGGCCGTGCCGCGTCGTCCAGCTGAAGACGCCCGAGCGTGACGGCTACTCCGCCGTCCAGCTCGCGTTCGGCGACACGAAGCCGCAACGCCTGTCCAAGCCCGAGCTCGGCCACCTCAAGAAGGCCGACGCCCCCGCGCAACGCCACCTCGCCGAGCTGCGGGTCGACGACCTCAGCGGGTACGAGGTCGGTCAGGTGATCGGCGCCGACGTGTTCGGGGCCGGCGAGCGCGTCGACGTCACCGGCATCAGCAAGGGCAAGGGCTTCTCCGGCGCGATGCAGCGGCACAACTTCAAGGGCCAGGGCGCGTCGCACGGCAACCACAAGAAGCACCGCTCGCCCGGTTCGGTCGGCGCGTGCGCCACGCCCGCCCGCGTGTTCAAGGGCATGAAGATGGCCGGCCAGTACGGCAACGGCCGCATCACGACCCAGAACCTCGAGGTCGTCGAAGGCGATCCCGAGCGCGGCATCCTCCTCGTGAAGGGCGCGGTGCCCGGTCCCAACGGCGGGCTGGTGTTCGTGAGGAACGCAGCGAAGCGACCGGTGGCCCAGTCGACGGCCAACTCCGCGCAGGGGAGTGGCGAATGAAGCTCGACGTGAAGTCGGCGACCGGCAGCGACGCGGGCACGGTCGACGTGCCCGACGAGTTGTTCGGCATCGAGCCCAACACCGCGGTCATGCACCAGGTCGTCACCGCGCAGCTCGCGGCCGCCCGGTCGGGGACGCACAGCACCAAGACGCGGGCCGAGGTCCGCGGTGGTGGTGCGAAGCCCTGGCGTCAGAAGGGCACCGGCCGCGCCCGTCAGGGTTCCGATCCGCGCGCCGCACTGGCGCGGCGGTGGTGTGGCGCACGGCCCGAAGCCGCGCGACTACCGGCAGCGCACCCCCAAGAAGATGATCAAGCCTCGCGCTGCGCTCGGCCCTGTCCGACCGGGCCGCCGAGAACAAGGTGCTCGTCGTCGACGAGCTGGGGCATCAGCGAGCCCCGTACGAAGGACGCCATCGAGCTGCTGGCGACACTCGGGCTGCGTACGCCCGGCGAGCGCGACGCCCGCATCCTGCTGGTGCTCGAGCGCGACGAGGACGCGGTGTGGAAGTCCTTCCGCAACCTCGGCGACCGCGTGCAGATCGTGATCCCCGACGAGCTCAACACCTACGACGTGCTCGTCAACGACTGGCTCGTCTTCACCAAGGCCACGCTCCAGTCCGTGGTGGCGCGCTTCGGCGGAACCGCGACGAGCGACGCCGAGGGCGCGACGCCGAGCACCCCGGCGGCGAGCGAGCGCGACCAGGAAGACGGTGCGGAATGACGAACAAGAACCCGCGCGACATCATCATCAAGCCGGTCGTGTCCGAGAAGTCGTACGCCGCGTACGACGAGAACGTGTACACGTTCGTCGTCGCCGGCGACGCCAACAAGATCGAGATCCGCCACGCGGTGGAGGAGATCTTCGGCGTGAAGGTCACCAACGTCAACACGGTCAACCGCAAGGGCAAGCGCAAGCGCAACCGCCGCACCGGCGGCTACGGCACGCGCCCCGACTCGAAGCGGGCCATCGTCTCGGTCGCCGCCGGCGACTCGATCGAGATCTTCGGGAGCTGACGATGCCGGTCCGCAAGCGCAAGCCCACCAGCCCCGGTCGCCGGTTCCAGACCGTCTCCGACTTCTCGGAGATCACGCGCGACAAGCCGGAGAAGTCGCTCACCAAGCCGAAGCCGCGCACCGGCGGTCGCAACTCGTACGGCCGCATGACGTCGCGTCACCGCGGCGGTGGCCACAAGCAGAAGTACCGCGTCGTCGACTTCCGTCGCAACAAGGACGGCGTGCCCGCGAAGGTCGCGTCGATCGAGTACGACCCCAACCGCAACGCCCGCATCGCGCTGCTGCACTACCTCGACGGCGAGAAGCGCTACATCATCGCCCCGCAGGGCCTCGAGGTCGGCGACATGCTCCAGAGCGGTCAGGGGTCGGAGATCCGTCCCGGCAACGCGCTGCCGCTGCGCTACATCCCGGTCGGTACGACGGTCCACAACGTGGAGCTCAAGCCCGGTGCGGGCGGCAAGCTCGGCCGGGGCGCCGGTGCCGCGATCCAGCTCGTCGCCAAGGAAGGCCAGTTCGCCACGCTGCGGCTCCCGTCCACGGAGATGCGGCGGGTGCCGATCGACTGCCGGGGCACCGTCGGCTCGGTGGGCAACAGCGAGGCCGGTCTGGTGAAGATCGGCAAGGCGGGCCGCAACCGCTGGAAGGGCAAGCGCCCGCACGTGCGCGGCGTCGCCATGAACCCCGTCGACCACCCGCTCGGTGGTGGCGAGGGCAAGAGCTCGGGTGGTCGCCACCCGGTGTCGCCGTGGGGCAAGCCCGAAGGGCGCACCCGCAAGAAGGGCAAGAAGTCCGACGAACTCATCATCCGCCGCCGTCGTGGCCGCGGTGCTCGGAGGTAATCGATGCCGCGCAGCCTGAAGAAGGGGCCGTTCGTCGACGACCACCTGCAGAAGAAGGTCGACGCCATGAACGCGTCGGGTGACCGCAAGGTGATCAAGACCTGGTCGCGTCGCTCGACCATCACCCCCGACATGGTCGGGCACACGCTCGCGGTGCACGACGGCCGCAAGCACGTGCCCGTGTACGTCACCGAGGCGATGGTCGGTCACAAGCTCGGCGAGTTCGCACCCACCCGCACGTTCCGGTACCACGCCGGACAGGAACGATCGAGTCGTCGCTGATGGTCGAGACCGCGGCGCGCGCCTGCGCCACCACCGCACTTCTCCCACCAAGGTCCGCCAGGTCCTTCGCCTGATCGTGGGCAAGAACGTCGCCGACGCGCGCGAGACGCTGCGCTTCTGCGAGCGCGGCCCGGCCGAGACGGTGATGAAGCTGCTCGACTCGGCCGTCGCCAACGCCGAGCACAACGACAACGTCCCCGAGGAGGAGCTCTTCGTCGCGCGTGCGTTCGCCGACGAGGGTCCCACCATGAAGCGCTGGCGTCCGCGTGCGCGCGGTCGCGGCACGCGCATCCGCAAGCGCACCAGCCACATCACCCTGATCGTGGCCCGCTACGAGGACGAAGAGCTCGACCGCCGGCGTCAGCGTGAGGCCGCCGACACCCAGGCGCAGCGCGCCAGCCGTCGCCGGCGGGTGCAGGCGAGCCAGCGCAAGGCGGAGCGCGAGGCCGCCCGCGAGGCGGAGCACGACCACGACCACGATCACGACGAGCACGACGAGCACGAGCACGATCACGACGAGGAGCTCGTCGACGAGGTCGCGCCCGCCCCGGTCGTCGAAGTCGACGAAGCCGAGGTCGACGAGGCCGCGGTCGACGAAGTGGAGGTCGACCAGGTCGACGAGGTCGACGAGGTCGACGAGGTCGAGACCGACGAGGCGCCCGAAGCGTCCGACGACGATGAGCCTGCCGAGGAGGAGTCCGACGACGACTCCGCCGAGGACGGCGGCACCGACGCAGCCGAGAAGGGTTCGAAGTAATGGGTCAGAAGGTCAACCCCTACGGGTTCCGACTCGGAATCACCACCGACTGGAAGTCGCGGTGGTTCGCCGAGGACGCCGAGTACCGCGACAGCCTCATCGAGGACTGGAAGATCCGCGACTACCTCAAGCGTCAGCTCGAGCGCGCCGCGGTGAGCCGGGTCGAGATCGAGCGCACGCGCGATCGCCTGCGCGTCGACGTCTACACCGCGCGTCCGGGCATCGTGATCGGCCGGCGTGGTGCGGAGGCCGATCGCCTGCGTGCCGGGCTGCTCAAGATCACCGGCAACCCGAAGATCCACTTCAACATCCAGGAGATCAAGCAGCCGGAGCTCGACGCCACCCTCATCGCGCAGGGTGTCGCCGACCAGCTCACCGGGCGCGTGTCGTTCCGTCGGGCGATGAAGCGCGCGGTGCAGACCGCGATGAAGGCCGGCGCCCAGGGCATCCGCGTGCAGTGCAGCGGGCGGCTCGGTGGCGCGGAGATGTCGCGCAAGGAGTGGTACCGCGAGGGTCGGGTGCCGCTGCACACGCTGCGCGCCGACATCGACTACGGCGACGCCGAGGCGAAGACCACCTTCGGTCGCATCGGCGTGAAGGTGTGGATCTACAAGGGCGAGATCCTCCCGTACAAGTCGGCCGCCGAGGACAAGATCCAGAAGGAAGCCGCGATGGCCGTCGGCGAGACGTCGGGCCAGGGCCCGCAGCGTCGCGTGGTCTCGGCGGGTGGCGGTCGTCGCCGTCCCGCGGGCGAGTCCACGCCGGTCGACGGCGCGCCCGACGACGTCGTCGAGGAGGCCACCCCGCTGGTGAAGGAGGCCGACCCCGAGCTCGAGCGACTCCTCGCCGAGGAAGAGGAGATCGAGCGCCGCACCCGCCAGGGTCAGCACCACGAGACGCCCAAGTTCCACGGCGACGGCGAGGACTGATCGCGATGCAGCTGCAATGCACCCAGACGCCACCGACTTCCTTGCGACGGCGAGGACTGATCGCGATGCACGCTGCAATGCACCACCAGACCCACCGACTTCCTTGCGACGGCGAGGACTGACGAACCATGTTGATGCCCCGCAAGGTCCGTCACCGCAAGACGCATCGAGGCCGGATGACCGGCATCTCGAAGGGCGGCACGCGCGTGACGTTCGGCGACTACGGGATCCAGGCGCTCGAGCCCGGGTGGATCACCAACCGGCAGATCGAAGCCGCCCGTATCGCGATGACCCGCTACATCAAGCGTGGCGGGAAGGTGTGGATCAACATCTTCCCCGACAAGCCCGTCACGCAGAAGCCGGCCGAGACCCGCATGGGCTCGGGCAAGGGCAACCCCGAGCACTGGGTCGCGGTCGTGAAGCCCGGACGTGTGATGTTCGAGCTCTCGGGTGTGCCCGAGCCCACCGCGCGCGAAGCCATGCGCCTCGCGATGCACAAGCTCCCGATCAAGACCCGCTTCGTGGTCCGTCAGGACGAGGGCTGACATGGCCAGCAAGGCAGCAGAGCTGCGCGAACTCAACGACACCGAGTTGGAGCACCGGCTGGGCGAGGCGAAGGAAGAGCTCTTCAACCTCCGCTTCCAGAACGCCACCGGCCAGCTCGACAACATCGCCCGCATCCCACAGGTGCGCCGCGACGTTGCCCGCATCGAGACGCTGCTGCGCGAACGCGAGATCATCGCCGCCGAGCAGCTGGAAGCGCAGGAGTAGGCCATGGCCGACGACACGACCGACAATGACGAACAGGCACGGACCACCCACCGCAAGGTCCGGGAGGGCATCGTGATCTCCACCAAGATGGACAAGACGGTCGTGGTGGCCGTGGTCGACCGCGTGCGGCACCGCCGCTACGGCAAGACCTTGCAGCGCACCAACCACCTGTACGCGCACGACGAGGCCAACGACGCCAGCGAGGGCGACCGCGTCCGCATCTCCGAGACCCGTCCGCTGTCGAAGCAGAAGCACTGGCGCGTCGTGGAAGTCCTGGAGCGTGCCCGGTGATCCAGCAGGAGAGTCGGCTCAAGGTGGCCGACAACTCGGGCGCCCGCGAGGTGCTCTGCATCAAGGTGCTCGGCGGTACGCGCCGGCGCTACGCAGGCATCGGCGACATCTTCGTCGCCACGGTGAAGGACGCCGTCCCGGGGCCGCAGTCAAGAAGGGCGACGTCGTGAAGTGCGTCGTCGTCCGCACCAAGAAGGAGCGCCGCCGTCCCGACGGCAGCTACATCCGCTTCGACGAGAACGCGGCGGTGCTGATCAACGAGCAGATGCAGCCGCGCGGCACGCGCATCTTCGGCCCGGTGGGCCGGGAGCTGCGCGACCGACAGGTTCATGCGCATCGTCTCGCTCGCACCGGAGGTGTTGTGATGATGAAGTGCGAAGCCCAAGATGAAGCTCAAGAAGGGTGACCACGTGCAGGTCATCCAGGGCAAGGACATCGGCAAGCGCGGCGAAGTCGCGCACGTCTTCCCCGAGCGCAACAAGGTGATCGTCGAGAGCTCCGAAGGCATCAACGTCGCCAAGAAGCACCAGAAGCCCACCAAGGCCACCATGCAGGGCGGCATCCAGGACAAGGCCATGCCGATCCACGTGTCGAACCTGATGCTGGTCTGCGGCAAGGACGGTCCGGTGAAGGTCGGGTACACCATCGACCCCAACGGCGAGAAGCACCGCGTGTGCCGCAAGTGCGGAGCCGAGCTGTGAGCCCGAGACCGACACGACCACCGTGAGCGGCCGCGCCTCAAGGAGCGCTACCTCACCGAGATCGTTCCCGCGCTCAAGCGCGAGCTCGAGCTCGGCAACGTGATGCAAGTCCCGCGGCTGGAGAAGATCGTGCTCAACTGCGGCGTCGGTCGCGCCACGCAGCAGCAGTCGCTGCTCGACGGCGCGGTCGCCGACCTCACGGTGATCACGGGCCAGAAGCCGCTCATCACCCGGGCGAAGAAGTCGATCGCCGGCTTCAAGCTCCGCGAGGGCAACGCCATCGGCGCCAAGGTCACCCTGCGCGGTGACCGGATGTGGGAGTTCTACGACCGGCTGGTGAGCATCGCCATCCCCCGTATCCGTGACTTCCGCGGGCTCAACCCGAGTCGTTCGACGGCCGGGGCAACTACACGTTCGGCATCACCGAGCAGTTGATCTTCCCGGAGATCGACTACGACAAGATCGACACCGTCCGCGGGATGGACATCACCATTGTCACCACGGGCACCACCGACGACCAGGGCCGCGCACTCCTCCGCGCACTGGGATTCCCGTTCCGCCGCGACGAGCAGAACCAGGGGTAAGGAACACATGGCGAAGAAAGCCCTTGTCCAGAAGCAGCAGCGCACTCCGAAGTTCAAGGTGCGCGGGTATACGCGGTGCCGCCGTTGCGGCCGCTCGCGCTCGGTGTACAAGCGCTTCGGTCTCTGCCGGATCTGCTTCC
>CAWIHV010000001.1:0-1061906 GCA_963835985.1 uncultured Actinomycetes bacterium | reverse complement strand
TGCGCAAGGACATCGACGTCGTGCGCGAAGTGGTCGACGGTCTCGGCGTCGACCTGGCATCCTGGACGACGTGCTCGACGGCGGTCCCGCCCAGTTCACGGCTCGTGCCGCACGGCCCGCTGACGCGCCCGCTCACGCACGCAGAGGCCGCTGACCAGCGCTGATCCGCTCGACGGCAGAGCGATTCAGACGGGCCGGTACAGTGGACGCCCCGGCGCGCAGGGCGGTGCGCCGACATGGTGGCCGTAGCTCAGTTGGCTAGAGCGCCGGGTTGTGGTCCCGGAGGTCGGGGGTTCGAAACCCCTCGGTCACCCCATCGCGGACCCGGCTGCGGCGAACGTCACGCCGCAGCCGGTGCCGCCAGCACCGCGCGCAACGCGTCGTCGAGCTGCGGGTACGCGAACTCGTAGCCGCTTCTCGTCGAGCACACGCGGGTGCACGCGTTGCCCGTGTACGAGCAGTGCGTCGACGAGCTCGCCGCCGTACACCACCTTCAACGGCGAGCAGCGGCGTCGGGCAGCAGCGTCGGTCGGTGCACCGCGGCGCCGAGCGCGCTGCGTGAACTCCGCGTTCGTGGCCGGGTTCGGCGAGGTGAGGTTGGCGGGCCCGTGCACCGACTCGTTCGCCGAGCAGGTGCGCGGATCGCGCCGACGTGGTCGTCGAGGGCGATCCAGCTCAGGTACTGCTCGCCCGAGCCGATCCGTCCGCCGAGGCCGAGCTTGAACGGCAGCAGCATCCGGTGGAGGGCGCCGCCGTAGGCGGCGAGGACGATCCCGGTCCGGAGGTGCACCACCCGGATCCCGGCCGCCTCGGCCGGGGCGGTGGCGGCCTCCCAGGCCACGCACACCCGGGCGGGGAAGTCGTCGCCGGCGGGCGACTCCTCCACCAGCACGTGGTCGCCCTGGTCGCCGTAGTAGCCCACCGCCGAGCCCGAGAGCAGCACCTGCGGCGGGCGGGTGAGCCCGGCCAGGGTCGCGGGCGAGCAGGTCGGTGCCCTGGGTGCGGCTGTCGAGGATGAGCTGCTTGCGGGCGGGCGTCCACTTCTTGTCGCCGATGCCGGCGCCCGCGAGGTGCACCACCGCGTCGACCCCCTCGAGCCCGGCGGCGTCGATGGTGCCCGCCGCGGGATCCCAGCGCACGTCGTCGGAACCTTCGGGTTCGCCGCGCACCAGCCGGACGCACGCGATGGCCGTCGGCCCGGAGACGAGGCAGGAGCGCGGAGCCGATCAGACCGTGAGCACCGGTGACGAGGACGTCCACGTGTCACACGCTAACGCTGCGATCGCGCGACGTCCCGTTCGGTAGTCTCTCGGGTCGAGCGCCCCTAGCTCAATTGGTTAGAGCAAATGACTCTTAATCATTAGGTTCCGGGTTCGAGTCCCGGGGGGCGTACCACACCGGAGACCGGCACAGATGCGGTCGCCGTCGCGCGGCAATCACCAGGAGACCGGTCGCTCACCTTCCGCGCGATCCGGCGCGCCGAACTCGCCTCGGACGCGTGGTCCCTGGAGAGCCCGCTTCGCTCAGCTCGTCCGCGTTCCCGCAGCTTTCCTGGGTGCCGGCTTCTTCGCTGCGGTCTTCTTCTTGGCCGGCGCCTTCTTGACAACGGCACTCTTGGCGACGGTCTTCTTCGCCGCGGACTTCTTCGCCGCGGACTTCTTCGCCGCGGACTTCTTGGCCACGGACTTCTTGGCCACAGCCTTCTTCTTCGCTGGCGCCTTCTTCGCCGGGGCACGCTTGGCGATCTCAGCGACCCTGGCGACGAGACGCTCGATGTCGCGGCGCAGCTCGGCGATCTGGGTTCGCAGCTCACGATCGATCGAGTCGACCACTCGCTCGGTCGCGGCCTCGGCGCGGTCCACGAAATCCTTGGTCCGCTGTTCGAGCTGGCGAGCCTGGTCCTCAGTGGCCTGTGCGAGCCGTTGGGAAGCGTTGCTCAGCTGCTCGACCAATTGGTCGACCACATCGGCGGACTGGTTCCGGTCGATCATGCTGATTCCTCCAGAGAGTCATTGATCGTTCACACGACCGTACGAACAACGAGGTGTTTGCACCAGATGCGAAGGTCCCGAATCGACCCGACCGAATGTGCGAACATGCCCCAGGGGGACACCAGGGGGACATGCCCGATGCGGGTTGATCCGGTCGATGTAGTGGGATTGCTCGTGCGCGACGGCGTTCCCGAGCCGTTACCGGGGCCGGACGGAACGCTGCGTCCGCCGGTGCCCTTGGGCCGGAGGGTCGCGCTCGCCGGAAGGGGTGGGACCTTCGTCCGGGAGGTCGCTGGGCCACCGGATGCGCCGACCGTGCTGCTCGTCCACGGCCTGGGCGCGAGCGGGGGTCTCAACTGGTTTCGCGCGTTCGAGACGCTCGGGGTCGAGTTCCGGGTGCTCGCTCCCGATCTGCGTGGTCACGGGCGCGGCGTCCGTTCGCCCCGGGCGTTCCGGCTCGCCGACTGCGCCGACGATCTCGCCGCGCTGCTCGACGTGCTGGCGACCGGTCCGGTGATCGTCGCGGGCTACTCGATGGGCGGGCCGGTGGCCGAGCTGCTCTGGCGACGCCATCCCGAGCGGGTCGCGGGTCTCGTGCTCTGCGCGACCGCGCCGCGGTTCTCGCGAGGTCCTTTCGGTGGGCGACCGGCCGATGTCGCGCTCGGTCTGTTCGCGGCCAGCGCGCGGTTCGGCGAACGCGCCGCGAGCCTGCCGACGGCACCTCTGCGAGCTCTTCGTGCACTGCGCCCATCGCGACCCCGGGATTTCGTGCAGTGGACGATCGCGGAGTTCCGTCGTCACGACGTGCGTCACCTGCTGGAAGCGGGGCGCGCGGCGAACAGCTTCGACGGCGGCAGCTTGCTCCGCGATGTCGACGTTCCGGCGGCGATGGTGGTGACGACGCGTGACCGGGTGGTACCGCCACGCGAGCAGCTCGCGGCGGCGGCGCTGATCGAGGGGGCGTCGGTGTTCGAGGTCGACGGCGGCCATGCGGTCTGCGCGCGACAGCGATTCGCGGAGCCGCTCCGCGACGCGTGCCGCGACCTCGCTGTGCGCGCGGCCAAGAGATAGCGGACCGGAGGGTCGCACGACGTGCGGACCCCCAGCGGGTCACTCGTTGGTCGCGGCGTCGAGCAGATCGGCGAGCGCCGGTGCCATCCCGTCGGCGATCTCCCAGGGGTCGTCGACGATCTCTGGGCAGATCACGATGCCGATGTCGATCGAGTCGCGGTAGCTGAGCACCGTGATGTTGAGCCCGCTGCCCACGAGGAGCGGACCGAGCAGATAGGCGTGGCGCAGTTGCGCGCCGCAGCAGTAGAGCGGGCCGGGAGGGCCCGGCACGTTCGACACGATCGCGTTGAAGATCGGCGGCATGCGCTGGTCGAGGCGGAGCCATGCGTACGCCCGCACCAATGCCGACAACACGAGCGGGGGCGGTACGGCCACGAGGTCGGCGAGCAGGTCGTCGCCCAGCGCGTCGTGCAGCGTTCGGGCCGCCCGGGTGGAGGCCTGTACGGCACGGACGCGATCGGCCGGAAGCGCGAGGTGGACGGGCAATGCCGCGCCCATCGCCGAGAGCAGGTTCCCGGGCACGGTCTCGGGGTCGACGTGGTGTTCGTCACGGTGGATGGCCATCGGCACTTGGGCGACCATGGTGCGGTCCGGCAGCGCGTCGCGAGCCTCGAGATACCGTCGCAACGAACCGCTGCAGATCGCGAGGACGACGTCGTTCACCGAGACACCGAATGCTTCGCGTACCGAGTCGACGTCGGCCCGGGGCAACGAGCAGAACACGAAGCCGCGGCGGGCGGTCAGCGACCCGTTGAACGGACCGGCGGGTGCCTGGAACGGTCGCACCGAGGACGACCGCTCGCGTGAAAGGGCAAAGTGGGCGAGCCCCGGGAGGGCCCGTGCGACGTCGACCACGACGCGTGCGGCGCGCATCGGTGTCATCGCCACCGAGAGGGTGGTCGCGGACGCGAGCGCGAGCGAGGAGTGCCGCTCGTGGCCGACGTCGACGGCGATGTCCGGGCGTCGCACGGGGGCATCGGGCTCGAGGTCGAAGATCACCGACGAGAATTCGGCGGCGTACACCCCGTCGATGCACGCGTGGTGGATCTTCAGGAGCAGGGCGACGCCGCCGTCGCGGAGGCCATCGAGGCGCCAGAGCTCCCAGAGGGGGCGGGAGCGATCGAGCGGCCGTCCGAAGATCTCGCCGACGAGGCGATCCAGCTCGCGGTCGTCGCCGGGCGGGTCGGCTGTCGCGTGGCGGAGGTGGGCGTCGACGTCGAGCTCGGGCGTGTCCTCCCACTGCGGCCGGTCGAGGCGTCCCGGCATCTCGACGATCCGCCGACGGAACAGTGCGAGCCTCGCGAGCCGCTCGCCAACGAGGCGGCGGAGCTGCTCCATCCCGAGCGCGGCCCCGGCATCGACATCGATCACGGCGAGCACCCCGACGTTCATGTGCCATTCCGGCGTCTCCGCCGCGACGAAGCCGCTGTCGGTCCGGCTGAGGCGCTGGATCGCACGCGGCTGCGGCATCGACGACATGGACGGCATCCTCACCTGATCCCCGCCGGACCCGGGGCGACGACGGCGGAATCGACGATGTCGTCGACCCGGTCGGCGCGGGCGTCGGATCGCCGAGTACCGGTCCAGGCGAGAAGCGGGGGCAGGATCACGAGCGCGCAGACGAGCGCCACGACGATGTTGACCGACACGACGATGCCGAAGTCCGCGAGGAGTGGGAAGCCCGACAGCGCGAGCACCCCGAAGCCGGCTGCGGTCGTGAGCCCTGACGCGACGAACGCGTGTCCGATGTGGACCGACGCGGTCTCGACCGCCGCGGCCGAGGCGACTCCGTCCCGCCGCTCCTCGAGGTAGCGCTCCATGATCAACACGGTGAACTCGGTGCACGTGGCGATCACGAGCGGTCCGGAGATCGCAGCGAGCGCGTTCACGGTGATGCCGAACAAGGAGATGACCGCGGCGCTCAACGCGATGGCGGTCACGACCGGGAGCAGGACGAGCATCGCGCGCCGAACGCTTCGGAACGCCAGGAGGAGCCAGAGGAACACTGCCACCAGCGCGAGGTACGACATCTGCTCACGGTTCGCGGTGAGCGAGGTGACCGCCTCGGTGCCGACCACCGCGAGTCCCGACGGCGTGACCACGACCCCGGGAGGTGCGTGAAGGTCGCGGACCATGCTCCCGACGAGCTGCTTGCGTTGGTCCAGCGAGATGGGCCCGATGGCGAAGAGGATCTGCGTACGGGTCGCGTCGCCGCTGACGAACGAACGGCGGATGGCTTCGGGCGCGATCGAGAGCACCGTGCGGACGTCGCTCGCGGTCGGTGCCGAGCCCGTGATCTGCGTGGTGATCGACGCGACGCTGGTGGAGCTCACGAGCTGGGTTCCGTGCCGCCGCACCGTTCGGGTCTCGAAGTCCGACATCCAGCGCAGCACGTTCGGCTGGAGCACGTCGGGCGCCTCGACCATCAACCCGAGCTCGGCCGAGGACCCCGCGACGCGTCGCAGTGCTCGCAGGTCGCGCAAGACCCCACTGTCCTGCGGAACCCAGCGCTCGGGATCCGATTCCACCGACACCCGTCCCATCGCGAACGGTCCGAGCAGCACGACGATGAGTGAGACGGCCAGGATCGCGAGTGGTGCAGCGGCGCCGGCGGTGGCGAGTGCCCGGGTGGCCCGCTCGACGCGCCGCCCGGCGTCGCCCGCGGTCTCGCGGCGACCCTGTCGGTCGCGCCAGACGAGCACGGCCGGCATCGGGAGGAGTGCGGCGGCGAACACGGCAGCGGTCCCGATCGAGAGCAACACGCCGAAGTCGCGCACCATGGGGACATTCGACGTTCGCAACGCGAGGAAGCCGACCACGGCTGCGATCGCAGCCACCGTGACCGCAGGACCGAGACGAACGAGAGTGCGGTCCAGCGCGCGGGGCGCCTCACCGCCCGGGTCGCGAAGGAGCTCGTCTTCGTACCGGCTGTGGATCTGAACTGCGAAGTCGACCCCGAGGCCGATCAGGATCGGGAGTCCCGAGATGGTGACCATGGTGAGCGGAATCCCGAGGTAGCCGATCGCGCCGAAGGCCCAGACCACCCCCAGGGCCATCACCGCGAGTGACAGCAATCGCCACCGGACGCGGAACACGAGGAGCAACACGACGGCCATGCACAGCGCAGCCACCCCGCCGAGGAGCGCCATGTCGCCGCGCATCCGGTCGTTGATCTGCTTCACGAGCAGCGGCGTTCCCGTCGCGACCGCGTGGATCCCGTCGAAGTGAGCTGCGCGCACCAGAGCGACAACCCGGTCGGCGGCCTTGCCCTGTTGGTCGATGCTGAGGTCGCCCCCGAGCCGGACGACCATCAGCGTGTGGTGCCGATCAGGGAAGACGCCACGGAGCGACGACCGCACCGCGCCGGTCGTGTCATGGACGAGGAAGTCCACGAACGCCGCGTTGTCGATCGAGTGGGACCCGACCTGGGCGAGTCGAGCGGCGTCGGCGTCGGTGCGTTGGCGGAACGACGAGGCGAGCGCGTCGCGCTCGGCTGCGGACTTGGCTCGGGCTTCGTCGCGCGCCAGCGCTGCGACGGCCAGCCCTGGCGCCACGGACAGTTGGTCGGCGGCGAAGCGAAGCGCGGTCAGGGGGCCGAGCACCGCGTGGTACGCACCAGAGCTCTCGATTCGTCGCTGCAGTGTGCGCAGCTCGCTGAGATTCCGCCCGGTGAGGAGTTTCCGCGTGTCGCCCGTGAACACGATCACCATCGGGTCGCTGCCGAACTGATGCTGGTAGCGGACGTTGTCGGTGTACACCGTCGACCCCGACGGGATCATGGTGTCTTCGCTCGACTTGAACTCGAGTCGCCCGAGGCCGCCCGCGAGCACGACCGTCAGCGCGAGCGCGCCGGCGACGATCCCGAGGGGACGACGCGAGACCAGGCTCGTCCACCACAGGGTCACACGCTCCACCACCCGACCCTGCAGGAATCGGAGTCGTCTGACTAGGGCCCGAAGTCCCCCTGCCGAGATCGGTGCACCGACGCGAGGAAGCGGTGCACGGCCCTGACCACCACTTCACTCCGGACCGAGTGGAAGATCTCAAAGGCGTGCTGGGCCCCGGGCAGCTCCAGGAAGACGATGGGGCTCGTCGACACCTCGCGCAGCCGCGCCGCAAAGGCCCGAGCTTCGGCGATCGGGACGAGCGAGTCGCTCGTCCCGTGGACGACCATGAACGGCGGGGAGCCCGCCACAACCCGGTCGAGCGGCGAAGCACGCGCGAATGCCGTCGGGTCGGCCGCGAGCTTGCGTTTGAGCACGAGTCGCTCGATGAGGCCGCCCATCCCGTCGGCGCCGACGCCGCCGAAGCGACCCGTGAGGTCATAGGCCCCGTAGAAGGGGACGCAGGCGGCAACCGACGTGTCGACGTCTTCGAACCCCGGTTGGTACACCGGATCGTTGGCGGTGAACGCACTGAGCGATGCGAGGTGCCCTCCGGCAGAGCCCCCGGTGATCACGACGAAGTCGGGATCACCGCCGTGGTCAGCGACGCGCTCGCGGATCCAGCGCAGCGCGAGCTTCACGTCGACGAGGTGGTCGGGGAAGGTTGCGCCCGGACTGAGCCGATAGTTCGGTGCGACACACACCCACCCATGGGCGGCGAGCTGGTGCATCAACGGCAGTGCCTGCTGGCGCTTGTTCCCGATGATCCAGGCACCGCCGTGGATCTGCAGCAGCACGGGGGCGCCGGTCACCGCGGTCGCGGGACGGTAGACGTCGAGCAGGTGGCGGCGACCGGCGCCGTCCGCGTAGCGGATGTCGCGGATCACCTCGATCCGGGTCTCGGGCAGAGGCAGCGCGAGTGCAAGCCGGGTGATCGAGAGCGATCGCTTCGCCGTGACGGCGTCGACGTCGCCGAGCGTCGCGGCATAGTCGGCGCCGAGGCCCGCGGCGAGAGCGTGCTCCACGACCGCGCCGGTCCTCCCGGCAGTGCGCGCGATCGCGACCAGGCCTGCCCACGACACGATCCCGATCCCGAGCGCGACGAGGCCGGCGGCCTCGTCCAGCGCACCCGCCCACACGAACGCGACGGTCCCGGCCAGCTGGACCACGACGAACTGCGGGGCGAGCTCGGTCGTGGGCCAGGCGGCGAAGAAGCTCGGTACCGCGAAGACGCTTCGGCGGCTGCGAGGGGAGAGGGCGTTCAAGGTGAGGGCGGCGCCGAGCAGGCTCAGCAGGAGAAATGCCACGGACACCGTCTGATCGTCACACGCATCTCCCACGGGTCGCGGATCCGGAGCGCTCCCAGGGCCTCAACGCGTGCCTTCGGCGAACTTCAGGAGCTCGGCGACCGTGTCCTCGATGCCCCGGGCGAGGGTGTGGATGTCGGGCACGGTGTCGTAGTCGCCGGTGACGCCGAACGCGATCTTCCCGTTGTACGACACGACCGCGACGCCCACCCGCATGCCGTGGAAGATCGGGACGAAGGGAAGGCACGCGAGCATCTGCCGACCGGCCAGCGAGAGAGCGAATCGGGGTCCGGGAACGTTCGTCGTGACGGTGTTGATCGTGTGCTGGGGAACCCGCCGCAAGAGTCGCATCGCGGCGCGCTCAGCGAACGCGAGCGCGATCGGGGGCACGAGCTCAGCCAAGGCCGTCAACCCCTCACCCGCCGCGCTCTGGTGCGAAGCCTTCAGCGTGTCCATCTGACGCCGCACGGCGTCGAGGCGTTCGGCGGCGTCGTCGATGGCGACGGGAAGATCGGCGAAGATCGCCGACACGCGGTTGTCGTAGGTGTCGTGTTCGCCCTCTGGGCGCACCGAGACCGGGATCAGCGTACGGACCACGAGCCCGTCGGGACATTCCCCTCGGCTCAGGAGGAGTGCGCGCAGACCGCCCGTGACGGCGGTGACGATGACGTCGTTCACGGTTCCGCCGAACGCCTGCCGGATCGTCCTCATGTCGTCGAGGTCGGCGTTGGCCCAGGTCCACCGCCGGTGGGGTCCGATGTTGCCGACGAGCGAGTTGGGCTCGGTGGGCGGGATGCGCCGCGCGTACGACAGCGCTCCCTCGACGAGGTCGCGCAATCGAGTGAGCGCCCGACCCGGTGCGGTGGATGCCCGGCCCACCGCGCGCAGCTCTCCGCACGGGACCAGGAGAAGTCGCCACATCGCGTCGACGGCGAGGTGGAGGCCCGACGGTTGCGGTCCCGGCTGCCAGGTACCCGCGCCCGACGTGGGGGTCTCGGCCTCGTGGTCGAGGATGGCCGTGAAGAGGTCGGTCCCCGAGATGCCGTCGGCCATGCAGTGGTGGATCTTGAGGATCAGGGCCCACCGGCCGTGCTCCAGACCTTCCACGATCCATGCCTCCCAGAGCGGCCGGTGACGGTCGAGCTCCTGCGACATCAACCGGCCGACGAGATCCTCGAGCTCGGCGTCACCGCCGGGTGCGGGGAGGGCCGTGTGCCGGAGGTGGTACTCGAGTCGGAAATGGGCGTCGTCGATCCAGACCGGCCGGCCCAACTGCAGCGGGACGAAGCGCACCACCTGTCGGTACCGCGGCACCGACGGGAGCTTCTCCGCGATCGCGGCAGCGACGCTCGCGTACTCCGGCGCGGGTCCTTCGAAGATCGCGCACGTGGCGATGTGCATGTGCGAGGTGCCATCCTCGATGAAGAGGAAGAAGGCGTCGAGCGGACTCAGGCGTTCCACGTGGGTTCCACCGTTCCGTCGCGAAGAGGCACCCGCACCCGATCGTGATGCTCGGCGAGGCACAGGACCTCCTCGAATCCTTCGCGGAGGCAGTCGATCAGCACATCGGGATCGGGTACGGCGGCGGTGTCGATCGTGGCTCCCACACAGCACGTACCGTTGTACGACACCAACGTGAGGTTCACCGACGAGCCCGTGGTCGGGCCGAACGCGGAGTAGCGCTCCACCTCGGCGCCCGCCAGATACACGAGGAACGTCAGGCCCGGGACGTCGCTCGCCAGGAAGTCGACGTGCTTGAGCATGCTCCCGACCACACCCGAGGGCATCAGGTTGAGCGACCCGGCGATGGCGTTCGTGAGCGGCAACGAGCGTTCCCGCTGCGCGGCCTGGCACAATCCCCCGAGCGCGCGCATGCGAGACTCCGGGTTCGGGTCGGAAACGGGGACGACGAAGCGCATGAGCGTGATGCGGTTCCCGCCGATCGGATCGTCGGGCTGTCGGATGCTGATCGGCATCGTCACCCGGAGCTCGTCGACCGGGGCGCCGCGTCGGTGGTGATATCGGCGCAACCCGCCGGTCACGGCCGCCATGAACGCGTCGTTGACGGTTCCGCCCCCTGCGACCGCCGCGCGGGTGAGGTCTTCGAGCTTCAGCTCGAGCATCTCGAGGTGTCGACCGAGGCCCCGGGCCTTCATGATCGGCGACAGCGTGTCGCGCACCGGCGTCACCGTCCGTCCGATCGAACGCGCGGTCTCGACGACGTCCCGGACGCTCGCGATCGGATGACCGGCGGCGCGCAGCGCCCCGGGGAGTGACTGCGTTCCGGACCGTACGACCCCGACGACCCGTTCCCAGTCGCGCACGAGGCTCGCACGGATCAGGTCGCCGGTCCCGAACCGCTCATCCGCCGGCGCGTCCGCACCGGGTGTCGACTCGGTCGGAGTGCGTTCGGCGTCGAAGAGCAACAGGGCGAGTTGCATGGCCCCGATCCCGTCGGTGAGCGAGTGGTGCAGCTTCATGACCAGCGCGGCATGATCGCCCTCGAGTCGCTCCATCAGCGTGAACTCCCAGAGCGGATAGGAGCGGTCGAACGCGGTCATGGCCGCGTTGCGCGCGTACGTGACAACGGTTTCGGGGGTGTGCGGCGCGGGCGAGTCGATCCGCCGGAGGTGCCACGTCAGGTCGAACCGATCATCGACCGTCCACCGTGGCGTGGCCAGTCGTCCCGGCGGCTCGAGGACACGGTGGCGCAGCATCGGGACGAGCCGAGTCGCCCGGTCCATGTTCGCGACGAGCACGTCCCAGTCGGGACTCGACCCCAACCACGCGACCGCGACGACCGTCGATCGAAGGATCGGATCCCGTTCCATGTACCAGGTGAAAGCGTCGGTATCCCGCATGAACGCACCCATCGCTCCCCTTTCGGTGGGTCGCAGGGACCGGTCAGCTCAGTGTGGCGTCGGTCGGGCCCGATCGGTAGAGGACAAGGTCACCGTCCCGGCGCGCGACGACGGGTCGTAGGTCTTTCGCCTCTGGAGGAGTCGGGACATCCGGCGTCTGATGGGGATCAGAGCACGGACCCGAGGCACCCAGTGGAAGGCGGTCCGTCATGCGACGTCGTTGGAGTGTTGCTGCAGTTTGCGTGGGCGTCGCCCTGCTCGTCGGGTCGGTGGGGTTTCGGCTCGTTGCGGTTCCGACCCTGGTGCGCTTCCCGCTCAACATCGACGAGACCACCCACTACACGGGTACGTCGGTGAGCTACGTCGACCCGGTGAGTTTGGAGCCGCTCACCTCGCCGAAGCGTGAGCCGTTGTCGCTGACTCGCCACGTGAAGGTCGTCGACGGCGATCACGGCCACGCGGTCATCCTCGAGCGCGTCAGGATCCAGGCGGGCTCGACCACGAGTTTCGAGAAGTACCAGTACGTGATGGATCGTCGCTCGATGAAGTTCCTCGACGACCGACGCGAGTTCGCCTTCGGAAACCCGAAGGCGACCATGCAGCACGCAACCGGCGCTTATCGGGTGAACTTCGCGCTCGGCACCGACGCGGACGGCAAGTACCGGAGCTACATCCCCGAAGCTGACGCATCGACGCCGCTCGTCCTGGCGGAGCGTCTCCACTACCACGCCGACGCGCAGCGTCTCGGTCATCGACTTCAAGAGCAAGCTGGAGGCGCCGGTGGCGCCCTACTACCGCGCGGATCTCGCGGCGATGGGTCTGCCGATGCACGTGACCGTCGCCCAACTGCAGCCGCAACTCCAGGCGGCCGGCATCGACGTCAACCGCGCGCTGGCCGATGTGCTGCCCCGCTTGACCCCCGACGAGTCGAAGCTGCTGTCCGCCACGCTGGCCCGGCCGGTCGCCCTCCAGTACTTCTTCTTCGTCGACGGGTTGGTGTCGATCGAGCCCAAGACAGGAGCTCTGGTCGACGTGCACGCGCAGCGAGAAGGCGTGGCGGTGCGACCGGATCTCAGCGGCGTCGCGTCGCTCCAGCCACTGCTCGACAAGTACGCGGGGATCCCATCGGTCAAGGCATTGTCCGACGGCCTGGACGCGCTGGCGGCGCGCCGACCGCAGGTCGCCCAGGCGCTCAGCTACCGACAGACGGTTCCGTCGTCGTTGCGAGCCGCCGACAAGGCCCGCTCGCAAGGCCGAGAGATCACCATGGTGACGTGGTGGGTGCCGGGCGCAATGGTCGTCATCGGCCTCCTGCTGCTCGTGCTCGGCCTGATCGGCTGGCGCCGGGCAGGGCCGCGGCACCCGCGCGCTCCCGTCTCGAACGCTCCGGTCGCGCCCGACACGGCTCCGGAGCGAGAGCCGCAAGCGGTGTGAGCCACGATGCTGGGCGAAGGGAATCCCATGGAAGACCAAGAGTCCGTTCGCATCGAGAGCGACACCATCGTCGACGCCTTCCGCAAGACGGTGCTACGCATCCCGAACCGGCCCGCGCTGCGACGTCGCGTCGAGAGCCGGTGGGAAGTGCTCACGTGGGCCGACTACGGCCGCGGCGTCCGCGAAGTCACCGCCGGCCTCGTCGAGATGGGCATCGAGTCAGGACAGCAGGTCGGGATCTTCTCCAACAATCGGCTCGAGTGGCATCTCGCCGACTTCGGTGCGCTCGCCAACGGCAGCGTGACCGTGCCGCTCTATCAGACGAGCGCTTCCGAACAGGTCGCGTACATCCTCGGCCACGCCGAGGCGCGCGCGTGCTTCGTCGAGAACCACGAACTGGCGGCCAGGATCCTCGAGGTGCGTGATCGGTTGCCCGAGTTGCTCCGGCTGATCGTCTTCGACGACGACGAGCGGATGGACGATCCGTTCGTCGTGGGTTTCGAGCAGTTGCGGGCTATCGGCGCGGCACGCCTGCGAGTGGAGCCCGATCTGTTCGACCGACAGGCTGATGCGGTCGCACCCGAACAGCTCGCCACACTCGTGTACACGAGCGGCACGACGGGACCGCCGAAGGGGGCGATGATCGACCACGGCAACATCATGTGGACGATCCGCAGCGCCGCGTCCGTGGTGCACGTGCGCGAAGGAGAGCGGTTCCTGTCGTTCCTGCCGCTGAGTCACATCGCCGAGCGGATGATCAGCGACTTCCTCCCGGTCACCATCGGCGGGGACACGTGGTTCGCTCGCAGTCTGGCGACGGTCGCCGAAGACCTGCGGGAGTGTCGTCCGACGGTCTTCTTCGCGGTTCCCCGCGTCTGGGAGAAGTTCCAGGAGGGGGCGCTGGCGAAGCTGGGCGAGGAACACGGCCTCAAGAAGCTCGTCATCGACCGCTACGTCGGGCTCGGACGCCATGTGGTCGCCGAGCACGAGAACGTCCGGCGTGCGCCGCTCTGGGAGAAGCTCCCTTACGAGGCCCTCGACGCGGTGGTCGGCGCGCAGATCCGCAAGGAGTTCGGCCTCGACCAGGCCCACATCCTCGTGACCGCCGCCGCACCCATCCACCCCGAGCTCATCCGATGGTTCCACGCCATCGGACTCCCCGTCGTCGAGCTCTACGGTCAGACCGAGGTCTGTGGTCCGACAACCTGTAGCCGTCCGGAGGACAACCGGATCGGGACCGTCGGTCCGCCGATCCCGGGCGTGCGGGTACAGGTCGCGGACGACGGAGAGATCCTCGTGAAAGGCGGCAACGTCTGTGTCGGCTACTTCCGGGATCCCGACCGCACTGCCGAGTTGATCGACGCCGATGGTTGGATGCACTCCGGCGACGTGGGCACCCTCGACGAGAACGGGTACCTGCGCATCACCGGGCGTAAGAAGGACCTCATCATCACCGCCGCCGGCCAGAACATCGCGCCCCAGGAGATCGAGACCGATCTCCGCCACCACGCCCTCATCTCGGAAGTGGTGGTGATCGGCGAGGGCCGCCGGTATCTGACCGCGCTGTTGACCCTCGATGGCGACGCACTCGAGCGCGTGGGCGCAGGCGCACGACAAGATCGCCGACTACGAGTCGCTCGCCGCGGACCCCGATCTGCTGGCCGAGACCGATCGCGCCGTCGACGAGGTGAACCGCAAGTGGTCGAGGGTCGAGAACGTGCGGAAGTACCGCGTCCTCGCCCACGAGTTCACCATCGCTGGTGGTGAGCTGACCCCGACATTGAAGGTCAAGCGCAACGTCGTCAACGAGAAGTACGCCGACCTCATCGACGAGATGTACGCAGAAGCGTGGTCGCCCGCGTGAGCGGCGCCGACCCGTTGCCGATCCCCAGGACCAACCGAACTCGGGCTGCGTTCCGCAACCACCCGCTCAGCCGAGGCGGGTGAAGACGTTCGCCCATTGCTCGAGGTGGCGGTCACCGAGGAACAACGCTGCGGCACGGCGGCGCCCCCGCTCGCCCATGCGGGCGGCTTCGTCGGGGTCGCCGAGCAGGTTGGAGAGCGCGGCGGCGAAGCTGGCGAGGTCTTGTGGATCCTCGATGAGCCACCCGGTCTCACCGGACACGATCTGGTCGACGATGCCGCCTACGGCGCTCCCCACAACCGGGCGACCCTTCAACATCGCTTCGGCGACGGTGAGACCGAAGCCTTCGGCGAGACTCTTCTGCACGACGACGGTGGCGTGGCGTTGGAGCGCGTTGACGATCGCGGCGGCTTCGTCGGCGTCGGCCATGGGGACGCAGGCAAGATGGATCCGACTTCGTACCGAGTGAGGCAGAGTGCGCCAGACCGCGACGCAGTCGTCGAGGACCCCGGCGGCGTCGGGATCGTCCGCGACGCCGTGCACGTTCGGTCCTGCGAGCACCAGATGTGCCGAACCGAGGTCGTCGAGATGTTCGGCGAAACCGAGCATCACTCCCCGCATGTCCTTCATCGTGTCCCAGCGCGACGCCTGTACGACGAGAGGCACATCGGCGGGTGGACACGGACCGGTTTGGAGGATGTCGACGTGGCGGTTGATGCGGCCCGGTGATCCGTCGCGACGCGTGAACGTCACGGCAGGCTCCGCTCCTCCGCCGTTGAGCAGGCCGACATAGCGAAGAATGTCGAGGACCGCGGCATTTTCCATCGGCTCGTTCTTGGCCGAGAACGGATCGATCGATGGCGCGATGACGAACAGCCGGTCGCGGGGGATCCACGGGGGCGCGAACTGTTCGCGTGTGAACACGAAGGCGTCGACGTCCTCGACGTAGGGGCGGAGGAACTCCCACGCCAGATCGGAATGCTCGTTGGGATGATCCAGTCCCACATGACAGCGCCAGACCACCAACCCGCCCGCGACCTGCACCGCCCGGGCAAGCCCGGCGCTCTGAGGATCGTGGAGCAGGGTCACATCCCCCGGCCGGATCAACGCAGCGAGTTCGACGGCGTTCGCGTGCAGGGTCAACTCGTACTTGTCGCGTTCGCCAGGGCCGAGCGGCCCACCGTCGCCGCGGGAACCGTACAAGTGATTGTGGATCCGCTTCGTGATCGCAAAGAAGTCCGGGTCACCCCTGATCACCACCCAGCGAGCATCGATCCCGACACCACGTGCGTACGCGAGCAACGTCTGCAGAAGCTCCGCAACGCCACCCCCGGCCGCGGTCGAGTTGACGTTGAGCACGACTCGCTGCGCGAGCAGCTCGCGTGCTGCCGCCGCCGCCGCCTCGAACCGCTTCGTGCGCTCCGCGCCGATTATCGACTCGAGACGACCCGGGGACACCGCGCGAACGTGCACCTCCTGCAATCTCATGGCTCACACACCTGACCTCGAGCGCCACGAACCAGCGAGGCCCGGCCCGCCGAACACGTCATCGTTCCATTGTTCCGCTGCCGACCCGGGTCACGGCGCGCACGTTAGATCGCGCACACGTAACGTTCCCCGATGGAGCTGAAGCTCGAGCTCGACCTCGGCGGGGGCGGGATCAACGTGCCGTTGCTGGTGTGCTTCGCCGCGTTCGTCGTCACGTTCCTGACGACCCGCACGATCACCCGGATGATCCGCGCCGGCAAGGGCCCGTTCCACGACAACGTGTCGGGCGGCGGACTGCACATCCACCACGCGGTACCCGGGATCATCCTGCTCGTCACCGGCGCATTCCTCGCGGTAGGCACGAGCGGATCCGGTTCGGCATGGGCGATCGTGGCCGCGCTGCTCGTCGGCGTCGGTACGTCGTTGGTGCTCGACGAGTTCGCGCTCATCCTCCACCTGCAGGACGTGTACTGGGCCGACGAGGGCCGCATCTCGGTCGAGATGGTGAGCCTGGCGATGGGATGTCTCGGGTTGGCGGTCGTCGGGCTCACGCCGTTCGACTTCAGCGGCTTCGAAGGCGGCGTGGAGAGCGCGCTCATCGTCGGTGCGGTCGTCGCCGCGATCCTCGCCCTGATCATCGTGAGCGTGATGAAGGGCAAGTACAAGCTGGCGCTCTTCGGCGCGTTCGTCCCGCTGTGCGCGCTCGTGGCGGTACTGCGGCTCGCACGACCGGAGTCGCGCTGGGCGAAGCGCCACTACGGCCCCGCGAAGCTCGCTCGCGCCGAGCGCGCACGGCGTCGTACGACAAGCGCTTCGGGCCGGCGACCGCATGGGTGAGCGACTTCGTCGCGGGACGGCCGTCGGAGCCCGACCCCGCGTCCCCGGATCCGCGATGATGGCGCGACCGTTCGAGGAGGGGACTCGATGAGCGACACCATGCAGAAGGCGCGGGGCCGCCGGACGAACTGGCCATCCCGTGGATCGACGTGACGATGCAACAGGAAGTCGCGTGGCGCGACGGCGACATCGTGATCTCGGTACCGGTGAAGAGCGGCACCACGTGGACGATGAACATCGTCCACCAGCTCCGCTCGGGTGGTGACGCCGACTTCGTCGACGTCTACGCCGAGGTGCGATGGCTCGAGTTCGTACCGAGTCCGGATGCCCGGCGTGAGGAGCTGCTGGCGGCGTTCGAAGACCTGCCGCGCGAACGGCGCCGAGCGTTCAAGTCCCATTCGTCGCCACCGGACCTTCCGTACGTCGCGCCCGGGACTGGACCCGACGTGCGCTACGTCGTCGTCATGCGCAACCCCGACGAAGCGGTGGCATCGATGCGACCGTTCATCGCCGGGCACTCCGACGCGTGGTTCGATCTGTGGCAGATCCCGAAGGACGACATCGTCGGGCCCGACCTCGCCACCTTCGTCGAGATGATGGCCGCACCGATGTTGGGTGCGATCTTCGGCTTCGTCGAGGCGTGGTGGGAGCTGCGCGACAACGAGAACGTGCTCTTCGTGCACTTCAACGACCTCAAGCTGGAGCAGGAAGCGACGGTACGAAGCATCGCCGACTTCCTCGGGTTCGACGTCGCCGACGACGCGTGGCCGGTGATCCTCGAGTACACGTCGTTCCCCTGGATGAAGGCCCACGAGGACAAGTTCGAAGGCGCGGACCATGTCCGCGGTGCCGCTCCTCGATCCCGGCGCCATGATCCGGAAGGGCCAGATCGGCGCCAGCGCCGAGGACGGCGTGACGCCGGAGATGTCGGCGATGATCCGCGACGCTGGGACGCCAGGTCGTCACCGACCCGCGCACGCTCGAGTGGTGCTACCGCGGCGGCCCGCTCCCCACGTAGCCCGCGTCGACGTCGCGCGCCACCAGGTAGGTGAGCGACACCACCCCGGTCGACGTGCGGTCGAGCGTCTGCAGCTCCAATCGCATCGGCGTGTCGTGCCGCGGGAACAGCGTGTGCCCGGCGCCGAGGACGAGGGGGTGCACGAACAGCTGCAGCTCGTCGACGAGATCGGCGTCGACGAGCTGCTGGACGAGCGACCCACTGCCCAGGACGGACACCTTCCCGGCGGCGGACGACTTGAGCTCCTGCACTCCGGGCACCAGGTCACCCTCGAGACGATGCGCGTTGGGCCAGGCGAGGTCATCGGTCCGGTGGGTCACCACGTGCTTCGGCGTGCGGTTGAGGTGGGCGGCCATCGGGTTCTCGTCGGGCTGGAACGGCCAGAACTGGGAGAGCTCGTCGTAGGTCCGCCGACCGAACAGGTAGTCCGAGGTCGCGGGGAGGTGCTCGACTGCGGCGTCGAACTGCGCCGGATCCTGATAGGGCTCGCCCCATCCGCTGTGCCGGAAGCCGTCTCGCTCGTCGGCGCCGTGGAATCCCTGCACCACACCGTCGAGGGTCACGAACTCGACCACGGTCAATGCACCCATTCGTCCTCCTCGGGCAGTGGCAGCAGGCGTCGTCGACGGCTCGAGCCACGCGTCGACGCTGAGTCACGCGCGGCTCCTTGGGGAGGCCGAGCACCTTCTCCCCCACCGTGTTGCGCACGATCTCTTCGGTGCCGCCGCCGATGCGCGCACCCGGGGTGGAGAACAGGTACTCGTTCCACGCGAAGGCACCCCACGCGCCGGTGTCCGCCGCCAGGCGCGGCCCGAGCACCTCGGTGAGCATGTGCACGAGCTCGATGTTGTTGCGGCAGTTGTGCAGCTTGAGGATCGACATCTCCGGTCCCGGCGTCACCCCCGGCTTCAACGCCGCTCGCCACCGCTCGATCAGCAGTTCCTTGATCCGGTCGGCGATGTAGAGCTGGGCCAGCCGTTGCCGCTGGAGCGCGTCGTGGCGGTCGCCGAAGTTGTCGACGATCCCGAGCAGCCGTTCGAACGGACCGATCCCTCGGCCCGACGACGGCGCGCGGGTCGCGATGGTCCGCTCGTTGCCGAGCGTCGTGATGATCACGCCGAAGCCCTTGTTGAGCTCGCCCACGCGGTGGGAGTCGGGCACGCGCACGTCGGTGAGGAAGACCTCGTTGAAGTTGGCGCTGCCGGTCATCTGGCGCAGCGGTCGCACCTCCACTCCCGGCGCGTGCATGTCGACCAGGAACGTCGTGAGGCCCTGGTGCTTCGGGACGTCGGGATCGGTGCGGCACACCGCGAGCGCGACGTCGGCGACGTGCGCGCTCGACGTCCACACCTTCTGGCCGTTGAGCACCCACTCGTCGCCGTCGCGCTCCGCCCGCGTGCGGGCCGAGGCGAGGTCGGAGCCGGCGTTGGGCTCGCTGAAGAGCTGGCACATCACGAGGTCGCCCCGGTACAGCTGCGGCAGGTACTGCGCCCGCAGCTCGGGCGACGCGCACGCGAGCAGCGCCGGGCCGACGAACCCGACCGCGATGGTGAGGATCGAGAGGTCGGGCAGCTCGTACCCGGCCTCGAGCTCCTGGTACGCGCGCGCGTGCTCGAGGCTGAGCCCGCGGCCGCCGTACTCCACCGGGCCGTCGATCCAACCCAGCCCGGCGTCGAAGCGAGCCGCGGCGTAGCGCTTGGCGGCGGCGAGCGTCGTCGTCAGCTCGGACGCCTCGGTCTCCTCGAGGATGTTGACCCGATCGGAGCCCTCACCCCACACGAACTTCTCGTCGGAGTCGGCGCGCGGCGTGAGCGTGGCGTCGAGGAAGGCGCGCGCCTCGCCGAGCAGCTCGTCGATCGATGTCACAACTCGCAGACTACGCACCGTGACGTCGACGGTCGCACAGCGTCTTCAGCTGATGACCTTGTGGCCGTCAGTACACGAGAAGGGAGCTGGATGCCAAAAGAATCGGTCGTCGCGACGGCTCTCGACCCTGAGCGAGCGTTCGTGCGGAGTCTTCCGTGGCGAAGACGCGAATGCCGCTGGCGTCACGCCAACCAGTTGGCTCGGCCTCGCGCACGATGGAGTCATCGAACGGTTGCTGCCGCACACCTATCGGATGGCTCGCGGTTGCGCCGTCCCCCGGACCAACTCCTCCGACGCCGCGCTGCTCTGGGCCGGCGCCACAGCTGCAGCCGCGGGTCGGTCAGCGGCCGAGCGCTACCGGCTCGGAGGGAGTGCGTGCTCCACGGCCCGAGATCGTCGTGCCCTCACGGCACCCGCGCCCGAACCGACTTTCGCGACCGTGTACCACGGCGAACCCCGCGCGCTCATGATCCGCAGGGTCGCCGGTCTGCCGACGACAGGTGTCGAGGCGACGCTGCTACGCCTCGCGCACGTGCTCGACGACGAGGCGTTCGAGATCGCGTGCGAGGACGCGCGACGCCGACGCCTCACCTCGGTGCCGGCGCTCCGGAAGTACCTCGAGCGGCACGCGAAGCGCGGGCGCCTCGGCGTCGAGCGCGCTCCGCCGCACGCTCGACCAGCTGGACCCCGAACATCCGGCCCGCTCGACGCTCGAGGTCAAGACCCGGCGGCTGCTCGTCGCGCACGGCATCGACGACTTCGTGCGCGAGTTCCCGCTGGAGTGGAAGGGCCGTACCTACCGGTACGACTTCGCCTTTCCGGCCCGCCGCGTCATCCTCGAGACCAACGGTCGTCGCTGGCACGACGACGCGACCGACTACGAGCGCGACAAGGAGAAGTGGAGCGTGCCCGGCCGACACGGCTACCGGATCGTCTTCGCCACCTGGGACAAGGTCGACCGTCACCCCGACGAGCTGATCGGCGAGCTCGGGGCGGCGCTCGCCGCGTGAGCTAGTGGGCGGTCCAGCGCTTCGAGGCGGCGACCCAGTCGGCGAAGCGCGGCCGGATCGCGTCGAGGTCGAGCCCGAACGCCGCCGGGTCGCGTGCGGGTGCCGGCTCGCGGTTCTCGGCGTTGGCCTTCCACCACTGCTGCATCCGCGACGCGAACTCGTCGGTGACCGGCTCGCCCAACCACTCGTAGAGGCCGCGCACCTCGCCGATCGGGTCGGCCTGCATGGCGCGGAAGTCGATGTCGTAGAACCGGTCGTCGTTGCCGTCCTGCCGGAACGCAAGCGCACGGTCCGTCGCCAGCGACCACTGCTTCACGTTGAGCTCGCCGATGAACTCGCGGTCGAGATCGTCGGTGAACGTGCCACAGATGTCGGCGTACACGTCGCACACCGAGAGCAACACATCGGTCGGGTCGCGATGGGTCATGACGAACTTGGCGTCGGGGAAGACGGCGTCGAGGTTCGGCAGGTAGAGCATGTGCATCGGCGTCTTCAACCGCCACGGACGCGTCGGCTGTCCCCACTGCAGCAGCTTCAGCACGCGCAGTTCGTACTCGTACGCCGACGTGAGGTCGGCGTCGAGGAGCCAGTCGGCGTACGACGGCACCTGCGCGAAGGCGAGGAACATCTGCGACCTGAAGTCGAGTGCGAGGAGGTCGAGGCACTCGAACGGACCCTGGATGTCCGCCGGCACGTGGTCGCGGGTGCCGATCTTCTGCTGGTTGCTCCAGCCTTCGGGCAAGCGGGGATCGTCGCCGGTCACCGTCGACGGTGGTGGGCACGGGGTCGCCGACTCCCACATGTGCAGGTACCGGATGTCGGGATCCTGCGCGAGGAGGAACGACAGTGCCGTCGAACCGGTGCGCGGCAGGCTCAGACCGATGAGTGGCGCCTCGATGCGCTCGTCGCCGATCTCGGGGTGACGCCGGTACCAGTCCTCCACCTGCAACCGCTGGCCCAGGTACCCCGTGATGCGCGGGTAGATGAAGCCTTCGCCGGCCGGGTTGAGGCGCGCCTCGGCGCCCAGCGCGTCCACGAGGATCTCGAGCCCCTCGAGGAACGAATCGTCGCCGAAGTCGGCGAGACCGGTCTCCGCGACCGCGCGCATCCATGAGTTCGCCGTGCGTGACCATGCGGTCTCCCCCCGAGCACGCGGTCCAATTGGCGGCAGTACGATGTCACCATTGTGAGCAGGCCGTCAACCAGCGAGACGGAAACCAACGAGCCGGAGCGGCGTCGGTACGACAGCCCCGTCCGTCGGCAGCAGGCGGCGGCCACGCGCGAGCGGATCGTCGCCGCGGGCTCGGAGCTGGTGCACGAGTACGACTCGTGGGAGTGGGACGCGCTGACCTTCCGCGCCGTCGCCGAGCGCGCCGGCGTCGGCGAGCGCACGGTGTACCGCCACTTCCCCACCGAGCGGCACCTGCACGACGCGGTGATGGCGCGCCTCGAGGAAGAGGCCGGCGTCGCGTACGAAGACCTCGAGCTCGCGACGCTGCCCGAGATCACCGCGCGCGTGTTCTCGTCACGCGGGTCGTTCGCCGCGCGCGAAGCGATCGCCACCGATGGCGATCCGCTGTTCGTCGAAGTCGACCAACGCCGGCGCGACGCGCTGGTCCGGGCCGTGACCGCAGCGACACCGACCTGGACGGAGACGGAGCGCCGCACGATCGCCGCGTTGCTCGATCTCGTGTGGAGCATGCCGGGCTACGAGCGTCTGGTCGGCGTGTGGGACTTCGACGGCGACGACGCGACGCACGCCATCACCTGGCTCATGTCGCTGCTCACCGACGCGATCGACGACGATCGCCGCCACCTACCCGGGCCGTACCATCGCGCGGTGAACGGATCGGCTCGCCGCTACGTGATCGCCGGCGGGCTGACCGTCGTGATCGTCGTCGCCGCGATCGTGATCACGTCGGCGCGCGACGGCGGCGGGAGTGATCACGCCGCGGTCGGCACGCCCGCGACGACGGCGACGACCGCCGCGGCGACCTCACCGAGCACCACCGCGACGTCGACCACCGCACCGACGCGCGGGCCTCGCGGCAACGGCAACGCGGTGACGTTCGTGTTCGCGGGCGACGTGAACTTCCCCGAGGTGTGGGACACCGAGGACGGACCTCCCCCGACCGCGGCGCCGCTCGCCGAACGGGTCCGCGCCGATCCGCAGCATGTGCTCGACGCGATCACCCCCGTGCTCTCCGACGCCGACCTCACGATGGTGAACGTGGAGACCGCGATCACCGACGGCGGCGAGCCGGTGGCCGGGAAGAACTACCACTTCCGCTCGCCGGCGGCGACCTTCGCGGCGCTGAAGTCGGCCGGCGTCGACGTCGTGAACATGGCCAACAACCACTCGCTCGACTACGGCCCGACCGGCATGCAGGACACCTTCGCCGCCATCGCCGAGTCGAAGATGCCCGTGACCGGTCTCGGGCACGACGCCAACGAGGCGTACCGGCCCTACCGCACCACGATCAAGGGACAGCGCATCGCCATCCTCAGTGCGAGCGACTGGCTCGAACCGGCGCTGGTCGCGTCGTGGTCGGCCACCGACGCGCAGCCAGGCATCGCGTTCTCGATCGACCGCACGCGACTGCTCGACGAGGTGAGCAAGGTCCGGCCCGAGGTCGACACGCTCGTCGTGTTCCTGCACTGGGGCACCGAGGAGACCTGGTGCGCGTCCGGCGAGCAGCAGGACCTCGCCACCGCGCTGCTCGGGGCCGGCGCCGACATCATCGTGGGGAGCCACGCGCACCGCGTGTTCGGTGCGGGCAAGGTCGGACCGGCGCTCGTCGCCTACGGCATGGGCAACTTCGTGTACTGGCGCGAGGACGGCGAATCCGGTCGCAGTGGCGTCCTGAAGGTCACCGCCACCGGCCGCGAGGTCGACGACTACTCGTGGGTGCCCGCGCGCATCACCGACGGCGTCCCTGTCCCGCTGACCGGCAGCGCGGCCGACGCCGACATCGCCGAATGGAACGCTCGTCGTTCGTGCAGCGGGCTTTCGCCCTAGGGAAACGATGAGTTCGCGCCCTTCGCGCGGTCTCAACCGCATGACCCTGACCCAGCAGTACCCTGCGAGCATGACCGAGGTGGCCGAGTCCGGACTCGACAGCACGGTCGAGGAGGTCCTCGAGCGCTACCGGCGGGAGCTCACCGCCCACTGCTACCGGATGCTCGGTTCGTCGTTCGAAGCCGAGGACGCGGTGCAGGAGACCATGGTGCGCGCCTGGCGTTCTTACGACGGCTTCGAAGGCCGCTCGCAACTCCGGTCGTGGCTGTACCGCATCGCCACCAACGTGTGTCTCGACATGCTCAACGGCCGCAACCGGCGGGCCCGCCCGATGGACCTGAGCGGCCCGTCGACGGCCGACACGCCGGCCGAGGCGAAGCTCCCCGAGTCGGAGTGGGTGCTTCCGGTGCCCGACGGCCGCGTGCTGCCCATCGACGGCGACCCCGCCGAGCTCGCCGAAGCGCGCGAGACCATCCGGCTCGCGTTCATCGCCGCGCTGCAACACCTTCCGCCGCGGCAGCGTGCGGTGCTCCTCCTGCGCGACGTGGTGCGGTGGCACGCCACCGAGGTCGCCGAACTGCTCGAGACGAGCGACGCCTCGGTGAACAGCGCGTTGCAACGGGCGCGCGCCACGATCGCCGCCAGCAACATCACCGACACCGATCCGGTGATGCCGATGGACGATGCGCAACAGGAATTGCTCGACCGCTACGTCGACGCCTTCGAGCGCTACGACATGGACTCGCTGACGTCGCTCATCCACGAGGACGCGATGCAGTCGATGCCGCCGTACGAGCTGTGGCTGCGGGGCCGCGACGAGATCCTCACCTTCTGGCAGACCCAGGGGGCGGCGTGCGCCGGCTCCCGCCTGGTGCCCACGGTGGCCAACGGAAAGCCTGCGTTCGGCCAGTACCGCCGCAGCACCACCGGCGAGGGCCACGATCCGTGGGCCCTGCAGGTCCTCGACATCGTCGACGGCGAGCTGGTGGAGCTCAGCTTCTTCCTCGACACCGAGACGCTGTTCCCGCTGTTCGACCTGCCGCCACATCTCGACCCCTGACCAGGCTGGTTTAGGATCGGCAGCTTCGAGGGAGCTTCCGATGCCTGCGGCACCGTCACGTGACACCAAGGATTCCAAGGCGGCCGACGCCACCACGGCCAACGGCAACGGCGACGGCCCGCGCCGTTCGTCGCTCGTGCAGGAGCGCTCGCGGCGCACCCGCCAGGAGCTGGTGAACGCGGCGGTCAAGCTCTGGACCGAGCGCGGGTTCGAGCACGGCGTGGAGAACACGACGGTCGAGGAGATCGCCCGCGCCGCGGGCGTCACCAAGGGCACCTTCTACTTCCACTTCGCGCACAAGGAAGACGTGCTGCTCGAGATGAGCCTGACGACGAGTGACGCGGTCACCGCGATCGCTCGCCGAGCGGCCGACCGCGGCGCGTCGATCGACGAGACCGTACAGCTGGCGTTCACCGAGATGGCGCGCCGCACCGAGCGCCTCCCGCGCGCTGCGATCGCTCGCACCGTCCGGGAGTTCTACAAGTACCCCACCCGCGCCCGTGAGCTGAGCATGACGCGGCGCGCGTGGCCCGAGCTCATCGGCGACGCCCAGGCGCGGGGTGAGCTGCCCGCCGACATCGACCCCGAAGACCTCAGCGACATGATGAACGCGCTCATGATCACCGCGGTGGAGGGATGGGTGCACGGTGCGCACGATGCGCTCGCACCCGAGCTCGCCTACCGCATGCGGGTGTTGCTGGCGGGCGTGCGCGCCGAGCACGCCAGCTGACACGATGGGGCCGTGCCCCGCCTTCCCCTCGATCCCCGTCACGGCACCCACGAGCCCACGACTTCGGTGCCGCCGCGGGCGCCCGGCTCCGTGCGGCGCACCGCCACCGTCGACATGGTGCGGCCGAACGGCGTCGACGCCGAGTTGGTGCTCGTCGGCCGGGGGCGCGACCTCCTGACCGACCTCGACGGCGCCACCCGCGTCCTCGACACCGCCGAGGTCGAGGCGACCATCGACTACGCCGATGCCCAGCGCGTCACCGCGATCTCGTCGACCCCGGCGATCCCCACGCTCGAGCAGCTCGTCGGCCGTTCCGCCTCGACCGGCTTCCGAGCCGCGATCGACGCCGCGGTGGCCGGGCACGACGTCGTCGGACAGCGTCGTCTACCAGCTGCTCGACGACCTGCCGGTGGCCACGCTGATCTCGGGCTACGCGCCCCAGCACGCGAGGGCGCAGGCCGGCACCTGGTCGGACGCGAAGCAGCGCAAGCCCATGCACAAGGAGGCCCCGGAGGGGCTCGCGCTGCTGCAACAGGCCGATCTGTGCGCAGGCTGGAAGGCCGGCGGCACGATCATGCAGGGCTTCGCCGAGAACAACCCGCCCGTCGTGACCGGCCCCGACGCGCCGTCGCTCGACGACGGTGACGACCCGCTCGCGTGGCACGAGCTCCCCGGACCGCTCCCGGTGCAAGGCATGCGGAGGCGGCGGCGCATCGACGTCCTCCCGACCGACGGACGGCGCCTGGGCGGTCGACGCCCACTTCCGCGACTCGTACCGCGACGACGAGGGCGAGACCGTCGTCCACGAGTACACCGTCGTCGGCCACGTCGACCCCGACGCACCTGGTCGTGCTCGAGGCCGACGGCCACGCCCCGGGTGCTGCCGTGGTTCGAGTGCCCGGAGGCCGCCGCCAGCGCCGGTCGCCTGGCCGGACGGCCGCTCGACTCGCTCCGGCCGGGGTGCGGGCCGAGTTCCTCGGCGCCACCACGTGCACCCACCTCAACGACATGCTCCGGGCCCTGGCCGACGTCGCCGTCCTCGGAGCTGGTCTCGGCGCCCGGACTGGCGCGCCCCGTCCCTGAACCTGTAAAATCGTACTCAGCCCAACTTTCGCCCGCCCACGCCCAGACTTTGCCCAGCCCAAGGAGGCCGCCGCCGTGCCGTCACGCATCCTCGACTATCCGATCTTCGACGCCGACAACCACATGTACGAGACCCCCGATGCGCTCACCAAGCACCTCGAGGACCCGTACAAGGAAGTCATCAAGTACATCGACATCTCGGGTCGCACCAAGATCACGGTCAAGGGCCAGATCAGCGAGTACATCCCCAACCCGACGTTCAACGTCGTGGCCGCGCCGGGCGCGCAGGAGGAGTACTTCAAGAACGGCAACCCCGAGGGCAAGTCGCGGCGTGAGATCCTGGGCAAGGCCATCCGTTCGCCCGAGGCGTTCTTCGCGCCCGAGCCGCGCATCAAGCTCATGGACGAGCTCGGCATCGACCGCGCCATGATGTGGCCGACGCTCGCCAGCCTCGTCGAAGAGCGTCTGCGCGACGACCCGTTCGCCACTGCTGCGGTGATCAAGGCGCTCAACCGCTGGATGTACGAGCAGTGGTCGTTCAACTACGAGGACCGCATCTTCGCGACGCCGGTCGTCAACCTCGCGCTGCTCGACAACGCGCTCGAGGAGATCGACTGGATCATCGAGCACGGCGCACGCGTCGTCCTCATCCGGCCCGCGCCCGTCACCACGCTCTACGCGACGCGGTCGATGGCGCTGCCCGAGTTCGACCCGTTCTGGGAGCGCGTCGTCGATGCCGACCTCGTCGTCGGCATGCACGCCTCCGACAGCGGCTACCAGCGCTACATCAACGAGTGGGAAGGCGTTCCCGGTGGCGAGATGCTGCCGTTCAAGGACGGCTCCGGCTTCGCCGCGTTGAGCACGATCGGGCATCGCGCGATCGAGGACACCATCGCCGCGGTCATCGGCCACGGTCTGCCCACCCGCTTCCCCACCATCAAGATCCTTCCGGTGGAGAACGGCAGCCACTGGGTGCGCCCGTCGATCGAGCACTTCAACCAGGCCTACGAGCTCCAGCCCCAGCTGTTCGAGGAGCACCCCGTCGACGTGCTGAAGCGCAACGTCTGGATCCACCCGTTCCACGAGGAGGACCCGAAGGGTCTCATCGACCTCGTGGGCGTCGACCACGTGTGCTTCGGCTCCGACTACCCGCACGCCGAGGGCATGTCCGACCCGATCACCTACGTCGACGACCTCGAGGGACTCCCCGAAGAGGACAAGGCCAAGATCATGGGCGGCAACCTCGCCGGCCTCATGAACGTGGGAGTGCCCGCGTAATAGGTTCCTTCCATGTCGTACTCAGAACCTGCTGCTCCTGAAGGCGTCGAGCTGTTCTCGCTCGACCCCGAGACCAACCGTCACCCGCAGGAGATGTACCGCGCGCTGCGCGCCAGCCTCGCCGGTCGTCAGCCTCGACGGCATGGGCCACGTGCTGACCACCAAGGAAGCGGCGATGGAGGCGTTCCGCCGGCCCGAGGTGTTCTCCTCCGCCGCGACCGTCGACACGTTGGCGATGGGTTCGGTGCGCCCGCTCATCCCGCTGCAGATCGACCCGCCCGACCACCTGAAGTACCGCAAGATCCTCGACCCCCTGTTCGCGCCGCGGCACGATGGCTGCGCTCGACGAGTCCGTCGCCGCCCTCGTCAACGACCTCATCGACGGCTTCGTCGACCGCGGCGAGGTCGACTTCGCCAAGGAGTTCTCGGTGCCGCTGCCGTCGCAGGTGTTCCTCACCCTGCTCGGGCTGCCGCTGTCCGACCTCGAGCTCTTCCTGCAGATGGAAGGACGGCATCATCCGGCCCGACCACGTCGTCGGCAAGCCGCGCGACGACGAGGAGACGCTCGCCTACCAGAACGGGATCGGGCAGTCGATCTACGACTACTTCAACCGCGTGCTCGACGAGCGCGAGGTCGAACGCCGCGACGACCTGCTCAGCGGCTTCCTCGACGCCGAGGTCGACGGACACCGCCTCACCCGCGAAGACATCCTCGACATCTGCTTCCTGTTCTTCATCGCCGGCCTCGACACGGTGAGCGCGTCGCTCGACTGCTTCTTCGGCTACCTGTGCGAGCACCCCGAGCAACGCGCCCGGCTCGTTGCCGATCCGTCGCTGGTGCCGTCGGCGGTGGAGGAGCTGCTGCGCTGGGAGACCCCGGTCGGCGGCATCATGCGCGTCGCGGCCGAGGACACCGAGCTCCTCGGGTGCCCGATCAAGCAGGGCGACATGGTGAGCATCAGCCTCGGCTCGGTCGACACCGACGAGGCCGCGCTGCCCGACGCCTACGAGGTGCGGTTCGACCGCGAGGTGAACCCGCACCACGCGTTCGGCGGCGGCGTCCACCGATGCCTCGGTTCGCACCTGGCCCGCCTCGAGCTCCGGGTCGCGCTGCGCGAGTGGCACGCCCGCATCCCCGAGTACGCGGTGAAGGAAGGGCACGAGCTCGTGTACACGCCGGCCATCCGCTCGCTCGACACGTTCCCGATGGTGTTCACCCCTCGCTGACGGTCGCGGCCTCGTCGACGTCGCACGCGCCGTTCGGTGTCGACGTCGGCTTCCGCGTCGTAGAGCTCGACCGTCGGATTGGCGACGGGCGCGCTTCCGGGCGGGAACCCTCGGAAGCGCTCGGTGGCGCCCACGACATCGCCGCCGAGCTCGATGAGCCGCTGCAGGAGCTCGTCGCGGCGTCGCCGACAGCTCGTCGATCTCGCGTTGGATGGCGTCGCGGCGCTGGTTGGCGTCGTCGACGGTGCCCGCCGCGCGCTGCTCGGCCTCCCGCACCTTGGCGTCGCTCTCGGCGTGTGCACGCGTCCGGATGTCGTCCGCCTCCTCGGTCGCGAGCTGCAACATGGCGGCCAGCCGCTGCGAGATGCCGGCAGTCGTCGGCGACGACGCCAGCTCACGACGGCATTGGGCCAGCGCCGACTCCGCCCGCGTCGCTTGCTCCTCGGCCTGGACGCCTGGGTTCGCAACCACGTGACGTACTCGTCGACCTGCTCACGGTCGTACCCCCGGAGCGCGTGCGCGAACTCCGGTGCTTCCTGCTCCCTGATGCTCATGTCGTCACTCCACGGGTTGCTTGTGTCCCCGCACGCATCACGTTACGTTGCGCCGCGATGCCTCGCCGCCTCTACCTGCACGAGACCGTCGACATCGTCGGTCAGGGCCAGTACGAGTACATGGAGCACCTCTGGAAGGACCCGGTGCTGCGCATGCCCGACATGTTCGGGTTGCAGGGCTCGTTCTACGTGTGCGCGGCAGGCGGGGGACGCTGGCCCCAGGTGATCAACATCTGGGACGTCGGCTCGCGCGGTTGGAAGGGCTGGGCGTCGAACGTCGACCGCATGAACCTGAAGCGGCGCAAGGCGTTCTACGGCGACTGGTGGGACGAGGCGGCCAAGTGGCGCAGCGGCGGTTTCGACCGGCTGTGCGGTGCGGTACCCGGCTGCCCCACGAGCGAGGAGCTCATGGCCGCCGGCGTGCGGGGCACGCTGTTCGTGCACGAGGCGCTCACCGTGCGCCCGGGCGCGCCGCTCGACTTCCTCGCCGCGGTGGCCGAGAGCCGGGTGCCGCTCATGCGCGAGTACGGCCACGAGGTCACCGGTCTCTACGAGGTCATGTCGAACCAGCACGAGGTCGTGATGGTGTGGGCGACCGACATCCCGGCGCAGGTGCGGCTGCGCCAGAACCGCGACGCCGCCCGCGGGCTCGACGACGAGGGCGAGGCCGACGACCGCCTCGTCGTGTGGGAGCGCACCGCGGCCGAGTTCGTCACCGGCGGCGACACCCACATCATGACGCCGCTCCCGCGTACCGTGTACGGGCCTCCCGACTGGGAGGACGCATCGCTCGAGGACTGGCTGGACGGAGAGGCGTAGATGAAGACCGAGTTCGAGACCCTGCTCTACCGCGAGGAGAACGGGGTCGCCTACGTCACCCTCAACCGGCCCGAGGTGCAGAACAGCTTCGACTACGTGATGATCGACGAGCTGGCGGAGCTGTGGCAGGGGCTCCGCGGGCACGACGCCGTGCGCTGCGTCGTGCTCACCGGCGCCGGCGAGAAGGCGTTCTGCACCGGCAACGACCGCAGCACCATCCCCTTCGACGTGAAGTGGGATCCCTACACCTACGACGACCCCGGCCTGACGATCGGCCCCCGCGTCAACCGCATGTGGAAGCCGGTGATCGCGGCGGTCAACGGCACCGCCGCCGCCGGCGCGTTCTACCTGCTCGGCCAGGTCGACTTCATCATCGCCGCCGACCACGCGCACGTTCGTCGAGCCGCACGTCACCTACGCGATGCCCGCGGTGTACGAGCCGATCGAGGCGCTGGCCAAGATGCCCTTCGGCGAGGCGATGCGCATGGCGCTGCTCGGTACGCACGAGCGGATGTCGGCGCAGCGCGCCCACGAGATCGGGTTCGTGACCGAGGTGGTGCCGCTGGAGGAGCTGATGGACGCGGCGACCTGGGCGGCGGAGGCCATCGCCGCGCAGCCGCCCGCCGCGATCCAGTCGACGTTGCGCACGCTCTGGGCCGCACGGGACATGTTCCCGTCGCAGGCGACCGCGCTCGGAAACACGTTCCTCCACCTCGGCATGGACGCCGACAAGGAGAACCTCAAGGAAGGCGAGGAGGCGTTCGCCAACCGCCCGCGGACGAAGCCGCGGGTTCGCTAGGGAGTCGGCGTCAGGTCGTGTCACTGCTGTCCGACGGCGTCGGCGCAGCAGCTCGCCGAGGCCGTCGGCTCGACATCATCGGCCCCGGCGGCACGATGGTGAGCTCGGGGATGGTGAGCTTCGGGTGCGCGAGCAGCATCGCCACGAACTCGGCGATGGTGCGCCCGAGGTCGTCCGACTCCATGTGGTTCTGGTAGATCACGCCCGCGGCCAGCCACTTCGGGAACAGCGCGCCCGCGTGCTCGGCGTCGAAGTCGCGCGGCGAAGTCGGTGCCGAGCGTGTCGCCGACCGCCATGCACACGAACCGCTTGTCGGGCCGCTCCATGCGCCACGACCGCACGGTGCGGTCGAGCGCGGCCTTGCTCGCGCCGTACGACGCCAGGCCGTGGTGACCGCCGCCGACGGTGATCGACGACAGGAAGATGATCGGGCCGTTCTCGGGGATGTGGTCGAGCGCGGCCTGCGCCACCAGCGCGGGTGCGATGGCGTTGGTGGTGATGACGTCCTGCCACGTGTCGGCCGACACCTCGTCGAGCGGTGCCAGCGGCGACACCGCGGTGGAGAACACCAGCGCGTCGATGCCGCCCATCGCGTCGACGGCCTCGCCGACGATGCCCGAGCACCGCTCGGGGTCGCGCACGTCGGCGGCGATGCCGGTGCCCTTCCCGGCGGTGGTGACCACCTCCTTGAGCTTGTCCTCGCTGCGGCCCACGACGGTGATGTCGGCGCCCGCGTTCGCGGCCGCGATCGCGGTGCTGCGGCCGATGCCCGACGACCCACCGACGACGAGCAGCCGCTGCCCGGCGAGGTCGATGTCGACGCTCACGCTCAGCGACCATCTCGATGACGAGCGCCGAGCCCATGCCGCCACCCGCGCACATCGCGAGCAGGCCGTGGGTCTTTCCACGTCGGCGCAGCTCGTGCACCATCGTCGTCGACCATGCGGGCGCCGGTCGCCGCGATCGGGTGACCGAGGCTGCAGCCGCTGCCGTTGACGTTGACGATCGACGGGTCGATGCCGAGGGTGCGGATCGGCGGCGACGGGCACCGAGCAGAACGCCTCGTTGATCTCGATCAGGTCGATGTCGTCGAGGGTGAGGCCGGCGCGCTCGAGCGCTTTGGGGATCGCGACGCGTGGGGCCCATGCCGGTGCGCGCGGGCTCGATGCCCGCGTTCGCCCACGACACGACGCGCGCCAGCGGACGCAGCGCCGTGCGCCTCGGCGTAGTCGTCGCTGGTGAGCACGAGCGCGGCCGCGGCGTCGTTGATCCCCGACGTGTTGCCCGCGGTGACCGTCGGCGAGTCGAGCTCGGGGTGGATGGGCTTGAGCTCGGCCAGCGACTCGACGGTCACGCCGCGGCGCGGGTGCTCGTCGACGCTGAACGTGCGCGCGATGCCCTCGCGGTCGACGTACTCGACCGGCACGATCTCCTCTTCGAACGCACCGGAGTCGATCGACGCGATCGCCTGGCCGTGGCTGTACGCCGCCCACTCGTCGACGTCGTGGCGGCTGATGCCGACCTCGCGTGCCGTGTTCTCGCCGACGGTGATCGACATGTCGAACGCGGGCGCGTCGGGCGTGTCGGGGTGGCTGGGCGACATCCACATCTGCGGCTCGCCGCCCGGCTGAGCACCCGCCACGACTGCGGCATCGAGCTCGAGCTGTGCGTGCCACCGGCCACGACGACGGTGTCCATGCCGGCACGGATGCTCCCGGCCGCGAGTTGCACGCGCGCTGAGCCCCGACGCACAGTGGCGGTTGTCGGCGATGCCGGCCACGTTGTCGAGCCCGAGGACCACCGCGGTGTGACGGGCGATGTCGCCTCCGCCGTAGAGCGACTCGCCGAGGACGATGTCGTCGATGTCGGCGGTGTCGATGCCCGAGCGCGACACGGCTTCACCCACTGCGATCTCGGCGAGACGGAAGGCGTCGACGTCCACGAGCGAACCCTTGCGGGCCCGACCGACGGGGGTGCGGGCGGCGGCGACGATGACTGCTTCGGTCACGGTGACTCCTCGAGTGCGCGTTCGGGGTGCCCGCACTGTAACCCCGGCCGCCGCTCAGGCGCCCGGGAGCCGAGCCGTCTCCTCGGCGGTGAGCCGGGCGAGCTCGGCGTCGACGTCGGGCCCGGCCTCCACGTGGAGGCGCGGGATGATCCGATCGAGCCAGCGCGGGAACCACCAGTTCCGGTCGCCCAGCAGCTCCATGGTGGCCGGGACCAGCACCATGCGCACGACGGTGGCGTCGACCAGGATCGCGGTCGCCAGCCCGAGGCCGAAGAGCTTGATGGTCGTGGCGTCGCCGAGGATGAAGCTCCCGAACACCGTCACCATGATCGAGCGCGGCGGCGGTGATCACCCGGGCCGTCGACGCCAGCCCGTCGGCGACCGCGAGCGCGTTGTCGCCGGTGCGGTCGTACTCCTCCCGGATGCGCGAGAGCAGGAACACCTCGTAGTCCATCGAGAGCCCGAAGAGGATGGCGAACATCATCATCGGCACGAACGGCGCGATGGGACCGGTCTGCTCGACGCCGAGGAGGCCGCTCCCCCATCCCCACTCGAAGATCGCCACCACCACGCCGTACGCGGCACCGATCGACAGCAGGTTCATGATCACGGCCTTCAGCGGCACGAGCAGGCTGCGGAAGACCGCCATGAGCAGCAGGAAGCTCAGCACGAGCACCGCGCCGATGAAGATCGGCAGGCGCGACGACAGGCGTTCCGACACGTCGATGCTCGACGCGGTGAGACCGCCGACGTGGATCTGCACGTCGGAGCCGCGCACCGCGTCGGGGATGACGTCGTCGCGCAGTGTGCCGACGAGGTCGGTGGTGGCGACCGACTGCGGCGAGCTCGACGGGATCACGCGGATGACCGACGCGTTCCCCGACGGGCTCGGGATCGGTCCGATGACCGCGGCGACGTCGGAGGTGCGCTGCAGTCGCGTGACGAGCGCGGTCGAGCGCGCTCGTGTCGGCGCCCTTGGGGTACTCGGCCGCGAGCACGAGTGGGCCGTTGAACCCGGCGCCGAAGCCCTCGGCGACGAGGTCGTACGCCTGGCGGGTGGTGTCGGACTTCGGGTTGGCGCCGGAGTCGGGGAACGCGAGGCGCATCGAGAGCAGCGGGATCGCCAGCAGCAGGAGGAACACGAGCCCACCGATCGCCGCGGGCCACGGGCGCCGTTGGACGACGCGGCTCCACCGGTACCACATCGTCTGCTCGCGCGGCTTCGGCTCCTTGCGTCGCCGCACCGAGAAGCGGTCGATGGTGCGACCGACGAACCCGAGCAGCGCCGGGAGGAGGGTGATCGACGCCAGCATCACGATGGCGACGGTCACCGAGGTGCCGACGCGCCATGCCGTTCACGAAGTCGACGCCCATGAGGAAGAGGCCCATGAGCGAGATCACGACCGTGCAGCCGGCGAACACGACGGCGCGACCGGAGGTGTCGATCGCCCGCACGACTGCGTGCTCAGGCTCGAAGCCCTTCGTCCAAGCCCTGGCGGTACCGGGTGACGATGAACAGCGCGTAGTCGATGCCGACGCCGATGCCGATCATCGACGCGAGCTGGGTGGCGAAGTCGGGCGTGGCGATCGTGTGGCTGAGCAGCTGCACCAAACCGAGGCCGATGCCGATGCCGAACAGCGCGACCAGGATCGGCAGGCCCATGGCGAGCAGCGAACCGAACGCCACCAGCAGGATGACGATGGCGGCGAGGATGCCGATGAGCTCGGCAGGACCGAGTCCGCCGGGCTCCTGGAACATGCGCCCGCCGAGCTCGACGTGCAGATCGCCGTCGCGCCCCCACCATTGCGGTGGCGTCGTGCGAGATGTGCGGATGTGCTCGATGGTGGCGTCGGGGATCTTCGAGGCGGCGCGGTCGAACTGGATGGTTGCGTACGCGATGTCACCGCTTCGCGCGACCTGGCGGCGCGCCGTCGTCGGTGTACGGGCTGACGACCGCGGTCACGCCCTGCACCGCCGACGACCTCGGCGAAGAGCGTCCTCCATGCGGGCGCTGCACGGCGGCGCCGTCGCACGCCACCGGAGTGCGCGAACACGATCTGGCCTTCGTCGCCGGCTCGAGCCGGGAAGCGCGTCTCGAGCAGCTGCGCGGCGCGGGACGACTCGGTGTCGGAGAGGGAGAAGCCCTGCGAGAACGTCGAGCCGACGTTGGACCCGATGACGCTCACCCCGACCAGGGCGACGATCCAGAGCACCACGACGCTCCGGCGTCGCCGGTAGCACCAGGCGGCCAGTCGTTGCAGCATCGCCGTTCCTCCCGTAGAATGGGCTTACCAATCATTGGGTTAGTCAATCATTGACCGTAGCACAGGAGTTTGGAGTGGCTGGAAGCGGGGGGACCGAGAAGCCGCTCTCGCGCGAGGTGTTGGGCCACCTCATGGGCGTCGTGCACGCGATGAAGGACCATGTGGCGACGCTCGCCGCGACCTTCGACCTGACCCCCTCGCAGCTCGCGGCGCTCAGCCACCTCGACGAGCCACGGTCGCAGCGCGACCTCGCCGAGCGTCGCTGCACTTCGACGCGTCGAACGTCACCGACATCGTCGACCGGCTCGAGGCCCGTGGGCTCGTCGTCCGCACCGTCGACCCGAACGACCGTCGGGTCCGACGTATCGTGCGCACGCCCGAAGGCGAAGCGCTCCGGCGCAAGGCGCTCGACGAGGCGATCGCCTCGGCGCCCACCGTCGCACCGCTCACCGAGGCGGAGCAGCGCAAGCTCTGCGAGCTGCTCGGCAAGATCGCCGAGCCGGTCGAGCTGCCCTTCTAGCTAGGACCAGAGCGCTACGAGCTCGTCGGTGGTCGTGATCTTGGCCACGAGCGAGAGCGTGTTCTTGATGATCACGTCGGTGTAGTCGACCGGGTAGCCGGTGATCGCGTCGCGCGGGATCACCACGTTGAAACCGAAGTTCACGCAGTCGAGCGTGGCGTTCGGGATCGCGACGTTGGTCGACACCCCCGCGATCACCACGGTCTTGGCGCCGAGGTTGCGCAGCAACGTGGGCACGTCGGTGCCGTTCACCGGCGACAGCCCCCCGATGCGGGTGGAGACGAGGTCGCTGTCGGCGGTCTCGATGCCGTCCATCAGCTCGGTGCCCGGGCCGCCTGGGCTCATCGGGCCGGGCCCGGTGGGCGCATCGCCCTTGGCGCGGGTCCCCTGGAACAGGGGTGCGTTGGTGCTCGCACCGCGGCGGTCGTCGCGGGTGGCGGCGATGCAGTGGAGCACGCCACACCCCGCGGCCCGGCCGGTGGTGACGAGCCGGTTGACGTTCTCGACCAGCCCGATCGCCTTCGCCGACTCGGCCAGGGCGGGCAGGAGGCTGAGGTCGCCGATGACGCCCTTCTGGCACTCCTGCGTGAGGACGACGGTCGATTCGGGCACCACGAGGTCGGCCAGCTGCATGGGCCGAACCTATCCCTTACAGCTCCAGGAGCGCCTGCTGCACCGGGGCCTCGCCGTCGTCGGCCGGGTGCTCGACCACCGCGATCACCCGGGCCTGCATGAACCGGGCGGTGCGCACGACTTCGCCGGTGCGGGTGACCTCGGTGACCTCGACCACGCCACGCCCGGTCGACGTCTCGACCCGCCGGCCGGCCCGCGTGGCCACGATGTCGTAGGTACGGGTCTCACCCCCGCCCAGCTCCACCACGACTTCGACCCGGTCACCCCTCACGGGCGACAGCTTGACCGATTGCCGCAGCCTCCGCACGCCGGGTCTTCACCAGGCTCGCCCCGATCGCACCGGCCACGATGGCGACGATCACGCCCAGCGACGCCACGGTCGGGAAGTGCCACCAGTGGGACACGATCATCTTGATCCCCACGAACACGAGGATCGCTCCCAGCGCGTGCGCCAGGTAGTGGAACCGCTCCCGCGCGTCGCCGAGCAGGAAGTACATGGCGCGCAGTCCGAGGATGGCGAACGCGTTCGACGCGAACACGATGAACGGGTCGCGCGACACCGCGAGGATGGCGGGCACGCTGTCGACCGCGAACACCACGTCGGTCACCTCGACCACCACGAGCGCGGCGAGCAGCGGGGTCGCCACCCAGCGCAACCTGCTGGGCCCTGCCTCACGTCACGAGGAAGTGCTGGTCCGCGAGCTCGGAGCGCACCGGCAGGAACCGACCGAGCAGCTTCACCGCGCGGTCGTGCTCGTGCTCCCCCTCGTCGTCCTTGTGCCGGATCACCTTGAAGCCGGAGATCAGCAGCACCACACCGAAGACGAGCAGCATCCACCAGAACTGCTCGATGAGCGCGGCCCCGGCGAAGATGAAGATCGCGCGCATCACCAGCGCGCCGAAGATGCCCCAGAACAGGACCCGGTGCTGGTAGCGGGCGGGGATGGCGAAGCTCGAGAAGATGACCGCCCACACGAACACGTTGTCGATGCTGAGCGACTTCTCGATCACGTAGCCGCTGAGGTACTCCGAGAAGGCCTGGCCGCCCATCCACACGAGCACCACGACGGCGAAGCCGAGTCCGCACGCAACCCACGCGGCCGACTCGATCAGCGCGCGCTTCGGCGTGGGGTCGTGGTTGCCGCGGTGCAGCAGCAGGTCGATCGTGAGCAGCACCACGATCACCGTGAGGAGGACGACCCATTCCATGCGGAATCCCTTCGAAACCGTGCGTCGGGTTTCGAAGGTCTCTCCCACTGCTCCCTGCGGAGCAGCACGGGTGCCGGGTCGAGCTCGCTGACCGTGATGACGACGACCCGTCGGGGGGATACTCCCCTTCAACGTGTTCCGGTCATCGTACCGGAACCGGTCGCAGCTCACCCCCCGTACCTGCGTCGAAGTTGCGGCGCATGGCCGTCACTTTGACGCATGTTCGGGAATGCGTAGGGTCCGAGCCATGGCACTCAGAGAATTCACGGCACGGCGAGTGGTCACCGGGCACGACGCTGACGGACGGGCGGTGATCGTGTCCGACGGTCCACCGGACAACACGATCCGGGCCAACGGGTTCGCGGTCGCCACGTGGTTGTGGCTCGACGGCCCGGCACGCACGCTCGACGATGAGGGCACTGCGTCCATGGACCTCGAACCTCCGGTGGGCGGATGCTCGGTGCGGATCATCCGCTTCCCGGGTGTCGGCGAGGGTGGCGGCGACTGGATCCGGGTGGAAGGTGACGACCCCGACGAGCCGGGCATGCACGCCACCGACACCCTCGACTTCATGACGGTGATCGACGGCCGCATCGTGCTCGGACTCGACGACGGCGAGCACGAGCTGGGCCCCGGCGACGTCGTGATCCAGCGCGGCAACCGGCACCGCTGGCGGGTGGTGAGCGACGAACCGTGCACCTACGTCGTGTGCATGCTGCGTCCGGATCCCGCCGCGCCACCTCCTGCCGAACCGCAGGTGAAAGCGACCAGCATCGAAGGCGACGGCCCTCGCCGACTGGTCGCGGCGACCGACGGGGACGGTCGCTCGTACGCGCTCACCGACGGCACACCGCCCGCCGCGCTCGACGCCGGCGATACGCGGCTGGTCGAGCTGTGGCAGACGGGTGGCGCGCTCGGCGCGCCCGACCAGGGCGGCGACCCCGAGGGCGGGTGGGAGCTCGAACCACGCGGAGGAGGCATCTGCTTCCGGACGGTGCGACTCCCCGCGGGCAACGATGCCGGCGAGGCCGGGTGGCACACCACCGCGACCATCGACGTCGACATCGTGCTCTCGGGGCAACTCGAGCTATCCCTCCCCGACCTGGCGCCTGTTGTGCTCGGTCCGGGCGAGGCCGTCGTGCAACGCGGGACCCACCACAAGTGGCGGCCGGTGGGCGACGACCCGGTCGAGTGGGTCGCGCTCATGCTCGCCGTAGGCTGACTCGCCATGTTGCTGACCGAGAACCGCGACCGCGTCCGTCTGCTGACGTTCAACCGGCCTGACCGGGCGAACGTGTTCAACGAGGAGCTCTACCACGCATCAGCCGATGCACTGCGCGCCGCCGCGGCCGACGACGACGTCGCGGTGGTCGTCTTCACCGGCGCGGGCAAGGCGTTCTGCGCCGGCACCGACCTGCTGGAGATGGCCGAGACCGTGGATGGCACCGCGACCTCGCGCGACGGCTTCCCCGCGTTCGTCGACGTGCTGCAGGAGTTCCCGAAGCCGCTCCTCGCGGCGGTGAACGGCGCCGCGGTCGGACTCGGCTTCACCATGCTCGCCCACTGCGACCTCGTTTTCGTGTCCGACCAGGCGCGCCTGCTCGCGCCCTTCACCAACATGGGCGTCGCACCCGAGGCCGCGAGCAGCTACCTGTTGCCGCGTCGCATGGGTCGGCAGCAGGCGTCGCTCTCGTTGTTCACGTCCGACTGGATCTCGGCCGAAGATGCGGTCGCCACCAGGCTCGCGGTGCGCCAGTGCTCACCGGAGACGTTGGTCGACCAGACGATGGAGCTGGCGACGCGCATCGCCTCGAAGTCGCTGCCGTCGCTCATGGCGACGAAACGCCTGCTGCTCGACGCCGAGCGCGAAGGCATCGCGCGCGCCCGCACGCTCGAGAATGTCGCGTTCGCCGAGCTCCTCGCGCTCCCGAACGCCAAGGACGGCGTGCTCGGTCAGCTGGAGGGTTGAACTCCGCCCATTTCGGGCACACACGGTGACATGCCGAACACGAAGAGATTGGCCTGGCAAGGTGTCGCCGTCGCTTCGGGCACGGTCGCCGCCGCTGTCGTGCGTCGTGCCGCGGTGACGACCTGGCGTACGACGAAGCACGAAGACCCACCGGCGAACCCGGTCGCCCGCGACGTGAGCTGGCCCGACGCGTTGACGTGGGCGATCGCGGTCGCGATCGGCGCGGCAGTGGCGCGCGTCGTCGCGCAACGCGGCGCCGCGGCAGTGTGGGAGCGGGCGACCGGCGATGCCCCGCCGATCGAGACCTAGTGACAGACCTGGGCCAGCCGCCTCACCGCGCCCTGACCAACGCGCCTGCGATCTACAACTCTCCCTGCTCCGACGGGTACCGCAGGCCGATGGCCGCACGGGCACGGTCGAGGGTGCGCGCGATGGCGCGCGACTCGGCCAGCGGGAGGAGTGGCGTCTCGATCTCGCCCGAACGCACGCACCGATTGACCTCGTCGACCACGTGGGTCCAGGGAGCAGGGAGGGGCGGCGTCTCGATCCGCTCGCGCCCGGCCGACGTCTCGACGTCGAGATGCAGCGGACACACCATGAACGCAGGCACATCGATGATCCCTTCGGTACCGACGATCTGCGCGGTGCACGGGAGTTTGGTGCGGATCGCCGACCGGCCGACCGCGAGCCCGCCACCCTCGAACCTCATCGACACCACGGTGTCGTCGTCGACACCGGTCTCGTCCATGTGGGCCAGCGCGGTCACGGCGGCGGGCTCGCCGAGGACGAGATGGGCGAGCTGCACCGGGTAGATGCCCATGTCGAGCAACGAGCCACCAGCCTGGTGCGGGTCACGGAGGCGATGCTCGGGATCCAGCTCGAGCCGCGCGCCGAACGACGCCTCGACCTGGAGCGGCGTCCCGATCCTCCCCTCGTCGAGCAGCTCGACGAGCGTGCGGTACGACGGCAGGAACCGCGACCAGATCGCCTCCACGAAGAATCGGTCGTCGCGCCGCGCGACGTCGGCCATCTCGGCGACCTGGATCTCGTTGAGTCCGAGTGGCTTCTCGCACGCAACGTGCTTGCCCGCTTCGAGGTAGAGGAGGCAGTCGTCACGGTGCCGGTGATGGGGCGTGGCCACGTACACCACGTCGACGGCGGGGTCGGCGGCCAACGCCTCGTAGCTTCCGTGCGCGGTATCGATCGAGTGCGTCGTCGCGAACACGTCGGCGGTGTCCTGCCGACGAGACGCGACCGCCACCAGCTCGCCGTCGGCTGAGCCCCGCACCGCGTTGACGTACGCCGTTGCGATGTCGCCCGTCCCCACGATCCCCCAGCGAACCCGTCCTGACATCAGCCCTCCTGTGTCACGGGCGCGGCGTCGCGCAGCGCCTGCGCGACGGCTTCCGGTCGTACGTCGTTGACGAAGACGCCCATCGCCGATTCCGATCCTGCCAGGTACTTGAGCTTGTCGTCGCCGCGACGAACCGAGAACAGTTCCAACCGCAGGGTGGCCAGGTCGCGTCCGACACGGGTCGGCGCCTGGTGCCACGACGCGATGTACGGGGCATCGGGACCCGCGACGTTCTCGATCCTCCGCAGCAGGTCGGCATACACGTCGGCGAGGCTCTCGCGCTCGGAGTCGGAGAGGTCGGGCAGGTCGATCGCGCGGCGATTCGGAAGCACGTGGATCTCGAGCGGCCACCGCGCGGCGAACGGCACGAACGCCGTCCAGTGCGCCGTCGACCGCACGATCCGCCGTCCGTCGGCCAGCTCCGCGGCGAGCACATCGGCCGTGAGGTCGCGCCCGGTGGCACCGCGGTGCGCAGCGAGTGCGCGCAGTTCCTGCGTGGTGCGGGGCGTCACGAACGGGTAGCCGTAGATCTGTCCGTGCGGGTGCGTCAGCGTCACGCCGATCTCGGTGCCGCAGTTCTCGAACACGAAGACCTGCTCGACTCCGTCCGTGGCACCGAGGTCGACGGTGCGATCCACCCATGCCTCGATGACGGTCCGCAGTCGCCTCGAACTCAACGTCGCGAACGACGCGTCGTGCTCGGACGTGAAACAGACGACCTCGCAGCGACCCTGGCCCGCGCGGGACGCGCCGACGCCAGGTATGACCGCCTCGTCGATGGGTGGGCCGGCAAACGCCGGAAACCGGTTCTCGAACACCACCACGTCGTAGTCGGGAGCGGGGATCTCGGTCGCCCGGAGCGCGGTCGAGGGGCAGAGCGGGCACGAGTCTGCGCTCGGGAGGTGCGTGCGCGTCTGGCGATGGGAGGCGACGGCCACCCACTCGTCGCGCATCGAGTCGAACCGGAATTCCGACCGCTCGAGGGCCGGTCGGCAGGTCGCGGGTGTCCACGACCTCGCGGTGGCGGGGTCGCTCGTCGAAATAGATGAGCTCGCGTCCGTCGGCCAGGCGGGTCGATGTCCGCTGGACCACTTCGATCACAGGACCGCGCTCACCACTACCTCGCCCGACGCCAACCCCGCAGCGACAGCCGAGACGTGGAACTCGCACGACTCGCGCGGACCGCGCACGACAGCGAGCGCGAGTCCGTTGAACGCGCGCCGGACCGCGGACGCCGCTCGCAACGAGTCAGCTTGCGATCCGTTGCCGGTGCCGAGCACCGAAGCTCCGGACGACGCCGAGAACTCCAACTCGTGATCGGCAGTGGGTACGACCCGTCCCTCGGCGTCGACGACTGAAGCCTGCACGAGCACCACGTCGCGGCCGTCGGCTCGACACGTGTCGTCCGCAGCGGTGAGCACCACGGCTGCGGGCGGTCCCGTGGTCTCGCGGAAGGTCGTCGCCACGACCTCCGCGCCCCGCACTGCTCGCGTGTCGAGCCGGCCCGGTTGGTGTGGGACCGAGGCGCGCAGGACGCCGGTCTCATCGACCGGTGTCACTCCGAGGGACTCGCCGTTGAGGAGGAGCTCAACCGCGTCGGCGTTCGTGTAGACGTGCACGGGAATCTCGTCGCCCACGCGATCGGGCCAGTTCCAGTGCGGAAGCACGTGCACGACCGGCTCGTCCGACCATCGACTGCGCCAGTAGTGGTACACGTCCTTCGGGAACCCGCAGAGGTCCATCATCCCGAACGCGCTGTTCACGGCCGGCCATCCGTACGGCACGGCTTCACCGCGGTAGTCGAACCCGGTCCACACGAATGCGCCTCCGAGGTACGGGTGTTCCTGCAGGTGCTTCCAGGTCGAGGTGAGGCGTCCGTGGTCGCCGAACATCCCGCCCACCGTTCCGGAATCGACGTGAGCGGCACGGGCGCGGGCCATGCGTTCCAGGAAGCCACCCGTGTCGAGGCTCGAGCACAGGCCGCGCTCAGGTTGGTCGTCGTACTCGCCTCGACTGGAGATGAACGACGCGTCCTCGGTGGCCATGACCAACGTGTCCGGTCGTTCCTCTCTGAGCTGGGCTGCCTCCCCACCGTCGTAGTTGAAGCCCGCCACCTGAGGGATCGACATGTACTCGCTGTCCGTCTTGGCGAACTGGCCGGCGACCGTCGTGGGTCGGGACGGGTCGAGACGGTTGGCGACAGCCACCAAGCGCCGAAGGAGGCGTCGCGCCATCGGCGTGGACGCGACGAGCTCCTCGTTCTCGAGGCACCACATGAAGACGCTCGGACGGTTGCGATCCCGACGGATCAGCGCTTCGAGATCAGCAAGACCCTCGGCGTTCGTCTCGAGGCGGCGGTTCTCGTCGAGCACGAGCAGCCCGAGCCGGTCGCAGGCGTCGAGGATCTCGGGTGCCGGTGCGTGGTGTGCGCTGCGATACGCGTTGCAGCCGACTTCCCGCAGCTTGGCGATCTTGTGCTCGTGAACGCGGTCCGGGAGCGCGATCCCGACGCCCGCGAAGTCCTGGTGGACGCACGCGCCCCGGATCGGTGTGAGCTCGCCGTTGAGCACCAACCCCTCCTGTGTGTACTCGACGGTGCGTACCCCGAAGACGGTGACCACATCGTCGACATCGACCTCGCCGACCCGCAGGGTCGTGAACAGCTCGTGCAGCGCGGGTGACGCCGGGCTCCACCGGGCCGGGTCGGCGAGACGGACCTCGTGAGTCAGGACGGCGCGGCCGGGTCCGGCGAGACGCACCGGCGCTGAGGTCACGACCACCGTGCCGTCGATCACGTGCGTCACGGTCGCGTCACCGGCGTCACCGCAACCGTCGTGGTCGATCTCCGTGGCGATCTGCAGCCGCGCGCCGGCGGCGTCGAGGTTCGTGGTGTGCACGAACACTCCGTGACGCGCGATGTGCACCGGTCCGGTGACGACGACTCGGACGTGGCGATAGATGCCTCCGCCTTCGGCCCACCAACCTTCGGTCGACGAGGTGTCCGTGCGTACAAGTACGACGTTGCGGCCCTCGTCGCCGTAGCGCAGGTACTCGCTCACGTCGAGCGCGAAGCCCACGTACCCCGAGTAGTGCGCGCCGACGAAGCTGCCGTTGACATAGACGCGCGCGTCGCGCATGACGCCGTCGAACTCGATCGAGACGCGCTGCCCGTCCCACGCCGCGGGGACATCGAACACCTTCCGGTACCACGCGACGCCGGTCGGGAGGTAGCCCGCGGAGAGGACCGGATCGCCCATGACGTCGCGTCTCGGCCCGGCGGGCGCGAGGGCGTCCACGCGGGTGGTCCAGTCGTCGGGGAGGTCGACCGCCCTCCACCCCGGCCCGAGATCGGCGGCGGTGCCGAGCAGGTGCGCGATCGCCTCGGGCCCGAGGACCGCGGCCATGCCCGGCGGCAGCGGTGGACCCGACGTGCCCTCGGCGACGGTGAGGTCGGCGGCCCGGCCGATGCTCCCCGTCTTGGCGCGGTTCCTCGGGATGGGCGGGTCGAGCTCGCCCACGTGCACCTGCCAGCCGAAGTCGAGGGGTTCGATGTGGCGCATGTGCTTACGCTATCGTAAGGTCCGACTTTCGTGTTCGAAAGCATCGAACTCACGGGGGGTCCGGATGAAGCGACAACGGCAGGTCATGCTCACGCTCATCATGGCCGGTGCGCTCGGAGCCGGCGTGCTGCCTGCCACAGCACACGCCGGCAGCGAGCAGCCGAAGCCAACCGAAATCGGCGTCACGGCGAAGGAGATCCACATCGCGACCATCGCCGACGTCGACAACCCGTTGGCGCCCGGAGTGTTCGAAGGTGCTGTGATCGGCGCGCAGGGCGCGGCGAAGTACCTGAACAGCAAAGCCGGTGGCGGCGGCATCGCAGGTCGCAAGGTGATCATCGACTTCATCGACTCCAAGTTGAACGCGACGGAGTCGCGCAACGCCGTGATCACCGCGTGCAGCCAGGACTTCGCGATGGTCGGCGGCGCGCAGCTGTTCCTCAGCAATGTCGACGACGAGGTCAACTGCGTCGACAAGGCCGGAGCCGCGACCGGCCTCCCCGACATGGCGTCCTTTGCGACCGGGGTGCCACAGAGCTGCTCGCCAGTCTCGTTCCCCGCAAACCCACCGCAGCTGGTGTGCTCCACCAAGGACCAGACACCGCAGACGTACAACAGCGCGAACGGTCAGGCGAAGTACCTCCTGAAGAAGTTCGAGAAGCTCCACGGCCTCTTTCCGTACGCGTCCGACACCAAGGACGCTGAGCGCGGCTCGCGCATCCTCGACGACGCCATCATCGCGGCCGGCATCAAGGCCGATCAGTACGTCGGTCTCTCCGCTCGCAGCTTGCAGAGTGCTTACACGCCGCTCGTGAACTCGATGAAGACCGACAACTCCAACTTCGCGGTGATCAACGGCAACGCCAACAGCATGGTGTCGCTGCGCAGCGAGGCGGATGTGCAAGGTGTCAGCCCCGACGTCGTGTGGTTGTGCGGTGGTTGCTACTCGCAGTCGGCAGCGACGAACAGCGTCTTGGACGGGACCTGGGTCAACCTCGGATTCCTCCCCTTCGAGGAAGCGTCGAGCAACTCGACGCTGAAGGCCTTCTTGAAGTACGTCCCTCGCGACAAGGCCGACTCATTCGCCATCTACTCGTGGCTCGCCACCCTCGCGTTCGCCGACGCGGTCAAGGCCGTCGTCGCGAAGGATGGCGTCAACGGCCTCACCCGCAAGGCGTTCCTCGCCGACGGCATCCCGACACTGACGAAGTTCGATGCCGGCGGCATGGTCGGCGTCACCAACATCGCCGACAAGATCCCATCGGGCTGCTACGTGATGATGCAGATCGAGAAGGGCAAGTACGTGCGGCGGTACCCGACCAAGAAGGGCACCCTCGACTGCTCGCCGTCGAACAAGGTCCAAATCAAGGAGGACTACGTCACCGGTTGACGCGGCGACGAGCAGCTGCGTCAGACGAGCAGTACTTCGAGCCCGGTGCTCCTGAGCTCGGCAACCAAGTCGACGTCGGCACCGTCGTCGGTGATCAGGAGTCCGACATCGTCGAGCGAGCAGACGCGCACGAGGTCGACTTCGCCGATCTTGCTGCCGTCGGCGACGATCACCCGACGCCGGGCCACGCGCAGCATGGCTTGCTTCACCGAGGTCTCGGGGAGGTTGATGTTCGTGATCGCCGCGATCGGGTGCACGCCGCTGCAGCCGACGAATGCCACGTGGGCATGGATCCCCTCGAGGAGGACCGTAGCCAGCGGCTCCACCAGGGAGTGCTGCAAGGGGCGCAGGGTGCCGCCGGTGACGACGACCTGGATGCGCTCCGCCGCCCGTTCGAGCTCGTACGCGATGGGCAGCGAGTTGGTGAAGACCGTGACGTCGGTCAGGTCGGTGCGGGCAACCAGCTCGCTGGCGATCGCATTCGTCGTGGTTCCCACGTCGAGGAGGACGGTGTCGCCGACCGCGATCTCGTCCACCGCGCGGCGGGCGATGCGGGCTTTCGCCGGGGCCGAGCGATCGCGGGCCATCTCGAACGGCATCTCGGCGCGCGAGATGTCGCGCGGCACGGCGCCACCCCGGACGCGACGGATTCGCCCCTCGTGCTCGAGCCGATCGAGGTCCGACCGGATGGTGACGGCCGAGACGTTGAAGCGCTCGGTGAGCTCGCGGACGCTGACGAAGCTCTGAGATTCGACCAGCAACGCGATCGACTGGAGCCGCAACGTCCCCGCATGCGAGATCTCGTTCACCACACCTCCAGCATGCCTTGCTGGCGCCCGGGGCTCGGCGATCCGACGACGGCCGACGACGACCGACGATCAGGTCTGCTCGTGCTCGCGTTCCAACCGGTGCTTCATGACCTTGCCGGTCTGGGTGTACGGCAGTTCGGAGCGGAACTCCACGTAGGCGGGCACCTTGAACTTGGCGAGCCCGGCCGCGACCCACTCCTGCACCTCGGACGGGTCGAGTGATGTACCCGGCTGGAGCACCACCACCGCCTTGACCTCCTGGCCGAGCGTGCGGTGCTCGACGCCGATGACGGCGGCGTCAGCGATGCCGGGGTGCTCGACCAGGCGGTGCTCGATCTCCATCGGGTAGATGTTCTCGCCGCCGCGGATGATGAGGTCGCGCATGCGGCTCTCGAGCCAGAGCACGCCCTCCTCGATGCGTCCGTAGTCGCCGCTGTGGTACCAGCGCTCGTCGTCGAGCACCTTGGCCGTCGCCTCGGGATCGTCCCAGTACCCCTTGAAGATCACGCCGCCGTGCAGACAGATCTCGCCGACCTCGCCGTCGGGGACCTCGTTGCGATCGTCGTCGCGGATCTGCACCTCGAGCGTCGGATACGGCACGCCCACCGATTCGCGATGGGTGAAGTAGCGCGCGCCGGAGAGGAGCGTGCCCGCCCCCATCGACTCGCTCATGCCGTAGCCGTTCGACAGGTTCGCGGTCGGGATCTTCTCGTTCAACACCCGCATCAGCTCGGGTGGGAACGGCGCGCCCCCCGACGAGACCATCATGAGACACGAGAGGTCGAACGTGTCGAAGTCGGGATGCTCGAGCATGCGCCAGAACTGCGTGGGCACTCCCGACCACGCGGACACCCGGTGGTCGGCCGTGAGGCGCAGGTGCACCTCGGGGTCCCAGCGACCGGGTGGCGGGAAGACGAGCGACGACCCGAAGCGGGATCCGGTCATGAACAGCGGCGCGGTGCCCGAGATGTGGAAGAACGGCGTGGCGCAGATCGATGCCGGCGGGGGCGCGTTGGGTGCCGGTGGCGGAACCTGGTTGAGGATCATCGTGACCGTGCGTCCGAACGCCATCGCCGAACCCATGTGCACGAGGTTGCGGTGGGTGAGCGTCGCCCCCTTCGGTCGTCCGGTGGTACCCGACGTGAAGAGGATCATGAACGGGTCGTCTTCGTCGATGTGCACCTCGGAGAGCGGTGCCGAACCGTCGACGTGCAGCATCGGCGTGCCTGCGAAGCCGACTTCCGCGAGGCGCTCGAGGCGCACCTCGTCGCCGAAGAGCACCTTCGGCTTGGTCAGCTCGACGCCGTAGACCAGCTCGGGACCGGTCCACCACCCGTTGAGGCCGACGATGATCGCCCCCAGGCTCACCACGGCCAGCTGCGCGAGCGCGTAGTCGAGGCTGTTGGCGCTGGCGAACGCGACCCGGTCGCCCTTGCCCACGCCGTACTCGTCGGCGAGCACCGCGGCAATCGCACCGGCGCGCTCCGGCACCTGCGCGAACGTCACCGTCTCGTCCGGAAAGACGAGAAACGGACGATCGCCGAACTGCTCGGCGCTCGTGCGCAGCACTTCGACCAAGCTGCGCGGCCGTTGCACGAACACCTCGCACTCGGCACCGAGCACGACCTCGGTCGTCGTCTCGAACGGCGCCCCCGGCCCCGAGAGCGCGGTGCGCTGCTCGGGCGTCAGGCGTTCGTCGTCGGTGTACCGAAGCGTCACTTCAGTTTGAGGACGCGCTCGGCGTTCTCCTTGAGGAACTTCGGCCACACGTGGTCGCGGAACGGCACGTCCACCATGTCGCCCATGATGCGATCGAGCGTCAGACCCATGGGGAAGTACCCCGCGTAGATGATCTTGTCGGCACCGCGCGTGTTGGCGTACTCGATGATCGCCTTCGGGTAGTGCTTCGGCGCGAACGCGCTCGTGCAGTAGTGCAGGCCCGGCCACTTCAACATGAGCTTCACCGCGAGGTCTTCCCACGGCTCGCATCCATGACGGGTCACGAACACGAGGTCGGGGAAGTCGTACATCACGTCGTCGATGTACTCCACCTTCTGCGGGTCCATCTTCAGCCGCGGGCCCGGGACGCCGGCGTTCACGAACACCGGGATGTCGAGCTCACAGCACTTGGCGTACACCGGGTACATCTGCGGCGCGTTGATCCGGATCTGTGGGAACAGCCCGCACGGGAAGATGTCGACGGCGCGGATGTCCCACTTCTCGTGCGCCTCGACGATGCGCCCGAGCGTCCCCATGATGTCGTTGGGATCGACGCTCAGCGCGGCGACGAAGCGGTCGGGGTGCTCCTTGAGCGCGCGCTCGGAGTTGCCGCTCCCGATCCCGATGAGTCCGCGCTCGATGTTGTGCTTGTCCATCTCGCGCAGCGTCACCGCCACGGGATCCTCACCCGACTTGTTCTCGTCGGGCACGTCCTTGAACATGTACTCGACCGGGAACTGGTACTCGTCCTTCGACTGCGAGTCCTTCGTCTGCTTGGTGATGAACTCGTAGAGCTTCTTCTTGTCCTCGATGGGGAAGCTGATCATGCAGTCGATGATCGGGACGTCGGTGGGCATCGCCATGGGTCGAGCGCCTCTCTACTACGTCTCTACTTGACTGGTCCGAAGACCATGCCGCGGTGGCGGGTCTGGAACAACTCGGTGGCCATGGTCATGCCGAGCTTCTCGGCGTCCCACGGCTTGCCCTCGCAGCTGACGTCGGCCCGCTCGTACCAGCCACCCATCCAGATGAGCTTGTCGTGGATGACCCGGATCACCTGGCCGGTCACGTAGTCGGCCTCGTCGCTGGCCAGCCACGCCACCACCGGCGAACTGTTCTTCGGGTCCATCGGGTTCCACTCGCCCTCGGGCACCTCGTTGGGCTCGAACGCTTCGCCCGATCCCGGCATCGTCGCGGTGATGCGGGTCAGGCCGGCGGGCCCGATGCAGTTCACCGTGACGTTCGACCGGTACAGCTCCTGCGCCAGCGTGAGCGTGAGCCCGACGATCGCCGCCTTGGCGGTGGCGTAGCCCGACTGCCCGAAGTTGCCGCCGAGGCCCGCTCCGGACGTCGTGTTGATGATGCGGCCGTGGAGCGAGTCGTCGTTCTTGGCCCGCTCGCGGAAGTACTTCGACGCGAAGTGCGACGTCGACCAGGTGCCCCGCACGTGCACGCGCATCACGAGGTCCCAGTCGTCGACCGGCATGTTCCAGATCGCCGCGTCGCGGACGATGCCGGCGTTGTTCACCAGGATGTCGAGCTGACCGAACGCGTCGATCGCCTGCGCCACGAGCTCGCCGCACTGGTCGTGGTCGCTCACGTCGCCGTAGTTCGACACCGCCTCACCGCCGGCGTCGACGATCAGCTGGACCGTGTCGTCGGCGGCCTTGCCGGCGCCCTCACCGCGCTCGCTACCGCCGAGGTCGTTGACCACGACCTTGGCGCCGTGCCGAGCCATCTCCATCGTGTGGCCGCGGCCGATGCCGTGCCCCGCGCCGGTGACGATCGCAACCTTGCCGTCGAGCAGCCCCACGGCTCCCCCTGTGTCTCGAGTGCGTGCGTTTCTGACGGGTCGTCAGGCGCCGGATTGTATATTCCGCCCCATGAGACCGACCCCTCCAGTGACGGACATCCCGGAGACGGTCCCCGGAGTCGTGCATCGGGCGGCCACACTCTGGCCCGACGACGAGGCGGTGGTCGACCGAGCCACCACACCAGAGGGCGTCCGCCTCACGTTCACCCAGCTCGACGCCGCGGTGCGTGACGCGGCGAAGGCGTTCGTGGCCACCGGTCTGCAGCCCGGCGACCGCGCGGTCGGTGTGGGCGCCCAACCTCCACCAGTGGATCGTGGCCGCGCTCGGCCTCTACGCCGCGGGTGGTGTGCTCGTCCCGCTCAACACCCGGTTCAAGGGCACGGAGGCCGCTCACGTGCTGCGCACCTCGGGGGCCCGCTTCCTCTTCACCGTCACCGACTTCCTCGACACCAACTATGTCGAGCTGCTCGACGACGCCGGCGCGCGCGACCTCGTCGAGGAGATCGTCATCCTCGAGGGTTCGGTCCCCGCCGGCACCGTGAGCTGGGACGACTTCCTCGCCCGCGGCGTCGACGTTCCCGACGGCGAGATCGAGCGACGGGAGGCGGCGCTCACCGGCGACACCATGAGCGACATCATCTTCACGTCGGGCACCACCGGCGCGCCGAAGGGTGCGATGCTGCGCCACGGTGCGAGCGTGCGCCTGTACACGTCGTGGTCCGACGTCGTCGGCCTGCGCCACGGTGACCGCTACCTCCTCATCTACCCGCTGTTCCACACCGCCGGACTGAAGTCGGGACTGCTCGCGTCGCTGCTGAAGGGCGCGACGCTGCTCCCCCACCTCGTGTTCGATCCGCAGACGGTCATGGAGACGGTCCAGTCGGAGCGGGTGACGATGCTGCCCGGACCACCGGCGATCTACCAGACCATCCTCAACACCGACGTCAGCGAGTACGACCTGTCGTCGCTGCGGCTCGCCGTCACCGGCGCCGCGGTCGTGCCGGTCGAGCTCGTGGTGAAGCTGCGCCAGGAGCTGGGCTTCGACTCGGTGGTCACCGGCTACGGCCTCACCGAGACCACCGGCACCGTCGCCATGTGCCGCCACGACGACGACCCCGAGATCATCGCCCACACGTCGGGCCGGCCGCTCGACGGCATCGAGATGAAGATCGTCGACGCCGACGGCAACGCCCTGCCCACCGGCGAGCAGGGCGAGATCGTGACGCGCGGCTTCCACGTGATGATCGGCTACTTCGACAACCCGAAGGCCACCGCCGAGACCGTCGATGCCGACGGCTGGTTGCACACCGGCGACGTCGGCTACGTCGACGCGCAGAACAACGTCACCATCACCGACCGCATCAAGGACATGTTCATCGTCGGCGGTTTCAACGCGTACCCGGCGGAGATCGAGGGTCTGATGCTCGAGCACCCCGACGTCGCGCAGGTGGCGATCGTCGGTGTGCCCGACGAGCGCATGGGCGAGGTGGGGATGGCATTCGTGGTACCGACCGCGGGCCACACTGTCGACCGCGACGAGGTGCTCGCGTGGGCGTGTGAACACATGGCCAACTTCAAGGCGCCGCGCTACCTCGAGGTGGTCGACGCGCTGCCGCTCAACGCCAGTGGCAAGGTGCTGAAGTTCGAGCTCCGGGAGCGCGGCAAGGCAGCCATCAGCGGCTGAGACGTCACTTCGAGAGATCCCGCTGGAGCGTGGCCTTCCCGTCGGTCGCTCGCACCGCGTCGACGATCCGTTGCGCAGCGTCGACGTCATCCTTCAGGGTGTGGTCCCAGAACGCCACCGTCGTCGCATCCACGACCGCGCTCGCCGAACCGCGCGGCACCTCGAACGGCGGTGAGTGCCGCTCGCCGTGCAGGGTGACGAACCACTTCGGCGGCGCGAGCTGCGCGTATGCGCTCCGGCTGTGGTGGTACCCGATGTCGGCATCGCCGTGGAGCAGGAGGACGGGAACGTCCTGGTGCCGGTATGTGCCCGAGGGGAACGCGTCGTGCACGCCGGCCATCACGACCGCGGCCTGGACGCGACCGTCCTCGCAGCACGGGTGCGAGATCAGCCCGTACACCGTCATGCCACCGAGCGACATGCCGGCGGCGCCGACCTCGTGACGATCGATGCCGAGCGTGTCGGCACGGTCGAGGAGCTCGTCGAGCACGAAGCGGGCGTCGGCCGCCTGGTCCACCACCTCGGCCCGGAGCGCCTTGCCGCGCGCGTCCTTCTTCGTCTTCGGAAACGTGGGGGCCGCCACGACGTAGCCGGCGCGCGTCCACCCGTCGAGCAGCGGCGCCAGCGCGTCGGGCGACCCGTCGAGACCGTGGATCGCGAGGATCACCGGGAGGGGTGACGGGCGAGGTGAGGACGGAGACGACGAGGGCTCGCGGACTTGCGTGACGAGGGTTCGGCACTTCCCCGCGAGCCGGTGCGCGAACGTGTAGTCGGTGCGCGTGATGCCGTCGGTTGCGGCGACCGGGACACCGGCGGGCGGACCGTCGGTGCACGGGGCGGCAGCGGCAGTGTGCGTTCCCGGCAGCATCGCGACGGCGATCGCGAGCAGGACGACAGCCACCGCGGCACGCACGCGACCGACGGTACCCACGAGACCTGTGAACGAGCCGAGATCAAGGCTCCGACAGCAGCGCCTTCGGTACCAACGTGTCGAGCTCGGTCAAGCTCCACGGCGGGTTGGCGCGATGGTCGCCCCGGTAGATCGTGCGCTCCACCTCGTAGCGGTTCCACACGCCCACCGCACCACCTGATGCGTGGAACACCTGGCCCGTGACCCCGTTCGCCTCGTCGGTGCAGAGCCAGGCCACGATCGGGGCGACGTACTCCGGCGGTGGCGTGTTGACGTACGACTCCCAGTCGGCGTCCGAGATCAATTCGTCGGCGCGCAACTGCTCGAACATCGGGCGTGTCACCGCGTGCAGCCGCGTCGCACCGCCCGGCGCGAGGCAGTTGGCGGTGACGCCCGCGCTCTCGTGCTCGAACGCGATCGCGCGCGTCATGGAGATCACACCGCCCATCGCGGCGGCGAAGATCGGCTGGCCCAACAGTCCGGTGGCGCCGTGTGACGTCGTCGTGACGAGCCGTCCCCAACCCCGCTCGAGCATCCCCGGGAGCGCCGCCCGCGCCAGCCAGAACTTCTGGTGCAGGAACAGCGCCATGAACCGTTGGTACGTGTCGTCATCGGCGGCGAGGGTGCCGTCGATGATCGCGCCCGCGCAGCCCACGACGATGTCGAGCTTGCCGTACTCCTCGATCGCGGTCTGCACCGCGGCCGCACAGCCGCCGGGATCGGCCACCGAGTCGTAGTTGGCGGTGGCGGTCCCGCCCTCGTCACGGATCGCGGCGACCGTCGAGTCCGCCGCCGCCGAGCTCCGACCCTGGGCGTACTCGTCGGTGCCGAGGTCGTTCACCACGACTGCTGCGCCGTGGCGACCCAGCGCCTCCGCGCACGCCTGCCCGATGCCGTTGCCGGCCCCGGTGACGAGCGCGACCTTCCCGCGCAGTCGGTCAGAGCTGTCGGTCACGACCTGAGGGGTCGACGTCAGCTCTCGACGATCTCGCTGGTCTGCATCACCGGCTGGATGTCGGTGTAGTTGGCGACGTCGGCCATGATCGCGCCCGTGCCCTCGGCACCCATGGCCTCCCCGATGGCGTCGGTCGAAGGGAAGAAGAAGTGCACCGCGGCCTCGTACGGGCCGTCGACGCCCTTGTCGATCTCGACGCGCTCGACGCCCCAGGTCGACACCGCGAGCGGGACGTGCTTGTCGCGGTAGTAGTCGTGGTCGAACTTCGCGCCGTCGGTCTTCGGGTACAGGACACTGAGTCGGATCATGGGCCGCAGTCTGGCAGCCCGTTCGCCCGTTCGCCCGTTCGCCCGGTCGGTGTTCGGGCCTCGTGCCCGTGGCCCGACTCGCTCAGGGTCGCGTAACGGCCGGTTCACCAGAAGCGCATCACTTCGTCACAGGCCACCCCTACGGTGACACACCTAGGTGAGCCGGGAAGTCTGGTCGGCCTGTTGCTGAGCTCCACTCGGCGGCAGCACATCCGTCGAACGATGGAGTTGCAGCCCGATGCCGGCCATCACCAGGGACGCGCCCACGCGTCCGCGCCGCCGTCCTTCGGCGATCGGCGAGTTCCTCTCCACCGAGACCCTCGGCGGGATCGTCCTCCTGGTCGCGGTCGCGGCCGCCATCGTCTGGGCGAACGTGGCGCCCGGCGCGTACCGGTCGTTCTGGTCCCACGAGGTGACCGTCGGGATCGGTGATCTCGCCGTCACCGAGACACTCGCCCAGTGGGTCACCGAAGGCCTGATGACGATCTTCTTCTTCGTCGTCGGCCTCGAGATCAAGCGGGAGCTCGTCCGGGGCGAACTGCGCGACCCACGCCGTGCCGCGCTCCCTGCAATCGCCGCCGTCGGCGGCATGGTCGTACCCGCCGCGCTCTTCGTCGTGCTGAACGTCGGACAGACGACTGCAGATGGCTGGGGCATCCCGATGGCCACCGACATCGCGTTCGCGGTGGCAGTGCTCGCTCTCCTCGGATCACGGATCCCGCGCCCGCTCAAGGTCTTCCTGTTGACGCTCGCCATCGTCGACGACATCGGGGCGATCATCGTGATCGCGCTGTTCTACTCCCACGGCGTCTCCGGCGTGTGGCTGCTCACCGCCGCGCTCGTGGTGGTCGGGATCGTTGCGATGCGCGGGTTCGGGCTGACCCATCCCGCCTGGTTCGTCGTGCCCGCGGTGGCGCTCTGGTACTGCTGCCTCGAGTCGGGGATCCACCCGACCATCGCCGGCGTGGCCCTCGGTCTCCTGGCTCCGACGGGCCAGGTCGGCGGCCGCCCGCTGCTCGAGCAGCTCGAGCACCGGCTACACCCGTGGTCGAGCCTCCTCATCGTCCCGTTGTTCGCGCTGGCGAGCGCCGGCGTCGTGCTCGACGTCGAGTCGTTGCGTCACGCGGCCGGCAGCTCGGTCGCCTGGGGCGTCGTCGTCGGCCTGGTGATCGGCAAGCCCCTCGGCATCTTCCTCGCCAGCGTCGTCGCCCTGCAGGTGCGGGTCGGTCGATTGCCGTCCGGTCTGCGTCGCTCTCACCTGCTCGGCGCGGGATGCCTCGCCGGCATCGGGTTCACCGTCTCCCTGTTCGTCGCCGACCTCGCGTTCCGGGGTGTGGCGCTGCGCGACGCGAAGCTCGGCATCCTCGTCGCGTCGCTCTCGAGCACGGCCATCGGCGCGGCTGCACTGATCACGGTCGCGAAGCGAACGCGCGCGGTGAGGCTCGTCGAGGTGCGCGGCAACGACGAGGAGGTGGAGTGGCGCCTGGCCCGGTTCGTCACGGTGCAGCCGACCGCGCGCGCAGCCGATCTCCCGCCGCTCCGCCCTCCGGACCCCGCGGAGATCGACGCTGACTCGCGTCCGACCCTCGACGACGACGGGCTGCTGCGCTTCCGCGGTCGCTGGGTCGCGGTGCCCGACGCGCAGATCCCGGTGGTGCGGCTCCTCGTCGATCGCTTCCAGACGACCGTCTCCGACGACGACCTCGCCGTGGCGTTCCGCGGCGCGGGTGACGGCGATGTCGCGCGGAAGCTCGCCGGCGCGTTGCACCGGCTGCGCGGACGCGTGAAGGAGTGCGGACTCGCGTTGAGCCGCGTGCGTTCCCGCGGCTACATCCTCGATCACGCGCAGGCGGGCGTCATGTCACGTTCAGACAACGAGGTGTCTCCGTCAGGTTCGGCGGCGAATCTGTGAGTTCACTGACGCCGATCTGACACGACCCCGAGACGGAGGCGTCACCCGACGTCCGTAGGTTGCCGAGTGTCCCGTACTTCCGACACGAGGGGAACGCTCGGCGTGAAACTGAAACTGCTCCTGCTCCCGGCCGTGGCGCTCGGTGTGCTCGGCGCCGGCGCCTCACCCGCCTTCGCCGCCGACGGGGCTGCAGAGGTCCAGTCGATCCTCGACAACGTCTGGATCCTCGTCGCCGCCGTGCTCGTGATCTTCATGCAGGCCGGCTTCGCGCTGGTCGAAGCCGGCCTCACTCGCGGCAAGAACGTCAGCAACATCATGATGAAGAACATGATGGACTTCTGCTGCGGCGTGCTCGCGTTCGCGCTCGTCGGCTTCACCATCGCCTTCGGCAAGGGCAACGACCTGTTCGGCCACACCGGCTGGGCGCTCGACGCCAACCACTACGACTTCGGCAGTCTCACGCTGCCGACGTACTTCATCTTCCAGGTCGCGTTCGCAGCCACGGCGGCGACGATCGTGTCCGGCGCCATGGCCGAACGCACCAAGTTCAAGAGCTACATCATCTACTCGGTGTTCATCACCGCCCTGGTGTACCCCGTCGTGGTGCACTGGGTGTGGGGTGGCGGCTGGCTCTCGCAGCTCGACACGCCCTTCGTCGACTTCGCCGGCTCGACCATCGTGCACAGCGTCGGCGGCTGGGCAGCCCTCATGGGCGCGATGATCCTCGGGCCGCGCATCGGCAAGTACGGCGCCGACGGCAAGCCGCGGGCCATCCCGGGCCACTCCGTGCCGTTCGCCATCGTCGGTGTCTTCATCCTGCTCGTCGGTTGGTTCGGGTTCAACCCCGGCTCCGAGCTCGCCGCCGACCTCGCGGTCACCGCGATCGCGGTGACGACGGTGCTCGCGGCAGCGGCCGGCGCGGTGACCGGGATGATCACGATCTGGGCGATCACCGGCAAGCCGGACGTCGCCATGACCGGCAACGGCGTGCTGGCCGGGCTGGTCGGCATCACCGCCGGCTGCGCCAACGTCAGCAACTGGGGCGCCGTGATCATCGGCGGTGTCGCGGGCGTGCTCGTCGTGCTCGCCGTGCTCTTCTTCGACCGCATCCGCATCGACGACCCCGTCGGCGCGGTGTCGGTCCACGGCGTCTGTGGTGCCTGGGGCACGCTTGCCGTGGGGCTCTTCGCCACCGAGGGTGGGCTGTTCTACGGCGATGGTGCCGACCAGCTCGTCACCCAGGCGATCGGCGTGGTCACGGTGTTCGCGTTCGTCGTGGTGACGACCGGCGCCCTGTTCCTCGCCCTCAAGCACACCATCGGGCTCCGGGTCACCCCGGAGGAGGAGCTCGAGGGCCTCGACGTCCACGAGCACGGCGCGGCCGGCTACGGCCTCGAGGTCTTCCCGAGCGGTCCCGAGCCCACGCCCGCCGGCGCCTGAACGAGGAGGATCCGTGCAACTCATCACCGCCATCATCAAGACGTTCAAGGTCGACGAGGTCAAGGAAGCGCTCAAGGCCGCCGGCGCGACCGGCATCACCGTGAGCGACGTCAAGGGGTTCGGCCGCCAGGGCGGCCACACCGAGACCTACCGCGGCGCCGAGTACCAGGTGGACTTCCTGCCCAAGGTCAAGCTCCAGGTGGTCGCCGACGACGCGGTCGCGCCCGCGCTGATCGACGCCATCGTGGCCGCCGCCCGGAGCGGCGCGATCGGCGACGGCAAGGTCTGGTCGACCCCCGTCACCCGGCTCGTCCGGGTGCGGACCGGGGAGGAGGGTGCGGACGCGGTCTGACCGGTCGCGCTAGCGGGAACGCGGCGACGAGCTCACGCAGCAGGACCTTGCCGATGTCGTTGCGGGGCAGGGCATCGAGCGTCTCGAACCGAGCCGGCACCTTGTACGGCGCGAGGTGCTCGCGGCACAGCGCCTCGAGTGCGCCGACATCGACGGTGGCGCCTTCGCGTGGCACGACGAACGCCCACGGGACCTCGCCCAGACGTTCGTCGGGGATGCCGGCGACCGCGCACTCGGCGACGGCGGGCGAGAGGCGGATGACCTCGGCGACCTCTTCGGGGAAGACCTTGAGACCGCCGCGGTTGATCATGTCCGACACCCGGCCCTCGATCCAGAGGAAGCCCTCGTCGTCGACGCGGCCGAGGTCGCCGGTGTGGAACCAGCCCTCGACGAGGCGACCGTCCATCGAGTCGCCGGCGGCGTCGCGCTCGGCGATCATCGGCGTGCGCACGAGGATCTCACCAAGATCTTCCGAGATGCGCAGCTGCACGTTCTCGTGCGCGCGACCGACCGCACCCAGGTGCGTGTCGCCGAACTCCTTGGCGTCCTGCGCGCTCCAGCCCACGATCTCGCCGCCGATCTCCGTCTGGCCCCAACCGTTGAGCACGAACACGCCGAAGCGGTCGCGGAAGCGGCGGGCCTGGAGCGGCGACAGGGGTGCGGTGATGCTGCGCACGTACTTGAGCGGCGCGAGCGAGGTGATCGACTCGTCGTCGGCGAGCATCGTCATCGCCGCCGGCGGCAACACCGTGGAACGCAGCTGGAAGCGCTCGACGAAGCCGGCGAACGCCTGCGCGTCGAAGCGGTCCATGATGATCACCGCCGCGCCGGCGCGGAAGGCGAAGATCACGTTGTAGATGCCCGCCCACAGCGACAGCGACGTCGGGATCAGGTTGGGCATGGGCGCCTTCTTCGGTGCGTCCGTGCTGCTGGTCGCGCCACCGCGCAGCGTGCCGAGGACGCCGTCGATGAGGCCGAGCACGTTGTCGTGCACCAGCGGCACCGGCTTGGGTCGACCGGTGGTGCCGGAGGTGAACGAGATCGCCGCGACACCTGCGGGCGACGACGGCGCGTCGGCGTCGAGAGGCGCGGGAGCGTCCCACGTGCCGTTGCCGGTCGCGAGCACGACCGGGACGTCGACGATCCGCGCCGCGTCGCCGGGGAGCGTGATGATCGCCGCGGGGCGATCCTCGGCGATCACGTGGGCGAGCTCGTCGGCGGAGAGGCGCGGGTTCAACGGTACGTACACGCCACCCGCGAACCAGATGCCGAACAGCGCGGCCACGATGTCGGGCCCGTTGGGGAGCATCACGCCCACCGCCTGACCCGACCGCAACCCGCGGTCGCGCAGCAGCGCGGTCAACGTCTCGGCGCGCGCTCGCAGCTCGGCGCGGGTGACCTCCTCGGTGGTGGTGTAGACCGCGATCGTCGTGGCGTCGTCGTCACGCGGGTCGAGGACGTCGGCCAGGTTCATCGGGGTGTCACGGAGACCAGCGCGGCTCGCGCTTCTCGGCGAACGCGAGCGGGCCCTCGGTCTGGTCGGGATGGCCCCACATCGACACCAACTGCTGCGCGCCGGCACGGCAACCGTCGGTGAGCCCGTACTCGAGCGCACCCCACAACGCCTGCTTGGTTGCGCGCATCGCCGCGGGCGAGTTCTTGGCGATGGTCTCCCCCAGCTGCTGCGCGACCTCGCGCAGCTGATCGGGCGGGTCGACGATCTGCGAGATCATGCCGAGCTCGTAGGCGCGCTCGGCGTTCATGCGCTCGTAGCGACCGACCAGGGCCATGCGCATGACCGACTCGAACGGCATCTTGCGCAGCAGCGCGATCGCCTCGATCGCCACCACCTGCCCGACCGACACGTGGGGATCGAAGAACTGCGCGTCGCTCGCGGCGATCACGATGTCGGCCTCGGCGACCCAGTGGAACGCGCCGCCGGCGCAGATGCCGTTCACCGCGGTGATCACCGGCTTCTGCGACGCCCTGCTGCCACGCGGTGAAGTGCAGGTCCCAGTTCTCGACCGACTCGCGGTAGCGCTCCATGCCCATGCCGTCGGTGGCGAGCTCCTGCACGTCGACGCCGGTCTGGAACGCCCGGCCCTCGCCGGTGTGCACGATCACCTTCACCTCGGGATCGGCGTCGAGCTCCAGCCACGCGTCGCCGAACTCGTCGCGCATGTGACCGCTCATGGCGTTGAGCTGGTCAGGCCGGTTGTTGATGAGCCACCCCACCGGACCGTGACGCTCCACGATCAGGGTGTCGAACTTCGAGAACGTCACGATGTCGATGTCTCCCAACGGGCGTCCCGCTTCTCCGAGAACGCGAGCGGACCTTCGGTCTGGTCGGGGTGGCCCCACATGTCGACCAGCTCCTGCGCGCCGGCGCGGCAGGCGTCGGTGAGCCCGTGCTCCAGGGCGCCCCACAGCGCCTTCTTGGTGGCGCGCATCGCCGCGGGCGAGTTCTTGGCGATCTTCTCGGCCAGCTCCTGCGCCGCGTCGCGCAGCCCGTCGGGCGGATCGACGACCTGCGAGATCATCCCGAGCTGGCGCGCCCGAGCCGCCGGCATGCGCTCCGAGCGGCCGACCAGCGCCATGCGCATGATCGGCTCGAACGCCATCTTGTGCGAGAGGCCGACGCCCTCGTACGACATCGCCTGCCCGAACGACACGTGCGTGTCGAAGAACGTGGCGTCGCTCGCGGCGATCACGATGTCGGCGTCGGCGACGAAGTGGAGCCCGCCGCCGGCGCAGTTGCCGTTCACCGCGGCGATCACCGGCGTCCACACCTGGTTGTGCCAGGCGGTGAACCGCAGCTCCGCGTCGCGGTGCGGCGCGACTGCTCGGTCATCGCCTCCTTGTCGCGGCTCAGCGCGGCGACGTCGAGGCCGGTCTGGAAGTTGCGCCCGTTGCCGGTGTTCACGATGACCCGCACCGCGGGGTCGTCGTCGAGCTCGCGCCATGCTTCCTCGAGCTCGGTCATCATCCGCGCGTCCATGGCGTTGCCGACGTCGGGCCGGTCGAAGATCAGCCAGCCCACCGGCACCCCGACGAACGACTTCGAGGCGCTCGTACACCTCAGCGGCCGCCGAATTCGGGCGACCGCTTCTCGCCGAACGCCTTGAGGCCCTCGCGGAAGTCGTCGCTGCGGGACGACAGCTCCATGGCGAACGCCTCGTTGCGGAGGTGTTCGTCGAGCGGCGTCGTCGCGCCCACGTGGAGGAGCCACTTCGCCAACCCCAGTCCCACGGTGGCGCTCTTCGCCAGCGTGCCGACCAGCTCGGCTGCGGTTGCGTCGACCTCGGCCACGGGCACCGCGCGGTGGATCATCTGCCACTCGGCCGCTTCGGCGCCGTCGACGACCCGGCCGAGGTGGATCATCTCGCGGGCGCGCACGTCGCCGATCCGACGCGGCAGCAACCACGTGGCACCGCTGTCGGGGGTGAACCCGCGATCGACGAACGGCGCCCAGAACCGGGCGTCGGTGGCGGCGACCGTGAAGTCGGCCGCGAGCGCGAGGTTGAGGCCGATGCCGGCGGCCCAGCCGCGCACCGCGCACACCACCGGCACCTGCACGGTGCACAACAGCGGGATCAGGCGGTGCGCCTGCGACGGCAACCGACGCTGGATGCTGCCGGCGCGCGGCTTCTGCCCCGTCTCCTTGGCTTCCTGGTTGCGGGCCACCCAGTCGAACCCGGAGCAGAAGTGCTCCCCCGCGCTCGTGAGCAGGATCGCCCGCACCGCCTCGTCGCGACCGGCGAGGTCGACCGCGTCGATGGCGGCGTAGACCATGGTGTCGTTGAGCGCGTTGCGCTTGTCGGGCCGCGCCAGGCGCAGCGTGAGCACACCCTCGGCCAGCTCGATGTCGAGGCCGTCGACCGACTCGTAGGCGCTCATCGTCTCGGCTGAAGGCTTCGCTGATCGCGACGAGGGAGGTCTCGAGGTCGGTGCCGGGCGGGTCGGGCAGCCGGACGGCCCCGTGGTCGCGCGACGGGCAGCAGGATGGTGGCGGTGCCGGGCGTGGTGACGGTCCCGCGCTGGTTGGTGGCCTGCGAGCTCGAGATCGATCGCCGGGCGGTCGCCGTCGGCGAGGTACTTGCGGGTGACGGTGCCGGTGAGGTGGTGGACGTCGCCGACGTAGTTGAACCCGCGGAACGAGCACTCGAGCTTCCAGAGCCAGGCGTCGTCACCCATCCAGTCGGTGCAGAGGTGGATGAGCCACGTCTCGCGCATGCGGCCGTAGTCGTAGGTGGTGGGGTTGCCCGCACGCCGAGCCCACTCGGGATCCCAGTGCACGCGCTGCTGCACATCGGGGATGCCCTGGTCGTCGGGCTTGAAGAACCGCGGGATCCGCTGCCGGTTCGCGACTCCCAACGCCAACGGCTTGACGTCGTAGAGGCCCATGCCCATGCCCGACGTGCCAACAGACCATGTCGGTGACCAGCATCGGGCCCTTGACCAACGGACCGACGGTGTCGCCCTCGTCGACGTCTTCCCAGTACCTCGGCTCGGCGCCGCGGCGTCGGTACGCGGCGTACTCGGCGTCGAGCTCGGCGATCTCGTCCTCGGTCCAGTGCGCGATCTCGATCGCGTCGTACTTCTTCTTCTCCCGCGCCTTCTTGCGCTCGGTGCGGATCATGAGTCGGTACTGCCCCGACAGCAGCGGTGCCCTCGTCGTCGCGGAACACGTTCGCCGACCACTCGTGCACCGCCCGCTCCGCGAACTCCGACGGCTTGTCGAGCACGGCCACCATGGCGTTGCGACGCCACACCCGCCGGTCCGCCCGCAGCGGCGCCCACCACTCCCGCGCGCTCGCGGAGTAGAACGCGTGCACCCCGCGCAGCGGATCGCCCTTCATCAGGTCGCGTTTGTCGTCGGGGACGGCGGTGACCTCGTCTTCGCCGATCAGGCTGTCGCCACCCACCAACGGCGGCGGCGCCAACGGCCCACCCCACACCGACTTCGCCGCGTACTCCGGGTCACCCCACAACGGGTTGTCGTCGCCGTAGCTCTCGGCCACGATCCGGAACGTGTCGGTGTTCGGCCGGAGATAGTGCGGACGCCGCGTCCACGGCTCCGCCACCCCGACCCGCGCCCGCAGTCGCTCGACGCCCTCGTCGGTGATGATGCCCTCGTCGTGTCGCTCATCGGACCACGGAATATACAATCTGCCGGCTCGGATCACCCGGGCCCGCAGACGCGATCGAGCTGGAGCTCCTGTGACCTACTCCGACGAGTTCGACGGCGTCCGCTTCGACGTCGCCGACGGCATCGCCACCATCACCATCGACCGGCCCGAGGCCGGCAACGCGCTCACCTCGGCGCAGCGCGTGCGCATGGGCGAGTGGTTGGGGCGCGCCGACGAGGACCTGGCCATCCGCTGCGTCGTCCTGCAGGCCACCGGCCGGTTCTTCTGCACCGGCGCCGACCTGCGCGGCGGCACCACCATCCCCGACGCGCCCGAGCGGCCGGCCGACGCCCCCGAGGAGGTGATCGGCGACCGGCGCCGCATGATGCTGCGGGGCGCGATCAAGACCGTGAGCGCGATCCTCGACTGCGAGGTACCGGTCATCGCCAAGGTGCAGGGCACTGCGGCGGGCATCGGTGCCCACCTCGCGTTCGCGTGCGACCTCGTGATCGCGTCGGAGAACGCCAAGTTCATCGAGGTCTTCGCCCGGCGGGCGCTGGCCGCCGACGGTCTCGGCACGTGGCTGCTCCCCCGCCTGGTCGGCCTCCAGCGGGCCAAGGAGCTGATCCTCCTCGCCGAGGACGTCACCGCGCAGCGCGGCTACGAGATCGGTCTCGTCACCCGAGTCGTTCCCGCCGACGACCTCGACGCCACCGTGGCCGCGATGGCCCGCAAGCTGGCCGACGGCCCGACGCGCGCCCACGCGGTGAACAAGTGGCTGCTGAACCGCTCGCTCGACGTCGACCGCGCCACCATCGCCCAGGAAGAGGCGTGGATGGTCGACGTCATGGGCCGCAGCCTCGACAGCGAAGAAGGCGTCAACAGCTTCATCGAGAAGCGCGAACCCAAGTTCCGCGGCTACTAGAGAGAAGTGCCGGCGACGGTACGCGCCGAAGCGCCGCTGGGAGGGCCGCGGCGCTTCGGTCGAGTCGGGGCTTGGGTTGTGGGGCGGCCTCCGACTCGTCCGATGCTCTACGGAAGCATCCGTCGCTCGATCGGATTCCCGGGCGCAGCGCACCCGAGGCGGCGTGCATCGACTCATGCATGCTCGTGCTTGTCACTGCTGGCATCCTCTTGCTGTACCTGCCGCTCCGCTGCGGCGTTTCACGTCGTTCAGCTGTCGGCTGCGAACATCCCGCGTGACGCGAGGAGCTTGATCACCAGGTCGCCCTGGTCGGTCAGGAGCGTGACGCACGCGTCGGCGGCGCCGTCGGCGTCACCCGCGTCGATGGCATCGACGATGCTCGCGCGCCCGCGCTGCTGGTGGCGCCGCTGCCGGGCACCAGCTCGAAGAAGTTGCCGGGCACCACGGTCGACATGTTGCGCATGACGCTGCCCAACCGCGGCGAGCGCGCCATCGCGAGCAGCGTGCGCAGGAACGCGTCGTTGGTGTCGTGCAGCTCGTCCGGAGTCTCGGCCGCGGCGAGTGCCTGCTGTGCGGCACGCAGGCGCTCCGCGCGCATCGGGCGTCGTCCGCGAGACGGCGCGGCGGGCGGCCAAGCCCGTAGACGAGCCCGAGCAGCTCGTAGTGGTCGCGCAGCGCGTCCTCGTCGAGTCCGTGGACGAAGGCGCCGCGGTGCGGGGTGATCGTCAGCCAGCCCTCGCGGTCGAGGGCGATGATCGCCTCGCGCACCGGGATGCGGCTCACCCCGAGCTGGCGGGCGATGTCGTCCTGGTGGACGCGGTCGCCCTGGCGCAGCTCGCCGTTGAAGATCAGCGAGCGCACGTGGATCGCGACCAGGTCGCCGCTGCTGGGACGGTCGATGAGCGGCACCGGGGAGAACCCCGCGCGCTCCTCCGTCGCTTCGCGGCCACGTGTATACGTTATGCGGATCAGGCGGGCACCTCAGGCGACTGCGCCGGTCTCCCGCAGCTTGGCGACCTCGGCGGCGCCGAACCCGAACTCGCCCAGCACCGCGTCGGTGTCGACGCCCGGGTAGGCGTACGAATCGCCCGGCTCGGCCACGGTGCGGCTGAAGCGCGGCGCCGGCGCGACCTGGCGACCGCCGCCGGGCGCGGGGACGAAGAGGTCGCGGGCGACGTTGTGCGGGTGCTCGTGGGCTTCACCGAAGCGGTACACCGGCGCGAAGCACACGTCGGTGCCCGAGAGCTGGGCCTCCCACTCGTCGCGCGTCTTCGTGCGCACCACGGCGGCGATGCGCTCCTTCATCTCGGGCCAGCGTGACTGGTCGTACTGCGCGGGGAGATCGTCGCCGGCGATGCCGAGCTGCTCGAGCAGCTGCGCGTAGAAGTGCGGCTCGATGGGCGCGAGCGTGACGTACTTCGCGTCGGCGGTCTCGTACACCGAGTAGAAGGGCGAGCCGCCGTCGAAGAGGTTGGTGCCGATGTCCTCGGTGTGCATGCCCGACCGGGCCATGCCGTAGAACACCGAGAAGATCGACGCCACGCCGTCGACCATCGCCGCGTCGACCACCTGCCCCTGGCCCGATCGCTGCGCCTCGAACAGCGCGCACACGACGCCGTACGCGAGGTGGAGACCGCCACCGGCGAAGTCGCCGAGCACCTGGAGCACCGGCACCGGCGCGCCGTGGGGCGCACCGACCGACCCGATGGCGCCGGTGAGCGACTCGTAGTTGAGTGAGTGGCCGGCGCTGTGCGCGAGCGGGCCGTCCTGGCCCCAGCCGGTGAGGCGGCCGTAGACGAGCTTCGGGTTGCGGGCGAGGGCGACGTCGGGACCGACGCCGAGGCGCTCGGCCACCCCCGGCCGGAACGACTCGAGCAGCGCGTCGGCGCGCTCGGCGAGGCGCAGCACCACCTCGACGCCGTCGGGGTGCTTGAGGTCGACGCCGATCGAGCGACGACCGCGGTCCCACTCCGAGAACCCCTTGGGCGGGTCGGGTGGCGTCGCCGGCACCTCGCCGGCCCGGTCGACGCGGATCACGTCGGCGCCCATGTCGGCCAGCTTCAGCGTGCCGAACGGGCAGGGCGCCGAGCCCGGCGAGCTCGACGACGGTGACGCCAGTGAGAGGTCCGCTCATGGAGCGGTACGGTACGGCCCGCGCACACACGGCACCAGTGACAGGGGGAACGCAGATGAGCGAGGCACGCTTCGAGGGGAAGGTCGCGCTGGTCACCGGCGCCGGCTCGGGCATCGGCCGGGCAGTCACGGTCCGTCTGGCCACCGAGGGCGCCGAGATCCTCGCCCACGACCTCAACGGCGACGCGCTGGCCGAGACCGCGAAGCTGGTGGCCGACGCCGGCGCCACCGTCACGACCCGCACCGGTGACATCAGCAGCCGCGACGAATGCGTCGCCACCGTCGCCGCGACCGTCGAGCAGTTCGGTGGCCTCGACGTGCTCGGCAACATCGCCGGATCGCGCGGGCCGAGCACTTCCCCGACGTCGACGAGCGCGCCTACCGGCAGATGATGGGCGTGAACGTCGACGGCGTGCTTCTTCCTCGCCCAGGCGGCGATCCCCCACCTACTCGAGCGCGAGGGCAACATCGTGAACATCGCGTCGAACGCGGGGCTGATGGGTCAGGCGTACACCGTGACCTACTGCATGACCAAGGGCGCCATCGTGCAGATCACCCGTGCGCTCGGCGATGGAGTACGCGAAGGCGCCGCTGCGCGTCAACGCGATCGCGCCCGGCGGTGTCGACACTGCGCTCAGCCGCAACTTCGAGATCCCCGCAGACCTCGACTTCGAGCTGATGGGTCGCTACACCGGGTTCCGGAAGATGGGCTCGGCCGACGACATCGCCGCGATGTTCGCGCTGGTCGCGTCCGACGAGGGCCGCAGCATCCACGGCGCCATCCTCTCGGTCGACCGCGGCATCACCGCGGGCTAGTCCGCTTCGCGCGCCGTCACGACACCGATATAGGCGAACTCGATCCCCGCGCGGCGTCCGAGCTCGCTCAGCGCCGCGACCAGCTCCTCGTCTTCGTCGACCATGTCGCGCACGACGTGGTCGATGCCGGGTACGCCCCAGTAGGGACGCAGCTCGATCCCGGCGGTGTCGACCACGTCGAGTCCGTGCGCGTCGAGCATCGCGAACACCTCGTCCGGGGTGAACTCGCGCACGTGCTGGTGGTTGGTGGAGAAGGTCGGGTACCCGAGCGCGCGCGTGAGCAGCTGGTTGAGGCTGTTCTTGTTCGAGAAGGTGACCACGAGCTCCCCGCCGACCCGGAGGGCTCGGGCGCACTCCGCGATCACCGCGTCGGCGTCGAAGACGTGCTCGATCGAGTCGACGAACAGCACCGTGTCGAACGCGTCGGAGCGCACGGCAACCGCGTCGCCGTCGCACACGACGTGGTGCGCGCCGGGTTCGTCGACGTCCCGCGCCCTCGCCTGCGCCATGCCCACGCGCGAGAAGTCGGTGCGCACGAAGGTGACTCCAGGCGGGAGCGGTGCTGCAGCGAACGCGCCGCTGGCCACGTCGAGCACGCGCGTGCCCGGCCGCAGCGCCCGATCGCGGTGCGCCTGCACCGCTGTGTAGTACGCCTGGTCACGTGCGGTCGGATAGCGGTAGCCGCCGCTGGTGAAGAACGCGTCCTGTTCGGCGCGCGCCTCGGCCAGCGTCAGCTCACCGAATCGGCGCAGCGTGGGTGACGCTTCGAGCACGCGGTCGCTGATCGCGCGCAGCTCCACCTCGGGTTCCGCGGGGAGCTGCGCGAGCGCGCTCAGGAAGGACAGCAGATGCGGTGACCGCGGCGTCGACCGCAAGTGCGTCCCGCACGCGCCGCGAACACCACGAACACCTCGTTGGCGAGGACAGGTGTCATCGTCGCCACGACGTGTTCCAGGAACGCCCGCGGATCGCGGGCAACTCCCCTTTGTGCACGACGACCCAGTCGTAGTCGGCGTCGCGGTCATCAGCAGCAACGGTGAGGTTGGCGGGGACGTAGCGCCACAGCGTGGGGAACCGCCACCAGAACGGGTCGGGAGCCAGCACCCGCTCCGCCGGGTCGGCGACAGCCTCGAGCAGGTCCCCGACCTCGCACCAGGGTGCGTCGTGCCACGGGAACGACACGCGGTCGCCTCAGGAACTGGAGTGTGTCGGAGCGGAGGCGCGGGCCTCGGCGAGACGCCGCCGCACGCCGTACGAGGCGTCGTCGGGGGCCAGGCGCTCGGCGCGACCGAACGCGTCGGCCGCCGCGACGTCGTCACCGAGTGCGAAGCAGCACAGTCCGAGCAGGGCCCACGCCCACTCGCCGAAGACGCGTTCGTCGTACGACGCGCCGGTGGCGAGGATGGCGTCGTCGTCGAGATCCACCAGCCACTCGAGGGGTTCCAACGCGTCACGCGGCCGGCCGGTGGCGAACGCGAGGCGCGCCGAGGCGAGCTCGAGCGTCGGGGTGCGCGGGAACTGCCCCCGTGCGTCGTTGACGAGCATCTCCAACTCGTCATCGATCACGCCGTTGGCGAGGAGGTGGTGGATGAGGTCGACGTAGAGCAGTCGATCGTCGGGGTGCACGGTGGTGCGGGCACGGGCCTGGGCGATCCCCCGCTTCCAGGTCTCGACCGCGCGCTGCCCGTCGCCACCAGCCTCGTAGACACGCGCGAGGTGGTCGTAGACGAACGGCCGATCGGGGTTCCGGGCGATCTCCTCCAGGAGGAGCGGTTCGTCGCGTGCACGCTTGTCGGGCCGGTCACCCTCGTAGCCGTAGTGGCGGATGGTGCAGTGGTCGAGGACGTCGACCCGCAAGAGCTCTCGCTCCGCGATGGTCTGGATCGTCGGGCACCACCGACTCGTGGACCTGGCCGGCGAAGCGGATGTCGGGGCGGTTGCGCCAGAGCCGGAACTCGAGGAACGGCGTCCACCCGACCCGGGGCACGAGGCGCACCCGGAACGCGACGCAGTCGTCGGCCGCCGCCGAGGCAGCGCCCGCGTGGCGGCGAAGTCGCCCTCGACGCGCTCGTCGGCGTCGATGTAGAAGACCCAGTCGCTCGGTGCGCCAGGTCGAGACTGCGGTTGCGGGGGGTGGCGAAGTCTCCCCGCCACGGCTCGTGGGCGACGACAGCGCCGTGTCGCTCGGCTACGGCGACCGTCTCGTCGGTCGATCCGGTGTCGACGACGACGATCTCGTCGACCAAGCCGTCGAGCGAGGACGAGCACGGCGTCGAGATTCTCGGCTTCGTTCTTGACGATGATCGCGGCCGACAGCGTCACCGAACCGTCAGGGTCAGCCGCCGCTGTCGGACACCGTGGTGGTGACGGTCGAGTTCGCCTGCGTGGTCGTGGTCGTCGACGACGTGGTGGTGGAGTTCGGCTGCGTCGTCGTCGCCGAGGTGGTCGCGGTGGCGTTGCCGGCGCTCGTCTTGCCACTCGCGGTGGGCGTCTGGGCGTACACCGCCTGGATGCCGGCCATGGTGAAGGACGAGACCACGGGCACCGTGAACGCGGTGCCGATCGCCATCTTCTTCAGGAACGAGCGACGACCGTCGCTCAGCCCCTCGGTCGCGGCTTCGAAGTCCTCGGACACGTCTGCACCCTCCCTGCGAGCGAGTGCCGCGACACTACCTGATCGCGGCGCGCGAGGGCATCGACCATCGTTCTGGGCGGTCCCCACGAGAGTTGGTGGCCCCGTGCGGCCACCATCGCCCCTGCGAGCACCGACACCATGCGGGCCTTGGTCTCGGTCAGCGGGAAGGCGTCGGTGAGCAGCGCCTCGAGCACCGCACCACCGTCGACCGGCGTGCAGGTGACGGGGGCAGGCGACGACGACGGACCCGTGAGCAGCACCACGTGGGCAATCGGCGCGACAGCGGAGCTCGACCGGGTGGTCGACGCGGGCAGGATCGAGCACGACGACCTCGCCCGACCACCGGGAGGGTCGGGCAGCACCTCGGCGAGCTCGGGCAGGACGTGATCGCTCCCGGGCTTGAGGTGGAGCGCGCGGGCACGGCGAGGCTCTCGCCGCGATGCACGAGCACGCTCTCGTCCCCCTGGACGTCGGCCCCGTCGAGGAGCAGTCGGGTCGCGAGCGTGGTCTTGCCCGCGCCCGACGGGCCGACCACGAGCACGCGCGCGCCGTCGAGGTCGACGGTCGCCGCGTGCACGCGTGCCCAGCCCGAGAGCGACGCGAGCTCGAACGCCCGCCGGTGCGCGCGCATGTGCACGATGTCGGCGGCCTCCTCGACCGCCCGCTCGCCTGCCGCGATGTCGGCGAGCTCGTCGCCTTCCTCGGTGATGGTGAAGCCGTCGGGCGTCGCGGTCACCCGGTAGTGCATCGCGCGCCGCGCCGGCATCGGGTGGCGGGCGTCGGGAAGGAGCGCCTCGAGGTGGCCGACGACCCTCGGATCACCGTCGACGTGCAGCGAGTGCCACAGCAGGCGGCGCTCGAACGTCACCGCGCGGGCGTCGACGGCCCGGTCAGCACTCCCTCGTCGCGGAGCTGGGCGATGCACGCGGTCACGTCGTCGAGCGGCGCGGCGTCGAGCTCCCACGCCGATCGCACGAGCTCGGCGATCTCCTCGGTGGTGCGGGAGCCGTCGCACAGCGAGAACACCACGGTGGCCGTCGGGTTGAGGTAGTGGACGCGGTCGGTCGACGCGTCGAACACGACGAAGCCGTCCTCGACCTCGTGGACGTCGAGTCCGTTCGCGGGGGCGGGACGGTCGGCAGCCACGGGCAGTTCCTCCGGTTCTCTTCGGGTTTCTCGGGGGATCGTCGTCGTCAACTCGGTGAGCAGCCGTCGGCGCTCGGGGCACGACGACATCGAGAAGGTAGTGCTCGGACAGGACCGCATCCGCCTCCTCGACCGCCCGGCGGGCTTCGCCGGGTCGGCGGAGCAGCCGGGCGGTGTGCGCGGCGAGTTGCGCCGCGGTGGCACCGAGGTGGACCGAACGGCCGTCGATCGACCTCGAGCCCGGACGACCGCCGCGGGCGTGGCCACGACCGGGCGCCGGTGCGCGAACGCCTCCAGCACCTTGATGCGCGTGCCCGCGCCCCGGCGCAGCGGGACCACGACCACGTCGGCACCCGCGTACCACGGCGTCACGTCGGGCACCGCGCCGGAGAAGTTGACGCCCTCGTGTCCGGCGAGATCGGCGAGTCGCTCGTCGTGTGCCCCTACCACGTCGACGGTGACACCGGGGACCAGCGCACGCAGCGCGGGGACCACGTCGACGACGAGGTCGCGCACCGCCTCGATGTTGGGCGCGTAGGTCAGGTTGCCGACGTAGAGGATCCGGTCGCGGCCGGGTGGGTCGGTCACCGTCGCCGGTCGCGTCACCGCGTTGGGAAGCGTGTCGACCGCGAAGCCGTAGCGCTCGCTCATCGCGGCGGCGTCGATCGGCGATGCCGCCAGCACGCGATCGGCCTGCGCCGAGCCAGCGGCGGGCGAGGTGCGCGTGCTGGTCGGCGCCGAGCTGGTCGCCCTGCGCGCGCAGGAGCGCCTCGTCGTCGTCGTCGGCGTCGACGACCAAGCGGGTCGCCTCTGACAACCGAGCGAGTCGCGTCCCGAACGGCGCGAGGTACGACCGGAGCGCCACCACGGTCGACGGCGCTTCCTCGAGCGCGGCGCACGCTTCCTCGGCGAGCTCGGGCTGGATGTCGCGTGCACGCGCCGGGAGCTGCTCCTGCTCGAGGAGCTCCTGGCGCCGCGCGCGGATCCCCGAGGGCGGCGACGATCTCGGCGCGGGTCGCGAGACAGGCCGGTCCGCACCGCGACCACCCGACGGGCGGTGGCCGTCAGCCATGCGTCGCCGGCCGCGGGCCCCGACACGGGCACGACCACGACGTCGACCGGGCCCGCGCCGGCCAGCGCCTCCAAGAGCATGCCGGCCCGCATGGCCAGACCGTTGCCCGAGCGCGCCGGCGCGAGGGGCGTGACGAGCACAGCTCCCTCGGATCCGGGCCTCCGATCGCCCACGACCACCCTCTCGCGCGGCTCTCGGCGGCCCCTGGCTACGATCACGGGCCCGTGCGTTCGGTGCGGACACCCGACCCAGGCACATCATCGTCGCGCATGCCCCGGATCCCGTGCACCGCCCACTTCGTGTTCGGCCTGCGACCGCAGATCGAGCCGTTCCACCTCGTGCACTACCTCGCGATCGCGTCGTGCGCGGCGGTCGTCGCGCCGGATCGCATCGTGGTGCACTGCCACGAGCTCCCGTACGGCTTCTACTGGGACCTCGCCCGGCCCTTCGTCGAGCTGCAACGCGTCGAGCCGGTCGCGGCCGTGGTCGACTTCCCGTACGACGATCCGGTGGTGCGCCACTACTCCTACGCACACCAGGCCGACGTCGTGCGCCTCGACGCCCTCCTCGCGCACGGTGGCCTGTACGCCGACATCGACACGCTGTTCGTCGCGCCTCCACCGGTCGAGCTCTGGGACGCACCCGCGGTCATCGGCCGGGAGGCCGACGTGTTCGACGTGCGCACGGGTGCGTCACGGCCGTCGCTGTCGAACGCGCTGGTGATGGCCGAGCCGGGCGCGGCGTACGTCGCGTCGGTGGCGCGACGACATCGAGGGCGCGCTCGACGGCTCGTGGAGCTCGCACAGCTGCTTCCTCGCCGACGACCTCGCGCGTGCCCATCCCGACGAGGTGCGGGTGGAGCCCGAGCGCACGTTCCACGCGTTCCCGCCGACGCCCGACGGCTTGCGCCGCCTGCTCGTGGAGCGGGACACCGACCTCGAGGGCATCGTCTCGATCCACCTCGCCGCCCATCTCTGGTGGGAGGAGACCCGCCGCGACTTCAGCGCCGTGCACGCACAGCAGATCGACGAGGCGTGGATCCGCGCCGGGAGCAGCACGTACGCGCTCGCCGCCCAGCGGTTCCTCCCCGACCATCGGATCTTCTGACGTGGCCAGGGGCGCCGCGCTTCGCTACATCGCCGAGGACGCGCCCACCGGGTACGGCGACGCCGCGGATCGGCTGGTGCGGGCGGTGCGTGGCAACGGCACCCGCGTCGAGTACCGGGGTTGGTCGAACACGCGCGCCGGAGCCGCCACCCGCGCTCGTCCCGTTCTCGCGCGATCCGGTCCCGAGCGAGCTCGCGCCACCCGGCGCGCCGACCGTCGCCCACCTCGTGCCCGAGTACTACCCGCTCGTGCGATCGGTCGTCGACGACGGCCCGTTCGTCGCGCACACGGTGTGGGAGAGCGACCGGCTGCCGCAGCACTGGCCCGAGCTGCTGAACGCGACCGATCTCGTGATCGTGCCGACCGAGTGGAACCGTGACGTCTTCGTGTCCAGCGGCGTGGACACACCCGTGGCGCGTCGTCCCGCACGTGGTGACAGCTCCCGTGCCCGGCGACGCCGGCGCCGGCCTCGGCCTCGACCCCGACGCACTTCGCGTTCTACACGATCGGGCGCTGGGACGAGCGCAAGGCGGTGTTCCTCGCCATCGAGGCCTACCTGCGCGCGTTCACCGCCGACGATCCGGTGGTCCTCGTGGTGAAGACCGGGCCGCGGCTCGAGATGCCGCCCGGCGAGTGGGGTGCGGCCAACCCGTTGTCGTGGACCACGCCCTGGCAGGTCGCCAGCCTCGTGCGCCAGTTCCGCAATCCGGCCCGCGTGCACCTCGAGGTCGAGACGTGGACCGACGACCGCATCGCCGGGCTCCACGCTCGGGGCGACTGCTACCTCACCTTGGCGCGGGGCGAGGGTTGGGGCATCGGCGCGTTCGACGCCAGCGCCTACGGCAACCCGGTGATCGCGACGCGGTGGGGCGGCTTCCTCGAGTATCTCGACGACGACAACGCGTTCCTCGTCGACCACACGCTCACCGCGGTGGAGCACAACGCGTTCGCGTCGTACTCGCGTGACCAGCAGTGGGCCGCGCCCGATCTCGATCACGCCGTCGACACGTTGCGCGCGGTCGTCGCCGATCCCGGACGCCGCACGCGGCCGTGCCGCGCTCGCGCGCGACCGCGTGGTCGACCGTTATTCGCCCGCGGCGTGGCGACGACGTTCCTCGACGTGCTCAGCTCGAGCCGCTGACCGAGGCGTTCAGCCCCCGACCGGCGGCGTGGTCTCGAGGATTCCGGCCTCGAGCAGGCGGTCGATCTCGTCGTCGTCGTGCCCGAGCAGGTCGCGCGCGATGGCACGCGTGTGCTCACCCAGCTCCGGCGCCTGGTGGACGTCGGGTCCCTCCATGTGCTCGCCGCGGAAGGCGCCGCCGTCGAGCCACAACGGGCCCACGCCGGGCTGATCGATCCTCACCGCGAACCCGCGGGCCTCGAACTGCGGATCGCTCACCTGCTCGGCGCCGGTGAGCATCGGCGCCGCCGGAACCCCTTCGCGCTGGCACGCGGCCGCGACGTCGTCCTTCGGTGCGCGTCGCCGTCCACTCGCCGATGCGCTCGTCGAGCTCGTCGGCGCGCGCCCGGCGTCCGTCGACCGTCGCCAGGTCGGCGTCGCCCGACCAGGCGGGATCGCCCATGGCCGCCACCAGCCCCCGCCAGTCGGCGTCGTCACGGCACGTGATGGCCGCCCACTGCTCCTCGCCCTCGCACCGGTAGAGCCCCCACGGCGCACCGACCTCGCTGCGGTTGCCCAGCGGCACCACCGAACCCGGCGCGACGCCTTCGGCGGCGACGAGGTCGCCGAGCATCCCCACGACCGTTTCGACCTGTGCCACCTCGACGTGCACGCCGTGGTTCACGCCGCGAGCGCGGCCGACCAGCGCCGCCAGCGAGGACACCGCACCGAGGCAGCCCGCGACGTGGTCGGGGTAGATCGACGTGGAACCCGCGGGCGCGTCGGTGTCGGCGTAGTTCCAGAGGTGCACGAGGCCCCCGGGCGGCTGGGTGCTGGGGCCGTATCCGCGCCACCACGACCAGGCGCCGTGCGAACCCATCAGCTGGCTCGACACCATGACCAGGTCGGGGTTCACGGCCTGGAGGGCGTCGAACCCGATCCCGAGCTTGTCCATCGTGCCGGTCGAGTTGTTCTCGACCACCAGGTCGCTCTTCGCCGCGAGGTCGTGGAGGATCGCGACGCCCTCCGGCGTCTTGGCGTTGACACCGAACCCGAGCTTGCTGCGACTCGACGACGCGAACGACGGGTTGGTCTCACCACCGAGCTGGAGGCGCATGAAGTCGGTGTAGGTGCGCGACTCGATCTTCATGACCTCGGCGCCGTACTCCGCGAAGCGCCGTCCGACCTCGACCCCGACCGCGCCGTGGCCGAAGTCCATGACCCGCAGTCCTTCGAGTGGAGCGCCCGCCACGACCTGGGCGCGCGGAGTCGCGCCGGACGCGTCCCGTGCCTCACCCAGGTCGGCGAACACCGCGTCGGTGTGCTCTCCGACTGCCGGTGGCGGAGCGGTGGGACCGGCGCGGTCGCCGTCGATCTCGAAGAAGCCCGCCGGGATCGGCGCGGTCACGCCCGGTGCCACCTCGTACTCCACCAGCGTGTTGCGCGAGAGGAAGTGCTCGTTGGTGATGATGTCGGCCGGCGTGAGCGCGGGCGTGCACACGATGCCCCGCTTCTGCGCCTCGACCGACACCTCCTCCATGCTCATGGTGGCGAAGTGCGCTTCGAACAGCGGGTTGAGCACGGTCTCGGAGATCTCGCGCCGGGCCATGAAGCCGTCGAACGCGGGGTCCTGGAGGTAGTCGGGTTCACCCAGCCACTCGCGCATCGCGTGCCACTGACGGATGCTGAGGATGATGAGGCGTACGTAGCCGCCCTTGCAGGCGAAGATCGGATAGATGGGTCCGTTGCCGAACCGCACCTCGCCCGCGGGGAAGCCCGCTTCGATGCGCGCGGTGGCGTTGGGCAGCGCCCAGTCGGCGATCTGCGCGATCGCCTCGTTGGCCGCCACCTCCACGAACTGGCCTGCGCCGGTCTGCTCACGCTGGTAGAGCGCGCACAACAGGCCGAACGCGCTGGTGACCGACGCCGCGTCGTCGACGAGGTGACCGGGAGGGAAGATCGGGGTGCGCTCGGGCACGCCGGCCTTGAACGCGATGCCGCCGGTGGCAGACAGCGTGGCGCTGGTCGCGACCCAGTCGGCGTACGGGCCGTCGAGCCCGAACGGCGTGAGCGCACCCACCACGAGGTGCGGGTGACGCGCCGCGACGTCACGCGCGTCGAGGCCGGGCGCGACTTCGGCGCTCGAGGTGACGAGCACGTCGGCGTGAGCCAGCAGATCGTGGAAGCGATCGAGGGCGGCGGCGGCGGTGAGATCGAGCACCACGCCGCGCTTGCCCGCGTTGCGCACCGCGAACGCCAACGACACGCCGTCGCGTACGGGAGCCAGCTGTCGTGCCGGCGAACCGCCGGGGGGCTCGACCTTCACGACGTCGGCGCCGAGGTCGCCGAGGAGACGGGCGGTCAGCTCACCGCGCTCGACGGTGCAGTCGACCACGCGCAGACCGGACAGGGGCAGGAGACGCTCGCTCATCCGGGCATCTCACCACACGCCCTGCCTCCCTCGCTCACTGCCGTTCGCTCCGTCCCTGCGGGCGAGGCCCGGCGAAGCCGGATCCTCGCCCGGGTGTCGCGAGTCAGTGGTGATCCGCTTCCGCCTTCGTGAGCGTGAGGGTGGGAGCGGGATGCTCGGGTTCGGGTGCGCCCTTCACCGTCTGCTGGATCCAGCTCACGACCTCGCCGTTGTCGTAGGTCTGGATCGCCTTGAACGTCAGCTTGTTGGGCTTGGTCGGAAGTGGACCCGCCGAGATGGTGAAGAGCTCGAACTGGCCGGGCGCGAGCCCGCCGGCGGTGGCGGTCCAGGTGATCTTCGACACCGCTTCGGTGACCTCGCCGTCGTCCGACTGCACCGGCTTGGCCAGCTTCGTCGTCTCCACCGCGACGTCCCACCCGGCCATCGGCAGGTAGCTCACTGACGCGATGGGGTTCTTGGTCGGGAACGTGACCTCGAGCTTCACCGTGTTGGCGCCCTGCTCCTCGTTGGGCACGTTGAAGCTCAGGACCTCGAACCCGCCCTTGGGCGCGCTCGACGGCGTGATGCTCACGTGCGCAGCGGCTGGAAGCGCAGCCATGGCAACCACGCCCGCGACGAGCGCGGCGAGCACGACGAGACGAATCTTCCTCACTGATCTCCCACCCCTCTTGTGAACCGGTGTCGAGCGATGAGTCGACCCCAGGGGCGGGAAAGTTCCCGGTCAGTGCCGCAAAGTGAGGAGGCGACCCGATTCGGCCACGTCGAACACCTGACGGATCGACGCCGCCGGCGACTTCACGGTGAGCGCGATCCCGTGCTCCTCGGCGAAGCGCCACGCCTCCACCAGCACGGCCACGCACGACGAGTCCATCAGCGCGAGGTCATCCATGTGGATGGCGATCGTCGCCGGGTGCTCTTTCGCCAGCGTGAGGAGCTGGTTGCGGAACTGCCCTGCTGAGCTCCGGTCCATCGCACCGATCACCTCGATGTCCACGTCACCGGCGTGCCGGGCGATGGAACAGGAGAACACCGTCGTCTGCGCCATATCCGAGGCCCCCTGGCCATGCGGGTCCCCACAGCCCGGGTCCCGCGTTCCTGCTGGTCAACGGCCTTCGACGCCGGTTTCTTGACGCATTTCGGGCGACTCGTCCCCGCGTGTGACCGACGCCACCGAACCGTGGTGGACTCTCGTCCGTGGACGGCACTGAGCCGGGCATCCGCCGGGTGCCACTGACCCCCGACCGCTACGACCGGCAGTGGGAGGAGCTCGCCGGCTGCGGGCTCCGACGTGCACGGTGAAGCCACCCTCGTCGCCGCCCTGGTCGATCCTCCCGGCCCGGTGCTCGATGCGGGGTGTGGCACCGGACGAGTGGCGGTCGAATTGGCCCGACAGGGGTACGCGACGGTCGGGATCGACGTCGATCCCGCGCTCCTCGACCGGGCGCGGGCCAAGGCCCCCGACCTCGAATGGCATCTCGGCGACCTCGCCGCCCTCCCCGGCACGACCGCGCCCGGCCCGTTCGCGGCAGCGGTGCTCGCGGGCAACGTGATGATCTTCGTCGCTCAGGGCACCGAAGCCGACGTCCTGGCGAACGTCGCCGCGCGTGCGGAGCCCGGCGGGTTGGTCATCGCCGGTTTCCAGCTCACCGGCCGTCTCTCGCTCGCGGAGTACGACGCCGCTGCCGCGGCCGCCGGACTCGAGCCGGTCACCCGGTTCGCCACGTGGGACCGCGCGCCGTTCCTGGATGGCGGCGACTACGTGGTGACGGTCGACTCGAAGCGGTAGCCCATACCGGGTTCCGTGTGGAAGTAGCGCGGCTTGCTGGGCTCGGGCTCCAGCTTCCGTCGCACGTTGGCCATGTGGACGCGGAGGTACGCGGTCTCGTCGTGGTACTCGGGGCCCCACACCTCTTGGAGCAATTGGCGCTGGGACACGAGCTTGCCCTCGTTGCGCACGAGCACCTCCACCATGTGCCACTCCGTCGGCGTGAGCCGCACCTCGTCCTCGCCCTCCTGACCGCGCCGGTGCACGCGCTTGGCGCTGAGGTCGATGGTGAAGTCGGGGGTCACGACGACCGGCGCCTCCTCGGCCGGCGCGGCGCGCCGGAGCGCGGCACGCAGTCGCGCCATCAGCTCGTCCATGCCGAACGGTTTGGTCACGTAGTCGTCGGCGCCGGCGTCGAGCGCGGCGACCTTGTCGGGTTCGCCGTCGCGCACCGACAGCACCACGATCGGCACCGTGCTCCACCCGCGGAGGCCACGGATCACGTCGACGCCGTCGATGCCGGGCAACCCGAGGTCGAGCACCACGACGTCGGGATGGTGGCTGGCCGCCAGGGTCAGTGCGTGCTCGCCGTCGGGCGCGAGATCGACCTCGTAGCCCCGTGCGCGCAGGTTGATGCCGAGCGCACGCAGGATCTGGGGTTCGTCGTCGACCACGAGCACGCGGGTCACGCGGCCTCCAGGCTGATCACCATGGTGACCCCGCCTCCGGGCGTGTCCTCCACCACGATGCGACCCCCCATGGCCTCGACGAAGCCTCGCGCCACCGCGAGCCCCAGGCCGACACCGCTGCCGTTCGACCGGTCACCCATGCGCTGGAACGGGCGGAACACGTCCTCGCGTCGATCGGGTGGGATGCCCGGGCCACGGTCGACCACTTGGAGCTCCACGCGGTGCTGGGCCACGCACGCCTCGACGCGCACACGAGCGTCGGCGGGTGACCAGGCGATCGCGTTCTCGACGACGTTGGCGATGACCCGTTCGAGCAGGGCCGCGTCGGCATGCACGCGCGGCAAGGTCTCGTCGACGTCGACGTCGACGCGATCGGCGTCGGTCAAGCCTGCGATCGCCACTGGGAGCACCTCGTCGAGGCCGACGTCGCGCATCATGAGCTGCAGCGCGCCAGTCTGCAGCCGGCTCATGTCGAGCAGGTTGCCGACCAGGTGGTTCAACCGGTCGGAGCCCTCGTCGATCGTCTCGAGCAGCTCACGCGTCGCCGAAGGGGTGAAGTCGACGTCGCGCTGCAGGAGACTGGTCACCGCCGCCTTGATCGACGACAGCGGTGTGCGCAGGTCGTGGGAGACGGCGGCGAGCAGGGCCGTTCGGAGCTCGTTGGCTTCGGCCAGACCCTCGGCGCGTTCGGCGTCGGCCCGCAGCTCACGCTGCTGCACCGCGATCGCCACCTGACCGGCAAACGCCTTGAGCACCTCGCGGTCGTCGTCGCCCGAGCGTGTCACCCGAGAGCACCAGGACCTCGGTGCCGTGCAAGGGCACGACCACGTCGGCGTCGTCGGGACTCGCCGGCACGACGTCCCCGGCGGCGGCGAGCACCGTCCACGTGTCGTCGGTACCTTCGCTCGAGCACCGCGACGCGTGCGGCGTCGAAGGCGACGCTCAGCTGGCCCACGAGCTGCGGGAGCGGGTCGTCCGACGCCGAGAGCGTCCCGCTCAACGCGGCGAGGGTCTCGGCTTCGGCGCGGGCGCGTGCCGCGTCGGCGGTGCGGCGCGACGCAGTGGCGACGAGGAGGCTGACCACGCCTCCCACGAGGAGGAAGATCACCAGCGCGACGAGGTTCTCGCCTTCCGAGATCGTCAGCTCGTAGTACGGCGGCGTGAAGTACCAATTTGCGAGGAGGAAACCGGTGATCGCGCACACGAACGCGGGCACGAAGCCGCCGAGCGCCGCCACCACCACGACCACTAGGAGGAACATCAGCAGGTCGCTGGGGAGCGAGAGCGTGTCCCGCACGTTCGCCAGCACGAGCGTGAGGAGTGGCGGCGCCAGGATCGCCAGGATCCAGGCCAAGATCCGGCGGCGCGGCGACAACACCGCCCCCCGAGGCCGACGGCGAGCCACCTCGACCGCCTCGCGCTCCACGTCGTCGCGCTCGGGGTCGGACGAGATCACGTGGACGTCGATGTCACCCGAGGCCCGGAGCACGTTGTTGACCACCGAGCCGCGCAGCAAGTGGGACCAGCGCGACTGACGGCTCGCACCGAGCACGATCTGCGTGGCGTTCTCGGCCCGGGCGAACTGCACGAGCGTGCCCGCCGGGTCGGCGCTGGCCAGTTCGTGGTATTCCCCGCCGAGCTCCTGCAGCAGCGCGCGCTGCACGCCGAGTGCGTCACCGGTCGGTGCCGCGCAGGCCGTCGGCGGATCGCACGTGGACCCCGAGCAGCTGGCTGCCGCGGCGCGGGCAGCCATCCGCGCCGGCGCGACGGATCACGTCGTCGCCGCCCGGCGCGCCGGTGATCGCGACGACGACCCGCTCGCGCGTCTCCCACGGCCGTGCGATCCCGTGGGTTTCGCGGTACACGGCCAGGGCTTCGTCGACCCGGTCGGCCACCCACATCAACGCGAGCTCGCGCAGCGCGCCGAGGTTGCCCTCGCGGAAGTAGTTCGCCAGCGACGCGTCGACCTTCTCCGCCGGGTAGATGTTGCCGTGCGCCATCCGCCGACGCAGCGCCTGCGGCGTCATGTCGACGATCTCGATCTGGTCGGCTGCTCGCACCACCGAGTCGGGGATCGTCTCGCGTTGCTTGATGCCGGTGATCTCCTCGACCACGTCGTTCATCGACTCGAGGTGCTGCACGTTGACCGTCGAGATCACGTCGATCCCGGCGTCGAGGATCTCCTCGACGTCCTGCCACCGCTTTTCGTTGCGCGAGCCGGGCACGTTGGTGTGCGCGAGCTCGTCGACCAGCGCGACCTCCGGCTTGCGGGCGATCACCGCGTCGACGTCCATCTCCTCGAATTGCGCACCGCGATGCGTCATCGTGCGTCGGGGGACGACCTCGAGGTCACCGATCTGGGCCTGGGTGTTCGGTCGGCCGTGGGTCTCGACGAAGCCGACGACGACGTCGGTGCCGCGGCTGTCGCGCCGCCGACCCTCGTTGAGCATCGCGAACGTCTTGCCCACGCCGGGCGCGGCGCCGAGGTAGATGCGGAGCGTCCCTCGCGCCATGACCCGAGCCTACGGTGTCACTTCGAGGCCGACAGTTGGTCGAGCGCCCGGTTGAGCGCGAGCACGTTGACCGTCTGCTCGCCGAGGACGCCCAGCGTGCGATCCGACGTGTTGTCGTCGATCGCGCGTCGCACCGACCCAACGCTGAGGCCGCGTTCGCGTGCGACGCGTGCCGCCTGCAGCCGGGCGTTCGCCACCGAGATGTCGGGGTCGAGCCCGGAGGCCGACGCGGTGACCGCGTCGACGGGGACCTCGACGCCGGCTGCGAGACCGTTGAGCTTCCGGTACGCCTTCACCCGGTCGCCCACCAGCTTCAGGAAGTCGGGATTCGTCGGGCCGAAGTTCGAGCCGCTGCTGTAGGTGGGGTCGTAGCCCGCCTTCGTATCACCGGACGCACCGAGGGCCGCCGACGGCCGTGACTGGAAGTACTTCGCGATCGGCGTGCCCTTGGCGTCGGTGAAGGCCTGGCCGATGAGCGACGAACCGATCTTCTGGCCGTGCTGCTCCACGATCGAGCCCTCGGCCTTGTCGTGGAAGACGAGCTGTCCGATGCCGGTGATCACGAGGGGGAACACCAGCCCGAACAGGACGGTGAACACCACCATCGCGATGACGGCTGGGACGAGTTGGCGACGCATCACTTCACCCCCAGGGCAGTGAGCACGATGTCGATGAGCTTGATCCCGATGAAGGGTGCGATGACACCGCCTGCTCCGTAGATCAGGAGATTCCGGCGCAGCAGCTGGGCGGCGCCGCTCGGGACGAACTTCACGCCGCGCAACGCGAGCGGGATCAGCATCACGATGATCAGGGCGTTGAAGATCACCGCCGAGAGGATCGCCGACCGTGGGCTCTGCAGGTCCATCACGTTCAGGTCGTTGAGGACGCTCACGCTCGCGAAGCCGGCGAACATCGCCGGGATGATGGCGAAGTACTTCGCCACGTCGTTGGCGATCGAGAACGTCGTCAACGAGCCGCGGGTGATGAGCAGCTGCTTGCCGATCTCGACGATGTCGATGAGCTTCGTCGGATCGGAGTCGAGATCGACCATGTTCCCGGCTTCCTTGGCCGCCTGGGTGCCGGTGTTCATGGCCACGCCGACGTCGGCCTGCGCGAGCGCGGGCGCGTCGTTGGTGCCGTCGCCGGTCATCGCGACCAGGTGGCCGCCGCGCTGCTCGGCCTTGATCAGCTCCATCTTGTCCTCGGGCGTCGCCTCGGCCAGGAAGTCGTCGACCCCGGCCTCCTGCGCGATCACCGCCGCGGTGCGCGGGTTGTCGCCGGTGATCATCACTGTCCGGATCCCCATGCGTCGGAGGTCGGCGAAGCGCTCGGCGATGCCGGGCTTCACGATGTCCTTGAGGTAGATCACACCCAGTGCCCGGGGCGTCGTCCCGACGCCCGATTCGGCCACCACGAGCGGCGTGCCGCCCTGCGCCGAGATCGAGTCGACGGCGTGGCCGAGCTCGGGCGAGACGGTGCCGCCCTGCTCCTCCACCCAGCGTCGCACCGAGTCGGCCGCGCCCTTGCGCACCGAACGACCGCCGATGTCGACGCCGCTCATGCGGGTCTGCGCGGTGAAGGCGATGAGCTCGGCACCGACGAGCTCGCGCTCGCGCAGCCCGTAGCGATCCTTGGCCAGCACGACGATCGAGCGTCCCTCGGGCGTCTCGTCGGCCAGGCTCGACAACTGGGCCGCGTCGGCAAGGTCCTGATCACTCACGCCGTCGACCGGGAGAAACGCGTCGGCCTGCCGGTTGCCGAAGGTGATGGTGCCGGTCTTGTCGAGGAGCAGCGTGGCGCAGTCGCCGGCGGCTTCGACGGCGCGACCGCTCATCGCGAGCACGTTGCGGCGCACGAGCCGATCCATGCCCGCGATGCCGATGGCCGAGAGCAGGCCGCCGATGGTCGTCGGGATCAGGCAGACCAGCAGCGCCACCAGCACCACGACGCTCTGCTCGGCGTCGGCGTAGATCGCGAACGGCTGCAACGTCACGGTCGCCAGCAGGAAGATGATCGTGAGCCCGGCCAACAGGATGTTGAGCGCGATCTCGTTCGGCGTCTTCTTGCGTTCGGAGCCTTCGACGAGGGCGATCATCCGGTCGATGAACGTCTCACCGGGCCGCGCGGTGATGCGCACCACGATCTCGTCGGACAGGACACGGGTGCCGCCGGTGACGGCCGAGCGGTCGCCGCCCGACTCCCGGATCACCGGTGCGGACTCGCCGGTGATCGCCGACTCGTCGACGCTGGCGATGCCCTCGATGATCTCGCCGTCGCTCGGGATCACTTCGCCGGCGGTCACCACGACCTCGTCACCGAGGTCGAGCGCGGTGCTCGGTACCTCCTCGAGGAGGCTGTCTTCGATCCCCTTGGCCACGCGACGTCGGGCGACCGTCTCCGCGCGCGTCTTGCGCAACGTGTCGGCTTGGGCCTTGCCCCGGCCCTCGGCCACGGCTTCGGCGAAGTTGGCGAAGAGCACGGTGAACCAGAGGAACAGCGCCACGAGGCCGGCGAACACGTTCTCGTCATGCGAAGACGTGCCCAGGTCCTTGAAGAAGAGGATCGTGGTGAGGACCGACCCGACACCGACCACGAACATGACCGGGTTCTTCATCAGGGTCCGCGGGTTGAGCTTGAGGATGCTGTCGCCGACCGCCCGCTTCAGGATCTCCGGTTCGACCAGCTTGCGCTTCTCGTCGGTCATCGACATCAGCTCCGGTGCTCAGTGGAGGATCTTGAGCTGCTCGACGATGGGGCCGAGCGCCAGGGACGGGAGGAAGGTGAGGGCGCCGACGATCACGATCACGCCGATCACCAGCACGACGAACAGCGGAGTGTGCGTCGGGAACGTCCCCGCCGACGGTGGCACCCGCTGCTTCCGCACCAGCGAACCGGCCAGCGCGAGCGTCGGGATCATCAGGAAGAAGCGTCCGAACAGCATCGCGATCGCCAGCGTGCTGTTCATCCACGCCGTGTTGCCCGTGAGCCCGGCGAACGCGGATCCGTTGTTGTTGCCGGCCGAGGTGAACGCGTACAGCAGCTCGCTGAACCCGTGGGCGCCCGGGTTGAAGATCGACGTGTCCTTGACCGACCCGACGAACACGGAGCCGGCAGTGAACCCGAGCACCACCAGGGGCATCACAAGGATGTAGATGGCGACGAGCTTCACGTCGGAGGCCTGGATCTTCTTGCCCAGGTATTCGGGGGTTCGCCCGACCATGAGGCCGGCGATGAACACGGCGAGGATCGCCATCACGAGGAGACCGTTGAGCCCGACGCCGACACCTCCCGGGCTCATCTCGCCGAGCTTCATGTTGACCATGGCGACGAGGCCACCGGCCGGCGTGTAGCTGTCGTGCATCGAGTTGACCGAGCCGTTGGAGGTCCCTGTGGTCGACGATCCCCACAGCGCGGACGCGGCTGCGCCGTTGCGCAGCTCCTTGCCCTCGAGGTTGCCGCCCGGCGACGTTCCCGTCACCGTCTGGGTCACGCCTTGCGCGTCGAGCTTCTCGTTCCCACCCGTCTCGAGGTACTGGAGGGTGACCGCGGCACCGAACCAGAGGACGGCCATCACCGCGACCACGGCGTAGCCCTGGCGCTTGTCCTTGACCATGCGCCCAAAGGTGAACGCGAGGGCGAACGGGATGAGGAGGATCGAGTAGATCTCGAGGAAGTCGCTGAGCTTCGTCGGGTTCTCGAACGGGTGCGCGGAGTTCACGTTGAAGAACCCGCCACCGTTGGTGCCGAGCATCTTGATCGACTCCTGGCTGGCCACCGGCCCACCCGGGATCTTCTGCGTGGCACCGGCCACCGTGTGCACGTCGGTGAAGCCGTGGAGGTTCTGGATCACGCCCGTGGCGATGAGTACGACTGCGAACACGAACGCAACCGGCAGCAGGATGCGCAGCGCGGTGCGGATGAGGTCGACCCAGAAGTTGCCGACGGTGCGGCGCCCGGCCCGGGAGAGTCCCCGGATCAGCGCGACCATGACCGCCATCCCCGCCGCGGCGGACACGAAGTTCTGGACGGTGAGTCCCACCATCTGCGTGAGGTGGCTCAGCGTCGCCTCGCCGCCATAGTTCTGCCAGTTGGTGTTGCTGACGAAGCTCACCGCCGTGTTGAACGCGAGCGCGGGCGTGACGTTCACCATGTCGGTCGGGTTGAACGGCAGGTCGCCCTGGAGTCGCTGCATCACGTAGAGCAGCAGCACGCCCACGACACTGAACGCCAGGAACGACAGTGCGTAGACGTTCCAGCGTTGCTCGCGCTCCGGATCGATGCGGCAGAGCCGGTAGACGAACCGCTCGACCGGGCCGAAGACGCGGTCGAGTCGCGACGGCCCACCTTCGTACACGTGCGCGATGTAGCGGCCCAACGGCGGCGCGGTGACCGCGAGGAGCACGATCAGCGCGATGAGTTGACCCCACGCGGCGAGGGTCATCAGAACCGCTCGGGGAACAGGAGGGCGGCGAACAGGTAGACGGCCAGCAGCACGGCGAGGATCAAGCCGACGATGTTCTCGGCGTTCATCAGCCGACGACCTCCGCGGGCACGTCGGCGACGGTGTCGTCGAGGAGGTCGTGCTCGTCGGGTCCGATGATGCGGTCGCATCCCCACACCAGCGCCACGCACAACGCGAAGAACGCCAACACCGTCACCACGACCAACACGTCAGCCATGCTCGGACCTCTCGCTTCTTCCTCGGAACCCCGACGGCGGTCGACTGCCGCCTCGAACCGGTATACGGCGGCGACACGCGTCCGAACAGGGTCTTGATGTCTTCTTGACGGCCGGGCCCGGAACCTTGACGCCGCGTGGATGTCCATGGCCGCCGGCGAGGCGTATACCGGAGACATGACGCGTCGCACTCCACTCCCTGATGACGCTGCTCGAGCCGTCGGCTTGGCGATCGCCGCCTTGGGTCCGCTGCTCGTCGCCGGCGTCCTCGTACCGTTCCGGGACGACCTGGCGGCGGCCAACGTCGTGCTGATCTTCGTGCTGGTCGTGGTGCTCGCAGCCACCGTCGGCACGCGCGTCAGTGGCGCGCTCGCGGCGGTCATCTCGGCCATGTCGTTCGACTTCTTCTTCACCCACCCCTATCAGTCACTGACGATCGACAGCGCCGACGACGTGGAGACCACGGTTCTGCTGCTCATCATCGGCCTGCTCGTGGCCGAGATCGTCACGTACTCGCGCCGGCACCGTCGAGCGTCCGAGCAGCGCGGCGACGAGATCACTCGCCTGCACCGCGTCGCCGAGCTCGTGGCTTCGGACTCTGACGCCGAGGACGTCGTCCTCTCGGTGCAGGCCGAGCTGATCGGCCTGCTCTCGCTCCGCGACTGCCGGTACGAGACTCCGCCGTTCCAGTCCGAACTGCCGGCGCTCGAGCGCAACGGGGCGATCGCCGGCGACCACCGTCACTGGATCGGCGGCGAGTACACCCTGCCTGAGCAGGGAGCCGCGATCCCGGTGCTCGGACGCGGTACGACGTTCGGTCGTCTCGTGCTCGTCCCCGACCTCTCCGTCGGCGTCTCGATCGAGCAGCGTCTCGTGGCGGTCGCGCTCGCCGATCAGCTCGGGGCCGCGTTCGCCGCCGACGCCCCGGCCGCCTGACGATCAGAACACGCCGGCGAGCGCGAACCCCGCGGTCGCGGCGATCAGTCCCAGCGCGACGCTCCCCAGCGCGTTGACGAGCGCGGCTGACGTCGCACCGTCCTCGAGCAGCCCGACCGTGTCGTACGAGAACGACGAGAACGTGGTGTACGCCCCGATGAAGCCGGTGCCCACCACCGTGCGCACGTCGGCGTCGAGCCCTTGGTACGTCGCCAACCCGACCACCAGCCCGAGCACGAAGGAACCAGCGAGGTTCACGACCACCGTGCCGTACGGGAACTGCGACGCAGTCCGCGACTGCACCAACCCGTGCACGCCGTAGCGCGCGAGCGCGCCCAGCGCGCCCGCGAGCGCGACCCATCCGAGCATCAGTCGTCGAGCTCCGGGTCGAACGCGGGCACCGGCCGACCGAGGGCGCGACGGGTCCCGACGATCCCAGCAGCGACGGCCGCGAAGCCCGCAACCAGACTCGTGAGGAGGTACAGCGCGGCGACACCGGCGTCCCCGTCTCGCGTCAGCAGCACGCTCTCCACCATCCAGGTGGAGAAAGTCGTCAGTCCGCCGCAGAAACCGACGGCGGCGAATGACCGCAGCACGCCGCGAGATCCCCGCGTCTCGGCCAGCGCGACCACCACGATCCCGAGCACGAACGAACCCGCCAAGTTGGCGGTGAACGTTGCCCAGGGGAACCGGCCGCTCTGCAGCGGCTCGGCCAGCGCGAGCTCGTAGCGCGCGATCGTGCCGAATGCACCACCGAATGCAACCGCGACGACGATCCAGGCGCGGTGCTGCACGGTCACCGCTACGACGCTACGCGCCGAGGATCTCGTACTCGCTGATCTCGCGCGCTTCCACCTCGGCGTCGACCGTCGGGAACTCGTCGTGCCCGTGCGCGGGCAGGAACCGCCAGGCGATGAACGCAGCAAAGACGATGATGGCCGCCGCGATGGGATACGTGATCCGCATCGCGTCGACGAACGCGTCGTGGGACAGCTGCACGAGCGCGTTGCCCTGCTTCGCCGGGAGCCGGGCGGCGAGGTCGAGCGCACGCCCCACCGAGTCGTGCAGCGCGGCCCTCGACGCCGCCGAGAGGTCGGCGGCCTTGTCGGCATAGTGGTGGTAGGCGGCGAGGAACACGCTGCCGATGATGGCGACGCCGAGCGCACCACCGGTCTGTCGCGTCGTGTCGTTGATCGCCGAACCGACCCCGGCCCGGCTCGGCGGCAGCGATCCCATGATCGATTCAGTGGCGGGCGCCGACGTGAGCCCGAGTCCGACACCGAAGAGGAAGCGCACCGCGCACCCTCCGACGAACGACGACATGATCATGTCGGACGCGTAGCAGAGCATCGCCAGCGCGGCGATGAGCAACCCCAGCACCACGACCCACTTCGTGCCCCACCGCCGCACGAGACGAGGGGCGTTGGGCGACACCACCATCATCGCGATGGCAACCGGCATCGCGAGGAGACCGGCCTCCAGCGGTGAGTACCCGAGCACGAACTGGAAGTACTGGATCAGGAGGAACACCGAGCCGTAGAGCGCGAACGACGTCAGCGTGAGCACGCTGGACGCGGCGGAGAACCGCGGGTTGCGGAACACGCGCACGTCGATCATCGGTTCCTTGGCCCGCATCTCCCAGAGGGCGAACACGCCGAGGAGCACGAGCCCGGCGAAGAACGACGCCACGACCTCGGGAGCCGTCCAACCCTTGTCGGGCGCCTGGATGATGGCGTAGAGCAACGCGACGAGCGTGAGGATGGAGAGCAGCGCGCCGATGGGGTCGAGCGGACGGTTGTCGGGGTCGCGCGACGACGGGATGTAGAAGTACCCGAGCACGAGCGCCAACGCGCAGATGGGCACGTTCACGAAGAACACCGAGCCCCAGTAGAAGTGCTCGACCAGGATCCCACCGAGCATCGGACCGAGCGCGACGCCGATCCCCGAGACGCCCGCCCACACCCCGATGGCCTTGGCGCGTTCGCGTCCCGTGAACGTGTTGGTGAGGATCGACAGCGTGGTCGGGAAGATGAACGCGGCGCCGATGCCCATGAGCCCGCGCGCGAAGATGAGCATCTCCGGTGAGTTCGCCAACGACGCCAGCCCCGAGAAGCCACCGAACAGGAGCAGGCCGAACGTCAGCGCGCCCTTGCGGCCGTACTTGTCGCCCAGCGCGCCGGCGGTGAGCAGCAGGCTGGCGAAGACGATGACGTAGGAGTCGATGATCCACTGGAGATCGGAGCCGCTGGCGCCGAGGTCGCGCACGATCGTGGGGAGCGCGACGTTGAGGATCGAGTTGTCGATCGTGATGATGACGAGCGACATGCACAGGACGGCCAGCGTGTACCAACGACGCTCGTAGGCCTTCTCCGCGCTGAGCATCCGCGCTCCGCCTGCTCCCTGTCCCCGCTGCCGACTGCTGCTACTATTAACTGACTGGTTAACAACTTTACCGGTTGGAGCGGTGGCATGGCAAACCGCGATCCCGAGGCCACCAAGGCGAAGATCCTCTCGGCTGCAGTGCGCGAGTTCTCGGCCAAGGGCATCTCCGGCGCCCGCGTCGACGCCATCGCGGCCCGGGCGCGCGTCAACAAGCGGATGCTCTACTACTACTTCGAGTCGAAGGAGGGCCTGTTCCGCGAGATCCTCCGCCGACGGTTGGCCGAGGGCGCGGCGAAGCTGCAGGCCAGCAACGTGGGCGATCCCGACCGGCTCGCCGAACGCACGGCGCGCCTCCCCGGTCAGCGCGAGTACACGCGCCTCACGATGTGGGAGGCGCTCGAGACCAACCCCGACAGGCCGGTCAACGAGGAGGAGCGACGCGCCCTCTACGACGATTGGGTGGAGGCGGTGCGCGCCGAGCAGCGCGCGGGCCGCGTCCCCGACGACCTCGACGCCGCGCAACTCGTGCTCAGCGAGGTGTGCCTCACGATGGGGCCGTTCCTGCTCCCGCAGCTCACCCAGCTCGTGACCGGCAAGTCGGTGAAGGACCCCGAGTTCCTGGCCGAGCGCGAGGAGTTCCTGCGCGCGTTGGGGAAGCGCCTCGGGCCCTGAAGGAGCTCAGACTTCGGCGGTGTCGGCGTCGGCCGCGCCTTCGAGCAGCGATCCCGCCGTGGGACCGCCCACCTGGCTGCGGAAGGAACGCAAGGTGTAGCCGGTGAGCACGGCCGCGCCGACCGCCCGAGCAGTCGCCGATCGCGGCAGCCCGAGCATGGGTGCCAGTTCGCCGAAGTACTCCCCCGCGCCGGCCCGGTGCAGGAGCTCCTCGGTGCCGTCGTCGCGCTCGCGCAGCAACTCGATCTCACCCTCGTCGATCATGTACACGAGATCGCCGTGGTCACCTTCACGGAACAGCACCTCACCGGCCGCGAGCTCGACGCGCTCCGGGGGACGTTCGGTGGTGGCGGCGCGCGGCGTGAGGTTCACGATCGCGTCGGCCAGCGGCACGAGGCGGTCGTCGTGCGTGGCGACCACGACGAGCCGGCCCGAATCGGCGAGGGTGCGCAGCAGACGGATGACGCCCTCGACCTGCAGGTAGTCGAGGTGCGCGGTCGGTTCGTCGGCGAGGAGCACCGGTGGATCGTGCGCGAGACCGCGCGCGATGGCGACACGCTGCTGCTGTCCACCGGACATGTCACCGGGGAGGTGCTCCGCCCGATCCGAGAGGTCGACGGTGGCGAGCAGCTCCTCGGCCCGCGCGCGCGCCTTCGCCTTGCTCCACTTGGCCGCGCGCAGGGGCACCTGGACGTTCTCCGACGCGGTCAACGCCGGCAGCAGGTTGAACGCCTGGAACACCACGCCGACGGTGTGCCGGCGGTACTGGGTGAGCGCGCTGCCCGAGAGCCCGACCACCTCGGTGTCGACGACGGTCACGCTGCCCGACGCGGGCGTGAGGAGCCCGGCGATCACCGAGAGCAGCGTGGTCTTGCCGCAGCCGCTCGCGCCGAGCAGCAGCACGAGTTGGCCCTCGCCGGCTTCGAGCGAGAGGTTCGAGATCGGGCGCACGACGTAGCCGCCGCTCGAGTACTCGATGGTCAGGTCCTTGATGCTGAGCACGTTGCTCCTCCGAAGATGCGGGCGGTGATCAGCCGAAGGCCAGTGCCGGATCGACACCCACCGCGCGCCGCAAGCCGACCAGGCTCGACGCGACCCCCGCGATCGCCGCGATCACCGGGAGCGCGATGTACGTACCGGTGGAGATCTCCACGTTGAGTGGTACGAACCCCTTGATCAGCAACGTGAGCAGGGCGGCAACTGCAGCCGATGCCACCGAGACGACGACGGCCTGGGTGACGAGGCCGGAGAAGATCGACCGACCCTGCACGCCGATCGCCTTCATCACCGCGAAGTCGCGCGTCTGCTCGAGCACGGTCATGTACACGATCGATCCGATGATCCCCACCGCGATGAGCCAGAGGAGCACCCGGAGGAAGTCGATGGTGCCGGTCGCCTGCTTCAACGGACGCCCCAGGTCGGCCTCGGCTTGCGCGTTGGTCAGCGCCTTGAACCCGTCGGGCACCGAGCTGGGCAGGCGCTCGGTGAGCAGTGCGGAGGCGAGGGGCTGCCCGGCGTACGTCAGTTCTTGCGCGTCCTCGAGGGGGATGACCGCGGTCGGCGAGCCGGCGAAGATCGTCCGCCCCGAGTAGGTGCCGACCACCTCGAACGGTTTGCCGAGGTCGAGCTTGTCGCCGATGTCGAGCCCGAGGCTCTCGTCGACGACCACCTCGCCCGATGCCTTGGCATCACGACCGCTCGTCGCCTGCGGACCGAGCTTGCCCGGCTCGACGCCGAACACCATCACGTCCTTGTCACCGTGCGGAACGCGGGTCATGGCCATCGCGGCCACCTCACCGCCGCCCTGCACGTCGGCCTTCACCGCGTCGGGCGCGAAGACCTTCGAGTTGCTGAACGGTCCGGCCGCGCTCGTGGGCACCACCCAACCCTGCACGCCGAACGCGTCGACGCTGCGGCTGATCTCCGAATGGAAGCCACCGCTCACCCCCGACAGGATCAGCGCGATCGCGAACACCAGGCTGGTGGCGAGGATGGCGATGACGAACCGCCGTCGGCGGAATTGCAGGTCTCGCCACCCGATGTAGAACACGCAGCCTCCTGATCAGCCGAGCTCGGCACGGACACGTTCGACGCGCCGCTCGACTGCGACCGCGCCGCACTGCGACGCGAGCCGCAGTGCCGCTTCGAGATCGCGCTCGGCGCGCTCGCGATCGCCGGCTGCGTCGCGACGCGCGTACATCTCTGCACGCTCTGCGTGGGTTCGCGCCGCCCAGTACGGCGCAGCGAGGCGCCCGCACTGCGTCAGTGCCAGTGCGAACGCGTCCTCCGCCTCGTCGTGGCGGCCGAGCAGCGCCGCGAGGCGAGCACGCGCACGCGCGACCGGATTGGGCGCAACGGCATGCGTGAACGCCACCTGCTCGCCGAAGCGCGCCAAGCGTTCGAACAGCACGCCGGCTGCTTCCCGATCGCCAAGATTGACTGCACAGTCGGCCGCATCGACGAGCGTCTGGACCTCTCCCGTCATGCTGTAGTGGAAGCCCCGGTCGCGCTCGTACTCGAAGCGCGCGCTCGCGGCCACGATGTCTCCGGTCTCGATCAGCAAGACGATCACCGCCAGACGCAGCGGTTCGATCGTCGGCATGGCCTCCGCGGCCTCGACGAAGAAGGCGATGACCTCGTCGACCCGGCCCTGGATGAACCGCAGACTGACGAGCTGGCCGCCGTACACACCCATTCCCGCGGCAATGTCCACTGCCGTGGCGAGTTCGAGCGCAGCTTCTGCCAGCGCCTCCGCGCCGGCGAGATCGCCGGCCATCGCCGCGAACGCGCTCTGGTCGATGAGCACCTGCCACCGCGGGTACGGCAACCCGAGGGCCGCGGCGCGCTCGACGGCTTCGTCGAACACCCCGCGCGCGGTCTCGATGTCCCCTGCGTTCACCAGGAGCTCAACGAGGTGGTAGCGCGCGGTGAACGCGTGGAGGCGGGCATCGAGCCGATCGGCGAGCTCCAACGCGGTATCGGCGGTGGCGCGCCGCTGTCGGAGGTCGGCGTGGTCGACGGCGGCGTCCCACGCCGTGTTGAGCACCTCGAGCAGCGTGCACTCGTCGCCGGCTCGTCGCGCGATCTCGATCGCACGGAGGGCCTCTGCGCTCACGGCTTCGTGATCTCGCGGATCGATCTCGGTCGTGAGCATTGCGTGCAAGCGAGCGGCGTCCGTGCTCTCCGGCTCGACCCGCTCGAGCGCCGCCCGTAGCGTCGCGATTCGGGCCTCGTCGGCGTCGTAGACCTGCGAGCCGCGCGCCAGGCCGAAGGCGACCCGCACCAGGCGGTCGCCATCATCGGCCCCGCGTGCGAGCTCGGCGGCTTCCAGCAGGGTCTCACGTTCCTCCGCAAGACCCGCGAGCTGTTGGGCAGTACCGAGACCGATCAGCAGGTCGCACCGCACCATCGCCTCGCCCGAGAGCTGGCGTTCCTGGAGCTCGAGCGCCTGTGAGAACCAACGCACCGCGTCAATTGGCGCGAGCGCCTCCAGCGCGGCGTCGCCGGCAAGGCGCGGCGTACTCGATCGCTTTGGCCGCATCCGCGGGTTGCGTTGCCACCAGCCAGTGGTGTGCAAGCTCGGCGACGGGCGGGGCGTGCTCACCCACCATCGTCTCGAGCGCTCTGGGCGATGCGCTGGTGCAATCGCTGGCGACGCGTGGCGCTGAGGTCCTGGTACAGGGTGTGCTCGATCAGCGCGTGCTCGAAGCGGAACCGACCCGGGAGCTCCCCCACCTCGGTCACCAGCGCGGCCGTGACCGCCTGCTCGAGGACGTCGAGCACGTCGTCCTCGGACTGATCCGCGATCGTGCTCAGCACGGCAAGATCGAAGGTGCGGCCGATGACCGAGGCCACGGAGAGCAACTTCCCCACGTCGTCGCCGAGTCGGTCGACGCGGCGCATGACGACGTCGCGCACGCTGCCCGGCAGCGTGATCTCGTCGAGGTCGATGCTCAACGAGTACTGACCGTTGTCGTCGAAGACGATGGCCCCGGTCTCGTAGAGGTGGCGGAGGAGCTCACCGGTGAAGAACGGGTTCCCTCCGGTCTCCCGGTAGAGGGCCTGCGCGAGCAGCACGCCGTCGGGAGGCAACTCGTACCCTGCGGCGCCCTCCACCAACGCGAGCAGCTCGGCATCGTCGAGCCCGCGTATCGCGAGGCGTGTCACGACCGGCTCGCGCCGGAGATCCGCGAGCACCGCCGTGAGCGCGTGCTCGCGCGTGAGGTCGGTGTCGCGGTACGTGCCGATCACCAACAGCGGCGGTGGGCTCGACGCCGAGATCAGGTGCCGGAGCACCTGCAGGCTGGCGGCGTCGGCCCACTGCAGGTCGTCGAGCACCAGCACGACGACCTGATCGCGCGCCGCGACGCGCAGCAACGCGCAGATCGCCTCCAACATCGCGTACCGGTCGCCGTCGGCGTCACCCGAGCCACCGTCGGGTTCGGCGTCCGGGACCCGGCGTGGCGAGCGCAGGGACGACGCGAGCGAGCGCGGCACCGTGCTGCGCCACGTGATCCTCGAGAAGTTGCTGGGGAGCGTGCTCGACCAGGTGCGTCAGCGCGTCGATCCAGGGGCGGTACGACACCCCCATCCCCTCGGAACAGTGACCGAAGAGCACGGTTGCCCCGTCGGCGTGCATGGTGCGCGCCACCTGCGCGGCGAGCGTCGTCTTGCCGATGCCTGGTTCACCCTCGAGCAACACGACCTCGGGGTGGCCTTCGGCGCGGGCACGCTTGGCCGCGTCGAGCGTGGTCGTGAGCTCTTCGCCGCGCCCGAAGAACCCGAACAGTCCCTCGGTGGCGGCGCCGACGAGGCGCGACGGCATTGGGATGTCACCCTCGGCCGCCTCGGGTTCCCACCGGACCTCGACCGCGGCGACCGGGTCGGGGATCCCCTTCAGCTCCATGTCGCCGACCGCCACGAATTCGTGGGTGCTGTGGCGCCCGACCACCGCGCGCAGCACGTCGGTCGTGAGGATCTGACCGCCGTTCGGCCCGATCGCACAGGCGGGCGGCCTCGACCACGCAATCACCGAAGTAGTCGTTGCCCTCCTCGACCGCCTCGCCCATCGAGATGCCGATGCGGAGCTCCAGGCGCTCCTCGCCGCGGCGGTTGTGACGGTCGATGCCCTGCTGGATCGCGGCCGCGCACGACAGCGCTCGGCTCGGGCCGGTGAACATCAGCATGATCCCGTCGCCCGTGGTCTTCACCTCGATCCCACCGGTGGCATCGGCGGCGCCCCGGAGGATGGCGAAGTGGGCCTGCCGGAGAGCCTCGGCGGCGTCAGGACCGAGTCGGGACGCCAAGGCGGTCGACCCCACGAGGTCGGTGAAGAGGAACGTGGCCGTGATCGGCGTGCTCATCCCCGCGCCGCTCGGCTGGTGTGCATTCGTCCTCGCCCCGCGCTCCGCGCTGAGCGATCGCTCAGCGCGTTCCGGCACACTTTCTACCGTAAGCGCACGCTGTAGACAAGTAACCACTCAGCGCGGCGTAAACGGACCCGGTCGACCGACCGGGCCCGTTCCGCAAAAGCTGGCGCAAAGAGTGCCTACAGCGCGGCCTTCTCGAGGATGTGGATACCGCACGACGAGCCGAGGCCGATGACGTGGGCCATGCCCACCTTGGCGCCCTCGATCTGGCGGTCGCCCGCCTCGCCGCGGAATTCGGGTGGTGATCTCGAACACGCCGGCCGCGCCGGTCATGCCGATCGGGTGACCCTTCGACAGCAGACCGCCCGACACGTTCACCGGCATGGTGCCGTCACGCCACGGGGCCTTCTTGTCGATGAACTCACCCGCACCGCCCGGCTCGCAGAGCCGCAGGTTGTCGTAGTGGATGAGCTCGGCGGTGGCGAAGCAGTCGTGCAGCTCCACCAGGTCGAGGTCTTCCGGCCCGACGCCGGCGAGCTCGTAGGCCTTGTCGGCCGCGTTGCGCGTCAGCGTGTTGACGTCGGGCTGCGATTCGCCGCCCTCGCTCCACGGGTCGCTGGTGAGCACCGAAGCACTGACCTTGACCGCACGCTTCTGCTGCTCGAGCGACAGGGTCTTGAGCTTCGACTCCGACACGAGCACGATCGCCGCGGCACCGTCGCCGGTGGGGCAGCACATCGGCAGCGTGTTCGGGTACGAGATCACGCGGGCGTCCATGATCTCCTCGAGCGTGAACACCTTGTTGTACTGCGCGAGCGGGTTCAGCGCCGAGTGCTCGTGGTTCTTCTGCGCGACCTTGGCGAACTGCTCGAAGCCGACGCCATCGTTCTCGTAGGCGTACTCCATGCCCGCTTGGCCGAACACCGCGGGCATGGTGCCCGAGCCGAGCCAGCCGTCGACCGGCATGACGCCGCCGTAGCGACCCTCGGGCTCGAACTTGTTCGCGCCGCCCCGTGCCGCGTTGCCGGCGAGGAGGCCCATCTTGCCCATCTGCTCCGCGCCGATGGCGAGGCCGAAGTCGGCGTTGCCGGCCTGGATCTCGACCAGCGCGGTTCGGACCGCGGTGGCGCCGGTGGCGCACGCGTTCACCACGTTGTAGATCGGGATGCCGGTCTGGCCGATCTGCTTCGCGACCAGCTTGGCCGATGCCGCCCATGTTGAACATGCTCCCGGCCGCGAGCACCTCGATGTCGAAGATGCTCACACCGGCGTCGTCGAGAGCGTTGAACGTGGCCTCCGCGGCAAGGTCGATCACGTCCTTGTCGGGGTAGCGACTGATCTTGGTCATCGAGGCGCCGAGCACCCAGACGGATTCACCCATTGGAACGCTCCTCTTCTCTGAGTGTCAGACCGGCTCGAAGCCGAACACCACGGCCTCGGTACCTTCGTCGTCCGTACCGGCGACGAACGTCGTCAGCTTCACCTTCATTCCGAGCGATATGTGCTGGGGGTCGGGCTCGACGTTGACCACGTTGGCCTTCACGTCGCCCCCGCCGTCGAGGTCGACCACCGACGACACGTAGGGCACCGGCACGCCGGGCGCCGCCTGGTGCACGATCGCGAAGGAACGCACGACCCCGGTGGTGCCGAGGCTCCTCTTCTTGAATTCGCGGTTGGCGCAGCGGCCGCAGGCGTTGCGCCGGTCCCAGAACAGCGCACCGCACTTGGTGCACTCGTTGGCCTCCAGGTGCGGGTCACCGTCGCCGAGGACCAGGTAGTCGACGATCGGGATCTGGTTCGCCATGTCTGCTCGGTCCCCCCGGCTGGGTTCATGTGGCGCTCGGAAACGTGTCGTCCGACGCTACCCGGTGGTCCCGCTCCCGACCACCTCCGCGGGCCCGTGTTCGGCGTCGGTGTCCAGGTGCGCAATCCACGCCTGGAACATCTCCGCGTAACGCCCGCCGGGGACGTCGACGAGCTCGTCGTGGGAACCGAGCTCGATGATCCGGCCGTCGTCGACGACCGCGATGCGGTCGGCGCGGATGGCCGTCGACAGGCGGTGGGCGACGATGATCGCGGTCCGGCCCTCGAGCACGGCGTCGAGGCCCGCTTCCACCTGGGTCTCGGACTTGAGGTCGAGGTTCGACGTGGCCTCGTCGAGCACCAGCACGCGTGGCGACGCCAGGAAGGCACGAGCGAGGGCGATGAGCTGGCGCTCGCCCGACGACAACGAGACGCCCCGTTCGTGGACCGGCGTGTCGACCCCTTCCGGGAGCCGCTCGATCAAGTCGGTGAGCCCGACGCGGTCGATCGCCTCGGTCACCTCGTCGTCGGTCGCATCGGGCTTCGCGAACGCGATGTTGTCGCGCATGGTGCCCGCGAAGAGGAACGGTTCCTGGGGAACGACACCGAGCTGACGGCGCAACGAATCGATGGTGACGTCACGCAGGTCGTGGCCGTCGATCGCGACCTGACCCTCGGTCGGGTCGTAGAAGCGCGTGACCAGCTTCGCGATCGTCGACTTGCCCGCGCCGGTGGGACCCACCAACGAGATGGTCTCGCCGGCGGCGATGTCGAGGTCGACCTCGTGCAGCACGGGCTTGGCCGGGTCGTACGCGAACGAGACGTGCTTGAGCATGACCGCACCCTCGATCGGCGGCAACGGCGCGGCGTCCTCCGCCTCCTCGACCGTCGGGTGCGTGTCGAGCAGCTCGTCGAGCTTGGTGATCGCCGCCTGACCCTGCTGGTACAGGTTGTACTGCTGCACCAACGACTGGATGGGCCCGAAGAACGAGTTGAGGTAGAGGATGAACGCGGCGAGCTCGCCGACCGAGAGCGTGCCGTCGCGCACCATGTTGCCGCCGATGAGCAGCAGGGCGGCCTGGCCGAGCAGTCCGACGAACTCGGTGCACGCCCCGTAGGTCGCGGCGATGCGCGCGGTGTGGTCGTTGGCGTCGCGGTAGGTCCCCGTGACGTTGCGGTGCTGCAGCACGTTGTGACGCGCCCGGTTGAACCCCGTGACCACGCGGACACCCGACAGGCTCTCGGAGAGATCGCTGAGCACGCCGGCGATGCCGTCGCGCACGCGGTTGTACCCCTTGTCGGACGCCGAGCGGAACCACAGCGACAAGCCGGTGAGGATCGGGACGATGAGCAGGAGCGTGATCAACGCGAGCTGGACGTTGTAGAAGAACAGCACCACGGTGACGATCACCATCGTGAGTCCCTGCAGCGCGAACTGCGGCAGACCGTCCTGCAGCAGTTGCTGGAGCGATTCGATGTCGCTCGTCATGCGGGTCATGATCACGCCCGCCTTCTCGTCGGTGTAGTAGTCGAGCGAGAGGCGTTGCAGATGCACGAACGTACGGACGCGGAGCTCGAACATGACGCGTGACGCCACTCGGCCGGTGGTGGCGACGCGTGCGCCGCTGGCCACCGCCGACACCACCACCGCGAGGATGGCGAGGGTTCCGATGATCGCCAGCGCGGTCCAGTCGTGCGGGGTGATGCCGTTGTCGATGCCCATCTGGCTGAGGAACGGTCCGGCCTGCACGCAGAGCGCCTCGACGAGGATGAAGAGCCCGGAGACCGTCATCATCTTGCGGTGTGGACGCAGCATCCGTCGGAGGCTGATGCCGGTCTCGTGCATGCGGTGCGTGAACGAAGCCTCCGACGTCTCCCAGCGCGGGTCGCCGGTGAGCTCGGGCTCGTCGGCCAGCAGCTTCTCGACCCCCTGACGCATCTCCCACGGGATCCCGGCGAACGGCAGGCCGTTGCCGGGGTTGCCCGGCGAGCCGCCGACCGCGCCACCCATCGGCGCGCCACCCGTGATGGTCCCTCCACCCCATGCCATCAGTCGACGTCCCGCATCTCGGCGATGTCGGCGTCGAGGACGCGGGAGCGTTCGACGTCGCTCGCGACCACCGTCTCGAGATCGACGGGCTCGATCTCCTCGCCGGCGGCGTCGGGGTCGCTCTGGGCGAGGATCTCGGCGTAGCGCGGCTCGGTGGCGAGGAGCTCGGCGTGCGTGCCCTGGGCGATGATCCGGCCGCCCTCCACCACCGCGACCCGATCGGCCAGGCTGATGGTCGAGAGCCGGTGGGCGATGATCAACGTGGTCCGGTCGACCATGAGCTCGCGCAGCGCCTCGTGGATCTGCTGCTCGATCTGCACGTCGATCGCCGACGTCGCGTCGTCGAGCACCAAGATCGGCGGGTTGACGAGCAGCGTGCGCGCGATCGAGAGTCGTTGGCGCTGCCCACCGGAGAGGGTGAAGCCCCGCTCCCCCACCACGGTGTCGTAGCCCTCGGGGAGCGCCTGCACGAACTCGTCGGCACCGGCGGCGACCGCGGCAGCACGTACCTCGTCGAGCGACGCGTCGGGTTTGCCGTAGGCGATGTTGTCGCGGATCGACACCGAGAAGAGGAATGGCTCGTCGAGGACCATGCCGATGTGGTGACGCAAGCTGGGCAACGTCAGGTCGCGCACGTCGTGACCGTCGACGCGCACCGCGCCACCCGACACGTCGTAGAAGCGCGCCAGCAGTCGTGACGCCGTCGACTTGCCGCTGCCCGTGCGCCCGACCAGCGCGACCGTCTCGCCCGGGCGGACGTGGAGCTCGAACTCGTCGAGCACCGGCGTGCCGCCGCTCCCCGTCGACGAGGCGTAGCCGAACGACACGTCGTCGAAGTGCACGTCGCCGCGACACTCGACCAGGTCGACCGCGCCGGGCCGGTCGACGACATCGGGCTGCTCGTCGAGCACCTCATAGATGCGCTGGGCCGACGCCGATGCGCGCTGGCCCATCATGAGGATCATCCCCAGCTGGCGGAACGGCGGTTGCAGCATCAGCACGTAGGCGTTGAACGCGATGATGTCGCCGACCGAAGCCTGACCGTTGATCGCGAGGTAGCCGCCGTAGAACAGGACGATCGCCTGCCCGAGGCGGGGCAGGTTCTCGAGCAGCGGCGACCACTTCGCCCGGATGTCGGCATCCTTGACGTTGGCCCACTCGGCCCGCATTGCCGCGCCGGTGAGGTGCTGCACCTGCTGGTCTTCCGCCGCGAACGACTTCACCACGCGGACCCCGTTGATGTTCTCGTCGACGACGGTCGCGACGTCGGCCAGGCGCGACTGGATGAGCCACGACACCGGGAACATCTGCTTTCGCATGCGCACACCGACGATGTAGACGAACGGCATCGTCGACATCGTCACCAACGCCAGCGGCACGTTGATGGAAAGCATCTCCGCGAACGCGAGCAACGCGACGCTGCACTGCACCAGGATCGACGGCGCGAACGTGAGGTACATCTGCACCGAGCGGATGTCGGAGTTGGCGCGGGAGATCAGCTGTCCCGACTGCACGCGGTCGTAGAACGAGAACGACATGCGGCTCAAGTGCTCGTACATGATGTTCCGCAGGTCGTACTCGATGCGGTACGCGGTCTTGAGCAGGTAGTTGCGCGAGAAGTACGTGAGCACGAAGCGGATCGCAGCGAGCACCACGATGATGGTCACGAAGTGCTCGAGCGACTGGCCGGTGTTCTTCCCGAGCGCGTCGATCGCCTGGCCGACCTCGTTGGGGATCTGCACCTGGACCGTGAGCCCGATGAACGACGCGAGCAGCGAGAACCCGAACATCCACTTGTGCGCGAGGACGATCGGCATCATGCGCCGGATCCACGAACGGCTCTTGGTGCCGCCGTCCTCGTCGCCCTGGTCGCCCGGGCTCGCCGGCGCAATGTCGCGCGCGCGGCGGCGGGTAGTGCGGCGTGACGCCGACGGGCACGAACGGCGACGTGACGTCGGCGCCGAACGCGCCCATCTCGATCGTCACTTGTCCTGCTCCAAGCGTGCCTCGCGGTTGCGGTCGAGCGCGAGGTTCCAGCCGTCGAGACCGGTTGGAGTGTCGTCGAAGAAGGTCGCGATCTCGTCGAGGCGCGCTTCAGCGGCGGCGTCGGCGGCGGCGAGGAGCTTGGCGCCGTCGCGGGTGAGGAGCAGGGTGAGCCGGCGCCGATCCTCGGGGTCGGGTTGGCGCTCGACCAGCCCCCGACCGACCAGACCGTCGACCACCGCGGTGACCGAGGGAGGGCTGACCGCGAGTCGGCGGGCGAGCACCGACGACGCGGTCGAACCCTCGCCCAGCAAGGCCAGCACCCGGTACTGCGGCAACGAGAGGTCGAGCGGCGCGAGCGCCACCTCGACCTGCTTGGCGAGCCGAGCAACCGCCCGCGCCGCACCCGTGATCGTCCGCGATCGGCTCATCCTTCACTGCCACATCGTTCGATGGCCACATGGTTAGGGTATCGAAGGATCCCGGGACGGTGCGAGTGCGTGTCGCCCGCCGCGTCACTCGACGAAGATGCACTCCCCTGGGCAGTCCTCGACGGCCTCGAGCACGGCTGACTCCAACGCTGGGTCCACCTCGGGGTGCGTGATCGCCGCCAGATACCGGCCCCCGTCCTCGTACATCACGAAGACCTCGGGACAGATGTCCGCACACTGGGCATCGCCCGTGCACAGGTCCTGGTCGATCCAGACTCTCATCGCGTCGTCGCCTCGCTCATCCTGTTCATATGCGCCCACACCATCCGTCGCGCGACGATCGTCCCGATAGGGGCCAAGGTCCCCAACCCGCGTCGGCCTGTCCACTGGCCATGCGAGACTGGGTGCCACGCGAGCGTGGCGGAACCGGCAGACGCGCCAGGTTTAGGTCCTGGTGTCCGCAAGGACGTGGGAGTTCGAGTCTCCCCGCTCGCACAACGTTCGTAGGCCAGCGAGCGGTCAAGCGCGCTATCCGATTACCTAAGTTCCGCCTAAAGAGCGTCGCACCCTGTGATTACGATCCGCCCATGGCGATCACCGTCAGAGACCGGCACGGCCCCTTCGGACGCACACGGCGAAACAATGCGCCCGCACTCGACCGCACATCCAGTCGATACTTCGCGATCGTCAACAACGTCTGTCTACCGGGTACCGCCCCCTGCGGGAGGCGAGGGACCACGAAGCCGAGATTGCGGGTCGAAGCGCGGGTGCACAAGCCCCAGCGCGCAATCACCGTCGCCGGTTTCGGCGACACGGTCTGGCTGCCCGTAAAGCGCAACAGCTCAAGTCCAGCTCACTCGCGGACATCGAGATGGTGTGGGTGAAGCACGCCACCGACCCGGAATCCTTGCCCGACGAGGGCGTCGCCCCTCGGGGTTACCGTGCGGCGCCGCCGAATCGAGGCGACTTGCCGACACTTCGATGAGCGGGCGCGTGAAACGGCCCAGTTTCGTGATGTCGACTTGAACGAGCTTGCCCGAGTGTCGGCGGTAGTAGCGGTTCGGTGATTCGGCGGTCCGAGTTTCCAGAGCCGGGCCAACTCGAGCCGTTGCGCTGCGAATCAAATTCCGGGAGTCGAGCGCCCGCCTCCGCGTTTGCGCACAGCGTCCCCGGAACGACGGACAGCGGGCAAATTTGTCGAGCTGTCAGATCGAGATCGCGATCTTGCCTCGTGCCTCTCCGGCTTCGAGGTGACGCAAGGCGTCGGGTACCTCTTCAAGTGAGAACGTACGGTCGACGATCGGAGTCACTTGACCGGTCTCGATGAGGTGGCGCACCGCGTCGAGGTCGTCATGCCGTTCCTTGTTGACGAACATCGCGAGCCGTTGAGGGACGAGCGGCGAGAGCGCAACTGCGCCAATCTGCCTGCCGATCCCCGTCCACTTTCCGCCTTCGCCGCCGACGATGACGAGAGTCCCCTTCGGCGTGAGTGCCCGTCGCAAGCACGATACGCGGGTATTACCTCCGATATCGAGGATCAGATCAAAGCGCCGCACACCGTCCACGAAGTCCTCTCGGGTGTAATCGATCACCTCATCAGCGCCAAGCGAGCGCACGAGATCGACCTTGGCCGTACTGCACACGCCTGTGACCCAGGCTCCGAACGCCTTCGCGAGTTGCACGGCGTAGGTGCCGACACCGCCTGACGCACCAACGATCAGCACTCGTTGACCCGCCTTCACGCGGCCTACATCACGCAGGCCTTGCATGGCTGTGGTGGCGGACACCGGAACAACCGCGGCTTGTTCGAATGTGAGATGAGTTGGCTTCCGGACGAGCTTGTCCGCCGGAGCGGCCGCATACTCCGCAAACGAGCCCTTGGAGATGCCGAACACCTCATCACCGATTCGGAACTCGGTCACGCCCGAGCCGACCTCGACCACCGTCCCCACGACGTCGCGCCCGGGTACGGGATTCTTCGGCCCACGCAACCCGAATCCGAGCACCCGCATCAGATACGGCTGCCCCCTCATGAGATGCGCAGTGCCCCGATCGACCCCGGCTGCACGAACCTGCACGAGCACCTCGCTCGATGCGAGAGCAGGTGGCTCAGCGTCGCCAAAGTGAAGGACCTCTGGCGGCCCGTAGACGTCTTGCAGAATCGCCTTCAACGTTGCCCCCAAGTGATCGGCCTCAGCATCCGCGCTTGGCGTGGCCGTCGTTGGTGCCTTGCGCTCATGGGTCGGTGAAACGGCGAAGGGCGCAGGTCAAAGAGATGGCCGACAGAGTCGACTTGGTGCCGCACCTGCGCATACCCCCGGGCGCACGCGCGTGGATACCGGTGACCTGCAACCGCGCTGATAGCAGGCATCAAGCGAACCCCATGATCGCATGCTGTTCATGCCGTCACTTCGAGGGGCCGTGGATCGTGCAGACGAACGGCGAATATGAGTAGCCATACGATCCACACGCTGCTCAGGACCCACACGACCACAATCAGAGTGTCGTGCGCTCCGGAGAAACCCTCGGAGCCGACCACCCCTCCCTGCGCAAAGTAGGCAACGCCAGAGAGTCCCATCAGGTAGCTGATCGGCCGAGGGATCCTTGTGGTGAGCGCGATTGCAATCGCGAGGAGGATCAATGCGAGGCCGAGTGCGAAGTCGAAGTAGCTGCGGGCCCCCATTCGAGCCAACGCATTGCCTCGGCGCTGGCAAAGCGCGCCGGGCTTGTCGGCGTTCTGGGCGTCCACCCATGCGGCATCGACTTGCTTGTTCCCGACGCCATCCACAGCTTGGAGCATGCCGTACAACGCCAACGCCACCACTGCGGACGCGGCACCGAACCGGCCCAGCCACCTCGTCGCCCCACCCTGACCGTCCAGCGCGTAGTGCAGCGCGACCAGGCCCACGAGCAGAACAGCGGCGCTGGCGAACTGTGCAACGTGCACGCCCTTCCAGCTTGTGCTGTCCGCGTATTCGCTGAACACCGACCGGTGCTCGTTTGCGCTGCCATCGGCGTGAAACTGCGTGACGACGATGTACAGCAGTTGACCGACGAACAGCAGAATCGAGGAGACGCGGAGCGATTGACGATTGATGATCGTGCCTCTCGAAACAGCAGCGCCGGCCATCTCATCGCACCTTTCGGGATGCACAGTTGCTCAATGTTCGTGCTCCCGCCTCGCTCTTACGTCGCGGCCTGAGTGAGCGCCGGTCCCGGACCCATCACCTGCTGGAGGAAGTCCACGATCTCCGGAGGTGCTGTTGCGGGCGAGCCGGCATTGAATGGAGGATGCGGGTCATACTCGATTGCGAGCTGGATCCGCTGCGCCGTCTCCGCGTCGTACATCCGGGCGAGCAAAGTGAGCGCCATGTCGATACCGCTCGACACGCCGGCAGCGGTGATCACTTTCCCGCGCTCGACCACACGTTCAGCGATGTAGTGCGCGCCAAGCTCTTCGAGCGCTGCCTTACGGGCCCAGTGAGTCGTTGCGTCCATCCCCTTGAGGATTCCGGCCGCAGCAAGGTAGACGGATCCGGTGCAAACGCTCGTCGTCCACGTCGTCTGAGGATGCACATCACGCAACCATTGGACGAGTTCGCCTTGCAGCTCGGCGTCGCCGAAGCCACCGGGTACAACGACGACGTCAGGTGCCGCGGCCTCCCGAAACGAGCGTGTCGCAACGAGGCCTGCGCGGCCGGTGTGATCCGTGACAAAGCCGGCCTCGGTGGCAACGAATGCGATTTCGTGCCCAGGCACGTCGGCCAAGACCTGGAATGGGCCAACGGTGTCGAGCATCGTGAAGTGCGGATACAGCGCCAATGCGATGTCCATGTGCAATTCCTCCGGTAGATGCGCGGTAGGCGCTCATGGCCCGATGCAAGGTCCCGGCAGCTGCGTGCCTACCCGCTCCGGCAGGCTCTCAATCGAGGTGCGGAGAGACGTGCAACTCGCAAGCAAATCGCCAAACGTCGCGGCGTGCCCCTGCTCGAGCGCGTCGCCGATATCCAGTCGAGCTCACGAATCGAAGTGTGCCTGGCGCACACGAGATGGCGGAGCGCTGAGGAGCGCGATGATGTTCGTCCAGAATCGTAGAAGCGCGATATGGGGTCGCAATGAACAACCACACAGGTGCCGCACCGCGCCCGAGCATCCTCGTCGTGGTCGACGAGACCGCGACGCAGCAGATGCTCGAGGACGAGCTGGAGGGTCGCTACGGCCGCCATTATGACGTCGTCGTCGTCACCTCGAACGAAGAAGCGTTGAACCACCTCGAGGTGGAGGAGGACGACGGGGTCGCTCTGATCCTCGCCGGCCGGGAGCGGGGCATACCTGTGCTGACGGCGGCTCGCGGCCGTCATCCGCACGCGAAGCGGGCGTTGCTGATCGGTTGGAACGAACACCGCTCGGCCAGGGAGGAGGTCGTCGGGGCATTGGCGCGTGGCGAGGCGGAGTACTTCGTCACGATTCCGACGGTTGTGCCGGACGAGCGATTCCATCGTGCAATCACTGAGTTTCTCGACGAGTGGTGGCGGCTGAGAGCGCGGCCCTCCGACGTGGTCCAGGTGATCGGCGATGAGCACTCGCCAGACATTCACGAGACCTTGGATCTACTACATCGGCACGAGTTCCCCTACGTGTTCCATGACAGCCGTTCTGCGGCTGGCCGGGCCGCCATTGAGCAACTCGGCCTTGGCTCGGCGCCGAGACGTCTTGTGTTGATCCAAGGCCTGGCGCCCCTCATTGACCCCAGCGATCTCGAGATCGCTCGAGCGTTGGGTGCACGCACGCAGCCCGGTGAAGGGATCTACGACGTTGTCGTGATCGGGGGCGGCCCCGCCGGACTTGCAGCGGCTCTGACCGCCGGTTCAGAAGGGCTTCGGGTCGCGCTGGTCGAGCGGACCTCGATGGGCGGCCAGGCAGGTACGAGCTCGATGATCCGCAACTACCTGGGGTTCCCGCGCGGTGTGTCAGGTGCAGAGCTTGCAACCCGCGCCTTCGACCAAGCTGTCCTCTTCGGTACGGAGATGGTGTACGGAGGCGATGTCGCCGACATCCGCCTCGAGGGCGATCTCCGCGTCGTTGCGCTGGCGGACGGCAGGGCCATTCCGGCCCGAGCAGTCGTCATCGCGACCGGAGTCGCCTACCGCACGATCGAAGTGCCATCGCTCGAAGCACTCCATGGTGTGGGCGTCCACTACGGCTCCGCGCTCGCCGAAGCCCGCACACTCGACGGATCCCACGCGTGCGTCGTCGGGGGCGGCAACTCGGCTGGCCAAGCCGCGCTCTACTTGGCCCAGTTCGCGAAGTCCGTCACGGTCATCGTCCGCTCCGGCTCGCTCGCGGCGAGCATGTCGTCTTATCTCATCAAGGCCATCGAGCGAACGTCGAACATCGAACTCCGATATCACACTGAGATCATCGGTGGCGGCGGCGAAGGTCACCTCGAGTGGATCGAGGTGCGTGACCGCGCAACTGGTGACGTCGAAAGGCTCGACACCGCGGCGTTGTTCGTGCTCATCGGCGCCGATGCCCACACCGACTGGCTTCCCCCGTCGATTCAGCGCGACGCATGGGGCTACGTCGCAACGGGCGGGGACTGCCAGTGCAATACCGCTCACCCCGGCGGACGGCCTCCCATGCTCTTCGAGACCACGATGCCTGGCGTGTTCGCGGTTGGTGACGTCCGTCGAGGTGCGACGAAACGTGTCGCATCAGCGGCCGGAGAAGGAGCCGTGTGCATCCGATTCGTCCACGACTACTTGGACTCCACAACGGCGACAGGTTGACCGCGTAGATCGACGGGTCCACGCCGAACGTTGCACTCGTCTCACGGTCGTACTTGGCGGAAGGCGAGCCAGTACCCAGCGGGCACGGTCAGTGGAAGTCGACTCCGGTCGCGATCATGACGGCGAGGACGGCGGCGACGAGAAAATCGACGCTCGCACAGAAGGGTGGCCACCACCGCGTGTTGGCCACGAAGTGGGTGCGGTGCTGCCAGAGGTCCTTTGCGCCATCCGCGAAGTAGGCGATGACGAGGATCCAGGCGGTCTCGACGACGCCGACGGCGGCGAGGACGAGGAAGGCGCCCGCCACGCACGTCTCGACGGCGATGACCTTGGGTCTGCCATCGCCGACTGCGAAGCCGATGTAGACCGCGGCGATCAGCGTGATGGTGAGGGCGTGGATCGTCGCGAGGTCCAACCACCAGAAGCCGAATGGCACCACGACATTGGCGACGCCGAACACGAGACCCCAAAAAACCGGCGTCTTCACGATGGGTACACGGTTGGACGAGACTGCTTCGATCACCGGCTACACATCTCCGAGTCGTCGAGGGCCGGCGTAGCGATCCGGCTCTTGGATGAATGCTCGTGCGCACTCGAACGAGCAGAAGTGCCACGCCTGTCCGCTCCATGGCAGGTGTGCGGGAGCTGCGTCAGCGTCGACGAACATCCGGCAGACGGGATCGAGGACCTGCGACGACGAGCTGGCTCCGTGCTCGGCGATCGAGTACAGCTCGACCGGTTCGCTGACGTTCTTCAGCCACGTGGCTCCGAGTGCCGTCGTCGTCATGTTCGGATGACCCTCAACGAGGCAGGCGATTGCACCGCTCGTGACGAGCTGGCCGACGTGTGCGTGGGCGGTGAGGCGCGCTGCGATGTTCACCGTCGCTCCGAAGACGTCGCCGCTCCGTTCGACGACGGGCCCGTAGTGCACTCCGATTCTCACCCCGGGGAACTGTGGTTCCTGTTCGACGGCGCGGCAGCAGCGCAAGCCCCACCTCGAGCGTGTGGTAGGCGTCAGAGGTGACGACCATCACCGCGTCGCCGATGGTCTTCACGATCCGGGCGTCGGCCCTGAGTCGTGCGGTGGTCAGGTCGAAGAACCTGAGCGCGACGTCGGCGGCGTCGTCGTCGCCGTGCGCTTCGGTCAGGGCCGTGTAGCCGGCGAGATCGGCGAAGACGACCGCGCGGTGTCCGGTCGGAAATCCGGCATCCGGGTTGCTCGCGGTCAACGGCTGATCTCCTCCTACGACACGGCTGCGCGGGCGCGACGTCGAAGCTGAACATCATGCCGCTCTGGTTGTGTTCGGCGATGTGGCAGTGCGCCATCCACAAGCCCGGATTCGTGACGTAGAGCAGGATGTCGACGGTTTGGCCGGCGAGCAAGAGCACGGTGTCCTTCCAGGCAAGGTTCGGTTCGGGGACGCCATCCTTCGCCATGACGAGGAACCGTCCTGCGCCATGGACATGGAATGGGTGCGGCATCGGGTGGTCGGAGCCCATCTCGTTGACCAGCCGGATCTTGACCCGGTCACCGACGGTGAACTTCCATGAGATGTCGCCGTTCTTCGCTCCGGTCTCTCGGTCGATGAGTTGCCAGACCATGTTCGTGGTGTTCGTCTCGCGGTTGATGGCGACCATGTCGTCTTCCCACTCGATGCTGTCACCAGCACCATGGCTGTGAGGCGCGCTCTCCGAACTCCCGCTTCGGTTTCGCCGGAGGACACGAGGGTCATCCCACAGAGAGGGCACGTTGCAGCCCACGAGGCGACGATCTCCTCGTGCATCGGACACATATACGGCATCGGCGTCGGCGTTTCGATTCCGTCGGTACCAGCGTCATCCCGCACTTCGGGCACGTGCCCGCAAAGGACGCTGCGACTTCGGATGCATCGGGCATTCGTGGTAGGCGGTTTCCGACGTCGTCTTCTCCCGTCGTCGCCGTAGAGGAGTGGCATCTCCGACCAGAAGGCCAGCACCTTGTCGGGCGGCCGTTCGAGGTGTCTTCCACCTGTTCACGGCGGCGCTGAGATCTGGATCGGTGCGCAACTCTCGAACGACTTGGCTGCCTCTCCGTCGACGGTGCCGCCACGGAGACGGTGCCGAGGTCGTAGACGTGATCAGGGGTTCGATGTTCGAGCCGCACGTCACCCGGCGACTCGAACAGCACGTCCAACACGGCGCGTTCCGACGGCGCGAGCAGCACGCTCTCGACGAACCTCTCCTTTCGTAACGACCGCTATCTCCACCGACGACTTTCATGCGAGCACCGTTGATGGCGAAGTTGAAGATTCGGGTGTTCGCGGAGTTGACCACGTAGAGACGCACGACTTCGCCGACCTCGGCCTCTTCGGTCACGCGGTCTCCCGTTGATCAACATGACGTTGCCGAATCGGCCCATCGCGGTGTAGGTGGGACCGGAGCGCATGAACGGCGCCACCTTGCCGTCCTCGACCAGGAGATCATCCAGCGTGACCGTCAGGTGCCGATCGGCCGCCGGCCAGTACGACGGGTCGGCGGGTTCGACGATGATCGTGCCGTAGAGCCCGAGCTCCAGTCCGTAGTCCTCGCGAATATGTGGGTGATACCAGTAGAACCCGGCGTCCGGGAAGGTGATCTTCTGCGTGTACGTGCCACCGATCTCGATCGGTGCCTGCGTTTCGAACGGTACGCCGTCGTACCGGTTCTCGAGACGAAGCCCATGCCAATGCACTGTCGCCTCGAGATCACCGTCGTTCTTCACGTTGACCGTCACTTCAGAGCCTTGGTCGACGTGGAGCACCGGACCGGGAATCGAGCCGTCGTACGCAAGCATGCGCAGCACGTCGCCGCCGACCTGCTTGGTGACCGGTGCTATGCGAAGGTCGATCTGGTCTCCGTCATGGAGCCGGAGTGTCGGCGTGGGCACGACCTCCGCCAGGCCTTCAGTGTCCTGAGGAAAGATGTCATCGTTCATTGGTGTCAGCGTTTCGTGTCGTGCGCAGCCGCGCCATCGAGCAAGGCGGCCAGATCGTCGGGTATCGCCATCTCTCGGAACGCGCTCACGTCCGACCCTCCGGTGTTGCCTACGGGATAGCGACCAGTCCACGATCCCGGCGCGGCGACCACGAGGCGGAACAGCTGACCTGCCACCTCATGACCATCACGACGACGCAACGCGTACTCAACATCGCGACATGGGTCTTCACATGGAGCCCGGCCATCGGCTGACTCAAGACGTGCGCCCGTTCGAGGTGTCGCCATTCCTCGGGAAGTCATGCTGATCCCTCGCCGTACGGGCGGCGGCGAGCTCCCCAGTCCATGCTTCATGCAGCATCGATCGTCTCCTTGAGTAGTGCGCGCACGAGATCGACGATCTCGTCGGGCGCCTTCGACGGTGACCCCGCATTGAACGGTGGCTGAGGGTCGTATTCGATCGCGAGCTGAACAGCCTGAGCCACTTCCGGGCCGTCCATGCGACTGAGCAGAGCGAGCGCCATATCGATCCCGCTCGACACGCCCGCCGACGTGATGATCTTTCCCCGCTCGACGACCCGCTCCTCGGTGTATCGAGCGCCGAACTTCTCCAGATACTCGGTCCACGCCCAATGTGTGGTCGCATCCACGCCGTCAAGGAGTCCCGCGGCGGCCAGAAAGATGGACCCCGTACAGACGCTCGTCACCCACCTCGCCGACGGATACACCGCGCGGACCATCCGGCCACGGGACCACTGAAGTCCTTCGAGTTGCCGCCCGGCACCACCACCACGTCAGGCGAAGTGACCTCGGCGAACGAGGCAGACGCGACCAGCGGACAACGACCAGTGTGATCGATCACAGGTCCCGCTTCTGCGCCGACGAACACGACGTCATGACCGGGCACGTCAACCAGAGCTTGGAAAGGACCGATGATGTCGAGCACGGTGAACTTCGGATAGAGCACGAGCGCGATCTGCATTGCGACCTCACAGCACTTGTTGATGGACAGAGGGTTTGGACTCTGGCGGCCGTGCCGGTGCTGAGCTTGGCCCTCTGACCGAAGCGAGGCGTCCCCATGGGGGGACCTGCACCCTACCCATGTGGATCCGCGGCCGTCGATCCTCTTCGGGCTTCCGGACGGCTACACATCAGTCGGTTGAGCCACGAAGGTACGTTTGTTCTTCGACGACGCGGAGGCCGCACGGATGACCGACGTGCAACGCGAGCCGCACGACGCGACGCATGCGCTCGAACCCACGACGGAGCACAGCAGCCACGGCCACGCACGCCATGCGGAGCATTCCGGCCATGCGGACATGTTTCGGCGTCGGTTCTGGTGGAGCTTGCTGCTGACCGTCCCGGTCGTCGTCACCAGCCCGATGGTCATGGACTGGTTCGGCTACCACCTCGACTTCACCGGCATCGACTGGATCGGGCCGGTCCTCGGCTCGGTGATCTTCTTCTGGTGCGGCTGGATCGTTCCTCGCGGTGCGTGGGCCGGAGATCCAGCGACGCCAGCCGGGGATGATGCTGCTGGTCGCGATGGCGATCACCGTCGCGTACGCAGCGTCGCTCGCGACGACGCATCGGATGGTTCGACCTCGAGTTCTGGTGGGAGCTGTCCGCTCTCGTCACGATCATGCTGCTCGGCCACTGGCTGGAGATGAAGGCCCTCGGCCAGGCGCAATCGGCGCCTCGCGGCCCTCGCCGAGCTGCTTGCCCGACGAAGCCGAGCGCGTCGACGCCGACGGTGGCGTCACCGTGTCCGAGCACGAACGCGCTCGAGCTCGGCGACATCGTGCTCGTACGTCCCGGTGGGCGTGTGCCCGCCGATGGCACGATCATCGACGGGACGGCGGAGATCGACGAGTCGATGGTCACCGGGGAGTCGCGTCCGGTGGCCAAGGGCGCTGGACGACCGGGTCGTCGCAGGCACCGTCGCGACCGATTCCTCGGTCCGCGTGCGAGTCGAAGCGGTCGGCGACGACACCGCGCTCGCCGGCATCCAGCGACTCGTCGCCGAGGCGCAGTCCTCGCAGAGCCGAGGCGCAGGCGCTCGCCGACCGCTTCGCCGCGTTGCTGTTCTACGTCGCCGCGGGCGCCGGACTGGTGACCTTCATCGTCTGGGCCTTCATCGGCGACATCAACGAGGCGGTCGTGCGCACCGTCACCGTGCTCGTCATTGCCTGCCCGCACACGCTCGGCTTCGCGATCCCGCTCGTCATCTCACTGTTGGAGCGCCCTGCGCGGCGCAGTCGGGCATTCTGATCAGGAACCAGCTCGCGCTGGAACGGATGCGCACCATCGATGCTGTTCTCTTCGACAAGACCGGCACGCTGACGATAGGCCAGCACGCCGTGACCGCCGTCGCCGGGGCCGGACATCGGCGAGGAGGAGGTACTGCAGTTCGCTGCGAGCCATCGAAGCGACAGCGAACATCCACTTGCGAGGGCGATCGTGGTGACGGCCGCAAGCAGCCGGCCAGTGGTGGGTGCCGTCGACTTTCGGGCCATCGCGGGCCGCGGCGTCGAGGCCAGCGTCGAGCATTCGCTTGCGGTCGGGGGGCCGGCGCTGCTTCGCGAGCGACAGTTGCCGGAGCCGCCCCTGGCGGCCACCACGGAGGATGGCGAGTCGGGGTGCCTCGATTCTCGTACCTCGTGAACGACGACGAAGTTGTCGGCGCGCTGGCGCTCGAAGACGAGGTTCGCCCGGAAGCAAGCGAAGCCGTCGAGCACTCCACGGCCGGAAGTCGCGTCATCATGATCGCGGGTGACGCGCATCAAGTGGCCGAAGCAGTCGGGGGAGAACTCGGCGCCGACGAAGTCATGCCGAAGTCCTCCCGAAGACAAAGACGCCGAAGTGGCAGCACTCCAGGCGCGCGGCCTGTCGTAGCAATGGTCGGTGACGGCGTCAACGACGCCCCGGCCTTCACCCGCGCCGACGTCGGCATCGCAATCGGCGCCGGTACCGACGTCGCCATCGAATCGGCTGACGTCGTGCTCGCCTCCAACGACCCACGGGCTCGTCTCTGCGATCCGCCTCTCCATCGCCAGCTACCGCAAGATGGTCCAGAACCTCGCCTGGGCCGCCGGATACAACGTGGTCGCGATTCCGCTCGCCGCTGGCGCGCTTCGCGTGGGCTGGAATCACTCTCGGGCCCGAAGTCGGGGCCGTCCTGATGAGCCTCTCGACCATCGTCGTCGCGCTCAACGCACAACTCCTGCGGCGGGTCGACTTGCGAGTCGAGTAGCCGCGCCTGTGCGGTTGGGACGTTCGGCCCTGGCTCACGACACCTCACCCGCCCGCGCATCATCGACAGCGGGTCGAGCTGAAGGAGCCGACGCGATGTCGATGGTTTTGGCGCAGATGTGGGATGGCGATGGCGGGCACATGGACGGCGGTTGGTGGTGGGTTATGGGTATCGGTTGGCTCGTCTGTTCCTCGCCGCCATCGTGGTCATCGTCGTGGTGCTGGTTCGCCGGTCTGACCATCGAGGTACCACCCTCAGTGAGCCGGAAGAGTTGCTGGCGGAGCGTCTCGCTCGGGGAGAGACGCCGAGGACGAGTACAGGCGTCGCCGCGACGCGCTCCGTGAATAGCGCACCCCGAGCCAAGACGTCCGTGCAGCCCGGACCCGTCTCTACCTAGACTTTCTCGCTGTGCACTTCGCTCAACAATGTCCGCGTTGCGGAGCTGAGTTCGCTGGGAAAGACCAGAAAGTCCTAGCGAACGCTCTCGTCGAACACGCTCGCAGTCAACATGGGCATGTCCTCGACCGCGAGGTAGTGCTCGCCCACCTCGAAAGTGTGCATCCGCACGAGCAGGCGACCCGGACTGAACGCTCGGCGAAGAAGAGTGTGCCACGACTGCCGACCTGCCTCCGTGGGGCGCACCTTGCATGGGGTTCTGCGAGGTTGACCGTGGCAGGTCGCAGTCCCGTGCGAGGGCCGCGTAAACGCTCCAGCGCATTATGCGCTCGCAACGGCGTACCGCGATTCTTGGGCCTGACTAGGTACTTGGGTCAACGCGGCGGTGCCGAGCAATCGGTCGAGAAGGCGAGGTTCGCCTGCCCAGGCTTCTTCGAGGACTCGTGTGGACTCTGCGGGCGGCGTAACGCGGCACGATAGCGACGACCACGATGTCGTCCAACGGACCGATGACCGGCAGGAACTCAGGAATCAGGTCGATAGGTGAAATCACCCAGAGGCCCGCGAACACGAGTGCGGCTTTCGCTCGACGTGGGACCTGCGGGTTCCTGCGAAGTCGCCACATGGTCGTGGCGCAGGCGGGGAGTATCCCGGCCAGGTCTTTCATCAAACCGGGCGGTAGCCGTCGCGAGGAGGACGAGGACGGCCCAGCCGCGAGGAGTGCTCCGACGCTGACGATCGCGATCCGCAGCCAGGGCACGCCGCGACGGTAGACGTTCGACTCTGACCTGACTGCGGAGTGCATGAGCCCGGTCCCGGCGTTGCAGAGTGCCTGCGCCACCGGAGTCTTTGCACCCAGCTTTGGCATCATGGGCGTCATGCACCACACGGTTGCGCACCGGCACGGCATGTGGACGCATGAGCACCATCAGGACGGGCACCATCGTCACGTCCGGCTCCCGTTTCGGTCAATCGAGGCTGACCACCACGATCACGGCGACCACCACGACCACGACGACACGCATGGTGCGCATGGACACACGCACGGCCTCGTCGATCCGTCCATCGTCCGATCGCGGGACGGCGTGCGTGTCGTGCGGCGAGCCTGGCCGTCTTGGGTCTGACGGCTGCGTTGCAGCTTGTGGTGTTCGTGCTGTCTGGGTCGGTGGCCCTGTTGTCCGACCTGATCCACAACGCTGGCGACGCACTCACCGCCATTCCGCTCGGCATTGCCTTCTTGGCCGCGAACCGCCGTTGGGAACACCGCTCCGGATATGTAGTGGTGACCGTGATCTTCGCGTCAGCATGTGTCGCCGCGTTCGAGGCCGTGAACCGGCTCATCCATCTCGAGAACCTCGACCATTTGGTCCTGCTCGCCCTCGCCGGTGTCATCGGCTTCGTCGGCAACGAAATCGCCGCTCGCATCCGCCTGCGGGGAGGCCGACGACTCGACAGCGCCGCACTCATCGCTGACGGCCACCACGCCCGCGTCGACGGGTTCGTTTCCCTCGGCGTGATCGTCTCCGCGCTCGGAGTTGCAGCGGGCTTCGAGATCGCCGACCCGCTCGTGAGCCTCGCAATCACGGGGTTGATCCTGCGCATCACCTGGGAAGCGTGGAACACCATCCGTGCCGAACATGCCTGAGACGACTGTTCGGGTGCGAGACCCGCTGACTCGCCGAGGGCTGCATCTCGAATACGCCACGCTCGGCTGGAACGTCGTCGGTGTACCGATCCTGGCGGTCGCCGCCGTGCGATCCGGGTCAGCAGCGGCCGCCGGATTCGGGTTCGACTCCGCCATCGAGATCGGCGCGTCCCTCGTCGTCGTCTGGGAACTAACCGGAGCACCGAAGAAACGCGAAGCACTCGGCCTTCGCCTGATCGGATACGCCTTCCTCGCGCTCGCCGTGTACGTCACCGCGGAGGCGGCATACACGCTGATCGGCGGACACCATCCGGGACACTCCACGCTCGGCATCGCCTGGACAGCAACGACGTGCGTCGTGATGCTCGCCCTCGCCCGAGGAAAGTCGGTAACGGGCAAAGAACTCGCAAACCCGGTGCTCTTGGCGGAAGGTCGTGTCACGCTGGTCGACGCGTGCCTCGCCGCCGCGGTCCTCGTCGGCCTCACCCTGAACTCGGTAGCCGGATGGTGGTGGGCCGACCCGCTCGCCGGTCTCGTCATCGTTGGATACGCCATTCGTGAAGCTCGGATCACGCTCCGGCCGACCGAAGCCACGCGATAACTGCCGATCTGCCTGCATCACCGCGACACTCGGGTTCCGATAACAGGGCACCATCGGAAGCCAGCGTGCAGCGGACCGATGACGGCTGGGGATCGGAAGCCAGGACGTACCCAGTAACGGCCGTTCGGGCTCGATCTAAGAATTCACCTAAGAAACGGACGGAGATGGACGCGAACGGGTGGAGACTCAGATTGACCGACATGCTGGACCGTGGCCCTTGACCTGCGCTTTCGCGTCGAATGAGTATGGGCGGAGACTCACCGACGGGGTTTAGGTCCTGGTCCCGAAAGGGGTGGGAGTTCGAGTCTCCCCGCTCGCACAAGGGATGTAGGGCGGCTCGAAGTCAAGCGAGCTATCCGACTACCTAACTTCTGTGTCCCGACCCATGCGTCCGAGAGCCGGGATTCGCGCCCGCGACTCCAACCTTGGCAAGGTCAGGGACGTTGTAATCCGTAAGGATCACGACCTTGCGATGCTCGCGGTTCGACGGATGAGAGCTCCGTTACTCGGGTGTCGTACCCAAGTACGTGTGGAACACATCGGTGTCACGTAGCTCATTGGGAGTTCCGGCCACCACGATCTCGCCCCGGCTCAAAACGGCAGCATGGTCGGCCATCTCGAGCGCGCGAGTGACGTACTGCTCGACGAGCAGGAGTGCTGAACCTCCCGCGACCAAGCGCCGGAGGAACTCGAAGATCTGGTCGACGATCATGGGCGCGAGCCCCATCGACGGCTCATCGACGAGAACGACGCGCGGCTTGCAGATGTACGCTCGCATGAGCGCGAGCATCTGCTGCTCGCCACCGCTGAGGTTCCCCGCGTGCAGCTTCATCCGCTCGCGCAGGATCGGGAAGGTCTCCTCAGCGAGAGCAATCGCTTCGTCGTGCTTGCCCCGCGGCGCATTCAGCACAAGGTTCTCCCGCACGCTCAGTGTGGGGAAGACTCCGCGCCCCTCAGGAATGTGGCACAAGCCCCGCCGTGCCACGCGGTTGGCCCGCGCGTGGGTCACGTCCTCCCCGCCGAACACGACCTTTCCGGCCGAGGGTGCGAGCAGCCCGGACGCAGCACGCAAGAGCGTCGTCTTCCCCGCACCGTTTGGACCGAGCAGCGCGACGACCGCGCCATCTGGCACGCTCAAGCTGACGTTTCGCAACACGAGACTGTCGCCGTATCCAGCGTCAATCGCGTCGATCTCGAGCATGACGCGTCAGGTCCCCGTGAGCATGGCTTCGTCCTCGCCGAGGTATGCGGCGCGCACGAGCGGGCTACTCGCGACAGCTGCGGGTGCGCCTTCGAAGATCAGTCGGCCGAAGTCGAGCACATAGATGTAGTCGCAGATGTCCATCACGAGTGTCATGTCGTGCTCGACAAGCAGGATCCCGAGGCCGCGCTCCGCTACGACGCGCGTCAGTACGTGGCCGAAGTCCTCCGACTCGCCATGGTCGAGGCCGGAGGACGGTTCGTCGAGAAGAAGCAGGTCGAAGTCCCCGGCAAGGCAGCGCGCGAGCTCGACCAGGCGTCGTTGACCTGTCGACAGGCTGCCGGCTTGCATGTCCGCAAGGTGTTGGATGCCGCAGACGGTGAGTGCCGATTCGGCTGCATGCGCCATCTCGTCGCGTTGGCCCGGGAACGCGAGGACTTGGCCGAAGATCCGGGCACCTGCCATCCCCGCTTCCCGCCCCATGGTCGCGTTCTCGCGTACGGTCAGAGAGTCGAACAGCTCGATCCTCTGAAATGTTCGCCCCAGGCCAGCGCGCGCACGCGCTGCCGGGCTCCGGCGCGTGATGTCCTCGCCGTGAAGCACCACCCGACCAGAAGTTGGTCGGGGCAAGCCACAACACGCATTGAACGTTGTCGTCTTGCCCGCGCCGTTCGGGCCGATCAAGGCGGTGATGCGGCCGGTCGAAGCCTTGAGGTCGAGTCGATCGACGGCAACCACGCCGCCGAAGCGGACCGAGATGCCGGCGATCTCGAGTCCCGTACGCCCATCTTCGCGGACCGCAGTCGGAACTGGACTGGGAACCACGTTACGACCGGTTGCCACTACTGCGGGCGCCACGATCTCTTGGGCGCGCGTCTCCTCCGGCTCTGGAGTCGTTTCTGCGCGGGTGCGACGCCTCACTGGGCGAGCGATGAGTTCCATGACTCTTCGCCCGGGCTCGCGTACCCACGTCGCCGACACCGCTACGAAGATGGCGGAGCATCCAAACAGGATCTGGAGATACAGCGAAGTGTCGTCTCCGCTGACGTACGAGGGCACGAGCACCAACGCGAATGCTGCGACGAACGTGTACCACGGCTCTCCGCCGACGGCGATGACCAGAAGAGTGAACAGCGTCAAGGACGTGAACGACGAATACGTCGTGCCGTTCACCTCTGGAAAGATCGAGCCATAGAGCGCGCCAGAGATACCGGCAATGAATGCAGAGATGCAGAACACAAGCACACGTGTGGTGTTGATACTGGCGCCTTGTGTCGACAATGCCGTCGGCGAATCGCCCAGTGCGCGGAGCAGCCGACCTAGCCGGCTGTGGTGAAGCGCGATGACGATCGCCGCAATTACCACAACGAACGCGAGAACCACGTAGTAGTAGCCCTCGTCGCCCTTCACGTCGAGCCAGGACAATGACGGTCGTCGCATGACCAGCGAGTTGTTGATTCCGGTGCCAAACATCCAACTGGTGGTGAAGAGCATGCGTTCGACGAAGATCCCGAATCCGAGCGTTGCAAGCGCCAGGTAGGTCCCTGACAAGCGGATCGCGGGGATCGACACGATCGCACCGACCGGCACGCACACCAATCCTGCAAGGAGGACACCGACCAGCCACGGAACGCTGCTTCCGTGGGTCACGTGGCTGAACCCGCTTGCGCCGATCGCCGCGAACGTCACGTGGCAGAGGGACACTTGGCCGGATGTCTTCACCAGCAGACCCAACGAGAGGAACAAGACCACGTACGTAAGTGCGTCCGTATATGTGATGAGCCGGGTACCCGCGAACTGCGGCACGAGCACCAGCACTATGAGGAGCACGGCTCCGGTCGTGATCTGAAACGGAGCTGCGGCCCGACGCACTCGCCGCGGCCTTGGCCGAAGGTTTCGTCGGTCCACGAGCAGCGCACGGGGCATCAGCACGAGAACCAAGAAGAGTGCGATGAAAGGCACGCTGGCCGGCAATCCGGTCAGCCACGTGTAGTCGATGGAGTACTTCGTGGCCAGGGCGGCGACCACGCCGATCAACAAGCCTCCCGCGTATGTGAGAGGCAGGTTGGAGAAGTAGCCGATGGCAGCGGCGCCGAATGATTGGACGACGAGCAGCGTGAGGACGAACGCGTCGAGGTTCAGACTCGGCGCGATCAGTGCGCCACTCAGCACTGCAAACGAGCAACCGATCACGCACGACCATCGCCGCACGGTGACCGGGCTGATTCCGCCGAGATCGAGCAGGTCTGCATTGTCGACCACGGCCCTCATCGCTGCACCCGAACGCGAACGCTTGAAGAACGCGTACAAGAGCATCGTGGTTGTCAGGGCGACCAATGCGACGATGATCTGATCCCACCCGACGTAGACACCACCGACCTTGATCGTGGACGTTGGGAAGTACGAGGGGAACAGGTCGCCGGAGCGGCCGTACCAGAGCGCGGCAATTGCGGTGACGATCAGGATGATGCCGACGGTGGCCGCGATCTGGAGAACCACCGATACGCGAATCAACTTGCGCGCCAAGAGCTCGTAGAGGAGGCCGAGTAGCGGACCCAGGACCAACACCGTGATGGCGAGCGCATACGGCCACGCCAACCCCTGGTCGACGTACAACCAGTAGTAGACGTACGCGCCGATGGTCGCGAACGCTCCGTACCCGAAGTTCAGGACTCCGGTCGTCTTGTAGGTGACGACCAGGCCGACACCCGCGAGCCCGTAGACCGAGCCCGCGGCGAGTCCAGCGACGATGAATGGGAGAAACTCGTTCAACGAATCAAGTCCGACTCTCGCAGGCCGTCGACAGCGCGACCGTGGCGGGAGAGGCATCCCGCCTCGCCCGCCACAGGTTGCACTGCGCTACGACTTGGGCGGCTGGCAGCTGGGCTTGCCGCCGTTCATCGCCACGAGCTTCGTTCCCTGAAGCTTCGCTTGGAAGAAGCACATGAGATGGGTCGGCTCGCCCTTGGTGTAGGTGATCGGCTGGGGAGCTAGCCCGTCGAGTGTCTCGCCGTTGAGGGCATACAAGCCGGTGAGTACATCCTCGTTCGTGACCGTGTCACCGAAGGACTTGCCCGCGGCGGCCAACATCTGCCCCGACATCCAGCTCGACGCTGGCCGGCGGCCCAACCGAGCTGTCTTTGGCGTACTTCTTCATCGCCGTCTGGAAGTCCTTGTACGACTGAGAGTTCTTCGTTCCCGGGTTGTCGAACCACAGGAACGTGTCACTGGCGACGACCATCTTTTTGAGCGTGCCCGCCTTGGCCAGTTTGAGGAGCACGTCTGTGTATCCCGCTGCGGTCTCGACGTAGGTCGGGTTGTACCCCTGACGCGCACATGACTGGATGATCCTCGTCGCTTGAGATGCGCCGGCGGCCACCACGATCGAGTCCGCGTTCGCCGACTTCGCAGCGAGGCAGTTCGCCGTGAAGTCGGACGCGGAATCGTCGATCTTCTGGTCGAAGGCGAGGGTCATCCCCGCCTCCTCGGCATCACCCTTGTACAGCGGCACCGCAGCGGAACACGCCGGATTCGAACTACACCAGAACAATCCGAGGTTCTTCGCGCCGACCTGCGACACCGTCTTGGTCCCCATCCAGACCGACGTGAACACCCACGCTGTCACAGGGAAGTACAGGGCGTTCCCCGCCATCGCGGAGCTGTAGCCCTGGCCTCCGACGTCGGGAATGTTCTTCGAGTTCAGGTAGTCCTTGAAGGCCGCGTCGGTAGCGCTCGAGGCGTTCCCGACGAACGCGACGATCCCTTCGTTCTCTACGAGATCCTGGACGGCCTGTAACGCCCTGGCGGGGTCGTTGGCGTCGTCTTTGGCGATCACGTTGACCGGGTGGCCCGCAACGCCGCCATTCGCATTGACCCACTTGGCCCACGCGAGGATGCCTGCGCGCGATGACTGGCCTGAGTCAGCGTTGATACCCGATGTCGTGCCGATCCATCCGACTTTGATCGCCGACTTCGTCGCCTTCGCGCTCGGAGCGCCCGTTCCAACGGCGCTCGTCATGCCCGACATCACGATCGCGGCGACAACCGCCGCACCGAGACCCACTCGCCAAACACTCCGACGCATTCGTCCCCCCGTATGCGAATCGGCGACCCGGTTCCAGGCGCCGGCTGGGCTTGTGCAGCAAGCGCACGCTACAACAAACCGAGCCTTGATGCTAGTGAGTACTCACCTTCTCCATGGGAGATGTGAAGGCGTGCCGCGGCCCACCTCGCGACCGGTGTTAGCTGTCGCATCTACGTCGAGGTCGCGTGTGCAGGTCGACGCGGGGTGGCGGTCGTGAGCGCTGGTCTCAGGATCCACTCTTCGAAGCGGCGCCGTCGAGAGTCGCGGGATACGCAGTCGAGAGATAGTCGTCGAATACCGGCACGCCACCAACGATGCGCCGGATCGTCAACCAGTCGCCCTTGAAACCCTTGCGGTCGTACGGCCCGAAGCTGATGTAGGTGCGAGGGCCACCGCTGACGGTCGGAAGCATCGTGAGCGACTCGAGTCCCGCGACAACGCCCTCCGGATCGAGGAGCGGTGCGTTGGCGATGCCTGCGATCGCGGCGCGAGCCTGGTCGTACGAACAACCGAGCATCGCGTGCATGACCCGACGCCCGAAGCGTTCCTCGAAGCGGCGGACGAATGGCCAATAGTTGGGATTCGAATCATCGGCCTCGTTGCCCACCTGGTCGACGCCGTACCAACCTTCCATATCATCGAGCATGGTTGGTTCGTTGATGTACCACATGAACGCGGTGCCCATCACTCGGGGCGGATCCCAGTCGAGTTCACGAAGTATCGGGTTGAACATGGCGACGGGATAGCCGTATCCGAGGTACGCGATGGCGTCGGGTCGGACATCGTCGTGGAGACGTTTGAGTGTCTCCGCGAGATCGTCGCCGGTCTGGTCGACGAACACGTCGGCGACAAGGTTCACGCGATTGCGCCGTGCTGCGGCACGAAACGCCTTGGAGTACTCCTCGCCACCCGGCGAGGTTTCGGTCACTGCTGCAACGCGTTGAAATCCCTTCCTCCGCAACCAGCCGGCGCAAAACGCTCCCTCTTCAGAGACACCGCCGTTTCCAAGCGTGAAGCCGTAGTAGCTGTGGAACGCCTTGGCGCCGTTCGTGGACAACAGCGCAACCTTGCGGCGGTCGAGTGCCGGCAGCAACGCCAGCGCGTTGTCAGTGATGTACGGCCCGAGGATCGCGAGGCATCCCGCGTCGCACAGCATGTCGTAGCCCGCAACCGTCGTCCGGGCCTCTTCACGCGGAAGTCCACGAGCAATGAGGGGCAGGATCTCGACGGGCCGCTTGAGCTCACCATCGTCCAGCGCGTCTTCGCAAGCGAGGATCACGGCATCGAGGCAATCGCCGAGCAGCATGCCCGCGTCGATGTCGACGAGATACCCGATCTTGATCGGCGCGAACTGCTGGATGCGGTGGCCGATCGCGGTGCCCTGCGGTGGCTGGACCACGATCGACGGCGAAGGCTCTTGCGCGTTCGTCCGCGTGCCCGTGGAGTGCCACGGGTTCGGCTTCTCGAGCGGGACAGGGGTCACGCTGGAGAACTCCGATGCCGTGGCGCGAGTCGACCGCAGTTGCGACCAGCGCTCCCGAGCTGCGGCCACTTTCTGCTCCGGTGATGCCGCCTCTCCCATGCCTCTCCTCGGTGTCCCAGAGCGCTGTCGCGCTCAGCGAGCTGGACATGCGACCAGTCCCGTGCCGTCCTCTTCGCGCGAGCAGGCGCGCGGGTCGAGGTCACTCCACGCATGTGCGGTGGACCCTACACAGCTGGGCTAGCGAGCGCTAGTAAGTGCTCACTTCGGTATGACGAGCGCAGAGTTCACGCAGGCCCGCCGAGTGGACGTCAGGTGTTCCGGTGGAGATGGCCGTGCAGCACGGCTTGGTTCAGTTCCTCGATGATGTCCTTGCGTGACGGCGGACGCTTTCCGTAGAAGGACTCTCCGAAGACCGCCATGCCAGCGATCATCGCGAGGGTGCAACGGGTGGTGAGGTCCTGCCGCGCATGGGGTCGCCCCTGCCGGCGCAAGGTCTCGGCGGTGCCGATGTCCACGAGGACGCGCAGTTCGTCGTTGATCTCGTCAAACACGCCGGCTTCCGCGAGTTCGCTGCCGCTTTGCGCATCGGCCGCCCAGAGCATGACGACCAAGCCCCGGTTCTTTCGGAACAGATCGAACAGATCGGAGATGAAGTGGCGGCTAACGGTGTCGACATCAAGATCGTCGGTCTTGCCGCTCTGCCACTTGGCATTGAAGTCCTCGACGAACTCAACGAACGGCGCGACGAGAGCCTCGCGGAAGAGTCCGACCTTGGATCCGAAGTAGCGGAACATCAAGGTTTCGGACACGCCGGCGAGTTCGGCGATCTCCCGGGTGCTGGTACCGCTGAACCCCTGCGACGTGAACAACTCGTGCGCAGCTTCTAGGAGCAACCGACGTGGTTCGCCTCGGCGGCGGCGCGTCACCTTGGCCGTTGCATCCGGATCTGCACTGGTGCCACGGCGGCCGTTCGGGCCGCCCCGCTCAGGCGCAGCCTTCTTGGCCGTTCGTCGTACAGTCGCCACAGGACTCCCACGTTCGCACTGGCGAATTCGGCCCACAGCATACGGTTCCTCGCCCGCGGGCGACGACGTGCCAGTCCTCGACGAGCGTCCGGTGGCGATACCGTCGTTCATTCCGGTCGGTGCAGATGACCGTGGAGGACTCCCAGTATCAGTTCGTCGACGATGTCATCGTGTGGCGGGATGCTGTCGCCATAGAAGGACCGACCGAAGACCGCCATTCCTGCGACCATCGCGAGGGTGCTGCGCGTCGCGAGGTCTTGTCGCCCGAGAAGTCGACCCTGGCGGTCCCGTGACGCGGCAGTACCGATGTCGACCAGCAGCGACAAGTGCGCATTGATCTCATCAAAGACGCCGTGTTCTGCGAGTTCGTTGCCGCTCTGGGCATCCGCCGCCCAGAGCATCACCACCAGGCCACGATGTTCGCGGAACAGGTCAAAGAGCTCTCCGATGAACTGTCGGCTCAGCTCGTCGTCATCGAACTGCGCGGCTGATCCCGACGTCCACTTCTCGTTGAACCGCTCGACGAACTCCACGAAGGGACCCACCAGCGCCTCGCGGAACAACCCGACCTTGGAACCGAAGTATCGGAACATGAGCGTCTCCGATACGCCGGCGCGCTCCGCGATCTCGCGGGTGCTCGTACCGCGGAACCCTTGCGTCGTGAAGAGGTGGCTGGCGGCGTCGAGTAGGAGTCGGCGCGGTTCACCCCGTGGTCGCCGTCCAGACTTCGGTGGGTTCACGGCTGACACCCGTTCGGGAGTGCTCATCCGTCGGGAACCCGCACCCGCAGGCCCTCCGTCGAGGAAGTCGGGACGTTGCTTCGAACATCGACGCGGCCTTCGGTCGACTTGGTCGCAGGCACAGCTTCGTCTCCACGGTGAGCACGGACGAGGCCGGAGTGACGGCCGCGAGGGGGTCGCCGATGCCGTCCCCGGCCCTCGTCACGGGCACGAACCTACCGCAACCAGCGCGTGCTTGCATGTAAGCACTTACTGGTTTGGGACTCTCCCAAGGGCGCTGGAGCTAGTTAGCACTCGCTTGCCTATACTTCGGACATGCTGGTTGACGATCTTGTGCTGGTAAGTGTCGACGATCACGTCGTCGAGCCGCCGGACATGTTCCTCGAACACCTGCCTCCGTCGTACCTCGATCGTGACGACATCCCGCACGTGGTGCGAACGGACGCCGGCGACGATGTGTGGGTCTACGACGGGCGCCAGTTTCCGAACATCGGGTTGAACGCCGTTGCGGGCCGACCGAGAGACGAGTACGGCATCGATCCCACCTCGTATGAAGAGATGCGTCGCGGCTGCTGGGACGTCGACGCGCGGATCGACGACATGAACGCCAACGGTGTTCTCGCATCCATGTGCTTCCCCTCGTTCCCGCGCCTCTGCGGGCAAGTCTTCGCCGAAGCCGAGGACAAGGAGCTCGCGCTCGTCCTCGTCCGCGCGTACAACGACTGGCACGTCCACTCGTGGTGCGCGCGCCATCCCGGGAGGTTCATCCCCCTCGGCCTCTTGCCGTTCTGGGATGTCGAACGCAGCGTCGCCGAGTTGCAGCGCCTCAGGGAACTCGGTGTGCACGCCGTGTCGCTGTCCGAGAACCCGGCGAAACTCGGGTTGCCGAGCCTGCACTCCGACCACTGGGATCCGTTATGGGCCGCGTGTCAGGAGTTGCAGGTCGTACCGTGCCTGCACATCGGATCCTCTTCGACGATCACGGTGACGGCCCCGGATGCACCGTTCGACGTCACGGCGACGCTGCAGCCCATGAACATCGTCGCCGCCGCCGCCGACCTCGTCTGGTCACCGGTGCTACGCAAGTTCCCCGAACTCAAGTTCACATTGTCGGAGGGCGGCGTGGGCTGGCTCCCGTACTTCCTCGACAAGTTGGATCTCGTCTATCGGAAGCAGTCCGGCTGGACCGGACAGGACTACGGCGATCGACTTCCGAGCGATGTCTTCCGAGAGCGCATCGTGACCTGCTTCTTGGACGACCGGGTCACCCCTGAGGTCGCGGAGCGTTCGGGCACAGACCTGATGACGTGGGAGTGTGACTATCCGCACTCGGACTCCGACTGGCCGGAATCGCCGGAGGTCGCGCTCGCCGGTATGTCTGGCCTCGACGATGCGACCATCAATCGCCTCACGCACGAGAACGCGGCGAGGATCTTCAGTTTCGATCCGTTCACCCACCGGGCTCGGGAACTGTGCACCGTCGGCGCACTACGAGCGGTCGCCGCCGCCGCCGGAGTGGACACCACACCTCGACGCATGCGGACGCGCGTGCAGACCCTCGGGAACAACGCCTCGGCGCAACAGGGCCTCTTCACTCCGGAACGCTCGTGAGCGCGCTGTAGCCGAGAGCAACGTCAGATCGACAGGTTCTCCTCGGAGGGTTCGCGCGGGTTCTGCTGCGACCCACCAAGGGGCGAGAACCATGCCGGCGTCACCTCTTGTTCCTCAGCGTCAACCAACATCGACCAACACCGGGAGAATCCCGGCAAGAGGCCGTCCTCGTCACTTGGATCCCGCCCATTGCGCCACGACGTGTACTCCGACCCGGCGCCGATCGTCCAGAACGCGAAGTACTCGGTCGGCCGTCCGATCGCGCGAGCGAAGAGCTCGAGGTTCAGGCCCACGGTCGACGCTGCGGACACGACGTCGTGCTCGAAAGCGTCCACGAACGTCGCACACGACTTCGGTTCGACGACGAACCGGTGCACGACCACGATCGATCCTGGCCGCGTCGAATCTGGGCGCGTCGGCGGTGTCGGGGAAAACGGCAGCGACTCGAGCATCTTGTCCGTCCAGCCCGATCGCCACGTGAGCGCCGGCATGTAGAACTCCGCTGTCTTCACCAGCTTCTCGGCCGGTGTCCCCCGAGAGTGGCGTGCGTCCCAAGTTTCCCACGAGTCGATCGTCCACAGCGCGTTCACCGACGGGTGTGTGGTGTTGAGCACGTCAGGAGTGAAGAAGCCCGAGATGCGATACAGGTCCCGGTCGTAGGTGTCGCTGAGCGGAAGCCAGCGATCGACGAACGCCCGGATGTATTCCCCGGTCTGGCCGGGCACGACCTGGATGTTCTCCCACAGATAGACGGTCACGACATGTACCCCCGGGTCAAGTCAAGATCAGTGATGCCGAGACGGTCAGGCCACAGTGGCTCGTGCTGAGCTCCGGATCAGGTCGGATGCCTTCTCCGCGATCATCACCGTTGCTGCGTTGGTATTCCCAGAGGGTGACGTCGGCATCACCGACGCGTCGACGACACGAAGGTTGTCGACGCCGTGCACGAGCAACTCGGGACTGACGACAGACTGCTCATCCGTGCCCATCTTGCACGTGCCCACCGGGTGTTGTGCTCCCCACGACGCCATTCGAAGGAAGCCCTCGAACTGCTCGTCGGTTTCGATCGCGGGTCCTGGTAGTGCCTCGCTGAGCACGTGAGGAGCAAGCGGCTCCGTCGCGAACACGCGTCGAACTGCGCGGCAGCCCTCGGCCAGCTCACGGATGTCCTGTTCCGACCCGAGAAGCTGGTGACAGATCATCGGGGGATCGGCAGGGTTCGGCGATCGCAAGGACACCTTGCCGCGGGAGCGCGGATGCAACATCTGCACGATCACCGTGCACGATGGACGTCCCATCAACTGCATGTTCTCGACATCGTGATACCCGGCCGAGTCCAGCTGCTCCTTGGCGGTGTCGCCGGCGTCGGCTCCGACCATCCCCAGGGGCGCGAAGCCAGCCTCGATGTTGGGTCTCGTGCCCTCGCCGCCGGTGTCCAGGAACAGCAACACATGGCAGACACCCGACGACGCTGGCCCGGTGCCGTGGAGCAGGTACTCCCAGCCGTGCTTCAGGAAGCTCTTCAGGTTGAGGTCCATGTTGAGCGTAGGGACGTCGACGTTGAAGATCATCGGGCACATCGGGTGCTCTTGCAGGTTGGATCCGACGCCGGACACATCGTGGAGCGGCGTGATGCCGAACGATTGCAGTTCTGCGCTCGGGCCGATCCCGGACAGCATGAGCACCTTGGGTGACATGAGCGCACCAGTGCTGAGGATGACCTCGGCGCTCGCATGTTCAACGACGCGCTGGCCCTTGCGGAGGTACTCGACGCCGATCGCCCTCGATCCGTCGAGGAGGATTCGTTGGACTTCGCATCCCGTTCGGACCTTGAGGTTCGGGCGCCGCCACGCGGATCCGAGATACGCACTTGCTTCGCTGTACCTCACGCCGCGCCATTGCGCGACCTGACAGGTCCCGACGCCGAGCTGCGACGCACCGTTGTAGTCGTCGTTGCCGGGATGGCCAGCCCTCTCTGCCGCGTCCGCGAACGCGTCGTTCAGCGGATGGGACACCCCCTGCGGCTGCACCCGCTGCGGACCACTGCCTCCGCGGTATTCGTCCGAGCCTCCGCGATAGCGCTCGGCCCGCTTGAAGTACGGCAAGACATCGTCGTAGCTCCACCCGTCACAGCCGAGGCTCGCCCACTCGTCATAGTCGGCGCGGTTCCCTCGCACCCAGACCATGCCATTGACGGAACTTCCGCCGCCGAGGACCCGACCGGCCATCCACGGCATGGTCTGCCCGTTGCGCGACGGGTCGGGCTCGTCCATGAAGTTCCAGAGCTTGCCTTCCATCCTCAATGCTCCGGCGGGGATGTAGTGCGTCGGGCTGATGTCGCGAGGGCCGGCCTCGAGCAACAGCACGCGTGTCGAACGGTCTTCTGAGAGGCGCGACGCGACAACGCAGCCGGCGCTCCCGCCTCCCACCACGATGTAGTCAAAGCTCACGCTCGCATCCCTCCGGGTCAATGGACGTCGAAGCGCACCGGGAGCGCGACTGGCGCGCGGAACGTACTGCCCGAGATGCACACGTTCCCGGCGTCAGGGTCGAGACGAACGTCGGGCAGGCGGTCGAGAACCGCATTCACCGCCGCGACCGTTTCGAAGCGGGCCAGATGCATTCCCAAGCAGATGTGCGCGCCGAAGCCGAACGCATGATGCGCGAGTGCGGGGCGATGGATGTCGAAGACGTCGGGATCTTCCCAACGACTCTCGTCGCGGTTCGCGGCTCCGAGGTTCACCGCGACGACCGCGCCTTTGGGGATCTGCACGCCCGCGAGTTCGACATCTCGAGCTGCGCCACGGAAGACCATCGTGAGCGGCGGCTCCCATCGAAGCGCTTCCTCGATCGCCTGTGGAAGAAGATCGCGGTTCTCCCTGACTTCGTCGAGGACCTCCGGATTCGACAGCAGGCCATAGAAGAGGTTCGACGACGAGCGGTAGGTCGTCTCGGCGCCGGCCTCCAGGAGGAACCGAAGAAAGTCGACGATCTCCTGGTCTTCTAGGGACCGGCCTTCCAGCGTCGCTGTCGCGAGCACGGAGATCACGTCGTCCTTGGGTTCCGCTCTGCGGGCAGCCACGAGCGGCGCGAAGTACTCGGCCAGCTTTGCAGAACCCGCGAGGCCCAACTCTGGATCGAAAGGTAGGCAGATCATCTCGACTGCCCAACGATGGAACTTCGGAAGATCTTCGCTCGGCAGACCGAGCATCTCGCCGATGACAAGCACCGGAAACGAGAAGGTCAACTCGCTGACGAGGTCGGCACGGCCTCGCTTCTCGAATGCCGAGACGTGGGCGTCGACCACGGGCTCGATGACCCGAGGCATCCAGTTCTGCATCGAGCGGCGGCTGAAGGCCTCGTGCACGATCCCACGATGCAGCCGGTGCTCCGCGGGATTCATGCCGAGGATGACTTGGCCGAGTACCGGTCCCATCACCTCGTTGAAGATGTCGGTGCTGAAGCGATCGGAGTCCCGCAGCACCTCGGCGACCGCGTCGTAGCTGAGTGCCGTGTAGACGGGCCGATCACCGAAGATCGACGGCGCGCCGTCCTGGACCATGGGATCCACGTCGCCCTCGTGGACCGGGCGCTCGCGCCGTAACTCGGCCCACCGCGGATATGGATCAATCACCACACCAGCGCCGTGAGCAGCCTCGAACATCTCGAAGACGTCACGGTGGTCTCCGACTCGGTTTTCCATCGTCGGCCTCCCGACAGGGATGTCTGCGACGCCAACCGAGGCCGCACTTTCGGTGGCTTGGAACATCGTCGTCTGTTGACAGAGCTGAGCGTGCGTGCGCGCCCGCAGGACCGGGCTCGCTCAATGCCGCGCAACCTAGCGCACCGCTGTGAAGCGTGCACCTACTTCCTAACGAGGGCTCGCGCGAGCCGTCGCGGCTGGGTGTTCACGAACGTTGATGAGCGGGAACGCAGCGGGACCTCGGTGACGCCCAGATCCGATCACGAGTGCCCACACGCGACGCCGGGGCGGCCGCCGCACCACTCCCACGACCCAACTCCTCGGGCTGGACGCTGGCTTCCGATTCCTGACACGAATCGGAAGGCAACATGCCGAGCTCTACGCATTTGAAATCGGGAAGCGAGAAGAGCACCCGTCGAGCGCGCTTCTAAGATTCACCTAAGAAACGGGCGGAGATCGACGCGAACGGGTGGAGACTCAGTTTGATCTAGGTACTCGACCGTGGCCTTTGACCTGCGGTTTCGCGTCGAGCGAGTATGAGTGGAGACTCACCGACGGGGTTTAGGTCCTGGTCCCGAAAGGGGTGGGAGTTCGAGTCTCCCCGCTCGCACCTCAACCGGCGGAGCAGGTGGCCTTGGCATGTGTCAGCACCGAGGCGAGTTGCATTGCGAGGTGGAAGGCCGATGTGCGCCAATGGTGAGGTGACGTTCCGATGAGTGGGCACGTAAAGCGTCGATCTGCTGGTGGGCTGCTCTTCGCGGTCGGCACCGCCGCCGCGGCCGCCGGAATCGGCTCGCTCGGTTCGCGCCGGGCACCGCAGGTGTACCCGCAGCTGGCCAAGCCCGTGTGGGCGCCGCCCGCTGGGTTGTTCGGGCCGGCGTGGACCGTGCTCTACGCGACGATCGGTGTGGCCGGGTGGCGGTTGTGGACCCGCGGCGGGGGTCGGACGGTCCTCGCGCTCCATGTGACCCAACTCGCATTGAACGGTGCGTGGCCGTTCACCTTCTTCGCCGCGCGCAACCGCACCGCCGCACTCGCGGTCATCGCCATCCTCGACCTCGCCATCGCGGCGGAGATCGCGGCCGCGGCACGCAACGACCGCACGACGGCCGCCCTGCTCGCGCCATACCTGCTGTGGAGCCTGTATGCGACCGCGCTGACAGCAGCCGTTGACCCGGAGACGGTCGCCGACCGGAACTGACCCGCGGTCCTCGCCGCCAGCACACCGAAGGCGCGCGCGTCTCGACCCCGGCCACGCGGTGAGCGCAACCGGGGTCGAGACTGGGCGGGCGGGGGGCGGCCCGCGTGGTGGGTCAGCTGGTCGGCGTCATGCTCTCCGGCGGGAGCAGCACGGTGTCGATCACGTGGATGACGCCGTTCTTCGCCTTGATGTCGGTCTTCACGATCTTCGACACGTTGCCCTGACCGTCGGTGATCGTCGCCTCGCCGTTGGCGACGTCGATCGTGATGGGATCGCCCTGGACCGTGTTCACCGTCTGCGTCGGCTGGAGCTTCGAGCTCGGGACCTTGCCCGACAGCACGTGGTACGTCAACACGCCGGCGAGCGCTTCCTTGTCAGCGAGCAGGCCATTGAGCGTGTCGGCAGGGATCTTGGCGAACGCGTCATTCGTGGGAGCGAAGACCGTGAACGGTCCCTTCCCGTTCAGCGTCTTCACCAGACCCGCCTTCTTGACCGCGGTGACCAGCGTGGAGAACTGAGGGTCGGACGCGGCGATGGCCACGATCTTCTGCTTGTTGGTCGCGGTCGACTCCGCCTTGGCGGCTGCGCCGGCCGGGCTGATGCCGACGGCCGCGACCGGGACGATGGCCAAGGTCGCAACTGCGATCATCCGACGAACACTGTGTTTGAGCATTGGGGGTTCCTCCAGGTACGCGCACCCGGCAACGCTGGTCGCGTTGCGCACGGTCGGGCTGCGCGCTCGGTTAGGGAGGACTTCTGCAGAAGTGGGCGCGACGGATGCAGGAAGCGAGAAGATTTCGCGGGTCAGGCGAACTCGCCGCGCAGCACGCTCACGGTGGAGTGCGCGGGGTCCCCGTCGAGCGGCTCGACCGAGATGTCGACGAACGGATCCGTCTTGACCGTCACCCCGGCCGGGATTGGGTGCACACCCGTGGTGCCGGGGGTGACCGGTCCCAACGACACGAACGAATTCGTCTCGGGGTTCATCAACCACAATTCGAGATAGGAGCCGTCGGTCTGCTTCAGACCCTTGGTGTCGACCTTGAGCGCGAGCTGGCCCTGGTCGCGCACGAGCTGCGCGCGGCCGCTCACTCCGCCCTGGTCGACCGGCGTCAGCGCGACCTCTTGGATGGGCGCCTCGGACCCTGAATCGCGGCGCAAGAGGGCGATGCCGCCGACCGCCATGATCACCAAGACCACCGCCGCGGCAACCGCGAAGAGGCGGCGACCATCCCACCGGCGTGCGCGGCGCTCCCGCGCCACGCCCAGATCCACGACCTCGCCAGAAGGCTGCACGTCGGTGGAAGTCTCGGCCTCGGGGTCCAGCTCCAGCTCTGACGCGATGGCGTCCCACACCCGTGCAGGCGGCGGCGTCACCACGCGGTCCTCGCGGTGCAGCGAGCGCCCGATACCCACAGTGTGCTCGAGTCGCTCGAGCTCGGCCCGGCACTGCGGACACTCGAAGAGGTGGGTGGTGATCACGCCGTCATCGTCGACCGTCTCGCCGAGTGCCAGCAGTGCCAGGGTGTCGCCGTCGAGATGACTCAAGACGCCACCTCCTCGAGGTGCATCCGGAGACTCGTCAAGCCGCGTCGGATGTGGCTCTTCACCGTGCCCAGCGGGAGAGCGAGCGCCTCGGAGATCTGCACGTGCGTGAGGTCCTCGTAGAACGCAAGCTCGAGCACGCGCCGCTGCACGTCGGGCAGACGACCGAGTGCGTCGGCTACGACCATTTGGTCGAGGACGATGTCGGGCTGGGGCGACTCCGCCGGCGCAGCTGCGGCGGGCTCGGCCCGGGCCACGAGACTCGCGCGCCGCTCACCGGAGCGCAGTTGGTCGAACACCTTGTGCCGCGCGATTCCGAGCAGCCAGCCGGCGAGCGAGCCGCGTCCCGGATCGAACTTCTCCCGACCCCGCCACGCATCGACGAACGTCTGCTGCGTCGCGTCCTCGGCATCGGAAGCGGACGCCAACGTGCGCTTGCAGTAGCCGAACACGAGCGCGCCGAACTCGTCGTACGCAGCCCGGAGCGCGCGCTCGTCGCCGGCCGCGAATCGCGACGCCAGGTCGTCTGCGCTCTCCATGGGCAGCAGGGTAACGGCCGGTGCCTGCCGTCGGACCGGCGGGTGGGTCATGACCATCACCCACGGGTTCTCCACGACGAGGCCTCCTGGATGCACCCGCCCGACGATCTTTGTCGCCCGTGCTGCCTGTAGTGGTTACGAGTTCGGGCTCATCTAAGAATTCACCGAAGAAACGGGCGGAGATCGGCGCGAACGGGTGGAGACTCGGCAGGATCGAGATGCTCGACCCTGGCCTTTGACCTGCGGTTTCGCGTCGAGTGCGTATGGGCGGAGACTCACCGACGGGGTTTAGGTCCTGGTGTCCGCAAGGACGTGGGAGTTCGAGTCTCCCCGCTCGCACCCATTCTGACCTGCGACTTCGTGCTTCTGGCAGGAAGCCCGCGTTCGAACCCGAATCCGTTCGCTCCGCGCGCCGCCGAATGGCCCTTCCGGGACAGTCCGCGATGTGCTATGAGTAGCACATGACTCGAGTCGGAGTGCGGGAACTTCGCCAACGCGCGAGCGAGCTCCTCCGTCTCGTCGCCCAGGGAGAGACGGTGGAGATCACCGACCGCGGCCGGCCGGTGGCTCTTCTCGGTCCACTGCCCGACGGCGATCCGCTGGATCGCCTTCGCGCCGCGGGCGAGGTCGCGGCGGCGGCAGCAGATCTGGAGGATCTCCCGCCCCCTCTGGAGTTGGAGCCCGGAAGCCCAGCGCCGTCGGCGGTGCTCGCTGGACTTCGCGACGACGAGCGCTGATGCCGGCCGTCTATCTCGATTCCTCGGCCATCGTGAAGCTCGCTGTCGCCGAACCCGAGTCCGCCGCGCTTCGGAAATACCTTCGTCGTCGTCGCCCGCTGGTTTCCAGTGCACTGGCCCGCACCGAGGTGCTGCGCGCGCTACAACCAGCGGGCGATGACGCCATCGCGTTTGGACGAGATGTCCTTCGACGTATCGAGCTGATCAGAGTCAACGATCGGATTCTCGACGCCGCTGGCCTTCTTCCGCCGCCAGAGCTGCGATCGCTGGACGCGATCCACCTCGCGACAGCCCAGCAGCTCGGCAACGCGCTGGGTCAGCTCGTGGCCTACGACGATCGCCTCCTGCGCAGTGCCCGCCAGCTCGGCTTGAAGACCGCCAACCCGAGGTGACACTGATCGCCGGCAGGAGGATCAGAGATCCTCTTCCACGCAGCGGCCGTCCGGCGGAATGCCCCGCGAGCAGACACTTGACCGCGGCGTCCCGTTCCGTGAGTTGCTCACGAGACCCGGGAGAACCCACGACCACGACGCAGCTGCCTTCCCGCCGACCACCAGGAACGAATGCCGTCGCAAGCTCGTTCTTGGACATTGACCTCCTGGTGACGCGCGCGAACGCCTTCGGTGTTCACGCGGTGCTGACGTGTCGCTCGACGCAGCGCTTGACGCATACCGCAACCGCGCGACGGCGACGAACGCAGCGGTGCGCGGCATGTCACTCGACCAACGCTCCGATCCCGCGGGCTGGGGTGAAGTCTTGACACTTCGATGGGTGCTGCTGCACCTGATCAACGAGACGGCCCGGCATGCCGGTCACGCGGATGCGACGCGCGAGCTGCTCGACGGGTCGACCGATGAGTGATCTCATGCTCGGCAACGGTCGAGTCGTCCCGGGCGACGGCCCGCGCATCTGCGGCTGACCTTCAGTGCCCCGGTGTCCCAGAACGCCGGGTCAGCAACCAGTCGCCGCCTGGAGCGTCCGGCAGGCCTCGGCCATCCGTGCAGGCGGCAGCGTGGTCACTCTCCTGCGGAACGTCTGCCGAGGAATCGTGTGGAGGTTGTCGAAGTTGACCACGCTCTCGGTCGGGACTCCGTCGGCCTGCGTCAGCTCGAGCTCCGATGCGAGCCCGCGGCGGGTTCGACTGAGGGCGGCGACCACGACCGAGCCGATGCGATCCGCGACCGGGTCACGGGTCAAGACGAGGACGGGCCGATCGCCGCCGGGCGTCGCCGCGAACCAGATCTCACCTCGCTGCATCGACGCCCCAATCCGACCAGTCCTCCGCCGGACCCCAGTCGGCGATCTCGCCCAGCGTCTGTTCGCCCTCGTCGAGCGGTGAAGCCGCCCACCGGTCCGCGTCACCTTCGGATGCCAACCGATCGAGGTGCCGCCGAAGAGCTTCACGCAGAAGCTCGGAACGGTCGATGCCGAGCGCCTCGGCCCACCGTTGGGCCTCGTCGGCTTCACGATCCTCGACACGAAAGCTGAGCATTGTCATACAGTCATGGTATTCCGTATGACACTCTCGGGCAACGGGGTCGCACCGCACCGAACGCGCCACGAGTCCATGCCGTCGGAGGGCTACGTGTCGCCATCGCCTGGTGGCTGGCCAACACCGGCGGGATCTTCGATCATCGCGCGCGCCGAAGGTCCGCGAGCGAAGTACATCGCAAGCAGCGCATAGACCACGAGACACGCGTACGGGCTCAAGAACGCGAGGCCGATCGTGAGGCCGTAGACGACCGGGCTCACGAAGGCGAGACGCAGCGACCGCCGAAGCTGGCGCTCGGTCACCGAGTCGATCGTGAGTTCGGGATGACGAACGAGGTGCACCCACATCCCGACGAACACGATGCCGATGATCGTCATGGTGAGGCTGTACAGCGCAGTGGCAACCGACGCGTTGATGTTGTCCTCTTGGATGAAATCGGCCAGCACACTGGTCGGCCAGGGAATGAACCCGATGCCGAGCAGCAACGCAAGGTTCAGGAACAAGAGGCGTCGATCCACCGAGCTGATGCGCTCGAACATGGAGTGATGCGCAACCCAGATCAGGCCGATCACCGTGAACGAGACGACGTACGCGAGATACGACGGCCAGAGCGCGCCGATCGCATCCAACAGGTCCTCGTTGTGACCGACCTCCACCCGACCGATCTCGAGGACGAGGAGCGTCGCGGCGATCGCGATCACTCCATCGCTCAACGCTTCGAGTCGTTGCGTGGTGAGGCTCGGTGTTTGCGATTGCATGTCGCGTCTTCTCCGGTGACGACGTCACGCCCATCATCGCATCAGACACGCAAGCCCGTCCTGCACGTGCCTTCGCCCTTCGGCGGGTCGACGCGAGACCGCGAGTGAACCGTGGACTCAGCCGTCGCATCTCTCTCGCCGACGACGTCGACGAACCCGACCGCGAGCACCTCCGTCGATCCCATTGCGGGCGCACCCGTCTTCTCTTCCCGATCGGTCCCTCTGCCCGGTTGCCCGCGTGGTTGGTATCGCACAGGTGCGCTCGCGAGTTACAGCAACCGGGGTGGCATTTCGTGACGACCTCGGGTCGCGTCAGGTCGTGGAGTCGGCGCGGTGCGGGAGCTTCCAGTTCGGGCGGGGGAAGTGGCACGTGTACCCGTTGGGGATCCGCTCGAGGTAGTCCTGGTGCTCGGGTTCCGCCTCCCAGAACGGCCCCGCGGCGACCACCTCGGTCACGACCTTGCCCGGCCACAGGCCCGACGCCTCCACGTCGGCGATCGTGTCCTCGGCGATCGCGCGTTGCTCGTCGTCCGTGAAGAAGATCGCCGAGCGGTAGCTCGTGCCGATGTCGTTGCCCTGACGATTCACTGTCGTCGGGTCGTGGATCTGGAAGAAGAACTCGAGCAGGTCACGGAAGGAGACCAGCTCGGGATCGAAGATGATCTCGATCGCTTCCGCATGCCCGTCGTGGTTGCGGTACGTGGCGTTCTCGACGTCGCCGCCGGTGTACCCGACCCGGGTCGAGATGACCCCGGGCCGCTTGCGGATGAGATCCTGCATCCCCCAGAAGCAGCCCCCGGCCAAGATCGCCGTCTCCTGTCGTTCGCTCATCTCCCGCTCCTCCTGCTGGGTTCCGGCGGTTCCATCATCCATCATGCCGCCCAGTCTCGGCTCACCCCAGCGCGTCGAGCGCGCCGAGCAGCCGGATCGCGATGGAGGTGTTCGAGAGCTCGTGCCGCGCCCGTTCGAGGTCGCGGGGATCGATCTCTCGGGGTACGTCGTCGAGCGCCTGGCGCAGCGACGCCATGTCGCCCGGGGTGAAGACCGTCCCGAGTCGGTACGTGCGGACGATGTCGGCAGGCATCGAGTGGTCGGAGCACACGACCGGCACTCCCCACCCGATCGCGTCCATCAGCCCGCCCGAATCGCGGTCGAGATCATTGACGAAGCTCAGGACGACGACGTCGGCCGCGCTGTAGAGCAGCGCCTTGGTCTCCTCGTCGGCGGGTTCGCCCCCGACCTGCCCGCCGGTGACCAGTCGCCACCGCGAGAGGCCGGCGAAGGTGCGGAACACGACGTCCACATCCTTGCCCGGGTGGCTCGCGCCGAACAGGAGCGCCACGCGCTCGTCGGCGTCGATCCCGAGGCGGACCCGCGTGCCGGGGATACGCGCGCGACGCCGGCACCCGGCGATCGGGATCACCACCGGACGCAGGAAGGGCGCGGCGTCCTCCCAACTCGCGCACCAGCGCGACGACGGCACTGCGATGCGCGCCCCGCCGCGCGGTCGCCGCCGGCGCTCCGCCAGCCGCGCAGCTCGTGCGGTGACGCGGTGGACGATCGATCGTCGACGCGACCCCTTCGGTCCGAACACGAAGAAGATCCAGTTCCCCGGCCCGCAGAGCGCCGACGCGAGGACCGGATCGACGCCGAGGCCGATCACGATCGTGAGCGTCGACGCATCGTGGAGGTGCCGGCGGTGGGCGCGTGCGGCGCCGATCATCGCCGGCACCCGCCACCACGCACCGAGGTGGTCGAACCAGGTGGCCCACCGCCCGTACCGACGGATCGTGAACGAAGGATCTGTCGTGCGTCCGTCCCGCTCGCCGGCCCAGCCGCGCTTGGTGAGCACGTCGACGTCGCAGCCGAGCTCCGCGAACGCGTCTCCGAGATCCGCGCACAGGCCCGCGTAGTGACCGAAGGGAAGCTCGGCGCGGTCCTCGACGATCACGATGTGACGATCAGGCAAGGGCGCAGCTTCCCACGCCGCGGGGCGGAGCCAATCCGAGAGAGGCGAGCGCGAGAAAACCAGGTTTTCCCCGCTGTAGCATCCCGGGAAGCCGGTCGACGTGGGCCGACACATGGAGACGCATTCCGGGGGGAACCAATGCACAGCCACACTCGCGCTCGCTCGGCGAGCCTGTTCACGCTGTTCGTCGCCATCGCGATCGCGGCGGCGGCGTTCGCGGTGCCCGCGCAGGCCGCATCGGCCAACAGCGCGCTGGGGACCAAGACCCCGGCCAAGGGCACGCCGGTCAAGATCGGCTTGATCACCGACGGCAAGACATCCGGGACCGACAACTCCATCGAGACCCCGGTCAGCGAGGCCGCGGTCAAGTGGATCAACCAGTACCGCAACGGGGTGGGCGGCCACCCCATCGACCTCGACATCTGCACCAACGGCGGTGACCCGAGCAAGAGCGCCGACTGCGCGAACCAGATGATCCAGGACGACGTCGCCGCGGTGGTCTTCGGTTCGAACCAGTTCTCCCTGAACGCGTGGACACCGTTGCACGACGCCGGCATCCCGGTGTTCATCTTCGGGTCCGGCACCCCGGACCTGCTCAAGGACACGAAATCGACGTTCATCTTCGGGTCCGGTTCGACGTTCGAGAACCTCATCATCAGCGCGGCCAAGGCGCAGAAGACGAAGAAGGCGACTGCGGTGGTGATCGACGTGCCCGCGGCGACGCAGATCTTCTCGGACACGGCGCCGTACAAGAAGGCCGGCCTGGACTTCTCGATGGTGCCGGTCGCGCTCGGCACTGCGGACATGACACCGCAGATGCAGAAGGTCGTCAGCGACAACCCCAAGGGTGTGGTGCACGTGGTCGGGAACGACTCGTTCTGCATCGCCGCGTTCAACGGGCTGCGCACCGCCGGCTTCGAGGGACAGGTCACCGCCATCCCGCAGTGCTTCAGCGACGCGACCCGCACCTCGGTCCCGAAGGACTTCCTCGAGGGCATCAAGATCACGTCGTCGTCGCCGGTCGACAACCCGAAAGACCCGTCGATCAAGCAGTACTACGCAGTGCTCGACAAGTTCGGGGCGAAGGACGTCGACAAGTCCCGCCAGACCGGTCTGTCGATGTTCCAGGGCATCACCGGGGTGAACGTCGCCACGCAGAACCTGAAGGGCGCGGCGACGCCCGCGAGCATCATCGCGGCGGCCAAGTCGATGCCGTGGTCGGTGCTCCCCGGCTCGGGCGGTTACCACATCAGGTGCAACGGCAAGGCAAGCGCGGACCCGAAGTACGCGGCGACGTGCACGAACGCCACGCTCCTGGCCACGCTGGGCGCCGACGGCAAAGCGACCAAGTACGTGGTCGCCGGCGACACCCAGATCCCCGCTTGACCCTCGCGCGCGGGGCCGGTGGGATCTGATCCCGCCGGCCCCGACGCGGCTGTCACCACTCTGATCGGAACGCGGGGGATCCACCGTGCACGGTTTTGCGTCTTCCTTCCTCGGCCTCGGGAACGGCGGAACCTACGCGGCACTCGGGCTTGCGCTCGTCCTCGTCTACCGCGCGTCGGGGGTCATCAACTTCGCCACCGGCGCCCAGGCGCTCTACGCCGGCTACACGTACGCGTTCCTCCGCCAGGGCAAGCTCTTCCTGATCATCCCGGGGCTCCCGACGACCGTGGATCTGAACCACGAGTTCGGCACGCCCGACGCGCTGGTGATCACGTTGGTGATCTCGGCAGCCCTCGGTGCGTTGCTGTACGTCCTGGTGTTCCGACCGCTGCGCTACGCGCCACCGCTGGCGAAGGCCGTCGCCTCGCTGGGTGTCCTGGTGGTGCTCCAGGGGTTGATGTCGGAGCGGATGGGCACGCTCCCGGTGACGGTGGAGGCGATCTACCCGTCGGAGCGCTGGACCTGGCAGGGCCAGTCGGTGCTGTCGGACCGGATCTACCTGGCGATCACCGTCGTGATCCTGACGTTGGTCATCACCGCCCTCTACCGGTGGACGCGCTTCGGCCTCGACACCCGGGCCACCGCGGAGTCCGAAGCGGGCGCGTACGTGAGTGGAATCTCGCCCGATCGGATCGCGCTGTTGAACTGGATGCTGGCGGGCGCCGTGGTGGGTGCGGCCGGGATCCTCATCGCGCCGTTGTCGCCGGTGGTGCCGAACACCTACACGCTGTTCGTGGTGCCGGCGCTCGCGGCGGCCGTCGTCGGCCAGTTCCAGCACCTGGTGCCCACGGTGATCGCCGGTATCGGCATCGGCATGATCCAGGCCTGGTTGGTGTACCTCTCGGGCCAGTACTCGTGGATGCCGCAGTCCGGAGTGGGCGAGATCGTGCCCCTCGTCGTGATGCTCGTCGCGCTGCTCGTCACCAGTCGCGGGGTCCCCGAGCGGGGCGCGCTGTTGCGAACGCACCTCGGGCGAGCACCGCGCCCACGCTCGTACCTCGTGCCAATAGTGGCCGGCTTCGTCGTCGGAGCGGTCGCGCTCCTGGTGACCAGCGGCTCGGCGCGCGCGGCGGTGATCACGACGTTCATCTTCGCGATCCTCGCCCTCTCGCTCGTCGTGGTCACCGGCTATGCGGGCCAGGTGTCGCTGGCGCAGCTCGCCCTCGCAGGTGTCGGTGGGTTCATGTTGAGCTACCTCTCGGTCGACTGGGGCGTGCCGTTCCCGATCGCGCCGCTGCTCGCCGCCACGACCGCGGCGATCGTGGGCGTCCTCGTGGGGCTTCCCGCCCTGCGGCTGCGAGGCCTCATGCTCGGTGTCGTCACCTTCGCCTTGGCCTTCGGCCTCGAAGCGATCTGGTTCCGCAACGCCGACTTCGTCGAGTCGTTCGGCAACTCCATCGGCAAGCCCGCGGCGTTCGGCATCAACCTCGGTGTCGGCGCGGGGAAGGACTTCCCCCGTCTGTCCTTCGGGTTCATGTGCCTCATCATCTGCGTCGTCGTCGCGGCCGGCGTGGCCGTGCTGCGGAGGAGCGCCCTCGGTTCGGCGATGCTCGCGGTGCGAGCCAACGAGCGCTCGGCTGCCGGCATCGGCGTCAACGTCACGTTCGTCAAGGTCCTCAGCTTCGCGATCGCATCGTTCATCGCCGGCATCGCCGGCTGCCTGCTCGCGTACCGCCAGGGCATCATCACCTGGGAGAGCTTCGCCGCGCTCGCAGGTCTGTCCCTCATCTCGACCGCATACCTCGCCGGGGTCACGTCGGTCTTCGGCGGCGTCCAGGCGGGCATCATCGCGGCGGGAGGCATCGTCTTCTTCCTCCTCAACGAGTGGATCGACCTCAGCGGCGACGCCTTCATCATCATCAGCGGCGTGCTCGTCATCGTGACGCTCATGCGCAACCCCGAGGGCCTCGCCGCCGGTGGCCACGAGCTCGCCGACAAGTTCGCCGCGTGGCGTCAGCGACGCCGCGGGGGCGCAGCGACCACGCCGGAGGACGCGATCGTCGCGCCGCCGATCACCACCGCGCGCGCGGCGCCGGGCGCGGATGCGCCCACTGTGCTCGAGGTCGAGCACGTCACGGTGCGGTACGGCGCGGTGGTGGCCGTCGACGACCTGTCGCTGCGCGTGCCCGCCGGGGGCATCGTCGGGCTCATCGGCCCCAACGGCGCGGGAAAGACCAGCGCGGTCGACGCGATCACGGGCTTCACCAAGGCCGACGGCGCGGTCGTGCTGGACGGCACGCGCATCGACACGCTCCGGTCGCACCAGCGGGTGCGCCGCGGGCTCGCCCGAACGTTCCAGGCGCTCGAGCTCTACGACGACCTCAGCGTCGAGGAGAACGTCCGCGCCGCGGCCTACGGCGTGAAGGGTGACGCCAAGCACGGAGCGGTCAGGCGTTCGCTCGAACTCGTCGGCATCGCCGACCTGCGCGACCGTGACGCGGGCGACCTCAGCCAGGGCCAACGCCAGCTCGTGTCCATCGCCCGTGCCTGTGCCGCCGGGCCGAAGGTCCTCCTGCTCGACGAACCGGCGGCGGGCCTCGACACCACGGAGAGCCAGTGGCTCGGCGACCGGATCCGCAACATCAGCCTCACTGGAACCGGGATCCTCCTGATCGACCACGACGTCGCGCTCGTCCTCGACGTGTGCGACTACATCTACGTGCTCGACTTCGGCCGCGTCATCGCCGAGGGCGACCCGGCGACGATCCGCGCCAACCGCGACGTCGCTGACGCGTACCTCGGCCACACCCACGACGCGGCGGGTGCAGGCTCATGACCGCCCCGCTCGAGTGCACGGGACTCAGCGGGGGCTACGGCGCGACGACTGCGTTCCGCGACATCGATCTCGCGGTGGAGGCTGGCACCATCGAGGCGCTCCTCGGTCCCAACGGCGCGGGGAAGACCACCCTCCTGCTCACCCTCACCGGATTCCTCCCTCCCCACGCGGGCACCGTCACCGTCGACGGCACACCGCTGAAGACCGGCCGTCCGGCGCGTGCGAGCAAGGCGGGCATGGTGCTCGTCCCCGACAACCGGAACCTGTTCACCACGCTCACCGTCGAGGAGAACCTCAAAGCGGCCTGCCACCGGGGCGGTCCGTCGCCGCGCCACATGCTCGAGGTGTTCCCCGCGCTGGAACCGCGTTGGCATCTGCGAGCGGGCGCGCTCTCCGGCGGCGAACAGCAGATGCTCGCCATGGCCCGCGCCCTCGTGCAAGAACCCCGGGTGCTCCTCGTCGACGAGATGAGCATGGGGCTCGCCCCGCTCATCGTCGAGGCACTCTTCGAGACCGTCCGCCGCATCGCGCACGACCACGGCTGCGCCGTGCTCCTGGTCGAGCAACACGTCCACCTCGCCCTCACCGTCGCCGACAGCGCGTCGGTGCTCAACCGCGGCTCGATCGTGCTGCGCGGGCCTGCCGCCGAGCTGCTCGCGGATGCGCCCCGGCTCGAGGCGGCGTATCTCGGTTCGCTCGAGCCGACCGAGGATCGCCCCGACGACTTGCGGTGAGTCAGGCCTGCACGCGGTGTTCGGTCATCGCAGCCTGGATGGCCGACGTTGCCTCGAACATGCGCGCGGCGTACCGGGGCAGCACGTCAGCTCGGACCGGTTCGGCGAAGCCGACGAGGGTCAGCACCAGGATGATCTCCCCGTCGGGCCCGAACACCGGCGCGGTGAGCGCGGTGACCGCATACTCGGCATCAGCATCGCCGTGCACCAACGCGTAGTCGTCGAGGGCAAGATCGACGATGACCTCGTCGAGCTCGTGGTGTCGACGAGAGTCGTCGAGATCGGTGGACGCGCGGAGACGCTCGACGAGCCGGTGGCGAGTCGAGCTGTCGAGCACCACGCCGTACCCTCGTTCACGCACGAGCGCAAGCGCTTCGGAGTACTGCCGACGTTCCGCCGCGGTGAGCGTGCGGCCGGACGAGTCGAGGTAGTCCTCGATCGTCGCGGCATCGGCCCAGGCGATGAACGCCAATCCAAGCGGTGGTGCGATGGGAACGCGCTCGCCGACCTGGACGCGCGAGCCGAGCGGTTGCGGCGGACCGGTGACGGCGAGCATCACCATGTCGTCACCGACTCGCGAGCTGGCGAGGCAGCCGAGCCCGAGGTCGTGTGAGAGACGTTCCATCTCCGGCAGCGCGTCGTCGACGACTCGGTAGCCGCGCTGCGCCGCCGACCCGAGCGCGATGAGCGCGGGACCGAGCGTGTACGCACGGGTGCGGGGATGGCGGCGAACCAGACCGCTCTCCTCGAGCGCGCTGGCGACCGAGTGCGCGCTGGCGTAGCTCAGGTCGGCCCGACGCGCGATCTCCGCGAGCGACCAGGACGACGACGGTTCTGCGGCCAGCACCTGGAGCACGGTCACCGCGCGCAGCACACTGTTCGACGTCCGTGCCGCCACCGCCGGTCCCCCTTCCTTCGGCCGGTTGACGCCCGATCCACGAGGGGATAGCGTATCACGATACGAGAAGTGCTCATCACATATGTGATGAGCACCGGGACCCGGGGGTACGTGCGTGAAGCTGGACCTGCTGTACGAGATCGACTCGCCGCGACCGTGGGAGGCCGGCCCTCATCCCTACGGCCAGCGAACCCGCGAGCAGCGCGGCGTACGCGGAGATGCTCGACCAGGTGAAGCTCGCGGACACGCTCGGCTTCCACATCGCGTGGTTCGTCGAGCACCACTTCCGGGAGGGCCGGTCACACTGCCCCGCCCCCGAGGTCGTCATCGGCGCGCTCACCCAGGTAACCGAGAACATCCGACTGGGTTTCGGCGTGACCCTGCTCCCCTACGGGTTCACCCACCCGGCGCGCGTCGCCGAGAAGGTCGCGACCGCCGACATCCTCTCGCAGGGTCGCATCGAGTGGGGTACTGGTCGCTCGACGCCGATGGAGCAGACCGCGTTCCACGTCGACCGCGAAGCGAGCCGCGCGGAGTGGGCGGAGGCCATCGAGATCATCTCCGCGATGTGGCGCGAGGAGTACTTCGAGTGGGACAGCCCCACGTTCCAGTTCCCGCGTCGCCTCATCACGCCGAAGCCGTTCCAGGACCCGCACCCGCCCGCGTGGATGGCCGCGACCTCCGAAGGTTCGTCGGCCGTCGCCGGTTCGAACCAGCTCGGGTTGCTGTCGTTCTCGATCATGCAACCGCTCGACAAGATGGCGGCGCAGATCCGCGCCTACCGCGACGCGTGGAACAGCCCCGACGCGAAGCCGATCTCCGACGTCGCCACCAACAAGGTCGCCGCGTACACGCTCGTGCACTGCGCGGAGACCAACCAGCAGGCGCGCGACAACGGGGTCTGGGAATCGGTCGCCTGGTGGTACCAGAACATCGCCCAGTTCACGCTCGACTGGGAGCTCCCCCACCTCGATCCCGCCGCGCAAGAGGCATCGTTCCCGCTGCTGAAGCCGCTCATGGAGGGCAACATCCCGATCGAGAGCTTCGACGACGGCGACATGATCGTCGTCGGTGACCCCGAACGCTGCTTCGAGAAGATGAAGCACTACGCCGATCTCGGTGTCGACGAGCTCATCTGCTACGTGCAATTCGGATACCACTCGGGCGAGAGCACGCTCAAGACCATCGAGCTCCTCGGCAAGGAAGTCCTCCCCGAGCTCGAGAAGTACACGCCGGTCGACATCGGCGCCAACCTCGCACAGTTCGTCGACTGAGGTCTCCTAGCTCGGTGGCGCCGCCGGGGTGAAGCGGAACAGCTTCTCGGCATTGCCGCGCTGGATCTTGTACTGCGTCTCCGCCGGGAACTCGGCCAGGAGCTTCTTGGCCACGCCGATGGAGTCGGGCCACGTGGTGTCGCTGTGCGGGTAGTCGGTCTCGAGCATCACGTTGTCCTCACCGATGATGTCGAGCGAACGCAGGCCTGACGACTCCTCGATGAAGCACCCGAAGATGTGCTCGCGGATGGTGGCGCGCACGTCGAGGTGGTCGAGGTCGGCCATCACCTGCTCCGTCGACACCTTGTTGTCGTAGAACGCGGTGCCGATGCTCTTCGCCCAGTGCCGCTGCTTGTCGATCACCTGCTCGGCGCGCTCGATGAAGTAGGGCATCCAGCCGATGTTGCCTTCGGAGAGCGCGATCTTCACGCCGGGCATCCGCTCGAAGACGTCGCTGAAGAGCCACGCCAACATCGTGCCCGCGGCGCGGATGGCGCCGAAGGTGAGGTTGGCGAGGCCGGGCGCGTCGGAGGAGATCGTGGGCATGGTCGACGACGAGCCCACGTGCATGCTCACGACCATCTGCAGGTCTTGCGCTGCGGCCAGGACCGGGTCCCAGTAGCGGTTCGGGTCGTGGATGGTCGGCAGGCCGAGGGGCTCGGGGTTCTCGGAGAACGCGAACGACGTTGCGCCCTTGGCCGCGCACCGCTCCATCTCGACCGCGGCGGCGGGCGGGTCCCAGAGCGGGATGATGATCAACGGGATGTAGCGACCGGGTACCGTGCCGCACCACTCGTCGATCATCCAGTCGTTGTACGACTGCACGCAGTGCAGCGCGAGGTCCTTGTCCTTCGCCTCCCAGAACACCTGGCCGCAGAACCGCGGGAACGACGGGAAGCAGAGCGAGCCGAGGATCCCGGCGCGGTCCATGTCCATGAGCCGCGCCACCGGGTCGTAGGCCGCCTCCGGCATCTCCGAGTACGGGACGGGGTTCGGGCGTGAACTCCTCCTTGCGCTTCCCGATCGTGACCGAGAGGCCGGACGTGCCGACGCGCTTGCCGTCGTACACCCACGCGTCGTCGACGAGACGGGGCACGTCGTCGCGGTACTTGGCCGGCGCGCGATCGGTCCACACGTTGGGCGGTTCGATCACGTGGTCGTCGACCGAGACCAACCAGTCGAGCTCGGGTGCGTTCACGTCCATGACGCCTCCTCAGGCCTTACACGAGTCGGTAGAGCTTCGCTGCGTTCTCCCACAGCACCTTGCGCTTGTCGTCCTCACCGAGCGGCGTGAACCACTCGTCGGTGAGCGCCTTCGAGTTCGGCCAGGTGGTCTCGGAGTGGGGGTAGTCGCTCGCCCACATGATGTTGTCGATACCGATGTGGTGGCGCTCACGGAGCCCAACCGGGTCCTCCATGAAGGTGGCGAAGACCTGGCGACGGAAGTAGTGGCTCGGCGGTTCGGCGAGCTCGCTCTTCGTCCAGTGGCGGTGCTTCTCCCAGAGGTGGTCGGAGTAGTACTCGAAGAACGAGCACCACCCGATCTGACCCTCGACCGCGACGAACTGCAGCTCGGGATGGCGCTGCATGACGAGGCCGTGGATCAGCTCCGACACCGACTCCGCCATCGTGAGCTTGCTCATCACCAGCCCGGTCATGAAGCGCGGCGCGCTCTCGTACATGTTGACGACGGGAGTACCCGGGCGCCGGCCGCCGACGTGCAGGCCGACCGGGAAGCCGGCGTCGATGAACGCCTTCCACATGGCGTCCCACTTCGGGTCGCCGTAGTCACCCTCGGGCGGGAACAGCGGGATGTATCCACTCACCAACCCGGGCTGCGACGCCGCGAACGCGATCTCCTCCGCGGCGCGCTCGGGCGTGTCGATGGGGATCGCGGCGACGCCGAGCAGGCGATCGGGCGCGTGCGACGCGTAGTCGGACAGCCAGCGGTTGTACCCGCGCACGCTGTCGAGGTGCAGCGCGGCGTCGGCCGTCTGCAGCGGTCCGCCGACGTAGAGCACCTCGGCGTCGACGCCGTCGGTGTCCATGTCCTGGATGCGCGCCACGGGATCCCCTGCGCCCGCCCGCCGGTCCTCGAGCTTCCGGACGTTGAGGGTGAACTCCTCGGGCTTCTTCCCCGCCAGGTTGTCGAGGGTCATGATCGGCGTGCGCTTGCCCTCGAACACGCGGACATCGCCGTCGTCGGTGCTCTCGATGCGCGGCGCGCGGTCGCGGAACTCCGGCGACAGATACTCCTGCCACGCGTCGTCGGGCATGGTGACGTGGGAATCGGACGAGATGAGCCGGTAGTCGGTCATTGCGTGCTCCTTACCCGAAGACGACGGGAATGCCGTTGGGGCCGCGGTGCTCGAGCCCGATGATGCGGACGTTCGGCGCATCGGGATCGAGGCGCAGGTTGGGGAGCCGGTCGAGCACCGCGTTCATCGCCACCCACATCTCGGCGCGGGCCACGTGCATGCCCAGGCAGACGTGCGGACCACCGGCGAAGCCCACGTTCGGCTTCGGCGGCCGGTGGGGATCGAACTCCTCGGGACGATCCCACCGCGTGGGGTCGTGGTTGGCGGCGCCCAGGTTCATCTCGACGATCGCACCGGCCGGGATGTCGACCCCGCATAGGGTGACGTCCTCGGTGACCAGGCGCCGGAAGATCGGGTCGGTCGCCTCCCAGCGCACGGCCTCGTCGATGGCGCGCCGTAGCAGTTCGCGGTCGGCGCGCACCGCGTCGAGGAGCTCCGGGCGTTGCAGCAGCCCCACCAGCAGGATCCCGAGCTGGCGCCACGTGGTGCCGGAACCGGCGGTGAGGATGAGCCGCGCGAACCCGTAGATCTCGTCGTCGGTGAGGAGGTGTCGCTCACCGTCCTCGTCGAGCTCGGTCTCCACCAGGATGGTGATGAGGTCGTCCTGGGGTTGCCGGCGACGATCCTCGATCACTCGGTGCAGCATCTCGGTGGTGCGTTGCTGACGCGCCGCCGCGACCGCGCGGATCGGCCGCACGCATCGGGTTCCCCTCGGCACCCTCACGGAACTCGAACGCCTCGTCACGCGTCAGCCCGAAGCTGGCGGTGATCGTCTGCAGCGGGATCCGCGCGGCACAGGTCGGTGTTGAGCTCGGCGCGTCCCTCGTGCTCGAACGCGGAGATCGCTTCGTCGACCAACGTGGTGATCCACTGGTCGATCCACCACTGCGCGCGCTTCGGCGTGAACGCTGGTTGCACGAGCGCACGGTTGCGCCGGTGCTCGTCGCCGACCATCTCGAGGATGCTCTTCCCGAACATCAACGTGGTGAGACCGGCGTAGAACGTCGACGAGAACACCTGGTTCTCGCGCAGCACGGTGTCGTTGGCCTCGTACGACATCGCCGTGTACGTCGGCCCGTCCCGTAGAAGGCTCAGCCCGCCGCGCTCGTAGCCGAGCAGCTCGCGCACCGACCCCTCGTGCACCGGCGCCGCGTCGAGCAGCTCCGCGAACGTGGGATACGGATCTTCCACCAGGATGCCGCCGTCGGTCGCCATCACGTGGCGCTCGACGTCGTAGAGGTCTTCGAACCGCTCGCGTTCCGATGCCGAGGTCACGGCGAGTCCAGCTTCGCCAACAGCTGGTACGAGCCGTGGTCGTCGGCGGCGGTGCCGAGACGTCGGAGGAGTTGCGCGATGACCTCGGGGCGCACGTACTGCGTGATGCCCCAGAGGAAGAAGCCGTGCACGATGCCCATCCGGTACTCGTCCCAGGCCACCTCCCACGCCGGGACCGTCTCGACGCCGGCGCGGGCCAGCTCGTCGAGGTAGTGCTGCAGCAGGTCACGCTCGTTGGCGGCCCGCACGTCGGGCTCGAGCGCCGACGCGATGTGGTACCCGACGTCGATCCCCCACGGCGCGAACTGGATCACCTGCCAGTCGACCAGGCAGCCCCGGCCTTCGCCGTCGACGAACGTGTTGCCGACGTGCGCGTCGCCGTGCGCGATGGTCCAGCCGGCGCCGGGGGCGCGTGACGACAGGTGCGTGTACGCGTCGACCAGACCTTGCGCGCGGCGCGTGCCCTCAGGCACGCCCGCACCGTTTGGCCCGTCGAAGTTCGCGCTGATCTCCTTCAGCCCGCGGACGTTCAGGATGAACTCCAACCGGGTGGCGGCCCACTCGTTGGCGCTCACGAAGTCGGGTCGTTCCCACGCGTACGCGTGGAGCTTGGCGAACTGCCCGAGCTGATCGGCGACGCGGTCGACACTGCAGTAATCGAGCGCGCTGCAGAACGTCGCACCCGCCTCGACGGCGTCCTCGGTGATGACCACGCCGTGGCTCGTCGCCGGATCGATGTCGGCCCACACGCTGTTGAGCGTGCGCACGCCGACGGGGTGCGCGAGGTCGCGATAGAAGCTGACCTCGGGCACGCTCGCGGCGGAGCTGACCCGTCCGGCTTCGCTGAAGTACCCCTTGGCACACAGCGCGGGCGGGAGCCCCTCGGGGATCGTCCCCTCGATCTTGAAGCGCGCGTTCGTCGAGACGCGCTCGACGATCGGCCCCGGGATGACGGCCGTGACCTCCACCCCGGGGAACCGCGTCGAAAGCACCGGATTCAGCCACTCCGGTGTGAGGAGCTCGCCGAGTGTCTCGGGGATCGTCGTCCCGCCGTGCACCGTGTCGGCGCCGCTCATGATGCCGGCGCAGCCGTGGTCGTCGGCGCCTCGATCGCGCCGCCGGCGGTCGCTTGCTGGATGCCCTCAGGTGTGCCGACCAGGGTGCCGGAGATCGGCTTGCCGTTCTTCGGGAACGGCACGAACTTGCCGTCCTTCACCTGCAGGAACCAGCCACACGAGGTCTTGGACGCGTGACCGCGGCCCTCGAGGCTGACGTCGACCGGCTGACACCCGAGACCGGCCTGGTCGTACTTCCCGACCTTGTGCACGCCGTCGACCAGACCCTGACGGGTCAGGTTCTTGCCCGCGTTCTCGCAGCCCTTGATGAACAGGTCGGCCAGGATGTAGCCGTTGTAGACACCGAAGTCGGGGACGCCGGTGAAGCCGGCGTACTTCTTCAGGTCGGCCTGGAACTTCTTCACCGCCGGATCGTTCTTGAGCTCGACGGGCTTGTAGCCGTCGAGGAAGTACGCGCTCGACGGGAAGTTCTGCGCCGCCGGCGAGTCGAGGAAGTCCTGGCCGTAGCCGGTGGCGAGCAGCGACGCCTTCATGTCGACGCCGTTCTGCTGGAGACCCTGCACGACCGCGATGTTGGTGGCGGCGGCCATCGGCAGGTACACCGCGTCGGCGCCGGCGTTCTTCATGCCGAGCACCGCAGGTGAGACGTCGGGCGACCCGAAGTCGAGTGCCGTGTTGGTGTACGCGGGATCGAGACCGACACCCGGAACTGCGTAGTTCATGAACGCCTTGGCCGACGCCACCGACGACGAGGCAGCGCCGTACGCGAGCGCGGCAACCTTCTTGGCGCCGGCCTGCTTCATCATCTTCGCGGCGGTGTCGTAGATGACGTCACCGAAGAGGATGCCGTTGCCGCCCGAGCTGAGGATGTTCTCGTTGCCCTTCTGCTGGTAGTAGGTGCCGTCGCTCCCCGCGCCGATCATGGGCACGTCGCTGTCGAGCAGGTAGCGGTAGGTCAGGAACGCGAACGGCGACTGGTTCACCACTGCGAACACGCCCTCGTTCTCGACGAGGTCCTTCGCCGCGGTGAGGTTCCCCGCGCCCGACCCGTCGTCCTTGGTGACGTAGGTGATCTTGCGACCGTTGCAGCCACCCGCCGCGTTCTGCGCCTTGATCCGAGCTTCGAAGCCCTTGATCCCGTTCTTGGAGATCGACGACGCCACGCCGGTCTCCGGCGAGATGTAGCCGAGCTTGATCTCCTTGGCGGTCACACCGGGATCGGCGGCCGGCACCGCCGCGCCGCCGACCGTGGCCAGTCCGATCGTCGCGGTCGCCGCGACCACCACTCCCCCGACGACGGCCCGGAGCCGCCGTGTTCGCTTCGTCGTCACTTTCATTTCCCCCCTGATGTGGATTGCTTCAGAACGTTCGGTCAGGTTGACGTTCCGCCGAGAGCTCGGAGGCAGAACTGCCAGAGCTCCTCGGCGATCGCCCCGGTGTCGATCGGATCCTCGGCGTACGCGTAGTGGTGGAACACCGCCATCACGAGCTTGGTGACGAACCAGGCGTCGCGCTGCGGATCGGGCGAGGCGAGCAGCCCTTCCTCGTTCGCCAGCACGAGCTGACGCTCGACCAGATCGGCGAAGTGCTGCGTCGCGTGGGTCATCTCCTCCGGGAACAGCTGGTGGAGACGCCAGTGCTCGGCGGTCACGAACCGCGGGCCGATGCCGTAGCTCGCCTCGCCCACGCTGCCCACGGTGACGTTCACGTAGAAGTGCAACCGCGCGACCGGATCGGTCAGCGCCTCGGCGGCCCGCTCGTAGTCGGCGCAGCTCTCGGCGATGAGATCCTCGAACACCGCGAGGAGCAGCTGATCCTTGCCCCCGAAGATGCGGTAGAAGGTCTGGAGCGCGACGCCGGCTTCCTTCACCAGCTCCTGGGTCGTGAACTGGTCACCGCGTTCCGTGATGAGGCGGCGCGCGGCGGCGACGATCGCCTCGGCCTGCTCGATCTGGCGCGCGCGCGACCGCTGCACCGACTCCGAGCGGTCGGCGACCCGCTCGGCCCACGGCGTCACCGCGTCGGCGGTCATCGAGGTGACAGCACCACGAGTGGGATCACGCGGTCGGTGCGGGTCTGGTACACGTCGTAGTTCGGCCACTGCTCGGTGACGATCTTCCAGAGGCGCGGCTTCTCGTCGTCGGTGGCGGTGTGCGCCGTCACCGGGATGCGGTCGGCCTTCACCTGCACTTCGGCGTCGGGGTTGGCGGTGAGGTTCAGGTACCACGACGGGTGCTGAGGCGCGCCTCCCATCGACGCCACCACGAGGTAGTCGTCGCCGTCCTGGGCGAAGATCAGCGCCGAGGTGCGCGCCTCGCCGCTCTTGCGTCCCGTGGTCGTGAGGAGCAGCGAGGTGGCGCCGTTCCAGAGGTAGCCCTCTTCGCCGTCGGTCTCCCGGTAGCGGTCGATGTGGTCCTGACCGATGAGGGTGATGTCGGGAGCGGTGTAGCCGGGCTCGTTCATTTCGTTGCTCCCCGTTCTCTTGGGTGGGCGGAGTCGAAGACGACGGGGATCGCGGTGGCGCCCCGTTCGTAGAAGCCGATGTAGCGGGGCGGTTCGGCATCGGGATCGAGCCGCACGTTGGGCAGCCGATCGAGCAAGGCAGTGATCCCGACGTTCATCTCCGCGCGCGCGACGTGCATGCCGAGACACACGTGCGGCCCGTTGCCGAACGCCAGCGACGGCTTCGGCGCGCGAGTGATGTCGTACTCGTCGGCGCGCTCCCAGCGCGCGGGGTCGTGGTTGGCCGCGCCGAGGCAGAGATGCAGCACCGACCCCTCGGGCAGGTGCGCACCGAAGAAGTCGGTGTCACGCGTGACGTGGCGCGAGAACATCGGATCGGTCGGGTTCCACCGCACCGACTCCTCGATCGCGAGTCGCACCGCGGCGCGGTCGGCCTGCACCGCGGCGAGGACGTCGGGCCGCTCGAAGATCGCCGCGAGGGTGATGCCCATCTGCTTCCAGGTGGTGCCCGAGCCTGCCAGCAGCAGCAGTGCCGCGAACGAGAGGATCTCGGCGTCGGTGAGACGGTGCGACGTGCCGTCTTCGTCGGTGTACTCGGCCTCGACCAGCACGCTGATGAGGTCGTCGGTCGGTTGTTCGCGACGAGCGGCGATGATCGGTTCGAGGATCGCGAAGCACCGCGCGGTGTCGCTCGTGAGGAACTCCCTGATGATCAACGCCTGCTCGACGTCGACGCCGAAGCTCCCGGTGATGGTGAGCACGGGGATGGCGGCGGCGAAGTCGACGTTGAGCTCGGCGCGCCCGTCGTCGACGAACTGGTCGATCAGCGCGTGGACGGTCTGCTCGATCCAGTTGGTGATCCACCATTGCGCCTTGGCCGGCACGAACGACGGCTGCACCAGCGCGCGGTACCGGCGGTGCTGCGTGCCGCCCATGGCGAGGATGCTGTTGAACACGCCGGGCTCGCTGGTGTCGATCGACTCATCCGCGGCATGCGACGCGAACAGGTCGCCGTCGCGGAACGCGGCGTCGCAAGTCTCGAAGCTGAACGCCGAGAAGTGGGGACGGTCCGGGTACGGCAGCCCCTGGAAGAACCATTCACCCGGGTAGTCGGTGAGCGCATGCACGGTGCCTTCGTGAACCGGACCCGACTCGCGCAGCGTGTGCCACTTCGGGAACGGGTCGTCGGTGTACCCGCCGCCCGAGATCGCGTTGAAGCTGCTGCGGAGGTCGAACAGCCGGCGCAGCTCGTCGCGGTCGAGCAGCTGCGCGTCTCCGGTTGCGGTCATCTGGCGACGTACCCACCGTCGACGGGAAGGAGTGCGCCGGTCACGTTCTTCGCCGCGTCGGAGACGAGATACACCGCGGCCTCGGCACAGTCCTCGGCGAGGATCGGCTTGCCGAGCGGGTGCATGGAGCCCACGCCTTCGGCCATCTTCTCCTTGTCTTCCTCGCTGACGGTCATGCCCATGGCGTTGGTGAAGTTGGTGTACGGCATCCCCGCGGGGCAGATCGCGTTGCAGCGGATCCCGAACGGCGCGCCCTCGATGGCGGCGGCCTTGGTGAGCTGGTGCACCGCGCCCTTGGTGGACCCGTAGACGCTGCCGCCCCACGACACGAGGCCGGCGACGGATCCCGTGTTGAGGATCACGCCACCGTCACCCTGTTCCTTGAACTGCTTGATCGCGTACTTGGAGCCGTTGAACACACCCTTGGCGTTGATCGCGAAGAGGCGATCGAAGTCGTCGTTCGTGTGCTCCTCGAAGATCAACCCCGGTCGCGGCGTCGGCACGCCGACGTTGTTGAAGATGATGTCGAGCCGACCGAAGCTCGACACCGCGAGCGCGATGGTCGCCTCGACGTCGGCTTCCTTCGACACGTCGCACTGATCGGCGATCGCGGTGCCACCGGCTTCCTCGATCAGCTGCACGGTTCCCTTGGCGCGGTCGAGGTCGACGTCGGCGACGACGACCTTGGCGCCTTCCTCCGCGAACCTCAGCGACGTCGCCCGACCGACTCCGGACCCGCCGCCCATGACGACGATCGACTTCCCCTCCAGCTGCATGCTCATGCTCCTTCGTCGTCGTTCTCGTCCACGAGGCGGATCGCGCTCGTGGGACAGGCCTGCACCGCGTTGCGGATCGGCGTCGATCGGATCACCCGCGGGGTCGATCACGACCGCCTTGGTCTCGTCGTCGTGCGCGAACGTGCCGGGTGCGTACACGATGCACATGCCGCTCCCCATGCACAGCTCGCGGTCGACGACGATCACCTCAGGCATGCGCGAGCACCGGCGGCGTCGCGGGCGTGAACCGGTAGAGCTTCTCGGCGTTGCCGCGCAGCAGCTTGTACTGCGTCTCCTCCGGCAGGTGCCCGATGCGGTGCTGGACCACGCTGATGCAGTTCGGCCAGGTGGAGTCGGAGTGCGGGTAGTCGGTCTCGCACATCACGTTGTCCTCGCCGATCTCGTCGAGGCTCCTGATCCCGTGCGCGTCGTCGATGAAGCAGCCGTAGATGTGGTCGCGGAAGGTGGCGCGCACGTCGAAGTTGTCGAGGTCGAGATCCTCGTCGGCGGCGGCGTGGCCGAGGAACGACATCTTCTTGACCCAGTGGCGCTGCTTGTCGACCACCTGTTCGGCGCGCTCGAGGTAGTACGGGATCCACCCGATCTCACCCTCGGACAACGCGATCTTCAGCTTCGGGAAGCGCTGGAACATCCCGCTGAACATCCACGAGAGCATCGCCCCCGAGGTGCGCATCGCACCCCAGGGCAGGTTGGCGATGAACGGCACATCGGGCGCGATCTGCGGCACCTGCGACGACGAACCCACGTGCATCGACACGACCAGCTCGAGATCGTTCGCCGTCTTCATCACCGGATCCCAGTAGCGGTCCTTGTCGTGGATGGTGGGCAAGCCGAGCGGCGCAGGGTTCTCGGAGAACGCGAACGTCGTCGCGCCCTTCGCCGCGCAGCGCTCCATCTCCGCCACCGCGAGCTGCGGGTCCCACATCGGGATCAGGAACAGCGGGATGTAACGGCCCGGCGCCGCGCCACACCACTCGTCGATCATCCAGTCGTTGTACGCCTCGAGGCACACCAGCCCGAACTCACGGTCGCTCGCCTCCATGAACAGCTGACCGCAGAAACGCGTGATGGTCGGGAAGCACAGCGACGCGAGCACGCCGGCGCGGTCCATGTCCTCGAGGCGCGCGACGGGGTCGTAGCAACCGGGGCGCATCTCGCTGTACGGGAGGGGTTCGGGGCTGAACTCCTCCTTCGACTTCCCCGCCACCGCACTGAGACCCGAGCTCGGGAACCGGTTGCCGTCGTACACCCAGTAGTCCTGACCGTTCTCGTCGAACTCCATGTGCGGCGCGCGATCAAGGTCCTTGGCCGGGACCCGGTCGATCCACACGTTCGGCGGCTCGAGGATGTGATCGTCGACGGAGATGAGCCAGTCGAGGTTGCGGGCGCCCACGTTGGAGCCGGTCACTTCAGTTCTCCGATCACCATGTGCTTGACCTCCTGGAAGGCGCGGATTCCCTCGGGGCCGCGCTCGCGGCCGAGGCCGCTCTGCTTGTAACCCCCGCCGGGTGCGTAGGCGCTGAACAGGCTCGAGTTCACGTTCACCGCGCCCGCGCGCAGACGGCGGGCGACGTTGGTGGCGGCGGCCACGTCGGCGCCGTACACCTGCGCCGACAGCCCGTAGACGCTGTCGTTGGCGATGCGCACCGCGTCGTCGAGGTCGTCGTAGGACAAGACGCCGATCACGGGGCCGAAGATCTCCTCCTGCGCCGCCGGGTTGCCGTTGTCCGGGCAGGTCGAGCACCGTCGGCTCGAAGTAGTAGCCCTTGTCGAGGCCGGCCGGACGGCTGCCACCCTGCGCGACCTTGCCACCGTTCTCCTCGGCGAGGCCGACGAAGCGCTCGCACCGGTCACGTTGCGCGGCGCTGATCACGGGGCCGAGCATCGACGTGGGTTCGGTCGGTGGACCGACGGTGAGCGACGCGTAGGCACCGCTCACCGCGTTGAGCACATCGTCCTTCTGCTCCCGGGGTACGACCATGCGCGTGGCGGCGACGCACGCCTGACCCGCGGTCATCGCGACGACCATCATCGCCCCGGTCGCGGCGCGCTCGACCGCGTCGGGCAGGTAGATCTGTGCCGACTTGCCCCCGAGCTCGAGCGCGACGTGCTTCACCGTCGACGACGCCTGGGCGAGGATCTGCTTGCCCACGGTCGTCGACCCGGTGAACGAGACCATGTCGATCGCCGGGTCGGTGGTGAGCATCTCCGCACCGGTCGCGCCGGACTCGACCACGACGCTGAGCACACCCGGTGGGAGACCGGCGGCGTCGGCGGCGGCGCCGAACATGAGCGACGAGATCGGGGTGAGCGGGCTCGGCCGCAGGATCACCGAGTTGCCGGCCATCAGCGCGGGGATCAGCTTCTGGAACGCCATCAGGATCGCGGCGTTGTACGGCGTGATGGCGGTGACGACACCCACCGGCTCGTGCCGACGGACGCTCAACGCGACCGCGTCCGGCGACGAGCTGGTCGACCGGCACCGGGTTGTAGTCCTCGTGCGGCATCGAGAGGTAGAGGTCGATCGTGTCACGGGCGAACACCGCGCCGCTGCGCAGTTGCACGGCTTCGGCGAACATCGTGGGTTGGCCGGCCTCGGCGACCATCGTCGGCGACGAGCTCTTCGGCATTGGCCTCGAGGTGATCGACGAGCGCGTGCACGAACTTCGCCGCGCTCGGCGCCGCTCATCGACGGCCACGGCCCCTCGTCGAACGCGCGCCGGGCTTCGTCGATGGCCCGGCGGAACTCGGCGTCGGGGGTCACCGACAGTTCGGCGATCTGGGTCTCGTCGGCCGGGTTCTCGACCGCGAGCACCTCGTCGCCCTCGACCCACCGTCCCGCCACGTACGACCGTCGCTCGGTGATCACTGCAGCCACGTGTTCCCCCTGGACCTCAAATAGAACGCCATTCTACCTATCACGGAACGGGCTAGCCCGCAAGGGCCCGGCACCCGGACCGGTCAGGCCCGCCGGTAGGCGACGGCGCCCCCGTAGTGGGGCGAGCTGTGGCACGCCACCCCCACCTCGGCCCGCTCCCGTTGGCGGTCGCCGGCGCGACCCGCGAGCTGCAGGTAGACCTCGAGCATCTGCGGGACGCCGTGCATGCGGCCGTTGCCGAGCGCGCCGCCACCCGAGAGCGCCGGCAAGCCCTTGGGCGCGTCGCTGTCGATGCCGCCACCGGTCACGAAGGCGTGCGCCTCCCCGACCGGGCAGAAGCCCAACGCCTCGAGCCAGAACCAGACGAACGGCGAGAAGCCGTCGTACACCTGCGGCAGGTCGACGTCGTCGGGTCCGAGCCCCGAGTGCTCCCAGAGCCGGCGGGTGGTCTCGAACGCGGTGTCCATGATGTCGTCGAGGGGCCAGTGCTGCGGGATGCGCCGCTTCGTCGGCGTGCCCATCCCGAAGCCGCTGACCAGCACCGGGTGGTTCGGGAGGTCGCGCGCGCGTTCGGCCGAGGTGAAGACGAACGACGCCACGCCGTCGACCGGGATGTCGCAGTCGTACATGCAGATCGGGTCGGCGATCACGCGCGCCGCGAGGTAGTCCTCAGCAGTCAGCGGCTTGTCGTGCCAGAACGACCACGGGATCCGCGCGCCGTTCTTGCGCGCCTCGACCACGACCGCGGCCATCTCGTCGCGCGACGCGCCGTAGCGCTGGAGGTACTCGTTGTACGGGAGCGCGATCATGGCCAGCGGGCCGAAGTAGCCCTGCGGCGCCATCCACTGCATCGAGCCGCGCGCCTCGCGCATGGGGTTGCCGTGGTACTTGCCCGTCGGATTGTGCAGCGCGCGGTGGAGCAGCACGTAGTCGGCGGCACCGCTGGCGACCGCGTTCACGGCCAGCTCGACCGAGCCCGGGATCTGGCCGAACCCCTGGAAACCGCTCGCCCACCGAGGGTTCACGCCGAGGTGCTCGGCCATCCAGTTCGCGCTGACGATGCTGACGCCATCCTCGATGGTGTGGGCCCCTGCAGTCGGGAAGATCGCACCGGTGGTGAAGCCGTCGATCTGCGCGACCTCCAGCCCGGCGTCGGCGATCGCCGCCTGCGCGGTGTCGAGCGCGATCGCGCCGAGCGGCTTGTCGGCGTGACGCTCCACCGGGGACTGCGCGTACCCGACGATCGCGACCTGGTCGGACGCGGCGAAGCGCCCGCTCACGAGGACTCCAACTCGAACGCGGGCACCGAAACGCCCGGCGCGAGGTCCTCGAACGCGACCACGACTCGGGCGCCGATCGTCAGGGGCACGTCGGGTCCGTCGAGGAGACGGCCGATGGTGCGGAGGTCGGCCTGCTCCTCGAGCTCGACGTCGACCAGCACGAACGGCAGGAGGTCGTCGAAGCCCGGGACGAACGACTGGTGCATCACCGTCCACGACCGCACGACGCCGCGTCCGCTGACGGGTACGAACGTGAAGTCGGGCTCGGTGCTGTGGCAGTGCTGGCAGACGACGTCGGGCGGGATGGAGAACGCATCGCACACCGAGCAGCGCGCCACCGCGAGCACGTGCTCCGCGGCGGCGTCCCAGTACGGCCGCGAACGCTCGTCGGGAACCGGGACTGGTCGGCCGAGTGGTGGTTCCCGGTTGACGGTGCTCACGGGATCGCGCCCGCGGCCTGCAGCGCGGCGATGTCGTCCCACGAGTAGCCGAGCTCCAGCAGTATCAGCTCCGAGTGCTCGCCGTGCTCGGGCGCGCGCCGCAGCTCCGGTCCGGCGCCGTCGAACTGCACCGGCACCGCCGGGAGCCGGTACGACGGGACACCGTCGGCGACCACCTCGCCGATGTAGTCGTTGGCGATCACCTGGGGATCGTCGAGCAGCTCCTCGACCGCCTGCACCGGCGCCCACGGCGCGTCGATGCCCGACAGCAATTTCTTCCACTCGGTGAACGTGCGCGACCGGAACTCGGCGGTGATGATCTCGACGCACTCCTCGGCGTGCTCCTTGCGCGCCGCGAGGTCGACGAAGCGCGGATCGTCGATGAGCTCCTCGCGGCCGATCAGCCGGCAGAAGTCGGGCCAGTACCGATCGGCCTCGAGGAACACCAGCGAGATGTGCCGGTCGTCCTTCGTGGAGTACACACCGACGAGCGGGTTCACGTAGCCGCTCGCGCTCATCGACATCGCACGCGGCTTCGCGCCCTGCAACGCGGAGAGGACGTCGGACGACAGCGTCCACATCGCGGTGGCGAGCAGCGACACGTCGACGATCTTGCCCTTCCCGGTGCGCGTGCGTTCGAGCAACGCCGCCGCCATGCCGAACGCCAGCGCCATCGCACCGTTGCGGTCGCCCATCGCGCCGCGTTGACTGATGGGCCGGTCGAGCTCCGCCGGTGTGAGCACGTGTGCCATGCCACCGCGCGCCCAGAACGCGGACGCGTCGTAGCCCGGTGCGTCGGCATCCGGCCCGCGGGCGCCGAAGCCGTGACCGCGCGCGTAGACCAACGACGGATACTTCGCGGTGAGCGTCTCCGCGTCGAGGCCGAGCCGCTGCAACGCGCCGGGCCGGAAGTTGGTCAGGAACACGTCGGCGCTGGCGATCAGCTTGTCGAGGATCTCGAGGCCACCCTGGGTGCGCAGGTCGAGCGCCACCGAGCGCTTGCCCCGGTTGGCCAGCGCGATCGAGAGGTTGACGCCGCCGCCCCCGTCGGTGCCGATCCCCTGGGTCATCAGCCCGCGGTAGGGGTCGCCCTCGGGTCGCTCGATGCGCACCACGTCGGCGCCCCAGTCGGCGAGGAGTGCCCCGGCCACCGGGACGAAGACCCACTGCGCCAATTCGACGACGCGCACCCCCGTGAACGCACCACCCGGTCCTTCATCGGCGGTCATCGGATCCCCCTCGAGCTACGCGATTGCGGAATCAGTAGAACGGGGTTCTAGCACTTCGGCGCGATCACCGTCAGGCGACGACGCCACGCACCTTGAGGTCGATGATCGCATCCCAGTCGAGACCGAGCTCGGTGAGGATCTCGTCGCCGTGCTCGTTGAACTCCGGGGCCCGGCGGGCCTGCGGTGGCACCTCGTCGAACTGCACCGGCGCGGCGGTGAGCCGGAACGGCGTGCCGCTCGCGGTGGTGAGGTCCTGGATGTAGCCGTTCGCCACCGACTGCGGATCGGCGGCCGCCTCGAGCGTGTGCTGCACGACGGTCCACTGACCCACGAAGTCCGCCAGCGCCTCGCGCCATTCGTCGACCGAACGCGATGCGAACACCTCGCGCAGGATCTCCTGCGCCTCGGCCGTGTGATCGAGCAGCGACGCCATGGTCGGCGAACCGCGGGTCGGTCGCGAGCTCGGGTCGACCGATCGCCTCGCACAGCGGCGGCCAGTACTGCCCGGCCTGCAGGCAACACAACGACAAGAGCCGACCGTCGCTGGTCTCGTACATGGCGACGAGCGGATTGAAGCGCATCTGATCGGCCGGCGGCGCGGTCCACGGGATGTCCATGAGCAGCGACAGCGCGACCGCCTGTCCCATGGCCCACATACCGGTACCGAGCAGCGACACGTCGACGATCGTCGCCTCGCCGGTGCGCTCGCGGTGGAACAGCGCGCCCATGATCCCGCCGGCGATGGTCATGGCGCCGATGGAGTCGCCGAAGCCAGGCGCGGGTGGGTTGACGACGAGGTCGTATTCCGGGCGCGTGCATCCGATCGCCACCCCGGCGCGAGCCCAGAACGCCAGCGAGTCGTAGGAACCCTTGTCGGCGTCGGGGCCACGCGCACCCTGCCCGTGACCGCGCACGTAGATGATCTTCTCGTTGTGCGCGCGGACCTGCTCGACTTCGATCTGCAGCTTCTTCGTGACGCGTGGCAGCTTGTTGCTGAGGAACACGTCGCTGGTGGCGATGAGCTGGTGCAGGATGTCGAGCCCGTCGGGCGACAAGAGGTCGAGGCCGAGGCTCTTCTTGCCCCGGTTCGAGTGCTCGAGCAGAGGATGGACGTCGTTGCCCATGTCGGCCACGACCCCGGTGGCGACGAGGCCGCGCATGGCGTCGCCCCGCTCCACGTGCTCGATCTTGATGACCTCCGCACCCCAGTCGGCGAGCAGCGCCGACGCGGCCGGCACGAAGGTGTGCTCGGCGACCTCGAGGATCCGCACTCCCTGCATGACGTCGGTCATGACTGCTCCTCCACGTTCAGGACGTCCACATTCAGGGCGGCCGGCGCTCGTGGTGTGATGGCGACGACGGGGATGGACACGCTCGCGCCGTGACCCACGACGTTCTCGACCAGCGTCACCAGCTCGTCGACTTCGATGAACCCGCCGTTCATCAGGTTGCGCTGCATCCAGACCGGACCCAGCTCGATGGCGAGTTCGGAGCTCCACTCGTTGGCGAACTGCGTCATCGACTCGCCTTCACCGCCCGGGCAGTCGCCGACCGTGACCGCGCGTGAACCCGACCTCGGGGTGCTCGGTGCGCCACGCCTCCACCATCTTGTCGAGCGCGGCCTTGCTCACCAGGTACGCGGCGAGCCCGGGCCACGGCGGCGTGAGCGACGCGCTCACCGACGACAGGTACGCGGCGGCGCCGTGCGACGCCTGCAGATGCGGGAGCGCAGCGGCGGTGACCAGCGCGGCGCCGACCGCGTTGGTGTCGAACGCGCGCCGCCACGTGCTCGCGTCGAGGTCCTCGATGCGCGCCAGCGGGCCGATGCCGGTGGCGTACACGAGCGCGTCGATGCCACCGAGCCCTGACCGCGGCCTCCTCGATCGCGCTCCGGCACGACTCCTCGTCGGTCACGTCGCACCGGATGGCGAGCGCGCCGGGCCCGGCTTCCTTCGCGGCGTCCACCAGTCGGTCGTGCCGGCGGGCGAGCAGCGCGACCTGCGCGCCCCGCTGACCGAGCCCGACTCCGATGCAGCGTCCCAGTCCACTGGACGCGCCCACCACCACCGCTCTCATCGAGCTCCCCTGTCGTCGGTCGTTTCGTGCATCGTGGCACGCGGCACCTGGCCGTCCCGCACCGCCGCCTCCACCAGACCGATCGCCCAGGTGAGGCCGCGGATCGCCTCGTCCGGAGGCAGCTCCCAGTCGACGACCATCCGCTCGTACGACACCACGCTCCAGAGCACGTCGAGCACCGCGCCCGCGATCGCGCGGTCGCCTGGCGACCAACCCGCGGTGTGCGGCTCCAGCGCGGCGACCAGCGAGGCTCGCTGCCGGGCGTTGGCGGCGGCGACGGTGTCGTCGCGCGGCGTGCGCGGCTCGATCGGGAACGTCGACACGTACTCGAGCATGCGGGCGGTCACGGCGGCGACGTCGCCGAGCGCGAGCCCGGCCACGTCGACCCCCGACTCCTCCTCGAAGCGTTCGAGCACCGCGTCGCGCAGCTCGCGCTCGGTGGCGAAGTACCGGTACACCGTGCGTTCGTTGACCCCGGCGCGCTCGGCGACCGTGCGCACCGTGAGCGCCGCCCAGTTCCACGTGGGGAACCCGTGGAGCAACTCGGCCCCGGCGGCGAGGATGCGCTCGCGCGTCTCTGCTGCGCGCTGGCGGCGAACCGGGCTGTCGTAACGACGACGGGGAGTGGTGTCGGTCACGGCGGCTACGGCAGCAGCACCGGCATCGACTCCCACCCGCGCACGCTCGACGTCGGCGCCAGGTGCGGTTCCTGCGACCAGTCGACCTCCCACTCGGGGAAGCGCTTGAGAAGCTCCTCGCAGCGCGAGGCGTCCTTCCATGCGCGCCAGCGCGGCGCCGAGGCAGTAGTGCGCGCCGTACCCGAAGGTGAGGTGCTGGCCGATCTCGCGGTGGATGTCGAAGCGGTCGCCGCCCGGGATAGCGGCGCTCGTCGCGGTTGGCTGCGCCCACGAGCAGGAGCATCGCGCTGCCCTCCGGCACGGTCGTGCCGTGGCACTCCACCGGCTTCGCCACGTACCGGCCCACGTGCGGCGCGGGCGGCTCGAAGCGCAGGAGCTCCTCGATCGCGTTGGGGATGAGCGTGGGGTCGTCGACCAGCTCGCGACGCTGGTCGGGGTGCTCAGCGAGCACCTTGCCCGCCCACCCGATGAGGCGCGTGGTCGTCTCGTTGCCGGCGCCGGCGACGACGGTGATGTAGGTGAGGATCTCCTCGCGCCGCAGCGTGCGCGTCGTGCCCGTCTCGTCGACGAACTCGGCGTTCATCAGCTGGGTCATGATGTCGTCGGAGGGGTGCTCGACGCGCCAGTCGAGGTACTCGGCGAACATCTCGCCGTCGACGAAGTTCTCCGACACCTTCTGGGGCTCGCCCGGCTTGGTGCGCAGCCGCGCGTTGCCCTTGTCGCGCACCGCCTCCTGGTCGCCCTCGGGGATGCCGAGCAACATGCCGATCACGCGCATCGGCATCTGCGCGCCGAGGTCGGCGACGAAGTCGAACCCGGGTTCGCCGACGAGCGGGTCGAGGCTCTGCGCGCAGTACTCGCGGATCTTCGGCTCGAGCGCGTTGACCTGCCGGGGCGTGAACACGCGCGAGAGCAGGCTCCGGTGGATGGTGTGCGTCGGCGGGTCCTCGAAGATGAGGATGCCGGGCGGCATCTGGACGCCCGCCTTGATGATCTCGAGGATGCCGCCCCGTCCCGAGATGTAGGTGTCCCGGTCGACCAGCGCGCGCTCGACGTCGTCGTAGCGGCTCAGCGCGTAGAAGTCGTACTGCTCGTTGTAGTAGAGCGGCGCCTCCTCCCGGAGCCGGGCGAACACCGGGTAGGGGTCGGCGTCGATCCCCACGTCGTACGGGTCGTACGACAGGTCACTGGTCTGCGTGGCGGCGGTCATCGCGGCTCCCCCGGATTCGTGTCAGAAGATACTGACACGAAATCACTTCGCGGGGAACCTCGAGCGCGCCGTCGAGGCGGATGGTCTCGCCGTTGAGGTACGGGTTGCGGGCGATCGACTCCACCAGGAGCGCGAACTCCTCGGGCCGGCCCATGCGCTTCGGGAACACGATGCTCTCGACCAGCTTGTCCTTGGTCGAGTCGGGCACGCCGAGCATCAGCGGAGTGCCCATCGTCCCCGGCGCGATCGCGCACACCCGCACCCCGATGGGAGCGAGGTCGCGCGCCATGGGGAGGGTCATGCCGAGGATCGCCGCCTTCGCCGCCGCGTACGCGATCTGCCCGGTCTGACCCTCGAGCCCCGCGATCGAACCGGTGTTCACGATGACGCCGCGCTGCCCCTCCGCATCGGGTTCGTTGTCGGCCATCGCCGAGGCGGCGAGGCGACTCACGTTGAACGTGCCGAACGCGTTCATCTCCATCGTCGCCACGAACGCGGTCTTGTCGTGCATCGCGCCACCGCGCCCGACGGTGCGACCACCACCGAGACCGCCACCGGCGACGTTGACGACCAGCGAGAGCGGACCGAGCGAGCGCGCCGACTCGATCGCCACACCGACGTCGGCGTCGTCGTTGACATCACCGTCGGCCGCGATCGCGGTGTCGCCCAGCTCCTTGGCGAGCTCGGCAGCGCGGTCGGCATCACGGTCGAAGATCGCCACGCCCATCCCGATCGCCACCAGGTGCCGGGCGGTGGCGGCGCCGAGTCCGCCCGCGCCTCCCGTGACGATCGCCGAACGTCCGTCGAGCTCCATGCCTGCCCTGCTCTCGGCTTCTCAGTGGTGGGTGGGGAAGCCGAGGTCGATCGCGCTCGACGCCGGGTCGGGCCAGCGCGTCGTCACGACCTTCGGGTGCGTGTAGAAGCGGATGCCCTCGGGACCGTAGATCGGTGCGTCACCGAACAACGACGCCTTCCATCCACCGAACGAGTGCCACGCGACCGGCACCGGGATGGGCACGTTGATGCCGACCATGCCGACGTTCACGTCGCGCTCGAACTGTCGCGCCGCGCCCCCGTCGCGCGAGAAGAGCGCGACGCCGTTGCCGTAGGGGTTGGCGTTCACCAGCGCGAGCGCGTCGTCGAAGGTCGGGACGCGCACGACGCTCAGGACCGGGCCGAAGATCTCGTCGTCGTAGACGGCCATGCCGGGCTCGACGTTGTCGATGAGCGAACAGCCGACGAAGAAGCCGTCCTGCAATTCGCCCGCATCGGCCAGCGGTGAGCCGTCGACCACGACCACGGCACCGTCGTCGTTCGCTCGGGTGAGGTACGAGCGCACGCGGTCGCGGTGCTCGCGGGTGATGAGCGGCCCCATCATCGAGCTGTCGGCGTCGCCGGGACCGACGACGACATCGGGGATGCGCGCCGCGATCGCCTCGACCAACGGATCCGCGACCGCGCCGACCGCGACCACCACCGAGATGGCCATGCAGCGTTCGCCGGCCGAGCCGTAGCCGGCGGAGATGGCGGCGTCGGCGGCGGCGTCGATGTCGGCGTCGGGCAGCACGACCATGTGGTTCTTCGCACCACCGAGCGCCTGCACCCGCTTGCCGTGCTTGGCGCCGGTCTCGTAGATGTGGCGCGCGATCGGCGGTGCTGCCGACGAACGAGATCGCATCGACGTCGGGATGGATGAGCAGCGCGTCGACCGCCTCGGCGTCACCCTGCACGACGGTGTGGACACCGTCGGGGAAGCCCGCCTCCCGCACCAGCTCGGCGAGGAGCAGCGACGCCGACGGATCCTTCTCCGACGGCTTGTGCACGAACGCGTTGCCGCACGCGCAGCGCGTTGGCGAGCATCCACAACGGCACCATCACCGGGAAGTTGAACGGCGTGATGCCGGCGACCACGCCCACCGGCTGCAGCACGGTGTGCACGTCGATGCCAGCCGAGACCTCGGAGCTGTGCGCGCCCTTGAGGAGGTGCGGGATGCCACACGCGAACTCGACGCAGTCGAGACCCCGCGCCACCTCGCCCCGCGCGTCGTCGAGCACCTTGCCGTGCTCGGCGGTGATCAGCGCCGCGAGGTCGTCGCGGTGGGCGTCGACCAGCTCGCGCAGCCGGAACATCGCCGCGTTGCGCCGGCTCAGCGACGAGTCGCGCCACTCGGCGGCCGCGGCTGCGGCCACCTTCACCGCGGCGTCGACCTCGGCCGCCGACGCGAACGCGACCTCGGCGGTCTGCACGCCGCGCGCGGGTCGAAGACCGGCCCGCGCCGCGCCGCGGCGCCGTCGACCCGGCGTCCGCCGATCCAATGTCCGATGGTGTCCACGGGTGCTTCGCCTCCCGCTAGAGGCGGTAGAGCTTACGGGCGTTCTCGCCGTAGATCTTCTTCTGCGTCTCGACCGGCAGCGTCGCCATCTTGTCCTTCACCGTCGCGAGCGGCTCGGGGTAGAGGCAGGTGGGGTGCGGGAAATCGGTCTCGAACAGGATGCTGTCCTCGCCGACCGCCTCGATGAGCTCGGGGAGCTTGTTGCGCGCGTTCTCGAACCAGAACGTGGCGAACATGTTCGACCGGAAGTACTCCGACGGCATCTTCTTCATCTTGGCCAGGTCGTCGGGCGCGTTCTCCGACATCTCGTAGTCGAGCGTCTCGAGCATGAACGGGATCCAGCCGACGCCGCTCTCGACCGAGACCATCTGCAGCTCGGGGAAGCGGTCGAAGACGCGCGAGAGGATGACGTTGGTGAGGACCCGAGAGTTGCCGATGAACAGCAGCGCGCCGCCGATGGCGAGCTTGGTGTCCATCGAGTGCGACTCCCACGGGTACTGGCCGTAGAAGCCCATCGCGGTCGCGCTCGCGCCGATGTGGAAGTGCACCGGCATGTGGAGGTCGGAGCACACGGCCCAGAGCGGGTCCCACGCCTCGTTGGCGAGGTCGGGGGCACCGAGGTCGGTCGGGTCGGACGTCATGTTCACGCCGCGCGCGCCGAGCGCGGCGACGTGCTTGGTCTCGGCGACGCACGTGTCGACGTCCCACGCCGGCATCAGCGGCAGCCCGAGGAGCCGGTCGCCGGAGTCGGCCTGGATGCCGGCCATGTAGTCGTTGTAGAGCTCGATCACGAGCTTGCAGAGCGCCGGGTCGTCGACCATCCCGAGGTCCTGACCACCGAGGCCCACGGTGTTCGGGAACATGATCTGGGCGTCGATGCCGCATTCGTCGAGCACGCCGAGGCGCACCTTCGGGTCGTACGAGCCGACGTGTGTGTCCTCGATCGACCAGTGGTTGAGCGCGAGGTCGGCGCTCTCCTTCTTGCCGTCCTTGCCGATCACTGCGCCGGCGCTGGCCGGACCCAGCGGGTGGCCGTCGAACACCCACGTGGGGGTGTCGTCGATCGTCTCGACGTGGGGGACCCGGTCCTTGTACTTGTCGGGCGCGAGCTCGATGAAGAGGTCGTGGCGCTCCGTGAAGTGGGAGTCGGCGTCGATGACGAGGGTGCCGTCGCTGAGCATGTGCCCAATGTAGGACTGATCTGGGCTCCGTACAATTTCTGCCCGCGGTGCCAGAATCGCCCGCATGCAGCCTGGAGACGTGCGCATCGGGTGGATCGGCACCGGCGTCATGGGTTCGAGCATGTGCGGCCACCTGCTCGCCGCGGGCCACGCGGTGACCGTCACCACGCGGACGCGCGCCGAAGGCCGACGCGCTGCTCGAGGCGGGCGCGGCGTGGGCCGACTCCGCCGCCGCGGTCGCCGCCGCGAGCGACGTCGTGTTCGTGATGGTGGGTTACCCGGCCGAGGTACAGGAAGTCGTGCTCGGCGCGAACAGCACCGGTGAAGGCGGCGTGCTCGGCGCGCTGGCACCGGGCGGTCTGCTCGTCGACATGACCACGAGCCGGCCCGCGCTCGCCGTCGAGCTCGCCGCACGTGCGAGCGAAGCCAGCGTCGCCGCGCTCGACGCGCCCGTGTCCGGCGGCGACGTGGGCGCGCGCAACGGCACGCTCTCGATCATGGTGGGCGGCGACGACGACGCGTTCGCGCGTGCACGTCCGCTGCTCGAGCTGATGGGCAACACGATCGTGCACCAGGGTCCCGCGGGCGCCGGGCAGCACACCAAGCTCACCAACCAGGTGGTCGTGGCCGGGAACCTGGTCGCGGTGTGCGAGGCGTTGCTCTACGCGACCCGCGCGGGCTCGATGTCGAATCGGTGCTGGCGTCGATCTCGGGCGGTGCCGCGTCGAGCTGGGCACTTTCGAACCTCGCGCCGCGCATCGTCGCCGGTGACTACGCGCCGGGCTTCTTCGTCGACCACTTCGTGAAGGACATGGCGCTCGTGCTCGACGAGGCGGCGCGCCTGCAGCTGGCGCTCCCTGGACTCGCGCTCGTGTACCAGCTCGCCGTCGCGCTCCAGGCACAGGGCCACGGGCGCGACGGCACCCAGTCGCTCATCCTCGCGTTGGAGGCCCTGTCACCAGTCCGCTGACGCCGTTCAGTACTGCGCCGCGACCTCGTCGAGGATCGCGGCGGTGCGATCGGGCCGGCCGACCATGCACATGTGCCCGGCGTCGAGATCGAGCACGTGGCACTTCGGTCCGACGTTCTTCGCAAAGCGACGCTGCTTGTCGGCGGCCACGATCATGTCCTGCAGCGTGCACACCCACGTCGAGGGCAGCTCGGGGCGTAGCGGCGCGAGGTCGACCGGGCTGTCAGAGAGGTTCGGCGCCTCGGCCACGAGACGTTCGAGGCAGAACTCGAGCTGCTCGTCGGTGAGGTCGTTGCCGAGCACGAGCTTGGCGAGCTCACCGTCCATCGCGCGCGGCTCCGCGTCGCCCATCGTCTCCGCGCCGGCGCGGGCCATCGCCTGGACCTCGGGATCGAGCGTGTCGAACGCCGACTTCCCGGTCTCGGGCACGGTGCACGCGATGAACACCGCGTGGCGGACGCGGTCGCCGAGCAGGCCGATCATGGCGGGCATCGAGCAGCCCGCGAGCGAGTGACCGGCGAGGACGACATCGTCGAAGCCGGCGGCGTCGATGTCAGCGCGCACCGACTCCGCGGCAGTCGGCGAACGTGACCGTGCGCAGGTCGGCGGGGTGGGCGCCCCGGCCCGGGAGGTCGACGGCGATCGACGGTGCGGACATGAGGGCACGGGTGCGATCCCAGCAGCGGCCGTCGAGGCCGCCGCCGTGGACGAGGACGACAGGGATCATGGCCGGTAGGTTGGACGGCCTCATCCGAAAGTGCAACCGGGCAACAGGCGGTGGGTCATGCGGGACGTCGTGGTGGTCGAAGCGGTGCGGAGCCCGGTCGGGCGGCGCAAGGGCGGTCTTTCCGGCATGCACGCCGCCGACCTGCTCGGCGACGTGCAGCGCGCGGTCGTCGAGCGATCCGGCATCGACCCGGCGGAGATCGGCCAGGTCGTCGGCGGCTGCGTCGGCCAGGTCGGGATGCAGGCTGCCAACGTCACCCGCACCGCGTGGTTGCAGGCCGGACTTCCCCTGGAGGCGGCGGCGACGACGGTCAACACGCAGTGCGGCTCCTCGCAGCAGGCCACCAACATGGCCACCGCGCTGGTCGCAGCGGGTGTCGTCGACGTCGCGGTCGCGCTGCGGCGTCGAGGTGATGAGCGTCGTGGCGATGGGCTCGACCGTCCCGAAGGACCCCTTCGTCGGCAAGCCGATCAACCGAAAGTACTGGGAGCACTACGAGAACACCTCGCAGTTCGAGGGCGCCGAGCGGATCGCGGAGAAGTTCGGGGTCACCCGCGACGAGCTCGACGCGTTCGGCAAGCAGTCACAGGACCGCGCCGCCGTGGCATGGGCCGAGGGTCGCTTCGACACGCAGGTCGTGCCGATCGACGCGCCAACCCTCGACGAGCAGGGCGAACCGAACGGCACCCACACGATCAGCCGCGACGAAGGCCTGCGCGACACCACGCTCGAGGCGCTCGCCAACCTCAAGCCCGTGCTCGACCGCGACCCCGCGTTCCACACCGCCGGCACCGCGTCGCAGATCAGCGACGGTGCCGGCGCGCTCCTCCTCATGACTGCGGAGAAGGCCGACGCCCTCGGGATCCAGCCGCGTGCGCGGATCGTCGACACGTGCATCGTGGGCAGCGATCCGGTGTTGATGCTCACCGGTCCCATCCCGGCCACCGAGCACCTGCTCGAGCGCAACAAGCTCACCATCGACGACGTCGATCTCGTGGAGATCAACGAGGCGTTCGCATCGGTGGTGCTCGGCTGGCAGCAGCGCCACCGGCGCCGACATGGAGAGGGTCAACCCGAACGGCGGCGCCATCGCCCTCGGACACCCCCTCGGCGGCACCGGCACCATCCTGCTCACCAAGGCCATCCACGAGCTCGAGCGCTCGGGCAGCCGGCGCGCGCTGGTCACCATGTGCTGCGGTGGCGGTCTGGGTACGGGCACCATCCTCGAACGCATCTGACCCCCGGGCGCATCTGACCGCCGGGCGCATCTGACCGCCGGGCGGCGGGCTCGCGGGGTGGCGTAGATTCCGCGCCATGACTACGACTCCCGCTCCGCCCGTCGCCGCGCGTTTCATCGGCAAGTCGGTCACCCGCAAGGAGGACCAGCGCCTCCTGACCGGGCACGGCCTCTACGTCGACGACGTGAAGGTGTCGGGCACCCTGCATGTGGCGTTCCTGCGTAGCGACCTCGCGCGCGCTGCGATCACCGGCATCGACACCAGCGCGGCGAAGGCGCTGCCGGGCGTGGTGGCGGTCTACACGTGGGAGGACTTCAACGGGATCAGCGGTCCCGGCTACCACTCGATGATGAGCGAGGAGCTGCTGGTACCGCCGCCGCTCGCCGTCACCGATGTGCGGTACGTGGGCGACCCGGTGGCGATGGTCGTCGCCGAGACCCGCTATCTGGCCGAGGACGCGTGCGAGCTCATCGAGGTCGACTACGACCCGCAGACCGCGGTGGTCGACTACACGCGCGCGGCCGCCGACACGGCGAACCTGGTACACGGCGGTTGGGGACTCGAGTCGAACGCGATGGTGCAGGTGCCGTTCACTCCCCTCTCCCCCGACCTCGACGAGGTGTTCTCGTCGGCCGCGCACGTCGTCGAGTGCGACGTCGAGCAGAACCGCTACGTGGCCATACCGATGGAGACGCGCGGCATCGTGGCGTCGTTCCACAAGGGCCGCCAGGAGCTCGACATCACGTGCGCGACGCAGTCGGTGCACGAGACCAAGAATTTCTTCGCCCGCTACGTGCAGATCCCCGAGGGGCACGTGCACGTGACCGCGCGCGACGTCGGCGGTGGCTTCGGTCAGAAGATGTTCGTGTACCGCGAGGAGTGCGCGGTCGTGCTCGCGTCGTACCTGCTGGGCCAGCCGGTCAAGTGGATCGAGGACCGGCGCGAGAACCTGCTGTCGGCGGGTCACTCGCGCAACGAGATCGCGCACGTGAAGGTGGCGATCGACGACGACGGCATCATCCAGGCGATCACCGCCGACCACGTGTGCGACATCGGCGTGTACGCGGTGTGCCCGGCAGGCATGGACCCGATGCTGCTGCCGGGCCCCTACAAGACGCCCCGGCTCGGCTTCTCGATCGAGATGGTGTGGACCAACACCATGGGCAAGGCCGCGTACCGTGGGCCCTGGATGTTCGAGACGACGGCGCGCGAGATGGCCATCGACCACGCGGCGGCCGAGATCGGCATCGACCCCGCCGAGCTGCGGCGCCGCAACCTGCTCGCGTTCGGCGATCTCCCCTTCACCGCGCCCAGCGGCAACGTCTTCCAGGAGATCACCCCGCTGGAGACACTCGAGCAGGCGCTGGAGCTCCTCGACTACGAAGCGTTCCGCAAAGAGCAGGCGGAGGCGCTGGCGCAGGGCCGGTACCTCGGCGTGGGCATCTGCTCGTACGTCGAGCCGACGTCGATGGGGACCAACACCCTCGCCACCGAGGCGGCGACGGTGAAGGTCGAGACCAGCGGGCGGGTCGTCGCCTACCTCGGCACCACCGCGCACGGCCAGAGCATCGAGACCACGATGGCGCAGATCGTGGCCGAGCACCTGGGCGTCGCCTACGACGACGTCACCATCGTGCAGGCCGACTCGCGGTCGACGCCGTACGGACCGGGCACCGGCGGCAGCCGTACCGCGGTCGTCGCCGGCGGCGCGGCGCGTGAGGCCACCGTCGCGGTGCGCGAGAAGGTGATGAACATCGCCGCGCACATGATGGAGGCGTCGCCCGACGACCTGGAGATCGCCGAGGGCGTGGTGTCCGTGCGAGGCACCCCGTCGAAGTCGGTGACGATCCAAGACGTCGCCAAGCAGGCGTTCCATCGCGCCAACGAGCTCCCGGGTGAGATGGAGGGCGGGCTGGAGGCCACGGTGCGGTTCCGCCCCACCCAGTTCCCGACGTGGTCGAACGCGACCCACATCTGCGTGGTGGAGATCGATGCCGAGACGTGGCTGCCCGAGGTGAAGCGCTACATCGTGTCCGAGGACTGCGGTCGCATGATCAACCCGATGGTCGTGGAGGGTCAGATCTTCGGTGGCGTGGTGCAGGGCATGGGCGGCGTGCTGTTGGAGGACTTCGTCTACGACGAGGAGGGCAACCCGCTCACCACCACGTTCATGGACTACCTCCCTCCGACCACCACCGAGGTGCCGGAGATCGAGGTGGGCCACATCGAGACCGAGTCGACCACCAACCCCGGTGGCTACAAGGGCATGGGCGAGGGCGGCGCGATCGGCGCGCACGCGGCGGTGGCCAACGCGGTGCTCGACGCGCTGCGGCCGCTCGGGGTGAAGGCGACCAAGACGCCGCTCGGCCCGAGCAGATCTTCGCCCTCGTCGAAGCCGCCAAGGCGTCCGCTTGAGCATCGACGTCGAGCGCGCCGCCGACCACGCCGGCGCGGTCGTCACGATCACGCTCAACCGTCCCGACAAGCTGAACGCCCTCGATCTCGAACACGTGCTCGCACTGCGCGACGAGCTGCGCGTGCTGGCGAACGACGACGGCGTGCGGGCGCTGGTGCTCACCGGCGCGGGCCGCGGCTTCTGTGCGGGCGGCGACGTGACGTCGATGACCGGCGAGGGCGGTGGCTCCGGTACCGCCTCGTCCGCCGAGCCCGTCGTCGACCTGCGGGCGATCATGGAGGTGGCGGAGCTGCTCCACGGCATGCCGGCGGTCACCGTCGCCGCGGTCAACGGGCCCTGTGCGGGCGCGGGGCTGTCGTTCGCGTGCGCGTGCGACCTGCGCTACGCGGCGCGATCAGCGCGGTGTTCGTCAGCGCGTTCCTGCGCGTCGGCAGCTCCGGCGATCACGGCAGCGCGTGGGTGCTCAGCCGTGCGGTGGGTCCGGCCAAGGCGCGCGAGCTGCTCTTCCTGGGCGAGCGGGTCGACGCCGAGGAGGCGCACCGCATCGGCCTGGTCACCGCGGTGGTCGACGACGACGCGCTCCGCGACCACGTCGACGCGATCGCCGCGAGGTTGGCGGGCATGCCCCCGAACGCGGCACGCCTCATGAAGCAGAACCTCGACGACGCGCTCACCCTCCCCCTGGCCGCGTACCTCGACATCGAGGTCGAGCGCTTCGCCGAGTGCAGCGGCTCACCCGAAGCGGTGGCCGCGGCCAAGGCCTTCCTCGGACGGGGCTGAGCCACCGATGGGCGTGCGCCTGACCGAGGACGAAGCGTGGGCGGAGCTCGCAGCCGCGCACACCGGCACCCTCACCACGCTGCGACGCGACGGTCGCCCGGTGTCGCTCCCGGTGTGGTTCGTCGCCATCGGCCGGCACGTGTACGTGCGCACGCCCGCGAGCACCCACAAGGTCGGACACGTGCAGCACGACCCGCGTGCGACGTTCCTGGTCGAGCGGGGTGAGCGCTGGGCCGAACTGTGCGCGGTGATGGTGCACGCCGACGTCGAGCTGCTCGACGACGGGCGACGAGCGCGACGCAGTCGAGGCCGCCATCACCGAGAAGTACGCGAGCTTCCGCACCCAGGACGCGCAACTCCCCGACGCGACGCGCGCGCACTACGCGGTGGAGTCAGCGGTGCTGAAGTTGACGCCGGTCGGGCGGTTGGTCACCTGGGACAACAGCAAGCTGCGCCTCAAGTAGCGGTCAGACCTCGGCGGCAGCGGTGTCCTTCTGCGACGGCCGCACCTTGGTGCCCTTCCACTCGGGGATGTCCTCGCCGACCTTGGCTGCGGGCATCTTGTCGTCGTGGACCACCGCCCAGTGCGAGTGGTTGAGCTCGTGCATGGTGAAGCACGCCTGCAGCGAGTTGTAGAAGCCCATGTTGTCCTGGGTCTGGTTGACCGACTCCTTGATGAGCAGCGCGGCCATGGTGGGGATCTTGGCGATGCGACGCGCGAACTCGAGCGTGCGCTCGGCGAGGTCGTCGGCCGGGAAGACCTTGCTCACCATGCCGAGCTGGTAGCACTCCTCGACCGTGATCGAGTCGCTGGTGAGCATCAGCTCCTTCGTCTTGCGCGGACCGAACTCCCACGGGTGCGCGAAGTACTCCATGCCGCACATGCCGAGTCGGGTGCCCACCACGTCGGCGAAGATCGTGCCCTCGGCCGCGGTGATGAGGTCGCACGCCCACATCAACATCAGGCCGGCGGAGTACACCGAGCCGTGGACCTGCGCGATGGTGATCTTGCGCAGGTTGCGCCACCGCAGCGTGTTCTGGAAGTAGTAGTGCCACTCCTGCAGCATCAGGTTCTCGGACCCACCGCGGGTGCCCCCGTTGATCGAGCGGCTCGGGTGCGGGTTGGGACCGAACATCTCCTCGCGGCTGACCGCGCTGCCGATGTCGTGGCCGGACGAGAACATCGTGCCGTTGCCGCCCAGGATCACGACGCGCACGGTGTCGTCGGCTTCGGCGCGGAGGAAGGCCTCGTCGAGCTCGACGAGCATGCCGCGGTTCTGCGCGTTCTTGGCGTCGGCGCGGTCGAGCATGATGCGCGCGATCGTGCCCGTCGTCGAGCGTCTCGTAGGTGACGAACTTGTACTCGGGTGCGTCGGCCACACCGTCCCCCTCGTCGCTGGTGGTCGTAGGACCACCGACGCTAGCGTCGCCTGACCAACCGGTGAGGAGTCGAGCATGGAACGAGTTCCCTACGACGAGTTCTCGATGTTCCACGAGAACGCCGAGGAGTTCGGCCTGCCGTACGACGGACCCCCCACCGTCCGGCGCGAGTCGGTCGAGGTCGGACCGGATCGGCGGCTGAGCGCGCTGGTCTGGGGCGACGCTCCGCCGGAGCTCGTGTTCCTCCACGGGGGTGCGCAGAACGCGCACACGTGGGACACGGTGGCGATGGCGCTCGGCCGGCCGCTCGTCGCCCTCGACCTGCCCGGCCACGGCCACTCCGACGGCGGTCGGGAGGGCATCATCGGGCTGGAGGCCAACGCCGAAGACGTCGCGGTGGCGATCCGCACGTTGGCCCCCGACGCCCAGGCCGTCATCGGCATGTCGCTGGGAGGCATGACCACGATTGCGCTGGCCGACCACGCACCGGAGCTCGTGCGCAAGGTCGTGCTGGTCGACGTCACGCCGGGGGTCAACGAGCGCAAGTCGTCGACCATCGCCGAGTTCATCAACGGTCCGGAGAGCTTCGACAGCTTCGACGACCTGTTGGCGCGCACCATCGAGTACAACCCGACCCGCACCGAGGCGTCACTCCGGCGCGGGATCCTGCACAACGCCGAACAGCGCGAAGACGGCTCCTGGGTGTGGCGGTACCAACGCTTCCGCGCGTTCGAGCCGGCGCCCGCGGAAGGCGAGAGCGGCCACCCGAACTTCCAGTACCTCTGGGACGCGGTGTCGCGCGTCAAGGTGCCCCTGCTGCTCGCGCGCGGCATGCGCGAGCAGTCGGTGGTCGACGACGACGACGAGGTCGAGCTCCTGCGCCGCCTGCCGAACGCGCAGGTCGAGCACTTCGAGGAGGCCGGCCACAGCCTCCAGGGCGACACCCCCGTCGAGCTCGCCCAGAGCATCGAGCGCTTCGTCTTCGCCTAACCCACGAACATGCGTCGAAGTTGCGGCATATGTCCGCAACTTCGACGCCGAACGCGTTCCTGGTCAGCGGAGGCGGTCGAGGAAGGTGACGATGGCGTCGTTGAAGAGGTCGTTCTTGTCGCCGGCGACCATGTGACCGGCGCCCTCGACGTCGACGTACTCGGCGTGGGGCACCAAGCGGAGCAGGTCCTGGGCCCCCTCTTCGCTGAGCAGGTCGCTCACCCGGCCGCGCACGAGCAGCGTCGGGACGGTGATGTTGCTCGCGGCGTCCTGCAGTCGACCCTCGTGCACGAGTGACGCGCGCGTCTCGTCGCGCGACCCGAGCTTGCCCTGCATGAAGCGCGGGTCCCAGTGCCACACCCAGCGGCCGTCCTCGCGCTGGCGCACGTTCTTCTTCAGGCCGGACAGGTCGGTGGGTCGGGGCCGGTGCGGGTTGTACGCGGCGACCGCGTCGGCCACCTCGTCGAGCGACCCGAAGCCGTCCTCGAGGTGCTCGCTCATGAACGCGCCGATGCGCATGAGCGCCGTCCTGCTCGATCTTCGGCGCCACGTCGACGAGCACCAGCCCCCGCGCGACCGGCTCGTCGTGCGTGCCGATCGCCACCATCGACGCGATGCCTCCGAGCGACGCGCCCACCAGCACCGGCGGCTCCGGGAGGGCGCGGGCGATCTCGTAGACGTCACCGGCGAAAGCCTCGGGGCCGTAGTCGCCGTCGTCGGGCCAGTCGCTCTCCCCGTGGCCGCGCAGGTCGACCCGGTAGACGTGCCAGCCGCGCTCGGCCAGCACCCGCGCCGTCGATCCCCACGCGTAGCGGGTCTGTCCGCCGCCGTGCAGCAGCACCACGGGTGGGCCGTCGGGATCGCCGAACTCGTCGGCGCGCAGCCGCAACCCGTCGCGCCCGCGCAGGTCGAGCGAGCGGACGTCGTCGGTGCTGGTCACGGTGTCAACCTCCTGGAGACGTCGGCATCGCGTTGCTGCGCACGTCCTTGTACGGGATGTCACGGTCGGCGGCCCACTCGCGCGGCATGCCGAGCACGCGCTCGGCGATGAGGTTGCGCTGGATCTCGTTGCTGCCGCCGGCGAGGCTGGTGGCCTGCCGTTCGAGGTAGTCCTCGCCCACCCCGCGTCCCGTGGTCTCGGTGCCGACGGGCCAGGTGAGGGCGTCGGGGCCGGCGAGCTCGAGGCGGATGGTGGTCTTGCGCTCGGCCGACGTGGCCGTGAACAGCTTGGTGATCGCGGCCGACTGCCCGACGAGCGCGCCGGTCTCCATGCCCAGCCCGACCCGTCGGACGAGACCTCGCTGCACGACGTCGAGCACGTGCGCCTCGGCGACGAGCTGCCGCGCCACCGGATCGTCGGCGGTGCCGCGCCGGGTGACGAGCTTCACGCAGCTGGCGTCGAACGCGCCGTCGGCGCCCTCGGCCAGGTAGTTGCGGCCGCTCACGTAGGGCGAGCCCCCGCCGACCGCGTTCCGCTCGTGCGCGAGCAGTGCGAGCGCGACCGTCCAGCCGTCGTTCACGTCGCCGACGACGGAGTCGGGCGGGAGCCGCACGTCGTCGAAGAACTCCTGGCAGAACTCGAGCGACCCGTTCACCTGCTTGATGGGGTCGACCTGCACGCCCTCCTGGTGGATCTCCATGATGAACATGGTCAGGCCGCGGTGCTTGGGCGAGTCCCAGTCGGTGCGAGCGAGGCACATCGCGTGCGTGGCCGACATCGCGGCGGTGCTCCAGATCTTGGAGCCGTTCATCACCCATTCGTCGCCGTCGCGTTCGGCGCGCGTGAGGCACCCGGCGAGGTCGGAACCGCCCGTGGGCTCGGAGAGGAACTGCACCCACTGCTGCTCACCCTTGAGCATGGGCGGCAGGTACTTGGCCTTCTGCTCGTCGGTCCCGAAGTCGACCAGCGTCGCCCCGAGGATGCTGAAGTGCGGCACGTTGAGGTGCAGGGGCATCTCGTAGGGCAGCGACTCCTCGGTGAACGCGTGCTGGTGCTCGATGGTGAGGCCGAGCCCGCCGTACTCCTTCGGGAAGCAGATCCCGGCGAGGCCGCCGTCCCAGAGCATGCGCTGCAGTTCCTTGTCGCGCGCCCACGTCTCGTCGTCCTCGGCGCGGTCGGGTGGCGGCGCATCGGGTGCCAGCACCGGCATGTTCTCGGCGAGCCACGCGCGACGCGGAGGCGGAACGCCTCGACGCTCTCCATCTCGTCAGGCACCGGCGACCTCCGGGTCGAGGGTGGGCGCGTGCTTCGTGATGATCCGGGCGGCGATGCGTTCGCGGTGTTGCGCGGGTGTGCCGAACAGGTTGCGGTCGAGGGTGACCCGCCGCAGGTAGAGGTGCAGATCGTGCTCCCAGGTGACGCCGATCCCACCGTGCAACTGCGTGCACTCCTGCAGGATCTCGCCGGCGTGGTCGCCGAGGTACGACGCCGCGGCGCTCACGATCTCGACGGCATCGGGGTCGTGGTCCTGCACTGCCTGCACCGCCAGTTCGGTGACGCCGTGGCTGCCCTCGATCCACATCTTCATGTCGGCGATGCGGTGCTTGATCGCCTGGTACGACGCCAGTGGGCGTCCGAACGAGCTGCGGTCGGCGAGGTACTCGAGCGTGAAGTCGAGCACGCGGTCGAGCGCGCCGACGGTCTCCGCGCACTGCAGCGCGACGGTGAGGTGCAGCTGGCGCTCGACCGCGTCGGCGGCGCCGCCGATGCCGCCCACGACGCGGTGTGCCGGCACGCGCACACCCTCGAAGTGCACGGTGGCGAAGCGCCGCACCAGGTCGACGGACTCGACCGCTTCGATGTGCACGCCCGCAGCCATCGCCGGCACCAGGCACTGGGTGAGCCCACCGTCGGTGCGAGCCGTCACCAGGAGCTCGTCGGCCTGCCCCGCGTACTCGACCGGCGTGCTGACGCCGTCGAGCACCAGACCTCCTTCCGACGAGGAGGCTCCGTCGCTCGTCGCGCCGACCGACACCCCGTGCTCGTCCCAGCCGCCACCGGGGCCGGCGATGCACCACGCGCCAACGAGCTCGCCGGCGACGATGGGCCCCAGCACCTCGGCCCGCAGCTCGGCTGATCCGCCCCGTGCGACGGCATCGGCGACGACGTTCGTGGGCACGAGCGGCCCGGGAGCGACGAGCCGACCCATCTCCTCGGCCACGATGGCGAGGTCGACCACACCCTCGCCCGACACGCTGCCACCGCCGTCGGACTCGGGCACCAGGAACGACGTCCATCCGAGCTCGGCGCCCCGCGCCCACCACGCGCCGTCGAAGCCGTCGGGATCGTCGGCGAGGGCACGCACCGACGTGAGCGGCGCCTCCTGCTCGAGGAATTTCCGCGTCGTCTCCTGGAAGAACTGTTGGTCTTCGGTGAGGCCGAGGTTCATCGGCGCCGAGCGTAGATGAGACCTACGATGACTCACACTTCGACCAACGGGGGACACTGCGAGATGAAGCTACGGATCGACGACGAGGCGTGCACGGGGCACGGCCGCTGCTACGTGCTCGCCCCCGAGGTGTTCGAGCCCGACGACGAGGGCCACAGCGTGGGGCTGTTCGACGAGATCCCCGACGACCTCCTCGAGAAGGCGCGCCTGGCCGTGGCGAACTGCCCCGAGAGCGCCATCACGATCATCGACGGCTGACCCTCGATCGGGAGCATGCGGTGCACGAGCTCGTCGAGGAGGTCGACCGCAGTCCCGACGGCCCGACGGTCGGCGCCTTCTTCGACTTCGACGGGACACTCATCTACGGGTTCTCCGTGCTCGCGTTGCAGGCGGCGCGGTTGCGTCGGCGCGACGTGTCGCCGCAGGAGTTCGCCAACGCGCTGGTGACCGGGATCGGTCTCGTGCTCGGTCAGTCCGACTACGACGCGGTGGTCTCGATCCTCGGGCGTGCGTGGCGAGGCCGTTCGATCGACGACATCGACGAGATCGGCCGGAAGCTGTTCAAGCAGAAGCTGGCCGGTCGCGTGTACCCCGAAGCGCGCGAGCTCGTCGCCGCTCACCAGCGCAAGGGACACACCGTCGTGCTGGCATCGTCGGCGCTGTCGTTCCAGGTGGAGGCGATGGCCGCCGACCTCGACATCGAGCACGTCCTCTGCACGCGCTTCGAGGTGGTCGACGGCAAGCTCACCGGCAACCTCGCCGGTCCGCACCTCTGGGGTTCGGGCAAGCGGCGCGCCGTCGACCAGCTGGCGAAGGAATTGGACGTCGACCTCGGCGCCAGCTTCGCCTACGCCGACGGCAGCGAGGACGCCGAGCTGCTCGACCTGGTCGGCAACCCGCGTCCGACCAACCCGACGCGCGGTCTCGAACGCACCGCCCGGCAACGCGACTGGCCGGTGCACCGCTTCTCCGGACGGCGCGGCGCCACCCCCGACCTCGCGGTGCGTCACGTCGCCGCGCTCGGCGGGTTCCTCACCGCCACCGCCACCGGCATCGGGCTCGGCATCCTCAACCGGAGCAAGGCCGACGCGGTCAACACCATGATCTCGGTCGGCGGCCCCCTCGCGCTCGGCATCGCCGGGATCCACCTCCACGTGCGCGGCGAGGAGCACGTGTGGTCGCATCGACCCGCGGTGTTCCTCTTCAACCACCAGAGCTCGATCGATCCCGTGCTGCTCATGGCGCTCCTGCGGCGCGACGTGACCGCGGTGGCCAAGAAGGAGCTCGCCGCCAACCCGGTCGTGCGCCTCGCCGGCGCGCTCGCCGACGCGGTGTTCATCGACCGCACTGACCGCGCCGCGTCCATCGCCGCGATGCAGCCCATGGTCGAGAAGGCACTCCTGCTCGGGAAGTCGTTGGCCGTGGCACCCGAGGGGACGCGCTCGGGCACCGGACGACTCGGTCCGTTCAAGAAGGGGGCGTTCCGGCTCGCCATGGCGGGCGGCGTGCCGGTGGTGCCGATCGTGTTCCGCAACGCCAACGACGTGTGGCCGCTCGGCACGCAGTTCATGCGCCCGGGCACCGTCGATGTCGTCGTCCACCCACCCATCCCCACCGACGACTGGACCGACGAGAACCTCGACTTCCACATCGCGGCGGTGCGGGGCATCTACCTCGACACGCTCGCGAACTGGCCCGTGCAGTGAACGCGGCGGAGGTGCGGGCGGCGATCGTCGGTCGCCCCGCGGTGCGCGGCTCGCGTCGCCGAGGTGGCGCGCGACACCGGTCGCTCGATCCAGGACGTGACGTCCGAGCTCGACGCCGACCTCCGCGAGATGGTCGCCACCCACGGCGGTCCTGCGGGCGACGTGTTCCTGCACATCGCCCGACTGTTCGACCGCGCCGGGTACCGCAATCGCATCCAGGTCGACCCCGAGCAGGTCCGCGCCCTCCAGGACCTGAACCGTCGTTACCCCGTCGCTCTCCTCCCGAGCCACCGCTCGTACATCGACCCGGTCGTGTTGGCGTCGGTGCTGCAGCGCGCGGAGTTGCCGCCCACGTACAAGCTCGGTGGCATCAACGTGGCGTTCTGGCCCATGGGGCCGATGGGGCGGCGCGCCGGTCTCATCTTCATCCGTCGCAGCTTCCGCGACGACCCGGTGTACAAGCTCGCGCTCCGCGAGTACGTGGGTTGGCTGGCGGAGCACCGTCAGAACCTCGAGTGGTACATCGAGGGCGGCCGCACCCGCACCGGCAAGTTGCGCGACCCGCGCCTCGGGCTGCTCGCGTACCTCGTCGACGCGGTGCACGACGAGCGATGCGACGACTTCGTGCTGCAACCCGTGTCCATCGTCTACGACGAGCTGCTCGACGTCGAGGAGCACGCGCGGTCGGCGCAGGGTGCGGCCAAGACCCCCGAATCGTTCACTCGCCTCGTCAGTTACGCCCGCGCGCAGCGCACCCGCTACTCGCGCGGCGACATCCACGTCGCGTTCGGCGAGCCGATCTCGGTGCGTGAACACCTCACCCGCGAGCTCGCCGAGGCCGCCGACGCCGCCGACGTGACCGGCGCGCTCCCGCTGCAGAAGCTGGCCTTCGAGGTCGCGGTCCGCATCAACACGGTCACGCCGATCACACCACCGGCGTTGATCACCATGGCATTGCTGTGGGCCGATCGCGCGCTCACCGTCGATCAGCTCCTGGCGCTGCTCACGCTCTACGCGTACTACGTCGACCAGCGCGGCTTCCCGGTGACGTGTCGACCGATCGCGACGCGCGAGACGGTGCTGCGCGGCCTCGCGTCGCTGCAACGCCACGGCGTCGTCACCCGGAACGACCGCGGACGCGACGTCGTGTACCTCATCCAGCCCGAGCAGCGCATCGCCGCCGCCTATCACCGCAACGGCATCCTGCACTTCTTCGTGGTGCCGGCGATCGTCGACCTGGCGGCCGCCGACGATGGCGCCGTTTCTGGAAGAGGAGGCCTCCACGACGAGGCGCTCGCGTTGCGCGATCTGTTCAAGTTCGAGTTCTTCTTCGAGGAGAAGGGCGAGTTCCTCGCCGAAGTCGACGCCGAGATCGCACGGGCGGATCGCCCGGTCACCGCGCCGTTCCTGCGCCCGTTCCTCGAGGCCTACTGGGCCACCGCCGAAGCGCTCGCGGCGCACGGCGACGCACCCGTCGACGCCGAGACCATCACCCGCGACGCGTGCGGCCTCGCCGAGCAGTTCCTGCTGCAGGCCCGCATCTACTGCGCCGACGCGGTGTCGAGCTCGTACATCGACGGCGCAGTGCGGCTCGCCGACCACCGCGGGCTCCTCGACGGCGGCGCCGATCTCGCGGCCCGGCGCGGCGGAATTCAGCGACGAGCTCCACGACCACGTGCGGCGCGTCCGCGCCGCACAGGCGCGTGCAGCCGCCCGGTTCCTGCAGCTGATGCGCGGCGTAGCCGGGTCAGGCCTCGCCCGTCTCCGCGGTCCACTGCGCGTACTCGTTCCCCGCCGCGAGCTCCCAGAACGTCTGCGTGTGCAACGAGCCGTCGTCGCTGAACCGGTAGATCTCGATGCTTTCGATCAACGCCGGTTGGCCGTTCACGCTGCCGGAGTTGCGGATCACCGCGGCGCCCGTCGATCCGCACACGTAGAGCATGCCGATGCCGAGTTGCCAGTCGGCATTCGGTGACGCGTCCCACACTTCGGCCATCACGTCCCAGCCGCGCTTCACCGGAGTGCCGACCGGATCTTCCATCGCGACCTCACCGGGCACGACCCGCTTCCAGTGAGCCAGCCACGCCTCCTTGTCGCCCGCGTTCCACAGCTCGACGTGCCGTTCCACGGCGGCTCGGATCTCGTCGGCGCTCGGTGCAGTCATGTCGCCCCTCTTCCTCGTCGTCCTCGGAACCCGGTCGGCAGCTTCGCGCCGATCCGCGACCCGGGGATAGGTTGACCCGAGCACCCAGACCGCCATTCCGAATGGGGAAGAACCCATGGGCATCGCCATCTCCGACGACCATCTCGAGCTGAGCGGCGTCGCCGAGTCGTTTCTCGCCCGCACCGGCGCGCTCGCCGAGGCCCGGTCCCTGCTCGACGCCACCGAGGAGACGCTGCCGGCGGCGTGGAAGGAGATGGCCGACCTCGGCTGGCTGGGCCTGCACCTCCCTGAGGCGCACGGCGGGTCAGGGTTCGGGCTCGCGGAGTTGGTGCTCGTGGTCGAGGCCATGGGCGCGGTGGTCGCGCCCGGGCCGTTCCTCCCCACCGTGTGGGCATCGGCGGTGGTCGCCGCGTGCGGCACCGACGCGCAACAGGCCGAGTTGCTCCCGGGTCTCGCCGACGGCTCGGTGCGCGCCGCAGTGGGGCTCGACGACCGCACGCACCTCGTGCTCGGCGCCGGGTTGGCCGACCTGTTCCTCCTGCCCGCCGGCGACGACCTCGTCGTGGCGACACGCGACCAGGTCAGCGTGTCGATGCCGGCCAACACCGACGCCACCCGACGCGTCGGTGCAGTGACGCTCGACGGCGCACCGGCGGCTGACCGGGTGCTCACCGGTGCGCGCGCCACCGCGGTCGTGCTCGGGCGCATCCTGGCCGCGGCCGAGGCCACGGGCGGCGCGCAGGCGTGCGTCACCATGGCCAGCGAGTACGCGAAGGTGCGCGAGCAGTTCGGACGCGTGATCGCGATGTTCCAGGCGGTGAAGCACCAGGCCGCCGACATGCTCGTCGCGACCCAACTCGCGACCGCCGCCACTTGGGACGCCGCCCGCACCGAGCCGGGTACGCCCGAGCTCGAGCTCGCGTCCGCCATCGCCGCCGCGCAGGCGCTCCCTGCGTTCGTGATGTGCGCAGAGAAGAACATCCAACTGCACGGCGGCATCGGGTTCACGTGGGAGCACGACGCGCACATGTACCTGAAGCGCGCCATCTCCCTCGCGGCCGTCTTCGGTCCGGCCGGTGGGATCGACCTCGATGTCGCGCGTCTCGTCGGTGCCGGCGTCCAGGGCGCGCACGCGGTCGAGCTCCCGGCCGAGGCCGAGACGTACCGCGCCGAGGTGCGGGCGTTCGTCGAGCAGTACCGCGCCACGCCCGAGCCCGAGCAGCTCGGCGTCTTCCTCGACTCCGGCTACGCGCTCGCGCATTGGCCCGCGCCGTGGGGACGGGCCGCGGGCGCCGTCGAGCAGCTCGTGATCGAGGAGGAGCTGCGGGCGGCGGGCGTGCGTCCGCCGCAGTACGGCATCGGCGGATGGATCATCCAGACCCTCACGCAGTACGCCGACCCCGACCAGCTGGAACGTTGGATCCGCCCGAGTCTCGAGTACGAGTACACGTGGTGCCAGCTGTTCTCCGAGCCCGGCGCCGGTTCCGACGCCGCGGGTGTGCGCACCAAGGCCACCAAGGTCGACGGCGGGTGGAAGGTCACCGGGCAGAAGGTGTGGACCACCGGCGCCGCACAGTGCAACCGCGGACTCGCAACCGTGCGCACGGATCCCGACAAGCCGAAGCACGACGGCATCACCGTGCTGGTGATCGACCTGCACGCACCGGGCGTCGACATCCGTCCCCTGCGCGAGGCGACCGGCCACGCGCTGTTCAACGAGGTGTTCTTCGACGACGTGTTCGTGTCCGACGAGGATGTCGTCGGCCCGGTGAACGGCGGCTGGCGCGTCGCCCGCTCCACGCTCGGCAACGAGCGCGTGAGCATCGGGGGTGGCGGAGGTGGCATCGGCGACCCGCTGTTCGACCTGCTCGATCTTGCGCACCGCTACGCGGGTGATGACACCGCGGCGCTCGAGCCCATCGGCCACCTGCTGTCGGAGCGCGCCAGCATGCGCCTGCTCAACCTGCGCAGCGCCGAGCGCGCGGTCGCCGGCGGCGAGCCCGGCCCCGAGGGCAACGTGGCCAAGCTGCTCAGCGCCGAGCACAGCCAGCGCCAAGCGGCGTTGGCGCTGCGCATCATCGGTCCGGCCGGTGCGCTGGCGGACGGTCAGGACGCGGGCGTGCAGCAGACGGAGATCTTCGCCCGCTGCCTCACCATCGCAGGGGGCACGTCGGAGATCGTCCGCAGCCAGATCGGCGAACGCCTCCTCGGCCTCCCCCGCGACCCCCTCCTGCGGTAGCGCTCCACGTTTTGGCGCCGCTACGCCGTGACATCCACGCAGTAGGGGCGCCGAAACGTGAGTTACGGGCGCATGCTGGCGCCGCCGTCGACGCTCAGCACCTGACCGTTCACCCACTCGCCGTCGTCGGACACGAGGAACGCGACCATGCCGGCGATGTCGTCGGGGCGCCCGAGACGGGGCGAGCGCCCGACGCGCAGGGCGTAGTCGCGGAACTCACTCGGGAGCCCGGTGTCCATCGCCGGCGTCACCACGAGACCGGGCGCGATCGAGTTGGCCCGGATGCCCAGCCGGCCCCAGTGCGAAGCGACATGGCGCACCAGCGAGTTGATACCTGCCTTCGACGCCGCGTACGACGGCCGCTCGGGCTCGCCGATGTGCCCCGCAGCCGAACTGGTGTAGACGAGCGCACCACCGCCCCGCTCGAGCAGGTGCGGCAGCGAGTGACGTGTGCAGAGCAGGTGGCCCTTCAGGTTCACGTCGAGCGTGTGCATGAACACGTCCGTGGAGACGTCGAGCGCGTTCGTGTCCTGCCCGATGGTCTCGGGCGAGAGGTCGGCGGCATTGGCGTGCATGGCGTCGAGCCCGCCGTACTCCGCGACCGCAGCCGCGACCAGCGCCGCCACCGATGCGTCGTCGGCGATGTCGAACGTCACGGACCGCGCGCGACCGCCGGCGTCGCGCACCTCGGCCGCAACCGAGTCGGCGTTCGCGCCATTGAGGTCACCGACGACGACCGCGGCACCTTCGGCGCCGAGCCGGCGCGCGGTCGCGGCCCCGATGCCCGAGCCGCCACCCGCGACCACGACGACCTTCTCGGCCAGACCCCGCATGCGTGTGCTCCCCCTGTTGCCTGCCCTCGGACCGGCAGCACGGTAGTGCGGTCTGGCATCCTCTCGGGATGACCTCGACCGAACGAGCCACGAAGCCCCTGCCGCCCGTCGAGCAGGTGCGCCCGGGTCTGTGGAGCATCCCGGTGCCGCTCCCCATCCCGCTGCGGTACGTCTTCGTGTACGCGTTCGAGACGAACAAGGGACCGTTCCTCGTCGATGCGGGCTGGAACACCGACGACGCGTACAACGCGCTGAGCGCGGGTCTCGGCCAGGCGGGCTTCGAGATGAACGACGTGCAAGGCGTCATGGTCACGCACATCCACCCCGACCACTACGGCCTCGCGGGCCGCGTCCAGGAGATGTCCGACGCCTGGATCGCGCTGCACCCGGCCGACGCCGCGCTCGTGCACGACCGCTACGAGGAGCCCACTGACCTGCTCGAGCGCATGGGCGGCATGCTGCGCAAGCTCGGCGCGCCCGCCAGCGAGCTGGAGGAGCTCAAGAACGCCTCGATGCCGGCGCGGCCCTTCGTCGACGTCACGCCCAACGTGCTCATGGAGGACGGCGACAAGCCCGACATGCCCGGGTGGGACCTCACCGCGCTGTGGACGCCCGGGCACTCGCCCGGCCACCTCTGCTTCTGGGAGGCGACCAACCGCCTCATGCTCACCGGCGATTGCGTGCTCCCCCGCATCACGCCCAACGTGAACCTCAACCCGCAGACCGAACCCGATCCGTTGGGCGACTACCTCCGTTCACTGGAGCGGTTGGCGGAGTTCGACGCCGTCGAGGCGCTGCCCGCGCACGAGTGGCGCTACGTCGGTCACCGCTCCCGCCTGCTCGAGATCCGCGCGCACCACGAGCACCGGTTCGTCGAGGTCATCGACGCGGTCCGCGCCGGCCACGACACCGCCTGGGAGGTGGCGCCCCGCATGGACTGGTCGCGACCGTGGGACCAGATCGACGGGTTCATGCGCCGGTCCGCGATCGGCGAGGCGTACGCACACCTGCGCGCGCTCGTGGTGCGCGGCGTCCTCGAGGAGTCGGAGGGCGAGCCGACGCGCTGGAAGCTGGTCGAGCAGTAGTGCGACGGCACCTTCGGCAGCATGCGCGAGTCGTGTGAACGATAGTATGATCAAGGTATGACACAGCGAAAGCGCCGACTCACCGTGACCGTCGATCCCGACCTGGTCGAGGCCGGCAACCGGGCGGTGGCGAGCGGTGCCGCCGGCTCGTTGAGCGCGTGGGTCAGCACCGCCCTGGCCGAGAGAGCGCGACGAGACGAGCAGCTCGCTCGCCTGCAGGACGCCATCACCGACTACGAGGCGGAGTTCGGTGAGATCACGCCCGAAGAGATCGCATCACAGCGGCGAAACGATCGTGAGGACGCGATCGTCGTGCGCGGTCGACGTACCCCGAGACCCGCCTCGAGGGCGAAGTCCGCATGACCATGCTTCTCGATGCGGGAGCCTTGATCGCGCTCGACCGCAACGATCGTGCGATGTGGGTCCGCCTCAAGGCCCTGCACGATGAAGGGGAGTTGCCGGTGACGCACGGTGGCGTGATCGGCCAGGTCTGGCGCGGAGGGCCGCGCCATGCTCGCCTGGCGACGGCACTCGCCGGCGTCGACGTGAGGCCTCTGGACGATCGCCTGGGACGCGCAGCAGGCGAACTCCTGGGCGAGACGCACACGTCCGATGTCGTCGACGCCGCACTGGTGCTGCTTGCGGCCGACGGTGACGAGATCGTCACGGTCGACCGTGACGACATCGAGATACTCGTTGGAGCCACCCGCCGACACGTCGAGTTGGTACGTCCCTGAATCGCCGGCTCGATGGCGACCGTTGCCCGACGCGGCGCTACTGCTTCTGGGTGCCGACCAGGAGCTCGCGGAACGGGACGTCCTTGTCGACCGCCGGATCCTTCGGCAGGCCGAGCACGCGCTCACCGATGATGTTCTTCTGGATCTCGGTGGTGCCGCCGGCGATGCCGAGCATCGGCGCGAACAGGAACGCGCTCGCGGCGTCGCCGCCCTCGACATGCTGGGGATCCCACGCCAGGCTCCCGGCGCCGGCGAGCGCCATGCCCAGGCTCGCGGATTGCTTGCCGAGCACGGTGGCAGCGAGCTTGGCCACCGAGCCCTCGGGCCCCGGCGCGCGCCCAGACACCAACGCCTCCCGGATCCGCATGCCCAGCAACGCGAGGATGCGCTCGAGCACGTAGAGGTCGGCCAACTCCTGACGGACGACCGGGTCGTCGGTGCATCCGCGGGCGCGTGCGAGCCGGAGCACGCTCCCGTATCCGTCGCTGCTGAGCGACTGCGAGCTCCCACCCGCACCGATCGCGACCCGCTCGTTGGCCAGCATGGCGAGGGTGACGCGCCAGCCGTCGTCGACCTCGCCGACGACCGCATCAGCGGGTAACCGGACGTCGTCGAGGAACACCTCGTTGAAGTGAGCGCGGCCATCGATCTGGCGCAGCGGTCGCGACGTGACGCCGGGCGCGTGCATGTCGCAGATGAACATGGTGATACCGCGGTGCTTGGGGACGTCGCGGTTGGTGCGGGCGACGAGCAGCCCGTAGTCGGCGTAGTGCGCGCCCGAGGTCCACACCTTCTGACCGTTGACGACCCACTCCTCGCCGTCGCGCTCGGCGCGCGTCTGCAAGCTGGCGACGTCGGACCCCGCGCCCGGCTCGGAGAACAGCTGGCACCACACCGCGTCGGCCCGCAGCAACGCGGGGAGGTAGGCGCGCCGCTGCTCGTCGGTGCCGTGCTCGAGCAACGTGGGCGCGCAGATGCCGATGCCGACCATGAATTGGCGCGACGGCATCTCGTAGCCGTTGGACTCCTCGTCGAAGACCTTCTGGTGCTCGGCGTCGAGGCCGGCGCCGCCGAACTCGACCGGATACGTGAGCGCGGCCAACCCGGCGTCGGCGAGCGCGTTCTGGAACGCCTTGCCGCGCGCGACCACTGCATCGCCGTCGTCGTGACTGCCCGTACCGGCCGCGGGGGCGTGGGTGGCGAGGAACTCGCGGACTCGCGCCCGGAAGTCCTCGAGCTCGCTCACTTGCGCTTCTTCCGCTTGCCGAACCGGCGCTTCGGCTTCTGGAACTCGCTGATGATCTCGGGCGCGGCGGAGTTGACGATGTCCTCGGCGGCGTCGAGGAGCGCGGCGACGTCCTGAGCGTCGGGTTCGGGCTCGGCCCTGCCGTAGCCCTCGCTCAGCGAGCCGACCTGCCAGCCGGCGTCGAACATGCGCCGCTCGAAGCCCACGCAGTCGTCGGGGCAGCGCCACGGGGCCTCGGGCGCGAGGTCGATCCGGCACTTCCGCACCACCTCGCCGTTGGCGTAGGTGCGGCTCTCGTAGTTCTTGCACTCGGTGCGCATCGCCATGGCTTCAGTCTTCCAAATCTTTCCGTGGGGGGAGGCTCAGCCGAGCCAGTCGCCCGCGCACTCGAGCAGGTACCGGCTCACGTCGAGGCAGCGGTCGAGCACCTCGCACGACACCGCGTCGCCGTCGCGGATGTGGAGCAGCGAGACCGACTGGTGGGCGACGATGCGCAGTGACCGCTCCGGCGCGTCGGTGGCCGCGGGGATGGAGTCGATGGCCGACACCTCGAGCGGGAGGTCGGGACCGCCCCGGCCCGCGAGGTCGGTGGCGAGCAGCAGAAGGTCGGGGCCCTGCGGCAGTGGTGGCAGCGCCCACGTGAAGTTGAGCGGGAAGTGGTACTCGTCGGGCGGGTCCTCGACGTCGGCCCGCTCGATGACCGCGTCTTCGAACCCGAGCAGCACGCGGGGATCGATCTCGAGCGACAGGTAGAGGTCGACCGGGCCCTCGCATCCCTCTTCGGGGTGGAGGTCGACCTCCCAGTTCTGGCGCAACGAGTAGCTCTCGACGAAGTGTCGCTCGTCGTGGACGTGGAACCCGTGCTCCACCGCGTGGTCCTTCAGATCGGCCACGAACCCGGCGATGTCGATGACCGCCACTAATCCTCTTCCAATGCTTCGACGACTTTGAGTCCGTCGGCCAGGGTACGGAACGCGCGGCCCCGGTGCGAGACCCGATGCTTCTCCTCCGCCGACATCTCGGCGAAGCTGCGCCCGTCACCCTCGACCGGGACGAACACCGGGTCGTACCCGAAGCCCCCCGAGCCGCGGGCCTCGGTGGCGATGATGCCCTCGACCTCGCCGATCGCCGCCACCTCCCGACCGTCGGGGAAGTGGGCCAGCGCGACGGTGCTGAACCGGGCGGTTCGCGCCGGCGCCTCGACGTCGACCAGCGCGCCCAACAGCTTCTCGACGTTGTCGGCGTAGGTGGCGTCCTCCCCCGCATAGCGCGCCGAGGAGACCCCGGGCGCGCCGTCGAGCGCGTCGACGGCCAGGCCGGTGTCGTCGGCCACCGCGGGGAGCCCGGTCGCCTCGCACAGCGCGACCGCCTTGAGCCGGGCATTGTCCTCGAGCGTGGTGCCGGTCTCGTCGACCTCGGGGACGTCGGCGGGACGGGGGACGAGCTCGACGTCGAGCCCGGCGTCGAGCAGGACCGCGCGGATCTCGGCGGCCTTGTCGGGGTTGGCGGTGGCGAGGACCAGTCGCATCAGCGACGGATCAGGAGCGGCGAGGTGCCGGCGGCTCGGCCAGCACCTCGCGCTGGAACGCAAAGATCCGCTCGATCCCCGACTCGGCCAGGCCGAGCAGGTCGTCGAGCTCGCGGCGGGAGAAGGCGACGCCCTCCGCGGTCCCCTGCACCTCGACGAAGCGACCTTCGCCGGTCATCACCACGTTCATGTCGACCTCCGCGCGCGAATCCTCGGAGTAGTCGAGGTCGAGGCACGGCAGCGCGTCGACGATTCCCACCGAGATCGCCGCGCACTGGTCGGTGAGCGGGTGCGCGGCCATCTTCCCGGCGGCCACGAAGCGCGAGCACGCGTCGTGGAGCGCGACGTACCCACCGCAGATCGACGCGGTGCGGGTACCGCCGTCGGCCTGCAACACGTCGCAGTCGACGGTGATCTGCACCTCCCCGAGCATCGGGAGATCGGTCACTGCACGCAGCGAGCGGCCGATGAGCCGTTGGATCTCCTGCGTGCGGCCGGACTGCTTGCCCTTGGCGGCCTCGCGGTCGTTGCGCTCCGACGTGGATCCCGGGAGCATCGAGTATTCGGCGGTGACCCAGCCGCGGCCCTTGCCGCGCAACCAGGGCGGGACCCGTTCCTCCACCGACGCGGTGCACAGCACGCGCGTCATGCCGAACTCGACCAGCACCGAACCGGCCGCGAACTGCGTGTAGTCGCGCGTGAACGCCAGTGCGCGCAGGTCGTCGGGCTCGCGCCCGTCACGTCGGATGCCCACTCCATCTCCCTGTTCGTCGGAACGGGGTCAGATGGTAGTGACGAGTCCCTGCGTGGCCAGGGTGACGCCGGAGCCGAACGCCTCCGAGCCCTCCTCGATGGCCAGGGTCCGGTCGATCATCGGCCAGAGGTGGGTGAGGATCAGGCGCTGCGCCGCCGCCTCGCGCGCCGCTTCGCCGGCCTGCTTGGCCGACAGGTGGATCGGGGCGGGGATGTTGTCGTGGAGGTAGGTGGCCTCCGACAGCACGAGGTCGGCGCCCGGCGCGAACGCGCCGACCGTCCACTCGGGCCCGGTGTCGGCGGTGTAGATCATGCGGCGCCCGTCGTGCGTCGCCTCGACCGCGAAGGTGGGCGGCGGGTGGTCGGTGCGGCTGAAGCGCAGGTCGACGTCGCCGACCCGGGCGGTGTCGTTGTCGCCGACGACGCACCACTCGAACGTGTTGCCCCAGTCGGACACCAGCGAGAGCAGGAACTTCTCCAGGCCCTCGGGCGCGAACACCGGCAGGTTCTCGATCCCCAGGCCATAGCGCAGGTACACGTGCAGGCCGTAGATGTCGACGCAGTGGTCGGGGTGACCGTGGGTGAGCACGACCGCGGACAGGTTCTCGACCGCGAGGTGCTCCTGCAGGTGGCCGAAGGTGCCGTTGCCGCAGTCGACCCAGATCGACGTGCCGTTGGACTGCAGGAGGTAGCCGCTGCAGGCGGCGCCGCCTGCGCCACCGAACGACCCCGAACACCCCAACACCGTCAGTTCCACGAACCCGTTCCCACACTCAGTCCCAGAGCCAGGGCTCGACCGACGCCACCTCGGGACCGAGGAAGCGCTCGCCGAGCGTTCGGAAAGTATCGACGCGCCCGGACGTGAAGAAAACGTGCCGCGGGTCACCCTTTGCATCGATCGGCGGAGCAACCGCCAGCATCCCGCGGGCCGTGAGCAGGTCCCGCACCGCAAAGGCGGTCTCGTCCGCGCTCGACACCAGGACGACCCCCCTGCCCATCACGTCGCCGATGGTACGGGCGAGCAGCGGGTAATGCGTACATCCGAGCACCAATGTGTCGACTGTCGCATCCCGGACGGGTGCGAGCAGACGTTCTGCGAGCACGTGCACCTGGTCCGACTCGACGTCGCCGGCCTCGACGAACTCGACGAATCCCGGGCACGCCGCGCAGGTGAGGTCGACCTCACCACCACGCACCGCGGCCATCTCCCCCGCGAGTCGTTGGTACGCGCCCGATGCCACCGTACCGACGGTGCCGATCACCCCGATGCGGCCGCTGCGCGTGACACGGGCGGCCGCGCGCAGGCCGGGCTCGATCACCCCGATGACGGGGATGTCGAGCTTGGCCTGCAGCGTGTCGAGCGCGGCCGCCGCCGCGCTGTTGCACGCGACCACGAGGACCTTGATGTCGCGGTCGAGGAGCACGTCGGTGATCTGCAGGGCGTGGGCGAGGACCTCGTCGGCCGGCTTGGGACCGTACGGGAAGCGCCCGGTGTCGCCGAAGTAGACGACGCGCTCGTCGGGGAGCAGGTCGATGAGCGCCCGCAGGACGGTGAGTCCACCCAGGCCCGAGTCGAAGACGCCGATGGGCTGGTCGCTCATCGCGATCGCGCGGCCCGGCGCAGCCGATCGGCGACGGCCGCGCCGAGACCGGCCGGATCGGGCACGACCGCGATCACCCGGTCGAGACCGCGCGCGTCGGCGTCGCGCAGCATCTTGTACAGGTCGTGCGCGTACTCGTCGCCGTCGCGCGGCACACCCAGCATCTCCACCGCCGCCCGGTGATCGTCCACGCCGATGATCCCGACCCGTTCGTCGTGGGCGAGCGCGGCCTCGATCCGATCGGCCAGCGTGTCCACGTCGGCGACCTCGACCTCAGCCAGTGGTGCGTAGTGCGACTCGAGGGTGCCGGGTGCCCGTACCTCGCCGCCGTCGAGCAGGGGGACGTGGTGCCCGAGGAGCTGCTCGATGTGCTCGCGCGGCAGTCCCCCGAGACGGAGTATCGCCGGCTCACCGCGAGAGCAGTCGACGATGGTCGACTCCACGCCGACGCGACACGGTCCACCGTCGAGGATCACGTCGACGTCGTCGCCGAGGTCGGCGAACACGTCGGCTGCGGTCGTGGGACTCACCCGGCCGAACCGGTTGGCCGACGGCGCGGCCACGCCACCGCCGAACGCTCGCAGCAACGCGAGGGCAACCGGTTGGTCGGGGACGCGCAGCCCCACCGTGTCGAGCCCGCCAGTCACCGCGTCGGGCACGTGGGGCGCGCGGCGCACCACGACGGTGAGCGGACCCGGCCAGCACACGCCCGTCAAGGTGCGCGCGGTGTCGTCGATCTCCACGCCCCACTCATCGAGCTGCTCGGCGTCCCCGAGGTGGACGATCACGGGATGGTCGGCGGGACGTCCCTTCACCGCGAAGAGGCGGTGCACCGCGTCGGGCGAACGCGCGTCGGCGCCGAGCCCGTACACGGTCTCGGTCGGGAACGCCACCAGGCCACCGGCGCGCAGCACGTCGACCGCGCGGGCGAGATCGTTCACCAGTAGTTGATGCGGGTGGCGCGCTCGACGACCTCGTCGAGATCGTCGGTCCACGCGCCCGACGACAGGTACTTCCAGCCGGCGTCGGGCAGCAAGGTGACGATGGTGCCCGACTCCATGTGCGACGCCATCTTCGCGGCACCGGCGACCGCGGCGCCCGACGACACGCCGGCGAACACGCCGCAGTCGTCGAGCAGGCGGCGCAACCACTCGATCGACTCGCGGGGCCGCACGATGAACTTCCGGTCGAGGATCGCGGGATCGAAGATCGGGGGCACGAACCCGTCGTCGAGCGAGCGCAGGCCCTGGACGAGCTCCCCCGACGGTGGCTCCACCGCCACGATCTGCACCCCGGGCTTCTGCTCCTTCAGGTAGCGGCCGACGCCCATGAGCGTGCCGCTGGTGCCGAGACCGGCGACGAACACGTCGACCTCGGGGCAGTCGCGCCAGATCTCGGGACCGGTGCGCTCGTAGTGCGCGAGCGGGTTCGCCGGGTTGCCGTACTGGAAGAGGCGCACGAGCGAGGGATCGTCGGCGCCGAGCTTCTCCGACAGCCGGATCGCACCGTTGCTGCCCTCGTCGGCCGGCGACAGCACGATCTCGGCGCCGAAGATCTCGAGCAGCTGCCGGCGTTCGATCGACACGTTCTCGGGCATCACCACGCGCAGCCGGTAGCCGCGCAGACGGGCGACCATCGCCAGCCCGATGCCGGTGTTGCCCGACGACGGCTCGAGGATCGTGTCGCCTTCGCGCAGCTCGCCCGCCGCCTCGGCCAGCTCGATCATCTTGAGCGCGATGCGGTCCTTCGACGAGCCACCCGGATTCTGCCCCTCGAGCTTGGCGAAGATCTTGACGTCGGGGTTGGGTGAGAGGGCGTGCACCCCCACCAGCGGGGTGTCGCCGATGACCCCGAGGATGTTCTCGTGGCGCACGACAGTCGCCGAACCAGTCCCGAAACCGACGTCGCCGAGCCGCGGCGGGCTCAGCCTCCTGCCACCGCGGGCAGGATCGAGATGACGTCGCCGTCGGACACCTTGGTGTCGAGCTGCTCGAGGTACCGGATGTCGTCGTCGTTCACGTACACGTTCACGAACTTGTGGAGGCCACCCTCGTCGTCGACCAGCTGGCCCTTGAGACCGGGGTACCGGCTGGTGAGCGACCCGAAGACCTCGCCCACGGTCGCCCCGTCGGCCGCCACCGACGACGCACCGTCGGTGTTCGCGCGCAGCAAGGTGGGCAGACGGACATCCACGGCCATCCCGCCATCCTACAAGTCCGACTCGTGAGGTCGGGATTGGCTCAGGTGGGCTCGGACGCGGTCGCGCCGGTGCGGCCGTAGTCGTCGGACAGGCGCTCGATGTCGTCCTCACCGAAGTAGGTCCCGAGTTGGACCTCGATGAACACGAGGGCCTCGGAACCCGTGCTGGCGATCCGGTGCGCGGTGTCGATCGGGACGTCGACGGCACTGCCCGTCGCCACCGGGCGTTCGACGCCGTCGAGCGTCACCACGCCCTCGCCGGCGACGACGAACCAGTGCTCCGCCCGCTTCGCATGGCGCTGGTAGCTCAGTCGCTGACCGGGCTCGACCGTGAGCCGCTTCACCTTGTGCGTCGGCACGTCGGAGAGCACCTCGTACCCGCCCCACGGCCGCGCTTCGAACGTCACGCCGGTCAGTCAACCAGTCGCACCTCCCGCATCCGCGGGGATCATGCGGATCGCCTGAGCATCGCCGGGAGCCCGCCGAGCAGCTCGCGTTCCGATGCCTCCGCCGCTTCGAGCACGGCGACCCGAGCAGGATCGACGTGGCGTTCGATCGCGCCGCGCACGAGCCCGAGCAGCGTCGCGGGCGGGAGCGCGTCGACCTCCACGCTCTCGCCCTCGTGCAGGCCGCGTCCGTGGTTGGCACCTCGCTTCGTCGGGCGGGTGGGCAACGCGTACTCGTCGATCTGCTCCCGTCGCACCGCGACCCGTTCGAAGTGGATCTCGGAGCACGGAGCGAACTCGCGCAGCCGACGCTCCAGGTTGCGGTCGATCTCGACACCCGACGGGTCGTAGTCACCGAAGTAGTAGATGAACGTGGGCTTCCCGACGCGCTCGATCGTCTCCGCCGCGTTGTGCACGTACGACAAGCTGGCGAAGCCACGCGTGACCATCAGCGGCACACCCCACTCGTCGGTGACCCGGAACAGCACGCCCGCGAGCGCGTCCTTCTCCAGCCACACCTCCACGTACTCGTCGAGCTCCCGCCAGTAGTCACGTCGGTAGTGGCGGCTCGTCGCCTCGATCGCCTCCTCCACGCTCCCGTAGCGCACGCTCTTGTGCATCCAGCGGGTGCCGTCGGTGATCCAACTCCAGGGGATGCGCCCCTCGAGCCGCATGCGAGCGAGCAGCCTGACGACGACGTTGTTGTACTCGGACTCCGTCTTCGCGATCACCCCGCGACCGACCAGCTGGTAGAAGACCTGGCGCACGGTCATCGGAGCGTCCGCGCTCACGACGTCGTCGATGACATCACAGAGGAAGCTGATGTCGATTCGGGTTCGCCGATCTCGTCCCATGGTTTATCGGGCTAGCTTGACAAAACTCAACGCGCGCAGGGACCAGGTCTGGCCACCGCGGGCGACGATGCAGTCGTCGAGCGACACCTGCGCGCGGTGCGCTCGGGCGCGCAGGTCGACAAAGGCTTCGACCTCGTGCGCAGTCGGGCGACGCACCGGCCCCGACGGGAACAGACCCACGACGAGCGAACACGCCTCGAGCTCCTGCAGCAGCGCCTCGAGCTCCCAGACCTTCATGAACGAGAGCGCCCGATGATGCGGGTTGATCGCGACGCCGCACACGCGGCGAACGTGGTCGAGCCCGACCACGAGCATCCCTTCGACGTCGTCGCCGTCGGCAGCGAGCGCCTCCACGAGCGAGACCGCATCCAGCGGCATCGCGCACCTCCTCGATCAGCCCGATGTGGGCGTCGACCGGGGAAGTCGTAGGGAGAAGTGAACCCCGACTCTACGTCGGGGGTGTGACAGCTACGCCGAGTACTCCACGATGTCGGCCTCGTCGAGCTTGCGGTCGGCGATGCCGGCGAAGCCGTCGCTGCCCGTGTAGGTGTCCTCGCCGAGCACCTTGCCGTCGGCGTCGAACGGCCACAGCGTCGCCATGCGCGCCTCGTAGAGGTAGTGCGCGTCGGGATCGTCGACCGAGATGCCCATCGCCTGGAGCGTGCGGCCGGGGTAGGCCATGCGCATCACGCCCTCGGTGAGGATGCAGTCCTTGTCGACGACCAGGCGGTCGATGTCGAGCTGCAGCCGACCTGCGCCCGACGCCACGAACCGCTCGTAGAACCCGCGCACGCCGTCCTTCCCGATCGGGCTGCTCGCCGGATCGGCCGCGCCGTACGCGTGGTAGTGCACGTCGTCCGACAACGTGTCGAGGAGCCCGTCGATGTCACCGGCCGACTCCGACTTCATGTGCGCGAGGACGACCTCGAGGTTGCGGCGCAGGATCGGGTCGGTCTCGACGGCGAGCCGTTCCTCGACCTTCCTCCACGTGACGGCCTGGTCGATGACTGGCGACATGGTTCCTCCCCGGGGTCACTCGCGTGCGTCGCGCGGTTGTAGCAGGCGGGCGCGCAGGTCCGCATCGTGCACGAAGACCGGCAGGTCGTCGGCGCCGAGGAACGACGGCCGCGCCGACGATCCGCCGTCGACCACGAGCGTGTGCCCGGTGACGAAGCCAGCCAGATCGGACAGCAGGTACAGGACCGCCCCGGCGATGTCGTCCGGCACCCCGCGGCGGCGCAACGGGATCGCGAGCTGCTCCTCGTCCGTGTCCGTGCCAGAGGCACGCACGGTCCCCGGCGCCACTGCGTTGACCCGCACACCCTGAGGCCCGAGCTCGAGCGCCGCCGTGCGCACGAACGCGAGCACGGCTGCCTTCGCCGCCGCGTAGGGCGCACCGAACGGCATCGCCTGCACGCCGCTGATCGACGACAGCAGCACGATGCTGCCGCCCGCATGGGTGGCGACGAGGCGCCGCGCGACGGCCTGTGCGGTCACGAACGCGGACTGCAGGTTGAACTCGACCACCCCCGCGAACCGGTCCGGTGCCATGCCGGTCATCGGGGCCCAGTCGTCGATCGGCATGCCGCCGACCACGTGCACGAGCCCGTGGAGCGGGGGCAGGTCGTCGAGCGTGTCGAGGGCGCGCTCGACCGCCACGGCATCGAGCACGTCGGCCACCACCGGGACGAACCGTGCGTCGGCGACCGCCTGCTCGGTGATCGCGAGCGCGTCCCGATCGACGTCGAGGCCGAGCACGGTTGCACCGACCGACACCAACGCCGCACTGACCGCCGTGCCGATGCCACCACCGCCCGCCCCGGCGACGACCACCGTGCGGTCGTGCAGCGAGAGCTCGAAGCTGCTCACAGACCATGGCCTACCACGGAGCGCGACGACCCGCGCTCGCTAGGGTGCGCGGCGATGCCCACCGCCGACGACGCGATCACCGGCGAGATCGTGCGCAATGCCCTCGTCGTGGCGACCGAGGAAGCGAGCATCGTGGTGGTGCGGGCGAGCCACAGCTCGTTCATCCAGGAGGGTGCCGACGCGTGCGCGGCCCTCCTCGACACCGACGCCAACCTGGTCGCGCTGTCGACCGCGACCAGCCTCATGCACGCGGCGAGCCTGCGGTGCGCACTGCCGGCCCTGCTCGAGGACATCGCGCTCGCCGACATGCGTCCCGGCGACGCGTATGCGCTCAACGATCCGTACCGCGGCGGCATCCACGCCAATGACATCCTCGTGTTCCGGCCGATCTTCGGCGACGGCCGGGTCGCCTACTTCGCGGGGACGCTGATCCACGTCGCCGACGTCGGTGGCGTCGCGGCCGGCGGTCTCGCGGCCCTCGCCACCGACACGTTCGTGGAGGGCCTGCTGCTCCCGCCCGTCCTGCTCGCGCGCGACGGTGAGCCCGCGAGCGACGTGTTGCGCATCATCGCCCGCAACAGCCGCACCCCCGACAAGGTCGTCGGCGACGTGCAGGCGCTCGTCGCCGGTACGCACGCGATCGCGCGTCGCGTCGACGAGCTCCACGAGCGATTCGGCACCACGACCGTCGCCCGCGTCGCGCAGGAGGACCGGGCCGACTCCGAACGCCGCATGCTCGACTCGTTCGCCGCACTCCCGGCCGGCGTCTACGAGAGCTCGTTCACCATCGACACCGACGGCATCGACGACCGCACCTACGAGGTGCACGTCGCGGTGACGCTCACCGGTGACGGCACCGTCGACGTCGACCTGTCCGGGACGTCGATCCAGGCGCGCGGCGCGATCAACGCCTCGGTGTCGCAGACGCTCTCGGGGGTCGTCTACGCGTGCCGATGCTTCGCCGACCCCGACATCGCGATGAACGAGGGGTGCTTCACGCCGCTCACCGTGCACCTTCCCCGCGGCACCTTGGTGAACCCCGAACCACCCGCGGCGTGTGGCGGTCGGCTCGTCACCGTCGCCGCGGTCACGGAAGCCGTCCTCGCCGCGCTCGCCCAGGCCGCACCCGAACACGCAGTGGCAGCGAGCTCCCTGATCCAGGTGTTCGCGCTGAGTGGGGTGCGCGACGACGGCGCCGCGTGGCTCACCCTTCTCTACGAGTTCGGCGGCCTCGGCGCGCGCGCTGGCGCCGACGGAGCCGACGCCACCGGTGCGTTCTTCCTCGGCGGTCGCTCGGTGATCCCGCAGGTCGAACCGGTCGAGGCGCAGTACCCGTTCGTCGTGCGCTCGGCCCGCCTGCTCGCCGATTCGGGTGGACCGGGTCAGTGGCGCGGCGGGCTTGGCGTCGAGACGGTGATCGAACTGCTCGCCGACGTGCAGCTCACCGTGCGGGGTGACCGCATGGGCGCGTTCCCACCACCCGGCGCGCGCGGCGGCGAGCCGGGTCGTTCCGGTTCGTTCGTGATCGAGCGCGCCAACGGCACCGTCGAGCGGCTTCCCGCGCGCGCCACCGGCGTCGCGCTCGCGTGCGGCGACCGCTTCGTGATGCGGACCTCGGGTGGCGGCGGGCTCGGGGCCGTTGCCGACCGCGATGTGAGCGCGGTTCGTGACGACGTCGCGGCCGGACGGGTCTCCGCGATCGGCGCGCGCGACGACTACGGAGTCACGCCGTGACCGACCGCGAGCTCGTGCTCGGCGTCGACGTCGGCGGCACGTTCACCGACGTCGTCCTCACCGGCGCCGACGGCATGCACCTCGCCAAGGTGCCCACCACACCGCAGGATCCCGTCGTCGGCGTCATCGACGGCGTCACCGCGGTGCTCGCAGCCGCGGACGCCGATCTCGGCACCGTCACCCGGTTCGTCCACGGGACGACGCTCGCCACCAACGTGATCCTGCAGCGGACAGGTGGCCCCGTCGCGCTCGTCACCACCGAAGGCTTCGGCGACGTCCTGCGTCTGGGGCGCGACGCCGCGCGTCGAGGCCGACCGCTACGACCTGGCGTACACGCCACCCGCGCCACCGGTCGACCCGAACCTCACCTTCGAGGTGCGCGAGCGCGTCGATGCCGGCGGCGCGGTGCTGGAACCGTTGACCGACGACGCGCTGCTCGGGCTGGTCGCGCGCATCGTCGACGCTGCACCGACGGGAGTCGCGGTGTGCCTCCTCCATTCGTACGCGCGGCCCGACCACGAAGCCGCGATCGCGAGCGCGGTGCGGGCCGCGCTCCCAGCCGTGCCGGTGATGGTCTCGTCGGAGATCTGGCCCGAGCCCCGCGAGTACGAGCGAGCGATGACCACGGTCGTCTGCGCACTCGTCGCTCCGGTCATCTCCGCATACCTCGAGCGACTACGCGAGGCGCTCGCGGCGCGCGGTCTCACGTGCGCGGTGCAGCTCCTCGACTCCGCGGGGGACGTCACCAGCGCCGCACACACGGCCGAGCATCCGGTGGCGTTGGTGGAGTCGGGCGGCGCGGCGGGCGTGATCGCCGCCGGACTCGTCGGCCGGGCCGCCGGGGCGCGCGACGTCATCTCCTTCGACATGGGTGGCACGACCGCGAAGGCGGGCATCGTGCGCGACGGGCGTCCCGCCGTGGTCCACGACTTCCAGGTCGGCGGCAAGGGCAGCTTCGGGGGCGCGCGGCCGGCACCGGCGTGCCATTGAAGCTTCCGGTGGTCGACCTCGCGGAGGTCGGCGCGGGCGGCGGCAGCATCGCCGAGGTCCGCAACGGGGTCCTCCGGGTCGGGCCTCGCTCGGCCGGCGCCGATCCCGGCCCGGCGTGCTACGGACGCGGTGGTCGTGAGCCCACGATCACCGACGCCGACCTCCTGCTCGGCTACCTCGACCCCGCCGGGCTGGCGGGCGACGTGGCCATCTCCCCCGCCCTCGCTCGCGCCGCCATCGAGACGCGCGTGGCGGAACCCCTCGGCATCGACGTCGTCGAGGCCGCGCGGGCCGTGCACGAGATCGCCAACTCCACCCTCGCCGGCGCGATCCGGCTCGTCACCGTGACCCGCGGCATCGATCCACGTCGGTTCGCGTTGGTTGCGTTCGGCGGCGCCGGCCCGATGCACGCGTGTCGGGTCGCCGACGAGTTCGGCATCGCGACCGTGATCGTGCCGTGGGCCGCGGGCGTCGCATCGGCCGTCGGCATGGTCCAAGCCGACGCCGGCGCCGAGCGTCGCCATCCGTTCATGGCCTCGCTCGACGACCTCGACCTCGACGCGTTCGTCGACGTGCGAGCGAGACTCGAACACGACGCACGCGCCCAGCTCGACGGCGACGCGTCCGACGCGTCCATCGCGGTGCAGACCTTCGTCGGGATGTCAGTACGCAACCAGATCCACGCGCTCGACCTCCCGTTCCCCGACGGCACACTGCCCACCGCCGTCGCGGCACTTCCCGACGCGTTCGCCGCGCGCGCTACCGCGCGGAGTTCGGCGTCCCCCCGACCGGGACGCTCCAATTGCGCTCGGTGCGGGTCCGTGCGACGCGGCCCGCGCACCGCGCGAGCTCGCCGTCCCCACCCTCGCCGATCGCGTCCGACGCCGTCCCGACCGGCCACCGCGACGTCCACTTCACCGATCGGGGCGGGTTCGCCAGCACCCCGGTCTTCCACTGGACCGACCTCGCGCCAGGTGCGCGCGTCACCGGGCCCGCGATCGTGCACGCCGCCGACACCACCGTCGTCGTCCCACCCGGGCGCGTCGCGACCCACGACGGCCGGCGCAACCTGATCGTCACCCGTTGACCGGGCGGTAGGGTCGTCGGATGGCCGACGGCGAAGGTCCCCGCATCACCCATCTCGACGATGTGCCGTGGGAAGAGGTGCGCAAGATCGACTACGGCCACCGCACCGCCTCGGTGCGCGAGAAGTGGCTCGACTTCTCGCCCCGCTTCCTCTCGCTCATCGCCGACTGGGACCCGGGCATGATGATCCATGCCCACGGCCACAACAGCAACCACGTGATCTACGTGCTCGAGGGCGACATGACGTGCGGCGACGTGCACTGCGGGCCGGGCACGCACATCGCACTCGACCAGGGCGACACCTTCGGGCCCTTCATCGCGGGCGACGACGGCGTGGTGCTGTTCGAGGTGATGATGGGCGATCCCCGCTCGTTCGCGGCCGACGAGGAAGGGTGGGAGGCGCTGCTCGCGGAGCGGGGCGCGAAGCAGGCACCGAACCCGAAGATCGCGCTGCCCGAATGGCTCGAGGACACGCGCACTTGAGCGTGCCGTTCGCGCCGGGATCGGTGTCTTTGCGGCTCTACCCGCACGGCGACCTCCCGGCCACCCAGATCATCGACGAGATGCGCGCGCAGGCCGCGCTCGCGGCGCAGCACGGCTTCGACGGCGTGATGACCAGCGAGCATCACGCCGGCTTCCACGGCTACCTCCCCAACCCGTTGCAGGCTGCGGGCTGGTGCCTCGAAGCGATGGCCGACGGCTGGGCCGCGCCGTGCCCGTTGCTGCTGCCGCTGCGGCCGCCTGCACTCGTCGCCGAGGAGATCGCGTGGATGGCGGCGCGCTTCCCCGGTCGGGTCGGCCTCGGCGTCGCGTCGGGCGCGCTGCCCGCCGACTTCGAGATCATGCACGTGCCGATGGACGACCTCGCCCAGCGGTTCACCGCCGCGTTCGAGGAGCTCGCGGGCATCCTCGACGGCAGCGCGCCCGGTGCGTTGGCCGGCGACCCCGCCATCGCCGAAGCGGCGCGCCAGCGCATCCCGGTGCTCAGCGCGGCGATGGGCTTCACCGCCGCCCGCCGAGCCGCGCGCCTCCGGGCCGGCCTCCTCTTCGACTCGATGTCGACGCCCGAACGCTGCCGCGAGCTCGTCGACGCGTTCCACGAGGCCGGCGGCACGGCACCGTGCGTGCTCGTGCGCCGCGCCTGGGTGGGCGAACCGCCCCGGCACGACTTCGAGGAGCAGCTCGCGGTGTACCGCGACTACTCGTCGCGGGCCGCGATGGCCACGTGGGGCGAGCAGGAGATGGTCGACTCGACCGGGCCCGACGACGTCGTCGCGGGGCTCCTCGACTCGCTGGTGCGGTCGGGCTGCGACGCCCTCAACCTGCGCATCCACGTGCCCGGCGTCGCCCCCGAGGCGGCACGGGAGCAGATCGCCCTGCTCGGCGACCAGGTCCTCGAACCGCTCCGGGGCGGCCACGCCGAGCAGCGCCGACTAATTTGACCGAGGCAAGCATCTCCCCGAGGAGCAGCGCTGATGAGCGACGTCGACTACCCGGTCAACGACTTCGACAACCACTACTACGAGGCCACCGACGCCTTCACGCGGCACCTCGATCCGCGCCTCGGGCGCCGCATCATCCAGTGGGCCGAGATCGACGGGCGCAAGTACCACGTGATCGGCGGCAAGGTGAGCCACGCGGTGGTGAACCCCACGTTCGACCCCATCGCCAAGGCCGGCGCCATGTCGGAGTACTTCCGCGGCAACCCGTCGGGCCGCAACCCGCTCGACTACCTGCGCGAGCGCGAGCCCATCCGCGCCGAGTACCGCGACCGTGACACGCGCATCCGGGTGATGGACGAGCAGGGCCTCGACAAGGTCTGGCTCTACCCCACCCTCGGCATGATCTATGAACAGCTCCTCAAGCACGACCCCGAAGGCGTCGGCATCATGTTCCGCGCGTTCAACCGCTGGCTCGAAGAGGACTGGACCTACAACTTCGAGAACCGGATCTTCGCGTCGCCCTACATCTCGCTCGCCGACCTCGACGTGGCTATCGAGGAGCTCGAGCGCGCGCTCTCGCTCGGCGCCACCACCGTGTGCATGCGGCCCGCCGCACCGACCACGGTGTGGGGCCCGCTCACGCCGGGCGACCCCTACTTCGACCCCTTCTGGGCGCGCGTCAACGAGGCGGGCATCACCGTCGTCGTGCACGCGGGCGACAGCGGGTACTCGCTCAACGGCTACGCCAAGGAAGGCTTCTCGGCGGAGTTCTCGGGCGGCGGGCGCCCGAGCATCGGCATGATGTCGATCGAGCGTGCGATCTACGACTTCCTCGCGTCGCTGGTCTTCGACCAGCTGTTCGACCGCTTCCCGAACCTGCGTGTCGCGTCGGTCGAGAACGGCGCCGAGTTCCTCCCCGACCTGTTCCGGAAGTTCAAGTCGATCAACCGGAAGATCCCGGGGCTGTTCAAGGAGGACCCGGTGGAGACCTTCCGTCGCCACATCTGGATCAACCCGTTCTGGGAAGACGACCCCTACGAGATCGTCGACCTCATGGGTGCCGACCGCGTGGTGTTCGGCTCCGACTGGCCGCACATCGAGGGTCTGCCCAACCCGCGTGACTACGCGATGGAGATCAAGGAGCTCGACGACGCGTCGCAGCGCCTGATCATGCACGACAACGCCGAGGCGTTGAACGTGCTGCAGCCCGTCTAACCGGATCTGAACCCTTCGAACATCCGGCGCATGTTGTCGGAGACGGTGATGGTGATCGGCGTCGCGGGCGAGTCGAGGATCGCGGCGGCGCCGGCGGCGATGGTCTCGATCGTGGCGTCGCGGTCGACCAGCCCTTCGGTGACCTCGAGGCCGACCCGCGCGTAGTGCCCGCCGCCCACGCTGAAGCACTCCCCCGACACCAGGCACGCGTCGTGGGCCAACCACCCGACGAGCGGCGCGACGAGACGGGGCGCCAACCACTCGTTGAGCTCGTCGCTGGCGGGGAACGGACCGAATCCGGTACCGGGTCGCGTCTTGGCGTACGGCGCGATGACGTTGGCGGCGATCCCGACCTCCCGACCCTCCGAAGCCATCGCCCGGGTGAGGCCGATCACACCCATCTTGGCCATGCCGTACACCGCCCCGCCGGGCACGCCGCCGAACGCGGCCCCTGACGACACGTTGACGAACCGCCCCCCGCCCCGTTCCGCCATCACCGTCCACGCAGGACGGCCCACGTTGAGCGCGCCGCGCAACTGCGTGTCGATCACCGCGTCGAGCTGCGCTTCGGTGAGCTCGCTGAACGGCGCCATGCGCACCTGACCGGCGTTGTTGACCACGACGTCGACGGTGCCGAACGCATCGAGGGCCGCGTCGACGATCGCCCGCCCGCCGTCTGGCGTGGAGATGGTGTCGCGGTTCGCTACCGCCTCGCCGCCAGCAGCGAAGATCTCGGCGACCACCGCGTCGGCGGGCGGATCGGTGGGCGCGTCGGCCACGCCGTCGGTGTCGCTGATGCCCACACCGAGGTCGTTCACCAGCACGCGCGCGCCGCGCGCCGCGAACATGAGCGCATACTCCCGTCCGAGGTTGCGCCCCGCCCCGGTGACGATCACGACCTTGTCATCGAACCGCATCTCCTCCTTCGCCTCATTCATCGGTGTACACGGGGGTGCGCCCTTCCTTCCAGGCTGCGATCTTCTCGTCGAAGTTGCTGGTGGTCATGCGGACGTAGAGCTGAGCGTTGCCCTCGTGGTTCATGTGCGAGTGCAGGCTCCCGGCGTCGAGACTCGCCCACAGCAGCTGCTTGGTGAGCTCCACTCCGATGTGGCTGAAGCCGATGATCCCCGCCGCCAGCTCGTAGCAGCGTTCCAGCAGCTGGTCGCCCGGCACCATCTGCGACACCAGGCCGATGCGTTCCGCTTCCTCGGCATCGACATCACGGCCTGAGAGCAGGATGTCGAACGCCCGCGAGAAGCCGATCTGGCGCGGGAGCAGGTAGCTGATCCCGAGCTCGTTGGCGGTGAGTCCGTTGTTGATCCCAGCAGCGCGGAAGTACGCGGTGTCGGAACCGATGCGGATGTCGGCGGCACACGCGAGGCAGAACCCACCGCCTATGGCCGCACCGTTCACCGCCGCGATCACCGGCTGGTGCATGTCGCGAATGGAGAGGATCACCTCGTCGAGGACGCGCAGCGCACGTCGCGCGATGCTCGTGCGCTTCAAGCCCGAGATGTTGGGCACCATGCCGCCGCCGACGAGATCGGCGCCCGAGCAGAACCCGTGGCCGGCGCCGGTGAGCACCACAACTCGGCAGTCGTTGTCTTCGCTGATGTCGCGCAACGTGTCGCGCAGCGGGATCATCACGTCGAACGCCATCGCGTTCATGCGTTCGGGCCGGTTGAGCGTGACCAGCGTGACGTGTGGTCGCGGCTTCGAGATCTCGATGAAGGACATGGCTGACACTCTACGGAAGGTTGATCGCCGTGCCGTTCGGGTACCACGACGACGGGCAGGAACCAACCGACAAGGAGCGTGTCAAGTGATCGTGCTCGGTGTGATCCTCCTCATACTCGGGTTGCTGCTCGCAGTCCCCGTCCTCTGGGTGATCGGTCTGGTCCTGGTGGTCGTCGGCGCCGTGTTGTGGATCGCGGGAGCCGCCGGCCACGAGATCGCCGGTCGCAGGCACTACTACTGACCCACGAGACATACTGTCGCCGCCTGACCGGTGAGCGACAGGAGCAGTGAACGATGGCGCACGACGCGAGCGAGGACCAACCCCGGCGCTCGCGTCGTGTCGCGATCATCGGTGCCGGCCCCGGCGGCATCGCCACCGCGGTGTCGCTGCTCGCCCGGGGCCATGACGACTTCGTGATCCTGGAGAAGGCGCCGGGCATCGGCGGCACCTGGTTCCACAACCGCTACCCGGGCGCCGAGTGCGACATCAAGTCGCACCTCTACTCCTTCTCCTTCGCGCCGAACCCGGCGTGGTCCCGCCGCTACGCGCGCCAACCCGAGATCAAGGCGTACCTCGAGGACATCGTCGACCGGTTCGGCCTGGAACCCCACATCCGGCTCAGCACGGCGGTCCACCGCATGGAGTGGGACGACGACGAGTCGGTGTGGCACCTGACCGTCGGCGACGGCGAGACGGTCGACGCGGAGATCGTCGTCAGCGCGGTCGGCATGTTCGGCGAACCCGTCGAACCGGACGTGCCCGGGCTCGACCGGTTCCACGGCACGGTGTTCCACTCCGCGCAATGGGTCGACGACCACGACCTCAGCGGCGAGCGCGTCGCGGTCATCGGGAGCGCCGCGAGCGCGGTGCAGCTCATCCCCGAGATCGCGCCGATCGTCGCGTCGCTCGACGTGTACCAGCGAACCGCGAACTGGGTGTCACCCAAGGACGACGACCCGTACACCGAGGAGGAGCTCGCGACCTTCGCCGCCCAACCCGACACGCTGAAGGTGTCGCGCGACGAGATCTTCAACACCATCGACCCCAACCTCACATTCTCCGACACCGAGCGGCGGTCGCTGTACGAGGAGTACGGGCGGCGCAACATCGCGCTGGTCGAGGACGAGGAGCTGCGCGCTCGACTCACCCCGGTCGGACCGTACGGATCCAAGCGGCCCCTGGCGTCGAACCTCTACTACCCCACGTTCAACCTGCCTCACGTGAACCTCGTCACCGACGCCATCACCGAGATCACCGAGCACGGCATCGTCTCCGCCGACGGCACGACGCGCGAGGTCGACACCATCATCCTCGCCACCGGGTTCACCACCACCAAGTTCCTCGCCGCGCTCGACGTGATCGGCCGCAAGGGTCTCGACATCGACGACGCGTGGGCCGACGGGCCGCAGGCGTACCTGGGCATCACCACCAGCGGCTTCCCGAACGTGTTCATGCTCTACGGACCGAACACCAACAACGGGTCGATCATCTACATGATCGAATGCCAGGTGCACTACGTCATGGAGATGCTCGACGCGATGGACGCGCACGACCTCGCCTGGGTCGACGTGAAGCGCGACGTGATGGACGAGTACAACGACGCCGTCCAGCGCGCGCTCGACGAGGTCGAGGTGTGGCAGGCGAGGGTCAACGGCTACTACCGCGTCGGCGATCGCATCGTCACCCAGTGGCCCGGTTCGATGAGCTCCTATCAACAGCGCACCGAGCGCGTCGATCTCGGCGCGTACGAGACCGGGTAACCCATGGACGTCGGCATCACCATCCCCCACACCGGTCGGCACGCGTCACCCGAATGGGTGCGCGAGTACTGCACGACCGCGGAGCAGCTCGGCTTCGACAGCCTGTGGGGCGTCGACCACCTGGTGATGCCGCACCACACCGACTCCGACTACACGCTCGGGCGCAAGCCGGCGAAGATCGGCGACGACGCGGTGTCGGGGTTGCTGTCGCCCAACTACGAGATGATGACCACCCTCACGTGGGTCGCCGGGTTCACCGAACGGGTGCGCCTCGGCACCGCGGTCGCCGTGCTCCCGATCCGCAACGCGGTGCACAACGCCCGCGCGCTGGCGACGCTCGACGTGTACTCCGGCGGACGGGTCGTCTACGGCGTCGGAGTCGGCTGGCTGCGCGAAGAGGCCGAAGCCATGGGCATGCCCTGGGATCGTCGCGGTGCCCGCAGCGAGGAGCACATCGCACTGATGCGCGCGCTGTGGTGCGCAGAGGGTGACCTGGTCGAGTTCCACGGCGAGTTCCACGACCTGCCCCCGATGGACCCCGAGCCGCGCCCCGTGCAGCGTCCGATCCCGATCCTGATCGGTGGCCACTCCGACATCGCACTCGAGCGCGCCGGTCGGATCGGCGACGGCTGGATCGCCGCCCAGATGTCGCCCGAACGGGTGGTCGAGCACTGGCCCCGCGTCCGCGAGGCGGCGGAACGCAGCGGCCGCGACCCCTCGTCGCTCCAGCTGTTCACGAGCACCCCGGTGCGCAGCGACCGGTCGCTGGCCGAGCTGCTCGGGCAGTACCGGGAGATCGGCGTCGATCACGTGCAGGTCGGGCTCCACCGTGACTCCCGCGAGGAGACCCTCGACACGATGCGCGACGTCGCGGAGAATGTGCTCCCGGACGTGCGCAGCTGACAGTCCGAACCCGGAGGAGTCGCATGGGACGGATCGGCGAACCGAAGCGGGAGATCCACATCCCGGTGCCGCCGCCGGCGACGCCCATCGAAGAGCCTCGACCAGAGCCCGAGCCGGTCGTCACCCCGGCCGAGCCCGAGCCCGTCCCCGCGGGACGCCCATGAACGGGCCGAGCCTGCCGTGGGACGTGTTCGCGACGCCGATCGCGGCCCGCAAGCTGGCTCGCCTCGGCGTGGAGCAGGACCGGGTCGTGCTGCGGCCGGCGTTCTATCGCCAGCTGGGTGAGGCCTACGGGGCGCTCGCCCACGCCACCTGCGCGCTCTCCGACCACGACGCGCCCGACTCCGACTGCAGCTGCGGCTTCTACGCGGTCGCCGACGAGAGCCAGCTCTGGCGACTCGGTGCCGACGAACCCGAGCTCGCGGTGCTCGACGTCGAGCTCGCGGGTCGCGTGATCGAGCACGACCACGGGTATCGCGCCAGTCACCAGCGGGTGACCCAGGTGCAGTTCCACGGCGTCTGCGTCCGCTGCGGCAAGCGGGCCGAGACCTTCGCGCACCGCCGCTTCGGGGGGCTGGTGCCTTCGTGCCGCCGTTGTGCGCGCCACGCGATCGAGCCGGCCGAGGTGTCGGCGTCGCTCGAGGTGCCGGTGTCGTTCAGCAGCGACGAACCGGCGCCGGCGTCAGTGGGAACGCGCCTGCGCTTCGTGCTCGCGCAGATGGCTGCGCCGGTGCTCATCCTGCTCGTCACCGCCGTCGTCGCGCTGGCCACGGGCTCCGGCATCCCGCTGGCGTGCGGCCAGCTCGCCATCGTGGTGTGGCTGGTGACCGTGCCCACGCTGCTCCCCCGGCTCGGTGAACGCCTGGGGATCGGCGGCACCGAGGCGGTGCGGCTCCAACATCGCTGGAGTCCCGTCGTCGCCGCGGTCGCCATCGGGTGCGACATCCTGCTCACCGTCGTGGTGATCGCGCTGCGCAGCGTGATCGTGTACTGAGGGGACCACGCGCATGACGGTGCGATACGAGGTCGAGGGGCCGGTCGCGATCGTCACCATCGACCGGCCCGACGCCCGCAACGCGGTCGATCGGCCGACCGCCGAGGCCCTCGTCGACGCGTTCACCCGCTTCGACGCCGACGACGCGCTCGCGACCGCGGTGCTCACCGGCGCGCACGGCACGTTCTGCGCCGGTGCCGACCTCAAGGCGATGGCCGAGCCCGGCGGCGCGCGGATCAACCGGGTCGCGCTCGATGGTGACGGCCCGATGGGACCCACCCGCATGCTGCTCCGGAAGCCCGTGATCGGCGCGGTCGAGGGTCACGCGGTCGCCGGTGGGCTCGAGCTCGCGCTGTGGTGCGACCTGCGCGTCGCCGCCGACGACGCGGTGTTCGGTGTGTTCTGCCGGCGGTGGGGCGTCCCGCTCATCGACGGTGGCACGGTGCGTCTGCCGCGCATCATCGGCCAGGGCCCCGCGCTCGACCTGATCCTCACCGGGCGCGCGGTCCACGCCGACGAGGCGCTGCGGTTGGGTCTGGTCACGCGGGTCGTGCCGTCGGGCACCGCCCGCTACGCCGCCGTCGCGCTGGCGACCGAGCTCGCCGCGCTCCCCCAGGAGTGCCTGCGCAACGACCGCGCGTCGGTGTACGCGCAGGGGGACCTCACGCTCGCCGACGCGCTGCGGCGCGAGACCGAGCTCGGCATCGACACCCTGCGCGCGCCCGGTGCGCTCGACGGCGCGACCCGCTTCGCCGGCGGCGCCGGCCGTCACGGCACCCCCGCCTCCTCCTCCTCCTGACGTTTTGGCGCCGCTGAACCGCCATATGAGCGGTTTGAGGGGCGCCAAAACGGGGGGTCAGCCGGGGGTGACCACCGTGTCGACGGTGACCTCGGCCGGGCCGCGCAGCGGTCGCTGCGGGAGCAGGCACCCGAACAGGATCGCCAGCAACCCGACCGGCACCGCACTGGCGAACACCCAGGGCAACGCGTCGGCGTACTGAGCGGCAGTGGCATCGTGCGCGGGCAGCCCCGCGGCGAGGACCGCGCCGAACAACGGCACTCCGATCGTGCCGCCCAGCGTGCGGGCCAACAGCGCAGTCGAGGTGGCCATGCCCATGTCGGCCATGTCGACCGCGTTCTGCACCGCGAGGATCGACGTCTGCATGGCGAACCCGATGCCGATGCCGACGATCGTGCCGAAGCCGGCCACGATCGCGACCGACGTGTCGAGGCCGACGGTGGTGAGCGCGAGCGCACCCACCGTCATCGCGACACCGCCGAGGATCGGCCAGGCGCGGTAGCGGCCGGTCCGCTCGACGCGATGTCCGGCGAAGGTCGTGGACATCGCGGTGCCGATCATGAACGGGATGAGCAGCAGGCCGGACGCGGTGGCGTCGACGCCGGCGACCTCTTGGAAGAACACCGGGAGGAAGAACACGCCGAGGTAGAAGAGCAGGCCGGACGTGAAGTTCACCGGTGCCCCGATCCGCAGCACGCGGTTCTGGAACAAGCGCAGCGGCACGAACGGCTCGGCCGCGTGGCGCTGACGCCACACGAACGCCACGACGCACACCACGAAGAGGAGCACCAGCGCACCCGACTCGGGCGACACCCAGTCGACGTCCTTGCCGCCCGCGGTTGCGAGCACGACGAGCGATGCCAGGGCGATCGTCAGCAGCGCCGACCCGAGGTAGTCGATCGAATGCTGCACGCGTCGGAACGGGAGGTGCAGCCGCGGCACGAGGATCGCCACCGACGCGATCGCGAAGGGGACGTTGATGAAGAACGCCCACCGCCAGCTGAGGTGGTCGACGAACAGGCCGCCGACCAGCGGACCGACGACGACGGCCGCCGCGAACAGCATCCCCTGGTACCCCAGCCAGCGCCCGAGCTGACGGGGCGGGACGAGGTCGCCCAGGATCGCCATGCCGAGCACCGGCAGACCACCGCCGCCGATGCCCTGCACCGCGCGAGCCACGAGCAGCATCGGCATCGACTGCGCGAGCCCGCACGCCATCGATCCGAGCACGAACAAGCCGATCGCGAACAGCAGCACGCGCTTGCGGCCGTAGACGTCGCCGATCTTGCCGTAGAGCGGCATGGTCGCCACCTGGAACAGCAGGTACACGCTCACGACCCACGCGATGCCGGACACCCCGCCGAGGTCGCGCACGATCGACGGCAGCGCGGTCGCCACGATCGTCCCGTCGATGCCCGAGATCATCATCCCGATCTGGAGCCCGACGAAGACGACGACGAAACCGGGCGCGGTGGAGTCGGTGCGAGCGGGCGTCCTGATGGCCTCAGGTATATTTCTCATCGCGTCAGACTGTCAATCGAACCGACCGATGTCGGCCACATGGAGGCACATGGCGACCCAGGTGGGACTGGACCACGACGCGGTCGTCGAGGCGGCCGGCGAGTTGGTCGACGAGTCGGGAGTCGAGGCGCTGACCCTGGCCCGGTTGGCGTCGCGCCTCGGGATCCGCAGCCAGTCGCTGTACGCGCACGTCGACGGGCTCGACGGCCTGCTGCGCGACCTCGCGCTCGACTCGGTGCGCACCCTCGGCGACGAGCTCCGCTCGTCGGTGATCGGCCGGTCCGGTCACGCGGCGCTCGAAGCGATCGCCGACGCCTACTGGAACTACGAGCGCGCCCACCCCGGTCGCTACGCGGCGACGATCCGCGACCCCGGCGACGACGACGAGCTGCGCGAGGCCAACCTGCGGGCCGCGGAGGCGTTGACGCGAGTGCTGGAGTCGTTCGGCCTCACCGGCGCCGACGAGGTGCACGCGCACCGCGCGGTGTGGTCGGGCATCCACGGGTTCCTCACGCTCGACCACGCGGGCGTGATGCGGCGTCCCGCCTCGGTACGCGAGAGCTACCGGCGGATGATCGCGATCTACGCCGACGCGCTCGCACCCGCGAGCTGAGGCCAGAGGCGCAGCGCGTTCCCACCGAGGACCCTCGCGCGATCGGACTCCGTGAGCTCCTCACAGGCGGCTCGGCCCAGCGCGACGAGCTCCGCGTAGCTGCGGTCGTGGGTCTGCGGGTAGTCGGAGCCCCACACCAGGCGGTCGGCGCCGAACGTGGCGGCCAGCCGTTCGACGAGCGCCGGCGCGTCGGCTCCCGCGGCTTCCAGGACGTGCGACGTCACCTTGAGGTGCAGGCCGACGTGCCTGGCCAGTGCGAGCACCGGCGTGAGTCCCGGGAACGACGGACCGTCGCGCAGGTCCGGGAAACCGCAGTGGTCGAGGACGACGGGCGCACCGGGGTGGCGCGCCAGCATCGTGGCGAGTCGGGGCAGGTCGGGCGCGAGAAGCGTGGCGACGATGCGCAGATCGAGGTCGATTGCGGTGTCCCACAGTGCGACACCCACATCACCCTCGAACCATTCCGGGGGTTCGGGCCCGATGCCGAACAGGCGCACCCCGTGACATCCGGGCACGGCCGCCAGCTCACGCAACCGCGCCGCCGGGTCGGGATCCTCGGGGTCGACGATCACGACACCGACCACGCGCTCGGGCGCGACCCGCAGCGCGTGGAGCACGTACGCGTTGTCACTGCCGTACGCACCGTGGGCCTGCACCAGCACCGCGGCGTCGACGCCGGCGGCGGTCGCGGTCGCCAGGTACTCCTCCGCCGTCACCGGATGCTCGCGGAACCACTGCGAGCCCACGCCCGACGGTCGCAGTGGAAAGCGCGCCTCGTCGCTCGCGATCACGTGGACGTGCGTGTCGACGATCACCGACCGCTCACGGCTCGAACGGACCCTTGCCCATCTGCTCGCGCACGGTGACGACCGGCGGGTTGGTGAGCAACCGGCGCTGCCAGTTGGCGCCGTCGACCACCAGCGTGTGCCCGGAGATGAAGCGCGCGTACGGAGACGCGAGGAAGGTCGCCGCCCAGCCCAGCTCCCGCACCTGCCCGACGCGCAGCGCCGGCTGCACGACGTCCTTCTCCTTGGTGCGGTCGAGGTTGCCCCTGATGTCGGCGGTCATGTCCTCGTGCGGGAACAGGCCCGGGACGAGCCCGTTGACCTGGATGCCGTAGGGACCCCACTCGACCGCCAGGGTCTCGGTCATGTTCTTCACGCCCGCCTTGGCCGCGGCGCTGTGCGCGAACCCGGGACCACCGGTCCACGCGTACGACGCACCCACGTTGACGATCGAACCCGGGGTGGCCGCCTCGAGGTGACGGCGCGCGAACTCGCGCGCGCAGAAGAACGTGCCGTTGAGCGTGATGTCGACGACGGTGCGCCACGCGTTGGCCGACATGTCCTCGGCCGGCACCGGGAAGTTGGCGGCCGCGTTGTTGATCAGCACGCCGGGCAGCCCGTAGGCCTCGGTCGCGGCGTCGAACGCGGCGCTGATCTGCTCGGGATCACGGATGTCGCAGCCCACCGTCGTCACCGGCACGCCCAGCGCGGCGACCGCTTCGTGGCCGGCTTCGAGGTGCTCGGGTTTGCGACTGGCGATCACGATCGACGCGCCGAGGCGCGCGAACTCCAGCGCGATGGCCTTGCCCAGGCCGGTGCCGGCACCGGTGACGAACACCGCGACGCCGTCGTAGGTGCCCGCGGGCAACGCGCTCGCGCCCAACTCCGGCGGCGCGGGCAGTCCGGGCAGGTCGTACACGTCGGACATGGGTCAATCAGCTCCCGGTGAAGTGCGGATCGCGGCCTTCGGCGCGCGCGGCGCGGAACTCGGCCAGGTCGTCGGACTTGGCGATGAAGGTCTGGTAGATCATCTCGTCGGCCATCGACGAGCGGACCTCGGCCTCCGACAGGTGCGCCAGCACCCGCCGCGCCATCTTGATCGTGACCGCGGGCGACGCCGCGATCTTCTCGGCCATCTCGCGCGCGGTGGCGTCGAGCTCGTCGGCGGGGACCACCCGCGACACGACCCCGTGCGCGTACGCCTCGTCGGCTTGCATCGGTCGCCCGGTGAGCACGAGGTCCGACGCCACGCCGGGGCCACAGATCTGGAACAGCCGTCCCACGCCACCGGTGTCGGGGATCACGCCGTGCGTCGCTTCCGGGAGCATGAACCGCGCGCCCTCAGCGGCGATGCGGATGTCGCACAGCAGCGCACGCTGGAACGACGCCCCGATCGACCAACCGTGCATCGCCACGATGATCGGCGCCTCGATGTCGAAGACCTGCAGGATCCCCCGGTGGCCACGCGCCATGAGCTCGTGGTGCGTGAGCTCCACGTCACCACCACCGATCGCGCCGACGTCACGACCGGACGAGAACGACTTGCCCTCGCCCCGCCAGATGATGGCGCGCACATCGGGCCGTTCCTTGAGCTCGCCCAGCGCGGCGAACAGCTGCAGGTCCATGTCGTCGTCGAAGGCGTTGTGCTTCTCGACGTTGTCGTTCGTGATGATCGCGATCGGCCCGTCGTACTCGAGCCGGACTTCCTTGGTCATGCGTGCTCCTGCTCCGGGAACTCGGGGGTGAGCGACGCGAGCAGCTCGATGGTGCGTCGCTGCGATGCGTCGCGATCGTCGTCGAGGCCGAGCGCGGTCGCGCAGAGATCCGTCGCACCGGCCGCCGCGTAGCTCCGCAACCGTTCGGTGACTTCCGCCTCGGTGCCGATGATGGCGACATCGGCCGGGCTGGTGTCATCGCCGCCGCGGGCGAGGATGCGTTGGTAGGTGGGGATGTTGAGATAGCTGGCGAAGAGCTTCTCCGCCCGTGCACGACCGGCGTCGGCGTCGTCGACGACCGCCACCGGGAGTCCGACGACCACCCGGGGTGCCGGCCGCCCCGCGGCTTCCGCGGCGGCGGTGATGCCCGGCACGATGTGGTCGCCGACGGCGCGCTCGTTGGCCCAGTAGGTGATCGTGCCGTCGGTGAGCTCGCCCGCGAGCTCGAGCATCTTCGGCGCCGAGCGCGGCGATCATGATCGGCGCCGGCGTTGAACCGGGCACGGTGAGCATCGACGAGAACCCGAACATCTCGCCGCGGTACTCCACGTGCCCCGAGCCCGCGAACGCGGCCCGCAGCACCTCGACGTACTCGCGCGTGTGGTGCGCGGGCCGGGCATACTCGAGTCCGTGCATGCTCTCGATGACGACGGGATGCGACGGCCCGATGCCGAGTACCAGGCGGCCGTTGGTCGCGGCCTGGGTCGACATCGCCTGCTGGGCCATCGCCATCGGATGCCGCGGGTAGGTAGGCATCACGGCGGTGCCGAGCTCGATCCGGTTGGTGACCTGCCCCGCGAGCGCGAGCGCGGTCAGCCCGTCGAGGCTCCACGGGATGTGGGGCACCCAGCCGGTCGAGAACCCGAGCGCCTCGGCGGTGCGTGCGTTGGCGAGCAGCTCCTCGATGGTCGTCTGCTCGCCGCTGACGTCGCTGATGAACAGCCCGATGCGCATCGGCGCAGCTTGTCACATCGCCTGGGTCAGGCTCCGGGGGTGGTGGCTCCCGGCCGCACGATGTAGTCGTCGGCGTCGGTGTCGCTCTCCATCTCCACGAACCCGCGCGCCCGTGCCGCGCGCACGAACTGCAGGAACCCGCCGTAGCCGAACCGCTTCTCGCTGAAGTCGGGCTGCTGCTTGCGCACCTGTGTCTTGAGGCCCGAGAGGTGCACCGGACCCTTCGCCGTGAGCCGCTCGACCGTCGCGCGCAGCAGCGTGAACGCGGCGTCCTCGTCGCCGCCGACGGTGGCGATCGTGACCTCGGGGTCACCGGGTGCGGTCCCCTGGTTCACCGCGACCACACCGCGCTCGGCAAGCGTGCGGAGGAGCTCGCCGAAGGTGCGGAACCCATGGTCGGCTTCGCTGAACGTCGGCTGCTTGCGCAGGATCGCGCGCTTGAGCATCGACGCGAGCACGGGACCGCTGCTGCTGCGCTCGAGACCCGCCAACGTGCGGGTGACGAGCGCGTCGAGGTCGGTCTCCTCCGCGGGGACGACGACCTCCGACTCGGGCTCCTCCGCCGCCGTGGTCTTGGCCGCGCGCCCGGTCCCACGTTTGGTCGCGCGCTTCACCGGCTTCTTCGCCTCGACGCCTTCGAGACGCTCGTAGAAGAGGAACTCGTCGCACGCCGCGGGCAGGAGCGCCGAGGTCGACGCCTCCACCCCGATCCCGATGACGCGCTTGTTGAGCTCGCGCAGCTTGTGGACGAGCGGCGTGAAGTCGCTGTCGCCGGTACCGAGGACGAAGGTCGTGATGTAGTCGCGCTCGAAGCTCAGCTCCACCGCGTCGACCGCCATCTTGATGTCGGCGGCGTTCTTCCGCACCATGCCCATGCGCTGCGGGATCTCGATGAGCTCCACCTGGTGGCGCGTCAACATGCGCCGGTCTTCCTCGAAGTACGACCAGTCGGCGTAGGCCCGCCGCACGACGACGCGTCCCCGCTCGGCAAGCGCGTCGGCGATGGGCCGGAAGTCGAGCGCACCGCCCGTGAGATCGCGCGCCCCGATGGCGAGGTTCTCGTAGTCGAGGAAGAGGGCGATCCGTTCGTCGTCGCTGGTCACCTGGGGGATCGTACGTGCTAGTTCTGTAGCTCGTGAACGAGAACGTCTACATCCACGAGTTCATCGACATCATCGGGCACAACCGCGCGAACTACATGCACCACATGACGGCGAACTTCAGCCCGATGGCGCAGGAGGACCGCAACCAGCTGTGCTTCGGCGTGTGGGGCGTCGTCGGCACGACGCGCGGGTGGCCCGAGGTCCTCAACTTGTGGGAGGAGCGCGGCTTCGACGGCCTGGCCACGTCGTTCCGCTTCGAGCTCGGTCACTCGACCCTGCAGGACCCGAAGCTCGCGAAGTGGTGGGCCGAGGCGTCGAACTACCGCCGCCACGGTGACGACCGCGTGCTCGTCCCGGCACCGTGGTCGCCGACCATCACCGAGCTCGTCGACGCCGGCGTCAAGGGTGAGACCTACGCGCACGAGCAGATCCACGTGCCCATGGGCACCGCGCGCGACTTCCTCGAGATCGTCGCCGAGGAGGCGATCCCGGTCTACGAGGAGTTCGGCTGGAAGCTCTGCGGCGCGTGGGAGACCGCCATGGTCAACGAGTCGGAGTGCTTCCTGCACTGGGCGATCCCCACGTGGGAGAGCTGGGCCGAGACCGAGCAGGCAGAACGGAAGGACAGCCCGCTGCAGCGTTGGCGGACGCGCACCTACGAGCTCAGCGAGCAGTGGCACCGCTTCCTCGTGGTCGACGCGCCGCTGTCGCCCATGCGCATCGGCCGCCAGCCCGCCCGCTCCGACCGCGACGAGGGCTGGGCACGACCTGTAGCGAAAATCGATCGGCTCGCACTGGTGCGCGACCGAGCACGATGTGGCGCATGGCCGAACGGGTGGTGCTGACCGGTGACGTGGTGACGTTGCGACCGATGACGATCGAGGACGTCGACGGGCTCGTCGCCGCCGCGAGCGAGGACCGCTCCACGTACGGGTTCACACCCGTGCCCGACGGTGAGGTCGCGATGCGCGACTACGTCGAGGGGGTCCTGGCCGACGAGCAGGCCGGCTGGGCCCTCCCGTTCGTGACCACGCTCACCGACGGCGGTCGGATCGTCGGCAGCACCCGGTTCCTCGATCTCGACGACTGGGGCCCCGACCGCCGGGTGGGTGGTCCCCCACTCCCGGCGCGGGGCACGCCGGTGACCGCGGAGATCGGGGCCACCTGGCTCGCGGCCTCGGTGCAGCGCACGGCGGTGAACACCGAGGCCAAGCTCCTCATGCTCAGCCACGCGTTCGACACCTGGGGCGTGGAGCGCATCACGTTCAAGACCGACGCGCGCAACACGCGGTCGCGCACCGCGATCGAGCGAGTGGGTGCGCAGTTCGAAGGCCTCCGCCGCGCGCACGTGCCGCGCCAGCGACGGCGGTGTCCGCGACAGCGCGTACTACTCGATCGTCCGCGACGAGTGGCCGGCGGTCCGGAAGGGCCTCGAGGCGCGCCTCGCGGGCTGAGCGTCAGCTGGACGACGGCTGGCGCGCCGAGCGCGACCCGGATGCGCTCGACGACGGCCGCTTCCTTCTCGTTGGTGCCCTTGGCGGCTGCGGCCACGTTGTTCGCCAGGTCGATGAGCCAGGAACGGACCTCGGCGGCCTCCGCGATCGGGAGCTTGGCGATCGCGGCGACGGCGGGCTGCAGCTCGGCGAGCGCCTCGTCGATCACCTGGTCCGGCGACGACCCGCGGTCGCCCTTCGCCGCGTGGCGGGCGTCGTGGCCCTGCGCCTCGTGGGCGATGGCGGCGATCAGCTCGGTGGCGGGACCGTGGTCGCCCGGGCGGGCCAGCGACTTCGCCGTGGCCGACGCCTCCTTGAGCAACGAGATGGGGCCGTGCTCGGCGACCGCCACCACGGCCACGGTCACGTGGAGCGGAGCCTGGCTCAGCGCCGTCCACTCGTCGTCGGAGAAGAAGGTTCGGTCGGTCATGGCTCCGGGAGCCTAGGACCGGCGAGCCGACGACCGATTCCGGAACCTGACTAGATCTTGACTCATTCCAGAATCTGGAGGTAGCTTGGCGGCATGCCCGACGGCGCGTCCCTCCTCCGTGAGCACGGTCTGCAGGTGACGGCCCAGCGGCTGGCGGTGCTCCGCGGCGGTGTCGGCGCGTCCCCACAGCCCCGCCGACGAGCTCCACGCGATCGTCACCGCGGAGCTCGGCACCATCTCCAAGCAGGCGGTCTACGACGCGCTCGCCGCGCTCACCGACAAGGGACTGGTGCGGCGCATCCAACCCGCGGGTTCGCCCGGCGCGCTACGAGACGCGCGCCGGCGACAACCACCACCACCTGATCTGCCGCACGTGCGGCCGCACCGTCGACGTCGACTGCGCGGTCGGCGACCGGCCCGTGCCTCACGGCCGCCGACGACGCGGGCTTCGAGATCGACGAAGCCGAGGTCATCTACTGGGGCCGATGCCCCGAGTGCGCGGCGACAACTTCGACCTGAACCCGTCCCCCGACGAAGAGGAGCACCGACGTGACTGAACACGGCAGCGAGAGCGAGAACCCCGTCATCCCGTCCCCAACTCCCGAGACGCACCGCCCGCGGTCGAACCGCGACTGGTGGCCGAACCAGCTCGACCTCTCCGTGTTGCACCAGCACTCGCCGGCGGCGAACCCGTTGGGCGGCGACTTCGACTACTCGGCGGAGTTCGCGCAGCCTCGACGTCGACGCGCTGAAGCAGGACCTCGTCGCGCTGATGACCGACTCGCAGGAGTGGTGGCCCGCCGACTACGGGCACTACGGCCCGCTCTTCATCCGCATGTCGTGGCACGCCGCCGGCACGTACCGCATCGAAGACGGTCGCGGCGGTGGCGGTCAGGGCGCGCAGCGCTTCGCCCCGCTCAACAGCTGGCCCGACAACGCCAGCCTCGACAAGGCCCGTCGACTGCTGTGGCCGATCAAGCAGAAGTACGGCCAGCAGCTCTCGTGGGCCGACCTGCTCGTGTTCGCCGGCAACGTCGCGCTCGAGTCGATGGGCTTCGAGACGTTCGGCTTCGGGTTCGGCCGGCCCGACATCTGGGAGCCGGAGGAGATCTTCTGGGGACCCGAGGACACGTGGCTCGGCGACGAGCGCTACTAGCGGCGACCGCGACCTCGCGAACCCGCTCGGCGCCGTGCAGATGGGCCTCATCTACGTGAACCCGGAGGGACCCAACGGCAACCCCGATCCCCTCGCCGCCGCGCACGACATCCGCGAGACGTTCGCGCGCATGGCGATGAACGACGAGGAGACCGTCGCGCTCATCGTCGGCGGCCACACGTTCGGGAAGTGCCACGGCGCGAACAGTGCCGACGACATCGGGCCGGAACCCGAGGGCTGCCCCGTGCACGCGCAGGGTCTCGGGTGGCACAACCGCCACGGCTCCGGCGTGGGTGCGGATGCGGTCACCAGCGGGCTCGAGGGCGCGTGGACCAACAACCCGAAACAATGGGACAACGGCTTCCTCGACAACCTCTACGCGTACGACTGGGAGCTCACGACGAGCCCCGCGGGCGCGCACCAGTGGACGCCGAAGGATCCGGAGGCCCAGGGCACGGTGCCCGATGCGCACGACGCCACCGAGCGCCACGCGCCGATGATGCTGACCACCGACCTCGCGCTGCGCTTCGACCCGGTCTACGCACCCATCTCGAAGCGGTTCCACGAGCACCCCGACGAGCTGGCCGACGCGTTCGCGAAGGCGTGGTACAAGCTGCTGCACCGCGACATGGGTCCGGTGTCGCGCTACCTGGGCCCGTGGGTGGCCGAGCCCCAGCTGTGGCAGGACCCGGTCCCGGCACCCGTCGGCGCGACGATCGGCGCCGACGACATCGCAGCGCTCAAGGCGAAGGTGCTCGAGTCGGGTGTGTCGGTCTCGCAGCTGGTTGCCACCGCGTGGGCGTCGGCGGCGAGCTTCCGTGGCACCGACAAGCGGGGCGGCGCCAACGGCGCGCGCATCCGGCTCGCGCCGCAGAAGGACTGGGAAGCCAACGACCCGACCGCGCTGGCGAGCGCCCTCCCGGCGCTCGAGGGGATCCAACGCGACTTCAACGCCGCGGGTGGCGCGCAGGTGTCACTGGCCGACCTGATCGTCCTCGCCGGGAGCGCCGCGATCGAGCAGGCCGCGAAGGCTGCAGGTCACGACGTGACCGTGCCGTTCTCACCGGGGCGCACCGACGCCACGCAGGAGCAGACCGACGTGGAGGCGTTCGCGGTGCTCGAGCCGATGGGCGACGGGTTCCGCAACTGTGTGCGGGCGGGCGACAAGTTGCCACCCGAGCAACGGCTGCTCGACCGGGCCAACCTGCTCACGCTCACCGCGCCGGAGATGACGGTGCTGGTCGGCGGGATGCGGGCACTCGGAGCGAACACCGGCGGTTCCCAGCTCGGCGTGTTCACCGACCGGCCCGGTGTCCTCACCAACGACTTCTTCGTGAACCTGCTCGACATGGCGACGGTGTGGACGCCGTCGCCGACGGCACACGAGGTCTACGAAGGTCGCGACCGCGACACCGACGACGTGAAGTGGACCGCGACCGCGGTCGACCTCGTGTTCGGCTCGCACTCGCAGTTGCGGGCACTCGCCGAGGTGTACGCAGAGAGCGACGGTGACGAGCGGTTCGTCCGCGACTTCGTTGCGGCGTGGGTGAAGGTCATGGAGCTCGATCGCTTCGACCTGCGCTGAGTGGAGCTCGTCCCGGTCTTCCTCGTCGCGTCTGTGATGATCGCGTTCATCGGCGTACCCGTGTTCCTGTCGTGGTGGCGCAACCGCGGCTAGTGCCGGCGCGTACAGAGGATGACGCCGCTTCCGTGGGCGAGTTCGACCGCGACAAGGTCCGGGTGCGCGAGCAGGCGCTCGCGCACTTCCGCGGTCTTGGTGCGGTGCTCGTCGCTCTCCCAATCCGGTGGGGTCATGTCGTCGACAACGAGCACGCCGCCGGGCCGCACCGCGGCGATCGTGAGGTCGAGCCCGTCCCACTTCCCGCCCTGTGCGTCGGCGAAGACGAGGTCGAACCCGCCGAGTCGCGGCAGCGACTCGACCGCGTCGCCGTCGACGATGGAGACACCGAGCGGCAACTCACTCCGACGCGCCACGTCGGCGGTCACGCGGTCGAGCTCGATCGACGTGACCTCGACGTCGGCGCGCCCGGTGAGACCGTCGACGATCCACGCGAGCCCGACGCCGCATCCCGTGCCGAGCTCGAGGATGCGACCGTTCGGTGGCGTCGCGGCGGCGAGCACCGAGAGGAGCTGACCGACCGAGGGTTCGCACGACATGGTGAAGCCGGCGTCGACACCGCGCGCCGTTGCCAGCGCCACCCGCTCGGGCAGCACGGCTACCGCGCCAGCGGGTTCGGGGTCGGCTCACCGACTTGGTGCAGGACATGGCGATCGGTGTGGTGGAACGGCTCGGCGCGGTCGAGGACCTGCAGGATCGTGTCCTCGTCGTAACCCCACGTGCCGTCGGCGTCGGTCGTGACCGTCACCTCGAACGACATCGTCGTGAACGCATGCTCGAGGAACGGGTTCGAGCAGATGCCGTAGACGGTCGACCCTCGTTCCGCCCGCAGGGTGAAGGTCGTGGCGTCGGCCGACACGGTCCCTGATGCGAGCGCGACCTGCGCGCGCGGGATCGCGATCGTCTGCGTCACCGTCTGCTCGACCGGGTTCCACAGCCAGTAGCCGACCTGGTCGTGGAACGTCTCCACCTCGCCGACCTTGGTGATGTGCGTGTGGTACCGCAGCCCGTAGAAGTACTGCGGTCCGTTCGTCTGCGGATCGATCGGCTGGAGCTCGTAGCGCTCGACGAACACGTCGGCCTCGGTGCCCTCGACGACCGGGTGGACGTCGGCACCCGCGGTTCCCTCCCAGATGCCGGCCATCGCGCGGAGCGGGCCGAGGTTCGCCAGCCCATCGGGATCGAGCTCGGGTTCGGTGTAGATGTCTTCTGCCATGGCCGCAGAGGCTACGACGATCACCCGTCTGGTAGCAGCGGCATCGACCACCCTCGGTCCTTGCCGAGCAGCGCCGCTCGCCCGACCGACGCGCTGCCGAAGCGGTCGCGCACCGCGTCGAGCGCGAGGTCGAGCGCGGCGCCATGCCCGCTGTCGAGCGGGAGCGGGAGCTGCACCGCGTCGGCGGGGCTGAGGTTCGACACCGAGACGCCGACCAGCGTGAGCCCGCGCTCGTCGACGAGGGCCTGCGCGTGGTCGAGCAGCTGACGCGCCGCGTCACGGAGGGGCGCGGTGTCGGCAGTGGGTGTGGGCAACGTGTACGACCGGGTGGCGCGGGTGAAGTCGTCGAAGCGGATGCGCAGAACGACGGTGTGGCCGACGACGCGCGCGGTGCGAAGGCGACGGGCGATGCCGTCGAGCAGGCCGTCGAGCATGGCCCGCAGCTCCTCGGGCGGGCGGCGACCGCGCCCGAGCGCGCGTTGCGCGCCCATCGAGCGCCGCCGCCGGCCCGTCTCGACCGGGCGCGGGTCGCGGTTGTGCGCGAGCGCGTGGAGGTGGTGCCCGGCCGCGGGGCCGAGCATCGCCACCAGGACCGCTTCGTCGAGTGCGGCGACCTCGCCGACGCGCGTGATCCCGCGCTCGATGGAGCTTGGCGGTGGTCTTGGGCCCGACGCCCCAGAGCCGGTCGACGTCGAGCGGGTGGAGGAACGCGAGCTCCTGCTCGGGTGGCACGAGCAGGAGTCCGTCGGGCTTGCCCACGCGACTCGCCACCTTGGCCAGGAACTTGGTGCGGGCGACCCCGACGGTGATCGGGAGCCCGACCCGCTCGCGCACCGCGGCGCGCAGCGCAGCCGCGATGTCGACCGGCGCGCCCGACGACCTTGCCCAGGCCACCGACGTCGAGGAACGCCTCGTCGATCGAGAGCGGCTCGACCAACGGTGTGGTGTCGTCGAACACCGCGAAGACGGCGCGGCTGGCGTCGGAGTACGCGTGCATGCGGGGCGGCACCACGATCGCGTCGGGACACAGGGCCAGGGCCTGCCGGCCGTCCATCGCGCCCCGCACGCCGCGGGCCCGGGCCTCGTAGCTGGCCGCCATCACGACGCCGCCCCCGACGATGACCGGCCTGCCCCGCAGCTTCGGGTCGTCGCGTTGCTCGACCGACGCGAAGAAGGCGTCGAGGTCGGCATGCAGGATGCGTGGCGCTCGGACACGAACACATGTTCGCACAGCCGGAGCCGGTTCAGCCAGCGCCGTCAAGAGGAGGCAGTCCGGTCCCACGTGGTCGAGGTGACGCCCTGGTTGCGCAGCTCGTGCTTGCGGACCCGCATCGATGCCTCGGTGCGCGGGAGATCGTCGACCACCTCGACGTAGCGGGGCAGCATGAACCGCGGCATGCGCGACTCGAGGAACTCGAGGAGCTCCGCCGGGTCGAAGGCGGCCGCGGTCGTCGACGATCACGGCGACGAACACGTCGTCCTCGCCGAGCGGCGCGGGCACGCCGATCGCGGCGCACTCGCGCACCGCCGGGTGCTCGGCCACGATCGTCTCGACCTCGAACGACGAGATGTTCTCGCCCCGGCGACGGATCGTGTCGCGGAGACGGTCGACGAAGTAGAACCAGCCGTCCTCGTCGCGACGGAAGGCGTCGCCGGTGTGGAACCAGCCGTTGCGCCACGCCGCCGCGGTCTGCTCGGGCATCTTGTAGTAGCCGACGTTGAGCGCCCACGGCTCGGCGCTGCGCACGAGCATCTCCCCCACCTCGCCGTCGGGCACCGGCTCGTCGAACTCGTCGGCGATGCGCACCTCCGGCCACGGGTAGTCCTCGCGGATGCGCCCGCAGTTCGCCCAGGGACCGTGGTCCCAGCCGGTGGTGACGGCCATGCCGGTCTCGGTCTGCCCGTACCCGGTGGCGACGCGCACGCCGAAGCGGCGCTCGAAGTCGTCGATCTCGGGGATCATCGGGCCGAGGATCGACGTTGCGCAGCGGCGAGTCGGCGTCGTCGTCCTTCGGCGGCGCGGAGTAGAGCAGCGCGGTCATCGGCCCGACCAGCGCGGCCGTGACGCAGCCGGTGGCGCGGACGTCCGACCAGAAGTCACTGGCGCTGAAGCGGTCGCGGAGCACGAAGCGCGCGTTGCGCGCCATCGCGTAGTTGAACGCCGACCGACCGGAGTTGTGGAACAGCGGCATCGCGGAATAGAGACCGTCGCCCGAGATCGAGCGCGTCATCGGGTACCCACGACCAGAACTGGTACATCACCGCCCACGGCGTGATGACCGCCTTCGACGGGCCGGTGGTGCCCGACGTGAACATCAACGAGTGCACGTCGCGGTACTGGGGACCGACGAGCTCGAGCGTGTCTTGTGTCCCGGCGTCGAGCTCGGCCCTCGTCGTGTCGTCGAGCACCACGATGCGGGCGAGATCGGGTGCTTCGGCCTCGACCGCTGCGACCGCGGGGTGGAACTCGGGCGCGACCACGAGCGTCGCTGACGTCGGCGTGGTCGAGCGAATACGCGAGCATGCGCCCCGTGAACGCGACGTTCGAGCGGCACCTCGACGACGCGCAACCAGGCGAGCGCGAGCATCGTGAGGTGGGCGTCGAAGGTGTTCGGGAGCATGGTGGCGACGTGGTCGCCCGCACCGACACCGCGCGCCGCGAGCGCGCCGGCCCAGGCGCGGGCACGACGGTCGAGCTCGGCGTAGGTGAGGCTGGTGCCGTCGACGTGCTCGAGCGCGACCGCGTCGGGCGTGGTGGCGGCTCCGCGCGCGACGGCGTGCGGGGCGAGGCAGGTGGGCTCGAGCATCGGTATGTAATATACGAAGTTCGTGGATCTCGACCCGACGGACGAGCAGCAGTCGATCGTCGACGTGTTCGGGGGACTCGCCGAACGCACGGTGCCGCTCGACCGGCTGCGTGACCACGAGCCGGTGGGGTTCTCGGCCGAGCTCTGGGCGCAACTGGTGGCCGTGGGCGCGCCCGGCATGGCCGTGCCCGAGGACGCGGGCGGCGCCGGCGCCACGCCTGCTCGACCTCGCACTGGCCGTCGAAGCACTCGGGCGGCGACTCGCGCCCGCACCCCTCGTCGAGCACGCGGTGACCGCCCGACTCCTCGCCCGGGCCGACGCGCTCCCGCCCGAGGTGGTCGACGGCGCCCGCATCGCCACCCTCGCGCTGCGACCCGCGCCCGACGGCACGGCGCGCCTGGTACCCGCCGGCGCGGTGGCGACCACCGTGGTCGCGTTCGACGGCGAGCACCTCGTGGTTGCCGACGGCGAGCCGGGCGCAGCACGTCGCCGAACCTGGCGTCCGCGCCCCTGGCCGACCGCGAGCTCAGCGGTGCGCGCCGTGCTGGCTTCGGGTGCGCCGGCAGAGGCGCTGCACCGTCAGGCCGTCGACGAGTGGCGCGTGCTCACCGCCGCCGCGCTCGTGGGACTCGGCCTGGGCGCGCTCGACATCGCGGTGCGCTACGTGAGCGAGCGCGAGCAGTTCGGCGTGCCCATCGGGTCGTTCCAGGCACTGCAGCACACGCTGGCCGACGTCAGCGTCGCGCTCGACGGCGCCCAGCTCCTCACCCGCAAGGCCGCGTGGGCCCACGACGTCGACCGCGACGACGCGGCCGAGCTCGGCGCGATGGCGTTCCTGTTCGCGGCCGAGCAGGCGCAGCGCGCGTCGGACCGCGCGCTGCACTTCCACGGTGGCTACGGGTTCATGGAGGAGTACGACATCCAGCTCTTCTACCGTCGCGCCAAGGGCTGGGCGAACGTGCTCGACGAGCCCGGACGCGAGTACGCGCGGCTCGCCGACCTGCGCTACGGGCCGGTCCCGGCGACCGCGAGCTGACGTGGACTTCACCCCGTCGCCCGCCGCCGAGCAGTTCGGCGAAGAGGTGCGCGCGCTGGTCGCGCGCACCTACACCGACGCGCGGCGCCAGCACGCGCACGACACCGGCACGATGCACGACTGGGAGCTCCATCGCGCGATGGCCGACCAGGGTTGGATCCGCCAGGCCCTGCCCGAAGCGCTGGGCGGTGGCGGCCGCGGTCCCGAGGAGCTGGCGGTGCTGTTCCGGGAGCTGGAGCTCGCGGGCGCGCCCTACGACGGCATGAGCATCTGCACGATGGTCGCATCGGTGCTCGCGCACGCCGGCAACGAGATGCAGCAGCGGGAGATCCTGCCCAAGCTGCTGAGCGGCGAGTCGTTGATCGCGCTCGGCTACTCCGAGCCCGACGCCGGCTCCGACGTCGCCGCCGCCCGCACGCGCGCGGTGCGCGACGGCGACGGCTGGCGCATCGACGGCCAGAAGATCTTCACCAGCCTGGCCGAGGAGTCGGAGTGGGTGTTCCTGCTCACCCGCACCAACCTCGACGTGCCGAAGCACCGCGGCCTCACGTTCTTCCTCGTGCCGACGTCGGCCGTGGGGTTCGAGCTGCAGCCCATCCGCACGCTGTCGGGCAAGCGCACCAACATGACCTTCTACGACGGCGTGCACGTGGACGACGAGTGGCGGGTCGGCGAGGTCGACGGCGGCTGGCAGGTGATGCTCGTCGCATTGTCGTTCGAGCGGGGCGTCGCCGGTGGTGTGCGCGACGCCGAACGCCTGCTCGCGCAGGCCGAAGCGCACGCGCGCGAGCGCGGTCGATGACGACGGTCGCCCGTTGCTCGAACAACCGGCCCGGCGCGACGCGTTGGCCCGGCTGGCGATCGACGCCGAGGTCGCCGACCTGCTCGCGAGCCGCGCTGCGTGGGTCGCGGCATCGGGACGTCTGCCCGGCGTGGAGGGCGCGGCCAGCAAGCTCTTCGCCACCGAGGCGTTCCAGCGCTCGGTGCAGCGACTGGTCGACGTCGCCGGACCGGCAGGACTCGTGCAGGCGCACGACGTCACCGACGTCAGCGCGTTCTACGAGTACTGCTACCGGTTCGCGCCGGTCACCACGATCTACGGCGGCACCAGCGAGATCCAGCGCAACCTCATCGCCCAGCGCGGCCTCGGCCTGCCCCGCGGCCACTGACCGGCGCGACCGTGCGCGGGCTCCCCGGCCTCACCTTCGACCCGGAGACCGAGGCGTTCCGCGCCGACGTGCGCGCGTTCCTCGCCGAGGTCCTCACCGCGGGCGCCCGTGACTTCTCCGACCTCACGGGGTGGGACGAGGCGTTCGAGCGCGACGTGCTGCAGGCGGCCGGCGACGCCGGGTTCCTCGGCGTCAGCCTGCCGGTCGAGCTCGGTGGCGGCGGACGACCGCCGAGCTGGCAGGCCGCGGTCAGCTACGAGGCCGCGTACCACGACGCGCCGCTCATCGACACCGCCGCGGTGCTCGTGGCGCCGACGGTCGCTGCCTTCGGGACCCCCGAGCAGCGCGACGCGATCGTGCGCGCCGCGTGCGCCGGCACCGTGAACGTGTGCATCGCGTACACCGAGACGGGCGCGGGCAGTGACCTGTCGAACATCGAGACGATCGCGGCCGCACCCGACGACGGTGGCTTCGTCCTCGACGGCGAGAAGGTCTTCGTCACCGGCGCGCACAAGGCCGACTGGTGCTGCACCATCGCGCGCACCGAACCCGCGTCCGCGGGCAAGCGGGGCTTGTCGATGTTCGTGGTCGAGATGACGACACCGGGCGTCGAGGTCGAGCGCCATGCCACCGCCAACCGATGGACCTTGTCGACGGTTCGGTTCGACGGCGCGCGCGTCGGCGAGGATGCCGTGCTCGGCGAGATCGGCGCGGGCTGGCGACAGCTCAGCGGTGCGCTGCTGGCCGAGCGCAGTGGGGTGGCGTGGCTGGGCTGGGCGACGCGCACGCTGGAAGCGCTGCTCGACCACTGCGCGGGCACGCGCGACCAGGTGGTGCGCGACGCGCTCGCCGTCGCTGGTGACGCAGTGGTTCTGCGCCGTCGGGCACGTGGAGCGGGTCATCGCGCTCCAGGACGCCGGGGCCGCGTCGTTCACCGAGGGCGCGGTGAGCAAGGTGTTCGTCACCGAACTGCTCCAGCGCATCGGTCGCGTCGGCACGACGGTGTTGGGATCCGACGCGCTCACCGCGCCGGGCTGGTTCGGCGGACCGTTGCCCGAGTGGTTCGCCTACGAGGTGGTGGAGCGGCTGCACCCGACGCTGAGCGTCGGCGCCAACGAGATCCAACGCACGACGATCGCCGACGTGGGGCTGGGTTTGCCGCCCGAGCCCCGCGTCTGATCACGAACTGGGAGCACACATGACGTACCGAGTGGTGGGATGGTCGACCGGCGGAGTGGGACGGCTGGCGATCCGGGCGATCGCCCGTCGCCCCGACCTCGAGCTGGCGGGCGTGTGGGTGCACAGCGCCGACAAGGACGGCGTCGACGCCGGCACGCTGGCCGGGATCGACCCGCTCGGGATCGCCGCGACCACCGACGCCGACGCGTTGCTGGCGGCGAAACCCGACTGCGTCTGCTACTCGGCGTCGGGCGAGGCGCTCGACGCGGCGGCGGTGCCCGACATGGTGCGCATGCTCGAGGCGGGCGTCAACGTGGTGACGGTGTCGACACCGGGGTTGGTGCACCCACCGGGCTACAACCCGGAGTGGCGCGAGCAGCTGGAAGAGGCGGCGGCGCGCGGCAACGCGACGTTGTACGCGTCGGGCATCGAGCCCGGGTTCGCCGGCGACCAGCTGCCGCTCACGTTGATGACGATGAGCGACACGGTGACGTCGGTGCGCACGCAGGAGATCTTCCTGTACGACGAGTATCCCGTCGCGTTCGTGATGTTCGAGGTGTTCGGCTTCGGCAAGCCGATGGAGCACCAGCCGATCATGGCCATGCCCGGCGTGGCGTCGGGCACGTGGGGTCCGCCGGTGCGCATGATCGCCGACCGGCTCGGGGTCGAGCTCGACGAGATCCGCGAGACCTACGAGAAGGTGGTCACGCCTCGCCCGCTCGAGGTGGCGGCCGGCACCATCGAGGCGGGGACCGTCGGCGCAGTGCGGTTCGAGACCATCGGCGTCGTCGGTGGACGCGACGCGATCGTCATCGAGCACGTCAACCGGATGGCGTCGGACCTGGCACCGGAGTGGCCGACCGCGCGACGCGACGGCACCTACCGGATCGCGATCGAGGGCAATCCCGACCTCACGTGCGAGCTGACCGTCGGCCAGCCCGAGACCGCGAGCGACGACGGCATGGTCGCCACCACCATGCGCCTGGTGAACGCGATCCCCTACGTCTGCGACGCCCCCGCCGGCCTCACGACGTCCCTCGACCTCCCGCTCACCACCCCCAAGTTCGCCCTCTGATCCACGAGGTTGCGTCACCTGAGCGCGTTCTACGCCGCTCAGGTGACGCAACCTGTGACTTCTAGGCGGTGCTGAGGGGGCCCTGGTAGGCCTGGGCGACGGCGGACTCGAAGGCGCGGTCGTGGAGGGGGTCGGCGACCTCGGGCAGGTCGATGCCGCGGGCGGCGCAGTCGGCCTGCCACGTGTCGAGCACCTGGTCGAAGGTGATGTCGTCGAGGTGCTCGTCGAACACCCGGGCCTCCTCGGCGTCGTGGAAGCACTCCGCCTTCCACGAGATCGAGATGCGGATGTCGTCGCGACCGAACTCACCGAAGTCGCGATCGTCCTTGGTGATGCGCCAGCGCCGTGACGCGTCGTCGAAGGACAGCAGCGAGTCGATCGGTACGAGCGCGAACCGGCCGTCACCGACCGCTTCGACGCGGTGGTACATGAAGTCGTTGTCGCCGACGACCGCGGTGTTCGACGGCGGCTCGATGGTGACCTCGGGCGCGCCACCACCGTCGGGCCAGTAGCTGAACCCACCGTTGGGACCGTCGTAGTACCAGGCGACCGCGGTCGCGACCTTCACCCGCCACCGCTCGAACAGACCCGACGCCGCCATCGCGCTCACGACCCACGCCGGGTACTGCGAGCGCTCGACGCCGCGGAACGTCGGCACGTCGGTGTGCTTGCGGTTCTGCGGCATCGGCGCGGTGAGGTTCGAGAACACGATGAGCGGACGCACGACCTCGGCGTCGAACACCTGCTGGGCGGCTTCGATCAGCCGCTCGTTGTGCAGCACCGACTCGACGCCGTCGATGTGCACCGCGCGCGATGACGCCCAGTCGCCGCGGTAGATGGGCATGGTCATGAGCTCGTCGTCGACCATGACACCCACCGCGTCGGGGGACTGGCTGCGCGCGGCGTCCTTGTAGGCCTCGAGCGAGGCGGCGAACTCGCGCAGCGACAGGAGCACGTGCGGATACGGACCGTTGGCCTCGCAGAGGCGCCAGGCGAGCTCGGGATCGTCGAGCACCCCGTGCACGGTCACGGGAGGGCGCGGGGCGAGATCGGTCACGGTCATGAGTACGACGCTACCGCCGCGTGCATCCGCACGATCCCGGCGGTGAGGATCCCGATCTGGAGGTCGAACAGCTCGTCGGCCTCCTCGGCGGTGACGCCGCCCGGGTCGCCTCCCGACAGCGTCCCGCGGCGCGCACCGCCGGCGGGCGCGCTCGAGCCCTGCTCCATGGCCACGAACCCGACGGTCGCCCACATGAGGAGTCGGCACGCCTGCACCGCGGCGTCGGCCGACAGCCCGCCGTCACGCAACGCCGAGACGAGCGGACGCGAAGCCTCCACGTACGGCTCGCGCGCGGCGCCGAGGTAGAGCCGGCTGTCGGGCGTGAGCTTCAGCCGATCGCGCAACGCCCGGCACCAGCGCTCGGCGTAGTCCGGCCACGGCTCGTCGGCATCGGGCTCGGGTGCGAGATCGAGCAGCAGGTGATCGGCGACCGCGTCGAGCAGCGCGGCCTTGTTCCCCACACGCGTGTAGAGCGGCATGGGCGACACGCCGAGACGGTCGGCGACGTTGCGCATGCTCACCGCGTCGAGGCCGCGTTCCTGCAGGACGGCGATCGCGGCGGCGACGATCTCGTCGGCATCGAGCTCGAACTCGCCGGAACTGGTCATCGACCCGACGCCTCGACGAGCGTCGAGCGCGCTGGCCAGCAGCTGGTCGGCTTGCTTGCCGAAGAACTCGTGCACCGGCTTCTTCGACTCGCCACGCAGGAACTTGGCGTAGCTCCCCTCGAGGACGATGGCGAGCTTCCACCGCGAGAACACGTCGTACCAGTCGATGCGCGACACGTCGCGACCGGTGCGGTCGCCGTACCGGGCGACCAGCTCGTCGGCCGACGGCAGCAGCGCCCGATCGAACGCGGGAGCGGTGGCCACACCGAGCGGCATCGTGCCCTCGGGACCGGGGTGGAAGATCATCGCCCACGCCAGGTCGACCAGCGGATCGCCGATCGACACCATCTCCCAGTCGACGACCGCGAGCAGTTCGGGCGGCGCCGACTCGGCGAACAGCACGTTGTCGAGCTTGTAGTCGCCGTGCGCGAGCGCCGGTGCCTGGTCGGGTGGGAGCGCGTTCGCCAACCAGCTCTCCGACCCGCGTCGCCGCCGGCAGCTCACGCCCTCCGTACGACTCGAGCTGCGACAGCCAGCGCCCGATCTGGCGTTCCAGGTAGGGGCCGGCGTGCGCGAACTCACCGAGACCGCACGCGTCCCAGTCGACCGCATGGATGGCGGCGAGCGCGTCGACGAGCTCGTGCAGTGCACGCGGCTGTTCCGCCGGCCGCGCCGTCCACGCCTCCGGGATGCTGCTCCGTACCGGGACACCGTCGATGCGCGCCATCACGTAGAACGGCGCGCCGAACACGTCGGGGTCGTCACACGCGAGCACCGGACGCGCGATGCGAACCGATTGGTCCTTGATCGCGTCGAGGAACCGGAACTCGCGGAGGACGTCGTGCGCGGTCGCCGAGCTCCGGTGCGGCGGCGCCTGGCGCAGCACCCATCGCTCGTCGCCCCGGGTCAGCGCGTACACGTCGCACGACCCACCGCCCACCATCGGTTCGACCGACGAGGTCGACCGAGTCGCCCAGCCGGGCGTCGAGGTACTCGCGCATGCGATCCGTCGATTCGCTCATGCCGCGAGCTCCCGGTCGACCAGCTCGACCACCTGACCGAGTCGCTCGATGACGAAGTCGGCGCCTCCGTCTTCAAGCACCTCCGGGCGCGCGTCGGTCACCAGCAACGCGGTGCGCATCCCCTGGGCACGCGGTCCGACGATGTCGTGTTCGACGGTGTCGCCGACGAACAGCACGTCCGCGGCATCGCACTCGCGCGGCGGCGAGCGCTACCTGGTAGATGCGGGCGTCGGGCTTGCACGAACGCGCCGACTCGGAGCTGGTCCAGGTGTCGACCACCGCGTCGAGCCCCAGTCGAGCGACCAGCCCTTCGAGTTGCTCGTCGTCGATGTTCGAGACGATCTGTGTGCGCACGTCGCGGGCCCGCAGCGCGCTGGAGCGTGTCGAGACAGTCGGGGCGGAGGCGGGCGGCCTCGAGCGTCGCCGCGTACTGGCGATCGACGAGTCGCATCGCATGCGGCGTCGTCGAGTGCGCCGCCGAGCGCATCCGCCATCGCCGCGTACGAACGGGCGAACAGCTCGCGGTGCAGGTACGCCGGACGGGTGGCAACCGCCCGGTAGCCGACGCCCATCCCTTGCCGGTACGCGGCCCGCAGCTCCTGGTCGGTCGGTTGCACGCCGACCGCGTCGGCGACCGCGCGGAGCTGCGCGAGGTGCGCGACGCGCAGGTCGCGCGAGCTGAACAGCGTGTCGGCGAAGTCGAAGAAGACGGCGCGGGGCTGGGCGTCATGCCACCCCCGCCGCGGCCTGGAGCTCCCGCCACTTCTCCTCCGCCGCCGGGCGCCGGCTCGGGAGGTGCTCGGTCGGCCACCCCTCCACCGGCGTGTACCCCTTGAGGATCGTCCGCGCCAGCACCGACTTGTGCAGCTCGTCGGGGCCGTCGCCGATGGGGCCGAAGCGGGTGCCGCGGTACCACTCCTCCACCGGCAGGTCGCTCGAGTACCCCAGCGCGCCGCACACCTGGATGGTGCGGTCGAGGACCGCGAGCACGACCTTCGACACGTGGGCCTTGATCATGCCGAGCTCGGCGCGCACGCGGCTGGCGCCGTACTTGTCCATCTTCCACGCGGTCTGGAACGTGAGCAGGCGGGCGGCCTGGATCTCGGTGTGCGACAGCGCCACATAGTCCTGCACCATCTGGTGCTGCGCGAGCAGCTTCCCGTGCGAGCTGCGCGACACCGCGCGCTCACACATGATGTCGAGCGACCGCTGCGCCTGGCCCAGCCACCGCATCGCGTGGTGGATGCGGCCGCCGCCGAGGCGCTGCTGGGCGAGCACGAACCCGTCACCGGGCGCGCCGATCATGTGGTCGAGCGGCACCCGGCAGTTCCGGAACACGATCTCGGCGTGGTTGCCGGGCCGCCCCTCGACCACGTCGGGGTGCGCCATGGTGCCGATGTCGCGCACGATCTCCATCCCCGGGGTGCCCGCGGGCACGATCAGGATGGACGCGTGCTTGTGCGGTCGCCCTTCGGGATTGGTCTCGGCGACGACCAACGTGATGTCGGCGACCGACGCGTTGGTGATGAACCACTTGTGCCCGTCGATCACCCACTCGTCGCCGTCGCGCGTGGCCGAGGTGCCGATCACCGTGGGGTCGGACCCGGCGAGGAACGGCTCGGTGAGCGCGAACGCGCTGGAGATCTCACCGCGCAGGTTGGGCCAGAGCCACCGTTCCTTCTGCTCGTCGGTGGCACCGTGCGCGAGGAGCTCCATGTTGCCGCTGTCGGGCGCCTGCACGCCGAAGATCGTCATCGACATCATGCAGCGACCGATGATCTCCGACATCAGCGCGAGCTTCAGCTGCCCGAAGCCGGGGCCGCCGAGCTTCGGATCGAGGAACGCACCCCAGAGGCCGCGCGCCTTCACCTGCTCCTGCAAGTACGCCTTCACCGGCGCCCACTCGGCCGGCGCGAGCTCGCGGAGGATCGGTTCCAGCGGGATCAGCTCGGAGTCGATGAACTCGCGCATCCACTGCAACTGTTCCTCGAACTCGGGATCGGTCTCGAAGTCCCAGGCCACGCGTCAGCTTCCCTGTCCCGGGAACGCGGCCAGCATGCCGTCGACCCGCTGCTGGACGGTAGGGAGCAGGTCGTCGTGGGTGATGATCCAGAACTCGCGGTTGCGAATCGCCTGCAGCACGCGCTCGGCGACTCGCGCCGGCGCCTGTCCGGTCGGGCCGGTCAAGCCGTCACGGATCGCGCCGTGCCAGGCCTCCGCCATCTCGGTGCGCTGCTCGGCACCGAGCGCCGCGGGCCGGGTGCGGTCCGATTCCATCATCCGGGTGTCGACCGAGCTCGGGCACAGCACGCTCACGCCGATCGGGGTCTCGTCGATGGCGAGCTCCTGGGCCAGCGTCTCCGAGACCGAGACCACCGCCGCCTTCGTGGCGCAGTACGGCCCGATGACTGCGGCGCCGGTCAGCAGCCCGCCGATGGACGCAGTGTTGACCACGTGTCCCGGGGTCCCCTGCTCGCGCATGACGGGAAGGAAGGCGCGCAACCCGTGGACGACGCCCCAGAAGTTCACGTCGAACACCCACTTCCATTCCTCCAGCGTCTGGTCGCGCATCAGGTTGAACGTCGAGACGCCGGCGTTGTTGCACAGCACGTCGACCCGTCCGTAGCGGTCGATCGTGGTCTCGGCCAGACGCTCGACCGCGTCGACCTCGGACACGTCGACGGCCACCGCGAGCGCGTCGCCACCGCCCTCGCGGACGCCGGCGGCGACGGCCTCCGCGTGCTCGGTGTCGCGGTCGGCCACCACCACCGCCGAGCCTTCGCGCGCGAACGTCTCCGCCAACGCGCGGCCGATGCCGCTGGCGGCGCCGGTGACGACGGCCACCTTGCCGGGCCCGATCACCCCGTCTGCCTCGGTCATTGCCACCTCTTTCGCTCAGCCACCGTCGAGCAGGATCAGCTCGCCGGTGAGGTATGACGACGCATCGCTCGCCAGGTAGAGCGCGGTCCCCACGATCTCGTCGGCGCCCGCGATGCGTCCGAGCGCGGTGCCCTTCGCCATCTGCGCCTGGAGCTCCTCGGTCGGAGCCGAGGAGTGGAAGCTGTCGGTGTGGAACGTGCCGCACACGATGGCGTTGACGCGAATACCGCGCGGTCCGAACTCCTCGGCCGACGCGCGCGTCAGCGCGTTGAGCCCGGCCTTCGCGGCCGCGTACACGACGGTGAACGACGACGGATGCAGCGACGCCTTGGAGCTGACGTTGATCACCGCACCCCCGGCCGGCATGTGCTCGGCTGCGAGCGCGGTGAGACGCAGCGGGCCCTTGAGGTTGACCGCGATGGTCTTGTCGAACAGCTCGGCGGTGACGTCGAGCAGTGACGGGGGCACGGGCGCAATCCCCGCGTTGTTGACCAGCACGTCGATACGACCGAACTCGGCGACGGTCGCGTCGACGAGCGCAGCGCACTGGTCCCAGTCGCCGACGTGGCAGCTCAGCGGGAGGGCGCGGCGACCGAGCGCGCGCGCCTCCTCGGCGACGGCTTCGCACGGCTCGAGCTTGCGGCTCGCCACGACCACGTCGGCGCCCGCCTCCGCGAACCCGAGCGCCATCGCCCGGCCCAGACCCTTGCTCCCGCCGGTGACGACGACCACCTTCCCGGTGGCGTCCAGCGACGGGATGGTCACGGCACCATCACGAGCTTGCCGACGACGCCCCGGTCGGCCATGCGCTGCAGCGCGAGCGGCAGGTCGGCGAACGACACCTGGTCGGTCACCGCGTTGCGGAGGCGACCGTCGCGCACGAGCGCGGCGAGCTGCGCGTGGATCTCGTCGAGCTCCTCGCGCGAGTAGCCACCCGCGAACACGCCGACCAACGAGCGGTTGGTGATCACGAGGTCGTGCGTGTCGAACGTGGGCCACCGGCCGCTCGCGAACCCGACCGCGAGCAGGCGACCGTGGCGCGCCAGTGCGCCGGCGGCGTCCTCGGCGAGCTCGCCGCCGACCGGGTCGTACACGAGGTCGACACCCCGACCACCGGTGAGCTCGCGCAGACGCGGCGCGACCGGGCCCTCGCGGTGGTTCAGCGTCTCGTCCGCCCCGAGCCCGCGGCAGAACGCGGCCTTCTCGTCGTCGCTCACCACCGCGATGACCCGCGCGCCGAGCGCACGGCCGAGTTGCACCGCGGCGATGCCGCTGCCGCCCGCGGCGCCGAGCACGACCAGCTCGTCGCCCTCGGTGATGCCGCCACGATCGACGAGTCCGATCCACCCGGTGAGGTGCGGGATCCAGAAGCCGGCCGCCTCGGCGGCGCTGAGACCCTCCGGCACTGCGAACGCACCGTCGGCGAACGTGAGGCACTCCTCGGCGAACGAGCCGTTCCCGCCGATGAACGACGTCACGCACATGATGTGGTCGCCCACGGTCAGCCGGTCGACACCCTCGCCCACGCGCCGTGACGACGCCTGTCGCCTCCTGCCCCGAGGTGAACGGCAGCGGCGGCGTGAGCGGGTAGGTGCCCCGGCACATGAAGACGTCGGGGAGCCCGAGGCCGGCCGCGGTCACCCGGATCCGCACCTCCCCCGGACCCGGCGTCGGCAGTTCCCGCTCGACCAGACGGAGCACCTCGGCGGGTTCTCCCGCGCCCTGGACCTGCCACGCCTTCATCGAGTGCCCCACATGGATTACACCGTAATCACAGCCCGATCACGAGGGCAACCGAGGCGCGACCGTGGTCAGGTGAGCAGCGGGAGGCAGGCGTCGAGGCCTTCGACGGTGATGTCGTCGCGTCGGTGTGGCGTCCACTGCGCGCGGGTCAGCACCCAGTGCTGCAGCCGCGCCGCCTCGCCCTCCCGGGCGCGGATCTCCTCGCCGTTCGCCACGTAGCCGTTGCGTCGGCTGACCGCCGCCGACGCGGGGTTGTCGATGAACGAGCCGCTGAAGGCCTCCTCGGCGCCCAACCCCGCGAACGCGAAGTGGAGCACCGCGGCGCGCATCTCGGTGCCGATGCCGCGGCCCTGGGCCCGCTGCACGAGCCAGGAGCCCGTCTCGACCGTGCGGCGGACGGCGAAGTGCGTGGCGAAGATGTCCTGCACCCCGACGGGCTCGCCGTCGTCGCACACGACGAAGGGCAATGACCAGTCGTCGCGCGTGAGCGCGGATCGTCGTCCCCACGCGTGCTGCAGCAGCCCTCGTTCGAGGTCGGGCGACTCGGCTCGGGTCCACGGCTCGTTGAACGGCATCGCGGCAGCGTCGTGGATGCCCTCGGCCGCCAGATGCGCGAGCGCGCACAGGTCGTCGTCGCTCGGGGTAGCGGAGCTCGAGCGCCGGCGTGCGCACGCGCAGCGCGGCGAACGGCCAGATGGTCGCGTCCATGTCCCATGGTCCCACCCGACCGTCTCGGGATGCGCCGCCATTTCGCGGGTGCGTAGGCTCCGCGGCATGAGCGATGGTGTGATCGAGACCTACCTGGACGCGCTCGTCGACGGAGACTGGGACACCTTCGCCGGCTGCCTCGCCGACGACGGCTTCACGCGCGTCGGACCGTTCGGCGACGTCAAGGCGACGAAGGCCGAGTACGTGGCCTTCCTGTCCGACCTGATGCCGACGCTGCCCGGCTACTCGATGGACGTGACCCGCGTGACCTACGTCGACGCGCTCGCGTTCGCCGAGCTCTCGGAGACGGTCGAGGTCGACGGCACACCGTTGCGCACGCCGGAGTGCCTGACCTTCGAGCTCACCGACGACGGTCGCATCCAGCGCGTCGAGGTGTTCACGCAGACCCGCCACCCCGTGTGAGCACCGCCCGCAGCTCGCTCGCGCGCGGTCTGCCTGCGTTCACCGCGTCCGACCTCGACGGCCTCGAACCCTTCTTCGCCCAACACGGCTTCGCGGTGCTGCGTGGTCTCTACTCCGAGGCCGAACTGGAGGAGCTGCAGACCGAGCTCGAGCGTCAGCAGCACCGTCTCCTCGCGGGAGAGCTCCCGGTCGAGTGCGGCACCGTCATCCTCGACGACCCCGACGCGGTGATCGACGGCGAACCGTTCGCCCACTACGTGTGCCACCTCACCGAGGTGTCGACGATCGCGCGCGCCGCGACGCAGCATCCGGCCATCGTCGAGGTCATGACCCGTCTCCTCGGCGAGCAGGCCTGGGTGCTCGAGGACGACCGCTTCGGCGTGGTGTACCAGGACGCCCGTCCCGGGGCCGGGTCGGGCTACTCGCGGATCGGCTGGCACTCCGACCACCAATCCGGTCCGCACCTCGACATCTGGCCGTCGGTCGCGTTCACCATCCACATCGACGCCACCTCGCCCCGCAACGGGTTCCTGCGTGTCCTCCCCGGCTCGCACCTCGGTGACACCGAGGAGATGCCGCTCGGGTTCGAGCACGTCCCCGGTGAGATGGCGTTGTACTGCGAGCGGGGCGACGTGCTGCTCCATCACTCCGACCTCTGGCATGCCGCAGCTCGCGCCACCGACGACGGCGAAGGCGCGATCCGACGCCACGTGCGGGGCAGCTGGTACGGCGGTGCCCGGCTCGCGCCCAACCACGGTCTCGACGACTTCGTCAAGAACGCCCGCCGCTGAGTGCGCGACGATGCTCGCCATGGCGAACCCCCCGTCGAGAGATCTGCGCGCGTTGCCCAAGGGGCACCTCCACCTCCACCTCGAGGGTTCGATGCGGCCCACGACGTTGGCCGAGCTCGCCGACGACGCGGGGATCCCCGTGCCCGAGATCCGTGGCTACGGCTCGTTCACCGCGTTCGCCGACACGTACCTGGCGGCGTGCCAGGTGCTCGAGACGCGCGAGCACTTCGCCCGCCTGGTGTACGAGGTCGTCGAGGACAGCGTGGTCGACGGCGCGGTGTGGGTCGAGCCGTCGTTCTACGCGCCGCACCACCGCGACCGCTTCGGCGAGGACGAGGAGATCGTCGACATGGTGCTCGACGCGCTGCACGCGGCCGGTGAGCAACTCGGCGTCGGCGTGGGGCTCATGCTCGCGGCCGACCGCACCGTGGATCCCTCGGTGGCGATCGCGCAGGCGCACCTCGCGGCCGCGCGCGCCGACCGCGGCGTGGTCTCGTTCGGACTCGCCAACGACGAAGCCATCGGCCCGCCCGAGCCGTTCGCCGAAGCGTTCGCCGTCGCCACGGATGCGGGACTCCTCTCGGCGCCCCACGCCGGCGAGCTCGCGGGACCGGCATCGGTCTGGGGCGCGCTGGAGACGCTCCGGCCCGGACCGCCTCCAGCACGGCGTGCGCGCGGTCGAAGACCCCGAACTGGTGAAGCGCCTCGCCGACTCCGACATCGTGCTCGACGTGTGCCCGACCTCGAACCTGCTCCTGTCGGTGTACCCGTCGTTCGCCGAGCACCCGCTCCCCCAGCTGCTCGACGCCGGGATCTCGTGCAGCCTCAACGGCGACGACCCGCTGCTGTTCGGGCCGGTGCTGCTGCACGAGTACGAGGTCGCCCGCCGCGAGATGGGGCTCGACGACGCGGCGCTGGCGGCGGTGGCACGCGCGTCCATCACCGGATCGGGTGCACCCGACGAGCTCAAGGCGACGGCGCTGCGCTCGATCGACGACTGGCTGGCGACTTCCTGAGCAGGGCCCGGGATTGGCGTACGGTGAGACGACGCCCGGTCGGCAACATCCAGGGGGATGGCACGGTGGAGTACAACCCGTTCGCACGCGACACGCAGACCAACCCGTACCCGGTGTACCAGTGGTTGCGCGACGAGGCGCCCGTGTACCACAACGAGGAGATCGGGTTCTGGGCGCTCTCCCGCTTCGACGACGTGCTCGGCCGCGCACCTCGACCCCGGCACCTTCGTGTCCGGTCACGGCGTGACCATCGAGGGCTACGACCAGGGCAACGACATGCTCATCAGCCGCGACGAGCCGAGCCACGGTTGGCACCGCAAGCTCGTCTCGCGCCTCTTCACCCCGCGTGCGATCTCCGACCTCGAGCCCAAGGTGCGCGACATCGCCGCCGGCGTCCTCGACGGCGCACGCGACACGGGTGAGATCGACATCGTCGCCGAGTTCTCCACCCACCTGCCGATGATGGTGATCGCGGAGATGCTCGGTCTCCCGATCGAGACGCGCGAGGAGCTGCGCCACCTCTCCGACGCCATCCTCGACCGCACCGAAGCCGACGACCAGGGCAACATCACCGACGCGACGCAGCAGGCGATGGGTCGCCGTCATGGTGCTGCTGATGTCGATCGTCGACGAGAAGTCGCGCAACCTGGGCGACGACATCGCGTCGCTGCTCCTCACCGCACGCGTGCAGGACGACGACGGCAACGAGGTCGCACTCACCCACGAGCAGGTCGCCTACCGCCTGCTCGAGCTCACCATCGCCGGCCACGAGACCACCGCCAAGCTGATCGCCAACGGCGTCGTCGCGCTCGACTGGTACCCCGACCAGCGGGCCGAGCTGGTGGCCGACCCGTCGCTGATCCCCAACGCGGTCGAGGAGATGCTGCGCTGGGACCCCCCGTCGCACTACCAGGGTCGCTGGGTCGAGCAGGACGTCACGCTGCACGGCGATCACCATCCCCGCCGACTCGCGGGTGGTCCTCATCACCGGCGCCGCCAACCACGACGAGCGGGTGTTCGAGAACCCGGAGTACTTCGACATCCACCGCGAGATCGAACGTCACGTCGGCCTCGGGTTCGGCATCCACCTCTGCGTGGGGGCGGCCCTGGCCCGGCTGGAGACGCGCATCGCGTTCGAAGAGCTCCTGAAGCGCTACCCGAACTACGAGCTGCGCCAGCCGATGCAACGCGCGTACTCCAGCAACGTGCGCGGCTTGTCGAACCTACCGCTCGCGCTCGACCCCGCCGCGTAGGCCGCGTCACCGTGCGCGCCTGGCAGGCGGTCGAGCACGGCGCGCCGCGCGACGTGTTGCAGCTCGTCGACGTCGAGACCCCGACGCCCGGGTCGGGCGAGGTGCTCGTGCGCGCCGATGCAGTGACGTTGAACTTCAACGACATCGACGGCATCCACGGCCGGTACGCGACCGTGCCGGTTCCTGCGCCCTACATCCCCGGCATGGAAGCAGTCGGCACGGTGGAAGCGGTCGGCGACGGTGTCGACGGCTCGCTGGTCGGGATGCGGGTCGTCGCCGTCCCGAGTGGCGCGTTCGGCGGCTACGCCGAGTACTCGGTGGCCTCCGCCTCGATGTCGTTCCCGATGCCCGAGGAGATCCCGCTCCCGGACGCGGGGGCGATCCTCATGCCCTTCCACCTCGCCGCGCTCTCCCTGTACGTGCGCGCCGGCGTGCGCGAGCACGAGACGGTGTTGATCCACGCGGCCGCGGGTGGTGTCGGCTCGGCCGCGGTGCAGCTGGCCAAGGCCGCCGGCGCACGCGTGCTCGCGCTCGCCGGCTCGGCCGAGAAGGCCCACTTCTGCGCCCAGCTCGGCGCCGACGTCGCCATCGACACCAGCGCCACCGACTTCGTCGAGGCTGCGCTGGAGGCGACGGGCGGCCGCGGCGTCGACGTCGCGTTCGACACCATCGGCGGTGAGATCACGACGCGCACGTTCCGCTGCATGGCCTTCGGCGGCCGACACGTGCTGGCCGGGTTCGCGTCGGGCATCGAAGCGGAGGACGAAGGCATGGTCCCGCGCCCGATCCTGTTCGGGAACTTCTCGCTGGTCGGCGTGTGCCTCGCCTACGTCGACGACCCGCTGGCGGTGAAGGCCGCGGTCGGCTCCAACTTCTTGGCGCGCGCCGGCGCACTGGCGTTGCACGACCAGATCCTCGAGCTGGTCGCCTCGGGCGCGGTCCGGCCCCTCGTCGGTCTCGACGTGCCGTTCGAAGAGCTCCCCGCCGCGCTCGACGCGATGGAGCAGCGCCGCACCGTCGGCCGCATAGTGGTCCGCGTGCACTGACGCCGATTCATTGCCCCGCTGCTTTCGCTGAGCGAGCGTCACCGGACAATGAATCGCAGATCCGCACGCGGAATTGACGCGGTGAGCCGGGGCGAGCAGCCTCGCCCCATGGGACCAGCTCCGGTGATCGACGCCGACGGGCACGTGCTCGAGCCGCGCTCGGCCTGGGCGCACCTCGACGAGTCCATCCGACCGCGGATCGAAACCGACGCGCGCGGGCTCGACCACGTGATCGTGGGCGACGACGAGGTCTTCGTCGCCAAGCTCGGACAGATGGGGACGCCCGGCACCGACGTCAGCACCGGCGCGACCGAACCCTTCCCACTCGAACGAGCGATCGCGGGTGCGTTCGACCCGAAGGCGCGACTCGTCGACATGGACTCCGAGGGGATCGACGTGGCGGTCCTCTACCCGACCATCGGCCTCGGCTTCTGGGGGATCACCGACGCCGACGCGGCGGTGCCGATCGCGCGTGCCTACAACGACTGGCTGGCGGGGTACTGCGCGGCCGCACCCGACCGCTACCGCGGCGCGGCGATGGTGCCGTTCCAGTCACCCACCGAGGCGGTGCGCGAGCTGCGACGGGCGCGTGAGGAGCTCGGCTTCGTCGCCGCGTTCGTCCGCCCGAACCCGTGCCTCGGACGCTCGATCGTCGACGACGTCTACGAGCCGTTCTGGGATGCCGCCGAGGAGCTCGGCGTCGCGATCGGAGTGCACGAGGGCTTCCAGCCCGCGGTGCCGCCGCTGGGCTGGGATCGCCGGCCGAGCAACTTCCTGGTGATGCACGCGGTCTCGCACACGTTCGAGCAGATGTTCGCGTGCGCGCAGCTCATCGCCGAGGGCGTGCTCGAACGGCATCCGGGGCTGCGCGTCGTGTTCCTCGAAGCGGGGGGCGGCTGGGTCCCGTACTGGCTGGCGCGTCTCGACCACCAGGTCGACTCGTACGCGGGCTACGCGCCGCGCATGCGCCTCACTCCGAGTGAGTACTTCGCCCGCCAGTGCTGGGTGTCGTTCGAGATCGACGAAGCGACGCTCGCTGCGCTCGTGCCGTTCGTGGGTGCCGACCGGATCGTGTGGGGCTCCGACTACCCGCACGCCGACTCGACGTTCCCGGGCGCGCTCGACGAGCTGCGCGCCACCATCGCCACGCTCGACCCCGCGCAACAGGAACGCATCCTGTCCGCGAACGCCGCCGCCCTCTACGACCTCTGAGACCGGGAAGATCAGATCCCGAGGATCTGCGCCTTCTTCGCCGCGAACTCCTCGTCGGTGAGGATGCCCTTGGAGTGCAGGTCGGCGAGCTGCTCGAGCTGCGCCATGGAGTCGTCCTCGGCGGGTGCGGGTGCCGCGGCAGGCGGCGCCTCGACGTACTGCACCTGTTGGGGCTGGTCCTGGGCCGCGTACTTCTCCTGCTGGCGGTGGGAAACGCGGCCCCCCACTGCACTGGCGGTGCCGGCGATGACGGCGGTGCGACCCACGGTTCGGACGAGTCCGGGTCCTCGACGCAACGGCATGACGTTCCTCCTGGTGGTGAGGGATCGGGACGGGCGTCAGCCCGCGGCTGCGATCTCGGCGAGGGCTGCTTCGGTGATCGGGAGACGCACCACGAGCTGGCCGCCCGAGCTCGCGAGCGCGTCGCGGAACGGGATGGCCCACGTGTGCTCGAACAGCAGGATCGCGGCCGAGGAGTTGGGCTCGAGTGCCTCGGCGAGGTCCTCGACGTCCTCCTCGGAGATCAGCGACTCGAGCTCCTCGACCAGCTCGCTGAACGCCGTCCTTCGACTCACCAGGGAGCTCCTCGAGCTCGATGCCCACTGCGTTCCCGTCGGCGTCCTTGGCCACGAAGACCAGATCGAGGACCCGGATCGTGCCCTGGTCGATCAGGTCGCTGAGCGCCGGGATGATCTCACCGGTGAATTGGTTGCCTGGGAACTCCACGAACAGGAGCTCCACCGGGCCGAGTTCCGCCATGCCATCGTCCTCGAGGTCGGGGCCCGGCAGCTCGCCGCGCCTGAATGCGCAGCTTCGCGCGTTCGCGTCGCAGAGTGTTGAATTCGCCTACTCGGCGCGCAACTCGTCGACGTAGCGGTCGGTGCCGGGGAACGTCGGGGTGAACGGCGCCATGAGCTCGACCCGACCGAGCCCGGTGGCCTCGACGCGAGCACCGGCACCCTCGAACTCGTCCCACGCGTCGAGCGAGTCGCCCTCGGTGAACCACAGGATCGTGATCCGGGTGTCGAGTCCCTCCACGTCCTTCACGTAGGGCTGCTTGTCGTCCGGGAGGGGCATGGGGGCGAACATCATGCCCATCGCCACCGGCGAACCCGCGGCGGGAACGCGCTCCCGGCGGATCCACTCGAGCAGCTGCTCCCGGGAGTCCGCGTCCTTGGCGTCGATGACCTCGACCACCAGACCGCCGTAGGGATAGTTGAGCGAGTGGATGTCGCGCGGTCCCTCGGCATCGCGGTAGACGGGACCGAGGTAGCGCTGGAACGACGTGAAGGTGTGGTCGCGGTCCATGAAGACCCGGCCGTCGGCGAACAGGCGGTGGTTCGTCCCCACGGCGAACCGCAGGTGTTGCTCGTACTGCCCCTCGGTGATCCAGTAGATCGAGATGTACTTGCCGGCTTCGACGGGCTGCGCGATCACCGAGTCGGACGGGTAGCGCACCTGCTGGTACGGCACCGGCGCGACGTAGCGGCGTCCGGCCCACATCCACGGGAACGCCATCGCGCCCGCGTTGTAGTGGTCGTCCTCGTACCACCGGTTGTACGCCCGTTCGTGCCCGACGTGCGGTTCGACCATGGTGATCAACGCGGCGCCGATGACCGGCGCGTACGGGCCGGTCTGCGCGAGGTGGTAGTAGGGGTCGTCGGTGAGCTCGGGCGGGAAGTCCATGCCGCTGTGCTACCACCTGAACGACCAGCAGTGCCCGACCAGCGGCGGCAAGCAGCGGCCAGGAGGAACGACATGGGACGTCTCGACGGGCGCGTGGCGATCGTGACCGGTGCCGGCGGCGGCATCGGTCGCGAGCACGCGCTGCTCCTGGGTCGGGAGGGTGCCGCCGTCGTCGTCGACGACATCGGCTCCCGCACCGGATCCGACGCGGCGGCGGTCGCCGACGAGATCCGCGCTCACGGCGGGACCGCCACCTCCACCACCGCATCGGCGACCTGGGGCGGCGCGGCCGAGATCGTGGCGACCGCGATCGACACCTACGGCCGCAGTCGACATCCTGGTCAACAACGCCACCGCGGGACGCAACGACGACCTGTGGCACTACTCCGAAGTCGGAGTGGGACCTCACCATGGACGTGAACCTCAAGGGCTACTACGCGCTCGATGCGCGAGACGATCCCGCACATGGCGCGCCGGGCGGTCCGGGGCGATCGTGAACACGAGCTCGGCGTCGGGGTTCGGCCACCCGTCGCACGGCGCGTACGCCGCCGCGAAGGAGGGACTGATCGGGCTCACGCGCACCGCGGCGATGGAGGTCGGACGCTTCGGCATCCGGTGCAACGCGATCCGACCGCTCGCGATCACGGTGCAGGTGCACGAGTACAACGAGCACTCGGCGCGGTGGCGCCCGCTGATGGACGCCACCATGGGGCGACCGAGCGAACAGCAGCCTGCCGACGTGATCGCACCGTCGAAGATCGCGCCGCTGGTCGTGTGGTTGTGCACCGACGCCGCCGCGGGCGTCAACGGGCGCACGTTCCTGGTGTTCGGAGATCGGATCTCGCTCCTCACCGAGCCCCGACCCAAGACGACCATCGAGCAACCGGGCGGCTGGACGCTCGACGACCTCGACCGGATCGCACCCGAGGAGCTCGTCGCCGGTTCCACCAACCGCTGGACGCTCGACGGCCACCCCGAACTGCAGGACTTTCCCGTTGCCGAACCGTGAGCTGGGCTCCCTGACCGTTCCTTCCCCGTTGTTGAGCAAACGTTGACCTCCCGCCGATCAAGCGGGGTCAGGCTCGTCCCGATCTGGGTAGGAGCGGGTTTGGAGGTGTGTTGTGCAATTCCGCGAACGAAGCGAGTCGCTTCGGCTGTCGGCCGAATCCCCTGGGCAGGCGCGATCGATCGTGTCCACGTTGGCCGTCGACTGGCAGCTCGAGCCGGAGGTCGCCCAGCGGGCGGAGCTCCTGGTCAGCGAGATCGTGGCTGACGCCGTCGATCACGGCTCCGACGCCGCGACGCTGCGCATCAGCCTCGACGACGACAAGCTCGAGCTCGAGCTGTTCGACGGCCCGCGCCGCTCCGCGATCGCGACCGAAGGCCGCGCCGAAGGCGTGCCGACCATGCGCAACCGGGTCTTGGCCAAGGTGGCCGACGGTCGCTACTCGAGCGACCTCGGCGAGAGCCACTACGCGTGCTACGAGATCCGTTCCTCGTAGCTCTGGCGCCACTGCGCGCGCGACCTGGTCGTCGTGTCGACGTCGGGCGAGAGCGCGCGGAGCTTCCCGACGGTCGCGTTCTCCCGCGCGATGCCCTTGAACGGGTCGTAGCCGAAGAACCGGCAGGAATTCTCCCAGGTGATCTGGTGGATGTCGGCGTCGGACGCGCCCGCGTTGTCGAGCTCGGCGAGGACGACCTCCGGCGCGTCGGGCCAGATCGAGTCGGAGTGCGGGTAGTCGCACTCCCAGGCGATGATGTCGATCCCGATGTCGTGGCGCACCTTCAGCGACACGGGGTCGGTCACGTAGCACGCCAGCGAGTGCTCACGGAAGATGTCGCTCGGCATCTTGTCGCCGAAGTCGTGACCGAGCCACCGCTGGTTGGTGTAGTGACGGTCGCAGCGGTCGAGGTAGAAGGGGATCCACCCGATGCCGGCCTCCGACCACGCCACCTTCAGGTCGGGGTACGTGTGGAACGCGCCGCCCCACAGCAGGTCCTGCGCGGCGAGCGCCGACACCTGCGTGGCCAGGATGATGAGGTTGTCGATGGGCGCTTCGGGCGCGCTGTTGATGGCGTTGAAGCCCTGGCCGATGTGCAGGCACATCACGACCTGCTCCTCCGACACCGCCCGGAAGAACGGGTCCCAGTAGTCGAGGTTGATGTAGCTGGGCAGGCCCTGGATGTGCGGCAGCTCGGGCATCGTGATCGCGCGGCAGCCCTTCGCCGCGACTCGGCGCACCTCGTCGGCCACCAGCTGGGGATCCCAGATCGGCGGGATCGCGAGGGGATGAACCGGTCGGGGTAGGCGGCGCACCACTCGTCGATGTGCCAGTCGTTGTAGGCCTGCACGGTGGCCAGCGCGAGATCCTTGTCGGCGGCCTCCTGGAACATGCCGCCCGCGAAGCCGGCGAAGGTCGGGAAGCACATCGACGCCAGGATCCCGTTGCGGTTCATGTCGCGGACGCGCTCGTGGATGTCGTACGCGCCCGGGCGCATCTCGGCGAAGCCGATCGGGTCGAAGCCCCACTCCTCCTTCGGCCAGCTCACGACCGCGTTCAGACCCATCGACCCGATCTGCTGACCCTCGAACACCCACTTCTCGTTGCCGTCGTCACCGATGATGATGTGCGGCACCCGGTCGCGGTACTTCGCCGGCGAGTGGCGGTCGAACATGTCGGGCGGTTCGACGACGTGGTCGTCGATGCTCACCAGGATCAGGTCGTCGACGTGCATGGCGGTCCTCCCCCAGGAGTACGTGGTGCCCTCACCGTACCGTCAACCCGCAACCGAGCCCAGCGGGCGCTCAGGGCGACTTCAGACCCAGCAGCGCGGCCGCGGAGGCCGAATCGGCGACCGCGCGACCGGACCCGCCGACGCGCTCGACGGCTTGCGCGACCAGCTCCTCGTTGCTCGCCCGCCGACCTCGGTGGTCCTCGAGGCCGACCCGCAGGTGACCGCCGCGGGCCAGCGCGAGCTCGGGCAGCTCGGTCGCGAACAGGTCACCGCCGACGACGGTGACCGACCATGGGAGCGGACAGTCACCGAGCAGTTCGAGGTAGGCGTCGAGCGCGCGTTCGGTGGGTGCGAGCCCGAAGGTGAACCCGCCGTCGGCCTCGGCTTCGCGCCCGCCGAAGTAGAAGCGCAGCATGGTGCCCGGCGGCAGCTTCCCGGCGCGCCAGTACGCCAGCGCGGCGCGGCAGGAACCCGGGTTCGAAGATCGACATCCCGGGCACGAGGCCGTGGGTGTCGCACAGCTGCCACTGGTGCTCGATGTCCGAGCCCGCGTTCACGTACGCGAACGATGCGCCCAGGTTCACGGAACCCGGGTCGATCACGCCGATGCGGAGACCGCCGTGCTCGGCGAGCGGCGTGATGTGCGAGTAGCGCTCCTCGACCGGGCCGATCCCGTTGATGGTCGGGTACAGCAACGCGTCGGGTCGTGCCGCGAGCACGGGGTCCCAACCTTCGCGGTAGCGGGTCGCCGCTTCGTCAGCGGAGCCGAAGAGGTCGATGTGGTTGTGCACCACCGCGGCACCGGCGTCGAAGCACGCGAGCGCACAACGGGTGATCTCCTCGGGCGTGCGCGGCGCATCGGGGTTGGCGCCGTTGATCGCCGCCTCGATGACGACCGGTCCCAGGGTCGAGCCGTTCACGGACGAGCCGACGGCCGCACCACCTCGCCGACCGCGCCGGCGTTCGTCGTTGCGCCGTCGACCCGGATCGGCGTGCCGTTCACCACGACGTGCTGCATGCCGACAGGCGCGTCGGCGGTGAGGCGCTCGGCGCCGGCCGGGAAGTCGCTGACGCGACGTACGGGCCCGGGCGCGACGGTGGCGGGGTCGAACACCGCGACGTCGGCGTGCGCACCGGGACGCAGGTAGCCGCGGTCCTCGAAGCCGAAGAGGTCGGCCTGCAGCCCGCTGAGCTTGCGGATGGCGAGCTCCATGGGCACGACGCCCTTGTCGCGCACCCAGTTGCCGAGCAGGTCGGTGGCCTGCGGCGCATCGCAGAGCTGGCCCGCGTGCGCGCCGGCATCGGAGAGCCCGAGCGTGCAGTGCTCGTCGACGAGGAGATCGGCGACACCGGCTTCGTCGTCGTTGGCGATGATGGTGCGCACCCGCAGCTCGAGGCCCGGCTCGTCGAGCGCGAGGTCGAGCAGGCAGTCGAGCGCGTCGACGTTGCGTTCGGCGGCAACGTCGACGAGCTTGCGGTCGACCAGCTCGGGGTGTGACGCACTCGCGCCGAACGTGTAGGTGTCCCAGCGGAGACCGAACCCCCCGGCGCTGCCGAGCTTCGCCTTCATCTCCTCGCGCCACGCGGGGTCGGCGTAGGCGCGGGTGCGCTCCTCCACCGACGCGTTCTGCAGCGCGGCGAACGACTCGTTCACCGCCAACGGGTAGGGCGAGTCGAGGGTGAACGTGAACGTCAGCGGTCGGGGCGTGACCTGCGGCCACACCTCGCCACCCCGTTGCCATCCCGCGGCGTTGGCGTCGAGCGACTGCCGGTGGTCGCGACCGGGCGAGGTGAGCAGCGCGCCCCACGTGAACGGAACCCCCGCCTTCTGCTGCATCTCGAACATGTCGCCGACGTTGCACTGGTCGCCGGGGGCCACCGACACCACGCCGCGTCCGACGTCGCGCATCGTCTCGAGCAGGGCTTCGAACTCGGCGCGATCGGCGAAGCGGCTCGGCACGGGCTTGCCGTCGATGCCGCGGTGCGGGATGGCGAAGCTGGTGGCGAAGCCGGCAGCCCCCGCGTCCATCGCCTCGCGCAGCACGCGCTGCATCTCCGCGATCTCCTCGGGCGTGGCCGTGCGCTCGTAGGCGTCGTCGCCCATCACGTAGAGCCGCAACGCGGTGTGCCCGATGTACGCGGCGAAGTTGATGCCCACGCCGTGCGCACCCACCGAGGCGAGGTACTCGGGGAAGCTGGCGAAGTCCCACGGGATCCCCGCCGCGAGCGCGGCGACGTCCATGTCCTCGACGTTCTCGAGCGTGCGGGCGATGAGCTCGTGGTGCTCCGCGCGCGTCGGTGCGATCGAGAACCCGCAGTTGCCCGCGACGACGGTGGTGACGCCATGGAAGCACGACGGCGTGAGCGCGGGATCCCAGAAGACCTGCGCGTCGTAGTGCGTGTGGATGTCGATGAAACCGGGCGCGACGACGCAGTCACCGGCGTCGAGGACGCGATCACCGTCGAGGTTCGGGCCGATCTCGATGATGCGGCCACCGGCGATGCCGACGTCGGCCCGCACGCCCGGCGCGCCCGTGCCGTCGTGCACGGTCCCGCCCCTGATCACCGTCTCGTTCGCCATGATGGCTCCCCCTCGAATGTCGGTGGAGCCAGCGTACGTCAGGTCTCAGCGGGGGCACCCGCTGCCGCGGCCGTTCCCGCTCCCATCGGCGGGGTCGGGATGAGCGGCTCCGGCTTCTTGCCGATGAGCCCGCGCGAGACCCAGTTGCGCTTGTCCGCCCACACGAGCATCGGCGGGAGCACCACCAGGGCGCTGAGGAGCGCGATCGCGACGTTCAGCGCGACGATCCGACCGAAGTCGCGCAACAGTGGCAGCGACGAGAACGACAGCACCGCGACGCCGGCGATGGCGGTGAGCGCCGAGACCACGAACGCGCGACCAGTGCGCGACGCCGCGACGTCGACGGCCTCGCGCGGCTCGTAGCCACGCCGGCGCTCCTCCACGTAGCGCAGGAGGATCAGCGACGTGAACTCGGTGCACGCGGCGATCACGAGCGGTCCACCGACGGCGGTCATCGGGCTGAGCTCGAAGCTGAAGGCCCACGCGACGAGCGAGGAGATGCCCACCGCGATCAGCACCGGCACCAGCGAGAGCAACGACCGGATGACGGAGCGGAGACGGACGGCGAGGAAGAGGAACACGAACAGCATCGCGAGGTAGGTGAGCTCGATGCGATTGGCCTCGAGGTTGTCGAGCAGACCGACGCCGACCACGGCGAGACCGGACGGCGTGGCGCGGATGCCCTCAGGCGGGTGCGTGTTCTCGCGGATGCCACGGACGACCGGCGCGCGGGCTTCGAGGGAACCGGGTCCGGTCCGGAACAGGATGTTGAACGCCTTGCCGTCCTCGGCGACGGTCGAGGCCTTCACGTCCTCCGGCGCGACGTCGTACGCGTTCTTGACGTCCTCGCCACGCGGGGCGAGGTCGCTGCCACCCGGGACGTCGTTCACGATGTCACCGATCGCGGTCTCGATGCTCGATCCGGTGAGCAGCTTGTTCGGGTACTGGCGGAGCGTCTTGTCGGTGAAGTTGTGGGCGAAGGTCGCGAACTCGTCGCTGAAGACGTCGCCGGCGGTCGCGTACACCCCCAGCTCGCTCGATCCTCCGGACAGCTTCTCGACCGTGTGGATGTCCTTGATGGTCTGGCTGTCCTGGTTCACCCACTGCACCGGGTCGGTCTGCAGCGTGAGCTTGTCCTCGACCAGCACCCCGGCCACGAAGATGCCGATGCTCGCGACCGCGAACAGCACGGCGGCGCGCGCGGGGATGCTGCCCAGCCAGACCACGAGACGCCCGAGCGGACCGGCGCGGAAGTCGCGGCCCTTGGTGGGCGACTTGAACTCGCGGATGCCGAGGATGGCGAGGGGCAGGATGATCGAGCCGATGCAGATCGCGGCGATGCCGACCGCGAGCAGCAAGCCGAAGTCGCGGATCATCGGCACCTTGGCGAAGTGCAACGCCGCGAACGCGAAGATCGCGTCGAAGGTGACGACGAGCAACGCCGGTCCGAGGTTGCGGGCGGTCTCCTGGATCGGGTGCTCGGCGCGGTCGATCACCACCTCCTCCTCGACGCGCGCGTGCATCTGGATCGCGTAGTCGATCCCGATGCCGAGCATCACCGGGAGTCCGGCGATGGTGACGATGGTGAGCGGGATGCCGAGGTAGCCCGCCAGGCCGAACGCCCAGATGACGCCGACGAGCACCACGAGCAGCGGCAGCAGTCGCCACCGCACCTGGAAGAGGACGAGCAGGATGACCACCATGATCAGGACCGCGATCCCGCCGAGGGTGAGCATGCCGCCGCGCAGGTAGTCGTTGATGTCCTTGAGCAGGACGGCGGCGCCCGTGGTGACCGTGCGCGCGTTGTCGAAGTGCAGCTTGGCGGCTTCGCGCGTGACCAGGTCGGACGCGGCGCCTTCGTCCTCGATCGACGCGTTGCCGGGGAGCCGGGTGACGATCTGCGCGGTGTTCTTGTCGAGGAACACCGAGCGGAGCGCCCTGCGCACCTCTCCTTCGTTGTTGTAGAGGAGGAACTTCACCCACTCGGGGTTGTCGAACGTGCGCTCGGCCGCCGGCACCTCGTTGAGTCGTTCGAGCGTCGCCACCGAGTCCTTGGCGCGTGCGGCGGCTGCGGGTGAACCCGGGGTCTCCTTCGCCTGCGCCGCGAGCAGCGCCTTGGCCGCGACGCTGTTGAGCGGGTTGCCGTCGGGGCTCGACACCAACGCGTTGTCGAACTCGAGGATGGTGAGTGGGCTCACCACCGCCTCGACCTTGCCGCTGCGCCGCAGCGTGTCGTGGAAGTCCTGCATCTGCTGCGCGCCGTCACCGGTGAACAGCTCGTCGACGGTGTGGCCGGGATCCATCCGGATCACGGTGAGCATCGCCTGCCCACCGAAGAGGCGTTGGTAGACGACGTTGTCCTTGTAGACCTGCTCGTTGGTGTTGAGGTAGCTGTCCTGGCCGGTGGCGAACTCGAGCTGCGTGATCCCGAGTCCGAGACCGATGGTGACGAGCAGACCGATCACGGTGACCCAGATCGCGTGCTTGCCGAGCTGCACCGCGATGTAGGACCAGAAACGCTGCATCATCCCCCCGATGAGCTCGTCACGGGCAGCGTAGGCTCCGCGCCATGTCCTCGTTGCTCCAACTCTCGATCGGGGTGCGGTCGTTCGCGGCCGAGGATCCCGGCACCTGGCAACCGTTGTTCGACGCGGCGCGCGTCGCCGACGAAGCGGGCGTCGACCGTCTCGTCGTCTCCGACCACGTCGTGTTCGGCGAACGCCTCGAGGAGTACGGGCGGCCCGAGATCGGCGGTCAGGCCGGCGGCAAGCAACCGACCGGGCCCGACGGCCACTGGCTGGAGCCGCTCACGACGCTGTCGGTGCTCGCGGGCATGACGTCGCGCATCCGTCTCGGCACCAACATCCTCGTCGCTGCGCTCCGCCGTCCGGCGGTGCTGGCGAAGTCGACGGCGACGCTCGACGTGCTGTCGGGCGGACGGCTCGACCTCGGTGTCGGCGTCGGCTGGCAGCGCGAGGAGTACGACGCCGCGGGCCTCTCGTTCGACGGTCGCGGCCGGCTCCTCGACCACACGCTCGAGGTGCTCCAGACGCTCTGGCGCGAGCAGCGCGCCGCCTACGACTCCCCCGAGCTGCAGTTCGAGGCCACGCACATGATGCCGAAGCCGCTGCAGCCCGGCGGCGTGCCCATCTGGATCAGCGGCACGATCAACCCCCGGGTCATCCGCCGGTTGGTGACGTTCGGGTCGGGGTGGATCCCGTGGGGCCCGGTGGCGGGCGACCTCGGCCCGGGCATCGCGGAGATGAAGGAGCACCTGGAGCAGGCGGGGCGCGATCCGTCGAGTCTGCAGGTGACCGGCGCGCTGCCCACCGTCAAGGCCGACGACGGCTCGCTCGACCTCGACCGCACCATGGAACAGGTGCCGGCGCTCGCCGAGATCGGTCTCACCGACGTCCGCGGCACCTTCCGGCTGCCCGACGACCCGGCCGCCGCACTCGACGAGCTGTCGGCCATCGTGGCCGCGTTCCGCACCGCGGCAGGTCGCACCGACTGAGCGAGGTCAGGCCGGCAGCCCGTGCGGGTGCAGGTGGTCCTCGGCCATCGCCTTCAGCGCGACGCGGTCGAGCTTGCCGGTGGGGTTCACCGGCATCTCGTCGAGGAACACCACCTCTTCCGGCGCCTTGTAGCCGATCCGTTCGCGCGGCGAACTCGATGAGCTCGTGGCTCGTCGGCCGCTCGGCACCGTCCTGGACGGTCACGTACGCGCGCACGTTCTCACCGTGCACCTCGTCGTGGATCCCGACCACGCCGACCAGCGCGACCGCGGGATGCTCGGCGAGCGCCTCCTCGACCTCCCCCGGGCTGATGTTCGAGCCGTCGTGCACGATGATCTGCTTCTTGCGGCCGAAGAACCAGAGGTAACCGTCGTCGTCGGCACGGGCGAGGTCGCCGGAGTCGAGCCAGCCGTCGCGCAGGATCTCCGCAGTCGCCTCCGGGTTGTCCCAGTACCCGATGGTCTGGCTTCGGGTGCGGATCCAGACCCGGCCGACGGTGTCGTTCCGGCACTCGCAGCGCTCGTCGTCGCGCACGCAGATCGCGAAGCCACCGACCGGGCGTCCGATCGAACCTTGCTTGATCGGACCGCGCGGCGGGTTGAGCGTCGCCAGTCCGACCTCGGTCATGCCGTAGCCCTCGTCGATGAGCAGGCCGCTGAGTGCCTGGAACTCGTGCTCGAGCTCGAGCGACACCTTGTCGGCACCGGCGCGGCACAGGCGCAACGACGCGAAGTCGTCGGCGGTGACGTCGTGGTCGCGCACGAGCGCGGTGAGCGCAGCCGGGATCATGGCCAGGATCGTGGGGCGGTGCGCGGCGGAGCAGCGGGAGGATCTCGCCGGCGTCGAACGTCCGCGCGATCACCACGTGCGCGCCCACCGAGAACGAGGCCAACGCCCAGAGGAACGAGCCGACGTGCGACATCGACGAACCGGGGAGGAAGGTGTCGGCCTCGGTGAGCTCGAAGCCGTCGACCGCGCTCGCCGCCATCCAGCCGAGCGAGTCGAGGCTGTGGGTCACGCCCTTGGCCGGACCCGTGCTCCCCGACGTGAAGAAGATCGCCGCCGGGTCGCTCCATGAGCCCGGGGTGAGCACGACGTCGCCGGGATCGTCGACGCACAGTTGCTCCAGCGTCGGCCCGTCGCCGAGCCGTCCCTCGAGCCCGATCTGCAGCAGATCACCGGCGAGTGTGCTCGCGGCGAGATCGTCGACGCGCTCCGCGTGGGCCACGATCGCCCGCGCGCCGCTGACCTCGAGCGCGTGGTCGATCTCCCGCGCCGCGTACCGGTAGTTGAGGGGTGTCGTCACGAGTCCCGCCCGGAAGCAGGCCAGGTAGTGCACCACGAGCAGGATGCGGTTCGGCAGCAGTGACGCGACGCGGTCGCCCGCCGCCAGCCCGAGCGCCAAATAGTTGCGCGCCAATCGATCGGTTGCGGTCTCGAGCTCCTGCCAGGTCATCCGATCGGTGGCGCTCGACATCGCGACCGCGTCGGGATCGGTGTCGAGCCCGGCCCGGAGCAGGTCGCGCAGGTCGACCGGTGCGGCAAGTTGGCGTCCCTCGAGCGGCATCCCGCCGAGACTACGACGCAATGGCCCCGTTGCGGCGCGTGTCGTACGGTGCGGTCCATGGGGACTGACTACGAGGGAAGTCGAGTGTTCGTGACCGGCGCGTCGTCGGGCATCGGGATGGGACTGGCGGAGGAATTCGCCCGCCGGGGCGCCGTGCTCGCCATCAGCGGGCGGGACCGTGAGCGCCTCGCCGCCACCGCCGAGGCGTGCCGGGGCCACGGCGCGACCGTGCACGAACTGGTCGCCGACCTGGGCGATCCGGTGTCGGTCGACAAGCTGGCGGCCGACGTGCTCGCCGCACTCGGCGGTGTCGACATCCTGGTGAACAACGCCGGGATCCCGAAGCGCCGACACACCCGCGACCTCGACGCCGCCACCGTCGACACCGTGATGCAGGTCAACTTCCTCGCGCCGATCCGGCTCAGCCTGGCGCTGCTGCCGCAGATGCTCGAGCGGGGTGACGGACGGTTCATCAACGTCTCGTCGGTGGCGGCGACGCTGTCGTCGCCCGGCGAATCGGCCTACGACGCGTCGAAGGCCGCGCTGTCGGTGTTCTCCGAGGCGATGGCGGCCGACCTGTGGGACGACGGCATCAAGGTGCTCGTCGTGTACCCGGGCGTGGTCGACACGCCGCTGTTCACGCAACCGGACAACGACCCGTTCACCGCGCCGGTCGAGTTCATCACCGTCGGCGAGCTCGTGCAGGAGACGTTCGCCGCCCTCGACCGCGACGCGCTCGAGGTGTACATCCCCGCGTACTTCAAGGACTACGTGACCGGCAAGGCGAACAACGTCGAGGGGTTCATCGCCGGCACGGCCGAGTACATGCGCCAGCAGCGCGCCGGCACCTCGTGAGCACGGCACCACTCCACCCGCTCGACCCCGTCACGCCCGAGGAGATCCAGCGCGCCGTCGCCCTGGTGGCGGCGGACGACCGGTACGAGGCCGACTTCGTGTTCGCGCACCTGCGGCTGCGCGAGCCCGACAAGTCGGTGGTGCTCGCGCACGCGCCCGGCGCGCTCGTCGATCGCGAGGTCGAGGCCCTGCTCGTCCCCCCGGGGCGCCTGGAGGCGATCGAAGCCGTCGTCTCGGTCACCGCCGGTGAGCTGCGGTCGTGGACCGTGTACGAAGGGATGCGCCCCGCACTCCTGTTCGGCGAGTCCTTCTCGGCGATCGTCGGCGTGAAGGAGGATCCCGTCTGGCAGGCCGCCTTGCGCAAGCGGGGCATCGAGGACTTCGACAAGGTGCAGATCGACCCGTGGCCCGCGGGATCGTTCGACTCCCCCCACGAGGACGGCCGCCGCATCAGCCGCTGCATCTCCTACTACCGCGACGAGTCCACCGACAACGGGTACGCGCAACCGATCGAAGGGGTCATCGCGTTCTTCGACCAGGGCGCGGGCAAGGTGCTCGAGGTCGTCGACTACGGCGTCGTCCCGATGCCCGACGAACGCGGCCGCTACCTGCCCGACGCGGTCGGGCCGCTGCGCGACGATCTCAAGCCGCTCGAGATCGTCCAACCCGACGGCGCGAGCTTCCAGGTCGACGGCCACCACGTGCGTTGGTCGAAGTGGTCGTTCCGCATCGGCTTCGACCCCTACGAGGGGCTCGTGCTCCACACCGTCGCGTACCACGACGGTGACCGCGTGCGCCCGGTGCTCCACCGCGCGTCGATCTCTGAGATGGTCGTCCCGTACGGCGATCCCGGCGAGATGCACGGGTGGAAGAACGCGTTCGATGCCGGCGAGTGGGGTCTCGGCCGGATGGCCAACTCACTGAAGCTCGGCTGTGACTGCCTCGGGGTGATCCACTACTTCGACGCGGTGCTCGCCACCGAGCAAGGCGCGCCGTACACGGTCGAGCACGCGATCTGCATGCACGAGGAGGACTACGGAATCCTCTGGAAGCACCACGACCTGCACGGAGGCACCGACGAGACCCGTCGGTCGCGTCGGCTGGTCGTGAGCTTCATCGCCACCGTCGGCAACTACGAATACGGCTTCTACTGGTACTTCTACCTCGACGGCAACATCCAATTGGAGGTGAAGCTCACGGGGATCGTGTCGCCCATGGCGATCACGCCCGGCGAGGTTCCCGGGTTCGCCAACGTGATCGCACCGGGGATCGCGGCGCCCCATCACCAGCACCTGTTCTCCGCCCGGCTCGATCTCGACGTCGACGGCCCCGAGAACTCGGTGTACGAGGTGGAGGCCGAGGTCGTGCCGGCGGGGCCCGACAACCCGTGGGGCAACGCGTTCCGCCCGCGCGTCACCCCACTCGTGTCCGAGCTCGCCGCCCGGCGCGAGATGAACGCGGCCACCAGCCGCACCTGGAGGGTGGTCAACGAGTCGAGCCACAACGGCCTCGGGCAGCCGGTCGGCTACAAGCTCGTGCCCACCATGTCGACCCCGACCATGCTCGCCTCACCCGAGTCGAGCGTGGGCAAGCGCGGCGGGATTCGCGCGCCACAACCTCTGGGTCACGCCCTACGCGCCCGACGAACGCCGCGCCGCGGGCGAGTTCCCCAACCAGCACGCAGGTGGCGACGGACTCCCGGCCTGGACCGCGGGTGACCGCCCGTTGACCGAGACCGACGTCGTGCTCTGGTACACGTTCGGCGTCACCCACTTCGTGCGTCCGGAGGACTGGCCGGTGATGCCGGTCGAGTACACCGGCTTCATGCTCGTGCCCTTCGGCTTCTTCGACCGCAACCCCGCCCTCGACGTGGCCACCACGTCGAGCAGCGGCAGCTGCCACGCGGAGAGCTGACGGCACGCGGCGACCGCCGTCATCCGGACCGGCGACCGGGCACGGATGTGGCATCGGGTAGGGGACGAACGCCCGATCGAAGCCCGACCAGGAGGTGACCATGTTCCTCGGCGCACATCACTTCGACGGCGCGACCGTCACACCCGGTGTGAGCTCGTGAGCACCGCGGACGAGCTCGCCGCGCTCGACGCCACCGCGCAGGCCGAGCTCGTGCGCCGCGGCGAGGTGCAGCCCGTCGAGCTGGTGGAGGCCGCGATCGCGCGGATCGAGGCCGTGAATCCGACGATCAACGCGGTGATCACGCCGACCTTCGAGCGCGGTCTCGCGAAGGTCGAGCACGGTGCGTCGGGCCCGTTCGCGGGGGTGCCGTTCCTGCTCAAAGACCTCGCCGTCGAGCTCGAGGGCGTGCGCTTCTGCGAAGGCTCGCGCTTCACCCGCGAGTACGTGTCGACGTACACGTCCGAGGTCGTCGAGCGGATGGAGCGCGCGGGGCTGGTGATCCTCGGCAAGACGAACACGCCCGAGTTCGGCATGGTGCCCACCACCGAACCCGAGCGCTTCGGCGCCACCCGCAACCCGTGGTCCGTCGGACACTCCACCAGTGGTTCGAGCGGGGGCTCGGCCGCGGCGGTGGCGTCGCGCATGGTGCCGATGGCCCACGCCGACGATCTCGGGGGCTCCATCCGGTACCCGGCGGCGGCGTGCGGCCTGTTCGGGCTCAAGCCGACGCGCGGTCGGATCACCTACGGACCCGAGTACGGCGACGTCGCGAGCGGGTGGGCCTCGGAGTTCGCCGTGACCCGGTCGGTGCGTGACGCGGCGACGCTGCTCGACGCGCTGGCGGGTCCCGCGCCCGGCGACCCGTACGCCGCGCCCGCTCCGGCGCGTCCCTTCGCCCGGGAGGCCGCCGTCGATCCGCCTCGGTTGCGGATCGGCTACACCGCACGTACCGCCGACGGCGCGGCCGGTCATCCGGACTGTGTCGCCGCGCTCGACGCGACGCTGGCCCTCTTCGCCGAGCTCGGGCACGAGGTGGTCGACACCGAACTGCCGCCCTTCGACGAGACGACCGGTGCCGCGATCGGCACCGTGTTCAACGCCGTGACCGCGTGGATCGTGGGGTACTGGACGCGTGTCCTGGGACGGGCGCCGGAACCCGGCGACCTCGAACCGCTCACGCAGCGCTACTGGGAGCTCGGGCGGGAGATCCGGGCCGGCGACTACCTGCTCGCGATCGAATCGCTGCAGCGACTCACACGACGCATCGCCCAGTTCCTCGGCCCGTACGACGTGTTCGTCAACCCGACGATGTCGGAGCCGCCGGCGCCCGTCGGCGAGATCACGTCGACGCCCGACGACCCGATGCGGGCGCTCGCGCGCGGTGGACGAACCGTCGCCTACTCCGGCGTGATCGCGAACTTCACCGGCCATCCCGCGATGTCGGTACCCGCGGGGCTCAACGCGGACGGCATCCCGATGGGTGTGCACGTGCTCGGCCGCTTCGGCGACGAAGCGACGCTGCTCCAGCTCGCCGGACAGCTGGAACGAGCCCGACCGTGGGCGGACCTCGCGCCCGCGATCGTCACCGATCAGGTCGCGTGACTCCAGGGGTCGGTCTACGGTTCCCGGCGTGGACGACACGACGGGACCGATCGAACGGGGCGAAGCCGAGTCGCGCGACGTCGCCGAACTGCTGGCCGTCCTCGACCTCGAAGAGCTCGACCGCGACATCTTCCGTGGGGTGAACCCGGCCGGCGACGAACGTCGCCCACGTCTCTTCGGCGGCCAGGTCGCTGCCCAAGCCGCGCGCGCCGCCAGCCTCACCGTGGCGGACGACCGGAGCATCCACTCGCTCCACGGCTACTTCCTCCGCGCCGGCCGGGCCGACCGGCCCACGATCCTGCACGTCGACCGCGATCGCGACGGCCGATCGTTCTCGGCCCGCCACGTGGCGGCCCGCCAGGACGGCGAGGTCATCATGAGCCTGCTCGTGTCGTTCCACGTCGACGAGGAGGGTCCCGAGTACCAGGCGGTCGGACTGCCGCCCGACGTCCCGGCGCCCGAAGACGTCGCACCTCCTGCGGGATGGTTCCCGCACCAGTCGGTGCTCGACCTGCGCATCACCGGCACCGGACGCGCGCGCGGGAAATGGGGTGGCCCACCCCACCAGTTCTGGACCCGTGCGCGCGGCCCGCTCCCCGACGACCGCCTGCTGCACGCGTGCGTGCTGACGTACCTCTCCGACGTCGGGACCGGACTCGAGAAGCTGATGCTCGACGAGCCGTGGTGGGGTCCGAGCCTGGACCATGCGGTGTGGTTCCACCACCCGGGACGCATGGACGACTGGGTGCTCGTCGATCTCGTGCCCGGCGCCGCGGCCGGTGCGCGCGGCTTCTACACCGGCACCGTCCACGACCGCGAGGGCCGGCTGCTCGCGACCATCGCCCAGGAGCACGTCATGCGCGAGGGCGAGTTCAGATAGATCCACCACGCCTCACCCACGAACATGCGTCGAACTTGCGGCGCAACTCCGCAAGTTCGACGCACGAACGCAGGGTTACAGGGTGCGGAAGGCGCCGCCGTCGCAGAGGATCTGCGCGCCGTTCACGTAGCTCGACGCGTCGCTGGCCAGGAACACGCACACCCCGGCCATGTCCTGCGGCTGACCGATGCGCCGCATCGGGTTGCTCTGGTTGACCATGTCGATGGTGCCCTCGCCCCAGGCCTTCGTGATGTCGGTCTCGAACGGTCCCGGCAGCACCGTGTTGGCGCGCACCTTCGGGTTGAACGCTCCGGCCAGGCCCAGGGTGAGCGCGTTGAGCCCGGCCTTCGCCATCGCGTACGGCAGATCGTGCTCGTCGGGTCGCCACGAGCCCGCGGTCGACACGTTGATGATGGATCCGCCGTCGCCCGCGAACATGCGCGTCCCGATGAGCGTGGCCATGCGGAACGGGCCCTTGGCGTTGACCGCGTGCGTCTTGTCGTAGAGCTCCTCGGTGACCGACGCGAGATCGGGATAGAGAGGTGAGAGCCCGGCGTTGTTGATCAGCACGTCGCAGTGACCGAACTGCTCGTACACGTTCTCGACCAGCTGGTCGCACTGCTCCCAGTGGCTCACGTTGACCGCCATCGGCACCGCGCGGTGTCCGGTGGCGTCGGTGATCTCGGCTGCAGTGCTCTCGCAGTTCTCGAGCTTGCGGCTGGCCACCACCACTTCGGCGCCTGCGGCAGCCAGCGCGAACGACACGGCCCGACCGATGCCGCGACTGCCGCCGGTGACGACGGCGACCTTGCCGGTGAGGTCGAACAGTTCGGAGGGTGACGGCACGGGGACCTCGTTTCGGCTAACACACTCGGGCCGGACGACGGTATCCCGCCGCCTCGCAGCCACACCAAGACGGACACCAAGGAGCACCCGATGGGCGAAGCAAGCGCCGAGATCACGATCGACCGCCCCGCCGACGAGGTGTGGGCGAAGCTGGGCAATTTCGGCGACCTGTTGTGGATGCCCGGGATCGAGACGTGCGAGCTCGACGGCGACGACCGCATCCTCGGCATGTTCGGTATGCGCATCGTCGAGCGGCAGTTCTCGCGTGACGACGAGGCGCGCACGCTCACCTACGGCATCGTCGAAGGCGACATGAAGCCCGAGGTGCACCGCGCCACCATCACCGTGATGCCGGCGGGCAGTGGCTCGTTCGTGACGTGGGATGTCGAGACCGACGACGCCATGGTCGAGGTGATGCAGGGCGCGTACACCGGCGCGCTCGCTGCACTCAAAGAGCAACTCGAGGGCTAGGTCCCCGGTCGCTACGACGATTCGACCAGCGCCAACGAGTCGAGGTCGCGGATGGCTGCGCACGCGCGCGTCGCCATGGCGAGGAACATCCCGTCGGCACGTTCCGAGCGCTCGGCCGTGGCGTACGCAGCCCCGATCATCGTGATCATCGGGGCCTGCAGGACACCGAGGCGGTACTCGTGCCGGCACTGCTCGACCGTGCAGTCGGCGACGCCGAGCCGGTGGACCTCGTCGACGTAGGCCGCGACCAGGGCGTCCTCGTGCGTACGGCGGTCGTCGACGTGGAGGCTGGTGGCGAGGAAGTAGCCCAGATCGCGGCCGGGGGGCGCGATCGTGAGCGTCTGCCAGTCGACGGCGAAAACGCCGACACCTTCTTGAGGGAACATCAGGTTGTCAAGTCTGTAGTCGCCATGCACCAGCGTGAGGACACCGGTGTCGATGGCACCCCACCGGCCGGTGAGCGCAGCCGACTGCCGCAGCGTGGCGGCGTCGTCGCCGAGCTCGGATGCGTAGCGCGCGCAGAACACCTCGGCTGCGCTCTGGGTGATCGAGCCCAGGAACTCGGTGCGGGTTCCCGTCATCGACGACAGGAAATCGCCGTGGTCGAACAGGGTGCTGTCGTTCCACAGCGGCGCGTGGAGGCCCGCGAGGTTGCGGACCGCGTCGGTCGCCTGTCTGACGGTGCAGCCGTCGGCCTGCACCCCGGGACGAGCAGGAGCGAGGTCGTCGAGCAGCAGCACGAACGAGCAGTTGTCGTCGCTGATCTCGGCGTACCAGCAGCGCGGCGTGCGGATCTGCACCCGATCGCGGAACACCATGTAGAAGCCGACCTCGCTGCGGTAGCCGGGGGCGACCCGCTCCCGCTGGGCGCGGTCGCCCGCCGCCGTCTTGGCCACCAGGGTCGGCGGCAGCGCGCCGTCGGCGTCGAGATGGAGTCGGAAGCTGGCGCCGGTCTGGCCGGTGCCGATCTGCTCGACCGCGACCGACTTCACCTGCGCGTCGGGCGTGGTGACGCGCAGCGCGGCCGTGAGCCAGTCGACCGTGATGTCGTCGGGCCCGTCGATCACGCAGTCAGACCTGCTTGACCAGCGGGATCTTGTAGAGCTCGGACCAGTTGCTGCCCACGGTGGCGATCTTCGCCTCGTCGCTCATCGGGAGCTTGTCGAACGCGTCGACCGCGTGCGGGAACTTCGAGTCGCCGTGCGGGTAGTCGGTCGAGGTGACGAGCTTGTCGTAGCCGAAGGTGTCGATGAAGTGCGTGACCGTGTCCTCGTCGCTCTCCACTGAGATCCAGCAGTTGCGCCGGAAGTAGTCGGACGGCTTCATCGTCAGCTCAGGCGCCTCGTACCAACCGACCCACTCGTAGTGCTCGTCGAGGCGGTAGAGGAACCACGGTGCCCACGAGCAGTTTCCTTCCAGCAACGCGACCCGCAGGTCGGGGAAGCGCTGGAGGATGCCGCCGCCGCAGAAGCACGCGGTGACGAACTGGATGCCGAGCGGCTGGCTGAACGTGTGCCACAGCATCATCTCGGGGAGGACCTCGAGGCTGAAGTCGGGCTTGAGGTACGTCTGGCCGCCGCCGTGGAAGGCGATGGGCACGTCGAGGCGCTCGACCTCGGCCCACAGCGGGTCGTACGCCGGGTGGTGCCACGGTCGACGGTTCACCGTCGCGGGGGCGAGGAAGATCGCCTTGAACCCGAGCTCCTCCACGCAACGACGCGCTTCCGCGACCGCGCCGTCGACGTCGTGCGGCGCGACCATGCCGGCGCCGAACATGCGCGTGGGCGCGACGTCGCAGAAGTCGTTCATCCAGTCGTTGTAGGCACGCGCGATCGCAGTGGCGTACTCGGGCTCGAGCCCGTCGGGCCCTGCCTGCTCGACGCTGTCGAGCCCGAGTACGAACAATCCGCGCGACGGGTAGAGCACCGCCATGTCGAGGCCCTCTGCGTCCATCGCTGCCACCTGCGACGGCGCGTCCCATCCCGCGGCTTCCGAATCTGCGTAGACGTTGTCGTGCTCTTCCCGCCACCCGGTCTTGCGACCGTCGATGCGCATCGGCCGCACACCGCCGAGGCGCAGCATCACGTGGTTCTTCACCTTGACGCGCATGTCGCGCGGGATCTCGGCGAGTCCCCGGGGCGCGGCGTGCGCGTACGCCGGGTCGATGTAGCGCTCCCAGAGATCCGGCGGCTCCATGACGTGCAGATCGCTGTCGCAGATCACGTGATCACGAAGGCTCATCGCGGCAACCTAACCCTTGCCGCGTCGCCGCGCGCCACGGGGTACGGTGCGCGGGCCGGGCTCCGGGGGGAGCCCACTCAGCAGGGGGTTGGAGATGCAGGTCGGCGTCATCGGGCTCGGCAACATCGGTGGGCACGTCGCCGCCAACCTCGTGACCGACGGGCACGACGTCGTCGTCTTCGACGTCGACTCGCAGCGTGCCTCGTCGATCGAGGGTGCGCGCGCGGTGGCGTCGGTGGCCGACGTCGGCGCCGCGAGCGAGGTGACGGTGCTGTCGCTCCCGACACCGGCGGTGGTGCGCGCGGTGGCCGACGAGTGGGCGGCCACCGCCGCGGCCGGCGCGGTGCTGGTCGACCTCTCGACCAACAGCCCCGAAGTCGTGCGCGAGCTCGGCGGCCGGCTGACGTCGACGGGGCACCACCTGGTCGAAGCGCCGCTCACCGGTGGTGCGATCGGGGCCCAGAACCGGATGCTCTCGTTCATGGTCGGTGGCGACGACGCCGCCGGTCGCGCGCGTCCAGCCGGTGCTCGAGCCGTTGGGCCGTGCGTTCGTGCACCTCGGCGCGCTGGGGCTGGGCAACACGATGAAGCTGGTGAACAGCCTGATCGCCTTCACCACCACGTGGGTGAGCCTCGAGGGGCTGTCGATCGCGGCGAAGTCCGGGGTTCCCGTGCAGCAGGCCGTCGAGGTGCTCCGCACCAACGGCGTCGCCAACTTCTACCTCGACCGCATGGTTGAGAACATCGACACTCGCAACGCGCCCACGCAGTTCGCGCTCGGCCTCGCCGCCAAGGACGCCGGCCTCATCGTCGAGACCGGGCGCGCGCTCGGCGTGCCGACGCCCGCCGGCGCCGCGGTGCTGCAGGTGCTGGTGGGCGCGATCGCCGGTGGACTCGGCGACCACGACTGGGGCGACCTCGTCGCCGCCGCCGAACGCCAAGGCGACGTCGAACTGAGGTGGAACACCCCCTGACTCACAGGTTGCGTCACCTGGCGGCGTATAACGCCGTTGAGTGACGCAACCTTGCTATTCGGGGGTGCCGAGGACGTCGGCGGCGACTCGCAGCGCGCCGACGGCGGCAGGGACGCCGGCGTAGACGGCCACCTGCATGAGCGCCTCGATCAGCTCCTCGCGGGTGACGCCGGCGTTCAGCGCGCCAGCGAGGTGGGCGCGCAGCTCCTCGTGGTGTCCGAGCGCCGCGAGCATCGAGCACGTGATCAGCGAGCGGTCACGCGTCGCGAGACCGGGACGCGTCCAGATCATGCCGAACGCGGTCTGCTGCACGTAGTCGAAGAAGTCGGGCGCGAGCTTGGCCGCCGGGAATTGGCCCGCCGGGGCGTTGAGCGTCGCGGGCCAGAGCTTGCCCTGGACTTCCTTGCCGGCCGCGCGGAGATCGTCGTCGGTGGTCATGGTGCCGTCCCTTTCAGCCAGAGGAATTCAGTCGGTGACGCCGAGGAGGTTGACGGTGCAGACGCTGCCGCCACCCACGAGGTGTGCGAGTGCCGACACGCGCGCGTTCTCGACCTGACGGCCGGTGGCGTCGCCGCGCAGCTGCTGCACGCACTCGTGCACGATGGCGAGGCCGGTCGGCCCGCCGGGGTGGCCGCGAGCCAGGAGCCCGCCGTCGGTGTTGAACGGGATGCGGCCGCCGGGGCCGGTCTGACCCTCGGCGACGAGCTTGTCGCCCCCACCCGGCTCGGCGAAGCCGAGCAGCTCGTAGTACTCGAGCTCCTCGTTCACGAACGCGTCGTGGATGAACGCGACGTCGACGTCGTCGGGGCCGAGCGAGGCCGCTTCGTAGCACTCCTGCGCGGTGTCGCGCGTCATCGTCGACGGCCCGACGACCGGGCCCACGAACGTGTGACCCGCGCGCGTACGACTCCGACTGCAACGCCGACGCGAGCGGCTTCACCACGCGACGACCTGGCTGGCGTTCACGGACCAGGTCTTCGCGAGCCAGGATCACGCACGCCGCGCCGTCGTCGGCCGGGCAGCACATCATCGACGTGAGCGGGCGAGCCACCATGCGCGACGCGAGCACCTCTTCCGGCGTGACCACGTGGTCGGGCTGGCGGTGTGACATCGGCGACACCGCGCCGTAGTTCCAGCTCTTCGCCGCGATCTTGGCGTAGGTCTCGACCGTCGTCCCGCGGTCGTGCATGCGTCGCTGCGCCCACAGCGCGAAGTACGAAGCCGGCAGGATCGGCGCGTCGATCACGTCGCGCCCGCCGCCGCGACTCGCGCCACTGCCGCCCATCTCGGTCATCTTGTCGAAGCACAGCGCCATGGCCACGTCGGCGCGTCCCGTTGCGACCGCCCACGCGGCTTCGCGGAACGCGACCAGCCCGGTGGCCGACGCGTTCTCGATGTGGGTGACGGGCAGGCCCGTCAGACCGAGCTCCTTCATCGCCTTCACGCCGATCATCGACCCCGGCGTGATGTACCCGACCATCGCCTCGTCGATGTCGGCCAGCGTCATGCCCGCGTCGTGGAGCGCTCGCAGCCCCGCGTCGCGCGCCATGTGCATGAGCGGCACGTCGCGCAGGTTGTTGAAGCGCACCATGCCGATGCCCGCCACCGCGACGCCGTCGAACTTCAGCCCCCGCCGCATCACACTGTTCCTTCGACAGGACGGAACCGGTAGATCACGACGTCGTCACCGTCGCGGTTGGTGTTCAGGACCTCGAGGTCGAGCTCGAGCTCCATGCCGATCTCGAAGTCGTCGGGACCGCCGAGCAGGATCGCCTGGATGCGCGGCCCCTCGGGGAGGTCGACCTGGCCGACGCCGTAGCCGGGTACGTCGGTGTCCTTCTTGCCGAACAACGGGATCTCGCAGTAGGTCCACGTCCACAACGTGCCGCGCGTCGAGAGGTCGACGTCGTCGGTGCCCTCGGAGAGGCACTTGGCGCACACCATCCGACGCGGGAAGAACACCTCACCGCAGTTCGGGCACTTGCTCCCGAGCAGCACCGGGGGCGCGTCGGGATCGTCGGGGATGCGGAAGTACCCCTCCTCGATGGGCACGCGGGCCATGGGTCGACGTCTCCTCTGTTCTCAGATGGCGCGCTCGCGGCCGACCCAGTAGGGGTCGCGCAGCTTGCGCTTGTAGAGCTTGCCGTTGGGATCGCGCGGCATCGCGTCGGTGAACTCGATCCGACGCGGCAACTTGTAGCGGGCGAGCATGGTCTCGCAGTGCGCGAGGAGAGCCTCGGCGACCGCGTCCGACGGCTCGACGCCGGCCGCCGGTTCCACCACCGCGATCACCGCTTCGCCCCAGTCGTCGTGGGGCACGCCGAACACCGCGACGTCGCCGACCGCAGGATGCGACAGCAGCGCCGCCTCCACCTCGGCGGGATAGATGTTCACGCCCCCGGACACGACCATGTCGATCTTGCGGTCGCGCAGGTAGAGGTAGCCCTCGTCGTCGAGCTCGCCCATGTCGCCGACGGTGAAGTACTCGCCGTGGCGATTGGCCGCGGTCTTCTCAGGATCGCCCTTGTACGCGAAGTCACCCATGAGCTTCAGGTAGACGGTGCCGATGGTGCCGGGCGCGACGTCGTTGCCGTCGTCGTCGAGCACCTTCACGTCGGCGCCGACCCACGGACGACCGACGGTGCCCGGATGCGCGAGCCACTCCTCGGGTCGCGCCAGCGTGCCCCCGCCCTCCGACGCGCCGTAGAACTCGTAGATCACCGGACCGAGCCACGCGAACAAGCGCTGCTTGAGCTCGACCGGGCACGGCGCCGCGGCGTGGATGACCTGGCGGAGCGACGACACGTCGTACTTGGCGCGCACGTCGTCGGGCAGCGCCATCAGCCGGTGCAGCTGGGTGGGCACCATCGCGACGTCGGTGACGCCGTGCTCGTCGATCAGCTGCAGCGCGCGCTCGGCGTCCCACTTCTCCATGAGCACGACCCGGTGCTCGAGGTGGAGGGAGAAGTACCCGAAGTTGAGCGGCGACAGGTGGTACATCGGCGAGGTCACGAGGTGCACCGCGTCGCCACCAGGCTCGATGTCGTAGCGGGTCAGGTTGGCGCTGTACGCGGCGACCCAGGTCTCGGGGTCGAACTGCGGCAGGTCGCGCTGCACCGCCTTCGGTCGTCCGGTCGTGCCCGACGTGTACTGCATGAACTGCCCGGCGACGCGATCACCGGGCGTGGTGTCGGGCTGACCGGCGAGCACGTCGGCGAAACGGGTGAACCCGGGGATGTCGCCGCCGATCGCGATGCGTCCGTCGGTCGGGACACCGGCGTCGTCGGCCGCGGCGACCGCGACGTCGGCGAGCTCGGCGTCGGCGAACAGCGCGGCGACACCGGCGTCGGCCAGGATGTAGGAGAGCTCCGCCGCGGTGAGATGCGTGTTGAGCGGCACGTACTGCCAGCCGCCCTGGAACACCGCCAGCAGCACCTGGAACAGCTCGGCGGAGTTGTGGGTGAGCGTGGCGACGGGGTCGAACGGCTGCACACCCCGCGCGCGCAGCGCGTGCACGAGCTGGTTGGCGCCGGCGAGGAGCTCGCCCGCCGTCCAGGCGCGTCCGTCGGCGTCGATCAGCGCGACGCGATCGGGCTCCTCCCGGGCCGCGACCCAGAACCCCCTCGGCACCTGCTCCGCCACGCTCCCCCTCGCGCACACCTGATGGTTTTGGCGCCCTTCAACGGCGTATGCCGCCGATGAGCGGCGCCAAAACGTAGACCGCGGTGCGGCAGTCTCGCGCCCACGCACGCGAGCACCCCACCTTGCTCAGGCGCGCGCGAACTGGGGCAACCACTCGGCGGTGGCGGCGAGCAGCTCGTCGGTCATCGCCGCCACGTCGTCGTAGTCGAGGCGGCTGGCCAGCGGATCGAGCAGCATCGCCGCGAACGCCGCGTCGCGATCGCCGCTCACCGCGGCGTCGACGGTGAGCTCCTGCGACGCCGACACGCGCCGGAGCGCTTCCGCCATCCCCGAGGGCAGCGACACCGCTTCGCTCCCGCGCACACCACCGCCGTCGACGATGCACATGCTCTCCACGGTGGCCCCGAGCGGGAGATCGGCAACCTGTCCTTCGTTGGCGATGTTGAGTGGGAACCGACCGGGCTGATCGAGCATCAGGCATTGGATGACCGGCGCCACCATCTCCCCCGAAGGCATCGCATCGACCGTGTCCGACGTGAGCAGCCGCTCGAGCTCGGCGACGTGTTCGTCCTGGTGTCGCTCACGGGTTGCGATGCTGGTGAGGCCGAATCCCCATCGCTCGCCCCACCCCGACTCGTCGGTGATGAAGTTGGGGAAGAACTCGGCCAGATGGCGATCACCGGCGCCGGGAAGCACCCCGAAACGCTGGAACAGCTCGAGCTTCAGCCGCCAGTTCGCCATCAGGTCGCCGCGCGTCCACGCCGGACCCGCCGAGTGCTTGAGCAGCTCGAGGCCTTCCGGCAGGGCCATGGGCAGGGGTTCGTCGGCCCAGCCCTCGGCATCGGCGAGCAGCTCGCGCAGACGCGCGAGGCCGTCGTCACCGGCGCCGTGGTCAGCGATGGTCACGGCAGTCACGAAGGGCAGGTGGTTCACCCCGCCGACCTGCAAGGTCAGGTCCACGAAGCCGACGTCGAGCAGGAGGCTGAGCAGGAACTGCGTGATCGTGATCTCGTGGCACAGCCCGATGGTCTTGAGGGGTGTCTCCCGGGTGAGGGCACGGCAGATCGTGGTCATGGGATTGGTGAGGTTCAGCACCCACGCGTCCGGACAGAGCTCCTCGACGTCGCGGGCGATGTCGAGGAACACCGGGATGTTGCGGAGCGCCCGCATGACGCCACCGGGTCCCACCGTGTCGCCGACCGACTGGCGGACGCCGTGCCGTTCCGGGACCTCGAGATCGTGGCGCATGGACCGGAAGCCACCGGTCGAGATGTTCACCACTACGAAGTCGGCGTCGCGCAGCGCGTCACGACGGTCGGTGGTACCGCGAGCGGTGAGCGCGACCCCGCGCCGTGCGGCGAGGTGCTCCGCGAGCTCGACCATGCGCGGCAACGGCGTCGCGTCGATGTCGTGCAGCACGACCTCCGCGTCGCGTACAACGGGGGTGTTGACGAAGTCGACGAGGAGCTTCGGCGTCCACTGGTAGCTCCCGCCACCGATGATGGTGATGCGCGTGCCGCGATGGTGCCGTCATCGTTCGACACCGTACGCTGCGGGACGCACAGCGCGCGTCGCTCGTTGACGGGACAAATCGACGTCGGCGTCGTACGCTGCTGCCCGTTCAACAACCCGGGGGGGACCATGGGCAATCGAAGCCGCAATCCAAGGGCTCTTCGTCGCACGACGTTCACCGTGTGCGTCGTCACGCTGCTGCTCGCGACGCTGACGTTCGGGGCAACGTCGCGTCAGAGCAGCTCCAGCAGTCAGCAGGGCGTCACGAAGGACGAGATCAAGATCGGCGTCCCGCTCGTCGACTTCGACGCGATCAAGGACTTCGTCGACTACGAGTTCGGTGACACCGAGGCGATCAGCAAGGTGTTCGTCGACGACATCAACAAGAACGGCGGGATCAACGGCCGCAAGCTCGTGCCGGTGTACAAGAAGTACCCACCGATCCCCGGCGGCAAGCCCGACCCGTTGTCGCTGTGCACCGCGTTCACCGAGGACGACAAGGTCTTCGCGGTGGTCGGCGTCTTCATCGACTTCACCGGCCAGGGCCAGGAGTGTGTGACCAAGCAGCACAACACGATCCACATCGGGCACGAGATCGACCAGCCCTGGATCGACGCGTCGCCTGCAGGCCTCATGCTCACGCCCGACCGCACCAAGGAGCACGTCGCCGCGGCACTCATCAGCCTGATGTCGAGCACGGGCAAGCTCAAGGGCAAGACGGTCGCGGTCGTGGGCGACAAGAACAACGAGTCCCGTGTCAACGACGTCATCGTGCCGGCGCTGAAGAAGGCCAAGGTCAAGACCGGCTCGACGGCCATCCTCAACATCACCGGCACCGACACCACCGCCGCGCAGGCGCAGGTCGACAGCTTCATCGAGAAGTGGAAGACCGAAGGCGTGAACATGGTGTTCCTGGCCGGCAACCTCGTCTCGGCGAAGCAGTTCGCGGAGTCGATCAAGGCGGGTCTGCCGAAGGCCACGCTCGTGACCGACACCGACACCGCGCTCGACCAGGCGAAGGGCGAGCAGGACTCGGGCGTCAAGCCGAACCCGTACGAGGGCATGATCAGCGGCACGGGCGTCGACGCAGTCGGAGCGCTGGGCGAACAAGAACCCGGAGTTGCAGCACTGCGTCGACATCTACGAGAAGGCCACCGGTACGACGGTGCCCGGTCCCGATGAGCGCAAGGTCTCGAGCTCCGGGAAGCAGATCAACACCGACCAGGCCGTCACCGACGCGTGCGGCGACCTGGTGATGTTCAAGACCATCGCCGAGAAGGTGGGGCCGAAGCTGACGACGAAGAACTGGCAGAAGACGGTGAACTCGTTCGGCAAGATCGGATTGCCACCGGACCAGTACGCGTCGCTCTGCAAGGGCAAGTACGACGCCCAGGACGACTTCCAGCTGATCGCCTACGACTCGAGCATCGGGTCGTCGGGTGACTGGAAGACGCTGTCGCCGATCAAGGACGCCAGCGGCGGCACGTGCACCAAGGCAGCCAGCTAGGAGCACTCGTCGATAGCACGACGGCAACGCGCCCGGGCGACCCGCCCAGGCAGCGTTGTCGCGCGCGCAGAGCCACGGCCGCGCCGGTGGCACAATCAGGGCGTGTCGTCGTTCATCTTCAACGTGACGTTCGACTGCGCCGATCCGAGATCGCTGGCCACGTTCTGGTCGGCAGTGACCGGCTACGAGCTCGCCGACGTGCGCGACGACTTCGCCCGGCTGCGCGCCCCCGACCATCGCGGGGTACGACATCTCCTCTTCTTCAGGGTGGGGGAACCCAAGACCACCAAGAACCGGATGCACGTCGATCTCGCGAGTCGTGATGCAGACGCCGAGATCCCGCGCCTGGTCGCACTCGGCGCTCGCCTCGTCGACGGCGAACCGCCGCAGTGGCGAACCGGGAACGGCGCTCGCTGGGTGGTGATGCAGGATCCGGAAGGCAACGAGTTCTGTCTCGGATGAGCGCGAGATTTCCCGTGCATGTTCATGCACCGCGGTGCTTGTCAAGCTAGATCGACAAGCGATCCTCGTCAGGTGCCGGCGTTGCTCCGCTGGATGGCGCGGTCGTCGGTGCCGAGGTACGACGCCACGACGCGTGGGTCGTCGCGCACCACCGTGGGCAGGCCTTCGGCGATGACTCGTCCCGCCTCGAGGCAGTACACCCGGTCGCTGATCGAGAGGATCAGCGGGAGGTCGTGCTCGACGACCACGAGGGTGGCATCGAGCTCGTCCTTGATGCGGAGGATCAACGGCCCGAACGCCTCGGCTTCGCGTTGCGCGACGCCGGCGGTGGGCTCGTCGAGGCAGATCACGCGCGGCGCCACTGCGAGCACGGTCGCGAGCTCCACGATGCGCCGCGTCCCCGTCGACAGCTCGGCGACGTAGCGGTCGGCGTAGCGACCGAGACCGAGGAAGTCGATGAGCTCGCTCGCGTCCGAGTACTTGCGGCGCTCGGGTCTGATCGAGGGCACCCACAGCAGTGATCCCCAGAACGACGTTGCGTCACGCGCTTCGAGCGCGAGCTGCACGGTGTCGCGCACGGTCAGCTCGGGATAGAGCCGAGCCGCCTGAAACGTGCGACCGAGCCCGCGCCGGGCCCGCTGGTGCGCGCTCGACTTGCTCACTTCGCGCCCGAGGAGCTGCACGCTGCCCTTCGAGGGCACGTAGCCGCCGATGGCGTTGAGCAACGTCGACTTGCCGGCGCCGTTGTTGCCGATGAGGCCGATGACCTCGCCGGGCATGGCCCGGAACTCGACGCCGTCGACCGCGGCGAGACCGCCGAAGCGCACGCTGAGGTGGTCAGTGACCAACACCGAGCCGTCGGCGTTCAGCGTTGCGGGCTCGAGCGGCCTGACCCGGGTGAGCGACGCGGGAGGCGCGGTGGTCGTCTTGGACGTGTCGGCGGGGCCCATTCGCTTGTCGACCCAGCGCAGGAGCGAGTCGCGCGCGTAGTAGCCGATCTGCACGAAGCCGCCGGGAATGTAGAGGAGGATGATCAGCAGCCCGATGCTCGACGTGAACAGCGGCACCAGTTGGTTGTCGGGCCAGAACGACGGGAGCCCGATCACCCACAGCGCACCGACGACTGCGCCACTGAGGCTCCCGAGGCCACCGATCACCACGATGGCGACGAGACGGATGGAGTTCTCGACCAGGAAGTAGCTGCTGTCGTCCGACGGACCGAACGTGAGGTTCACCGCGCCGAGGAGCACACCTCCGAGCCCGGCGATGAACCCACCCAGCGCGAACGAGATGAGCTTCGCCGCGCGCCGGCGACACCGTCATGGCCGATGCGGCCAGCTCGTTCTCGCGCACGCCGACGATCATGCGGCCGATGCCGGTGCGTTTGAGGTGCCCGACCAGCACCAGCACGGTCATGAGCATGAAGAGGCAGAAGTAGTAGTACGCACGGTTTCGATGGGTGAGCTCGAGGAACCAGACATCGGTGCGCGGGATCTCGACGGTGGTGCTGCCGGCGGTGAAGAACTTTCGGTTGAAGAGGTACGCCTGCGCGGCGATGGCGAACGCGAGGGTGCTGATGGCGAGCAGCAGTCCGCGGACGCGCAACGCGCCCACGCCCACCACGACCGCGACGAGACTGGCCAAGCAGGCACCGAGCAACATCGCCCAGAGGAACGGGATCCCGCCGATCCCACCGTCGAGGATGCGCGTGCTCTTCCATCCGATGTTGAACTCGAGCCCGCGGATGAGCGCGGCGGCGGTGAGAGCGCCGAGCCCGGCGAAGGCCATCTGCCCGAGCGACAGCTGCCCGCCCCAGCCGGTGAGCACCACCACGGAGATCGCGCAGAGGGCGAAGGCGATGATCGTGGCCCAGGTCTGGTGGCGCTCCGACTTGTCGCTGAGCAGCGGGAGGATCACCGCGGCGACCACCGCCATGAGCGCGATGAACTGCGGCATCCGTTTGACCCACCAGATGCTCCGCAACCGTTCGGGCACGGCGGCGATGCGTGGCGCGAACTGGAAGCTCTCCCCGCTCGACCCGCTGTCATTGCGGCTCGACGCGGGCGACCAGCACCAGCACGATCACGAAGAGCACGAACTGCACGAGCCCGGTCTCGGCCGTGTAGTTGAAGAACAACACCCGGTCGAGGATGCCGATGGCGATCGCTCCCACCATCGCTCGCGGGAACGACACCATGCCGCCGATCAACGCGGCCACCATGCCCCGCAGCAGCGTGTCGGGACCGATGTGCACGAGATCGGCCGACGTCTGGTCGGTGGCGATGAGGAGGATCGCCACCGTGCCGAGGAATCCCGCGATGGCCCACACGCCGGTCGACACCATCTTGGGGTTGATGCCGGTCATGCGCGGCGAGGTCGGAGTTCGACGCCGCCGCCCGCACCGAGTCGCCGAACGCGGTGTGGCCGAGCAGCCACCAGAGCCCGATGGTGATGAGCGGCACGACGATGAGCACGAGCAGCTGGCTCGACGTCACCTCGACGTCGCCGATCGGATTCCATTGCCCGTCGAACGGCACCGGGAATTGCGTCTGCAGCGAGCCCGTGCGATACGAGGGCAGTGCGAGCGTGATCGCCTCGCACAGCTGCGCCACGCCGATGGTCGCCACGAGCACGATGACACGCGGCGACTTGAACAAGCGCCGGATCACCGCCAGTTCGACCACCACTCCGCTGAGCGTCCCGAGGATGAGGGCCAGGATCAGCGACGGGATGTACGGCCAACCGTGCACACCAGCCATGACCGCAAAGAGGGCGACAGCCGGAATGCCGATGCTGCCGACCGCGAAGTTGATCACCCGCGACGAGCGGTAGACGAGCACGATGCCCATCGCGATCAACGACGTGATCAGGCCGCCGATCGACGCCCTTGAACACCAGGTTCAAGGTCAGGATGCTCGCGAGGGTCATCAGCCGCCCTCGGTCCCGAAGAACACCGCGCGGCGAGGTCGCCGCGCTCCATGAGCCCGTCGGTCGAGCCCTCGAAGCGCACCTGGCCCTTCTCCATGAAGATCGCCCGGTCGGCGAGCGCGATGGCGACGTTGAGCGACTGCTCCACGATGATCATCGTCTGCTCACGCGCCTTGAGCTCCTCGACCACCTCGATGAGGCGTTGCACGACCAGCGGCGCGAGTCCCGAGCGAGAGCTCGTCGATCATGAGGAGCTCGGGTTCGTGGATGAGCACGCGACCGAGCGCCAGCATCTGTTGCTGACCGCCCGACATGCTCGACGCGATCTGCTTGCGGCTGCCGTCGAGCTCGGGGAACAGCTCGTAGACGTTGGCGATGCGCCGCTGCACGTGCGCCTTGCTCTCGGCGTTGAGCCGCGCGCTCACCGCGAGGTTCTGATCGACGGTGAGGTTGCCGAAGACGCCGTGACCGCCGGGCAGCTGCATGACGCCGAGGTACTTCGCCCGCTGCTCCGGCGAGACGTACGTGATGTTCTGACCGTTCAGCCGCACCACGCCGCGTTCGGGCACCGCGAGCCCGCTGATCACGCGCAACGCCGTCGACTTGCCGGCGCCGTTGGTGCCGAGGAGCGCGACCGTCTCACCTTTCTGGACCTCGAAGTTGACGCCGAAGAGCACCTGGACGGGGCCGTAGGAGAAGTCGATGTTGGCGAGCTGCAGGAGCGGCACCGCCGTCTTCGCCACGAACCGCTTCTCGTGCTCCTCCTTCTCCTCGAGGAGCTCCTCCACCACCAACGACAGGTCGTTGCGGATGAACCGGGCGCCGTTCATCAGCAGGAGACCGCCGATGATGGCGCTCGGGACGCCGAGGATGATGACGGTCCCACGGATCCCGACCGCGTCGGTGAGGAAGCCCGAGACCAGGCCGCCCATGAAACCGCCGATGAAGAAGATGTAGAGCGTCGACATCGCGGTGCCCATGCCGCGGAGGCGATAGGGCACGACGGCCTGGAGCACCGGTCCGACCATCGCGAACGCCGATGCGGTGAGCACTGCCTGCGGGACCTTGAGGATCCAGAACCACGTCGTGCTCTGCACGCTGAACTGCAGCGGGACGAGGAGCGCCGACGGCATGATCAGCAGCCCGACGAGCGCGAGGGCCGCGCGCCGGGTCCTCGCGGTACTTGCGGTCGAAGTAGCGGCCGACGAGCGGCAGGATCGGCAGGGCGAGGATGCCCGAGAGGCTGAGGATGATCCCGCGCTCGAGCACACCCTTCACGTGGAGGTTCTCGTCGAGGTAGAGCGACTCCATGCGCCGGTTGGCTGAACAGGCCGAACCCGAGTGCGCAGAAGCCGACGAGCACGGTGCGGATGGTGCGGATGCGCTTGATGCGAGCGAACGCCGCCTCCATCGAGATCGGCGCCGGCTGCTCGTCCTCGATGACCTCGCCGAGGACGTCCTGCTTCTCGAACTGGCCGCGGGGCGGCTCCTTCATCCGGAAGGCGAGGAGCGCGACGCACACCACCGGGATGCCGAGCAGGAACCACGCCCAGCGCCAGCCTTCGACACCACCGGCCCAGGTCGCGATCCCCGCGCAGATCACCGGGCTGATGAGCCCGATGCCGTGGCCACCCATGTTGATGGCCGCGGACATCCGCGCCCGGATGCCGATCGGGTAGTTGTCGGCGATCAGCGATTGGTGCACCGGGATGCTGTTGGCCTTGGCGATCCCGGTGGCGAAGCGGGTCCAGAAGAGCATGAACGCGCTGATCGCGAGGCCGGACATGAACACGAAGAACCCGAACGCGAGGCTGGCCCATCCGACGATGGGCACGCGCTTCACACGGTCGGCGAGCCACCCCATCGGCACCGCGCCGAGCACGAAGAACGCCGCCGACGCGCTCGGCGATGAACACGATCGTGCCGGAGCTGATGTGGAACGTCTTGCGGATCTCGGGTGCGAGCACGTTGATCGCCGCGCCCTCGAGCTCGTCGAACGAGTAGAGCAGCAGCAGCACGACGAACATGAGCTTGCCGCCGACCGCGAACGCCTGCTTGAACGAGACCGGTTCGGAGCCGACGCCGGGCAGCAGATCGTCGGGGAAGATGACCTGCTCGCGCGACAGCTTTGCCGCTTCCTCACGCTTGTCTTCCTCGGCGAGCACGGTCGCGGCGAGAGACGCCGCGCTGTCACCACCGTCACGTGTCTCCGTCAACGTGCTCCCCCGGACCCGTCACACCGTGCTCGCGGCGGAGCGTACCGGCTTCGCGCGAAACGCAACAGTTTGCCGAAACTACTGTTCGATAGGTGAACCGCCTCGCGATCGATGACGCGGTGCAGCAGTTCGAGGTGCGCGGTTGGGTGGTGCTCGACGTGCTGCCGCGTTCCACACATGCGTTGCTCGCCGAGTGGGCGGACGAGGTGGCCACGCTGCCCGAATCGTCGGGCGTGCTGCAGCACCGCGAGCAGACCGACTTCGGTCCCCAGCTCTGCCGGAGCGAGCACTTCGTGGAGCTCCACGCGCCGTTGCGCGCCCTGCTGACCGACGGTCCGATGCTCGACGTCGCCAGTGCGCTGCTCGGCGAACCCGCCGTCCTCTACAAGGAGAAGATCAACCACAAGCTGCCCGGCGGTGCCGGCTACTCGGCCCATCAGGACGCGCCCGCGTACCCGTTGCTCGCGAACCACGTCTCGGCGATGGTCGCGATCGACGACGCCGACGCCGACAACGGCGGCCTCGAAGTGGTGTCGGGCTGCTTCGATCGGGTGCTCCCGATGGACGACCGCGGTTGTGTCGACCGCTCGGTCGAAGCAACGCTCGACTGGGAGCCGGTCGACGTGCCCGCAGGGTCGACGCTCTGGTTCCACAGCCGCACGCCGCACCGGAGCGCGACGAATCGGTCGACCCGCCCGCGACGCGCGCTGTATCCCACGTACAACGCCGCCCGCGAGGGCGACCGCCGTACCGAGTACTACGCGGCGAAGCACGCCGCGTTCGCCGCCGCGGCGCCCGGCGACCGCGCGCTGGTGTCCCTGATCGGCGACTTCGAAGGACGGCCCGCGTGAAGGTCGTGTTCACCGTGCTCGACTCGCTTCCTGCGCGTCACGTCGGCGAGCGGCACACGCCCGTCCTCACCGCGCTGGCGCACGCGGTGGGCGCGACCCCCGGACGGGCCGCGCGGTCATGACCGCGGCCACCTACCCGAACCACGCGACGTTCGCCACCGGGGCGTCGCCTCGCGAGCACGGCATCGGCACCAACTACGTGCCGCACACCGGTGGCTTCACGCCCGCGTGGGAGCTCGGGCCGGCCGTGTCCACGTTGTTCGATGCGTGCCGGGAGTCCGGCCGGTCGAGCCGCGCCGTCGTGGGCGACCAGTGCCTGATCGGGGTGATGGGCGCACGGGTGGCCGACACCCACTGGCCACCCGACGGCGAGATCCCGGCCGACGCCCGCCGCGACGCGCACGACTACATCGACGACGCCGACACGATCGTCGAGCTGCTGCGCGCCGTCGACGCGCGACCCGATCTGGTCGTGTCCCAGCTCAACGCGCCCGACACCGCGGCGCACGTGCACGGTCCCGACAGCGAGGCGGCGCTCGCGGTCTACCGCGAGACCGACGCCCGGCTCGCGGTGCGTGCGCGACCATCTCGACTGGGACGACACCGTCTGGATCGTCGTGTCCGATCACGACCAGGAGACCGTCGTCGAACGCGAACCCGTCGACCTGCGACCGGCGTTCGCGCAGCGGGGTGTCGAGCTGTTCGCGCTCCCCGAGGGCAGCGCCACCGTGGTGTGCGGCGACGGCGCGGTCGAGGCGGCGCGGTGGCTGCCCGAGGTCGACGGCGTCGAGGGAACCGCGCCGTTCCACCTGGCCGACCCCGAGCTCGAGGCGTGCCTGGCGTGGTGCGTACCCGGCCGCACGTTCGGCTTCGCCGAGCTCGCCACCGAACCGGGCACCCACGGCAGTCCGCGCACCTGCACCCAGGTGGCGGTGGTCACCGGCGGTCACCCGGCGGCGGCACGTCTCGCGCGACGTGGCGTCGACCCGGACGGTGACGCGCGATCGACTGGGCGCCCACGATCGCGGAGCTGCTCGAGCTCGAGCTCCCGCGCGCCAGCGGTCGCTCCCTGCTCTGACCCGGGTGCATCACCGATTCGCCGCGACCACCTGCTCGACTGCGGGGCGCCAGGAGTCCAAGGGGTCGACGGCCGCGTTGCGCACCTTCGCGGCGTCGTCGGCGCGGCGGAGCGCGACGAGATCGTCGCGGTCGGTGCGCCGCTCGAACTCGGCGACTTCGGCGGTCGTCATCACCCCACCCTGGAAGCCGAGCGTCTCCTCGCTGCGTGCCGACAGCAGCTCGGCGTACGCCGGATCGGTGGCGAGGAGGTAGCGCTTGGCGGCGACGTGACCCCCGACGAGCGATGCCACGCGCGGACCGAGCAGCGGCGCCACGAGCGCGCGACCGTCGACGTCGTGGGCGGCGTCGAGGCGCAGCGTCCAGTGGCCGCGGTCGAGCTCGAGCCAGCCGAGGTCGTGCACCAGGCCCGCGACCTGCAGCTCCACGTCGTCGGGATGGGACGAACGCAGGTGCGCCGCGCACTGCAGGCAGTGGTCGAGGATCGGGAGCCCACCCTCGTCGTCGGCATCGGCCGACGCGCGCAACGCGTCGAACAGCGCGTCGACGTCGACGAAGCCGGTCACCATGGTTCGCTCACAAGGACGCGGCCAGTGCGCGGGACGCGCGGATCGCCGAGCGCGACGAGCGTGAGCGTCGGTCCGTAGCCGGTCGACGTCGGGAACACCGACGAGTCGGCGATCATCACGTTGTCGACGTCCCACAGGCGCTGCCACGGGTCGCACACCGACGAGGCCGGATCGCTGCCCATGCGCGTGGTGCCCATCCAGTGCTTCGAGATCGGCTCGAGGTCGGGTGCGCGCGAGCCCGGCGTGCCCGGCGAGGTGACCCACGACGTGCCGGTGGCACCCGCCTCGGTCATGACCTGCTCGAGTCGCGGACCCCAGTGGTGCGCGCACGCGACGTCGTGCGCGTGCGGTGAGTAGGTGACCCGACCGGCCGGGAAGCCCCACACGTCGCGCACGCCTCCATCGAGGTCGACGCGGTTCGTGACCTGCGGGAGGTCCTCGCCCTGCATCGTGAACGCGACCATCTTGTCGCGGGTCGGCGAGTCGGCCATCAGGGCGCTGTGCTGCTCACCGGCCGGGAGGTGCATCGCCTCCATGATCGGATGACCGCTCCCACCGTGCTCGACGATGCCGCCGCGCAGGAACGGGAGCCCGGCGGCGCGCGCCGCGGCCTCGCTCGTGGGATCGCCGACGATCGGATCGTCCATGAGGTGGGTGACGTCGCGACCCTTGTACGCGTGCAGCCGGAACGGGAAGAACCCGAGCACGATGGTCTGCAGGTGGAACATCAGGTGACGGCCGACGAGATCCGACGAGTTCCCGATACCGCTGCGCAGCAGGAACCGCGGCGTCTCGAACGCGCCGCCCGCGACGACCACCGCACGCGCGGTCACGACCTGCTCGACGCCGTCGGCGTCGAGGTAGCGCACCCCCTCGGCCCGCCGCCCGCCGTCGTCGAGCACGACGTCGACCGCGACGCTCTCGGGCCGGATCTCGCACGTGCCCCGGGCGAGCGCGCGCCGCAACATCGCCACCGGGTCGCCCTTGGCCTCGATCGGACACCCGTAGAACGCGCAGAACCCGCAGTTGTTGCACGCGGGCCGCCCGTCGTACTCGACGCTGTTGGCGCCGGTGGGCGCGCGGTACGGGTGGTAGCCGAGCCGTTCCGACGCGGGCACGGTCAGCGTGGTGAGGAACATGTCGGCGCCCGGCGGCATCGGGTACGGGCCACGGCGCCAGGCGGCGAACGGATTGCCGGTGTGGTCGCCGGCCACGCCGATGGTCCGTTCCGCCTCGGCGTAGAACGGCTCCATCTCGGCGTAGTCGACCGGCCAGTCGGCGACCGCCGCGCCCTCGACCGGGCCGAGCTCCGACAGCAGCCGGAAGTCGACCTCGCGGTAGCGCGGCAGCTTGCCGTCGGCGTGGAAGCCGGCCCCGCCCACGGTCGACGGCATGTTGTTGACGTCGCCGACCGTCGTGCGCTCGCCGTCGGCGACGGAGCGCCGGTAGCTGCGCGGCTCGAGCAACGGGTCGGGTCCGAGGAAGTGGCGACGTCCGAACTTCACCTCGTCGTTCGACATGCGGCCGAGGCCTGCGAACGGGGCGTCGAGCGCGAGCAGGTGGTTGCGGCCCTTCTCGAGGACGCACACCGAACGGCCTGCTGCGGTGAGCACGTCGGCGGCGGTGGCACCACCGGGACCGGATCCGACCACGACGACGTCGAACTCAGGCACCGGTGACCTCCGCGTCGCTCCACCCGCGCGGCTGCACGTCGCCCGCGTACCCGATCATGCGCCAGCCCGCGAGGTCGCGGTTGCCGCCGTACTCCGGCGCGCCGTACGACGCCTCGCACGCGTGCTCGAACAGCAGCTGCCGCAGCTCGGGCTGCGCGTCGAGGTCGAGCTCGAGATCGTCACCGAGCGCGGCGATGCCCTCGCGGTACACCTCCTGCCAGCCGCGCACCGGTCCGTTCCATTCACGTTCGGGTCGCCCTTGCGACCCCTCGATGCGGGTGCGCCACGCGAGCTCCTCGAGCCGCGACAGCGGCAAGTAATCGTCGAAGCCGCTCGCACCGCCGTAGCGACCCGGAGTACGGACCGCCGGCCCAGATCTGCGGCGGATCGGTCGTGAACGCGCCGAGGATGCGGTCGACGTAGTCGGCCGCGCCGGCCGCGCCCGCGCCCGGAAACTCGGCGTGCGGCGGCAACAGCCGGTCGGCCAGCTTGCCCACGACGTCGTGCTCGTGTTCGGTCAGGTAGCGCAGGGTCACGGCAGGAACATACGCCGGACCGGTAAGGTCCCGCGTCCTCCGTCAACAGGTCGTCCATGTCCCTTCTTCTCGGTCTCGTCGTCGCGGCGTCGTTCGGCAGCGGGGACTTCCTCGGCGGCCTCGCGTCGACGCGCGCGAAGACGGTGGCGGTGCTCGTCACCGTGCAGGTGTGCGCGCTGCTCGGCGCGTTCGCTGGTCGCGGCGATCGCGGGAGGTGACCCGCACCCGGGCGACTTCGCGCTCGGTGCGCTCGGTGGTGTGCTGAACGTCGGCGCGCTCGGCTGCCTCTACCAGGGGCTCGCCGTCGGCCGCGCCGGCGTCGTCGCGCCGATTGCCGCCGCCGTCGGCTCGGTCATCCCGGTGGTGTGGGGACTGGCCTCGGGCGAGAACCCGGCCAACGCCGCGCTGGTCGGGGTCGCGCTGGCGGTCGTCGCCGGCGGTCTCATCTCGGTCGAGCGACCGCGAGCACCCGGCAGCCGACACGGGCGGCCGGGCGGCGCTCGCGCTCGCGCTGCTCGCGGGCGTGGGCTTCGGCTTCTCGTTCGTCTGCTACGGCAACACCCGCGATGCGTCGGAGTTCTGGCCGGTGTTCTCGGGGCGGATCGGCGCGGTGATCGCCGTCGTGACCGTCGCCGCGGTCCTGCGCATCAGCCCGGCGCTCCACGGCCGGACCCGGATCGAGGCCGTCGCCGCCGGTGTGCTCGACGTGTCGGCGACCGCGCTCCTCCTCGTGGCGGTGCGCAACGGGCTCTTCGCGACCGTCGCGCCGGTGGCCGCGCTGGCGCCGGCGTTCACCGTCTTCCACGCGTGGTGGTACCTGCGACCAGCGACCGTCACGCATCCAGATCGCCGGGCTCGCCATCGCGCTGTCCGGACTCGTGCTCATCGCGGTCGGCGCATCCAGCTGACCCCAGAACCGAAAGCCGTCAGATGCCCACACCCCTGCCCATCGTCGACCGCCCGGTTCGCCTCGCGGTCGTCGGGCTCGGCCAGATCGCGGAGCTGGTGCTGCCCACGTATGTCGAGCGCGACGACGTGGTGATCGTCGGCCTCTGCGATCGCGACGACGCGCAGCTCGACCTCTGGCGCGCCCGGTTCCCGGACGCACGCGCAACAACCTCGCTCGACGAGCTGCTCACCTTCGATGCCGACGTCGTCGACGTGCTCGTCCCCACGCCCGTGCACGCCGAGGTGGTCGAGCAGGTGTTCCGCGCCGGCTACCACGTGCAGGTGCAGAAGCCGCTGGCGCGCGACCTCGACGGCGCCGAGCGCATGCTGGTCGCGCGGCGAAGCCGCCGGCGCGACCTTGCGCGTGCTGGAGGACTACCTGTTCTTCCCGCCGTTGGTGAAGATGCGCGACCTCATCGATGCCGGCGAGATCGGCGACCCGGTCTCGGTGCACATGAAGATCGTCGCCACCGGGCGCGGCGGGTGGGAACTGCCCGAGCGGAGCATGCGGTGGCAGTTCGAGCAGATGCTCGACGGTCGCGGGATGATGGTCTTCGACCACGGCTGGCACCAGCTCGCCGTCGCGTCGTGGCTCTTCGGGCCGATCCGGCGGATCTTCGCCTGGCTGGGCGAGACCGAGATCGTCCCCGGCATCGTGATGGACGCGCCGTCGACGTTGATCTGGGAGCACGAGAACGGTGTGCGGGCGCTGCTCGACATCTCGTTCGCGATCGACATGTACTTCCGCTCCACTCACTACACCGGCGACGAGCGCATCGAGGTCACCGGCACGCGCGGCTACGTGCGCACCAATCGCATCGAGCGCGCAGGGCGTGCAGGAACCCGCCGTATTGCTGTACCGCGACGGCGAGACCCGCGAGTTCCACGACCTCGACGACCGGCCGCCCGACGCGTTCCGCGCCTCCACCGCCCATGCGCTCGACTTCTACCGGGGCGCTGCCGACGCGCCGGTCATGGGGGCCGACGAGTCGATGCACGTGCTCACCGCGCTGGTGGCAGCGCTGGAATCGCACCGACTCGGTCACGTGGTCGACGTGGGTGCGCGACACTGAGGCCATGGCCGAAGAAATCGGAATGTCCACGTTCTTCCCTGAGGTGTTCCGTCAGGGCGTACCCGACATCCAGCCCGCCCTCCGGGCGCTGATCGACCGCGAGCGCGTCCACCGCGCCGAGGACGGCCACGTGACCATCCTCCACCTCGACGACGTGCTCGAGGTCACCAAGCGCCGCGACGTGCACTCCATGGATCCGGAGATGGTCGAGCTCGCCGGTGCTTACATGGGCGCCGGCCGTCCGCTCATCCCCCTCATGCTCGACGGCGACGCGCACACGAAGTACCGCAAGCTCCTCGACCCGTTGTTCGCACCCAAGGTCGTCGCGCAGCTCGCCACGCGCGTGCGGGCGCTCGCCGACGAGCTCATCGACGGGTTCGTCGCCGACGGCAAGGTCGAGCTCTACAACACGTTCTGCGAGCCACTCCCGTCGATGGTGTTCCTCACCCTGCTCGGGCTCCCGCTCGACGACCTCGACTTCCTCATCTGGTTCAAGAACGGGATCATCCGCCCCGCAGACGACGACCACCGCGTCACCGCCAACACGAAGATGATCGAGTACCTCTACGCCGAGCTCGACCGGCGCGAGGCGAGCGGCGAACCCGGTGACGACCTCATCGGCGGGTTCATCACCGCCGAAGTCGACGGTGAGACGCTCACGCGCGAAGACGTGATCGACATCACGTTCCTGCTCGTGCTCGCGGGACTCGACACCGTCGCCGCGTCGCTGTCGTGCATGGTCGACTGGCTGGCGCGCCATCCCGACCAACGCCAGCGCCTGCTCGACGACCCCGCGCTGCTCCCCACCGCGATCGAGGAGCTCATGCGGTACGAGACGCCGGTCGTCGCGGGTGGTCGGTACGCCACCGCCGACTTCGAGATCGGGGGCGAGCAGATCAAGGCCGGCGACCAGCTCACCGTGTGCTGGGCCGCCGCCAACCTCGACGGTGACGGGTTCGACGACGCACTCACCGTCGACTTCGACCGCGCGGCCAAGCGCCACATCGCGTTCGCGAGCGGCTTCCACCGCTGCCTGGGCTCGCACCTGGCCCGCATGGAGCTGAGCGTCATCCTCGGCGCCCTGCACGAGCGGATCCCCGACTACGCGCTCGATCCCGAGCAAGCCCCGGGCTACAACAACACGATGATCCGCACCGTCGACCCGCTGCCGCTGGTGTTCACGCCAGCGAGTCGATGAACGGGAGCAGCACCGCGAGGTAGGCGTCGACGTCGCGGCTCCAGAGGTCGTGGCCGGCGTCTTCGATGAGCTCCATCTGCACCGACGGCAGCGACTCGCGCCACTGCGCGGCGAGCTCCTCGCCCACCAGCGCGCTCTTGCGGCCGCCGCGGATCACGAGCACCGGGCACTGCAGCTCGACCAGCCGGTCCCACAGCGGCACTTCCCGGCTCTCGGCGACGACCTGACGCACCGCGTGCTCCGACATGCGCTCGGCGATGACGGTGCCGCGGACCTTGCTCTGCAGCTGCTGGTCGGCGATCTCGGGAGGCAGCCCGACGTGGCGGGCGAAGTAGTCGCCGATCACGAGGCCGCGCACCTCAGCCGGGTACGTGAGGGCGTAGCCGAGACCGTACGAGCTGCCGCGCGAGAAGGCGACGATGATCGGGCGGTCCAGACCCAACGTCTCGACCGCGACGCGCAGGTCGCTGATGTGGTGCTCCCACGTGTAGCCCGAGTCGGGCACGTCGCTGCGGCCGCGGCCGCGCACGTCGATCACCACGACCTGCCGATCACCCACTGCGTCGAGCAGCCAGCGGTACTCGTCGGCGTACTCCCCCATCCCCGGGATGGCGAGCACCGCCGGCAGGCTCGCGTCGGTCCGGCCGTTGTCGAGCACGTGCAGGCGCACGTCGTCGTTGTCGACGAACACCGACGCGTCGTCGGCCTCCGGGACCGCTTCGGTCACCGGTACGCACCGCCCCAAGCCGGACCACCGCGCACGTACTCGCACATCTCGATGCCCTGGCCGTCGGGATCGATGACGAAGAACATGTGGACGCCGAACACCTCGACCGGTGGGCCCGACACCGGGACACCGCGGCGCACCAGCTCCGCGTGCGCGGCGTGGGCGTCGGGCGTCTCCATCGAGAGCACGCGCAATCCGAGCCCGGAGGGCGCGGGCACGTCGGGGATGAAGTTGAACTGCATGAGCTCGACCCGGAGGCTGCCGATGCGACCACCGCACGCCCGGCCCGCCGCGCCCGGGAAGTGGGTCAGGGTCTCGAACGCCTCACCCTCCATCCGCTCGTCGAACAGCAGCTCCCAGCCGAACACGTCACGGTAGAAGGCGATCGACCGCTCCATGTCGGACACGCCGATCGACACGTGCGACACGTCGGTGATCGGGATCGGAACGATCGGATCGGCCATCGCCGCAGCCTCGCGCGTCCGTCGAGGTTGCGTCACCTGAGGGCGTATAACGACGCCAAGTGACGCAACCTGGGGGGAGATGGCTAGCGTCGGAGCGTGACCGCACCGAGCGCGCGCTCACCGTGGCGCGCCGTCGTCGTCCCGTCGGAACACGGCGGCTGGGGCCTCACGCTGGAGCCTGCGCTCCTCGGGTTGCTGGTCGCCCCCTCCATCGGCGGCGCCGCGCTGGGTGTCGCCGCGTTCCTGGCGTTCCTGGTGCGGACGCCGTTGAAGGTGCTCCTCGTCGACCGCCACCGTCATCGCGAGCTCGATCGCGACCAGTTGGCCCGCCGCGTCGTCGTGGTCGAGCTGGTGCTCCTGGTCGCGATGGTCGGCGTCGCGTTCGCGCGCGCCGGTGCCGAGTGGGTGGTGCCGTTCGCCGTCGCGCTGCCGCTGTTCGCGGTGGAGCTCGGGTACGACGCCCGGAGCCGCAGCCGCCGACTGGTGCCCGAGCTGTGCGGGGCGATCGGGATCTCCGCGGTCGCGGCGTCGATCGCGCTCGCCGGTGGTGAGGGCTACACGCTCGCGATCGCGCTGTGGCTGGTGTTGGCGGCACGAGCGGTCGCGTCGGTGCCGTTCGCTCGAGTGCAGGTGCAGCGGCTGCACGGGTCCTCCGCCGCGCCGACCCTCGTCAGCGACCTCGCGCAGGGTGCGGGAGTCGCACTCGCCGCGATCGCGGTCGCGGTCGACACCGACGTCGTCGCGGGCGCCGTCGCCGTGGCCATCGTCGCGTTGGTGCAGTTCATGTGGAGTCGAGGGCCGGCGCGCCCGGCGATCGCGGTCGGGCTGTCGCAGCTCGCCTTCGGCCTCGTGGTCGTCGTCGCGACCGCGATCGGGGTGACCGCGTGAACGACGTCGCCTTCCCTGATGAGGGCGGCGACCCCGCGTGCTGGGCCAACCGCTTCGAACGCCACGACCTCGCCACGCGTGCCGACGTCGAGCTCCTCGTGCGCACGTTCTACCGCGCAGCCGCGATGGACGACCTCCTCGGTCCGGTGTTCGCCGCGGCGCACGTCGACTGGCCCACGCACCTCGCCACCGTCACCGACTTCTGGATGTGGCAGCTCCTCGGTGTGCGCGGTTACGAGGGCAATCCGCTCCGTGCTCACGAACCGGCGCACCGCGTGACGCCGTTCACCGACGCGCACTTCTACGCGCTGGCTCGCCCTGTTCGAGGAGACGGTCGACGAGCACTTCGATGGCCCGGCTGCCGACCTGGCCAAGGCGCGCGCGGCCAAGATGGCCCAGGCGTTGGCGCGCCTGCTCCGGGGCGAGTCGAGCACCGGGCGACGTCGCCATCGAGGTGCTGCAACCGCACGCTGGCGAGCCTGCTGGCGAGCCTGAGAGACGCATGCCACGCTGAGCGCATGACTCCCACCATCAGGCCCGGAGAGATCGCCGGCTGGCCACTCCTGTCGATCGTCTACCGCACCGACCCCGAGAAGATCGCCGATCTCCTGCCACCGGGCATCGAGCCCGGCGTGCAGCCGCACGTGCACATCAACGTCTACAACTTCCCGGTCAAGGGGGAGCCCGAGTACGGCGTGTCCACCAAGGTCGACGCCGACTACCAGGGCGTGCCCGGCTTCTACGGCATCGGGATCGGCATCGACCAGGAGTCGGCGATCTTCATCAGCCAGGAGCTCAACGGGCAGCCGAAGTTCCCGTGCGACACGGTCTACTTCCGCAACGACGACATCGTCGAAGCCCGCTGCACCCACCAGGGATACACGTTCCTCGAGTTCCACGGACGTGTGACCGTCGAGGTCGAGCCGGCGGGCGACTTCGCCGAGCACGAGTGGTGGATCAAGTGCTCGCGCGCGGTCGGCGGCGTCGAGAAGAGCTACGACTTCCCGCCTCACGTCGTCGACGTGTCGTCCGCCGGCAGCACCGTGCACGAGGAGGACATCGACGGCACGCTCGTGCTGCGCGACAGCCCGTGGGACCCGTACACCGAGTTGCTCCCGATGCGCGAGCTGCTGTCGACGCGCCTCGTGACCCGAACGCACTCGCACCGCGAGATCACACTCGCCGGCGCGCTCGACCCGATCGCGTTCTGGCCCTACGCCGACACCATCGGCGGCTCACGCTGGCCCGGCGACCGCGGCGGCCCGCGCCTCTCACGCTGACTACTTGCCCGCGCTCGCCTTCGCGGCGGCGCCGGTCATCGTGCGCCACGCGTTGCGGTCGGTGTCGTCGGCGAGGCGACCGACGTGGGTGACGGTGTCGACCTCGCCGACCTCGGCGCGCAACGCACCCGCGGTGCACTGCTCCTTCGGCCGCACCGAGAACGGGTCGAACTGGTAGGCGTCCATCGCGTTGCGGTGCGTGATGCGGTCGATGGTGTCGGGGTCGAGCTCACCCACGAGCTCCCACAGCTTCTCCGGACCTTCGGGCCACGAACTGTCGGAGTGCGGGTAGTCGGACTCCCAGCACACCTGGTGCGGACTGAACTCGTCGAGCAGCTTCACGCCGACCCGGTCGTTGATGAAGCACACGTAGATGCGCTCGTGGAACAGCTCGGTGGGTGACAGCCCCTGCGGCTGTTCCTGCTGCATCCAACCGTTGTGGCGGTCGAGGGTGTGCTCGGCGCGCCAGAGGAAGTAGGGGATCCATCCGATGTCGCCCTCGGTGAGCGAGAAGCGCACGCCGGGGAAGCGGTGCCAGAAGTCGGCCCACAGCAGATCGCCGAGCGTGTAGATCGTCATCGCCGACGAGAGGTTCATCGCCACGGGCGGCGGCGCGTCGGGCGACGTGCTCGCCGACTTCGACGACGAACCCACGTGGCAGCACAGCACGGTGCCGGTGTCGCTGCACGCCGCGAACAGCGGATCCCAGTGGCCGCTGTGGATGCTCGGCATCCCGAGGCCGGCCGGGTTCTCGGAGAACGTCACGGCGTGGCAGTCCTTGTCGGCGAGGCGGTGCACCTCCTTCGCCGCCTCCTCCACGTCGAAGAGCGGCAGCATGCCGCACGGCACGAACCGCTCCGGGTACGCGCCGCACCACTCGTCGACGTGCCAGTCGTTGTAGGCCCGGATCATCACGAGGTTGACGTCGCGGTCGGGGCCCTGGTTCAGCACCTGACCGGAGAAGCCGGTCCAGTTCGGGAAGTTGAGGCCCGCGAGCTGTCCACCCGCCGACATGTCGCGGACGCGCTCGTGGACGTCGAAGCAGCCGGGGCGCATGTCCTCGTAGCGGTTGGGGTTGACGTTGAACATCTCCGGTGGTTTCCCGGCCACCGCGTTCAACCCGAGGTTCCGGCCGCGGATCTCGCCGTAGTACCACTGCTGCGCGCCGTTGGGCTCGTCGACGACGCGGGGAGCGTGCTCCCGGTACTTGGCCGGCACGTGCCCGTCGAACATGTCGGCCGGCTCCGCGATGTGGTCGTCGACCGAGATCAGGATGAGGTCGTCCTTGCTCGTGGCCATGGGGCTCAGGGTACGCTCCGCGATCGATGAGCACACCTGAGGAAGTGGTCCAGGAATTCTGCGCGGCGTTCGCCACCAAGGACGTCGACACCATCTCGAGCCTGCTGGCCGACGACGTCGTGTACCACAACGTGGGCATGGCCCCTGCCGTCGGCAAGGAGGCCTCCGTCGCGATGATCCAGGGCTTCCTGGACATGGCGGAGCAGATGACGTTCGAGATCCATCGCATCGCCGCGAACGGCGATTCGGTGCTCACCGAACGTACCGACACGTTCACCATCAACGGCGCGGATTCGCCGGTTGCGGTCATGGGGGCGTTCGACCTGAGCGACGGGAAGATCGTCGCCTGGCGCGACTACTTCGACATGGGGCTCATCACCAAGATGATGAGTGGCGAGGCCGTCGACCCGAACGTGCTGCCGGTGTTCACGTGAGCGGTGCCGGCGCGCCGGCGCAGGGCTCGGGCACGATCGACCTCGGCGGCGACCTCACCGTCAACCGCATGGGCTTCGGCGCCATGCGCATCACCGGGAAGGGCATCTGGGGCGACCCGCCCGACCGCGACGCGGCCAAGGCGGTGCTGCGGCGCGTCGTCGAGCTCGGCATCAACTTCATCGACACCGCCGACTCGTACGGGCCCGCGGTGAGCGAGGAGCTGATCGCCGAAGCGCTCCACCCGTACCCCGAGGACCTCGTCATCGCGACCAAGGGCGGCCTCGAGCGCACCGGCCCCAACCAGTGGCCGGTGAACGGCCGGCCCGACCACATCAAGCAGGTGTGCGACGAGAGCCTGCGGCGGCTCAAGCTCGACCAGATCCCGCTGTACCAGCAGCACCGACCCGACCCGACGGTGCCGTACGAAGAGACGATGGGCGCGCTGGTCGAGCTGCAGGAGCAGGGCAAGATCCGCCACGTCGGCGTGTCGAACGTCGACGAGAGCCAGCTGCGCATCGCGCAGGCGATGGTGCCCGTCGTGTCGGTGCAGAACCGCTACAACGTCACCGACCGCCGCTCGGAATCGATGCTCGACCTGTGCGAGCAGGAGCAGATCGCGTTCCTCCCCTACTCACCGGTCCAGGACTTCGAGGACAACACGGTGGTGGCGGAGACCGCCTCGCGCCACGGCGTGACCGTCATGCAGGTGCTGCTCGCCTGGTTGCTGGCGCGCTCGCCGGTGATGCTGCCGATCCCGGGCACCGGGTCGGTGGCCCACCTCGAGGAGAACACCGACGCCGCGACCATCGCGCTCGATCCGCGCGAGGTGGCCGCGATCACCGCGTCAGCTGCCTGACGGCGTCCACGGCGTGATCGTGCGCCGCGGCGGCCACCCTTCGACTGCGGCCATGAGGGGCAGTGCGGTCGCGCCGTCGATCGACTCGCGGATGATGTCGGCGTGCCCCGCATGGCGCGCGGTCTCGTGGATGAGGTGGAGCAGGACCCAGCGCACCGACCACACCGTCTCGGGCGGCGCCCACCGAGTGCCTTCCGGCAACGGCACCGCCTGGTCGAGATCGTCGACCGACGCGATCACGGCATCAGTCGCGACCATGGCTTCCCGGTAGTCGGCGACCGCGGCCGCCAACGTCGCGCGTGGGCTCGTCGTCGGGTGGACGCGTCGACCCGACGATCATCGACGCCCAGGTGCGCTCCGTCGACGTCATGTGCTCGAGCAGGAACTGGATGCTCAGGTCGCTGGTGGTCGGCGTGAGGCGCGCCTGCTCGTCGGTGAGCCCATGCGCGGCGACGAGCAGGACGTGACGTTCGTGCTCGAGGAACGTGACGAGCGCGTCACGTTCGTCACCAACCGGTCGGACGATCGCGGGCATGACCGATCTTGGCGCACGTCAGGCCCGGCCGGAAACTCGGACCTCGTCGGAGTCACGCACCGCTACGGTCGATGTGTGGACGCGTTCCTGCACCTGTCGCTCCCGGTGCGCGACCTCGACGAGTCGTTGGCGTTCTACGTCGACGTGCTCGGCTGCACACCGGGGCGGCTCCGACCCGGAGCAGGGCTTCGCCGACGTGTGGTTCCACGGGCTGCAGCTGACGCTCCAACACCAACCCGAGCATGTGCTCACGCCCGAGCAGCAGGGCGCCCGCCACTTCGGCGCGGCCCTACCGTCGGACGAGCTCGCCGCCGTGCTCGCGCGCGTCCGAGCTGCGAACGCGGAGTGGGTCGAGCGGCCGACGACCGACACCGACGGTCGGCTGAACGGCAAGACGAGCGCAAAGTTCTGCGACCCGAGCGGCAACGTGATCGAGCTCAAGACCTACCCGCAGGGTCGCGCCGACATCATCCCGGGCTGAGGTCGCTCCCGCGGAGGAGCTCGTCGATGAGCGGCGCCTCGGCACCGACGGTCGTCGACTCACCGTGGCCGGTGTGCACGATCGTCTCGGCCGGCAACGCGAGCAGGCGCGTGCGGATCGACGCGAGGATCGTGGGCTGGTCGCTGTGACTGCGCCCGGTCGCACCCGGTCCCCCGCAGAAGAGCGTGTCGCCGCTGAACACGTGACCGCCGGCGTCGAGCACGAAGCAGCACCCACCCGGCGAGTGCCCGGGCGTGTGGAGCACGCCGAGCTCGGTGCCGCCGGCGCGCAAGGTGTCGCCCTCGGCCAGGTCGCGATCGGGCGTGCGGTCGGGATACACGTCGTGCCAGAACATCCGGTCGTCGGGGTGCAGCAGGATCGGTGCGTCGACCGCGTCCTGCAGCGCCACCGCGGCGTTGATGTGGTCGTTGTGCCCGTGCGTGAGCGCGATCGCCGCGACGCGGCGGCCGCGCACCGCTTCCACGATGGGCGTGGCGTCGTGCGCGGCGTCGATGACGACGATCTCGCGGTCGTCGCCGACCAGCCAGATGTTGTTGGTGACGTCCCATTCGCCGCCGTCGAGCCGGAAGACGCCGTCGGTGGTCACGAGCTCGATCAACTGCAGCCTCCAGGGCGGGAGGAAGAACACTACGCGGGCAGCGCCGGTTACCGTTCGTGCGTGGACCACGATCCCGACCGGCGTCGGAACCTCCCGAGCGTCGAGGCCGTGCGGCAGACGCTCGACGGCCTGCCGCACGCGCTGGCAGTGCGATGCGCACGCGACGCGGTGGAGGCAGCGCGGCGCGAGGCCGAGCGTGGTGCCGAGGTCGAACCCGAGTCGGTGTTCGAAGACGCTCGGCGACGAGCCGATCGCATTGGCCGGTCGACGCTGCGGCCGCTGATCAACGCGACCGGCGTGTTGCTGCACACCAACCTGGGTCGCGCGCCACTGGGCGACGATGCCCTGAGTGCGGTCACCGAGGTCGCCCGCACCTTCAGCAGCGTGGAGTACGACGTCGACCGGGGCGAACGTGGTTCGCGCCACGAGCACGTGGGGCATCTCCTCGCCGCACTCACGGGTGCGGAGGACGGCCTCGTGGTGAACAACAACGCGGCCGCGGTGCTGCTGGTCCTGAGCGCGATGGCGCGGGACCGCGCGGTGGTCGTGTCCCGGGGTGAGCTCATCGAGATCGGCGGGGGGTTCCGGATCCCCGAGATCATCGGGCAATCGGGTTGTCGGCTGGTCGAGGTCGGCACGACCAACAAGACCCGCCGCGCCGACTACGAACGGGCGCTCGACGACGGCGCCGTGATCCTGAAGGTGCACACCTCCAACTACCGCGTCGTCGGGTACACCGAGGACACGCCGGTGCGCACGCTGACGAGGTTGGGCGTGCCCGTGATCGTCGATCTCGGTTCCGGCCTCCTCGACGAACAGGTCCCGTGGCTCGCCGCGGCGCCGGAGTGGCTGGGTGACGAACCCGGCGTGCGACAGACCCTCGATGCCGGAGCCGACGTCGTGACGTTCTCGGGCGACAAGCTGCTCGGCGGTCCACAGGCGGGCATCGTCGTGGGACGCACCGCAACGCTCGACGTGATTCGTCGCCATCCGCTCGCACGCGCGCTGCGCGTCGACAAGATGACGCTCGCCGCGCTGGAGGTCGTCCTGCGCACATATCTGGGAGGGGACGTCGGCGCGATCCCGTTCTGGGCGATGGCGACGCGTCCGATCGCCGCGCTCCGCGAGCGCGCCGAGGCGATCGCGACGACCGTGCCCTCCGCGCGCGTCGTCGACGTCGAGGCGACCGTGGGAGGAGGGTCGATCCCGGGCGCGCGCATCCCTTCGGTCGGTGTTGCAGTCGAGACGATCGATGCGATCAACGCGCTCGCCACGCTGCGGGCGCACTCGGTCGTCGCCCGCGTGCACGGAGGATCGGTCGTGAGCGATCTGCGCACGGTGGACCCCGCCGACGACCCCCACCTCGCCAAGGCCCTGCTCGCACTCGATCGATGAGGACGATCGCCACCGCGGGGCATGTCGATCACGGCAAGTCGACGTTGGTCCGTGCGCTCACCGGTACCGATCCGGACCGCCTGGCCGAGGAGCAGGCGCGCGGTCTCACCATCGACCTCGGGTTCGCGTTCGCCGAGCTCCCGTCGGGCCGTCGCATCGGGTTCGTCGACGTACCGGGGCACGCGCGGTTCCTGCCCAACATGCTCGCCGGCGCCGGCGCGGTCGACCTGGCGTTGTTCGTGATCGCGGCCGACGAAGGCTGGTCGGCGCAGAGTCGCGAACACCTCCAGATCCTCGACCTCCTCGGTGCCGCGGGTGGCGTGATCGCGTTGACCAAGATCGACCGGGTCGAGGATCAGCAGGTCGAAGCGGTCGTCGACGCGGTCCGGGCGCGTACGCACGGCACCGTGCTCGAGGACGCGACGATCGTGCCCTGTGATGCGGTGCACGGCGAGGGCATCGACATCCTCCGCGTCGCGCTCGACGCACTGCTCGACACCGTGGGGCCTCCCGTCGATCGTGGCCGACCGCGACTCTGGGTCGACCGCGCGTTCTCGGTGAAGGGCGCGGGCACCGTGGTCACCGGCACCCTGGAAGGCGGTCGGCTCGAGAACGGGCAGTCGGTGCTGGTCGTCGCGGACGACTCCCGATCGGCGCGCGTCCGCGGGTTGGAGTCGGGCGGTCGCCCGGTCGACGTGGCCGAACCGGGCTCGCGCGTCGCGGTGAACCTCGCGGGCGTCGACCGCGCGCAGGTCGCGCGCGGTGACGTGGTCGTGCTCGACGGCCAGTGGCGCCCGACCGCGGTGGTCGACGGTCGGGCGCGGCTGGAAGGGCCGGTGCCGACGTCGCGCGCCGCGCTGCACGTCCACGTGGGGAGCGCCAAGGTGCAGGGGCGCGTGCACGTGGTCGACGGGTTCGCTCGCGTGCGGTTGGAACGCGCGGTGCCGCTGGTGCCGGGCGATCGGCTCATCCTCCGCGACCCCGGGCCCAGTGAGATCGTCGGATCGATCGAGGTGCTCGACGTCGAACCCTCCGCCCGACTCGACCCGGATCGCCTCCGGCTGCCGGTGGTCGAGCAACGCTTCCTCGCGCAACCGTGGCAGCGCCGGGACCAGCTCGGGCCGGCGACCGGGCTCGATGCAACGACGCTCGACGACGAGCTGCGCGACCTGGAAGCGCGCCACGTCGTCGTCGAGCGTCGATCCCGTGGCTCGTGCGCACCGACGAGCACCAGCGGGCCGTCGCGGCGCTCGTCGAGGCGGTGGCCGAACGAGCGCAATCACTCGCCGACCTGGCCGCCACGTCGGGGCTCACGCGCGACCAGGTCAAGGCGCTCGCCCCGCACGTCGCCGAGGTCACCTTGGACCAGAACATGGTCCGTCACCGCGATGCGCTCGACACTGCCTCGACGCCGGCCGGACGTGCGGTGCTGGAGCTGCTCCGGGCCGAACCCTTCTCACCACCCGACCCCCGGACGATCGTCGACGACCCCCGAGTCCTCACCGCGCTCGTGCGCGAGGGAGCGGTGACGAAGTGCGACGACATCTGGTTCGCCAGCGACGCACTGGCGCGTGCGGCTGACCTCGTCGTCGACGCCTTCGCGACCACGCCGCAACTCGCAGTGTCCGACCTGCGCGATCTCTTCGGCTCGAGCCGCAAGTACACCATCGCCATCGCCGGGTGGCTCGACGCCACCGGCGTGACCCGGCGCCAGGGCGACCAGCGGGTGCGCGGGACGCGCGTCAGCTGACGACGAAGATCCGGCCGGCAGGGTCGTCGGCGACGTGACCGACCACCGTGGCCGCCGGCGTACCCCGCACGCCGAGGTCGGCGACGAGCGCATCGACCGCGTCGGGTGCCACTGCGAGCAGGAGCCCGCCTGACGTCTGCGCGTCGGCGAGCAACAACTGCTCCGTCTCGTCTGCGCCACCCCAGTCGGTGACCTCGCTCACCCACTCGTGGTTGCGCCTCGTGCCACCCGGCACCACGCCGTCGGCGAGCAGGTCGCGCACACCCTCGAGCACCGGCACCACGCGGGGATCGACGTAGGCCGAGACACCCGATGCGACCACCATCTCCCGGAGGTGCCCGAGCAGTCCGAACCCCGTGACGTCGGTGGCCGCGTGCAGCGCGGGGCCGGCCGCGACCGCGGCGTCGCGCGCGCTGGCGTTGGACGTCGTCATGAGCGTGATCGCCTGGGCGACGAGGCCGTCGCTCGCCACGTCGCGCTTCAGCGCCGACGCCACGACCCCGACCCCGATCGGCTTGGTCAGCACGAGCGCGTCACCCGGCTGCGCGCCGCGGTTCGTCAGCACGTGCTCGGGATCGACGAGCCCGAGCACGGCGAGGCCGTACTTCGGCTCCGGGTCGGTGATGGTGTGACCGCCCGCGAGCACTGCACCGACGGCCCGCACGACATCGGCGCCTCCGGCGAGCACCCGCGCCAGCAGCTCGAGCGGCAGGTCGTCGGTGGGCCAGCCCACGAGGTTGAGTGCGAGCACCGGGGTGCCGCCCATCGCGTAGACGTCGGACAGCGCGTTGGTCGCCGCGATCCGACCCCAGTCGTACGCGTCGTCGACGATCGGCGTGAAGAAGTCGGTGGTGAGCACCGCGGCGAGGTCGTCGCGCAGCTGGTACACAGCGGCGTCGTCGGAGGTCTCCATGCCGACGAGCAGCGCGTCGGCCGCCGCCGGATCGGGGGCGAGCGTGTCGAGCACGGCCCGCAGGGAGCCGGGCGCGAGCTTGCACGCGCACCCTCCCCCGCTGGTGAAGGACGTCAGTCGGATGGGAGCCGTCGAATCGGTGTGGATCATGGCGGAGGCGGCAGGAATCGAACCCACCGGACGGGCGAGCCCGTCCCACTCGTGTTGAAGACGAGGGGGGCCACCAGACCCCGTTCACCTCCGAGCGACACGGTATAGGCCGGGGCCGAACCGAGTACCGTCCGCGTGAGGCACTCCGAACGAGGAGCGGCATGACCACGCTGCACGCGTCGCGCTGTCGAGTACCAGGACGAGGCGGAACTGCTCGAGGACTACCACGCCCGCGGGTGGACCGACGGGCTGCCGATCGTGGCGCCCACGCCGGAGCGGGTCACCGAGTTCCTCGCCGCCGCCGGGCTCCCGCCCGACGAGGTGCTCGGCGAGGTGCGCACCCGCCAGGTCGTGGTCAGCGCCGAGCAGGTGGCGATCAACGCGGTGATGGCCGGGTGCCGCGCCGACTACATGCCGGTGGTGGTGGCTGCGGTTCGCGCGCACCTCAGCGAGATGGGCAACTGCCACAGCACGACCGGCACGCTGTCCGGCGCCGCCCAGGTCGTCATCGTGAACGGCCCGGCCCGCACTGAGCTCGACGTGAACTGCCTGGCCGGGTGCTTCGGACCCGGCTGGCGGGCGAACGCGACGATCGGGCGCGCGCTGCGGCTCGTCATCCGCAACGTGTGTCGGGCGGTGCCGAACTTCCTCGACCGGGCGAGCTTCTCCACACCGGCGCGCTACACGTTCTGCTTCGGCGAGGACGAAGAGGGCAGCGACTGGGTGCCGCTGGCGCAGGAGCGCGGCGTGCCCAACGGCACCAGCGCGGTGACGGTCGCGTCGATGATGTCCTTCGAGTCGGCCACCGACTTCACGAGTCGCGAACCCGAAGGGCTGACGGCATCGATCGCGCGTGCGATCCGCCGGCGCGGCACCGCCGGCGACGTCTGGCTGGGCGACGGCACCAGCGTGGTCGTCGTCGTCGGCCCCGAGCACCGTCGGTACTTCCTCGAGGCAGGTTGGTCGAAGAGCGATCTCCGGGCCGCGCTCTGGCCGCTGCTCACTGCGCCGCCGCAGCCCGGCGAAGGCACCGTGAAACTCGGCCACCCCGAGGGTGTCCTGCTCGTCGCCGCCGGTGGTCCCGGCATGGCCGAGAGCTGGATCATCTTCCCCCACCTGGCGTGGGCCATCACCGAACCCGTGGTGCCCGGCGGGCACACTGCAACCGCCGATGGAGTCACAGGAGGTGCGACATGATCGTCGGTCTCGATCCGTCCAGTGGCCCGCTGCAGGAAACGGGCGGTCAGACTGCGGTGCGACCCGACTCGTTGCGCGACGTCACGATCGGGCTGGTGTCGAACGGTCTGGGCCGGAGCGACGACATCCTCGACCGCGTGGCCAAGGAGATCGAACAGCTCCAGCCGATCGCCCGGGTCGTCGCGGTGCGCAAGCCGAGCGTGTCGGTGCCGCCCGATCCGATGGACTGGGAGAAGCTCATCAACGAGGTGACGGTGGCGGTCGCCGGCTTCGGTGGTTGAGGCTCGTGCAGTGCGCGCAGTTTGCGCGACGCCGTCGAGCTCGAATGGTCCGGCATCCCCGCCGTCGCAGTGGTCCACCAGGCGATGCACGGGAGCGCGCGTGCGATCGCCCGTATCAGCGGCATGGATGACTACGCGTTCCTCACCGTCGACTACCCGCACGTCCCGCTCGCGGTCTGGACCGACGAGGAGATCGACGAAGTCGCCACCGACCTCGCGCCGAAGATCATCGCCCTGCTGACCACCGGCGAGGCATGACCGAGAAGACGATCGACGCCGAGATCCCCTACATCCGGAGCGAGCTGCGCTCCGTGCAGGTGGAGTTCGAGTCGCGGATCCTCGACGAGCGGACGGTCGAGCACCGGCCGATGTCGGTGCGCAACGGTCGCACCGCGAGCACGCCGCCGACGCTGGCGAACGAAGGGCTGGAGCTGGTCTCGTGGCCGAGCCCGATCGCGCGGGAACGGCTCGACGAGCTCGTGGCGCAGAAGCCACTGCTGGCCATGCGCCCGATCGAGTTCGACTACTGGGCGGAGACGATCCCGATCATCCGCGCCCGCACGGGCGCACGCGACGTGATCCCGCTCCACGCGTCGACGGTGCGGTTCAGCGCGACGGCGCGGCGCGAGGGGATGATGACGCCGGCGGGCTGGGCCCACCTCGACTACGACTTCGACGAAGCGGCGTTGCAACTGCAGGAGACACTGGATCGCGAGGACCGGGAGATCGCGCCGTTCAGCCGCTACGTGCTCTACCAGACGTGGCGGGTGCTGACCGCTCCACCGCAGGACTTCCCGCTCGCGATCTGTGACTGGCGGACGGTCACGAACGACGACATCGTGCCGCTCGTGTACCACGTGGGCACCGACGGGAACGACGTCACCTTCCGCTCCCAGGCCAGCCGGCACAGCGACCGGCACGAGTGGTGGTACTTCCCCGACCTCACCGTCGACGACCTCCTCCTCTTCGTCGGTTTCGACTCCTCGCATCCCGACACGCCTGCCTCCATGCACGTGTCGTTCGAGGACCCGACGGTGCGCGATCCGGTACCGCGGGCGAGCATCGAGACCCGCTTCTTCGGCCTCTTCGACTGAGCGGTGCGCGCGTCCGCATCAGGACGCGGCGAACTCGAAGATCACGCCGCCGGTTCTGCTCGGCCGGGATCGCCGAGCGCGTCCGGGGCCGTCCCCGGCACGAGGTCGATCCCCCGCTCGCCGAAGTACGCACGGATGCGGTCGAGGTCACGTACGCCGAAGACCGTCGACCGGATGCCCTCGCCGTGCGCGCGCAGATGCTGCTCCAGTGTCCCGTCGCCGTCGGGCGCGACGAGCTCGAGCACCGCGCCGGCCACGTCGAGGCCAACCCCGGTGCCGCCGATCGCCGTCTCGACGCACCTCGTAGCGCACGTCGTGCTCGAGGACCGCTTGGAAGTCGGGAAGCGCGACCGCCAGGTCGGCCACCACCACCGTGTACCCGCGCAACCCGGTGCATCCCAACGGGTGCTCGTCGCGCCAGTACTCGGCCGATGGCATCGGACGATCGAGCAGCTCCTCGTTCTCGTGGAACGAGTCGTCGAAGAACTCGAGTGACACGCCGTGGCAGTCGGCGGGATGCGTGTGGACCGCGACGTCGAGATCGCGCGCGATGCGGATGCCGCGCGCCGCGAGCGTCTCCCGGACCGGAGCCATGTCGTCGACGTGGAACTCGACCCCGAGGTAGTGGGGTCCGTAGCGGGTGTGCAGGAAGAACTCGTTCGGGCACGAAGATCTCGAAGAGGACCCCGCCCACGTCCATGAGGCACGCGTGCCACGTCGGCTGCAACCGGTCGAACACCACGACCCCGCCGAAGAGCTGCTCGTAGTGCTCGACGGTCGCGTCGTAGTCGTCGTGCACGATGTTGAGGTGCTCGACGCGCAACGCGCGGATCGGGTTCGTCACTACGCGTTGCCGAGGGTCGCGCCGGCGTCGACGACGAGCTCGCGGCCGGTGACCTGGCGCGAGCGATCGGAGAGCAGCCACACGACCGCGTCGGCGACGTCGGTCGCGTCGGTGACCCGCCGCAGCGGCACGCCGCGCTCGGCCCGCTCGTAGGCCTGCTCGTCGAGGGTGCCGGGGAACATGGTCGTCCCCATCATCCCGCCGGGGTGCACGGAGTTCACCCGGATGCCGATCGGACCGAGCTCCTTGGCGCCGTACTTCGTCAGGCCACGCACCGCCCACTTGCTGGTGCCGTAGCTCGACAGGCGCGGATGCGCCACCATCCCGGCGGTCGACGAGATGTTGACGATGGCACCGCCGCCGGTCGCCGTCATCGCCCGCGCCGCGCTCTGCATCCCGAGCCACACCCCCATCACGTTGACGTCGAGGAGGCGGGCGAACTCCGCCGGGTCCTCCTCGAGGAACGGGCGTGCCTCGAGGATGACCGCGGCGTTGTTCACGAGACCGTCGAGCCGACCGTGCGCGTCGACCGCGTCGTCGACGATCCGCTTCCAATCCTCGGCCCGGGTGACGTCGTGGCGAACGACCGGGCCGCCGTCTTCGCCCGGTGATGTCGGTCGCGATCACCGTCGCGCCCTCGGCGCGTGCACGCCTCGGCGATCACGGCGCCCAGCGAGCGGCCGGCGCCGGTGACCACGAGCGACCTTCTCGGCGAGCAGATCTCCGGCCATGGTCAGGTGAGCACGAAGCCGTCGTAGCCCTGCGCGGCGACTTCGTTGCACCGGTCCATGTACTTGGGCAGCCCACCGACGTACGGGAGGAAGACGCGGGGCTTGCCCTCGATGTTGGCGCCGTTGTACCAGGAGTTGCACGAGTCGGCGGTGAACATCGTGCCGCGCGCGACCGCGTTGACGTGCTCGCACCACTCGTCCTGCGCGTCGAGGTCGGCCTCCGCGCGCGTGTAGCCGTGGTCGACGAGGTGACGGAGGAAGTCGGCGATCCAGCCGAGCTGCAGCTCGATCTGCGGCGGATAGGTCGCCAGGACGCCGGGACTGCCGGGCCCCACCATGATGAAGAGATTCGGGTAGCCCTCGGTGCCGACGCCGAGGTACGTCCGTGGTCCGTCGGCCCAGTCGTCGCGCAGCGACCTTCCGCCGCGACCGCGCACGTCGATGCGCGTGAGCGCGCCGGTCATCGCGTCGAACCCGGTGGCGAGCACGAGCACGTCGAGCTCGACGAAGCGCTGCTCGGTGCGGATGCCCGTCGCGGTGACCTCCTACGATCGGATCCTTGCGCAGGTCGACCAGGGTCACGTTGTCGCGGTTGAAGGTCTCGAAGTAGTTCGAGTCGAGCACGGGACGCTTGCACCCGAGCGGGTAGCCACGCGGTGAGAGCGACTCGGCGACCTCGGGATCGCTGCACCGTGCGCCGCACCATCTCGCGGAACAGCTCGACCGCCATCTCGTTGGCGTCGAGATCGGTGGCGGTGTCGGTCCAGATGCGGCACGCGCTGAACCCGTGCTCCTCCAGCGCGCGCTTCGCGCTCCTCGGGCGTGCTCTCGAGGATGCGCCGCTCGTCGGTCGGGAACGCGAAGATCACCGCGCCGGTCGTTCCCGCGGTACCGCTGAACGACGCGTACTGCTCGCGGCGGAGCTCGCGGTACCTCGCCTTCATCGCGGCCTGTTGGTCGTCGGTCAGCGGCTGGTTCTGCGACGGCCACGTGAACGCGGCGGTGCGCTGGAACACGGTCAGGTGCTCGGCGACCTTGGCCAGCTCGGGGATCGCCTGCACCCCCGACGACCCCGTCCCCACGATGCCGATGCGCTTGCCCTCGAGCTCCACCGCCTCTTCGGGCCACAGGCTCGTCTGCACGATCGTGCCCTCGAACTGGTCGATCCCCGGCCACGACGGCCGGTGGGGCGCCGACAGGCCGCCGGTCGCCATGACCGCGAACCGGGCCCGGAACCGCTCCCCGGTCTCGGTGTCGAACACCCAGGTGTCGGTGTCCTCGTCGAACGTCATCGCGGTGACGCCGGTGGAGAGCCGGATGTCGCGCCGCAGGTCGTAGCGGTCGGCGAGGTGGTTCAGGTAGCGCTCGATCTCCGGTTGCGAGGCGAAGTGCTCGGTCCAGACCCACTCCTGCTCGAGCTCGGGGTCGAACCCGAAGGAGTACTCGAGGCTCGGGATGTCGCAGCGCGCGCCGGGATAGCGGTTCCAGAACCACGTACCGCCGACGCCGCAGCCCTTCTCCAGCACGAGGACGCGGAAGCCGTCGTCGCGCAACAGCTTGAGCGCGTACAGGCCCGACATCCCTGCGCCGACCACCACCACGTCTGCGTCCAGCACCACTCGGGCACCCTACGCGCAGTCGTCAGTACGGCGCCGCGACCTCGTCGACGAGCAGGCTGGCGGTGCACGTCCCGACGAACCCATCGCGGTCGAACAGGTCGGCCCGTGCGTGGCCGATGCCGTCGTTCGAGTACCACGCGCGCGTGGCGACGCCGGTCCATTCTCCCCGCGGCGCGCGGTTCAGGTTGATCGTCAGGTCCGCGTTGATGGCAGACCAGCGCGTGAGGTCGAGGTAGTTCCCCGAGTTCGCGGTCATGTCGGACGCCCAGGCGAGCCGCACGATCGGCGACGTCTCCTCGCCGGCGATGACCGGTCGCGTCGCGCGGTACCAACTCGTCGCCGCGCCCGGTGAGCCTGCGTCGCGCATCTCGGTGGCGTCGATGAACCCGTTCAGGTCGCCCGATCGCGACACGGATGCACGCGGCTGACCCAATTCCGGAGTGACGATCGGCGGGCGGCTGGGATCAGTCGGTGCGTCAGGACCCATGCCGACGCGGAAACGCAGCGCGGTCGCCCGCGCCACCTCCTGCCCGCCGGGGTCGGTGATCGTCGCAACCACGAGCTGCAGGCGCTTGCCTTGGCGCACGATCTCGGCGCTCACGTGCAGCCGACCGAGCGGCACGCGGCGGTGCATGTCGACCGTGATGCGGGCGATCCGCATCGGCACGAGCGTGGGCACGCCCTCCACCGCCCAGGTGAGCAGTGCCGCGGGCGTACCCCCGTACTGGCTGTTGGGATCCCACGGTCCCTGGGTGAGGTTGGTTGCGACGACGACCCCGTCGGCCTCGGGCACGAACATCGCTTCCACCACCCTTGCTTACCTGACGGAACCGCGCGCTCCCGAGTTCAGAACGGCCACTCCGCGTCGCGACCGCGCACCAGCACCTCCATCATCGTGAAGGCTGAGCCGTCCGGCGAGCGCGTGCTGGACGAGCTGCGGGTGGTCGTGCTCAGGCGAGTTTGAGGAACATCTTCTCGACCTCGGCGACCGGATAGCCCTCAGCTTCGGCCTTCTCAGGATCCTGGAGGCACGTCGTCAGACCCGAGGCCAACAAGCGGAACCCGACCTGCTCGAGCGCCTTCGACGCGGCCGCGATCTGCGTGACCACGTCGCGACACTCCCGGTCCTCCGCGAGCATGTTCTGGATCCCACGCACCTGGCCCTCGACTCGGGCGAGGCGCCGCTGGAGCTCGGCTTTCACTTCGGCATCGATGTCCATCACTCGCGTCTCCCGGAACGATGGGTACCCCTCAGGGTATCTCGGCGGGCGCACCCAGCGGACCCCTCATCGGCGGCGATCACCACCTGCAGGTCGGTTCCTGGCCGAACCGCGCCAGGACGAGCGAGGCCGGACACGCGTGCAGCACCACATACAGCCACTGGTTCACGCCGACGAACGCGGTGAGCAGCAGGAACCAGGGGCTCACGAACGCTGCGAGCAGCGCGCTGAGCAGTGTCATCGTCCCGGCGAGCGCGAAGAGCACGCGTTCGGCAGGCCAAGGGCGCGCCACGGCTGCGGACGCACCTTCCATCGGTGCGGGAACTTGTCGTCATGCTTCCTCCTGAGGCTCAGTGGCTGAAGTGGATCTCGGGGATCACGCGCCGCATCCAGCGCGGCAGGTACCAGTTCCGCTCACCGAGCAGCGCCATCGTCGCGGGCACGAGCATCACCCGGACGACGGTCGCGTCGAGCAGCACGGCCATGGCGAGCGTCACGCCGAGCTCGGTCGGCGGGATCGGGCCGGTCACGCCGAAGGCGATGAAGACGACGATCATGATGAGCGCGGCGTTGGTGATGGGTCGGCCCGTGCGCGCGATGCCCTCGGCGATGGCACGCTTCGTGTCGCCCGTGGCCTGGTAGCGCTCGCGGATCGCAGCCAGCAGGAACAGCTGGTAGTCCATCGACAGACCGAACAGCAGGGCGAAGAAGAACAACGGCGCCCATGCGTCGACGAACCCTTGATGTTCGATGCCGAGCAGTCCGGCGCCCACGCCGTGCTGGAACACGATGGTCGCGAAGCCGAATGCAGCCCCCACGGTCAGCAGGTTCATGATGATCGAGAAGACGGCGATCACGACGCTGCGGAAGACGACGAGCAACAGCACGAAGGCCACGATCAGGATGATTCCGATCGCGTACGGCGCGCGGCTCGTCAGCACATCGGTGAGATCGCGGTTCTGTGCCGCCGGACCGCCGACCCGGGCCGCGGGGACGTCGGCGTCGAGCTCTGCCGCGCAATCGGTCGATCATGTCCGCGGTGGCAGGGGCGTCGACCGGCGTGGCCGGCGTGACCCGCACGACGACTCGTCCGTTCGTCGCAGGAGCGGTGACGACGCGCGCGTCGACCACGTTCTGGTCGGCGGTGGCGAGGTTCACCACCTGCTGTGCGTCGGCTGCGGGCACCGTGATGAACGCGGGTGCCGCGGCGCCCGGTCCGAAACCGGCCACCAGGAGCTCGTAGCCGTCGCGACTGGTCCGTCCCTCGTCGACGACACGCGCGCCGGGCATGCCGAGTCGCATGCCGAGCGCAGGCAGGATCAGCACGCCGAGCAGCAACACGCCGAGCGCCAGCACGCGGCCGGGGCGGCGCAGCGCCATGCCGGTCCAGCGCGCCCACCGGCCCTCGGCCACCACGTCGGGATCCTTCTTCCCTCGCGTCACGAGCACCTTGTCGCCGAGTGCCACGAGCACCGCCGGCAGCAAGGTGAGGGCGGCGAGCGCCACCGCGACCACCGAGAGGATCATGCCGAGCGCCATCGAGCGGAACACCATGACGGGGACCAAGAACACTGCCGCCAGTGAGAGCACGACGGTGATGGCGGAGAGGAAGACCGCCTTGCCGGCCGTCGACATCGTGTTCTCGATCGCCGCGAGCGCGTCCTTGCCCTCCGCCCGCTCTTCGCGGTAGCGGCTGACGATGAAGAGGCTGTAGTCGATCCCGACCGCGAGGCCGATCATCATCGAGAAGTTCATCGACCACACCGACATCGGCGTGATCCACGACAGCACGTGCAGCGCTGCGAAGCCGACCGCGATGCCGCCGAGCGCGAGCAGCAAAGGCAGGCCTGCTGCGATCATCGCCCCGAACGCGACGAACAAGAGCACGAGCGTGGGCAGCCCACTCAACAGCTCCGCCTTGTGCAGGGCCTCGGCGTTCACCTGGTTGAAGTCGCTCCACACGGGCCATTCGCCGGTGACCTCGGCCTGCGCGCCTCTCGGCACGGTCAGTGACGCGACGTAGTCGCCCAACTTGCCTGCGGCCACCGGTCGTTGCGCGTCATTCGACGTGCGCTGCGCGACCGGCACGATCGCCGTCTTCCCGTCGCGCGACACCAGGCCCGACTCGGCGGGCAGCACGAGGGGGTTCGCGACCTGCGTCACGCGCGGCCCCTTGGCGAGCTGACGCACCAGTGTCTCGAGCCCTGCAGGGTTCTCTGCGATGGGCGTGCTCTGGTGGTACACGACGACCGGACTCTCGGCACCGAGCCCGGGGAAGTCGTTGCGCAGCTCGTCACGCACCAGCTGGGCCACGGAGTCCTGCGCCTCCCATCCCGCACCCGACAGGCTCCCGGAGAGCGTCAGCGCGAGCGGCGCCGCGGCGAAGGCAGCGACCAGCCAGGTCACGATCACCGCTCGGCGGTGCCGGGCCGAGAACGCAGCCAGGCGCGCGAACAGGCGGCGAGGGTTGGGTGGCTCGGACGGCGGGTGCTCGAAGGTCTCGGACGCGTCAGTCGTCACGGTCACGGCGGTGCTCCTCCGTAGTACGGATACCGAGGGGGGTATCGGTACTATACCCAGGGGGGTATCAAGGTGCAAGCCGTGGGCTCACCCATCGACGGTGCAGCTACTTCGCCGGGACCGGCGCGGTGGCGAACTCCTGGTAGGCGGCGAAGGCGCGTGGCCCGTAGACGCTGGCGGTACCGCCGTCCATGAGCAGCGCCACGCTCATGGTCTCCGCGACCTCCTCGGGCGTTGCGCCGTGCCGAGCCGCAGCCTTCGCGTGATACGCGATGCAGCCGTCGCACTGCTTCACGACCGCGATGGCGAGTGCCATCAGCTCCTTCACCCGACGTGGGAGTGCGCCGTCGGCAACCGCCGCGGAGTGGAGCGCGCCGAACCCCTGCCAGACCTCGTGCTGCGCGTGTCGGAGTTCCCGTGTGGGACCTCGCAAGTCTTCGATGGAGTCTGTGAAATGCGCCATGAGCCGAGTATCGACGTCGGCGGCGTGCGCCGACAGGGTCCTAAGGCCCGTCGGCACCGCGCGAGGTGAACGTGACGGCTGAGTCTCGCGAATGCGGATGACCCGAGCGAGGGATACGTTTGGATGATTCCGACGAGGAGGACGGCATGACCATCACCGCTCCGGGGTCCGGCCTGCTCGACGACATCCCGGTGGTCGACGCCGACACGCACCTCACCGAACCGCACGACCTGTGGACCTCACGGGCGCCGAAGCAGTGGGTCGAGCGGGTGCCCCAGGTGCGTGACGTCGACGGACGCGCGATGTGGACCATCGACGGTGAGGTGTTCGGCATGGCAGTCGGCGCTTCGGTGGTGCTGCCCGACGGCGCGAAGTCGTTGGGCACCGGGTTCATGCAACTGGGGATCGACGAGGTGCACACGGGCGCGTCGTCGGTCGAGCCTCGCCTCGCGGTGATGGACGAGCTCGGCATCTACGCGCAGATCGTGTACCCGAACGTGGTGGGATTCGGTGGCCACCGGTTCGCCGCGATCGCCGATCCCGAGCTGAAGGTTCTCTGCGCCACCATCTTCAACGACGCGATGGCCGAGTTCCAGGACGTCTCCGGGCAACGCATGTTCCCGATGGCGTTGCTCCCCTGGTGGGACATCGACGCGGCCGTCGCCGAGGTGTCGCGCGCACACACGATGGGCCTCCGCGGCGTGAACATCAACGCCGACCCCCAGAACGAGGGATCCCCCGATCTGGCCGAACGGCACTGGGATCCGCTCTGGGAGGTCTGCGCCGATCTCGCGATGCCGGTGAACTTCCACATCGGCGCCAGCGCGACGTCGATGAGCTGGCTCGGCAGCATGCCGTGGCCGTCACTCGATCCCGAGCGCAAGCTCGCGCTCGGTTCGCTGATGGTCATGATCTCGAACTTCCGCACCATGGGGAACCTCCTCCTCTCCGGAGTGCTCGAGCGTCATCCGGCGCTGCACGTGGTCTCGGTGGAGAGCGGTCTCGGGTGGATTCCGTTCCTGATCGAGGGCCTCGACTACGAAGTCGGCGAATCCGCGCCGCACATCGGCGAGCACCTCTCGATGAAGCCGTCGGACTACTTCCGCCGCCAGATGCACGTGTGCTACTGGTTCGAGGAGGAGAGCTTCAAAGCCGCTCTCGCCGCGCTCGGTCCCGACAACATCATGTTCGAGACCGACTTCCCGCACCCGACGTGCCTCTACCCCGACCCCATCGCACACGCGGCGCGGCAACTGGTCGACGTCGAGCCAGCCGCGCGGCGCAAGCTCCTCAGCACGAACGCGGCCGACCTCTACCGGATACCGCTCCCCGCCTGACGCGCCGCGCTACTCGTCGATCGGTTGGTGCGGATCGTCGAACGTGAGACCGAGCTCGTCGAGCTCGGTCTGGTCGAGCTCGAGCATCTCGGCGACGGTCTCGTCGCCGTTGCCGTCGTCGTCGACGACCGCATCGCGGTCGACCGCGGCCAGTGCTTCGTCGCGTGCTTCGATCTGATCTTCGATGTCGAGCTCCCGCGCTTCCTCGGGGCCGGGCTCGTCGCTCCGACGTCGTGCGCTCACGATGGCCTCCTCATGTCGCGTTCAGGCACTTCCGGTCACGGGAATCTCGAACGAGGTCGTGTCACGCCACTGCCTGAGCACGAGGTACGGACCATGGAGCGCGCCACGGTCCCAGTGCCCGAAGCCCAACGTCGTACCGGCACGGCCTTCGGCCGCGGGTACCTGCTTCACGAGCTCCAGCCCGTCGCGCACGCCTTCGGCGGTGAGCTCGGGGCGCGGGCGAGGCCCTCGGCGATCAGCTGCCCGAGGTCGTAGCCGACCGCGACGAACAACCCCGCTGTCGCGTCGCCGCCCAAGCGATCGCGGACACGTGCGAGCACCTGGTTGTCGTCGGCCACCATGTCGAGGTACACCCAGCCGTCGATCTCACGGGCGAACTCGGGGTCGTTGCCACGCAGGCCGGCCGTGTTCATCACTGCCGGCGCGTCCCATCCGGCGTCGACGCGGGCGCGCGCGACCTCGGTGGCCACCAGACCGAGCCCGAGGTAGACGAGCGCGTCGGCGCCGGACGCGCGCACCGACGCAACCTCCTTCGTCGCGTCCTCGGCCAACGGTGCGATCGACACGCGCGTCGACAGCTCCAGTCCGAGGGCCTCGCACTCCGCTTCGAAGAACGCGGCGTAGCGGCGACCGATCGGCGACCGGTCGAGCACGGCGCCCACCCGCTGCGCACCGACCGACGCGACGTAGCGAGCGAGGAGCACCGACTCGTCCTCGTGCGAGCCGACCTGGAGGTGGAACATGAACTCGCTCCGGGCCCGCTCGGTGCCCGCCCAGTTGATCGTCGGGATCCGCGCATGATCGGCGAGCGGCGTCGCGACCAGCGCGTTGTCGCCGATCGCGGGACCCACGACGAGCACCACACCCTGCGCGACGAGCTCGGCGAACGCCTGCTCGACCGCGAACGCGGTACCCGCGGGAAGTCCCAGCCCCGCGGCGTGGACGAACTCGACGTCGCGATCGAGTCGGCCGCGCTCGACGAGATCGCCGATGGCGAGGCGCATGATCGCTTCCCTCGCGCCACCGAGCGCGGCCTCCTCCTCGGCCGAGTCGGCCATGTCGTGCAGGATGCCGACTCGGATCGGTGCGGCCATGCGATGTTCCCCTCGGGCGTCAGGTGGTCCGTTGCGTCGGACAGCCTCGCGCGCCGAACGGGTTCTCGGGCATTCTGGAGGGATGATCTACGGGGTCCCACGTCATCCTGTTCAGCAGCGACGCCGACGCTGATCGCGCGTTTCTCGCCGACGTCCTCGGGTTCAAGCACGTCGACGCGGGAGGAGGCTGGCTCATCTTCGGTCTTCCGCCCGCGGAGGCAGCCGTGCATCCCGCCGATGCTCCGGGGGGCCGAGCTGTACCTCATGTGCGATGACCTCACGGCGGAGATGCGCGCGCTGCAGGAGAAGGGCGTGCAGTGCTCGGACGTCGAAGAAGCTCGATGGGGATCGGTCACGAAGATCCGACTTCCCGGCGGCGGTGAGGTCGGGCTCTACCAGCCGCGGCATGCGAGCATGGTGGAACCGGGGTAGCGAACATCGCAGCTCACCGCTCGTCGTCGAGCAGCGTTCTCACCTGACGTTCGAGCTCGACCTTGCGGACCTTGCCCGATGCGGTCAACGGCAACTCCTCGACCGACGACCCATCGCCGCGGCACCTGGAACGCGGCGAGGCATGTGCGCCCGTGCTCGCTCAGCGCCCGCTCGTCGAGTCGCGCACCGGGCGCGAGCACCACGATGCCCACGGGGACCTCGCCCCACCGCTCGTCCCGGCCGGCGATGACGGCGACCGCCGCAACACCCGGCACACCGGCGTACGCCGCCTCGACCTGCTCGGGATAGATGTTCTCCCCGCCGCGGATGATCACATCGCGCAGGCGTCCACGGAAGGTGATGTAGCCGAGATCGTCCATCGAGCCGAGATCTCCGGTGTGGAGCCAGCCGTCGGCATCGATCGTGGCGGCGGTCGCGTCGGGCATGCCGAGGTAATGGGCCATCTGCTGCGTCGAGCGTTGGCAGATCTCGCCGACCGTGCCGACGGGCACCGCCTCGGCGGTCGCCGGATCGGTGATCTGCACCTCACGCCCCGGGTTCGGTCGTCCGATCGTGCGCGCCTTGACGTCGGGTGGATCGCCGGGCGACGTCTGGGCGATGCCCACCGACTCGCTCTGCCCGTAGGCGACGAGGAACTCCACGCCGAACGTCGCCTCGATGTCGCGCACGGTCGACTCCGGCACCGCGGCGCCTCCACCGAGGACGATGCGCAGTGACGACAGGCGATCCGGATCGAAACCGGGTTGACGCTGCAGGTCGTAGAGCATCGTCGGCACCGCGGCGAGCACGGTTGCGTCGGTCGCCTCGAGCAGGCGGATCACCGCGGTGGGCTCGTACGCGGGCAGGAACGCGAACGAGGCACCGACGGTCAGGTTGGCGAGGAGGCCACCGATCGTTCCGGCGACGTGGTGCAGCGGCAGCGGGCCCGCGAACACATCGTCCGGCCCGTGACCCCAGCCGTGCACGAAGTTCGCCGCGATGTTCACCGCGGCCAGGTGGGTGATGACCGCGCCCTTGGGCTGCCCCGAGGTGCCGGAGGTGTACTGCACGAGGACGGGCGTCTCGAGGTCGCCCGCGATCTCGGTGTCGGACGGACCGACGAGCGCATCGGCGACGAACTCGTCCAACCAGACGAGACGAGGTGTTCGCGCCAGTCGATCGACGACGTCCCGGAGCCGGTCGCCGAGCGCGACGCCACGGAAGGTCTCGGCCCCCAGCACGAGCGCGGGCTCGGTGAGCGTGAAGATCTGCTCGATCTCGCGGTCGCCCATCGCCGGGTTCACCGGCACGAACGTCGCGCCGACGAGTGCAGCGCCATGGAAGGCTGCGACCCACTCGAGCGAGTTCGACGCGCACACCGCGACGCGACTGCCACTCCCCGCAGCAGCGCGCACGGCTCTCGCCACGCGTGTGGCACGTGACCAGAGGTCGCCGTAGGTCCAGGTGACGAGGACGTCGTCCTCGCCGAGCCAGTGCACGGCCGGCGCGTCAGGTGTCGCGGCGGCCTGACGCGCCAACATCTGCCCGACGGTCTCGTCGAACCACACTGCGGGCGGATCCGCCGTCCAGCGCGAGGTTGGCCCCGCGACCTTGCCCAACTGCGCTCGCGTCAGTGCTCGGTGAGGTCGTAGGCGACGCCCGCCGCCACCAGCGCGTCGACGTCGGCATCCGACATGTCCACCCAGCGTCGCAGCACCTCGCGCGTGTGCTGCCCGACCCGAGGGCCGACGCGGTCGATCCCGCCCGGGGTCTTCGACAAGCGGTACGGCGTGCCCGGGCTGCTCATGAACCCGAGGTCGGGATGGTCGACGAACGTCGGGAAGTGGCGGTGGTGGAGTTGCTCGTCGTGGTAGCCCTCTTCGGTGTTGGCCACCGACGCCGCCGGCACACCGGCGAGCGAGAGGAGGTGCGCGGCGGAGATCGACGTGCGCACCGCAGCCCACTCGTCGATCGCGTCGCGCAGATCGGCGCGGAGTGAGCACACGTCCTCGAGCGCGTCGGCGCGGAGGTCGGACCGCTCGACGACGTCGCACACCGCGTTCCACTCCGCGAGCGTCGTGGTTTCGACCGCGGCCCAGCGGTCGTCGCCGGCGCACGAGAACACGTGCTGGAGCACCGCCGGTTCGTCGGGGCGCTCGCTCGCTTCGTCGTCGCCCAGCACGTCGAGGTAGATCGACGCCGCCATCGACGCCACCACCTCGACCTGTGATGCATCCACGAGCACGCCCTCGCCGCTGGCCGCGACGTGCCGGCGCGCGGCCAGGACGGCGAGCGCCGCGTGCGCGGCGGTCAGGAAGTCGCCGTACGTCGGGTTCGTCCACCAGACGTCACCGATACCGGTGAAGTTGGCGATGTTCGAGCCGTACGCGAGGTAGCTCGCGCGCGGGCCGGTCCGCCCGTACCCCGACAGCGACACCATGATCAGCTTCGGGTTGCGAGCGCGGAGATCGTCGTAGCCGCAGCCCCACTTCGCCATCACCCCCGCGCCGAAGTTCTCGATGACGACGTCGGTCGTCGCCGCGAGCCGACGGAACAGGTCGCGCCCCTCGTCGGAGCCCATCTCGATCGCGACGCCGAGCATCCCTCGGGAGAACGACGCGTACATCGGCGTGTTGGTCACCCCCGATGGTTCGACCGCGAGCGTCGGCGCGTCGTTGAACGGTTGCGTTCGCACGTTCGACGGCCGCGACCGGGATTCGATCTTCACCACCTCGGCCCCGAGCGCGGCGAGGATCTGCGCCGAGTAGTTGCCGGCCACGAACTCGCCCAGCGAGAGCACCCGCACGCCTTCGAGTGGACGCGCCGGCGGGTCGGTGCCGGCCGGAGCGCCCGCCGCCTCGGGGAGACGGGGCGCCTCGGCGCGCAGCGCCGCGCCGTGTTCGTCGGTCAGTGGGGCGGGACCTGCGGGCACGAAGAGTGGCGGCTCGGTCCGTACTGCAGGTCCGGGCGCGGGGAGCGGGCCCGTCTCGGGCCGCCCGAGCTCGACGAAGAAGTTGCGCGCCGCGAGCTGCTCGTCGGCGACGAATTGCGCCGGTGTGTTCAGCAGTCCGACCGGGAGTCCGATCCGTTGCCCGCGATCGAACAGCTCATCGCGGCTGCGCGGCGCCAGGAGCTTCGCGATGATCTCGCTCACGCCGTCGAAGATGAGTTGGCGCGTCGCCATGTCGGTGAGCGAGGGCTCGGCCAGCTCCTCCGGGTGGTCGAGCAGCTCGAGAAAGGCCTCCCAATGCTGCACCTGGTGCGCGGCGACGTCGAAGAGCCCGTCGCGGCACTCCCACACGCCGGTCGGCGGCACGCCGATGGGGATGCTCCGCCCGCCCGGGCGGAGGCCCTGGAAGTGGTAGGCCTCCCACAGCACCTCCTGGTACTGCTCGACCTCCTGCGCGGAGATGTCGACGAACTGTCCGCCGACGTGGTCGCGCACCGCGAGCGCGGCGAGGATCGCGACCGCGGCGTGGGCCGACGCGATGTGCCAGTGCAGGTTCGGCGGGAGCGACACCGGCGGTGTTCCGGCAGGTCCGGCACGCCACATGCCGCCGCTCTGCGCGAACGACGTCAGATGCGTCGCGGGGCGGCGCGCGTAGGGACCGGTGACGCCGAACGGGGTGACGCTGCACACGATGGCGTCGGGCGACGCCCACGAGAGGGTTCCGGTCGCGGCGTCGAATCCCGGCGTCGGGCGCGTCGGCGACGGCGAGATCACGACGACGTCGGCGCCCTCGCCGAGGCGTTCGAGGACCGCGCCGTCGGCGGCGTCGTCGACGTCGAGCACGATGCTGCGCTTCCCCGCCTGGTAGTAGCCGAAGGCGAGGCTCGCGTCAGGCCCCGATGCACCGGCACGGAAGGGCCCGAGCGGGCGGTACGGATCGCCCTCGGGCGGCTCGACCAGCACCACGTCGGCACCGAGATCGGACAGCAGGCGCGTGCAGTACGTCCCGACCGGCGAGGACAGGTCGACGACCCGAACGTCCCGCAGGACGTCGGCGCTCACCGTGTGCCGCGCCTGACGCCGCCGTTCCTGGATCTCGTTGAACGGCAGCTCGCGACTGGGATCGAGCTCTCTCGGCAGACCCAGCAGCCGCTCGCTCACGATGTTGCGCTGCATCTCGTTCGACCCGCCACCGATCGAGATGCCGCGAGCGGAGATCCACGCCTCGCCCTGTTCACCGCCGGGTTCCTCGTCGGTCCAGATCACGCCGCGCGACCCGGCGATGGCCAGCGCGTCGGCGGTGACGCGTCGGTGTGTCGATCCCCTCCCCCAACTTGAGGAGCGATCCCCACGGCCCGTCGAGCGCGCCGGTGACCTGCCCGGTCATGATGCGCGCACGCGGCGAACTCGTGCGCCACGAGGTCGACGCAGGCGCGGCCGATCAGCCGGCGCACGACCGGATCGCGATCCGCACCCCGACGCGCCGCGATGTCGAGCAGGCGTTGCAGCCGTTCTCCGATGGTCGCTGTCGCCGCGCACGGAGCCGGACAGGTTGGCCATGTAGCCGTGCCCGATGCCGATCCCGGCGGTGGTGTTGCGCTCGTTGAACAGGAGGCGCTGGGCCACGGCCCAGCCCTCGTTCTCCGCGCCGAGCAGGTGATCGACCGGGATGGCGACGTCGTCGAAGAACTCCTGGCAGAAGTCGGCTTCACCGTTCACCTGCGTGATCGGCTCGATGGTCACGCCGGGGTGATCGCCGAGCGGCACGATCAGCATCGACAGGCCGCGGTGCTTCGGCACGTTCCAGTCGGTGCGGGCGAGCATGAGTCCGTGGGTGGCGACGTCGCCGCCCGACGTCCAGATCTTCGAGCCGTTGATCACCCACGTGTCGCCGTCGCAGCGTCGCGCGGGTGAGCGCGCCGGCGAGGTCGGAACCACCCGACGGCTCCGACAGCAACTGCACGAAGATCTCGTCGGCGCGCAGGATCGCGGGGAGGTGCCGCTGCTTCTGCTCCTCGGTGCCGCAGTCGAGGATGGTGGCACCGAGCATGCCGATCGACACGGCGAAGTAGCTCGGGGTGAAGTACCCCGCCGCCTCCTCGAAGAACGCCTTCTGGTGGTCGATGGTGAGCCCGAGGCCGCCGTACTCGCGCTGGGAACATGAAGCCGGTGAACCCGGCGTCGAACATCCGCGCTTGCAGCGCACGCTCGGCACCGAAGTCGAACGTCCGCGGTGTCGCCGAGTTCCGCGGCTCGAGGTTCGCCTCGATCCACGCGCGCGCTCGCGCGCGGAACTGATCGACGGTCTTCTCGTCGGCTCGGTCACACCGCCCCCGCTTCGACCAGCGCGCACAGGCGCTCCTCGTGGTACTCGGGTGAGCCGTACACCGCCCGGTTCACCGCGGCCCTGCGTTCGTAGAGGTGGAGGTCGTGCTCCCAGGTCATCGCGATGCCGCCGTGGAGCTGCACGCACTCGCCCAGGATCTCGGTCGACGCCCGCGCCACGTACGCCTTGGCGACACTGACGTCGCGCGGTGCATGTTCGCTCGCCGAGCCGACCGCGTCGGCGGCCGCCTCTGCGCACCCCTTCGCGGTCTCCAGCGCGAGCAGCAGGTCGGCGAGCCGATGCTTCAACGCCTGGTACGACGCGAGTGGGCGACCGAACGACCAGCGATCCGACGAGGTACTCGACGGTGGTCGTGTACACGTGGTCGAGCGCGCCGACGGTCTCCGCGACCTGCAGCGCGAGCGCGAGCCGGCACTGGTGCTCGATGTCGGCGGTGGCGCCGCCGAACGCTCCGACGACGGCACGCGCGGGGACCCGCACGTCCTCGAACGTGACGTCGGCGAACCGGCGGACGAGATCGACGCTGCGGCCCGGCCGCGCCGTCACCCCGACGGCGTTCGCGTCGACGAGCACCTGCGTGGGCCCGGCCGGCGACATCGCGCTCACCAGGATCACGTCGGCGCTCGCGCCCGCTTCGACGAAGCACTTGCGCCCGGACACGACGACGTCGTCGCCGTCTTCGACCACCGTCGTCTCACCGAGCCCGTCGACACCCCACACGTCGCGAGACTCGGCCAGCGCCCAGGCCGCGATGGTCTCCCCCGCCATCAACCCGGGCACCACCTCGTCGACGAGGGCGGGCTCCGCGCTCCGGGCGAGCGCGTCCACCACGACGTTCACGGGAGCAGCGGTCCCGGCGCCACCCGGCGGCCGATCTCCTCGGCCACCACCGCGAGGTCGACGACCGCGTTGTCCGACAGGCCACCTCCCCCCAGCGATGCCGGGGCCAGCAGCGACGTCCATCCGAGCTCGGCCGACCGTCGCCACGTGTCGCGATCGAAGCCGTCGGGGTCCGACTCGAGCGCACGGGTGGTCGTGACGGGCATCTCGTCGGCGATGAACCGGCTCGCGGTGGCGCGGAAGAACTCGGTGTCGTCGGTCAGGTCGAAACGCATGGCGTCCTCTCACTCCAGATCGCGTCGAACCACGCGCGCGAGTCGCGGACGAACTGCACACGATCCTCCGGTTCCTTCGTGAGCACTTCGTGCTCGTACCACCCGCGGTAGCCCGCGGCGTCGAATGCCTCGACCAGCGCTCGGAGCGGGATCTCCCCCTCGTCGAATGGCGCGCGCGAGTAGCGGAGTCGATCGAGCGCGTCGCTCGAGATGTTGGTGAGCTGCACGGTGCCGATGTCGGCGACGTGCGCCTGGAACAGCTCGACGAGCCGAGGGTCCCACCAGAGGTGGCCGGTGTCGACGACCACCGTGGCGCCGTCGAGGTCGGCGACGAGCTCGAGCGCGTGCCCGAACGTGTGGACGTACGAGTACTCGCGCATCATCGGGAACATCGGCTCGAGCATCACCACGAGATCGAGATCGACCGCTCGTGGGGCGAGGCGCTCCAACCATGCTCGGACAGCGCGCGTCCGCGCTCACGCGAGGGGTGGTCGCCACGAGGTCCGGTTGACGCCAGCACACCGGGCGCGCCGAGCTCGGCCGCGGCGTCGAGCATCTCGAGTTCGTCGTCGATCGGCCCGTTCGCTCCGACCGGAACGGCTGGTCCGATCGACATCACGCTCGACACCGCGACGCCGGCGTCGTCGAGCACGCGCTTCGCCTCACGCGCGCCGAGTCGCCGGAGCTCGCTGCACTCCACGCTCATGCCGTCGACGTCGGCTCGGGACGCCGCCGCGGCATCGGCCGCGAGGTCACCGCCCTGCAACACTCGGGAGACCACGCCGAAGCGCGGCGCGCCGGCCACCGTTGCCATCGGCTCAGGACCGGACCTTGCGAGCGAAGCGGCGGAGGTCTTCGACGAACAGGTCGGGTTGCTCGCACGCGGCGAAGTGCCCACCCGCGGGCTGCGGACTCCAGTGCACGAGGTTGGCGTCGCGCTCGACGAACCGCTTCGGGACGTAGAAGACCTCGCCCGGGAAGAGGCCGACACCGGTGGGGACCGGCACCAGCGGGTCGCGTCCCGGCACGAGCTCGACCGGATCCCGCGCCGTGTACCAGTAGAACCGCGTGCGCGGAGCCCCACGTCTCGGTGACCCAGTAGAGCATCGCGTTGGTGATGAGCTCTTCGCGCGTGAACACCGACTCGACGTCGCCGTTGGTCTCGCCGTAGCGCCGCCGCCCGTCGATGATGTCGACCGCGAGCGCGAGCGGGCTGTCGGTCGCCGGCGTAGGTGTCGGTCTGGGGCGCGAAGAGGTTGCGATCAGTGCGCACGATCGGCCGTCCCGGCCGCGCGCCTTGACGCCACTCCTTCTCGAACCACTCGCGCTCGTCGGGTTCGAGGTCGTCGAGCTCGAAGCCTTCGAAGCGATTCCGCAACGCCGGCGCGAAGTTGGGCAGCGTCACGTACACGCCGCGCAGGTCGTCGGGGTGGAGGTGGCCCATCATGATCGAGATGACCGAGCCCCAGTCGCCACCGGCGGTGACGAACCGGTCGAGCCCGAGCACCTCGCGCACCAGGCGCACCCACAGGCCCGCGGTCTTCTTCGCACTGGAGCCGGGCTGCATCGGTGTGGAGAAGCCGTAGCCGGGGATCGACGGCACGATGACGTCGAACGCGTCGGCCGGATCACCGCCGTGCGCCGCCGGGTCGGAGAGCGGTCCGATCACCTTGCGGTAGTCCCAGTAGCTCCACGGCCACCCGTGCGTGAGCACGAGCGGGAGCGGATCGGGTCCCTTCCCCGGCACGTGGACGTAGTGGACGACCTGGTCGTCGATGGTGACGCGGTAGTTGGGCAGCGAGTTGATCTCGCGTTCGACCGCGCGCCAGTCGTACTCGTCGAGCCACGACTGCACGAACTCTTCGAGGTACGCGCGGTTCACCCCGAACTTCCAGTGTTCGTTGCCGGGGTCGTCGGGCCAGCGGATGCGCCGGAGGCGTTCGTCGAGATCGACCAGGACCGCGTCGTCGACCTCGAGCGTGAACGGTTCAGGCGCCGTCGAGCTCACGTGAGCAGCTCCAGGCCGTTGTCGCGCATGATGCGCCGCACGCTGTCGGCGTCGAGTTTGCCGAGCTGCGGCAGGTAGTCGATCGGCAGCGGTGTGCCCTCGAGGTGGGGCCAGTCGGATCCGAGCAGGACGCGCTCGGCACCGATGGCGTCGACGAGGCGGGTGATGTCGTCCTCGGGGAACGGCGACACCCAGATGTGCTCCTTGAAGATGTCGGAGGGCAGGTCGGCGACGGTGACGCCGAACGCCTCGACGTGTCGACCGAGCAGGCCGCCCGAGTGGTCGAGCGTGTAGAGGCAGTAGTCGACCCATGCCGATCCCAGCTCGACCGACGCGACCCGCACGTTCGGGAACCGGCCGAACAGGTTGCCGAGCACGAGGGCCAGGCAGGTCTCGAGCATCGGGCGGAGGTGGTTGAAGGCGAGCTCGAGGTTGCTCTCGTACGCGACGTCGCCGATGCCGTGGCGCTGCCACATCGTGGCGAACGAGGTCGCGTACTCGTCGGGCATCGGGCAGGCGTGGTACGCAGCGACGACGCCCGCGTCTTCGATGCGATGCCAGTACGCGTCCCATGCCGGTGTCGGCCGGCGATCGCCCCCCGGCGGGGCCCGGACGCATGACGATCACCTTCGCGCCACGCTCGAGCACCGCGTCGAGCTCGTCACACGCGAGCTGCGGATCGAGCATCGGGATGAAGGGCGCTGCGTAGATGCGGCCGTCGCGGTTGAAGCCCCAGTCGTCGTCGAGCCAGAGGTTGAACGCGTGGAAGACCTTGTAGGTCATGCGCACGTTGTGCGCGTTCAGCCCATCGATCCCGACGCCGAGCGTCGGGAAGAACACCGCGCGTTCGACGCCCTGCGCGTCCATCGCGCGCAGGCGTGCAGTGCGATCGTGGTACTCGTCGGGCAGTGGCTCCAGTTCGCCGAACTTCTCCATCGGGTGCACGTTGCGCCCATCTCCGTGCTCGGCGAGCTCCTTGAGCCGGGCGTGGAACGAGCCGGGCTTCCCGATCGGGTTGAACGTGGGGTTGGGGATCGCGGCGGCCACCACGTTGCCGAAGACCAGGTGTCGCCGCTTGCCCTGCGACACCCAGCGCACGAAGCGCTGCACCTCGTCGTCGCCGTGACGGGTGAAGGCGTCTTCCGGCTCGTAGTAGTGGTTGTCGAAGTCGACGAGTCGGTAGTCGAGCGAGCCCATTGGCCGTCCTTTCACGTGTCGCCATGCTGCGAATCTGTTATAAGATTAGAAGTGATGGATGAGCCGCGCAACCGGACGCTTCGTACCGTCGCCCTCTCCGGCGGCCATGTCCAGGCGCCGCGCAGCGCGGATCTCGTCGCCGAGCGGATCCGGGAGCTGATCGTCACCGGCCGACTCGCCGACGGCGAGCGCCTGCCCAACCTCGACGCGCTCCTCGAGGAATTCGGCGTCAGTGGCCCGACGATGCGCGAGGCACTGCGGATGCTCGAGTCCGAGGCACTCATCACCGTGCAGCGCGGCAAAGTCGGCGGTGCGATCGTGCACCGCCCGTCGTACGCCACTGCCGCGTCGACGATGGCGCTCGTGCTGCGGAGCCACGACACCGATGTCGCCGATGTCGCGCAATCGCTCGCGGTCCTCGAACGCGAGTGCGCGGTGCTGTGCACGCGGCGCCCCGATCGCAAGCGCACCGTCGTGCCTGCGCTCCGGAAGCTCAACAACGCGCGCGCGAGCTCATCGACGCCGAAGAGATCGTCTTCACCGAAGCCATGACCGCGTTCCACGAGGAGCTGATGCGTGGGTGCGGGCTGGCGACGCTCGCGCTCGCAACCCGGGCCGTCGGTGCGATCTGGTTGGTCAGCGTGCGTCAGTGGGCGGCCGACAACGGCGCGCAGGGCCGGTTCGTGACCCACGAGGAACGCGTCGCGTGGCTCGACCGGCAGGGCCGGCTCGTCGAGCTCATCGAAGCCGGCGACGACGCGGGCGTCGAGGCGATGATGACCGAGCACTTCAGCACGGTCCAGATCCTCGGGAACGGTCTCGATCCCGAGCAGATGATCGACACCCGGGCCGTCCGCGCCAATCGGGTCACTGCCCGCGCGCAGCGGGCCGGGTGACGGCTGCAGCGGTCTCGAGGCAGGACTTCTCGGACGGGTGTCTCAAGACAGAGCGGACAGGTCGGGACGCTGGGTGGGACTCACTCGATGAGATCGGCGTGGACCGTGACGTAGTTCGACTTCGTGCAGTCGAACGTGCCGGGCTTCGTCGGGTGGACACGCACGAACTTGCCGTTCTTCACCTGGATGAGCACGAAGCAGCTCGACGTCTTCTTGTCGGCGATGTCCGTTGTGCCGATGATTCCGCCGGCGTCGAACTTGGTGAGCTTTCGCAGACCGTCGAGCAGGTTCTGTCGGGTGACGCCGTTCACCCCCTGCTGCGTGACGACGTCGGTCATCACCTGTTGGAACGCCAGCCCCGCGACGTAGGAGTAGACGCCGAGTCCGGTCATGTTCGAGGAGCCGACGTTCTTCACCATGGTCGCGAGCGCCTTGTTGTACTTGGTCTCGGCGAAGGGCAGATACGCGAGCCACATGTAGGTGCCCTCGGTCACGGCGCCCCCGGTCTCGATGTAACGCTTGTCGTAGCACGCGCCCGTGCACTGCCATGTGACCTTGGATGAGTCGACGTTCTGCAGGGCGGCCTCCTGCTGGAGCTCGGCCATCTGCGAGAACGCGAGCCCGTCGAACACGTAGTTCGAGCCGTCAGCCTTGAGTTGCTGCACGACCGGCGTGTACGCGCTCTGCGGATCGCGGCCCGACTTGGTGACCTCCTGATCGAGCTCGATGCCCGCCTGGTGCAGGATGTCGACCTGCACCTTGATGCCGCGATACGCGTCCTTCGTGTCGTTCGGGAGCACGGCGGCTCCGTGCAGATCCTTGTCGACGTTCTTCAGGAGCCACTTCGTCGCCCCCTGTTGACCCTGGTAGGTCTGAGGGTGCTGGTCGGCGGTGTCGCACAGGAGCTGCGGCGGTTGCGCCGGGAACGACACGTCGGCGCACTGGTGGAGCACACCGGTCACGATGCCGCCGACCTCCGGGAGCCCGATCGCCTCGCCGGCCTGGTTCACGCAGTTGACCTGGTCGTCGACGCTGGTGAGGAACAGCGTCGCGCTGCCGATCACGGCGAAGTCGTTCTGGCAGGCCTTGATGATCGCGTTGCGCGACTCGTTGGGGTTCAGCTTCGAGTCGTAGAAGTCGACCACGACCTTGCGACCGCCGATGCCACCCTGCTGGTTGATGGTCTTCGCGACACCCTTCACCGCGTCGACCGATCCCTGGAAGAGCCCGGGCTGGAACGGGTTGTCGACGTCGGCGATGACCGCGATGCGGACCTCCTTCGCCGTGACTCCGATGTCGGTCGCCGCGGGCTTGTCGCGGCCGGCGCGGGTGTTCGCGCCGGCGATGCCGCCGGCCAACGCCAGACTCACGATCACGAGCCCCATGACGATCGAGCCACCGAGACGCTTCACAGATCCCCCCTGCTGATGGACGTTCCTACGCGACGAGCGATGCGCGACGATCGCGGAACGCGTTCAACGCGCCGTTCCCCCAACGGTGGCCCCAGTAGCTCACCGCGGTGATCTCGGTCGTGATCCAGGTGGCCGGGTCGACGAGTCGCCCGCCGGTCCCGTACTCGACGTCGAAGCCGCCGGGTGTCGCCACGTAGAACGAGACCATGTGGTCGTTGGTGTGACGTCCGAGCGAGGAGGAGATCCGCGCCTCGAGGTCACGGCAGCGGTCGAGGCCGCGGCCCACCGCGTCGAGATCGTCGACCTCGACCATGAAGTGCACGATGCCGCTCGGCACCGGACCCTCGAACAACGCGAGGCTGTGGTGACGCGGGTTGCAGCCGAGGAACCGGATCCACGCGTCGCCACCGTCGGGGCCCATGCCGGGGAGCCGCATCGAGTCGCGGTGCTGGAACCCGAGGATCCCCTCGTAGAACCGCATCGCCGCGTCCATCTCCGGTTGAGGCACCACGACGTGTCCCAGACCGAGTGATCCCGCCACGAACCGGGTCCCCGCGCTCGACTGCAACGGACGATGGTCCAGCGCCGATCCCGCGCAGAGCTCCAGCTCGATTCCACCCGGGTCGCAGACGTGCACCAGCGCCTCGACGCCTCGGTCCGCCAGTTCCTCGGGCGTCGCGCGGCGAGCCTCGACTCCCGCGTGCCCGAGCGCCATCTCGACGCGGGCCAGCGCGTCGCAGGCCGGACGTCTCCCAGCCCACCGCCGCGAGTCGATCCGAGTCGGATGCGGTGATGACGAGCCGCGCTCGACGTTCGTCGATGCGCGCACGGACCTCGGAGTCGCCGTTGCGGACGACCTCCATGTCGAGGCCCTCACGGAGGAACCGCTCCCATGCGTCGAGGTCGGTTGCCTCGAGGCGCAGGTAGCCGAGTGCGCGGATGTCCATGCTGCTCTCCATTTCGTACCCCGCCACTCTGCCCGTCGACGTCGAGCGCGTCCGCTTCCGGTCCCGACCAACGGAATCCGGTCGTGGGGTCACGCTCCGGACATCAGCCGGTCTCCGGGCAACTCGCCGTCGCCGTAGAGGCGCGCCTGGAAGCGCCGCATCCCCGCCAGCCACCGGTCGATGTCGCCCGCCTTCTGCATCACGTAGGTGGCGACCTCGGGGTGTGGGAGCACCCAGAAGCGCTCCGCCGCGATCGCATGGAGGCACTCGCGCGCGACGTCGTCGGCCTCCAGCACCGCGTCCGACGACGGTACGCCGAGCGGGCCGGGGCCAGAAGGGTCCGCCACCCGCGCGTCGGGGCTGTTGGCGGTGATGTTGGTCCTCACCGCTTGCGGGCACAGGACCGACACCCTGATCCCCTGATGGTGGTGGGTGATCGCGAGCCACTCGGCCAGTGCCACCGCGGCGTGCTTCGTGATCGTGTAGCCCATCGAGCCCACCTGGGTGAGCAGACCCGCCGCCGACGCGGTGTTGAGGAGGTAGCCCCGCCCACGGTCGATCATCGACGGCAGCACCGCACGTGCCGCGTGCACGTGCGCGAGGACGTGCACCTCCCACAGCGCCTGCAGGATCTCGTCGGACTCCTCGACCCCACCCTGGGTCACGAAGCCGGCGTTGGAGCAGAAGAGGTCGATGGCGCCGTGCGACGACTCCGTCGCGCGCACGAGCTCGGCGATCGCCGCCCCGTCGCGGACGTCGACGGTCGCGGCCGACCCTCCGATGGCCGACGCCACCGACGACGCGGCACCACCGTCGCGGTCGGCCACCACGACGTGGCGGGCACCGGCCTCGCTCGCCGCGGCTGCGAGCGCTGCCCCGATGCCGGATCCGCCGCCCGTGACGACCACGACTGCGTCGATGAGCTCCATGACTGGACCGTAGGCATCGGCGACGAGCCGTGCCGGCGACGCATCCCGCCCATCGGGACGGCAGCCGACGTCAGCGCTACTGGCCGGCGCGCCCGGCCGCCCGAATCGCCGCGACGAGGTGCTCGGGGTCGTAGGGCGCGGCCGGGCCGGGTCGGTACGTGACGGCGACCAGTTCTCCGGAGTACGGGAAGGTTCCGTGGCGCTCGTACAGCGACCACGAGACCGGCGAACGGCGATCGATGCCGACGTCGATGCCCTGGAAGGGCGCGAAGCCCAGCAACATCTGCGCGCCCGGCATCGACGCAACGGGACTCCCGTCGACGGCGAGCTCGAAGTCCCAGGTGAACCACTCCCCCGCGACGGCCTCGAGGGTGACGGTGCGCCGCCCAGCCGGAACGCGACCGCCGTCGACCTCGTACATGTCGCCGTAGTGGTTGTACGCGAAGTGCAGCTCGCCGCGCTCGACGTAGATCGCATAGCCGCCGCCCTGATCGCCGTGCGCGACGAGCACCCCTTCGTCGTGCGTCTCATGGTCGACGTCGACGTCGATCGCGAAGTCCCGGAACGCGATCAGCTGCTGCGACCGATACCGCTCGAGCGTCGGCGTGCCCGGGAGGAGGCGAACCTCGCGGTGGAACGCCTCGTCGTCGGGTCGCCGCAGCAACTGCAGCAGGCCGGTGCCGTCGTCGAGGGGGAAGACCTGGTTGTCGACCGCCGCCGATTCCCACGCTTCGCCGAGCTCGCGCACCTTGTCGGGACGGTCGCCGGCGAGGTCGTGCACCTCGGTGGGATCCGAGGTGATGTCGTACAGCTCCCACTCGGTGTCGTCGTACGGCGAGCCCCTCTGGTGGAGTGCCACCAACTTCCACCCGTCGCGGTAGAAGCTGCGGTTCCCGAAGCACTCCGAGTACTGCTCGAGGTGGGTGCTCTCCGCGACGCCGTGCGAGATCGCACCCGCGAAGCTGGTGCCGTCGCGTCCCTCACGTGCCGGCAATCCGATCAGATCGAGGATCGTCGGGTGCAGGTCGGTGACGTACTGGTACTGGTGTCGGAACGTGCCCCGTTCCTCGACCGCGATCCCGGACGGCCACGACACGATCAGCGGGACGCGCACTCCCCCTGCGTGCGTCGTCGACTTGTAGAGACGGAACGGCGTGTTCGACGCCATGCCCCAGCCCCGCGGATAGTGCACGAGGGTCTGCGGACCGCCGATCAGCTCGAGGTCGCGCTCGACGTCGAGGTTCCACCCCGTCATCCCGGTGAACCCGCCGAAGCGCTTGAAGTAGCTCCGTGCGCCCGTCGGGCCGCCTTCCTCGGTGGCGCCGTTGTCGGACGTGAAGATGACCACGGTGTTCTCGAGGTCGCCGAGCGCGCCGATGGCGGCGAGCAGCCGGGCGAGGTTCTGGTCGACGTTGTCGACCATCGCCGCGTACACCTCCATGTACCGGGAGAAGAGCGCGCGATCTTCGGCGCCGTGATCAGCCCATGGCTGCACGTCGTGCCCCGGCTCGTGGTTGCGAGGCGGGAGCGCGGTCCCGGACGGGAACAGGCCGAGCTCGAGTTGTCGCGCGAAGCGTGCCGGCGCGCACGGCGTCCCAGCCGGCGTCGTAGCGGCCACGCTGCCGGTCGAGGTCAACCGCCTTGGCGTGGAGCGGTCCGTGGACCGCGGCATGGGCGAAGTAGAGGAAGAACGGCCGCGTCGCATCGTCGCACGCGCAGCTCCTTCAAGTACGTGATCGCCTGGTCGGTGATGTCGTCGGTGAAGTAGTAGCCGTCCGGGTACTCGTCGACGTCCACCGGTGAGTTGTCGCGGACCAGGTAGTGCGGCTGGTGGAGGTTCGTCCACCCCTCGAGCACCCCGTAGTAGCGCTCGAACCCGCGCTGGAGCGGCCAGGAATCGCGCGGCGCGGCGCCGTGCATCGCGCTGTCGCGGGTGAGGTGCCACTTGCCGACCGCGTAGGTCGCGTACCCGCTTGCTCGCAGGGCCTCGGGCAAGGTCTCGATCGACGGGTCGATCTCCATCGTCCAGCCGGGGAAGCCGGGGTCGAAGTTCGCCACTGCGGCGAACCCCACCCGGTGCGGGTTCATCCCGGTCTGGATCGCCGCGCGCGACGGAGAGCACAGCGGCGAGGTGTGGTAGTTCGTGAACCGGATGCCGTCGGCGGCGAGCCGGTCGAGGGTCGGGGTCGGGATCTCGGATCCGTAGGGTCCGATGTCGCTGAACCCCAGGTCGTCGAGGAGGACGAGCACGACGTTCGGACTGCCCGACGGCGGGCGGGTCGGCGGTGGCCACCACGGCGTCGACTCGCGCGCGGTGCGACCCACCACACCTCCGAAGCGCCGGTCACCGTTGGTCATGGAGGGAGCTCTCCTGTGCCGTGGACACGCCCCGGCGCGACCTGGTCGACGTTACGACGGCGCCGCTCCGTGTTCCCGGGCCGGTGCCGCTGAATGGGACGCAGCCCTACGCAGGACGGTCAGGTCCGCTGGAACCGCTCGTTCCAGATCGCCGTCGCGGTGTTGCGCACGAGTGGTGCCACGGCGTGGAGGTCGATGCGGGCCACGGGCCCGGTGACCGACACCGCGGCGATCGCGCGCCCGCTGCTGCGCAACGGCGCGGCCACGCACGCCAGTCCCTCGTAGGACTCCTGGTGGTCGAACGCGAGGCCGGTCTCGGCGATGCGCTCGAGCTCGAGCTCGAGGTCGCGCGCCTCGGTGAGCGTGCGCGACGTGCGCGCCGGGAGCTCTTGGGCCAGCACTCCGGCCGCGGCCTCGTCGTCGAAGGCGAGCATCGCCTTGCCGAGCGCGGTGCAGTACGCGGGCTGACGTCCGCCCTGGCGGGTCGGAAGGTGGAACCCCTTCATGGGGATCCGCTCGAGGTAGACGGCGTCGGCGCCGTCGAGGATCGCCATCTGCACCGCGAGCCCGGTCGCAACCGACAGGGCGTGGAGGTGCGGGTAGGCGAGGTCGGAGAGACGGCTGTGGCGCGAGGCCAACCCCCCGATCTCGAACAGGCGCATCCCGATCCGGTAGCCGCCGACCTCGCGCTCGATCCACCCGATCGCCACCAGCTGGTCGACCATCCGGTGCACGGTGGACTTGGGGAGGCCCGTCCGCTCGGTCAGCTCGTGCAGGGTGAGCGCACCGTCGGTCCGGTCGAACGCACCGATGATGCAGTCGACCCGACCGAGCACCGAGCGACGCGGCTCCGCGTCGAGCTGTGGTTGGCCCACGATGCTCCTCCCCCAGGGCGCCGACCGGCCGTCGACGGTACCACGCGGGTCTCGGGGCAGCGCGGCCGATCCGGGTGCCATCGTCCGCGCTCACCGCGCCGCTCGCGCGCGAGGCCTGCTCGGCGCTGAGCTCGACCGCGATGTCGATGATCTGGTCCTCCTGCCCGCCGACCAGGCGCCGTTCGCCGCAGCGCAGCAGGATCTCCGCGCCCGAGACGCCGTAGCGATCCGCGGCGCGGTACGCGTGCCGCAGGAAGCTCGAGTACACCCCGGCGTACCCCATGATCAGGCTCATGCGGTCGAGCACGCACTCGCGGTCCATGACCGGGCGCACCACCTCCTCCGCCACGTCGAAGATCGCGAGCGGGTCGATGCCCGACCGGATGCCGAGACGATCGAGGACCGCGGCCAGCGCCTCCGTCGGCGTGTTGCCCGACCCCGCGCCGAACGAGCGGGTGCACGAGTCGACCTGCGTCGCGCCGGCGCGGATCGCGAGCACGGTGTTCGCCACGCCGAGCGAGAGGTTCTGGTGGGCGTGGAACCCCACCTGGGCGTCGTCGCCGAGCTCGGCGACGAGCGCGGACACGCGCTCGTCGACCTGGTCGAGGATGAGGGCACCAGCCGAGTCGACGACGTAGACGCACTGGCTCCCGGCGTCGGCCATGATCCGTGCCTGGGCCGCGAGGACCTCGGGCGGTTGGCTGTGGCTCATCATCAGGAACCCGACCGTCTCGAGCCCGAGGTCGCGGGCGATCGCGAAGTGCTGGCGCGCGATGTCGGCTTCGGTGCAGTGGGTCGCGATGCGCACGACCGCGACGCCGATGTCGCGGATCGCGCGGATGTCGTCCATCGTCCCGACGCCGGGGAGCATCAGCGCCGCGATGCGCGCACGACCGCCGGCGGCCTCCACCGCGCCGCGCATGAGCTCGCGCTCGTCGACGGCCGAGAACCCGTAGTTGTACGACGAACCCGACAGCCCGTCACCATGGCTGACCTCGATGACCGGGACGCCGGCGCGCGCCAGCCCGTCGACCACGCGGCGCACGTCGTCGACCGTGAAGCGGTGCTCCTTGGCGTGAGAACCGTCGCGCAGCGAGGAGTCGGTGACGCGCACGTCGAGGTCGTCGGAGTACGGCACCTCAGTGCTCCCCGGAGGTGAGCGAGCGGGCGATCTCGTCGCCCACCCGGGCGGCGGCCGCGGTCATGATGTCGAGGTTGCCGGCGTACGGCGGGAGGAAGTCGCCCGCGCCCTCGACCTCGACGAAGATCGCCACGCGACCTCGCCCGTCGGGCGTCACGTCGCGTTCGATCTGCGGCGGTTGGAGCAGGCGGTAGCCGGGGACGTACTGCTGCACCTCCGCCACCATCGCGCCCGATCGACGCGGTCACGGCGTCGACGTCGGCGTCCGGCTCGAGCGAGCAGAAGATCGTGTCGCGCATGGTCAGCGGCGGCTCCGCCGGGTTGAGGACGATGATCGCCTTGCCCCGTGCCGCCCCTCCGAGCACCTCGACCGCCGACGCCGTCGTGCGCGTGAACTCGTCGATGTTGCTCCGGGTCCCGGGCCCGGCGGAGCGCGACGCGACCGTGGCCACGATCTCCGCGTACGCGACCGGGTCACCCGGGACACTGCGTGGACCATCGGGATCGTCGCCTGGCCGCCGCAGGTCACGAGGTTGACGTTGGGCTCGTCGAGGTGACGGTGCAGGTTCACCGGCGGGATCACGTACGGCCCGCACGCCGCGGGCGTGAGATCGACGGCGCGAATCCTCGCATTCTCGTAGCGCGGGGCATGGGAGCGGTGCACCCCCGCCGAGGTCGCCTCGAAGACGATCTCGGGCAGCTCCGCCCTCGACAGCAGCCAATCGACGCCGCCGGCCGAGGCTTCGAGGCCGAGATCGCAGGCCCGGCGCAGGCCTTCGCTCTCGGGATCGACCCCTGCGACATAGCGCAGCTCGAGCGCGTCGGACCGGAGCAGCTTGTACACGAGATCGGTGCCGATGTTGCCCGATCCGACGACGGCGGCAGTGGGGCGCGCGCTCACGGCGTCGATCCTCGCCCGCGAGCCCGCCGACTGCACCTCACCGTGCCGGAGAGCGGGATCACGCGGGAGAGAAGGACGCGCGCACGGAGCCGAGTCCGCCGAGATGGGCGTCGTAGGTCAGTCCCGATTGGACCGGGACCAGCGGCCCCAGGCTCCCGGACAGCACCAGCTCACCGGCGCGGAGCGGTTCACCGCGTTCGGCCACCGCGTTGGCCAGCCAGACGACTGCGTTCACGGGATGTCCCAGACACGCCGCGCCGGAGCCCGAGCTCACGACCACCCCGTCGACGGTGAGTGTCATCTCGATCGCACGCAGGTCGTCGATGTCGCGGAGCGACCGTGGCGATCCGCCGGTGACGAACACTCCCGACGATGCGTTGTCGGCCACCGTGTCGAAGATCGTGATGTCCCAGTCGGCGATGCGACTGTCGACCACCTCGATCGCCGGGACCACGAAGTCGACGGCGCGGAGGAGCTCGCTCGGGGTCACGTCGGCTTCGGGCAGGTCGGCGCTCAGCACGAAGGCCACCTCGGCCTCGACGCGCGGCTGCAGGAGATCGCCGAAGGGGATCAGCTCCGAGTCGCCGTAGGCCATGTCGGCGAACAACACCCCGAAGTCGGGCGTGTCCACCTGCATCTGCTGTTGGACCGCCGGGGAGGTGAGGCCGATCTTGCGACCCACGCGTCGGCGTCCGACCGGGCCACGCGCGCGCACGAGCTGCTGGACGGCGTAGCCGTCGTCGAGGCCGCCGTCGGGGAGCAGGTCCCGCACGGGAACGCACGGGGTCTTCCGCCGCGCCGCGTCGAGGAGGCGCTCCGCCGCCGCTTCGTGCGCCGACCGGCGCGCGTCGGCGACCACATCCACCTATGCCTGGTCGCGCAGGAGATACGAGAGCACGACGCTCTCGAACTCGTCCTTGCGCTCGATCATCGCCCAGTGACCGCAGTCGTAGAACACGTGCAGCTCGCATCGGGGGATGAGCCGCAGCGGCGCGATGGCGCCGTCGAGCGGTGTGACCCGGTCGTCGCGACCCCACGTCAGCAACGTGGGCGCCTCGATCTTGCTCAGCATCGCCAACGTCTCCGGGTTGCTGACCGTCGAGCGCGCGGAAGGCGTCGAGGAGGTCCCGGTTGTAGATGGTGCGGATCGACTCGAGCGCGACCGGGTCGCTCGCGGCGCGCCAGCGGGTGTCGACGAACTCGTCGGTGAGCACCGCGGGATCGAACACCATGGAACGCATCCACTGCACGAGCCGGTCGCGCGTCGGCTCCTCCACGAACTCCACCAACCGGACGATCCCCTCCGGTGGCGACGCGCTGAAGAACGGGACGCCGACGCCCCCCAGGGTGACCAGTCGGCTGACCCGCTCGGGGTTCGTTGCGGCCAGCCGCGCCACCACGCCACCGCCGAGCGAGTTGCCCACCATCGCGGCCCGCTCGACACCGAGGCCGTCGAGGAAGGTCAGGACCGCGCCCGGGGCGTGCAGGACCGGGGGTCCGTCGACCGGGTGGCTCGTCCCGAAGCCGGGCAGATCGAGCACGAGGGTGCGGAAGTGCCGGGCGAACAACCCGAGGTTCCCGCCGAAGTTGGCCCAACCGCTCACGCCCGGACCGGAGCCGTGCACGAGCAGCAGCGGCGGGCCGTCGCCTGCCTCGTGGTAGTGGAGCTCGCCGCCGGAGGTGGAGAGCGTGCGGCTCGTGGCCGTCGGCGGTGAGTTCGGTCGTGGTCATCGCAGTCCTCCCGGCCGGACGGTTCGCGCCGCCGGACGTCTCAGAAGGTGACCGCGGCCGGGCCGGACGGGTCCTGGCCCATCAGCACCCCTGCCGCGTCGTCGTACACCGGACCCGGGACGAACACCGCGTGGTTCATGCCCGCGTGCATCGCGCGCCAGTACCGCTGCACCGGCTTGTCGAGCCGGACCGCGTTGCCGCCGCAGCACGTGAACGCGCGGTCGGCCGCGTCGACGGCACGCCACGCGGCCCGCACCTGGTCGCGCCGGATCGCGACGCGGTCGGCCATGGTCACCTCGTACCCGTCGGCGACCGCTTCGTAGAGCTCGCCCACGTCGAAGAGGAGCTGGGCGCGCGCCCCGCGAAGGTCGGCGGCGGCCTCGCCGAGCGTGCGGCGCGTGTGTGGATCGCTCACCTGCGCGGTCCCGACCGCGTTCACCCGGCCGGCCTGGTACTCGAGCGTGTGCGCGAGCACACCCTCCGCGATCCCGAGGAGGCCCGCCGCAACCGAGCACGGGAAGATCGTCGACCACGGCATGCGGTACAGCGGTTGCGTGCGACCCGCCTCGACCGCGGCGCGACCGTCGATCACCTTCGTCGCGTCGATGGTCCGGTACGAGGGCACGAACGCGCCGCGCACGATCACGTCCTTGCTGCCCGTCCCCTCGAGGCCCATCACCTTCCACGAGTCGGGGTCGATCTCGTAGTCGCTGCGCGGCAGCATCACGTGCAGCATGAACGGCACGCCGTCGACGCCCCCGCCAGGCACCAGCGCGCCGAGCACCACCCAGTCGCACAGGTCGGTGCCGGAGGAGAACGGCCAGCGACCCTCCACCGTGTACCCGCCGTCGACCGGCGTGGCCGTGCCGCAGGGCGCGTAGGGCGAGGCCATCCAGGTGTCGGGGTCGTCGCCCCACACCTCCTCCTGCAGGCGCACGTCGTTGAGCGCGAGCTCCCACGGGTGGACGCCGACGACACCGGCGACCCAGCCGGCCGACGGGCACGCGTGGCCGATCTCCATCACCGCGGCCAGGAAGTCGCGGGGATCGGCTTCGTCGCCACCGAAGTCGACCGGCTGGAGCATCCGGACCACCCCGGTGTCCTTCAGGCGCTTGGCGACGTCGTCGGGGAGCCGGCCGAGCTCGTCGGCCGCCGCCGACCGGTCGGCGAGCTCGGCGCTCGCCTCCTCGATCCTCTCGAACACCTCGTGACCCACGATGCCGCTCCTCCGCGCTGCGTCCGGCCGTCGCCCTCGACTGTACGGGTGTGCGATCCACCCCGCTCGCGCCCCTCTCACCCAGTGGGATCGGCGGCCGGTCCCGCGGAGTGGGACGGGTCCGGCGGTGGGCGCGGCAGGGAACCGGCAGAATCGAGCCGTCACCGACGGCACACTCGGAGCGCATCGTGAACGAGGCCCACCACCCCGCCGACTTCTGCGGCACCATCGGCCGCACCGTCGCGGAGTCCGAGCCCTGGTGGCCCGAGCCGGCCCACCCCGGCGAGCATGCGCCTCACGTCCTCGTCATCCTCTTCGACGACCTCGGCTTCTCGCATCTCGGCTGCTACGGCTCCGACCTCCCCACCCCGAACATCGACCGACTCGCGGCGGGCGGGCTGCGCTACAGCAACTTCCACGTCACGCCGCTCTGCTCGCCGACGCGCGCCGCGCTGCTCACCGGCCGCAACCACCACACCGTGGGCATGCGCGCGATCTCGAACTTCAACACGGGGTTCCCACACATGCGCGGCCGCATCACCGACCAGGCGGCCACCATGGCCGAGGTCCTCCGCACCGCGGGGTACGCCACGTTCGCGGTCGGCAAGTGGCACCTGTGCCCGATGGACGAGGCGTCGGCCGCCGGTCCCTATGACAGCTGGCCGCTCCAACGCGGCTTCGACCGCTACTACGGGTTCCTCGACGGCGAGACCGACCAGTTCACGCCTGATCTCACGTACGACAACCACCAGGTCGACCCACCGCGCTCGCCGGAGGAGGGCTACCACCTCACCGAGGACCTCATCGACCGGACCCTCGAGTTCATCAACGACTCGGTGTCGATCCGACCTGACCGCCCGTGCTTCACGTACCTCGCGCTGGGCGCCACCCACGCGCCCCACCAGGCACCGGCCGAGTACCTCGCACGCCACCGCGGCCGCTACGACGCCGGCTGGGACGACGCTCGGGACCGCTGGTTCGCGCGCCAGCAGGAGCTCGGGGTGATCTCAGCTGACGCGGACCTCGCGCCCCGCAACCCCGGCGTCGACCCGTGGGACGAGATGCCCGACGCGCAACGACGCCTCGCCGCGCGCCTCCAGGAGGCGTTCGCCGCGTTCCTCGAGCACACCGACGACCAGATCGGGCGACTGGTCGACGGCCTCGAGCGGATGGGACTGCTCGACGACACCGTCATCGTGCTGCTGTCCGACAACGGCGCCAGCCGCGAGGGCGGGCCGTTCGGCGTCCTGCACGAGATGAAGTTCTACAACCTCCTCTTCGAGACACCGGAGGAGGCGCTCGACCACCTCGACGACGTCGGTGGGCCGCGCAGCCACGCGAACTACCCGTGGGGCTGGGCCCAGGCCGGCAACACGCCGTTCAAGTGGTACAAGTCGAACACCCACGAGGGTGGTGTGCACGTGCCGTGCATCGTGCACTGGCCCAAGCGCATCGACGACGCCGGCGGGATCCGCCACCAGTTCCACTACGTCACCGACATCGCGCCGACGATCTACGAGCTCGTCGGCGTCGAGGCGCCCGACACGTACCGCGGCGTCGCGCAGCTGCCGCTCGCCGGCACGTCGATGGCCTCGACGTTCGCCACCGATTCCGCAGAGACGCCCAGCGCGCACACCTCCCAGTACTTCGAGATGATGGGACACCGCGGGATGTACGTCGACGGCTGGAAGGCCGTGACCCGTCACGACGAGGGCACGTCGTTCGACGACGACAAGTGGGAGCTCTACGACCTCACCACCGATCCGTCGGAGTGCCACGACCTCGCGGCCGATCAGCCCGACCGACTGGCGGCGCTGGTGGAGCGGTGGTGGGAGGAGGCCGAGATCCACGGCGTGCTGCCGCTCGACGACCGCATGATGGCGCTGTTCGGCTCCCGCTTCGCGGAGCACACCCCGCACCGACCCGATCGGCGCTACTCGTACCGGCCACCGATGTCGCCGATCCCGGGACAGCCGTCGGCCGCCATCGGCGGCCGGAGCTGGGACCTCGACGCGCGGGTGGAGCGCGAAGCCGGCCAGGGCGGCGTGCTCTACGCGCTCGGCAACGGCAACGCCGGACTGTCCGTCTTCGTGCAGGACGACCGGCTGGTCTTCGACTACAACGCCTTCGGCGACCACACGATCGTCGAGTCCGACGAGGCGCTCCCGACCGGGTCGTGTCTCCTCGGGGTGCGGTTCCGCCGCGAAGGCGACTGCGCCACGGCGACGATCGTCGTCGACGACCGTCCGGTCGGATCGGCGGAGATCCCGTTCGCGATGCGCGTGATCTCGAGTGTGGGCAGCAGCGTCGGCTTCGACCACGGCATGCCGGTGAGCGAGCGCTACGCGAGCGAATTCCCGTTCGAGGGAATCCTCCACGCGGTCGACATCCAGCTGTTGAGCGCATCGGACTCGCAGGAGCGGGACGTCGCTGCCTCGGAAGGTCGCTCCGCGCTCGGGCGGCAGTGAGGCACGGTCCGCCGAGGGCCAGGGAGAACACAGATGCGACGACGGAGGCCGGGAACCGAGCGATTCCGGGCCTCCGTATCGGCGATGGTGGCGGGGGAAGGAATTTGAACCTTCGACCTTCCGGTTATGAGCCGCTCCGAGCCAATGCCCGCCCGTACAGCTCCGCGGCGGTGGTAGCCGGATAGAACGACTTGGGGAAGGCCGCCTCGTCGGCGGGTTCGATCCAGATGCCGAGCAGCCTCGACCATGCCTTCGGATCGCGATGTGTACGCAACCAGCATGAGCCCCTCCCGCTCCGGCGGTCAGTCGTCCAGGCCCATGGGACATCTACGCCGGCCGTGATCGACCTTTCCGACTTGCTATCAAGAGTGGAAGGATTGTTCCATTCTTGATGCCTATGCGGTAGTCTCAGCTCATGGACTTCGTACGGCCTGTCGAGGCGATCGTGCCGGGCGCGCAGGGCCGGGTCCTTGCCGTCGTTGCCGAGACGACGGCTGAGCTGAACTTGCGAACCATCGCCGAGCTCTCTGGTGTGAGCCAGGCACAGGTTTCTCGTGTGCTCCCCGGCCTGGTCCGACTCGGCGTCCTCGAACGGCGAGAGGTCCCGCCAGCGTCCCTCTTCCGCTTCGTCCCTGAGCACATCGCGTCACGAGCGATCATGGCATTGGCTCGCTCTGCCGACACCGCCGTCGCGGAGGTCGGCCAGTTGATCGCCGCGCTCCCTGTCGCTCCGGTGAGCGTTGTCGTCTTCGGCTCGTTCGCTCGGCGCGAAGCAGATGCCGAAAGCGACATCGACTTGCTCGTGGTCCGTCCCCACGAAGTGGACGAGGACGACGAGCAATGGGCGGCGTCCATGGAACAACTGCGCTCGCAGGGTCGACGGCTCACAGGGAACTCACTCGAAGTGCTCGAGGTTGCTGACGTCGACGTCGCATCGCTGCTCGAGAGCCGTCGACCCCTGTGGGTCGACATCCGCCGCGACGGCCGACTCGTGCACGGCGTGTCGCTCGATGAGCTTCGAGACCCTGCGCGTGTCTAGGTCGCCACGCACGCGCTCAGTGTCAGCCGAGCAGGTCCGCGCCTATGCGGGGAAGGCCGCGGAGTTCGCCGAAGCCGCCGCTAGCGACCTCGAGGCCGGACGCAACATCGCCGCCGCGAGCCTCGCCATTCACGCGGGAATCAATGCTGCCGACGCCGTCTGCGGTGCGCGTCTCGGTCAGCGTGCGGCAGGACAGGATCATGATCAGGTGATCGCGCTGCTTCGCCAGGCAGGACCGGACGGTGTCGCCGTGGCGAAGGAGCTCCAGCGATTGCTGCCATTGAAGACGAAGGCGGAGTACGACCCGGACGACGTTGCCCCCTTCCGTAGCTGCGAAGGCCGTCGAGCGAGCACAACGCTGCATCGACATCGCCCGCCGGGTCACTACAACGCTCAGGTAGCGCGCGGTGGACCCTCCAGGTCAGGCGACCTGCACCGCGTCCTTCACCCTGTCGGGGACCTTCTCGGGGAACGACACGACGAGGTGGCGGTCGAGGCCGGTGGCGACCCCTCGCGCAGCCACTCCATGACGCGTACTCGCTGCGGGGTCCAACCATCGCCGGGATCAAGCCCGGGGCCGACAGCTGCCGGCTGAGACGCGCCCAACGCGCGAGCTTCGCCCGGGCATCACCCTGCGACACCTCCCCATGATCGCAGTGCGCGGCGGGGACGTCTCACGACCCGTTAGAAGTTCCGTGAGAAGTGTCGGTCCCGGAACGCAGAGAGCCGGCCCTCCGCCAGACGCTCGGGAAACGATCCTCAGATGCGTCGGATCGGGCGGTCGACGGGTTCGCCGGACCCGTCGACAACACGGACATCGACGCGCGGCGGGAGTCCTTCGACGACGACGGTGGGATCGGGTCGGGTGGTAGTGATCGTCACGGCTGCGCCGTCGACTCGCGCCACGCCTCGCCAGTCCGGCGTGGCGGTCGGGACACTCGCGCGCAGGGTGAGCAGCTCGGTGGGTCGGGCGCCGACATGGGCCATGACCGGGCCGAGCGGCACGAGGGATCCCGCCCGCTGGTAGAGCGGGAAGTGGTCGAGCGGGCTGTGGGTGCTGACCCAGGTGGGGCCGTGGTGGTGCTCGCCGGTGAACCAGTGGACCCAGTCCCCTTCGGGCACGTAGACGCGCCGATCCCCGTCGGCGGTCGCGACCGGGGCCACGAGCAGGTCGTCGCCGAGGAGCCACTGGTCCGAGAGGTGCCAGGTGGTGGGGTCGTCGGGGTGGTCGACGACGAGAGCCCGAGCCAGGGGAACGCCCACCGCAGCGGCACGGTGAGCCTGGCCGAGCAGGTATGGCAGGAGCCGATATCGCAGGTGGAGCAGGTCACGCGCCCGTTCGGTCGTGACGCCCCGGCCGTAGAGCTCGCGGTTGCCGAATCCGTGGATGCGGCTGTGGGAGAGGAACAGCCCGGCCTGGAGCCAACGGACGAGGAGGTCGTCTTCCGGCTCGCCGAGGAAGCCACCGATGTCCATGCTCCAGAACGGGAACCCGCACAGGCCCAGGGACAGGCCCCCACCGACGTTGGCGAAGAGGTTGTCCCACCTCGCCGTGGAGTCGCCGCCCCAGTGCAGTGGGTACCGCTGGGAGCCCGCAAAGGCCGACCGTGCCCAGATGATCCACTCGCCGGTGTGTGCGAAGGTCGCTTCGGCGACGGCTCGGTTGTAGAGCAGCGGGTACCGGTTGTGCATCCGGTGGCCGGGAGTGCCGTCGTGATAGATGCCGTCGATGGGTGCCTGTTCACCGAAGTCGGCCTTGATGGCCCGAGCACCGAGATCGAACAGCGTGCCGAGCCACTGCTGGTAGACCGCGACGGCATCGGGGTTGGTGAAGTCGATGCATCCGATCGGGCCGCCCTCCCAGTCGGGCGCATAGCACAGCCCGACGTCGTAGAGGCTGCCATCGTCTCGGCGCACGAACCCGTCGACCGCCGCGAGGTCGTCGAACAGCGCCGAGCCCGAGGGGATGTACGGCAGCTGCCACAGCGACACCTTCACACCCAGCGACGCCATTGCGTCGAGGTAGCCGGCGGGGTCGGGGAACCGGTCGGGGTCGAACTCGAGGTCGCAGACCCAGTCGCGGCGGAACCAATTGGTGTCGAGGTGCAAGACGTCGAAGGGCAGGTCGTCGGCCCGCATCCGCTCGGCAACCTCGAGGGTCTCGACGGCCGAGGAGTAGGAGATCTTCGACTGCCAGAACCCGAATGACCAGTCCGGCGGCACGTTCGGCCGGCCGGTCAGGTCGGTGTAGGCCTGCAGCACCTGACGAACGTCGCCGACGAACACGAAGACGTCGAACCAGTCATCGTCCACCGCCACCTGGAGCTGGGGCGACGAGCGGCTGCCGATCCAGGCGGTGAGCCGGGCGTCGTGGTTGGCGAACACGCCCCACCCCGTGGTGGTGACCCAGAACGGCACGTTCTTGTAGGCCCGCGGGGTGACGGTGCCCATCGCTTCTGCCATGTTCACGTCGATCGTCTGGCCGACCTTGTCGAGTCGACCGAACTGCTCCCCGAACCCGTAGACGCACTCGTCATCGCGGATCGAGAACACCTCGGTCGCCAGTCGGTGTCCCGGCACGGGTGTGCGGCAGATGCCCGTAGGGAACGAGTCCCACGCCCACTCGTCCAGCAGGTTCGAGGCGCGGCCTCCCACAGTTCCGACCATTCGTCCATCTGCGCGCCGGAACCGCAGGGTCGGCCCACCGACCGCAGGCACCTCCACCTCGACGGATGCCCCGCCGGTGGTGATGGTCACGCCGGCGCCGGTCCGATCGACACGGGCCGCAGGGTCGACGTGCACTTCGGTCGCCAGCATCGGTGTGTCGCCCGCTGGCACATCGGCACCGAGTGCGAACCGGTACCGGAAGGTGCGGGGGCCGACCGCTTCGACGCGCACCGTGAGCGAGCCCTCCTCGACAAGCTCGCCGGCGAGGGCGACGCCATCCGGCAGCCGCGTCGCAGAGGTGTCCGATGTCCACGCGACGTCCAGGACCACGAATCCCTCACCCATCTCTCGGATCGTGGTCGTCGACAGCCGGAGCCGGTCGACCTCGAGACGTTCGAGGTACCGGGTCGGCGGCCGATCAGTCAGCGGATCCATCCCTCGGCTCCGTTCAGTTGGGTTTGGCCGGGTCGACCGTTGAGCCGAGTGCCCGCGGGTCGTAGGGGAAGCCATGCTCGGGCAGGACCGAGATCCTCGGTCATCGAGGTTCCCTCACGGCGAGGGCACGCCGCCGCGACTCGCGACGTGGGTGGGATCCGCGAGGACGCCCTCGAGGGCGCGTCGGGCGGCTCCGAGAAGTGCTGCATCGACGCCGAGTGAGGACGTCCGAACGATGCAAGGTCGCCAGCGACCCGCGAGAGTCTCCGTGTGGAGCTGCTCAGCCACGAGCTCCGCCAGCCTCTCGTCGCCGGAGAACGTACCGCCCAAGATGACGGCCGCGGGGTCGAGAAGGTGGACGACACCCGTGAGGGCTCGGCTCAGCGCCCGGGCTCGGACCGTGGTCGAGGCCACGCGTTCGGCACCCACGATCGTCTCCAGACAGCCGCGGGCACCACAGGCACACCGGCGCCCCTCCGGCTCGACGACAAGGTGGCCGATCTCGCCGCCGAAGCCGTGCACGCCGCGCGATCAGGTGACCGTCCACGACGATGCCCGCGCCCACTCCAACGCCACCCGAGACGTAGACGAACGAAGCGGGTCCCCCCTGATCCCAGCGCTCGAGCTCGGCCAGAGCACCCAGGTTCGCCTCGTTCTCGACCACGACATCGATGCCCGGAAGAAGACCGAGGACGCCCGACAGACCGCTGAGCTCCAACCGTGACCACGCCAGGTTGGGAGCAACCAGGATCTCCCCACTCACGCGCTCCACCAAGCCGGGCACGGCCACGCACGCGCCGACGACCTCGACGTCTCGTCCGGCTACCGCGTCGAGCACGCTGGCGGTCACCTCGGCCAGCCGTCCCAGCACTGCGTCGGGACTGCAGGCTCGGTTGTCCCCATAGCGGCGCTCGGACCGCACAACCCGGCCCGTGAGGTCAGCGGCGCAGGCCGAGACGTGATCGACTTCGATCTGCATCCCCAGCGTGACCACCGACATCCCGGTTGCGGCGACCAACGTCGCCGGGCGACCCACCGATCCCGACTGTCCAGCGATCTCGGCAACGAGGTCGCGCGCCATCAGGTCGGCCACGAGGGTGGACACCGTGGCCTTGGCGAGCCCGGTCTCCCGGGCCAGGTCCGCTCTCGACCGCGGTCCGTGGCGCCGCAACCGGCCGAGCACGACCGCCAGATGGTGGCGTCGAACATCCGAGAGGCTGAGCGCCTCCTGAAGTCCCGTGCTCGACATAGTTCAAAGCAAAGATTAATGTGCTGGGGTCCCTCCGGGCGCCACACCACCCTGGGCGACTTCGCTCCGACCAAGAGCGGAGGTGGCTCGTGTCGAACGCCAATGACCGCTACGTCGTCATCTCGTCCGACTGTCACGCCGGCGCACCGATCCACACCTACCGCGAGTACCTGGAGGCTCGGTACCTCGAGCAGTTCGACGCGTGGGAGGCCGAGTTCGTCAACCCGTACGAGGACCTCGTCGAGACGGACACGTTCGAGTATCGGCGCAACTTCGACCCCGCGATCCGCCAAGCGGACCTCGAGGCCGACGGCATCGTCGGCGAAGTCGTGTACCCCAACACGATCCCGCCGTTCTTCCCGAGCGGCACCCTCACGCTGCCCGACTGCCGACCCGACGAGTACGAGCTGCGGTGGGCCGGCATCCGGGCCCACAACCGATGGCTGGCCGACTTCTGCGCCGACCTGCCGGGCCGACGCGCCGGCGTCGCGCAGCTCCTGCTCAACGACGTCGACGACGCGGTGGCCGAGGCACGGTGGGTGAAGGACGTCGGCCTGTTCGGCGGCGTGATGGTCCCGAACGTCGCCCCCGACTCGCACCTCCCCCCGTTGCATGCCCCCGTGTACGAGCCGCTGTGGCAGGCGTGCGCGGAACTCGGCCTGCCGGTCAACGTCCACGGCGGCACTGGTGCTCCCGACCTCGGTCCGTACCCGGCGACCCCGGCGCTGCTGTTCGTGGAATACGGCTGGTACGCGCAGCGACCCCTCGTTCGGTTCATCCTCGGCGGAGTGTTCGAGCGGCACCCAGACCTGACATTCGTCATGACCGAGCAGGGCAGCTCCTGGGTCCCCGCGCTCCTGGCGGGGCTCGACTGGGCGGTCGACCGGATGCGCAACGTGCCGGGCAGCATCGAGGAGCGGTACGGCGGTGAGGTTGCGCGAGCGCTGTCACTGAAGCCGAGCGACTACTGGGCTCGGCAGTGCTTCCTCGGTGCGAGCTTCATGGGCCCCGTCGACTGCTCGGTCCGCACCGAGACCGGCATCGACACGATCATGTGGGGAAGCGACTATCCGCACATCGAGGGGACGTTCCCGTACACCTCGCTGGCCTTGCGGCACACGTTCGCCGGCGTCGACCCCGACGACGTGGCCCGGATGCTGGGCGTGAACGCTGCGCACGCCTACGGCTTCGATCTCGATCGCCTCGGCCCGATCGCCGATCGGATCGGCCCCCGGGTCGACGAGCTTGCGACCCCTCTTGCGCCGGGTGAGCTCCCCGACGACGCCGTCACCGCGGCCCTGGACCCGATCGGCAAGCCGGTCGGCAACATCTCTTGAGCCGGCTGGTGGATCGAGCCGCTCGGTGACCGGGCCCGATCGCCGCCTCGCCGACGCCTGCGTCGTGGCCGTGTCCGGCGGAGTCGGGCCCGGCGCACCACCATCGCCAACAAAACCAAGGGGGATGAAGTGAAACGAACCAAGTTCGTCGTGGCGGCGCTCGCCGCCGCGCTGGCCGCGTCGACCGTCGGATCGCTCGGCTCCGCAGACGCGCAGAGCAGCGTGCGCGGCGTGACGAGCTCCACGATCAAGGTCGGCGGCCTCGGGTACGCCGCGTTCTACTCGGACGCGGGGCAGGCCGCGAAGGCGCGCTTCGACGAGGCGAACCAGAACGGCGAGATCCCGGGCGGTCGCAAGATCGACTACGTCGGCTTCTCCGACGACAAGACGACAGCCGCGACGCGAACCTGTCGGAGGGCCGGGGCCTGGTCGAGGAGCAGGGCGTGTTCGGCGTCGTGCCCGTGGTCACGGCGACGCTCCAGGCCGGTGCGTACTTCAACCAGCAGAAGGTGCCCACGATCGGCTGGGGCATCGCGCCCGGCGTACTGCGATCCGTCGAACAAGTACGTGTTCGGGTTCACCGGCTGCCTCGTGCCGAACCCGCCCACCTACCCGGGCAACACCTGGGGTGAACTGGTCGACCAGCAGCTCAAGAGCCAGGGCGAGGGCGGCGCAAAGGGCAAGACCGCCGCAGTGATCGCCGAGAACAACGACTCGGGCAAGCAGGGGGTCGAGGTGATCACGGCGACCGCCAAGGCCGTGGGCATGAAGGTGGTCTACCAGCAGGCCTCGATGCCGCCGCTGCCGGCGACGGTCACCGACTACTCGCCGTACGTGCAGGCCATCATGACGTCCAACAGCGACCAGCCGCCCGACGTGGTGTTCCTGGTCGTCGGACAGAACAACGTGTTCGGCCTCGGCAAGGCGCTCACGCAGGCCGGCTACACGGGCATCCAGACCAACGCGGTGTCGTACGCCCCGCAGCTGACCAAGCTGGCGGACACGTGGTCCGCGTTCACGCAGTTCGCGACGCCGGAGTCGACGGCGCCGAACATGCAGAAGGTGGTCCAGACCCTGAACGACGCGGGCATCGCGACGGCTGACATCGGCCAGCCGGCGCTCGCCGGGTACTTCTCGGCCGACATGTTCGTGCAGATCCTCAAGAAGGTCGGCAAGAACCTGACGCCCGAGGCAGTTCCAGAAGGCGGCGGCGAAGTTCAAGTACGAGATCCCCGACGTCGTCGGACCGACCTACTACCCGGCGAGCTTCAAGGCCGGAGCGCCGTGCGGAGAGCTCGTGACCAGTGACGGCACCACAGTGGACCATCACTGCGCCGTTCGCGTGTTACGACCTCCTCAAGCAGGTCGGGAACACCGGCAAGTATCGGCAGGTCAAGTACCCGAAGGGCGTGAAGTAGGCGTCACCGTTCCTCCGAGACGATCCGCGACGGCCGGGCCCTCGGGCCCGGCCGTCCGCGCGTCGCCGACGCCCGGCTTCGTCCACTGAGGTAGTCCGTGCAGAAGTTCCTGAACCTCTTCATCTCCGGCATGGTGACCGGTGCGATCTACTCGATCATGGCGTCGGGGCTGGTGCTCACGTACCAGACGTCGGGCGTGTTCAACTTCGCCCACGGAGCGGTCGCGTTCGCGTGCGCGTACTTCTACTTCCAGCTCAACACCGGGCAGCACATCCCGATCGTCCCGTCGCTGATCCTCACCGTCTTCTTCTTCGCGCCCCTGCTCGGGTACTTGCTCAACCGCATCGTGCTCGGCCGGCTCAGCAGTGCCCCCGTGTACGCCCGCATCGTCGGGACCATCGGTCTGCTCATCGCCCTGCCCAATCTCGTGCAGTGGCTCGTCGACGCGGTGGCGGTCGACTGGCTCGGCCTCGACCTCGCGAAGCTCGGCGACTACGGCGGCGGCGTGGGGTTCGTCCCACCGGGAGTCGGCCCGACCCCGTCGCACGTGTACCGCCTGGGCTGGCTCGGGCTCGACCGCGTAGTGCTGAACTCCGACCAGCTCGCGGTCTTCATCGTCGCGGCGATCGTCGCGGGCTTGCTCTACGTGGTGATCCGGCGCACGCGGGTCGGGCCTCGAGATGCGGGCCCAGGTCGACCGCGAGTCCCTCGCCGCGATGCGCGGGATCAGCCCGAGTCGCACCTCGAGCATCGCGTGGATGCTCTCGATGACGCTCGCCGGCCTCGGCGGTGTGCTCATCGCTCCGCTCTTCCAGCTGAGCGACAGCACGTACCTCTTCGTGGTGCTTGCGTCGATCGCGGCGGTGGCGCTCGCGGGGATGCGCTCGATCCCACTCGCGTTCGCCGCCGGTCTGGCCCTCGGCGTCCTCCAGAACCTCGTCGCCGGCTACAAGACCCTGCTGCTCCCGAACTTCCTCAGCCAGCTCTCGGGCCTCGACGCCGCGGTGCCATACCTGGTGCTGCTCATCGCCCTGTTCATCATCGGCCGTGAGCGGGGCCGTGCCGCGGGCTCGATCTCGGACGAGAAACCCGCGCCCGACCATCGGCGAAGGGCTTCCGGGGTGGAGGCGGAAGCTGCCCTGGGCGATCCTCACCCTGGTGCTCGTGCTCTACACGCTGGGCGCGTTCGGTGGCCGCACAACCCCGCGTACGTGCGGGCGAACATCCTCGCTCCCGGCCTCGCGCTCGCGATCGTGTTCCTGTCGTTCGTGGTGGTCACGGGCATCGGCGGCATGGTGAGCCTCGCCCAGGCCACGTTCGTCACGGCCGGTGGCTTCATGGCCGGCTGGGCGCTGCAGACCTCCGACGCGCGAGCATCCTCCTCCCTGGTCGAAGTGGAGCTTCGACATCCCGCTCGTGCTGCACCACGGGCAGATGAACTTCCTCGTCGCCTGCCTGCTCGGCGCGGTGGTGGCCGGCGTGCTCGGTGCGCTCGTCGCCTTTCCCGTGCGCCGAATGGGGACGCTCGCGCTCGCGCTCGCGACGTTCGCGCTCGCGTGGGTCATGTACTTCCTCGTGTTCCAGAACGACACGATCAGTGCACGGGAGCTTCGGCTACTCGTTCCGGCCGCCGACGTTCGACCCGTTCGGCATCCACAAGTTCGACTTCTCGAAGTCATCGGAACTGGTCTGCGCGCTCCTGATCATGTTCGGGATCCTCACCCTCCTCGTCTACAACCTGCAACGGTCGGCGTCGGGGCGGGCGATGCTCGCGGTGCGCAGCTCGTCCGTCGCCGCGCAGGCGTCGGGCATCTCGCCGGCGAGGGCCCAGGTCGCGCTGTTCGCGCTGTCGGCCGGCATCGCGGGCTTCGGCGGCGCCATGTACGGCCTCACCTCGTTCTCGATCACCAAGGAGAGCGTCCCGCCCGTGATCGGGCTGATCTGGATCGCGGTGGCGGTCACGTTCGGCGTGCGCCGCCCGGGCGGCGCCCTGCTGGCGGGGCTCTCCTACACCGCGGCGCCCGTGATGTGGAAGCAGATCGCCTCGTTCTCCTGGATGCCGCACTTCGTCCCGCCGCTCATCACCAGCTCGTACTTCACGGCGATCCTGTTCGGGCTGGGCGCGATCAACCTGGCCAAGAACCCCGATGGGATCCTCGCGATGGTCGGCTCCGACCGGCTCGAGAAGCGTCGGGCGAAGCAGCACGAGGCGCGGATCGCCGCGGCCGAGAGCGGCGCTGCACGAAGGCGAGGCGATGGAGGCCGCGCCGGCGGTGCCGGAGGCCGAGGTGCTGGAGACGGTCGGCGCCACCGCAGCGGCACCCCGGGCGTCGAGCCGGCCATCCTGCTCGAGGACGGTGAGGGCGGGCTACGGCGACGTCGAGGTGCTGCACGGGGTGAGCGTCGCGGTGGAGCCCGGCCAGGTCGTCGCGCTGCTGGGAGCGAACGGAGCCGGCAAGAGCACGTTGTGCGGGGTCGCCGCGGGCATGGTGCCGGCGCTCTCGCGGTCGGGTGCTCCTCGCGGGCGAGGACGTGTCGGCGCTGTCGGCGTTCGGCCGCGTCCGCAAGGGGCTCCTGCTCGTGCCCGAAGCGCGCGGCATCTTTCCCGGGCTCACCGTGGAGGAGAACCTCCAGGTGCTCCTGCGCGACCCCGCCTTGCGCGCAGAAGACCTACGAGCGGTTCCCGATCCTCGGCGAGCGGCGCAAGCAGGTGGCCGGACTGCTGTCCGGCGGCGAGCAGCAGATGCTCTCGCTTGCGCCCGCCCTCGCCGACCCACCGGTCGTGCTCGTCGCCGACGAGCCGACCCTCGGCCTGGCTCCGCTGGCCGCGGCGGTCGTCATCGACGCGCTGCGCGAACTGCGCGAGCTCGGCACCGCGATCCTGCTCGTGGAGGAGAAGGCGAGCGAGGTCATGAAGGTCGCCGACATCATCGCCTTCATGGAGCTCGGGCGGGTCGTGTGGATGGGCCCCCGCGAGGAAGCCGACGCCGAGCGCCTCGCCGCCGCGTACCTCGGCACTGGGACAGGCAAGCGCCAGGACTGACACATCGACGCCGACGCGTGGCACGAGGAGCGTCCGCGTCGCACCTCCCGCCGGACCTTCCGTTCGGGCTTCTAACGATTCGTCGGAAGATCCGTTGCAAGTCGGCCCCGGAACGCAGGGAACCGGTGCTTACGCACCGGCTCTGACCTGCGATTCGATGGTGGCGGGGGAAGGATTTGAACCTTCGACCTTCGGGTTATGAGCCCGACGAGCTACCAGACTGCTCCACCCCGCGGCGGACCGACGAGCGTAGCAAAGCGACCCGAGGTGCGCCCAGGCCGGGACGACCCGCCCGAGGGACGCGGCGTAGCGTGGCGCGATGGAACGACCGCGCGAACACCAACTTCCCACCACCGTGGGCGACGACGGACCGGCACCCACCGCGCCGCCGGCACGCGAGCCGAGCCATGCCGAACGCTGCCGCACATTGGTCGCGGGCGAGCGGCGCGGAGCGCTGTCGACGTTGACGCCCGACCCGGCCGGCTATCCCTTCGGTTCGGTTGTGAGCTTCGGACTCGCCGACGACGGCGATCCGCTCTTCTTCGTCAGCACGATGGCCGAGCACACGCAGAACGCCCTGCGCGACCCGCGCGCCAGCCTGCTCCTGGCCGAACCGGTGCCCGACGGTGCCGATCCGCTCGCCCTGGGCCGGGTCACCCTGCTCGGACTGCTGGCGCCGGTCGGCGACGACGATCGCGACGTCGCCCGCACCCGGTACCTCGAGGCGAACCCCGCCGCGTCGTACTACATCGACTTCGGCGACTTCACGTTCCTGCGGCTCACCGTCGACCACATCCGTTACGTCGGCGGCTACGGGCGCATGAGCTGGGTTGACGCCGCCGACTACAAGCGCGCCGAACCCGATCCGCTCGCCGACGCGGCGGCCGGGATCATCGCCCACATGAACGAGGACCACGCCGACGCGCAGGTGCTGTTCTGCCGCCACTTCGCCGGACTCGACGGCACGCTCGAGGCGTCGATGTCGGCGGTCGACCGCTACGGCTTCGACATGGTCGCAGTGAGTGCCGAGCACCGCACCCCGGTGCGCCTGGCGTTCCCCGACGAGTGCTTCACCGGCGACGAGGTGCGCAAGGCCATGGTGGCCATGGTTGCGGAAGCACGAGCCGCCTGACCAGGAGGTTCAGCCGTCGTCGACCGAGATGCCGATCACCTCGGCGATCCGGACGAGGTCGCCGTCGACCGCGAGGAGGGTCGCGTCGTGGCGCGCTGCAACCGACGCGATCATGCAATCGACAAATCCGCGGGGCATGACGCCGTTCCGTCGGCACGACCGGTAGATGCGCGTGGCCGCGTCGAAGTCGATCACCGGGTCGAAGCGAAGCAATGGGAAGCGGCCGAGGAGTCGTCGCAGCTCCATTTCCCGACGGTCGTCGCGTGCCCCGGCGAGCACCTCCATGACCACCGGTTCGGTCACCGTCAGCGGGCCCTCGTCGTCGATCAGGTTCGAGACGCGGCGGTCGGCTGCGCTCCCCGTGGCCCGGAGATACTCAACCCACGCCGAGGTGTCGGCCAGGATCACAAGAGCTCGACCGGAGAGACATCATCAGGAAGCTCGTCGATCGCGCCGCTCCCGCGCATAGCCAACGCTTCTTCCCGCGTCATCGGCTGTCCGGCGAGGTGCCGAAGCGCCAGATCGACGGCTCATGGCTCGGTTCGGTCGCCAAGCGTCGACCCGGGCGAGCGGATTCCCGAGGTCGGGCTCGACCCAACTCGCGGCGTCGGTCCAAGTGGTCGGGACCAAGACCTGCAGCGCTTCCAACGGTGAGTGGAGGTAACCGTGATCCGCGAGCAGGTGCCAGCGGTTGAACGTGTCGAGCTCGTACTGCACCGCATCCACCGGCCGAACCGCACGAGTCCCGTCGGACGATCGCCAGCGGTCACCCGCGGAGAAACGACGACCGACGTCGATCTGATGCCAGAGATGATGGATCAACGAGTGGGCCTGGCGGATCGGTGGACCGGCCACCACGAGTTCGGGATGTTCGTAGGTGTCGACGAGTCCGATCGTGTAGGTCCAGTTCGGACAGCCCGGTTGATCGGGTTCGTCGATGCCAATGGTGACAAACCCGTACTCGGCGAGATCGGCAGCCGACAGGGCGAGGTCGTCTTCGAGCGTGAACCCTTCGCACAGTCTGCACATGGTCGGAGCCTGACCGAGGGGTGTGACAGTCTTCGCCCTTCGTGGCTCACCAACACCGTCATCGGCTCGGGTTCGTCTTCACCGCGATCCTCGTCGCCGCCGGTGTCGCGGTGTTCGTGGGCCTGCGCGCGACGGTGCGCGACCTCGACGCGTCGCTCGACCACTTCTACGCCGAGACGCACTTCGCCGACCTCACGGTGATCGGCGGCGACACCGACGCCATCGCCCAGTCGTTCGCCCGCATCGACGGCGTCGCCGCGACGAACACGCGGGGCACGACGACGCTGTCGGTGTTCCTCCAGAACGGCAAGACCAAGGTGCAGGGCACGATCATCGGGGTGCCCGCGCGACGGGCCGACGATCAACGACGTCTCGATCACCGCCGGGCGCGACTTCCCCCGCGACACTTCGAACGCGGTCGCCGTCGTCGAGCAGCACACCGCCGACGACCTCGGCGTGAAGCCCGGGCGACACCGTGCAGGCGCTCGGCATCGGCACCCCCGCCGCGCTCGACGTCGTCGGCGTGGGCCTCTCGCCCGAGTACCTGCTCCCGGCCCAGAGTCAGCAACAGGTGATCACCACACCGGGAAGCTTCGCGGTGCTGTTCGTGCCCCAAGCGGTCGCCGAGTCGCTCGGCGGCGAGGCGACGGTGCCGCAGGTGCTCGTGAGCTACGACGTCGGGCGTCGACCGCAACGACGCTCGACCGACGGCTCACCACGCTCGCCACCAACAACGGCGCGCAGCTCGTGCAACCCCGCGTGACGCAGCCGTCGAACGGCGTGATCCAGGAGGAGCTCACCGGCTTCCGCGAGGCGAGCATCGTGGTGCCCGCGATCGCGCTGATCGTCGCCGCGCTGGTGGGCGCGCTCGGCGTGCGCGCGGGTCGACGACCTGCGCCGCCGCCGCCGTCAGCTCGCGATCACCATCGCCGCGGCCGGTGTGGTCGGCGTGGCCATCGGGCTGGCGGGCGCCGCCATCGGCGGGCCCGAGCTCGCCGAGTCGGTGTACCTCCCCGAGCACGTCGGCGCGAACAACCTCGGCGTCGCACTGCTCGGGTCTGCTGCTCGCGGCGCTCGTCGGAGGGATCGCGCTCGGCATCGGTCGGTTGCTGCGGGTCGGACGCAGACGATTCCCTCGGTGCCGGTCCTGCGGTCGTCACCGCGGTGGCGGCCGCGGCCGCCGTCGATCTGCGTCGTCGCACCGGGTGGCGTCGTCGACTCCGCCGAGGCGACGCTCGACGCCGCGGCACGCCTCGAGCAGGTGAGCGCGCAGGTCGCGTTCGCCACGCCGGTGAACGACGCTTGCTCGCCAGCTGCAGGCGGTCGACGGCATCGCGGTGGCGGAGCCGGTGCCGTCGGCCAACGTGTTCGTGCGCCATGCCTCGCGTCGCTACTCGACGTCGCTGGAGGCGTTCCCCCGCGACACGACGCTGCAGCACTTCGAGGCGCCCGACGGTGCCCGCATCGAGCTGCCCGCCGAGGGTGCGCTGATCCCGCAGTCGCTCGGGAGGATCCTCGGCGCCGGCGTGGGTGACCAGATCGAGATCACCCTGCCCGGTGCCGGCGTCCCGCCGTTCAAGGTGCCCGTCGCGGCGCTCACGTCGAACACGCTCGGCAACCTCGTGTTCCTCAGCAACGACGCGCTCCGCAGCGCGATGGGCGAGTACGCCGACGCGTTCGCGGGCGGCCTGTTCGACACCGCCTCGGTGCAGTTCGCGCCGGGTGCCGACGCGGCGAAGGTGGCGGCGGCGGTGCAGGCGAAGCCGGCGGTCGTGGTCTACGTGCCGGTCGCCGCCAACCTCAACACCGTCGACCAGGCGCGGCCGATCTTCAAGGCCGTCATCCAGGCGCTGCTCGCCATCGCCGCCGTCGTCACCGTGCTGGGCTTGGCGATCGCGGTGGTGCTGCACACGAGGACCCGGGCGCGTCGTCGGCGGCTGGCGGGTGACCGGCGAGGTGTTCGCCGCCGTCGTCGCCGGCATCGTCCTCGGTGCGCTGCTCGGCACCTACGCGGCTGATCGGCTGGTCGACGCGCTCGACACCCCGTTGATCCATCTCACGCGCCACGTCGACGCGTCGACGTACGCGTGGGCGGCCGGCATGGTGTTGGTGGTGAGCGCGTCGACGCTGGCGGTCAGCTGGTGGACGCGTCGACGGACACCGGCTGCAGCACCCGCCGCAGCGCTTCCGTGATGTCGCGCTCGACACGCCTGGGCGACGCCCGCGGTCGCGGCGATCATCTCGAAGCCGTGGCACGCACCGGGGTACACGTGCAACTCGGTGGTGATGCCGGCGGCCAGAAGCCGTGAGGCGTAGGTGATGTCCTCGTCGCGGAACACGTCGAGCGAGCCGACGCCGATCCACGCCGGCGGGAGACCCGTGACGTCGTCGACACGTGCGGGCGCCGCCTCGGCCGGGACATCGTCGGTGCCGGCGAGGTCGCCGAGGTACGCGCGCCAGCCGAGGTCGTTGGCGGCGCGACTCCACACCGGCGCGCCGTCGATGTGGCTCGACGCCGTGGTGTTGCTGTCGTCGATCATCGGATAGATCAGGAGCTGGAACAGCGGGTGAGATCTCACCGCGGTCGCGCGCCCGGATCGCGAGCCCGGCCGCCAGCCCACCGCCCGCGCTGGCACCGACGATGACGATGCGCGCGGGGTCGATGCCGAGCTCGTCGGCGTGTTGCTCGGTCCAGTGCAGCCCGGCGTAGCAGTCGTCGAGCGGCGCGGGGTACGGGTGCTCGGGCGCGAGGCGGTAGTCGATCGACACCGCCACGCAGTCGAACTCCTCGACCCAGCGGTTGATGCGGGCGTCGACGTTGAGCCCGGAACCGAACAGGTAACCGCCGCCGTGGATCCAGTAGATGCACGGGCGGCCGGTCGCCTTCGCTCGGCGGCGAGTAGACGCGCACCGTCGGGTCGAAGCCGTCACCCGGAACCACGACCTCGTGCGACACGGTCGTGGTCGGCGGCAGCTCGATCACCGGCATGTTGGCCATCCCCTCGCGGATGGCGGGGATGGTCTCGAAGGTGAACGTGCCGAAGTCGATGGCACCCATCGGCGACGCGGCCAGCGATCGCCGCGATCTCGGGGTCGATGCAGCGGGCGACGTCCATGGTCATGACAGCTGCGCTCCCACGGTCGGGTCGACGTACTCGTCGATGCTGGTCGACCAGGCCGTCGCCGTCGGTGTGCACGATCAGGCAGTTGTGCATCTCGAAGTCGTTGCCGTTCGACCGCACCTTGCCGCGGGTGACGTACTGCAGCACGAAGCCGTCGTCGATCGGCGCGAACAGGCGACGTTCGTTCACGAGCTCGTCGACGATCTGGCTGAGCATGTCGACCGCAGCCATGTTGTCGCGGGCGTCGACGTCGTTGCGGTCGTGGTTGTGCCAGATGACCGCACCCGGTGCGAGCACGGCGACGAACCCGTCGCCACCCTTTCCGGTGAGGGCGTCATCGAACGCATCGGCGATCGCTTCGTTGCTCGGCATCGTGCTCCCCCGTTGCGGTCAGTGGATGTCGAGACGCTGCGGCGGTGGCCGCCATCTCGTCCAGGAACTTGCCACGGCGTACGCGCGTCGGGTCCACCCGCCATGTCGCCGAAGTCCTGCACGACCACCAGCCGGTCGACGCCCAGGTCCTCGTAGCGGCGCACGATGTCGGCGTCGATCGGTCCCGGCACCGGCGTCACCGTGATCTGGAGCTTGCCCAACTCGGCGGGACGATCGACCTCGTCGGCGAGGCGGTCCAGCTCGTCGATCGCCGCCTTCGTGTTGTCGAGGTCCAGGTAGAAGCCGTACCACCCGTCGCAGCGCTCGACGCAGCGGCGGCGCGCCGCGGTCGCCATGCCGCTCCCGATGATCGGCGGGCCGCCGGGGCGGTGCGGCTGCGGCCGGCACTGGATCCCGCCGAACGACGCGAACTCGCCCCGCAGCTCGGGCTGTTCGTCGCGCCACAGCGTGCGGAGGGCGTCGATCCACTCGTCGGCGCGGCGGCCGCGGGTCTCGAAGGGCACGCCGATGGCGTCGTACTCGCCCGGCACGTAGCCCACGCCGATGCCGACCTCGAGGCGACCCTGCGAGAGCACGTCGATGGTCGCCAGCTCCTTGGCCAGGAGCACGGGGTTGCGCAGCGGCAGGATCACGATGCCGGTCCCGAGCGTGATGCGCGACGGTGACCGCGGCCGCGTAGGCGAGGACCGGCACCGGGTCCATGAGCTCGGAGTGCGACGGGAGCGGTGACGGCGGCTCGTGCGGATCGATGAGCACCGGGTGCTCGCCGACCCAGACCGAGTCGTAACCGAGCTCCTCGGCGGTGCGGGCGACGTCGGCGACTCCTTCAGCGTCCGCGAACGCACCGGAGCCGAGCCCGAACCACCCGATCGGGATCATCGGCTACGCGGCGCGGAGGTTGCGGTCGCGCCGGGCTTGCGCGCTGCCGACGTGGGTCATGATGTCGACCGCGAACGCGAAGATCACGAAGAACCAGCCGAAGCCGGTGACACCCTTGATCGGCGCGTAGGCAATGGTCCACGCCAGCGTCGTCCACGGCAGGAAGATGAAGCCGAGGAACCCCCACCAGAACGAGTCGAACGCGATGCTCATGCGGTCGGTGAAGAGCCAGATGAAGAAGATCGCCAACCGCGGCGAGATGAACGCCGCCAACGCCACGATGCACCCACACATGGCGGCGAGACTAAGCGAAGCGGCGGGAGGCGCGCTGGCTGCCGAGTGACATACGGTCACCTCATGGACGACGTGTTCGATCACTCCGGCGAGGTGGCGGTCGTGACCGGCGGCGGCACCGGCATCGGCGCGGCGACCGCGCTGCTCTTCGCCCAGCACGGTGCCGACGTGGTGCTGGCCAGTCGCAAGACCGAGAACCTCGAACGGATCGCGGCCCAGGTGCAGGCCGAGACCGGGCGCCGGGCCCACGTCGTCGCCACCGACGTGCGCGACGTCGAGCAGTGCGAGCGGTTGATCGACGAGTCGCTCGAGACGTTCGGCCGGGTCGACGTGCTGGTCAACAACGCCGGCGGCAGTCACTCGTACGCGTTCGAGGACTGGAACGCCGACCGCTTCCAGAACATGATCGACCTCAACCTGAAGAGCGCGTTCGTGCTGTCGCAGCGAGTCGCGCCGCACATGGTCGAGCGGGGCAGCGGGTCGATCGTCAACATCTCGTCAGGGGCCGCGGTGTCGGCGTTGCCGATCCACACCGCGTACGGCGCGGCCAAGGCGGGGCTGGAGAACCTCACCCAGAACTTCGCCGCCGCGCTCGCGCCGCACGGGCATCCGCGTGAACTGCGTGCGCGTCGGTGCGATCAAGTCGGAGGGATTCCTGCGGGCGATGGGCGCGGCAGGCATCGATCCCGACGAGATGGGCGGTCGCGCCGCGGGCCTCGGTCGGGCCGGCGTGCCCGACGAGATCGCGTGGCCGGTGCTGTTCCTGGCGTCGGAGGCGTCGAGCTACGTGTCGGGGCAGACGCTGTACGTCGGTGGTGGCCCCAAGGACATCACCAGTTGACGACGGAGCGCGCCATCGGGATCGTGGGCGTCGCGTTCGACGACCTGACGCTCGAGGAGATGGCGACGCGCAGCGCGGAGCTCGGCTTCGACCACCTCGACGCCGCGATCCATCTGCTCGACGGGCTCGACGACGACGACCTCGACGCACTGGCGGTGCCGATTGCCGACCGCATCAGCGGCTTCGAGCCGGTCGACGGCTGCACGTTCGTCGCGCCGTTCGAGCGTCGCGGTGAGGACCGCTTCGACGAGACCGTGTCGCTGATGCGTGCGCACCCGACCGCGCGGCTCGAACCAGGTCCGCGCACGAGCGCCGGCAGCATCGAGAAGATCGAGGCGCTCGTGGCCGCGGTGCCGGGATTGCGCCTCACCGTCGACACCGGTCACGTCGCGACGTGGGGCGAAGATCCGGTCGAGGTGCTCCGCTACGCCGACCACGTGCAGCTGCGCCAGGCCGCCGAGGGCGACCCCCAGCGCCACGCCGACGACGGTGGTGACGTCGACTTCGCCGCGGTGCTCGCCGAGCTCGATCGACTCGACTACCAGGGCGAGGTCAGCATCGAGTACTTCGACCTCGCCGACATGGGTTGGCCGCTCGACGACCCAGTCGGCCACTGCACCGCACTCGCCGCCCACGTCCGCGCGCCTCATGCGCTGATTCATTGTCGGCTGGACGACCGCTGGCAGGTAGTCAGGCCGACAATGAATCCGGCGAGCGGCGGTCAGCCGGACGCGGTGGCGGCGGCGCGCAGGCGGTCGAGGCCCTTCTCGAAGTCCTTGCCCACCATCTTGTCCATGCTCATGAACACGCCCATGAAGCGTGTCGTGAACGTCTTGGGGCCGACCATGCGCCAGGTGACGTTCGTGGCGCCGTCGCGCTCGACGAGCTCGAACGTCGTCGTGCTGCTCGACTTGAACGGCTTGATGAACTGCAGCGCGATCTGCACCTTCGACGGCTCGACCGCATCGGTGATCTCCATGCGCCCGGCCCCGGCCTTGCGGTTGCCGACCCACTCGTAGATCGCGCCGGTGCCCGCGTCGGGCCCCGAGTAGGTGCGACTGAGCGCAGGGTCGATGTCTTCCCACGGCGACCACTCGCGCCACCGGTGGAAGTCGACCAGCAGCGCGTAGACCGCGCTCCGGCTCGCCGGGATGGTCGTCTCCCGCTTGACCTCGAACTCGCCCTTGTCGGCCATGGACCCTCCCGGTCAACGACGATCGTTGCAGGAACGGGTACTTGGCTCGCACCTCGGCGACCTCGGCGGCGGTCACGTCGTGGAGGAGAATCTCCTCGTGCGGCGCGTCGGACGCCTCCAAGCGTGCGGCCGAACGGCAGCACGATCGCGCTGTCGCCCGCGTAGTCGAGTCCGCCGCCGCTCCCGACGCGGTTGACGCCCACGACGAACGCCTGGTTCTCGATCGCGCGGGCCTTCAGCAGCGTGCGCCAGTGGTCGCGACGCGGCGCGGGCCAGTTGGCGACGACGACGTAGCAGTCGGTGTCGAGCGCGACGGCCCAGAACTCGTCGGCGAAGCGCAGGTCGTAGCAGACGAACAGCGTGCAGCGGACGCCCTCGATCTCGACGGTGACGCGCTCGTCACCCGCGGCGTACTTCTCGTGCTCGCCGCCGTAGCTGAAGGGATGGATCTTGCGGTAGCGCGTGATCGCACCGTCGGGCGCGGCGAGGAGCAACGTGTTCGACGGCAGGGTGTCGCCCGGCTGCACCTCGGGCGCGGACCCGCACACCCACAGCCCGCGTCGAGTCGCCTGCTCGACGAGGAACTGCGCGCTCGGGCCGTCGAACGGCTCGGCGATGCGCTCGGTGTCCATCGAGAAGCCGGTCGAGAACATCTCGGAGAGCACCACGAGCTGCGCGCGCTGCTGCGCGGCGTCACCGATCAGCCCGTCGAGGTGCGCGAAGTTGGCGTCGCGGTCCTCCCACACGATGTCGTGCTGGATCGCGGCGACTCTCATCGCGCCAACTTCTGGAGTCGTGCCGCGGCATCGTCGATGACGTCGAGGCGTTTGCAACACGCGAACCGCACCAGCGGGCTCCCGGCCTGCTTGTCGTCGTAGAACACCACGCTCGGGACCGCGACCACCCCGCACCGCTCGGGAAGCGCGCGGCAGAACGCGAGCCCGTCGGACTCACCGAGGCTGCGGATGTCGGCGCTGATGAAGTAGGTGCCCGCGGACGGCAGCACGGTGAAGCCCGCCGTGGCCAGCCCCGCCGCCAACCGGTCGCGCTTCTCTTCCAACGCCGCGGCCAACCTCCGGAACGTGGCGCCCGGCAGGCCGAGCCCGACGGCGACGCCGTACTGGAACGGCCCACCGTTCACGTAGGTGAGGAACTGCTTCACCGTCTTCACCGCGTCCACCAGGTCGGGGGCGCGCAGATCCACCCGATCTTCCAACCGGTGCACGAGAACGTCTTGCCGCCCGACGAGATCGTCACCGTGCGCTCGCGCATGCCCGGCATGGTTGCAAGCGGAACGTGACGACCGTCGAACACGAGGTGCTCGTAGACCTCGTCGGTGATCGCGAGCAGGTCGTGCTCCACGCACAAGCGCGCGATCAGCTCGAGCTCCTCGACCGAGAACACCTTGCCGGTGGGGTTGTGCGGCGAGTTGAGGAGCAACACGCGCGTGTTCGGCGTGATGGCGCGCTCGAGTGCGTCGGCGTCGAACGACCAGTCGGGCGTGCGCAGTTGCACCACGCGCCGGTGCGCGCCGGCGAGCGCGATGCACGCGGCGTACGAGTCGTAGTACGGCTCGAACGTGACGACATCGCTGCCCGGTTCGCACAGCGCGAGCAGCGCCGCCGCGATGGCCTCGGTCGCACCCGCGGTCACCAGCACCTCGGTGTCGGGGTCGTACTCGAGCGACCACCACTTCGCCTGGTGGGCTGCGATCGCGTGCCGGAGCTCGGGGATGCCGATCCCCGGCGGGTACTGGTTGTGGCCGTCGCGGATCGCGGCGACCGCGGCGTCGAACACCTCGGCAGGCCCGTCCTCGTCGGGAAATCCCTGACCCAGGTTGATCGACCCGGTGGCGACGGCCAACGCCGACATCTCCGGCGAAGATGGTCGTGCCGAAGCCCTGCATCCGTTCGACGAGGTACGGCGAGTCAGCCATCTCTACGCTCGACTCCGCTTCAGCCGGCCACGAAGCTCAGGCGGACGTTGCGGCGCGGGTTGTCGCGGTTGAGATCGACGAACACGACGCTCTGCCAGATGCCGAGCAGCGGTTCGCCGTCCTGCACCGGGAGCACGACCGTGGGCGCGACGATGGCCGGCAGCACATGGTCGGCGCCGTGGCCGGGCGAACCGTGCGCGTGTCGGTACCGGTCGTCACGCGGCAGCAGGCGCTCGAGCGCGTCGACGAGGTCGTCGTCGGAACGCGCGCCGGTCTCGATGATGGCGATGCCGGCCGTCGCGTGGGGCGCGAACACGTTGACCAGCCCGTCGCCACGCGTGCGACAGAACGCGCGCACGTCGCCGGTGAGGTCGACGATCCGATCGCGCGAGGTGTCGACGTCGAGCACCGTCGTGTCCATCGGTGCGCAGCCTACGGCAGCCGTGGGGGGCAGCCGGCCCCGCAGCGACCTCAGGCATCAGCCGGCGTCGACGAGCCAGCCGAAGCCGTTGGAGCGAAGGAAATCGGACATGCGTGCGGTGAGCGTGGGGAGCGAGTCGGTGAGGAGGATGATGCCGAACACCGCGAGGATCGCCGCCGACACGAGCGTGATCGCGCGGGAATGGCGCTTGAACCAGTTCATGGTGCGGGTGAGCTTGCCCATCGCGAGACCGACGGCGAGGAAGGACACGCCCAGCCCGAGCGAGTACGCGACGAGCAGCACGGTCGATCGCGCCAGGCTCTCGCCGCGTGCGGCGAAGCCGAGCACGCTGCCGAGGATCGGACCGATGCAGGGCGTCCACCCGAGCCCGAACGCGGCGCCCGCGACCGGTGCCGCCACCGGCCCGAAGCGGTCGAGATGCGGTTGCCACCGGAACTCCTGATAGAGGCGCGGCGTGGTGAGCAACTGCGACCCGGCGAGGTAGCACGCCATCAACAGCACCAGGCCGCCCGAGACGCGGGTGAGCGTCTCCTGGTTGCGGAAGAGCGCGCTGCCTGCAGCGGTGGTGATGAGCCCGAGCAGCACGAACACGACCGTGAAGCCGGCCACGAACAGGCCGGTGTTGAGCGCGATCCGCTTCAGGTAGTGGCGCTGCTCCTCGCGGATCTCCCCCACCGACAAACCGGTGACGAGGCTGAGGTAACCGGGGACGATCGGCAGCACACAGGGCGACACGAACGAGATCACGCCCGCGCCGAACGCGGCGAAGACGTAGAGGTTGTCGGAGACGCTCACGGCGACGGAGCCGGACCCGAGCACCGTTGGATGGTACGGCCGGCCCGGCCGGCGTCGTCAGTCGGCGTCGACGGCGGCTTCGGCGATGCGCCCTTCCGCGATGGCCACGTACTCGGGGTCGAGGTCGTAGCCGACGTAGTGCCGACCGGTGCGCACCGCGGCCACCGCGCTCGATCCCGACCCGAGGAACGGATCGAGGACGACGTCGCCGACGTAGGTGTAGAGGCGGATGAAGCGCTCGGGCAGCTCGACCGGGAAGGGTGCCGGGTGGTTCACCCGCTTGGCCCGCTCGGGGCGGAGCTCCCACACGTCGAGCGTCGAGGCGAGGAACTCGTCCTTGCTGATGTCGGACTCGTAGGGCAGCCCGAGCTTGGCGCGCTCCTGCCAGCGGATGGCGCGGTCGAAGCGACCCTTCGATGCGATGACGACCCGCTCGGTGAGGTCGCGCAGCACCGGGTTCGAGGCCTTCATGTACGACCCGAATGCGCACGAGCCGGCGGCGCCTTTGGCCTTCACCCACACGACCTCACCGCGCAGCAGCATCGCGAGCTCGTCCTGCAGGATCGTGGTGACGTCGCCGGCGAGCGAGCGGTACGGCTTGCGGCCGAGGTTGGCGACGTTGACGCACATGCGACCGCCGGGCTCGAGCACTCGGAGGCACTCGGCGAAGACGTCGCGCAACATGGCGAGGTACTCGAGGTAGTTCGACGGGATGTGACCGGCCTCGAGATCGGTCTCGTACGCCTTTCCCGCGAAGTACGGCGGCGAGGTGACGACGAGCGCCACCGAATTGTCCTCGATCTTGCTCATGTCGCGCGCGTCGCCGCAGATCACCGAGTCCGCGGCCGTGCACGGGTTGACCGTGCGGTCGTCGGAGAGCTCGGGCGCGGTGAAGCGCGCGTAGAAGTCGCTGGCGTCGTGGCTCTCGCGGTTGCCCGCCCCGAAGGTCCGTGTGCGCGTCGCCACCGCCGCACGGTACCGGACGGGGTCAGCCGGGCGCGGGGCCGCGCCGACGGCGGCGCAGCAGGAGGCCGCCCACGACCCCGGCGGCGACGATCGCGAGGGCCACGATCACACCGATCGGCGACCCCCCGTCGCTCCCGCCGCCACTGCCACCCGCGGCGACCTCGACGGTGTCGGACCGCGCCCGGCGGTCGTTCGTGTTGGTCCCCGACCTGCTCGTGGTCGTGGTGCTGTCGGTCTTCGAGTCCTTGCCGTCGACGGCGGCCGCGCCCGGGGTCATGGGCGCATCACCGCCGGACACGTCGGCACCCTGGGCCTTCGCGCCCTCCTTGCCGCCGGCAGTCGTCGGCGCGGCGGTCGATCCGTCGGCGGCCGGTGCCGGCGAAGGCGTGGACGGGCCGGGCGACGGAGCCGCGGTCGCCGGTGGGGCGGCCTGCGTCGCCGGCGGTGGAGGATTCGTCGGTGGCGGCGCGCACCCGACGACGGCGCAGTACGACGAGAACGGCGGTTGGCCACCTCCGTACTTCCAACCCTCGACGTCCCCGTCGTGGACGGTGGTGTTGCTCACACCCAACGACGACTGCGTCCACCCGCCCGCACCACCCACGGCGCGGTAGTAGACCCAGCCGCCGGGGCACTGGCTGGGCACCGGGGCATCACCGACGCCGTAGAGCTGGCAGACGGCCTGCCCCAGCGCGCCGTACGCGATCGACACCGGGTTCGCACCCGCGAGTTGGAGCGCGGTGTACCCGGAGACCGAACCGTCGAAGTGGATCACGCTCTGGCGCACACCGCTGCCCGTGTCGACGATCACCACCGCGGTCGACGCACCCGCCTGGGCCGGCACCGAGGCACGCGCGGTCGTGCCACCGCCGACTGCGACGAGAACCGCAGCGACGGCGATCGCGACGCGCGCAACCGCGGCGCGAACGTTCATCCGGTGAAGCGCGGGCTCACGGCGACGGCTTCGGCCGCGACCACGGGTGCCACCGACGCGGTTGGGGTCGTCGGGGTTGTCGGGGTCGCCGGTGTGACGGGCGCGCACATGACGTCGGTGGCGCGCGCCACCGGGAGCCAGGAGCGTTCGATGCCCTGCACGGCCTGGCCGGTCGCGTACACCGGGCTGAACACGTTCGGGCCGGCGATGCTCCCGTCGGCGTTGGCGAGGGACCCGAGCGCGTCATCGGCACCGACGAACGACTGCCCGGCTCCGTCAGGGAAGACCGAGTCGCGCCAGCACCGGGAGTTCGGGTCGTAGCCGGCGGCGGTGACCGCGAGCACAGCACGCGAGGTGCTCTCGGCACTCGGATCACCGAAGAAGGACCAGGTGCCGTCGGCGTTCTGTTGCGACGCGAGCCAGGTGAGCGCGTCCGCGATCACCGGATCGTCCTGCGCGACCCCGCCCGCGATCAGCGCCTGCACCGCCAAGCCGGTCGTGTCGATGTCCGGATCGGTCGACGTGGTCGCGTCGTACGCCCACGAACCGGCCGCCTGCTGCCTGCTCTCGATGTACGAGACGGTCGAGGCCGGCACCGAACCGGTCAGGATCTTCTTCGCCAGAGCGGCGAACAGCGTGTCGGTGAAGTGGAGGTCCGACGCAAACGAGCCGTCGGGCGCCGGGTCACCGATCGTGGCCGCGAGCGCACTCGTGTCCTGTCCGAGCGGCGCCCCCACCAGCACCAGGTACTTGGCTGCCTGTCCCGGGGTGGTCGCGGCGGCCTTCACCAGCTCGAGGAACGGCAGCGGGCTCTCGCCTTGTGGGTTCTGCGTCGCGGCAACCGCGGCGGCGGCCGCGGCTGCGTCCCACGATGTGTCCGTCTGCGCCGATTCGGCGATGGCGAGCACCACCTCGGTGGTGGCGAACTGGAAGTTCGGGTCGTCGTCCCATGCCCCGCTTCCCGTCGCGGGCGTCGTCCCCGGGTTCTGCGGCGGCGACGCCGACAGGTACGCGACCGCGTTCGGCGTCAGGGTCGGATCCGCCACGCTCGCGGTGAGCGCGGGGATGCAGAGTGCGGCCGTGAGCGTGGCGATGCACGCGACGGCACGACGAACGTGCGACATGTGTTCCTCCGAGGCCCCTTTCCACGAGGGCCGTGTCCTGTCCACCGGTTGGTGGCGCGTCGTCTGGGAGCACCGGTGGCCCGGTGGACAACGGCAGGTAGCCTGGCTCGCGGAGTGCGGCAGAGCCGCAGAGCCGCTCACAGTTGCGGGTCAGCGTCGGTCTCGCACCGACTTCCCCCGTTCCCGGACCGAAGCCCGGGAACCGCACGCAACATCCGGGTTGCGCGCAACCGTTGTCGAGAGGGCACGTTAGTCCGCAGTGGCGACCACGACGCAAACCCGTGCTGCGCTCCCGGCGTCCCCCGAGGCGCACGCACCACCCGCGCCGCGGGCCACGTGGCACGCCGGCGTGTGGCTGGTCTGGGCGCTCGCGGCCGCGGCCTGCATCGAGCTCGCGCCGAGTCCGGTCTACGTCGCGTTGGTCATCGGGATCGCGTCGGTGGCCGTGTCGATCCACTCCCGGCCGGGGCCCTACGCGCGCGCGTTCCCCCTCCTGCTCGCGGTCGGTGCGTTCTTCGCCGTCGTGCGGATGCTGCTGACGGTGGCGACGACGCACGGCGTCGGTGACGTGCTCTTCACCACTCCCCACTTCGGGTTGCCCCAGCTGCTGGGCGGCTTCACCGTCGGCGGCACGGTCGAGCTGCAGGTCATGCTGCAGTCGCTCGCCGAGGGATTCGCCATCGTCGGCGTGATGGGCGTGTTCGGTGCGTTCAACTCGGTGGTGTCGCACTCCGAGCTGGTGGAGTCGACGCCGCGCGCGTTCTTCGAGCTCGGACTCGTCATCGTGGTCGGTCTCGCGTTCGTGCCGTCGACGCTGGCCGCCATCCACGACGTGCGTGACGCCGACCGCGCCCGCACCGGCGGGCGGGTCGTGCGCCGCGGACGACTCCTGCGCCAGGTGGTCCCCGTGCTCGAGCTCGGGCTCGAACGTGCGGTCACGCTCGCGGAATCGATGGACTCGCGCGGCTTCGCGCGCGCGGGTGCCAGTCCGCGCGACCGCGCCGCGGGGTGGTGGGGACTGTTCTCGCTGCTGCTGCTGGGCGGCTCGTTCGTCGCGCTGATCGGCGAGTCGGGCACGGTCGCCGCGGTGCTGGGGCTCGCGGGTGCAGCCGGGCTCGGCGCCGCGATCCTGTTGGCGTCGTCGGACACGCGCCGCACCCGCTACCGCCCGCGGCGGATGCGCACCGCCGACTGGATCGTCGCCGGGATCAGCGTGCTCGCGCCGGTGGCGATGGCGACCGTCTCCTGGGTCGGCGACAGCAGCCTGGTGTGGTTCGCGAGCCCGCTCGCGTGGCCGACGCTGCACCTGCTCCCCGCGCTCGCGCTCCTGCCCCTGCTCGTGCCCGCGCTGCTTCCGCCTCCGGACGCCTCATGAGCGCGATCTCGTTCCGCGACCTGTCGTTCGCGTACCCCGACGCCACGCACGCTGCGCTCCGCGACGTCGACCTCGAGGTCGCGCCGGGCGAGCTGCTGCTCGTGCTCGGCAGCTCGGGCTCGGGCAAGAGCACGTTGCTGCGCGCGGTCAACGGGCTCGTCCCCCACACCAGCGGCGGCCGCTTCGGCGGCGACGTCGTCGTGTTCGGCCGGTCGACGCGCTCCCACCACCCACCGCGAGCTGGCCGACGTCGTCGGATTCGTCGCGCAGGATCCGGAGTCGCAGTCGGTGGTCGACCACGTCGAGCGCGACCTCGCGTTCGTGCTCGAGAACCTCGGCTTCTCGCAGGAGGCGATGCGGCGGCGGGTCGAGGAGGTGCTCGACGCGCTCGGCATCGCGCACCTGCGCGACCGCGACCCGTCGACGCTCTCGGGCGGCGAACGGCAGCGGTGCGCGATCGCGGCCGCGCTGGCCGCGGGACCGCAGGCGCTCGTGCTCGACGAGCCGACGTCGCAGCTCGACCCGCAGGGCGCCGACGACGTGCTCGCCGCGCTCGTGCGGCTCAACCACGACCTCGGCACGACCGTCGTGCTCGCCGAGCACCGGCTCGAGCGCGCCGCACCGCTCGCCGACCGCGCGGTGCTCGTCGACGACGGCCGCGTCGGTGTGCCGGCGCCGGTCGGCGACGTGCTCGCCGGCTACCCGGGTGCGCCGAGCGTCACCCGCCTCGGCCGGCTGCTGGGGTGGTCACCGCTGCCGCTCACCGTGCGCGACGCCGCGCGCACGCGCCGCGCTCGATCCACCGACGCTCGATCCACCGGCGCCGAGCGCGTCGGTCACACCCGGCGACGTGCTCCTGCACGCTCACGACCTGCGCGTGACCCTCGGCGGCCGCACCGTGGTGCGCGGCATCGACCTCGAGCTGCGCGCCGGTGACGTGATCGCACTGTTCGGGCGCAACGGCGCGGGCAAGACCACGCTGCTGCGCGCGCTGGCGGGATTGACGACGCCGAGCGCGGGCGCGGTCGACACGAAGGCGCGGGTCGCCTACGTCCCGCAGAACCCGAACACCATGCTGTTCTCGTCGTCGGTGCGACGGGAGCTGGTCGAGACGCAACGCCTGCTCGGCAAGCCCGACGCCGCGGCCGTCGACCACTGGCTCGACGCGCTCCACCTCACCGACCTCGCCGACGCGCACCCCCGCAGCCTCTCGGGCGGTCAACGGCAGCGGGTCGCCATCGCCGCGGTGGCCGTCGGCGGCGCGCCGGTGCTGCTGCTCGACGAACCGACCCGGGGCATGGACGCGCCGTCGCGTGCCGCGCTCGAGCACGCGGTGCGCGAGCACGCCGCGTCCGGCGGTGCCGTCGTGCTCGCCACCCACGACGTGGAGCTGGCGGCGCGCATCGCGTCGCACGCGGTCGTGCTCGGCGACGGCGAGATCGTGGCCGACGGCGACGCCCGCACCGTGCTTGGCCGGATCGCTGTTCGCGCCGCAGGTGCTGCGGGTGCTGCCGCCCTTCCTCACCGTCGAGGAAGTCGACGCGGAGCTGGCGCGCGCGTGAGCCTCGTCGTCGCGCCGCCGCGTACCGGTGTCGCGGGCCGGGTCCGTCCGTTCGCGGTCTACCTGCTGATGGTGCTGCTGGGCGCGGCGGCGTTCCTCTACCCGTTCTGGTTGCCGTCGTCCACGCTGCCGAGCCAGGCGCACAACGGCGACGCGCCCCTCGTCGCCGCGCTGGTGGGCGCGCTGGTGATCGCGGCGGTGATGCTCGAGGTGCGGCGCGGCACGATGAACGGCGCGACCGTCGCGATCCTCGGCATGCTCTCGGCGGTGGCGGGTCTGCTGCGGCTCATCGACCTCCCCGGCGGCGGCAGCGGCATCTTCTTCCTCGTGATCCTCGCCGGCGCCGCGTTCGGCCCGCGCTTCGGGCTGCTGCTCGGGCTGTCCGCGATGGCCGTCTCCGCCATCGTCACCGGCGGCATCGGACCGTGGCTGCCGTTCCAGATGCTGGCGCTGGCGTGGATGGGCGCGGGCGCCGGGCTTCGTCGGCCTGCTCACCCGCCGGCTCGACCCGCGCCTCGAGGTCGTCGCGCTCGCGGCGTACGCGTGGGTGTGGGGGTTCCTCTACGGGGCGATCATGAACCTCTGGTTCTGGCCGTTCGCCCGCGGCGGCTCGCTCGACTGGCACCCCGGCCTCGACCTCGCCGAGACGCTCCACCGCTACTGGCAGTTCTACGTGGCCACGTCGCTCGGTTGGGACGCCGCCGCCGCCATCACCAACGCGCTGCTCGTGCTCGTCACCGGCCTGGTGCTGATGCGCACCCTCCGCCGCTTCGCCCACCGCCTCGACCCCGCCGTCGAGTTCGACCCGCCCGATCGCGAGGTTGCGTCAGCTGACGGCGTATAACGCCGTCGAGTGACGCAACCTCGTCTCAGGGGGAGGCGCGGAAGAGCTCCTTGACGAACTCTTCGAGGGCGGCGCGGCCTTCGGGGGTGGTGACGTCGCCGACGAAGACGGCGGCGCGGGTGTCGTCGGACTCGAGCGCGCGTGCGGTCTCGCCGAGCGCGGCGGTGTCGTCGCCGTGGCCGACGAGCACGACGACGTTCACGTGCGCACCACCAGCACCGCCGACACCGCGAGGAACCCGCATCCCAGCAGCACGGTGCCGAGCAGCGCGCTCGGCTCCTGCCATCGTCGCGGTGCCGGTGGCGATGAGCGCGAGCACGAGGAACCACGTGTTGCGCAGCAGCGATCCGATGGAGAGGTCGCGCTTGGCCGACGCGGCACCGAAGCAGTTGCACGGTCGCCGGTCGTTGCGCACGATCCGGCGCACCAGGACGACGGTGAACGCCGCGAACGTGAGGAGCGCGAGCCAGCTCGGCCACGACGCGTCGACCACGAGCAGCAACACCGCGAGCACCAGCTCGTACACCGGCAACGCCAACGCGACGAGCAGCGTGATCCACGCGTAGCTCGCCGTACTGGGAGCGGCTGGCCCGGAACGTCGGGCCGAGCGCGAGGAGCTTGCCGAGGCCGGAGACGACCAGGATGATCGCCACGACGACGCGCGCGGCGAGCGCGACGTCGTCGGCGGTCACGTCACGCCTCGTGCATGCGCTCGTATCCGCCCTTGTAGAACAGGAGCGGACGCGAGCCTTCGCGCATGTCGAGGTCGAGCACCCGCCCGACGATGATCTTGTGGTCGCCGCCGGGGTACTCGGCCTCGAAGCGACAGTCGAGGTAGGCGATGGCCTCCTCGAGCACCGGCGCACCCGACACGCCGACGCGCCACGGCGTCTGGGAGAAGCGGTCGGCGCCCTTCTTGGCGAAGAGGTTCGAGAGCTCCTCGTGGTCTTCGCCGAGGATGTTCACCGCGAACGTGCCCGCCTCCTCGATGCGCGGCCACGTGGACGACGTGTGCGCGACGCAGAACAGGATCAGCGGCGGATCGAGCGACAACGACGTGAACGAGTTGGCGGCCATGCCGACCGGCTCGTCGCCGTCCATCGCGGTGATGATCGTGACCCCGGTCGCGAAGTGGCCGAGGACGTAGCGGAACTGCTTGTCGTCGGGGACCAGAACGGAGTCGGCGGACGAGGGGGTTTCGGGCAACGGATGCTCCCTGGAGGTCGAGCGCGGTCGCAGCTCGTGGCGCATGCCGTCGGCCGCCGCGAACACCTCGGGACCGTTGATCCGCGCCGAGAACTCCACGCGCGTCGCGCAGGATGGTGTCGAGGCTCTCGTCACCGTGCGACGGGCAGTGGTGGAACAGCGCGAGCTGGCGCGCGCCGGCTTCCTTGGCGACGTGGATCGCGTACTCGATGGTGCAGTGACCCCACGTGCGCTTGATCTCGTACTCGTCGGCGGTGTGCTGCGCGTCGTGGATGAGCAGGTCGACGCCGTCGCAGAGCTCGAGCACGTCGCGGGGTACGTAGTCGTCGGCGTCGTCGGGCACGGTGCCGGGCCCGTGGTCGGAGAGGTACGCGACCGACACGCCCTCCATCTCGACCCGGAAGCCGAGCGTGGGGTCGGTGTGGCGGACCCAGCGCGACCGCACCTTGGCGCCGTTGAGCGCGAAGTCGTCGTTGGCGACCGCCTCGAAGGCGACGTCGCCGCGCAGCTCCTCGGGCGTGATCGGGAAGTAGGGCGGGCTCATCACCTGGCGGAACACGGTGCCGAGCGGCCCGTCCTCCTGGTGGGGACCGACCACGGTGACGTTGCCACCGCCGGCCGCGAGCGGCAGGAAGAACGGCAGCCCCTGGATGTGATCCCAGTGGAGGTGGGTGAGCAGCACCGTGGCGCGGTAGCCGTCGAGGCGTCCCTCGGCGGCCAGCGTGTCGCCGTAGTTGCGCAGCCCGGTGCCGAGGTCGAACATGATCGGGTCGTGGCCTTCGGACGCGACTTCGACGCACGAGGTGTTGCCCCCGTAGCGGTCGAACTGGTGGCCGTCGCACGGAGTCGAACCGCGCACCCCCCAGAAGTTCACGTGCGTCGCAGCGGACACACCAGCGAGGTTACCTGGTGCGAGCCCGTCAGCTTCAGGACGCTGCGGCCCGAAACGCCTGGTCAGAGCACAGATGTGACCTGCATCACATCGCGTTCGTCGTCGGATTGACGGACGGACCGGTCGCGACACGACGAGCGCGCTCGAGCGGCGGCGCACCGCAGACCTCGGGATGCAGGATCCGCGCCACGGTCTCCGCGCCGTCGACGAGACGGGGACCGGGGCGGACGAAGTGGCTGTCGGCGTCGACGGCCCAGACCTCCGCGGAAGGTGGGAGTCGGTCGTCGGCGACGAGCTGTTCCGCGAGGCGCGCGGCGTCGTCGAGGTGGTACCCGCACGGCGCGACCAGGACCACCTCGGCCGCGGCCGCACGCACCGCCTCCCAGCCGAGCCGGCGCGAGTCGGCACCGGGCGACGCGAGCACGGCATGGCCGCCACCTGCGCCGACGACGTCGGGCACCCAGTGCCCCGCCGTGAACGCCGGGTCGGTCCACTCGAGCGCCAACACCGGCGTCGACGGAACGCCGGCGAGCAACGTGCCCAGAGCATCGAGTCGGGCGCGCAGCGACTCGACGAGCGTCTCGGCGCGCTCGGTTGCGCTCAGCGCGTCGCCCACGTCGACCACCGACGCGAGCACGTCGCCGAGGGAGTGGGGATCGAGGGTCACGACCCGAGCGGAACAGCCCAGGTAGGTCGAGCGCGTCGTCGACCCGCTCCAGGTCCACCGCGCACACGGCGCACAGGTCCTGGGTGAGCACGACGTCGGCGTCGAGCTCGGCCAGCGCGCCCTCGTCGAGGCGATACAGGTCCTCGCCGGCCGCCACACGCGCGCTGACGACCGCGTCGATCTCCGCGGGCGACAGGCCCTCGGGCAGGGTCGACGTGGAGACGATCCGCCGGGTCCGCGCCTCGGCGGGGTGGTCGCACTCGAACGTCACGCCGACGAGATCGTCTCCGCGCCCCAACGCGAACACGATCTCCGTCGCCGACGGGAGCAGCGAGACGATGCGCACCTCGCGAGGGTGATCGCTCAGCTGAGCACGCGCCGCTTGAACCCGTTGATGCCGAGCCAGGTGAACAACGCCGAGAACCCGATGAGCGCGCCGTACACCGCCCACAGGCTCATGTGCGACGACGTCGTGAGCGCGGCGCGGAAGCCCTCGCACATGTACACGAGCGGGTTGGCGAGCACGAGGATCTGCAGCCAGCGGATCGACTCGAGCGACGACCACGAGTAGTAGACGCAGCCGAGGAACGTGAGCGGGATCACGATGATGCCGAACAGCAGCGGCACCGTGCGCGGGTCGAAGCGCGTGCCGAAGGTGAGCCCGAGCGCACCGCACATGTAGCAGGCGAGTGGCGCGAGGGTGAGCAGGACCCACCAGTTGATGTCGAGGCTCACCGGCGTCGCCGGCACGATGGCCGCGATCGGGAACACGAGCAGCGCGGAGAACAGCCCGCTCAGCGCACCCCAGATCGCCTTCTGGATCGCGACCAGCCACACCGGCATGGGGGCCAGCACGCGGTCTTCGATCTCGCGCGTGTAGCCGAACTCCTGCACCATCGGCAGCGACACCGACTGGATGCCCTGCATCAGGATCGCGATGCCGACCACGCCGGCCACGAGCAGCGTCGAGAACTCGGGCGCCGCGTCACCGCCGACGCCCTGGCCGATCTTCGGGAACACGTAGGTGAACACGAACACCAGCAGCAGCGGCTGGAGGATGGTGCGGGGGATGAACTCCTTGAGCGTCTTCCGCAGCACGACGAGGTCGCGCAGGATGAGCGAGCGGAACGCGACACGCGTGGCGGCGACCGGCTTGCGGACAGGCGCGAGTGCGGTCGGCGCGTTGGGGATCGTGGCGGCAGTCATTCGCGCAGGTCCTTCCCGGTGAGGTTGATGAAGACGGTCTCGAGCGTGGGTTCGGTGACGGAGAGGTCGGACACCTCGAAGCCGTGACGCTCGGCGACGGCGAACACGAGCGGGAGGACTCCGGTCTGCGCCTGCACCTCGACGACGACGGTGGAGTCGACGCGCGTCGCCTGCGTCGCGCCCGGCACGTCGGCCTCGAGCACCTTCGCCAGCGCGTCGAGGTCGCCGGAGGCGCTGACCGTGACGACGGTGTCGGCGCCGGTGGAGCGCTTCAGCTCGGCCGGCGGCCCGAGCGCGAGCAGACGCCCGCGGTCGATGATGGCCAGGCGGTTGCAGAGCTCGTCGGCCTCCTCCATGTAGTGCGTGGTGAGGAGGATGGTCTGGCCCTCGGCGTGCAGCTCGCCGAGGATCTCCCACAACGCGAGGCGGCTCTGCGGGTCGAGCCCGGCGGTGGGCTCGTCGAGGAAGAGGATCGCGGGGCGGTGCATGATCGCCCTCGCGACCATGAGGCGCTGCGCCATGCCGCCCGAGAGCGCGGCCACCGGTTCCTTCCCTCGCTCGGACAACCGGAACTGCTCGAGCAGGCGGTCGGCCTCGCGCCGCGCGACCGCGGCCGACATCCCGAAGTAGCGGCCGTGGAAGTAGAGGTTCTCCCACACGGTGAGCGAGCGGTCGAGCGTGTTGCTCTGCGGCACCACCCCGATCACCTGCTTCGCCGCGGTGGGGTGCGCGACCACGTCGATGCCACCGACGAACGCTCGCCCGCTGGTGGGGATCACCCGGGTCGTGAGCATGCCCGCGGTGGTGGTCTTTCCGGCGCCGTTGGGCCCGAGGAGACCGAAGATCTCGCCCTGGTGCACCGCGAGGTCGAGCTCGTCGACCGCCTTGAGCCCACCGGGGTAGACCTTGGTGAGCTGCTCGGTGCGGATCACCACGTCGTCAACGGCCGACATGGGACACCTCCTTGGTCTGCTCGAAGTACGCGTTGATGCGCGGCAGTGCGCGGTTGAGCACTTCGAGATCGCGCTTGGTGAGGATCCCGCGGAGCTCGTCGTCGAGCTCGTGCACGACGGCGTGGAGCTCCTCGCAATCGCTCGAGCCCCGCGGGGGTGACGACGACGCGCACGACGCGGCGATCGTCGGGATCGGGTCGACGCTCGACCAATCCGTCCTCGGCCAGCTTGTCGAGCTGGCGGACCAGCGTGGGCGGCTCGATGCCCATGTGCTGGGCGAGCTCGCGTTGGCTGGCACCTTCGGCGTTCGCCGCTTCCTTGAGGAGCACCCAGTTCCAGAGGCTCGCTCCGTGCTGGCTCAGCCGGCGGTCGAGCTCCTCGTGGACGGTCCGGTGCGTCAGGTAGAGCAGCCGTCCGATCGTCGTTTCCATAGTGTGCTAATGATTAGCACACTAATGATTAGCCAGCAAACAATTTGGCGTGAACTATCTTTCGGAGCCCGGGCCTTCGCTGCGGACCTTCTCGACGTGGACCAGCGCGTCGCGCAGCTGGTCGATCCACTCGCCCTCGTGGTCACCGACGAGGCGCACGCACCACGCCAGGGCGTGGCTGCGGCTGCGGGCGACGCCGGCATCGACGAGGGTGTCGAGCACCTGGCGCTCGGGCAGGCGGAGCCGGGTCATCACCGGGACGCTGAGCGTGGTGAAGAGCTCCTCCTCGTCACCGCATCGGGCGCCCCACGCGACCTTGCGGGCGAAGCGCGCCTCGGCTTCGTCGGCGATGCGCATGCGCAGGGCCCGGGTGTCCTCGCGGAACCCCTGGATGCGGGCCCGGCAGGCCGCGGCGAGCGTCTCGGGATCGGGGTCGCCCCCATCGGAGGTGACGGTCGGCGTGGGCAGCGTGCCCAGCACGACGATCTCGTCGCGGTCGTGGTTCACCGCGGGCGGTCCGGCGAACCAGCTGTCGGGCAGGCGACCGGCGAACCAACCGGTCAGCTTGGTGGAGGGGGGAACAGGGGGCGTGGGGGCGGCGTTGGTGTCCTTCGGCATGGTGATTACAGTATTACATCGTTTCTTCGATAGCAACGCGGATCGACGCCGCCACCGCCTCGGCCTCGGCGGCATCGGCGTACGTGGTGCGGGGCCAGAAGAAGCCCCGGAGACCGTCCTTGCGGTTGCGGGGGACGGCGTGCACATGGAGGTGCGGGACGCTCTGACTCACCACGTTGTTCATCGCCACGAACGAGCCCTGCGCGCCCATGGCGTCCTGGACCGCCCCCGCCACCCGCTGGACCTCGGCGAAGAGGACGTCGCGGGTGGCGCCGTCGAGGTCGCGGAGGGTCTCGACGTGCCGGCGCGGCACGACCAGCGTGTGCCCCGGGAACAACGGCCGGTGGTCGAGGAACGCGACCACGTCGGGGGTGTCGAGCACGATCGGCGCCGGGGTCTCCCCCGCCACGATCGAGCAGAAGAGACATTCCTGCCCAACCATGGGCGCGGACTACTCGGGCGGGGAGGTGTAGGGGCGCACGCGGGGCGGAGCGCTGTCGCGCTTGGGCACCATCACCTTGCGCCGGAAGAAGCAGACCTCTTCGCCGTGCTGGTTGTACCCGCGCGACTCGACGGTGACCACGCCGCGGTCGGGCCGGCTCGACGACTCGCGCTTCTCGATGACGACGGTCTCGGCGTAGATGGTGTCGCCGTGGAAGGTGGGCCGCTTGTGCTGGAGCGACTCCACCTCGAGGTTGGCGATGGCGGCGCCACTCACGTCGGGCACGCTCATGCCGAGCACCAGCGAGTAGACGAGGTTCCCGACCACCACGTTCTTGCCGAACTGCGTCTCGTTCTCGGCGTACCACGCGTCGGTGTGGAGCGGGTGGTGGTTCATGGTGATCATGCAGAAGAGGTGGTCGTCGGCCTCGGTGATGGTCTTGCCCGGCCAGTGGCGGTAGACGTCGCCGGGTTCGAAGTCCTCGTAGAGGCGACCGAACGGCCGCTCGTGGATCGTCATCCGGACGAGGTTACCGACGCGCTTGCTCCATTCCGGGCCCATGCTCCGGGCGGTGGACCGGCCGGTAGCGTGCACGGAGAGACGAGGCGATGAGCATGTATTCGGCAGTGCACGGATTCGGCCGCGACGCGAAGGCGGTGAAGGGCAAGCGACTCGAACGCGACCTCCTGCGTCGCGTGCTGCGCCTCGCCCGGCCGTACCGGCGGCAGCTGATCGGCTTCGTCGTGGCGGTGATCCTCGCCGCGGTGGTGAGCGCCGTCCCGCCGCTGATCCTGCGCGCGGTGATCGACACCGCCATCCCCGACAAGGACCGCGGTCTCGTCGCCCTGCTCGCCGCCGGTGCCGTGTTCCTCGCCGCTGTTCAACGCCGGCCTCTCGCTGATCCAGCGCTACTACTCGGCGCGCATCGGTGAGGGCCTGATCTTCGACATGCGCACCGCGCTGTTCGACCACGTGCAGCACCAGCCGCTGTCGTTCTTCACCCGCACGCAGACCGGCTCGCTGATGTCGCGGATGAACAACGACGTGATCGGCGCGCAGCAGGCCGTCACCAACACGCTCGGCACCGTGTTCTCGAACGTCGTGACCGTGGTGGTGACGCTGGCGTTCATGCTGGCGCTCGAGTGGCGGCTCACCCTGCTGACGCTCGTGATCCTCCCGCTCTTCATCATCCCCGCCAAGCGGATGGGCCCGACCCTGCAGCGCTTGACGCGCGAGAGCATGCAGCTCAACGCGTCGATGAACAACACCATCGCCGAACGGTTCAACGTGGGTGGCGCGCTGGTGGTGAAGCTGTTCGGCCGCCACCGCCAGGAGTCCGAGACCTTCGCCGATCGCGCCGGCCGCGTCCGCGACATCGGCGTGCAGACGGCCATGTACTCGCGCGTGCTGTTCGTCGCGCTCGGGCTCGTCGCCGCCATCGGCACCGCGATCGTCTACTTCGTCGGCGGCAACCTGGCGATCTCCGGCACCATCGGCGTGGGCACCATCGCCGCGTTCACCGTGTACGTCAGCCAGATCTACCAACCGCTCACGCAGCTCGCGAACGCGCGTGTCGACGTGCTCACCGCCCTGGTCTCGTTCGAGCGGGTGTTCGAAGTCCTCGACTTCCCGCCGCTGATCACCGACCGCAGCGGCGCCTACGACCTGGTGGAGCCGGTCGGCCGGGTGGAGTTCGACCACGTGTGGTTCCGCCACCCCGCGGCCGCGGTGTCGTCGATCGCCTCGTTGGAGGAGGCGAGCGCCGCCACCGACACCGACGAGAGCGACTGGATCCTCCGCGACGTGAGCTTCACGGTGGCGCCCGGCGAGCTGGTGGCGCTCGTCGGCCCGTCGGGCGCAGGGAAGACGACGAGCGCGCTGCTCGTGCCCCGCATCCACGACGTGAGCGCGGGTGAGGTGCGCGTCGACGGCCACGACGTGCGCGACTACACGCTCGACTCGCTGCGCGGCGCGGTCGGCATGGTCATGCAGGACCCGCACCTCTTCCACGACACGATCCGCAACAACCTGCGGTACGCCCGTCCCGACGCCACCGACGACGAGCTGGTCGAAGCGTGCCGTGCCGCGCGCATCCACGACATGATCGCCTCGCTGCCCGACGGCTACGACACCGTGGTCGGCGAGCGGGGCTACCGCATGTCCGGCGGCGAGAAGCAGCGCCTTGCCATCGCCCGGATGCTGCTGAAGGACCCCGCGGTCGTGATCCTCGACGAGGCGACGTCGCACCTCGACTCGGAGTCGGAGCTCGCGATCCAGCACGCGCTGGCCGACGCGTTGGTCGGTCGTACGTCGCTGGTGATCGCACACCGGCTGTCCACCATCGTCGCCGCCGACCGCATCCTCGTGCTCGAGGACGGTCGCATCATCGAGAGCGGCCGCCACGACGAACTGCTCCGCGCGGGCGGCCTCTACACCGACCTGTATCTGACGCAGGTCGACTCGCACGAGTCAGACGCCCCGGCCGCCGACGCGGGGTGACACACTTCTCTGCATGAACCGGACAACTCGACGGATCTGCGCACTCGGCGCACTGCTGTGCGCGCTCGGCGCCCTGGCCGTGATCGTCGCGGTGCTCTGGAACAACTGGGCGCCGTTGCTCGGCGCCTTCGTGCTCGTGCTGGTGGCGCTGACAGCCGCGTGGTACGTGGTGACGAAGCGAGGGTTCGTCCGGCTGGCGGCCACCATCGTGGCGGTGGCCGCGATCGGCAGTGGCCTTCGCCACCCTGCTGCGCAACCACAGCATCGGCGACCTCGTGCTCGCAGTGGTGCTGGTCTTGGTGTTCGCGTGGCTGGCACGCGAGGCACTCCGCAACGACCCGGCGACGATCGCCGACGAACCGTCGCGCGGCACCTCGGTCGGTGCGGCACAGCATCCGGTCCTGATCATGAACCCGTGGTCGGGCGGCGGGAAGGCCAACGAGGCTTTCGCCGCCGACGCCCGTGAGCGCGGCATCGAGACGGTGACGCTCACCCGCGGCGACGACCTCGAGCAGCTCGCCCGTGACGCGCTCGGGCGTGGCGCCGACGTGATCGGCATGGCGGGTGGCGACGGCTCCCAGGCCCTGGTCGCGGGGATCGCGTCGGAGCACGACGTCCCCTTCGTCTGCATCCCGGCCGGCACCCGCAACCACTTCGCCCTGGATCTCGGTGTCGACCGGGAAGACGTCGTCGGCGCGCTCGACGCGTTCACCGACGGCTACGAACGGCAGGTCGACCTGGCGCGGGTGAACGGTCGCGTGTTCGTCAACAACGTGTCGTTCGGCGTGTACGCCGCCATCGTGCAGTCGGACGAGTACCGCGACGCCAAGCTCAACACCGCCGCCAAGATGCTGCCCGAGCTCCTGGGCTCCGACTACGACCCCTTCGACTTCGAGCTCGAAGGTCCCGACGCCATCGCCGACTGCGACCCCGATCTCATTCTCGTGTCGAACAACGTCTACAAGCTCGAGGGCATCGGCGGCCTCGGCACGCGTGCGCGCCTCGACGAAGGCGTGCTCGGTGTGATCGTGGTCGAGGTGCACAACGGGACCGAGCTCGCACAGCTCGTGTCGCTGTCGACCGCCGGCCGCGGTTCGGCGTATTCGGGGTGGCACGAGTGGACGACGCCGACACTCGAGGTGCGCTCGGGGAAGCCGATCGACCTCGGCATCGACGGCGAGGCGGTCACCCTCGACTCGCCGGTGCGCCTCGAGGTGCAGCCCGGCGCGCTGCGGGTGCGCATCGCGCCTCACCATCCAGGGGTGTCGCCGGCTCGCGCTGCGGGTGCGGTGCAGGAAGCCGCCCCCCGTCGACTCCTCCAGGCCGCGTTCGGCGCCTGACACCGCGCGGGTCGCCCGAGACCCGCCGGTTAGCATCGTCGTTTCGCCTCCCGCCCCCCCGCCGCGGACCCGGACCCGAACCCGCAGCCGACGGCGAGCAACTCCCATGGCCGACCCCACAACTTCCTCGGAGGAGTCCTCCGACCGCCGTGATCGGCGCCGCGACCGCAAGCGCCAGCGGGCGCGTCGCGTCGCCGGCATCGTGGCCGGCGTCGTCGCGGTCGTCGCGGTGGGGGTGATCGCGAGCGACCTGGTCCGACTCAGCGGGGAGGACAAGCCCTCGCTCGCGGGCACGGTGGAGACCACCGTCGCACGCACCAATCCGCGCGCGGTGACCACCACCACCGGCGCCCGCAACTGCCGCCCGCTCACGACGACCGACCCGCTGCGGCTCTGGGTCGCCGGAGACTCCCTGGCGGGATCGCTCGGCCCGTCGCTCGGCAAGCTCGCGGGCGCCACCGGCGTCGTGCAGCCGTACTTCGACTCGCGGGTGTCGAGTGGTCTGTTCGATCCCGGCTTCTTCGACTGGCCCGACCACGCGACCACCGAGATGGCCCGTCTCGACCCCGACGTGGCCGTGTTCATCATCGGTGCCAACGACTGGGCCGCGGTCTCCGGCGACTGGAAGACGACCTACACGACGGAGGTCGACTCGATGATGAAGACGCTCGTCGGTGCCGGGCGCACCGTGTACTGGCTCGGTTCGCCCCCGCTGAAGGACCAGAACATGGACGAGGCGGTGGTGCAGGTCAACGCGGTGGCGCAGGACGTGGCGAAGCGCCACCCGCAGGTGCACTACGTCGACACCTACAAGATCTTCTCCGACACCGACGGCACGTTCGCGTACGACCTGCCCGACGAGAACGGCACGCTCACCACGATGCGCGCCGGCGACGGCGTGCACTTCACCATGGACGGCGCCGACTACCTCGCGCGCCAGGTGTACAAGCTCGTCGACGCGCAATGCGCGGTGACCGAGCAGAAGGTCGACGGCGTGACCAAGCCGACCATCGAGTCCGAGGGCAGCACGCAGGTCGCGCCCGGGTCGACCGGATCGAACAACTCCTCGGGATCGGGCAACTCGAACTCGGGGAGCTCCGGGGGCGGCACCATCCAGACGACACCGCCCGCGACCGCGCCACCCACCACGGCACCGCCGGTCGTCACCACGCCCCGGTGACCGAACCTGCGACGACGTCGCCACCGGTGACGATCGTTCCGCCGACGACCGTCGCTCCGTAGTCGCCAAAGGGTCGTCGGTAGGCTCCCGGCCATGACCGACCAGCTCCCGGCCGCGGCTGCCGCCGTCGACTGCGCGGCCGACGTCGTCGCCGCCGCCACCTCGCATCTCGGCGCGCGCCGCGACCGTCGAGGGGCGCATCTCGGTGGCCAAGCTCGACGAGCACCAAGTGCTCGGCTACGACCTCGCGCACGCGGCCAGCGCGGTCGAAGCCGCCCGCGTGATGCTCGCCTACGCGGAACATGGCGAGGTCGAGTCGCTGCTCGCGCGCGCGTTCGTCGCCGACGCGGTCGCCGACCTCGGCGCCCGGATGTTGGGCCGCGAGTCGGTGTGGGGGGTCGACGGCTCGCTGCTCACCGACGCCTGGCCGTTCGTGGAGGCCCACCGCACGCCGGAGTTCCTCGAGGAGCTGGCGGCGACGCTGGAGCTCACCGGTACCGGGCCCAGCCACCTCCCCGACGACTTCCAGCTCGCGGCCGAGACCTTCCACCGCTTCGCCGAGGACAAGATCCGCCCCGTCGCCGAGCACGTGCACCGCACCAACGCCGACATCCCCGAGGACGTGATCACCGGCCTGGCCGAGATCGGCGGGTTCGGGCTGTCGGTGCCCGAGGAGTACGGCGGCTTCGCGGCCGGCGGCGAGGCCGACTACCTCGGGATGGTGGTCGCCACCGAGGAGCTCTCGTGGGGCTCGCTCGGTGTCGGTGGATCGCTCATCACCCGACCGGAGATCCTGACCCGCGCCATCGTCACGGGCGGCACCGACGAGCAGAAGCAGCGCTGGCTGCCGCGCATCGCCGCCGGCGAGCTCATGGTCGGCGTGATGGTCACCGAGCCCGACTACGGCTCCGACGTCGCCGGTGTCGGCACCAGCGCCACCGCGGTCGACGGCGGATACGTGATCAACGGCGTGAAGACCTGGGCCACGTTCGCCGGACGCGCCAACGCGCTCATGCTGCTGACGCGCACCGATCCCGACCGCAGCATCACGCACCGCGGGCTGTCGCTGTTCGTGGTCGAGAAGGACGCGGTGCCCGGCCACTCGTTCTCACTCGAGCAGCCCGACGGCGGCAAGGTCGAGGGCCGCGCCATCGACACCCTCGGATACCGCGGCATGCACTCCTACGAGGTGTCGTTCTCCGACTGGTTCGTGCCCGCCGAGAACCTCGTCGGCGAGGAAGGTGGGCTGGGCAAGGGCTTCTACCTGCAGATGGAGGGCTTCGAGAACGGGCGCCTGCAGACCGCGGCGCGCGCGGTCGGGCTCATGCAGGCTGCGTTCGAAGCCGGCCTCGCGTACGCGCAGGAACGCCAGGTGTTCGGCAAGCCGGTGTTCGACTACCAGCTGTCGCGCGTGAAGCTCGCGCGCATGGCCGCGCTCATCGCCGCCGGCCGCCAGTTCTCCTACGACGTGGCGCGGCGGATGGGCCGCGGCGAGGGCACGCTCTCGGCGTCGATGGTGAAGGCCTACGTGTGCCGGTCGGCCGAGTGGGTGACGCGCGAGGCGATGCAGCTCCACGGCGGCATGGGCTACGCCGAGGAGTTCCCGGTGTCCCGTTACTTCGTCGATGCCCGCGTGTTGTCGATCTTCGAGGGCGCCGACGAGACGCTGTGCCTGCGGGTCATCGCCCGTCGGCTGGCCGAACAGGCGCTCGAAGCGCAGCGGTAGGACGCCCGGCCGGCAACCGTGCCGGCGCCTCGGGCGTCGGGAGGGTGTGGACCTCCCCATCGAGCTCGGGCCCTGCTCGAACGGCGAGTACGACCCCGCACCGCTCTCACCGGTCGCCCGCGAGGCGCAACGCCGGGCGCGGCTCGACTGCGACGACCACGCGCGCCGCACCGGCGTGTCGCGCCGTCGCTTCCTCAGCTCGCTCTGCGGTGCGGCGACGACGCTGCTCGCCATCAATGCCTGCTCCGAGGAGTCGGCGCGCCAGACGGTGCGCCGCACGCCCGGCGGGACGTTCTCGGTGCCGTCGACCGCCGCGGTCGATCCCGACGCCGCGCGCGCCGCCCTGGCCGGGAACGAGTTCGTCTTCGACGTGCAGGGACATCTTCTCGAATATGGCGGCCTTGACTCCTCGGTGGAACCGGGCACCGTGCAGGGCCGTGAGTTCTGGAGCGCGTTTCCCCAGCGCGACTGCGGCGAGGCCGACCCGCGCCTGTGCTTCTCCGTCGACCACTTCATGGAGGAGGTGTTCCTCCGCAGCGACACGTCGATGGTGGCGCTGTCGGCGCTGCCGATCGCGCCCGAAGGCAGTCCGCTGTCGGCCGCGACCATGGACCACGCGCGGCAGCTGGCCGAGGCAGCGTGCCACGACCAGCGCATGTTGCTGCACGCGCAGGCGCTCCCGAACGTCGGCGATCTCCAGGCCAACCTCGACGCGATGAGCGACGCGGTGACGCGCTACCCGATCGCGTGCTGGAAGGTGTTCACCAACTTCCCGGACCTCTACGACGGATCGGGGAACGCGTGGCGGCTCGACGACGGCGATCCCGCGCTCGCGCGGGTGGGCGACGCGTTCCTCCGGCACGCGGTCGAGCTCGGTGTCCCGACGGTCGCCGCCCACAAGGGCCTGTCGACGACGTTGGGGTACTCGTCGCCGTTCGCGTCGCCGGCCGACATCGGTCCGGCCGCCCGCGCCCACCCCGACGTGCGCTTCCTCGTGTACCACTCGGGCTACGAGGCCGACGGGGTCGAGGGTCCGTACGACCCGGGCACCGCCGACCGGGGCGCGAACCGTCTCGTCGCCAGCATGCAGGGCTCGGGCATCGGCCCGAACCAGAACGTGTACGCCGAGCTGGGCACCACGTGGTGGTCCCTCCTCGCGCGACCCGACGAGGCCGCGCACCTCCTCGGGAAGTTGCTCCTGCACGTCGGCGAGGACAACGTGCTCTGGGGCACCGACGCGGTCTTCTACGGCTCACCGCAAGGCCAGATCCAGGCGTTCCGCGCCTTCCAGATCTCCGAGCAGTTCCAGGAGCAGTTCGGCTACCCCGCCCTGACCGACGACATCAAGCGCAAGATCCTCGGCCTCAACGCACTGAAGCTCCACGACGTCGACCCCGTCACCGTGCCGTGCACGTTCACGCGCGAGGACCTCGAGCAGCTGCGCCTCGCGATCCCCGCGTCAGCCGAGCGCAGGGGGCCGAGGACACGGGCCGAGCTGCGCGCGTTCGTCGCGCGCGAACGCGCCGAGCACGGCGTGTGAGGCGAGCGCGTCAGGCGCTGCGCGCCATGCCGGCGCGCTCGCCCCGGCTGACGAACTTGAGCGCCATCTTGCGGCTGGCTTCGTCGATCATCTCGTCGCCGAACATGACCGCACCACGCCGGTCGCCTTCGGTGGTGGCCTTCTCGTAGGCCTCGAGGATGTCGAAGGCGTGGTCGTACTGCTCCTGCGTGGGCGTGAACACCTCGTTGATCACCGCGACCTGGTCGGGGTGCAACGCCCACTTGCCGTCGTAGCCGAGGATGCGGGTGCGCATCGCGTAGTCGCGCAACGCGTCGACGTCCTTGATCTTGAGGAACGGGCCGTCGATCACCTGCAGGCCGTTGGCGCGTCCCGCCATCAGGATCTTCGAGAACGTGTAGTGGAAGTGGTCACCCGGGTACTCGGGGATCTGCACGCCACCGGTGAGCACCGGCATCTCGGTCGACGCCGCGAAGTCGGCCGGGCCGAACACGATCGTCTCCATGCGCGGCGACGCGGCGCAGATCTCCTCGACGTTGATCAGCCCGCGCGCGGTCTCGATCTGCGCCTCGATGCCGACGTGGCTGTCGCGACCGATGGTCTCCTCGATCTGGGTGAGCAACAGGTCGAGCGCGTACACGTCGGACGCGCGCTGGGTCTTCGGCAACATGATCTCGTCGAGCCGCTCACCGGCGTTCTCGACCACGTGGATCACGTCGCGGTACGTCCACTTGGTGTCCCACGCGTTGACGCGGACGCACACCACGGTGTCGCCCCAGTCGAGCTCGCGGATCGCCTCGACGACGTTGGCGCGCGCCGCCTCCTTCTCCAGCGGCGCCACGGAGTCCTCGAGGTCGAGGAACACCATGTCGGCGCCGAGCCCAGGGGCCTTCCCGAGCATCTTCTCGCTCGAGCCGGGCACCGCCAGGCAGGTCCGACGGGGCAGGTTCCGGGATCGTTCCGACATGGAGGCGAGGGTAGACGGGAGGCCCGGTTTCCCCGGCATGGGCGGGCGTAGCCTCGGAGACATGGCCGACCAGCTGTCCCTCACCGAGCTCGCCGACGGCGTCTACGCGTGGCTGTTGCCCGGCGGGGAGACCGGCGTCGCCAACGCGGGCGTGGTGGTCGACGACGACGGCATCACCGTGATCGACACCCTGATGGTGCGCTCGCAGTGGGAGCCGTTCGCGGCGGCGGTGAACGCCTTCGGGCTCCCGGTGCGGCGCACGATCTTGACCCACGCCCACATCGACCACGTCGGCGGCACCAAGGCCTTCCCCGCGGCCGCGATCTACGGCACGCCGGCCACGAGCGACGCGCTCGACCAGCCGATGCCGCTCGACGGCTACAAGCAATTCATGCCCGCGTTCGACGAGGAGTTCGACGACCTCGCCGAGGTCGGCACCCGGCCGGTCACCCACCTGGTCGACGGCGCCGCGCAGCTCACGCCGCGCGTCGAGCTGTTCCCCGCGTCGGGCCACACCGCGGGCGACCTGCTCGTGCTCGTCGCCGACTGCGACGTGTGCTTCGCCGGCGACCTCTGCTTCTTCGGGGTGACCCCGCTCGCGTTCCAGGGCGATCCGGCGACGTGGGCCGACATGCTCGACGTCGTCGTGGAGCTGGCCGACGTGATCGTGCCGGGCCACGGTCCGGTGGGCGGCGAGGCGGAGGTGCGAGACCTCCAGGGCTACCTGCGCGCGTGCGTCGACGCGCGAGGCGACGTGGGCGCGATCGCCGCGGGTCCGTGGGATGGCTGGATCGACCGCGAGCGCGACGCCATCAACGTGGAGCGTGCAGCGCTGCTCGCGCGGGGCGACGACACGCTCCCGCCGTCGATGCTCAAGGCCATCGGCCAGGGCTGACGCCGATGGCGGCGTCGCCACGTACCGCGGCGTAATCTCCCTGCGTGGCCAAGAACCCCGACCCCAACCTCAAGCTCGCGAGCACCAAGGGTGTGACGCGCACGCTCGACGACTGGTCGACGATGTTCCACCTCTGCCTGGTGATCCTGCCGCCGCGCCCCGAGGCATCGGTGTTCATCCCGATCGCCGAGAGGATCTTCAACGTGTTCGGTGACGCCGACTGCCGCACCGCGCTCTGCGTCGTCGGCAACGAGTTCATCGCGCGCGGCGTGCTCGGCGAGGCGGAGAGCAAGTACCTCTCGTTCGTCGACCCCGATGGCGAATTGGCCTCGAGTCTCGGCCTCACCCATCTCCCGGCGTTCGTGCACCTGCGCCAGGACACCACGCTCGGCTCCGTGGCCGAGGGCTGGGATCCCGTCCAGTGGCAGGCGGTGGCCAAGGGAATCGGCAAGGCGATGGCCTGGAGCGTGCCCACGGTGGCCGCGGCCGGCGATCCCCCGCCCACGCCCGGCTGGCCGGTCTGACGCAACGGGTGAGGCAAGTTTCAACGGACCTTCAACCGGGGCCGCAAGTGGCCCGGATGCTGGCGAGGCGCATGAAGGTTCGCTAGGGTGCCCCGGAGTCCGTACCGGGGGTCCACCCCTGTGCGGACGTCCTGTTGTTGGATGTCTGTGTTTGTTGTGCACAACGACGTGTTCAGCAAGGACCGAAACGGCCTGGCCGGAGGAGTCCCCACATGAACCGCCGAGCTCTCAAGCTCGTCACGCTCGCCCTGTTCGTCGCGACGCTCGGGGTGATCGCAGCACCCGGGGTCTCCATCGCCGACCCCATCAGCGACAAGCAGGCGGAAGCACAGCAGCTCGAAGCACAGATCAACAGCAACGCGGAGAAGCTCGGCGCTCTCAACGAGCAGATGAACTCCACCCAGAACGAGCTCGACAAGGCGAACGCCGACATCGCGACCGCCGACGCGCTCGTCGAGGCCGCGAAGTCGAAGACGAAGGAGCTGCGCGCCGAAGTTGCCCGCCGCGCTGCTGCGGTCTACACGCAGAGCGGTTCGAACAGCGGGGTCGAGGAGCTCGACGCGCAGAACGCGCAGGATCTCTCGTCGAAGCAGAAGTACAGCTCGCTCGCCGCGCAGCGCGACAACGAGATCGTGACCGCGCTCGCGAAGGCCAAGGAGCAGGTGCAGCTGCGCAAGGCCGACGCCGAAGACGCGCGTCAGACGGCGCAGGCCAAGCAGGACGAGCTGCAGTCGCAGAAGGACAAGCTCGACGCCGGTCAGGCCGAGTTGACGAAGCTGCAGTCGAAGGTGACCGGTGAGCTCGCCGACCTCGTCGCGCAGGCCGAAGCGGAGCGCAAGGCGCGCGAGGCCGCGGCCGCGAAGGCGCAGTACGACGCGCAGCTCGCGGCGGCCGCGCAGGCACAGGCCGCGGCAAGCCGCCGACACGGGGCGGCGGCGGTGGCGGCGGCAGTGACTACAGCTACGGCGGTGCGGGATCCACTCCCCCGCCCGCCAGCGGCGACGTGTCGGCGGTGCTCGACTACGCGTACGCGCAGCTGGGCAAGCCCTACTGCTACGCCGGCGTCGGCCCCAGCTGCTTCGACTGCTCCGGCCTCACGATGATGGCGTGGGCCCAGGCCGGCGTGAGCATGTCGCACGGCTCCTACGACCAGCTGGCGTCGTTCCCGCGGGTGTCGATGGACCAGCTCCAGCCCGGCGACCTCGTGTACTGGGACGGCCACGTCGGCATCTACGTCGGCAACGGCAGCGTGCTCCACGCACCCCACACGGGCACGGTGGTCCAGATCACCCCGATCTGGCCCGGCGTGATCGGCGCCAACCGCCCCGGCTGATCCCACCACCCCGTTCTTGCGCCACTCGACCGCCCATGAGGCGGTCCGGCGGCGCCAAGAGGATGAGGGCTACGGGATGACGAGCATGCCCAGCTCGGCTTCGAGCTGGGGGCGGGGCTTGGCGCCCAGCGACGCCCGCTCGAGCCGACCGTTCCGGAACAGCCCGATGAGCGGGATGCTCTGCACGTCGTACTCCTGCGCGAGCGAGGGCTCCTCGTCGATGTTCACCTTCACGACCTTGTAGGAGCCCTGGCGCATCGCCGCGATCTGCTCGACGATCGGGCCGACCTGGCGGCACGGCCCGCACCAGGGGGCCCAGAAGTCGACGATCACGGGCACGTCGGCGCCGAGCACCTCGGTCGGGAAGTTCGCCGGTCGTCACCGACTTGACCAGGCCCTCGGGCTCGGGTTCCGGCATCGCCTCGGTGGGACGTTCGCCGTCGTGCACCTGCGCCAGCCACTGCTGCGCCTGCTGCACGCTCTCGAGCGACACCTCGTGACCCATCGGGTACTCGCCGTAGACGACGGGCAGGCCGGCCTCGATCAGCGCCTCGGCCAGACCGCGGGTGCCGGCGGTGGGGATCATGGGGTCCTGCGTGCCGTGCTGGAGGAGGACCGGGACGTCGCGCGCACGCTCGAGGTCGACGCCGAGCAGACCGGGCGGGACGAACGGGCTCATCGCCAACACGCCCGCCGGACGCGTGCGCTCGGACGGACCCGAGCGCGAGGGCCAGCGCGAGTCCGGCGCCCTGGGAGAAGCCACCCACGACGGCCTGGGCACGGTCGAAGCCGAGCTCGGCGCACTGGGCGTCGAGGAGGTCGTCGATCGCAGCGAGCGCCTCGGCGAAGGCGTCGGCGACGTCGTCGGGCTCGCCCGCCGTGAGGTCGAACCACGAGAACCCGGGTGGCGCGGCGACCGGACCACGCGGCAGGACCGTCGCGAACCGGCCGTCGGGGTCGAGGTAGCCGAGCAGGCCACCGAGGTCGCGCTCGTCGGCGCCGTACCCGTGCAGGAGCAGCAGGAGGCGGTCGGCGTTGCTGCCGGTGACGACGTTGGTGACCAGGTCCATCGGGACTCCTTGCCGGGGGTTCAGAACATGTAGTTGAGCTGGTGCACCAGCGCACCGCCCAGCTCGACGTCGCCCTCGATGGCGACGACCCCCGTCACCAGCGCCTCGGCGGGGTCGCTCCGGCCGCACGCGAGGCGGGCGTAGTCGTCGGAGGCCAGCGAAAGGGTCACCGTGGGGTCCTCGGGGACGGGATCGACGGGGCGGGCGCGGCCGTCGGTCGTGGCCACCGCAGTGGTGACGGCGATCGGGCCGGTGAGCGTGAGCACGACGGTGGAACCGTCGGGAGCCCCCACCTTCTTCCCGACGACGTACGGGAGCACGTCGAGCATCATCCCGGTGCTGAACCGCGCCGCGGCGGAGTCGAGGTCACCCGGGCGGGCGAGCGCTCGACGCATGTCCTGCTCGTGCACCCACGAGTCGAAGATCCGGAAGCCGAGGAGGCCGGCGACGGTGCCGGGGCCCATCGGGGTCCACGAGTCGGCGGCGAAGCCGTCGTCGTCGAGCGCGCGGAGCTGGGCGATGCGGGCGTCGGTGGTGGCGACGAACTCGGCCAGCGCGTCGGCACCCGTCCAGGCGCGGCGCGACTCGATCCAACGCTCGTTGGAACGGCCGATGTCGTTCTTCACGTGCGGCAGGTCGTCGGGGACGTCTTCCGACGGCAGCGGATCGCCGAGGATGAACCGCTCGAGTGCGGTGATGTGCACCAGGTTGTCCTGCACCGTCCATCCCGGGCACTCGCTGGGCGCCTTCCACTCGGCCTCGGTGAGCGACCCCCCGAGCTCGGCCATCGAGCTCCAGACGTGCTCGAGCATGTCGACCCGTTCGGCGTTCTCGGTTGAAGTCACGCCGTCATGTTGTCACCCCACGCGCACTTGCACCTTCTGGACCGCGTGGTCGGGCCCCTTCACGAGGATGACGTCGCTCGCGTCGCGGGTCGGGAGGATGCACTCCTCCAGGTTCACCAGGTTGATCGACGTCCACACCTGTCGGGCGAACGCGTCGGCCTGCGGGGGCGTGAAGCCGGCGAACATGCGGAAGAAGGACGATCCGTCGCTGGCCGCATCGGCGACCAGGCGACAGAACCGCTGCACGTACCACTCCTCGATGTCGGCGGTCGCCGCGTCGAGGTAGACGGTGAAGTCGACGTGGTCGTCGGGGAACGGCAGGCCCTCGAGGATCAGCACCGACGGCTGCTCGACCACCTGACTGGCGTCGTCGACGATGTCGTAGGTCGCGTGCGAGTACACCGGCGCGTGTGTCTCCTCCGCGCCGCCGCGTACGGCAACCAGGAATCGCGCCAGCGCGTCGTGGTCGAAGCTCTCGGGGAAGCCCTTCCGCTCCATGATCCCGCGCGCCATGAGCTCGCGGTTGGGGAACAGGAAGCCGTCGGTGCACACCACCGACACCGGCGCGCGCGTCGTGTCGGTGCCGAACGCCTCGGCGAGCGCGGCGGCCGCGGCGCTCTTTCCCACCGCCACGCTGCCGGTGACCGCGACGACGAACGGCGCCGCGCTCCCGGCGCGGTCGGCCACGAGCTCGGCGAGCGGGCCGTAGATCTCGAGCAGGTCGGCCAGGGTGACCTCACCGGGTCGCGTGTCGACCGTGCTCGTGGCGCGACGGCGTGCCGCCCACTGCGTCCGGTCGAACTCTTCGAACCGCTGCACGTCCACGACGTCGCACGCTACGCGGCACGCACTGGTGGACGCGGCTGGTGGGCACGGCGAGGCACCCGTTAGGTTCGGCGCCTGACCGCGAACGGGGGGACGATGGCGGCATCACAGGGCGCGCCCGAACCAGGCATCCTCGACGGCATCCGCATCGTCGACCTGTCCGACGGCATCGCCGGCCCGGTGGCGACGCTGATCCTCGCGGAGGCGGGCGCCGACGTGGTGGCCGTCGAACCACCCGAGGGTGCGGCCAACCGTGCCACGAACGGCTTCCACACCTGGATGCGCAGCAAGCGCAGCGTGGTGCTCGACCTCGACACCGCCGACGACCGCGCCGCGCTCGACCGGCTCCTCGCCGCGGCCGACGTCGTCGTGCACAACTACGGTCCGACCCGCGCGCGGGCTGGGCCTCGACGACGACACGCTGGCGACGCAGTTTCCGCACCTGATCGTGTCCTCGGTGCTTTCGTGGCCCGCGAACCACGCCGACGCCGACCTCCCCGTCGACGAGCTGCTCACGATGGCACGCCTCGGCGTGCTCGACGAGCAGCAGGGCTACCGCGACGGTCCGATCTTCCTGCGCTGCCCGATCGCGAGCTGGTGTGCGTCGCACCTCGCCGCGATCGGCATCGTGGCCCGCCTCATCACCCGCCAGCGCACCGGTCACGCCGGTCCCGCGCACACGTCCCTGGCCCAGGGTGCGCTCGTGCCGATGGCGATGCACTGGCGCCGGGTCGAGAAGCCGTCGCCGTCACTTGCCGTCGGCATGCCCAAGGGCATGACCGGCGCGACGTTGTTCGAGACCGGCGACGGCGTGTGGATCCACCTCATGGGCGACCCCACCAAGTCGCCGATGTTCACCGAGGCGATCGCGGTCGTGCGCCCCGACGGCCCGAAGGTCGACCCGGGCACGTTGTTCCAGCAGACCGACGGCTGGCCCGAGGCACTGCTGCTGCATCCGAGTGACGAGTGGCTCGAGTCCTTCTGGGCCAGCGACGTGCCGGTGCAGCCCGCCGCACCGCTGGGCGCGATCTTCGGCGACGAGCAGGCGCGCGCCAACGGCTACGTGATCGAGGTCGACCACCCCGAGCTCGGGACGGTGGCGATGGCGGGCTCGCCGGTCACGGTCACACCGCCCACCCACATGCGTTCGTTCGCTCCCGCGCTCGGCGCGCACACCGACGAGGTGCTGGCGGAGTGGCAGCCGCGCCCGCGCGCCGACGCTGGCGACCGGGCCGGCGCCGCAACACCCGCTCTCGGGTGTGCAGGTCGTCGACGCCGGCGCGTTCCTCGCCGGACCGCTGGGCCCGATGTTGTTGAGCGACCTCGGAGCCGACGTGGTGAAGGTCGAGCCGCCGGGCGGCGAGGGGATGCGGTGGGTCGAGTGGTCGTTCTTCGGGTGCCAGCGCGGCAAGCGCGGCGTCGCGCTCGATCTCAAGTCGGCCGACGCACGCGTCGCGCTCGACGCGTTGCTCGCGCGAGCCGACATCATCCACCACAACCTGCGCATGCCCGCGGCGCGCCGGCTCGGCCTCGACGAGGCGACGGTGCGGGCGGTGAACCCCGACATCGTGTACTGCCACGCCAGCTCGTACGGACCCGCGGGACTGCGAGCCGACTGGCCGGGCTACGACCAGCTCTTCCAGTCGTCGTGCGGGTGGGAGGTCGCCGGCGCGGGCGAGGGCAACGACCCGATGTGGCACCGGCTCGGGTTCATGGACCACATGTGCGCGATGGGGTCGCTGATCTCCACCCTCCTCGCGCTGTACCACCGCGATCGCACCGGCGAGCCGCAGTTCGTCGCCGGCTCGCTGCTCGCCGGAGGTGTGATGACGGGGAGCGAGACCTACCTCGACGCCAACGGCGAGATCGTGCCGGTCCCGGAGCTCGACCACGAGCAGACCGGCATCGCGCCCGGGTACCGCATCGCCGAGGTCGCCGACGGCTGGATCGCGGTCGCGGCCGCCACCGACGCGCAGCGAGCTGCGCTCGAGGCGCTCGGTGGCGTCGACGCGCTGGTCAAGGGCACGGTCGCCGACGCGCTCGCCGCCCTCGCCGACGCCGGCGTGCCGAGCGACGAGGTGCGCCTCGACCAGGGCGAGCCGTTCTTCTCGTCGGCCGCCAACGACGCCGCGGGGCTGATCGCGCGGTACGAGCACGTCGACTACGGACACGTGGAGCAGCCCGGCGCGTTCTGGATCTTCGGTGACCTCGACGTGAAGCTCGACCGCGCCCCGCCCGGACTGGGTGAGCACACCGTCGCGGTGCTCACCGAAGTCGGGATCGACGCCGCCACCATCGACGCACTCGTCGCGTCGGGGGCCGCCCACGCATGGAAGGCAGCTGCACCCGCATGACCAGCACCGAGACCGCCGAAGAGCATGGAGGCGGCCCGCGGCCGCCGCTCCCCCAGCCCGACGCCGTCACCCAGTTCTTCTGGGACGGCGTGGCCGAGGGCGAGTTGCGCATCCAGCGCTGCCAGTCGTGCGGGCACTACCTGCACTATCCGAAGGTGCTGTGCCGCTACTGCCAGTCCGACGACGCTGGCCGGGGAGCGCGTCTCGGGCCGCGGCACGCTCTACACCTGGACCATCGCGGTGCAGCCGTTCCACCCGTTCTACGTCGACCGCATCCCGTACATCGTGGCCACCGTCGAGCTCGACGAGGAGCCGGGGCTGATGTTCATGACCCAGCTGGTCGACTGCACCGAGGACGACCTGCGCATCGGCATGCCGGTCGAGGTCGAGTTCGTCGAGCTGCACCCCGAGCTCACGCTGCCGTTCTTCCGTCCCGTGCGCGACGGCGGGTGACTGATGGCGACGGGACAGCGCGTCGCCATCGTCGGCTGCGGGTACTCGCACGTCGGCCGCAACACCGGCCTCTCGATCGACGACCACATGATCCAGGCGACCAAGGCCGCGCTCGCCGACGCCGGCCTCACCGTCGGCGACATCGACGGCGTCACCTCGGTCGGCACCGAGCCGCTGAACGACGCATGGCTGCTCGGCATCGAGCCGGTCAACTGGTGGGCGTCGGGGATGATGGCGCCCGCGTTCTCGTACTCCGCGACGCAGGCGATCGCCGCGGTGGCGTCGGGGTTCTGCCACACCGCGCTCGCGCTGCGGGTGATCGGCCAGCAGCCGAGCTCGTCGGCGCTGGTGACGGGCGCGGGTGCGAACCACCCGATGACGTCGATGCTGCACCGCGCCGCAGGCGACCGTCAGTTCATCGTCCCGTTCGGCGCCGGCAGCCCGGTGCAGTGGGCGGGCATGTTCACGCAGCGGTACATGCAGCAGTACGGCGCCACCGAAGAGGACTTCGGTCGTCACGTCGTCACGCAGCGCTACCACGCGTCGATGAACGACGACGCCATCTTCCGCGACCCGATCACCCTCGACGACTACCTCGCGGCGCGCTACGTGTCGAAGCCGCTGCGCATCCTCGACTGCGACTACCCGGTCGACTCGGGTTCCGCGGTCATCTTCACCACCGAGGAGCGGGCGCGCGACCTCGACCAACCGGTGGTGCTGGTCGAGTCGTACGCGCTGAACGCGATCCGCGACCTCCACTTCGAGGTCATGTCCGACATGGTGCACACCGCGCCGGTGCAGACCGCGAAGAAGCTGTGGGAGGGCACCGACCTCACGCCCGCCGACGTCGACACCGCGCAGCTCTACGACGGCTTCTCGATCATCGTGTTCCAGTGGCTCGAGGCGCTCGGGTTCTGCGGTGAGGGAGAAGCCGGCGCGTTCGTCGCCGAGGGCAACACGCGCCTCGGCGGTTCGCTGCCGGTCAACACCGACGGCGGCGCGTGCAACGTGGGCCGTCGTCATGGCGCCAACTTCTGCATCGAGGCGACGCGCCAGCTGCGCGGCCAGAGCGGCGAGCGCCAGATCGCCGACGCCGAGGTCGCGGTGTGGACCAACGCCGTCGGCCCCTTCTCCGCCGGCGCCATCCTCACCAAGGGCTGACCGCGCCCCACGGCCGAACCTGCGTCGAAGTTGCGGCACTACGGCGCAACTTCGACGCCGGATCGTCAGGGGCGGATGTAGGTCTCGCCGAAGGCCTGGATGAAGTCGAGCATCTGCTGGGGCGTCGTGGGCGGGTGGCCGACGTTGACGTAGGTGACGCCGGCGGCCTCCATCTTGCCGAGCTCGGCGAAGTGGCGATCCACGTCTTCGGTGGGCGTGTGGATGCCCTCTTCCATGTAGCTCATGCAGAAGTCGAGCTCCCCGGCGCGGTCGCCGGCCATGTCTTTCACCTCGCTGATCATGTCGGCCAGCTGCTCGAGCCCCGAGATGTGCGGCGAGCGCGTGGTGCGTGCCACCTCCTCGGGGATGCCCATCGGCATCCAGCCCTGCACCGTCGCCGCGCGACGACGGCTCAGCTTGGAGTTGCCGCCGATCCAGATCGGGATCGGGTCCTGCGCGGGTCGTGGCCGTTGGATGACGCCCTTGGCGGTGAAGTGGATGCCGTCCGCGTCGAACGGCTCGCCCGACCACGCCTTCGGCAGCAGCTCGAGCGCCTCGTCGAACAGCGCGTTGCGCTCGTCGAAGTCGACGCCGAGGGCGAAGAACTCGGTCTTGTGGTAGCCCGCGCCGAGCCCGAGGACGAAGCGGCCGTTCGAGCAGCGGTCGAGCGTCGCCGCGGTCTTGGCCAGCATGAACGGGTTGCGGTACGGCACCACCGACAGGTGCGTCAGCAGCTTGATCCGCTCGGTGACCGCGGCGGCGAAGGCAAGTCCGACGAACGGGTCGAGGGTCTGGTGCCCGCCGTGGGCGAGCCAGTTCGCACCCGGGATCGGGTGCTCGGTGAGCGCGAACGCGTCGAAGCCCGCGGCCTCGACCGCGACCGCGACGTCGCTGATCTCACCCGAGTCGAGCAGGTCGCTCTCGAGCCCCGACGTCTCCGGGTAGTTGAAGACGAACTTCACGAGGCGGGCTCCTTGTCTGCGAGCTGCTTGACCAGCTCGTGCTTGAGGATCTTGAACGTGGCGTTGCGCGGCAGCACCTCGACGACCTCGAGCTGCTCGGGGATCTTCTGGGTCATCAGCTGGTGGTCGCGGCAGAACTGCTGCATCTCCGCGAACGTCAGCGGCTCCTGGTCGGCGGGCGTCTCGACCACCGCGCACACCCGCTCGCCGCGGTCGCGGTCGGGCAGACCGATGACCGCCACGGCGGCGACCTTCGGGTGGGTCTGCAACAGATCCTCGATCTCGCGGGGGCTGATGTTCTCGCCCTTGCGGATGATGAGCTCCTTGGTGCGACCGGTGAGCACGATGTGGCCGTCGTCGCGCAGGTAGCCACGATCGCCGGTGTTGAAGAACCCGTCGGCGCCGAACGCGGCCTTGGTCTGTTCGGGGTCCATGTAGCCCTTGGCCAGCATCGGCCCGCCGACCCGCACCTCGCCGGTGACACCGGCGGCGACCGGCGCGCCCTGCTCGTCGACGATCTGCACGACGCAGCCGAACACCGGCGCGCCGTCGGTGTTGGCGACTGCTCGTCGGTGTCGCTGGGCGAGCCCTGGGTGATCATCGGGCACTCGGTCATGCCGTAGCCGTGGCACACCGGGAGGTGCATCTCGGCCCGCACTTCGCGGAACACCTCGGGCGGCTTCGGTGCACCACCGCCGTTCATCATCCGCAGCTTCGGCATGATCGGTGTCGACGGGTCCTTGCGTTGCTCGTTGAGGAACGCGAGGTAGAACGCGGTGCTCCCCCCGGCCATGGTGACGTCGTGGCGCGCGAACGTGGCCACCGCGTTCGCGGGATCGAACGTCTCGAGCAGCACCGCGGGCATGCCGAAGGCGAGCATCACCACGAGGTAGTCGGGACCGCCGATGTGCGTGCACGGGAACGCGACCGAACCGACGTCGTCCGGCTGCACCTCGAGCGCGTAGGCGAGACCCATGCCGCCGGCGATGAGCCCACCGTCGGAGTGCATGACGCACTTCGGCGCCGCGGTGGTGCCCGAGGTGGAGTAGAGCCAGCGCACGGCGTCGCCGTCGGTCGGTGGCGCCGGCAGCGTGGACGGGTCGCCCTCGGGCAAGGTGTCGGTGACGACGAGCGTCTCGAACGCGCCACCCGACGCCTCCTGCAGACCCCGCGCCATCGCCTCGTAGTCGAAGTTCCGCCACACCCCGGGGACGGCGAAGAACTTCACGCCCGCCTGCTCCAGCACCGACCCGACCTCGCGCTCGCGGTAGATCGGGATGATCGGCACCTGGGTGGTGCCGAGGCGCGCCAGCGCGAACGACAGCACGATCGACTCGATGCGCGTCGGCAGCTGCCACGCCACCGGCGTGTCGGGGGTGACCCCGAGCGCGACCAGACCGGCGGCCACCCGCTCGCTCCGGTCGCGGAACTCGCCGAAGCTGACCGTGCGGTCGGCCTCGTCGATGAGCATGGGCGCGTCAGGAGACTCCTGCGCGCGCCGGTCCAGCAGTTCCCACAGGGTCGTCGCGTCGTCGATCACGGCGCAGAGACTAGATGGAGTGGCGGTTCAGTCCTGCTGGAGCACCTTCGACGCCGTGTTCACGAACGACGAGATGTCGGTGTTGGACACCTTCTTGCGCGGGCTGCGCGTCACCACGTCGACGTCGGGCGACTCCGCCCGCAGCGCACCCACGGTGCACTGCTCCTTGGGCCGGTGGGCGAACGGGTCGAACTGGAATTCCCGCATCGCGTTCTCGTGGGTGATCTTGTTGATCGCGTCGTCGGAGAGGTCGCCGATCGACTTCATGAACACCTCGGGCGCGTGCGGCCACGCGGAGTCGGAGTGCGGGTAGTCGCACTCCCACGTGACCATGTCGAGGCCGACGTCGTCGATCAGCTTGAGGCCGGTCGGGTCGTCGATGAAGCACGTGATGATGTGCTCGTGGAACACCTGGCTCGGCAGCTTGTCGCCGAAGTCCTGGTGCGTCCACGCCTTGTGGTGCTGGTAGGTGAAGTCGATGCGGTCGAGGAAGTAGGGGATCCAGCCGATGCCGCCCTCGGAGAGCGCGATCTTCAGGTTCGGGAACTTGCGGAAGATCTGCGACCAGATGAGGTCGGCCGCGCACATGAACAGGTTCACCGGCGTGACGGTGATCATCACGTCGACGGGCGCGTCGTCGGAGGTCACCGAGATCGACGACGACGAACCGATGTGCAGGCACACCACGGTGCCGGTCTCCTCACACGCGCGGAGGAACGGGTCCCAGTAGTCGCTGTGGAAGCTCGGGTAGCCCGAGCTTGGTGGGGTTCTCCGAGAAGGTGACCGCGCGACAGCCCTTCTCGGCGACGCGGTAGATCTCGGCGGCCATCAGGTCGACGTCCCAGATGGGCACGATCGCCAGCGGCATGAAGCGACCGGGGTACGTGCCGCACCATTCGTCGATGTGCCAGTTGTTGTAGCCCTGGAGCAGGCGGTAGCCGAGGTCGCGGTCGGGGGTGCGGCTGAACAGCTGACCGCAGAAGCCGGTCATCGACGGGAAGCACATCGAGCCGAGCACGCCGTTGACGTTCATGTCGCGCACGCGCTCGTGGATGTCGTACGCGCCCTTGCGGATCTCGTCGAACGCGGTGGGTTCGAAGCCGTACTCCTCGGGCGGACGGCCGGCGACCGCGTTGAGGCCGACGTTGGGGATCTCGGCCCCTTCGAACGTCCACACGTCGGCGTCCATCTCGTCCTTGTGGATCACGCGTGGCGCGTGCTCGAGATCGGCCTTCGACACGTGGCGCTCCCACATGTCGGGCGGCTCGACGACGTGGTCGTCGACGCTGACGAGGATGAGGTCGTTCATGTCCATGGTCGTGGCTCCCCCGGAGAGTGCGCGGTCTCGATTGAGCCTACGCCCACTGGCCGAACGACCCCACCGCTCGTAGAGTCCGCGAGATGCCCGAAGCGTCAACGATCCCGTTGCCTCTGCGACCCGAACCGATCAGTGCCGACCGCTACGCCATCGTCAACACCGGCAACGCCGACCAGCGCGACGTGGTGTTCGGCGGTCAGTTCCTCGCCCAGGCGATCGTCACCGCGGCGCTGCGCCATCCGGGCAAGGCCGTCCGCTCGATCCAGGCGGTCTTCGCGCGCCCCGGACGCATCGACGCGCCCACCGAGCTCGCGGTCGAGTCGATCCACGACGGGCGCACCTTCGCCAGCGACACGGTCACCGCGTGGCAGGACGAGCGCTTGTGCGCGCGCTTCCTCGTGCTGCTCGACGTCGACGAGCCCGACGTCGTGCGCCACGACGTGCCGATGCCACCCGTCACCGCACCCGCCGACACGCCCCCCACCGACCAGGGCCTGCTGGTGTACCCCGGCACCGAGCTCCGCATCGTCGACGGGGTCGACCTGTGGTCGGTCGACGCGGCCACCGGTCCGGCCGAGACGTTCCTGTGGGCCAAGGCACCCTCGTTGCCCGACGATCCGTCGGTGCACCAGGGCGTGCTCGCGTGGGCCACCGACGGCTTCCTGATCGCCACCGCGCTGCGACCGCACCCGGGCATCGGTCAGGACGACGCCCACCGGGGCCTCTCGACCGGTGTCGTCGGCCACACCATCGTGTTCCACGAGCCGTTCCGGGCCGACGAATGGCTGTTGCTCGCGCACCACAGCCCCTACGCCGGGCGCGGGCGCACCTTCGGCACCGCCGACGTCTTCACGGAGAGCGGCGCCCTCGTCGCCTCCTACGTGCAGACCAACATGATCCGCCACTTCGCCGACCCGGCACTCGCCGACGGCACGCAGTACCGGACCGTGATGTGACCGCCATGTCGGGCTGCCGCCTCGACGGCCGCGTCGCCATCGTGACCGGCGCGAGCCGCGGCATCGGCGAAGCCGTGGCCCGGCTCTTCGCCCGCGAGGGCGCTGCCGTCGCGGTGGTCGCGCGCACGGAACAGGTCTTCGACGACCGGCTCCCGGGCACGATCCACGAGACGGTCGCCGCGATCGAGGCCGAGGGCGGCCGCGCCGTGGCGATCCGCGCCGACCTCGCGGACGACGACGACGTCGACCGTCTCGTCGACGAGGCGCGCGCCGCGCTCGGACCCATCGACCTGTTGATCAACAACGCGGCCCTCACGGTGCCGGGACGTCCGCCGGGCAACGACGCGGCCCGTCCCCCGACGAAGCCGCCGCCGCGCGCGCACCACGACGACGCGCCCCGGCTCGTTCCTCGGGTTCCCGCTCAAGGGGTACCGCCTGCACTTCCAGATCGGTCTCTTCGCGAGCTACCGACTGATGCAGCTGGTGCTGCCCGACATGATCGAGCTCGGGCGCGGCGGGATCGTGAACATCAGTTCGCTCGCCGCGTTCGTCCCCGGTCCCGGTCCCTACGAGCACCCGGGCGGTCCGACCGTGCTGGCGTACGGCGGCAACAAGGCGGCGATGCACCACCTCACCCAGGCCGTCGCGTTCGAGGTCGCGCCACACGGCATCGCGGTGAACGCGCTGCTGCCGTCAGAACCGGTGCTCACCCCGGGCAACCGCATCGCGTACCAGGGCGCCGACTTCGCCAGCGTCGACGACTTCGCCGAAGCCACGCTGCAGCTCGCGCTCGCCGATCCGGCGGTGACGACCGGGCAGATCCTCTGGAGCGAGGACGTGCTCCATCCCGAGCTCGGCACGCGCGGCTGGTTGCGCGACTGACAACTCGACCCAAAATGGGGATCTGAACGGACCGGGTTCCTCACCAAGCGTCCTGCAAGCGCGCTGCAAGAGCGCTGCGCCGACAGTCGTGTCTCCACACGACCAAGGAGGGCACCATGCACGTGAACAGGAACGAGATCCCGGTGAAGATCGACGCTCCCGGCGCGGTGGCGCGCCAGGCCACCGAGTTCGGCGACACGTCCGGCGCGGGCACCCTCGGCGGCGAGTTCTTCACGCTCGGCGCCGGCACCGACATCGCGCCGCTGCTCCACGGACTCGAGGACGACGCCTGCCAGGCACCGCACTGGGGCTACGTCGTCTCGGGCGCGGTCGTGGTGACCTACACCGACGGGACCGCGGAGCAGTGCTCGGCACAGGATCTGTTCCACTGGCCGGCGGGACACAGCGTGCGCGTGCTCGAGGACGCCGAGGTGGTGCTGTTCAGCCCGCAGGTCGAGCACGGCAAGGTGATGGACCACATGCTCGCGGCGATGTCGGGCGGGTGATGCTCCCGGGTGCGGCATGCTTGAGGGCATGCTGCACCGCTCGAGCCGAACCGTCGCGTCCCCCCTCGCCGCACTGGCGGTGGCCGCGCTGCTGGCCGTCGGCGTCGGCGTGGTCACCGTCGTGACGGCGGGGGCCACGACGCCGCGCGCCAAGAGCGCGACCGTGTCGATCAAGAACCTCGCGTTCTCACCGAAGACGCTCCCGGTGAAGGCGGGTGCCAAGGTCAGGGTGAAGAACAAGGACGGCACCGCGCACACGTTCACGGCCAACAAGGGCGCATTCGACACCGGCGACATCGACGGCGGATCGTCGGCGACGATCACGGTGAAGAAGCCCGGCACCTACGCGTACCACTGCAACATCCACACCTTCATGAAGGGCACCATCAAGGCGACGTGAGTTCAGCGGTACCAGCAGAGCTGTTCGGTGGTGGCGAGCAGCACGCCGTCGCGACTCCACAGGCGTGCCTGCTGTCCGGACGTCGACTGCACACCGCGCGTGCCGGTCGCTTCGTTGAGCAGGTAGTCGGTGCCGATGGCGGCGAGCTCCGTCGCAGTCGCGTGGAAGTACACCGAGAGCGTGATCGTCGCCGACGGTCGCATGCCTTCGCCCCAGAAGAACGACCGGGGTGCGTACTGGTCGGCGAGGTACATCAGCTGCAGGTCGTCGACCGGGCGACCGTTGGCGTCGCGCACCCACAGGAGGCCGCGGGTGTCGCCACTCCCCCATGCACCCGACACCTGGTGGATCTCGGTCTGCTGTCCTTGGGGTCCCGGCGCGTGGATCTGCTCCAAGCCATCGGGCGGCGGGACGGCGGGCATCGTGAACTGCAGGTGCTCCTCCGTCTCGCGTCGGTTCGACAGCACGGCGAGTGCAGTCGCGAGCAGCTCACCGTCGTCGGCGAGGAGATCGGCGCGCCAGTGCTCCAGCGAGCGACCTCCGCCGAGGCGCGCGGCGGTGAGGGACACGTCACTCCCCGGCGCGACGGGGCGGATGAAGTTGACTGTCGTCGCCGACGGCTGCGCGTCGCTCGCCGCCGTGGAGAGCACGGCGCGGAGCAGGACCGCCGCGGTCCAGCCGCCGAACATCGCGCTGATCGACTCGTGGTCGGCGTCGGCACGGGCGCGCCAGCGGCCTGCACCGTCGGGGTCGAGCACGAGGGCCGCGTCGAGGTGGGGCATCAGGCATCACGCTCCTCGCGTCGCAGTCCGTCCCACTCGTCCCACGCCGCGTCGAGCGCGTCGAGCGCCCCCGGGATCGCGTCGTGGGTCTCGAGGTGCGCACGCAGCTTGGCGCGGCTGACCTTGCCAGGGGGCGGCCACGTGACGTCACGACGCGTGTCACGCGCCAGGTCGCCGATCGCGTCGCGCCGGCGGGTCTGTCCCGCGAGCCAGTCGACGAACGGGATCATGAGCCTCGCGGCCAGTTCGGAGTCGCGAGCTCGTGCCGGAGCAGTTTGCCCACGGTGCTGCGCGGCAATGCGTCGGTGAACACGACCGCGCGGGACGGCATAGACGGGCATGCGTGCTCGGCAGTGCTCGAGCAACTCCTCGGGCGTGGCGTGCAGACCCGGCGCGAGCACCACGAAGACGTCGGCACCGTCGGTTCCGTCGGCGCGAGCGACTGCGGCCACCTCGACGACCGCAGGATGCTCCGCGAGCACGCGCTCGACGTCGCCCGGGTACACGATGTGACCCGACGAGGAATACGCGTCGCGGACACGATCGACGATCCAGAAGAACCCGTCCGGGTCGCGGCGTGCGGCATCTCCCGTGCGCAGCCAGCCGTCCTCGTCGATGGCGTCCATGGTCGCCTCCGGATCGCCCCAGTAGCCGGCCATGACGTTCGGACCCCGCACCAACATCTCGCCGGTGGTGCCGGGGGCGCACTCCCTGCCGTCGCCGTCGACGAGTCGGACCTCGACGAACAGCGGCGGCGTGCCCGCAGAGCCGACCTTGCCCAGCGCGCGCTCGGGGTCGAGGAGGAGCACGAGCGGTGCGGCCTCCGACAGGCCGTAGCCCTGCAGGAACGTGACGCCGCGATCCATGTACGTCCGGATGAGGTGCTCGGGCACCGGTGCGCCGCCGGTGATCAGCAGTCGGAGCACGGTCACGTCGGTCGTGGTCCACGCCGGCGCGTGCGTCAGCGCGTCGAGCACATCGGGGTTGGCGAAGCCGACCGTCACGCCGTGCCGTGCGACGAGATCGAGCAGCTCGTCGGCTGTCGACCGTTCGGGGATGACGACGGTGCCACCCTTGGCGAGCACGGGCAGGATGTTCACACCGACGCCGCCGGTGCGAAAGAACGGCGCCACCGCGATGGTGACATCGTCGCCGCTGAGATCCGCGATCGACCACATGTTGAACACGTTCCACGCGACGTTGCCGTGCGTGAGCATCACACCCTTCGGCGCGCCGCTGGTGCCCGAGGTGTGGTGCAACAGGCACAGCTCGTCGAGTGCGATGTCGAACGTGATGGGCTCGTCGCCCGATCGCGCGATGAGCGCTTCGTACTCGAGGTCCTCCTCCGAAGCGTCGCCCACCACCACCCGTGAGACCACGCCGGGAAGGGGTACCGCGGCCGACGCCTGGTCGACGACCGCAAGCGTTGCTGCGTACCGCTGCACCAGATTCGAGATCGTGTCGTGATCGAGGCGGTGGTTGATCGGGGCGAGGGCCGCTCCGAGCGTCGCCGTCGCGAACAGCGTCTCGAGGAAGGCGGGATGGTTCGCACCCAGCCATGCGACCCGTGCACCACGCTCGACACCGACGTCGCGCAGTCCGTTGGCCAATCTCCGTACCCGACCCGCGAGGCTCGCGTACGAGAGCCGGGTCTCTCCGTAGATGAGCGCCACCCGGTCGGGTCGCGTACGCGCCAGTCGCTCGATCCACGATCCGACGCCGGGCTCGTAGTGCGGCGGCAAGGTCACTCCGACCCGGGCGCCTCGATCACCCCGGCGAGCTCGAGGATGCGTGCGGGTGGGAGGTGCTGCTCGGTGATGCGCACGCCGAGGTGCGCGAGCGCGTCCTCGATCGCGTTGGTCAACGCCGCCGGCGCGACGATCATCCCGCCCTCGCCGACACCGCGGTAGTTGATCTCGAGGTCGGATGGCGTCTCCACGTGGTGGATCTCGATCTCGGGCACCTCGGCGGCGGTGGGCAGCAGGTAGTCCATGAACGTGCCGGCCTGGAAGTTGGCCTGCTCGTCGTAGACCGACCGCTCGTAGAGCACCGCGCCGATCCCCTGGACCACCCCGCCGCTGACCTGACCGTCGACGATGTTCGGGTTGATCAGCTCGCCGCAGTCCTCGACCGCGACGTAGCGGTCGATGCGCACCCGGCCGGTCGTGAGATCGACCTCGACCCAGCACACGTGCGTCGCCTGCGCCCAGCCGCCCTCGTCGTCTTCGTACGCGAAGTCGCTGCGCAACGTCTCGTCGGGGCGGGCGGCGGCGACGTCGGCGAACGACACCGAGATCGCGGGAACGCCGGCCACGTGGATGGCGCCGTCGTCGACCACGAGGTCGTCGCGCGGCGCCTCCAGGAGGTCGGCGGCGACTTCGATGATCTGCTCGCGGAGCACGCGGGACGAGTAGGTGACGGCGCCCCCGGCCATCGGCGCCGACCGGCTGCCGCCGGTGCCGGAGAGGCCGAACGGCGTGATCGACGTGTCGCCGTAGCGGAGCCGCACCTGCTCGAGGGGCACGCCGAGCTCGTCCGCCGCGACCTGGGCCAGCGTGGTCTCGTGGCCCTGGCCGTGGGGCATCTGCTGCGTGAACACCGAGACGGTGCCGTCGGGCTCGAGCTCCGAGCGGGCCGGCTCGCCGGCGAGCAGCCCACCGCCACCGCCCGCCATGACCGACTCCTGGAAGTCGGGCGGTCCCGGCGCCGCCTCGATGAAGGTGGCGAAGCCGAGGCCGACGCACCGGCCCTCGGCGCGTGCCGCGGCCTGCCGCGCGGGCCAGTTGCGCGAAGTCCGCGATCTCGAGCGCGCGCTCGAGGGTGGCACGGGCCGACATCCGCACGTCGAGCGTCGGGCCGGTGAGCATCTTCCGCGGCAGCTCGTCGGGGCCGATGACGTTGCGCAGCCGGATCTCGTCACGCCCGATGCCGAGGTCGCGCGCCGCGAGATCGAGCATGCGCTCGCGTACCCAGGTCTCGACGGCCCACGGGCCGCGGTACGCGACGTAGGTCGCCTTGTTCGACGCGGTGAGGGTCGTGGTGAAGTCGAGCGCGTCGACGCGGTACGGACCGGGCAGCATCACCCGGATCATCATCGGATACATCGCCGCGCTGAACGGGAACGCGGGGTACGCGCCCTGGTCCATCGTCATGTGCACGCGCAAACCGAGCAGCGTGCCGTCGTCGCGCAGCGCGGCTTCGACGTCGAGCGTCTCCTCGCGCGCCTGGCCGGCGACCAGCAGATGCTCGTTGCGGTCCTCGATCCACTTCACCGAGCGACCGAGATCGACCGCGGCGGCGAGCACGGCGACGTCCTCACGCGTCGGGAGCACCTTGACCCCGAATGCGCCACCGATGTCCTGGGCAGTGACGCGAGGAAGCGTGACCGGATCGCGGGCCAGGAGCCCGAGGAGCATGCGGGCGAGGTGCACGATGCGGACCGGCTCGCGCAGGAACGTCTGCGCCATCGCCTTCCCCGGTGATGCCGGCGCCGACAGGCCCTCACCGATCGGCTCCTCGACGGCAGCGTGCTTGGTGGTGTCGCCCGCGCCCGACGACTTGTTGGCCGCCGCCATCGCCTTGGCCTTCTGCAGGAGCCCGGCCATGCGCTCGCGCTGACGGGCGATCTCCACCAGGGACTGCCACACCGGTCGGCGTCCAGTGAGCGCGGCCAACGACCACTTCAGGACGTGGCTGTTCTGAGTGGCGGAGTGGTATCGCACCGTGCCGACGACGGGGTCGACCTCGGCCACGCACCCGCGCGTCTCCATCGGCTGGTTGGAGTAACGGTGTTGCACGAACTGCTCGCGCACGACGTGATCGGCCTGCGCGAACGCGGCGTCGACGTCACCCCAGCTGCGCCGGTCGCGCTGCAGCACGTTGCCGCCGGGACCGGGCCAGATCGCGGGACGGGTCGCGTCGAGTGAGTGCTCGATCGTCGCGATCGGTGCGAGCTCCTCGTAGTCGACCACGACGAGCTGCGCGGCATCTTCGGCGACGTAGCGCGACTCGGCGATCACGAGCGCCACCGGATCACCGACCACCCGCACCTTGTCGGTGCAGAGCGCGAAGAACATCGGGTGGTAGAGGTCGGGGAGCGGGAGGAACCCCATGAACGGGTGGGTGAGAGCCTCCATGTCGGCGCCGGTGTAGACCGCGACCACGCCCGGGTGGCGACGCGCCTCGCCGACGTCGATGCCACGGATGTGGGCGTGCGCGAGCGGGCTGCGCACGAAGTGGGCGTGGAGCATGCCGGGGACGGTGACGTCGTCGACGTAGCTGCCGTGCCCGGTCAGCAGGCGCGGATCCTCGACCCTCGCGACCCGGTGTCCGACGTAGCGCTGTGCGGAAGCCTGCATGCCGTCAGTCTGCCGCAGCGTCGCAGCACCGTTCCGTTTTGGCGCCGCTGGACCGCCATATGGGCCGTCGAAGGGCGCCAGAACGTCGGGAGTCAGTAGGACTTGGGGAGCCCGAGCGACTGCTGCGCGACGAAGTTGAGGATCATCTCGTGGCTCACCGGCGCGATGCGCAGGAGCCGCACGAGCCCCCAGAGGTCGGCGAGGCCGTACTCGGTGGCCATGCCGTTGCCACCGTGGGTCTGGATGGCGACGTCGAGGCAGTGCGCACCGGCCTCGGCTGCAGCGAACTTCGCCATGTTGGCAGCCTCGCCGGCCGCGACGCGGTCGTCGGCGTGGTCGTGCATCCAGGCCGCCTTCTGCATCATGAGGCGGGCGAGCTCGAGCTCGACCTTGGCCCGCGCCAGCGGATGGGCGACACCCTGGTGGGTCCCGATCGGCACGCCCCACACCTCGCGCTCTCGCGCGCGTACATCGACGCGCGCGCGAGCGCGTAGAGGCCGATCCCCGTGAGGATCGACGCACTCAGGATGCGCTCGGGGTTGAGCCCGTCGAACACCTGGCGCAGGCCGTCGCCCTCGGCCCCGACGAGCCGGTCGGCCGGCACTTCCACGTCGTCGAAGAACAGCTGGAACTGCTTCTCCGGAATCGTGAGCTCGACGGGGATCGCGGTGCGCTCGAGGCCGGGCGCGTCGGTGTCGACGACGAACAGCGACAGCTGCGCGCGACCGGTGGCATCGTCGGTACCCGTGCGCGCGACCACGAGCACCCGCGGCGCCTCGTCGACGCCCGAGATGTAGGTCTTCGTGCCGCGCAGCCGGTAGACGTCGCCGTCGCGCGTCGCGGTCGTGGCGAGCTGGTGGCTGTTGGAGCCCGCGTCGGGCTCGGTGATCGCGAACACCATCTTCTCGCCGGTGCAGAGACCGGGGAGCCAGCGGGCGCGCTGCTCGTCGGTGCCGAAGCGGGCGAGCAGCTCGGCGGAGATGCCCGCCGACACCAGCAGCAGGAGCAGCGGGCACCCCTGCGCGGCCGCGGCCTCGCTCACCACCACCAGCTCGCTCAGTCCCCCTCCCCCGCCGCCGTACTGCTCGGGGAGGTGCACGGAGAGGAAGCCGGGCGCGGCCATCGCCTGCCACAGCTCCTCGGCGCGACCGCCGGCTGCGAGCCTGCTCGCGGAACCAGTCGTGCCCGAACCCAGCGGCGACGTCGCCCGCCGCGGCGCGGAGCATCGCGTGCTCTTCCGACTCGGTGAAGTCCACCGTCAACCGTCGGTGTCGAGGGTCAGGAGCTCGAGCAGGTTGCCGTCGGGATCGCGGAAGTACACCGACGCGCCGGGTGCGCCGTTCGCCGCCGGGCGCGGCACCGGACCGTCGACGACCGGCACGTCGGCCGCGTCAAGGAGGGCGAGGATCTCGGCGACCGGGCCGTCGAAGCGGAAGCAGAGGTCGGCCGACCCGGGCGTGGGGACGTCGGCGTGGGGGGCTGCCGGCGCCGACGCGGGGTGCACGCTCAGCCGGGAGGCGCCGACCTGCAGGAGGGCGATCGGGAGCTTCCCCTCGCGCCACAGGTCGAGGTACAGGGCTTCGGCACCGAGCACCCGCTCGTACCAGGCGATGGTGGCGTCGACGTCGGCGACGGTGATGGCGACGTGGTCGAACCCCGCGACGGGCACGGGGGCATCGTGGCACACCCCGCCTTGACGGTTCGTGTTTTAAGGCATACCATTAGAACCCTCACGCACTCGGACGCCTCGACCCAGGAGCCTTCCCAGCATGGAATTCGGCATCTTCCTCAACGGCTACATCCCCGGCCCGGCCGCCCACCAGACCGAGATGGAGCACACGATGCTCATGCGGGAGGCGGAGTACGTGGTCTTCGCCGACAAGCACAACTGGAAGTACGCCTGGCTCGGTGAGCACCACTCGCTCACCGAGTACTCGCACATGTCGGCGCCCGAGGTCGTGATGGGGTGGATCGCGTCGCAGACCGACTACATCCACCTCTCATCGGGCATCAACTCGCTCTCCCCCCGCAAGGAGCACCCGGTGCGCTACGCCGAGCGCGCCGCCATGCTCGACCACTTCACCGACAACCGCTACGAGTGGGGCACCGGCCGGGGCGCCGGCAGCCACGAGCTCGCCAGCTTCAACATCATGGACCCCAGCACGACCAAGCCCGAGTGGGAAGAGGTCATCAAGGAAGTCCCGCGCATGTGGGAGCAGGAGGACTACTCGTACGAGGGCGAGTACTTCACGGTGCCCACGCCGCACAACATCCTCCCCAAGCCGTACGGGAGCGGTCACCCGGCGATCTGGGTGGCGTGCGGCAACCCGCCCACCTTCGGGCGCGCGGGTGAGCTCGGCATCGGCGCCATCGCGTTCAACTTCGAGCCCATCTTCAACCTCAAGGGCCGCATCGACGCCTACAAGGAAGGCGTCAGCAAGTGCACCGAGCCCGTCGGCCAGTTCAAGAACGACAACGTGATGATCACCAACTCGGTGATCTGCTGCGAGACGCGTGAGGAAGCCCGCAAGATCGCGCTGCGCAACGGCCGCGGCTACCTGGTCACGATGGTCAACATGTACCACGACTCGATGCCGAAGTCGCAGGACGCGATCACGTGGCCGAGCGCGCCGCTGTCGCTGAAGGACCTGGCGGGCGGCGACCCCGAGGCCCTGCTCGACGGCATCATCGAGGGCGGCAGCATGCTCTGCGGCACGCCCGACGAGGTGGCCGAGCAGATCGCCCGCTGGGGCGAGGTCGGCATGGACCAGCTCGTGTTCGGCATGCCGGTCGAGGGCATGCACCAGGAAGAGGTGCTCCAGTGCCTCGAGCTGTTCGGCGACAAGGTCATCCCGGAGTTCGACCCCGACCGCACGCACTCCACCGACCGCTACCGCGCCACGGCGAAGCCGAAGTACGCGAAGTTCAACCACCCGCTGCCCGACGGGGTCGAGTGGCCGTCGGTCATCCCGGAGAGCGCGCTCGTCCAGCTCTAGGGCGGACGACGCTCTGGTTCGTCGTGCCGCGCGATTCGACCGCCACCAAGGAACGGCTGCTCCGCGAAGCGGAGCGGCTGTTCGCGCGCGGCGCGGCCTGTACCAGGTCACGGTGCGTGAGATCACCGAGGCAGCCGAGCAGCGCAACGTCTCCGCGCTGAACTACCACTTCGGATCGCGCGAGGGTCTGCTCGACGCCATCCTCAGTCGACACGGTGACCCGATCGACGTCGCGCGAGGCGAACTGCTCGACCGCATCGGTCGCGACGCGTCGACGCGCGAGCTGGTTGAAGCCCTCGTCGTGCCCTACGCGGCGAACCTCGCCCGCGCCGAGGATCGCGACTACCTGCGCATCGTCGCCCAGCTGTCGGCGCAGTTCAGCACCTGGCGTGAGCCTGCGCCCGGTACGGGTCCGTTTCTCATCGAGATCCTGGAGCTGCTCGAAGCGCGGCCGCCCGAGCTCGCCGCGCCGGTGCGGCGCGAGCGGGTCGTCGAGATGATCATGCTGATGACGGTGGCGATGGCGGAACGCGCGCGCGTGATCGAGGCGCACAAGCGCGAGCCCGAGCTCGACGAGCCGACGTTCGTGGAGAACCTCACCGACGTGCTCGTCGGCGTGCTCGAGGCGCCGGTGCGCGTCCCGCGCTGAGCGCGGGGCGGGTCGGTGGTGCAGTGACACCCAGCGCCAATAGCGTAAGCGCACTGGCCAGCGCAGCACCGGGGGGTTCCGATGGCAACGGACGATCGGGTCGTCGTCGAGTTCGACCAGCACTCGCCCGAGTACCGCGAGACGTATCCGGCGAAGGCCCATGAGCTGCGCGAGCAGTGCCCGGTGGTGTGGAGCAGCAACCACGACGGGTTCTGGGTGGTCACCGGCCACGACGTGCTGAGCGCGATCTCGAAGCGCACCGACCTGCTCTCGAACGACCACGATCCCGACGGTGAGCGCAACGGCTACCAGGGCATCTCGATCCCCGAGCGCGGGTCGACCCGCGGCGGGTTCATCGAGATGGACCCGCCCGAGCAGTCGGAGTACCGGCGCATCCTCAATCCGTTCCTCTCCCCCGCGGCGGTGAAGGTCTGGGACCCGTTCGTCGCCGACTTCACCCAGGCGTGCATCGACGACGTGATCGAATCCGGCCGGCTCGACTTCGTCGACGACTTCGCCAACATCGTGCCGGCAGTGCTCACCATGGCGATGCTCGGGCTGCCGCTCGCCGACTGGGAGATCTACTGCGAGCCTGCCCACATGCAGGTGTACACGGCGCCCGACAGCCCGAACTGGGACCGCATGATCGACGCGACGATGCGCATGGTCGGTCGGCTCGCCGAGTACGTGCAGATCCGCAAGACCGAACCGCGGCCCGGAATGATCTCGGCATTGCTCAACGCCAAGGTGATGGACGAGTTCCTCCCCGACGACGGCATCATCGGCACGGTGACGCTGCTCATCGGCGGCGGGTTCGACACCACGACGTCGTTGCTCGCCGGCGCGCTCGACTGGCTCGACGCGCATCCGGAGGAACGGCCGCGCCTCGTCGACGATGCGCGCCATCTCGACCTCGCCGACCGAGGAGTTCCTGCGCCACTTCACACCCGCGCAGGGCGGCGGGCGCACGGTCACCCAGGACTGCGAGGTGGAGGGGTTCGAGTTCTCGGCCGGTGACCGCATGTTCCTGTCGTACGCGATGTGCAACCACGACCCGGCGTCGTTCCCGAATCCCGACGAGATCGTGCTGGACCGGTTCCCGAACCCGCACGCCGCGTTCGGCCTCGGTGTGCACCGGTGCATCGGGTCGAACCTCGCCCGGCTCGACTTCAAGTACATGTTGCGCGAGGCGCTGCGGCGCTTGCCCGACTACCGCATCGACCACTCGGGCGTGGAGCAGTACGAGTCGATCGGCACCATCAACGGGTACAAGCACCTGCCGGCCACGTTCACCCCGGGGACGCGCGAGGGTCCGTCGCTGGCCGACGTGATGGTCGACTGGCAGGCGCGGCTCGACGCCGAACCGGCACCGGAGAACCTGCGCGCGGCGGAGGGTCTCTGATGGCGCGAGCGATCGTGAACCCCGACCTGTGCCAGGGCCACACGCTGTGCAACTTCGCGGCGCCGGACGTCTTCCACCTGCGCGACGAGGATGGGCACGCGTTCGTGGCGGTCGACGGTGAGCTGACGCCCGAGCAGCTCGAGCACGCCCGCATGGCCGAGCTCGGCTGCCCCGAACGCGCCATCAGCATCGAGGAGTAGCGCCCCCTCGAACGAGGTTGCGTCACTCAAGGGCGTATAACGCCGCCAGGTGACGCAACCTTGATGGGATCAGGTGAGGAACTGCTCCACGGTGCTCGTGACGACGTCGAGGGTCTCGTCGCCGAAGGCGTGGCTCAGGGGCAGCAGCACGCCCCGCTCCATCACCGCGTCCGCGTGCGGCAGGCCGTCGTGCGGCACTCGCACCGGCACGCCGGCCAGCATCGGTTGACGGGTGACGTTGCCGGTCCAGATGGTGCGGGTGTCGATGCCGCGCCCGTCGAGGAACTCCTGGAGGTCGGCACGCTCGAAGCCGGCGTCGGGCTCGATCATCAACGGGTAGCCGAGCCACGCGGTCTCGAGGTCCGCCAGCTGCGCGGGAAGGGCGAACCGGTCGGTGTGCGCGGCGAACCACTCGGTGTACCGGGCGAAGTGGCGACGCCGCAGCTGGAGGTTCTCGGCGAGCTTCTCGAGCTGCACGAGACCGAACGCGGCGCCGAGCTCCGACGGCTCGAAGTTCCACGCCACCTCGTCGAAGATGAACTGGTTGTCGTAGTGGATGCCGTCGAGGTCCTGCCAGAAGTCGCGCTCGCGTCGCTTCGACCCGAAGAAGTTGACCTCGGATCGCCTCCCCCACCGGCGCAGCATGACGGCGCGGTCGCGCCAGGCGTCGTCGTCGACCATCACCATGCCGCCGTTGCCGGCCGCGGTGATGATGTGCGAGTTGGCGAAGCTGGTGACGCTGATGGTCGAGCGCCCGCCCGTGGGCGAGCCGCGCAACGTGGCACCGAGCGTGTCGCAGGAGTCCTCGATGACGGGCAGGTCGTGACGCGCCGCGATCTCGGCGATGCGGTCCCAGTCGGGCGCGTTGCCGATCAGGTTCGGGAACAGCAGCGCCCCGGTGCGCTCGGTGATCATCTCCTCGATGCGGTCGACCTCGACGCAGTACGTCAGCGGCTCGCAGTCGACGAACACCGGGATCCAACCGCCGCGCACGATCGGCGCCACGTCGGTGGAGAAGGTGAGCGCACAGGTGACGACCTCGGCGCCCGGAGGGAGACCGAGGAGCTCGAGCGCGAGGTACAGCGCCGATGATCCCGAGTTGCACATGACGCCGTGCCGCTTGCCGAAGCGCGCCGCGACCTCGCGCTCCATGCGCACGATGCGTCGGCCCGGCCACAACCCCTGCGGACCCGACCGCAGCACCTCGACGACCGCTTCGATCTCCCGCTCGTCGTGCACGCTGCTCGAGTAGAAGATGCGCTCGCCACCGGCGTCTGTCATGTCATGACCTGCTCGTCGCACTCGTCCCGGTCCCGGACATCCATCGATCGACTGCGGCGACGTGGGCGCGCATGCGCCGCTGGGCAGTCGGGACATCGCGTGCCAGCACCGCCTTCACGATCCCGGCGTGCGCTCGATGGGAGATCTCGATCGCGGCGTCGAGCTCGGGATCGCCCTTCGTGACCTCGGGTCGCGAATACTCGTCGCTCAAGGAGATGAGGGTGTCGAGGAAGAGCGCGAGCGGACGGTTGCCGGCGATCTCGGCGAGCGTCATGTGCAGCTCTCGCGTGTGGTGCGGCCCGGCGTGCGCATCGGTCTCCCGTTCCCGCGTCACGGCGTCGTGGAGTCGACGTTCCCCGGCACCATCGAGCCGGTCGATGGCGAGGCGGACGATCTCGGCTTCGAGCGTGCCGCGGGCCTGGTAGAGCTCGCTGACGCCCACACCTTCGTACCTGAGGTAGATCGCAGCCGCGTGCGTGACCGCACCCGAGCGCGGCGCGGTGATTGCGAGGCCGCCACTTCGCCCCTCGCGCATGCGCGCGACATCTAGGTGCTCGAGCAGCCGCACCGCCTCCCGGAAGGTGTTCCGCGACACGCCGTAGCTCTCGACGAGCTCGGGTTCGGTTCCGATGATCGCCCCCACCGGCCAACCCTGCGCCGCGACGTCGTCGATGATCTGCTGCGCCAGCCGCTCCGCACCCTTCATGTCGCCAACCACTGCTCCAAGCTCGCGTCCTCCCAGTCGTCGGGACCGTAGACCGTGCGCGGGAGCGGCGTCATCACGTGAGTCGCTCCGCCGGTGGTGTAGTCGGCCGAGCGTCGCTCCCACGCGAGGATCCGCTCGTCGGGTTCGCCTTCATCGCCGAGGCCGTGCGCCGCGTCGCGATTTGCCCGCCACGTCATCTGCGCAGGGATGTCCGTCGCCCACACCATCACCACTTCGTGGGGATTCGACAAGACCTCGTAGATTCCGGTCGGTTCGTGACCGTACTCACGCATCAGCGGCACGCGCTCCTCGACGACGGCGGCGAGGAACTCCAAGGCCGTGCCCGCGCGCACCTCGAGGATCTCGTTCACGAACAGCGTGCCCTTGACGCCGTGCTCGGCGATCTCGCGAGTCGCCGGACTTCCCGGCACGCCGCCGCACAGGCGGTCGAACCCACCGGTGCGCCACTGCGCGGCCTGGTCCCACCAGTCGTCGTAGAACGCGTTCCGTCGCTTCAGGTTCAGGCGGTCGACGTTCTTGGCCCAGCCCGCCCAGCCCTCGTCGCCGACATCCCAGATGTTCACCACCTGCGGCCAGCGCCCGCCGCCGAAGGCGCAGACGTAGAACGAACCCTGGAGCTTGTCCATCTCCGGCATGTCCTGCACCGGATCCTTCCAGAGGTGCTCCATGTATTCGTACTGGCCCTGCCCGACGATGTCGATCACCTCGTAGAGGTACAGGTTCCGTCGCGCCACTTCCGCGCCTCCTGGTCGTCGATTAAACTAGGGTCCTAGTTTACGACCTGAGGGGAGCACATGCGGGTTCGTTCGTTCATGGTCGCGGGTGTCGTCCTGCTCGTCGTCGCGTGCACACTGGTCACGACCGCGGGCGCGCGAGCCGAGATCGCCGCTCCGGCCGCGACCGAGATCGGCGTGAGCGCGCGGACGATCCGAATTGCGATCGTCGCCGATGTCGACACGCCGCTCTCACCCGGACTGTTCCAGAGCTCGGTCGACGGCGTCCGCGGCGCGGTGAAGTCGATCAACGCACACGGCGGTGTCGCCGGACGACGACTCCAAGTCGACTTCATCGACTCGAAGCTCAATCCGAACGCGGCGCGCAACGCGCTCATCACTGCGTGCGCGCAAGATCTCGCCCTCGTCGGGACCTCGAGCATCTTCATGACCAACATGAGCGACGCGACGGAATGCCCGGACCGGTCCGGCAAGCCCGTCGGGCTGCCGGACCTCGGCGGCGTCGTTCCCGCCGTGGAGCAGCAGTGCGCGCCAGTGTCGTTTCCCGTCAATGCGCCGCAGCTGCGTTGCGCGACACGCGATCAGCATCCCCAGACCTACGCCGGCAACCAGGGCGGTACCCGTTATCTCGTTCGCCATGCGAAGGAACCGCTCCACGGCGTCATGATCAAGTCGGCGGATGCCATCAACCCCAGCAACGACGTGCTCGACGCCATCATCGAGCAGGCCGGCGTGCACGCCGACGATGTCGTCGCGCTGTCGGCCAACGCTCCGCAGAGCGCGTACACCCCGGTGGTGCAGACAATGAAGGCATCCGGGTCGAACTTCGCGAGCACCGGACTCGCGGCGAGCAGCATGGTCTCGCTCCGGCAGGAAGCAACGCTCCAGGGACTCGATGACGCTGACACCGTCTGGCAGTGCACAGCGGCGTGCTACGACCGCTCGTTCCTTGCGGCGGGAGACACCGTCGACGGAACCTACGTCCCGATCGGGTTCCTCCCGTTCGACGAGATGCGCGCCAACCCCGCCGTCGCCGAGTACGTCCGGTCCGTGGGCCGTGACAAGGTGTCCGGGCTGGGCGTCTACGCCTACGCCGCAACGCTCGCGTTCCGCGAGGTGCTCGAACGGATCGTGGCGGCCGAGGGCGTGAACGCGATCACACGCAGCACCGTGCTCGACGGCCTGCAGCACCTCACGCGCTTCGACGCGGGTGGACTCATCGGCACCACCGACATCACAGGGAAGCAGGTGACCTCCTGTTTCGTCCTCACCCAGGTCCGGAACGGCCGGTTCGCACGCGTCTACCCGAAGCGGCCGGGCACGTTCGACTGTTCTGCGTCGAACCGCGTCGAGATCAAGGGCGACTTCATCAAGTAGCGACTACGAGAACCACCGCCCGCCGTTGACGTCGAGCGTCTGACCGGTGATCGAACGGGCGCGCTCGGAGGCGAGGAACACGATGGCATCGGCGATGTCGTCGGGTGTCGGCAGCCGCCGCAGCGCGGTGTCGGCGGCGATCTGCTCCTGCACCGCCTCGACCGTGGTGCCCCGCCGCTCGGCCATCCGGGCGAACATCGTCTCGGTGTTGGGACCGGGGACGAACCCCGGCACCACGACGTTGACGCGGATGCCGTCGACGCCGACCTCGCGCGCCAGCGTCTGCGCTGCGACGGTGAGCGCGGACTTGGTGGCCGCGTACGCGCCCTGACCGGGGTTGATCGCCCGCACCGCCAACGCCGACACCGCCACGATCGCGCCGTCGCCCGTGGCCGCGAGGTGCGGCACCGCGGCGCGGAACAGCTCCAACGGCCCGAGCACGTTGACCATCCAGCTCTGCTGCCAGTCGTCGAGGTCGGCGTGCATGATCGTGTGGTTCGGCGCGCCCTTGGCCGCGCTGCTCACGACGACGTCGAGCCGGCCGAAGTGGTCGACCGCGCGATCGATCAACGCACGCGTCTGCGTGATGTCACCGGTGTCGGTGGGCACCGCCAGCGCGCGCACGCCGGTCGCGTCGAGCTCATGCACCACCTCATCGAGGTAGTCGGCGCGCCGCGCGGCGACCACCACGTCGCAGCCCTCGCGCGCCAGCGCGAGCGCGGTCGAGCGGCCGATCCCCGGCCCGACCCCGGTGACCACCGCGACCCTCATGGACGCGCGGCCCCGAAGTCGTCGGCCATGCGTGCGAGCAACCGGGCCAGGTCGGTGAGCTCGCTGGCCTTCCATCCCGCCAGCGCGTCACCCGCGGCCTCGACCGACGCCGCCCGCAGGCGACGGTAGGCGTCGCGGCCCTTGGCCGTGATCGTGACGACCACGACCCGGCCGTCGGACCCGTCGGTGCTGCGGCTGACGAATCCGTGCTCCTCGAGCTGCCGCAACTCCCGGCTGGCGAGGGGCACCACCATGCCCGCCCGCCGGGCCACCACCGACACGCGCTGCGCCCCACCGCGCTCGAGCACCCCGAGGATGCCCATGCCGGGCGCGGAGACGTCGACCCCGGCCCTGGCAGCACGGCGCCGAGCGGCCATCACGCTCGATCCCGACCGTCCGATGCGGCCCATCGACCGCTCGATCTGCTCCAGCGCCTCGGCCCGTCGCACGCGTGGAGCGTACCGCAGCACTTGCGACGGCGACACCGAGATCCTTAACATTGTTCTCTAGTTTGCGGATGAAACGAAGGGGACGACATGGGACGGCTCGACCAGCGGGTAGCGGTCATCACCGGTGGCGGCGAGGGCATCGGCAAGGGCATCGCCCGTCGCTTCGCCGAGGAGGGTGCCCGCCTGGTGATCGCGGAGATCGACGAGGATCGCGGGCGCTCCACCGCCGACGAGTTGGCGTCGTCGACCGGCGCCGAAACGTTGTTCGTGCGCACCGACGTCGGGCGCAAGGACGACAACGCGGCGATGATCGACGCCGCCGTCGAACGGTGGGGCACGATCGACATCCTCGTGAACAACGCGTGGGGTGGCGGCAAGATCAGTCGCGCCGAGCTCAAGACCGACGCGCTGATCGACCACGGTCTGGCCATCGGCTTCCGCGGACCGCTCTGGGCGATGCAGGCCGCGTTCCCCACCATGAAGGCAAAGGGCTACGGCCGGGTGATCAACATCTGCTCGCTCAACGGCGTGAACGCGCACATGGGCACGCTCGAGTACAACACCGCCAAGGAAGCGCTCCGGGCCGCGACGCGCACCGCCGCGCGCGAATGGGCGAGCACCGGCATCGTGCTCAACGTGATCTGCCCGGCCGCGAAGTCGTTCACCTTCAAGGAGGTGATGGCCGAACACCCCGAGCTCGTCGCCGCCGCCGACGCCAGCAACCCGATGGGTCGGATCGGCGACACGTACGAGGACATCGCGCCGGTCGCGCTCTTCCTCGCCAGCGATGACTGCCGCTACCTCACGGGGAACACGCTGTTCGTCGACGGCGGCAGCCACATCAACGGTTCGGCCTGGGCGCCCGATCTCCCCGACGAGCCGTAGACCTGCCGCGGTCGCGCCGCTTGCTGGCGGCGGTACGGTGATCCGTGTGGCGCTCGTTCGTTGCGCTCCTCGGAACGGTCCTCGTCGCCGTCGGAAGTGCAACGCCGGCGGCCGAGCGGCCCGCGCGACTCGACATCGAGGCCCGCACCGGATCGGTGACGTCGGTCCTGGTTCCGTCGGAGGCCACCCTCGAGTGTGACGACGGGGTGCACGGAACCGGTTTCCTCCGGCACGTGGCGAAACCGGCGTGCGCGCTCGTGCGAAAACCGGTCTTCATCGCGGTCGTGACCGAGCACCGGGCGGCTCGGCTCTGCACCGAGGCGTACGGAGGGCCGCAGCGGGCGCGCATCACCGGCACCATCGGGCACCGGCGCGTCGACGTCACGATCGACCGCAGCGACGGCTGCGGCATCGACGACTGGAACCGGCTCCGTCGCCTGCTCGGGGCTCCCGAGCGGAGTGGCCCGATCCCGCGCCGGCGCCCGTCGGCTGCGACCACCACGACCGCGCCGCCCCCGACGTACCGCGTGCAACGCGGTGACACGCTCACCAAGATCGCGAAGCAGTTCCACACGTCGGTCGGCGCGGTCGTGGCGGCGAACCGCCTCGTCGACCCCGACCACCTGGCCGAGGGCCAGGAGCTCGTGATGCCACCGCCGTCGGCAGTGCGGATCGACGCCGAGCTGGTCGACGGCGCTGCCGAGCCCGCCATCGGACTCACCCTGGTCGGCGCCGAACCCGCCGAGCTCATCACCTTCGTGGTGACGCAGCCCGACGGCAGCACGCACACCGGTGCACCTCACACCGCATCGGCCGCGGGCACGGTGACGACGACGTACTCGACCGCGCTCGGGACCGGCACCTACACGGTGACGGCCACCGGTGAGCGGGGCACCAACGCGCAGACCGCGTTCCACGTCGACCCACCCGACTGACGCGTCCTCCCACGCCACCATCGGGCGAGCCGTAGGCTCGATCCCCGTGACGGGGGAACGAGGCACCACGGCGACCGGCCCGCTCGTGGGCGTCACCGTCCTCGAGCTGGGTGGCATCGGACCACTCCCACTGCTCGCCATGCTGTTCGCCGACCTGGGCGCGCGCATCATCCGCATCGATCCCGCGGGCCCCGCGTACGGGACCATCGGTCCCCACCTCTGGATCTACCGCGGCCAGGAGTCGGTGACGGTCGACCTCCGGCAGGCGCGCGGCCAGGAGCTCGCGCTGCAGCTCGTCGAGCGCGCCGACGTCCTGGTCGAGGGATACCGGCCCGGCGTCGCCGAGCGCCTCGGGGTGGGCCCCGACGCCTGCCTCGCGCGCAACCCGCGCCTGGTCTACGGCCGGATGACCGGCTGGGGCCAGGGCGGCCCGCTCTCCGACCAGGGCGGCCACGACATCAACTACATCGGCCTCACCGGCGCGCTGGAGGCGATGGGCCCGCCCGACGCGCCCCCACCCGTGCCGCTCAACCTCGTCGGCGACTTCGGGGGCGGGGCGATGATGTTGGCGATGGGCGTGCTCGCGGCGCTGCACGAGCGCGAGCAGAGCGGACAGGGACAGGTGGTCGAAGCCGCCATGTCCGACGGCACGCTCGCGTTGATGGCCCTGTTCTACGCGATGCGCGACGCCGGCCACTGGGTCGACGCGCGCGGCGCCAACCAACCGCAGGGTTTCGCACCCTTCTATCGCTGCTACGAGACCAGCGACGGCCAGTACCTGGCCGTCGGCGCGGTCGAGGCCAAGTTCTACGTCGCCTTGCTCGAGGGCCTCGGCTTCGATCCCACGTTGGCGGAGACCCAGCACGATCGTGCCCGGTGGCCCGCGCTCATGCCGGTGTTCGAGGACGCGTTCCGCTCGAAGACGCGCGCCGAGTGGGAAGCGGTGTTCGCGACGCGCGGACGCGTGCGTCACACCCGTGCTGAGCATGATCGAGGCGCCGTCGCATCCCCACAACGCCGAGCGCGGCTGCTTCGTCGACGCGAACGGCTACGTGCAGGTCGCGCCGCCCGTACGGTTCGGTCGCACTCCGGCGTCGATCGGCGGTCCGTCGCCCGAGGCCGGCGCCGACAACGACCGGGTGCTCGCCGAGTTGGGCCTCGACCACGACGAGATCGCGAAGCTGCGCGCCGACGGCGCGATCGGGTGAACCGGAGGACACGATGACCAACACGTGCCGCGCCGCGGTGTTCCTGGGCGACCACGACTACGAGGTGCGCGAGTTCGCGGTCCCCGACCCGCCCCCGGGCGGGGCGGTGCTCCAGGTGGAAGCGGTCGGGCTCTGCGGCAGCGACGTCGCGCAGTACGAAGGCATCGAGATCGTGCCGGGGGCGACGGTGTTCCCGGTGGTGCCGGGCCACGAGACCGTGGGCCGGGTGATGAAGCTCGCTTCCGACGCCGACCTCGGCGTGGCGGAGGGCGACCGGGTCGCGGTGAACGAGATCTTGATGGCGGCCGGACCGCTGCGGCTCTACGGCTACTCCGACATGCGCGGCGACGGCGACGTCGGACTCTGGGGCGGTTACGGCGAGTACATGGAGATCTTCCCCGGCACCGAGCTGCACCGGATGTCGGACGCGCTCCCGGCCGAGCAGCTCACCCTGTTCGAGCCGTTGGCGAGCGCGGTGCACTGGGTCGAGATCGCGGGCGTGCAGCCGAAGGAGACCGTCGTCGTGCAGGGACCCGGTCACCAGGGTCTCGCCGTGCTCGAAGCGGTGCTGGCGAAGCAGCCGCGCCAGGTGATCGTCACCGGGACGTCGGAAGACGGGTTGCGCCTCGACGCGGCGAAGGAGATCGGTGCGTCGAACGTGGTGATGGTCGACAAGGAGGACGCGCACACGGTGGTCTACGACCTCACGCGCGGCATGGGCGCCGACGTCGTGTTCGACGTCGCCACCGCCACCGCGACCGTGCCGATGGCCGTCGACCTGGCCCGCAGCGGCGGTCGCATCCTCCTCGCGGGGTTGAAGCACTTCGCCGAGGTGCCCGGGATGGTCACCGACCACATCGTGCTGAAGAGCCTCCAACTCTTCGGCGGTGCCGGGTTCACACCCGCGTCGATGGCGGCCGCGGTCGCGCTCATCGAATCGGGCGACGTGCGCGCCGACGTCGTCGCCGGCGAGGTGTTCGACCTCGACCACATCGACGACGCCATGGCGCTGCTCACCCGCAGCGTCCCCGGCCGCGACGCCGTCCGCGTCGGCCTCAAGCACACCCACTGACCCGGGCCGGTTTCGGGGGCGGCGGGTACTGTCGGGCTCATGCTGTACATCAACGGGGAATGGCGGGACGCGGCATCGGGCGCGACGTTCGCATCGACGAATCCGGCGACCGGCGAGGAGATCGGCACCGCGGCCGACGGCGGTGTCGCCGACGTCCGTGCTGCGGTCGAGGCCGCCGACGCCGCGTTCGGCGAGTGGTCGACCCGCACCGCCTACGAGCGGTCGAAGTACCTGTACCAGGCGTACCAGCTCATGCTCGAGCGGCGCGAGGCGCTGGCCAAGCTCATGACCGAGGAGCAGGGCAAGCCGATCCGCATGGCCCGCAACGAGGTGGGCTACGCCGCCGACTTCCTGCTCTGGTTCGCGGAGGAGGCCAAGCGGGTCTACGGCGAGACCATCCCGTCGGCGCGCGCCGACCAGCGCTTCCTCGTGCTGCGGCAACCCGTGGGGGTCGTGGGTGCGATCACGCCGTGGAACTACCCGGTGTCGATGCTCACCCGGAAGATCGCGCCCGCGCTCGCGGCGGGGTGCACGATCGTGCTGAAGCCCGCCGAGCAGACGCCGCTGCTCGCGGTCGAGGTGTTCAAGATCTTCGAGGAGATCGAGCTGCCCGCGGGCGTCGTCAACCTCGTCACCAGCGCGCAGCCGGAGACGGTGGGTCCCGAGCTCGTGACGCATCCTCTCGTGCGGAAGATCACGTTCACCGGCTCCACCGAGGTGGGCAAGCTCATCGCGCAGCAGGCCGCGGCCGGCGTGAAGCGCGTGAGCATGGAGCTCGGCGGGCACGCGCCGTTCATCGTGTTCGACGACGCCGATCCGGTGCACGCGGCGAAGGGCGCGGCGGCGGTGAAGTTCCTCAACACCGGCCAGGCGTGCATCTGTCCCAACCGCATGCTCGTGCAGCGCGGCATCGCCGAGCAGTTCACCGCCACCATGGAGGAGCGCTTCGCCAAGCTGCAGGCCGGCAGCGGCTTCACCGACGGTGTGACCGTCGGCCCGCTCATCGACGCCGACGCGCTGGCGAAGATGGAGCGGCAGGTTGGCGACGCGCTCGACAAGGGTGCGCGTCTCGTCACCGGCGGCGAGCGCCTCACCGCCGACGGACTCGACGCCGGACACTTCTACGCACCGACGCTGCTCGCCGACGTCACTCCCGACATGCTGATCTACCGCGAGGAGACGTTCGGTCCCGTCGCGCCGGTCATCGTGTTCGACGACGACGACGAGGCCATCGCGATGGCCAACGACACCGACTACGGGCTCGCGTCGTACGTGTACACGCAGTCGCTCACTCGGGCCTTCCGCGCCATCGAGGCGTTGAAGTTCGGCATGATCGGTGTCAACGACATCAACCCCACGTCGGCGGCGGCGCCGTTCGGCGGCGTGAAGCAGTCGGGCCTCGGTGTGGAAGGCGCCCGCGAAGGCATCGACGAGTACCTCGACACCAAGCTCGTCGGCCTCTCCGTCTGATCCGGCCGCCCGAGACCTCGCGGTCACTCCAGAGCGACCGCGAGGAAGCGCTCGATCATCGCGTTGACCTGCTCGGGGACCTCGAGTTGGTTGAAGTGTCCGGCGCCCACGGTCTGACCGGTGCGGATCTGCGGATTCAACGCCCGCAGCGCCGCCGCGTCGTTGATGGGATCCTCCGCGCCGATGTGCAGCACCGGGACGGTGCACGCGCGCGCGGCGGCCTCACCGTCCCACTCCCCCATGAGGGTCACGCACGACACGGCGACGTGGTGGGGCGTGCGCAGCATGTCGTCGAGCACTTGCGCCTGGAGGTCGGGATCCCGCGCCGAGCGCGACGACGGCATGGTCGGCGATGGCAGCGCGTGCCGCGGCACCGTCCGGGCCGCCCAGGCTCGCTCCGATCTGGGCCGCCATCTCGGCGGCGGGTGCGCCGGCGACGATCGGCGCGGCGTCGACCATCACCACGGCCGCCGCGAGATCAGGGTGACGCGCCGCCACCTCGAGGACGACCTGGCCCCCCATGCTGTGGCCGACGAGCACCGGCCGTTCGATCCGCGCGTGCGCGCAGAGCCAGGCGACGTCGTCCGCGAGCGCGGAGACGGTGTATCGCTGCTCGGGCACGTCGCTGGCTCCGTGGCCCCGCAGGTCGACCGCGACGGCACGGTGGTCGCTCGCGAAGTGTTCGACCTGCGGAGCGAAGTGCGTGTGGTTGCAGGTCCAGCCGTGGACGAACACGAACGGCGGGTCACCCGTGCCGGTGTCGAGGTACGCGATGTTCGTGCCGTCGCGCTCGGCGATCCGCATGGTCACGGCGCGAAGGTGGCGGTGACCGCGCCGACGCCCTCGTACTCGGCGCGGATGACGCGCCCGGAACCCACCGAGAAGAAGCTCGTGGAGGAGTTGGTCACGATGACGTCACCTGCCCGAGCGCCCTGGTGCCTGCGCAATCGGTTCAACCCCACGACGACCGGGAAGAAGGGGTCGTCGAACGGGTGGCACCCGGTGATCGACACCAGCTCGCGGTCGCCCTCGCACATCCGCAGGTGGACGTCTTCGAACGCGACGTCGCGCCAGCCCGGCACCTCCTCGCCCACGACGATGCACCCGTTGGCCAGGTGATCCGACAACGCCCCGTAGAGCGAGCCCGAACCGGTGGACGATGCGTCACGCTGGAAGCGAGACCCGATGATCTCGAAGCCGACGATCGCGGTCACGGCGTCGGCGATCTCGTCGACCGGGTAGCGCGCAACTCGCGGCGGGAGGTCGCGATCGACCCGGAACATGATCTCCGGTTCGATCAGCCGCGCCGGCGAGATCGCGGCCGGGATCGAGGCACCGTCAGGGAACACGTCGTAGATGGGCGCGTACACCGGCGGGTTCATCGGCTTGTACAGCGTGTAGACCTTCCAGCCTCCGATCGGCCGGTCGATCCGCTCGCTGACCGCGTTGATGATCCGCTGCATGTCGCCGGTGTGCTCGGGCGTGAGGTCGTCCGGGAGCGCGGCGAGCGCTCGACGCCCAGCACGCGCGTCGACGAGCAGGTCGGCGGCGGATCGGACCTCGTGGTCGGTCAGCGTCTTCAGGATCCGGGATCGTACCCGGGTTCGGAGTGCGACGAGCCGCCGCGAGCAGGCAGACTGCCCTCCGTGGCCAGCGACGACCGCCAAGAGAACCTCGGGGTGGTCGAGCAGTTCTTCAGCGGGCCGCGCGACCTCGACCGGCTGTCGTTGATGAGCGACGACTGCGAGTGGTTCAACGGCATCGGCAAGTTCCCCGCCGCGCCCGGGCAGACGACGTTCGTGGGCAAGGACGAGATCGGCCGCGTCGTCCTGGGGCGCGCACCGTCGCCGACACCACTGAGCGGGCGCAAGGTCGATCGCTACGACCTCACGACCGCGCGCTTCCACGACGTGCAGACCATCGCCGACGGTCCGTACGTGTTCCGCCAGCACCACTACACCGCCACCACCCTCGGCGGGCGCGACTACGCGAACTTCTACGGCTTCCTCTTCCGCTTCGACGACGACGGCCTGATCGACCGCGTGTGGGAGCACTGGGGCACGCTCGCCGCGTACGAGCGGCTCTTCCAGGGCGACCTCGTGGTGCACGACCCCGACGAGCTGCTCATGACGACGCCGTCGGTGCGGCTGCGCCTCGACCTCGAGCGACCGGTCGAGCGCGAGGTGATCGAGCAGTGCCTCGAGGTGGCGGTGCACGCACCCAACGGCTCCAACACCCAGCCCTACACGTTCGTCTGCGTCGACGACCCCGAGCGCAAGCTCGCCATCGCCGAGCTGTACCGCGACGCGATGCAGGGCTTCATCGACCGCCCGCGCACCGACGCACCCGAGGACAACGTCGACCGCAGCACCGAGAAGCAGCAACGCATCGCTCGCAGCGTGTTCCACCTGCGCGACCACCTGCACGAGGTGCCCGTGCTGTGCGTGCCGATCGTCGCCGGCCGCACCGACGGCCTCGGTGTCGGCGCGCAAGCCGACCGCACGGGCGTGTTCTGGCAAGCCAGCCGCTGGGGCTCGGTGATCCCGACGCTCTGGTCGTTCATGCTCGCGCTGCGCTCCCGCGGTCTCGGCTCCGCGTGGACGACGCTCACGCTGTTCCGCGAGCGCGAGATGGCCGAGCTCCTCGGGGTGCCGTTCGACGAGTGGATGCAGGTCGGCCTGTTCCCGATCGCGTACACCCAGGGCACCGACTTCGCGGTCACGCCGCGCGAACCCGCGGCCGACCACCTCCGCTGGAACAGCTACCGGCCCGCAGCAGCGGACTAGCGGCGCAGCACCGCGCGGTGGCGCGGGAGGCCGAGCACGTGCTCGGCGATGAGGTTGCGCTGGATGTCGGTGGTGCCGCCGTAGATCGACGTGCCCTGCGCGAACCGGTGCGCCCACTCGATCATGCCGTCCTCGACGGAACCGTCCTCACCTTCGGGGATCAGCGCGGTCGGGCCGATGAGCTCGACCAGATCCGCGACGTCGCGGACGAACACGTCGGACGCGACCACACGTCGGAACGGATTCGGCGTGAACTCCGACACCGTGCAGTCGAGCGCGACCCGCGCCAGCCGCGCCCGCACCACCGGGTCGTCGATGACGCGTGCGCCGTCGGGCCGGAGGGTGGTGGCGGCCCAGTGCTCGGCCGCCGCCAGGACGTCGCGCAAGGTTCCCTGCCAACCTGCGGTCGACGCGATCACGTTGCGCAGCTCGGCGGTCCGGTGGTCGGCACTCGACGCGTTGCCCATGCCGTGCTCGGCGGCCAGCGCGCCCGACGCGATCGCCCAGCCCTGGTCGACCGGACCGAGCCGGTAGCGGTCGGCGACGCGCGCGTCGTCGAGGTACACGAAGTTGGTGCGCTCGCCGCCGAGCGTGCCGATGCCCTGCACGTCGATGCCCGGGCCGTCGAGCGGCACCAGGAACATGGTGATGCCCTGGTGCTTGGCGACGTCGTGGGTTGGTACGGGCGGTGAGCATGACGAACTGGCTGAGGTGCGCACCGGTGGAGAACATCTTCTGGCCGGTGATGCGCCACTCGTCGCCGTCGCGCACCGCGCGCGTCCGGATGGCGGCGGCGTCGGACCCGCAGTCGGGCTCGGTGTAACCGAGGCACGCCTGGATCTCCCCCGCGTGCAGACCCTCGGCGAGCTCGGCCTTCAGCTCGTCGCTCCCGAACTGGCGGACGACCTGCATCACCAGCGCGTGGGAGCCCTGGACCGGGAACAACGGGCCCACGCGCGCGGCCTGCTCCACGTCGAGCACCGCGGCGCGGACCGGATCGAGCCTCGGACCGTCGTCGAGCCACGGTTCCAGCCACCCGCGATCGGCGAGGGCGCGCTGGTACGCGGGCACGAAGCCGTTGCCCTCGTGCCGTTCGCGGGCGAGGACGTCGTCGGTGAGCTGCTCGTCGAGGAAGGGCCGCACCTCGTCGTCGCGGAACCGACGGAGCTCGTCGTCGAACTCGATGGCGCTGAAGTCCATGTGCCGTCTCCCCTCAGACCGGCGTGCCGTAGCGGAGGTCGCCGAGGGCGAGCAGATCGTCGTGCGCGTCGCCGCTCACGACCGTCCACCCCTTGGCCCGGCGGAAGTAGAGCTGGAGGTCGGATTCGAGCGTGAACCCGAAGCCGCCCTGCACGTGGATCCCGACGCTGGCGGCACGGTTCGCGACGTCACGCAGCGTGCAGCGACGCGACCAGCGCCGGTTCGGCGGCGAGCGCGGGTTCGTGGTCGCAGTACCACGCGGCCCGCCACGCGAGGTGCCGGCTGCCCGCGATGCCGACGGCGACGTCGGCGAGCGCGTGCGCGACCGCCTGGAACGCACCGATCGGCACCCCGAACGCCTCGCGCTCGTTGGCGTACGCGACCGCGAGGTCGAGCGCACCCTGCGCCACGCCGGTCTGCGCCGCGGCCATGAGCACGTTCCACTCGCGCACCGCGACGTCGAAGCGAGTCCGGGCCTCGGCACCACACGCGAGCACCGTGCGCGTGCCCGCACCCGACAGCATGCGCCACGCCAGCGGCGCCGACCCGAGGTTGCCCACCGGCACGGGCGCGTCGTCGGCGACGAACGCCACCAGCTCCTCACCTTCGAACCCGACGACGACGTCGGCGACCGCGCCGGCGGGGACGAGCTGACGCGCGCCGACCGCCACCGGATGCAAGGCGAGGGTGGCGATGCGCGACACGTCGGCGGTGGCCGAGCACGCGCGACGCGACGACGTGTTCGATCAACGGCACCGGCGCGGCGCGCCGTCCGAGCTGCTCGGCCACCAGCGCGGCCTCGACCAGACCGCCGCCGTCGCCCCCAGCCTCCTCGGGCACCGACATGGTGAGCGCCCCCGTCGCCACCAGGGTCGACCAGAGCTCTTGGTCGAAGCCGAGCGGCTCGCTCGCCCGCACCCGCTCGGGCGGGCTCTCCTTCTCGAACAGCGCGGCGAAGGCAGCCTGCAGCTCCTCCTGCTCCGGGGCGAGGGAGACGTCGTGGCGGCGCAGGATTTGGCTCTCCATTTCCAGAATGCTACTCTGCTTTTCCAGAACACCGACGCGACCGAGCCGTGGGACGCAGAGGAGATCCGGATGCACGCCGCCGACCTGCCCAAGATCTCCGCCGACTCGCACGTCGACGAACCGCACGACCTCTGGTACGAGCGACTCGCGCCCGACCTCCGCGACCGGGCGCCGCGCCGGATCCAGGTGGAGGCCGACGGCGGCTGGAGCCTCGTCGTCGACGACAGCCCGCTCGGCTGGTCCGACGTGTCGGCGGAGCAGGCCGCGGCCAACGAGGAGGCGCGCGTTGCGGCGGTCGCACCCGACGTGCGGTTCGAGATGATGCGCAGCGACGGCGTGAACGCCGAGATCATCTACCCCACCATCGGCCTCTACACGTGGAACGTCACCGATCCGACGGTCGGGCGCGAGTGCTGCCGGGTCTACAACGACTGGATCCTCGAACGGCTCGGCGGCAACGACCGCATCCGTGTTGCCGCGATGATCCCCACCTGGGACGTCGAGATGGCGACCGAGGAGGTGCGTCGCGTCGCCGCGCAGCCGTCGGTCAGCGGGCTGCTGCTGCCGCTCGTCGGCACCCCGGAGTGGAACCTGCCCGTGTGGGAGCCCCTGTGGTCGACCATCGAGGAGGTCGGCATCCCGGCGGTGATGCACCAGGGCACCGGCCACGACATGATCTTCTACCGCGGGTGGGGCTCGCCCACCGCGAACCTGCTCGCGACGCAGTCGATGGCGCCCCGCGCCGCCGCGCTGTTGAGCTGCAGCGGTGTGCTCGAGCGACATCCGGCCCTGCATGTCGTGATGGTCGAGGTGAACGCCGGATGGATGGCGTGGACCATGTCGACGCTCGACGAGTACTACACCGCGCACCAACGCAACGGCTGGACCAAGCCGATCCTCCCCGAGCTGCCGAGCCACTACCTCCGGCGTCAGGTGCACGCCACGTTCCAGGACGACCCGGTCGCGCTCCACAACATCCCGCTCACCGGCACCGACTGCCTGCTCTGGGGCAACGACTACCCGCACCCCGAGAGCACCTATCCGGAATCCAACGCCGGTGCTCGATCGCCTGCTGATCGACACCACCGACGCCGATGCGCACGCGGTGGTGTTCGACAACGCGGCGCGCGTCTTCGGCTTCCCGACCCGCGTCGCCGAGCCGGTTGCGTGACCGCGAACACCGACGCGCCGAGCCTGCGCGACGTCGCCGTCGAGCGGTCGATCGAGAAGGCGCGCGCCCGCGCGCAGGAGCGGTCGACCCGCTTCGTCGATGCCGCGCTCGACCTCGTGGCCGAACGCGAGAGCCTCGAGTTCACGCTCCAGGAGGTGGTCGACCGCGCGCACCTCTCACTGCACGCGTTCTACCAGTTGTTCGAGAGCAAGGACGCGCTCGTCGAAGCGGTGTTGGAGGAGTCGCTCGAGCGCGGCGTCGCCGAGCTGCGTCTGCGCATCGAGCCCGAGGTGCTCCCGGTGGCACGGCTGCGGGCCTTCGTCGTGGGGTACTTCGAGCTCGCCACCGAGAGCCGGCACCCCGTCTTCGGCTCCGGGGCCGCGTTCACGATCTTCTCCGTGCACCTCGACCATGCCGCGCCGGCGAAGGCGTGGGGCGCCTACCGCCCGCTGCGCGTCCTCGCCTACGAGCTGCTGCGCGCCGCGATCGACGACGGTTCGATCCGCGGCGACCTCGACACCGACCTGCTCGCGACGTTCCTCCTGTCGTCGGTGCGGACGGTCACCGAGATGGCGATCGCGGGCACCGGCACCGCGCAGCCCACCGGTGACGAGCTCTGGCAGCTCGTCGCCGACGGGATGACGGTCTGACTAGAGGCGGTAGATCCTCGCCGCGTTGCCACCGACCATCAGGCGCATCTCGTCGGCGGGCACGCCGTCGAAGTGGGTGTGGATCACCTGCTGCGACTCCGGCCACGTGCAGTCGGGGTGTGGGTAGTCGGTCGCCCAGAGCAGGTTCTCCACGCCGATCTCGTGGCGGTTCAGCACGCCGAACTCGTCCTCCTCGAACGTGGCGAACATGTTCTGGTGCCAGTAGTGGCTCGGCTTCTCGGGCAGGTTCATGCCCAGCTGCTCCCAGCCGTGGCGGTCGCTCATGCGGTCGAGCCGGGTGAGGAAGTAGGGCAGCCAGCCGAGGCCAGCTTCCACGAAACCGACCTGCAGGCGAGGGTGCCGCACGAAGATCCCGGGCAGCAACCAGCTCGCCATCGCCTCGGCCATGTACATCGACGGCAACGACTGGAAGATGCCCTTCGCCGGCGTGGGGTCGCGGTCCATGAGCTCGAACAGGTACTCGTTGGCGCCGGTGTGCTGGCTGATCGGGATGCCCAGGTCCTCGATCGCCGACCACAGCGGGTCGTACACGTCGTCCCAGTACGGCGCGAGATCGACGTCGGACGGGTAGAGCGGGAGCTGCACCGCCCGCGCGCCCTCGTTGGCGATGCGCTGCACCTCCTTCAACGCGCACTCGACGTCGTGCAACGGGAGGATGTACACGGGGATGAGCCGCGAGGGGTCGACCGACGCGAATTCGATCGCGGCGTCGTTGGTGGCCTGGAACGCGGCGAGGCACGCATCGGCGTCCAACGAGTAGAACTCCGCCCCGCCGGTCGCGCTGGCGTAGAGCACCTCGGCGTCGACCCGGTCGATGTCCATGTCGGCGAGCCGCGCGTGCGGGTCGTACGCGCCGGGTCGGCCGGCCGCTTCCCACGGCTTCTCGGTCGGCAGCCCGACGGTCGGCGCCGCCGCGCCGGGCTTGTTCTTCAGCTGCTTCTGCGGCTTTCCCTCGAGGATGCGCCGCGCCTGCGCCATCAGCGCGTCCTGGTACGCCTCGTGGTGCTGGCGCGGCAGGTGGCCGAGGATCTTCTCGGGCTTGAGCTCGAGGTGCGAGTCGGCGGAGATGATGCGTTCGGTCACGGTTCCTCCTTCAGGACTGGCCCGACATGGAGCGGTACAGGTCCTCGTCCGACGACGCGCGCCACAGGTCGAGCATCCCGAACGACATGGGCTCGCAGCCGTGGCGCATCGGGCCGTCGTCGTCGAGGATGGCGGCGCGGATGGCCGCCGCCGCCTCGAGTGCGGGCGCGTACTGACCGCGGATCGCCTTGCGGCCCTCGTAGACCGCTTCCGCCATGGCGCGGTACTCGTCGTGCTCGGCCGCCTCGGACATGCGGTCGGAGTCGTGGAGCATGTCGCTCTCGACCGGTCCGGGCATGATCTCGACGACCCGGATCCCGAACGGCGCGAGCTCGACCCGCAGCGTGTCGTTGAGCGCGCTCACCGCCGCCTTCGACGCGCGGTACACCGCGTAGAACGGCACCGGCACCAGGATCGACGACGACGTGACCGAGCAGAGCACGCCGCCGCCGTTGGCGCGCAGGATCGGGATCGCCCGGCGTGTGACCTCGACCAGCCCGAACACGTTGGTCTCGAACACGTCGCGCCACTGGTCCATGGGGACGTGCTCGACCGGGAGGTAGTCGCGCTCGATGCCGGCGTTGTTGACGAGCACGCGCAGATCGACGGGGAGCTCGATCGACGCGGGATCGTCGACGTCGAGGCGCTGGCTCGGTGATCGAGCCGGTGGTGTCGCCGACCTCGTCGGCGAGTCCCTCACCCGCCTTCGGGTCGCGCATGGTCGCGACCACGTCGAAGCCCGCGCGCGCGAGATCGACGGCGATGGCGCGACCGATGCCGCGACTGGCACCGGTGACGACGGCGACTCCTCCAGGTTCCACCGCCGGAGCTTGGAAGCTGCACCGGAGAAGCGCAAGTCAGTGCAGACCTACCTCAATGCAGCACGCCCCCCACGACCACGTCGCCGACGACCCCGTCGGCCTCGAGTCGGTCGACGTCAGCGGCGCTCAGCCCGAGGATGCGGGTGAGCACGTCGCGGTTGTGCTCGCCCAGCAGCGGCGAGCGGACCCGGTGGTGCACGCGGGGTCCATGCGTGAACCGGAACGGGGCACCGATGTAGTCGACCGCGCCCGTGACCGGGTGCTCGACCCGCTCGAACAGGCCGCGCGCGACGACCGGCGGGAGCGTGTCGTGTTCGTGCGCGCGCACGACCGGCTCGCACGGGACACCGGCGCCGGACACCGATCGCACGATGTCGTCGCTCGACCGCGATGCGCACCACTCGGTGATCCGCGCATCGAGCGCGTCATGGTCGCCGCGCTGATGCGCTTCGAGGCCGAGCAGCGCCGCGAACGCGCGCCACTGCCGGTCGTCGGCGACGGAGATCGCCACCCAGCGGTCCTGGGTGCCGTCGGGGTCGACGTCGGCGCTGCGGTAGACGCCCTGCGGCACGCACGTCGCCGAGCGATTGCCGAGTCGCTCCAGCAGCCGTCCGTACGCCGAGTGCTCGATCACCTGCTGCGCGGCCAGGTTGAGCGACGCGCCCACCATCGGGCACTCCAGGAACATGCCGCGACCGGTGCGACGCCGGTGTTCGAGCGCGAGGAGCAGCGCGAACGTCGCGTGCGCTCCACCGAGCGCGTCGGCGATGCCCGACGGCGGTTCGGGGCCCCGATCGGTGAAGCCGGTGGTCCACGCGATCCCCGCCTGCGCCTCGATCGTCGGCGCGTACGCGAGGCGCTCGCGCCACGGACCGTCGATGCCGTACCCCGGCGCGCGCAGCACGATCGCCTCCGGGTTCCGCGCCAACAGCGCGTCCTGGTCGAGCTCGAGCTGCTCGAGCACTCGCGGACTGAAGTTGTCGACCACCACGTCGCTCACCGCGACCAGGTCGAGGAACAGCTCGCGGCCACGCGGGGTGTCGAGCTCGACCGCGAGATCGAGCTTGTTGGTGTTCGAACCCTGGAACATCGGGCACCACTCCCACCACTGCGGCTCGGTCATCGGCCGGGTGGTGTTGCAGCGGATGCCGTCGGGCTGCTTGGTGGACTCGACGTGGATCACTTCGGCGCCGAGGATGGCGCACGCGTGGCCGATGAGCGGTCCCGCCCAGAACGCGGTGAGGTCGAGCACGCGTACGCCCGCGAGGGGCAACGGCGGCTCCCCGGCGACGGCGTTCGTCGGTCGCGCGGGCGTGGCGTCGACCCGGGCACGGTGTCGTGCGGTGTCGCGCCCGATCGTCGGCGCGGTTCCGAAGGGTCGCGGGGCCGCACCGCCACCGAGCCGGTACGGCACCGACGGCTGCGTGAAGCCGTGCGCGTTCGCGGCGAACCAGCCGCCGTCGGCGAGGTGGTCGAAGTGCGGCAGGTTCGCGCCGTTGCCGACCTCGGCGACCGGGATGCGCATCGCCGTCGCCAGCTCGACGATGTCCGCCGTCGGGCGCGAGGTGGTCCACGCGTCGATCACCGGTTCGATCTCGTCGCGGTGCAAGGTGCGGTGCGTGCCGCGCGCCATGCGCTCGTCGGCGAGCCAGTCGTCGCGTCCGACCATCACGCAGAAGTCGAGCCACTGCTGCCCGGTGGTCGTCTGCAACGAGACCCAACCGTCGGCAGTGGGGTGCACACTTGGCAGCTGCGACGAGCGCAGCGGTCGGAACGGCTCGCCCGCGACCTGGAACCACGTGACCGGGTACAGCGGCTGGCTGTACATCAGCGCGTCGAGGGCGGCGACGTCGACCAGATCGCCGATGCCGTGCAGCGTGGCTCGCCGGAGCGCCGCCAGCGCGCCGATCGCGCCGTACGTGGCCGGCGGCCCACTCCCCCGGCTCGCCACCGCACAGCAGCGGCGGGCGGGCCGGCGTGCCGCGCTGCACATGACCCCCGCAGAGCGCCTGGCGGGTGAAGTCGTTGGAGGGTCGGCCGGCCCACGGCGAGTCGAGCCCGAACGGACTCAGCGCCACGACGACGAGCGCGGGGTACGCGGCGTGCAGCGCGCGCGGCGCGCACGTCGGATCGTCGGCCACGGCGCTGCCCGCCGACCACACCACGACGTCGGCGCGCGCCGCGAGCTCGCGCGCGAACGCGGCGTCGCCGACGACGCTGTCGCTGGACGCGCACAGGAAGCGGAACAGCGCGCCGTCGTCGCCGTCCGGGAGCGGTGCGCCGCACTCCACGACTCGGCGCAGCGGATCACCGCGTGGCGTCCTCGACCTTCACCACGTCGGCGCCGCCGTCGGCCAGCAGCTTGGCGCAGTACGCGCCGGCCAGCCCGCTCGACAGGTCGACGACCTGCACGCCGGAGAGAGGCCAGCGCGCTCATGCCCGGCGACGGTAGGTCAGGCACACCCCACCGGGTGGTGCCTTCCCCCTTCCGGGACTCGGGGATCGGTGGTTGGCTCGGGACGTGCAGGATGGGACGCGCCGATGACGGCGGCGTGGATGTGGGCCCGGGCCGAGCTCCGGGCCCGTTGGAAGGCGTGGCTGCTCCTCGGCATCCTGGCCGGCGTCACGGTGGGCGTGGCCGCGGCCGGCTGGGCGGGCGCCCGCCGCACCGAACGGGCGGTACCCGACGCGGTGATCGCGGCGCGGACGCCGACCGCCGCGGTGCTCGCCAACGACCCGGCGTTCGGTCCCGAGCAGCGGGCCGAGGTGGCGCAAGCTGCCCGGCGTCACCGCGACCTATCCCGTTCCTGGTCGGCTTCTCGACCGCAGGTGTTCAGCCCTGCGAAGCTCGGGTCCGAGAGCCCTTCGCTCTTCCCCACCGAAGCCGCCGTCCACCCCGATCCTGACCGGCCCGCTCGTCGCCGGGCGGCTGCCCGATCCGAACCGGGCCGACGAGATCGTGGTCGACGAGAACATCCGCGACCGGTTCGGGCTCGACCTCGGCTCCACGATGGTGCTCGGGCAGGAGGCGCCGCCCCCGGGCGAGATCCCGCCGCAGTTCGAACCAGCCGACGGCGCGACCAGCTTCCGCGAACACATGAAGGTCGTCGGCATCGCCAAGTCGGTGTCGAGCGACCTGGCCTGGACGCCGTCGAGCGGCTTCTACGCGAAGTACGGCTCGCACATGCCCGCGTTGATCAACCAGTTCGTCGACCTGCACGGTGGACGCGCCGGCATCCCCGCGTTCAACCGAGCAGGTCAACCGCATCCTCGGTCACCCCGTGAACGTCGAGGACACCTACGACCTGTACGGTATCCGCAAGGCGCTCAACGTCACCGATCTCGAGCGCGACGGCCTCCTCCTCTTCGCGTTGGCGGCGCTGATCGGGGGCGGGGTGCTCGTCGGGCAGGCGCTCGTGCGCGCGGTGTCGGCGAGCGCGGCGGATCTGCCCACATGGCGCGCGATGGGTGCCGACCGACCGCTCGCAGTCGCGTGCGCTCGTCGTGCCCGTCGTTGCTCACCGCCGTCGTCGGCGCGGTGATCGCGGTCGTCGTCGCGATCGCGCTGTCGTCGCGGTTCCCGCTCGGGCACCGCACGCGACTACGACCTCGACGTCGGGACGCACGCCGACTGGCTCGTGCTCGGTCGCCGCGGTCGCGATGGTCGTGGCCGCGATGCTGCCATCGCCGCCGCGGCTGCGTGGTGGCGGGTGACTCCGCTCGATGCCCGAGCCGACGCGCCCCGTCGTTCGTCGACCGGGTCGTCGCACCGATGAGCCGGGCACCGGCCTTGATGATCGGCGCGCGCCTGGCCGGCGAACCCGGACGGGGCCGGCGCGCGGTGCCTGTGCGTTCGGCGCTCGTCGGCGCGATCGCCGGGGTGATCGGCGTCGTCGGGCTGCCTCACGTTCCGCGCCGGGATCCAGGACGCGGTGCACGAGCCGCGTCGCTCCGGCGTCGTGTGGGACTACGACGCTCGCAGCGGGCGAAGACGACGGTCCCGCGCGCAACGACGGTCGCCGAGCTCACCGCGATCGCGACGTCGCCGCTGCGCTCGACGCACGCTGGGAGCGGGCGGTGTCCGATCGACGGACAGCCGACGCCCGATGTTCGGCGTCCGCACCGTGAAGGGGTCGATGCCCTTGGTGGTGCTGCACGGTCGGGCACCGTCGGGGCCCGACGAGATCGCGTTCGCGCCGACGACGATGCGCACGCTCGACCTCGCAGCTCGACGACCGGGTGCGCGTCGGCGACGACGGCGGCGAGCGCCACCGTCGTGGGCGAAGCGCTCCTTCCGACGACCTCGCACACCGACTACGACCAGAGCGGCTGGATGACCGCTGCCGGGACTCACCCGCGCCGTTGGACCGCAGAGTGGCAACGGCGAGGACTACCTCCTGTTGCAATGGCGCTCCGGCACCGACGTCGCCGCGGCAGAGCAGCGCATCGCGAGGATCGCCGGCACCGAGCTCTTCCCGCAGGCTGCGGTGCTCCCCACCGCGGTCGCCGACCTCGCTCGCATCGAGGACCTCCCGCTCGCGCTGGGCGTGTTCTTCGCGCTGCTCGCGTGCGCGACCGTCGCGCACGCGCTGGTCACGACCGTGCGGCGACGACGTCGCGACCTCGCGGTGCTGCGCGCGATCGGCTTCACCCGCCGTCAGACACGCGGCGCGATCGCGTGGCAGTCGACCCTGCTCGCGGTCGCCGGGCTGGTCGTCGGTGTGCCGGTCGGGCATCGCGGTCGGACGACTCGCGTGGCGCTGGCTGGCCGACGACTTCCCGATCGTCTACGTGCCCCCCAGTCGGCGTTGCTGGCGGTGCTGGGCGTCGCCGCCATCGCCATCGCCCTCGCCAACGCGCTCGCCGCAGGACCCGCGCACGCGGCCACGCGCATCCGTCCCGCCGAGGCCCTGCGGGTCGAATGACCGCGATCAGGCGACCAGCGACGCGAGGTGGGCGAGGGTCCGGCGCCGGTCGGCGTCGGTGCCGGTGGGGATGGCGACGAAGTCGGTGGCGCCGACCGCGCGCAGTCGCTCGAGGTGCCCGGTGACCCCGGCTTCGTCACCGACGACGGAGACGTCGGCGGGACCGTCGACACCCTTCGGCGTCGAGCACGGCGCGGTAGACCGGGAGATCGCCGTAGCCCGCGAGCTGCTCGCCGGCGGCGGCGCGCCCGTGCGCCTCGTCGTCGGTGACGATCGTGGGGAGCGCGACGACGACACCGCGGGTCGGGACGACCGGACTCCTCGGCCGCGGCCCGCAGGAGCGGCACCACCTGACGCTCGAGCGTGACCGGTCCGGTGCACCACGTGATCGTCCCGTCGGCGAGACCACCGGCGAGCGCGAGCATCCGCGGTTGCAACGCCGCGAGGAGCAGCGTGGGGGCCGACGCGCCGGGCACAGTCAGGCGAGCGTGCGCGGACACGGTGTCGCCGTCGACGTCGACCGCACCGTCACGGAGCAACGGCACGAGCGCGTCGAGGTACTCGCGCATGTGACGCGCGGGTCGGTCGTACGACAACCCGTAGGTCCGTTCGATGGTCACGCGATGCGAGAGCCCGATGCCCAGCACCAGTCGCGGGTCGGTGGCGGCGTTCACCGTGAGCGCCTGGGCCGCGAGCGCGACGGGATGGCGGGGATAGGTCGGGATGACCGAGGTCCCGAGCTCGACGCCAGTCGACCTCACGCCCGACGAGCGTGAGCACGGTGAGCGCGTCGAAGCCCAAGCTCTGCGGCAACCACATCGCCGAGAACCCCATCGCGTGCGACGTCGGCCATGCGGGCGACCGTCTCGTCGACGGTCGCGTGCTCCTTGGTGGGGAAGAAGACGCCGATGCGCATGCTGAGGGCGAGGCTGGCACAGGCGACGACCGGCCACAACATCGCCGTGCGATGATCGGGGGTCATGCTCACCGACGAACGCGACGAGGTCGAGACGTCCGACCGTGATCCCGGACCACGGCACGGACCCGCGCCGTGGCAGGTCGTCGTCGCTCGTGGTCGCGCTCTGCTTCCTCGCCGGCGTCTTCGGATGGTGGCTCAACCAGCCCGACGAGGATTCGTTCAGCAAGGTCGACATCGGGTTCCTCACCGACATGGAGTTCCACCACAACGGCGCCATCAACATGAGCTTCGACTACCTCGACCGCTCGCACGATCCGGTGGTGAAGCACTTCGCGCAGGAGATCATCAGCAGCCAGTCGCAGGAGCTGGCGGCGATGAACAGCTACCTGAACCGTGCCGGGGGCGCCAAGGTCGCGGGCGACGGCTTCGTGGCGATGGCCTGGATGGATCACCCGGTGCGGCCGGCCGACATGCCGGGCATGCCGACCAAGGCAGAGCTCGCCGACCTCGACGACGTCGGAGGGGCTGGCCGCCGACGACCTCTTCACCCACCTGATGATCCGTCATCACGCGGGCGGGATCGGCATGGCGGAGTACGCGGCTGCGCACGGTGAACACGACGGCGTGCGGAGGCTGGCCGCGAGCATGGCGAAGGTGCAGCGCACCGAGATCGACGAGATCAACACCCGGCGGGTCGCCCTCGGCCTCGCGCCCGTGTCGCAGTCGGAGATCCGGGAGCTGGAGGACATCCACTCATCGTGATCCCACCAGCGCCGGCGCGCGCACCTCGGCCCGAGCCGGCGGCGCGGCCGCGCGCACGACGAAGGTGACCAGCACCGCGGTGCGGAGCACCACCAGCACGGGCAGCACCGTGCGCACGACGCCGAGCCGAGCGGACCGTCGAAGTGGCCGTACACGACGGCGAACACCGCGAGATCGACCGCGCAGAACGACAGCCACAGCCGGCGTCCGAGCGGGAGCATCACGAAGAACGCGACCAGCCACACGTCGTAGGTCGGCGAGTAGACCTTGTTGGCGAGGATGCCGATCGCGACCGCGGCCCCGGCGGCGGCGAACGGGTGGAGGTCGACGCGCACCGTTCGCACGACCAACCACGCGAGTCCGCCGACGAGCGCGACCGCGGCCACCGCGTTCGCGAGGTGCGCACCGTTGGTCCCGTGCACCGGGACCTGCGCGATCCGCAGCAGGTAGAACCACGCGCTCCCCCAGGTGGCTTGACGCGCCGACTGGAACGAGAAGGTCCACCACCAATTCGCAGTGGAAGAGGATCGCGAACGGTGCGTTGACCACGGCGACGGTCGCCAACGACATCAGGAGCAATCGGCGCGCGCCGCGATGATCCCCGTGCACCCAGCGGATCGCGACCAGCGGAGGGACGACGACGAGCGGGAAGAGCTTCACCGCGGTGCCGACGCCGAACGCGACGCCCGCGGTGCGGTCGCGTCCACGCTCGAACGCGAGGAGGCCGACGACCAGCGCACCGATCGCGAACACGTCCCAGTTCTGGAACGCGTACAGCAACACCGGCGTACCGATCGCCCATCGCCACGCGTGCGCGCCGAACCGACGGTGCAGCAACCACGTGACACCCGAGCGCCACCGCGGCCGCGAGGGTGGCCACGACCGTGAGCACGCCGAACGGCCCGGGTCGGATCGCCACCGCGATCCCCGCCAGCACGCCGGCGAGCACGGGGTACTCGAGGACGCGGTCGACGTAGGGCCAGTGGCCCGGCGTCAGGTCGCGGCTGAGCACCAGGTGCGGGATGTCGCTGATCGACGTCCGCCCACCGTGGCGCGTAACCAGCGCCTGCAGACCGAACCCGACGAGGAGGATCAGGCCGCAGGCCACGAGCATCGGCGCGGCGCGACGACCGGATCCCGGCCGACTGCTCCGACGCCCGCGTGTTCATGTGCCCAGGACCGGCTGCCTCGTCGGCTGCCAGGGATCACGCCGGAGCGCGTTGACCATGCGCAGCGCCTCCTGGGCGATCGCACCCGAGAGCTTCGACTCTCCGGCGATGCGGTCGTGGAACACGATCGGGACCTCCACCACGCGCGCACCGAGGCGCGTCGCCCGGTGGAGCATCTCGAGCTGGAAGGCGAAGCCCTGGGCTCCGACGGTGTCGAGCTCGCAGTCGCGGAGGAGATCGGCCCGGAAGGCGCGGAAGCCCGAGGTAGGGTCGTGCGCCGGGAGGCGCAGCAACCGGCGCGCGTACTCGCCGCCGGCGCGCGACAGCATCCGGCGCCGCCACGGCCAGCCCGGCGTCGCGCCGCCGTGCGATGTACCGCGTGCCGATGGCGAGGTCGGCACCCGCGTCGAGCGCGGCAACCAGCGCGGGGAGGGTTGCCGGATCGTGCGACAGATCGGCGTCCATCTCGATCACCGCGTCGTACCCGTGCGCGAGGCCGTAGCGGAAGCCGTCGCGGTACGCGGCGCCGAGACCGGGCTCGCCGTGGCGGCGCTCGACGGCGATCGCCCCGAGCGAACGGCCGAGGCGTTCGGCGATGTCGGCGGTGCCGTCGGGGCTCGCGTCGTCGACGACGAGCACGTCGACGCTCGGGGCTGCGCTCCGGATGGCGCGCAGCAGGCGCTCGATGTTCTCGGCTTCGTCCAACGTCGGGACGACCACCAGCGCGCTGGTGATCGGTGCGCGGACGACGGATGGTGCGGTCTCCAGTGCGTGCATCTCGTGACTCCGGGCTCTCGTGTCGTCGGTCGTCGTGACGTCTCCCTCCTGTGTGCGCGACCGCGCGCACACGACGAGTGCGATCAGCAGGCCGAGGGCGATCAGCGGGCCTCCCACCACCGCGAGGGCGTGGAGGTCGGCGCCGAAGGCTCCTGGTACGGGCTGGCGCACGATCTCGTACGCCATGACCAGCACCACTGCTTGGTACGCCGCGATGCGGGCGATCCGACCTCGGTGCTGCAGTGCGGCAGTCGGGAGGGCCCAGGCCGCGTAGCCGGGCAACGTGTAGGCGGCCCCGAGGGTGAGCGCGGTGAGGGTCGCCGGCACCGCCACCTCCGGCCCCGACCGCGCGCTGCGCAGCAAGACCCAGCACACCACGAGCCCGACGGCGGCGAGCGCCACCTGGGTCGTCGGCAGACTCCCGGCCCACAGTCGGCAGCAACCGCCAGATCGACTCGCGTGAGTACAGCGAGCCCGCGGTGTTCATCGGCGTGAGGACGGCCGACGTGCCGGCGAGCGTGTAGGCGCCGACGACCGTCAGCCCTGCCGCGATCCCGATGCGTCGAGCGGCCGTTCGCTCACCGCGCACGACGAGCGACACGACCAACGCCACGACCCCGACCATGCCGGTGAGCTTCACCAACGCGCCGAGCCCGCCGACGACGCCGGCGGCCGTCGGATGGTGGCGCTGCGCGAGCACGACCGCGCCCAGGAGCGCGACTCCCACGAGGATGTCGTTGCGGCCGCCGTTGACGAGGTAGAGCGCGGTGAACGGGCTGAGCGCGAAGAACGCGATCGCGTCGGCGGAGCGCGTCCGACGCCACACGATGATGCACGCAGTCACCAACGCCGCGGCGGCGAGGCCTTGGTAGAAGAGGCGGGTACCGAGCACCGACGTGCTCAGCACCACCGACGCGACACCCGAGAGCGCGGTGAACGCAGGGCCGTACACCGACGGCGTGTGCCGCCACGTGTGACCGACCAGCGGAAGCAGCGGATTGTGGGGGAACTGCGCGGCCACGTGCGTGTACGGGCTCGCGTGGTAGATCGCGAGGATGCGGCCGTAGATCGCGTACCACCACAGGTCCTCCGTCGCACTCGGCGGGCGAGCGAGGGCGACGACCGTCTGCAGCGCGACCGCAGCCCCGACGAGCTTGACGGAGAGACCCGACGGCTGCCGCCGCGTGATCAGCACGAGGTACGCCAGGCACGCCAGCGCGACCAGGGCGACGTGCACGAGGTTCGGGAGCGACGGTCCCGCTCCGACGACGACCGCGGTGGCGAGGGTGGTGACGACGAGCGCGCCGATGGCCACGTGCGACGAGGCAACGATGGGTCCCGGCGCGGAGGGCAGTCTTCCTCGGCCGGGACCCACCGTTCGACCGACCGCAGTGGAGGGTCCTTGCGGCTGCGATCGGTGCACCGCGCCATCGTCGGCTCCGACCGCTGAACCGCCGCTGAATCGGCGACTACGTACCCGCGTGGACGGGAAGTACCACGGTGAAGGCCGCGCCCGGAGCGTTCTCCACCGCCACCGACCCGCCGTGCGCGACCACGACGTCGTGGACGATGGCGAGGCCGAGCCCTGCGCCCCCGCTCTCGCCGACCACGGGCGTCGTCGAGCTTGGCGAAGCGTTCGAAGACGCGCTCGCGATCGGCCTCGGGGATGCCGGGGCCGTCGTCGACGACGCGCAGCGTCACCTCGGTGCTCGACTCGACCAGCGACACGACCACTTCCGACCGCGCGTGCTGTGCCGCGTTGTCGAGCAGGTTGCGCACCACCCGCAGGAGCTGGTCGGCGTTGCCGTCGACCTGTGCACCCGACACCGCATGGGTGTCGACCGCGAGCGCGCTGCTCGTGTGCAGACGGCGGGACTCGGCGAGGACGATCTCGTCGAGGTCGACCGGCGCGCGGTGCGCGGCGTCGAGCTCCGACGCGTCGACCACCGCGATGGCGAGCAGGTCGTCGACCAGGCGCTGCATCCGGATGGCGTCGGCGAGCACCTCGCGCTCGGTCGTCTGCCAATCGGCGAGCTCGGGATGCTCGAGATCGACCTCGAGCTGCGCACGGATCCCGGTGAGCGGGCTGCGCAGCTCGTGGCTGGCATCGGCGACGAAGCGCCGCTGGCGGTCGGTGGCGTCTTCGAGGCGGCCGAGCATGGCGTTCATCGTGCGCGCCAGACGACCGATCTCGTCGCCGGTGGCGGGCTCGGGCACCCGGCGGTGGAGATCCTCGGCTCCGATCACCTCCACCTCCTGACGCATGGACTCGACCGGCCGCAGCGCGCGCCCGGTCACGATCCAGGTGAGGACGCCCATGAGCGTGAGCAGCGCGGGCAGCGACCACCAGAGCAACCGCTCGAGGTTGTCGGTGCTGCGGGCGACGCCATCGAGGCTGCGCGCCACGTACACGACGTACGTGCCCCCTGGCGTCTGCACCCGTCGCGCGACCACGTGGTACGGGCCCTCGCCCCGCTCGATGCCGGCCACGGTGCGGGCCGAGTAGCCGTCGGCGCCGGGTTCCAGCGTGCTGATGCGAGCGTCGCCCGGGATGTTCACCGACGCGGCGACGACCGTGCCGTTGCCGTCGACGACCTGCACGAGGTACTCGTCGCCGCGGGGCGCGGCGAGCCGCTGCGGGATGTTGCCGTCGTCGATCGCCGCCGCGATGTCCTGCGATCGCAGCCGGGCGGCGGAGTCGATGTTGGTGATGAGGCCCTCGCGGTGCGCGCGGACGAGCCAGAACGCGCCGCCGACGAGCGCGACGCCCACCACGAGCACCGCGGCGGCGGTGATGCGCACGCGGACCGTCGCCAGGCGACCCACGGGTCAGCCGCCTTTGGGATCGAGTCGGTAGCCCGCGCCGCGGATGGTCTCGATCAGCTGTCGGTCGAACGGTTCGTCGAGCTTGCGGCGCAGGTGGCGGATGTACACCTCGACGATGTTGGGGTCACCTTCGAACGCGAAGTCCCACACGTTGTCGAGGATCTCGCTCTTCGACACGACCTCGCCCGCGCGCCGGAGCAGGAACTCGAGCACGGCGAACTCGCGCGCGGTGAGCGGCACCTCGACGTCACCGCGACGACAGCGGTGGGTCACCGGATCGACGGTCAGATCGCCCGCGGTGTACACGACGGGCCGGGCACGGCCGGTACGGCGGAGCAGCGCCCGCAATCGGGCGAGCAGCACGACGAACGAGAACGGCTTGGTGAGGAAGTCGTCGGCGCCGGTGTCGAGCGCCTCGGCGTGGTCGTACTCACCGTCCTTCGCCGTGAGCATGAGGATCGGCGTCCAGTTGCCGGCGTCGCGGAGCTGCTCGCAGACCCGGTAGCCGTTGATGCCGGGCAGCATGATGTCGAGCACGATGACGTCGTAGGGGTGCTCGGTCGCCATCCAGAGCCCATCGGTGCCGGTGAGGGCGACGTCGACCGCGAACCCCTCGGCCTCCAGACCGCGCCGGACCGCGCCGGCGACCTTCTTCTCGTCCTCGACGATGAGCACGCGCACCGGCGCGAGCGTGCTCCGTCGATCCTGAAAGCGTGCTGAACGCCCGCTGATTCGTCGAAGTCGACAAAAGGTGCACGCGTGGGTCACCATGCGCACTCGTCCGCGTCGAGGGGGAACCATGTCGGTTGAGCAGGGCCAGTACGACACCCGGGCCGCCGAAGGCATCGGCTGGAAGATGTTCGCCGGCTCGATGATGATCGTGGCCGGCGCGTTCAACATCGCCGACGGCCTGGTCGCGATCACCGACCACGGCTACTTCGCCAAGGCCGGTGGCACCGACCAGCTGCCGATCACGAACGACCTCAAGACGTGGGGCTGGATCGTGTTCGCGTGGGGACTCGTGCTGCTCGTGTCGGGCGGGCTCGTGTTCGCCGGAAACCAGTTCGGTCGCTGGGTGGGCCTCGTCGCCGCCATCGGCAACGCCATCGTGCAGCTCGGGTTCCTGGCGCACTACCCCTTCTGGTCGGCGATCATCATCCTGGTCGACCTGCTGGTGATCTACGCGCTGGCGGTGCACGGCGGTCGGCTGTACGAACGCTCCAGTTGAGAATCGTTCTCAGTTGAGCTAACCTCGCGCGCATGGCGCAGGAGCACGCTCACGACGAGGTCCACGAGTTCTGGGAGCAGTTCTACGCCGAGCGCGAGCAGGTGTGGAGCGGGCGTCCGAACGTCGTGCTGGTCGAGGAGATCGAAGGGCTCAGCCCCGGGACGGCGCTCGATCTCGGGTGCGGTGAGGGCGCCGATGCCATCTGGCTGGCGAGCCGGGGGTGGCGGGTCACCGCCTCCGACATCGCCCAGGTCGCCCTCGATCGCGCCGCCGAGCATGCGGCGGCGGCCGGCGTGGGCGATCGGATCACCTGGGTCCGCCACGACTTCTCGCACTCGATCCCCGAGGGTCCGTTCGACCTGGTGTCGGCGCACTTCCTGCACTCACCGGTCGACGACCCTCGCGATCGGGCGCTCCGGGCCGCGGCTGCGGCCGTGGCCCCGGGCGGCACCCTGCTGGTGGTGAGCCACGAGGCCGTGCCGTGGCACGAGCACATGGTCTTCCCGACCCCGGCCGAGGTGCTCGACTCGTTGGCCATCGATCGCGACGAGTGGGTGGTCGAGCAGCTGACGTCGCGGCCCCGTCGCACCACGTCGCCCGAAGGTGTCGAGGTCGACGTCAGCGACAGCGTGGTGCGACTCCGGCGCTCGTCGCCGACGCGTTGACAGAATTTTCACAAGTTTCCTGGGTTTTTTGCCTCGCCGGTTCTTCGTACCGAGCGGTATGACGCGACCATGGGTCTTCCCCAAGAAGCAGAGCCAAGAAGCAGAGCAGGTATTGAAATGCCGTCCACCCTCGACAACGACGTCGAACGTCCCTCCACGAAGCAGCCGCAGCAGTACCCGGTGACCGACCTGGTCCGCACCTATCTCCAGCAGACCGGCAGCAAGTTCTTCGGCCCCGCTGACGCCCGCCGCGAGCAGCCCGAGCCCCGGACCGTGCACGACCTCTGGGACTACCTGGGCGATTTCGCCTAGGCCGGCCGTCACCTCGGGGAGCACCCGAGAGGTGACGCTCGTCACATCACGAATTCACGCGTAACGGCTTCCCTGACGCCGGCGTTCTTCACGGGTCCCGGTTCCTCGGGTGCTCGAGACCTGCCCGCGAGATGTTCGAGGAGCCGGGACGTTTCGCGCCCGGAAACGCGCGAACGTTGGCGGCATGGACGCCAAGCCCCTCGCCGGTCACGCCGCGTTGATCACGGGAGGTGGCGGCGGGATCGGCCGGGCGTCCGCCGCCTGGCTCGCCCGCGACGGCGCGGCCGTGGTGATCATGGGGCGGACCGAGGCGACCCTGCTCGACGCGCAACGCGAGATCCACTCGTTCGCCGGCGACGACGCAACCGTGGAAGTAGCCGTCGGCGACGCGCTCGACGAGACCGACGTCCGCGATGCGTTCCAGCGCGCGGCGGCACTCACCGACCGGCTGGCGATCGCGGTGAGCGTCGTCGGCGGCGGCACGATGAAGCCGCTCCTGATGTTCGAGCCGCAGGACGTGATGGACGACCTGGAGCGCAACATCCTCTCGGCGTTCCTCCTGATCCGCAACGCCACTCCCCTGATGACGACCGGGGGCGGCGGTTCGATCGTGTGCATCTCGTCCGACGCCGCGATGATCCCGTGGCCGTTCCTCACGCTGTACAACACCTCCAAGGCAGGGGTCGAGGGCCTGGTGCGCGGCGCGGCACTCGAGCTCGCACCCCTCGGGATACGCGTGAACGCGGTGAGGCCCGGTCTCGTGAAGACCGAAGCGACGAAGGACGGCCTGTTCGCGAACGAGCCGGTGATGCAGAGGTTCCTCGCCGAGAAGCCGCTCGGACGCACCGGCGTGCCCGACGACATCGCCGCCGGCGTGCGCTACCTCGCCGGCCCGGAGTCCGCCTGGGTCACCGGCCAGAGCATCGGCATCGAGGGCGGCAACGAGCTCACGAAAGCGCCCTACCTCGAGGAGCTGGTCCGCAAGCGCTTCGGCGACGCCGCCATCGACGCCGCGCTCTCGGGACGCATCGCCGAGTCCTGAACCGCGACCGTCCGTCTGCCACCGGGGCGTCTCGTGCTTCGTCAGTCGGTCGCCGGTCTCGATCGGAGCACGAGCTGAGGCGGCAACCCACCGTGCTTGGCGTCGAGGATCCGTGTTGCCACCAACTTCTCCAGCCCGTTCGCCAGGAACACCGTGGCCGGTCCCTCGTGGAGCACTGTGTCGTTCGGTTGTGGGCGATCGACGAACGCGATGACCAGTGAACGTATTGCGCCGTCGTTCACCGATGTCTTCGGCGCGATGCGAAGCCCACCCGCCTCCGAAAGCTCCTGAGCGCTGCACGCGTCGGCGATCACCGTCGCCGCGCGTTCCGTGATCTCGAGCATGGTGATCCTTTTCGTCGCTTCAGTGGTGTGTGTACACGGAGACGTCGCTCGGGCAGCCGTCGATTCCGATTCCGGTCTCGAGCGTCTCGACGATCGTCGACCCCTGTCCGTACTGACGGAACGTCGGTCTCGACGGGCCAGGTCTCGGTGATGAGGACCGCGTCGGGCACGCCGTCCTCGTCGAGATCGAGGTATTGCACTCCTTGCGTCATCGCGCTTCCTCCTTGCGTCACGATCCAAGATGGTCCCCCGGGCAGTGTGCGATCGTGCGCCGAACAGGTTGCGGTTCGTTGACAGACCGGCAGCTACGGCGCGGCGTCGGGATAGTCCGCTCGGCTCACCGGTCGGGCCGAAAGCGTTCCGTCGCCTCGGGGGATCTCGGCCGGCTTCGCCGTCGACTTCGAATCGGACACGATCGACGCCGGGGAGACCGGTCGCGGTGAACACCAGTTGAGCGATGCCCAAGGCCTGTTCGTCGATTCGCGGATTTCGCCGACCCTGATCCTCCGAGGTCCACCGTCGCGACCGCGCCGTCGACGGTCACGTTGTCGATCGCGAGGTCGGGCGGCAACAACGTGCGCAGTCCCTCCTCGGTCTCGGCGCCGTCCGGTCCACGGACCACTTGGCGCAGGATCGTTGCCGGACTCGGAGGCGTCGGTGCAGTCCGCGTGACGGGCGTGACGGTGTCGCCGGCCACGAAGAACACCGTGTACGACGCACCGACCTGCGGGCTGGTCGTCGGTGCACCGCGTTCTCGTTGTGCGAGACCGAACGGCACGTCGGCGCGCTCGATCACCTCGGGCTGCGACTGTGCGCCGACTCCACAGCCGCCGAGCAGGCTCATCGAGCGCGAGGACGCATGCCGCCACGACGAGCCGCTCGTCGGTTCATGCGTCCTCCACCGCGAACTCGACCACGAAGCGGGCACCCGGTGGCGGCGACGCGTCTTCGACCCGGACCTCACCGTGGAGCAGCCGGACGTGTTCTGCCACGAGCGCGAGACCCAGACCGGTACCGGTGTCGTCATCGCGGCGACCTGCTGCCGCGCCGCGGAAGAAGCGCTCGAAGACGTGATCTCGTTCTGAGGGCGGTACACCCTCGCCGAGGTCCTCGACGACGATGGAGACGCGGTCGTCCTTCGCGCGCGAGGGACACGGATCGGACACCTCGCCCGTGGTTCCGCGCGTTCTCCACGAGGTTCGTGAGGATGCGGTTCACCCGTCGCTTGTCGGTGAGCACCGGTGCCGCTGCGAGTCGTGGATCGATCTCGACGACGAAGTCGCCGCCGTCGGCGAGTCCCACCGTGTGCAACACCAACTCGCCCAGGTTCACCGGCTCGAGCTCGACGCCGTCGACGCCGGCCTCGGCGCGTGCCAGTTCGAGCAGCTCGGAGACGAGGCGCTCGAACCGCTGCACCTCGGCGCCCAACAACTCGAGTGGCTCGCGGATGCGCGCGGGCAGATCGGCGGCGCGGGATTCGAGCACCTCGGCCGACGCGGCCAGGGTGGTGAGCGGTGACCGGAGCTCGTGGCTCACGTCGGACGCGAACCGGGCGTCTCGTTCCAAGCGTTGCTGGAGTGCATCCACCATGCGGTTGAAGGATCCAGCCAACGGGTCGAGATCGGCATCGCCCCGCACGTCGAGGCGTTGCCTCAGGTCGCCCGCAGCGATGGCCGACGCGGTGGTGCTGACGTCACGCAGTGGCGCCAGCACACGTCGTGCGGCCCAGACGCCGAGCAACGCTGCAGCGATCGTCGTCAACGCGGCCGCGGCGAGCAGCGCATTTCGGATCACCCGAAGTGTGCTTGCGAGCTCTTGGAGGACGACGATCTCGAAGTAGTCGGCGTCGAGCGAGGGGATCCGCAGACCGACTGCGATCGCTGGCTCGCCTGCTGTCGAGATGCGTTGATGCCCTGCTTCGCCGTGGTGCACGAGAGCACGCAGCGCCGCGGGGACGTCGTCGCGGCCGAGTGCCACCGACGTGCCGTACCACGATCCTGCCTGTCGGAGCACCACGCTGGTCCCCGTCGGCACCTCGAGCGCCGCGAGCGCGCCGACGACGGACGTCGTGTCGGCACCGAACGCGCCACGAAACGCTCGGGCGTTGAGGAAGGCTTGACGTTGCGCAGTGCGTTCGCGCTGTGACACCAGGTAGCGCTTGGCGAAGGAGTAGGTGCCGAGTGCAAACAGCGAAGAGAGGACGAGGCCACCGATCGCGAAGAGCGCGACCAGCCGGAACCGAAGGCCGCGAGTCCGACGGCGAACCCGCTCGCCTGTTGGCCGTCATTGCCGGTTCATGCGGTACCCCAGTCCCCGAACGGTCACGACGAGCGCCGGGTCCGAGGGGTCAGCTTCGATCTTCGTCCGCAGGCGCCGCACATGCGCGTCGACGAGCCGTCCGTCTCCCAGGTAGTCGTAGCCCCAGACCTGATCGAGGAGTTGCTCGCGGCTCAAGACCAGGCCCGCATTGCGGGCGAGCTCGCAGAGGAGACGGAATTCGGTCTTCGTGAGCGGGACCTCCTGCCCGTCGCGCCTGACGGTGCCGGCATCAGGTGCGATGTCGACGTTCCCGAATCGAAGCACCGACCCGCGGGCGTCACTCGGCCCGAGGCGGCGGAGCAACGCTCGCATGCGCGCCGCGAGCTCCTTGGCGGCGAACGGCTTGGTCACGTAGTCGTCGGCGCCCGCCTCCAAGCCCGCGACCACGTCGTGCGTGTCGGATCGAGCGGAGAGCATCAGGATCGGCACGCCACTCTCCTGACGCAGAGCGCGGCACACCTCGAAGCCGTTGATGTCGGGCAACATGACGTCGAGGATCACGAGATCCGGGCTCGTGGCGGTGAAGACGTCGAGGGCGTCCTTTCCCCCGGGAACGTCCACGACGCGGTAGCCCTCGCCTTCGAGCGCCATGCGGATGACCGATCGGATGCGCGAATCGTCTTCGACGACCAGCACTGTTTGCGTCACTTCTGTAGTGTGACCGATCCGTCACTCCGGTACTCGGCGTCCTGCAGGATTCCGACGCGGAAATGCAGACCTTCGCGAAGGCGGGCTCCGAGCCCGGCGCACGAAGCAAGCGCACGGACGCCGGAATTCGAGCAGGCACGCAGGCGTCGGAGGTCGATCTCGATGCCTTGGCTCGTACCCGGCGCACCGATCGCCGACTCCACGAGATCGAGGAGCACCCGAGCCGACGGTGGGTCGAGGTCGCCGATGACGGTCACCACGACATCGTCTGCGCGACCGGTCTCCACGGTGAACCGGCACCCCCGGGTGATCGGTCCCGCCGGCCCTTGCTGGGCTTCGTCCTGGGCTTCGTCGTCCATGCCGACACGCTGGCTGCGGATCGTTGTGATCCGGTGACGAACATGCGCGGTTCGAATGAAGGGTCGCCCGCTGTCACCAAACCGCAACGTGCCGGTGCCACGCTGCCACTCGGAAGGCGAGCGACCGTGGAGCACAGACTCGTGGACAACCAGCACCCGGTCACCGCCAGCGCGTGCACCTGGCGTAGGCGACGATCAGCGAGCCCACGCCTTCGGTGTACACGCCGCCCCGCCACACCAGCCGGGCCCGGGTCGCACATGGGGGACGACCCGGGCCCGGACGCGGGGCTCGAACGGCGAGTGATGTGTGCGGCGGCACTCACCATGGCGGCGAGCTTGCTCTTCGGTCTACGTGGCGCCTGGTAGGCATTTTCACCGAGTCGCGGTCGCCGCCGCGCTCGCGCTCGTCGCGCTCATCGGCCCGGGTTCCGCCGCCCGCGCGGCCGGCGAGCGCGACGAGCCGCGCGGCCTCGTCACGAACACCGCCGATGCGTCCGACGGCTACACGCTCTACTCCCCGCTCGAGCTCGAGCGCACCTATCTCGTCGACATGAAGGGCCGCACGGTCCACACGTGGAAGACGCGACACGCGACCCGGTCTCTCGCAGTACCTCCTGCCCAACGGCCATCTGCTCCGGGCCGGCAACCTCGAGCTCCGCAACGCGTTCCGGGACGGCCACGGTGCGGGTGGTCGCATCGAGGAGCTCGACTGGTACGGCACGCTGATCTGGCGCTTCGACTACGCAAGCGAGCAGCACATCCAACACCACGACATCGAGCCCCTGCCCAACGGCGACGTCCTGCTCATCGCGTGGGAACGGAAGACCGCGGAACAGGCGCTGGCCGCGGGACGATCCCCGAAGTTGCTCTCCGACGGCGAGCTGTGGCCCGACTCCGTGCTGCAGTATCGGCCTTCGATCGGCCAGATCGTCTGGGAATGGCATGTGTGGGATCACCTCGTCCAGGACCAGGACGCCACCAAGGCCAACTACGGCGACGTGAACCTCCATCCGGAGAAGATCGACGTCAACCACGTGCTCGAGGGAAACCAGGGCGAGAAGGACTGGAACCACCTCAACGGGGTGGACTACAACGCCGAGCGTGACGAGATCATCCTGAGCTCTCGCTCGTTCAGCGAGTTCTGGGTCATCGACCACTCGACCACCACCGAAGAGGCGCGCGGTCCGGCCGGTGATCTCCTGTTCCGGTACGGCAACCCCGCGACCACGCACGCACGCGGCGCGCGAACGCTGTTCGTGCAGCACGACGCGGAGTGGATTCCCCCGGGCTGCCGGGAGCAGGCAAGATCCTCGTGTTCAGCAACGGACTGCCCAAGACACGCCCGTACTCGTCGGTCGAGGAGATCACGCCCCGTCTGGTCGACGGCGAGTACGTGCGAAACGATGACGGGACGTTCGCCGCCGACCGCGAGCGCGTCTACCCGACCCGCACCAGTGCACGGTTCTTCTCCGCCATCATCTCCGGCGCCGAACGGATGCCGAACGGCAACACCCTGATCACAGACGGACCGCACGGCCGAATCATCGAGGTCGACGACGAGGGCTCCGTGGTGTGGGAATTCGAGAACCCCCACTACACGGTCGGGCCCAACACGCCGAAGGCGAGCGGCGCCGGCGAACCCATCGATCCGTGGTGGACCTTCCGCGGTCCGCTACCCGTACGACTATCCCGGCGTGGCACTTGCTGCACCTGGTTGAGGGTCGTGAGACTCGGACGACGCTGATTCGTCGTCACATCCTGGCCGGCCGCGGGTTCGAAGCCTTCGGGACCTGAACGCGAGGAGAAGGTTCACGACTGACGAGCTGGAGCTCGCTCCTCGCCGTGCGCTGCGCACCCGACGATCCGGGGGTTGCGCTCGCCGTCGCCGGGTAAGGGCAACCCATGGCGCGCTGTCGCGGTGGTCACCGGTGCATCGGGAGGAGTCGGCGCGCGACGGCACGCGAGCTCGCTTCGAGGGGATTCGACGTCGCGCTCGTGGCTCGCGGCGACGCCGGCCTCGACGCGGCGGCGGACGACGTGCGTGGCTACGGGGTCCGGGCGATGTGCTGTCGCGTCGACGTGGCGGACCATGCCCAGGTCGACGACGCGGCCGCCCGCGCGGAATCGACCCTCGGTCCGATCGACGTGTGGATCAACGACGCGATGACGACGGTGTTCTCGCGCGTCGACGCCGTCGAGCCCGACGACTTCCGCCGCGCGATCGAGGTGACGTTCCTCGGTCAGGTGTGGGGCACCATGGCCGCACTCGAGCGGATGCACGCTCGCGACCGAGGTGCGATCGTGAACGTCGGCTCCGCGCTCGCGTTCATCGGCATCCCGTTGCAGAGCGCGTATTGCGCATCGAAGTTCGCATGCCGCGGCTTCTTCGAATCGGTGCGCGCCGAGCTGCTGCACGAACAGAGCAACGTCCGGATCAGCATGGTCCACCTTCCGGCGGTGAACACCCCGCAGTTCGACTGGTGCAAGAACACCACCGGCCGACGGGCCATGCCGGTGCCGCCCGTGTACCAGCCGGAGCTCGCGGCGCGGTCGATCGTGGATGTGGCGCTCGACGGGCGGCGGGCGAAGGTTCTCGGCTCCTGGAACAGCCTGCTGGTGTACGTGGCGGAACGTTCGCCCACGCTGGCGAACCACTACGCCGCCATCGGCGCCTGGGATGCCCAACTCAGCGACGAGCGGACGACCTCCGGCGCCCCGGTGAACCTGCGTACACCGGTCGACCAGGACCGCGACTTCGGCGCCCGCGGTCGCTTCGACGAGCGAGCCGGTGGTTTCCTCGATCCCCACTACCTCCGTTCGCTCCCGCACATGGCGCACACGTTCCAGGCCGCGCTGCGTGCCGCGGTGGCCGACAAGACCGCGCCCTGCGCGGCCGCCCACGCTCCGGGGTGCCCCACTGCCGTCCGCAGCACCGCTGATCGTGCCGCCGGAGTGGCTCACGTCTGTCGCCTGGGTCTCGTTGGCGATCGGCGGCCTCTGCAGCGTGCTCATCGGATTCGACATCGTCGTCCTGGGCTACCGACAGCCGATGGTGGTCATGGACGCCGTCTGGCCGATCACCGCCCTGTACTTCGGGCCGCTCGCGGTGGCTGCGTACGTCGCGTGGGGCCGGCCGCAGACCGCTCGCTGGGAGAAGGAGCACGGCCCCGCCCCTGAGCGATCGTTCACGACGTCGGTCGCGATCGGCGTGTCGCACTGCGGCGGCGGTTGCACGCTCGGCGACATCCTGGGCGGTTGGATCGTGTTCCTGCTCGCGCTCGAGATCGCGGGCGTGGCGCTCTTCGCCGAGTACGCCGTCGACTTCACGATCGCGTTCGTGCTCGGCATCGCGTTCCAGTACTTCGCGATCGTGCCGATGCGAGGGCTCGGACTCGGCGAAGGCCTGGTGGCCTCGGTGAAGGCGGACAGCGCATCGTTGGCCGCCTTCGAGATCGGCATGTTCGGCTGGATGGCGGTGGTGCAACTGGTCTTCTTCACGCAACCGCATCTCACGCCCGACCGTGCCGCGTACTGGTTCATGATGCAGGTCGGCATGGTGCTGGGTTTCGCGACCGCGTATCCGGTGAATTGGCGGCTCATCCGGCGCGGGATCAAGGAGGCCATGTGACGGCGCGCCCACGATCAGCCGGCGACGGCGACGGCGACGGCGGACGCATCCCTTTCCACGTGCTCCGCGAGTACGCGCTCCTCGCCGACGGCGAGCGCGGCGCGGTGCTGGGACCCGACGGTGCGTTGGTGTGGATGTGCTTCCCTTCCTGGCACAGCGACGCGGTGTTCTCCGCACTCGTCGGCGGCGTCGGGCACTATGCAGTGACGCCCGAAGCACCGTACGTGTGGGGCGGCCACTACGAACCGGCGAGTCTGATCTGGCGGAGCCGCTGGGTCACTGCCGACGGCGTCACCGAGTGCCGCGAAGCGCTCGTAGCACCCGGGCGTCGGGACCGCGCCGTGTTGTTGCGGCGGCTGGTCGGCACGCGGGGCACGAGCCGCGTCCGGGTCGAGCTGGCGTTGCGCTCCGGCTACGGCCGGAATCCGGTGCACGACCTGCGGCACGACGAGCGCGGGCAGTGGCTTGGCGTGTCGGGCGGCGTCCACTTCCGCTGGTCGGGCGCGCCGGAGGCGACCGTTCGTGCCGACGGTCGGTGCGAGCTCCAGGTCACGCTGACCGAGCACGAGACCCGCGACCTCGTCCTCGAGCTCGACGAGGTCGAACTCGGCGCCGGAGCTCCCGATGTCGAGGAGCTGTGGCAACAGACCGAACACCACTGGGCGGCGACGGTGCCGGCGTTCGAGCACCTCGACACGCGCCGCGACGCCCGGCACGCGTGCGCGGTGCTCGGCGGCATGACGTCGTCATCGGGCGGCATGGTCGCGTCGGCGACGACGTCGCTCCCCGAACGGGCCGGCGCCGGTCGCAGCTACGACTACCGCTACGTGTGGATCCGCGACCAGTCCTACGCCGGCGTGGCGTTCGCCACCGCCGGTGCCGAATCCCGCATGGATCCGGTCGTCGGGTTCGTCGCCGAGCGGCTGCTCGCCGATGGCGCGCAGCTCGCTCCCGTCTACACCATCGACGGTGAACGTCCTCCCTCCGAAGTGGAGCTGGGACTTCCCGGCTACCCGGGCGGGAGCGACGTCATCGGCAACCGGGCCCGTGAGCAGTTCCAGTTGGACGTCTTCGGGGAGGCCCTGTCGCTGTTCGCGGCTGCCGACGGCGCGGGACGGTTGTCGGTCGACGGTTGGCGCGCTGCGGAGATCGCGGTGGAGGCCATCGCGACGCGCCGCGCCGAACCCGACGCCGGCATCTGGGAGCTCGAGCCTCGCCGATGGACCCACTCGCGGCTCGCGTGCGTGGCGGGACTGCGAGCCATCAGCCAGGCACCGGGTGCACCGCACAGGCGGAGATCCGACTGGATGGCGCTCGCCGACACGATGCTCACCGAGGCGACGCGCACGTGCCTCCACCCGACGGGACGCTGGCAGCGCGCGCCCGACGACCCCGCACCGGACGCCGCGCTCCTGGTCGCGGCCATCCGGGGAGCCGTGCCGGCGGACGATCCTCGCTCCCTGGCAACCCACCGCGCGGTCGCGGAGGAGTTGGGGCGCGAGGGATACGTCTATCGCTTCCGCCATGACTCCCGGCCGCTGCACGAAGCGGAGGGCGCCTTCCTGCTGTGCGGGTTCTGGATGGCGCTCTCGAGTGTCCGACAGGGACGGACCGCCGACGCTCGCAGCTGGTTCGAGCGCACTCGCGCGGCCTGCGGACCTCCGGGTCTCTACTCCGAGGAGTTCGACGTCGAGCAGCGACAGCTGCGCGGGAACCTTCCCCAGGCGTTCGTGCATGCACTGCTCCTCGAGTGCGCCGCGGTCATGTGACGAACCCGCGCTCATCGGTTCCGGACCGGCGTACCGCTCGGCATCGATGGGTACGCAAGCAGCAGTGCAGCGAGACGAGCCGACGACGATCCCGACTGAGGTCCGGCGCGTGGCGCAGCGGCCGCGTGCATGGGCGATGCCGGTCCTGATGGTGCTGTCGTGCTGCCTGCTCGTCGTCGGGTGCGGCGGCAGCGGGCACGCGGGCACCGACTCGGCGCGACCGGAGCGCGTCAACGGCACGGTGAGCCGGTTCGACGACCTCCCCCGGTATCCACGGAGCCGAGCGTTGGGGCCTCGGACGCGCAACGACAACGGCGTGCTCACGCAGTCCTTCGCGGTGTCCGGCGCCACGCCGGACGTGATCGTCGAGTACCTCATCGACGTGCTGCCCCGACACGGCTGGCACGCCGTGAACCCTCCGTCGGCGGACGGTGAGGCGACTCGGCGAGGTGTGTGGCAGGACGGACAGCTCCATCTGGTCGTGGCGACATCACCGGCGCCGACCCTTCCGTCCTCCGACGCTGCGACCCAGGAGTCCCAGTACAGCTTCCTCCTGTATCCCGCCGGCGTGCCCGTCGAATCGGCCGCGACGCAGTGATGCGTGGAAGGAGCGGTTGACGGGTACCGCACCCGTAGGGACCCACGCCGTTCATCGACGGCGGTGGCGAGATCCCGTACGCGACCCGACGCACCCTCCGTGCCGATCGGGCCGCAGACAGACGAGAACGAGGAGGACGGCGATGGCGACCATCGGCGACGCGCTGCTGGAGCGGCTGCGCGCGTGGGGAGTTCGGCGCGTGTTCGGCTACCCGGGCGACGGCATCAACGGGATCATGGGTGCCTTCAACCGTGCGGGCAACGACCCCGAATTCATCCAGGCTCGACACGAAGAGATGGCGGCATTCATGGCCTGCGGCCACGCGAAGTTCACCGGCGAGGTCGGCGTGTGCACCGCGACCTCCGGACCGGGAGCGATCCACCTGCTCAACGGTCTCTACGACGCTCGGCTCGACCATCAGCCGGTGATGGCGATCGTCGGTCAGCAGGCGACGACGGCGCTCGGTACGCACTATCAGCAGGAAGTCGATCTCGTGTCGCTCTACAAGGACGTCGCCGGTGAGTACGTCACCATGGTGACGACTCCGGAGCAGGTGAACGTCGCAGTGGACCGCGCGCTGCGCATCGCGCAGGCCGAACGGACCGTCACGTGCCTGGTGTTCCCCAACGACGTGCAGGAGCTCGAGGCGAAGCCGGCTTCGCACACGTTCAAAGTGTCTCCGGGCAGCGTCGGAACCGCGCTCCCTCGCGCAGTTCCCGGCCCGACCGACATCCGCCACGCCGCCGACGTGCTCAACGCCGGCTCCCGCGTGGCGATGCTCGTGGGCCAGGGCGCGCGCGGCGCGGTCGCCGAAGTCCTCGAGGTGGCCGACGTGTTGGGCGCGGGCGTTGCCAAGGCGCTCCTCGGCAAGGACGTGCTCGACGACACCTTGCCCTTCGTCACCGGATCGATCGGACTGCTCGGTACCAAGCCGAGCTTCGAGCTCATGGCCGACTGCGACACGCTGCTGATGGTCGGTTCCGGATTTCCGTACGGTCAGTTCCTGCCGGAGTGGAACCAGGCTCGGGGCGTGCAGATCGACATCGATCCGCGCATGATCGGGATCCGCTACCCCATGGAGGTGAACCTGGTCGGTGACGCGCAGGCCACGCTCCGGTCGCTGCTCCCTCTGCTCGACCGCAAGGAAGACCGCTCCTGGCGCACGACCATCGAAGACAACATCGCCGACTGGTGGCGCCTGGTCGAGGCGCGCGCCATGACCGAGGCCGATCCCATCAACCCGCAGCGCATCTTCTGGGAGCTGTCGGATCGCCTGCCCGACGACGTCATCGTGGCCGCCGATTCGGGATCGTCGACGAACTGGTTCGCACGGGACGTGAAGCTGCGTCAGGGGATGCGCGCGTCCCTCTCGGGCACGTTGGCGACCATGGGCCCGGCGATGCCGTACGCGATCGCGGCCAAGTTCGCGCACCCAGGGCGACCGGTGCTGGCGATCGAGGGCGACGGCGCGATGCAGATGAACGGCAACGCCGAGCTGCTGACCGTGGCCAAGTACTGGCGCCGCTGGGAGAACCCGACGCTCGTGGTGCTCGTGCTCCACAACAACGACCTCAACCAGGTCACCTGGGAGCAACGAGCGATGGAGGGAGATCCGAAGTTCGAGGCGTCGCAGGACATCCCCGACTTCGACTACTCGGCCTACGCGCAGCTCTGTGGCCTGCAGGGGATCCGCGTCGAACGGGCCGAGGACATCGGCGATGCGTGGGAGCGGGCGTTCGACGCGCCGCGTCCCGACCGTCATCGACGTGATCGCCGACCCCGACGTCCCCCCGATCCCGCCCCACATCGAGTGGAAGCAGGCCAAGGCGTTGATGTCGGCACTGCTCACCGGTGACCCCGACACCGCAGGCATCGTCAGGCAGGCGGGCAAGCAGACGCTCCTCGATCTGTTGCCGGGTCGGGGCTGACGGTGGACGAGCTCGACGTCAAGGAGCTCGAGGACGAGCTGAGGCGCAGCATCACCGGCGAGGTGCGCTTCGGCGATGGGGACCGGGCGTTGTACGCAACGGATGCGTCGAACTACCGGCAGGTTCCCATCGGCGTGGTGCTGCCCCGCCGCGTCGAGGACGTGGAAGCGACGGTCGCGGCGTGTCGGCGCCACGACGCGCCCGTGCTCTCTCGCGGCGGTGGCACCAGCCTGGCCGGGCAGTGCTGCAACGTCGCGGTGGTCATCGACTGGTCGAAGTACCTGCATGCAGTCGTCGACGTGAACCCCGACAAGAGAACGGCGCGAGTCGAGCCGGGATGCGTGCTCGACGATCTGCGCACCGCGGCGGGAAGGCACGGCCTCACCTTCGGGCCGGACCCGGCGACGCACAACCACTGCACCCTCGGCGGCATGATCGGTAACAACTCGTGCGGCGTGCACTCGGTCATGGCGGGGCGGACGGCCGACAACGTCGTGTCGCTCGACGTGCTCACCTACGACGGCCTGCGGCTCACGGTCGGCAAGACCTCGGGCGCGGAGCTCGAGCGCATCATCGCGTCCGGAGGGCGCCGCGGTGAGATCTACGAGCGACTGCGTCGCCTGCGTGACCGGTACGCGGACGAGATCAGGCGGCGCTTTCCCCAGATCCCCCGGCGGGTGTCCGGTTACAACCTCGACCAGCTCCTCCCCGAGCACGGCTTCGACGTCGGCGCGCGCGCTCGTCGGCACCGAAGGCACCTGCGTCACCGTCCTGGGCGCCGAGCTCCAGCTGATCGACGACCCACCGGCGAAGTCGCTCCTCGTGCTCGGTTACGAGGACGTGTACGCCGCCGGTCGTCACATCCCGCAGGTGATGGACGCAGGACCGACGGGCTGTGAGGGTCTCGACCGCCGGCTGTTCCGTCTCACCGAGCAGCTCGGTCTCCATCCCGGCGCGGTGAAGCTCATGCCCGACGGCCACGGCTGGCTGATCGTGGAGTTCGGCGGAAGCACCAAGGACGAGAGCGATCCGCGCGCGCGAAGGATCTGATGGCGAAGCTCGAGCGGGAGACGCATCCACCGTCGATGAAGTTGTTCGACCAACCCGGTGAGGAAGAGAAGATCTGGGCGGTGCGGGAGTCGGGTCTCGGCGCGACCGCGCACGAGCCCGGCGGCGTGGACACGTGGCCCGGGTGGGAGGACTCGGCCGTGCCGCCGGATCGCGTGGGCGACTACCTGGCGGACCTGCGACGCCTCTACGACCGATTCGGGTACGAAGCCGCGCTGTACGGGCACTTCGGTCAGGGCTGCATCCACACGCGCATCAACTTCGACCTCGCGTCGCACGACGGGATCGCGCGGTTCCGTGACTTCGTCGAGGAGGCGTCGTCGGTGGTCCTGTCGTACGGCGGCTCGCTCTCGGGCGAGCACGGCGACGGTCAGGCGCGCGCCGAGTTGCTGCCGAAGATGTTCGGCGACGAGATCGTCGCCGCGTTCGGGGAGTTCAAGGCGATCTGGGATCCGCACGATCGCATGAACCCGGGCAAGGTCGTCGCCCCACATCCACTCGACGATCAGCTCCGGATCGGAACCGACTACGCACCATGGGAACCGGTGACGTTCTTCGAGTACCCGGCGGACGAGCACAGCTTCGCCCGGGCGGGCGGGTTGCGATGTGTCGGCGTGGGGAAGTGCCGCCGCGAGGGGGGCGGCACGATGTGTCCGAGCTACATGGTCACCCGGGAGGAGAAGCACTCGACCCGGGGACGGGCGCGGCTGCTGTTCGAGATGATGCAGCGCGACGTCATCACCGACGGCTGGCGCTCGGATGCCGTACGAGACGCGCTCGACCTGTGCCTCGCGTGCAAGGGCTGCTTCGGCGATTGCCCGGTGAACGTGGACATGGCCACGTACAAGGCCGAGTTCCTCGCGCATCACTACGCCGGGCGTCTCCGTCCCGCCTCGCACTACTCCATGGGTTGGCTGCCGATCGCCGCGAAGGGCGCCGCCCTCGCGCCCCGGGCGGTGAACGCCATCACGCACGCACCCGGACTGCGGGCCGCGGTGAAGCGAGTCGGCGGCATCGACCCACAACGGGAGCTCCCCCGGTTCGCGTCGCGCACGATGCGCGAGCAGCTGGCGTCGCGCCTCGAGCATCGCGACGGACCGCGTGTGCTGCTGTGGCCCGACACCTTCACCAACCACTTCGATCCCGACATCGGCCTGGCCGCCCACGCGCTGCTCGACGACGCGGGGTTCGACGTGGTGCTGCCGCCCGCCAACCTGTGCTGCGGGCTGACGTGGATCTCGACGGGACAGCTGCGCACCGCGCGCCGTGTGCTCCGCCGCACGCTCGATGCGCTGGCTCCCGAGCTGCGCCGCGGCACTCCGGTGGTCGGACTCGAACCGAGTTGCACCGCCGTCTTCCGCCACGATCTCCACCAGCTCTTCCCCCACGACCAGGATGCCGACCGGCTCGGGCAGCAGACGCAGACCCTGGCCGAACTGCTCCACGACGCTGGCAGTGCGTGGCGGCCGCCTCGCCTGTCGGGGCACGTGATCGTGCAGGCGCACTGCCACCACGCCGCGGTCATGGGTACCGGCCCCGACCTCGAGCTCCTCCGCTCCGCCGGGCTCGATGCCGAACTGCTCGACGCGGGCTGCTGCGGACTCGCCGGCAACTTCGGCTTCGAGCGCGGTCACCACGACGTCTCCATCGCGTGCGCGGAACGCGCGCTCCTGCCCGCGGTGCGGGCGGCGCCTCAGTCGACCACGGTGCTGGCCGACGGCTTCAGCTGCCGCACACAGATCGCCGACAACTCGCCCCGACGCGCTGTGCACCTGGCCCAGCTGCTCGCGACCGGACTCCGAGGTTCGAGCGGCGCGTCGGCATGAACGCCGGCGACCGCATCGACGGGATCCGCACTGCCGCGTATCGGGTGCCGCTCGACGAGCCGGAGTCGGACGGCACGTTGACGTGGGACCACACCACCGTCGTGGTCGTGCACGTCGATGCGTGCGGTGAGACCGGCATGGGCTTCACCTATGGCCCGGCGGCGTGCAAGGGAATCGTCGATGACGTGCTCGCCGATGTCGTTCGTGGTCGCGACCCCACCGACGTCGTGGGTTCGTGGGAGGCGATGGTGCAGGCCATCCGGAACGCCGGCCGTCCGGGTGTGGTGTCGATGGCGATCGCCGCGGTCGACATCGCGCTCTGGGACCTCAAGGCGCGACGCGTCGGCATGTCGCTGGCATCGCTGCTCGGACACGTGCGCGACTCGGTCCCCGTGTACGGATCGGGCGGGTTCACCTCGCTCGACGAAGGGGCGCTGGTCGCCCAGATGTGCGGCTGGGTGCGCGAGCAGGGAATCCCCCGGGTGAAGATGAAGATCGCCGGGGGCTGGGGCGCGGATCCGGCGCTCGATCTCGAGCGCGTCGCTTGCGTGCGCGAGGCGATCGGGCCCGACGCCGAGCTCTACGTCGACGCCAACGGCGGCTACAGCCGCAAGGCGGCAATCCGCGTCGGTCGCGCCTTGCGTGCGTCAGATGTCACGTGGTTCGAGGAACCGGTGTCGTCCGACGACCTCACCGGTTTGCACGAGGTTCGCGAGGCAGTGGACGCCGACGTCGCGGCGGGCGAGTACGGCTATCAGCTCGCGTACTTCGACCACTTGTGCACGGCAGGTGCGGTCGACGTGGTGCAGGCCGACGTGTCGCGCTGCGCCGGCATCACGGAGTGGTTGCGCGTCGCCGCAGTCGTCGGAGCTCGCGGGTTGGACATCTCGGCGCATTGCGCGCCCGCGCTCCACGCCCATCCGGCCGCCGCGGTGCCGAACCTCCGACACGTCGAGTACTTCGCCGACCACGTCCGCGCCGATCACCTCCTCCTGGCCGGCGTGCTCGAGCCGACCGATGGCGCACTGGTTCCCGATCTGCGCCGGCCGGGGCACGGCCTCACCGTCGACGACGACATGGCTGACCGGTATCGAATCGCCTGACGTTCGCCGTCATGGGTTCGCCGTCATGGGTTCGCCGACTGGTCGCAACAGAACCGCAACGCATCCTGGGCACGTTGCTTGAGGAGTTGCACGCGAGACAGGGGAAGACGACATGGACACGGTGCTGTTGGTCCTGGTGCTCATGGCCGGCGTGGCCGCGCTGTCGCTGCTCGGGCTGGGCGCATGGCGCCTGTTCCGGGAGAGCCGGAAGCGCCGACGCCGTGCCGACCACCTCCGAGAGCGCTTCGGGCCCGAGTACGACCGCGTCGTGGCGCTCGAAGGAATACGAGACGGCGCGGACGCACTCGAGACCCGGATCGCGCACTACGGCGACCTCGACCATCCCTCGCTGTCGCCGCACGAGCGAGAGGACTACACCGAGGCCTGGCGACGACTGCAGTGCGCGTTCGTGGAGTCGCCCGAGCGCTCGGTCCGGGAGGCGGAACACCTCGTGGTCACCGCGATGGAGGCACGCGGGTTCCCGACCGCCGACGGCGCAGTCCGGGCCGACGCGCTCTCCGTGGAGGATCCGGGCATGGCGAGCTCCTATCGGGTGGCGCACCGCGCGTTCTGCCTTGCCGAGCACGGTCGTGCCAGCGTCGACCAGTTGCTCGGCGCCGTGCTCGTCTACCGCGAGCTGTTGGAACAACTGCTGGATCGACCGCAGCGCGAGGCGACCACGTTCGACGACGAGCCGCCCGGTGTGCGGGCGCTCGCCCACGTGCCGGCTCCGGCGAGTACGACGAACCGATGACAGCGGGGGCCACGCTCCTCTCCGCGCGGAGGTTCGCGTGCGCGGTGGTGTGCCTGTGCATCGGCGCGCTGCTGGCACCTGCGACTGCGCAGGCGACGCCCGGCGACGACGATGCAGTTGCGGCCGATGCCGACGTGCCCCTCTCCTGGGCCATCGACGCGCCGGTGCTCGGCGTCGGCGCGACGGGTCCCGAGGTGCGGGCGTGGCAGATCGCGATGAACAACTGGCTCGATGTCGTCGCGCCCGACGAGGAGTTCCGACTCGTCGTCGACGGCGACTACGGGCTCCTGACCGATTCCGTCACTCGTCGGTTCCAGTTCGCGCAGCATCTGCCGATCGACGGGCTCGTCGGTCCAGTGACCCGGGCCGCGTACTTGAGCGCACCCGAGCTCGTCGAAGCGTCGGCCACGCCGGTCGCGCACGCGCCGTTCCTCGCTCCCGGCGACCGGGGCGACGACGTCGCCCGTTGGCAGATGGACCTCACCCGGTGGCTCACCGCCACCGGCGCGTGGAGCCCGCCGCTCGGCATCGACGGCATCTACGGCCCCGAGACCGAAGCGGCGACCCGGCTGTTCCAGACGGCGCAGGGCGTGACCGCCGACGGACTGGCGGGACCGGAGACACGCGCGGCGTTGGCCAGTGCACCGGCCCTGGTGAACGTCTCGCCCGTGACCACACCGGCTCCGGCGCCGCCTGCTCCACCGACACCAGCTCTGCCAGCCTCCGGCATCTGTGCGGTCGACCAAGCCCCCATCGTCGAAGTCGTGCTCGGACCGGACGTGGCGATGCCTCGCTGTGTCGTCATGTCGGGTGACCACCGGCTGCGCATCGTGAACTCCGGAGCTGCGACGCACGTCGAGCTCGGCACGCTCGAGCTCGACCTCGACGCAGGTGCGACAGCGACGTCTCCCTCGCCCGTCGGCGCCTACGCGGACGTCGGCATCACATCGGTCGCGGTCGAGCGCTACGGCGAAACGGGGCCGGAGATACAGATCCGCTGACGTGGCAACAGGAGGAAGACGCGATGAAGATGCGCAAGGTCCTGGTCGCAGTCGACGACAGCGAGACCTCTCGAGAGCTGGCCCGTTTCGTGCACGACTTCTTCGGCGACGAATCGGTGGAGATCCTCGGGGTCAACGTGGCCACCCGTCCCCCGCAGTGGATCGCACCGGGCATCGGCTACGGCGCGGTGTTCCCTGCGTTCCCGATGGTGACCGCCAACGGCGAGCTCTCGGCCGACGTCGAGTTGCGCAACGACGCCCGCGACCAGGCGGCCCAGGTGCTGGGCGAGAGCGGCCTCGACACCGCCGCCCCGATCGGTGCCATCGGGGACCCGGTCGTGGCGATCATGGCTGCCGCCGCCGAACACGATGTCGACCTGATCGCGGTCGGCGGTGACGACGGTGGATTCCTCGACCGGATCATGGATCGGTCCGTCGCACGCGTCCTTCTGAGCGAGGCGGGTCGACCCATCCTCGTCGTGCCCCCTCCCGAGCCGGCATCGGCGTCCGGGGCGACGACCGATCGCCGAGCGACGAGCAGATGAGCGTCGACCAGGACCTGCTGTGCCTCGAGCGAGCGAGCTGGGAAGCGCTGACGGCCGGGGGTGCGCAGGTCGATGCGTTCTTCCGCGACACGCTTGCTTCACCCTTCATCATGCTCTTGCCGGGCGGAACCGTCCTCGCTGATCGAGACAGTGCGATCCGTGCGATGCAAGGCGCACCGTGGGACACCTTCGAGCTCTCGGAGATGCAGGTGCTCCCGCTCGACGACCGGTGCGCAGTGGTCGCCTACCGAGCCTCGGCGCGGCGCGGTCAGCAACGATACGAAGCCCTGTTCAACAGCACGTACGTGAACGTCGACGGGCGATGGCTCATGGCAGTCCATCAACAGACACCGATCTGACGCCCGGTCCGCGACGTGCTCGAACGTCACAGAAGCAAGGCCGGGATTACCCGACCCGCAGAGCGGGTAACGCTCCACGAGCCCGGGGGAAAGGGCGTGTGGGTGCGCGTTCGGATCGCAGCAACGATGGGGGCATTCGCCGCGGGGTGCGCGGTGGCGGTCGTCGCATTGCTGGCACGTCCCGGCGCGTCCGGCGCCGCGTCGGTGGGCACGGCCGCACAGGGTCCGGTGCGAGAGGTCTACCAGCGCGACTGCGCGGTCTGTCACGGCGCCGACGCACGGGGCACCGACCTCGGCCCCGACCTCCGCGGTGCCGGCCCCGCACAAGTCGACTTCCAGCTCGCCACCGGCCGCATGCCGGTGCCGAGGGGTGACGCCGCGCAGCACGAGGAACGGGTCTCGGTCGAGAAGGCCCAAGCGCGGCGGACGCCGCGCTACGACACCGAGACCCGCCGGGCCCTCGTCGACTACGTCGTGAACCTGGCTGGCGGGCGCGGTCCTGCGATCCCGGACGTGATGCCGGGCACCGGCGACGTCGCCGCCGGCGGGTCGCTGTTCCGCCAGCAGTGTGCCGCCTGCCACGCCTGGTCGGGTGACGGTGGCGCCCTCCTGCAGCGCGACGCACCGCCCACCCATCCCGCCACCGAACTGGAGATCGCGGAGGCGGTGCGCGCCGGCCCCGGGAACATGCCCGCCTTCGGTCGGGCCGCGGTGGACGACCACCAGCTCCAGTCGTTGGTGCGCTACGTGCGGTACCTCGATCACCCCGACGACCGCGGTGGCGCACCGCTGTGGCACCTCGGTCCCCTCGCGGAAGGCGCGATCGCGGTGTTCGTCGGACTCGGACTGCTCGTGATCGCGGTGCGCTGGATCGGGACCCGGTCGTGACCGACGGCCGCCGCGCCGCGACCGGCGCTCGCCTCGCCTTCGCATCGTTCGCGCTCGCGATGCTCTGCCTGCTCGCGCTGGCGATCGTCTACGCGGCGGGTGGCGAGCCGCAAGCGGAGGGCGCGCTGCTCGGCGTCGGGCTCCTCGCGCTGGGTGCGGGGCTGGTGGTGTGGGCGCACTGGCTGATGCCCCGTGGCCCGTTCGCACAGGAACGTCACCCGCTCGGGAGCGACGAGCGGCAGCTCGAGGCCTTCGAGGAGACGCTCGAGCACCCGGAGGGGATGAGCCGCCGGAAGCTGCTCGTCGGCGGACTCCTGGGAGCCCTCGGCGCGCTGGGCGTGGCACTCCTGTTCCCGATCCGCTCGCTCGGACCCAACCCGGGATCCTCGTTGCGCCGCACACCGTGGCGGCGCGGCGTGCGGGCGATCACCGGCGACGGGCGCCCGGTGTTGGCCAGCGACGTCCCGCTCGACGGTCTGGTCACGGTGTTCCCCGACGGGCACCCGGACTCGGCGGACGGGCAGGTGGTGCTGCTGCGCGTGCGGCCCGACCGCCTCCGGCTCTCTGCCGCGCACGCAGACTGGGCCCCCGAAGGTCTCGTCGCGTACTCGAAGGTCTGCACCCACGCAGGCTGCCCCGTCGGCCTGTTCGAGCCGCGCACCGCGCAGCTGCTGTGCCCGTGCCACCAGTCGGCGTTCGACGCGCTCGACGGCGCGGAGCCGGTGTTCGGGCCGGCGGCGCGCGCACTCCCCCAGCTCCCGATCGCCATCGACGCCGAGGGCTACGTGATCGCGCAGAGCGACTTCCACGAACCGATCGGTCCGAGCTTCTGGAACCGGTCGTGAACATCCGGTTGCGTCGGCGCCTGCTCGCGCTCGCCGTGGTCGTCGGCGCGACGACGGCCGGGTGCGGAGGAGGGCACTCGTTCCTCGACGCCAAGGGTTCGGAGGCCGATCGGATCGCGTCGGTGTGGTGGCTGATGTTCGGACTGGCCGCGGCGGTGTACGTCGTCGTCGCCGGCTGCATCGTCTACGCCGCGACGCGCGGGCGACGGCGTCAGGGATCCGACTCCCGCCTCCACGCCAACCGCTTCATCTGGATCGGTGGTGTCCTGGCCCCGCTCGCCATCCTGGCCGTGCTGGCCGTGGTCACCGTGGACACGACGAGTGCATTGCGCACGTCGTCGCCGGGCGAGCTGCGCATCGACGTGGTGGGGAAGCTCTGGTGGTGGGAGGTCCGCTACCCGGGCACCGCGGTCGTGACCGCCAACGAGATCCACGTGCCGCGTGGACGGCCGGTCGACATCCACTTGACGTCGGACAACGTGATCCACAGCTTCTGGGTCCCACAGCTCGCGGGGAAGATGGACACCGTTCCAGGCCAACCCAACGACCTCGACTTCACTGCCGACACCGTCGGTCGCTACCGGGGACAGTGCGCGGAGTTCTGTGGGCTGCAGCACGCCCACATGGGTGTGACCGTGGTCGTCGAAGAACCCGCCGACTTCGGCCGGTGGCTGGCCCGCCGTTCGCGAGCACCGCTCGAACCGGCGTCGGAGGACGCGGCCGCGGGACAGCTGGTCTTCGAGCGTGAGGCGTGCGCGGGCTGCCACACCATCCGGGGCACCAGCGCCGACGGCACCGTCGGTCCCGACCTCACCGACGTCGGGTCACGGAAGCGGCTCGGCGCCGAGACGTTGCTGAACACCCCGGAGAACATGCGCGCGTGGATCCGCGACGCGCAGTCGATCAAGTCGGGCATCAGCATGCCGTCGTTCCGCTCGCTGTCGGACCGCGATCTCGACGCGCTCGTCGCGTACCTCGAGAGCCTTCAGTAGGAGATCCATGGCCGTCGCCGAACGACCCACGAACCCCCAGTTGCACGAGCTCGAAGAGACATGGGAAGACGCGCCGGGCATCCCCGGATTCTTCGACACCGTCGATCACAAGCGGATCGGTGTCCGCTACGTCTACACCGCGTTCGTGTTCTTCTTCGTCGCCGGCGCGCTCGCACTGGTGATGCGGGTGCAACTCGCCCAGCCGAACGCCGGCGTACTGAGTCCGGAGTCGTACAACGAGTTCTTCACCATGCACGGCACGACGATGATCTTCCTCTTCAACACGCCGGTCCTGGCCGGGTTCGGGAACTACCTCGTCCCGCTCATGCTGGGAAGCCGCGACATGGCGTTCCCACGACTCAACGCATTCAGCTACTGGATCTTCTTGTTCGCCGGCGTGTTCCTGTTCTCGAGCTTCCTCGTCGGCCACCCGCCGAACGGCGGCTGGTTCGCCTACACGCCACTCACCTCCAAGCCGTACTCCGATGGCATCAACATCGACTTCTGGGGCCTCGGCGTGATGTTCGTCGGCATCTCCACCACGGTGGGAGCGGTGAATTTCATCGTCACCATCTTCAAGCTGCGCGCCCCGGGGATGACGCTCAACCGCATGCCCATCTTCGTGTGGTCGATGCTCGTCTTCTCGTTCATGGTCATCTTCGCGGTGCCGGCGGTGACCGTCGCCGCCGGCTTGCTCGAGCTCGACCGACTGTTCGGCACCGCGTTCTACGACGTCGCGGGCGGCGGGAGCGTCCTCCTCTACCAGCACCTCTTCTGGTTCTGGGGCCACCCCGAGGTGTACATCCTGTTCATCCCGGCCACCGGCATGGTGTCGATGATCATCCCGGTGTTCTCGCGCCAGCGCCTCGCCGGGTACCTGTGGGTCGCGACCGCGCTCGTCACCGTCGCGTTCATCAGCTTCGGCGTGTGGGTGCACCACATGTTCGCAACCGGAATCCCCGCGCTGGCGCTCTCGTTCTTCTCGGCCGCCAGCCTCATCATCACGCTGCCGAGCGGCGTGCAGTTCTTCGCGTGGATCGCCACGATGTGGAAGGGCGTCGTCCGCTTCTCCACCGCGATGTTGTTCGCGATCGGGTTCCTCCTGATCTTCCTGCTCGGAGGGATCACCGGCGTCATGGTCGCGGTCCTGCCGTTCGACTGGCAGGTGACGGACAGCTACTTCGTCGTCGCCCACTTCCACTACGTGCTGAACGGCGCGGTCGTGTTCCCGATCTTCGGGGCGCTCTACTTCTGGTTGCCGAAGATGACGGGTCGAATGCTCGACGAGCGCCTCGGCAAGATCAGCTTCTGGACGATGTTCGTCGGGTTCAACGTCGCGTTCTTCCCCATGCACATCCTCGGGTTCCTCGGCATGCCCCGCCGCGTCTACACGTACGACTCCGGACTGGGCTGGGACGCGCTGAACCTGATCATCAGCATCGCCTCGTTCGTGTTCGCCGCGGGGACGCTCCTGACGCTCTACAACTTCGCGCACAGCCACTTCCGCGGCAGGCGGGCGCCCGCGAACCCATGGGATGCCGACTCGCTCGAGTGGGCGACCACATCTCCGCCGCCCGAGTACAACTTCGCCGCCATGCCCGTCGTGGCGAGCCGCCACCCCTTGTGGGACGAGCCGCCTGTGGTCGAGGTGGCCGCAGACGAACCATCGACGCAGGCACTGGGCGTGCACGGTGCACTCGCCAAGAAGATGCCGGTCAGTGAGGGCCTCGACGCGCGCCCGCAGCACGTGCTCGGAATCCCGTCGCCCACGTACCTCCCATTCGTGGCCGCGCTCGGCGTGGCCGTGCTGTTCGTCGGGCTGCTCGTCGAGGCGGTGGCCATCGGTGCCGTCGGTGTGCTGATCGGCGCGACGGCAGTCGTGCGCTGGCTCTGGCGCACCTCGGAGGAGCTGAGGTGAGCACGCCCGCGGTGCGCATCGAACCGGTGCCCCGCACCCAGGGATACCCCACCGCCTGGTGGGGGATGGTCGTGCTCATCGCCACCGAGGCGATGGTGTTCCTGTCGTTGCTCTCGGCGTACTTCTTCGTGCGCGCGGGTGCGCCGGCCTGGCCGCCGCCCGGGATCAAACCGCCCGAGCTGCACCGCTCCGTGCTGTTCACCGTGATCCTGATCGGGAGCTCGATCCCGATCTTCTGGATGGAGCACGCGCTGCACCACCGCAACATGCGCCAGGTCGCCTGGTCGCTCGCGATCGCGTTCGCCATGGGCGCCGCGTTCCTGGCCGACACCGCGTACGACTTCCTCAACATGGAGTTCGGGCTCGGTGAAAACGCGTACTCGTCGCTGTTCTGGGTGATCATCGGCCTCCACGCCATCCACGTGCTCGTCGGTCTGCTGATGAGCGCCACCGTGCAGGTGAAGGTGTGGACCGGCCGCGTGACGCCGGAGCACCACGTGACCCCGGAGGTGTTCGCGCTGTACTGGCACTTCGTCGACGGCATCTGGATCTTCGTGTTCGCGTCACTGATCCTCTCGCCCCACATCGGCCGATGAGCCTGCGCGCCCGCGACTTCCCCGACCGTGGCGTCCTCGTGTGGTTCGCCCTGACCGCCGGGATCGCGGCGTGGGTGCTGCACCTCGTCGCCTTCGCCGCGCTGGTCGAGTTCGTGCACGACTACGGCTACTCATGGCTCTTCACCCTCGGGAACTGCATCGCGGTGCTGGTGACGCTGGTCGCCGGGTGGCTGTCGTGGCTGATCTACCAGGCGGGCGACGACGACGAGGAGCTCGGCACGCCGGGCGGCCGCATGCGCTTCCTGGGGGCGCTCGGCATCGTCGTGAACGGCATCAACCTGCTGCTGATCGTGGCTCGAAGGGTCCTACGTCTACCTCATCTCGCCGGGCCATGGTTGACGCCCTCGTCGCGGTCGTGCTCGGCGGCGCTGCGCTGGCGTACGCGACGGGCATCCGGAGGCTGTGGGCGCACGCGCGCACAGCCCGACTCGTCGGCACCGCGCCCGCGGTGTCGTTCGCGGCCGGGCTGTCGGTGCTGCTGGTGGCGCTCGTGTCACCACTCGACGACGCAGCGCGGCGCGTGACCTCCCCGCACACATGGTGCAGCACCTCCTGCTGCTCGCCGTCGCCGCGCCTCTGTTGGCGTTCAGCGATCCCGTCGTCGTGATGCTCCACGGCATCCCCGGCCCGGCGAGGCGGCGCGTGACGCCCATCGTGCGGCGGCTCACGCGGAGCCAGACGTCGGCGGGCGGATGGCTGGCGTGGATGGTGGCCGCGTTCGCACTGAGCAGTGCGACGCTGCTGCTCTGGCATGTGCCGGCGCTCTACGACGCCGCAGTCCGTGATCCGGTGGTGCACGGCGTGGAGCACATCACCTTCGTGATCACGGCGTCGCTGTTCTGGTGGATGGCGCTCGGCGCGACGCGACGCTCGCGGCGCGGGCTGGGCGTGCTGGCGGTGTTCGTGGCCACGCTCCCGGCCACGGCGCTCGGCATCCTCATGACCTTGGCCCGGACGCCGTGGTACGCGCCCTACGGCCGCGGTGCCGCCGCCCTCCGCGACCAGCAGGTCGCCGGCGCGCTCATGTGGGGCTTCGGGGGCGCCGCACTGGTCGTCGGCGCGGCGGCGCTGTTCGCGAGCTGGTTGGCGTCGATGGACCGAGCCGAGCATGGTCCGACGCCGCGTCCGGTGATCGGGCCGCCGTGATCAACCGACTCCTCCGCTGGTTCGACGACCGGCTCGGGGCGTCGACGTTCGCCCGCTCGTCGCTCGACAAGGTCTTCCCCGACCACTGGTCGTTCATGTTGGGCGAGATCGCGATGTACTGCTTCGCGATCCTGGTCCTCACCGGCATCTACCTGAGCTTCTTCTTCGTGCCGAGCGACAAGACCGTCGTGTACCACGGCAGCTACGGGCCGCTGCGCGGCGTGGAGATGTCGCAAGCGTACGAATCGACCATCCGCCTGAGCTTCGACGTCCGCGCCGGGCCTCGTGATGCGCCAGATGCACCACTGGGCGGCACTGGTGTTCGTGGCGACGATCGTCGCCCACCTGTGCCGCATCTTCTTCACCGGCGCGTTCCGTCGGCCGCGCGAGATCAACTGGATCGCTCGGCGTGACGCTGCTGATCCTGGCGATCTTCAACGGCTTCGCCGGGTACTCGCTACCCGACGACCTGCTCTCGGGCACCGGGCTGCGCATCGCGTACTCGATCGCACTCGCCGTCCCCGTCATCGGCACGTGGGTGGCGTTCCTGCTCTTCGGCGGTGAGTTCCCGGCACACGACATCCTGTCGCGCCTGTTCGTCATCCACGTGCTGCTGGTACCGGCGGCGATCGCCGGGCTGCTCGGCGCGCACCTCGCCATCGTGTGGCGGCAGAAGCACACGCAGTTCGCCGGGCCCGGACGCACGGAGCGCAACGTGGTGGGCTCCAAGTTGTGGCCGACGTACACGGCGAAGAGCGTCGGGCTGTTCGCGGTCGTCGCGGGCGTGCTCGCTCTGCTCGGCGGTCTCGCGCAGATCAACCCGGTCTGGCTCTACGGGCCGTTCGAGCCGTCGGCGGTGAGCACCGCCGCGCAACCCGACTGGTACATGGGATGGATCGAGGGTGCGTTGCGCATCATGCCGCCCGTGTACCTGCACCTCGGTCCGTACGACGTGTCGGAGATCTTCTGGCCCGCGATCGCGCTCCCGACCATCACCTTCGCGTTGCTCTACCTGTGGCCGTTCCTCGAGCGTCGGGTCACCGGCGACCACGACGAGCACCACGTGCTCGACCGGCCGAGCGAGCGGCCGGTGCGCACCGCGCTCGGCATCGTGGTGCTCACGTTCTACGCAGTGCTCCTGCTCGCAGGAGGGCAGGACATCTGGGCGCAGCAGTTCGGCGTGTCGCTGTCGTCGGTGCTCTGGACCTTCCGCATCGGCGTGTTCGTCCTGCCCGTGCTCACCGGCGCGTTCACCTACAAGCTGTGCCGCGATCTCGAGCGACACCGCCACGCCGAGCGCATCGCTTCGACGGCCGAGCCGCCGGTGGCACCGAACGAGGAACCGATTGCTCCTCCACCGGGCGCGCCCGATGCGACCCCACGTCGGCACCGTCTCTCGGACACGCTCGTCGGCGTGGCGATCCTCTGGATCCTGCGGCGCACCGGCGATCGCCGACGCGTGCGTCGCTGACCGTCGGGACCAACCTCACGCGGCCACGATGCGGCCGATGTTCTCGGGACTGAAGAACTCCGGGATCGGGAGCGTGCCTGCCTGCATGCTGACGAAGTCGTCCATGGCGTCCTGGCTGCGGGCCACTGCAGCGAGGAGCTGCTGGGTCTCCGGTGGTGGCGGTGCGTCGAGATGGGCGAGATCGAACGTCAGGTCGTACATCGGCATGACGCTCTGGTCGCGGGCCGACTGGTACCGATCCATCGCCTCGTCGCGTGGGCTGCGGCCGGCGAACACCGCGTCGAGCGCTTCGACGAGTCGTTCGGCGTCGAGGAACGCATCGGTGATGCCCTGCGCGGTGATGGGATGAAGGTGGTAGCCCGCGTCGCCGACGAGTGCCCAGCCGGGACCCCAAGGCTTGCGGAAGTAGCCGGCGAGGTGGGTTGCGGTGTGAAAGCGCTCTTCCCGACGGCCCGCGCGCATGCGGTCGGCCAGCGGGGGCACACGCTCGGCAGCACTCTCGAGCGCGGCCTCGACGTCGGTGCGCACGCTCGCGAAGTCTTCCTCGGGAAAACCGGCGATGACGAGCGTCAGGTCGTCGTGTGTCGGGAACGCGGCCATGCCACATCGCTCGGCCACGAACACCTCGAAGCCTGCGCAGTCGACGCCGCTCCAGTAGGAGTAGATCGCGGGGCTGAGCGCCGGCCGCTCGTTGTACTGCTCCGGCTGCACCGCCTTGGCGACGAAGGAGTTGCGGCCGTCGGCACCGACGACGACACTCGCGCGCTCCGTCACCGCGCGACCGCCGGACTCACCACGCACACCGACGACCTGTCCGTCGTCGTCCTGCACGACCTCGTCGACCGAGAAACCCTCGCGCACGTCGGCACCGGCGTCGGCGGCTGCGTGGACGAGCATCTCGTCGAGCACGGTGCGTCGCGGGCAGTAGCCGACGTTGATGCCGTCGGTGGCCCTCGGTGACCCTTCGATCGTGAAGGGCCCGAAGTCGAAGGAGTACCGCTGGACCGGTGGGCACCCGGTCGCCGCGAGCCGCGCGTGCAGTCCCCAGCGCTCGAGCGCGGCGACCCCTGGTGGATGCACGAAGTGCGTCGACACGGTGTCGCTCGGGAAGGTCGCCCGATCCACCAGCAACACCCGGTAGCCCGTTCGTGCGAGCAGCATGGCGGTCGGCGCACCGGCACAACGGGCACCGACGACGATTGCGTCGTAGCTCTGTGACATGTCTCGACCTCCGATCTCGGCGTCCTCTCCCCGTCTCCGCTGTCTCCTCTCCGCCGCACCGGTCACGCCCGGATGACATCGTGCGGACGGAATTCCCGTGCCGGCGGGGACTCGGCGGACTCGGCGAGCTCGGCGAGCACCTGGCGGGCGCGGCGCACCACCGTCGCTCTCGGCAGCTGCGCCGCGACTTCCACGATCGTCTCGACCGTCCCGGCACCGACCGCCGTCGCGAGCTGGTCACGCAGTGCGGCGAGGCGTACCGCGTCGTCCCCGACGACGGCCGGCGCGGCCGCATCGAGATCAGCGGCTGCGAGCACGAGCAGGGCAACGTCCGGTGCCTTCCCGTCCACCAGCAGGTCCGCCGCGAGCCGAAGGGTCGTCCACTGCTGGGGCCACGTCGCGGTACGCCACCAGAGATCGATGAGATCGACCGCCGTCACCGCGGCCTCCGCTTCGGCACCGACCCTCACCAGGGCGGAGAGCAACGCGGTCGACGCGACGCCCACGACGAAATCGGCTCGCACTGCTCGCGCCCGACGGATCGCCGCGCGCAGCGACGCCACCGCGTCACCGTCGTCGCCATCGGCCAGCGCCAACTCGCCCGCGACGTAGTCGGCGAACGCCCGGTACGTGTCGGACCCGGCCGACTCGGCGAGGAGTCGTTGCGCGGCCAGCGTCGCTCGTCCACCGTCGAGGTCACCTGCGTAGCACCGGGTGAGCGCGCTCCCGGCGAGCGCATCGAGGCGAGCTGCGAGCGTGACATCCGGTGCATCGGCCGCGGCGGAGAACGCGTGCAGGGCTGCGTCGTGGTCGCCCTCATAGAGCGCCACCACGCCGATGGCGTGGTGGGCGACCGCCACGTCGAGGTGGTCGGCCAGAGCCTTCGCCGCGCCGACGTCACCTTGCAGGTACGCGGCCCGGGCGGCGGCCGCGCGCACGTCGGGCCCGACCAGGGTCGGCTCGTCGGCGGCGCGCCGCGCCCATGCGAGCAATTCGCCGTCGGGACGGTAGATGCTCATCGTCGACAGCGAGCGAGCCAGTCGTGCCGCCAGCGGCGCGTCGGATGCGGTGAGGGCGGTGCGCAGCGCGGCACGCACGTCGTCCATGTGGGTACGCAGCCGCGCGTCGGCCGCGGCGTCTCCGGACCCGGCAACGGCGGCGGCGACCTCGTCGAACAGCGTCGCCACCCAGTCGGCGTGCGCCGAACGCACCTCGCTGACGGAGGACGATGCTCGGAGGCGTTCCTGCGCGAATCGGCGCACGGGGTCGAGCAGGCGAAGACGACCGTCGGGCAGCGCGACGAGCAGCGACGCGTCAACCAGGCGAGCGACGCCCGCCGCGGTCCCCGACGAACCGCCGGGCTGCGCCACCGCAGCGGCGGCATCGAGCGTGAAATCGCCTTCGAACACCCCGAGGCGGTCCAGCAGGTCCTGGTCGACCGGCGCCAGGAGGTCGTACGACCACTCGACCGTCGCCCGCAGGGTCCCGTGGCGCGCCGGACGACTGTCGTCCGGGTGTGCGAAGTCGAGCGCTTCGTCGAGGCCGCGGACGAGCTCAGCGGTTCCGAGTGCGACTGCTCTGCCGGCCGCGAGCTCCACGGCCAAGGGAATTCCGTCCAGCTTCTCGCAGACCGTCTGCGCATCGGCAACCTCACCGTCGCTGATCGCGCGGGCGCCGGTACCTCGTCGCAGTCGCTCCAGGAACAACGTCACCGCCGGTGAGTCGTGCGCGCCCCAAGCCAGCGGCGCCAGCGCGACGACGTGTTCCTCCGGGAGTCCGAGCCGCACCCGGCTCGTCACGAGCACCCTCACTCCACTGGCAGTGTCGAGCACACGGCGCAGTGCGGCGGCGACCGGCGCGACCACGTGCTCCACGTTGTCGAGCACCAGCAGCACCGGCGAGACGCTCAACAGCTCCGCGGCCACCCCGATCGGATCGTCTGATCCCGCCGTGCTCCCGACGCTCCCGGCGATCGCCGACCCGACGTCGTGCGCGCCGACCCCGGCCAGCTCGACCACGACACACGGCGGCTTGCGGTGGTGCAGGAGCTCGGCGACGAGTCGCGTCTTCCCGACGCCACCCGGTCCGACCACAGCGACGAGCCGTTCCCTCTCGATGACGGCAGCAAGCTCGTCGAGCTCCCGGGCCCGACCGAGCAGCGACCCGGGCCGCGGGAGCACGGTCGAGCGGCCACGGTCGACAGGCGTCGTGGTCTGCCCGACGAACAGCTGGTGCTCGAGCGCGACGATCGCAGGCCCCGGGTCCAGGCCGGTCTCGTCGGCCAGGATGCGCCGATAGCGGTCGACGCAACGGAGTGCTTCCGCCACCTGGCCCGTCCCCGCCAACGCCTCGGCCAGCAGAGACTGCGATCGCTCGCGCAGGGGCTCGGCGGCTGCGGTTCGCTCCGCTTCCGGGAGCACCTCCGCGGCGCGGCCGGCGCGCGAGCAACGCGGCGACACGATCGTCCGCCAGCGACCGACGCAACTCGGCGAGGCGCACCGCGTCGGGAACGAACCACGGGTCGTCCGCCAGATCACCGAGCGCCGGTCCGCGCCAACATCGCAACGCCTCGTCGAAGCACGACCCTGCCGCCAGAGGATCGCGTTCCACCAGGTCGCGGCCCCGCGCCGTCAAATCCTCCACCGCAGCCAGATCGGTGCTGAGCGTAAGCCGGTACCCGCCGGGCTCGAAGGTGATGGCCGCACCACCCAGCACCGCGCGCAAGCGCGACACGTAGCTCTGCAGTGTGCCCCGGACGCCGTCAGGCGGCTCGTCCTCCCAGAGCGCGTCGGCCAGCGCATCCGTCGAGACGACACCGCCGCGCGCCAGCCCGAGCGCGGCGAGCAGCGCCCGCTGACGCCGGGCACCGATCGGGAGCACCTCCGTGCCGTCTGCCACGTCGACCGGGCCGAGAACGCGGACCTCGCGCAACGCTCAGGTCCCTGGGTCGAGCCACCGGGATGGCGCGTCTGCGAGCCGCAAGTGTCGCGCAAGCGGCTGCGTCCAGAGTCGTTCCTGGCCCATCGCCACCACCTTCAGCAAAGGAGCCCACCCATGCAGACCATGACCCGTCCTCCCCAGCTCAGCGAGCTCGTCTACCGGTTCGAAGGCAACCTCGGCGAGCTGTACCCGCTCGGCGTCTTCGACGACGGCCTGCGCTTCCACAACCAATTCGAAGGCAGGATCGTCGACGGCCCATTCGCCGGCGGCCACATCTTCGGCCTCGACCAGTTCACCCTGCGCCCCGATGGCGTCGGCGTGATCGATGCACCAGAGGTCATCGAGATGGGCGAGCACCGACTGAGCGTCCGCGTCCGTGGTTACGTGGTGCCACCGGATGGTGCGCCGGTACCGCCCCTGGAGGCGGTCGCGCAGCCCGGCTTCGAGTTTCCCGACGTCCCCTTCCGCGTGACCGGTTCGGCGTTGATCCGCACCACCTCGACCGCCTTCATGCACCTCAACCGCGCCGTGGTGGTGATCGAGGGCTCGGTCAACATGGCCACCGGCCGGCTCGAGGTCGAGGCCCGAGCCGTCAGCCCGGCGTGAGCCTGACGCGAACGGCGCCGCGGCCCCGGGCTGATCGCCACCGAGCTGGCGACGTCCACCGCGGTTGCCGTTCGCGGCCAGGTCGAGTCGTGCCGACACCAACGCCCGGCCGGGGGACCGCAGCGCCCCCGGGTCGATGGGCTCGGTGATCGGCGCTGCCGCCATCTCGGACCATCCCGCAGCCACTGTCCCTCGGCACTCCTGATCCACACGCTGCGCCTGCCGCGTCAGCGTGCGATCCCGCGCACGCTCGCAGCCACACGTTGCGATCCTGCGACAGCTGCGCGCTGGTTGGATGACGGCCCTCGCGCGGGATGACGTCCTGGGAATGCAGACGGGAGATCGCGGGTACACGCAGAGCATGAACGCAGCAGGCTGGACCATCTCGGTCATCTCCATCGTGATGATCTTCGTCATCGCGTGGTCCTGGGGCCGCAACCACCGATCCTGACCCTGCGCGAGGAACCACGCAGGTCTCGCCACTGCGCGATTCCACGCGTCGGAGTGGCGTACCGTTCCCTGGCGCGGCCGGCATCCGCCGGATCGATCTCAGCCGGAATTGGCGGCGCGCAGGACGAACTGTGGCGGCGATCCGGTGTTGTCCGCGTCGAACACCCGCGACCCCACGATCGCATCGACGCCCTCGGCGAGGAACACGGCGCCATCGCCTCGGCGGACGATCGTGTCACCGTCTTCCGGTTCGGCGACGAACTCGACGACGAGTGCGTGCACGGACCTCTCATTCTTCGTCCGGCGGGGGAAGACGCGGACTCCGCCCGACTCGGGGAGTGCACGCTTCCCGCGCTCCGATGCGATGGTGGTAGCGGCCAATTGCGTCAACTCGAGCATCGCTCAGAACTCCCTCTCTCTCTCTGCTGCACTCTCGTTCACGGTGTCGCCCCGGACGCCGGCGTCGTGCGGTTGTCCGCCGTGCACCGGGGTGCCAGAAGCATTTCCCGACGAGGCGGCGATCGTGTCGCGAGCACGTTGCGTTTCGTTGACACTCACGCAGGATCCGTGTCGAGGCGTCCGCTCCGCACCCATGCGGTGCACCCCCGCTCGATTCCTGCCGTCGTGAATCGGGTACGCCTCGAAGCATGGTGCACGCGCTCGCGGGTTGTTCGAAGCTCGTCGCCGACGGCCACCGGGCGACGCGCGGCGCGACCGGACGGCCTCGGTGAAACTCGGTGCCGCGGCGTTCGCCGAACGGCTCCGCAGCAGCCTCTTCGTCGTGCCGATGTTCTACGTGCTGGTGGCAGTCGTGCTCGCCGAGGCGGGGATCATCGTCGACAGAGCCATCGGCACCGGCGCCCAGGACCTCCCGCTCGGTCTGACCTCGACGGTCGAGAGTGCCCGGGCCGCGCTGAGCACGGTGGCAGGGGCCACGATCACGGTGGCCGCCATCGCGTTCTCCGTGTCGCTGCTCACGATCCAGTTGGCGTCCAGCCAGTATTCGCCGCGTGTCGTGTCGGGACTGTTCCGCGACCGGTTCAACAAGCAGGTCATCGGCATCGTCGTCGGCACGTTCACCTACTGCCTGATCGTGCTGCGGTCCGTGCGCTCGTCCATCGAACGGCAGGGCGATCCTGTCATCCCCAACGTCTCGGTGGCCATCGGCGTGATCCTCGGCATCGTGTCGATCCTCGCTGTGATCGCGTTCATCGACCACAACGCGCACACGATGGACATCAGCAAGATCCTCGATGACGTGACCGAAGACGCAGTCGATGCCGTCGATCGGCACTGGTCCGTGGAAGTGTTCGAGCCCCGCGAGCGTCAGGAACCCGACGCCACTCCGCGTACCGAAGGTCTCGACGTGTGCTTCGCTCGCGACGGGTGGATCCAGCTCATCGATCTCGAGCGGCTCATCGACGCGGTGCCCGAACGAGGCACGATGCGGCTGGAGGCGACCGTCGGACGGTACGCGATGAGCGGTTCGCGCGCTGTGCACGATCTGGCCGGTTCCCGACGACGCCGACCATGCGGTGCAGGAGGCGCGCCGGCGCCGTCCACATCGGCGAGACCCGCACGCTGCAGCAGGACGCCTCGTACGGGATCCGCCAGCTCGCCGACGTCGCGTTGCGAGCGCTCTCGCCTGGGGTGAACGACCCGACGACCGCCCAAGACGCCATCTTCCATCTCGGATCCGTGCTGCGCGCCCTGCTCGACCGGGACGAACCCGTGCGCGATCTCGACCACGACGGCCGGCGGCTCGTGCTCACCCAGGCCGGCGGCCACGCCGAGCTCCTCAGCCTTGCCTACGACGAGATCCGGAGGGCCGCAGCCCCGCACCCCGCAGTGTCGATCTACCTGTTGGAGAGCATGAGCCTCCTGCAGCACTCCCTCGCGCCGGAGCGCCGAACGGCTCGCCGCCTCCTCGACACCCACGCTCGCCTCGTCCTCGACGCCACCCAACGTGCTGATCTCTCGCGCAACGACCGCCGCCAGGTCGCGACGGTCTACGGGCACCACTTCGCCCACGGGCTCGCGTCGTGACCATCGTCCTGCGGTCGTGGCCGACGTCGCGGCGCTGATCGCCGGTTCCGGTCGTGTACGGAAATCCGACCTGGCGGAAGTGCCGTCCCCCGACCCGGGGCGGCACCCCCGCCGGAGCCGGACTCAGCTCACGGTGAACGTGTCGTACATGCCGCGCATCCAGTGTGGCTGACCGTGCTTCTTGCCACCCGTGCTCACGAAGCAGGCCACGACGTAGCGACCCGCCTCGAGGTCGGGCAGCGTCACTTGCGACTGACCGGGCTGCGCTTCGGCGGCGCCGACGAACGTCGCCTTCTTCTGGACCTTCTTCTCGGGCATCGAGAGCAGCTTCTTCGCCGAGGCGTGCACGTCGTCGTTCACGCGGAGGATCACCATCTCGTGGTCCTCCTTCTTCGCCTGGTTGGTGAAGGTGAACGCCGCGACGCCGCTCGGCACCTCCTTCGGGATGCCTTCGAACTCGTAGTCCACGCCGGTCACGTCGACGCGCTCGAAGCCACAGTGATCCACCACCCAGGTGTCGGCGGTCTGCGCGGCCGCCGCCCCGGCCGGATCCTCGAACGCGTCCGGGCCCTTCGTGGACAGCAGGTTGCGCGAGCGTCGAGACTTCCGTGGCGATCTCGTCGGGTGCGTTGTCCTGGAGTCGCTGCAACGCGTCCTGCGCCGCTTGCTGATCCTCCTGCCCGAACGCCTTCTCGGCGTCGACGCGCGCTTGGCAGAACGTCCGCGGTGGTGGCGTCGGTGTCGTCCGCGGCCGAGGCGGCCGGTGCTCCGATCGCCGCCAGAGACCCCACGCCCATCAGGGCCAGGGCCGTCGTTGCCAGGTACACCAGGGCTCGCCGGATCATGATCATCATCTCCTCGTTGTCGTCACTCGGACGTGGCCGGGCCTTCCGTCGCCGAGCGCGTCTCCTCGACGATGCGGGCGAACTTCGCCTCGGCCAACCGCACCAGCGGACCCGCGGCGAGCGGGTCGATGGCGAGGCGTCGGGCGATCTCGTCCTCCGTGCATCCATCGGCGAGCCAGACGAGGATCTGCCGATAGGTCGTCGGGAGTCGCTGGGTGACGGCGTCACGGTCCACGACCCGATCGTCCGGGAAGCGTGGCCCCGAGTCGTGAGTACCCGACTACTCACGCGTGCCGTTGGCACTGCTCACACAGGTGGTTCGGTCTCCTTCGTCCCCAGCAACGGCGCCAGGTCACCGCGGCCGCTCGCACCCGTCTTCGTGTAGACGCGCGACAAGAGGTTGTCGACTGTGCGCCGGGAGATCTCGAGGCGCGCTGCGATGGCCTTGCTCGCCAGCCCGCGCGCGGCCAACTCGGCAACTTCGCGCTCGCGCGCGGTCAGCGCCGGCCCCGGTGGGACCGCGCGCAACGCCGGCGTCACCGCGCCTTCGCATCGTGCGGCGAGCTGCATCGCGCGTCGGCTGGCGTCGGCAGCCCGGACCGCCAGGCCGTCGACGTCGTGCAGCTGCGCGGCCACCGACCAAGCTGCCGCCGCGAAGAGATCGGCGCCGATGCGTTCGAACGACTCGCCGGCTCGCGCGACCCGCACCGGGTCCCGCTCGGCCAGCCCGGCCACGTGGTCGCTGATCGGTTCGGCCCAGCCGCTGCGCCACTCGGGCGCGGCGGCGATCCGCTCGTGTGCCGTCGCCGCCGCGCCGAGGCGAGCGGCATCGAACCAGGCCAACACCGAGAAGGGCACCGACCCCGCGCTCGCGGCCTGATCGCCCACCTCGAGCAGCGCTGCCGCCGCCCGGCGCGGATCACCGGCGGCGACGAGGGACCACGCGCGCGTGCTCTCGCCGCGTCGTGCATGTAGATCTGCACACCGGCACGACTCGTCTCGCTCTCGCGCGCAGCGGCTCGAGCAGCGTGCTCGTCGCCGAGCAGCGCTTCTGCTTCGGCGAGAAGTGCATATGCCCACGGGCTCCAACCTTCGGCGTCCACGACCTCGAGCTGCGCGACCGCGTCGCGAAGTGCAGCCCGCGCCGAAGCTGCGTGACCCTGCGCCAGCGCGAGTCGACCCCGCACGAGCATCAGCGACGCGCGGTTCGGGCCGTTGGCGACGGCCTCGAACTCCGCCGCGTCGAGCAGCGCACGCAGCTCGGCCAGCCGAGCGTCGTGGAGGTAGACGCTGATCAACGACACTGACGCCCAGCGCACCCCCGACGGATAGGTTTCGCCGGCTGCGTATGCCGACGACAACAGGTCGGTCGCGCTCGCCAACGCGGCCGGGCAGTCACCCCCACTCAGACGCGCCAGCGTCGCGGCTGACAGCGCGCGGAGCCGTACGCGCAGATCGGGATGTTCCAGCAGCGGTTCCGCAATCGGCCCCGCTTCGCGCCAACGACCGGTGTAGGCGAGCGTCGTGGCCCATTGGCCCTGTACCAGAGCGCGGGCCGAGTCGTCGTCGATGTGCGGAAGTGCGCGAGCGACCACGGCGTCGGCGGCGTCGATGCGGCCCTCCCCGTACGCGAGTGCACAGATCGACCACGTCGTCGCGACCGCACGCGTGCTGTCGTCGGCGGACGGGTCGTCGAGCACCGGTCGGAGCACGTGCTCGGCCTCCTCAGGACGGCCGCCCACCGCGAGGGCGCGTCCGAGCGTGGTTCGTGCCGCCGGCCCGTCATCCCGCTCCATGGCCGCGCGCGCCAGTCGCTCCGCAAGTGGGCTGTCGCCGGATTCGTAGGCGGTGTCGGCGGCGTCGACCAGGGCATCCACCGCGGCCGGTTCGCCGGCGTCGAGCTGCCAGAGGACGACCCGGAGCCGGTCGGTGGCGCCGGCCACGGGCGAGCTGCCGACGGCGTCGGCGAGACGTCGCCGCACCGCAGCTGCCTCGAAGCGGCCCATCCGAGCCCGTACGACCTCCCCGTAGAGCGGATGTGCGAGGCGGACGGCGCCCTCTTCCAACGTGTCGACGCCGAGGATCTGACGCGCCTCCAGCGATGCCAACACCTCGGCGGGAATCATCGCCGCCGCGGTCACGGGCATGAGCGGCTCGCCCAACGCGACCACCGCGACGCCGTCCCGCTCCTGCGCGCTCAGCTTTCCGATCCGCGCGTCGATGATCTCGACGAGGCGTGGTCCGGCGTGCACGGTCCCGTCCCACCGCCACGCGCCGTCGACCTCCCGGAGCGTGCCTGCACCGATCGCTTCCAGCACGAGCTCGCGAAGCAGGAGCGGGTTGCCAAGCGTCGCCGCCCAAAGACCGGCCGTGGTCGCGTCGTCGAGCGGGCCGAGCGTCGCCGTGAGCATCCGCTCGACGTCCTGTCGCGAGAGCGGCTGGAGCTCGAGCCGTCCGCAGTAGCCGTCCTTCCACAGACGCACGATCTCGTCGGGAACCGGGTCGCCGCTCCGCACGGTCGCGAGCACGGTGACCCCGGTCGCCGCGAGCTGCAAGGTCAACGCTGCGCTCACCTCGTCGAGGCATTGCGCGTCGTCCACGAGGAGGAGCAACGGGAGGTCGCCGGCCCGCTCCCGAAGCTCTTGGTGGGCACGCTGCAAGCCACGCAGCACCGACGCGCCGCCGCCGAGATCAGCGTCGAGCGCAGGCGCGCTCTTCAAGAGGTGTGCGAACGCGCCCAGCGGAACCGTGCTGGTCACGCTCGTCCCCGCGACCGCGCGCCGTGGCGACCCGTCCTCCGGCGCGGACCTCGGCCGCCAGTTCGCGTGCGAGCCTCGTCTTGCCGACTCCCGCGTCACCGCCGATCACGAGCCCACCGCCGGCGCCGAGCAGCTCGACGCCGTACGCCATCTCCTCCGCGCGACCGGTGAGCTCCCACGGGGTCGTGCTCAGCACAGATGTCGACAAGGGGCAACTCCAGACCAGGGTGCTCGTCACCCGGTGCCAACCCTACCGGCAGTCCCTCACGGTCCTCTCCTCGCTCGTCCACCATGTGCGGGTCAGGACGGGACGCGGTGCACGCGCCTTTTGTTCGGACCCACCGATCTGCGCGGACGCCGCACGGCCGATCCGTTCTTGCCGGCGAAGCGAAGCGAAGTGCCCGGAGAGGGAGTCGAACCCCCACGCCCCTTGCGAGGCCGGCGGGTTTAAGCCGCCTGCGTCTACCGTTCCGCCACCCGGGCCGGGTGCCGCGAGGGTAGGCGAGTCGACGGTTATGGTCGCCGCCGATGCGTCGGTGGCTCGAGCGGCTCCTCGACCCCAGCGTGGCGATCGCCCGCAAGGTCCAGAACCGGGTGATCGACCCCGCGGCCAAGTTCATCACGACCGGCATCGAGTCGTTCTGGCCGCCGATCACCGCGATCGTCGTGGCGACGTTGCTGCAGGCCAGCCTGCCCCACCGTGTCGGACAGCTGCGCTGGGTCTTCGTGGTGCTGAGCTCGCTCCTGCTGATCGTCATGGCGTTCGTGAACCCGCGTCAGATCGAACAACGGCACCGCCCGCTCCGCGGCGTGATGCTGGTGCTCGTCGCGGCCTTGAGCATCGGCAACGCGGTGTCGGGCGCGCAGCTGGTGATCGACCTGGTGAACGGCAAGGGCATCGTCGACGCGGGCACGCTGCTTCGCACCGGTGGTGCGATCTGGTTGACCAACGTGATCGTCTTCTCGCTGTGGTACTGGCTCTTCGACCGGGGCGGTCCGTACCGCGCGGACAGGAGGAGCAGGACCCGTTCCCCGCGTTCCTGTTCCCGCAGATGGAGGACAACGACTTCGTCCCGCAGGGATGGAAGCCCGAGTACGTCGACTACCTCTACCTGGCGTTCACCAACGCGCTTGCTTTCAGTCCCACCGACGTCATGCCACTGAAGCACTGGGCGAAGCTCACCATGCTCGTGCAGTCGTTGGTGTCGCTGATGATCGCGATCCTCGTCGTCGCCCGGGCCGTCAACGTCCTCTGACGATCCAGTGAATTCACGGAAAACCCGTTGCCAACTGCTGGACCGAGCGCGTTGACTGGTGGACGACAACGCACCGCCGATGCTGCGAGGTCGCGATGCACTTCTTGCTCCATTCCGCCCTGATCGACACCGCCCCCGAGCCCCTGTCCCCCGCGCCGCCGGTCGACGACTTGCTGCGCGTCTACCTCGGGCAGAGCTGCGGCTCGCGTGCGCCCGAGTCCGACGGCGGCCAGCCCCTGACCGACGTGCACGACCTCTGGGACTACCTGGGCGATTTCGCCTGACCCGGACTACAGGTTCCAGATGCGGGCGGCATTGCCTTCGATCATGAGGTCGCGCTCGACGTCCGGGATGCCCGCGAACGTCTCCTCGATCACCGCGAGCGACTTGGGCCACGTCGACACCGGGTGCGGGTAGTCGCTCGACCACAGCAGGTTCTGGGCCCCGAGCACGTGGCGCAGGTGCCGCACCGGGTCGGGCTCGTCGATGAACGTCATCGCCAGGTTGTGGTGGTAGTAGAAGCTCGGCAGCTCGCCGTCGAGCACGGGGAACTCGTAGCCCTGCCGCAGGACCATGTCGTCGAGGAACGCCACGTAGCCCGCCACCCACGCGAGGCCGGGCTCGACGAACACGATCTTCAGGTCGGGGTAGCGCGTGAGGATGCCGCTCAGCAGCCACATGCCGAGTGCCTCGCACGCCGACAGCGGCATGCACGACAACGTCCAGGCGAGGCGAGGGGTGGGATCGCGGTCGGCGAGCTGGTCGAGCGCGGTGTTGAGCCCGATGTGACAGCACACCGGGAGCCCACTGGCCGAGATCGCGGCCCACATGCGGTCGTACCGCTCGTGGAAGTAGTCGGGCTGACCGAGCTCGGCGGGGAACACCGGCAGCTGCAATGACTTGCCGCCCAGCGCCGCCACGCGTTCGATCTCGGTGACCGCGAGATCGATGTCGTGGATCGGCACCTGGTAGGTGACGATCAGGCGCGACGGGTCGGCCGACGCGAAGTCGAACAGCGTGTCGTTGAACGCGCGCGTCGCCTCCGCCGCGCCGGTCGGCAGCAGGTAGAGGTACCGGTAGGCGCTCACCTCGCAGTAGAGGACCTCGATGTCGACGCCGTCGACGTCCATGTCGCGCAGCCGCTCGTGCGGATCGGCGTAGCCGGGACGGTTCCACGACGCATGGCGGATCTCGTTGCCGCCCTGGTTCGCCTTGGCCGCGTTGCCGCCCAGCATCTCCCGGTACGCCTGCATCAGCGCGGCGTCGTATTCGTCGTGCAGGCGAGCGGCGAGGTGGGCCTTCACGTCGTCGTGCTGCACGCTCACGTGCGAATCGGCGGAGATGATCCGTGAGGTCGCCATGCGGACCATCTTGGCACCACCGGGTGTTCAATCACTTGATTCAATCGCTCGATTGACGTAGGGTGCCCGGCATGGCCACCGTGATCGCCGAGCCCACCCAGGTCCGGCTGCTCGACGCGGCCGAGCGACTGGTGGGCGAGCGGGGGGTCGACGGGGTCTCGCTCCGGGCCATCAACGTGGAGGCCGACAGCAACGTGGCCGCCGCCCACTACCACTTCGGCTCCAAGGAAGCGCTGGTGCGGGCGGTCCTCGACCGCCGCATGACCGGGCTGGCGGAGGAGCGGTTCCAGCAACTCGACGCGATCGGCGACGCACCCGACCCGCGCGTGGTGGCGGCGGTGTTCGTGCGCCCCCTCTTCGCGCTCGCCGTCGATCCCGACGGCGAGCGGTACGTGCGCTTCCTCGCCGCGCTCTACGCCGAGCGCGACTGGCTCCCCGTGCTCGATGCCGCGTTCGCACCCCAGTGGGCGCGCATCGAGCCCGTGCTCGCGCGCGCGACCCCGCACCTCGACGCCGTCCGCCGCGGCGCGCGCCTGTCGTTGGCGAGCGAGACCATGCTCCGCATGCTCGCCCATCCCGACCGCTACGCCGGCGACCTGCACGCCGACGCTTACCGCGACGAGGTGATCGACGTGTTCACCGCGATCGTCACCGGTCCGTCCCATCAGGAGGCACCATGACCGCAACCTTCACCACCGCGCTCGACGTCCGACCCATCACCGGCGCGTGCGGCGCCGAGGTGCACGGCGTCGACCTCGCCACCCTCGACGCCGACGGCTGGGATGCGATGTACGCGACCTGGCTCGAGCACCTCGTGCTCTTCTTCCCCGGGCAGTCGCTCGACGCCGACACCCACGTCGCGTTCGGGCGCCGGTTCGGTGAGCCGGAGATCCACCCGTACATCCCCAAGCGCGACGACGACCACCCCGAGATCGTGGTGATCGACACCGTCGGCGGCGGCGCCGAGTTCTGGCACACCGACGTGACGTTCAGCCCCACGCCGCCGATGGCGTCGATCCTGCAGATGATCGTGAACCCGCCGCGTGGTGGCGACACCATCTTCACCAACCAGTACCTCGTGTACGAGTCGCTGTCCGCACCGCTGCAGGCCTTCCTCGAGGAGCTCGAGCGCGGTGCACACCGCGAGCACCTTCGGTCACCCAGAGCAGACGGCGACGCATCCGGTCGTGCGGACGCACCCCGACACCGGGCGCAAGTCGCTGTTCGTGAACCGCACCTTCACGTCGCACATCGCCGAGCTGCGACGCACCGAGAGCGATGCGCTCCTCGACTACCTCTACTCGTGGTCGGAGCAGCCGGCGTTCCAGTGCCGATACCGCTGGGACGAAGGCACGATCGGCATCTGGGACAACCGGTGCACGCAGCACTACGCGGTGCCCGACTACGAAGAACGCCGCGTGATCGAGCGGGTGACGGTGATCGGCGACGTCCCTCGGGGTGCCGCGGCGCGCTGGGAACCGTACGCAGAGCGGCACGGCTACCAGCGCGGCACGCTCGCGAACGTGCGGGCGATGGAGCCCGACGCTCGTGCGAACTCGATGTCGAAGGACTCGCTCGACTCCTAGATCACCGACTCCACCTGCGGTCGGCTCCACAGGCGCGTGAGCGTCGCCATGGTCCACGCGGAGGCTCGCCGCGAGCCGTCCTCGGTGACGTGCACCTTGTCGTCGAGGCGGACGTCGTGCACCGCGCCGTCGTAGGAGAGCCGCTGCTGCCACTGGCCGGTCGTGTCGGACAGGGCCTGGGACATGTCGACGCCGGCGATGCCGAACGCGCTCGCGTACGCACGCGCGTGCGCCACGAGCGTGGTCGCGACCTCGTGACGCATGGGCAGGCTGAACCAGTCCTCCACCGGCGGCTCGCTGGTCGCCGACGGTGCCGGCGGGGGCTCGACGGCCCACACGACCTGGAGGCCCTGGAGCCGGGCGCGGCTGACCAGCGCCCGAGCGGCGGCGTCCCACGCGTCGTAGAACTGCGGTGATCCGTAGGCCAACTTCCCGGGACCGCACGCCACCGCGCACACGCCGACGAAGCCGACGACGACGGTGTCGATGTCGGGGTGGGCGGCGATCGACCGATCGAGGACGTCGAGCGCCGACGCGCCGTCGAGCGGATCGAGGAGTCCCCACCCGTTGCCATGCGCGTCGTACACCGGGGCGTCGATGCCGTGCTGCGCGAGCAGCTCGGGCAGGGTGAAGAGACTTTGCCCCAGGTCGGAGTCGCCGACCGCCAGGATGCCGTGGTGGCCCGGCGGCGCGGGACCGATCACCGGCGGTGAGATCCCCATCGGCACACCGTTCGCGTCGGTCAGAGGGGCCGGCGGCGCGGCCTGCGCGCTCGCCGGTGACGCGCCGGCGCCCGCGACCGCGAGCACGACGGTCACGAGCAGGACGCAACGGGCGGAGTTCACCCACCCGGTTCGGTGCGGAGCAGCGCGGAGGATGCCCGCACGCTACGGCGCCCCGGTCAGGCGGCGCGCGCGGCCGGCACCGACGGCACGACCGGGGCGTCGAGCGCGCCGTCGGGGGAGGCGGCCAGGGAGGCGACCAGCCGGGAGCGGACCCGGGGGCTGTCGGCGGCGGACACCTGGTTGGCGGCGAGCACGCCGTCGACCATGTCGGCCACGACCTCGGCGAAGGGACGATCCCGCAACCGGACCGAGACCACCGCACCCGCCGGGTAGCGGCGGATCGTGCGGGCGGCTCCCGGCACCCGGGGCGGCGACCGGAACGCGGGCACGCGCAGCCCCGCCTCGTGGGCGGCGGCCCCGAGGCGGCGCGCGGCGTCGGCGAAGCGGAGGGCGGGGAGTTCGGTGACGGTCCGGTCGTTCACGGTCACCAGCATCGCAGGGGGGTGTGACAGTTATCCGGCTGGGCCACGATGTTCCCTGTGACGACGCCCACCCGCCGACCGTACGACCGGGAGATCGCCCGCCTGGCCGTGCCCGCCCTGGGCGCACTGGCGGCCGAGCCGCTGTACCTCCTCGCCGACACCGCCATCGTGGGGCACCTCGGCACCCGACCGCTGGCCGGCCTCGCGGTGGCCGGCTCCGTGCTCACCGCGGCCTTCAGCGTGTTCAACTTCCTGGCCTACTCGACGACCGCGGGTGTCGCCCGCCAGCTCGGGGCCGGTCACCGGCGCGAAGCCGCCGAGAGCGGCGTCGACGGGTGCTGGCTGGCCGTGGGACTCGGCGTCGTGCTCACGATGCTGGGCGTCCTGCTGGCTCCGGTGATCGTCGACGTGATGGGCGCGTCGTCGAACGTGACGCCGTACGCGGTGACCTACCTGCGCATCAGCATCCTCGGTGCGCCCGCGCTGCTGCTCGCGCTGGCGGGCGCCGGCTACCTGCGTGGCATGCAGGACACCAAGACCACGCTCGTGATCGCGGTGCTCGCCAACGCGGCCAACCTGCTCATCGAGCTGCTGTTCGTGTACGCGCTCGACCTCGGCATCGAGGGCTCGGCGTGGGGCACCGTCCTCGCGCAGTACGGCGCCGCCATCGCGTACGTCGCGATCGTCGCCCGGGCAGGGCGACGCGCCGACGCGTCGCTGCGTCCGCGGCCCGCCGGCGTGCGCGACAACGCGACCGTCGGCAGTCGCCTGGTGGTGCGCACCGCGTCGCTCATCGTGGCGCTGCTCACCGCGACCGCGATCGCGTCGCGCATCAGCGACGACGCGGTTGCCGCCCACCAGATCTGCATGCAGATCTTCCTGTTCCTCGCCCTCTCACTCGACGCGCTGGCGATCGCCGGGCAGGCGATGGTCGGACGGTTCCTCGGCGCGTCGAGCACGCGCGACGCACGCGCCGTCGGGCGGCGACTGCTCGAGCTCGGCGTCGTCGTGGGCGTGCTCTTCGGGCTGGCGGTCGTGGTGCTCCGACCCTGGCTCGCGGGCGTGTTCACGAACGACGCCGGCGTGCGCCACCTCGTGCTGGAGGTGCTCTGGATCGTCGCCGCGCTCCAGCCGGTCGCCGCGATCGTGTTCGTGCTCGACGGCGTGCTCATCGGCGCCGGCGACGCCGGCTACCTGGCCCTGGCGATGCTGGTGGCGACGCTCGGCGTGTACCTCCCGGCCGCGCTGCTCGTCGCCGTCCTCGACGGTGGGCTCCTCTGGCTCTGGGGCGCGATCGCACTCTGGATGCTCGCCCGCTTCGTGGGCATGGCCGGCCGCTTCCGCACCACCCGCTGGCAGGTCGAGGGCGCCAAGAGGTAGCGACCCGTTGCAATCCTGAAACAGATCGCTACCTTTTGGAGCATGCCCGCGTCGCCCGCGTCACCGGAACAGCCGCTGCGCCTCGTGGGCGACGATGCCGCGAACGAACCCGCCGTCGTCCCCGCGCCCGACGAGCCGACGACCCTCGACGAGCTGCTGCGCGTCGATGCCTGGGGCCGCAGCGAGCCCGTGCGCGCGCTCGCCCGCACCCTCTACGAGCCGGTGTACCGCCACTGGCTGCGGGCGGAGTGGGAGGGGCTCGAGCACGTGCCGCTCGAGGGCGGCGCGCTGCTCATCGCCAACCACGCGGGGGCGATCCCGTCCGACGCCCCGGTGGTGATGCACGGCATCGAGACCGAGCTGCTGCGGCCGGTCTACGGGCTGGCCGAGAACCTCTTCCGTCAGCTGCCGGTGCTCGGCACGCTCTGGTCGCGCGCCGGCGGGGTGCCGGCTCACCCTGACAACGCCTACCGACTGCTGCACGACGACGAGCAGCTCGTGCTCGTGTTCCCCGAGGGGACCAAGGCCACCGGCAAGCTCGTCCGCGATCGCTACCAGCTCCGCCGGTTCGGGCGCGGCGGCTTCGTGGAGATCGCGATGCGCGCGGGGGTGCCGATCGTCCCGATGGCGATCGTCGGCAACGAGGAGGCGATGCCGATCCTGTGGAAGAGCGCACGGATCGCCAAGCTGCTCGGCCTCCCCTACTTCCCGATCACCGCCAACCAGTTCGTGTACGGCCCGCTCCTCGGGTACGTGCTGCCGCTGCCGGCGAAGTTCCGCATCCGCGTGCTGCCACCGATCACGTTCGACGTGGAGCCGGGCCTCGCCCGCTACAACCGCGGCATGGTCATGGAGCAGGCCGAGCGCATCCGGTCGCTCATCCAGTCGGAGGTCGACGACCTGCTGCGCAACCGGCACAGCGTCTGGCGGGGCTGACGGCGTGCGGATCCTCGTCACCGGCCTCGGCACGTTCTGGGGCAGCCGCATCGCGCAGGCGCTCGAGCAGCTGCCGGAGGTCGAGCTCGTCGTCGGCGTCGACACGCGTGAGCCGAGGCTGCCGCTCACGCGCACCGAGTTCGTGCAGGCCGACGCGTCGTACACGATCCTGCGGCGCATGGTGCGCGCCACGCAGATCGACACCGTGCTGCACACGCACCTCGAGGTCGACTCCACTCGCACCACCAGCCGGCGGCTGCACGAGGTCAACGTGATCGGCACCATGAACCTGCTCGCGGCCGCCGCCGCCGAGGGCAGCGCGGTGCGCAGGATCGTGCTCAAGACGTCGACCCTCGTCTACGGGTCGAACTTCGCCGACCCCTACTTCTTCCGTGAGACCACCCGCCGCACGCACCCGCCCACCACCCCGGTCGAGCGATCGTTGCTCGAGGTCGACGCGCTCGTCAACGACTTCGCCGAGGACCACCCCGAGGTCGCGGTCACGTCGTTGCGCTTCGCCAACGTGCTCGGCGACGACGTGAGCACGGTGTTCTCGCGGATGCTGCGCATGCCCGTGGTGCCCGAGGTGTTCGGCTACGACCCGCGGCTCCAGTTCGTGCACGAGGACGACGTCACGCGTGCGCTCGCCCACGCGACCGCGTCCGATCGATCAGGCACGTTCAACGTGGCCGGGCCGGGAACCATCACGTGGAGCGAAGCGTGCCGGGCGGTGGCGCGCCGCCGGTTGGCGATGCCGCCCGTGTTCACCGGCGCCGCGAGGTTGCCGTTGCGGCTGCTGCGGGTGGTCGACATCCCACCCGAGGTGCTGAGCCTGCTGCGCTACGGGCGCGGCGTCGACACGAGCGCGTTCATCGCCACCGGGTTCGACTACCTCTACACGACGCCGGGGACGGTCGAGGCCTTCGCCAAGGCGCGGCGGTTGGAGCGGGTCGTCGGCCCGCCACCGGAGTACGAATACGAGCGCGACGTCGAAGCCTTCCTCCGCAACTCCCGCGCGGTCGTGCAGCCCGAGGGCTAGGCACCCGAACCGTTCAGGAAGTCGAGCGCGGAACCGTCACGCGTTCGTTCGCGCGAAGCGTACGCGTCCCGCGCGTACGCCGGTTGGACTGACCGCGCGACGGCCAGGCATGCCTGATCGCGTACGGGGGAGACAGCCATGGTTGGGGACGGCAACGGTGTACGGAGAGGGTCTCGGAGTGCAGTCGGGATCGTGGCAGGTTTCGCCGCCGCGTTGCTCGTGACCGGCGGGTTGGTCCTCGCGGAGGGCGCGGGCAGCGCGAACGCGGCGACGAACGTCACGAAGGCGTGCAAGAGCCTCGAGGGACTCCAGGAGGACCTCTCGAACCTCTCCCCCGATCTCGCCGCCGACTCGTTCGACCAGGGCGCGTTCAAGAAGATCGGCGCCGCGTTCACGAAGGCGGCGCGGTCTGCGCCCGGCAACGTCAAAGGCTCCCTGAAGCAGCTCGGCAAGCTGTACAAGTCGATCAGTGGCGCCGACAGCGCCGTCGAGGCGGGCATCCAGCTGAGCAAGGACGCGCGGAGGTACTCGAAGGCCGTGCAGAAGTACGCGACGTTCTACGCGACGAAGTGCGGTGGCTCGAGCAGCGGCGCGACGGGATCCGCGAGCGGTGCCGGAAGTGGCGGCGGGACGCTGGAGCTCGCTGGCGAGACCATCTCGCTGTCCAGCAGTCGCTGCTACCTGAAGGAGCAGACGGCGGCCGGCCAGGACATCGAGCTCACCGCGCAGGCGAGCGGGACCAACGACGCCGGTGACACCGTGATGATCGACTTCACCCGATACGCCGAGGGCGGCCAGTTCGAAGGCGACGACATCAGCATCGACGTCGGTGCAGTCGGCTCCAGCGACGCGGTGGGCTACCACGGTCGCCTCGACCACGGCGCCGTCAACCGGTCGGGCGACACGTTCAGCGTCGACGGCGTGGAGCTGAACGGAGACGAGGGAACACCGGTCACGGTCTCGTTCGAGATCGAGTGCTGACGAGACGCCCCGTCAGCTGAAGAACTTCGCCTCGAACTCCTGACGGCGCTCGTCCCACTCCTCGCGCGTGAGGGCGTACCGGACGTGGTCCTCCCACGTGCCCTGGATCTGGAGGAAGCGGGTGGCGGTGCCCTCGTCGCGCAGGCCGAGCTTGTCGGCGACCCGGCGGCTCTTGGAGTTGCGGGGCACGATCGCCGCCTCCATGCGGTGCAGGCCGAGCTCCTCGAAGCCGTAGCGCATCACGATCGCCACCGCGTCGGGCGTGTAGCCGCAACCCGCGTACCGCTCGTCGACCCAGTACCCGATGAAGCACGACTGGAACGGGCCGCGCAGCACGCTGCCGAGGCTCACCTCGCCGATGAGCGTGCCGTCGAGGAGGAAGGTGCCGAAGCCGTAGGCGCTGTCGAACTGACGCTGGCGGTCCCACGCGCCGCAGCGGGCGCGGAACGCCTCGCGGTCGACGACGGGATCGCGCGTGCCCGGCTCGGGCGACGGCTCCCAACGCTCGAGCCAGTCGCGACTGCGCGTGCGGATCTCGCGCCAGGCATCGTGGTCGCGCACCTCGAGCGGCCGGAGCATCACCCGCGGGCCCACCAGCGCCGAGTCGCGACGTCCTCTCACCGGGCGAAGGTTATTCATTACCCTGACCCGGTGCCCACGAACGGTGAACCGAACCGCGACCTCCTGGTGTGGCTCGACCTCGAGATGACCGGCCTCGACGTCGAGCGCCACGTGATCGTGGAGATCGCCGCGCTCGTGACCGACGACGACCTCGAACCGGTCGACGACGGCATCGACCTCATCGTCCACCAGCCCGCGAGCGTGCTCGCCGAGATGGACGACTTCGTGCGCACGATGCACACGAAATCAGGGCTGGTCCCCGAGATCGAGGCGTCGACCCTCTCGCTCGCCGACGCGGGCGCGCAGGTGTTGGAGTACGTGCGCGGCCACGTGGACGAGGGGAGCTCGCCGCTGTGCGGCAATTCGATCGGCGTCGACCGCCGCTTCCTCGACCGACATCTCCCCGAGCTCGACCGGTTCCTGCACTACCGCAGCATCGACGTGTCGAGCTTCAAGGAGCTCTGCCACCGCTGGTACCCCGCGGTGTACAAGCGACGGCCCAACAAGACCGAGACCCATCGCGCACTGGCCGACGTGCACGAGTCGATCGCGGAGCTCAAGTACTACCGCGAGCACATGCTCAAGCCGGCCGACGCCTAAGCCAGCAGCTCGCGGAGTGCGCCGAGGAGCGTGGTGACCGAGCGGTCGCGCGCCGAGTGGCCCATGAGACCGATGCGCCACGCCTGCCCCGCGAACTTCCCGAGTCCGCCGCCGACCTCGATGCCGTACGTGGTGAGCAACGCCTTGCGCAGGGTGGCGTCGTCGGCGCCGTCGGGCAGCCACGCGGTGGTGAGCTCGGGGAGCCGGTAGCCGTCGGGCACCACCAGGCGGAACCCGAGGCCGGGCAGCTCGTCCTGGAGGCGGGTGCCGACCGAGCGGTGCCGGGCCCAGGCCGCGTCGAGGCCCTCGTCGAGCAGGGCACCGAGCGCGGCGTGCAGCGAGCACACCATCGAGACCGGTGCGGTGTGGTGGTACACGCGGCTGGCGCCATCGACGTAGTTGGCGATCAGCGACACGTCGAGGTACCAGGACTGCGGCGGTAGGGCACGGGTCTGGATCCGCTGGACCGCGCGCGACGAGAACGTGACCGGCGAGAGGCCCGGCGGCACGCCGAGGCACTTCTGCGTGCCGGAGTACGCGGCGTCGACGTGCCAGCCGTCGATCTCGACGGGGATGCCGCCGAGCGACGTGACCGTGTCGACGAGCAGGAGGGTGTCGGTGTCGCGCAGCGCGGCCAGCGGCGCGATGTCGTTCTCGACGCCGGTCGACGTCTCCGCGTGCACGACCGCCACCAGGCGCGCCTCGGGGTGCTCGCGCTGGGCGTCGAGGAGCCGCTGCGGGTCGAGCGGGAGTCCCCACTCCTCTTCGACGCGCACGACGTCGGCGCCGCAACGACGGGCGACCTCGCTCATGCGGTCACCGAACACGCCGTTGGCGCCAACGATGACGGTGTCACCCGCCTCGACCAGGTTGACGAAGCACGCTTCCATGCCGGCCGAGCCGGTGCCGCTCACCGGGAACGTCAGCGCGTTCTCGGTGCGGAAGACGGTGCGCAGCCGCGCCATGGTCTCGTCCATGATCGCCAGGAACTCGGGATCCATGTGCCCGAGCATCGGACGACCGAGCGCGGCGACCGCCTCGGGATACGGGTTCGACGGGCCGGGCCCGAGCAGCAGACGATCCGTGATGGGCATGCGCGGGAGCCTACGCGCGCCGCCCGATCCGTTTGCGTGAGTGGTCAGGCGCGGGCGAGGACGGGGAACCAGTGCTGGAGGAGCTGACGCACCTCGAGCAGGCACTCGTCACCCGCGGTGATGCCGCGCGCGACCTCGGCCGCGGCGCGCGCCACGTGGGTGACGTCGTCGTCGGGGAGCTGGATGCCATCGGCTTCGGCGGCGCGTTGCACGGTCTGCGCGGCGTCCCACGCGGCGCGGGCCGCGTGACGGGTGCGGTGCGAGTGACGGAGTGCGCGGTCGATGGCGATCGTCGCGTGCCAGGCATCCACTTCGTCGCCGGCGGTGTCGCTGGCGAGCGACCGCGCGACGCCACGGATGTCGTCGGCAGTGAGCTGTTTCAGGGCGGCGTCGAACTCCGTCAGATTCATACGCCACATTCTCGGCATACGGAGGGGCCGAGTTGGGGGATTTCCGAGCAAATCCCGGTGAACGGCGTGTTTCCTGTTGTGGCGACTGCCTTCTAGACCTGGCTGCGCACCAGACCGTCGAGGATGTCGGCCTCGCTGACCAGCATCTCGTGGAACCCGAGCACGCGGAAGATGCCCACGAGCACCGCGGTGCCGCCGACGATGACGTCGACCCGTCCCGGTTCGAGGCCCGGGTTGTGCGCGCGTTGCGCGGCGCTCTCGGTCGCGAGCGTGCGGAAGACGTCTTCGGCGGCGGCGCGCGTCAACACGAAGTGATGGATCTTCTCGGGGTCGTACTCCGGGATCCCGAGCTCGATCGCGGCGACGGTGGTGACGGTGCCTGCGAGCCCCACGAGGGTCGCCGCGTCGGCGGCACCCGCGATCACGCGCGGCACCTCGGCGACGAGGTCGCGCACCGCGGCGACCGCGTTCGAGAGCTCCTCCGGCGCGGGCGGATCGGACTCCAGGTACTGCTCGGTGATGCGCACGCATCCCATGTCGAGCGACACCAGTCCGGTGGGGGTGTCGGTGCCGAGCACGAACTCGGTGGAGCCACCGCCGATGTCGACCACGAGGTACGGCGCCGGCGCGTCGAGGTCGGCGGTCGCGCCGAGGAACGACAGCGCCGCTTCCTCGTCGCCGGAGAGCAGTTCGGGCGTGACCCCGAGCGCGTCGTGCGCGGCGCTGAAGAAAGCGTCGCGGTTCGACGCGTCGCGTGCGGCGCTGGTGGCGGTGGCGCGCACGTCGGTGACGCCCAGCTCGTCGAGCACGCCGCGGTACTCGCGCAGGACCGCGGTGGTGCGCGCGATCGCGTCGGGCGCGAGCGGCGCGTGATCGGTCGACGCCCTGGCCGAGGCGGGTGATGCGCATCCGGCGGTCGAGCGGGACGAGCTTCGCCTCGCGCGGCGACGCGCCGTCCACGTCGGCTACCAGGAGGCGGACCGAGTTCGTGCCGATGTCGACCGCGGCGACCCGCTTCACGCGGGCTCCCTGGCGAGCTGCTCCGCGGTCCACCGACCTACCGGGTCGTCGGCGCCGGCCAGCAGGTTGGCGTAGTGGGCGTGCAGGCACTTCACGCCTTCGCGGGTGCCGCCGACGCCCCCCGACGGACGGGGACCCGGGTGGCCGGGCGGGATCGCGGCGTCGCGCTCGGCTGCGTAGGCGTCGTGGGCGGCCTGGACGGCGCCGTCGTCGAGCGCCGCCTGCGCCGCCCGGACGCCGCCGGCCGCCTCCAGCCGGGAGATCCGCAGGTTGAGCTCCGGATCGACCAGCCAGTAGCGGGTGGGCATCGGGGTGCCGTCGCGGGTGAAGGGGACGTTGCGCACGACGACCGGTGCGCCGGCCGCGTCGCGCACCACGACGTCGAAGTCGGCCTGGGGCTCGCGGCCGAGGCGCTCCGTGAGCGCGGCGACGTCGGACGGGGCGGCCATCCCCCTCAGTCTACGGAGCGGGTGGGGCCGTGCTGCTGGGTGGGGGCGGCGTGGTCTCGACCGGCGCGGGGAGGATGACGAACGGCGTCTGGCCCGGCTTCACCAGTCCGTACTTCTGGCGCGCCAACCGTTCGATCTCCGAGTCGGTGCTCAATCGCTTCGACTCGCGCGTGAGCCGCGCGTTCTCCGCCTGGAGGATCTCGAGCTGCGCGCGCGCCTTGTTGGTCTCGTCACGCTGGTCGAGGAAGGTCCGGGTCGGATACACGAACACGAACAGCAACCCGACGAGCACCACAAGCAACAGGGCCAGTCGCATCGACGGCCGGCGGCGCGCTCGACGCGGCTTCTCCGCGCGCTTCTCCGCGCGCTTCGAACGCCGCGCCCGTTCAGCCACCGCTTCCACCGGCGCGCGCGGGCAACGCCGCCGCGCCGAGGTACGAGGCCACCGGACCGAGCTCTTCCTCGATGCGCAGGAGCTGGTTGTACTTGGCGACGCGGTCGCTGCGCGCCGGCGCACCGGTCTTGATCTGCCCGCAGTTGGTGGCGACGGCGAGGTCGGCGATGGTGGCGTCCTCGGTCTCGCCGCTTCGGTGCGACATCATCGCGGTGTAGCCGTGGCGTCCGGCCACGAACATCGTGTCCAACGTCTCCGACAGCGTGCCGATCTGGTTCACCTTCACCAGGATGGAGTTGGCGACGCCACGGTCGATGCCCTGCTGGAGCCGCTCCACGTTGGTGACGAACAGGTCGTCGCCCATCAGCTGCACGCGCGCGCCGAGCGCGGCGCTCAGCGCGGACCAACCGTCCCAGTCGTCCTCCGCCATGCCGTCTTCGACCGACACGATCGGGTAGCGGTCGCAGAGCTCGACCAACCGCCCCGCCCACTCGGACGGCGAGTAGTCGGCACCCTCGCCCGCGAGCACGTAGCGACCATCCGTGAACAACTCGGTCGACGCGACGTCGAGCGCGAGCGCGATCTCCTCGCCGGGCGTGTAACCCGCGCGCTCGATCGCGGTGAGCAGGAGCGCGAGTGCGTCCTCGTTCGACGGGAGGTCGGGCGCGAAGCCGCCTTCGTCGCCCAGCGCCGTCGACAGGCCACGCTCCTTCAGCAGGGCCTTGAGCGCGTGGTACGTCTCGACGCCCCAGCGCAACGCCTCGGCGAAGCTCGCGGCGCCGACCGGCGCGAGCATGAACTCCTGCACGTCGACGTTGGAGTCGGCGTGTGCGCCGCCGTTGAGCACGTTCATGAACGGCACCGGTAGCACGTGCGCGTTGGCGCCGCCCACGTAGCGGTACAGCGGCAGCTCGGCCTCGTCGGCCGCGGCCTTCGCCGCCGCGAGCGACACGCCGAGGATCGCGTTGGCGCCGAGGCGGCGCTTGCCGTCGGTGCCGTCGAGGGTGACCAGCTCGTCGTCGAGGAGGCGCTGGTCGGAGGCGTCGAGACCGACGACGGCGTCGGCGATCTCGGTGTTGACGTGCTCGACCGCGGTGCGCACGCCCTTGCCGCCGTAGCGCTCGCCGCCGTCGCGCAGCTCGTGGGCCTCGTGAGCGCCGGTGCTGGCGCCGCTCGGGACGATGGCGCGTCCGCGCGCGCCCGAGAGCAGTTCGACGTCGACCTCGACGGTAGGGTTCCCACGGGAATCGAGGACCTCACGGCCCACGACCTCCACGATCGTGCTCATGTTCTCCCCGCAACGGCTTTGTCAGGGCTGGTGGCCACTGTGGCTGATGTGACCAGTGAGCCTAAACCCTTCAATCCCTTCGAGCCGGGCTTCGCGGAGGATCCGTACCCGCAGTACGCCGAGCTCTGCGCCACCAACCCGGTGCAGCGGACACCGCTCGGGCTCTGGGCGCTGTTCGGCTACGACGACGCCGTCCGGGTGCTGCGCGACCCCTCGCTGAGCGTCGAGGACCGCAGCGTCGTCGGCCCGAACCCCCGGGTCGAGATCCGGGAGCAGATCCTCGGTGACCGGCAGCAGCGGGGCACCCGCCAGATCCTCAACCTCGATCCACCGGACCACACGCGTCTGCGGCGGCTCGTGCAGCAGGTGTTCACGCCCCGGATGGTCGAGCAGCTCGCGCCCCGGGTGCAGGCCATGGTCGACGAGATGCTCGACGCCAGCGTCGCCCGCAGCGTCGAGATGGACGTCGAGATGGACGTGATCGCCGACCTCGCGTTCCCGCTCCCGTTCCGGGTGATCACCGAGATGCTGGGCATGCCGGCGTCGGAGGAGGCGAGCATGCGCGCCCTCGCGCACACGCTCACCCTCGGTCTGGAACCGCTGCTCGCGCTCCAGCACATGGAGGAGATCGTCGCCGCGTCCGATCAGCTCATCGAGCACGTGCTCGACGCCATCGAGTGGAAGCGCGCGCACCCCGCCGACGACCTGCTGTCGGCGCTGCTCGCCGCCGAGGCCGACGGCGACCGCCTGTCCCCCGACGAGCTGCTCGACCAGGTGATCCTGCTGTACGTCGCCGGGCACGAGACGACCGTCAACCTGATCGGCAACGGCACGTACGCGCTCCTGCGCAACCGCGCGCAGCTGGAGCGGTGGCGCGACGACCCCGTCGCTCGACGCCAACGCGGTCGACGAGCTGCTGCGCTACGACTCGCCGGTCCAGTTCTCGCGGCGGGTGACGACGGCCGAGCTCGAGTTCGGCGGGCAGACCGATCGAGGCGGGGGTGTTCGTGCTGACGTGCCTGGCGTCGGCCAACCGCGATCCCGCGAAGTGGGGTGACGACGCCCAGGTGCTCGACGTCGCGTCGAACCGGCGCGGCGCAGCACCTGGCGTTCGGCTCGGGCATCCACCACTGCCTCGGCGCGTCGCTCGCCCGGCTCGAGGGTCGACTGGCCATGGGCACGCTGATCCGGCGCTTCCCCGACATCGAGCTCGCCTCCGACACCCCGGCGTGGAACGGCCGCCTCATCCTCCGGGGCCTCGACACCCTGCCCGTCGATCTCGGCCGTCGCGCCATTCACCCCTAGGAACCGATGAGCCGACGAAGCCAGGAGAGAGGGGTGCAGGGTGCTCGGCGGCGGAATAGTTGCGGGCGCAACTAGGTTGCTGATGGGCACGACTTCGTTCGAAGACAGCCGGAGGCAGCCATGCCCGCAGTGACCGTCGACAACCCGCTCGTGCTCCCCCGCATCGCCCGCCCCGACGCGCACCACGACCGTGGCGCGCCCCGCGCTGCGCACCGTGCCCGCGCACCACGCCATCGAGGGCGCGGGCTTCGAGGTGTGGCGTCCGTTCCCGGGCGGACTGAGCATGCACGACACCGACCCCTTCCTCCTCCTCGACCAGCTCGGTCCGGTGGAGTACGAGCCGAACGAGGCGAAGGGCGCGCCGTGGCACCCGCACCGCGGCTTCGAGACCGTCACCTACGTGCTCGACGGCGAGATCGCGCACCACGACTCCAACGGTGGCGGCGGTGTCATCGGCGAAGGTGACACGCAGTGGATGACCGCGGGCGGTGGCATCCTGCACGACGAGGTACCGACCGAGCGCGCGCTGCGCAACGGCGGACCGTCACACGGCGTGCAGCTGTGGGTGAACCTGCCGTCGTCGTTGAAGTTCACCCAACCGCGCTACCAGGCGATCACCGGCGACAACCTGGTGCTGCTCTCGTCCGACGACGGCGGCGCGCTCGTGCGCCTCATCGCCGGCGACCTCGCCGGTCACCCCGGCCCCGGCGACACGCACACGCCGATCACCTACGCGCACGCGACCGTGTCACCGGGCGCGCAGCTGACGGTCCCGTGGAACCCCGAGTTCAGCGCGATGGCGTACGTGCTCCTCGGTCAGGGATACGCGGGCGAAGAGGGTCGCCCGGTGTCGGACCACCAGCTCGTGATCTTCGGTCCCGGCGACACGCTCACCGTCCGCGCCGCCGACCACCAGGAAGGCCCGAGCGACACGCTCGAGGTGCTCCTGCTCGGCGGGCTCCCGATCCGCGAGCCCATCGCGCACTACGGCCCGTTCGTGATGAACACCCGCGAGGAGATCCTCCAGGCCGTCGACGACTTCAACGCCGGCCGCATGGGCACCGTCCCCGCCGCTCGACGCTCACGCCTCACCCCACGAACATCTCCAGGTTCGTGTACGTAGGTGACGGTCAACCTCGAGATGTTCGTTGCTCGGGCTTCGAGCCAGAGGGCGGCGACGGCGGGCGGAGTCGAGCGGCGGCGAGGTCGACGTCGCGGTCGAGCGCCAGCTGCTCCATGGCTTCGAAGCGGCGGCGGTAGTCGGCGGCCCAGCCGCGGAGCGCGGACTCGGCGTCGACGCCGCCGGCGCGCGCGCACGATGACCGACGCCGCCAGCACCTGGGCGAGGTGGCGCTCGCAGCTCGAGCTCGTCGTTCGTGCGCAGACCCGCGACCGCAGCGTCGATGCGGTCGAGCGCTTCGTCGAGCGTGCCCGGCTCGAGGCCGACCGACGCCGCCTTGCGGAACAACTTGTGGGTGTAGAGCAGCGAAGGCAGCCCGGGCGTGATGCCGGCGACGATCGACGTCGTGCCCTTCTCCTCCTTCTTGATCTGCTCCCAGTTGCGCAACACGTCGTCCGTCTCGTCGGCGATCACGTCGCCGAACACGTGCGGGTGCCGGCGCACGAGCTTGTCGTGGATGCCACGGGCCACGTCGGCCATGGTGAACTCGCCGGTCTCCTCGGCGATGATCGCGTGGAACACGACTTGGTAGAGCAGGTCGCCGAGCTCGTCCTCGAGCGACGCGTAGCCCGACGCCGGCAGGTTCTCGACCGCCTCGACGACCTCGTACGCCTCCTCGAGGATGTAGCGGGTGAGCGAGTGGTGGGTCTGCTCGGCGTCCCACGGGCAGCCGCCGGGATCGCGCAGCCGTTTGGCGAGCTGCAGCAGCCGCACCAGCTCGCGCGCCGCGCCGCACCGCGCCGGCGTCGACGAACACCGACGTGAGGTGGTCGGGGGTCACCGCGCCCCGGTCGAGCTCTTCGAGCGCCACCACCGTGACCTGCTCGTCGGGGAGGCCGAGCCGCTGCAGCACGGTGATCGGCGTGTCGGGACCGAGGTGCTCGAGCAGCGCCAGCTTCACGTCGGACAGCACGAACGCGTTGTCGCACTGCGCGACGAGCAGTCGTCCCGCGAGCTCGGCGTCGTCGATCGCGCGACCGTCGACGACGCGCGCGTCGCCGTCCATCGGATCGACGCCGAGACGCACCCACGCGAGGTCGGCGAACGACACGCCCGCGACCAGCTCCACCGCGATCAGCTCGGATCCGCGCGCAGCAGCGCCACCGCGCGTTCGGCGACCGCGGGACTGCCCGGTACCGCGTAGACCACCTCGCCGTGCTCGTGCGCGGCGGCGACGAGGCGAGCCGCGATCTCGGCGTACGCCGACTCGAGGTCGGAGGCGGCGTCGTACACGTCGTCGAACGACGTGAACGTCACGCCGGCCGCGGCCAGGTCGTCGACCGCGGGATGGCGCAGCGTGCGCGCGTACCGGTGCGCCGACGACTCCAGCGCGGCCCGCGCCACCGGCAGGAGGTGGTCGGCACCGGCCGGTCCGAGGCCCACCGCGACGACCCGGTCCGGCACCGCAGCGGTCCTAACCGGTCGCCGAGCAGCCGGTCGGCGGGCAGACGCCGTACTTCGGGTTCCAGAACCCGTAGCGCGGGTTCACGTAGACGTCGGCGCCCTTCACCTGCCGCGTCACGAAGGCACTGAGCGCTTGCTGTGCTGGTGAGCCCGAGCGCGTTGGCGTACGCGTAGGTCTCGACGATGAGGTTGCGATAGCTCGCCGGCACCTGGTCGGCGTTGGCGCCGAGCTGCGACTGCGCCGCTTGCTGGCCGGCCTCGCGGTCGGCGTCGGTGAGCTTCACGCCCCTGCGATCGGCCGCGTCGCGCAGCAGGTCGCGCAGGATGTTGTTGGTGAGCACCTGGGCCGCCACCTGCGAGCTCACCGTGCCCTCGGTCGGCTTCACCGATTCGTTGATGCCCTTGCTGTTGGCGATGTCCTCGAGCTGGCCGTCGACGGTCTGCTGCGAGACCCGGCTGCCGTTCACCTCGTACGGCGAGGGCGCTGCCACCGGCGGCGACGGCCAGGACCGACACGCCGACCACGCAGAGCACGGTGACGACGGCGATGCTGGCGAACGCGATACGGCGACGGCTCATGGCGCTGCGGAGGCTAGCGCGGCGGTCGCCGCCGACGGCCTTCGAAGTCGCTCGGCCGCCGGCGGCAGCAGCTCGCGGAGGAGCTCGACCAGCGTGGTCGCCACCTCCGCCGGCGGCACGGCGAGCGGCACCACCAGCTCGTCCTCCTTGGCCACCGCCTTGGCCGCCAACCGCCGCAGCCGGACCTTCTGCGACTCCTTCAGGGTCACGCCGGTGATCCGGGCGGTGTTGCGCTGCACGGTGATGCTGCGGATGCCGAGGCGCACGCACTCGACGCGGAGGCTGGCGACGTCGAGCAGCGCGATCGCCGACGGCGGCGGCGGCCCGTAGCGGTCCTCCCACTCCTCGCGGATGTCGTCGACGTCGGCGTCGGACGTGACCGCGGCGAGCCGCCGGTACGCCTCCATGCGCACGTCGTCGCGCTGCACGTAGTCGCGCGGCAGGTTGGCGTCGACGGGCACGTCGATGGTGATGTCGACCGGCTCGGGCACCGGCTCGCCCTTGAGCTCGCCGACCGCCTCGGTGACCATCTGGCAGTAGAGGTCGAAGCCGACCGCGGCGATGTGGCCCGACTGCGCCTGGCCGAGCAGGTTGCCGGCGCCGCGGATCTCGAGGTCGCGCATGGCGATCTTGAACCCCGAGCCGAGGTCGGTGAACTCGCCGATGGTCTTGAGCCGCTCGTACGCCTCCTCGCTCAGCACCTGGTCGGTGGGGTGGAACAGGTACGCGTAGGCGCGCTGGCCCCGGCGGCCGACGCGCCCGCGCAGCTGGTAGAGCTGCGCGAGGCCGAGCAGATCGGAGCGGTCGACGACGAGCGTGTTCACCGTCGGCATGTCGATGCCGCTCTCGACGATCGTGGTGCACACGAGGACGTCGAACTCCCGGTCGGCGAATTCGTTCACGACCCGCTCGAGGCGGCTCTCGTCCATCTGGCCGTGCGCGACGGCGACGCGCGCGTCGGGCACGAGCGCGCGCACGTTCTCGGCGACGAGCTCGATGTCGCGCACGCGGTTGTGCACGTAGAACACCTGACCCTCGCGCAGCAGTTCGCGCCGGATCGCCTCGGCGGCGGCGCGGTCGTCGTACTCGCCGACGTAGGTGAGGATCGGCTGGCGGTCTTCGGGCGGCGTGTTCACCAGCGACAGGTCGCGGATGCCCGTGAGCGAGAGCTCGAGCGTGCGCGGGATCGGCGTGGCGGTGAGGGTGAGCACGTCGACGTTGGTCGCGAGCTGCTTGATGAGCTCCTTGTGCTGCACGCCGAAGCGCTGCTCCTCGTCGACCACGAGCAGGCCGAGGTTCTTGGGCTTCACGTCGGTCGACAGGAGCCGGTGCGTGCCGATCAACACGTCGACCGCGCCCGACTCGAAGTCGCGCACGACCGCGTGCTGCTCCTTGGTGGTGAGGAACCGCGACAGCACCTCCACCCGCACCGGGTAGTTGGCGAAGCGCTCGCGGAACGTCTGACCGTGCTGGCCCGCGAGCAACGTGGTGGGCACGAGCACGACGACCTGCGTGCCCTCCTGCACCGCCTTGAACGCGGCGCGCACCGCCACCTCGGTCTTGCCGTAGCCGACGTCGCCGCACACGAGGCGGTCCATCGGGACCGGCCGCTCCATGTCGCCCTTGACGTCGATGATGGCCTGCATCTGGTCGGGCGTCTCCTCGAACGGGAACGCCTCTTCCATCTCGTGCTGCCACGGGGTGTCGGGACCCGAAGGCGCGGCCGGGAGTGGCCAGCCGCTGCCGGTAGAGCACGACGAGCTCCTCGGCGATCTCGCGCACCGCGCTGCGGACGCGGGCCCGCTGCTTCTCGAAGTCGGCACCGCCCATGCGGTTGAGGCTCGGCGTCTCGCCGCCGGTGTACTTGCGCACGAAGCCCACCTGGTCGGTGGGCACGTAGACCTTGCCGTCCCTGAACTCGAGCCAGAGGTAGTCGCGCTCGACGCCGCCCATGGTGAGCGGCTTCATCTCCAGGTAGCGGCCGACGCCGTGCTGGTGGTGCACGACGTAGTCGCCCGGTTCCAGCGCGTCGTAGTAGTCCTGCCCGCGGCGCGCGCCACGCGCACGACGGTGCACGCGCCGGCGACCGGTGAGATCGGCCTCGGCGACGAGCGCGAGCTGCGCCGCGGGAAGCACCACCCCGCGGTCGAGCGGCGCGACCAGCACGCGCACCGACGCCGGGCGCGGGTTCGCCGCCGCCGGCGTCGAGGCCCTCGCCGGCGAGGATGTCGCGCAGGCGCTGCGCCGATCCCGTGCCCTCGGCCGCGAGCACGACCCGGTACCCCTCGCTCGCGAGCGCGCGCAACCGACGGGCGAGCGCGTCGGAGTCACCGACGACGGGATCGAACGCGCTGGCGGCGACGCGGGGAGTGTCGGGATGGTCGGGCGTCGACAGCATCGACACCGCACCGGCGCCGGTGTGCGCGAGGAGGCGGTCGAACTCGAGCGACAGGCGGGGCAGGTCTCGCTCGGCCGCCGCGCCCCACGTGACCGCGAGCGTCGACGCCAGCGACGCCTCCTCGTCGAGCAGCTCCTGCGCGCGGTCGCGCATGCGCTTGGGCTCGACGAGCAGCACGAGGGCGTCGTCGGGCAGGAGGTCGGTGAGGAGATGCTCGCGGTCGGTGAGCCACGGCAACCACGACTCCATGCCGTCGAACAGCTGGCCCTCGGCCAAGCGCTCCCACTGCTCGCGACCCCACGGCTGCTGCGAGACCAGCGCGGCGGCGCGCTCGCGCACGTCGTCGGTGGGCAGCAGCTCGCGCGTGGGGAAGATGCACACCTCGGCGACGTCGTGCGTGGACCGCTGGTCGGCGACCGAGAACGCCGACAGGCGATCGACCTCGTCGCCCCAGAGGTCGATGCGCACCGGGTGGTCGTCGGTCGACGGGTACACGTCGACGATCGAGCCCCGCACCGCCACCTCGCCGCGCGCCTCGACCTGGTACTCGCGGCGATAGCCGCCGGCGACGAGGCGCGCGACCAGCTCGTCGCGGTCGACCTGGTCGCCGGGCTTCACCACGACCGGCTCGACCGCCTCGGCGTGGGGACCGAGCCGTTGCACGAGGGCGCGCACCGGCGCGACCACCACGTCGGGAGGCGTGCCGGCTCCCTTCGCATGAGGCGCGCAGCCGCCACATGACGCGCAGGCGCCGGCCCATCGTCTCGAACGACGGCGACACCCGCTCGAACGGCAGCGTCTCCCACGCGGGGAACAGCTCGACCTCGCCGTCGCCGAGGAACTGGCCGAGGTCGCGCACCGAGGCGCTCGGCCTCGGCGCCGGTCGGCACCGCCAGCAGCAGCGGCCGGCGGGTGGTGACGCCTGCCAGCGACGCCACGAACGCCGCCCGCGCCGCGTCGGGCACCGCCACCGTGGGCTGACGGGCGATGACCGCGCGCAGCGCCGGCTCCTCGGCGAGGAGCGGGGCGAGGCTGGCGAGAGGCGAGCGTGGAGGGATTCATTGCGAGTCGAACACGGCTAGGGGTGCCCAGTCGCAATGAATCCGGACACTGTCAGTTGACGCGGTTCATGGCGACGTCGACGCCGTCGCTCAGGATGAGCTCGACGGCATCGGCGGCTTCCTCGAGCACGACGTCGATCTCGGCGCGCTCGCGCTTGGAGAACTTCTTGAGCACGTGGTCGGCGCCGTGCTCCTTCGACACCGGCTTCCCGACGCCGATGCGCACCCGGAGGAACGCGTCGGAGTGGAGGTGCGCCTTGATCGAGCGCAGGCCGTTGTGGCCGGCGAGCCCGCCACCGTTCTTCACCTTCAACGTGCCGACGGGCAGGTCGAGCTCGTCCTGCACGACCACGAGCTGCTCGGGCTCCACGCCGTAGCGACGCACGAGCGCGGCGACCGCCACCCCGGAGTCGTTCATGTAGGTGAGCGGGATCGCCAGCGCGACGAGCGACGGTCCGATGCGCACCTGGTCGGCCCGGGCGCGCTCCTTGCCCTTCTTCAGCGAGGCGCCGTGGCGCTTCGCCAGCAGCTCGACGACCTCGGCCCCGACGTTGTGGCGCGTGCGCGCGTACTCGTCGCCGGGATTGCCCAGGCCCACCACCAGGATGTCGGCGGCGGTGCCCCGACGCCGGAGCACCGGCTACTCGTCGCCGGAGTCGTCCGAGGTCTCGGCGTCGGATGCCTCGGCGGCACCGCCCTCGCCGGCCTCGCCCTCTTCGCCTTCGACCGCCTCGCCCTCTTCTTCCTCGGTGGCGACACGTGGCGCCGCGACCTGCGCGACGACGAAGTCGGACTCGACCTCGGTGGCGACACCTTCGGGCAGCGAGATGTCCTCGACGCGGAGCTGGTCGCCGATCGCGAGGCCCTCGACGTCGATCTCGATCGACACCGGGATGTTGCCCGGCATGGCCTGGATCGTCAGGTGGAAGAGCAGCTGCTCGAGCAGACCGCCGTCCTTCACGCCCTCGGCCTCGCCGATCAGGTGGATCGGGATCTCGGCGCTCACCGCGACGTCGCGGTCGATGCGCACGAAGTCGACGTGCACCAGCATGCCCTTGGTGGGGTGGCGGTGGATCTGGCGGGCGAGCGTGAGCACGTTCTCGCCGCCGATGTCGAGGTTGATCAGGGAGTTGGCCCCGGCCTCACCGGCGAGGATGTGCTGCAGCTCGCGGGAGGGGACGGTGATGGACACCGCATCGGTGCCGAGGCCGTAGACCACGGCCGGCACCTTGCCCTCACGGCGGAGGCGGCCGGAGGGGCGCGACCCGAAGTCGGTACGCGGCTCGGAGGCGAGGGTGATGTCAGGCATGGCGGAAGACAGGGCCTTTCAGCCGTCAGCAACGGCTCGAAACCAGGAGGCTGTGAGTTTAGACGTTGTCGCCGCGGAAGATCTCGCTGACGCTGGTGTCCTCGAAGACGGCGTCGAGGGCCTCGGCGATGATCGGGGCGATCGACAGCACCTCGAGGGTGTCGAACCGCTTGTCGTCGGGGATCGGCAGCGTGTTGGTGACCACCACCTGGCGCACCGGGGCGTTCTTGAGGCGGTCGACGGCCGGTCCCGACAGGACACCGTGCGTGGCCGTCACCCAGACCTCCCGGGCCCCCCGGTCCATGAGCAGGTTGACCGCCGAGGTGATGGTGCCGGCGGTGTCGATCATGTCGTCGACCAGCACGCAGATGCCGCCCTCGACGTGGCCGACGACGTCGGTGGCCTCGGCCACGTTGTGCGTGCCCTTGGGCCGGCGCTTGTCGATGAAGGCGAGATCCGACTCGACCCCGGCGTCGCCGAGGCAGTTGGCGAAGCGGCGGGCCAGCTTCAGTCCACCGGCATCCGGCGACACGACCACGACGTCGGCGCCCTCCACCTGCTGGGCGAGGTAATCGGCGAGCAGCGGGACGGCGGTGAGGTGGTCGACCGGGCCGTCGAAGAAGCCCTGGATCTGGCCGGTGTGGAGGTCGACGCTCACGAGACGGTCGGCGCCCGCGGCGGTGAGGAGATCGGCGAGCAGTCGCGCCGAGATCGGCTCACGGCCCTCGGCCTTGCGGTCCTGGCGCGCGTAGCCGTAGAAGGGGCACACCGCGGTGATGCGCCGGGCCGACGCGCGCTTGGCCGCGTCGATCATCAGGAGCTGCTGCATGATGCGGTCGTTGATCGGCTCGCAGTGGCTCTGCGCGATGAACACGTCGGCGCCGCGGATGCTCTCGCCGTAGCGCGCGTAGAGCTCGCCGCTGGCGAACGTCGACAGCTTCACGTCGCCGAGGGGCTCGTGGAGGCACTCGGCGATCTCGCGCGTCAGGTCCTCGTTGCCCTGCCCGGCGAAGAGCATGAGCTTCTTCTTGGAAACGAGCTCCATCAGTCGCCTTCCGCCGCGCCGCCGTCGCCACTGTCTTCTTTGCTGCTGGCATCCTCGCGCGCCGCGACCCAGCCCTCCTCGATCTTCGCCGGGACCCCCTTCGCCATCGCGCCCGGGGGCACGTCGCGGTTCACCACCGACCCGGCGCCCGTGTACGCGCCTTCGCCAACGGTGACCGGCGCGACCAGCACCGTGTTGGACCCGGTGCGGGCGTCGGCGCCGACCGTGGTGCGGTGCTTCTGTGTGCCGTCGTAGTTGGCGGTGATGGTGCCGGCGCCGATGTTGGCCCGGGGACCGATCTCGGCGTCGCCGACGTAGGCGAGGTGCGGCACCTTGGCGCCTTCGCCGATGTCGGAGTTCTTGATCTCGACGAAGGTGCCGACGTGGGCGTCGGCCGCGAGGCGGGTGCCCGGCCGCAACGACGCGTACGGGCCGACGGTGGCGCGATCCCCGATCTCCGCCTCGCGCGCCACGGTCTGGCGCACGACCGCTTCGTCGCCCACCACGGTGTCGTCGAGCTGCGTGTCGGGACCGATCACCGAACCGGCACCCACGACCGTGCGGCCCGAGAGGATCGTGCCGGGGAGGAGTTGCACGTCGGGCGCGAGCACCACCCCGGTGTCGACGTACGTGCGAGCTGGATCGGTCATCCCGACGCCGGCGCGCATCCAGCGGGTGTTGATGCGGTGACGCAACTCCGCCTCCGCCTCCGCGAGCTGGGCGCGGTCGTTGACGCCGAACGCGTCGGTGGCGTCGTCGGCCTCGACGCCGACCACCCGGTGCCCGGCCTGGCGCAGCACCGCTACGACGTCGGTGAGGTAGTACTCGCCCTGCACGTTCTCGGGGCTGAGCCGGCGCAGCGCCGGCGCCAGGAGGTTGCGCCGGAAGCAGTAGATCGACGGGTTGACCTCGTCGATCTCGAGCTCGTCGGGCGTGCCGTCCGACTGCTCGACGATCCGGTCGACGCGACCCTGGTCGTCGCGGACGATGCGCCCGTACCCGGTGGGGTCGGCGACCCGCGCGGTGAGCAGCGACGCCGCCGCGTCGGCGTGGCGGTGCTCGGTGGCGAGGTGGGCCAGCGTCTCCGCCTGCAGCAACGGGACGTCGCCCGCCACCACGATCAGGTCGTCCTCGAGGTCGGGATCGTCGGCGAAGGCGGCGAGCGCGACGCTGACCGCGTCGCCGGTGCCGCGTTGGGTGGGCTGCTCCACGAACTCGACCGGCACGTCGCCCACGAGCTGCTCGTGGAGCGTCTTGGTCACGTGCTCGGCGGCGTGGCCGACGACCACCACGATCTTCTGGAGCGGGAGCTGCTCGAGCGCGTCGAGCACGTGCAGGAGCATGGGCCGTCCGCAGAGCGGGTGGAGCACCTTGGGCGTGGTCGATCGCATGCGGGTGCCCTCCCCCGCCGCCAGCACCACCGCGCTCACCGGTCGGATCTCCCTGGCCAGCTCTCGAGCCATCTGTCTCCCTGTCCGGGGTTGCTCGGGGGCAGGGTTTCGAACCCCGACTTGGGACGCCAAAGGACCCCGTGCTGCCGTTACACCACCCCCGAATTCTTCGTCACGACGGTACCTGATGTGCGGGTCGCGGCCGTGCCCGACTAACTTGCGACCCGCCATGGGCTCACTGATCAAGAAGCGCCGCAAGCGCATGCGGAAGAAGAAGCACAAGAAGCTTCTCAAGAAGACGCGCTGGCAGCGCCGTCAGCAGGGCCGCTAAGTCACTTTTGGCGCCCCTACCGCGTGCATGACACGCAACTGCGGCGCCGAAACGTGTGTGGAGTGCAGGTCTAGCTGGACAGGCGGACGCCGCGGCTGACGCTCGTCGTCCCCACGACGGGCACGCGGAGTCGCCGGCCCACCGCGTCGACCAGCGCGGGCAGCCGACGCGTGTCGTTGACCGGCACGACGTAGGCCGAGCCGCTCCCCGCCAGCAGCGCGGGCGCGCCGGCGGCCGACTCGAGCGCGGCCCGGAACTCGACCAGGCGCGGCTCGAGGGCCTCCGCCGCGGGTTCGAGGTCGTTGACCAGCTCGTCGATCACCGACGTCAGCCGCCGCGGTGCGGGCACGACGCGCGCCGACCGCGGGCCGCCGAGCTTGTCCCACGCCTTGTAGACGTCGGGCGTCGACAGCCGGAACGGCGGGATCGCCACCAGGAACGCGATCCCGGTGGGGACCGACACCGGCTCGATGATCTCGCCCCGCCCGCGCATCCACGCCGCGCCGCCCTGCACGCAGAACGGCACGTCGGACCCGACCTCGGCCGCGAGCGCGAGCACGCCGGCATCGTCGACATCCACGTCGAGGAGCTCGCGCACCGCGAGCAGCGCGGCCGCGGCGTCGGCCGAGCCGCCTCCGAGACCCCCACCCGCCGGGATGTGCTTCCGCAGCACGAGCCGCACGCCGTGACCGGATCGGCCGGCGCGCACGAGCAGCTTCTCCGCGGCGATGAACGCGAGGTTCCGGTGGTCGGCGGGCACGTCCTCGCCCACCTCGACCCCCTGCACCTCGACCTGCACCCCACCCGGCGCGGGCACCGCGAACACCTCGACCACGTCGTGGGGCTGACCGAGCGAGATCACCAGCGATTCGAGATCGTGGTACCCGTCGCGGCGACGACCGAGCACGCGCAGCGACAGGTTGAGCTTCGGGTACGCAGTGGCGCGGACGCGCGCGAGCCTCATGCCGCGCGGCTGCCGCGCTGCGGGCCACCGCGGCCCAGTCGTCGAGCCCGAGCGCCTCCGCCCGTGCTGTCGGTGCGACACCGGCCGCGGCGAGGACCTCGGGAGTGGCGTCGCCGAGCACGGGCGCGAGGGAGCGGCGCAGCATCTTGCGCCGCTGCGAGAACCCGGCGCGCACCAGGGTGAACAGGTCGTCGGCCGACGGCACGCTGACCGGCGGTCGGCTCCGCCGCCGCAACCGCACCAGCGCGGAGTCGACCTTCGGCCGGGGCACGAACACCGTCGGCGGCACCAGCCCGACCACCTGCGCTTCGGCGAAGTAGGCGACCTTCACCGACACCGCCCCGTACTGCGGGTCGCCGGGCGCGGCGGCGAGGCGTTCCCCCACCTCACGCTGCACCATCACCAGGATGCGTTCGACCGCCTCGGCCTCCTCGAGCAGGCGCACGACCACCGGCACCGCCACGTTGTAGGGCAGGTTCGACACGCACGCCCGGGGCGACGGCGCGGGCGTGACCAGCGCGGCGAGATCGACGGTCATGGCGTCGCCCCGCTCGATGCGGGCCCGGGCGACCGCTTCAGGGCCCGCGTCGACGAGACCTTCTTGCGCGAGTACGGCCTGCAACGCGTCGGCGAGACGGTCGTCGAGCTCGAGGGCGACGACGTCGTGGCCCGCGTCGAGCAGCGCCAACGTGAGCGAGCCCAACCCGGGGCCGATCTCGAGCACCGGCGCGGCGCCGGGCAGGTCGGCGAGCGCGACGACCCGGCGCGCGGTGTTGGGGTCGGCGAGGAAGTTCTGACCGAGGCTCCGCTTGGGGTGGAGCCCGTGCGCGTCGAGCAGCGCGTGCACCGTCGCCGGGGTGAGCAGAGCCATCAGGACGGTGAAACTACAAGGTCGGCGAGTGCCGATCCCCATGGATCAGTGCTGGATCACATGCTCCATTGCGGCCAGTGGAGCACGTTGTTCGCACAACCCCACGGGTCCCAGCCCAGCTTCTCGTAGATGCGCATGCCCACGATGATCTGCTGCTCGCGCGTGGCGAGGCCGGCGTTGGACGCGAACTCGGTGCCGCCGAAGGCCCGCCACGTGCCCCGGTAGATGCCGAGGCCGCCGTCGTACCCGTCGGGACCGCTGTCGACGGTGTCCCAGCGGCCGCCCGATTCGCACATCGCGAGCTCGTCCCACTTCGGGTTGGCGTAGCTGCCGATGCCGATGATCTTCGGCGTCGGCTCGACCGTCGGCACCTCCGACACCACCTGCTTGTCGCCCTTCTGGCCGTTCTCGACCACCTGGCGATAGGTGACGGTCATCGTGCCGTCCTTGCCGTCCTGCGTGATGCGGGTCTGACCGATCGGGAGCGTCGGGTCTTCCTGCTCGACGGTGTCGAACGGGATGGTCCGCGTGCTCTGGGTCGTCTCGGCGCCCACGCGCACCACCTCGACCGCGTCGCCGTCGTGCAGCACGGTGTCCTGCGCCGGGGTCACGTAGTCGTCGCCGACCAGCGTGACGTTGTAGGACTGCAGCAGCTCGTCGACCGTCCGCGACGGCGAGTCGAAGGTGACCTTCTGGTTGTCGATCGTGAGTGAGCCGGCGACCCGGGTGCGGTACACGACGTTCGCCCCCGCAGCGAGACGGCCGGGGTTGTTGCGCACCGCGGTGAGCTTGCCGAGCTCGAGTTGCCGCGCCAGCTTGTCGGCGCTGGTCTCGACCGTGCGGACGGTGCGGACGGTGCCGTCGACGTCGACGGTGACCGGGAAGGCGCGGAGCACGTCGATGTGGAGGCCGTCGTGCAACGCGCTGTTCGACGCGGGGACGACGACATCGCCGGCGCCGAGGTGCACCCGCGCCGCGGCCAGGAGGGCGCCGACGGAGCTGGCGTCGGTGTGCACCTGCTGGCGGACGCCGTCGATCACGAGGGTGACGTCGGAGCCCGAGGGCGCGGTGGCCTGCTGCGCGATCCAGGCGCCGCCGAGGGCGGTGAGCACCACGAGCACGGCCACGCCCAGGACCCGGGGGGCCGGGAGGAAGCGGTGACGGCGCCGGCGGCGGGGCACGGTGCCGACCGGCGGGCCCTCCTCGAGGAGGTCGGCGACCGGCGGGAGCTCCTCCGGCATCGGGAGCGGCAGCCAGGTGGCGGCGTCGTGGGGTTCGGCCCGGGCGGGCGACGGCGCCGAGCTCGCCTCCGCCACCGCCAGGTGGTCGGCCGCCGCCGCTTCGGCCTCGGCGACGATCGCGGCCTGGTGCTCGGGGTGGGGGTCGAGCAGTGCGTGGAGCGGGGGGAGCTCGTCGACGTCGTGGGGCAGCGGCAACCACGCGGTGGCGTCGTGCGGCTCGGCTCGGGCCGGCGACGGCGACACCGCCGCCTCGATGGCGGTGAGATCGATCTCGATCTCCTCGTACTCGACGACGCCGCGTCTCGTCGAGCAACACCGCGATGGTCGGCAGTCCGTGCGGGTCGGGCACCGGCAACCACGTCGCCGCGTCGTGCGGTTCCGCGCGCGTGGGCGACGGCCCGATCGTGCTCGCGACGTGCGCGGGCAACGCGGGTCGTTGACGTGTCGTGTTCCCACGTCCTGACGGCTTGCGGCCGGGAGGACGCTGCAGCTGCTCGGTGATGTGATCAGCCCTCTGCGTCGGCGGTGATCGGTCTGGCGTCGCCCGAGTAGCGCTTCCACCCGCTTCGGAGACGAGTGATCACGGTAGTCAACCCCACCTCACCCGGCCAGCACCGCCGGATCGTCGCAGGTCAGAGGCCGAAGACGGAGGCCGCGTTCCGGCTGGTCGCCGCGGCCACCTCGTCCACCGGACGGCCCATCGCGGCGGCGAGGGCGGCGCCGACCTCCACCACCCACGCGGGACGGTTCGGTTTCCCACGGTGGGGCACCGGCGCGAGGAACGGCGCGTCGGTCTCGACCAGCACGCGGTCGAGCGGCGCGAGCGCGGCGGCGGCGCGCACGTCGTCGGCGTTCTTGAAGGTCACGATGCCGCTGAACGAGAGGTGCGCGCCGAGGTCGAGCGCACGGCGCGCCTCCGCCGGTCCGCCGGTGAAGCAGTGGAAGACGGTGCGCCGGGGCACGCCGGCATCGGCGAGCACCGAGAACGTGTCGTCCCACGCGTCGCGCGAGTGGATGACGAGCGCACGGTCGAGGTCGTGGGCGAGCTGCACCTGCGTGCGGAACGCAACCTCCTGCTCGTCGCGCGCCGAGTGCTCGTAGAAGAGGTCGAACCCGGCCTCGCCGATCCCCGCCACCACGTCGAGGTGCTCCCGGGCCAGGGCCTCGAGCGCCACCCACTGCTCCCCCAGGTGCGAGGCGTCGTGGGGGTGGAGGCCGACGGTCGCGCCCACCTCGGGGTGGCGTTCGGCCAGCTCGACGGCCCGGCGGGAGCTCTCCAGGTCGGTCCCCACGCACACCAGGGCCTCGACCCCGGCCGCCCGGGCGTCGGCGACGGCCGCGTCAGGGTCCTCGTCGGTCCCCTCGTACCCCAGGTGGCAGTGGCTGTCGACCCAGGTCGAAGAGGTCTCGGTCTCGATCCGGGGGAAGAGGGGCGCGCCCTTCTCCAGCGGCGCACCCGCGGGCAGGCCGCCCCATCCCGCCGCCTCGGGGAGCCGCTGCTCCTCGGGGGTGCCGGTGAGGCCGAGGCGGCGCCAGAGCTCCCCCGCGGCGCGCGGGATCAGCGGCGACGCCAGCAGCGCGACGATCCGCAACGCCTCCAGGCAGTCGCCCAGCACCGCGGCGACCGCGGCGGTGTCACCCGCCTTGTGGAGCGCCCACGGCTGCTGCTCCTCGATGTAGGAGTTGGCGTGGCGGATGAGCTCCCAGACCGCGCCGAACCCACCTGCGTAGTCGAGCTCCTCGAGGCGCGCGGTGAGCGTGGCGAAGGCGGTGGCCGCCTGTTCGACCAGCGGACCGTCGGCGCGCGTCGCGGGCACCACGCCGTCGCAGTAGTTCACCGCCATGTTGAGCACGCGGTTGGCCAGGTTGCCGAAGTTGTTGGCGAGGTCGGCGTTGTAGCGGGCCACCATCGCCTCGTAGCTGAAGTCGCCGTCGGGACCGAAGCGCTGGTCGGCGAGGAAGTGGTAGCGGAAGCCGTCGACGCCGAAGTCGGCGACGAGGTCGGCGGGCGCGATCTGGTTCGCGCGCGTCTTGCTCATCTTGTCGCCGCCCACCAGGAGGTAGCCGTGCGCGAACACGGTCTGCGGCGGCGCCTCGCCCGCGGCCAGCAGCATCGCCGGCCAGTAGACCGCGTGCTGGCGCAGGATGTCCTTGCCGATGAGGTGGTAGTTGGCGGGCCAGTAGCGGTCGAAGCGCTCGCGGTCGTTCGGGTAGCCGACCGCGGTGCAGTAGTTGATCAGCGCGTCGAACCACACGTAGGCGACGTGGGCCTCGTCCCACGGCAGCGGGATGCCCCACGAGATCGACGTGCGGCTGATCGAGAAGTCGAGCAGGCCCTGCTTGATCAGCCCGAGCACCTCGTTGCGCTTCCCCGCCGGCTGCACCGCCTCCGGATGCTCGGTGTAGTGCGCGAGCAGGCGGTCCTCGTAGCGCGAGAGGCGGAAGAAGTAGTTCTCCTCGGTGACGTGCTCGACGACCGTGCCGTGGATCGGGCAGCGTTGGCCGTCGTCGAGCTCGTCCTCCTTGTAGTAGAGCTCGCAGCCGACGCAGTAGAGGCCTTCGTAGCTGTCGAGCTCGATGTCGCCGCGGTCGTAGACGCGCTGGAGGAACTCCTGCACCGCCGCCTTGTGCCGGGGTTCGGTGGTGCGGATGTAGTCGTCGTAGGTGATGTCGAGGTCGTCCCACGCGGCGCGGAACAGCGCGCTGTTGCGGTCGGCCCACTCGAGCGGCGTGACGCCCTGCGCCTCGGCGGCCCGCTGGATCTTGAGTCCGTGCTCGTCGGTGCCGGTGAGCAGCACCACGTCGTCGCCCCAGAGCCGCCGCCACCGAGCCAGGACGTCGGCCGCCACGGTCGTGTACGCGTGCCCGATGTGGGGCGCGTCGTTCACGTAGTAGATGGGCGTGGTGACGTAGAACGGCGTCGCAGACGTGTCGGACATGGTGTCGACCACCCTATTTCGCCCGCGTCGGCTCAGCGCTTGGGTTTCAGACGCATGGCGGCGTCGTAGGTGCGGCGCCGGGGGACGCGGAGGTCGCGGGCCACGCGGGCGGCGGCGTCGCGCGTCGAGAGACCCTCGGCGAGCGCGGCGGTCACGTGGGCGTCGATCTCGTCGTCGTTCGCCGCCGGTGCCGGCGGCGCGGGCGCGACGACGATCACGTGCTCGCCGCGCGGCTCGCTCAGCTCGACGTGCCCGACGGCTTCGTCGAGGGTCCCCCGCCACACCTCCTGGTGCAGCTTCGTCAGCTCCCGGGCGACCGCGACCTCGCGCAACGGACCGCACGCGCCGAGCAGCTGCGTCAGCGTCGCATGCACCCGGCGGGGCGACTCGTAGAGCACGACCGTGCGCGCCTCCGACACCAGCGCGGCGACACGCTCGCGGCGGTCGACGCCGCGCCGCGGCAGGAAGCCCTCGAACACGAACCGGTCGGTCGGGAACCCCGAGAGCACCAACGCCATCAGCACCGCGCTCGGCCCCGGCACCACGTCGACGGTCAGGCCGGCGTCGATGCACGCCCGCACCAGGCGTTCGCCGGGATCGGAGATGCCGGGCGTGCCCGCGTCGGTCACGTACGCGACGGATCGCCCGTCGCGCACCGCGTCGACGACCCAGTCCGCGCTCTCCTGCTCGTTGTGCGCGTGCACCGAGCGCAGTCGGCCCGCGGCAGGCACGCCGAGGTGGCTCAGCAGCGCGCGCGTGCGCCGGGTGTCCTCGGCCGCGATCACGTCGGCGTCGCGCAATGCTTCGGCCGCGCGCGTCGAGAGATCTCCCAGGTTGCCGATGGGGGTGGCGACGAGGAGCAGCTGCCCAGCCGGATCGGTGCCGCTCACGCGCGGAGCTCCACACGGTCGCCCGACGCGCAGCTGCCAGCGCTCGAACGCACCCGCTTCGGCCTCGATCACGAACGCGGCCTTGCGCACCAGCGGCGAGACGCGCCACGGCACCAGGCTCGCCGTCCGCAACACGACGCCCTCGGTGTCGCAGAAGGCGACGTCGATCGCGAAGCGCATGCGCGCAGTGTGGACGTGGCGACACGGGCGCAGGACGAGCGCGCCCGCGAAGGTGTCGCGCCCGAGCAGGCCGCGGCGGCGTGCACTCGCGGTCGCGGCGACCTCGGCCGCTGCGAGCACGTCACCATCGCGCACGAGCCAGGACATCCGACCGTTCCGTCACACGTTGAAGCGGATCTCGAGCACGTCGCCGTCGACGACCTCGTAGTCCTTCCCCTCGACGCGCAGCTTGCCCTGCTCCTTCGCCTTGGTCCACGAACCGATGTCGAGGAGCTCCTGCCAGTGGATGACCTCGGCCCGGATGAAGCCGCGCTGCAGGTCGGAGTGGATCACCCCGGCGCACTCGGGCGCCTTGGCGCCGGCGCGGAACGTCCACGCACGCGATTCGGTGTCGCCGGTCGTGAGGAACGTACGCCGCCCGAGCAGGTGGTAGGCCGCACGCGCCACGCGCGGCACCACCCCTTCGCCGAGGCCGAGTCCAACGAGTAGCTCGGCGCGCCCGTCGGGGTCGAGCTGCGCGGCCTCCGCTTCGAGCTGGAGGCACACGCCGAGCGCGTCGACGCCGTCGGCGACCGGCGCCACGAGCTCGTCGACCGCGTCGAGCTGGTCTTCCCCGATGTTCACGACGACCAGCACCGGCTTCACCGTGAGGAGGAACGCGGGCGCCAGCAGCTCACGTTCGTCGTCGGTGAGCTCCGCCCGGTAGAGCGGGGTGCCGTCGCCGAGCAGGGTCGCGGCCTTCTCCAGCGCCGCGATCTCGGCCGCCAGCGATTGTCGCCCTTGGCCGCCCGCTGCTGGCGGTAGAGGCGACCCTCGACCGACGCCAGGTCGGCCAGCACCAGCTCGAGCTCCAGCGTGTCGAGGTCGGCGCGGGGATCGGTGTCGCCCATCACCGACGGATCCTCGAACGCCCGCAGCACGTAGAGGATGGCGTCGCAGTCGCGCAGCGAGCCGAGGAACCGGTTGCCCAGTCCCTCCCCCGTGCTCGCGCCCTTCACCAGCGCGGCGATGTCGACGATCTCGAAGCCGGTGTACACCAGCTTCTTGGAGTTCGACATCTTGCCCAGCAGGTCGACCCGCTCGTCGGGGACGTGCGCGAGCGCGACCGTGGTCTCGGTGGTGGAGAACTGGTGGGGGGCGACGACCGTCTCCGCGCCGGTGAGCGCGTTGAACAGACTCGACTTGCCACTGTTGGGGAGGCCGACGAGCCCGAGGCGTTCCATGCGGGCGCCAGGCTACCGGCGGTCTCCCGGCATCCTCTTGGTCAGCAGCTGGCGACGGCCGCGGCGGCGTCGAGCTTGCCGAAGCCGTACAGCGTGTCGGCTCCGGGCCGACCGAGGTCGCGGGCGCTGTTCTCCAGGCGGCTCACCACCTGCGCGGCGCTGTCGGCCGGGCAGTCCTGGCGTACGAGCGCCGCCGCCGCGGCGACGAACGGCGTGGCCATCGAGGTGCCGCTCAACGAGCCGTAGCCCCCGCCGGGGAACGTCGACACGATGTCGGTGCCCGGCGCGCTGATGCCGTTCGGGGTGCCGGTCCCGCTCCACGCGCGCGACGAGTAGGTGGCGAGCTTGTAGGGGAGGTCGGCCGACCAGGGCGTGGCCGACGGACACGAACCGGTCGTGCCCACCTTGCACAGCGCCGAGACCGAGAGCATCTGCGGCGTCGTCGTCGCGAGCGACGCGGGGAACGACGGTGCGGTGCACGACGAGTTGCCGGCAGCCACGGTGATCACCGGATGCGTGTAGTTGCTGTTCGCCGGGTTCTCGATGTCGGCGATCGCCTGCGTGACGACCGAGCTGGTCGTGGAGCCGCCCAGGCTCATCGTGATGACCGATGCGTTGCCCTTGGCGACGTCGGCGGCCCAGAGGAGACCGGCGGCGACGTCCGCGTAGCTGCCGGCGCCACTGACGCCGAGCACGCGCACCGGCACCAGCGTGATGCCGGGGGCTCCGCCGGCCACCCCGAGATCATTGCCCTGGGTCGCGGAGAGGATGCCGGCCACGTGCGTGCCGTGACCGCTGTCCGACGGGTCGGTGGTGGCGACCGGTGGGTTGTTCGGGTCGGTGGCGTCGACGATGTCGGCGCCGGTGCCGTCGAAGCGACCGACGAGGTCGGGGTGCGTGGTGTCGACGCCGGTGTCGAGCTCGGCCACGCGCACGCCGGTGCCGTTGTTCACGGGGTTGCCCCACGCGGCGGTGAAGCCGGAGTCGACGAATCCCCAGGTGGGCGTCTCGGTGAGCGCGTGCACCTCGCCGTCGGCCTCGAACGCGGTGACCTCGCCCTGCGCGGCGGCGTCGGCGCGGAACTGCGCGACCTCGGCCGGTGAGTCGACCTGACGCGACAGCACGTGCGAACGGCCGTTGTGCCGCACGACGGCGACGTAGTTGCCGGAGCCGTCACCGCTGGGACCGTCGGTGGTGCCGGGGTCGGCGGCGGACGCGCCCAGCGCGTTCACGCCGCAGATGTTGGCGGGCGGCTGCGTGGTCGTGGTGGTGGGCGGCGCCTTGGTGGTGGGGGGCGGCGCCTTCGTGGTGGGAGGCGGCGCCTTCGTGGTGGGGGCGGCCACAGGCGCGGGGGGCGGCGGCGCAGGCGCAGGGGGGAGACACGCGGCGGCGACGACCGCGACCGCCGCGATCGCCACGAGCACAGACCAACGGCGCCACGATCCGGATCGCACGAGATGCACCTGCTCCGTCCTCCACATCGGGACCGCCCCCGAAACCGGAGGCATCCTATCGGGCTCGGGGCCGACGGCGGCGCGCAGGGATCGAGGCCGCGACGACCGATCCGCTACGATCATCGGCTCTCACGGAGGACCTCATGAGCAAGAAGACCGCCAAGCGCAAGCTCCGCTCCCGTCGCAACAAGGCGAACCACGGGAAGCGACCCAACTCCGGTCGCCGGTAGACCCGAGCGAAACAGGACGACAAGAGACACCCCCCGGCCAGAAGCCGGGGGGTCTCTCTCGTTCTGGACCGCCGCGGCTTCCGCCGGCGGAAGGCGTCACAACTCCTCGACCAAGACGGTCTGGATGCCGCGTCCGATTCGGCCGTGTTCGTCGTGGAGGACGCTCTCGGCCACCCCGTAGCCGTTGGGCTCCGGGTAGGTGGCGGCGTCGAGGCCGACCCACTCGCCCACGGGCAGCCGGTGCAAGGTGATGGTGAGATCGGGGTTGATGCACGAGTACCGATCCCGGTCGAACGCCGCGGCCACGCCGTTGCCGAAGTCGCCCGCAGCCGCCACCCGCTGGAAGGGCGAGATCTCCTCGCCCGCGACGATCGGCACGGTCAGGCGCAGCCACATGTCGTGGGGCCCTGGTTGCAACCAGTCGCCGCCGATCCGGCTCACCTCGACCGTGTTCCAGAACCCGGTGCCGATGCTGAACGCGCCGCGTCCGATCATCGGTTCACCCGGCCCGGGGGGTGGCATGGGCTCGTACTCCCCCGCCACGGCTTGGTCCGCGAACTCGACCGGCTGCTCGCGCAGTCGCAGCAACGTCGCCCGCACCACTTCCGTGTCGTCGGCGAAGAGCGAGCCCTGGACGAGCTGCACCTTCTTCCCCGCGCGGATCGTCTGACGGGTGATGCGGAGCGGCGTGAGCGGCACCGGTCGCATCAGCTCGAGGGTGAAGCGTGCCGGGAACGTCGCGGTGCCGAGGTCGTAGTCCTCCAGCAGCCCTGCGAGCAGCGCCGACGGGCGCGCCACCGTGCTGCGCGTGGGGTGACCACGGCCCCCGGGCGAGCTCGGTCGGCACCGCGACGTCGCCGTCGACCTCGAACACGTACTCCGGTTGGGTCACGGCCGGTCAGAGTACGCGGGAACCGGAAGCCCCGACCGACCGTCGAAGTGGTCAACCGATCCCGGAGGACCCATGTCGAAGCGTCTGCGTTCCCAGTTCATCGTGGTGTTCCTCGTGGCGTTGGCGACGGCGGTCGCCGCGCCCATCGCCTTGGGCGCGTCGGCCGGTGCCGCCGCGGCGGCGACGCGCCGCACCATCACGGTGGTGGGGACGGGCGAGGTGCGCGGCACGCCCGATGTCGCCGACCTCGTGCTCGGGGTGTCGGGTCGCGCCGGTTCCGCCGCCGACGTGATGGCGCGCATCGCCGACCGCGCGCAGAAGGTCATCGACGCGCTGCACGACGCCGGCGTGTCCGACGACGACATCCAGACCGCGAGCCTCTCGGTGCAGCCGGTGTTCGACGACAACGGCAACGTGAAGGGCTACGAGGCGAGCAACACGGTGTCGGTCCACATCCGTGACCTCAGCAAGGCGGGCGCGGTCGTCGATGCCGCCGCCGCGAGCGCAGGCGACGACATCCGCGTGCAGGGCATCTCCTTCTCGATCGACGATGACAGCGCACTGCTCGCCGCCGCGCGCACCAAGGCCACCAAGCGCGCTCGCGCCCAGGCCGAGCAGCTGGCCAGCGGTGCCGACGTGGAGGTGGGTGAGGTCCGCTCGATCACCGAGTCGACGAACAGCATGCCGATCGCGTACGCCGGCGACGCGGCCGCGAAGGCCGCCAGCACCCCGGTGATGCCCGGCAGCCAGACCCTCTCGGTGCAGGCGACAGTGGTCTTCGCCATCCGCTGACGCCCGAGCCACGTACCCCACCCGGCGTCACACTCGATCAAGCCCGGTCGTCGTGCCGCCGATAGCCCTGGCAGGCGAGGGTGGGGACGATTCCATGCAGGTGTTCGACGCCGAGGAGTTCCCTCGGTCGACCGAGGCGGGCAGTCTCTCGTCGGCTCGCGCCCGGGCCGTGTTCGACACCCTTGGTGAGGGCCTGATGATCTGGAGCAGCTCCGGCGAGCTGCTCGACTGCAACCGCAGTGCCGGCGAGATCCTCGGCCGCCCGAGCGCCGAGCTCCGCACACTGGACTTCGCAAGCCTCATCGCGACGGCGGAGCTCGAGCAGGCGCCGGTCGACGAGCACGGTGGCGCGCTGGAACCATCGCAATTCCCGCGGTCCAGGCACGCCAACAGGGCCGGGCGCTGGTGAGCAAGGTGCTCGGCATCAGCCGCTTCGACGGCACGCGTGTGTGGATCGAGGTCGACGTCCGTCCGGTCATGGACGAGTTCCAGGGCGAGCTGATCGTCACGTCGTTCCGCGACATCACCGAACGCAAGACCGCGGAGGAACGCGCGCGCATGCTCTCGGCGAGCCTCGAATCGTCGACCGACGCGCTCGCGCAGTCGGAAGAGCGCTTCCGGTCGCTGGTGCAACGTTCGTCCGACGTGGCGTTCGTGCTCGACCAGGACGGCGTGATCACCTACGCCAGCCCCGCGGCAGCGCGCTTCGGCTATGTCCCCGACGCGCTCATCGGCACGCCGAGCGGCGACCTCATCCATCCCGACGACGTGGCCCGTCACCGCGACCGGGTGCTCGACGCGGTCGGGCACACCGGCAGCGCCACGGTCGAGTGGCGGTTCCGCCAGGCCGACGGCTCGTACTGCTGGGTGGAGCAGATCCTCACCGACCTCCACGACGTGCCCGCGGTCGCGGGGTGGGTCGCCAACGTGCGCGACATCACAGACCGGCGCGAGGCGCAAGCCGAGCGGGTGGAAGCCGAGGAGCGCTACCGGCAGGGCTTCGAGCGCTCGGCGTTCGGCCTCGGCGTGCTCGATCTCGACCAGACGTTCACCTCGGTGAACCCCGCGCTCGCCGAGCTCCTCGGCCACACGCCCGACCGGCTGGTCGGCCGCCGCCCGCTCGAGTTCCTGCACCCGACCGAGAGTGAGAGCGCACGGTCCGGTTTCGACCAGCTGCTCAGCGACGACGTGCCGTTCTACAAGCGCGAGCACCGGATGGTGCGGCGCGACGGGAGCATCGTGTCGGTGCTGATCGACATGACGCTCGTGCGCGACGCCGACGGTGAGCCGAGCTACTACTTCGTGCAGGTACGCGACATCACCGACCGCAAGCGCGCCGAGGAAGCGCTCGCGCACCAGGCGCTCCACGACGATCTCACCCACCTCCCCAACCGTTTGCTCCTCGTCGATCGCCTCGCGCACTCACTGGCGCGCGCGGAGCGCACCGACAGCAACGTCGCGGTCCTCTTCCTCGACCTCGACCGCTTCAAGTTGGTGAACGACGGGCTGGGCCACGTCGTCGGCGACCAGTTGCTCATCGAGGTGGCCAACCGCCTGACCCGTTCGATCCGCACGTCCGACACGGTGGCGCGCTTCGGGGGCGACGAGTTCGTGATCGTCCGCGAAGACGTCGCCGACGCCACGGAAGCAGTGGAGTTCGCCGAGCGCATGATCGCGGTGCTGCACGAGCCGATCTCGCTCTCCGGGCGCGAGCACGACGCGACCGCCAGTGTGGGCATCGCGCTGGGTGGCGTCGAATCCTCCGCCGAGCAGTTGCTGCGCGACGCCGACGCCGCGATGTACCGGGCCAAGGACCTCGGGCGAGCGCGCTGGAGCTGTTCAGCCACGAGCTCCAACAGCAGGTGGCGGCCCGCTTCGACCTCGAGGGCGCGCTCCGCAACACGATCGAGCGCGACGAGCTCGAGCTGCTGTACCAACCGATCGTGCGTCTCGCCGACGGTCGCGTCGTCGGCGCCGAAGCGCTGCTGCGCTGGCACCGCGCCGGTCACGGTGTCGTCCTCCCTTCGGAGTTCATCCCGATCGCGGAGGAGACGGGGATGATCGTGCCCATCGGCACGTGGGCGCTCGAGCACGCGCTCACCGAGCTGCGCTCGCTCACCCGCTTGCACGGCGATGCCGGCTGGCCGCTCCTCGCGGTCAACCTCTCCGCCCTGCAGCTCCGCCTCCCCACGAGCCTCGAGATGGTGCGCGACGCAATCCGCACGTCCGACGTCGATCCGTCGATGTTGTCGCTCGAGATCACCGAGAGCGCCCTGATGGGTGACGTCGAGACGTCGGCCCGCGCCATGCACGCGCTCCGCGAGCTCGGCGTGCGCCTCGCAGTCGACGACTTCGGCACCGGTCACTCGTCGCTCGCCTACCTGAAGCAGCTGCCCGTCGACTCGTTGAAGATCGACCGCTCCTTCATCGCCGGGCTGCCCGAAGACCAGCACGACCGCTCGATCACCGAGGCCATCATCACGCTCGGCCGCAGCCTCGGGCTCACCATCGTCGCCGAGGGCGTGGAGACGGTCGAGCAGTGGATCGCGCTCGACGAGCTCGGCTGCACCGTGGGGCAGGGGTTCCTGTGGAGCCCGCCGATTCCCGCGAGCTCGTTCGCGCCCCTCATCACCGGCCTGCGTCGCCGAACGGCTCGAACCTCGGGTATCGCTGAGAACTAGCGTTTTGGTCATGGACCTGACGCCGCTGATCCAGCCGGCCGACACCAAGATCCTGCTCGTGGTGATGGACGGGCTGGGCGGGTACGCCGACGCCGACCACGGCACCGAGCTCGAAGCAGCCGCCACCCCGCACCTCGACCAGCTCGCGCGCGAAGGCACCGCCGGCATGTTCGAGCCGGTCGGGCCCGGCATCACGCCCGGCTCGGGCCCCGGCCACCTCGGGCTCTTCGGCTACGACCCCGAGCAGTTCGAGCTCGGACGCGGCGCGCTCGTCGGCCGCGGGACTCGACTTCGAGCTCCGCGCCGGCGACGTCGCCGCCCGCGGCAACCTCGCCACCCTCGGATCCGACGGCATCCTCACCGACCGTCGCGCCGGGCGCATCCCCGACCCCGAAGCGCAGGCGGTCGTGGCGAAGCTCCAAGCCGGGGTGTCGGTGCCCGGCGTCGAGGTGTTCTTCCGGCACGAGCGCGAGCACCGGGTCCTGGTGGTGCTGCGCGGCCCCGGTCTCGACCCCCGACTCTCCGACACCGATCCTCAGCACACCGGCGTCGCGCCGCTCACCGCCGAACCACTGGACCCTGAAGCCAAGCGCACCGCCGACCTCATCGCCGAGGTCGACGCGCAGGTGCGACGGGTGCTCGCCGACGAGCCCAAGGCCAACGTCGTGCTCTACCGCGGCTTCGACACCCACCGCGAGCTGCCGGGCTTCGCCGAGCGGTTCCAACTGCGCGCCGCCGCGGTCGCGATCTATCCGATGTACCGCGGCATCGCCCGCCTGCTCGGGATGGACGTGCTCGGCCGTCCCGCCGACCTCGCCGAGCAGCTCGACATCCTGCGCGAGTCGTGGGACACCTACGACTACTTCTTCCTGCACTACAAGTACACCGATTCGGCGGGGGAAGACGGCGACCGCGCCCGCAAGATCAAGGCCATCGAGCAGCTCGACGCCGTGGTCCCCGAGCTGCGCGCGCTCGCACCCGACGTGATCGCGGTGAGCGGTGACCATTCCACGCCGTCGCAGATGGCGGCGCACTCGTGGCACCCGGTGCCCACGCTGCTCTGGAGCGAACGCTGCGGTCGCGACGACGTCGAGCACTACGGCGAGCGCTGGTGCCGTCAGGGCGCGCTCGGCCTGCGCCCCACCAAAGACCTCATGGCCTTCATGCTCGCCAACGCCGACCGCCTGGCCAAGTACGGCGCCTGATCTTCGTCTTCGCCATCGTCGAGGTGGCGAGCACACCGTGTTCGCGCGCTCGGGCAGATTCTGCAAAGAATCTGCAGGGGCACGCCCCGCATCGCACCCAGGGCTCGTCGGCCCGCCGTCTGCAGAATCTGTGCAGAATCGTGCCTACGGCGTCACAAGTACATCGTCACTACGTGGGCTCGAGCGCCCGCGTTACGCGGGCTTGATGTTCTGGTTGTGGCGGAACACGTTGTCGGGATCCCACTCGGCCTTGATCGCCTGCAGACGCGCGTACTTCTTCTCGCCGAACGACTCCTCGACCCGGTGCAGGCCCTCGTCGCCGATGTAGTTGAGGTACACCTGGCCGGTGGTCCACGGCTTCATCGCCGCCGCGATCGCCCGCGTGTACGCGATGTTCTCGTCGTCGGCGGCGGGGTCCTCCCACATCGAGAGGTAGTGCGCGTTGAACGGCGCGGTGCGCATGCCGAACGCGGTCTCGTCGTCGGGCACGCGCGCCGACCGCGCCGCCGCCGGCGACGAGGAGCATCGAACTGAACGGTGACACCGGCGCCGTCGCCTTCTCCACGAGCGCGTCGACCGCCTCGTCGGGCAGTTCGGCGAGGAAGTCGGCCGACCAGTAGTTGCGGCGCCCGTGCGGGTTGGCCTCGGTGATGATGTCCTGCACCGCGGTGTACGGGATCGGGCCGAACAGATCGAGTCCGGGCGGGCCGAACTCGCGCAGCGGCGCCATGACCCGCTCGCCCTCGTCGACGTCACCCGCGTAGCAGGCGATGCAGCCGACGACCGGGTGGCCGCGCACGGGCTCGGGCACGAAGTCGGCGCGGCGGCGCGGTGATGAACGCGAGCGCCGCACCCACCTCGTCGGGGGCCGACGTCATGAAGTCGCGCCAGAAGCGCACCACCTCACCGGCCATGAACGCGGGCCACGCCAGCATGCCGCCGTACACCATCGGGCCGATCGGGTGCAGTTGGAGGTACACCGCGGTGACGATCCCGAAGTTGCCGCCGCCGCCGCGCAGCGCCCAGAACAGGTCGGCGTTCTCGGTGGCCGTCGCCTTCACCACGCGTCCGTCGGCGGTGACCATCTCGGCGCCGATCAGGTTGTCGCAGGTGAAACCGAGCTTGCGCTCGAGCCAGCCGCTTCCGCTGCCGAGCGCGAGTCCGACGATGCCGGTGTCGGGCACCCGCCCGCCGGTGACGGCGAGGCCGTGCTCCTGCGTGGCGGCGTCGAACTCGCCCCAGTTGAGCCCCGCCTCGGCCCGCACCGTCCGCGCGTCGGGGTCGACCGCGATCGCCTTCATGCCGCGCATGTCGATCATCAGGCCGTCGTCGATCACCGCCGCGCCGGTGACGCTGTGACCGCCGCCGTACACCGAGATCGGCAGACCCTGGCTGCGGGCGAACTTCACCGCGGCGACGACGTCGTCGGTGCTCGCGCACACCGCGATGAGCGCCGGGCGGCGGTCGATCATGGCGTTGAAGACGGCTCGCGCCTCGTCGTACCGGTCGTCGCCGGGGCGGAGCTGCTCGCCGCCGAAGCCCGGAATGTCGAAGTTCAGTCGTGCTGGTGGCCATACCTGTCCCCTCTCGTCGTCGTCGAGACAGCCCGAGGATACGGGGGTGGTGATCCGGATGGCACCCCGCTCCGTACCCTTGGTGTGGTGGTCGACGACCCAGCTGCGCCAACCGCGCCCGAGCGCCCCGACATCGGCGAAGCCGCCGACGTCACCGGCACGCCCGTCGGTCGGCGGGTGTTCCTCGGCCTGGTCGGGCTCGGCGCGGTCGGGGTGCTGGTCGGTGCGCGCGCCCAGGACTGGCTCGAGCGGGTGGTCGGGCCCCTCATCTCCAAGGACGGCACCGGCCTGGCGTCGCTGCTCCCCGTCGGCCGCTTCCGCATCTACACCGTCACCGGCGATCTCCCGTCCCGCAGCCGCGCCGACTGGTCGCTGAAGGTCGGCGGCCTGGTCGACAACCCCTTCGAGCTCTCCTACGACGAGCTGGTCGCGATGCCCGCCACCAACCTCACCCGCGACTTCCAGTGCGTGACCGGCTGGCGTGTGCCCGACGTGCAATGGAGAGGTGTGCAGATCTCGCGCCTCCTCGACCGCGCCGGCGTGCACGACGACGCCACCGCGTTGCGGTTCCACTCGTTCGACGGCGCGTACACCGAGAGCCTCACCCTCGCGCAGGCGCGGCGGAACGACGTGATCGCCGCCTACCGCTTCGAGGGCGACACGCTGTCCGACGAGCACGGCGGTCCGGTGCGCCTCTACGTCGCGCCGATGTACGGCTACAAGTCGCTCAAGTGGCTCGACCGCATCGAGCTCACCAAGGAGGTCGAAGAGGGCTACTGGGAGGTGCGCGGCTACGACGTCGACGGCTGGGTCGGCCGCTCCAACGGACGCGACGACGATGCCACCTGAGCGGCGGATGACCATCGCCGAAGAACGAGCCGCGCGCAGCGCGGCGCGGCGCAACCGTCCGAAGCCGGAGCCGCCGCTCCTGCGCTTCGACCGGGTCGAGCGCACCGTGCACTGGGTCAACGCGTCGCTGTTCGGCATCCTCATGCTCACCGGCGCCGCGCTGTACGCCGGTCCGATCTCCACGCTGGTGGGCAACCGCGAGTTCGTGCGCAACCTCCACGTGTACAGCGGTCTCCTGCTGCCGCTCCCGCTGCTGGTCGGCGTGCTCGGTCGCCACGGCGCGCGCCTGCGCACCGACCTCGGCCGCCTCAACCGCTGGTCGCGCGACGACGCCCGCTGGTTCAGACGCCGCCGGCGCGCCCAGGTGGCGCTGGGCAAGTTCAACCCCGGGCAGAAGCTCAACGCCGCGCTCATCGCCGGCACCATCGTGGTGATGCTCGGCACCGGCTCGATCATGAAGTGGTTCGACCTGTTCCCGCTCGACTGGCGCACCGGCGCCACGTTCGTGCACGACTGGTTCGCGCTGCTGCGTGTGGGTCCTGGTGCTCGGCCACATCGCGTTCGCGCTGCGTGACGGCGACGCGCTCGACAGCATGCTCGGCGGCAGCGTGCCCGCCGCGTGGGCCAAGAAGAAGGCGCCGCTCTGGTACGAGGAGCTGCGGACACCTTTCCAATCCGAAGAGGGTGGCCTGGTCCGGCCATAGCCTCGGACGGTGGACACCGAACTGGCCGTCGAAGCCGCTCGCAACGATCGGGACGCCGCGCAGCGCGAGCTCGAAGCGCTGGTGCGCATCCGCAGCATCAGCGCCGATCCCGACCACACCGACGACGTCGACACGTCGCGCGGCGGCCGTCGCCGAGCTCATGCGCGACGCGGGGCTGCACGACGTGCGCGAGCTGCGCGCCGACGGCGGGCTCCCCAACGTCGTCGGCGAGTGGACCCAGCGTCCCGACGCGCCCACCGTGCTCCTCTACGCGCACCACGACGTGCAGCCGCCCGGCTACGTCGACCGGTGGTCGTCGGATCCGTTCGAACCGACGCGAGCGCGACGGCCGGCTCTTCGGACGCGGCACCGCCGACGACAAGGCCGGCGCGGTCGCGCACGTCGCCGCGGTGCGGGCGTGGATGCGGACCGCGGGCGAGCTCCCGTGCAACGTGAAGGTGCTGGTGGAGGGCGAGGAGGAGATCGGCTCGCCGACCCTGGGCGCGTTCCTCGACGACCCACGTCGACGCGCTGCGCGTCCGACGTGCTGCTCCTCGCCGACGCCGGCAACTGGTCGGTGGGCACGCCCGGCCTCACCTACTCCTTGCGCGGGCTCGCGGGCGTCGACGTGCGGGTCCGCGCCCTCGACGGCCCGGTCCACAGCGGGATGGCGGGCGGGGCCGTCCCCGACCCGGTGCTCGCGCTCGCGCAGCTGCTCGCCACGCTGGTCGACGAGCACGGCGACCCCGCGTTCGACGGCTGCTGGGACGACTACGAGCCACCCGACGCCGACGAGCGCGCCCGGCTCGCCGCGCTCCCGTCGCCCGAGGCCGGCCTCCGGCGCGCGTGGGGACTGCGCGACGGCGTGGAGTTCGCGGGCGATCCGTCGACGTCGATCTTCGAGCGCGTCTGGCTGCGCCCGACCGTCACCGTCATCGGCATCGACGGACACCCGATCGCAGGATCGTCGAACCAGATCGTCGCCGAGGCCGCGGCGCGCGTCAGCGTGCGCGTCGGCCGCGGGCAGGATCCGGCTCGGCTCAACGCCGCGTTGCGTGCGCACCTCGAACGTCGGATCCCGTTCGGCCTCGAGCACACCGATCACCGAGCTCGACGCGGTGCCGGCGTGGCACTGCGAACCGCGTGGTTGGGCGTTCGACGCCACCGAGCGCGCGCTGCGCGCCGGCTTCGGTGTGGATCCCGTGTACATGGGCGTGGGCGGCACCATCCCGTTCGTCGGCCCCTTCGCCGACGCGTTCGGCGGCATCCCCGCGCTGCTCCTCGGGCCCGGCCGACCCCGGGAGCCGCATCCACGGCGAGGACGAGAGCCTCCACCTCGGCGACTGGCACAAGCTCATCGAGAGCGAGGTGCGCCTGCTCGCCGAGCTCGCCGCCCAATCGACGGTGGGAGCGTGAGGGGTCGCCGGTAATCTCGCCTCGATGGCCGCCGACCCCACCACCGTCACCCTCCCGCCCGAGCTCGTCCCCAGCGACGGGCGCTTCGGCTCCGGCCCGTCGAAGGTGCGGCCCGAGGCCGCGCCGCGCCCTCGCCGACGTCGCCGACACCTACCTCGGCACCAGCCACCGCCAGCCAGGCGTGAAGTCGGTGGTCGGCAGCATCCGCGCCGGACTGGCCGACCTCTTCTCCATCCCCGACGGCTACGAGGTGCTGCTCGGCAACGGCGGCAGCACCGCGTTCTGGGACGCCGCCGCCTTCGGGCTGGTGGAACGGCGCGCCGAGCACCTGGTGTTCGGCGAGTTCTCCTCCAAGTTCGCCGCGGTCACCGCCGCGGCGCCGTTCCTCGACGACCCGGTGGTGCTGCGCTCCGAGCCCGGCACCCATCCCGAGCTCGTCGCCGACGCCACCGTCGACGCCTACGCGTATCCGCACAACGAGACGTCGACCGGCGTGATGACCGACGTGCGCCGCCCCGGCGACGACGGCCTGGTGCTGGTCGACGCCACCTCCGGCGCCGGTGGCCTCCCGGTCGAGCCCACCCACTTCGACGTCTACTACTTCGCGCCGCAGAAGTGCTTCGCCGGCGACGGCGGGATCTGGCTCGCGCTGTGCTCCCCCGCCGCCATCGAGCGCATCGAGCGCATCGGCGCCACCGACCGGTGGGTGCCGCCGTCGCTCAGCCTGCCGGTCGCGCTCGAGAACTCCCGCCTCGACCAGACCTACAACACCCCCGCGCTCACCTCGCTCTTCCTGCTCGACGCCAGCGTGCAGTGGATGCTCGAGCAGGGCGGACTCGAGTGGTGCGTCGGCCGCTGCGATCGCTCCGCCGAGCTCCTCTACGGCTGGGCCGAGGCGAGCACGTTCGCGCAGCCGTTCGTGGCCAAGCCGTCGGAACGCAGCCACGTCACCGGCACCATCGACTTCTCCGACGACGTCGACGCCGCCGCCATCGCGCAAGCACTCCGCGCCAACGGCATCGTCGACACCGAGCCCTACCGCAAGCTCGGCCGCAACCAGCTGCGCATCGCGATGTTCCCCGCCATCGAGCCCGACGACGTCGCCACCCTCACCCACGCCATCGACTACCTCGCCGAAGCCCTGCGCTGAGCCGGCGCGGCCGGTCAGAGTCGGCCGAGGGTGATCGTCAGCCCGAACCCCGCGATCATCGTCGACATCATCATCCACGTCTGCGCCCGCAGCCGCCGATCGACCGACGCGCTCAGGTTCGCCATCTCCACCAGTCCGACTCGAAGCTCGCGTCATCTCCGCGCGCAACTCGTACCGGAGCGCGTCGATCTTCAGATCGAGGGTCTGGTTGGTGACCAGGTCGCTCCAGCCACCCGGCGGGCGGTCCATCAGGATCGACGCCTCCTCCACACCGAACGCGTCTTCCAACTGACGCCGCAATCGTACCCGCACGTCCTCGACCGTCATCGTGCTCGTCCTTCCTCTCGACCAACGAGGAAGCCGTGCAACGGTCGGCTTCGAACCGCGTCACACCGGCACCCGCGGCGGGCCGCGACTCGCGGTGACGAGCTCGAGTCCGTCGGGCAGGTTGGGGTTGCCGACCAACGCGAGCAACCCGTGCGGGATCAAGAGTCGATGATGCGCGGGGCACACTGCCGCGAGGTTGGAGATCTCGTCGTTGCCACCCCAGCTGCGCGGCACCAGATGGTGCGCCTGCAGACCGCGCCCACGCCCACACCCCGGCACCCGACACCGCGTGTCGCGCAGCAGCACCGCGCGACGCAGCTTGGGTGAGATCGCCGGCGCCGCACGTCCGATCGCCAGTAGCGCACCGTCGTCGTCGACCAGCACCGGCGTGATCGACGCGTTGGCCCGCAACTGCTCCAGCAACGAATCCGCGATCGGGATGCCGGCGATCTCCGCCGGTCCGTGCAACGGCACCGCCACCTGGATCCCCGCGAGCGGCGCCAACGTCGGCGTGTGCTCGTCGTCAGCGTGCGACCGGATCACACAGCTCCAACAACGCATCAGCGGCGCGCTGCTCGAACGGCAGTCCACGGCTGACCCTTCGGCGGCTTCATCTGCTCGGCGCGCTCAGTGATGGTCTGCTCGAACCGGGCGCCCATGTCGTCGGGCAACTGGCCCCGGAACTGCAGCATCCCTGCGTCGCGGCCCCGCCACATCCGAAACTCCCGCGCCGCGAACCGCGCCCGACTGTCTTCCGCCGACGGCTTGTTCATCTTGCGGGCCATGCGTTCGAGCTCGAGCGGATCCGTGTTCGGCGCCCGATGCGCCCACTCCCGATCCGAGTTCTCGTCGGCGAACTTCACCACCGACGACAACTGCTCATCCGACAGGCCGCCGTCCATCGCCACCGCGCCGATCGCAGGCAACGACTCCAACCTCCGTGCCGTCTCCACCTTGTCGCGCACCGTGCGCGCCGACTCACCCGCCGGAACCGATCGAGCGAGTCGATGCGACCGCGCTCGTCGAGCACCGCCAAGGATCGCCAGCTCCTCGGCGTGGCAGCTCGCGCTGCGCACTGATCACCTCGCAACGCCGCGATTCCAACCATTCGGTGGAGTGGGTGCGGAGCTCGTCGACCAGTGCGTCGAACATGCTCTGATCCAACCACGGGGGTGTGACAGTTATCGCCGTACCCGCGACCTGAATTTTCGCGACGGATCAGATCCGGCTCAACGTCACCGACAGCCCGACCGCAGCGATCATCGTCGACATCATCATCCAGGTCTGCGCCGCGCAAGCGTCGATCAACCGATGCGCTGAGGTTCGCGTTGTCGACCTGAACCTCCGAGCGGAGTCCCTGCATCTCGAGTTTGAGCTCCGTGCGCAGGTCGCTCATCTCCGTGCGCAGGTCGGCGCGGAGCGCGTCGATCTTGAGATCGAGGGTCTGGTTGGTGACCAGGTCGCTCCAACCGCCGGGCGGACGGTCCATCAGGATCGACGCCTCCTCACCAGCACACACGCTTCGCGTCGAACGCGTCTTCCAACTGACGCCGCAATCGTACCCGCACCTCTTCGACGGCCATCCCGTGTCCCTTCCGATGCTCGGACGACGGAAGCCATTCGACGGCAAGCTTCGAACCGCACACCGAGCGTACGACTCGCATGTGACACGATCGGGACATGCGCTGGGCGACGATCCGAACCGACCAGGGAACGCGCGCCGTGCGCGTCGACGGGCGACACGCTCGTCGAGCTCGACGCACCCGACGTCGGCGAGCTCCTCGCCCGGGGCGCGCGACCGAGCACGCGAAACCGGCGCCACCCACGACGCCGCGACCGCCGACTACGCGCCCGTCGTCACGCACCCCGGCAAGATCCTCTGCCAGGGCCTCAACTACCGGAACCACATCCTCGAGATGGGCCACGAGCTCCCCGAGCACCCCACGCTGTTCGCCAAGTTCCGCGAGGCGCTCGTCGGCGCGCACGACGACATCGTGCTGCCACCCGACTCCGACTCCGTCGACTGGGAAGCCGAGCTCGCGCTGGTGATCGGCACCCGCGTCCGCCGCGCCAGCCCCGACCAAGCCGCCGACGCGATCGCCGGCTTCACCGTCGCCAACGACGTCTCGATGCGCGACTGGCAGTACCGCACGCTCGAGTTGCTCCAGGGCAAGACCTGGGAGCACGCCACCCCCGTGGGACCGTGGCTCGTCACCCCCGACGAGGTCGGCGGCACTGCGCCCGACCTCGCCATCGGCTGCGACGTCGACGGCGTCGTCCGGCAGGCGGCCCGCACCTCGGAGCTCGTGTTCTCCCCCGCCGACCTGGTCGCCTACGCGAGCGAGTTCGTCACCCTCGAGCCCGGCGACCTGCTCCTCACCGGCACCCCGGCCGGCGTCGGCCACGGGATGGACCCACCCACCTACCTGCACCCGGGCGAGGTGTTGCGCACCACCATCGAGGGGATCGGCGAGCTGCGCAACCGCTGCGTGGCCGAGACCGCGTGAGTCGAGCGACCTCCGCGTCAGGCTGCGCTGGCGACCTTGGGTGGCGGCAGCATGGCAAGCAGATCGCTCGGCAAGGTCTGGCTCGTGTGCCAGTACTCGAGACCGACGATGTGACCATCCGCCGGGTCGATCTCGCGCAGGCCGGTCGTGATCTCCTCAGCAACGACGGTGGCAGGGTCGTAGCCCTCGAATCGCAGCCACGCGATGTCTGCTTCCGGGTCGTAGTGACCGTCGATCTTCATGACAACAACGCTACCGCCGTCGCCAGAGGGTGACGATCCTCGCGGTGGTCGGGTCGCTCCCGTCGGGATAGTCGTACAGGATCACCCAAGACCCCGCCGAGATGCGCCACTGAGCTGCTCCAGTGTTGGTCTGCCTAGCGCGATGGTGGTCGACGACCGCCCGTTCGATGTCCGTGAGAGCAGCGCCGATCAGGTCGGCCTTCACGTGTGCATGGTTGGTCCAGCGCACGTGTTTGGGAGCCGAAGGCATCCGCAAAGGATGCCGTACGAGGAGGCTCTCGACAGAGGTATGCCTGCGGCAGGTGAGGAAACCCAGCCCGAATCCTTGGCCAAATCATGGCCAAATCGTGGCTCACGTCACGTCCGGTCAAGTCCGAAACCCACGGGCCCGATACAGCAACCCGTGCCGAAAACTCTCCAAGAAAAGAACGCCGAGGACCTGGGCGCACGGGTGCGCGCCGTCCGCGAGCTCGCCGGCCTCCAACCGCGTGAGGTGGCGAAGGCCGCGGGCATGGGGCGTCGTGAACTGCAAGCCGTCGAGCGGGGCGCGAAGGGCCTGTCGGCGACGAGCTCCGTGCGCGTCGCCGGTGCACTCGGCGTCGACCCCGACGTGCTCGTCGGCGTCGGCTTCGAAGGCGACCTCGTGCGTGCCGGTTCCATCGACGACCAGATCGACCGGGTCATCGGTCACGATCCCGAGCACTGGGACGACCTGCCGAGTTCGGTGGACGACCTGCCGCCCGCGCTGCCGGTGAACCTGCCGAACCCCGAGCGGCGCAAGGACTACGCGACCCGCAACCGCATCGAGCAGTCGTGGCGCGAGGTGCGCGCCGAGATGGGCGACACGCTCACGAGCTGCGCACGCCTGATCTCGGCCGGTTCGGGCGACGACGTCCGTCGCCTCGTCGAGCGGCTCGAGCAGGACCTGCAGCAGCTGAAGTCGCGCCGCACGTTCCAGCGCAACCTCGCCGACCACGAGCGGGCGCTCGACCGTGTCCGCGGCACCGGCGGCAACGCCCCAGCGGCGCATCGCACCGCCGCGCACCACCGACGCCGGCTAGGCCAACACCTGACCGTCGCCCGCGCGTCGAGGTCGCTGCGTTCGGTACAGTTGCTGCCGAGCCCGTGAACAGGTTGGGGCATGAGCGATCGGCAGTTTGCTGAAACGCTCGCTGGGGTGCAGGACGGCGAGGAAGCCGCGGCGAGCGAGCTTTGGCGCGCCCACCATCCGCAGCTCCTGCGCTTCCTCCGCACTCGCCACGCGCCGCACGACGTCGACGACCTCGCGTCCGAGGTGTGGTTCCGCGCCACCCGCAACTGGCACCACTTCTCCGGCGACGAGCGCGACTTCCGGGCCTGGTTCTTCTCGATCGCACGCGCGGTGTCGGTCGACTCGTACCGGCGCAACAGGACGACGTCGTGAAGAGTTGGTCGGCGACGTCGAGCCGCGCCTGATGCGAACGACCCGCGACGCCGGAAGCCGCGCGTTGGAGTCGTTCGGTACCGACCGTGCGATCACGTTCCTGGCCATGCTGCCACCGCGATCAAGGTGAGGCGATCGCGCTCCGAGTGATCGCCGGGCTCGACGCCGACCGAGTCGCCGAGATCATGGGCAAGCGTCCGGGCAACGTGCGGGTGCTGCAACACCGTGGCCTGCGACGGCTGGCGCAGCTGCTCGAAGCTGACGACGTCGCGTGTCGGTGATGGCGCACGATGACCTCCGACTTCGGTTCCTCCGACGACATGGACGAGTCCCTGTGGTCGCTGTACGACGAGCGATCCGTTGCAGCTCGACGACGGCACCGTCGATCGCCTGCTCGACGGCCTGCCGGCCGACGACGCACCGCCGAGCTACCGGGGCGTCGCCGAGCTGTTGCACGCGGCGAAGCACGAGCCGATCCAGGGCGAGCGACCGCGGCCCCAAGTACTTCCCGTCACCGCAGATCAACTGGGCGCACGCTCGCTCCGCCGATCCGAAGCCGAAGCCGACGGCCGAAGCGGCGCCTCCGCCGCGCCAGCGCCGCGCTCGTGGGCAGCGCCACCCTCTTCGTCGGGCTCGGCGCCGCGGGCGCGCTCCCGGTGCGGCGCACAGGCGTTGCGTCCGACGTGCTCGGCACGGTCGGCGTGAACGCACCGAACCCCGACTCGCCCCCCGAGGTGGAACGTGCACCCGGCCAGCGTCGAACGATGCGACCGGCGTCCACGACCGCGGGCGCCGGCGGCAGCGCGACCGACAAGAGCGCGGGCAAGGGCGCCACGATCTCGGGCATCGCCACCGACGACTCCACCACCGGCGTCGACAAGGGTGCGGCGGTGTCGGGCGCCGCGAGCGACGGCCAGAGCGAGGCCGGCGAGCAGCGGCGCGCCGGCGTCGTCGGAACCGGATTCGGCGACCGAACCGGCCAACCCGAATGCCGGCAAGGGCAACAACAGCGGCAACGCGAACGGCAACGGCAACGGCAACGGCAACGGCAACGGCGAATGGCAACGGCAACGGCAATGACGGCAATGCGGCAACGCATGCCGGCGAGGGCAACGCCGGCAACGGACAGCCGAAGAAGCCGTAGCGCTCAGCGCTCGCGCGCCACCAGCACCGCGCCGACGGTCGCGACGATGCCGCCGGCCATGACGACGTAGAGCGCGGGACCGAACGTCGCACCGCGGCATCACTGGCGTCGTTGAGATCGATGCGGTCGTAGAGCGCGAAGCCGAACGCGGCCAAGCCCGCCGCCGCGAGCACGATCGGGACGATGATGCCGAGGTCGGCGACCAACGCGCCCAACGCGACGACGAGCAGCGACCACGCCCAACGCGGCGACGACCTTGCCGTTGTCGGTGTCGAAGTACGTCTTCGAGGCGAGACCTCGACCGCGCCGCGCCCGACGGTCACGCTCAGGAGCTCGAAGAACGTGCCGGCGATCACCGCCACGCCACCGATGGCGGCCACGATGCCACCGATCCTCAGGCGATCGTCGGCGCGCTCGGTGGGTTCCATCGCGCGACGCTAACCCGCCGCGCCGTCGTCGACCGCGGAACCGAGGACGCGCAGGAGCCGATCGTTCTCCGCCGGCGACCCGATGGTGATGCGCACGCCGACGCCGGGGAACGGACGCAACACCACACCGGCGCGCTCGCAGTACTCGCCGAGCACCGCGGCTGCTCGCCGAGCGGCAGCCACACGAAGTTGGCCTCCGACTCGACGACGTCGAGCCCGAGCGCGGCGATGCCGTCGGTCACGCGTGCGCGCTCGACGACCACCTCGGCGACGCGCGCCACCATCTCGTCGTGCGCGCCGAGTCGACGCCAACGCGGCGGCCTGCGCCAGCCCGTTGGTGGTGAACGGCACCCGCACCTTGCGCAGCGCGCCGATCACGTCGACGCTGCGCGATGGCGTAGCCGACGCGCAACGCCGCCAGCCCGTACGCCTTGGAGAAGGTGCGCAGCACGGCGACGTTGTCGTGATCGGCGAGGAGCTCGAGGCCGTCGGGGTAGTCGGGCGCGGTGACGAACTCGCGGTACGCCTCGTCGAACACGACGAGCAGGTCGTCGGGCACGCGGTCGAGGAACCGTTCGGCCGCGGCGCGCCCGACGATGGTGCCGGTCGGGTTGTTGGGGTTGCACACGAACACGACGCGGGTGCGGTCGGTGATCGCGTCGGCCATGGCGTCGAGGTCGTAGCGCTCGTCGACCAGCGGGACCTGGACCATCGTGGCGCCGAGCTGCTGGGCGAGCACCGGGTACGCCTCGAACGACGGCCAGCCGAACACGACCTCGTCGCCGGGATCGCAGGTGGCGGCCATGGCCATGCGGCAGAGCTCGACCGACCCGTTGGCGAGCAGCACCTGCTCGGGCTCGACCGAGTAGTGCTTGCCCGAGCGCTTCACGCAGCGCGGTGGCGCCGTCGTCGGGGTAGCGGTTGACGCCGCGGCGCCGCGGCTTCGATCGCGGCGAGGGCCGACGGCAGCGGCCCGAACGCGGCCTCGTTCGACGCCAGCTTGATGACGTTGCCGATGGCGTACTTCGCCGCCACCGACTCGGCCGAACGCCCGGGCACGTACTCGGGCAAGGCGTCGAGCGCCGGACGAGTGCGAATCATGAGCGACATGCTGTCACGCGCTGAGTCGATAACGTTCCGCGCATGCGGGGGCGGAGCGTCTGGCTCTTGATCGGCGCACTTCGTCGTGCTTCGCGTCGTCGTCGTGGTCGCCGCCCTCGCGACAGACGCCACTGCGCCTGATCGCAATATCGCCCGGCGACGTCCTGAGCTACCACGAGCTCGCGACGAGCTCCGGCACGCCGTATCGGGACTTCGAGGTCTCGTACCCGCCCGTGACCTTGGGCGCTATCAAGTCCCTGGCCGACATCGCTTCTGTCACGATCGTCGACGTCATGCTCTCGCAGCTGCTGCTCGACATCACCATCTGCGGCTTGCTCCTCTGGGCCTGGGGAGGTGCGCCGGCCTTGCGTACCTGCTTATCGGTCTCCCGCTTCGTCTCTGTCACCCCTTCACGTATCTCCGCCTCGACCTGCTCTCGGTTGCGACCCGCGCGTAGGTGCGTTCGCGTTCCTGCGGCGCGGGTTCCCTCGCTGGGCGGGGGTCGTGCTCGCAGTCGCATGCTTCGCCAAGATCTGGCCGACTCGCGCTCGTGCCGGTCCTGCTGCTCAGCCGCTCCCGCAAGGCGCTCCCCACCTTCGTCGCCGCTGCCGCGGTGGGCCTGCTCGGCTGGATTCTCTGGGGCGGCACCGACGCTTGCGCCAGGTCGTGACCTTGCGCGGCTCGCACGGGTGGGAGATCGAGAGCGTCGTCGGTTCGGTCCTGCGGCTGGGCTCGGACCCGGTGTACCTGGAGCAGGGCGCCTTCCGCGTGGGAGAGGTTCTGAGCTGGGTGTCGCCGCTTCTCCTCGTGCTCGGGTTCGGCGGCGTCGTGTGCGCGTGGTTGCTGGCATCGAGGCGCACCGATGCCGCGTCGCCTCTCGTGAGCGACGGACTGGCGCCGATCGCTGCGATCTCGGCGACGTTGATCACGGCAACCATCATCTCGCCGCAGTATCTCGTCTGGCTCCTCCCGTTCGCGGCCATCGCTGCCGTCAACGGTGAGCTCCTCGTTGCCGAACTCGTGGTCGGGGCGTCTGCCCTGAGCGTGCTCGAGTTGGGATGTTCGACGAGCTGTTCCGACGGAGACGCCTTTCCGGTGATCATCGTGCTCGTGAGGAATGTCGTGCTGATCGGGCTCTTCCTCGCCTGCGTCTATCGGCTCTCGAGCGTGCCCTCTCCGAACCTCGCGTCGTCCGATTCGGTCGACGCGTCTTCGTGACCACTCGAAGGCCCGAACAGCACGACGCCGACGAGCACGACGGAAAGCACGAGACGAAGCAAGGCCTCGACTGTCGCGTCGTCGATCAGCACGTAGCTGTCATTGAGCAGGACGAACGCGAACAAGGTCCACAGCGGCAACGGGCGCCGCGACCGCAACATGTCCCACGCCAGAGCCGCAAGTACGAGCCCCGTCGTGTAGTAGAGGAAGACCTGCGGGTCGAGCGCAAGACGAGTCGTGATGCCGACGAGGAGCGCCGCGCCCCACCTTCCTCTCGCGACGGCAATTGCTCCCACTACTAAGACGCATCCGAACTGCACCGGACGAGTCCACGACGGAGCGTCGGTCGCGGCCACCCCGAAGAGATGCAACACGGACGACGGCGACACCACGATCGGGGGCTTGATCGCGTCGAGGGTTCGGCTGTCGCCGAGCACGAACGGCAACCAGGCGGCCGCCGCAATGCCGACGCCCCACAGCAGCGCAGCCCAGCGATCCCGCCCCCGAAATGCCAGAACGAGTGGCACGATGACGATCCCCCAAGGCTTGGCCGCGATCCGCGATTCCCATGCAGGCGCCCAGCAGAACAGGCCGCCGTGTCGCGACCGCCCAGAGCGTGCCGACACCGGCCGCGAGTACGAGAACGTCGTCGAGGTGCGCGTAGATCACCGCGAGCGTCGCCCACGACTGGACGAACATCAGACCGCCGAGCAACACGGTGAGCTGGAGCAGCCGTTCGTCGACTGCGGTTTGACGAGACGAGCGGTTCGCTCGAGCACGTGCACGAGCGCCGGCGCGACCGCCGTCATGAAGATCGCTCCAGCAACTCGGCCTTCGTCGGTACCGATCACGCGGATCGGCGCGGCGAGGAGCAGACTCAGCGGTCCGATCTGGATCGTCGGATAGTTGGCGTAGACGTGCAGGCCACCCGCGAGAGGCGTGTAGAGGTGGTGCTGCCCGAAGAGCAGCTCGCTGCCGATGATGAAGTACTGCCAGTCCTTGCCCGTCCCGCTGATGTGCTGCAGCATGAACGCAAGCGCAGCGACGACGATGACCACGTAGCGCCGCGAAGGATCGGCTCGGCTGCGCGGAGCCACCTCTCGGTTCTCTCCACGATCTGACACGTCCTCCGTGCGGATCGCGGTCGTCAGGTCGCTGCAAGTATCGCGACTGTGCGATGCATGGGCGTGCACTCCACTATCTGGTCGCGCGCCTTCGTCGCCACCACTCAGCCAAACGACTCGGGACATACTCGAGCAAGGAGTCGAGCACGGTACGGCCCGGATCATCCGGATCATGTGTCGACTATGCGTTGACAGGACCGCTGCACGAGCTCGTGGTCGATCCCTGCGACCGCTCGCCCACCGGTCGCCATTGCCCACGCTGAGGTCCGCGGTCGAGTACGACCCTCCACTCGGAGTGACCGTGACCGTCGTGCGCAGGTTGGTGCACCCGGGTCCGTCGTAGATCCTGACGGTGACCGTGCCGCTGCCACTGGCCGTGCCCGTCACCTTCACCACCTTGTTCGCGACCCGGATGATGGTCGTGGTGACCGTCGGAGGTGTTGTGGTGGTCGTCGTCGTGCTCGTCGTCGTCGTCGGTGGCGCAGTCGTGGTCGTGGTCGTGGTCGTCGGGTCGTGGTTGTGGTTGTGGTCGTCGGTGGCGCAGTCGTGGTCGGCGGCGAGGTCGTGGTCGGGCCACCGCCGCCGCCGGCTCCGCCGCCAGCCAGCGCAAGCGAGCATGAACCCGTCTGCACAACCTGATAGCCACCGTCGGAGGTCGACTGCACGTCATATGCCGTGACGGCCTGCTTCAAGTACTTCTGCGCGACGAGCTGGGACTGGGTGAGGAAATGACCCTCGTTCGCGATGGCGGAGTCCTCCGCGGCGCGGAGAGCGGAGGCATCGTTGCCGCAAGTCGCGTTCCCCGATGCGTTACCGAGGCCCACGACGGAGAAGGTCACCACAGTCGCCATGACGCCAACGATGGTCACGACGACCAAGAGCTCCATCAGCGTGAAACCCTGCTCGCTGGATGCCCTCTGGCGCATGCGGCCCCGCCTCGAATTGACCTGAACTCAGCCCTGGTCGAACACGGAGAGTAGCAGTATTGTGGTAGTTTCTCCACGCTTGGTGAACACTGGGCTGGGCAGACGGTTGGGCTGGGATTCATGAAGAAGGCACGGAAGCCGGGCAAGCGGCTACGTGGCGAGGCAGGCGTCACTCTCAGCGAGCTCGTGATTGCAGTGGCCATTCTGGGCCTCGTGATGGTCGTTCTCGCTGGTGCTTTCATCGTGTCAGAGCGCACCCACGTGGCGACTGCGACGCGCTTCAAGGAGTCGCATGACACCCAGATCGCTTCTGCCTATCTCGCCAACGACGTCCAGAGCGCAACCGAGCTCACGTCTACGGTCTGTGGCGGGGGCAGCGGCCTGGTCAACTTCAGCTACCCCGATGGTTCGCTCGCGTCATACATCACGACTGTCGACGGCTTGAATCGCACCTACTGCTCCGGCGGCAACGTCGTGGCCATGTCCCGTTGGTACAGTTCGCGGCGCGGCTCCCGTCGCCTCGTGCAAGACCTCGACTTGGGTACGTGCGACCCGCGACCACCCCTCGTCCGAACAGGTTCGAATCGCGGTGAACGAGGGTTCGGGCTATGACTTCAGCGTCTCCGGCAGCCGACGAATCGCTGCGAACCGGATCGATCAGGCGACGCCCGCCTACCCGCCGCTACTCGCGCTCGGAAATATCGGCGTGCAGATCCAGCTCAACGGCAACCACGCCCAGCTGAAGGTCAACGGCAAGATCATCGTCGACTCGGACGGCTATCCTGCGGTGTCGTCGAACAGCAGCAACTTCTCGTACGGCTCGATGGAGATCTATGGCGACGGGACCTGTAGCACCTGCCCGGGCGGCTATACGAACCTGCTTCCCGCGTCGTAGATCCGCTTAGCGGCCTGCAGACACCGAGTCCGGCCGGGCTCCCGAGTGACCCGCCGAAGGTCGGAACGACATACAGCCCGGGGATATACACGACGCCGTTCAACCCGGACGGCACGCTCAACCCAGGTATTTACATCCTCCAGGCGGGTCTCAACATGGCGGGTGGGTCGAAGGCCGTGGGGAACGGAGTGTTGTTGTACATCACTGGTGGCACCTCCTGTACAGGCGGCGGGTCGTTCTGCGTGACTGGTAACGCTCAACTCTCGGTATCTGGCGCGACTTCCGGTATCTACGTGGGATTGGCGATCTGGCAGGACAAGTCCGACCCGACGCGTTCCTGATCGCAGGAAACGGCACTTTCGCCGCAGGTACCGCAAGCACGATCACCGGAGCGATCTACCTCCCGACCGCGAATCCGGTGACGCTCGGCACCGGAAATGGCGATCTCGCGGTGACCCCGGGTCATCGCGCCGAACTCGTCGCGGGCGGCAACGGCAGTGTGTGCGTCGGGTACACCACCGTCCCCTGGCTGACCATGGGCGTACGTCAGCGTGCACCGGAGCGCGGCGAAACTCTGATCGAATTGCTTGTGACGATCTCGATCATCGGCATCGGAATGATCGCTCTGGTCGGCGGGCTCGCGACCGCAATCACGGCGTCGAGCGCGCACCGCCAGCAGGCCGACGCCGGCGCGGTCGCACGGAACATCGCCGAGGCGATCAAGGACACGACCGTTCCCCTGAACGCGAACGGCGACTATGCTGCGAGCACCTGGAGCGATGTCACCGTGCCCGCGGGCGTGACGGTGAGCGTGCCGACCGCCCGCTGCTGGAACGGTGACCCGGATGCAAGCCTCGAACAGTGCTTGGGTCGACTGCCCGAACTGCAATGGTCTCCAGAAGATCACGGTTACCGTGACGGCGAACGGCGCTGACGAATCGGTGACCATCCTGAAGCGGGATCCGTGATGGCTCGACAGCGGATGCGCGGCGAGGACGGAGCCTCGCTCATCCTCGCGATGGCTTTCCTCATGGTGTTCGCAATCTTGATCCCGGCGATCCTCGACCTGGGTACGACGAACGTGATCTCCACCACGAAGCTGCAGTCCCAGCGCTCCACCAGCTACGAGGCCGACGGTGCGATGGATGGCGCTATCCAGTACCTGCGGTTGCACAGCAACTGCGCCCGGCCCGCGACTACCTGCCCGGTGACCAGCGTCCAGACGAGTCTGAACAGTGGGGCTTCGGCGGTCGTCACGTGGACCCCGGCCGACCCCGACCCGTTCAAGCTCGATCGGGACGTCAACCTCGTGAGTTCCGTTGGTGGGACGCCTCGAGTGAAGGCACGCGTCGTGTCCGCGACAGCAGCTCCGCTGCGATTGTCCCGGTCGAGGTGAAGTCCTGGCAATACGTCCGCTGGTCATCGAGACGCCACGAGGGCACGGATCACCATGGCTGAAGCGACCCTGCAACCGATCGAGTCGATGCTCGAGGAGATGTGGAAGGTCGGCGCGACCGACCTCCGACCTCACCCTGCGTTCCGCCGCTCATGCGCGTCCGACGGTTCCCTCACGCCGGTGCCAGGACAGCCGATCACGATCGGAATGGAACGGGCAACCTCATCGTCGAACTCCTCGGCTTGGTGCTGACGGAGCGCCTCGCGAAGGATCGGGAGGTCGACGTGTCCTTCGGATGGGGTGAACGTGCCTGTGTGCTCGCCAACGCCGACCACCAGCGCGGCGCGCTCACCCTTGCGCTCCGCATCATCCCGTACCAGATCCCGGCTTCGACGACCTCGGCGTACCCGAGCCGTGCCGACGACTACCGACCTTCCCCAGGGACTCGTCCTCGTCACCGGACCCACGGGCTCCGGGAAGTCGACCACCTCGCGGCGATGATCGACGCGATCAACCAGTGGCGCGCCGTGTCACATCGTCACCATCGAGGACCCGATCGAGTACGTCTACGGCACAAGAGGTCGGCGGTCGAACAGCGCGAGATCGGGATGACACCTCAGTTCGGCCGAGCGCTGCGATCGGTCCTCCGCGAGGACCCCGACGTCCTCCTCGTCGGCGAGATGCGGGGCTCAGACCATCGCGGCCACGCTGACGATTGCAGAGACCGGTCACCTCGTGTTCGCCACCGTGCACACGAACGACGCGGCGCAGACCCTCGACCGGATCGTCGACGTGTTCCCCGGCGAGCAGCAGAGCCAGATCCGGGTGCAACTCGCCGGCTCGTTGCAGGCGATCGTATCGCAGCGCTTGGTTCCGAGATCGGCAGCGGGAGGGTGGCCGCTTCGAGGTGCTGATCGCGACGTACGCGGCGAGGACATCGTCCGCGACGGGCGCACCAACCAGCTGCGAAACGTGATCCTCACCGGCATCGAGCATGGCATGCAGAGCCTCGAGATGTGAACCCGCCTGCTGGTCGCGGAGGGCCTCGTCTCGTACGAGGAGGCCGTGGCGCACAGCCTGTTCCCGCAAGAGGTGAAGCGCCCCGCGGCGTAGAAGTTGCGGCCGACGGCGGCCGGTCAACACCAGCCGCCGCTCGGAACACGTGTCTCCGGCCCAGAGGCTGCAGTCTGGACTGCTCACGTTTCCGGCTCCGTCGTAGAACACGCCCGCGGGCACGGTCTTCAAAAGCCGGTTGGCAGCGATGGTCATGTCGGCGAGGGCGGCCGGATACACCTTGTTCTGCGCCCAGTACGCCTCGACCGCGATCCCGGGTGGTCTTGAGGTTCGCCTTGCAGGCGTTCGTCTCACCTTGGTCGGTGATCCCACCGACGGCGAACACCGTGATCGCGGCGAGGATGCCGAGGATCACGATCACGATCATGAGCTCGATTAGCGTGAACCCACCCTCGGCCGCCCGTCTTCTTGCCAGAAGGCCTGTTGCATTCCCTGCCCTCCTGCCTGAGGTCTGGAGTGCTTCACGCGAGACGACGGCCGGATCCCTCCGGCCGCCGTTTCGCCTCGTTCGCGAGCGACGCTCTTAGCAGCTGTCGCCCGTGACACCACCGGCGCCGTCATAGGTGACGTTGTCCGGAACGCTCTTCAGGAACTTGTTCGGGTCGGTCGTGAGCTCATCAAGGGTTCCCGGGTAAGCACCGGTCTTCGCGTAGAACGCCTCGACCGCCACTTCGGTGGTCTTGACATTCGCCTTGCAGGCGCTCGTCTCGCCCCGGTCGGTGATGCCACCCACTGCGAACACGACGATGGCCGCGAGGATACCGAGGATCACGATCACAATCATGAGCTCGATCAGGGTGAACCCACCCTCACCGGCTCGCTTCTTCTCCATTGCCCGTTGCACCACTGCCGGCCTCCCAGCCTGCTCCTGTACGCGGCCCTCGGCTTGCGTACGTCCGCGATCCTCCCGGTCGGAGGAGTCGTCGATCCGGATCGGCCCACGGGTGCAAACGACCTGCCCTGCCCCGCCCCGAAGACCCCACCACTCTCTGTGGTCGCTCATTCTCGCATCTCGCGCGCACAGAAGCAAGCTGAACCACTCAGGTTGCGTCAGACGCCACACTGGCTACTTGAAGTTGCACCTGGTTGTAGATGCCGTACATCGCCGAGACGAGCGCGACTGCGACGAACCCGACTACGACGCCCATGACGATGATGATCATGGGCTCGAACAGCGCAGTCAGCTGTTCGAGCTTGTCCCAGCTGGCCCTGGTAGTAGTCGGCCGCGATGTCGAGCTGCTGGTCGAGCGTGCCGGTCTCCTCGCCGACCCGCATCATCTGCACGACCACCCGGGAAGAGCTGGGTCTCCGCGAGCGGCCGCGCCACCCCTCTCCCTGGAGCATTCGCTCGCTCGGGCGATCAAGAGCTTCCTGACGTACACAGGGTTGTCGGTGCTGTCGATCGCGGCGGTCATCGCATCGGCGATGGGATCCCGCCCCACCATTGCGGCAGGATCCGGCAGAAGCGCTCGACAACGCGTAGCCACGACCCCGCGCAACACCGGTGTCCGCAGCACGAAGCGACACGGGCATCTCCCGGCGGGGTGCGCACGAGAAGTAAGATCGGGATGAGCACGACGGCGGCGCCATCAGCACGAGACCCCAGTAGCTCGAACAAGTCGCCGATGTCGAGGAGCAGCTGCGTGGTGAACGGCAGCTTGGCGCCGAACTCCTTGAAGAAGTCTTTGAACTTGGGCAAGACGAACCCGACGAGCACGACGACGGTACGAGGGTCATGGACAGCAGCACCATCGGGTACATGAGTGCCGATTTGACCTTGCCTCGGGTCCTCGAGGTCACGGTCGATGTAGTCGCGAGCTGTTCCAGCACGACGTCGAGCTGGCCGCTCAGCTCGGCCGAGCGGACGATCCCGGGGTAGTAGGACGGGAAGCCTCGCTGTGCGCCAGCCATTGCTTCCGAGAAGGCTCGCCGCGCGCAGCGCGACGACTCCCCAGCTCCTGGAGCATCGGCGTTGTTCGCGACTCCTCCGGAGATGTCGATCGCGTCGATGATCGGGATGCCGGCCCGGAGGAACGCGCTGAGCTGGCGGCGACAGTTCATGATGTCCTGCGGCTTGACCTTCTTCTTGATGATCTCGATCTGGCTGAAGTGCTTGCGCTCCGCACGATCGCACGGTGAGGTCTCGGCCGACGAGGTCGTTGCGCGCTCGACCGAGCTCGGCGCGCTGATCGTCCCCGTGCTGCTTCGCCCCGTTCGGACCAACGGCGACGTATCGTACTTCGGCATGTGTCCCTGCCGTAGCGGACGTACACGATGCGGATGGCTTCGGCGATCGGTCGTCACGTCGTCGTCGATGAGGCGCATGGCCTCGTCGCTCAACGTGCTCATCCCTTCGGCAATCGCGAGGTGCGCAGATCCCCGTGGCCCGCGTCGTCCATCACGAGCCGTTTGATCGGCTCCGTCATCTTGAGGAGCTCGTAGACACCGACACGTGCCGAGTACCCGGTATGCGAACAGAGGTTGCATCCGGCTCCGTGCCAGAACTGGTCCTTCGCTGCCACCCCAGTTCTTCGAAGAAGATCTTTTCCGCCGGGGTCGGTTTGTATGGCTCCCGGCAGGGGGCAGATGCGCCGAACCAACCGCTGCGCTTCGACGCCGAGCAGCGACGACGTGATCAGGAACGGCTCGATTCCCATGTCGCGGAGGCGCTGCAGCGCGGCGACGGCGTCCGTGGCGTGCAACGACGACAGCACGAGGTGGCCCGTGAGCGCCGACTGCACGGCGATGCGGGCCGTCTCCACATCTCGGATCTCGCCGACGAGGATCACGTCGGGGTCCTGACGAAGGATGGCCTTGAGCCCGTCGGCGAACGTGATGCCGGCCTGCTTGTTGACCTGGATCTGGTTGATCGTCGGGAAGACGTACTCGACCGGGTCCTCGATCGTCGTGATGTTGCGCTCGGGGTTGTCGATCTCGTTGAGCGCCGCGTAGAGCGTGGTCGTCTTCCCGCTCCCGGTCGGCCCTGCGCAGATCACCATCCCGAACGGCGACGGTCAGTCGCGGAAGTCGTCGCTGGGTCTCGCGGTCATCCCGAGCTCGCTCAGGTTGCGCAGCGCGCGGGTCTTGTCGAGCAGCCGCATCACCGCCTTCTCGCCCCAGATCGTGGCGGTGGTCGCGACGCGAATGTCGAGCGGTCGGTCGTCGACCGTCGTCGATCTGTCCGTCCTGAGACGCGCCGACGCTCGACGATGTTCATGTCGGCCATGACCTTGATCCGGCTGACGAGCGCGTCGCCATCGACTCGGGTAGGTCGGTCGCGTCGCGCAGCACCCCGTCGATTCGGAACCGCACGCGAACCGTGTCCTCTTTGGGTTCGATGTGGATGTCGGACGCGCGCTGCGGACCGCCTGGGTGAGGAGCCATCACCACTTGGACGATGGGCGCGTTCGCATCGATCTCGTCCACACGGGTCACGACGGGACCGAGGCGCGAAGTCGCTTCATCGTCGAGCACTTGTGTGTACTGCTCGATGCCTTGCAACCGCGCTGTATGCACGGTCGATGACCATGTCAATGTCGTTCGACGGCGAGATGACGAGCAGGATGTTCTTGCCGGCCTCGGCGCGGATCTCGGCGAGCGCAGCGTCGGTGATGGGACCGTCGATGGCCACGTAGAGCTCGTCGTCGTCGATGGCCATGGGCCGAGACGCGCATGCTTCCGGCCAACGCCTCGGGGAGCAACCCAGCCGTCGGTTGCGGCGTGCGCAGGCGGAGGTCGATGAGGGGAAGGTCGAGCTGTTGTGCCAGGCCGCGCGCGAGGCCCACCTCGCGCAACGCGCCCTGGCGGACCAGGATCTCGCCGATTCGAGCCCCGACTCCGCTTGCTCCGCGACCGCGGCGTCGAGTTGCTCCTGGGTGATGCTGCCCTGCTCCAGGAGCACGCCGCCCGACCCAATTGGACAGATTGGACAGGACCACGCGGGTCCCGCCGACCTCTTCGAATGCGGCGACGTCGTCGACGACGGACGTCTCCACGTCGACAGCCGGTTCGGGCGTCTTCGTGGCCCTCTTCCTCACCGGCATGTCATCGCTCCCGTGGCCCACCCGCCGGAGGCCACGCTGCCCACATGAGCCTCAGAACTTTCTATTTTACCACCCCGCCACGCTTCGTGGTCATACTGCGGTGGTGCCCGAAGCCCTGGTGATCGTGTTCGCGGCAATCTTCGGCAGCGCTGATGGGCTCATTCCCCAACGTGGTGCTGTGGCGGGTGCCCCGGGGTGAGTCGATCGTCACACCGGGATCCCACTGCCCGAGCTGCGAGACCTTCCTGCGTCCCGTCGAGCTGATCCCGGTCCTGAGCTGGGTCGCTCCACGCGGCCGGTGCCGGACGTGTGGCGTCCACATCTCTGCCCGCTACCCACTCCGTCGAGACCGGCTCCGCGCTCGTTCTTCGCGCTGGTCGCGTGGCTCCTCGTCTGAGTACCGTTGGGCCGTCGCAGACGGCGGAGGGTCATGGACGACAGCACCGACGACGCCCGGCCGACCGAGCCGACCGAGCCGACCGATGCATCGACGCCGCCTGAGGCGAATCCCGAAGACACCGCACGGCCCGATCAGCTCGAGTCGGAGATGCTCTTCGGCGAGACGATCGCGTGGATGCGGCCGAACTCGCCGCTGTTCCGTCCCGAGCCCGAGCCCATGCCGGAGCCGGTTGGCCGTAGAGGACGCCCCGAAGACTGCGCCGAGTCCTCGACCAATTCGCGCTCCCGCCGACGGCTGCCGGCCCCGAGGAGGCCGACGGCGGCGGTCGGAATCGCAGACCGCGTTGTTGATCGGGGGCGCCGTGCTCACGCTGGTCATCGCCGGCGGTGCTGCCTTCGCGCTGACGAGTGGGGGTGGCGACGACGCCAAGGTCGCCACTGGAACGGCGGTCACCACGACTGTCGCTCCGACGACGACCGCTGCCGCGCCACGACGATCCCACCGTCGGAGGGAACGGAGAAAGAGACTGCGGCGGGCACCACGGTCACGCTAAATCCGACGTCCTGTTCGACGTGAACTCCTCTGACTTGACGCCGGACACGAACGGCCGCCTGGTCTCGTTCCTCACGCTGGCGGGGCGAGACAAGAAGCGCAGTCTCCTCGTCGAGGGGTTCACCGACAGCGACGGCGACCCGGGCTTCAACCAGCAACTCAGCGAAGCCCACGCGCAGTCCGTCGCGCAGTGGCTCATCGGTCAGGGCATCGACCCCGCTCGCATCACGGCGGTGGGGCACGGCGCGGACCAACCGGTCGCACCCAACGACACGCCCGAGAACAAGGCACTCAACCGACGAGTGGTCGTAACGCTGCAGAAGGCCAGTCAATAGACCTCCGCAGCGTTACCGTTCCCGCCAAGGACCTCCTGGGACGAGAGGGCGTTTGGGTGGGCCGAGAGGCGGGAGTCACTGCGACCACTGAGGAATGTGGACGCCCGGACCTTCCGGCGTCCACAGTGCTCGACGCCGATCGGCGACATTGGCAACCTTCGCATGTCGGGGCCCTCGCCCTGATCGCGCTGGTTGGTGGGGTCGTCCCGATCCTGATTGCTCGTCATTTGGCGCGTTCGGGATTCCGCGGGGCGATGACGTCGCCTATCTTCTCTCGGCGTTTCGCCTGGCTGAGACCGGCAAGATCAACGGGAACAACTGGCCTTCGATGAACCTCGTCGGCCAACTCGTCCTACTCCCGGTCGTGTGGTTGTTCGGTCATCGAATTGCCGCGATGCAGGTCGAGGTCGTCGTACTAGGTGTCGTTGGGCTCCTGTCGGTGTTCGATCTGGCGAAGCAGCTGCTCTCGCCACGCCGCGCACTGTTCGTCGCACTCTTGGTTGCCGTGGGACCGCTGTGGGGGAACTTGACCACGACGTACTACACCGATGTCCCGGCGTTCGCTCTTGCGATGGCGTCTCACGTTGGGCACACGGGGAGTCCGGCGTGACGGTCTGAGACTGGGCATGTTCTACGCCTCGCTCATCGTCGGATTCGTCGCCTTTACTGTCCGCGAGTACGCCCTGGTCGCACCGATCGCCGTAGGTCTCACGGCCCTGTGGACCATGGGCCGTGAGCGGCGACCTCCACGCGCCGCGGTGCTCGCGTTCATAGGACTGATTGTCGTGGCCCCGTTGTTCGTGGCCTGGCGACGCACACTTCCGGGGTTCCAGAACTTCAGTCTGGAAAGCCCGAGCTTCGATTCCATAGATCTCACAACGCGTCGTGCTGTGGAATACACGCTTTTGCTCGGCCTCCTCGTCGCCCCAGCCGTGCTGCTTGCCGGACCCCTGCGTCTCTTGCGTGGTGCATGGGCTCGTGCGCGTTGGGTAACTCTCGTCCTGGGGCTCTACCCCTTGGTCCTGCTGGGCCGCGACTACCTGCTGCCGGATCGCTCGCCAGCATTTCTCAGCCCCTACAACACGGTCTTGAACGAGTGGACGCTCACTTGGATCCGACATCCCTCCCTGATCCCTGAATCGCTGCTCAAACCACTGGCGTTGCTCGGCCTTCTGTCGGTCGCCGCTCTTCTCTACGGTGCGATCCCGCCGGTCGACATGTTCTTGAGGCGCGCCCGCGCCGGACGGATCGCAACTCCCGAGTCGCCGGCATTGGCGATGGTGGCGTTGGCAACAACTGGTTTCGCCACCACCACCATTCTTGTCAGCGCCTTGCAAGTCCCTGTCTACGAAAGGTACGTGCTTCCTCTCATACCGCTCGTCGCGATTCTCATACTGTCGTCGTCCTGTAGGAAACATGTGAACAGCACTCCATGGACGCGAGTCGCTGCCCTCGTCGCGTTGGTCGTTCTCGCCGCGTTGGGCGCGGTACACGCTGCGATGAGCGCGCGTCCTTCGACGGCGCAAAATGGGAGGTAGCGCGAGAAGCAGCGAGGGCCACGGCCACTCCACGCCAGGTCGACGGCGGCTTCGAGTGGAACAACTACCACGCGGGCACGGTCAAGTACCGGTATGTCGCGCACCCGAAGGCGGCTTGCATACACCTCAGTGCCGGACCCAGACCTGCTCACAACGATCCGACTGCGGTGACCGCCCGCCGGGTGTGGAGCCCTTACGGCTCGAACTTCTGGATCGTCGCGCGGCTCCGAGGACCGTGCTGACGCGCGCCGAGACTCGATGATCCAGAGCTCCACCACATCGCTCGGCGGACAAGAGGAACCGCCCGCCGCGGAGGTCCCGCCTCGCTCGCAGTGGTGGTTCCACCCCGCAGCGGTGAGTTCGATCCTCACGGTGATCTGTCTGCCGCTGGGCACCAGCGCGCCGAAACCCGGAGTCGATGCGTCGTGGGAGCTCGGGCTCTCCCTCGTGCATGTTCGCGACATCCCCGCAGGGCCGGGCTTCGTCTTCACCTACGGACCGCTCGGGTTCCTCGCGCAGCCGAACATCGTCTGGCTGCCGGGCGCGATTGCCGGACTCGTCTACGTGCTCGCCGCCACGTTCGCCTTCTACTTCCTGGTCTATCGCGCACTGCTCAGGTGGCTCGACCCGGTCGCGGCCGTTGCCGTCGTGGCGCTGTTCGCACTCGCGGCCCTGCCGGTCGGCACTGATGTCGGCGTGGTGCCCGAACTGGCGACGGCGGCCTTGATGCTATGGGCGCTCACGTTGATTCGGCCAGACGTGATGAGCGCGGTGCTGCCCGCATGGATCCCTCCGGCACTTGGTGGCATCGCAGCACTGCAGCTCCTCGTGAAGTTCAGTACCGGAGCGATTGCGCTGGGAGTCGCGATCATCGTTGTGCTCGCCCGAGCTCCAAAGCCGCGGAACGCGTGCGTGCTGGCTGGCTCGTTCGTCGGTTCGGTCCTGAGCCTGTGGCTCGCGGCCCAGCAATCCCCGACGAATCTCGCGAAGTGGTTCGAACGATCCGTACAGATCGCAGCTGGGTACTCGTCTGGCCAGGCATTGCCGGGCGGACAAGAAGGGAACCGCTACTGGCTGCTCTTACTGATCGTCGCCGGAGTACTGCTTTTCGGGCTCGTGCAATTCGTACGCCGATATCAGGCTCGCGCGATCCCATCGGTTGCACTCGTCGCCCTCGGCGCGTGGTTTTTCTGCAAGGAGGGGATGACCCGTCTCGACGCTTACCACGTGGACATCGCGTATCTCGGCCTCGCGGTGATCATCGCCGCGTTCCCATGGCAGCGTCGTTGGATTCCACTCGCAGTACTCGGACTCGCCGTCGCGTTGGGAGCGGTCATAACTGGAAGCGGTTTCCCGCCCATCGACTCGCAACTCGACTCTCTCGGGACGCAAACTCGACAAGGCCTCGTCGAAGCCGGGCGCATCCTTCGTTCGACCGTTGACTCCTCGTACCGGTCGGACGAGCTCAACGATGCCGCCGCGGAGATTCGAGCGGCCGATCGCGTTCCGAGCTCAGTAGTGACGGCACTCCGACGAGCGCAGGTTCACGCCGACCCGACCAATATCGCGGCGGTCTGGGCCTTTGGCCTCGAGTGGCGTCCAGTACCGGTCTTCCAGACCTACCAGGCCAACACCGATTCACTCGATCAGGCCAACGCCGACAGTCTCCGGGACAGGAAGGGGCCCAACGCCGTCCTTCGCGAAGTGCATGCCGATGCTCTCGCCCGCATCCCCGCGTGGGAATCCCCGAATTACATGGTCACACTCACCTGCAGCTATCGGCTGACGGCCGAAGGGCAAGGTTGGCAGGCACTCAGGCGTGCGAGCGACGTGTGCGGGCGACCGCGCTTGATCAGCGAGCAGGTCCTCGGCGGCGACAAGTCAGCGAGTGTTCCGAATCCGCGGCACCGCAGCGAGCTCGTCGTCGCCACGTACGACTACCCGACGTCTGCCACTGAACGACTGCTCACATCGCTCTTGAAGCCGACTCGCTACCCAGAGGTGCGGACGGATGGGCAGACCCTTGCGTTCGTGACCGGCACCGCTTCGAAGTTCCATCTCCTCCATGTACCCGAGACCATCGCCGACCGTCGGGTGACCAATGGAGGACTCGACATCAAGGCCATCTCGTTCCCCGACGCGCCGGGCGACGTGACCGTGCGCTTCTACGAAGTCCCGACTCGCAGGCGCAGATGACGAACCGACACCACCCCCACGACACGCCCGGAAACAACGCCTTCAACCAGTGGGGCGTCGTGAGCCGGCAGAGCCCGACCGCGTCAACCCACCGCGCAGTGGGCGTCGAGGATCGACTGCCCTGACATGTCGCCGTTGGCCCCGCCCTTGGTGTCGAGGTTCAAGCCGTCGAAGTGCGAGCCGTCGATGTCGAAGGCGGGGATGATGTCGCCCCAGCGCTCGTGGGCGGCCTTGAGCTTCGGCCCCCACACCGCCTTGGCTGCGTGGTGGCCGGCGTGCCCCTTGAGCGCTCCCTTGGCGCCGACCGAGACCTCGACGTAGGGGTGCTTGTCGGAGCCGGTCCGATGACAGATGGTGACCTTCTCCTTGGCGTTGTTCTTCCCGTCCTTGTCCGAGGTCTCACCGGCCAAGGCACTCGTCGCCAGCGCAAGCAGCAGACCCGATGCGACCGTCGCGATCGACACTGCTCGCAGTGCCCTGCGGATTCGCATGATCCCTCCGGCCCTGCCCGGATCGGGGTGACGCCAAGGTGACGAAGTGGTTCAGTGTCATCGGCCACTGAGCGTGAAGTCAATCGACAAGGGCCCCCGGCGTGAACCGGGGGCCCTTCTCAGATTCGATGGTGCTGATCGCTCAGCCGGTGAAGTTCGCGGCTGCCACGACCGCTGCCGGTGCAACCGCCGGAGGCTCGACGACCGCTGCGGGAGCGACTTCCGGCCCGGCCGGGGTTTCCGGGGTCGGGTAGGTGTTGGTCACCGTCACTTCGACCGTGGTCCCCGACCCGACGGTCACCGTCGGCGGAGTGGTCGACGTGCCGCCGTCCGGCGAGTACGACACGAGCGTCGCACCCTGCTGGCCCGTCTCGGTCACCGTGCACTCCGTGCCGGTCGGGATGTCCGAGCTCTCCGCCGAGTCGTTGCCGCCGGCAGAGATGAACAGGTCCTGGTCGTACGAGGTGCCGTCACAGTCGAGGTGCACCGTGACGTTGCCCGCGGGCACGGTGCCGGACGCCACGTCCTTGAACACCGTGATGGTGCCCGAGTACGTGTTGGTCACCGTCACTTCGACCGTGGTCCCCGACCCGACGGTCACCGTCGGCGGAGTGGTCGAGCTGCCGCCGTTGGGCGAGTACGACACGAGCGTCGCACCCTGGTCGTTCGTCTCGGTCACCGTGCACTCCGTGCCGGTCGGGATGTCGGAGCTCTCGTCCGACCCACCGCCGGCGGAGATGAACAGGTCCTGGTCGTACGAGGTGCCGTCACAGTCGAGGTGCACCGTGACGTTGCCCGCGGGCGCGCCGGGGGACGCCACGTCCTTGAACACCGTGATGGTGCCGGAGTAGGTGTTGTGGACCGTCACGTTCTTGGTCGTGTTGGCCTCGATGGTCTGGGTGGCGTTCGTCGGGGTGTACGTCGTGTTCGTCGCGCCCGCGCCGTCCGTCTCGTCGGCCGTGCACACCGACCCCGCCTGGATACCGGCGATCTCGTCGTAACCGCCGTTGGCGTCGATCTCCAGTTCCACAGGCTCTGCGAAGCCGGTACAGGTCACGGCCACGATGACCGTGGTGCCCTCGGGCACGCTGCCGGACACGACGTCTTTCGTGACGCCCAACGTACCGACTTGCGGCTCCGTGCCCGGGATCTTGCAGTGGTTCGCAAGGATCTGCGCACCGGTGATGCCGTCGGTGTTCCCCGTACCCTCCGTGGTGAGGTTCAAGCCCGGGTAGTCGTCAAACGCAGGGATGATGTCGCCCCACTTCTGACCCTGGCCCTTCAGCTGGTCGTTCCAGATGAAGAGGTCGTCGTGGTTCTTGGCGTGCCCGTTGAGCACCCCGTTCGCCGACGGTGAGATCTCGACGTACGGGTTGGTGTTGGAGTTGGTGCGGTGACAGATCGTCACCTTTTCCGCGGCAGCGCCCGCCGTGGTCGCAACCACGGCAAGCGAACTGGCCACGAGCCCGACGACGGCCAGCGCCGCCAGCGCTGATCTCTTGAGTTTCACGAACTAGCCCTCCTGGTTTGGGGAAAAACCAGGGGCCGGTTTCGCTTGACTCCCCGCCTGGCGCAGCGACCAGTTCAACAAGGCGGATCGAAGTCTCCCCTGCCCGCTCCGGCACCCCTGCCCCTCGACACCCTGCCCGCGCGAAAGTGGATGGTGACGGAACGTGATCGGGTCATTCTTATCGACCACGGAGCGTGAAGTCAAGTACACCTCAATTGAAAGTGCCCCCGGGCACAAGCCCGGGGGCACTTCAGATGTTGCTTGGTGCGGTGTGTCAGCCCGTGGTGCGAGGCGTTGCCGCCACCGCCGCAGCTGCGACGACCGGCGCGACGACCGGCGCCTCGACGACAGCCGCAGGAGCGACTTCAGGCTCCACCGGTGTCACCGGTGTCACCGGCGTCTCCGGGTCGAACGTGTTCGTGATCGTCACCGTGGTGTCGGTGTCGATGAACGCACCCGGTGCGACGTCGATCCCGGTCACGCTGTACGCCACTCCGTCAGCGCCACCGTCGTTGGTCTCGACCACCGTGCACAGCGAACCCTTCTCGACCTCGATCGGCGAGGGGGTTCCCAGGCCGCCGCCAACCGGCAGCGTCACTTCCTCGTTCGTCCCGTCGTCACACTGCACCTGCGCAGTGAACTCGGTGACGCCTTCGGGCACTGTGCCGTCGCCGGCGAGAGCCTTCTCGACCGAGAGGTCGACGAACTCAGGCTCAGGCGGTGGTTCGACCGGTGCGCACCCGTTCTCGAAGATCTCCTGACCTGAAGGCCAGTTCGCGATCAGCGAGGGGTTGGGACGCGGGTCACCGTTCACGTCGAACGGCGGGATGATGTCACCCCACTTGATGTGCTGTTCCTTCAGCGTCGGGTCCCACAGCGGGCCGGTGTGCTGCCCGAGGTGGTCGGCGCCGTTACCGCCGTCCACGGCCGACTCATCGACCGTGATCTGGACGTACGGGTTGGTGTTGGAATTGGTGCGGTGACAGATGGTCACGTTGGGAGCAGGATCACCCGACGCCGCCGTCGCTCCGATCGCCAGCGAACTGCCGACGAGTGCTGCGACCGACAGCGCGCCGAGCGCTGACTTCTTCAGGTTCACGAACCCCTCCTGGTCTTGTGGGATACCAGGGGCCGGTTTCGCTTGGCTCCTCCTCCGGCGCAGCGACCATTTCGGCCAGAGGGATCAGTGCCTCCCCATCACGCCGGAGCTCGACCCTGCCCGAATCCTGGGGAACTACGGAGCGTGATGTCAATCAGTATGGACCACCACGGAGCGTGATACCAAATGAACTCAGGCCACTGTGCCCGGTATCACGCTCAGTGCCCTCAACCGGGACGCGATTTCAGCCGCGGAATCCTTGGCGGATGCAGGCCCGGCGCCGATGACGAGCTCGGGCGCAGTGGTGGCTCGTACGGGTCGTCGATGCCGGTGAAGCCCGTGATCTCGCCGGCCCGGGCCTGCTTGTAGAGGCCCTTCGGGTCGCGCTGCTTCGCACACCTCGAGCGGCGTGTCGACGAACACCTCGACGAACGGCAAGCCGGCGGCGTCGTGCAGCGCCCGGGCGTGATCACGCCCGGCACGGTAGGGACTGATGAGCGGCACCAAGCGTGACGATCCCCGGCGTCGGCGAACAGACGGGCCACCTCACCGACCCGCCGCACGTTCTCGGTCCGGTCGTCGGCGCTGAACCCGAGGTCGCCGTTGAGGCCGTGGCGGAGGTTGTCGCCGTCGAGCGTGTAGGTGAGCACACCACGTTCGGTGAGCAGCGTGGTGAGCGCGCTCGCCACCGTCGACTTGCCGGAGCCCGACAACCCGGTGAGCCACACGGTTGCGCCGCGCACGCCCGTCGCGCCGCCAGCGCTCCGCGCGCGGCACCTCGCTCTCGTGCCAGACGACGTTGGAGCTCGTGCTCTTCGGATTGGACGTGCTCAAGGTGCCGACTGGCCGAGGATCATCCCGGCGCCGACGGTCTCGAACGTGGCCTCGTCGACGAGGATGAAGCTGCCGGTGATCCGGTTGCGGCGGTACTCGTCGACGAACAGCGGCACCGCGGTGCGGATCGAGATGCGCCCGAGGTCGTTGAGCGCGAGCGCACCCTCGCTCTCGTCGCGGTGGAGCGAGTTGACGTCGAGGCGGTAGTGCAGCTGCTGCACCCGGGCCTTGGCCTGACGGGTGGTGTGCTTCACCAGGTAGGTCGCCCCCGCGCGCAGCGGCTGGTCGCTGAACCAGCACACCATCGCGTCGACGTCCTGGGTGACGGTCGGCAGGTTGTTGGGCCGGGCGAGCATGTCGCCGCGGCTGATGTCGATCTCGTCGGCCAGGCGCACGCTCACCGACATCGGCGGTTGAACGCCTCGTCGATGGGGCCGCCGTACACGTCGACCCCTGCCACGTTGGTGGTGAAGCCGCTCGGGAGCACCGACCACCTCGTCGCCGGGGCGGAGCTGGCCGCTCGCCACCTGCCCGGCGTAGCCCCGGTAGTCGTGGTGCTCGTGGCTCATGGGCCGGATCACGTACTGCACCGGGAACCGCAGGTCGATGAGGTTGCGGTCGGACGCGATGTACACGTTCTCGAGGTAGTGGAGGAGCGTCGAGCCCTCGTACCACGGCATGTTGGGCGAGTGCGTCGTGATGTTGTCGCCGTGCAGCGCCGACACCGGGATGAACGTGAGGTCGTCGATGTCGAGCTTGGTGGCGAACTCGGTGAACTCGGCGCAGATCTCGTCGAAGCGCTCCTGACGAGTACTCGACCAGGTCCATCTTGTTGACGCACAGCACGAGGTGCTTCACCTGGAGCAGCGACGCGATCACCGCGTGGCGGCGCGACTGCTCGAGCACACCCTTGCGGGCGTCGATGAGCACGAGCGCGAGGTCGGCGGTCGACGCGCCGGTGACCATGTTGCGCGTGTACTGCACGTGGCCGGGCGTGTCGGCGATGATGAACTTCCGCTTCGGCGTGGCGAAGTAGCGGTACGCGACGTCGATGGTGATGCCCTGCTCCCGCTCGGCGCGCAGGCCGTCGGTCAGCAGGGCGAGGTTGGTGTAGTCGAACCCGCGGTCGCGGCTGGTGCGCTCGACCGACTCGAGCTGGTCCTCGAAGATCTGCTTGGTGTCGAGCAGCAGACGTCCGATGAGCGTGCTCTTGCCGTCGTCGACCGATCCCGCAGTGGCGAACCTCAGCATCTCAGCCATCGTTTAGAAGTACCCCTCGCGCTTGCGGTCTTCCATCGCCGCCTCGGTGAACTTGTCGTCGGCACGGGTGGCGCCCCGCTCGGTGATGCGCGACGCGGCCACCTCGGCGATCACGTCGTCGACGGTCGCCGCGGGCGACTCGACCGCGCCGGTGCACGACGCGTCGCCGACGGTGCGGTAGCGCACCGTCATCTCGACCGGCTCCTCGCCCTCCATCAGCGTGATGAACGGCGACACCGCCAACCACATGCCGTCGCGGCGGAACACCTCACGCCGGTGCGCGTAGTAGATCGACGGGATCTCGATGTCGTCGTCCTTGATGTACTGCCAGATGTCGAGCTCGGTCCAGTTCGACAGCGGGAACACGCGGATGTGCTCGCCCTTGCGGTGCTTCCCGTTGTAGAGGTTCCACAGCTCGGGCCGCTGGTTCTTCGGATCCCACTGCCCGAAGTCGTCGCGGAACGAGTACACGCGCTCCTTGGCCCGCGCCTTCTCCTCGTCGCGCCGGCCGCCGCCGAACACCGCGTCGAACCCGTTGGAGGTGATCGCGTCGAGCAGCGTGGTGGTCTGCAGGCGGTTGCGGCTGGCGCGGGGACCGGTCTCCTCGACGACGCGTCCCGTGTCGATCGATTCCTGCACCGAGGCGACGACGAGCTGCACGCCGAGCTCCTCGACCCGCCGGTCGCGGTAGTCGAGCACCTCCTGGAAGTTGTGGCCGGTGTCGACGTGCATCATCGGGAACGGGATGCGGGCCGGCCAGAACGCCTTCTCGGCGAGGCGGGCCATCACGATGGAGTCCTTGCCGCCGGAGAAGAGCAGCACCGGCTTCTCGAACTCGGCCGCCACCTCGCGGAAGATGTGGATGGACTCCGCCTCGAGCGCGGCGAGGCTGCTGAGCTGGGTGGGCATAGCCGAAAACCCTACCGGTTTTGTCGGGATTCGGGCAAGCCGTTGGGCAAGCTCGGGCGCCACGCGTAGATGACCGCCGAGCCGCACAGCGATGTCGTAGAGCGACTTGTTCTTCTTGCTCAACAGCACCCAGAGCACGCCCAGGCCGAGCGTGAGCACGCCGAGCACCGCGCGCCAGAACGCGCGGCCCGACGAGAGGCGATGACCCTCGCGGTCGACGACGCGGAGTCCGAGGACCGCCATGCCCGGAGCCCGGCCCGACCCCGCCCACGCCGACCAGAGCAGCGTGACGCCGATCACGAACACGAGCACGGCGTTCCCCACCGGTCCCGGTTGCGGCATCTCGTAGGCCTTGTCGGTGAGGAGGAAGCGCACGAAGCCGAACACCGCGAGCACGACGAAGTCGAGGACGAAGATCGTGGCCGCGTCGAGCCCGGCACCGAGCGCCTGCGAGACGAACCCGGCGCGCTGGCCCTGCGCTGCACGATCGTCGCTCCCTGCGAATCTCTTTCATTCGTCGCCGTCGCCGAAGCCGATGTCGCGCGGGCGCTTGCGGAACAGCACCCGGTCGACGACGCGCGCGGACCACCCGTCGACGGTCACGGTCTGCGAACGGACCGCGTCGACGCTTTCCATGGTGAGGCTGGCGGTGGACTCGCGGATCACGCCGCCGAGATCGATGCGCTGCACGATCGCCTCGATGTCGATCGCGCCGGCGATGTCGTCGATCGGGATCTGCTCGACGATGCGCACGAAGTCGAGCTGCGCGATGACGTTCTCGGTGACCTGCTGCACGATCACCGGGATGAGCGCGGCCGCCTGCGCCTGGTTGCGGTTCTGCTCGCGCCGCGCCACTTCGTTCCACCGCCAGAGCCGATCCTCGAGCGGACGCATCGCCCGCTGCACCACCGGGGCCGCCGTCACCGCGCCCACGACGCCACTCGAGCGCGACGCCACCGTGTCGACGACGGCCGCGGCCCGCTTCTCGGCTTCGAGGGCCATGCCCAGCACTGCACCCGGGAGCAGGGCGGCGATGCCGGGCTCGGGATCGGGGCCGTCGCCCCCCGGGTCGGGAACCCGGGCGAACACGCTGCCGGCGGCGCGCCCGGCCAAGCCGATCGCACCGAGCCCGAGGCGGGCGCTGCGGCGCAGCACGTCGGTCACGCCCGGAGGTGGCGCCGGGACCGGCATCGCGCGCGGAACCAGCGCCTTTCCCGGTTCCCCGCGTGCGCCGTCGTCCCCCGCTGCCACGGCGCGACTGTAGGACCCCCGGGTCCCGGTAGCCTCCCGATCCGTGCTGCGGCGCCTCCTCCTCCTCTGCGTGCTCGCACTCGTCGCGGCCGTCGATCGGCAGCGGGATCCTTCCCGCGAGCGGCGCCGAACTGGCCGCGCACCGCGGCCCGCCGCGCGGTGGAGCGCAGCGTCCACGCCGCGTATCCCGACCTCGTGTTCGGCAACGTGGCGTGCCCGAGCGGCGTTGCGCGCGCTCGCGACGTCACCTTCACCTGCACGGTGCAGCTGCCCGGCGCGTTCCTCGTGGTCGACGCCACGCAGACCGACGGAAAGGGCACCGTCGCGCTCTCGACCGAACAGGCGTTGATCCCGACCGCGGCATTGCGAGACTTCGTGGCGCAGAACGCGTCGCTCCCGGCGACGGTCGACTGCGGTCCCGCGCCGTTCACCGTCGCCCGCGCCAATCAGGTGCTCACCTGCGGCGCCACCCTCGCCGACGGCACCATCCGCACGGTGCAGCTGACCGTGCAGGACACCGCCGGCAACGTCACCGTCACCGCGGTGACCTGACGTCGGTGTTCCAGGTTCGAGAGGCGACCATCGTGGTCACGGGCGGCACCGGGTTCCTCGGTGCGCACGTGGTCACCGAGCTGGAGCGCGCCGGGTGCGCGTGCGATCGGCGTGGGCAGCGGCGACTACGACCTGCGTGACCGCGCCGCCATCGACCGGATGCTCACGGCGACGCAACCCGACGCGGTGATCCACCTCGCCTCCGTGGTCGGGGGCATCGGCGCCAACCGCGCGGAACCCGGTCGCTTCTTCTACGAGAACGCGCTCATGGGCATCCAGCTCCTCGAGGCGTGCCGGGTCGCATCGGTGCCGAAGGTCGTGGTCGCGGGCACCGTGTGCGCGTATCCCAAGCACACGCCGGTGCCATTTCGTGAGCGCGACCTCTGGAACGGCTACCCGGAGGAGACCAACGCCCCGTACGGGCTCGCGAAGAAGATGCTCCTCGTGCAGGCGCAGGCCTACCGCGCCGAGTACGGGTGCAATTTCGTCTCCCTCCTCCCGGTCAACCTCTACGGACCCGGCGACAACTTCGACCTGGACACCGGGCACGTGATCCCCGCGATGATCCGACGCTTCCTCGCGGCACGCGACGATCGGCTCGACGAGGTGGTTCTCTGGGGCGACGGAACCGCGACGAGAGAGTTCCTCTACGTCGACGACGCCGCACGGGCCTTCCATCTCGCGTTGGAGCACTACGACGCGCCGGACCCGGTGAACATCGGTTCGGGTGAGGAGATCTCCATCCGAGATCTCGCGGCCCTGGTCGCCGAGCTCTGCGGCTACCACGGCCGGATCGCCTGGGACACCTCCAAGCCGAATGGCCAACCACGCCGCAAGCTCGACACGCAACGCGCCAAGGAGTGGTTCGGCTTCGTTGCGTCGACCGCGCTGCGCGAGGGCCTCCGGCGGACCATCGAATGGTTCTCCGAACGCGGGCCGGGAGCAGCAGCCCCGTCACCGTGACCGCGGTCAGGTAGTCATCCGGAGCCGCGAGAGGGCACCCAGTGCGTGCCGCCTCAGCCGTGCTCGATCACCAGGAGCAGACCGCCGATCATCGCCGCGTTCTTGAGGAACTGGATGGTCTGCTGCGTGCGCGCGGCGTCGTCCTCTTCTTCCCAGAAGCGGTGACCGGCGAGCGTCGTCGGGATCAGCGATCCGGCGAGCGCCAACGCGGAGAGGCGGGGGAAGATGCCGAGCGCGAGGGTGACACCGGCCGCCACCTGCACCGCACCGTTGAACTGCACGAGCTGCTCGGTGTCGGCGTCGATGCCGACCAGGTTGGCGATGTCGGGCGCGACCTTCTCCGCCGCGGGCACCTTGCCCGCTGGATTGCGGAAGGCGTCGAGACCTCCGTACACGAACATCCCGGCGAGCAGGGGCCGGGCGACGAAGCTGCTGATCCGCATGGGTCAGGTGTACCCGATCAGGTGGCGGGCGACCCGGGGCCGTAGTTAGTCTCCGTCCAATGGACGACGTTCTGGGATACGAAGGCAAGCACGCGGTCGTCACCGGCGCCGCCTCGGGCATGGGCGAGCAGGTGGCGCGCATCTGCCACGAGCTCGGCGCCAACGTCACCGCGCTCGACCTCAAGCCGGTGTCGACGCCGGTGAAGACGTCGATCACCCTCGACCTCCTCGACCACGCGTCGATCGACTCCGTGGTGGAGCAGATCGACGGCCCGGTCGACGCGGTGTTCAGCTGCGCGGGGCTGCCCGGTCCGCCGTTCACCGACCTGCAGACCGGGATCGTGAACTTCATCGGCGCCCGCACCCTCATGGAGGGGCTGCTCCCGAAGGTGCCCGAAGGCGGCGCGATGGCGTGCATCGCGTCGGGCGCGGGCGTCGGCTGGCAGCAGGAGCTCGAGACCTACGCGCCGTTGCTGGCGACTCAGACGTTCGAAGAAGGCGTCGAGTGGTGCGAGGCCAACCCCGAGATCGCGTTCCCGATGGGCGGCTACCGCATGTCGAAGGTCGTGATGAACCAGTGGGTGGCGGCGACGTGCTCGAAGTTCGGTGAGACGGGGGTGCGGCTCAACTGCCTCAACCCCGGTCCCACCAAGACCGCGATGATGCCGGCGTTCGAGGAAGCCGCGGGCAAGGACGTGGTGGAGAACGCGCTCGGCGTGATCCACCGCTACTCGGATCCCGCGGAGCAGGCGTGGCCGATGGTGTGCCTCAACAGCCCGCGCTTCAGCTACGTCACCGGCGAAGCGCTGTGGGTCGACGGCGGCTTCCTCGGCATGCTCTCCACCGGCACCCACCCCGGCTTCAACTTCGACGCGGCCTGACACGGCACGCGCGCCGCGCGGTTCAGGCGCCGGCGGCGACGAGGACGAGGTCGGTCGCGAACCCCGCGAAGAGCCCGATGACGATGCCCCAGGTCGCGAGCTCCTTGTGGCCGAGCTTGCGCGCGACGCCCAGGAGCTCGATCACCACGTAGAGGATCGAGCCGGCGGCGAGCGCGAGACAACCCATGAAGATGGTGTCGTTCACGAACGACTGGCCGATGAGGGTCCCCACGAACGTCGGCCCTCCACCGATGAGACCGAGGAGCAGGAGGAACGACCACGTCGGTCGTTCGCCCTCGGCGGCCATCGGCGCCACGATGCCGAATCCCTCAGTGGCGTTGTGGAGACCGAACCCGATGATCAGCAAGAGCGCCAGGCTGACCTCGCCGGCCGCGGCGGACTGTCCGATGGCCAGGCCCTCCGAGAAATTGTGGAAGCCGATGCCGAGCGCGATGAAGAACGCCAGACGCTGAGGCTCGGTGAGGCGGGCGATCCGTCCCGCGGTCATCTCCGAGGTCGACGCGGCGCCCGGGCCGCCGGCTCCGCGTCGGGAGAGCCACCGGTCGTAGTAGACGAGGCTGAGCAGCCCGACCGCGATGGCAACGAAGAACAGCGCGGCGAGCCCGAGGAAGCGCCACCACGACGCGCCGTGGTCGTTGGCGTTGGTGAGCGCGGTCTCGACCGTCTCGAAGGCTCCGGCCAGGACGTCCCAGAACAGGAAGAGCAGGATGCCGACGGCGACGGCGTTGAGGAAGGCCTTCAGCGCCAGCGACGGATTGCGAATGCGCCCGATCGGCAGCCCGAGGAAGATGGTGAACCCGGCGATCGCGCCCAGGATCAGGACTTCGCCATCGGACATCGCAGCTGCTCCTCACTGACGGGAAATGGTCGCCGCAGCGTACTTAGGTTCGGTGAACCTAGCAACCTGTTCCAGCTGGTCAGAGGGTCGTGTAGGCGATCATGGCGACGCCGAACACGAGGCTGTAGATGGCGAACGGTGTGAGCGTCCGGGTGGCGAAGTAGCGGGTCAGGAACCGCACCGAGAGGTACGCGGCGATGCCGGCGGCGAGGCTGCCCACGAGCACCTGCCCGCGCACGTGGTCACCGTTGTGGCCGAGCAGGTCGGGGAGCTTGTAGAAGCCCGCGGCGAAGATCACCGGCGTCGCGAGCATGAAGGAGAGCCGTGCCGCGTCTTCGTGGTCGAGGCCGCGGAGCAGGCCGGCGACCATGGTGACCCCCGAGCGGCTGATCCCGGCGAAGAGGGCGAGGATCTGCGCGCTCCCGACGAAGACGCCCTCCCGGAGCTCCAACGTGTCGAGGTCACGGCCGACGTCGTGACCCGGGTCCTCGTGGTGGGCATGCTCGGCCACGAGCTCGCGGGTCGCGGCGTTGCGCCGGAGTCGCTCACCGGCGAGCAGGATCAACCCGTTGATGGTCAGGAAGATCGCGGCTGCGGTCGGTTTCGCGAACACGGTGCGGAGGCTGTGTTCGAAGACGAGGCCGACGACGCCGACGGGGATCGTGCCCAGCACCAGCAACCACGCCATCCGTTGCGCGGGGGTGTCGATGCGTCGGTGCCTGATCGACGTGAAGAAGCCATGGATGACTGCGACCCAGTCGCGCCGGTAGAACACCAGGAGCGCGATCGCGGTGGCGACGTGCAGTCCGACGAGGAACGCCAGGTAGAAGGACTCGTCGGCGGACTGGCCGGCGACCAGCGAGTGCCACCCGAGGAGCTCGGGCACGAGCACCGAGTGCCCGAGGCTCGAGATCGGGAACAGCTCGGTGATGCCCTGGAGGATCCCGATCACGATCGCCTGGAAGTAGGACAACGTGTCTGCGGACAGGATCATCGGCGGGACCGTAGTGAGGAGTGCTGAACTTCGCCTGAAGACTGAAGCTCTGCAGACATGGGGGACCGTCCTGGTGGTGCGCCCTCAGCCTGCATCACGCCGCACCCACACGAAGCAGACACCCGCGAGCAGCACGGCCAATGCGACGAAGCATGCCGCTTCGACCGCTTGGAGCGACCAGAACTGGCTCGCACGGTGGACGGTGACGAGGTCGTGGATCCCGAGCCCGTCGACACAGCGGGTGAGGTCCTTCGACGTCGTCGATCGCACGACGTGACAGGAGTCGCGCACCATCTGTTCGATCCTCGAGTGGGCGAGCGCGTGACCGGTTCGGTCGACGGTTTGCGAGGAAAGGATCCAGTCACGGGCACCGATCGCCGAAGCGTCTCGCCGGGAGAAGTAGTCGGTAGGCACGGTCGCGGTCGTCGTCGGGAGCAGGTGCGTCCGTACGAACCCCTGGAACGCGAAGCGCACGACGCCGAACCCGACGATGGTCACCGCCATCGCCGGCAGGGTGCGCCGCAGCACGGCACCGGCGAGGGCGCCGAGCGCGAGTGCGAACAACGTGTAGGCGATCGGCGCGACCCCACGTTGCGCGAAGGTCGCGGGTGCGATCCGGTTGTCGAACCGATCGAGCGGCTGCGACCACCACGTGAACGCGAAGCTGTACAGCGCGGTCACCGCGATCGCCCCCGCGCCAGTCACCGCGAGCTTCGTTGCCAGCCAGCGGGTGCGGGTGACGCTCTGGGTCCACACGAGTCGGTGCGTCCCAGTCTCGAATTCCCGGGTGAGCAGAGGTGCACCCCAGAACGCGCCGATGAACGCCGGCACACCGATGAGGATGCTCCCCAACAGTCGCAGCGACCGCAGTTCCGAGGTGAGCTCTCCACCGGCGACCCGCACCGCCTCGGATCGGGTCACCACGAGTACGGCCACGATCAGGACGGTGATCGCAGCTGCGAACACCGCGCTGAAGCGGAACTGGCGCCACGCCAGCCAGGTCACCTGCTCATCTCCGACCATCGAGCGCGAGCGTCCGAAGTGACCGGGGTATCGATCAGGTAGGCGAGCACGAGCTCTTCCAGCCCGACCGGCTCGACCGTCCAACGGGGATCGAGCACAGGTGCATCGCCGCGGACGAGCAGCGTGGTCTGTCCGCGGTGGAGCTCGCGTGCACGATCTGGTGCCCGGGCGCCGCCCCGCCGTGCTCCGTGCGCAGCCCGATCAGGACGCGATGGTCGGCAACCAGCTCGTCGATGTTTCCGGCGAGGCGCACACGACCGTCGGCGAGGACGATGAGATGGTCGCACACGCGCTCGACGTCGGCGAGCGAGTGCGACGAGAGGACAACGGTCGGGCCGCGCTCGGCTGCGAGCTCCATGAGGTCACCGAGGAACTCTCGGCGCGCCAGTGGATCGAGGCTGGCGACCGGCTCGTCGAGCAACAGGAGTTCAGGACGCTTCGCGAGCGCCATCGTCAGGGCGAGCTGTGCCCGCTGCCCGCGGGACAGACGACCGGCGCGACCATCGAGCGCGAGCCCGAGTCGAGCGATGCGGGCATCGGCGAACTCCCCGTCCCAGTGCTGGTTGAGACGAGCCCCGAGGCGCAGATGGTCGGCGACGGACAGCGATGCATAGAGCGGCGCGTCCTGGGCGAGGAACCCGACGCGCGCGAGCTGGCTCGGGGTGTGACCGGGCGGCTCGCCGAACACACGAACCGAGCCTTCCGACGGTTGGAGCAGACCGGCGGTGAGGTGCAGCAACGTGGTCTTGCCGGCACCGTTGGTGCCGACGAGACCGACCACGCTCCCGCCAGGCACGCTCAACGTGCAGTCGATCAGTGCGTGCCGGCGTCCGTAGCACTTGCCGAGGTGGAGTGCCTCCAGCGGGTTCACGCGACGTCCTCGTGGGCGGCGTCGCGGAACGTCGTCTCGAAGAGAGCCGCGATGCCGTCGTCGTCCAGGCCCGCGGCACGAGCGCGAGTCACCCAGCGCTCGAGGTCGGTGCGGAGACGCTTCTGCGCAACGGTGGAAGGACCTGGCAGCGCTCGGGTCACGAACGTGCCGATGCCGGGTCGACCTTCGACCAGCCCGTCGTGCTCCAGTTCCCGGTACGCCTTCAGCACCGTGTTGGGGTTGATCGCGACCTGCGCGACGACCTCCTTCACCGTGGGGAGCTGGTCACCGACCTGGAGCATTCCGAGCTGGAGGGACTGGCGCACCTGCTGGACGAGCTGCCGATAGGGAGGCACGCCCGAGCGCGTGTCGACGCGGAACTCGATCATGCGGCGCCTTCCCATATATCTATCACCATAGCTAAATAACTTATTGCATGGCCTCGCCGGGTTCAAGGCGGCTTCGTCCTGTTGCTTGACTTCGGCGTTTGGCGGGGAGGGCGGCCGTGGCCGTCACCGTGCAGCCGGCGTTGCTTCGACTCGCCGATGCAGTCGACCGGGTCCCCGAACAGATCGACACGCTGCTCGCCGAGCGCTCACCTGGCGACGACGGAACTATTTGACCTTCACCGACGTCTGCAGCGCACCGACGCCGAGCTTGGCGCTCGCGCCGGTGGCGACGGTGCCGCGGATGAACACCGCCACGAAGTCACGGCTGTCGGGACTCAGGTAGCGGTTCGCACCGGTGGCGCCGTACAGGCCGTTGCCGTGCGCGACATTGTCGGCGCCCACGTCGTAGGAGTTGAAGTTCACCCAGTCGGGGTTGATGTCCATCTCCATGCCGCGCACCGCACCGGATGCGATCAATGCATTCGCGAGATCGAGCGGACTCACGCGACCACCGGCCCACACCGACCGCGCCATTGGCGTCGACGCCCACACCGCCGCGCGCCGTGGCGACGCCGGCGACCGACGCGCCCCACGCGCCCGGGTTCGACGCCGCCGCGGTGGGCGCGCCACCGTCGACGAGCATCCCGAGGTTCTGCCGCAGCGCGACGACCTGCTTGTTCGGATCGTTGTCGCGTCCCCACGCACCGACGGTGTAGGTGCCGTCGTCGTACGCGATGAGCGACGCCTCACCGGGCACCGGACTGCGGTACGACGCGCCGAACGCGATCACGCCGCCGTCGAAGTCACCCCACTTGAAACCGCCGTTGAACGACGACACCAGGAACGGTTGCTGATCCGGCGCGACCTGGCCACCCCACGGCGAGCCGAGCGGATCACCGCTTCCCGGCACGACCGCGAGGCGGGTGAGCTGCGGATCCATCCACGCCACGAACGCGCCGTTCGCCGAGCCGGTGTAGAGCACCGGACGCCCGAGGGCCTGGCGACCGGTCGGGCTCCACGCCACCGACCCGCCGGGGCCGACCGGGGCCGGGTCCGCGGCCGGCGCCGGCGCGGCCACGCCCAGGCCGAGCCCGAGGACGGTCACGGCGATCGCGAGCAGTCGAGGCACGGCGGGCAGTCTGCCCGCTGGCGACGCCCGTGCCCATGCACCCGTTGCGACCCGGTAGTCCGTAACCTGTGGCCACCATGTCGAAGCAGCAGCACGGCGGGAAGGGCAGCCCGAAGAAGCAGATCAAACGGCTGCGCCGCAAGGCCGTCGCCACCCTTCGCCAGGCTCGGCTCACCGCGCAACTCGAGCTGGTGACCGCCGACGCCGAAGCGGCCAAGATCCGCGAGGCGGCGCTGGCCGCCGCCGCCGACGAGACCGCGGCGATCCGGGCCGAGGCGCACGCCGAGGTCGCGCGCATCCTGGAACAGGGTCGCACCGACGCGAGCGCGATCGCGGCCGAGCAGCGCACCGCGGCTGAGGCTGAGGCGCGCGCGGTGCTCGCGGAAGCCGAACTCAAGGCGGCGCGCGTCACGCGCGAGGCCGAGGTCGAGGCACGCTCGCGCCGCGACCAGATCGTGGCCGAGGCGATGCAGGAAGCCACCACCATCCGCAGCGCGGCGAACGAAGAGGTCACGGGCTTCCTCCGTCGGCTCGACGAGGAGCGGTCGCTCCTGCTCGAGTCCGCGCGCGCGGAAGCTGCGCAGGTTGTCGCCGACGCTCGCGCCGCGTCGGCCACCGACGCGGCGCGTCTGCGCGACGCGGCCGAGCAGGAGATGGAGCGCAAGGCGGCCGAGGTCGTCGAGCAGGCCACCGCCGAGGGCCGCGAGATCGTGGCGCGCGCCGAGGCCGAAGCCAAGGCCACGCGCGAAGAAGCCGAAGCGATCGCGGCCGCGGCGAAGATCGCCGCCGAAGCGCCGCCGCCCCGCCGCGGAACCTCCGGTGCCGATGCCCGTGATCCCGCGCGTCCCGTCCCGAAGCCGGCACCCGCGCCGAAGGCGGCACGACCCGCGGCGACGGTCACCGGCGCGGTGGTGACCGCGTCGGTCACCGAGGTCAGCTGGCGAGCCGAACCGGCGTCCGACACCAACGGCGCGCAGACGAACGGCACCCAACGGCACCCACACGAACGGCGCCGCCGAGGCTGCTCTGGCCGAAGCACCGGCCGAAGCCACGGCCGAAGCCACGGAAGCGTCCGACGACGATCCCGCGGCACCTGACGAAGCGCGACCCGCCGGTGAGATCGAGATCGACGTCCAGCCGCCCAAGAAGAAGCGGCGCTGGTTCTTCGGGCGCGCGAAGTAGCAGCCCGGTCAGGCCGGTCAGTCCTCGAAGCGGCCGGGCCGCTGCTCGAGGTTGGCCATGACCGCCTCGAGCTGGTTCTTCGAACCGATCATCCCCTCGGTCTGATCGCGTTCCTCCCGCACTCCGGCGTCGAACGACAGCGTCCACGACGCGTCGACGAGTCGCTTCATCACCTTGATCGCGTCGGGATTGCGCGACGCGATCTCGCGGGCGAGCGCGAGCGCGTCGGCGCGCGGATCGTCGCTCAGGCGGGTGACCAACCCGAGCGTCTGCGCCTCGGCACCGGTGACCACCCGGGCCGTGAACATCAGGTCCTTGGCCACGTCCGGTCCGACGAGGCGCGGGAGCAGTTGGGTGCCGCACATGTCGGGCACGATCCCCCACTTGATCTCGAACACGCCGAGTTGGGCGTCGGGCGCCACGACGCGCAGGTCGGCGCCGAGCGCGAGCTGGAAACCGCCGCCGATCGCCACGCCGTGCACCGCCGCGATCACCGGCGCCGGCATGTCGACCCACACCCGCACCGCCTGCACCGCTTCGACGCGGATCGCGCCCGAGGTGCTGCTCGGTGCGTCGTCACCGGCGGCCGGATCGCGCTCGGCCATCGCCGCGAACAGCGACGTGTCGAGCCCGGCGCAGAACGCCTTGCCATCGCCCGACACCACGACCGCGCGCACGGTGCGGTCGTCGGCGATCTGCTCGCCCGCGGCGATGATCGCCTGGAACATGCGCCGGTCGAGGGCGTTGCGCTTGTCGGCGCGCACGAGTCGGACGTCGGCGACGCCCTCCTCGATCGTGATGGTGACGCGCTCGAGGTCGATCATCGCGTCTCCGTAGGGAAGAATCTGTGCAGATTCTGCTGCGAAGTGTGTGACGGAGCGCCGGTCCGGCTGCAGATTCTGTGCAGAATCTGCCCGAGGTCGCGCGATGCATGCGCCGTGTCGACGATGGAGCTCACTCGACCAGCTCGTAGATCACGAACGACGGGGTCGGGTCCATCTCCATCGCGTCGCTCATGTGCATGCTGCCGTCGGCGAAGCGCTCGGCCAGCGCCGGCATGACCGTGTTCAGATCGTCGACGTCGAGCTCGTAGACCGCGCAGTACGGGTGCGCACCCTCGGGCGGGGGTGCGGCATCGCTGGCCTTGAAGCGGCGGGCCGCGGTGATCCCGGGGATGTCGAGCACCTCGGGAAGGTGGGTGTTGGTGTACCAGTCGTTGTACTCGTCCTCGCGGTCGGGGGCCGACGGCCTCGACTGCACGAACATGATCGCCTTGGGCATCGCTCCCCCAGCATGTGAATGGTCGGTGTGAATGGTGGTGTGAACGGTCGCGACACCCTAAACCGGTGCGACCGGACACGCCGACGGCGGCGGCGACGGCACCGGTAGCCTCAGCCGATCATCCGTCGTCACCTCCTCGCGATCGTCATCGCGGTCGCGCTGCTCGCCGTGGTCGCGGGCCCACCGACCGGTGCGGTCGCCGCGACCCGCGATCCGTGCGCGGGCGCGCCCAGGACCGTCGCCGCGCACCAGGCCGCGTTCGCGACGCTCGGGGGCTCCGGCACCGGTTGGTCGACCGCCGACGGCTACGTGCCCGTGCCCCTGCCCGGCGGACGCACCGCGTGGCTCATGTCCGACACGCTCACGGCACCTCCCGCGGCGGGGCCGACGTTGGTGCACAACAGCATCGTGGAGCAGCGCGGTCGGTGCTTCACCCCGGTGCTGGGAGGGAGCGCGCGAGGCACGCCGCGACCTCGTCCCCGAGATCTACGGGGTGGCGTGCTGGCAGAGCGCCGGCGTCGCGCGCGGCCGGAAGCTGGTCTCGTTCTGCACCGACGTCGTCCCCGCCGACGGGCCACCGGGCTTCGGGTTCCAGGTCGTCGGCAGCTCGCTCGCGACCTTCGACCTGCCGAGCATGACCTTCGCCGAGCGCGTCCCGCTGCCGTTCGACGAACCGAGCGGCATCCGGTGGGGCACCGGGGCCGTGCGCGACGGCGACTGGGTGTACGTGTACGGCAGGACGCGCAGCGCGACCGACCCCGCCCAGTACGTCGCGCGCGTGCGCTTCGACCGGATCACGACGGGACCGTGGCGGTTCTGGACCGGACGCACGTGGGGCGAGCGCGACGCGCTGGTACCGATGACGTTCGCGGGCACGACGTCCGCGATGCCGGCGTTCGTCACCGCGACGCCCGCCGGGTACGTCGCGGTCGCGTTCTCGTCGCCGCTCCCCGACCCGACCATCGCGGGCTGGACCGCCACGGAACCGCAAGGTCCGTGGCGACGGCTCGGCCCGGTCGCCACCGCGGTCACCGACCCGGACCAGTTCGCGTACGACGCCCGAGCCGTCGACCTGGGTGGCGCGGGATGGGCGATCGTCTACAACGTGAACACGTCGAGCGCGGGCGCGATCGATCCGAGCCGGTACGGCGGGCGGTTCGTCGCCGCCCCGCGCCGGGTGGCGCGTCAGCTCACAGCTGCGCACGACGGGTGAGCCGACCGAGGTGCCAAACTGGCGCCCGCACGACGCACTCGCATCCACCGGGGGACTGATGACGACCGAGGAACCGACGCTCTCGACGCCGTGGCGGAGCGATCCGGGAGCGATGGCCGATCGGATCGCGTCGTGGTGGAACACCACGCGCACGCCGGGTGCGACGGTCACCGAGGTGACCGCGCCCGAGGGCAGTGGCATGTCGAGCGAGACCCTGCTCTTCACCGTCGAGTCGGAGCGCTTCGTCGCCCGCCTCGCCCCGCTGGCGTCACAGCAGTACCCGGTGTTCCCCGAGTACGACCTCGAGCTCCAGCGCCGGGTGATGCAGACCGTCGGCGCGCACACCGAGGTGCCCGTGCCCGAGGTGCTCGCCCACGAGACCGACGCCGAGTGGCTCGGCTCACCGTTCCTCTTGATGCGCCGGGTCGACGGCGTCGTGCCGTCGGACATCCCGCCGTACACGATGGCGGGGTGGCTGTTCGAGGCGTCGGAGGCCGACCAGCGCAAGCTCGAGCGCGAGTCGGTGCGGGTGCTCGCACGCCTGCACGCCCTCACGCCCGAGACGCACGACCTCGCGTTCCTCGACCGCCCGAAGTTCGGCGCCGGCGCGCTCGACCAGCACCTCGACTACCAGCGTTGGTACTACGACTGGGCGCGCGACGGCGAGACGGTGCCGCTCATCGAGCGCACGTTCGCGGCGCTCGACAAGACCCGCCCCGCCGAGGGACCGACCGTCCTCAACTGGGGCGACAGCCGCATCGGCAACATGATGTTCCACGACTTCGCGCCCGCCGCGGTGCTCGACTGGGAGATGGCAGCGCTCGGACCGGCCGAGGTCGACGTGGCGTGGATGATCTTCATGCACCGGTTCTTCGAGGATCTCACGAAGCGGTACGAGATGCCGTGTCTCGAGGGCTTCCTCCAGCGCGACCGGGTCGCGGAGATCTACCGCGAGGAGTCGGGTCGCGAGCTGCACGACCTCGAGTGGTACGAGATGTTCGCGGCGCAGCGGTTCGCGATCGTGTCGATCCGCACCACGCTGCGATCGGTCGCGTACGGCGACGCCGAGCAGCCCGACGACCTCGACGACGTGATCATGTTCCGCGACCTGCTCGAGGAGATGGTCGAACGCGCCGAGGCCCGGTGACGAGCGCGTGACCTGGGAGCCGCCGGCGCGACCGGAGTGGGTGCAGGCGGTCAACGCGGGCGGGATCCTGCCCATCGCCGATGTCGCCGAGCTCCCGTTCACGCGCGACGCGCTGCTGGCCGAGGCCCGCGCCGCACGGGGCATGGCCGACGGCGGAATGGGCGACTTCGGCGGTGACGACTTCCTCGAACCGCTCGACATCCTGCTCCCGGCGCTCGACCACGAAGCCGAGCTCACCGTCATCGGGCGGTGGATGACGCGACGGTTCCTCCTGCGCTTCCTCGAGGTGCGCCTGCAGCTCACCGAGTACGTCCGGCAGGACCCCGGCGTGGTCGACGAGGAGATCGTCGCGCCCTGGTTCGTCACCGGCGCGCCCCGGACCGGCACCACCATCCTCCACGCCCTGCTGGCGCAGGACCCGAGGTCGCGTGTCCCCGAGGGTTGGGAGCTGCTCCGGCCGGTGCCGCCGCCCTCGCCGGATCCCGAGGAGTTCGCCGCCGACGCCCGCATCCCGCTCGCCGACCGCGAGCTGCGCCTCCCCGGCCAGGTCGCCGGTGAGCTCGACGCCATCCACGTGTACCGCGGCCGCATGCACAAGGAGTGCCTGTCGGCGATGTCGTTCGCGTTCCGATCGGAGGAGTTCACCGCGCGCTACCACGTGCCGTCGTACGTCGCGTGGTACGAGCGCTGCGATCTCCGGCCGGCCTACGACATGCACCGACTGGTGCTGCAGATGCTGCAGCGGCGCGCCCGCAACGTGCACTGGGTGCTGAAGTCGCCCGTCCACGTGAGCGCGCTGCCCACCCTGCTCGCGGTGTATCCCGACGCCCGACTCGTGATCACCCACCGCGACCCGCTCACCGTGCTCGCCTCCCTCACCAGCCTGGTGGCCACGCTGCGCTGGGCGCACAGCGACCGCGTCGACTTCGCCGAGATCGGCGCCTACCACGAGAACATGTGGACCCGAGCGCTCGACGACCTCACCACCGCGTCGACCGACGGCACCATCGATCCCGCGCACGTGCACCACGTGCACTACGCCGACTTCGTGCAGGACCAGATCGGGGTGATCGACGGGCTCTACCGATCGCTCGGTGACGCGCTCGCGCCCGACACCGCCGACGCCATGCGCACGTACCTCTCCGGGCGACCCAAGGACGTGCACGGCAAGCACGAGTACTCCTTCGCCGATCTCGGCCTCGACCCCGCCGTCGAGCGCGAGCGGTTCGGTCGCTACCAACGTCACTTCTCGGTACCAGAGGAGATGCCGTGAGCGTGAGCGATCTCGACCGCTGGCAGGAGTTCGTCGCCCGCCTCGACCAGCTCGGACGTGAGATCACGGCGCCGCCGTTCCCGGCGACCGATGCCGACGACCTCGAAGGGCTGCGCCACCTCGCGCTCCAGACCGTGTGCTGGATGGAGTGGTCGCTCGCGCACCAGGACCCGCGCGCGCCGATGTTCCAGCGCCAGAACGACCTCGTCCTGCAGTGGGGTGGTCCGAACGCCGACAACATCTACCGCCACGCGCGCGTCGACGCCTCGCTCACCTACCGCATCGTCGGGCGCATGCACTCGTGCGAGGACTTCATCCTCGCCATCCGCCGCAACTTCATGCACATGCCGGTGAACGGCACCATCGCCGAGCTCAACGCGCACGACCTCGGGCTCCAGTCCGGCGACGACTTCGAGATCCTGCTCGGCGGGGAGGGCAACGAGCCCAACCGGGTACCGCTCCCCGAGGGCGCGCTGTCGGTGTCGATCCGCGAGTACTACTTCGACTGGCAGCCGCGTGAGCCGGCGACGTTCACCATCGAGTGCCTCGATGCCGACGGCCCGAGCGCGCCGTTCACGTCGGAGAGCTTCGCGTTCGGGCTCGACGAAGCTGCGACCCATCTGCACCGCTCGTTGACGTACTGGAACCAGTACATGCTCGACGCGCGCGCGGAGCAGACCGACAACGTGTTCGGCGGCGGTTACGACGTGCAGCGCGGGCTGGCGGCGGCGAAGTACGCGTTCTGCTTCTACGACCTCGCGCCCGACGAGGCGCTGGTCGTGGAGACCGACATCCCCGACAGCCGGTACTGGAGCTTCCACCTGTACTCGCTCGCGTGGTGGGAGGCGCTCGAGTTCGCCACGCGGGTCACCACCCGCAACCACACGCAGACCCGCGTCAGCGACGACGGCCGCATCCGGGTCGTCGTCGCGCACGACGACCCCGGCGTCGCCAACTGGCTCGACACCGAAGGCCGTCGCGAAGCCCTGCTCACCCTGCGCTGGTTCTGGCCGCGCGGCGATCCGCCGTCGCCCGTCGCCCGCGTCGTGAAGCTGGCCGACGTGCGCGCCGCCCTCCCCGACGACGAGCCCGTCGTCACGCCCGAGCAACGCCGCGCCGAGCTCCGCGCCCGCCGCGACCACGTCGCCTGGCGCTTCCGCACCTGACCCCTCCCTCGTTTCGGCGCCCCTGCTGCGTGTATGTCACGGCATAGGGGCGCCGAAAGCTGGTTCAGCGGAGGATCTCCACCAGGAGCACCCAGGCGTCGACCAGTGCGCCGAGGTACGCGACGACGATCGCGGCCGGCCACCAGTAGAGGCCGCCGCCGGCCTCGGTGAGCACGAGCACGCCGGCGACCACGATCAGCACCACGCTGCCCAGCCCCAGCAGTCGGCGGGAGACGACAGACGCGCGGGTCGGGCCCCGATCACCGGGCGCCACGACGTCGGCCCGGGTGCCCTGCTGGAGTCGCAGCACGGAGACCGTCGCGAACAGTCCGACCACGATCAGCTCGACGCCCACGACCTCGCGTGACTGGTCGGGCATCAGCACCGCGGTCGCGGTGACGAGCACGGTGGCGAGCAGCACGATCGCCTCGAGCGCGCGGTTCACGAGCAGCGGCGTGCCGACGAACTCCTTGAGGTTGATCGACATGCCGACGAACACGAGACCGAGCAGCGCGGCGGACGCGCCGAGTTGCGCGAGGGCGAAGTCGGACCAGCGGGCAGCGTCGTAGGCCGTCATCGCCGCTGATCCTCGCACGTGTGGCACCGTCGAAGGGATGTCGAAGGGAGCAAGCGGCGGGAGACCCGGCCCGGTCTCCCGCCGACTCGCTCCTACGGCAGCACCAGGAACGGCAGCGTCATCGACGCCCCCGTGTACTGCTGGGCGTCCGTCCCCACTGGACGCCAGGTGGCGCTCACCGCGTACAGCCCGCGCCGCTGCGTGACCTTCAGCGTCGTCGACGCGATCCCGTGGGAATCGGTCGTCGCCGACACCGTCTGCGCACCGAGGGTGAAGGTGACCGTGCGGCCCGGCAGCGGTCGCAGGTGCCGGTCGACGAGGATCGCCCGCATGTCGCTGGACGCACCCTTGCGACCGATGAGGTCACCGAAGTACACGAGGAGCGTGGGCTGCCGGTTCTGCTGCGCAGCCACCGTCACCTGACGGGTGCCGACGTTGCAGCCACCGTCCTTGTCGCACACCGTGAGCGTGGCGTCGTAGACGCCCGGCACCGTGTAGATGTGCGTCGCCGTCCCTGCGGCGGCGGTCGCCATGGGCGAGCCGTCGCCGAAGTCCCACGTGTACTCGAGCGTCGCCTGGTCGACGCTGCTCGGATCGGTCGCGGTCCCGGCGAACGACACCGCGCTCCCCGAAGGACTGCTCACGTTGGCCCCGGCGTCGACCGACGGCCCCTCGTTGTCGACCGTCGCCGTGAAGGTGGCGCTGTCAGTGCGCGCACCCTCGGTCACCGTCAGCGTGCCGGTGTAGGTCCCGTCGTCCGCGAACGTGTGGTTCGGCTGCACCCCGTCGGCGCTCCCGCCGTCGGAGAAGGCCCAGTGGTAGGCGGCGCTCCCGCAGCCGACCGTCGTCGCCGATCCGTCGAAGGTGATCGGCGAACCCTCGGTGCCCGAGTACGGACCACCGGCGTCGGCCGTGATCGGCCGGTCGTCGGCCTGCACCGCGCCCAGGTCGAACGTGGTCCCCGCGCCGCTCAGCGCGGTCGTGGAGTCCACCGCGGCGAAGGGGAACGACGGCGACGCCAGCGGCACGCGCACCGTCGGGTTCGGGTCGGTGAGCGGGTACGCCGGGTTGTCGACCAACGCACCCACGTCGAGCTGCAGGTTGGCCTGCACGTGCACACCAGGCGTCGACGAGAACGTGCCGAGCGCGTAGGAGAGGTGGTCACCCACGCCGGCGGTGCACGCCGCCGAGAGCGAGTCGGTGCTCGAGGTCTCGCTCAGGGCCAGGTTCGTGGTCCCCACCGGCGCGCCGCCGATGGACGCGGTGCGGAGCGTCGCCAGTGCCTGCGGCGTGACCGTGACGTCGGCCACGAGCTTCGCGTCGACGTACGGCCCCGCGAGACCGAACGTGTCGACGATCGTCGACGGCGGGCTCTCGAGATGACACACGTACGGTGCGCCGCTGTAGAGCACGGTGCACGTGCCCGTCGAGCTCAACCCGACCGTGCCGATGTCGAACGGGAACGAGAACCCGGGAGACGTCACGGCGAGATCGGCGACCGACCAGTTGGCGATCACCGTCCCCGGAAGCGGATGCGTCACGGTGTCGACCGGGTCGACCGCGCGCCCCTGCCGCACGGCATCGGTGTCGAACTGCGCCGTCACCCCGATCAACTGCTGCCAGTCGATGGACGCGTCGAGGCCGCTCGTCTCGACGCTCACCCCCGACAACGATGTCTGCGACAGCGGGACGTCGTGCAGCGTGGTGGAACCACTCAGGAACGACGTCGCGCGAACGCGCGGTCGGGCGTCGCCGACGCGGGCGATGCGCCCACGACTGCGGCGACCAACGTCGCAACTCCCATGCATGCGGCAGCGAACCCGCCCAGGACCCTCTGACCGTGACCCATGTTGATGACTTTCTGTGCAAGGCCCGCCGCCTCACATGACAAGTCGTACCAACCAGACATCCAGCGTTCGGTAAAGGGACGGTAAAGCGGGGGGCAAGGGGCCCCTCTGTGACCAACGGCACCGGGTCAGCGAAACGCCATGTTCCCGCCGTCGACGTGGATGGTCTGGCCGGTCACGTACGACCCGGCGTCGCTGGCGAGGAACACGACGACGCCACCGATGTCGGCCTCGGGTTCGGCGATGCGCCGCAACGGATTGCGGCGCAGACGCGCGGCCCGCTCGCGCTCCTCGAGGCCGTCCCAGTAGTCGCTGCGCGCCCATGGGCAGATGGTGTTGACGCGCACGTTGTCGACGCCCCACTCGAGCATCGCGACCTTGGTGAGCGCGCGGATGCCCTCCTTGGCGACGGCGTACGCGCCCAACCCCGCGAGGCCCTGCGTGCCGGCGCCCGATCCCAGGTTGACGATCGCGCCACCGCCACGCGCCTTCATCAGCGGATGGCACAACTGCATGAGCCGGAACGCCGCCAGCGCGCCCGACTCCCATGCCGCGTACATGTCGTCGTCGGTGCACGCGTCGAGCGGTCCCGTCGGCACCTGCTGCGCGTTGTTGACGAGGACGTCCACACCACCGAAGCGGTCGACCGCCGCCGCGACCGCGGCCTCGCAGTCGGCGCGCTGCCGCACGTCACCGGCGACCGCGATCGCGCCACCACCACGTCCGCCGAGCCCGCCCAGCTCCTCGATCTCGCGCGCGGTGCGCGCACCGGTGTCGGGATCGAGCTCGAGCACCACGATCTCGGCGCCCGCCTTCGCCAGGGCCACGGCGATGCCGCGGCCGACGCCCTGGCCCGCGCCGGTGATCAGCGCGACCTTGCCTTCCAATGCCAGTTCACTCGAGGGCATCTCGCGCAGGTTACGGCGCGACCGGCACCGCCTCGCGGCCCGTCAGCCAGTGGCGGCCGGCGGCGCGCAGGTCGTCCCACTTGGCGAAGGCGGCCGTGTCGGTCTGGCCGAGGTCCTCGACCGTCGGCCCGATCTCGTCGGCGATGGGCTGGAGCGCGTCGACGTCGAAGCCGTAGAACTCGGCCGCGTTGAGTCCGAGGATCTGCCGCGTCTCGTCGACGGGGATGTCGTGGAAGGCCTCGCCGAGGATCCGCTTGGTGTACGGCCAGGTGCCCTCGGGATGCGGGAAGTCGTTGCCCCACATGATGTTGCCGACGCCGATCTCGTAGCGGCGCGCCAGTTCGCGGCGACGTGTGTTCGACGACCCGATCTTGATGTTGCGGTCGAAGTACTCGCTCGGGAGCATCGTGAGCAGGCCGCGCACGCTGTCGTCGAGCTTGCGCGACCCCTGGTCCTTGAGGATCAGCGAGTCGGAGCGCCACAGCAGGTCGGGCACCCAGTACGAGCCGGCTTCGGTGACCGCCATCTTCAGGCCCGGGAAGCGCTCGAACACGCCCGACCAGAGCAGGAACCACAGCGGTCGCGACGTCCACCACACCGTCTCGCTCGCGTAGAGCCCGAGCACACCGGGCACCGCGCCGTAATCGGCGTGCGCGGCCGGGCCCGAGTGCGTGTGGACCGGGAGATCGAGCGACTCGCACACCTCCCAGATCGGGTCGTACTTGTAGTTCGTGTACGACGCGTACTCGCCCCACTGCGCGGGGATGATCACGCCGCCCCACAGCCCCTCGCCGTGCGCCCGCGTGATCTCGGCGATGCCGCCGTCGATGTCGCCCAGGATCGGCGCCACGATCAGACCGGCGCGGCGTTGCGGGCTCTGGCCGCACAGCTCGGCCGCCCAGCGGTTGTAGGCCCGTGCGCCGGCGAGCACGAGCTCGGGATCGGCGGTGGAGTCGATGGCGAAGCCGGCGCCGAACGGCGCACCCATCTTGCCGGTGACCGCGTCGGGCCCCGGGAACACGACTTCGCCGGTCACGCCGTCGGCCGACAGCTCCTCGTCGCGCTTCTTGGCGTCCCAGCCTCCGCGCAGACCGAGCTCGTGGAGGCTGTTGCCGTCTTCGTCCTCGCCGAACCACTCCTCCTGGAACTCCGCGCTGCCGGAGAAGACGTCGTCGTCGGTGCCGAAGCGCTCACGCCGCATCTGCTGCATGAGCGCGTCGCGTGCGCCGAGCTCCTCGTCGAACTGCTCCCGGTACTGCGGGTCGAGGAACTCGCGGTACACGGGCGAGTCGGGACCGGCGTGGCAGTCGGCCGAGATGACGAGATAGCCGTTCGACATGTGCGTCTCCCCCTGGCAACCCGCAGCAGACCGGGTTAATGACCCTAGATTAGACACCTGATGGCCCAGGTCGCGCCCTTGAAGATGCCCGAGACGACGCGGGACAAGCTGCTCCGCGCCGCCCTGCACCTCTTCGCCCGTCAGGGCCTCGACGTGCCGCTGCGCGACATCAACGAGCTCGCCGGCCAGCGCAACGCGTCGGCCCTGCACTACCACTTCGGCGGACGGCCCGAGCTGGTCCAGGCGATCATCGACCGCTACCGGCTGAGCGACGAGGAGCACGCCGCGATCGAGGCCGAGCTCCACTCCGGGCCCCACGACGTCCGCGAGGTGGTCGAGGGGCTCGTCGACCGCAGCTGCGCGTGGCTGGCCACGCCCGACGGGCGCGACTACATCCGGGTCGTGTTCCAGTTCGTGATCCGGCTGCCGCTGCGCCAGCACCTGCTCGAGGGCACCGACCCGCCGTCGCTGGCGTCGGTGCGCGCCCAGGCCGAGCTCATCCACGAGGCACTCCCCGACCTGCCCGAGCACCTCGTGCGCGAGCGCGCGGTGGCGTCGTTCGACCTCGTGCTGCTGCAGGTCGCGGAACGGGCCCGCATCATCGACGACGAAGGCGGCCAGGGTCTCCTCGCCGAGGACGAGTGGAAGACCAACCTCGTCGACATGGCCACCGGACTGCTCACCTACGCGCCCTGACCCTTGGCGTCGAGGACGGTTTGACGGCCCAGCCCGACTCGTCGGGCTCGGTGGCGAGGAGCGCGGTGCGGAAGCGGTCGAGCAGCTCCGCGAGCTGGGCCCGGTCGCGGGCGGACCAGTCGTCGAGCGCGACCGCGTAGTCGTTGAGCGCGATCGCGCGCGCCCGCTCGAGCACGCGACGTCCCGCCGCGGTGATCGCGACGCGCGCGACGCGGCGATCGTCGGGGTCGGGCGCGCGCGTCACCAGGCCCTGGTCTTCGAGCGCGCGGACCTGACGGCTGGCGTTCGACAGGTCGACCTCGAGCCGGCGCGCGACCTCGCTCACCGCCACCGGTCCGTGGCGCTGCACCAGGCGCAGCGTGCCGAGGTTGGTCTCCGACAGCGACAACCTCAGCGCGCGTTGCAGCCGCTCGCGCTGGCGCGGGCTGCGCGTGCTCGCGATGACCAGCGCGGTGAACTCGTGGATGCGCTCGAGGTCGGTCGAGTCAGTCGAGCTCACTCCGTCTCGATCAGTCCGTCTCGATCAACGAGTCGAGCCGATGCGTCGTCTCCACCCACTCCTCGACCATGTCGAAGATGACGTCGCGCACCGGCCGCACGCGGTTCATGCTGCCGACGATCTGACCCACCGGGAACCCGGTGAGGTCGCGCTCCTGCACGCGGGAGATCCGGCGCGCCGCCTCCGAGAACACGATGCCCTGCAGCGGCATCGGAAGCGGGTCGGGCGTGTCGTCGCGCTCCCAGGCGTCGGTCCACGCGGTGCGCAGCTGACGGGCCGGCTTGCCCGTCATCGACCGCGAGCGCACCGTGCCGCGCGAGTTGGCCGCGAGCATCTTCTCGACCGCGATCGGGTTGGTGTCGGCCTCGGTCACGGTGAGCCAGATCGAGCCGGTCCACACGCCCTGCGCGCCCAGCGCCATCGCCGCCGCCATCTGCCGACCACGACCGATGCCGCCCGCCGCGAGCACGGGGACGTCGGGGCCGACCGCGTCGACCACCTCGGGCACCAGCACCATCGTCGACACGTCGCCGCAGTGGCCACCCGCTTCGGTCCCCTGGGCGACGATCACGTCGGTGCCCTGCGCGACCTGGCGCTCGGCGTGCTGGCGGTTGCCGACCAACCCGCCGACGAGGATGCCGCGCTCGTGCGCCGCCTCGACGACGTACGGCGGCGGCGGGCCGAGCGCGTTCACGACCATCGACACGGGGTGCGAGAGCGCGACCTCGACCTGACCGGGACCCTCCTCGTCGACCCCGAGGCCCGCCGCCTTCACGACGCCCGTGTTCAGGTCGTCGGGCAGCGGAGGCACGCCGTGCTCCTGCAGCAGGTCCTCGACGAACTGCTGGTGCTCGGCCGGGATCATCTCGTGGAGGTTGGCGAGGCTCGCCTCCGCCCCGCCGCCCTTGCCCACGTACTTGGCGGGCATGGCGAAGTCGACGCCGTAGGGCATGCCGTCGACGTGGTCGTCGATCCAGCTCAGCTCGATCTCGAGCTGGTCGGGGGCATAGGCGAGCGCGCCGAGCACGCCGTAGCCGCCGGCCTTGCTGACCGCGGCGACGACGTCGCGGCAGTGCGAGAAGGCGAAGATCGGCAGTTCGATGCCGAGCCGGTCACAGATCGGTGTGCGCACTGGTCCCCCCAGGGGCTCGAGTTACTTGCGCGTGCGCAAGCATTCGTGTGGCAGAGTACGCCCGTCTTCGCCCGTCAGCAAGGGGAGCCGCTCGATGCCCGACGCACTCGTCGAACGCCAGGGCCACACGATGGTCATCACGATGAACCGGCCCCAGCGCATGAACGCGCTCACCGGGGCGATGCTCACCCGGATGTACGACGCGATGGTCGAGGCCTGTGCCGACGACGACGTCCGCTCGATCATCCTCGCCGGCGCCGGAGGCAACTTCTGCTCGGGCGCCGACCTGCGGGCGATGGCAGGCGACGCCGAAGACACCGACTCCGAGATCGACGTCGCCGCCCGCATGGCCGAGGACTCCGACCTCCCGTACAAGGGCCTCCTCCGCCACTACCAGCCGTCGAAGCCGCTCATCGCCGCGGTCGAGGGTGTCGCCATCGCCGGCGGCACCGAGCTGCTGCAGGGCACCGACATCCGTGTCGCCGGCGAGTCGGCGCGCTTCGGCGTGAGCGAAGCGCGCTGGTCGCTGTACCCGATGGCCGGATCGGCCGTCCGACTGCGCCGGCAGATCCCCTACACGCACGCGGCGGAGATCCTGCTGACCGCGAAGCACATCACCGCCGAAGAGGCGGCGCGCATCGGACTGATCGGCCACGTGGTGCCCGACGGTCAGGCACTCACCAAGGCGCTCGAGATCGCGGAGACGATCAACAACAACGGCCCGCTCGCGGTCGAGGCCATCCTGCGCACGCTGCGCGAGACCGACGGCATGACCGAGCAGGAAGCGCTGGCCCACGAGTTCGCGTACGGCCAGGCCGTCTTCGCCTCCGAGGACGCCAAGGAAGGCCCCAAGGCGTTCGCGGAGAAGCGCACTCCGAACTTCCAGCGCCGCTAAAGCACAGGTTGCGTCACTCAGCGGCGTATAACGCCGTCAGGTGACGCAACCTCGCGGGGAGGGCGGGGCGTCAGACGTGGGTGATGGTCGCGCCGGCGGCTTCGTAGCTGGCGCGGATGAGGGCGCTCGACCGCGGATCCGCGGAGATGGCCATGACCATCTTGTTCATCACGTAGCCGCCGGCGACGTGGTGCTCGGGATCGGCGAAGCCGACCGACCCGCCCGCACCCGAGTGACCGAACGCGTGCCGGCCGCCGAACGGCGCGAACGCTGATGCCGACCAGAAGCCGAGCGCGATGGTCGACTCGACGTCGATGCCGGGGAACGACAGCACCTGATCGGCGCCCGATGTCTGCAACACGCGGGCGGCGTCGATCTGCTCCGGCGAGAGGAGCCCCTCCGACGGACCGCCGTCGACCCCGCCGATGAGTCCTGCGTACAACCGAGCCAGCGACGGCGCGTTGGCGACGCCGTTCCCGGCGGGGAGCTCGGCGGCGCGGAAGTCGCGTTGGTTCGCGCTCCACGCCAGGTCACCACCCGACAACGCACCGTTGAGCGTCAGCGCCCGAACCATCATCGAGTCGGCGCCGAGCATGTCTTCGATGCTCGGACCATCCGCGGTACCCATCGAGATCATCGGCGCCACACGCGCGTCGAACTCCTCGGGCAGCCCGATCCAGAACTCGAGCCCGAGCGGCTCGGCGAACTCTTCGTGGAAGAACGTGCCGAGGCTGCGGCCGTCGATACGACGCACGACTTCGCCGACGAGGTGTCCGTAGGTGAGCGCGTGGTACCCGTCCGCGACGCCCGGCTCCCAGTACGGCGCTTGCACCTCGAGTGCATGGATCACCGGGTCCCACGCCAACGCCTCTTCGCGCGTCAGCTTGGCGTCGACCGTGGGCAACCCGGCCTGGTGGCTGAGCAACCAGCGCACGGGGATGTGCTCCTTGCCCGCCTGGCCGAACTCGGGCCAGTACGTGACGACGGGGGCGTCGACGTCGAGGAGCCCGCGGTGTGCGAGGAGGTGTGCGCACGCGGCGGTGGCGCCCTTGGTCGACGAGAACACGATCTGCAACGTGTCGTCGTCGTACGCACCACCGGTGTCGGTGCGGACACCACCCCAGATGTCGACGACCTTGGTGCCCTCGACGTAGAAGGCGTAGCTCGCCCCCACCTCGCCGTGTTCCTCGAAGTTGTTGGCGAAGGCATCACGAACGCCCTCGAACCCTGGCTCGACGTGTCCCCCGACTTCGATGCCCATGACGGATCCCCCTACTTCGGCAGGCCGAGCACCCGCTCGGCGAGGACGTTACGTTGGATCTCGTTCGACCCGCCGTAGATCGTGTCGGAGCGGCTGAACAGGAACAGCTTCTGCTCGAGCGTGAGCTCGTACGGGAGGGATTCGCCGATCAGGCCGTCGGCGCCGAGCACGTCGATCATCAGGTTGCCGAGGTCGCGGTGCCACGTGCCCCAGAACAGCTTCGAGATCGACGCCTCCGGCCCGGGCACGCCCTTCGCGGCCATGCTGCGCATCGCGTTCCACTTCATCAGGCGCAGCCCGATCCACGCGTCCACGAGGCGCGTGCGCAACCCGGGATCGGCACCGCGACCGTGTGCGCGCGCGAGGTCGAGCACGTGGTCGAGCTCGCGCTCGAAGCCGACCTGTTGCGCGAGCGTCGACACGCCACGCTCGAAGCCGAGCAGCCCCATCGCGATCTTCCAGCCGTCGTCGACCTCACCGACGACGAGCGACGCCTCCGTGCGCGCGTCGTCGAAGAACACCTCGTTGAACTCGCCGCCACCGGTGGGCTGCACGATCGGACGCACCTCGACGCCGGGCTGCTCCATCGGCACGAGCAGGAACGACAGGCCCTGGTGACGCGACGACTGCGGGTCGGTGCGCGCGACCACGAAGCACCAGTGCGACACGTGCGCGAGCGACGTCCACACCTTCTGGCCGTTGACCACCCACTCGTCGCCGTCGCGGTGCGCGCGCGTCGCCACGTTGGCGAGATCGGAGCCCGCGTTCGGTTCGCTGTAGCCCTGACACCACCGCTCGTCGCCGCGCAGGATGCCGGGCAGGAACCGCTCCTGCTGCTCGCGCGTGCCGTAGGCAATCAACGTCGGCGCGAGCAGGTTCTCGCCCATGTGGTTCACGCGCGCGGGCGCCTCCGCACGCGCGTACTCCTCGGCCCAGATGATCTGCTGGTCGAGCGTCGCGCCGCGACCGCCCGACTCCACCGGCCACCCGAGACCGATGAACCCCGCCTTGCCGAGCTCGTGCTCCCACGCGACGCGCACGTCGAAACCGATGTCCTCGTCACCGGGGCCGCCGCGGCCCTTCAGCTCCGCGTACTCGCCGACGACGTGGTCGGCGAGCCAGGCGGCGACGTCGCGCCGGAAGCGCTCGTCGTCGTCGGTGAGCTCGACGTCGGCCATGCGTCAGGCGGCCATCATCAAGCAGGCAGGGCCATGAGCTCGACCCGCACGCCGTCGGGATCGGCCAGGAACAGCAGGTCGATGCCGGGGCTGGCGCGCGTCTCCTCGATGACGGTCGCCCCACAATCCACGAGGTGCTTCGTGGCGGCCTCCAGGTCGTCGACGTAGAACGACAGGTGGGTGAGGCCCACCTGGTTGCGCACCGCCGAGGGCGTGCCGTCGACACCGGGCGAGACGAAGTGCAGCAGCTCGATCTTCATGGTGTCGTTCTGGATGAACTGCGAGACGATCTTCACGGGACCGGGGACCTCGAGGCTGCGGTCGAGACCGGGGGCGGCGTCGCTGTCGAGCTCGAAGCCTTCGGCCCGCTCGAAGCCGAGACCGTCGCAGAAGAACCGCAGCGAGCGGTCGAGGTCGCGCACGCAGAGCCCCACGTGCGACGGCCGGTAGTCCCCCATGTGCGTGCCTCCTCGAGCCCGTCGACGGACCTGACGGTCCGTCAGAAACAAGCTAGCTTCGCTCGCCCGGCCCCGGACGAAGGAGCGACGATGGCAGCAATCCCCGGCATGGAGGACTACCCGATCAAGCTCGGGACGTTGCTGTTCACCATGGTCGAGCCCGAGCAGGGCCGTGAGGTCGAGTACAACCGCTGGTACGAGCACGACCACTTCTATTCGGGGTGCATGGTCGGCGAGTGGCAGTTCGCCGGTGACCGCTTCGTCGCCACCCGGCGGCTGAAGGATCTGCGCTACCCGAAGCAGACCGACATGACGCCCGACCCGCTCACCGGGTCGTACCTCGCGATCTACTGGGTGCTCGAAGGCAAGCACGACGAGTGGAACCAGTGGGCCGTCGAGCAGGTCACGTGGCTGCACGCGAACGGCCGCATGTTCGAGGCGCGCACGCACGTGCACACGCTGCTGTACGAGAAGCGGTGGGCGCACCGCGCCACCGACGGCAGCTGCACCATCGAGCTCGCGCTGGATCACAACTACCCGGGGCTGGTCGTCGTCGCCGGCGACGTGAAGGAGGGACACACGCACGACGAGGTCGACGCGTGGTTCCGCGAGACGTACCTGCCCGATGCGTGCGCGCAGTCGTGGGGCCCCGACGTCGTGCTCGACGCGACGACGCTCCCACTGCTCGACGACCGTCCCGCCGACGTGCCGCCGCCCGCCGCAGGACCCAACCGCTTCCTGCAGCTCCACTTCCTCGACCACGACCCCGAGGAGGGGTGGGCCGACGGCTACGCCAAGATCGGCCAGGCGATCGAGGACAGCGGCCTCGCCAGCCACGTGTGGACCGGCCCGTTCATCCAGACCGACTTCGGCACCGACAAGTACACCGACGAGCTCTGGTAATCAGTCGAGGGTGAAGATCCGGTGGCCGGTGATCAGTCCGTCGTCGAGATCGAGGACACCGAACGACGGGTGGGGTTGCATGCGGCGCTGCGTCGGTGATCCGGGGTTGAACAGCCGCTGACCGTCGATGCCCTCGTCGTCGACGGGCGCGTGACTGTGACCGAAGACCACAACCGCGCAGTCGGGGAACATGCGGTGCACGCGAGCGGCCCGGCCCTTGGTGAGTCCGGAGTCGTGCACCATGCCGATGCGCACCCCGTCGAGCTCGACGAGCAGCCGTTCGGGGAGGGTGCCGCGCAAGGTCACGTCGTTGTTGCCGAGCACCGCATGGACCGGCGCGTAGCCCGCCAGCTCCTGCAGGAGGCCGGCTTCGACCACGTCGCCGCAGTGGAGGATCGCGTCGGCACCGCGCAGCGCGACGTAGACGGGATCGGGCAGCCGGCGCCTGCCGTCGTCCCGCAGATGCGTGTCGGAGAGCACGACGGTGTGCACCGCTTCAGTTCACCAGACAGCCGGTTGCGAGCAGGTGTTCACCGGTTGGTCACGAAATGGCCTCAACGGATTCGGCTCCAGCGCCGATACTGGAGCCATGGCGGACCAGCGGGAGCACAGCTCCACGTCTCGAACGTGTGACGAGGTCCGTTCGACGCGCCTGCACTACCGCCTGCGTTGCCTGCTCACGCCCGAGCACGACGGCGACCACCGGTGGACGCCGGAGCTCGTGCCCGCGGGCGTCGACGGCGACGAAGCCGCCACCGGCTGACCCCTACTCAGGCCTCGAGCGGCGGGAACGGCCCGAAGAAGCCCTCGATCCGCCGGATGCGACCGTCGGACGCGAGCTCGACGTAGTCGATGCCTTCGAGCGCGATCCCGTCGGGACCGCGCATGACCCACGCGAACCGCAAGCTGTTGCCGTTGTCGTCGACGCCACTGGCGGGTTCGATCGTGTGTCCGGGGAACGTGTCGTGGAACCCCGCGATGTGCTCGACCAGCTGGGTTCGGCCCTCAGCGGTACCGGTCGGGTCGTGGTAGACGCCGTCGTCGGCCCACGCGGTTTCGAGCAGCGCGGTGCGCTTCGACCGGTCGGGTTCGTTCCACGCCGAGCAATACGTGGCGACGATCTCGTTGGTGTCCATCGGGTTCCTCTCTCGGTGCTCGCGGCGTTCAGCCGACGAGTGCCAGCAGCTCTTCGCGGCTCGGTCCGGGCAGGGTCTCGTCGCGCCACCCGTTCCCGAGGTCCCCGACGCGTTCGGCGAGGTCGGCATCGGCGAGCGCGCGCTCGGGGAGCTCGAGCACGCTGAGGACCTTGACCATCGCGCGGAGCAGATCGGGATCCTTGCCCGCGGCACACTGCAGCGCGAGCGCGGCGCCGTATCCGGGATCCGGATCGAAGGGCACGCCCGCGATCTGCGCGTCGATCTCCGCGAGACGGCCCGAATCGAAGGTCAGGGTCGTGCGGTACCACGGTTCGACCGTGGCCATGGTGGTGTCGTGCCACACCCGTGCGGTCGCGTAGTGGTCGTCCGGCGAGTCGTGCAGGACGTCGCGGAGCGCGGCTGCGTGCACGGTGCCGATCGACATGCCCCGCCCGAGGGACGGATTGGTGCAGGCCCACGCGTCGGCCAGGGGAAGGACGCCGGTTGCGATCGGCCGATCGTCGATCACGAACGTGCGGTGACGGTCCTCGATCTTCGCCATCACCGCCACGCCGTCGGAGATGGGTTCCCCGTCGCACCAGTGCGCGACGAGCGGCGTGCCCTTGACGACCCGCTCCCACACCTCGGAGTCCTTCAGCTTCCGCAACTGCGCGTCCCGCGAGCTCGTGATGACACCGACCGCCCAGGTGCCGTTGTCGGCGGGCAACGTCAACGTCGAATAGCTCGTGTACGGCATGAGCGGGGGCCCGAATGCAGGCGGGATCGCGCCGTCGGTGCTGCGAAAGTGACGCCCGTAGTACACGAAGCCGCAGTCCTCGACCTCCTCGACCGGTCCGATGGCACCGACGTCGGCCAACATGCGCGGCAGCGCGGACCGGCGGCCACCGCAGTCGACGACGTAGTCGGCGCGGACCTCTTCGCCGTCGTCGCCGCGGACGCCGACGACATGAGGGACGTCGTCGGCGATCGGATCTCCGGTGACGAAGCCGGCGACCGCGAACCCACGACGGACGGTCACGCCCGGAGTCGTGCCCAGGACCTTCGCGGATCGCGGCCTCACCGACGGGGCGGCGCGCGGTGACCGCGTCGAACTGCTCGTCGCCGGGACGGAAGCCACCCGTCACCTCGGCGGGCGCATCGCGCAGCGGGTTCACGACCACCGCGCCGGCATCGTGGAACGCCGCGATGACCTCGGGAACGTTCTCCTGCATCACCGCGGGAATCGCGGGAGGAAGTAGTGCAACATCCGGAACTGGTTGACGCCCCGTCGTTCCCATTCGGTCCACGCCACGTCAGGGTCGGGCGGCGGCGCGGCGTCACGCTCGAGCACCGTGACGTGGTGGCCGTCGCGGGCGAGCATCATCGCCGCGCACGACCCCACGACCCCACTGCCGATCACGACGATGCGAGCCATGCGGCGCCCCCTGTCCGATCGCGGACAGTACCGCCTGAAGAACTCCTTGCACCCCGAACACGCGTTCGATAGCATGCGAAGAGCCTCGAAGGTCGGGCTGACGACCTTCCTTTCCGTTTCGAAGCCTTTCCGTTTCGAAGATCGCGGAGGAGGGTCGTGGCGCGGTTCGTGGAATTGTTGGTGGAAGTGCGCGCGGCGGCGGCGCGGTTCGAAGCGGATCGTTGGTCGGGTGACGACTGCCGGCGACTCGCAGAGGAGCTCGCTCGAGCGGCCAAGGCATGCGCCGCGGCCGCGGCTCGGGCGTCGGCGCGGGCGGTCGCGTGCAATCAGGGTGATGCCGAGTGGGTGGCGCGCACGATCGGCACGACTCCTGCGCAAGCCCGCGACTCGTTGGCGACCACGGCCGCGCTCGGGGAATGTCCGGCCACGAGTTCGGCGGTTGCCGACGGCACGGTGTCGTTGAGTCAGGCGCGAGAGATCGTGCGCGCCGAAGCGGCCGTGCCGGGTTCCGAGGATGCGCTGTTGCAGGTCGCGTCGGCCCGCGGGATGGCGGGATTGCGCGAAGAGGCGCGCCGGGTGGTGTTGGAGTCGATCGACCGGGACGAGCTGCACCGTCGCCAGCAGGCAGCACGGTCGCTCCGTCACTGGGTCGACGGCGACGGCATGGTCGCGGGACAATTCCGGCTTCCGCCCGAGGTCGGGGTGCCCTTCGTGAACCGGCTCGATCGCGAGACGGATCGCGTGCACCGCGCGGCTCGACGTGCGAGCAGCACGGAGGCGCGAGAACTGCACGCGGCCGACGCGTTGGTTGCGATGACGAAGGGTGGCGGGAAGGGCAACGCCCCACGAGCCGACGTCGTGTACGTGTGTGATCTGCGCGCGGCGGTGCGGGGGCACACCCACGAGGGTGAGCTGTGCCACGTCATCGGGGGCGGGCCGGTACCGGTCAGCGTGGTGCGCGCCGCGGCGGTGGATGCGTTCGTGAAGGTCGTGCTGCGCGACGGTACGAAGATCGACACGATCGTCCACTACGGGCGGCACATCCCCGCCTTGCTCCGCACGGCGTTGGAATTGGGTGACCCCGAGCGGCTCGACGGCGCGGTGTGCGTCGACGACGGTTGCGACCGGCACTACGGGCTCGAGTGGGACCACGACGACCCGGTGGCGAACGACGGACCGACGAGCTACGAGAACCTGAAGGGCCGCTGCAAGCCCGACCACTGGGCCAAGACCGAACGCGACCGGCAGGCCGGCAAGCTGCGATCCCGCGCGGAGCGAGCGCCGCCGGGTTAGGTGCCGAAGGCCCGGAGGGCGCTGTCGACCACCGCGACGCGGAAGGCCTCGTCGAGCGGAGCGTTGGTCACCAGGAATCGGTAGAAGACGGCGCTGACGAAGGCGTCGACGACGAGCTCGACGTCGACGTCGGGGCGGAAGTCGCCGCGCTCGATGCCGCGGCGGACGATGGCGGCGCTGCGGGCGCGCTTGTCGGCGACGATCTCGCGGTAGGCGAGGTCGAGCTCCGGGGCGCGGGTGCGGGCGGCGACGAGGATCGGGAGCATGCGGCCCATGGGGGTCTCGGTGACGATGGCGACGAGATCGTCGACGAGGGCGCGCACGTCGCCGCGGGTGGTGCCGGTGTCGGGTGGCGGCGCGCCGACGTTGGTGTAGCAACGCACCGCACTGACGACGAGGTCGAGCTTGTTGGAGTAGCGGCGGTAGAGGGTGTTCTTGCCGACGCCGGCGCGGGCGGCGACACCTTCCATCGTGAAGGCTGCGAGACCGACCTCGGCGAAGAGATCGACCGCGGCTTCGAGGATGGCCTCGTCGGCCTCGGAGCTGCGGGGGCGGCCCGGCGCGCGGCGCACGGTCTCCATCTTCCCTTCCCCGATCAGGTGACGACGGTGGGGACGGGTTCGACCGGCGCGTCGCCGTGCGTGTCGGCGAGGGCGTCGTAGCTCGCGCGGGCGGGGAGCCAGACGAAGGCGACGACGGCGCCGACGAAGGCGACCGCGGCGGCGACGAGCACGCCGGCGTGCATGCCGTCCATGAAGCCGTCGATGGCGGTGGTGCTGAGGCCCGGCACCTTGTCCCCCGCCGCGAGTGCGAGGCCGAGCGATTGCTTGAGCTGGGCCGCGGTGCCACTCGGGACCGGCTTGCCGTGCAGGAAGTCGCCGACCTGCGAGCCGTAGATCGAGGCGAGCACGCTGCCGATGACGGCGACGCCGAGCGCACCACCGACCTGGCGGGTGGTGTCGTTCACCGCGGAGCCGACGCCGGCCTTGCCCAGCGGCAGCGAGCCCATGATCGACTCGGTGGCGGGGGCCATGGTGAGCGCCATGCCGCTGGCCATGAGCGCCTGCCGCCAGATGATGTCGGGCCAGTAGGGGCTGGTCGCGCTGAGCGACGCCCACGACACCAGGCCGGCGGTGACCATGAGCAGGCCGGTGCCGACGACGAGCTTGGTGCCGAGGCGATGGACGAACCGCGCGCTGAGCGGCGACAGCACCATCATGCAGAGCGCGATGGGGAGGAAGCGGATGCCGGTCTCGAACGGCGTGTAGCCCAGCACGAACTGGAAGTACTGCGTGAGCAGGAACGTCGCGCCGAACATGGCGAAGAACACCATCATGATGCCGAGGCTGGCGGCGGTGAACCGGGGGTTCTCGAAGAACTTCACGTCGAGCATCGGGTGGTCGGAGCGCGACTCCCAGATCAGGAACATCCCGATCACCGCGAGCCCGACGACGAAGCACAGGAGGATCTTCGGATCCGTCCAACCGTCCTGCGGCGCCTCGATGATCCCGTAGAGCAGCACGCTGAGGCCGACGATCGACATCACCGCGCCGACGGGGTCGAGCCGGGGTGCCGACGGGTCCTTCGACGTGGGGATGAGGAACACGCCGGCGAGCAGGCCGACGATCACGATCGGGATGTTCACCAGGAAGATCGAGCCCCAGTAGAAGTGCTCGAGCAGGAAGCCGCCGGTGAGCGGTCCGAGGACGCCGGCGAGGCCCGGCGGTGGCCGCCCACACGCCGATCGCCTTCCCGCGCTCGCGCGTCGGGAACACGTTGGTGATGATCGACAGCGTCGCCGGCATGATGAACGCGCCGCCGATGCCCATGAACGCGCGGCGTCGCGATGAGCTGCTCCGACGACGTCGCGAAGGCGGACGCCAGCGAGCCGAGGCCGAACACCACCAGCCCGAACTGCAGGGCACCCCGGCGGCCGAAGCGGTCACCCAGGCTGCCTCCGGTGAGGAGCAGACCGGCGAACACCAACGTGTACGCGTCGACCATCCACTGCAGCTGGCTGTTCGTGGCGTCGAGGTCGCGCACGATGGTGGGGATGGCGACGTTGAGGATCGTGTTGTCGAGCACGATCACGAGCAGGCTGAAGCACAGCACCGCGAGGATCCACCAACGACGCTCCTCGGCGTGTGACTGCGCGCGCTCGCTCAGGGTGCTCGTCATGCGGCTCGCAAGGGAAGTTCGAGTAACGGAACGGAAGCGTGCCGATTCTACCGAGCGGCGTCGACGGCCGCCATGGCCCGCGCCACCGCGTCGTCCGACGCGTTGACGAGCGGCAGGCGGACGTCGGGCGTCGGGATGCGACCCTGCGCGTGGAGCACGGCTTTGAACACCGACGGGTTCGGTTCGGCGAAGCCGGCCTGCACCACGGGGAGGAGCGCCTCGGCGTGGGCACGTCCGTCGTCGACCTTGCCCGCGAGACCGCAGTCGATCATGGCGGCGAAGCGCTCGGGACACAGGTTGGCGGCGGCAGAGATGGCGCCCGCACCGCCCATGAGCACGGTGGGCAGGAAGAACGCGTCGTCGCCGCCGAGCACGGAGAAGTCGCTCGGCGCGCGGGCCAGGATCTCGAGCGTGTCGGTGTCGAGCGCGCCGACCGCCTGCTTCATGCCCACGACGTTCGGCGTGCGCGCGAGCTCGAGCACGCCGGCGGCACCGAGGTTCCGTCCGGTGCGGATCGGGATGTTGTAGACGACGACCGGGGCCGGGCTCGCCGCCGCCACCGCTCGGATGTGAGCGACGATTCCCGGCTTCGGACGGGCGGACGTAATACGGCACGACGACCAGCGCCGCCGCCAGGGCCGGCGTTCCCGCCAGCGCCTCGACCGTGGCGATGGTCTTGGCGGTGCTGTTGGTCCCCGCCCCGACGATGAGCTGGGCGTCGCGCTCGGCGCACACCCGTGCGCACACGTCGATGACCGCGCGCTGCTCCGCCGCATCGAGCGCCGGCGCCTCACCGGTGGTGCCGAGGGCGACGATGCCGGCGCAGCCGGCGTCGAGGCACTCGGCGCTCAGGCTCTCGACGGCGTCGAGCGCCACCGAGCCGTCGGACGCGAAGGGAGTGACGAGGGCGACGTACACACCCTCCAGCAGACGGCCACCAGTCACGGGCGCGAGGGTACCGCTTCGGCCCGGTCGCGGGCCCGGAGAAACACGTCGTCGATCATGGGTTCGGTCAGCTTGCCGGTGAACGTGTTCTGCTGTGACGGGTGGAAGCACCCGAGCACGAGGGCCCGCGCCGTCGGCACCTCCACGCCGTGGGTGAACTTGGGGCGCGGGATCGGCAGCGGTGAGCCTGCGGCGGCCAGCACCTTGGCGACGGCGTCGTACGCGAACGCGCCGAGCACCACGATCACCCGCACCTGGCGCAGGAGGTCGAGCTCCCGCACGAGGTAGGGCAGGCAGGTGTCGCGCTCCTCCGGGGTCGGCTTGTTCGCCGGGGGCGCGCACCGCACCGCGGCGGTGACGTAGAGGTCGTGCAGCTCGAGGCCGTCGTCGGCCGACACCGACGTGGGCTGGTTGGCGAAGCCGGTGCGGAACAGGGAGGCGTAGAGGAAGTCGCCGGAGCGATCGCCGGTGAACACCCGCCCGGTGCGGTTGGCCCCGTGCGCGGCCGGCGCGAGCCCGGCCACCAGCACCCGGGCGCGGGCGTCGCCGAACCCGGGGACCGGACGACCCCAGTAGGTGTCGTCGCGGAACGAGGCGCGCTTCTCCGCCGCGACCTGCTCGCGCCAGTCGACCAGGCGGGGGCACGCGCGGCAGGTGACGATCTCGTCGTCGAGGGCGCGCAGCGCATCGGGTCTCGTCGGAATGGGCACGGCGCGTCAGGGTAGGGTTCGCCGCCGTGCGCGTGCTTCTCGTGGTGAACCCCACCGCGTCGTCGGTGACCCCGCTCGTGCGCGCCGACGTCGAGCGGGTGCTGCGCGCCGCCCACGACGTCGACGTCGCCGAGACGACGCGACGCGACCACGCCGCAACCCTCGCGCGCGACGCGGTCGACGCCGGCTACGACGTGGTCGCGGTCCTCGCCGGTGACGGCACCCTGAACGAGGCCGGCGGTGGCCTCGCCGGGTCCCGAGTCGCGCTGGCGCCGCTCCCGGGTGGCTCGACCAACGTGTTCGCCCGCACCATCGGCCTCGCCTACAAGCCCGCGGTCGCCGCCCAGCAGGTGGTCGACGCGCTCGGACGCTCTCCCGAACGAGGGGGCGTGCGCCGCATCGGCCTCGGTGCCGCGGTCGCGCCCGGTGCACCAGTACGCCACTTCCTCTTCCACCTCGGCATCGGGTTCGACGCCGCCATCATCCGGCGCATGGAGATGCGGCCGTCGGTGAAGCGCTACCTCGCGCACCCCGCGTTCGCGGCGACGACGCTCACGACGTGGTTCCGCCACTACGACCGCGACTCGCGGATCACCTTCACCGTCGACGGCGACGAGGTCGGTGCCGGCCCCTACGCGGTGATCTCCAACTCGGACCCGTACGCGTACGTGGGGCGACGACCGCTGCGGATCGCGCCCGGCGCGTCGCTCGACGGCGAGCTCACGCTCACCCTGTTGCGCACCTTGCGCGGCGCGGTGGTCGTGCGCGCGGCGGCCGCGGCGGTCGGCCGGATCACCTACCTCACGAGCTCACCCGAGATCGTGCAACGAGCCGACGTGCGCGCGGTCGAGGTCACCGCCGGCCGCACCGTTCCCGTGGCAGGTCGACGGCGACTACCTGGGCGAGGTCGAGCGACTCTCCATCACCTACGAACCCGACTGCCTCAGTGTCGTCTCGCCTGACCCCGTTCACCGAACCGATACAGCTGCTCGTCGTCGGTGATGACGGCGTCGACACCGGCGTCGCGCAGCATCTCGACCTGGTGGGCGTCGTTCACCGTCCACACGTTCACCTGCACACCCTGGTCGTGCGCCCGGGCGACGAACCCGGCGACGTCGATCGATCATGCAGCGTCCAGACGTCGGGGTGCACCGCGGTGTGACCCCGGAGCACCGCAGTGACGAGCACCTCGTCGGGCGGGACCCCGAACGACAGCAGTCCGGTCGGGAGGTGCGGCGCCAGTTCCCGCACCCGGTCCACCACGTCCCAGTCGAACGCCGACACCAGCACCTGGTCGTCACCACGGTCGGCGAGCAGGGCGACGACGTCGTCGGTGGCGTGCGGGTCCTTGATCTCGACGTTCACCAGCCGGCCCCGGCACACGTCGAGCACCTCGGCCAGCATCGGGACCTCGGGGCCCGCGGGGACGTCGGGGGCGTCGGTGGCGTCGTGGCGGACCCCCAGGCCGCCGTCAGCGGAGCGGTGCACGTCGAGCTCGACCCCGTCGGCGCCCCGGTCGACCGCCTCCCTCATCGCGGGAACCGTGTTCTCCGGCGCCAGGCGGTTGGCTCCCCGGTGTGCGAGCACGAGCATCCCGTCCACCATGTCACGCACTGGCGAGAGCCGCGGAAATTCCTGATCAGCCCCTTGCGCGTGCGGCCGGACGAAATTAGTCTCGGGCTCAAGCGCCTCGAGGTTCGGCCCGGGGACGTGGAATCCGGACATATCGCCTGATTCATGGATGGGGGAACGAAGCGTGGCACTGACCTGGGTACGCACGCACGATTGGGATGTCGAGCGTGTGGCGTACACGTTCCGCCTGTCTCGATTCCGATCCCGACGTGTTCTTCCCCATCGGGAGCAGCGGCCCTGCCGTCGAGCAGATCGAGACCGCCCGCCGCATCTGCGGCGCATGCACGGTCAACGAGGAATGCCTCGAGTTCGCCCTGGCCACCAACCAGGAGGCCGGCATCTGGGGTGGCGCCACCGAGGAAGAGCGCCGCAAGCTGCGCAAGGTCTGGCTGGCCAAGCAGCGCATGGTCGGCTAGCACTTGCTCGCCGGCTCGCCGGCGTTACAGGCTGGTGGTGGCCTTCGGCTTGAGCGGCACGGTGAGGTGCACGCGCGTCCCGTGGTCGCTGCGGAGCTCGATGGTGCCGCCGAGCTCGCTGGTGACCAGCGTGTGCACGATCGACAGCCCGAGCCCGCTCGACTGCTCGACGGTGAAGCCGGGCGGGAGACCCACCCCGTCGTCGACCACGTCGACCACGAGCTGACCGTCGGTACGCGCGAGCTGCACCGTGATCGTGCCGACGCGGCGACCGGCGTCGTCGGGGAAGGCGTGGTCGACCGCGTTCTGCATCAGCTCGTTGAGCACGACCGCGAGCGGGGTCGCGAGGTCGCCCGGCAACATGCCGGCGTCGCCCTCGACCGCCAGGCGCAGGTCGCGGTCGGGACCGGTGACGGTCTCGGCCACCACCCGCACGAGCGGTTGCACGATGTCGTCGAAGCGAACCTCGTCACCCGGTTCGCGCGACAGGGTCTCGTGCACGATGGCGATCGAGCGGATGCGCCGCTCGGACTCCTCGATCGCCTCCTGCGCCTCGGGTGACTGCAAGCGTCGCCCCTGGAGTCGCAGCAGCGCGGCGATCGTCTGCAGGTTGTTCTTCACCCGGTGGTGGATCTCCCGGATGGTGGCGTCCTTCGAGAGCAGGAGACGGTCGCGACGGCGGAGGTCGGTGACGTCGCGCACGAGCACGCACACACCCACCACCTTGTCGTCGGACAGCTGCGGGATCGCCTGCAACAGGAGCGACGTCTCGCCGCGCTCGATCTCCTCGGTGACCGGGAGGCGCGCGCGGATGGCGACGTCGACCGCGTCCTGGTCGAAGCCCATCTCCGCGAGGTGGAGCCCGGACGTGTAGGAGTGGATGCCGAGGCGGTGCATCGAGCTCACCGCGTTGGGGCTGGCGAAGCGGACGCGCAGGTGGGGATCGAGGAGGATCACGCCGTCGCCGACGCGGGGCGGATCCTCGAACTCGTCGTCGTCCTGGCGGAACGGGAAGCTGCCCTCGGCGATCATCGCCGCGAAGCGCTCGAACGTCGACAGGTAGTACTGCTCGAGCTCCCCGAGGTTGCGGCCGAGGGTGGGACGGGTCTCCCGCGTGACCACCGCGACCACCGACCCCGCGTGGCGGACCGGGATGCACTGCACGTGGGCCCGCTCGCTCGACCCGAGCAAGGGCGAGTCGCCCTCCGCCACCTCGCCGGTGCGGAAGGCGCGCGACACCAGCGGGCGCGCCACCTCGTCGACGACCGCGCCGACCAGGTCGATCGGGTAGACGGTCTGGCCGGTGGTGGGCCGCACCTGGGCGAGCACGACCGAACGGCTGCCGTCCTCCCCCACCACGGGTGCGAGCAGCAAGAGGTCGGAGAAGCACAGGTCGGACAGCGCCTGCCACGACGCCGCCAGCCGCTGCACATGGCGCAACGACTCCCCCCACAGCGCAGTCTTGGTGCGCGCCTGCTCGAAGAACGTGGTCACGAGGGGATCGTACTGGGGGCACCGGTCGCGAAGAGGGCTTCCCCGATGCGCGCCAACGCGCGCGCGTCGTCGATGTCGGCGGGGAACGCGGGAACGCTCACGATGACTTCGGGTCCCGGCGGTGCGAGGCGCGTGAGCTCCGTGCGCAGCTCCGCCTCCCGCCTTGCGACCACCTCGTAGTTGCGGAACGAGTCGGCGACGGTGCGCAGCACGCGGGCGATCGACGACGCGTCGTCGAGTCCCACCACGCCGGTCGCGGCCAATTCGCCGGCGATCTCGTCGCTCTCACGCGAGAACACCTCGGCCGCGTGGTCGCCGTCGGGCGACAGCAGATACTCGGGCAGGACCTTGTTGAGCACGAGCGCGCCGAGGTCGAAGCTGCGTGCGGTGAGCTCGCGGCAGAAGGACTCCGCTTCCCGCAGCGGCGCACCCTCGAGCGTGGTGACCACCGCGAAGGTGGTGCGCCGGTCGTGCAGCAGCTGTTCGACCGCCTCCGCCCGCTCGACGAAGCCCGCGTACATCGACTGGAAGTTGAGGAAGAACTCGGCGATGTCCTGCAGGAACTGACTGCCGAGCACGCGATCGGCCATCTGGTAGAAGGGCTTGCTCGCGGCATTGAACATGCGTCCACCGCGCCCACCGCCGAGCCGGTAGGGCATGGTGAGCCAGCGGAGCAACCGCCCCCCGAAGAACTCGGCCATGCGTGCGGGCGCCTCGAGGAAGTCGATCGCGTTCCGGGTGGGCGGGGTGTCGATCACGATGAGGTCGTACTCGCCGCTCGCGTGCACCTCGTAGAGCCGTTCCATCGCGATGTAGTCGTGGCTCTGGACGAACCGGCTGGTGACGTTGTGGTACATCCGGTTGTCGAGGATGCGGTAGGCCGTCGCCTCGTCGGGTGCGTGGCGCAGCACCAGCTCGTCCCACGAGCGCTTCGTGTCGAGCATCGCCGCCCACAGCTCGCCGCGCGGTTCGATGCCGAGCTCGGTGTAGGCATCGAGCGGTACGCGGCGCGCCACGTTGCCGAACGCCTCGAGGCCGAGCGCGTCGGCCAGCCGTTTGGCCGGGTCGATGGTGAGCACGAGCACCTTGCCGCCGAGGCGCGCCGCCGCGGTGAGGGCGGCGGCCGCCGCGGTCGACGTCTTGCCGACGCCGCCGGAGCCGCAGAACACGACGACCTCGCGCGTGGACAGCAGCGCCGCAAGTGATTGCACGTCTTCGAGGCGGTGGTCACAGCATCTCCTGGCCGAGGGCCTCGGCCACCATGCGGGTCACCCGCAGGCCGTGGTCGCGCACGAACAGGTATGGGAGGAGGAGCAGCGGCAGGTCGACCGCGTCGCGCAGCTCGCTCAGGTGCACCGACCGACTGCGCCGCATCGACACCGCGAGCCGCGCCGCGTCGATGACCGCGGTCGTACCGACACCGGCGTGGCGCGCCAAGACCGCCACGGCCTCGGGCGCGCGCAGCGCTTCGAACACGTCGTCGTCGGCATGGGTGAACAGCTCGGGCAGCACCCGGTTCACGATCACCACCCCGAGCGGCACGTTGAGCTCCTCGCGGGCACGCGCCACCAGCTCGATGGTCTCGTTCACCGGCATCTCCTCCGGCGACGTCACGACGTTGAGTGCGGTGAGCGCGGGATCGGACAGCAGCTCGACCAGCCAGCCGGTCTGGTTGCGGATGGGCCCGACCGCCACCAGCTCCTGGATCGCCTCGGGCGCGTCGAGCTGGCTGATCACGTGACCGGTGGCGGCGGCGTCGACCACGATGAGGTCCCAGTCGGCGCGTCCTTCGAGCGACTCGCGCAGCTCCCAGCAGATCTTGCCGACGGTGAGGATCTCCTTCACGCCCGGTGCGGCGGTGGCGACGAAGTCGAACGCGCGCGCCATCGGACCGATGCGCCCGAACACCGGGACCTTCGCCTGCACCTTCAGGTACTCGCGCAGCGACGACTCGGTGTCCATCTGCATCGCGAACACGCCGGGATGCACCTGCCGAGGCTCGAAGCCGACCGGCGCGTGCTCGAACAGCGCGGTGAGGTTGTTCTTGGCGTCGACCTCGACGAGCAGGACCTTCTTGCCCTGGTCGGCTGCGAGGAGCGCGGTGGCCGCGGTGACGGTGCTCTTCCCGACGCCGCCCTTGCCCGTGAAGAAGAGCAGCCGACGGTCGAGCAGTCCGCTCACCTGCGCCCCTCCGTCGGGAAGTGGTCTATCGGCCGAACCCGACGCGCTTGCTGCCGCGCCGTCCTCGACGATCTCGATGTAGGCGATGCGCTCGGCAGGGATCCCGACGCGGCGGCCCTTGCTGTCGGTCAGCCACACCACCGGGGTGCCGTCGGCCAGCGCCTTGTCGATCGTGCCGACGACCTCGTCGGCGGTTCCGTCGAGCTCGAGGTTGAGCTCCTTGGGCGTGTGGACGACACCGATGCGAAGTTCCATGCGGGCGAATCTAGTGGCCGCTCACTCGGTCTCGAACACTGCGCTCGACCGGGGACGTCCTCCCGGGCCGCTGTACGCGAGGCCCCACCGCGGCTCCGACGCGCCGTCGAACGTCGGGACGGTGGACCGGGCCGCCAGCCACGCGTCGATCAGACGGTCCTCGGCCTCGTAGTCGAACGGATCGGTGAGCGTGTGCTCCTCGGTGCTGCCCACGAGCGGGTGCTCGGCCAACCAGCGCGCGGTGCGGCCGACCGCTTCCCGCGCCGGCACCACGTCGTGGTACCCGAGGTCGTTGCGCACGCGCGACACGTCGAGCACCCGATGCGTGGGGAGCGGTTGCGCGAGCAGCGGCCGTGCCGGCACCGCGAGGTCGTAGGGCATCGACACCAGCTCGAGCTCGTGGTCGAGCGCGGCGGCGATGAGCTCGACGACCTGCCGGACGGAGAGCACCTCCTCGTCGGCGATGTTGAAGAGCTTCCCCGCAGCCGCCTCGGGCTGCTCGAACGCGAGCAGGAGGGCGTGGGCGATGTTGTCGGTGTAGCCGTGGTGATGGAGCGTGAGGCCCTCGTCGGCGACGACGATCCGGCGCCGGCCGTCGAGCACGCGCCGCACGACGATCCACTCGCGCGGGGTGAGCTGGTAGGGGCCGTACACGTAGGGGTACCGGAAGTGCGTGGCGTCGGGGTGGTGTTCGAACACCGCTTCCTCGGTGCGGACGATGCGGTACCCCTTCTCGTCCTCCTCGGGTTCGGCGACGGTCGGCGCGTCCTCTCCCACCGGTACCGGGAGCCCCGCCGGGTCGTACAGCCACGCGTTCATCCACCCCCGGTAGGCCGGCACGCCGCCGACCGAGATCACCCGTCCGGTGTGCCCGCCGAGCAGTGCGGCGAGCATGCGCAGGCGCCCGTACATCACGTAGGTCACGTCGAAGGTCCGACCGGCCAGGATCGCACGCGTCGCGCCCTCGTCGAACGGATCGGCGTGGAGGTGCTCGACCGCGGGCGGGGTCTCGGTGCGCTCGTGGGTGCCGCGGTGGAGGATCGTGACCGTGTGGCCGCGGTCGACCAACCCTTGCACCAGCGGGATTCCCGTCGGCCCGGTCCCTCCGATCACCAGCACGCGCACCTCCCGGAAGCTACCTCCCGGGATGCGAATAGTCTCCGGGCGTGGACGACCTGATCTCCGGACTGGTGAACTTCCGCGACCTGGGCGGCCATCCCACACGCGAGCGGCGTCACCCGCGCCGGTCGTGTGTTCCGCAGCGACTCGCTCGCGCACGCGGCACCCGACGACGTCGTCCACCTGGTCGAGGAGCGCGGCGTGCGCACCGTCGTCGACCTGCGCGGCGCGGCCGAGGTCGACGCGTTCCCGAACAAGCCGATGGCCGACGCCGGCGTGACCATCCACCACGTCCCGCTCATCGACCCCGAGAAGCGCGAGCAGGCGGGGCTCGACTGGGAGACGATGACGCTCGTCGACCTCTACCGGTTCCTGCTCGACAGCGCCGGCGCCGAGTTCGTGGAGGTGCTGCAGATCATCGCCGAGCCCGCCAACCACCCGCTGGTGTTCCACTGCGCCGCGGGCAAGGACCGCGCCGGGTTGATCGCCGCCACCGTGCTCTCGCTGCTCGAGGTCGACGACGAGGAGATCGTCGCCGACTACGCCGCCACCTCGGCGGCGATCGAGGCCCTGAAGGAGCGCGCCGCCAAGCGCGCCGAAGGCACCGGTCGCCCACCGGCCGCTCGGTTCATGACCGCGGAGGCCGAGACCATGCGAGCAGACGCTGGCCTGGCTGCACGCCACCCACGGCGGGTTCGAGCCCTACCTGCTCGGGCACGGCTTCACCGACGGCGAAGTCGCGCTGCTGCGAGCGTCCCTCGTGGAGCGAGCCTGAACGTGTTGATCGACGGCATGCTCGGCGGGTTCGACGACGTCCGCACCACCGCGGCCGCGGGTGAAGCGGCCGGCTACGCCGGCCTCTGGACCGGCGAGACCATGCACGACCCGTTCCTGCAGCTCGTGCAGGCGGCGGAGGTCACCGAGCGGGTCACGTTGGGCACCTCGATCGCGATCGCCTTCGGCCGCACGCCGATGACGCTCGCGACCACGGGCTACGACCTGGCGCGCCTCTCGACGCGGCCGCTTCGTCCTCGGCCTCGGCTCGCAGGTGAAGCCGCACATCGAACGACGGTTCTCGATGCCGTGGTCGCACCCGGCCGCGCGCATGCACGAGTTCGTGCGGGCGCTGCGGGCCATCTGGGCGTGCTGGCAGGACGGCACCAAGCTCGACTTCCACGGCGAGTTCTACACGCACACGCTCATGACGCCGTTCTTCTCGCCGCCCGCGCACGAATGGGGACCGCCGCCGGTGTACCTCGCCGGCGTGGGCAAGCTGATGACCGAGGTCGCGGGCGAGGTGTGCGACGGGTTCTTCTTCCACGCCTTCACCACGCCGTCGTACCTGCGCGAGGTCACGCTGCCCGCGCTGGCACGCGGTCGCTGCCGCGGGCGGGAAAGGCTCGATGGACGGGTTCACCGTCGCCGGGCCCGCGTTCACGTGCGTGGGGCGCACCGACGAGGAGCTCGCCACCGCGATCCGCGGCGCCAAGCAGCAGATCGCGTTCTACGCGTCGACGCCCGCGTACCGGGGCGTGCTCGAGCACCACGGCTGGGGTGACCTCCAGCCCGAGCTCACCCGCATGTCGAAGGAAGGCAAGTGGCAGGAGATGGGTGAGGTGCTCCCCGACGACGTGCTCCAGGAGTTCGCCGTCGTGGGTGACGTCGCCACGGTCGCGGCCCAGATCCGCGAGCGGTGGAGCGACGTGACGCGCCTGTCCTTCTACATCCCGTACGCCTGCGACGACGCCGTGCGTCGGGAACTGCTCGACGCGCTTTCCTGACCCGGGACGCGAAACGGCCCCCGCCGGAGCGGGGGCCGTTCCATCGTGCTGGGTGGAGCTGATCAGCCGGTGAACCGAGGTCCAGCGGCAACCGGGGCGGCCGGGGTCACCGGCACTTCGCCACCACCGCCGCCGCCACTGGCGAGGCAGGTGCCGGTGACGAACGCCGTGATGTCAGCCGTCGCTGCGACCACGTCCGGGTCCGCCGGCACGCCAGGCAGCTCGACGCCGTTGGCACCGAGGACGATCGACTTCACCGCGTCAACCGGCAGCGCCGACAGGTCGTAGTCGACCAGCTTGAACGTCGTCAGGATGTCGCGGATGCCCGCAGTCGCAGTGGTCCACGCCGCTGGCGACCGACGCCGGAACGCTCGCGTCACCTGCATTGAGCACGCCCGTGTAGGTCTCGACGAACGCCTGCATGTCGCCCTTGCTGGGCTGGGTGTTCTCGATGGTCGTGGTCGTCGTCGGGTCGACGTTGCCGACCAGCGCCTGCAGCGCCGGCTGGAAGCCGGACAGGCTCGCCGGGCCACTGAGGATGGTGTTGCAGAACGCCACCGTGTCCGGGTTGTTCGGGACCGTGTCCTGGCCCACGAGCAGCACCTGGGCACACGCCTCGGCGCACGCCGGGGTACCCGAGCCCGGACCACCTGCGTTGGTCGTCGTGAGCACGAAGTTCGTGCCGGCCACGAGGCTCACCGTGCTGGGGCTGGGCCCGCAACCCGGGGCCGAGCCGACGTGCAGCTCAGCGGCCTGGTCCGCAGGAACGTCGTTCACGTAGTCGGAGTCGCCCGGCGCGACGCCAGACGGGAAGAGCTCGTCGTTGCCGATGCACACGTAGATCGAGGCACCGGCCGTGTTGTTGAGCGTGAAGCGCACCTCACCGAGACCCGTGGGATCGGTGTTGTTCTCGAACACGTACGTGGCGTTCGCGCCGTACACGTGGTCGAGCACCACGGTGTAGTTCGAGTTGGCGTCGGGCAGGTTCACGTTGTCGAGCGATCCGACGATTGGTGCTGTCGGGCCCGGATTGCACTGCGCGGCTGCGCGTCACACCCGTGCTCGTGTTCGAGCAAGCCAGGATGGTGTGGTCGCCCGTGCCCAACATGTCGTCGAAGCCATCGGAGGGCGCGACGCCGTTCGTGGCAGTTCCGTCGACGAAGACGTTGGACGTCGTCGAGCCGTCCACATAGATCACGCGCACTGCGCTCTCGCCGTCGGCCACGGCCGCCGTCGAGAACAGTGCAACAGGAACCATTGCCAGCGCGACGGCCAGCAGGATCCCAAAAGCCTTACGTTTCACGGTCCCCTCCAAAAGGTGAGCCATTACCGGTTGACGCGACCGCCCCGCGGAATGGCTCCCGCTCGATCACGATCAGGGGACAGTAACGACTCAGACCCCCGACGTCCAGCATTCAGCTTCAACTTTTCTTTTCGGAATAAGGAGAAAACGGTCAATTGAGGCGTAGATCGGGGTGAAAGATCCGTTTCGGTGACAGGTCGGCCTCGAGGCGCGCGGCGAGATCCCGGAAGATCTGCGCGGTCTCGCCGTCGGGCTCGGCGGCCACGATCGGCCGCCCGACGTCGCCGCCTTCCCGCAGTGCGGGCACGAGCGGGATGCGCGCCAGCAGCGGGACGCCGAGCTCCTGGGCGAGCTCCTCGCCGCCTCCTGCACCGAAGAGCTCGTAGCGCGTGCCGTCGTCACCGGTGAACCACGACATGTTCTCGACCACGCCGATCACCTGGAGGTCGACCTTCTCGGCCATCGCCGCGGCGCGCACCGCGACACGCTGCGCGGCCGGTTGCGGCGTGGTGACCACGAGCACCTCGGCACGCGGGAGGAACTGCGCGATCGACAGGGAGATGTCGCCCGTTCCGGGGGGCATGTCGACCACGAGGTAGTCGAGCTCGCCCCAGTAGACGTCGGTGAGGAACTGCTCGAGCGCCTTGTGCAGCATCGGACCCCGCCAGATGACGGCCTGGTCCTCGCGGGCGAAGAACCCCATCGAGATCAGCCGGACGCCATGGGCCTCGGGCGGCACGATGACGTCGTCGATGAGGCCCGGAGGGCGCGCTGATGCCGAGCATCCGCGGCATGGAGAAGCCCCACACGTCGGCGTCGACGGCGGCGACGCGGTGGCCGCGCTCGGCCAGCGCGATCGAGAGGTTGGTGGTGACCGACGACTTCCCGACACCGCCCTTGCCCGAGGCCACCGCGATGACGCGAGTGCGGGAGTCGGTGAACGGGTTCACCCGGGGCGGCGGCTGCGCGGCCTGTGACGCGTCGACCACCGCCAGCGGGTTGGCGGGCGCGGGCGGTGGCGCCACGCCCTTCAGCAGCCGGGCCAGCGCCACCAGCTCGTCCTCGGTCATGTCGCGGACGTCGACGTCGACCCGCTCGATGCCCGCCACCTCACCGACCGACTCGATGATCCGGCGGCGCAGCTCGGCCCGCGACTCGTCGCCCGGGAGGGGCGCCGCCACGGCCACGACCGCGGTGCGGCCGTCGACGGCCACGCCCTGCACCATGCCGAGCTCGACGATCGATCGCCGCAGCTCGGGCTCCTGCACCGAGGCCAGGGCAGCCTGGACGTCTGGGACTTCGGTCATCAGGGGCTCCCGCGGATTTCCACTACGCGGCATAGGTAGAATATGAGGGATGGAGCCGGAAGCCCTCACCGCGGACGAGTTCAACTCGGTGGTGAGCGCGGTCACGAACGCGTTCGGCGACCCGACCCGTCGCGAGATCTACCTCTTCGCCCGCGACGCCGGCAGCGCCGGGGTCACGGCCGGCGCGGTGGCCGAGCAGTTCGAGCTGCACCCCAACGTCGCTCGTCACCACCTCGAGAAGCTCACGGGTGGGGGTTACCTCGTGGTCGAGGTCGGCAAGCCCGCCCAAGGGAAGACCGCGGGCGGCCGGCGCGAGCCGCGGGGCGTCCGTCGAAGCGCTACCTGGCCGGCCCCCTCGACGCCACCCTCGCGCTCCCCCTGAAGCACGACGACCTCCTCGGCGGCTTGCTCGCGCGGGCGCTCGACGCGCTCGGGCCCGAGCAGGCCGAGGTGCTCGCCGACGAGGTCGGCTTCGAGTACGGCACCATCCTCGCCGACCGCATGGATCCCACCGAAGGTCACCGCTCGGTGCGGGCCGCGCTCACCGCCGTCGCCGATGCGCTCACCGCCCATGGTTTCGCCGCGCACACCGAAGCGCGCGACGGGCGTCTCGCGATCGTGTCGGAGTGCTGTCCATTCGGCGAGACCGCGCAGCAGTACCCGCACGTGGTCTGCGCGCTCGACCGCGGGATGATCCGCGGGATGCTCGCCGGGCTCTACGGCGAGACCTCTCCGCAGTTCGAGACCAGCCGCCCCGACGGCGGCGATCACTGCGTCGCTCAGGGTGTGAGCCGCGCCTACCTCGACCACGCGTCGTCGTCACCGCTGCGACCGGTCGCGCTGGAGGCGATGCTCCCCTACTTCCGCGACCACCATGCCGATCCCGGACGGTTGCACGCAGAGGGCCACGCCACGCGTGTCGCGGTCGAGGACGCGCGCGAGCGAGTCGCCGCGCGCTTCGGCGCACGCCCGCGCGAGGTGGTGTTCACCGCCAGCGGCACCGAAGCGGTGAACACGGCGGTGTTCGGCGCGCTCGCACGCGCGGGCGGGGGTCACGTGGTGACCACGGCGGTGGAGCACTCGTCGGTGCTCGACGCGATCGGCGCGGGGCACCGACGCCATGACGGTCGTCGGCGTCGACCGCCAGGGCCGATTCGACGCCGACGAAGTGGTGGCCGCGGTGCGCCCCGACACCGTGCTGGTGTCGGTGCAGCTCGCCAACCACGAGGTCGGCACGCTCCAGCCCGCCGCCGAGGTCGTCGGCTCGTCCACGAGCTCGCCAGCAGTGAGGTCGGCGCGGTGGTGCACGTCGACGCGTGCGCGGCCGCCGGACACGTCGAGGTCGACTTCGATGCCCTCGACGCCGATCTCTGCTCCATCACCGGCCACACGTTCGGCGGACCCAAGGGCGCGTCGGCGCTGCTCGTGCGGCGCGGTCTGCGCTTCCCTCCGTTCGTGGTCGGTGGCGCGCAGGAGCGCGCCCGACGCGCCGGGATCGAGAACGTTCCCGCGATCGTCGGCTTCGGCGCGGCCTGCGACGCGATCGCGGCCGACGAGGAAGCACGCGAGCGCGCGCTCGGCGAGCGACTCGCCGCCGGCGCGCTTCGTCGGGTCGACGGCGTCGAGCGCTACGGCGATCCTGTCGCATGCCTTCCCCACCTCGTGTGCCTCGGCGTCGACGGCGTCGAAGCCGAGCCGATCCTGCTCGCGCTCGACCAACGCGGCGTGGCCGTCCACTCGGGATCGTCGTGCTCCAGCGAGTCGCTCGAACCGTCACCCGTGCTGGCCGCAATGGGTGTCGACGCCGATCGCTCCTTGCGCGCCAGCGTGGGCTGGTCGTCGACCGACGACGACGTCGACGCGTTCCTCGACGCGCTGCCCGTCGTCGTCGGATTGCTCCGAGACCTCCGGAAATAGAGATGGTCTGCGTCGGTAAGCTGCGCGACATGACCACCCAGAACTGGCCCGCCCTCGCCACTGCACTCTCCGACGCGCTGCACCTCGCCACCGCGCCGCTGGCGATCACCTTCTCCGACGCCCCGATCGACGGCGTCCCCATGTTCGACGAGCCGATGCCTGCACCGCTCCCCGACGGCCGCACCGGTCGGGTCCCCGCGGGCTGCGTGTTCTGGATGAAGGCCGCCGACCGCACGTTCGGCACCGTGGCCGAAGACCACGGCAACTGCAGCGTGGGGAGCGTCACCCACGGGTTCAAGTCGCTCGAGGAGGTCGCCGGCAACTCCGACGTCGCCGCGTTGCTCGACTCGGGGTGGGTGACGATGGACGTCGTGCCCCAGATCCCGGTGGTGCACGAGAAGCCGGGCGCGGTCACCTACGGACCGCTCGCCGAGACGCCGGTCGACCCCGATGTCGTGTTCGTGCGCGTCACCGGTCGTCAGATGATGGTGCTGTCCGACGCGATCCCGAACCTGCGCATCGAGGGCAAGCCGCAGTGCCACATCGTGGCGCTGGCCAAGGAGGAAGGCGTCCCCGCCGCCAGCGTGGGCTGCGCGCTGAGTCGTGTGCGCACCGGCATGTCACCCACCGAGATGACGTGCGCGATCCCCGCGGCGCAGCTGGCCGACGTCGTGGCGTCGGTCGCAGCAGCACGCGGGCGCCGACAGCACGGTGGCGAAGTACGCCGCCGAGGACGCGGCACGCGCGTTCTAGCGCTCGGCTACTTCTTGGCGGCCTCGTAGTACGGGTTGGCGCCCGACGCGTGGTCGGTGACGTCGATCACCTCGGTGATCTCGGGCACGATGTCGAGGATCGCGACCTCGATGCCCTGGGTCAGCGTGACCGCGGCCATGCCACAGCCCTGGCACCCGCCGCCCATCCGCAGGTAGGCGATCGAGTCCTCGACCGCGACCAGCTCGGCGTAGCCACCGTGTGACGCGATCGCCGGGTTGATCTGCTCCTCGAGCACCTGGATCACCCGCTGGGGGATCTCACCCGAGAGATCGGCCTCGGGTCGGTTGGCGACGCGCTCCACCGGCGGCAGCGGTCGGTTCGGGTTCTGCATCACCATGCCGCCGTTGAACGCGAGCGTGGCACCGCGCAACAGCTCGACGCTCTCGGCCGGGATCGCCACCGCCAGGTCGCCGTCGTGCTCGACGAGGACGTCGTCGTCGAGCTCGGCGACCGGCCGGAACTCCATGAGGTAGGTGTAGGCACCGTTGGCCTCACCGTTCACCTCGACCCAGAGCGCGAGGGTGTCGGGCTCGCTCTCGTGGTTGCGGACCTCGAGCACCTTCTGCTGGGCCTCGGGCGAGATGTCCAGGACGTCGGTCACAGCCACCATGATAGGAGCGTGCCGCGCGTTCTCCTCCTCCTCCCCACCGCCAGCTACCGGGCGCCCGATTTCGTCCGGGCTGCCAGCTCGGCTCGGGGTCGAGGTGGTCGTGGGCTCCGACGAGATGCCGGTGCTGATGGACAGGGGCGTCGGGAGCGGGCGCTGGTGGTGCCCCTCGACGAGCCTGACGCCGCCGCCGAGCTGATCGTGGCGCTCGACGAGCGCCGGGGCGTCGACGCCGTGGTCGCGGTCGACGACCGCGGCGTGATGGTGGCGGCGGCCGCCGGCGAGCGCCTCGGCTTCCCGCACAACCCGCCCGACGCGGTGGCCGCCACCCGCGACAAGGCGGCGATGCGCCGTGCGCTCGCGGCCGCGCGAAGTACCCCAGCCGGCGTTCGTGGTGACCGAGGGCGACCTGCCCGACCCCGCCGACTTCCCCCTCCCCTGGGTGCTGAAGCCGGTTGACCGCTCGGGGAGCCAGGGCGTGATCCGGGTCGACGACCTCGACGCGGCGCGCGCGGCGGCGACGCGCATCCGCGACCTCTGCGACGGGCCACTCCTCGTCGAGCAGTACATCCCGGGCATCGAGATCGCGGTCGAAGGACTGCTGCGCGACGGTGAGCTCACCGTGCTCGCGGTGTTCGACAAGCCCGATCCCCTCGAAGGCCCGTACTTCGAGGAGACCATCTACGTCACGCCGTCGCGACTCCCGCGGGAGGCGCTGGGGCGTGCCGAGATCGTGACCGCGCGCGCGTGCGCGGCGATCGGACTGGTCGAGGGACCGGTGCACGCGGAATGTGCGCGTCGGACGGCGATCGCGTACATGTGATCGAGGTGGCGGCGCGCTCGATCGGCGGGCTGTGCGCGCGGACGCTGCGCTTCGGCGCCGGCATCGCGCTGGAGGAGCTCGTGTTGCGCCACGCGCTCGGGCATGCCCTTGGATGAGTCGGTGCTCGACGGTCTCACGCGCGAACCGGGCGCATCGGGCGTGATGATGCTGCCGATCCCCACCGCCGGCACCTTGCGCGAGGTGCGCGGTCAGGACGCGCGCCCGAGCGGTACCGGGCGTCACCGGGCTCGAGATCACGATCCCGCGCGGGCGGCCGGTCGTGCCGCTCCCCGACGGCGACCGCTACCTCGGGTTCGTGTTCGCGCGCGGCGACACGCCGGCCGATGTCGAGCGTCGTTGCGGACCGCCCACGCAGCGCTCATCAGATCGACATCGCATGAAGGTCCTCCTCGTCGCCACGTACGAGCTCGGCCAGCAGCCGGGCGCGGTGGGCGCCGCGGCCGCGCACCTGCGCACCGAAGGCCACGAGGTTCGCGCCCTCGACGTGTCGGTCGATCCCTGGGATCCGACGCTCGTCGAGTGGGCCGACGAGGTGGCCTTCTCGGTGCCGATGCACACCGCCACCCGGTTGGCCCGTGACCTCGCGCGCGACGATCGACCGTCCGGTCCGCGGCGTTCGGCCTGTACGCCGAGCAGTGCCATGACTTCGCCACCCCGGTCGAGTGGGACGCCGCGCTGCCCGACCGCACGCTCCTGCCGCCGCTCGACCGCTACGCGCGCCTCGAGCTCGCCGGCGAGCAGCGCCTCGTCGGCGCGGTGGTGACCACGCATGGCTGCTCACACCGATGCCGGCACTGCCCGGTCCCCGTGGTGTTCGACGGACGCGTCCGCCGGGTCGACGAGGACGCGGTGCTCGCCGACATCGCGCAGCTCGTCGCGGCAGGCGCTCGCCACATCACGTTCGGCGATCCCGACTTCCTCAACGCGCCACCGCACGCGCGACGCGTCGTCGCCGCGATGCACGACCGCTTCCCCGACGTGACCTTCGACTGCACGGTCAAGGTCGAGCACGTGCTGAAGTCACGCCGAGCTGTGGCCCGAGTTCGCCGCCGCCGGCTGCGTGTTCGTGGTCTCCGCGTTCGAGTCCGTCGACGACGCGGTGCTCGAACGGCTCGACAAGGGTCACACCGCGGCCGACGCGGCGCGGGCGGTCACGATCCTGCGCAACGCCGGCATCGAGGTGCGGCCCGTCGTGGTTGCCGTTCACGCCGTGGACGACCCGTGGCGACGTCGTCGCGCTGCTCGACTTCGTGTACGAGCACGACCTCGTCGGGAGCGTCGACCCGGTGCAGTACAGCGTGCGGCTGCTCCTGCCCGAAGGATCGCTCCTGCTCGACCACCCCGACCTGACCCCCTTCGTCGGCCCGTGGGACGCCGAGCGCTCGACCTACACGTGGTCGTCACCCGGACCCCGAGATCGACGCGCTGCAGCAACGCATCGCCGCCATCGTCGACAGCGCCGACGACGCCGTGACGCTCTACGCCCGCGTGCGCGAAGCCGTCGGTGCGCCGGCCGTCGACCTCACGCGCGTCACCACCGGCCGCCCGCGCCTGACCGAGAGCTGGTTCTGCTGCGCCGAACCCACCGACCTCCAGCTCACGAGGATCGGCGCGCGAGGGGACTCGTCCGATAAGCTGCTGCTAGCGCATCGCGCTATCACCAGCGCTTAGCGCCCCGCGCTAGCACCAGCGCTAGCACGCACTGATCAGACGGCACCCCTGGCTCGCCACGGCGAAAGTGTCGTCACCCCGACCCGTACGCGTCGGCGCATGGCTGCATGCCGTCGTCTACCTCCGCATGTCCACCGCGCTCCGCGACGCCCTCACGCACCAAGCCGCCGAGAGCGGAGTGTTCGCTCAACGCCTTCGCGGTCCAGGCGCTGGCCGCAGCGGCTGGACCCGACTTCTTGCGCGACGTCCGTGCGGGCGGATCACCGGCGACCGTCACCGACGAGCGGCGGGTCCTCGTCCGTCCTGAACGGATGCACCCGATCGTCGACCGTTACGTGCAGTTCTGGATCGACCGCCTCGGCGTCGACGCGAGAGGTCGCGTGCTCGCGAACAGCAAGGACCACGACCGGGTCTGGGCCTGGTACGTGGGCCGCGAGGCTGAGCTGGCGGCGCTCGCCGAGGTCAGCCGCCCCGGAGGACGTTGAGGGCGGAGCCGGCGCGGAACCAGGCGACGTGCTCGTCGGACATCGTGTGCGTCGTCGTGATCGTGTCGGACGATCCGTTGGCGTGGTGGAGCACCACCTCGACGGGACGTCCGGGCGCGAGGTCGGCGAGGCCGACGATGTCGATGGTGTCGTCGGCCTGGACGCGCTCGTAGTCGTCGGGGTTGGCGAACGTGAGCGCGAGCACACCCTGCTTCTTGAGGTTGGCCTCGTGGATGCGGGCGAACGACCGGACGATCACCGCGCGCCCGTTCATGTACCGCGGCTCCATCGCCGCGTGCTCACGCGACGACCCCTCGCCGTAGTTCTCGTCACCGATCGCGACCCACCAGATGCCGGCCTCCTTGTAGCGCTTGGCGAGATCGGGCAGCGGCACGATCACAGGCCCGATCGAGCTATCGCGCACGTCGATGCCGGAGCCCGCGGGCTCGAGCGCGAACGCGTTGTTCACGCCGATGAACAGGTTCCCCGAGATGTTGGTGAGGTGCCCGCGGAACTTGAGCCACGGGCCGGCCGGCGAGATGTGGTCGGTCGTGCACTTGCCGACCGCCTTCATGAGCACCTGCATCCCGGTGAAGTCGTTGCCGTCCCACGCGGGGAAGGGCTCGAGCAGCTCGAGCCGCTCGGAGCCCGGCTTCACCACCACGTCGACCGACGACGGATCGTCGGACGGCGGGAGGAAGCCCGACTCACCGGGGTCGAAGCCCTTGGCCGGCAGCTCGTCGGCCGACGGCGCGTCGAGCTGCACCTTCGTGCCGTCGGGGGCGACGACGGGCTCACGCACGAAGTCGACGTCGAGGCGCCCGGTGAGCGCCATCGCGGTGACCGTCTCCGGTGACCCGATGAACGAGAGCGTGGCCGCGTTGCCGTCGTTCCGCGCCGGGAAGTTGCGGTTGAACGACGACACGATCGTGTTGGTCTCACCCTTCTGGATGTCGTCGCGCTGCCACTGACCGATGCACGGTCCGCACGCGTTGGCGAGCACGGTCGCACCGATCGCCTCGAGGTCGGCGAGCAGGCCGTCGCGCTCGATGGTGGCGCGCACCTGTTCCGAGCCGGGCGTGATGAGCAGGGGTGTCTTCACCCGCAGCCCCGCCGCGCTCGCCTGGCGCGCCACGTTGGCCGCGCGACCGATGTCCTCGTACGACGAGTTCGTGCACGACCCGACCAGCGCGTAGCTGATGTCGACCGGGTAGCCCTCTTCGCGCGCGGCGGCACCGACCTCGGAGATCGGCCGGTCGAGGTCGGGCGTGTGCGGGCCGACGAGATGCGGCTCGAGCTCGTCGAGGTCGATGTCGATCACGCGGTCGAAGAACCGCTCGGGGTCGTCCATCACCTCGGGGTCGATGCGCAGGTGTTCGGCGTGCGCGTCGGCGAGATCGGCCAGCGCCTCTCGGCCGGTCGACTTCAGGTACGCGGCCGAGCGGGCGTCGTAGGGGAACAGCGAGCACGTGGCGCCGATCTCGGCGCCCATGTTGCAGATCGTCGCCTTGCCCGTCGCCGAGATCGACTCCGCGCCCGGACCGAAGTACTCGACGATCGCGCCGGTACCGCCCTTCACCGTGAGGATGCCGGCGACCTTGAGGATGACGTCCTTCGCCGCGGCCCAACCGGAGAGCTCGCCGCGGAGGTGGACGCCGATCACCTTGGGGACCCGCGTGTTGAACGGCCAGCCCGCCATCACGTCGACCGCGTCGGCGCCGCCGACCCCGATGGCCACCATGCCCAGCCCACCCGCGTTGGGCGTGTGGCTGTCGGTGCCGATCATCATCCCGCCGGGGAACGCGTACTGCTCCAGCACGACCTGGTGGATGATCCCCGAGCCCGGCTTCCAGAAGCCGATGCCGTACTTGGCCGACACCGAGCGCAGGAACTCGTACACCTCGGAGTTCACGTCGAGTGCGTTCTTGAGGTCGGCGTCGGCGCCGACGCGGGCCTGGATCAGGTGGTCGCAGTGGACGGTGCTGGGCACCTGGACCGTGGGCAGGCCGGCGGTCATGAACTGGAGCAGCGCCATCTGCGCGGTGGCGTCCTGCATGGCGACGCGGTCGGGTCGGTAGTCGGAGTAGTCGACGCCCCGTTCGATCCCGACGGTGCCGGGGTCATCGGCGTGCGCGAAGAGGATCTTCTCGGCGAAGGTCAGGGGCCGGCCCAGTCGGCGGCGGGCATCGGCGAGCGCCCGGGGGTAGCGCGCGTACGCGGTCTCGACGAGCTCCAGGGGGGTGGTGGGACCGATTGCCATGGTCCGTCGTTCCCCATCGTACGTGCGCCCGGCTCAGTGGCTCTTCCAAGCCTCCGGGTCGTCGGCCAACTTCTCGACGTGGCGGGGCAGCTTGCCGGCGGCGACGTCGGCGACGGTCACCTTCTCGAGCACGCCCCGCAACGACGCCCGCACCGCGATCCACACCTCGGGGAGCTTCTCCGCGGGGCCGTCGTAGCTCAGCGTCTCGGGCCGCATGTCGCGCACCGCGGCCAGCGGACCTTCGATCGCGCGCATGACGTCGGCCAGCGTGATCAGCTTCGCCGGGCGCGCGAGACGGGATCCGCCGTCGGCGCCGCGATGCGTGGCGACGATCCCCGCTCGGCGGAGGTCGGTGAGGATGTTGTCGAGGAAGTGCCGAGGGATGCCCTGCGCCTCGGCGATGCGATCGGCCTTGACCAACGCACCGTCGGCGGTGGCCAGCTCGAGCACCGCTCGCACCGCGTAGTCGGCCTTGGCCGTCACCTTCATCGCCGACCTCCGCGCTTGCCACCCGCCGCCGTCGCAAACCCTACAATGTCGACTAGTTCAGTTGGATTTATCAGGGAATGGGCTCGTGGACCTCGACTTCGGCATCGCCCTCGCCGGCTTCATCGTGGGCATCGTGGTGGGGCTCACCGGCATGGGCGGCGGCGCGTTGATGACGCCGATCCTCGTGCTCGGCTTCGGCATCGAGCCGCTCGCCGCGGTGTCCAGCGACCTGGTCGCCGCGGTGGTGATGAAGCCCATCGGTGGCGGCATCCACTTCCGGCGCGGCACCGTGCACACCGGTCTGGTGAAGTGGCTCGCCCTCGGCTCGGTGCCCGGCGCGCTCTTCGGGTCGTACGTGATCTCGCACATCAGCGGTGATGTCGGCGACACCATCAAGATCATCCTGGGCGTGGTGCTCCTGATCGCCGCCGGGGCGATGGTGGTGCGCTGGTACCTCAGCAGCCACCGCGGGATCGGCGGCGTGGAAGGCGTCGACGCGCGACGCGTCCCGGTGCGTCGCGCCGCGACCCTGACCGTCGGGATCGTGGGCGGCACCATCGTGGGCATGACGTCGGTGGGGTCGGGGTCGCTGATGATCGTGGCCCTCATGCTGCTCTACCCGACGTTGTCGTCGCGGGAGCTCGTCGGCACCGACCTCGTGCAGGCGGTGCCGTTGGTGCTCGCCGCCGCGATCGGGCACCTCATCTGGGGAGAGTTCGAGGTCGGGCTCACCGCCTCCCTGCTCATCGGCAGCATCCCCGGCGTGATCATCGGCGCGCAGATCTCGTCGCGCGCGCCCGACCACTTCATCCGGCCGGTCCTCGTGCTCGTGCTCGCGCTCACTGGCCTGAAACTGCTCGACGTGCCGAACGAAGCGCTCCTGGCGATCCTGGTGCTTGCGCTCGTGGCCGGCGGCGTGACCTGGTTCGTCACGCGGCGACGCGCTCGCGCGCGGCGCGCAACGACGGCGGGGTCGGCGTCACCAGGTTGAGCACCCGACTCAGCGCGAACACCGAAGTGCGCACGGGCAACTTCGCCGGCGGGAACCACGGGATGCGATAGAGCCGGCGTGCGTACGCCGGGAGGATGGCGATCGCCGCGGTCGTCGGGATCGCCCACAACGGTCGGTACTTCAGATCCATGGGTGGGAACAGCACGACGCGCAGACCTTCGAAGGCAGCGGGCGTCGCCTGCAGGCCGCGCACCGACAGCAGGTAGTCGCGCAGCTCGCCCTCGGTGCGCGGCGCGCGTCCGGATGGGAGCTCGACCATCTCCGCGACGCGCGCCATCTCGGCGACGTAACGGTCGCCGTCTTCCGCGGTGATCCGTCCCGCATAGGTGCGGTACGTGAGCAGGAACGACTCCACCTCGACCGCGTGGATCCACAGCAGGAGGTCGGGGTCGTCGGCCCGGTAGGGCTCGCCGGTGACCGGATCGACGCCGTGGATGCGCGTGTGCACCCGCCGCACGGTCGCCGCCGCGGCCTCGGCGGCCGCGGTGTCGCCGTAGGTGGTGGCGAGCACGAAGTGCGTGGTCCGCTCGAGCCGACCCCACGGGTCCTCGCGGAACGCGCTGTGCTGGTCGACCGCGGCCATGGCGCGCGGCTCGAGCCCTTGCACCAGCAGGGCCCGCAGCCCGCCGATGAGCATCGCCGGATCCGCGTGGATGCGCCACGCGACGCTGTCGGGCCCGAAGATCCCGGCGTCGCCGCTCATCCTCGAACGTTACGCGTCGCCAATTTATCGATCGAGCTCTTCGATGTTGACCGAACGCATCACGTCGCCCTTCTGCGTCGCCAGCGCGACGTCCATGCCCTGCACCACGTAGCCGAAGAGGTTGTAGCTCTTCGTGAGGTTGCGGGTGCAGTCGGCGGTGGTGATGAAGAACTGCGAGCCGTTGGTGTTCGGACCGGCGTTGGCCATCGCCACCGCGCCGAGGGTGTATTCGCCGAGCACGGGCTCGTCGTCCCACTTGTACCCGGGCCCGCCGGTGCCGCGACCGTCGGGGTCGCCGCCCTGGATCACGAAGCCCGGCTCCACGCGGTGGAAGGTGAGGCCGTTGTAGAAGCCCGCGCGCGACAGCGCGACGAAGTGGTTCACCGTGTTGGGCGCGAGCTTCGGGTCGAGGTCGGCGACGATCTGACCCCGGTCGGTGACGATCGTCGCCCGGTAGATCTTGTCGGTGTCGATCTCGAACGCGGGAGGCTGCGCCATGGCTGCACTACTACTTTCTCGAGGACGGCTTCCTCGTGGTGGACGTCGGAGGCACCGTAGTCGACGGTGTTTCGAGCGCCGTCGTGACCTGGGACAGGAGCGTGCGCGCGAGCTCGGCCCACGTGCCGTCGGGTGCCCGCCGCAGATAGCTCTGCAGGTCGACCTGCGCACGCGCATAGTCACGCAGCGACTGCGAGTAGAGCACGGCGCGGAAGTAGTAGCTGTCGGCGTAGTCGGGACCGACCTCGATCGCCTTGGTGAAGCCGGCCAGTGCCTGCGACACGAGTTGGTTCTTCGCCGTCGCCGCGGGCGCGACCTCCGACGCGAGGTAGATCAAGCGCGCTGCGTTCGCGTTCGCCTCGGGCCGGTTGGCGTCGATGGTGATCGCCGCGTCCGATTGCTTCAACGCGTTCTGCAGGTCCCCGTTCTCTTCGTACGCCTGTGCGAGCTGGAGCCGGAGGTCGTAGTCGTCAGGATTGGTGTTGACCTGCTTCTCGAGACCGGCGATCTTGGCGGCCAGCGCACGACCGGCCGCGTTCGTCGTGGATGGAGCGGCCTGCGAGTTGCCCGACGCCGTCTGCCCGGGCAAGCGAGCACCGAGTGCGTACGCCAGTGACGTCCCCGCGGCGATCGCGAACAGCAGCACCACGCTGACGAGCACCAGGCGCCGGCGCGTCTGGTTCGGCGAGCGCGGTACCGGCGCGGGCGTGACGTCGACGCCGTCGCGCAGCGTCCGGATCACCGCCGCCGCGCGCGCCGTGTAGTCGTCGTGGAGCTCCGCGTACGAGTCGTCGTCGATGCCGCCGGTCTCGTGCTCGACGTCGAGATCGTCGAGCGACTGCATCAAGAAGTCGCGCTCCTCTTCGAGCTGGCGCTTCCGTTCGGGATCGAGGTCAGTCATCTTCTCGTTCTCGCTCGACGAGGCGCTCGTCGGCCTCGGTTGCGTGGAGATGCGGCTGGTCGCGGTTCCGTCGCAGTGCGAACACGATGCCGGTGGCGCCCATCGCCACGACGACGATCGGGAGGATCCAGACCAGCAGGCTCACCCCGGAGTCCTGCGGCGACAGCAGGATCGACTCGCCGTAGTTGTCGACGTAGGCCTGGCGGATCTCCTCGTCGCTCTGCCCGGCCTTGATGCGACGCTTGATGTCGGCGCGGATCGCGCGCGACGTCGGTGCCTGACTGTCGGCCACCGAGAGGCCTTGGCACTCCGGACACTTGAGCTCGGTCTCGAGGTCGTGCGCGCGAGCCGTCACCGACTGCGAACCGCTCGGCCACAACACCACGGCCAACGCGATCACCACGACGACACCCAAGGCGATCCACGCGCCCCACCGCCGGATCACAGCCGTTCAACCGCTCTGCCGTGCCGCGGCGAGGAACAACTCGAGATCACGGCCGCTCATCCCCGAGAGCTTGGCTGCGACCACCCGGCCACTGGGTGAGATCGCGTACGTCTCCGGCTGGCCGCGGGTACCGAAGTCGAGCGCCGCGACCGAACCGGGATCGAGCGCGACCGTCCACTCGATGCCTTTGTCCTTCACGTACGCGCGCACCGTGTCGGTCTCGTCGTCGCGGACGATGCCGACCATCGCGAAGTCAGGGTCGTCCTTGTGCCGGGCGTAGAACGCTTCCAGCGCAGGTTCCTCGTCGCGGCACGGGATGCACCACGAGTTCCAGAAGTTCACGATCGCGGACTTGCCCGCGATGTCGGCCAGCTTCACCCGGCCGCCGCTGAGGTTCGGGAGGTCGAAGCCGGGCGCGGCCTTGCCCACGAGATGGCTCTGCTTGGCGTCCTCTTGTGGATCGGCCCCCACGTTGAGCGCGAGGACGACCCCGAACACGATCACCACGAGCGCGACCGCGAGCGCGGCGATGCGGGCCGGGTGCTTCACACCGGCACCTCAGCGCGGGAGTCCGGCTCCGGCGATTCGTCGGGGGCCGCCAGCGGCGATGGCGCGAGGTCGTCGGACGGGATCGAGCGCGGCCGTCGACGCAGCCGTGGCGACAACGCCAGGATCGTGCCCAGCGCCATGAAGCCGCCGCCGATCCACAACCACACGATGAGCGGGTTGATGCGCACGCCGAGTGTGATCTCACGCTGGGCGTTCGGCGACGAGATCAACGTCAGGTACACGTCGTCGACCAACCCCGTGTGCACCGACGGCGTCCCGATCCCCTCGGTGCTGTTGGGATACGTCGAGATGGCGGGCGCGTACGTGCCGAGCACGCGGTCGCCCTTCTCGACCTTGATGTCGGCGGACACCGTGTTCTTCTGGTCGCTCGACGACCGGTGCGAGCCGAGGTAGGTGACGGTGTAGCCCGACACCGTCGCCGACTCGCCCTGCTTGAGCTTCACGTCGCGGTTCGCCCCGTACGCCGACGACGCCGCCAGCACCACCGCGATCAGCACGACGCCGAAGTGCACGACGAGCCCGCCGTAGAGCCTCGGATTCGATCGGGTCGCGCGCCCGAGCGCGACCGCGCGCGACTCACCCAACGCGCGCCGACGACCCCGGATGCCGAGCACGAACTGGCGCACGATCCCCGCGGTCGCGAACGCGCCGAGTCCGTAGGCGAGGATCTCGGCGAGGCCGCGGGCACCGAGGATCACGGCGAGCAGCATCGTGAGCCCACCGATCCACGCCGGCACCAACAGCCGGTTGCGCACCACCTCGCCGCTGGTGGCGCGCCACGGCAACGCGGGCGCGGCTGCCATCAGGAACAGCAGCGCGAGTCCGATGGGCGTCGCCATGCGATCGAAGTACGGTTCCCCCACCGACAGGCGGGTGCCCCGCAGCGCTTCGGCGATCAGCGGGAACACAGTGCCGAGCAGCACCACGAACGCGAGTGCGGCGAAGAGCAGGTTGTTCATGAGGAACGCCGACTCGCGCGACACCGCCGAGTCGATGCGACCGGGTGCGCGCAGCTTGTCGCCGCGCCATGCGATGAGGCCGATGCCGGTGGCGGCGACGATGCCGAAGAACGTGAGCAACCACGGACCGATGTCGGACTGCGTGAAGGCGTGCACCGAGTCGATGACACCCGAGCGGGTCAGGAACGTGCCCAGGATCGTGAGGCAGAACGTCGCGATGACCAGCGACAGGTTCCAGACCCGGAGCATGCCGCGTCGCTCCTGCACGATCACCGAATGGATGAACGCGGTGGCGGTGAGCCAGGGCAGGAACGACGCGTTCTCCACCGGGTCCCACGCCCAGAAGCCTCCCCATCCGAGCACCTCGTAGCTCCACCACGCGCCGAGGATGATGCCGAGGGTGAGGAACCCCCATGCCACGAGGGTCGTGCGCCGAATGTCGGCGAGCCATCCCTCGCCGAAGCGACCGGTGACCAACGCGGCGATGCCGAACATGAAGGGCACGGTGAAGCCGACGTACCCCAGGTACAGGATCGGCGGGTGGAACGCCATGAGCACGTGGTTCTGCAGGAGTGGGTTGGGGCCCCGTCCGTCGAACGGCACCGTCGCGAGCTCACGGAACGGGTTGGCGGGTCCGAGCATCAGCGCAGAGAAGAACAGCGCGACGACAAGGCCGGTGATGATCGCAACCGCCACGATCGGGTCCTGCTCGCGCTTGCGGAACTTGACCGCCACGAAGGTGAGGTAGCCGCCGAGGATCACCGCCCAGAGCAGGATCGAGCCTTCGAGCGCAGCCCACAACCCGGTGATCGTGTACAGCAACGGGGTGCCGGTGGCGTTGTTCTCGGCGACGTAACGCAGCGAGAAGTCGTGGCTGAGGAGTGCCCACTCCATCACGCCCGCCGCCGCGAGCGCGGCGACGAGGACCGCATAGACGCAACGACGGCCGAAGCGGAGGAGGAACGCGTCGCGAAGTTGCAGCCCGGCGAGCAGAGCGGTGATGCCGATCACCGCGGCGCCGGCGCCGAACGCGACCGCGGCGTAGCCGAGCGCAGCCTTCACACCGCCCTCACTGAGTGCTCGGCGCCTTGTCGGTGTTCACCTTCGGCGGGTTGTAGTCGGCGCCGTGCCGGATGAGGATCCGATCGGAGAGGAACGGTGCATCCTTCGCGGTGGATGCCCAATGTCCTTCGACGACAACTGGCGCGCCGGGCTTGAACAGCGCGGGCGTGTCACCGTCGTGGTGCACGGCCACGGTGTTCTTGCCGTCGGTGACGAGGAAGTTCACGCCGTTCTTCGTGTCGACGACTGACGTCTTGACCACTCCGCCGGCGAGACGGAAGCGCGACGTGCCCTCGTCCTTGCGGTTGTGCACGGCCTCGGTGACGGTGCGGAAGTAGACGACGTTCTCCGAGAGCGCGACCCCGAGCACGATGATCGCGACCACCGCCACCACGCAGCCGCCGATCGCGACGATGTAGCGACCGCGTCGCTTCGGACGGGGACGGGGCGCCGGTGCTGCGGGCGGTGAGGCGACCGTCGTCACTCCTGGCCTCGTGACCGCTCCGCGCGCTTCGTGCGCTGGACGATCCAGAGCCAGTAGGCGCCGAGCACCGCGAACGTGAGCACCCAGCCGGTGATGACGTACTCGGCGAAGTTCACGGTGTCACCGCCCCGACCCGCTCGGCGATCGCCTGCTCCACCTCGCGCTCCTCACGGTCTTCATCGAGCGCGAGCAGGTGGTAGCGCTTGTCGAGCAGGTACGCGAAGACGAGCGTGAAGGCGAGCACACCGAACCAGAGCGTGAACGCCATCACTCCGTGGATCTTGGCGTCGAGGCGCTCGTTGAACACGGTGCCCTGCTGGTGCAGTGTGCGCCACCAGTTCACCGAGAAGTGCACGATCGGCACGTCGACGAACGCGATGAGCGCGGCGATCGCGCACCGCTTGGCGCGCGCCTCGGGTGTCGCGGGGATGCGTCGCAGCGCGAGGTAGCCGAGATAGAGGAAGAACAACACTGCGGTGGTGACGAGCCGCGCGTCCCACGCCCACCACACGCCCCAGACCGGCCGACCCCAGAGCGACCCGAGGACCAGCGTGAGCGCGGTGAAGATCACGCCCAGTTCCGCCGAGGCCCCGGCGACGCGGTCCCACACCGTCGCCCGCGTGCGCGGCCACAGCCAGAGCGCAGAGCCGAGGGCGGTGACGCCGAATGCGAGGTAGGCGATCCACGCTGCGGGCACGTGCAGGTACATGAGCCGCTGCGCGTCGCCCTGCACCTGGTCCTTCGGCGCCCCCCACAAGCCGAACAGCACGAGCACGATCACCGACGCGAGCGCGAGCCAGCCGAGCAGCTTGCTCACCTGGGGCTTCAGCAGTCTCGTCCCGTCGACCGCCTCTTTCACACTCATCGCTTCGTTCATGCTTCCTCCAGGAGCGGGCCGAAGGCCAGCATCCCGATCGCCGTGAAGAGCAGCGCGAACACCGCCAGGAGCGCCACCCAGGGCCATGCGTCCGACGGTATGCCGTCGATCGCCGCTTCCCAGGCTCGGGTGGCTCCGAGGAGGACCGGCGCCACCACGGGGAGCAGGAGCACCGGCACCAAGGTCTCGCGCACCCGCACTCCCGCGGCGAGCACGCCGTAGAGGGTACCGGTGGCCGCGACACCCACGGTCGCGGCGAGGGTCGCCAGCACCAGCGGCACCAACGTGTTCAGCTCGATGCCGTAGACGAGCACCACGGTGGCCGCCAGCACCACCTCGAGGGCGAGCAGTTGCACCGCGATGGCGGCGGCCTTTCCCAGGAACAGCGCGGGTCCGTCGAGCCCGGACAGGCGCAGGCCGTCGCGCGCACCGTTGTCGGCCTCGATCCCGAACGAGCGCGACACCGCGAGCAACGCGGCCAACAGCACCGTGATCCAGAAGAGACCGGGGGCGACGCGGCGCAGGATGCCACGGTCGGGGTCGAGCGCGAACGCGAACAGCAGGAGCACGATCAACCCGAACGGGACGATCTGCTGCGCGGTGACCCGGGTGCGCGCCTCGATCCGCAGGTCCTTGCCCGCGACCAACCGCACCTCACGCCAGAGCGTCACTTCGCTTCCACCGGCCCTTCGACCGGGCCGAGGTGCGCCTGACCAGCGGTGATGACGACCTCGCGGGTCGCCAGCGCCCGCGCGTGCTCGAGCTCGTGGGACGCCACGAGCACCGTGCGCGCCTCCGAGGGGGCGGCACGCACGACGGCGTCGAGGACCTCCCGGCCCTCGGCGTCGAGGCCGGCGTGGGGCTCGTCGAGCAGGAGCAAACGGGGATCGCGCGACGAGCGCGACGGCAACCGCGAGACGTCGACGTTGCCCCATCGAGAGGCGGCGGTGCACGACGTCGGCCTGGCGGGCGAGCCCGAGTCGTTCGAGCGCGATGTCGGCATCGCCGTCGTCACGCCCCGACGCGCGCGCCGCGAAGCGCAGGTTCTCGCGCACGGTGAGGTCGTCGTAGCAGAACGTCTCGTGACCGACGAGCGCGAGATCGCGTCGCGCGCCCTTGCGATCGACCGCGAGGTCGTGATCGAGCACCACGGCCTCACCCGAGTAGAGGGGCACGAGGCCGGCAAGCAGCCGGAGCAACGTGGTCTTGCCCGCGCCGTTGGCGCCGGAGAGCAGGACGATCTCACCGGTCGAGGCATCGAGGTCGATTCCGGCGAGAGCCGGGAAACGCCCCAGGAGGCAAACGGCAGCGCGACAACGGACGACGGCAGGCACTTCGCCTCCGGGCTTTCGGTCGCATCGAGTCTACGGACGGCTGCTCGGAGTGGTCGAACCGGCGACCAAGAGCCACAGACCGTGGGGGTTAGCCTCGGCGCCCATGCGCAGGGTCCTGGGCTCCGTGGGCCGAGCCCTGGTGACCGTGGGGCTGTTGCTCCTCCTCTTCGTCGCCTACCAGCTGTGGGGCACCGGCATCTACCAGGCCCGGGCCCAGGACGACCTCCAACAACAGTTCGAGCGGGCGCGGCGACAGGCGGACACGCCGACGACCACGACGTCTCCCACCGCGACCACCACTCCCGGCGGGACCACCTCCACCACGCTGGCCCCGTTCGCGGCGCCGCCCGAGGGCGACGCGGTCGGCATCATCGGCATCCCCAAGCTCGGCGTCGACCCAGTACGTGGTCGAGGGGGTGAACGTCGACGACCTGCGCAAGGGACCGGGCCACTACCCGAGCACGCAGATGCCGGGGCATGAGGGCAACAGCGCGATCGCCGGCCACCGCACCACCTACGGCGCCCCGTTCGGCGATCTCGACCAGCTCGCGGTCGGTGACGAGATCCGGCTCACGACCGTGCAGGGCGACTTCCGCTACAAGGTGATCGAGCAGCGGGTCGTCGACCCCAGCGAGATCAGCGTGCTCGATCCGACTCCTGATCCGGCGCGTCCGGGCCACCAGCTCGCCACGCTGACGCTCACCACGTGCAACCCGAAGTACTCCGCGGCGGAGCGTCTGATCATCCGCGCCCAGCTCGACCTGGCCGCCGGGACCGCGCCGCTCCCGCCCACGAAGGTCGCCGACGGGAAGCAGGCGACCACCATCGGCGGCCTGTCGGGCGAATCGTCGTCGCGCACGCCGACGATCCTCTGGGGATCGATCACGCTCGTGATCGGCCTGCTCTGGTGGTTGCTGTTCCACCGCCACCCGCGCTGGACCACCTGGCTGGTCGGCGTGATCCCGTTCCTCGCCGCGCTGTTCGTCGCGTACACGTACCTCGAGCGACTGCTGCCCTCGAACTACTGACGCGACGCTCGCTCGTTACGACTCGTCGATCAGGGCGACGACCTTCCCCGGAGTGACCGAGTACCCGGCCTCGACGTAGAGCTCGCGCACGACGCCGGGCACGTCGGTGACGATGACGACGCGGCCCGACTCGGTGTCGAGCACCGCGATCTCGTCGTCCTCGGCGACCATCTGCCCCTCGTCGACCTCGACGCGGATGACCGTGCCCTCGCTCGAGGACCGCAGCTCGTACATGCGCGGAGGATACCTGCGCTCTCCCTCTGCCCGTCGGTACCGTGGTGCGTGTGATCTTCCTCGTGGCGACGATCGCGCTCGCGATCATCGTGGTCGTCGCGACCAAGGGCAGCTTCGAGCGACTCGGGCGTCTGCGCTTCCGAATGCTGTGGCTGCTGTTCCTCGGTCTCGCAGTCCAGATCGTGTTGGAGATCGTCGACTTTCCGCAGGACCGGATCGAGGACGTCGGTTTCGCGATCCTCCTCCTCTCGTACGTCGCCATCCTGAGCTTCTGCTTCGTGAACCGTTCGGTGCGAGGCATGACCCTCATCACGATCGGCGTGGCGCTCAACGTGCTCGTGATCGCGCTGAACCAGGGCATGCCGACGAAGGACGACGTGCGCGAGCGCGACGGGCGCGAGGTGCGCGTGCCGATCGAGCAGACCGTCAAGCACCGACCGGAGGAAGACGACGATCTGCTCGCTTTTCTCGGCGACGTGATCACCGCGCCGGGATTCCCCAACCAGCAGTTCTCCATCGGCGACATCGTGATGGGACTCGGGATCGTCGACCTGTGCTTCGAGGGAAGCCGCGTGCCGCGACGGCGCGGCACCGCCACCGCGCGCCGGGCGGACCGCGCTCAGCAGATCTGATCGTCGAGCAGGCCGCGTCGATCGAGCACCATCTCGAGCGCCGCGAGGACGCGCGAGTCGTAGAGGTACTCCGGCGCGGAGCACAACGCTTCGAGCGCGAGGCTCGAGCGCTCCGGGTGACCGTCGGCGAGCTCGTCGAACGCGCTCGCCACCTTGAGGATCTGTCCCGACATCACCGACGGTCGCGAGGACAGGTTCTGGCGGTACGGCATCCACTCGGCGGCGATGATGTCGCCGGCAGGGGCGAGCAGCTGGGTGCCGCGGAGGATGGTGGCGCCGGCCTGCGCAACCGACACCGGCTCCGGCGGACGGCCGTCGTCGGGCTCGTCGAGACAGACCTGGCCGAGATGGTGCAGCAGCGCCGCGGTCTCGAGCTGCGTGAGCTCGTGACGTGAAAAGCCCAGCGTGTTGCCCATCGCCACCGCGAGGTCGGCGACGCGTTCGGCGTGACCGTCGCGCACCATGCCACCCAGCTCGGGCGCCGCACCGAGCGCGCGGATCGTCTGGTCGTACGTGCGGCGGATGACTTCGAGGTGTTCGTACGAGTACCACGCCGCGAGCAACGGGATGGTGAACACGGCCGGACCCCACAGCCCCATGCCGCTGCCGCCGTCGACGCCCATCGCGCTGATGGCCATGAGCGTCGCGCTGGTCACGAGCGCGACGTCGGACATGCGTCCGTGGAACGAGATCGCGGTGCTGCGTTCGCGGATCATCCGGGCGATCTCGGCGATCACGATCGGCGCCAGCGCCGCGAGCGCCAGGGCGAAGAGGACCGTCGACGTCGACCCGGCACCGAGGGCGTCGGCCATGCCGTGGTACACGAGGATGGCGGCGAGCCCCTCGACGATCCGCTCGGCGAACAATGCCAGCCGGCCTTCGACCGAAGTGGGCTCCGAGCGCACGAGGAACGTGGCGAGCTCGGCCACGACCAGCACCAGTGCCGCGTCCTGCACCGATCCTTGGCGGGCGAGCACGACCATGAACGCGAACGAGATAGGGAGCGCGGCGCGCTGCGGCGGCTTGAGCTCGATCAGCTCACCGGCCGCAATGGCACCGCCGATCGCGGCGAGCGGCGCCCACGGGCTGCCCGGGTGGGCGATCTCGATCCCGACCGCGACCGATGCGCCGCCGAGCACGAGGACGAGCACCCTCGCCCAACGTCTCACGACCCGGCCGCCTGCTCCTCGGGAACGAGCTCGTCGGAGATGAGGTGACCGAGACCGGCCGAACCGGTGCCCGCTTCGGGCGGAGCGACGGCCCACTCGTGCTCGTCGACCTCGTGGCCGGCGCCGTACCGCTCACCGCGCCGTTCGATGGCGGCGATGAGGGCGTCGACGCACGCCCCGTTGAACTGGGTGCCGGCGCCGTCGCGCAGTTCGTCGAAGGCGGTCTCCTGGCTGAGCGCCCGACGGTACGAACGTGTGGAGGTCATGGCGTCGAAGGCATCGGCGACGTGGATGATCGCCGGCTCGATGAGGTTCGTGCCGTCGACCGCAGCCGTCGCCGCTTCGGTGGTGGTGTCGCCCGCGACCGGAGCGAGGAAGTCGATGCGGTGCAGCAGTTCGACCGACACGATCTCGTGGCGCTTCACCCGCTCGAACTCCGCCTCGGTGAGACGCCCCGGCTTGTTGAGGATCTGGTTCGGGACGACGAGCTTGCCGATGTCGTGCATGAGCGCCGCGTAGCGCAGCCGCTCCATGCGCCGTTGCCCGAAGGCGAGCTCGGCACCGACGTACTCCGAGAAGGTGGCCACTCGTTGCGCGTGACCCGCGGTGTAGGGGTCCTTCGCTTCGAGGGCGAGAATGAGGGTCTCGATCGTCTGTTCCTGACCCGCCTTGAGCTCGAGGTAGCTGGCGAAGGTCGAGCGTGCGATCAAGATCGGGACGACGAGCAGCGGGACGACCGCTGCGCCGAGCTCCAGGTACACCCACCCGAGCCCCAACCCAAGCAAAGCAAACGGAAACGCGCCGACCTCGAAGGAGAGGATCTCCCGTACGACGCGATACGTACCGCTCGCCACAACTCAGGGCAACCGGGATCCCGACGAGCGGGCCATGGATAGACATGTAAGTCGCAGCGCCGAGCGCAGTCGCCAAGAGTAGCTGCGGCGTCGAAGTCGTGTTCGACCTGCGCGTGCCAGCAGCCAGAACACTGACTGTTGCTCCGAGCATGGACAGAGCATCCGCGGACGCAGTTGAAACTAGTTTCAGCCATTGCGCGCTTCCTTCACCTGAGTCTATGTCGAATCGCGCCAGAAGAGCCCGACGACGATCGGACCGAGGAAGAAGCCGTACTCAGCGGAAGACAATCATGCGACGCGAAGAGCACCATCGCATTCCCGCTGACGCCGATACCGTCCGCGAGCGGTGACGTCGAAGTTGGTAGCAGCGAGAGCTAGGACTCCCAGCACTGCGACCGCCACCGCACTCTCGGCGGTGAACTCAGGTTCGAGAGCAGCACGACAGGGACAATGAGCGCGACGCTCAGGCCGCACAGCAAGAGCACGGCCATCTCGAATTTTCCGCTGTGCCGCTCTCAGTTTTCATGTCGTGAAATGACTCGAGGTCGAGGAGGCAGGGCCTCAGCCGTCAAGCAGTGGCACTTCGCCTACTTCCACGTGTAGCGCCACCGGCGAGCAGCATTGCGACCAATGCTGACGCGCCGGCCGCAACGCGAACCATGGCCTTCTGCACGAGACCCCCTGAAACTTTTGATCTCCCGCATGGGCATCGCTGTGAGCCCTACGGACACGTCGCTTCGCTTCAGATGTGACTCGTTTGAAATTCAGGCCGAGGCCCTGCCGTCTCCACCCCGAGACAGGTGTGCTCTTCCTCCTCTAGATGAAAGGAAGGGATAGTTTCACCCGGATCTGATCACCACGCAAGCCCCACAAGTAACATCGGTAACGCGAGGCCCCCACGCAGGGTGGTCGGATGGCCGTATGCTGTGTCCGGGCGGGGGCTCCGGGCCCTCGGGGAGTGACGGGGTCGCCATGCCGAGTGAGTGGTCGAACGACGAATTGTCGGCCGAGGGCGGCCGCGACGTCGCCGCCGAGCTGCGGGAGCTCGAGGACGAGCTGTGCCGCCTGGGCGGGGTCCACGCCGTCCGCATCGTCGGCGACCGGGCCGGACGACCGATCGAGGTCCACGTCCTCGCCGACCCCACCAAGCCCGCCAAGCAGATCGTGCGCGACGTGCGAGCCGTCGCACAGACCGTCTTCGGGATCGAGCTCGACCACCGCATCGTGTCGGTCGCGCAACTCAACACCAACGACCAGAACACGCCCGTCGGCATCGAGTTGCCGCGGTCGGAGGTTCGCGCCCGCGTCAGCTCCATCAACATCGAGGTCGTCGGGCTGCGCGCCGAAGTGCGCGTCGTGCTCGTCGAGAACGACCGCGAGCTCACCGGGTTCGCCGAGGGTTCGGTTGCCAGTGCAGCGCGACCCCAGCTCGTCGCCGCCGCCGCGCTCGACGCAGTCCGTCAGGGTGAACCGGCCGCCGAGGCGATCCACATCACGAACGCCGAGATCAGCCGCATCGGCAGCAACCGCGTCGCGATCGTCACCGTCGTGTACGTCGATCCGCCGAGCGAGCTCGTCGTGTCCGGTTCGGCCATCGTGCGCCGTGACCGCGACGACGCCGTCGCCCGCGCGCTGCTCGACGCCACCAACCGTCGTCTCGCCCGCGCGGAACGCGGCCGCACGCCGGGCTGATCCGTCATCGCGCGGACAGACGCGCGAACCTCGGACGATGCCACCGGTCGCCGTCCAGCTCTCCTACCGGCTCGGCGGCGCCGACGGTGTTGCGGTGGAGTCCCGGAAGTGGGAATGGGCCCTGCACGAGCTCGGGTTCTCCGTGCGACGAGTCGCCGGGGAGCTCGACGACGACCTGCGAGCCGATGACATCGCACTCCCGTTCCTCGCCATCGATCCGCCCGACGGGACGTCACCCGCGCCGTCGGAGCTGGCGAGGGCACTGGCAGGCGCCGACCTCGTCGTCGTCGAGAACCTGTGCTCGCTCCCGATCAACCCTGATGCGTCGAGCCTCGCCGCCACGGTGCTGGACGCGCACGACGGCCGGGTCGTGTTCCATCACCACGACCTGCCGTGGCAGCGCGCCGGCCTTCCGACACCACCCAACGTGCCACCGCACCGACCGAACTCGCTGCACGTCACCATCAACGACCACTCGCGGGTGCAGCTCGAAAACCGCGGCTTCGACGCGATCACGCTCCGCAACGCATTCGACCTCGACCCCGTGCGCGGCGAGCGCGAACGCACCCGCGTCGAGTTCGGCTTCGCGCCCGACGACGTGGTGCTCCTCCAGCCGACGCGAGCGATCCCCCGCAAGAACATCCCCGCCGCGATCGAGTTCGCCGCCGAACTCGCGCGCCGGGAACCCGATCGGAATCTCCATCTGTGGATCACCGGGCCTGCCGAGGATGGCTACGACGACGTGTTCGCGCGGCTGATCGCCGAGTCGGAGGTTCCGGTCACGGTCGGCCGCGCGACAAGCGCTCCCGACGCCTATGCAGCCGCCGACCTCATCCTCTTCCCGTCGACGTGGGAGGGGTTCGGCAACCCGGTCATCGAGTCGATCGCCCACCGCCGTCCCATCGCGGTCGGCCACTACCCCGTGCTCGACGAACTCCGCGGCTTCGGTGTGCACCTCTTGTCCATCGACGACGTCGACGGGGTCGCCGCGTGGCTCCGTGCGCCCGACCCCGCCGACCTCGAGGCGAACGTGGAGCGTGTCCGACCGCATTGCTCGCTCCCCGATCTCCCCCGGCGCATCGGCGACGCCTTCGCTTCGGCAGGATGGAGGACGTGGTGAGCTCCGAGGATCCGGTCGTGGTGCGGCGGGCGCGCATCGCCCGGTGGGTCGCGCTGGCCAAACGGATCGGCTACGGCCTCCTGCTGTTGGCGGTCGTTGCGTTCATCGTCGCCGCGATCGCAGGGTTCCCGTCCGGGGTCGTCACGCTGACCGTCGTCGCGCTCATCGCCGCGTGCGTCGTGCTGCCGGTGCCCATCGTCCTCGGCTACGGGCTCCGGGCCGCCGAGCGCGAGGACCGCGAAGCCGCGGCCCGTCGCTCGGATGGGAAGCGTGCCGGTGGGGAACCGCCGGCCGCGCGGCAGTAGATTTCGCGCCGCACCGCCAGCGTCAGCGGGCGAGAACTTCAGCGGGCGAAAGGAGCCACCGTGCGCTACCGCCGCTTCGGACGGAGCGACCTCGAGGTCTCGGAGGTCGGTTTCGGAGTCTGGACCCTGGCCAGCGACTGGTGGGGGGTCGTCGAGGACAAGCAGGGCCTCCTGCACGCCGCGCTCGACACCGGCATCAATTTCATCGACACCGCCCCGGTGTACGGCGACGGCGGGTTCGGCGAAGAGCTCCTCGCCGACGTGCTCAAGGCTCAGCGCGACGAGATCGTGCTCACCACCAAGTGCGGCTACGACATCGAAGCGGCGCGCAAGTTTCCCGGTCAGTCGGAGCGCCCGTTCGACTGGGAGCCCGCGTCGATCAGGCTGCAGCTCGAGGCATCGCTGAAGCGCCTCGGCACCGACCACATCGACCTCTACCAGCTGCACAACACGCGCATCGAGCCCATCCGCAGCGACGGGCTGTGGGAGGAGCTCGAGAAGTTCCGCGTCGAGGGCAAGGTCCGCGAGCTCGGCGTGGCGCTCGGCCCCGCGATCGGTTGGGTCGACGAAGGTCTCGAGGCCCTGCGCGACCGCGACATCGTGTCGCTGCAGACGGTCTTCAACGTGCTCGAGCAGCAACCCGGCCGCACCTTCGCCGCGGAACCCGCGGTCGCCGACGGCCGCGTCGGACTCATCTCGCGCGTGCCGCACGCGTCCGACACGCTGTCGGGTCGCATCACGCGCGACACGGAGTTCCCACCCGGTGACCACCGCGCGCACCGCAACCGCGACAACATGCTCGACAACTTCGACAAGGCCGAGACGCTCGCGTTCCTCTGGGAGGGCACCGGACGCACGGTCGGTCAGGCCGCCATCGCCGGCATCCTCGCCAACCCCGCGTTCACCACCGTGCTGCCCACCTGTGTGAACGTCGATGACGTGCGCGAGTACTCGGCCGCCAGCGACATGCCCCTGACTGCCGACGAGCAGGCGCACCTCGACGAGCTCTGGGACGACAACTTCGGCGTGACCAACCGCTACGAGATGCCGCTGAAGTCGAGCACCGGAGGGTGACGGCACCCCGCCGCGTCTCCCCGACTCGGCTCGCGCCCGACGAGCGTCGCCGGCAGCTGCTCGACGTGGCGTGCGTCGAGTTCGCCGACCGAGGCTTCCACGCCACCGCGATGGACGACCTCGCGCTCGCAGCCGGGGTCACCAAGCCGGTCTTCTACCAGCACTTCCCGTCGAAGCGAGCGCTGTTCGTCGCCGTACTGGAAGACGTCGGGGGCCGACTGCTCGAAGTGCTCACCGAAGCGACCGCGAGCGTGGACACCGGCCGCGACCGCGTCGAGCAGGGGTTCTCGGCCTACTTCCGCTTCGTCGAGAACGATCGCGCTGCCTTCCGCCTGCTCTTCGGCGCGTCGGCACGCAACGACGCCGAGTTCGCCGACGTGGTCGACCGGGTGCTCGACGACGCGGCCGCCGCGGTGAGCACCTTGATCGAGATCCACGGATCACCGGAGCACCGCATGGTGCTCGCGCACGCGCTCGTGGGTATGGCGGAGGGGATCAGCCGCCACGCGCTCACCGACCCGGACGGACCGCACGCGCCCGCTCAGCTCGCCGGATGGGTCGCCGAGCTCGCCTGGTTCGGGCTGCGCGGCGTGCGCAACGAGGACTGAGGCACCGCCGGATCAGTCGCGCACCAGGATGGTCACACCCTGGCCACCCGCGGAGGTCTCGCTCACGCGACGGAAGCCGAGCCGTCGCACGTAGAGCCGTTCGCGTGCGGCGTCGCGCCGTGCGTCGCCCGAACCGGGCAGGAGGGCGACGAACGGGATGTCGTCACCGACGGTGTCGAGCGCATCGGCGACCCAGCTCATGCCCTCTCCCCCGGGCACGAGCGCCACGAAGTCGCCGACCAACACGCCGTTCGGGGCCACCCGTCGCAGCTCCCTCCGCATCTCGACGAAGCGCGACGCGCGCTTGCCGCCCACGATCCACACCGCGACCGCGCCGAAAAGGGCGACCCGCAGCCACCGGGGGAGACGGGGCGCCACCGCCGCGGCGAGGACGGCGACCACCACCGCCGGGACCCACGGGGTGTCACTGAGCGTCAGCATCGCGGTGCGGTCGGGATCGCTGAGTGCCCGGTCGACCAGGACGAGGCGAGCCCAGTGCGACGCCCGCCGGGCCCAGCGGGGCGACCGGACCAGGTCGCGATCGAGGGGAAACGTGTCAGCCAGGACCGCCGAAACCGCCCAGAGCTCCCCGAGTGGTATCAATTGGAGCTTCCCCTCGGACCGGTTGACGAGGGTTCTGGCGCTGCGCATCGAGGTCCTGACGGTGACGACGGGGTCGGGGTGCGCGAGTCTGGTCCACCGAAGGGTCAAGATGCTGCCTCAACGTGTCGATTCGGACGTCGGGCAAGAGTTCGAAAGCTCCCGCGGGGAGTGGGGCACGCGGAAGGTATCTCCTTCGTGAACGGGCGTTCGGTGGTCGGGACGGGCAGACGAGGAGCGGCGGCGTGCGCCGAGCGGTGATCGTGACCGCGCTTGGGGTCTGCGCAGCGTTGGTGTTCGCGAGCGCGCCCGTTGCGGCCGCGCCGAAGGAGTCGCCGCGCAAGGCACCGACCGGCCGCGCCTTCTACGTGCCGCCGGACCCGTTGCCCGCCGCGGCACCGGGCAAGCTCATCTGGAGCGCGCCGTTCAAGGCGATTCCAGGAGCGCAGGCGTGGAAGATCCTGTACCACTCCCGTGCGCTCGACGGCTCCGACGTCGCGGTCTCGGGCGTCGTGGTCGCACCCACCGATTCGGCCCCTGCTGACGGGCGACCGGTGATCAGCTGGGCGCACGGCACCCACGGCATCGCCGACCAGTGCGCGCCGTCGCGCACCGCCGACATGGTGTCGCGCCTCCCCTCGATCGGGAAGGTCGTGTCGCAGGGGTACGTCGTCGTCGCCACCGACTACGAGGGCCTCGGCACCCCCGGCACGCACCCGTACCTCGTCGGCGAGAGCGAAGCCCGCGGTGTGCTCGACATCGTGAAGGCCGCGCAACAGATCCGCGAGACCCGCGCCAGCGACAAGACGTTCGTGTGGGGCCAATCGCAGGGCGGGCAGGCGGCCCTGTTCGCCGGTGAGATCCAGCCCAGCTACGCACCCGAGCTCGATCTGCTCGGGGTGGTGTCGGGTGCGCCGGTGACCGACGCGACCGCGATGTTCCCGGCCGCGGCGACGATCCCCGAGACGCTCGGGTTCGCGGTGATGGGCCTCATCGGCATGGAGGCGGCGTACCCCGACGCGAAGGTCGCCGATGTCCTCACTCCCGCGGGTCTCGAGCAGACCAAGATCGTCGATCAGAAGTGCTACGGCGCGGTGCTCGACGCGTTCAAGCAGCCGGTCGACCAGGTGATCGCGCGCAATCCGTCCGAGGTGCCGCCCTTCCCCGACATCTTCGTCCGCGACACACCCGGCTCGGTGGCCACCACCGCGCCGATGCTCGTGTACCAGGGCTTGTCGGATGACGTCGTCTACAAGATCTTCACCGACCAGTACGTGAAGAAAGCATGCGCACTCGGCAACACGGTCGAGTACAAGACGTTCTCGGGCAAGGACCACTACGAAGAGAACGACGCCGCCGAGAAGGACGTGCTCGAGTGGATGCAGGCTCGGCTCGCAGGCGTGGCGGCTCCCTCGACCTGCTGAGCCCACGCTCGCGCCACCACCGGCGTTTCCTCGCGCGGGACGCGGGGTATGCGACCCACCATGGCCGGAGCAAGTGCGGAACTGCACGAGAGCGAAGCGCGACTCGGACCCGAGGTGATCGACGTCCACCGCGCGCTGGTGTCGATCCAGGAGGAGCTCGAAGCGGCCGACTGGTACAACCAGCGGGCCCGGGCAACCGACGACCCCGAGCTGGCGGCGATCCTGGAGCACCACCGTGACGAGGAGAAGGAACACGCGGCGATGCTCCTGGAGTGGCTGCGCCGCCACGACCCTGCGCTCGACCGTCACCTGCACACCTACCTCTTCACCGACGGCTCCATCACCGAGATCGAGCACGAGGCCGAAGACGACGAGTGACCCGCGGCACCTCCTACGGAGGAAACATCACAGCCTGATCCGGCGTCGTTAGGATCGACCAGGGTGTTGTCGGTCGATCTGCCTCCGGAACCGTCGAGCGCGACTCGAGCGCGCACGCTCGCGCGCGAGCAATTGGAGGCGTCGTGTTCGACCGACACCGTCGAGACCGTCGCGCTGCTCGTGACCGAACTCGTCACCAACGCGATCCTGCACGCGCGCACACCGTTGCTGCTGACGTTGGAATCGTGTCCCGGTCACGTGCGCATCTGCGTCGAGGACCATTCCATCGATCAGCCCGCGGTCCGGAGCTACGAGTCGGACGCGGTCACCGGTCGCGGGCTCGCGCTCGTGGAACAGCTCGCGTCGACGTGGGGTGTCGACACCACACCGGTCGGGAAGGTCGTGTGGTGCGAGGTGTCGGTCTGAGCTGACGGTCGCGCCGGCGTCAACTCGTGATGCTGACGTGCTCGGTCACGCCGGTGAGCTCGAGCACCTTGCGCACGTGCGCCTGCGGCGCCTCGAGCGTGAGCGACCCATCGTCGCCGAGGCGCTTGCGCACTGCTATCAGCACACCGATGCCCGACGAGTCGAGGAAGTCGAGACCCCGGCAGTCGAGGGCGATGTTGCTGGCACCGGCGTCGACCAGCTCCAGCAGCGTGTCACGCAGCTGGGGAGCGGTCGCCATGTCGACCTCACCCCGGACGATCACCGACGCACCGTCGTCGGTCTCGCGGGACTCGAGTTGCAGATCGGCCACGCCTCAGCCTTCCGTGGGGACTACTCGGCTCGACACAATACGACGATCGTCGCGTCGTCGCGGAGGCCACCGGGCGAGAAGAGCTCCACCTCGTCGATGCAGCGCTTCACGACCGCCGGCGCCTCGTCGCAACGGGCGCCCTGCAGCAGCTCCACCAAACGCTCCGGGCCGAAGAACTCGTTGGCCGGGTTGCGGGTCTCGATCACGCCGTCGGTGTACGCGCACAGGTTGGCTCCCGGGCCGATCCGCGCCTCCGCGGTCGCCCATCCGGGCGCGAGGAGCCCGACCAGGGGCCCGGTTGGCTGCAGCGACACGACGTCGTCGTCGCCGATCACGTAGGCGGGTGGGTGGCCCGCGTTCGCGTACCGCACCCCGCCGTCCGCGGTGTCGATCACGGCGACGAACGCGGTGAGGAACACCTCGTCGCCCATGTCGCCGAGGATCTCGGCGGTGGTGTCCAGCGCGGCGCCGGGCGCCGCACCGGAGGTGAGCGCGGTGCGCAGCATCTCCTTGCACCGCAGCGCGAGGATGCCCTCGGTCGCACCATGCCCCGCGATGTCGACGACCACGAGTGCGATGTCGTCGTCGCGGGTCGTGAACAGGTCGTAGCAGTCGCCGGCGACGACACCCTCGGCGGCGCGGAGACGACCGGCGACGGTCCACCCGTCGGCGAGGTCGCCGATCACCGGTTCCAGTTCGGAGCGGAGCGTGAGCACGACGGCCGCGCTCTGCTCCACGGCCTGCCGCGAGCGTTCCGACTCCACCAGCTGCTGACGGATCCGTCCGCGCATCGCGTCGACGTCGAGCGCCAACGATGCCAACTCCGGCGGCCCGGTGATCTGGATCGGCGAGTCCAACGCGCCGGTGCGCACTCGCCGGACCTCGTCGGCGAGATCGTCGATGGGACGGGTGATCCAACGTCGGATGAGGAACCCGGCGCCCACGGCACCGACGACCGCCACCGCGACAATTGCGGCGAAGAGTGCCGTGAGCCGACCACGGATGTCGTTGACGCGCTGCTCGGCGCGGTTCTCCTCGGCCTGCACTCGGGCCGCGAGTGGGCCCAGCGCGGCCCGGACCTGGTCGAACAGGTCCTTCCCGGTCCCCTCGGCCACCCGTGCCATCGCGGCTTCGCCCTCACCGTTGCGGGCGAGCGCGATCTCGGGATCAGCAGCTTGGCGTTGCCACGAGGCGACTGCACGCGTGAGCACGTCGAGCCGCCGCCGCAACGCAGGCACATCGAGGTCGGCGTGCAGTTGCGCGACCAGCGTGCGGGCGATGGCCCGGCCGCGCGCATAGGGCTCGAGGAACGTCGGGTCGCCGTCGCTCAGGACGTAGCCCCGTTCGCCCGTCTCCTGGTCGGCGTACGCCGTGGAGAGCTGCGCGACCCGCTCGACGGCCACCGAGACCTCGCGCTCCCGCTGTTGCGCGTGGTCACGATCGCGCAGGGTCACGACCATGAAGACCCCGACGACGAGAACCGCGGCGACGATGGCGACGAAGAGCAGCAGGAGCCGCCGCCGAAGCAGCATCGATCGACTGTAGTGGTGGCCTCGGAAAATTCCTCCGGCCCAGGTTTGCCACCGGAGCCTCCTGGGCACCTTGATCGCGCCGGCCCCTCCCGGCCCGGACGACGCAGGCTCCAGTCCCCGCTGAGCCTGCGTCGTCGCGTCCGGACCCTCTTCCGGATCAGCCGTCCGAATTGCGGCTGCGCTTGACCACCCGAAAGCGCGTTGCACCGTCGTCGGTGAGCAACGAGTGCTCGTCGGCCACGGCCGCGATGATGGCCTGCGAGAGCTCGTTCGGGACGACCTCGTCGCGCCCGGTGCGGGCCTCACCTTCCACCGTCAGGCTCCCGGCCGTGACCAGGAAGGCGAGGGTGACGGTCGAGTTGGCGTCGACGGAGACCACGCTGCAGAGCTCGCTCACGGCGATGCGGACGTCGTCGATCTCCTCGTAGTCGAGTCCGGCCCGACTGGCGGCGTCGGCCGTGGCGATCCGGGCCAGGCGGAGGTATTCGGGTGCCGCAGGGAAGGTGACGGTCACCGGGCTCTCGTTCATGAGGGGCCGAGCATAGGCACACCGCGTCGTACGCTCGCCCGGAGGTTTCGGATTCGCCCGATCCGGGCATCCTGCTCGCCGCCGACCGACACACGAGGGGACACGGCATGGACGCGGGGATCCAAGACCAGCTGAACATCGTGGGCGAGGACGTGTGGCTCACGATCCCGCCGTTCTCCGAGTATCTGCGCACCGTGCGTCTCGTCGCGGCCGACGCCGCCGTCCGCGCGGGACTCGACTACGACGAGGTCGAGGACTTCCGCATCGCGGTCGACGAGCTCTGCCACCTCCTGATGTCGTCGACCGATCACGAGATCTCCGTGTCCTTCGGCGTCGTCGGACGTTGCGTGCTCGCACGCGGCCGCGCCCAGCGCCGGCCCGGTCGCCCGCTCTCCCCGCTCAATGATCTCTCGCGCATGATCATCGCTTCGGTCGCCGACCACCACGAGCTCACCGAGCGCGACGACGAACTGGGGTTCGCGGTGATGAAGGAAGCCCGAGGGGCGGGCGAACGATGAGCGATTCGCCCGACACCTACGAGAAGTTCAAGGAGTACCGCCGTACCGGCGAGCGCTCCTTGCGCAACGAACTGGTCGAGGAACACGTGCGCCTGGCGGAGTTCCTCGCTCGCCGGTTCTCTCACCGGGGCGAGTCGCCCGACGACCTGCGCCAGGTCGCGCTCGTCGGCCTCCTCAAGGCCGTCGAGCGGTTCGAACCCGACCGCGGGCTGCAGTTCTCGTCGTTCGCGACGCCCACGATCACCGGCGAGCTCAAGCGCCACTTCCGCGACCGCGGGTGGGCCGTGCGGGTGCCGCGGCGGGTGCAGGAGCTCCACCTCGAGCTCGACCGCACCGTGAACGACCTGAGCCAGGAGCTGGGTCGTCCGCCGACCCCGGCTGAGATCGCGCAGCGGGCCGGCGTGCTCGAGGAAGACGTCCTCGAGAGCATGGAAGCCGGCAGCCTCTACCGCCTCGCCTCGATCGACGCCGGCCGTCCCGACGACGAGTCGAGCACGAGCCCCGCACAGCGACTGGGCGAAGACGACGAGGAGCTGCTCGCGGTCGACGACCGCGTGGCGGTCAGCGAGATGCTGTCGATGCTCCCGGAGCGCGAGCAGAACATCGTCTACCTGCGCTTCTTCGAGGGGCTGACCCAGTCGGAGATCGCCGAACGCGTCGGCATCAGTCAAATGCACGTGTCGCGCCTGCTCGCCCGCAGCCTCGAGACGCTGGGTGAACACGCTTCGGCCGTGGCGGAGGCCTGAACCCGATGGATGCAGGAGAAGCTTCAACCGTGGTGAGCCCGTTCAAAGTCGAGATCAGCGGACAATCCGCGGCACCGAACGTCGTGGTACGGGGAGAGATCGACGTGGCGACGTCGCCCACGCTTCGCGACGACCTCAACGCGCTCATCGCGCGCGGCGCGCGTCACCTCACCCTCGACTTCGAGGCCGTGTCGTTCGTGGACTCGTCAGGGCTCGGCGTGCTCGTGGGCACGTACAAGCGGCTTCGTGAGGACGGTGGCTCGATTCGCATCGTCGGCGCGCAGCCTTCGGTGCGCAAGGTCTTCGAGATCACCGGCCTCGAAGCTGCGCTGCTCCAGACGTAGCGCCCGAACGCTCAGGGCAGTCGACCCTCGCCCTGCTGATTCGCACCACGCTCGTTCATCTCGCGCTCGTGCTCGGCGACGTCGGGATCGAGATCGTGATCGTCGGCGCGCTCTGCTTCTTCGGGAGTGGCTTCACGACCTGCACGTCCGCAGGATGCTTCGCGTCGTCGCGCTCGGCGGCTCGCGTCTCGGAGCTCGGACGGGTCGGCTTGTCGTTCATGAGAACCTCCGCATCGGGACGCACGGAACTTCTCTGTACCCGGAGGGCACCGCCGCGAATCAAGAGAGCCCCACGTTTCCGTCCGCGCGACATGGGGCAAGTCCCGACGGTCATCATTCGCGACGAAGGAGACCTCGACATGGGCAACATCGACGAAGCCAAGGGCCGCGCCAAGCAAGCCGCCGGTGACCTCACCGACAACGACGAACTGCGTCGCGAGGGCAAGGTCGACGAGAAGTCGGGCCAGGCCAAGGATGCGCTCGAGGGCCTGAAGGACAAGGCCGAGGACGCGATCGACAAGGTCAAGGACAAGCTCAAGTAGTCAACGGGCCTGGCGCGTCGCAGCTCTCGTCGACAGGAGCGCGCCAGGCCCGTCATCATTGGTCGAGCCGTCACCGGAGGGGGTCCCGTGGCGCACGACCAGGAGTTCGAAGTCCCGTTCGGCAACCGGCACGCCGCGGGCGACGCACTCGCCCGCGTGCTCGGTGCGCACCCCGAGCTCACCGCCGGTGAACCCGTCGTCGTGGCGTTGCCTCGCGGCGGCGTACCCGTGGCGGCCCCCGTCGCTCGAGCGCTCGCCGCTCCGCTCGACGTCATCATCGTGCGCAAGCTCGGTGCGCCGGGTCGCCCCGAGTTGGCGATGGGCGCGATCGGCGAAGGCGGCGTGCGCGTGCTCGAGCCCGATGTGTTGCGCACCTGGCACGTCACCGACAGCCAGCTCGCGGCGGTCGAGGCGCAGGAGCAGGCCGAGCTCGTGCGTCGGGCCGCGCGCCTCCGCGCGGGGCGCGCCCGCATCCCACTCCAAGATCGGCCGGTCATCGTGGTGGACGACGGTCTCGCAACGGGCAGCACCGCCCGCGCCGCCATCGGCGTGCTGCGTGCCGCCCGCGCGACCTCCGTGGTGCTCGCGGTCCCCGTGGCACCCCCGGCGACGGTGAACGAGCTGGCCGAGGTCGCCGATGCAGTGGTGTGCGTGGCGACGCCGTCGCGATTCGCCGCCATCGGCCAGTGGTATCGCGACTTCTCGCCTACCACCGACGACGAGGTCGTGCGCATCCTCGATGAGTTCGGTCTCGATGAGTTCGGTCTCGACGGGCTCAGCGGTTGAGCGCGCGCCGCGTGCGGTCGACGACCTCGCGGCCGGGTCCGCCGCCGCTCGGTCCCTCGCCGTCGGGCAAGGTGACCTCGGCCCCCGCGAGCACGCTCGCGGTGGCGCCCGCAGAGGCGCGGAGCGCGGCGAGGTCGTAGCCGCCCTCGAGGAAGGCGATCGTCCGTCCCGGGGCCGGCGCGAGCTCCCCCACGCGGCCGGTCAGCGCGGCGTAGTCACCGGCGGTCCACGCGAGGTCGGCCAGCGGGTCGGCGCGATGCGCGTCGAAGCCGGCCGAGATCAGCACCCACGTCGGAGCGAACGAGTCGGTCACAGCCGCGACGACGTCGTCGAGCGCCGCGAGCGCGACGTCGCCGGTGGCGCCGGGCGGGAGCGGGAAGTTGACGGTGAGGCCCCGGGCATGGGCTCCGCCGGTCTCCTCGGCCCGGCCGGTCCCCGGATAGGCGGGGTACTGGTGGGTGGAGACGAACAGCACCCGGGCGTCGTCCCAGAACAGTTCCTGGGTGCCGTTGCCGTGGTGCACGTCCCAGTCGACGATCAGCACGCGCTCACCGCGCGCCGTGAGCTCGGCGGCGGTGACGGCGATGTTGTTGAACAGACAGAAGCCCTGACCCCGCGTGGCGATGGCATGGTGGCCGGGAGGACGCACGACCACGAACGCGGCGTCGGCGCCACCATCGCGAAGCACCTCGACCGCGCGGAGTCCACACCCAGCCGCGCGCGTCGCGGCCGCGAACGAGCCCGGCGCGACGACGGTGTCGGCGTCGAGCTGCCCGCCGCCGCTGCCAGCGAACTCGTCGAGCCCGTCGACGTAGCGCTCGTCGTGCACCAGGACGAGCTCGTCGCGCGTCGCGTCACGGCCGACATCGAACGCGACCGTGTCGTCGAGATGTGCGTCGGCAACGCCCGCGAGGACGGCCTCCACACGACCGATGCGCTCGGGGTGGCCAGGGCCGGTGTCGTGCGCGTCGGAATCGGGTGGGACGACGACGAGCAGGCGCGACGTCATCGCGATCGCGGCGCGGTCAGCTGGTGGCGGGAGTGACCGGTGACGGTTCGCGCAGATCGATCACGCGCGGCATGCGCCGGCGCATGCCGAGGCGACGACCGGCGAGCATCAGGCCGAGCTCGAGTCCGATGAGCGAGCCGACGTCGACGACGAGACGCAGCGAGTTCGGCAGCGCGCCGGCGAAGTACGCCAGCGCCGCGAGGTCGATCGTGAGGTGCACGAGGAAGCCGGGGATGATCGAGCCCGACCGCAGCGCGGTGTAGCCGAGCAGCACCGCAAGGCTGACGAAGGGCAGCAGGTTGGCGGCGCCGTCCATCTGCTGGACGTGTCCTGGCAACAGGCTGAAGATGAGCCCCGCGCCGACCAGGCCACCGATCGCCGGGCCGGTGCCCCACTGCGCGGTGTCGCGCCAGTTGCGGCCCGCGACGCGCGGCGCAGAACGCACCGACGAGGATGACGGCCGCCAACCGGTAGATCAGCTCTTCGCCGGCAACTGCGACCACGATGCCCTCGACGTCGCGGAGCTCGGCGACCGACTGTGGGTACGAGATGCACCACACGAGGAGCACAGGGGCGCCGAGGATCAGGAACTCCCGCCACGCCGCGAAGTGCCGCTTCGAGAACCCGAGGTGCCGCGGCCCGATGAGCGCGACCAGCAGCACGCCGAGGGGCAGCGCTGGCGACATCGACACCCGGCCGAGGTACCACTCGGGCTCGCCCCACCACGACGTGCCCACGTCGACGACCACCGCGACGGCGCACACCCACAGCACGGCCGGCGAGATCGGCCACGACGCCCAGCCGGTCCAACGCCACGCCCACCCGCTCGCCTTCACGGAGTCGGTGGGAGCGGCGGCGAGGCGGTCGATCTGCATCGGCTCCGATTCTGTCGGACGCGTCGCCAGCGTGCGATGCCCACCGGTCCAAGAGTCGGTAAAGGTTTTCGCGCGCAGAGTGGTTGATCAACCGATATGGGTAGCGAACCATGCCAGGGTCCGCTGCCACGCGTCCTTCGCAGAGTCCTCGTGGTAGGCGTCGCGGGCATCGCAGTGGAACCCGTGCTCGGCGTCGGCATAGCGCACGATGTCGGCCACCACCTCGGCGTCGCCGAGCTTGCCGCGCAGCACCTCGACGTCGTCGACCGGGATGCCCTGGTCGAGGTCACCGAACAGACCCAGCCACGGGGTCTGCAGGTCGGCTGCCTCCTCGATCAGCGCGGGGAGACCGAGCGGACTCGCCGACACGATGCCGCCGCCGTAGAAGCCGACCGCGGCGCCGAGCTTCCGGCGAACCGCGGTGAGGAACGTCACCCGACCACCGAAGCAGAACCCGACGATGCCGATGCGCGAGCGGTCGAAGCCGCGCGCCTCGAGGTGCGCGAGGGTGGCGTCGACGTCAGTGAGGATGCCGTCGTCGGAGATGCCTTCGAACAGCGGCATCACCTGCGCGAAGTCGTCGTACGGCGCGGTGCCACCCCCGGCGCGGTGGAAGAACGCGGGTGCGACCGCGAGGTAGCCCGCGGCGGCGAAGCGTCGCGTGACGTCCTGGATGTGGTCGTTCACGCCGAACGCCTCCTGGACGACGATGACCGCGGCCTTGGGTTCGCCGTCGGGCTCCACCTCGTAGACGTCCATCGCGCCGTCGCGCGTGTCGAGCGTGACGCTCACGTCAGGCGTCCTGCGTGCTCATGGTCTCCGCCGCGATCTGCACCGCCTTGATGATTCCCTGGTAGCCGGTGCAGCGGCAGAGGTTGCCCGACAGGCCTTCCTTGATCTCGTCGAGGCTCGGGTTGGGGTTGTCCTCGAGGAACGCGTGCACGCTCACGACGAAGCCCGGGGTGCAGAACCCGCACTGCAGCCCGTGCGCCTGGCGGAACGCTTCCTGCACCGGACCGAGCGAGCCATCGGCCGGGCCGATGCCCTCGATGGTCGTGATGTCGGCACCGTCGGCCTGCACGGCGAACATGAGGCAGGACCGCACGGCCACACCGTCGACGAGGATCGTGCACGCGCCGCACACGCCGTGCTCGCAACCGAGGTGCGTGCCCGTGAGGCCGCAGTCCTCACGCAGATAGTCGGCCAACGTCTTGCGCGCTTCGGACGACCCCGAGTGCGCTTGGCCGTTGACGGTGAACTGGATGGCGTGCTCAGCCACGCGCGGCTCCCAGGGCTCGGTCGAGGGCGCGCACCACCAGGTGGGCGCCGACGTGCTTGCGGTACTCCGCCGACGCGTGGACGTCGGCGGTGGGATCGGTGTCGGTCACCGCGAGGCGGCCGATCTCGTCGAGCTCGGCGCTCGTGGGCGCACTGCCGATCAGCGCCTGCTCGGCCTGCGTCGCGCGCACGGGCGTGGGCGCCATGCCGAGGAAGGAGATGCCGGCACGGGACACGGACCCCGAGTCGTCGACCTCCACTGCGACCACCACACCGGTGAGCGCGAAGTCGCCGCTGCGGCGCGCCACCTCTTCGACCGCGAACCCGGCGCGACCCGACCACACGGGGAAGTGCACCGCGCTCAGGATCTCGTCCTCGCCGACCGTGGTGGTCCAGGTACCGACGAAGAACTCCGACGCGGGCACGGTGCGGGTACCGCTCGCGCCGGCGACCTCGAGCTCGGCGTCGAGCGCGAGTGCGACCGCGGGAAGCTCCGACGCGGGATCGGCGTGGGCGATCGAACCGCCGACCGTGCCCCGGTTGCGGATCTGGAAGTGACCGATCAGCGGGATCGCCTCCGCGAGCAGCGGCACGGCCTCGCCGGCCGCGGTGTCGTGCTCGACCGTGCGCTGCGTGGTCATGGCCTTGACGGTCAGCGTGCCGTTCGCCCGCGAGACGCCGCGGAGGTCGTCGACCCGGTTGAGGTCGATGATGTGCTCGAAGCGCGTGAGCCGCAGGGCGAGCATGGGCACCAGGCTCTGTCCCCCGGCCAGCACCTTCGCCTCGTCGCCGTGCTCCGCGAGCAGCGCGGTGACGTCGGCGATCGACTCCGGCGCGTGGTACTCGAACGGTGCGGGCTTCATGGGCAGCTCCCGAGGAGATCAGCCGAGGCGTTGAGGCGGCGTGAACCTACCGCAGCACCCCCACGGACGCACGCTCGCGCCAGCCGACGATAGGGTCGGCGCGGTGCCTGAGGAGGAGCTCCCGCCGGCGATCCCGGCCGCGACGGTGGTGCTGCTGCGCGACGGCGCCGCCGGCGTCGAGACGCTCATGCTGCGACGCGACTCGAAGCTCGCCTTCGCCGGCGGTGCGTGGGTGTTCCCGGGCGGGCGCATCGATCCCGAGGACTACCCGGGCGGCGTGGTCTCCGACGACGAGGAGGCGGTGCTGACCGCCGCCCGCAACGCGGCCGCACGCGAGGCGATGGAAGAGGCCGGTCTCGTGGTCGACCCGGATGCCCTGACGTGGTTCGCGCACTGGACGCCCGGCGTGATCGGGGCGACCCGCCGGTTCGCCACCTGGTTCTTCGTCGGGGTCGCACCCGACGGGCAGGTGGTGATCGACGACGGCGAGATCCGCGACCACCAGTGGATCCGGCCCGCCGACGCGCTGGCGCGGCGTGAGGTCGGCGAGATCGAGCTGATCCCGCCCACCTGGGTGACACTGCACAAGTTGGCCGACGCACCGAGCACGGCCGAGGTGTGTGCGAACGCGCGCGCCCGAGACCCCGAGATCTTCCTCACGCACATCGTCCGCGTCGACGGGGGCATCGCGTCGCTCTGGCACGGCGACGCGGGCTACGACGACAGCGATCCCGACAAGCCGGGCCCCCGGAACCGGCTGCTCATGCTCGATACCGGCTGGCGGCTCGAGACCAGCTTCTGACAGACCGTCGCCGGTGCCCGGGTTCGCGGGGACGTGCCGCGTAGTGTCGCTGGCTTGTCCCCTCGCCGATCTCGCCCCCGATTCCTGAACAGCCCCGACCTCAAGTGGGCGCGCCGGATGGTCATCCTGCTCACGGCCATCGCGCTGTTCGTGGTCGCGTGCGGCGGAGGCGGCGACGACTCGAACCAGGCGGCGACCACGACGCTGCCGCCCGACGGCAGCACCACCGCCCGCGACGACGGCTCCCGCCACGACGGCCACGCCGAAGAAGATCGACACCATCCCCGGCATGCCCGGCGTGCCCGATCCGTCGAACCTCTACAGCGAGACGAAGACCGGCAACTTCGCCGACGCCACGAAGGGCGCACTCACCCGCGTCTACGTGCCCAACCGCGCCGACAACACGGTGTCGGTGATCGACCCCGCCACGATGCAGGTCGTCGACTCGTTCAAGGTGGGCCTCAACCCGCAGCACGTGGTGCCGTCGTGGGACCTCACCACCTTGTGGGTCACCAACAACGCAGAGGGCACCACCGACGGCACGCTCACCCCGATCGACCCGAAGACCGGCAAGCCGGGGCAGTCGGTGGTCGTCGACGACCCCTACAACATGTACTTCACGCCCGACGGCAAGTACGCGATCAACGTCGCCGAAGCGCGCAAGCGGCTCGACTTCCTCGACCCGCACACGATGGCGCACATCAGCTCGCTCGACGTGCCCGGCTGCGACGGCATCAACCACGCCGACTTCACCATCGACGGCAAGTTCGTGCTGTTCACCTGCGAGTTCGGCGGCGCGATCCGCGAAGATCGACGTCGTCAACCACACCGTGGTCGGTTACCTGCAGCTGAGCCAGGGCGGCATGCCCCAGGACATCCGCAGCTCGCCCGACGGCAACACGTTCTACGTCGCGGAGATGATGCGCGGCGGCGTCTACACCGTCGACCCGAACTCGTTCACCGAGACCGGCTTCATCCCGTCGGGCGTCGGGACGCACGGCCTGTACCCGAGCCGCGACGGCACCAAGCTCTACATCGCCAACCGGGGCAGCAGCCACGTCGGCGGTCCGCCCAACGGGCCGGGCAGCGTGTCGGTGCTCGACTTCGCCACCAAGCAGATCGTCGCCACCTGGCCGGTGCCCGGCGGCGGCAGCCCCGACATGGGCAACGTGAGCAACGACGGCAAGACGCTGTGGCTCAGCGGCCGCTACGACGACGTCGTGTACGCGATCGACACCACGTCCGGGAACATGACCAAGATCCCCGTCGGTGCGGAGCCCCACGGTCTCACCGTGTGGCCCCAGCCCGGGCGCTACTCGCTCGGCCACACCGGCAACATGCGGTAGGCCGTCCCACCACGAACCTGCGTCGAAGTGACGGCATAGTTCCGCAACTTCGACGCATGTTCGTGACGTGAGTCAGCCGTTCCAGACGCGCAGGACGCGCTGCTCGCGTTCGTGACCGAGGCAGCAGAGCGTGGCTGTGTCGAGCCCGAGCCACGCACCGGCCGACGCGGGCTGGCCGATCCAGCGCGCGCCGAGCACGCGCAGGAAGTGCCCGTGTGAGAACAGGGCGACGACACCTCCCGCGCGCGGTCGCGCGCGCGAGGACGCGATCGGCCCGTGCCGCCACCTCCTCGGCGGTCTCACCACCGGGTGCGCCGTCGCGGAAGATCGTCCACCCCGGCACTTCGGCCCGGATCTCCTCCGTCGTGCGTCCCTCGTAGTCGCCGTAGTCCCACTCGGCGAGATCGTCGGTGACCTCGGCACGCGGGAGTCGAGCCCCGCGAACGCGCACGTCTCACGCGCCGCGCTGACGTGGGCTGGAGAGCACGAGCGAGAAGTCGATGCCGTGCAGCCGCGCCGCGACCTCGCGCGCCTGGTCGCACCCGTGCAGTGTGAGCGCGACGTCGGTGTACGACGTGTGACGCCCGGAGCTGCTCCACTCGGTTTCGCCGTGGCGCACCAGCACCACCGCCACGTCGGCCGTCAGCTCCATGTTCGAGAGTCTCGCATCCCTCGTCGCGGGTAGCCTGCGAGCGACAATTCCATCGGGGAGCTCGGGGCAGCCGGGCTGAGAGGGCGACCACGACGCGTCGCCGACCCCTCGAACCTGAACCGGGTAATGCCGGCGGAGGGAACCATGGGACCACCTGACCCGCGTGCTGCGCGTGGCGTGCTGGTGTTCGCCGGCGGCGACGCGCCCGCACCGTTCGACCGCGCGACCACGCCGGCCTCCGACCTCGTGATCGCGGCCGACTCCGGCCTCGAGCACGCTCGCGCCCTCGGGGTGCGGGTCGACCTCGTCGTCGGTGACCTCGACTCCGTCGACCCCGCGATGCTCGCGCGCCGCGGTCGCCGACGGCGCCGCGGTCGAGCGTCACCCGGCGGCGAAGGACGCCACCGATCTCGAGCTCGCGCTCGACGCAGCGGTGGCGCGAGGCGCGACCGAGGTGCTCGTCCTCGGTGTCGGCGGCGGTCGACTCGACCACTTCCTCGGCAACATGCTGTTGCTCGCGTCGCCGCGGTACGCAGCACGTGCGCGTCGACGCGCGCGTCGACGACACCGACGTCACCGTCGTGCACGAGCAGGTCGAGCTCACCGGCACCGCCGGTGCGCTGTGCTCACTGCTCCCGCTCGGCGGTCCTGCGGTCGGCGTGGTCACCGACGGGCTGCGGTTCCCCCTGCGGCGCGAGACGCTTCCACCCGGCACGACGCGTGGCGTCAGCAACGAGTTCCTCGGCACTCGCGCCACCGTGTCGCTCGAGTCCGGCGTGCTGCTCGCCATCATCCCTGCTCCCGGAAAGGACGCCTGATGCGTCGCGTGCTCCTCGCATTCACGATTGCCCTGGCCGCGACGAGCGGCGCGCTCGCTCTCCTTGCCGCCCCCGCAGCCGCGGCCGCGCCGTCGACCACCATCACTCTCGTCACCCACGACTCGTTCGCGGTGTCGAAGTCGGTGCTCGCCGCCTTCACGAAGCAGACCGGCATCAAGGTGAAGATCCTGCAATCGGGTGACGCCGGTGCGGCGTTGAACCAGGTGATCCTCACCAAGTCGAATCCGATCGGCGACGTGTTCTTCGGCGTCGACAACACCTTCCTCTCGCGCGCGCTCGACGCGGGCGTGTTCGCGAAGTACGCACCCCGTGCGCTCTCCGAGGTGCCCGACGAGTACCAACTCGACCCGTCGCACCGGCTCACGCCGATCGACCACGGCGATGTGTGCATCAACTACGACAAGCAGTGGTTCGCGGACAAGAAGCTCGCGGTGCCGACGACGCTCGACGACCTGACCAAGCCGGCCTACAAGGGCCTGCTGGTGGTCGAGAACCCGGCCACGTCGTCGCCCGGGCTCGCGTTCCAACTCGCGACCATCGCGAAGTTCGGCGACGACGGCTGGCGCGACTACTGGAGCAAGTTGCGCACCAACGACGTGAAGGTCGACGACGGGTGGGAGAGCGCGTACGACGGCGATTTCACGCAAGGGGCCAACCAGGGTTCGTTCCCGTTGGTGGTCTCGTACGCGTCGAGCCCGCCCGCGGCGGTGTACTACTCGAAGCCGCGGCCCAGGGCATCGCCCATCGGCACCATGCTCGATTCGTGCTTCCGGCAGGTGGAGTTCGCCGGCGTCATCAAGGGCACCGAGCACCAGGCCGCCGCGCGCAAGCTGGTCGACTTCATGTTGACGGAACGTTTCCAGGCCGACATTCCGCTGCAGATGTTCGTGTTCCCGGTGCGCGACGGCACTCCCCTCCCCACGGTGTTCACGAAGTTCGCCGAGGTTCCGGCAAAGCCGCTGTCCCTCCCGCCGGGTGAGATCAGCGACCACCGTGACGCGTGGATCGAGCAGTGGACCGACACCGTGCTGCGATGACCGACGGCGCGAGCATCGGAGGGCTGCCGCGGGCGGCGCGGATCACCGTGGTCGCGGTGCCGCTCGCGTTCCTCGCGGTGTTCTTCGCGTATCCGGTGCTCGCGATCGTGGGGCGAGGACTCGTCCCGCACTGGTCGGTCGACCTCGATCCGCTCGGCGACGTCGTCACCGACGCCGCGCTGCGTCACATCGCCTGGTTCACCGTGTGGCAGGCGACGCTGTCGACGGTGCTGACCCTCACGGTCGGGGTCCCCGGCGCCTACGTCCTGGCGCGCTGCGAGTTCCCCGGACGTCGCCTCGTCCGCGCGCTCGTGACCGTGCCCTTCGTCCTGCCGACGGTGGTGGTGGGGTCGGCATTCGTCGCGCTGCTCGGCGACGGCGGACCGCTCGGTGCGCTGGGTCTCGATCAGACCCTGGGCGCGATCCTCGTCGCGCACGTGTTCTTCAACTACGCGGTGGTGGTGCGCACGGTCGGGAGCCTCTGGTCCCACCTCGATCCCCGACCCGAAGAGGCGGCGCGCATGCTCGGCGCGAGCCGGTTGCGCGCGTTCCGCGAGGTCACCCTGCCCGCGTTGCGACCGGCGATCGCCGCCGCGGCCACGGTGGTGTTCCTCTTCACGTTCACGTCGTTCGGCGTGATCCTCATCCTCGGTGGGCCCGGCACCGCCACCCTCGAAACCGAGATCTACCGCCAGACCGCGCAGTTCCTGAACCTGCCGCTCGCCGCCGCGCTCACGGTCGTGCAGCTCGTCGCCATCGTGCTGCTCCTGCTGCTCACGAGTTGGATCGAGGGCCGCCAGCGGGTCACGCTCTCCTTGCGCGCCGCGGCCGAGACCGCGCCCCGGCCCCGCGGCGCCGGGGCCCGTGCGTTCGTCGCCGCCAACCTCGCGGTGATGGCGTTGCTCCTCGGCGTGCCGCTGGGAGTGCTGATCTTCCGCTCGTTCGACACACCCACCGGCTTCGGCCTCGACTTCTATCGCGCGCTCGGCGAGGTGCACGCGGGAAGCACGCTCTTCGTGGAGCCGGTGCACGCGATCGCGAACTCGCTCCGCTTCGCGGTGGCCGCCACCGCGATCGCGGTCGTCGTGGGCGGGTGCGCCGCGTTCGCGCTCGCTTCGTCTCGTCGACGCGGACTCGACACGTTGGTGTCGCTCCCCCTCGGCGTCTCCGCGGTCACCGTCGGTTTCGGGTTTCTCATCGCCCTCGATCACCCGCCGTTCGACCTGCGGGGCTCGTGGTGGCTGGTACCGATCGCGCAGGCGCTGGTGGCGGTGCCGTTCGTCGTGCGGGTGATGACACCTGTCCTGCGCGCCATCGATCCACGGCTCCGCGATGCCGCGGCGACGCTCGGGGCATCACCGCTGCGCGTCTGGCGCGAGGTCGACCTGCCCATCGTCGCCCGCGCGGCGCTGGTCGCGGCCGGGTTCGCGTTCGCCATCTCGTTGGGCGAGTTCGGCGCCACCATCTTCATCGTCCGCCCCGACCAGCCCACGCTGCCCGTCCTCGTCTACCGCCTGCTGGGCCAACCCGGTCCGCTCAACTTCGGCGGCGCGATGGCGGCGAGCGTGATCCTGATGGCCCTCACCGCGCTGGCGATCCTCGGCATCGAGCGCTTCCGGGCCGGGACGGTCGGTTCGTTCTGATGCTGGAGATCACCGACCTCACCGTCACCTACGACGACTTCACCGCGGTCGCCGGGGTCGACCTCCAGGTGGCCGACGGCGAGATCGTGTGCATCCTCGGCCCCAGCGGGAGCGGCAAGAGCTCGCTGCTCCGCGCGGTGGCGGGACTGGAACCCGACGCGCGCGGCCGGGTTGCGTGGGACGGCGCCGACCTCGCCCGCGTCCCGCCCCACCGGCGCGGCTTCGGACTCATGTTCCAGGACCACGCGCTGTTCCCGCATCGCGACGTGCAGGGGAACGTGGCGTTCGGGCTGCGCATGCAGCGCCTTCCTCGCGCCGAGATCGACGCGCGCACCGGCGAAGCCCTCGCGCTCGTCGGACTGACCGGCTTCGACCGCCGCCGCATCCGCGAGCTGTCCGGCGGCGAGCAGCAACGGGTGGCGCTCGCGCGAGCCCTCGCGGCGGAACCACGACTCCTGATGCTCGACGAGCCGCTGGGCGCGCTCGACCGCGCGTTGCGGGAGCGGCTCGTCGCCGAACTGCGCGCGCTGTTCGTCCGCCTCGAGCTCACCGCGCTCTTCGTCACCCACGACCACGACGAGGCGTTCGCCCTCGCCGACCGCCTCGTCGTCATGCACGCGGGCCACATCGAGCAGGTCGGCACCCCCGTCGACGTGTGGCAACGACCGGCCAATGCGTTCGTGGCGCGCTTCCTCGGGTGGAACGTGACGCGCGCGTTCTCGGACGCGCCCGCGGCGGTGCGACCCGAGGGGGTCCGCATCGTCGACGACAGCAGCGTCGTCGGCTCCGCGACCGGGTCTGTGACCGGCCGCACCTTTCGCCGAGACCACTTCCTGGTCATGGTGCAGATCGATGGACTCGACGATGGGCCCGTGCAGGTCGACGTCGCGGTCGACGCTTCGCAGGTCCCCGACGTCGGTGACCGCATCGCGCTCGTGGCCGACGAGCTCGTGGCGATGGAGTGAGCGCCCCTTTGCGAGTACCGCGTCAGGCGACGTCTGTCCTGCCCCCGATCGCCACGCACATGAGGGACACTGCGGTCGATGAGTGACGCGCCGTTGGCGCTCGGACGCCGGGTGACCCGCTCCTACCGCCGGATCCATGCTCAGAAGCAGACTGCGCCCGGCGGTATCGGGTTGCGCCCGGCGAGCGAGCCGCTGATCTCGTCGATGGCGAGACGGATGAACGCCTGCTGGTGGTGGAACGGCTTCACGCGATTGGCGGCGATGGCCTCGGGGTGTCCCGTCTGCTGGCCGCTGTACGCGTAGTCCATGGCCGTATCGCTGCTCTCCCACAGTGACACGGTCGACATGAACGGCGGGCGTAGGACAGCACTCGCGAACAGGTTGCCCGGCGCGGTCACAACGGACTTCTCCGCTGGCTTGCTGGCCGGGCGAAAGGAATGCCGCGCGAGAATTTCGTCTTGGCCAGTGTGAGCACGAGCACCGGGCCTTCGTGTTCAACGTTGCGGTGCGTCGGCACGTCGTCACCGATGCCGGGCCACGCGCCGTGTATGCGCAACGGCCGGGCGTACACCACGAGCCCGCCGCCGAGTTTGGCGGCGAGTGGATGGGTCGCCGCGAACTGCTTGAGGGCGTCCTCGTCCTGCCAGAACGCGATGAGCCCGACGCGCCCAGGCGACGGCCGCGGGGGGTCGTGCCGAACTTGGCCGCAACACCGGCGTTGGCCTGCAACAGTCCCGGGATCGACGCCGGACGTGGATGCCGGATGAGACCAAGCGACTTCGGCAGGCCGACGTCGGCGATGTGGACAGAGACGACGGTCATCGCGACTCCTCTGTGTCGCTCACCTCAGCGACGAGTATGCCGGACGCAACGGTAACCCTCAACTGCGAAGGGCGCTGTCGGCGTCCTCGAACGCCGGCTGAGCCGTGACTGCCACCGCGGTAACGAAGGCGCGGTTGCGTGCCGTCCACAGCGATGCGATGACGAGCGCAATGAAGCAGCGCTCCGACATCGCGTATCAGGTGCTCGTTGTACACGCCTCCCTGAGGCGGCGATCCACCCACTGTCCGAGAGGAAAGTCGTCGTAGAAGCTGCGTGGGAATACAGAAGCCTGCAGCGCCGCCGGTAGGTACATCACGGCGAGCAGCACGACGAACGCGCGGCCGGCGCGCCATGGGCCTCACCCGTTGCGGTCATGCGGGTCCGGCCGCGGACGTGAGCTTGGGGGTGTCGTCTGGGTATCGGAGGGCGACGACCAGATGAGCGAGTGCGGCGACGACTGCGCCGAGGAACAACGTGTTGTACACGAGCAGTCGGTCTGCAGGCCAATGGCTCTCATCGCCGAGATCGAACAGCCCGATCCCGAGCACCGCGACGGCGATCAGTCCGAGAACGGCGCTGCGGGCCAGGAGCCGCCGGCGATGCGATGGGTTCCCCGGTCGGAGGCTCCGGGCCAAATGGCTGCGTTCCGTGATGCCGATCACCACCGCGACCAGGAGGAGGAGCGCCGCGAGCGGCCACACGCCGACGGCGAACGTGGCGGCGGCGCCGAGCACGAGGGTCACAGCGAGAGCGACGAGAGCGTTGGTGGATCGTTGGGGTGCCATGACAGTCTCCAGTCGGTAGGTCGGAACGGTGACGACGAGATCGACCAGCACACGCCGCCACGTCGCCGCGTGGCCGTCGTGCTCGACGAGTTCGCCGAAGGCGATGACCATGTCGTCAGCGAAGTCGTGCCGGAACGGGCGCGGGTACAGACGCACGAGCATGGCGTACAACCGCTGATCCGCTGTCATGTCATGCGGTTCTCGGTCGCAGGTTGGCGCGGCTGCGCGCAACGAGGTTCGTGAGCCGGTCCGACTCCGCCAGACAGACCTCGCGCCCGAGCGGCGTCAGTTGGTAGTAGCGCCGCCGAGGGTCGTCATCATCGGCCGGCCGCCGTTGGACTTCCTTCACGAGATGGGCGTCGCACAGCTTGCGCAAGGTGCCGTAGAGCGTGGCCGGGCCCATACGCACGACACCGTTGGATGACTCCTCGACCGCCTGCATCACCGCGTAGCCGTGATGAGCGCCACCACTCAGCGCCACCAGCACGTGGTACTGCGCCTGTGGTAGCGGAAGATGCTCAGTGACCTCCACAAGCCTCGACTATATCACTTTATGATATATCGTCAAGCGATCGAGCCGTCGGTGAACTGGATCCGGGGCTCGCCGATCGATGGCGCGGTCGGCGCAGATCGCCGCGGTCGAACCTTCCACCGGGCGATGAGGAGTGGTGAACCAACTATCGGAGAAAGGTTGAAGCCGCTGCGCTCGAAACGGGCACATCACCTAACGCCGGTTGCGTCGGCTCACGCGCGGCCGGTTGAACGTGCGAGGCGTCATGGGCGGATCCTGAGCACCTTGTCCCGTGATCGATGACCCGACGCGATCTCGACCCGCCTGGACGACACGCCCAGATACTCGGCGACCTGCTTGCACACTGACGCGTTCGCCTGGTCATCCACGGGTGATGCCATCGTCCTCACGAGCAGACGGCCGCCGCGCTTACCGCCGACCTCATTCCGTCTCGCCCTGGGGATGACCCGAACGTGGAGCAAGGTCGGGAAGTCGGAGCCCGCCATCAAACCCAGGCTACGACCATTGCTAGAAGGCGGAACTCACGACACGTCCAGAACGCCGGGCGAGCTCATCGGCTTGGCTGAAACCTCCTTGATGAGGAGATTTGGCGATGACGGTGATCGAGTCGGTGAGCACGACTGTTGAGCGACCTGGAGTCGGGTTCGGGATCGACGAGGCTCAACTGGCAGCGGTGTCGTTCCTCGCGCGTGACAGCGGGCGGACGTTGGAGGCGTATCGCCACGACCTGCGTGGCTACTTCCAGTGGGCGTCGGACAACGACCTCGCGGCGCTGGAGGCGACGCGTCCACACATCGAGTTGTTCCGAGCGTGGATGGAGGACCGCGGGCTTGCTGCCTCGACGATCGACCGGCGTCTCTCAACGGTGTGTGGCTTCTATCGATTCGCTCACATCGACGGGAGGATCGGTTCCAACCCGGCGCAGTACGTTCGTCGGCCCCAAGTGCACCCGACCGATGCGCGTGGCCTGGACCGCTCGGAGCTGGGCGTGTTCCTGTTCACGGCGGAGCAGTACGACCACGACCACGCGGCGCTGGCGGTGCTGCTTGGTCTCAACGGACTGCGCGTGAGCGAAGCATGCGCCACCAACATCGAGCACCACATGCTCCGCGCAGCGTTCATCATGGCTGCCCTCGACGTGGGCGTGCCGCTCCGGGACGTGCAACTCGCCGCTCGCCACGCCGACCCCCGAACAACCACGATCTACGACCGTCGCCGCCAGAACTTCGACCGCCACGCCGCCTGCGTAGTCGTCGCCTTCGTCGCCGGCAGTTGAACGAGGCGGCCGCGATCGGACTTCGGGGGCACGCTCCTCGAGGTCCGTCGAGTGTGTGCAGCGGAGGCGCGGCGTTCGAGAGTAGGTTCGCTCAGGAGGTGGTGGACCCATGCCGAGTGTCAGCGTGCGCTACATCGTCAACGACGTGGACGACGCCATCCGTTTCTACGTCGACCATCTCGGCTTCACCGAGGTCATGCACCCGGCGCCGACGTTCGCGATGCTCGCACGAGGTGACCTGCGCCTCACGCTGAGCCAACCCGGCGGCGGGCCGGGCGGCGGTGCCGCGCTTCCCGATGGGACCTTGCCGACCCCCGGCGGATGGAACCGGTTCGCGATCGAAGTTGACGACATCGAACAGCTCCACCGCCAGCTCGTCGCGGCTGGTGCTCATCCGCGCAGCGGCTTGATCGATGGTGTCGGCGGACGCCAGGTCATCATCGACGATCCCTCGGGCAACCCCGTCGAGCTGTTCCAACCCACGATCCCCGAAGCGAAGCTCGACCATTAGCTCTCGCGCGCGCGACTGCTCGGTCGAGCACCAAGAACCAACGCGATGGCCCAGTGACGGTACGACCTCTGATGCCTGGGTCATGACGGCGCGGTGGCCGTGAAGGAGACTGTCGGTGATGTCCGGTACTGCCGTCCCGATCGCGAACGCGCCTCGCCGCGAACGTCGCAAGCCGTGCCTGACACATCCCTCTAGTTGGCGAGCATGCGCACCTGTTCGTTGGCCCGGCGCAAACGGCTCGAGAGGTTGCGGGCGAGGTTGGCAGCGAACGTTGCCGTCGCGCACGGCTCCTGGTCCCCGATCCGCTTCAGGTCCTCGATGGACAGACGCGCCAGCGGGCTGTCCTGCTCGGCGACGACGTCGGCCGAGCGCGTGCCCTCCTCGAGGAACGCCATCTCGCCCACGGCGACGCCCGGCCCGAGCGTCGCCAGTCGCCGGTCGCGGCCCGCGTCGTCCAACGGGAGGCGCACGCTCACCAACCCCGTGAGCACGAAGAAGATGGCGTCCGCGTCGTCGCCCTCCCGGAACACGACGTCGCCCCGTTCGACGTCGATGACCTCGACCGCGTCCTCGATCAGCACCAGCTCCTCGGGAGTCAGCCCGCGGAGGAGCTCCTGGCTGGCGAGGTCCTCGGGAATCGACGCCATGGGCGGGCCCAGCCGTTCGAGGATCCGGTTCTCGCACCACTCGAACGCGGTGTCGGTGTCGGGGAACGAGTGCGACGCGATGTCTTCGAGCACCCCCACCGGTGCGTCGGCCATCACCAGGACGCACCCCACGCCGTTGAGCGCGGCGCGCAGGTTCGAGAGCATCGAGATCGCGGCGCCGTCGAGGTTCCCGATGCGCTTGCAGTCGAGCACGACCGCGTCGACCCCGGCGAGGTCGTTCACGACCGAGCGGAAGAGGCGCTCGGTGGAACCGAAGAAGAGGTCGCCCTGCAGCTCGAACACCGCGATCGAGTCGGCGTGTCGCGCGAGCAGCTCGTACTCCTCGGGCGTGCGCACGTGGTTGGAGCGCGTCTGCCCGCCGCGGTAGCAGCGGCGGACGACGGCGCGGACCTCGGGTTGGAAGCGCAGCGGGTGCAGGTCGAAGTCGAACGCCATGCGCTGACACACCTTGATGCCGCGCGCGCTGTTGCCGCGCTCGTCGAGTCGGGGTGAGAACACGCCGATGCCGAGCTGCCCGGGGAGCACCGCCACGACGCCACCGGAGACGCCGCTCTTGGCGGGGAGGCCGACGGTGTACACCCACTCGCCGGCGTAGTCGTACATCCCGCACGTGCTCATCACGCTCAGCACGTTCTCGACGTAGCGCGCCTCGAGTGCACGAGCTCCCGTGATCGGGTTCACGCCGCGGTTGGCGAGCGTCGCCGCCATGGTCGCGAGGTCGCGACACGTGACGAGCAACGAGCACTGCCGGAAGTAGGCGTCGATGACCGCGTCGACGTCGCCCTCGAGGTTGCCGAAGCTCCGCATCAGGTGCGCGATGGCGCGGTTGCGGTCACCCGTGATGCTCTCCGACTTGTACACGGTCTCGTCGAGCGGCAGCCGGCGACCGGCGTAGTGCGAGAACGCCTCGATGATGCGCTGCATGCGCTCCTCGTCGTCGCGTGCTTCGATGAGCCCGGTGGCGACGATCGCACCCGAGTTCACCATCGGGTTGAACGGGCGGTTGCGGTCGTCGACGACGATGGCGTTGAACGGGTTGCCCGAGGGTTCGACGCCGACCCGGCTCAGCACGTCGTCGCGACCCCGATCCTCCAGCGCCATGCCGAACACGAACGGCTTCGAGATCGACTGGATCGTGAAGTCGAGATCGGTGTCGCCCACCTCGTACACGTGGCCGTCGGCGGTGACCACGCAGATGCCGAACCAGTTCGGATCGGCCCGGCCGAGCTCGGGGATGTAGGTGGCCACCTCACCCTCCTCGAGCTCGCGGTACTCGTCGAGGAGGCGGCGCAGGTAGTCGAGAACCGGGGATCGAGTCACGGTGCGGAGATCGAGATCGTCCAGGGCGCGATCGAACCCGCCGTCCAGGCGTGTCATGGGGTCATCTGACCGGGTGCAGGCGCAATGCCCGTTTCCCGCCCGTAGCGTTCACGTCACGGACAGATGACGGGAAGCTGTCGTGGTCGATCTGCACCGAATCTCCACAGCTCCGGCACGACACGCACAGACGGGCTCCTTACGCTGGAACCGCATGTCGGCCCCGGCTCCCGCCCTCCCGCGCACCATCGTGGTGGTCGAGGACGAGGCGTCGATCGCCGAGGCCGTCGCCACCCGGCTCCGCAGCGAGGGTTTCTCGGTGACCATCGCCGCCGACGGCCCGGCCGGCGTCGAGCGCTGCCGGGAGCTCCAGCCCGACCTGGTGGTGCTGGACCTCATGCTCCCGGGGCTCGACGGCCTCGACGTGTGCCGTGAGATCCAGCGCGACCGCCCCGTCCCCGTGCTCATGCTGACCGCCCGCGACTCGGAGACCGACCTCGTCGTCGGTCTGGCCGTCGGCGCCGACGACTACCTCACCAAGCCGTTCAGCGCGCGCGAGCTGGTCGCCCGCGTGCACGCGCTGCTCCGCCGGGTCGAGCGGCGGCCGGCGCCCAGCTCGGGGTCGGTCGCCCTCGGAGCGGTGGCCATCGATCTCGAGGCGCGCCGCGTCCAGCTCGACGGCGACGTGGTGCACCTCACTCCCACCGAATTCGACCTCCTCGCGCACCTGGCCCGCCGCCCGCAGCGTGTGTTCACGCGCGACGAGCTGCTCGCCGACGTGTGGGGCTACCACGACGGGTCCGGCGCACGCACCGTCGACTCGCACGTGCGCGCGTTGCGCCGCAAGCTCGGCAACGACGTCGTGCGCACCGTGCACGGCGTCGGTTACGCGGCCGGCGAGGCCGACTCGGAGGCCAAGCGGTCGTGACCCGTCGCGAACGTCTCGCCCACCCGCTCGACGACTTCCCGTCGATCAAGCTCAAACTCGGCTTCGTGATCGCGGCGGCAGTCGCGGTCACCGTGTTCGTGTTCTGGGTGCTCATCAAGATCGGGGTCTGGCCGTCGGTCAGCGGCATCATCGCCGCGATCATCGCCATGGCCATGGTGTGGTTCCTGTCGCGGGGCATGACGTCACCGTTGCGCGAGATGGCCGCCGCCGCATCGGAGATGGCCAAGGGCAACTACGGTCGTCGGGTCTCCACGTCGTCGCGCGACGAGGTGGGCGAGCTCGCCCGGGCGTTCAACCAGATGGCCGCGGAGCTGGCCGAGACCGACCGCGTGCGCCGCGACCTGGTTGCCAACGTGTCGCACGAGCTCCGCACTCCGATCACCGCGTTGCAGGCGGTGCTCGAGAACCTCGTCGACGGCGTCACCGATCCCGACCCCGAGACGTTCCGGACCATGCTCGCCCAGGTCGAGCGGCTGGGCCGGCTGGTCAAGCAGCTGCTCGACCTGTCGCGGCTCGAGTCGGGCGTGGTCCCGCTCGATCGCACCGAGTTCCGCGTGGAACCGCTCCTGGAGCACGCGGTTCGCGAGCAGCAGCTCCACGCGCCCGAGATCTCGGTGTCGGTGTCGGTGGAGTCGCCTGACCTCACCGCTGACGGAGATCCCGAGCGCGTGCACCAGGTCGTCGCCAACCTGCTCGAGAACGCGGTGCGCCACACGCCCCAGGGCGGCTCGGTCGAAGTGCGCGCGCGGCGTCACGACTCCGGCGTCACCATCGAGGTGCTCGACGACGGCCCCGGCATCGCCGAAGCCGACGAAGCGCGCATCTTCGAACGCTTCTACCGCGCCGACTCGGCGCGCGCGTCCACCGACGGCGGCGCCGGGCTCGGTCTCGCCATCGCGCAATGGATCGTCGACCTCCACGGCGGCGACATCCACCCCGAACGCCGCGACCCGCACGGCTGTCGCATGGTCGTCACCCTTCCCGAATTCCTGAAGCTCGAACCAGCACCGAGGAGACAACGATGTCGCTCGCAACCATCGACGAAGCCCTGAAGCGCATCCGCCGCGGTGAGATGGTCCTCGTCGTCGACGACGAAGACCGCGAGAACGAGGGCGACCTCACCATGGCCGCGTGCTGGGTGACGCCCGAGGCGGTGAACTTCATGCTGCGTTGGGCTCGCGGGTTGGTGTGCATGCCCTGCGAGGCCGAGCGGCTCGACGAGCTCGACTTCTGGCCGATGGTGCCGTCGGACCGCGCCGGCAACGACACACCCTTCACCGTGTCGGTCGACCACGTGACTGCGGGGAGCGGCATCGGTGCCGGCGACCGTGCCACCACCATCCGCCGCATCCTCGACCCCTCTGCCCGACCGTCCGACTTCCAGCGGCCCGGGCACGTCTTCCCGTTGCGGGCCCGCAACGGCGGCGTGCTCGAGCGTCGGGGCCACACCGAGGCGGCCGTCGATCTCGCCCGCCTCGCGGGGTTGCCGCCGGTGGCGGTGATCTGCGAGGTCCTGTGCGAGGACGGCTCACCGGCGCGGGGCCCGTACCTCGAGCAGTTCGCGTCGGACCACCGGATCGCCATGGTCGCGGTCGATCAGCTCGTGGAGCACCGACTCGCGCACGACGACACCTCGTCGCACGGCCTCGTCGCGCCGTTGCTGCTCTGACGTTCGAGAGCGGTCAGCTGTTCGTCGACTCGTCGCGCGGCGGGAGGTAGACGACGGCGCGGGAGCGCTCGGGGTGGTCGGGATCGAGCACGATGTCGATGTGGTCGAGCTTCGGCTCCGGCGCCTCCGACACGATCGCGGGTTCCTCCCGCTCGGGCCGGCCTTCGAGCGCATCGCGGACGCCGAGCAACCCGGCTGCGATCACCGTGCCCGCGCTGCTGCGCCGGAAGCGGTCGATCGGACGCTCCCACTCCGCGGCCTCTTCCCCGTCGCCCGGGTCCTCTGGCTCCGTCCCGGCCGCAAGGCTCGTCGTCCACGCCACCACGTTAGGGCCGCCTGACGCGTAGGTTCGCCCGGTGACGGACGCCGGTGACCAGCAGGGCCAGCGGGCGGTGACCGTCGGGGTCATGGTGGTGGCTGCCCTCATGGGCCTGCTGCTGGTGAGCGGCGGCCCGGCGACGACGGAGCTGCGCGCCACGGACACGCGGGACCGGCCCACGACCTCCGTCGGACCCGAGGCGGGCGACGACGACCACCGTCGCCGTCGCCGCGGGCGCGACGTCGACCTCCACCACCGCGCCCGGCACGACGTCGACGACGCCGGCCACCGATCCGGGTGCGCTCCCTCAGACCGACGAGCACCCGACCGCGTCGGGCGCGACCTTCACCGCGGGGGTCGACGCGCTGTGGGAGGCGATCCATCAGGACGAACCCGAGCTCGGGTTGCCCTTCTTCTTCCCGAAGAGCGCGTACCTCCAGGTGAAGGCGATCAGCGATCCCGCGTCGGACTACCAGAACCGCCTGATCGCGAACTTCGAGGAGGACGTCCACTCGTTGCACGCGCAGCTCGGCGCGAACGCGGCGGACGCCACGCTCGTCGGCATCACCGTGCCCGACGACCAAGCCGTCCTCGTGCAACCGGGCGAGGAGTCCAACAAGCTCTCGTACTGGCGCGTCTACGGCACCACGATGCAGTACGAGATCGACGGGCAGACCGGCTCGTTCCCGGTCACGTCGCTCATCTCGTGGCGCGGCCAGTGGTACGTGGTGCACCTCGGCGCCATCCGCTGAGGCGCTCCGGAACTGAGGTCGTGGGCCGAGCGGGTCAGAGTGATGGTTGACGTCCGTGCGCCAGGACGACCACTGTTCGAGCGCTCGTCTGGCGTCTCGGCGAGGGTTCGACCCGCCCCAGCCGCTTCGACTTCGAACTGGTCTCGGTAACCAGCCCGGTCATGTCGAGCGTCCAGTTGCGCGCCTGTTCCGACGGCCTGGCCTGACCCTGGCTCGCGATCAGTTCCTCGAGTCGATCGATCGACTCCGACCAACCTTGTTCGTGCAACGCCAGGCGCTCCTCTGTTGCGAAGTCTCCTTGATCGACGGTCAAGCCGGTGGATTCGCCCAGAGTGTGGAGCGAGAGCACAACCACCGTCTCACGGTCGTAGGGGGCGGGCGGTTCCCACCGGAACGTGTACGCCAAGCGGGTTCCGGGATTCACCTCGCGGAACTCGCCCGAGAGGAAGAACGCGTCGGCATCTGGTGGCTGCATCTCGATGCGGTAGCGACCACCGACGCGGGCGTCCACTTCGACATTTGGAATCGTGAATCCGTTGGGCCCCCACCACTGTGCCAGCAGCTGCGGCTCCGTGTTCAGCGCGAACACGCGCGCTGGCGGCGCCGGAAGGACACGTTCCAAGTGCAGACGGAGAGCGGCGTCAGCCATGTCCACCTCCGCGGTGGCGATTCAAGACCCAGTTTCCGTTCCGCCCTCGGATGATTCCCGAGGCTGGCGGATGCGGACGCGCTCTCTATCCCCTAAGAGAGCGAGGACCTTACAGACAACCGGATCGTCGTCCAGTTGGGATGCGTGGTGACCGATCGCCGCTCAGTTGGGCCGTCCGGTCCACGCGCAGGTCATGAACCCCGGGCCCGTCCGCGATCGACTCGAACGTCAGCCCGTGCTCAGCCTCGAGTCGTGACGCGGTGAGCGGATCGATACCCCATTCGATCACGGGAAGCCCGCGCCGATCAGCGACCCGTTCGGCGGCCCGGCTCACCGCCCTATGGTCAGGGTGTCCGGTGACGCCCTGTGGTTCGAACACGACGAACGTGGCGACTTCGATCGTGAGCCAGCGGTCAATGCAAGCGTCGAGCTCCGCGTCGGGCACGACATCGAGACGTCCGTCGGGCAGATCAAGCAAGGTGACCTCGGCGACGCCCAAGACCGCGGTGGCGTCGATCAGCTCGCGTCTGCGAATCTCTGCCAACCGCTCGTTGGCACCGATCGTGCTGGCTTCGCCATGGGTGAAGCACAAGACGCGAACCTCACGCCCCTCGCCCGCCAGACTCGCGAGGAGCGCACCGAGCCCAAACGTCTCGTCGTCGGGGTGCGCGACAACCGCGGCCACGGAACCCCCAGAAATCGGCAGCACCGACATCACCCGACACATCCTGGCACGATGCCCACCGGTCGGGTGTGGCAGCGATGCGAACGCGGCAGTGGCGGCAGATCTGGCGCGCTGTGCGTCTCAGTTCTCGGCGATAGCGAGGCGGTAGCCCGCGTCGTATTCGGTCATCGTGCGCAGGTCACCATGGCGGCGATCCCACTCGCCGGACTCAAGGTCGGCCGCGAGGCGCGCCGTCCACCGAGCGCGGGCCTGATCAGAGAGACTCGCGAGTTCAGAGATGTTCGCCTGCACGGCAGGGTCCAAGTACGCCTCGGGCCTCGCCCAAAACGCGGCGCCGAACCCGTCGACGCAATCGTGGGGAACGAGAAGCCGCTGCACCTCGCGAACATTCATGCACGCACGTAACGCGTCGCCGTCAGGCTCGCGTTGATCGGTCGGGCGAAGCCCGACCTCCTCGAAGTAGTCGGTCATCCACAGACGACTCGTCTCGATTGACTGATGAAACACGATGACCTGACGGTGGGCAACCCGGCGAAGTTCTCGCAAACCGGCTCGGCGATCCTGCCAATGCTGCATCGTGAACACCGCAAGCGCCGCACGAAACGCACCATCGGGGAAGGGCAGTCGCTCGGCAACCCCGCACGCCACCAGCTTTGACCGATCCTTCCGCTGGGCGAGCATGCGACGCGACGGATCAAGGACAACCACGGTCCGGTCGACGGGCTCGTAGCTCCCGGTCCCGGCGCCGACATTCAGCACCGGGCCGCTTGCACCGAGCGCAGCATGAATCTGGATGGCGATGCGCGGGTCTTCCCGCCGCGTCGCTGCGTAGGAGCACCCGATCTCGTCGTACGACGGTGGCATGGACACAATCGCCGCCCCCAGCCAGAAACCATTCGCAGCCTCGACAGGCCGACCCCTACAGAATGCCCGATCCGGTGTGCTTACGCGAACGCCGACCGACTCAGCCCCATCAGGCAGTTCTGGCGCGGGCGACGGAATGCCGGGGCTCGGTGCGACCGCTCAAGCTTTTGCGATAGCGCCGATCAGGTCCCAGGTCGCGCCGACCTCGTCAGGGTTTCCGAGGGGAATTGCGGCGACGTCCGTCGCGCCTCGAGAAGGCAAACCGGTAAGGGCGGCGCCCACTTCGTCGGCGCTACCGATGATCGCGACATCGACCGCGTCGGCGACGCCCTCTCTTTCGAGCATTGCCTCATACGACGGGATGCCGCGGTAGCCACCGATGACAGCACCCAGCCTTTCGCGAGCGCTCGCTGGATTCTCGGTGACGCAGACGGGCAGACACACAACCACCCGAGGGTCAGGACGACCAGCCGCTTCCGCGGCTGCTCGGATCGTCGGTGACACGTAGCTCTCGATCGTCGCCGCGCCTGTCATCCACGTGATCGTCCCCGCGCTTCGTTCACCGGCAAGCTGCAACATCCGTGGCCCGAGAGCTGCAATCAGCACGGACGGCGGCGGAGGCAACTCGGCGCCGAGCCGGGTCGAGAACCCGAAACTCTCGTTCGGCGTCGCTCGCTTCCCCGCCATCAACGCGTCCAGCGTTGACAGGTAGTCCGACAAGTAGCTCACCGAACGGCGACGAGGAAGTCCGTAGAGCCCCTCAAGCGTCTCCGCATGCGCGAGGCCAAGTCCGAGCGCCAACCTGCCACCACAAAGCGCTTGCGCGGTGAGCGCCTGCTCCGCGAGCACCACCGGATGTCTCGTCTGGACGGGTATCACCGCGGTGCCGACTTCGACGTCGCCCTCAACGCCCCACGATGAAATGAGCGTCAAGGCGTCGAACCCGAGATGCTGCGTCATCCACACCGACGACACGCCAGCAGCACGCGCCTGCTCATACTCCGCGACCAACTGAGAAAGCGTGTCGCCATAGCCCCCAGGCCGACCGATCACTACACCAATCCGCATGACGGACACGCTAAACGTGCCACTTCAGGGCGACCGAAGGGCGACCAACCGCGCACCGTCCACTGGGCGCACCACCGAGCCTCACGACGCGCCAGATTGATTGCCCGGTCGGCGCAGTGCAGTGCGGCAGTCCTGGCGAGCTACTCGTGGTAGAGGACCTTCTCGGGCGTGATCCGCAAGACAACACCGGTTTGTTCGTCGAGCCATCCGATGATCGATGACGGTTCAGGCCGTTCCGGGCCGCGAACTACTGCAAGAACGTCTGCGCTGAGTTCCGCACGTTCCGGGTCGGTGTCGATGATTTCTGCGGTGCCGTAGATGGTCACGTTGACGCGTACGTCAGGAACGGTGAGCGAGACCTTCACTGACGCACGGTGTTTGATACTTCGCGGTCGAAGTCTGGGTGGAGATCAGTACGCGGCCGCTGTCGTCGAGCGTGTACCCGACCATCGTCTGCTGCGGCGACCCGTCGCGACGGCTCGTCGCGAGCACCGCCCATTTGTTCGCTTCAAGATGGGCCCGTTCTTGGTCGGTGTACATCGCGTCCCTCCCTAGCGACGAGACGACAACATCGTGCCGCGTCGCCGCCGAGCGGTAGTTCTGCGTGGCCTCGAGTGTCCTTCGGCAGGCGCGTTCGCCTCACCGATCACCCAGTCGGGAAGGCGTCGAACTGGGCCGCGGTAGGAGCCGGCGTGACCCAGTGGTGGCGCATCGAGGTGTAGGTCTCGGCAACGGGCGCGGGAAAATCCGGCTCCACGAAATTCCCGACCCCGATCGCGAAGAACGGAGGGGGGTCTCCTTCCATAGTCCGATACACCGTGGACCCACAGGTGGGGCAGAAATGGAACTCGAGACCGATGTCGGAGCCTGCGACGCCGACGCCGTCGATTTCTAGACCGTTGAATGTCTTGGACTCGCCGGCGATCTCGACGACTTCGGTCCGGGGAGAACTCCGCGTTGACTGCGAACACGCTCCCCGATCGCTTCTGGCAGGCATCGCAGTGGCAGAGCATGACCGCGAGCGGCTCGCCCTGAACGGTGACCTTGAGTCGTCCGCACGCGCATTCAGCAGTTCGCGTTGTCATCCCGCGAGGCAAGCACAGGTCGTAACGGTTCGCAACGAAGTCGTTGACTCAGACGGCTGCGCGCGCAGATGTCCGGTCCGGCGCGTTCTGCGCCTAGCCGGAGCCTGTCGGAAGTGATGAATCCCAGCGCCCCGCCGGGATCGGCGATGGCTCGGGCATGCCGTGTGCGGCGGCTCTGACTGCATAGGTTGTCGGGCTACATCGACCGATGAGGGAGGAGTGCGATGCTCAGCGAATCCCCGGTGTTCCCGGTCTTGCTTTCTACCGACATGGAAGCGAGCCGGACGTTCTACGGCCAGACGCTCGGGCTCGAACTCGCGAGCGAATACCGCATCGGTGATGTGGTCGACCGGCTCGTTTACAAGTGCGGCAACGGCACCCAAGTGGCGATCTCGCACAGCACGATCGGTACCTCCGACACGCAAACACAGTGTGTGTTTCGAGTGCCTGATCTGCGCGCCGCAATCGATGACCTTCGGGCGCGCGGAGTGAACATCGAGGAGTACGACGAGCCCAAGACCGACGACGGCATCGCCGATATGGGGCATTCTTGGGCAGCGTGGATCGTCGACCCGTGCCGTAACGTGCTCGGCGTCGCGCAGCCGAAGGGCTGAGCAGGTCGATGAACGGTGGTCCTAGGTCGCAGCGCTTGAGAGAGGGTTGAACGCCCCATCGAAATCGCGGTCCCGACGGGGTTTGCACCGCTGGCTCCGCATTGACAGGGCGGCGCTGACCAGACTGCGCCACGGAACCGCGAGTCGGCGAAGTCCCGTCTTGACAGCGCATAATGCCCGACCCGGTGTGCTTACACGAACGCCGAGCGGCAGTCTGGCGCGTCCGGTCAGGTTGGCTGTTCGGCGATGAAAGGACGCGGATCGAAGGTGACTTCAATTCTGGTGATCACCCCATCAACGACCTCGCACCGGTTCGCCGCTCGAACTGTGGGCCCGCTGCGCAGCTCGAAGCGAAACCAGGAGAGCACGTAGGGACCGTCGGACACGATTTGATCAACAGCGATGTCGCGGAACATCCGCGCAGACCGAGCCAGCGAAGCCGCATGTTACACGCGCCATGAACCGTGGCCAACGGACCGCTCGCTGAGACGGAATCGTCGAGCAGGGTCTCGAGATGCTCGGCATCGCCACGGCGCCACGCGGCGAAGTACTCCTGCATGACTGCAACTTCGTCCACGCGTACAGGATTGCCGACCAGGCGCACGCCGAGCGACAGTTCTGGCGCTCCCAGGCGTCCGACGTCGGCGCGAGTTGCCGCGACCTCAGCGGCTACGACTCCGGAAAGCGTTCGTGGGCCACCGCGCCGGGTATCGGAGCGACCCAGTCGTGGCGGAGCTCGGTCCACGTCTCCATCGTCGGCGGCGGGAAGTCGGGATCGACGAAGGTTCCCACCCCGATGCCGTACACGCCGGGCATCTGGCCAAAGAGTCGGTACACCGTGGAACCACAGGTTCCGCAGAAGTGGAGCGAGACGCTGTTCTCGTGACTACCGGCGATTCCCACGCCGTCGATCTCGAGCCCGTTGTAGACGTTCGGCTCGCCGATGATCTCGACGATCTGGTCGTCGCCGAAGATCGAGACCACCTGCACGACACTGCCGGTCTGCTTCTGACAGAAGTCGCAATGACAGGCCGTGACAAACAGCGGCGCTCCCCGTACGAGAACCTTCAAGCGGCCACATCCGCACTGAGCGATCCGCTCACCATCTGGTGCTGCCGCCATAGCCCCTCCTCCCCCGCCGGCACGAGTCGTTCCCCTGGAACCCCTCGGCCGCAGCGGTCTCGATTACCTCGTCATCGGTCCCGTCCACGTTCGCGAAGGTGTGACGCTTTCCGCCGACTCAAGCCGGAAGGCGCAGAAGTCGTTGACATGAACAAGTCGGGCCACCAACATGGTCCAGGCTCTGGAGGGCGGCATGGCGGGCGGGTGGCACGCCGACCCGATGGGTCGGAACGAGTTTCGGTACTGGGACGGATCTGCATGGACGGACCACGTCTCGAACAACGGCGTGGGTCGGCTCCGATCCTCCGGAGCTCGCCCCGCCGAGTGACGCTGCTGCAGGTGCCGACGCAGCGGAGCCGCCGATCGTCACGACGGTTGCACACGGCGAGGGCCAGCGTCGGAAGTGGCCTTGGATTGTCGGTACGGCGCTCGGCGCGCTCTTGGTGATCGGGGTCATCGGAGCGATCGCTGGAGGCTCCGACGACAGCTCGTCATCGAATGGCGGTGCGCATAGTGCGAGCACGACCGCCGCGCAACTCAGCCGCCGCCGTCCACCGCCACGACGGCAGCACCCACGACCGCGGCTCCCACAACTTCACCACCGACGACAACGCCCCCGCCGACCGCACCACCGACCGCACCACCAACCGCTCCGCCGGCGCCGGTTGAGACGCCCGGGCAATCCAACGCACGACGGAGTGCGCAGCAGTACCTGAGCTTGGGCAACGGCTTCTCGCGAACCGGTCTGATCCAGCAGCTCTCGTCTTCGTACGGTGAAGGCTTCTCGCTCGAAGATGCGACCTACGGTGTTGACGCCACCCACACCGACTGGAATGCCCAAGCGTGCTTGTCGGCCAAGTCGTACCTCAAATTTGAGCCGTTCTCACACGCAGGCCTCGTTGAGCAGCTCTCGTCAGAGGCTGGTGAGCAGTACACACCGGACGAGGCCGAGTACGGCGTGACGTGCGCGGGCATTTCAGTCGACCCGGCGAACGACAGGCGGCGCGGCGCGTCGGCGTGATGCCAACGACGGTTGTCGCCCACCACCCGCCCTGAATGCCCGCTCTGGCTCGGTGACGCGCATCCCTCAGTTGCTGACGAACCAGTCGGGGAGCTGGCTGATGCCGAGGCCGACGGCCACTGCCACCACCGCGGCGATCATGATCCAACGACCTCGACGCTCGCCGCGCCACCAGGCGTATCCACCCAGCGCGAACCCCACGGCGCCGAAGAACGGCGGCAGCAGGAACACGGCCCACGCGACCGCGACCACGCCCCAGATCGCCGCCGCCTGTCCCGGCTGGAGCCGACGGGTCGGGGCGACGCGCTCCGACTCGGGGACCGGTTCGCTCGCCATCCCCCCACCTTAGGGACCAGGCTCCTCGCCGATCTCCTTCAGCGCGGCTGCGATCGCCGCGCGCAACCGGCGAGCGGTCGCCGGTGCGAGGTGGGCCACCAGGCCGAGCCCGGCGCGGCCGACCTCCTCCATGGTGAGGACCACGCGCGGCTCGCCCATCCCGCACGCGTCGCAGTCGTCGCTGAGCGCCACGGCCCACGAGACCGGCGGTCGCTCGTCGTCGTCGGCGGGATGGTCGTCGGTGGCGTCGTCGATCGAGCGTCGCATGCTGGACACGGTATACATGCGCACGGTTACTCCACCGACGGTGAGACGGGAGGAGCCCGGTGCGCCGGATCATCGACCGCGTCCACGCCGTCGCGCAGCGCTACGGCGAGCTGAACGGCCGCGTGAGCGCGGCAGCGATCACGCTCTACGGCTTGTTCGCGCTGTTCGCCCTGTGCGTGCTCGCGGTCGCGATCGTCGGCATCCTCGCGACCGGCAACGACCACGTCGCTGAGGACATCGTGAGCTGGCTCGGTCTGCACGGAGACGCCGCGACCACCGTGATCGACGCGGTGAACACGGCGCAGCACAGCGCGAAGGTCGCGAGCATCGTGGGTCTGGTCGGCCTGGTGTGGGTGGGAAGCAGCCTGGCAGTGTCGGTGGCGAGCGCGTACGACGTGGCGTGGGGCGTGCCCTCGCGCGTGACGCGGGCGCGCCTCGTGGGGCTGGGCTGGCTGGCCGGGAGCGGTGTGCTCCTCGCGCTCGGGAGCTTCGTCACCGCCGGCCTGAGCGAGCTGCCGGTGCTCGTCGCGCCGCTCGTCCTCGCCCTGAGCCTCGCGGTGAACACGGTGCTGTGGCTGTGGACCTCGTGGATCCTGCCCAACCGGCCCGCGCCGCCGTGGCGCAGCCTCCTCCCGGGGTCGATCGTCGGTGCCATCGGACTCGAGGCGCTGAAGATCGCCGGCGCCTACGTGGTGCCGCTCATGGTGGCGAAGTCGTCGGCGCTCTACGGAACCATCGGCGTGGTCTTCGCACTCATCGCGTGGCTGTGGGTGCTCGGCCGCCTCGTGGTGCTGGTGACGATCGTGGAGACGCTCGACCGATCACGGCTGGAGCCGGACGACCTGCCAGCCGTGGTCTGAGCGCGTGTAGACGAAGCGGTCGTGCAGCCGGTCGTCGCGGTGCTGCCAGAACTCGATCTCGTCGGGCACGACCCGGAAGCCGCCCCAGGCGTCGGGCCGCGGCACGTCGCCGTCGGCGAAGCGTGCCTCCACCGCGCGCACGTTCGCCTCGAGATCCTCGCGCGTACCCACCGGCTCGCTCTGCGCCGACGCCCACGCGCTCACCCGACTCGCACGCGGACGCGCGTACCAGTAGGCGTCGGACTCCGCGTCGGCGACGCGCTCGGACTCGTCCGGTCGCGCGTACCTGGCGCAGCACCTCGGGCCAGTGCAGGGCGATCGCAGCGTGCGGGTTGGCGGCGAGCTCCTCGCCCTTGCGGCTGTCGAAGTTGGTGTAGAAGCAGAAGCCGCGCGCGTCGACGCCGCGCAGCAGCACCATGCGCGCGGACGGGTGTCCGTCGGGCGTGCTCGTGGCGACGACCATGGCGTCGGGCTGGAGCTGTCCGTGTTGCTCGCGCGTCGTCGTACCAGCGCTGGAACTGCACGAACGGGTCGGCGTCGAGGTCGCGCGCGTGCAGGGGTCGAGCGGCAATCGGCATGACGGAGAGGCTAGGAGGTGACGGTAAGGTGCGCGGATGCCGTTCCACCACGTCGCGGTGTTCGAGATCCACGAAGCGGCGCGATGAGCATTGAGAACAGCTACAACTTCCGGCGGATCGACGACCGGCTCACGACGTCCGGGCTGGTGAGCGCAGAGCAGCTGCAGGCGCTACGCACCGAAAACTACGACGCGGTCATCAACCTCCTGCCCGACACCTACGAGCACGCGGTGCACGACGAAGCGGCCATCGTGCGCGACCAGGGCCTCGACTACGTGTACATCCCCGTCGACTTCGCCGCGCCGACCCATACCGACCTCGAGGCGTTCGCCGACGCGATGGATGCCCACGCCGGCCAGAAGGTCCACGTGCACTGCGCGGCGAACTACCGCGTCAGCGCGTTCTACGGCCTCTACGCGGTGCAGCGGGGTCTGTGCACCGACGCCGACGCGGACGAGCTCATCCGCGACATCTGGGATCCGGCCGAGCACCCAATCTGGCGCGACTTCATCGCCGAGGAGCGCCCTCCGGCGTGAGGCGTTCGCCGTAAACCTCGGCGCGGCTTCGTGCGTCGGGTCACCGTGGCGGAGTTGTACACCATCGTCGCGAACCCGTCCGGGGTACCGTCGGCCACGCGACGGCGCGCCCAGACCCTCGGTGGACAGGTGGACGACGAACGCATTCGAGAATTCGTCGACGGCGAGTACGCCAAGGTCGTGGCGACCGTCGCGCTGGTCTGCGGCAGCGTCGCCACCGCCGAGGATGCCGTGCAGGAGGCGTTGGCCCGAGCGTGGGAACGGTTGGATCGAGGCGACGGGATCGACCGGCTCCCGGCCTGGGTCACCACCGTCGCGCTCAACCTGGCCCGGAGCCAGATGCGCCGATGGCGTTCGGAACGGCGAGCGCGCGACCGACTCGGCCCGCTGCGCGACGACCTGACCGACGCGCCGGCGGCGAGCGGTGAGGCCCACGCGGTGCGCGAGGCCCTGCGCGCGCTTCCCCGGCGCCAACGTGAGGTCACCGTGCTCCGCTACTACCTCGGCCTCGACGTCCGCGAGATCGCCGCCCACCTCGGGATCGCCGAGGGCACCGTGAAGGCGATGCTGTTCCGCGCCCGGCAATCGCTCGCGATCACGCTCGGCGACGACGGGAACGACGAGGAGGAGGTGGACCGTGCCCACGGATGACCCCCGCCTCGAACACGCGCTGCACGTCGCGGCACCGGCGGTCGCGACGTCCGGCGTGGTCACGCAGGTCGCCCGGCGTCGGACCCGGCGGCGCCGGAACCGGAGGCTCGCGGCCGGGGCGCTCGCGCTGGTCGTGCTGCTCGTCGTCGGCACCGTCACCGTCCTGGTGACCCGGGACGACACGCTCGTCGCCGCAGGTCGCGTCGCCCGGAGCAGGGCTCCATGCCCGTGTGATCGCCGGCGACAGTGCCGTCGACGACGGCGCCGGCACAACGGTGTCGCCGACGCTCGTCGCGCTCGACCAGGATCCGCAGCTCCTGCGCGCGCCCATGTCCGTGGGTGCCACCACGCTCTCGACCGCCGAGCTACGACCGCGGTCCCGACGGCGACGTCCTGTCGCACGTGGTGCGCGTCGACGGAACGCACGTCGTCGACATCACCAACTTCAAGGCGCGCATCCTCTCGATCACGGAGGGCGAGGGGGCACGCTGGGCCATCACCCAGAACCCACGCGTGAGCCCCGGGGGCACGATTCCCGACACCTTCCTCAAACGCATCCCGGCCGTCGGCGATCCCACGTCGCAGATCCTCCCGATGGATGCCGATCCGGTGGGACCCATCGCCGCGCTCGGCGGCGCGGTGTGGGTCCCGGTGCGCGACGGCGTGCTGCAGTTCGACCCGAGCGGCACGCTGGTCCGCACCATCACCCTCCCCGACGCAACGCACCGGTGGGTGGCCCAGGTCGGGAAGCTGGCGTACGTCACCGACGGCCGTCGACTCCAAAGCCTCGACGTGCAGGGCGCCACGAGCGACACCATCACGTTCGGGCCCGAGATCCTCGGGCTCGCGTCGGCCGGCTTCGACGGGCGAGTGCTGCTCGCCCCGGAAACCGGAGGTCTCGAACACGCACGGGTCGCCCGCTCGACCTCGGGCTCCCCGGTGCACGTCACCGCGGTGTTGCCCAGCGGCTTCGTCCCCGACGGGCTCGCGGCGTCGACGACGCGCGTGTGGGCCACCGGCACCGTCGACGGTGCGCCGGCCATCGTGCTGCTCAGGGACGACGGCGTGCGGGCGACGGTGGTCCTCGAGAACGCGAGCGACGGTGCAGCACTCGCGTGGACCGATGCGCACACCGTGCGTGCGGTGAGCGACGGCACGTTGTTCGAGATCCAGGTGCCCTGAGGCAACGCGCGTGCCTCCCGAGACGTCGAGCAGACGTCGAAGGAGGGCCGGCGATGAAGAAGCCGATGCTCGTGGCCACGTTCGTGACGCTCGCGGTGTTCACGACCGCGTGCGGTGGCGGGGACCGCGGCGTGTCGATCGACAGCAACCGCGCCCGCCCCGAGCTCCTCTACCTCGGCAGTGCCAACGGCATCACCGCGCTCGCGCCCGCGCGCGGCCACGTGCGCTTCCAGCAGACCGGTGCGGTGCCGAGCCGCGACTGGTCGGTGCTGTACGCCACCAGCAACGAGGGCCTCTCCACGGTGCTGCACACGCTCGACCCGACCACGGGCGAGGAGATCGCGCACCGCACACTCCCGGGCGTGTTCACCGTGCGCGCGGTGTCGGAAGACGGTGCCATGGTGGCGCTGACGCCACCCGGGGGGCGACACCTACCACCCGACAAGCAAGGATCCCTCCCGCATCGTCCTCGTGCGGCGCGACGACCCCGAGCTCCAGGTGCTCGACGTTCCCGGGAACGTGGAGCCGGAGGCGTTCTCGCTCTCGGGGGACGCGCTGTTCGTGATCGACTTCGTGCCGCCACTCACGCCCGAGCGCTACCGGGTGGCGCGCCTCGACCTGACGCGCGGCACGGTTGACGACGTGCGCAGCAAAGAGGAGGAGCTGCAGGAGCCGATGCGCGGCACCGCGCGCGCTCAGACCGTCGCCCCCGACGGACGTCGCCTCTACACGCTCTACACGCGCGAGGCCACCGCCGACGAGCCCGCCGAGGCGTTCGTGCACGTCCTCGACCTCGACACCGAGACCGCGAGCTGCGTCGACCTCCCGGCCGAGTTCGCCACCGACCCGCTCGGCGCCGTCGCGGTGACCCCGTCGGGAAGTCGGCTCTTCGTGTACTCACCGGCGGCGGGCGCACTGGCGGAGCTCGACACCCGTTCACTGGAGGTGTCCCGCACCGCCACGGTGGTCCCGCCGGTCGGAACCGCACCGACCAGCGCGCGCGCCACCGCGACGGAGTCGACGCTCTACCTGTCGGTCTTCGACCGCATCGCACCGGTCACGCTCGACGACCTGACCGTGGGCGAGTGGACGCTCGCACCGGGCGAGATCTCCGGCATCGAGCCGGCGACCGACGACAGCGCGCTCTACGTCGTGCTCGTCGATCGGGTGCTGGTGGTCGATCCGCGCACCTTCACACCGCGCCGCGAGCTGGCCGTACCGCCGGAGTCGGTCCCGGTCGACCACGTGGCACCGGCGCTCCCACCGATCTCGCCCGGCTACGTGAAGTGCGCCTGCTGACCCACGGGTAGGGTCACGCGTGCATGGACTTCGAGCCGAGCGCGCGCACCCGGGAGCTGCAGGATCGATTGGCCGACTTCATCCGCGACCGCATCGATCCGTCGGACGCGGTCTACCGGGAACAGGTGCGGGCATCGGGTGATCCGCATTTCCACCCGCCGGTCATGGAGGAGCTGAAGGCGGAAGCGCACGAGCGCGGCCTCTGGAACCTGTTCCTGCCCGATGCCGATCTCGGTGCGGGGCTGACCACGCTCGAATACGCGCCCCTGTGCGAGCTGATGGGCCGGTCACCGCTCTCGCAGGAAGCCACCAACTGCTCGGCTCCCGACACCGGGAACATGGAGCTGCTGGCGAAGTTCGCCACACCCTTCCAGCGCGAGCGGTTCCTCGACCCCCTGCTCGACGGCAGCACTCGCTCGTGCTTCGCGATGACGGAGCCGTGGGTCGCCAGCTCCGACGCCACGAACATCCAGAGTCGCATCGAGCGCGACGGTGACCACTACGTCATCAACGCGCACAAGTGGTTCACGAGCGGAGCGGCGTCGGCGCGCTGCACGTTTGCGATCCTCATGGGGGTGTCCGACTCCGGTGCCGACCGCCATCGCCGTCACAGCATGGTGCTGGTCCCATTCGACACTCCCGGCGTGTCGATCGAGCGCTCGCTTCCCGTGTTCGACCACGACGCCGGTGGCGGCCATTCCGAGACGCTGTTCGTCGACGTCCGCGTGCCGGCTGATCACCTCCTCGGTGAGCGAAGGTGCCGGATTCGCGCTCGCCCAGGCCCGACTCGGACCCGGTCGCATCCATCACTGCATGCGCGCGATCGGGATGGCCGAGAAGGCACTGCAACTCATGTGCGAGCGCGTGCAGCAGCGCGTCGCCTTCGGTCAACCCCTGGCCGACCAGGGCACCATCCAGGCCGAGATCGCCGAGTCGCGGCTCGCGATCGAGCAGGTCCGCCTGCTGACGCTGAAGACGGCGTGGCTGATCGACACCGTCGGCGTCAAGGGCGCCCGCATCGAGATCTCGGCCATCAAGGTCGCGGCGGCGCGCCTCGCGAGCACCGTGGTCGACCGCGCCATCCAGGCGTTCGGTGCCGCCGGAGTCACCAACGACTGGCCGCTCGCCGAGATGTACGGCCACGCCCGCACCCTGCACTTCGTCGACGGACCCGACGAGGTGCACCTCCAGCAGATCGCGCGCCGCGAGCTGCGCGCGTACGAGCAGTTCCGGCCAGGAGGATCACAGGCGGTCGAACCATGAAGGTACGGATCGGGTACGGGATCGGCACCCAGGGCCTCGCCGACGGCGGCGCCCGTTTCGCCGAGCTCATCGATGCGCTCGAGGAGCTCCGCTTCGACTCGATCTGGTGCTCCGAGCGCGCCACCGGTCCGATCCCGGAGCCCATGGTGTCGCTCGCGTTCGCGGCCGGCCGCACGAAGAAGCTGAAACTGGGCACCAGCGTGCAGGTGCTGCCGGGCCGCAACCCCGTGTTGCTCGCCAAGCAGTGGGCGAGCCTCGATGTGCTCTCCGGTGGTCACGCGCTCCCCACGTTCGGGCTCGGCGTGGTCGAGCCACACGAGCAGCAGGCGTTCGGCGTCACCCGCGAGGAACGCGCGCCGTGGTTCGAGGAAGCGCTGCCGCTGATTCGGCGGCTCTGGAGCGAAGACATGGTCGACCACGACGGCCCGCGCTTCCACTACCAGGGTGTGTCCATCGGCACCCGCCCGGTGCAGCAACCCCCCGACGTCTGGCTCGGCGGTCGAGCATCGCGCGAGCTGCGGCGCGTCGGTGAGCTCGCCGATGGCTGGTTGCCCAGCTTCTGCACCCCGGCCACGGTCGCCGAGGGGCGCGAGCAGGTGGAGGCGGCTGCCGCGGCGGCGGGCCGGGCCATCGACGACGAGCACTACGGCGCCATGGTCTTCTACGGGCGCACCGAGGTGCCCGAGCCTTACGCGAGCATGGTCGGCGCCCGCCTCGGGTTCGACCCCGGTGACGTGATCGTGGTGGGCATCCCGGCGCTGCGCGAACGGCTCGAGGAGTACCTCGCGGTGGGGTTCTCGAAGCTCGTGCTCGTGCCGGTGCAGGAAGCCGAGTCGTGGCGCGCCGAAGTCGAGGCGCTCGCCGACGGGCTCCTCGACCTGCAAGGCACTCGTGAGTTCACACGCTGAGCTCACCGACGTCTCGGGCGCGATCGCCGTTCTCCCGACGACGTTGTCGGGCGAACGCCGCGTCAGCGCTCCTCGAGTGTGCCGGTCGCACGTCGCGGGACCGTGTGCCTTCGGTGGCGTGAGCGTGACCTGCTCCTGACGACAAGCTGGCACGGGACGCGACCCCCGCCCGGCCTCCGGAGACCGGACGGGGGGTCGCAGTGCCTACATGTTCGGGCAGTTCCCCTCCGCGGCCCCCGACGGGGCGCTTCCCTGGGCGGGGACGGTCGTCGACGAGCTCCCGTTGTCGGTCGTCGTCGAGCTGGTGCCCGAGTCCGAGGACGAGCTGGAACTGTCGTTGGTCTGCGCGTGCGCGACCATCGCGCCGCCGCCGACCATCGCTCCCGCGAGGCCGACCGACAGCAAGCCGCTGCGCATCCACTTCTGCATGTGCATCACCTCCTCTCGCCGTGCGTCATGTCGCGGCACCACGAAACACACCGTCGGCTGAGAGGCCTCTGAAGTCGGGTAAGAGCAACGCGAGAATGTGCGGCTCACGGCCAGCGCTCAGCGCGCGCACGGCACGCGGTTGCGAGCCTCGAGCGATGACGTCGTCAACTCGTCGCATCGCTCGCGTGTCGTGCTTCCTGCTCGCGCTCGTGCTGCCGATCGTGTTCCTGGGCACCGACGCGGCGGGCGCGGCGACGTCGATCGGCGCGGGCTTGCGCGGACCGTCAGGAGTCACTGCGACGGTGTACGCGAAGGGGCTGAAGCACGCGTCCGCGCTGGCGACCGACGCGCAGGGTCGCGTCTGGGTGGCGACGGCCGCGGCCAGCGACAAGGGCAAGGACGCGATCTACCTCGTCGGCCAGGCGGGCGCGACGCCGCAGAAGGTCGTGACCGACGTGCACACGCCGCTCGGCCTGGTCTGGATCGGCGACACGCTCTACGTGTCGCAGGCCAACCGCGTGGTCGCGCTCTCCGGCTTCGACGGCACGACGTTCGCGTCGCGGACCACGATCGTCTCGTTTTCCGACGGCACCGGTGAGGTCAACGGCATCACCGTGGGCAGCGACGGACGCCTGTACGTGGGCATCTCGGCACCGTGCAATTCGTGCACACCGACCGAGACGTACTCGGCCTCCATCGTCTCCTTCCTTCCCGACGGCAGCGACCTCCAGGTGTTCGCCCACGACATCCGCGCCGCCATCGGCCTCGAGTTCTTCCCCGGCAGCGACGATCTCTTCGTCACCATGAACCAGCGCGACGACCTCGGCGCCGAGACGCCCGGCGACTGGCTCGCCGTCGTGCGCGCAGGCGAGTCGTGGGGCTTCCCGTCGTACTACGGCCAGGACACCGCGAAGTACGCCGACATGCCGTCTCCGGTCGCGGAGCTCGACGAGCACGCGGCGGTCAGTGGCGTGGCCATCGTGACCGGGCAGCTCGGATCCACGCTGGGTACGGGCGCGGCCGTGGCCGAGTGGGTGACGGGAAAGGTGCAGTGGGTGCGGCTCACCGCGTCGAACGGGAGTTACACGGGGAAGACGACCGCGTTCCTGAGCGGCTTCGAGAACCCGGTGCCCGTGATGCTCGACAGCACCGGCGCGCTGTTCGTGGGCGACTGGACCAGCGGCAAGCTCTACCGCATCAACACGTGACGGACCCGAGCGTTCCTGCGTCGAAATTGCGGAACCGTGGCGCAAGTTCGACGCATGTTCGGGTACGTCAGGCGGCGCGGCCGGATCCGGACCGCGCGATGCCGTGCTCGCCGACGGTGCCGACGGTGAGCCCGCGCGTGGCGAACTCGTCGGCGAGGCGCGGGAGCGCGCCGAGCGCGGAACGCCACGAACCGGGATACGAGGTGCAGTCGGAGTCGTGCAGCAGCACCGTGCCACCGTCGACGTAGCGCCGGGTGACATCGGCGACCACGCTGTCGGGAGTCGCCTCGCGCCGCCAGTCCCGGCCCCAGGTGGTCCACAGCACGGTGGTCATGCCCAGCCCGCGAGCGGCGCGCAACGATGCGTACGACGAGATGCCGAACGGAGGCCGGAACCACCGGGGCTCGACGCCGGTCGCCTCGGCCACGCTGTCGAACGCGCGCCGGATGTCGTCGCCCGCGTGACGAGGGGTGCGCCGCAGCATGTTGCCGTGCACGTCACCATGGACGCCGACCTCGTGTCCGCGTTCGGCGACCGCACGCGCGACGTCGGGGTCGCGTCGCGTCATCTCACCGAGCATGAAGAACGTGGCGCGCCAGCCGAGCGCGTCGAGCGCGTCGATGAACTGGGGCGTCGACTCGGGATCGGGGCCGTCGTCGAACGTGAGGGCGACGTGGCCCTTGCGTCCGACCCCCACGAGCGCAGGCGTGAACCGCACGCCGACCGGCGACACCCCACCGAGCGCGGGCGCAGCGTGCACCACCGCGACCGCGGCTGCCCCCAGAAGTCCGGCCGCGCCGACGAGACGAACGGTCGCGCGACGGGTTCAGCGCAGTTCCCCGAGCGGCGCGGCGCGGAGGCCGGCCGACTCGAACTGGGCGTGGAGGTCGGCCACCGCGACCTCCATGGCCGTCGGGTCGCGGTCGCGACCGTCGAGCACGTAGACCTTGCCCGCCTGCACGCGTTCGGGCAGGCTCTCGGGCCGCACGGTGAAGTTGGCGACCACGAGCTTCTGCTTCTGGCGGTGCGACCAGTACTGGTCGAACGCGTCGAGACGACGCCCGGGGCAGAACTCCTTGGCGGGCGTGCCCGCCTCCTCGGCGATCACCTTGCCCGCCTTGTCGACATCGTTGCGGGCGCGGCTCCAGCGGAAGAACGAGCCCTTGCCCCATCCGCCGTTGGCGATGTCGACGCCCCGGTCGGCGAGGTCCTCGAGCTCGACCGAGCGGTGGGTGGCGGCCTGGGCGTCGACGACCACCGAGACGCCCATGTCGCGGATCTGCGTGAGCAGCACGTCGTCGGTGAGCTGCGCGTGGTCGAGACGGACCCCGACGTACGCGGTGTGATCAGCGTGCTTCGGTGGCTTCGCCACACCGACACCGATGGCGGACACCGCCTGCGCACCGAGCGTGAGCCCGCCGTAGAGCACCAGCACGCTCGCGGCTGCGATCATGGCGGTGCGACGTCCGCGCGGCGTCCGCAACGCGACCACTCGACCCTTGCGGTCGACCAGGTGGTCAGTGGCGGCGAGCTCCTGCACGTCGTCGGCGGGGTCGGCCACGAACAGGTGACGCGCGGTGTCGACGAGCACGTCGCGCTCGGGGCCGGGTCGCGTCACCTCGCGGAGCATGGCGTGCAGCTCGTCGTCGTCACGCGCGTAGCAGTTGACGCCGGCGCGAGCCATCATCTCGGCGTTGTCCTTGCCGTGACCGGCGATGGGCTTGAACGTGATCACGGGCAGGCCAACCGCGAAGGCCTCCATGCAGGTGAGGCCGCCGGCGTTCTCGACCAGGGCGTCGGCCGCGGTCATGAGCGCGGGCATCTGATCGGTCCACCCGATGACGGTGCCGTACCCCCGCTGCTCGAGCTCGGCGCGCAGATTGTCGTCGCGTCCGCACACGGTGATCGGGTGGAACTCACCGGTGCGTCCGATCGCCTCAACGGTGGCGACGACGTCGCCCACGCCCCACGACCCGGCGACGACCAGGACCGCGCGGTCTTCGGACGAGAGGCCCAGGTTGGTGCGCACCGCGTCGCGGTCGTAGGTCGCGTCGCGGAAGCGGTCGCTGACGAGTGGGCCGCGTGCTCGGGCGTCGCGGCCGCCTCGTGAGGTGGCCGCCTCCGCCGAGATCTCGCTGACCGCGAGATGGCGGTCGATGCCCCGGTGCACCCAGAGCGAATGCACGGCGAAGTCGGTGAGGTACGTGAGCACCGGGACGCGCAGCTGCTTCTTGCGCCGCATGCGGCCGAGCACGAGCGACGCGAGCGGGTAGACGGACACGACCGCGTCGGGACGGAAGTCCTTGATCACGCGTTTGAGCTTGCGGCGCGTGAGCCAGGTGTCGAGCATCACCGCCGGCGCCCGCAGCACCGGCGCGAGCTTGTAGCTCAGCTCGTAGCTCCACGGCGCCATGCGCAACTGCACCTGGTAGAACCAGCGGAGCAGCGGCCCGATGTGGAACGCGACCGCGTCGAGGAAGTCGACGACCTCGACCCGGTGCCCCGACGCCTCGAGGCGGCGTCTGAGCTCCTTGGCCGCGCCGTCGTGACCCGCCCCCATCGAGGCGGAGACGATGAGGATGCTCCGGCGCACGAGGGCACAGACTACCGTCCTCGGGGCATGGCGGCCGTGTTGTTGGCGCTGGGGGCGGCGCTCGCCTATGCCGCCGCGTCGGTGCTGCAGCAACGCGAGGCGCAGGCCGATGCCGGCACCGACCATGGCGGTGCGGTCGGCGGCGGCATCCGCCTGGTGCTGCGCCTCGCTCGGCGCCCGATCTGGCTCGCCGGGCTGGGCGCCGACGCGGTCGGCTACGGGTTGCAGGCCCTCGCCCTGGGCGTCGGTGAGCTCCTGGTGGTGCAGCCGGTGCTCACCAGCGGCATCCTCTTCGCCCTCCCCGCCGGCGCGTGGTGGTCGGGCCGTCGCCTCGGGCGGACCGACTTCGCCTGGGCGTGCGTGCTCGCGGCCGGTCTCACCGCCTTCCTCCTCCTCGCCGGGACCGACGGGGGGCGCGACTTCGCCTCCACCGGGGCGTGGCTGGTCTGCGCGGCGGTGGCCATCCCGGTGGTCGGTCTCGCCCTCGTCGCCGGTGCCCGTTCGCAGGGCACACGGCGCGCCGTGTTGTTCGCGTTCGCGACCGGCGCGCTCTTCGGGATCACCGCGGCGCTCACCAAGGCGTCGGTGGTGCTCGTCGACGATCACGGGTTCGGGGCCCTCGGCCATTGGGAGCCGTACGCCCTGGTCGTGCTCGGCGCGCTCGGCTTCGTCGTGAACCAGCGGGCGTTCCAAGCGGGATCGCTGACCGCGTCGTTGCCGACCCTCACCGTCGTCGAGCCGATCGTCGCGGCCGTGATCGGCATCACGATGCTCCACGAGACGGTGCCGACCGACGGCGCGCTGGAGTGGATCGCGGTGCTGGTGTCGGTGGTGGCGATGATCGTCGCCACGGTCGTGCTGTCGCGTTCGGCGGCACGCCACGACATGATCCACGAACACGAGCTGGCCGACGTGCTCACCCGCGGCGAACGCGCCGATTGAGCAGCTCGCACATGTCGACGGATGGCTAGTTCAGGCCGTCTCGCAGCACTGCCACGATCACCCGCATGGCGAGGACGGTGGCGCAGAACAGCCCGAAGTAGCCGAAGACCCGGAACAGGGAGGTGCTCTCCGAGAACGCGGGGCCGCCGTCGATGGCGATGAGGCCGACCGAGACCAGACCGATCGCGCCCGAGAGCACCGCCAGCACGATCCGGTTCACCATCCGGACCACGACGCGTTCGTCCTGCTCGTCGGAGAAGTGCGACACGCGCACCCGCAGTCCGTCACGCTCGATGCTGGTGAAGGCGCGGTCGATGTGGCGCGGCAGTCGTCGCAGCATCGGCACGGTGCGGAGGAGCTCGTCGCGCACTGCCTGCTGCATCGAGCTGGGGTTGATGAGGCTGCGCACCCACTTCGCGGCGATGCTCTCGGCCGCGTCGATGACCGAGTAGCCGGGCGCGATCGTCGTGAGCGTTCCTTCGAGCACGATCAGGGCGCGGAAGAAGGTGCTCCATTCGGCCGGCATCGTGATGCCGTAGTCGAACATGAGCCGCAACATCGCGTTGAACATGGCCGCGTCGGGTTGCGAACCGGGTGCGAGGTGTTGGGCCATGAAACGCGCCAATGCGCGCTCGAAGTCGTTGACGTCGACGCCGCGCCGAAGGCTCGCGACCTGGAGCACGGCCTGCACGACCGCGTCGGCGTCGCGCCGGCTCACGCCGGCCATCAGCTCGCGCAGCGCCGCCTGCTGCACCGGGTCGAGGCGTCCGACGGCGCCGAAGTCGATGAGCGCGAGCTGCCCGTCGGTGAGCAGCATCACGTTGCCCGGATGCGGATCGGCGTGGAACACGCCCTCCTGCAGCATCTGCTCGAGGAACGTGCGCAGCAGCGAATCGGCGAGCTTGACGCGGTCGTCGGCGCGCACGCCGCTCCAGTCGACCTCGCGCACGCTCGCACCGTCGAGCCACTCCATGACGAGCACGCGCGACGTACTGAGCTCTTCGTACACGAACGGCACGCGGATGTGCGCGTCTCCCGGCATGGTCGCCGCGATGGCAGCCGCGTTGCGCGCCTCGATGCGGTAGTCGAGCTCCTCACGCAGCCGGGCCGAGAACTCGGCGACGAGATCCTCCACTCGGTACTCGCGGCCCCAGGTCGTGCGGGTCTGGATGACCCGGCCGAGCTCCTCGAGCACCGACAGGTCGACCCGCACCGACTCGTCGATGCCCGGTCGTTGCACCTTCACGACGACGCGCGAGCCGTCGGGCAGCTGCGCCCGGTACACCTGACCGATCGAGGCCGCCGCGACCGGTTGCCAGTCGAAGCCCCGGAACACGTCGCTCACCGGCGCGTCGAGCTCCTCCTCGAGCATCGCGGCGATGCCCTCGCGTGGCGCCGGGCGCACGTGGTCCTGGAGCAGCCCGAGCTCGGTCGCGGCTTGCGGCGAGATGAGGTCGGTGCGCGTGCTCAGCACCTGACCGAGCTTCACGAACATGCCCCCGCACTCCTCGAGCGCGAGGCGCAGGCGCCGCACCGGGGGGCGCGCCGCCGAGGCATCGACGTCGTCCTTGCGACCGAGACCGAGCGTGGGGCCCAGGCCGTTGCGCACCGCGATGCGGCTGATCTCGGCGTACCGCTGCACCCGCCGCCCGCGGCGGCGCAGCGATCGCACCGGGTGCGGGACCGACTGCAGGCCGGTCTGCGCCCGCATGACGATCCCGGGCCGGGCCAGGAACTCCAGCCACACCGCGGCCGCCATCGCGCCGAGCAGCGTGAAGAGGAAGAGGTTGCGGGCGAAGCCCTCGGACGCGGGATGCGTGTCGGCAGCGATCCAGAGCGCGACGACAACCCCGACGACCCAGCCGATGGTGCCGGAGGTGACGGTGGCCGCGAACGAACGGCGCACGCCCAGCACGCGCCCGATGAGCGCGCCCGCGAGCAGCGCGAACGCGAACGCGGGCACGAGCAGCCACAAGTCGTCGCCCAGGCGCTCGAACACCGAGGCCGCGAGGATCGTGGTCATGGACGGTCCGGGGTCGAGCGGGAGGTCAGAGCTCCACCACCAGGAGCTCGCCGTCGGCGTACTGCGCGCGCAGCACCTTCTTGTCGAACTTGCCGACGCTGGTCTTGGGCACCTCGGTGATGAACGTCCATCGCTCCGGGAGCTGCCACTTCGCGACGTGCGACGCCAGGAAGTCGCGCAGATCGGTCGCGTCGCTCTCGACGCCCTCGCGACACACGACGCACGCGAGCGGACGCTCGTCCCACCGCGGATCGGGCACCGCGATCACCGCGGCCTCCACGACGTCGGGATGGGCCATGAGGTGACCCTCCAGCTCGACCGACGAGATCCACTCACCGCCCGACTTGATGACGTCCTTCGACCGGTCGGAGATCTTCACGTAGCCGTTCGGCGTGACGCTGGCGATGTCACCGGTGCGCAACCAGCCGTCGTCGAACTTCTCCGGCGCGGGATCGCCGTAGTACGAACCCGTGATCCACGAGCCGCGGCACTGGATCTCTCCGACCGCCTCGCCGTCCCACGGGAGGACGGTGCCGTCGTCGCCGACGATGCGCAGCTCGACGCCGGCGAGCGGACGCCCGGTGAACGCCCGCCAGTCCATCTCCTCCTTGGTGCCGAGGGGGACCCCACGGGGTGGGAGCGACACCGCCGCGACCGGGCTGGTCTCGGTCATGCCCCACGCCTGCAGCATGCGGATGCCGAAGCGCTCCTGGAACGCCTCCATGAGCGCACGCGGGACGGCGGCGCCGCCGCACATGATGCGCTGCAACGACGAGAAGTCGACGTCGTGGTTCTCGGAGTAGCGCAGCAGATCGGCCCAGATCGTGGGCACCGCGCAGGTGGTCGTGGGTCGTTCGTTGGCGATGAACGTCGCCAGCGGCTCGGCCTGGAGGTAACGATTGGGCATGAGCAGGTCGGCCCCGGCCATCCACGCCGCGTACGGGCGCGCCCCACGCGTTGGCGTGGAACATCGGCACGATCGGCAGCAAGCGGTCGTTCCACGTGTACGGGATGCCGGATCCGGTCTGGATGGCGATGGTGTGCATGAACGTGGATCGGTGCGAGTAGACGACACCCTTCGGGTTGCCGGTGGTGCCGCTCGTGTAACACATCGCCGCCGCGGTCCACTCGTCGACCTCGGGGAAGTCGAACGCGGCGGGATCGGCGTCGGCCAACACGTCGTCGTAGCGGACGAACCGGGCCGACTCGCGCGCGGCGTCTTCGAGCACGGACACGTCGCCGTCGCCCACGACCACGTAGCACTCGACGGTCTCGAGCTCGGCGGCGACGCGCGCGAGGAGGGGCGCGAGGACGTCGTCGACCAGGATCACGCGATCGCCGGCGTGGCTCACGATGTACGAGAGCTGCTCGGGAAAGAGGCGGATGTTGAGCGTGTGGAGGACCGCGGCCTGCATCGGCACCGCGAAGTAGGCCTCCAGGTGCTCCTGGGTGTTCCACATGAAGGTGCCGACGCGGTCACCCGGTGCGATCCCGAGGTCGCGGAGACCCACCGCGAGCCGTTGGACGCGTTCGCCGACGACGGCGAACGAGGCCCGCCGGCTGGCGTCGCCCTCGAAGGTGACCACCTCGCTCTCGCCGTGCAGCGCGAGTCCGTGGCGGAAGATCATGCCGACGTTGAGCGGGAAGTCCTGCATGGTCGACTGCATCATCGGACCGCTCTCCCCATGTGGATGTTCGCCCGGAGCGTACTCGGAGCGACCCCGGAATTCTCCGGGCTCATCCCCCGTAGTTCATGCGCGTGTCACCCATCGACAGCACCGGTGTGTCCTCGTCGAGTTGGAACCCGCAGTCGACGATCTCGCCCAGGAACAACGAGTGGCCGCCGAGCTCGACGGTCTGGCGCACCTCGCAGTCGACGAACGCGACCGCCTGGTCGAGGATCGGTGCCCCGGTGGCACCGTCGTGGAAGGGGAAGTCGTTGAGCGTGCGCGCGTCGAGGTCGACCTCGACCGGCTTCGTGAACTTGCGCACGATCGCACGGTCGTCCTGCGAGACGAGGTTCACGCTGAACACGCCGCCGTCGGTGACCAGCTCGTGGGTGAACGCCCCGTGCTCCACGCTCACGCCCACCAGCTTGGGATCGAACGACAACTGCGTGACCCAGTTGATCGTCATGCCGTTGCGACGCTCCCCCGCTCGTGACCCGAGGATGTAGAGCCCGCTCGGCATCTTCCACAGCACGCGGCGACGGAGCTTGTCGTATTCCTCCGGATCGTGACCGGGCGGGATCGGACCGACGATTCCGTGCTGCGTGGGCATGCCCCGGAGGCTAGGCGGGAGCGGATGCGTGGAGCGCGGCGGCCAGGTCGGCTTCGCGGCGCAGGCCGACGGCCAGCGGGAGGTCGACCGCCGCCCACACGGCGGCCTTGGCCGCTCGCACCGCCGCCGACGGACGCGCCGCGAGGGCGTCGGCGCGCGCGTCGGTGTGTGCACGGAGGGCGGCGCGGGGAACGACCTCGTCGACGAACCCGCGCGCCGAGCGCGTCGGCCGCGACGACCCGCTCGCCGGTCAACACCGCGGCCAACCCGGCGCTCGTGCCCACGACCCGCGGCAGCGTCTGACTCGCCCCACCCGCCGGCAGCATGCCGACCCGCGCTTCGGGGAGCGCGACCACGCAGTCGTCGGCCGCGATGCGGACGTCGCACTGCAAGGCGAGCTCGAAGCCGAAGCCGACCGCGTTGCCCTGCATCGACGCCACCATCGGCACCGGGATGGCGCGCAGGAGTCCCCACACGTCGCGTCCCCACCGTGCGTCACGCATCGCGAACAACGACGGCGCGGTGCCGAACTCCCTCAGGTCGGCACCGGCCGAGAAGTGGTCGCCCGTGGCGGTGAAGACCACGACATGGACACCGGGATCGGCGATCACCGCGGTGAGCACCTCGCACAACGCGTCGCGCGTCGCGACGTCGTAGATGTTGATCGGCGGGTGGTCGAACTCGATCTCCGTCACCGTGCCGCGCGTGCGGACGTGCAGCCGCTCGTCACTCACCGCGTCGCTCCCGATCGAGCAGACGGCCGACGGCACCTTCGAGCGACACGCGCGCGCGTGCACCCGCGTCGCCGCGACGTGAGCAGGTGGACGGCGGTGACGGCGCCGACGAGTCCGGCGACCGGGTCGGCCACCGACGTACGGGCGAGTCGGGGCGGTTCGTGGCGCGCGGCCCAGCCGCCGTGGGCCTCGGCGCCCGGCCCGTACCCGGGGCGGTCGGTGGCGGCGAAGGCCGCGATCCGCAGCACCGACGTGGTGGTGGGCGCGACGATGCCGGCGTTGGCGAGCACCCGCGGCGGATGCCCCTCGACCAGCAGGTCGGCCCCGCCGACCAGCGCCGCGATCCGTTCGCGGTCGGCGGGTGCGCCCAGGTCGAGCGCGACGACCTCCTGACCGTGGATCAGGTCGTCGCGCAGCGGGAACGGATCGGGCCGGACGGGATGCTCGATCTTCACGACGCGCGCGCCCAGCCGCGCGAGCACGCGACCGACCAGCGGCGTCGCCCACGCGGTGCCGAACAGCACCACGGACGCTCCGGGGACCGACGCGCCGTCGAGCTCGGGCACAGGATCAGGTGCGGCCGGTGCGCGGCGCACGGCCGCGGCGGGAAGCATCCACGCGGCGGCTTCGGCGTCGATCTCGTCGGAGGTGAGCGTGTCGAGCACCGGCCACGACGCGCCCAGCGCCGTCACCATGTCGACGAACGACGCCCACGCGGTGGGCGGACCCGGATGCACCCATCCGTCGGCAGTGCGCAGGAGCGGGGCGTCGACCGGCCACACGATCCGGCGACGCGACCGCACGGCGAGGTCGGCGCCGGGGCGCGCCTCGAGCGGGAGCGGGAGCCCCAGCTGTGCCGCGAGGTCGTCGAGCTCGCGGCGCGCGAGCGCGACGCCGACGCGGTTCGCGCAGCGCAGCCTCATCGGGGCGTCATCGGCCGGTGAAGCGCGGCGGTCGCTTCTCGAAGAACGCGGCGATGCCTTCGGCGCGGTCGTCGGTGGTGGAGATGAGCAGGTTGAGGTCGGACTCGAGCCGCAAGGCGTCGGCGAGCGTCAGGTCACGACCCCGCTGCACCGCGTCGCGCGCGGCCGCCTGCGCCCGCGGCGCACCGTGCGAGAGCTGCTCCGCCACGGTGTGGGCGCGTGCGTCGGGATCGGGATCGAGCACCGCGAGTCCGCTGCGCACGAGGGCATCGGCGTCGACCGGGTCACCGACCACGAGCAGCTGCAGCGCGAGCGCGACACCGCCCGCACGCGTCAGCCGCTGCGTTCCACCCCAGCACGGCAGCTGGCCGTCGCCCACTTCCGGGAAGGCCATGGTCGCGGCCGGGCCGACGATCCGCAGGTCGGCCGCGAGGACGAGCTCGGCACCGGCGCCGATCGCAGGGCCGTTCCACACCGCGACCGTCGGCGCCGGGAACGACGCCAGCATCGCCGCGGGGTCGCGCAGGCCCGCCGGCGTGGGCACGCGCGGCTCGCGCGCGCCGACGCCGTCGAGCGCACGCACGAGCAGCGCGCGCGGCGGATCGACGGTGAGGTCGTCGAGCTCCGCGAGCAGGCGACCGCACGCCGCCCCCGACAGGTCGGCCAGCGGCCCCGGTGACAGCTCGACGATGGCGACGCCGCTGATGTGCGCCTCCCGGGTCAGCCGACGCGCGCGAGCGCGTCGACCTCCGCACGTTCGGCGTCGGTGAGCGCCCACGCGGTGGTGGCCGCCGCGTTGGCACGCACCTGCTCGGGCGAGGTCGCCCCCGCGATCACGCTGCCGACGGCCGGCGTGCCGGCCAGCCACGAGAGCGCCAGCTCGGCGAGCGTGTGGCCGTGCGCCTCTGCGTACTCCGCCAGTCGCTCGACGACGTCGAACTTCTCCTCGCTCGCGAACTGACTGGCCATGGGCCCCCACGCCGCGAGACGCGAGCCCTCGGGGTGCTCCTCGCCCCGGCGGTACTTGCCGGTGAGCATGCCGCTGGCGAGCGGGAAGTACGGCATGAGCAGGACGTCGAGCCGTTCGCACACCGGGAGGACGTCGTCCTCCACCGAACGGTTCAGGAGGCTGAAGTCGTTCTGCGCGTTCACGAAGCGCGGGACGCCGAGGTCCTTCGCCGCCTGCTCGGCTTCTTCGAGCTGCGCGCCGCTGAAGTTCGAGCAGCCGATCTCGAGCACCTTGCCCGCCGCGATCAGCTTGGCGAACGCCGACAGCGTCTCCGCGATCGGCGTGTCGGGATCGGGCTGGTGCAGGAGGTAGAGGTCGATGCGATCGGTGCCGAGCCGGGCCAGGCTCTCGTCGCAGTGGCGCGTGATGTAGGGCTCGCTGCCGCCGTGCTCGCCCTCGGGCACCCCCATGCCCACCTTGGAGGTGATGACCGCCTCGTCGCGGCGACTGCCGAGCGCGCGCCCGAGGAACTCCTCCGACTTGCCCTTGCCGTAGATGTCGGCGGTGTCGAAGTGGTTCACGCCCGCGTCGAGTGCGGCGTCGACCACGGCCTTGGACGCGTCCTCGTCGATCCGCATGCCGAAGTTGTTGCAGCCGAGGCCGGCCACCGACACCTCGAGGCTGCCCACCCTGCGCATCTCCATCGCCGCCTCCTGGGTCGCGATCGGTTCGTCGTGCTGGGCGGCCCACGCTACTGCCGCGGCTGGTCGGTAGCCTCGGGCCCGTGGACGAGGTCGGCCAGGCGTACCGCGGCGTGCGACTGCGGGTCAGCGAGCTCGTCACCCATGCCGACGCCGACGCGCTCGGCGCGGTTGCGCCGGCGACACCCGACTGGACGGTCCACGACGTGCTGGCGCACCTCGTCGGGGTCTCGACCGACATCGTGTCCGGCAACCTCGACGGTGTCGGCTCGGATCCGTGGGCGGCGGCGCAGGTCGAGCGCAGCCGCGACCGCGCCTGTGTCGATCTGCTCGCGGAATGGGACGAGCACGGCCCCGTCGTCGAGGAGATGGCTGCGCAATTCGGTCGGGCCGCCGGACAGCTGTTGTCCGACGCGACCACGCACGAGCACGACGTGCGCGGCGCGCTCGGCGCGGCCGGCGCACGCGACACCGACGCCGTCGGGTTGAGCTTCGGCTTCGTCGGTGTCTCGTTGGGAGAGCAGCTCGACGCGGCGGGATCCGGCGCGCTCGTGGTGCACCACGGCGTCCAGACCGACACGCTCGGCACGGGCGAACGAGTCGCGTCGCTGCGCATCGACGACTTCGAGTTCGTGCGCGCGCTCACCGGGCGGCGCAGCGTCGAGCAGATGGCGGCGTACGACTGGGACGGCGACTTCGCCCCCGAGCACCTCGTGCTCGCCCGGTTCAGCGCACGCCCCGATCCACTCGTGGAGTGAACCTCTCCCGTTCGTTTGCGCCGTTCCGGCACCGTCGCTTCGCGCTGCTCTGGGCCGGCGCGTTCGTCTCGAACATCGGGACGTGGATGGAGACGGTCGGCGTCGGCATCCTGGTGACGACCGCGACCGGCAAGGCGGGGTGGACAGGGCTGGTCGCCGCGGCCGGGTTCGTGCCGACCGCGCTGCTCGCGCCGCTCGGAGGCGCGCTCGCCGACCGGGTGCCGCGCCGGACGCTGCTGCTGACCACGACCGCGTTCCAGATCCTGTTCGCCGCGCTGCTGACCTTCGTCGCGAGTCTCGGCGATCCGAGCCCGGGGTTGGTGACGCTCATCGTGCTCGGCGCGGGGTGCGCGAACGCGATCGGATTCCCCGCGTTCCAGGCCATGCTCCCCGACCTCGTCCCACGCGACGACCTGCCCGGCGCAGTCGCGTTGTCGTCGGCGCAGTGGAACCTCGGGCGCGTCATCGGACCCGCGCTCGCGGGCCTGGTCATCGGTCTCGGCGGCTACGAGCTCGCGTTCTTCCTCAACACCGTGAGCTTCTTCGCCGTGTTCGCGGTGGTGGCGTCGTTCCGGCTCCCTCGACCCGCGGGCGCATCAGGTCTCTCGATCTTCGGGTCGATGCGGGAAGGCGCGCGCTTCGTGCGGGGCGACGCCGCGCTGCGCTTCGTCGTCGGGTGCATGGCGCTCAACTCGCTGCTCGCGGCGCCGTTCATCGCGCTGATCCCTGCAGTCGCGCTCGACGTGTTCCACGAGGAGAAGCTCGGTACCGCAGTGCTGGTGACCGCGCAGGGCGTCGGCGCGGTGTGCATGGGCCTCGGGCTCGCCACCCTGTTCGCCCGCTTCGGGACGCGTCGGGTGCTGCTCGGGGTGCTCTTCATGTTGCCGATCGTGCTGGTGCTGTACGCACTGGCACCGACGCTGCCGCTCGCCGTCGTCGCCATCTTCGCAGTCGGCGCGGTCTATCTCGGCACCTTGTCGAGCTTCACGACGGTCGCGCAGCTGCGTGCACCGGCCGAGCTGCGCGGGCGGGTCGTGAGCGTGCTGATGATGCTGATCGGTGCGCTGTACCCCATCGGGAGCATCGCGCAGGGCGCGATCGCCGACGAGATCGGTCTGCGCGCGACGACCACGGGCGCCGCCGTGCTGCTCGGCGCGCTGCTGCTCGGGTGGCGCGTGCTCCGGCCGCGCGCGGCGGACGCCATCAGCGACACCATCACCACCGCCGCGGCCACGGGCGGGCCCGACGCGGTCGTCACTCCGGTCGTCGAGTCGTCACCCGCGCGAAACTTGGACGGTGGCTGACCAGGCGACTCGTCGCGCGCGCCGCCTCTCGCTGGAGCTGAAGTACGCGGCCATCGCGGTCGCGATCGTCCTCCTGTTCGTGCTCCTGCACGGGTTCGGAGCGTTCAGCGGCGTGAACGACACGGTCACCGACGGGGTGAACCACCTCGCGGGGCTCGGGCTCGTCGGCATCTTCTTCATCGCGTTGGTCGCGAACCTTTCGATCCTGGTGCAGATCCCGTACACGTTGCCGCTGCTGTCGGCCGCGCTCGGCGGCGCGAGCCTGCAGAACGTGATGGGTCTGGGTCTCGCGTCGGGCCTCGGGGCGGGGATCGGCGCAGTGGCGTCGTACAAGGTCGCCGACGCCCTGGTGGCGAAGACACCACACCTTCCCGCCGGCAAGACGTTCCGCTGGATCGCCCGCAACGTCGACGACCGCCCGCGTGCCACGGCGTGCGCGATCTTCCTCATCGGCCTCTCGCCCCTGCCCGACGGTGCGGTCGTGGTGCCGTTGGCCGTCGTGCACTACGGCATGCGCCGCCTTGCGGTTCCCCTCTTCCTCGGCAAGTTCTTCCACAACGTGGTGCTCGGGCTCCTCTTCTACGCCTTCGCCTCGTGGTCGTCGGACCACGTGTCCGAGAAGGCGAGCACGGAGCTCGCGGTGCTGGTCGCGGTGCTCTTCATGGTGCTGGTCGGCTACCACGCCGAGAAGGCGCGGGTGGCGATGCGGGAGGCCGAAACGCCGCCGGAGCCGGGTTCTGAACCTGCACTGTGACCGCGGGAGCAACTGCTCCTAGAATGGCCGCTCATGGGAACCGCGGGCCCCGCGCCCACCGTCGGCACCAACCCCGACCCCAACGGCGAGATCCGGGTCGAGGAGCTGGCCCGCCGCGCCGAGGTCTCCGTCGACACCATCCGCTTCTACCAGAAGCGCCAGCTGCTGCCACCCCCGCGCCGGGCCGGGCGCATCGCCTGGTACGGCGCCGACCACGTCGAGCGGCTGCAGCGCATCAAGGACCTCCAACGCCAGGGCTTCTCGCTCGCGGTCATCCGCCGACTCCTCGTCGGTGAGCTCGATGCCGCCGACGTCCCGTTGGCGGCCGCGGTCGCCGGCGCGCAGACCGGCGACGCCGAGCTGCTCACCCTCGACGAGCTCGCGGCACGTGTCGGCGTGCCCGCGCCGCTGCTCGACGCGGTCGCGCGTGAGGGACTGATCGTCGCCCAGCAGCGCGACGACGTCGTCGGGCTACACCGCGGCCGACGCCGACGTGCTGCGCGCCGGGCTGCGCCTGCTCGAAGCCGGCTTCCCGCTCCCCGACCTCCTCGCCCTCGCGCGACAGCACCACGACGCGACCCGCGCCATCGCGGCCGACGCGGTCGAGATGTTCGACGAGCACGTGCGGCGCCCGATCCAGACCAGCGACCTGACCGACGACGAGAAGGCCGAGCGCCTGGTCGAGGCGTTCCGCACCTTGCTGCCCACCGTCACCACGCTGGTGGCCAACCACTTCCGCTCCGTGCTGCTCGAGGTCGCGCAGGAGCACCTCGAAGCGGTCGGCGATCCGCGCGAGCTCGCAGCCGCCCGCGGCGAACCCGGATGGGGTCAGTCGTGAGTACACCGGTGCTGGGACGCGATGGCGAGCTGCCGCAGGGCGACGCCAAGCACGACGCGGTCGAGGGCATGTTCGACCGGCTCGCGCCGCGGTACGACCGCATGAACCGCATCATCTCGCTCGGCATGGACAAGGGCTGGCGCCGCCGCACCGTCGACGCGCTGGCCGCGCCGTCGGGCGGGGTGGTGCTCGACCTCGCGTGCGGCACCGGCGACCTGTGTCGCGACCTCGCCGCGCGCGGGTACACGCCGGTTGGCATCGACTTCTCGGCCGGGATGTTGGCCGCGGCGCAGGTCGACGCACCGTTGGTCCGGGGCGACGGCGCCGCGTTGCCGATCGCAACCGCGAGCGCCGACGGTCTCACGTGCGGCTTCGCGCTGCGCAACTTCGTCGACCTCGACGCGGTGTTCGCCGAGTGCGCGCGCGTGCTCCGGCCCGGCGGTCGTCTGGCCGCGCTCGACGCCACCGTGCCCACCAACCCGCTGCTGCGCGCCGGCAACGCGGTGTGGTTCCGCGGCGCGGTCCCCCTGCTCGGGCGCGTCGTCGCCCACGACGCCGAGGCCTACCGCTACCTGCCGAAGAGCACCGCGTACCTCCCGCCGATCCCGGAGCTCGAGGACCGCCTGCGGGCCGCCGGGTTCCGCGACGTGCGCCACACCACGCTCACCGGCGGCTCGGTGCTGCTGCTCACGGGGACGCGAGCGTGACCACCACCCCCGTGCCGGCTCGCCTCCGCGCAGTCACGCGCGAAGTCGCGCTTCCTGATGACGCGCTGGGCGGTTTCGATCCCCACGGGTTCGCGTGGCTGCACCACGGCACTCGCCTGGTGGCGTCGGGGATCGCGACCCGCGTCGCGCCGACCGATGCGGCCGCGGTGCTGGCTGCGGTCGACGCCGACGATCCGGTCGGCCTCCCGGGAACGGGCGCGGTCGCGGTCGGTGCGCTGCCCTTCGATCCCGACGCAACCGGCGAGCTCGTGGTACCGGCACGCGTGCACGGCGTGCACGACGGACGCGCCTGGATCACCGAGATCGGCCCCGGTGAACCCACTGCCGCGGTGGCCACGGCACCCCCGACGCGCTTCCAGGTCGCGGCACCCCGCACCGCGACGAGTGGCGCGTCGCGGTCGAGCGCGCGCTCGACCGCCATCGAGTCCGGCGCGCTGGAGAAGGTCGTGCTCGCGCGCGAGGTGCTGATCGAGGCCGACACCGCGTTCGACGCCCACGACATCGTCCGCGGGCTCGTCGCTCAGCCAACCCGGGTCGTTCGTGTACGCGAGTCGAGGGCTTCGTCGGCGCGAGCCCCGAGCTCCTCGTGCGGCGTACGGGCGCGGTGGTCGAGTCCCGTCCGGTCGCGGGCACCACCGTCGCCGACAGCGACGAGGCGCTGCTCGCGCTGGCGGCGTCGGTGAAGGACACGCATGAGCACCGCTTCGTCGTCGACGGCATCGTCGACGTGCTCGGTCCTCGCTGCGAGCAGCTGCACGCCGAGACCGTCCCCGAGGTGGCGGTGTTCGGTCCTGTCGCGCACCTGGCCACCCCGATCCGCGGCCGGCTCACCGCCCCGTCGCCGACCGCGCTCGACCTCGCGCGGCTGCTCCACCCCACGCCGGCGGTCGGGGGCACGCCTCGGCGCGCCGCGCTCGACGCCATCCGCGAGCTCGAGGGCTTCGACCGCGGCCGCTATGCGGGCCCGGTGGGCTGGGTCGACGCCCGCGGCGACGGCGAGTGGGCCATCGCGCTGCGCGGCGCCGAGCTCGACGGCGCCCGCGCCCGCCTCGTCGCCGGAGCGGGCATCGTCGCCGGGTCGGATCCCGAGGCCGAGTGGGCCGAGACCCAGGCCAAGCTCGAGCCCATGCTCCGCGCCCTCGTCCGCCCCTGACCGGTCCCCGGATTCATTGCCGGCTGGACGACCTCAGGGGTAGTCAGCCCGACAATGAATCCGCGACCGCGGCCCAGACCTCGCGGTGGCGGGTGACGTTGACGTCGCGGTCGGTGCGCACCCGCACGACCTGGACGCCGCCGGTGTCGACGGCGGCGAGCAGCGCCGGCTCGAGCTCACGCCGCAGCGCCGACCTCGGTGACGGGGATGCCGTGCACCGACGCGAGCGCGCCGAGGTCGACCGGCTGCGGCGTGCCGAACAGCGTCTCGAAGTGCTCGGGCAGCTCCGCCTGAGGGAGGAACGAGAAGATGCCACCCCCGCGGTTGTCGACCACCACGAACGTGACGTCGACGCCGCGGTCGACCGCGCCCAGCAGTCCGTTCGCGTCGTGCAGGAAGCACAGGTCGCCGAGCAGCGCCACCGTCGGATCCCTCCGATGCGGCGGCGACGCCGAGGGCGGTGGACACGAACCCGTCGATGCCGTTCGCGCCCCGATTGGCGAAGAACGTCACGCCGTCGCGCGCGCGAGCGAAGCTCTCGACGTCGCGCACGGGCATGCTCGAGGCGACGACCAACGACGTCTCCGTGGGTGACGCGCGCACGACGTCACGGGCGATGCGGCCCTCGAACGGATCGTCCCAGGTGTCGACCAGCGCGTCGATCGCGCGGCACGCGGCGGCGTCGGCGTCGGTCCACGTGCGCACCCACTCCTCGTCGACCATCACGTCGACGGCGTCGGCGAGGGCGCCGAGCAGCAGTTCGGGATCGGCGACCATGCGCCCGCTCACACCGTGCTGCGGGTCGAGCCAGGTCCCGTCGGGATCCACCATCACCTGGTCGACGGCAGGGTCGAGCCACTGCACCAGTGGCTTGTTGGTGGTCGGGCCGCCGAGGCGCAGCACCACGTCGGGCCGGTGGCCGTCGGCGAACCCGGGGACGCGCAGCAACGGGTCGTAGGCGGCGACGGTGCCCGGCACCCGCAGGTTGGAGAGCGGATCGGCGAGCACCGGCCACCCCGCGACCTCGGCGAAGCGCAGCGCGGTCGACGGCCGCACGCCCGCGCCCCAGCCCGCGACCACGAGCCCGCGGGGTCGGTCGGCCACGAGGTGGGCGAGGGCGTCGAGCATCTCGACCGACGGTGCGCGCACCCCGGGCGCGCTCGCGGTCCAGGGTCGGTCGTCGGTGCGGCCGGGCGCGTCGACCAGCTCGTCACCGGTCGGCACCAGGGGCTCGCGGAACGGCAGGTTCAGGTGCACCGGACCCGCAGTCGGTCCGACCGCGGCGGCAACCGCGCGCGACGCCAGCGCGCGCCACGCAGCCCCGACCCCCGGACGGTCGCTCGGCACCTCGGGTTCGTGGAACCAGCGGACCGCGTTGCCGAACAACTTCACCTGGTCGATCGTCTGGCCCGCGCCGGTGTCGCGCAGCTCGGGCGGCCGGTCGGCGGTGCAGACGATCAGCGGCACGCGTCCGTGGTGGGCTTCGAGCACGGCGGGATGGAAGTTGGCGGCGGCAGTACCCGACGTGCACAGCACGATCGTCGGACGCCCGCTGCTCCGCGCGAGGCCGACGGCGAAGAACGACGCCGACCGCTCGTCGAGGTGCACGTGCACCCGGACCCGGTCGTCGCCGGCGAGCGCGAGGGCGAGCGGCGCCGAGCGCGAGCCCGGCGCCACGCACGCGTCGGTCACGCCGTGGCGCACCCACTCGTCGACCAGCGCGCGAGCGAAGGCGGTCGTTGCGTCACGCGTCATGCGATCATGCCTCCGTGGTTGCGGACTTCGTCTTCGTGCACGGCTTCACCCAGGCGGGTTCGTCGTGGGCGCCGGTGTGCGACCTGGTGTCCGGGTCCGTGATCGCGCCGGACGTGCCCGATGGCCGCGACTTCGTCGCCGTCGCGCACACGCTCGACGCCGGCGCGGGAACGTACGTCGGCTACTCGCAGGGCGGTCGCCTGTGCCTGCAACTCGCCCTCGACCGGCCCGACACGGTGCGACGACTGGTGCTGGTGAGCGCGTCGCCCGGCATCGCCGATCCGGCCGAGCGCGCGGCGCGCCGGGACGCCGACGAGGTCCTCGCGCAGGAGATCGAGCGCGACGGCGTCGACGCGTTCCTCGAGCGCTGGCTGGCACAACCGCTGTTCGCCACGCTGCCACCCGAGCGGGCGGGACTCGACGAGCGGCGCGCCGCACAACACCGTCGAGCGACTCACGTCGCAGCTCCGCGTGCTCGGCCAGGGATCGCAGCCGTCGAACTGGGAACGCCTCGGCGAGCTGCACGTGCCGGTGCTGCTGATCGCCGGCGCCCTCGACGCCAAGTACGTCGGCATCGCGCAGCGCATGGCCGAGCGCATCCCCGACGCTCGCGTCGAGGTGATCGACGGCGCCGGGCACGCGTGCCACCTCGAACAGCCCGAGCGCGTGGCTCACCTGCTCACCTCCTGGTAGCGGTCCAGCAAGTCGGCGTCGGGCACGACGGCGCGCACCGGGAGCATCCCGTCGACGGGCGCGAGCGGCGTGCGGGTCACGTCGCCGGGCAGCGCGGCGAGGGTCGCGAGACCGCACGCGTACGGCAGCGCCGGCAGCGCCGCGGCCAGCGCGACTCCGGCGGCGATCCCGACCGACGTCTCCATCATCGAGCTCACGACCGCAGGGACACCCGCGAGTTCCGCCACTGCGAGGCGCGGCGCGCACGCCACCGAGTGGCTGTTGCTTGATCACGATGACGTCGGCGGCGGCGACGCCGATGGAGCTCGCGCGCATCGTCGAGCGTGCGGATGCACTCGTCGGCGGCGATGGGTACATCGACCTTTCGTCGCACCGCGGCCAGATCGGCGAGCGTGGCCACCGGTTGCTCGACGTACTCGAGGTCGAACGCCGCCAGCCGCGTGATCATGGTGACCGCGGTGTCGACGTCCCACGCGCCGTTGGCGTCGACCCGCACCCCCACCGCGGGCCCGACCGCGTCGCGCACCGCACGCACCAACGCGACGCCGGCCGCGTCGCGCACCTTCACCTTCACTGCCGGGAAGCCACGCACGTCCTGCACCAGGAACGGCCCGTCGACGAGCACGTTCACCGGCACCGCGTCGCGCACGCGCGGGAGGGAAGCCGTGCGTGGCAGCGTCCTCGGCGGCGGCGCGGCACGCCGCCGGATCGCTCGGGTAGCCCGCCAGTGGCGAGCACTCGCCCCATCCGGCCGGACCCTCGAGCAACGTGACCTCACGGTCACCCAGACGGAGGCGGTGCTCGTTCAGGACAGGCACAGCCCCACGCTCACCAGCACCGCCACCACGACCTCGACCTTCGACGTCGCCACCAGCACCGCCACCAACGACGGCGGGTCGGTGCGGGTGAGGATGGTGCGCACCGGCGCCACTGCCAGCGGCAACGCCAGCAGACCCAAGAGCGCCTGGGGGTGAAGTGAGATGCCGATGATCACCACCGACACGAACGAACCGACGTAACACGCGACGAACAACCGCCGCGCCGTGTTCGCACCCAACCGCACCGCGAGCGTGCGCTTCCCCGTGACCGCATCAGTGGGCACGTCGCGCACGTTGTTGGCGAGCAGGATCGCGCACGCGAGGAGGCCCACGACGAGCGAGCCCCACCACGCCGCGGCCGGGACGTCCTTCACCTGCACGTACGCGGAGCCCACCGTCGCCACGAACCCGAAGAAGACCAGCACCATGACCTCGCCCAGTCCGAGGTAGCCGTACGGCTTCGGACCGCCGGTGTAGAGCCACGCGGCGCCGATCGCGGCGACGCCCACGAGCAGCAGCCACGGGTTGACCACCAGCGAGAGCACGAGTCCGGCGACCGCAGCGACACCGAAGGAGAGGAACGCGGCGCGCTTGACCGCGCTCGGCGTGGCGAGCCCGGTTGCGGTGAGGCGCACCGGACCCTTGCGGTCCTTGTCGGTGCCGCGCACGCCGTCGGAGTAGTCGTTGGCGTAGTTGACGCCGACCTGCAGCGCGAGCGCGACCAGCAACGCGCACCCGGCGCGCCACCAGATCACGCCGTCGACCTCGGCCACCGCGGCCGACGTGCCGACGAGCACCGGCGCCACCGCTGCCCCCAACGTGCGCGGCCGCGCCCCCTGCACCCACAGGGCAGCGGAGGTCATTGCTGCATCAAGGTCGCTTGGGGAACTGGTCGAAGTCGGGCTTGCGCTTCTCGAGGTAGGCGCGCTTGCCCTCCTGGGCCTCTTCACCCATGTAGTAGAGGAGCGTCGCGTCACCGGCGAGCTGTTGGATGCCGGCGAGGCCGTCGTCGGCCGCGTTGCACGACGCCTTGATCATGCGCAGCGCGAGCGGGCTGTGCTCGAGCATCTGACGGCACCACGCGACCGTCTCCTCCTCGAGCTCCTCGAGCGGGACGACCGTGTTGACCAGCCCCATGTCGAACGCCTGCTGCGCGTCGTACTGCCGGCACAGGAACCAGATCTCGCCGCGCCTTCTTCTGCCCGACCGAGCGCGCCAGCAGACCCGAGCCGTAGCCGCCGTCGAACGAACCGACGCGCGGCCCGGTCTGGCCGAAGCGTGCGTTGTCGGCGGCGATGGTGAGGTCGCACACCACGTGCAGCACGTGGCCGCCGCCGATCGCGTACCCCGCGACCATCGCGACGACCGGCTTGGGCACGCGCCGGATCAGGATCTGCAGATCGAGCACGTTGAGACGGCCGATGCCGTCGTCGCCCACGTAGCCGTCGTCGCCGCGGACGCGTTGGTCGCCACCCGGAGCAGAACGCGTCCGGGCCCTCGCCGGTGAACACGATCACGCCGACGTCGCGGTCGTTGCGGGCCCGCTCGAACGCGTCCTGCAGCTCGAACAGGGTCTGGGGCCGGAAGGCGTTGCGCACCTCGGGCCGGCAGATGGTGATCTTGGCGATGCCGTCGGAGGTCTCGTACCGGATGTCGCCGTAGCCGGCGTCGACCACCGTCCAGTCGGCGCCGGGACGGATCACCCGGCCAGCATCCTTCTCGGCGGTGTGCTTGCTCGCGGTGTTCATGGGCGTCTCCACTCTTGGAGCGATCACTCCTACGATCTCGTACGGTAGCGCGGGCGGTCCGAGCGCTCCGAAGCCTCGGTACCCTCGGCCCCATCGCTCCCGTACCCCGCAACCTCCGCCCCATGCTGGCCGTGCCCGTCGAAGGCGCTGCCGGCCGACGACGGCACCTGGGCCTACGAGATGAAGTGGGACGGCATGCGCGCCCTCGTCGGCGTCGACGGCGGCGACGTGTGGCTCACGTCCCGGGCCGGCAACGACGCCACCGACCGCTTTCCCGAGATCGTGCCGATCGGCGAGGCACTGGGCGGCGTCGACGCGCTGCTCGACGGCGAGCTCGTCGCCCTCGACGACGACGGCGTCCCCAGCTTCGAGCGGCTCCAGCCCCGCATGCAGGCCCACGGCCACGCCGCCGTCCGCGACCGCGCCGCGGCGCAGCCGGTCGTCCTGATGCTCTTCGACGTGCTGTGGCTCGCCGGTCACTCCACGTGCGAGCTGCCGTACACCGAGCGTCGCACGCTGCTCGAACGGCTCGAGCTCGCGGGCCCGTCGTGGCAGACGCCACCGACCACGTTCGGCGCCGTCGGGAACGGAGCCGGTGACGCGGTGCTCGAGACGAGCCGCGCGCTCGGCCTCGAAGGTGTCGTCGCCAAGCGCGTCGACAGCCCCTACCGGCCCGGGCGTCGCTCCGATTCGTGGCGCAAGGTCAAGACGACGCTCGGACAGGAGCTCGTGGTCGGCGGGTGGCTCCCGGGCGCGGGCCGGCTCGAGGGCCAGCTCGGCTCGCTGCTGGTCGGCTACCACGACACCGACGACGGATCGCTCCGGTTCGCCGGTCGTGTCGGGCTCGGGCATCGACGCCACGAAGCGGGAGCAGCTCGAACGCTTGCTCGCGCCGCTGCGGCGGCCGACTCGCCGTTCGTGGCGACGCCGAAGCTGCCGTCGCCGCGCTGGGTCGACCCCGAGCTGGTGGTGGAGGTCGCGTTCCACGAGTGGACGAGCCAGGGCGTGCTGCGGGCGCCGCGCTACCGCGGGCTCCGCGACGACAAGCCCGCGGCCGACGTCGTGCGCGAGACCTGAGGCTCGTCGCAGTTACCGTCCTGCGCATGACCGACCTCGCCGTCCTCGACGCCACTGCGCAGGCCGCGCTCGTCCGCGACGGCACGGCGACGCCACGCGAGCTGGTCGACGCCGCGCTCGCGCGCGCATCGACGCGGTGAACCCGCAGCTCGACGCGGTGATCCACCGGCGGGACGACCGGGCGCGCGCGCGAGGCCGACGCCGGGCCGCCCGACGGACCGTTCTGCGGCGTCCCGATCCTGGTGAAGGACCTCGACGGTTCGCTCGCGGGCGAACCGTTGCACCTCGGGAACCGGATGCTGCGCGACCTCGGCCACGTCGCCGACCACGACTCGTACCTCTTCGCCCGGCTCCGCGCCGCCGGGATGCGTGATCGTCGGCAAGACCAACACCCCCGAGCTCGGGCTGCTCCCCACCACGGAACCGCAGGCGTACCGCCCCGCGCACAACCCCTGGGACCTCACCCGCTCACCCGGGCGGTTCGAGCGGCGGGAGCGCCGCCGCGGTCGCGTCGGGCATGGTGCCGGTGGCGCACGCCGGCGACGGCGGCGGTTCGATCCGCATCCCCGCGAGCGCGTGCGGCCTGTTCGGGCTCAAGCCGCACGCGCGGCCGCGTGCTCGCTCGGCCCCGACGACGGCGAGGCATGGGCCGGACTCGTGGCCCGTCACGTGGTGACGCGGTCGGTGCGCGACAGCGCGGCGCTGCTCGACGTGATCGCGGGCGCGATGCCGGGCGACCCCTACGCGGCCGCGCCGCCGACGCGACCGTTCGCCGACGAGGTCGGCGCCGACCCCGGCGCGCTCCGCATCGGGTGCCTCGTGGTGCAACAGCCCCGGTGGTCTCGCCGCCGTCGATCCCGTGTGCACGGACGCGGCCGACGGACGCCGGCCGCGCTGCTCGCGTCGCTCGGCCACATCGCGTCGAGACCGCATACCCGGAGCCCCTCGACGACATCGCCCTGCTCGTGCACTTCACGACCGTGCTCGCCGCGAGCACCGCGTACGACCTCCGCAAGCTCGCGGCCATCGCCGGGCGCGACCTCACCGCCGACGACGTCGAACCGGTCACGTGGGCGCAGGCCGAGCTCGGGACGGGCGATCGACGCGGCCGACGCCTACCTCGAAGCGGTCGAGTCGCTCCGCGCGTGGTCACGACGCATGGCCGAGTGGTGGGAGCCGCCCGACGACGGACGCGGCTTCGACCTGCTCCTCACCCCGACGATGGCGCAACCCGCCCGCGCCGCTCGGCGAGATCCGCGGCGACGACGCCGACGGCGCGATCTTCGCCGCCACGCCCTACGCCGCGTTCACCGTGCCGTTCAACGTCACCGGCCAGCCGGCGATGTCGGTGCCGCTGCACTGGGCCGACACCGGCTCCTCCGTGCTGCCGATCGGCGTCCAGCTCGTCGCCGCCACCGGTCGCGAAGACGTGCTGCTCCGCGTCGCCGCGCAGCTCGAGGCGGCGCGACCGTGGGCCGACCGCCGTCCGCCGGTGCACGCCTGACGACCGCGGCGTCAGGGCTGCACCGCGCGCGTCGGGTCCATCGCCGGCGGCGGCACCGCCTGCCATCCACTCGGCACGCGCCCGCGTCGTCGCCACCGCGGCGTGCTCGTGCGGCAGCGACGAAGAACCTGCCGTCGACGATCGCGTCGTGCACCGCGTCGGCGACGACCTCCGGCGCGATGCCCGGCGGCCGTGAGCGCCTGCGCGAACTCGGCGGTCGCCTGCGCATCCGGCCGCGTCGTCCACTCCTCGACCGTCGACGGCGCGTTGCGGTTCGATTCGCCGATGCGCGTCTGCACGAAGCCGGGGCACAGCACCGACACGCCGACCGCCGAGCCGCGCGCCGGCGAGGTCGAAGTGGAGCGACTCGCTCAAGCCCGACGACCGCGAACTTCGTCGTGCAGTAGATGCCGAGCCCCGCGACCCCGCCGAGACCGGCGAGCGACGCGGTGTTGACGATGTGCCCTTCGTCCTGCTCGAGCAGGAGCGGGAGGAACGTGTGCACGCCGTGCACCACACCCATGAGGTTGACGCCGATCGTCCACTCCCAGACTGCGAGCGGCGCGTCGACGATGCCGCCGCCTCCGACTCCCGGCGTTGTTGCAGACGACGTGGACCGCGCCGAACGCGGCGAGCGCCCGGTCGCGCACGGCGTCGACGTCGGCGGCCACCGCGACGTCGGCGGGCACGCCCGACCACCGCGGACCCCGCCGGCCTCGAACTCGGCCACGGTGGCGGCCAGCGGAGCCGGCTCCACGTCGGCGAGGACCAGCCGCATGCCCTCCGCCGCGAATCGCCGGGCCAGGGCCCGGCCGATGCCGCTGGCCCCGCCCGTGACCACCGCCACCCGATCCTGCAGCTCCCGCATGGCGTCTCCCTCCCCAGGAGCGGGGCGAGTGTCCCACATCGCCGTCCCGTGGCCGCCACCCTGTGCGACAGTTGACCACGGAGCGTGAACTAGCGTTACTGTCGCCCGTCCATGGCGGGCATGGGGCCGGTGGGGCCCGTGGCAACCGATGGGGCGGCAGAGGCCCGACGGCGGCGGCCTCTCCGACCGCGCCATCTGGTGCTTCCTCGCCGCCGGGATCTCAGTGGCGCTGGCCTCCCTGGCGCTGCCCTCCGACAACGCCCGCTCCTTCGTCTACGACGCCTGCTCGCTGACCGCGGCGGGCGCCGCGGTCTACGGCATCCTCCGCAACGACCCGCGCCGACGTGGCGTCTGGCAGCTCTTCGCACTCGGGCTGGCCCTGTTCGCCGCGGGCGACGTGGCGTTCGACGTCGCGCTCCGCGGCTTCGGCCGGGCCGACGGCTACCCGTACGCCGACATGCTGTACCTCCTCGCCTACCCGGTGCTCGCGATCGCGCTCATCCGGCTGGCTCGCGCGCGCTTCGACCGCGCCACGTTGATCGACAGCGCGGTCGTCGCGGTGACGCTTGTCGGCGGTGATCTGGCAGTGGGTCGTCACCCCCGTGCTCGACAGCTCGTCGGGACCTCGAGCTCGAACGGTTCGTCACCGTGCTCTACCCGCTGATGGACATCCTGCTCGTCGTCGTCATCGTGCACGCCGTGTTCACGCTCCCGCGCTGGACCGCCGCCGGCGTGGCTGCTCTTCGCCGGTCTCGCACTCATGCTGGTCGCCGACGCGCTCTACGCTCGCCTCGTCGCCGACGGCACCTACACCGACGGTGGGGTGCTCGACGCGCTCTGGCCGATCGCGTACCTGCTGCTCGCCGCCGCGGTCATGCACCCGTCGATGCGCGCGCTCTGGGAGGGCCGAGACGCCGGGCTCGTCCGCGACGGTCGCGCCCGCATGGTCGTCCTCGGGACCGCGCTCTTCGCGGTGCCGGGGGTCGTGCTGCTCGACGACTCGGGCGGCGGCACCGCGCTCACCCTGGCCATCATCACCGGCGGCGCGGCGCTCGCGGTCGCCTGGCGGATCACCCGCATCGTCGACGAGTCGAACAACGCACGCGTCGTGCTCTCCGAGAGCGAGGCCCGGTTCCGCGCTCTCGTGCAACACGCCACCGACATCGTGATCGTGCTCGACGCGCGCGGCACGGTCACCTACGTCAGCCCGGCGGTCGACACCGTGTTCGGCACGTCGCCAGAGGGCCTGATCGGCACGAGCTTCGTCGACCACCTCGACGCCGCCGGCATCGCCCAGAGCCTCGAGCTCTACGAACGGCTGGTCGAACATCCCGAGGTTCCCGTCCCGACCGAGTTCGACGTGCCCGACGGCGACGGCCGCCGCTGGGTCGAGGCCACGTGGACCAACCAATTGCACGAGCCCGCGGTGCGGGGCATCGTCGGCAACCTGCGTGACATCACCGACCGCAAGCGCGCCAACGCCTTCGGGGCCGACGAGACCCGGGTGTTCGAGCTCATCCTCTCCGGCGCGCCGGTCCCCGAGACGCTCGACACGCTGGTCCGCGCGCTCGAGACCTACATCCCCGACGGCGTCGGCTCCATCCGGCTCCTCGATCCCGAGACCCGACTGCTGCAGTCGGTGGCGGCGCCGAGCCTCCCGCCCGCCTACATCGAGGAGGTCACCGAACACACGACCGTCGCCGACGTCGAAGACTTCCTGAGCGCCACCGAGACCCGGGTGCTGGTCGACATCGCGCGCGACGGCGCCCGGCCGGAGCTCAACGCGCTCTGCCTCGCGAACGGGTTGCGCGGCATGTGGTCGGCGCCCATCCGCTCGCCCGACGGCTGCGAGTTCCTCGGCCTGTTCGCCTTCTTCGTGCGCAACGTCCGCGAACCGCGGGCGAGCGAGCTCGCGATCCTCGAGCGCGCCCGCGACCTCGCGGCGCTCGCGATCGACCGCGACGCGCGCACCCAGGAGCTCGGTCGGCTCGCGCTCCACGACACGCTCACCGGTCTCCCCAACCGCGCGTTGGCGCAGGATCGTCTCGAACACGCGCTCGACCGGCTGGCCCAGACCGACGACGACACGCACGTCGCGGTGTTGTTCGTCGACCTCGATCGCTTCAAGCTGGTGAACGACGGGCTCGGTCACGAGACTGGCGACGAGCTGCTCGTCGCGGTGAGCCGACGGCTGGCGACGACCGTCCGCCGCCAGGACACGATCGCCCGCATCGGCGGCGACGAGTTCGTCGTGCTCTGCGAAGACCTGCGCGACGAGGACCAGGCGGTCGAGCTGGCCGAGCGGGCGGCCCAGGCGTTCGCCGAGCCGTTCGCGTTGTCGCGGGCCGAGGTCACCGTGTCGGCCAGCATCGGCATCGCGGTCACCAACCGCTCGTCCGAGCGGGCGACGAGCCTGCTGCAGGACGCCGACGCCGCGATGTACCGCGCCAAGCGACGCGGCGGCGCTCGCCACGAGCTCTTCGACGAGGCGATGCACACCCAGGCCGTCTCCCGTCTGCTCACCGAGCGGGCGCTGCGGCGCGCCCTCGATCGCGACGAGCTCCGGGTGCTCTTCCAACCGGAGTTCGACCTCGCGAGCGGCGAACGCGTCGCGGTGGAGGCGCTGTTGCGGTGGGAGCACCCCGTGCGCGGCCTCATCGTGCCGGGCGACTTCCTGCGGGTCGCCGAGGAGACCGGCATCATCGTGCCGATGGGCGCGTGGGTGCTCGCCCAGGCGTGCGAGGTCGCGCGCACGACCCGACACATCGACGACGACCGCCCGCTCACCGTGTCGGTCAACGTGTCGGCCCGCCAGCTGCAGCGTCCCGATTTCCCCGACCTGGTCGCCCGCAGCGCGCGAGACGCCGGGATCGAACCGACCGCGCTGTCCCTCGAGATCTCCGAGAGCGCAGTGCTCGACGACCTCGACACCACGGCGGAGGCGCTCCGCGCGCTCGAGGACGTCGGTGTGCAGCTGGCCATCGACGACTTCGGGACCGGCGGCTCGTCGCTCACCTACCTTCGCCGCTTCCCGTTCCACAAGCTCAAGATCGACCGCATGTTCGTGGAGGGTCTCGGGCGGAGCGCGGCCGACGACGCCATCGTCGCGGCGACGATCGACATGGCCCACGCGCTCGACATGGTGGTGACCGCGGAGGGCGTCGAGACCGAGGCGCAGCGCCTGCGCCTGCTCGACCTCGGGTGCGACCTCGCACAGGGCTATCACCTCGGCGCGCCCGAGGCGCTCCCGACACCGCGCCTCGTGCTCGTGCGCCAGCAACCCGCATAGCATCGGGAGCTTCACGGGCTGTACCGCGTGGTCGAGCCCCCTGTGAAGGAGCGGTCCGATGGGTCTACTCGACAAGGTCAAGGAAACCGCGCAGAAGGGCGCCGACCTCGCCAAGGAAGGCGTCAAGGCGGGCCAGGACAAGATCGACGAGTAGAAGCTCAAGAAGAAGGTCGGTGACCTGAAGGAAGAGCTCGGCGGCGTGGTCTACGCGCAGAAGTCGGGCACCACCGCCGAGGGCGTCGACGCCGAGGTCGAGATCGCCCGGATCGTCGCCGAGATCAACGCCATCGAGGCGGAGCTCGCCAGCCGCCGAAGCGGAAGAGGCGAGCGGGAGCGAGAGCTCGGACTGACTACAGCGTCGCGAGCGCGGGCGCGGCCGCCACGAGGTCGCGCCCGAGCGCCTCGTCGCCGTCGACCTCGATCCGCAGCGCGTCGGGTGCGACGCGGTCGCCGACGAGGCGACACCAGTCGATGACGTCGGCGGTGACGGTCACATCGGGCGCGTCCGCGGCCGTGCCCGACCCCATCGGCACCATCGAGTCACCGCCGCCAGGGCCGGTGAGCACCAACCGTGCGGTCTTCCCGTCGTGCTCGCGCCCGGCCACCGCCAGCGCCAAGCGGCAGGATGCGGCGGGCGAGGTCGGACATCAGGACCAGGTGACGAGTCTCCGGCGCGGCGCCGGGCAGTCCCGCTGCGCCGCGCAGGTCGTCGGTGTGCACCCACGCCTCGAACGACCGCACCAGCAGCGTGTCGTCGCGGGTCAGCCCGAGGCCACGCCAGATCGCGGTGCGATCGGGATTGGCGACGGCCCACGCTCGGTTCACCTCCACCGAATCGCGCCACAAGGTCACCGCGTCGTCGAGATCGCGACCGGCGAAGCGGGGCAGCAGCGCGTGCGGTGCGCGCCACGATGTCCTCTTCGTCGAGCGCTTCGATGGTGGGCGCCCCGAGGTTCTGCGCCAGCAGACTCTCCTGCGCCGCCATGTGCACGACGAGGTCGTGCGCGGTGAGGCCGTTCGGGGTGACGACGTCGAGCGCGTCGTCGGGAAGGTCGACGATCGCCTGCTCGAGCCGTTCCGACAGCGACACGTACACATCGACGACCGGATCGGCCGCACCTTGCCGGCGCGCGAGGGCCGCGTCGAGCACGTCGTCGCGCATCCGGATGGGCGGCTCGGTGGCTTCGGCCGCCGCCAGCCACGAGGCGACGCCGGACAGCCGGTCGGCTTCGCGTGCGAGATCGGCTCCGGCGCGCGAGCACCGCCTCGATCGCCGCGACCTCCTGCGGCTCGCACGCGTCGAGCGCGTACGCGCCGAGCAGCTCCTCGACGTCGGCGTCGGAGAGCTCGCGCTCGTTCACCATTCACCTCCTTCGGCTTCGAGGGTGTCGGCGATCCGTCGCAGCGCGAGTCGCAACCGTGACTTGGCCGTCCCCTCCGGGATGCCGAGCGTCTCCGCGACCTGCCGGTAGGTCTGGCCGCCGAAGTACGCGAGCTGCACCGCGCGCCGCTGCTCGTCCGGGAGCACGTCGAGCGCGGCGCGGACGCGCTCAGCGGTGAGCAGCGCGGTGGCCATCTCCTCGACGTCGGGCGCGGCGACCGCGCGACCGGCCTCGCGCTCGATCGCGGCGGCGACGGGCCTCCTCACGTCGCACGTGGTCGACCGCGCGTCGGTGGGTGAGGGTGCCCAGCCACGTGCGGAGGCTGCCCCGCGCGGGGTCGAACGCGGCCGGCCGTTCCCAGAAGCAGACGAACACGTCCTGGCTCACGTCCTCGGCGGCCCTCGCATCGCCGATCACGCGGACCGCGAGCCCGTAGACGAAGGACGCGTACTGGTCGTAGACCTCGCGCAGCGCGGTGTCGTCACCGGCGACGACCCGGTCGCGCACGTCGGCTTCCCAACCGCTCGGCGGCACCGTGCGCGCCGCGACCCGGCGATCGGCGGACGCAGTCACGATGGAAGCCATCGCAGGATCATTCGCCGCCGACCTCCGTCCGTATCACAGGTCTGCCCCACCGGCTCTCGCCGACAGCATGAAGCGGGCTTGGACCATCCCGGCACCGAGGGCCGCATAGATCAGCAGCCCGACGCCGGGTTCGGGGCCCCACCCCATGGGCCAGTCCGCCGCCCACCACACCGCCGCCGACACCACCCAGATGACGAGCGCGACCTTGATGGCCACCCGCGAGCTCTTGGTGAGGAACGCGACCGCGCCGGTCGTGAGACCGTCGATCGCCACCATGGGCGGGAAGACGACGAAGAACGAGCCCCCGGCGGACGCCACCCCTCGCCCACCACGGAAGCCGTTGTAGACCGGCCAGCAGTGCCCGGCGATGACCGCGGTGCCCGCGGCGTAGGCACCGGCGTCACCGAGCGCCAAGCCGATGACACTCGCGAGCGCGCCCTTGGCCGCGTCCATCACGATGACGAGCAGGCCCCACTTCTTGCCCAACACGCGCGCGGCGTTGAGCCCACCGGGGTTGCCACTGCCCGACTCGCGCAGGTCGACAGAGCCGCGCGACGCGAGGTGCGCCACGAGGTCGGCCGACGGGAACATGCCGATCACGTACCCGATCAGCGCGCCGAGAAGGATCTGCAGCCCGTCCGACACGGGCCGGAACCTACCCCGCCCGAGACGTCGCGGGGCTTGGCCTTGCCCTGCCCGATCCAGGGCATCATCGAGCGGAGGCGGTCGCCGACCTCCTCGATGGGGTGCTCGGCCGACTTCTTGCGCAGCGCGTTGAACACCGGACGACCGGCCTGGTTCTCGAGGATCCACTCCTGCGCGAACTTGCCGGTCTGGATCTCGTCGAGGATCTGCTTCATCTCCGCGGCGCGTGTCGTCGGTGACGATGCGCGGACCGCGGGTCATGTCGCCGTACTCGGCGGTGTCGGAGATGGAGTAGCGCATGTTGGCGATGCCGCCCTCGTAGATGAGGTCGACGATCAGCTTCACCTCGTGCAGCGTCTCGAAGTAGGCCGATTCCGGCTGGTAGCCCGCGTTGACGAGGGTCTCGTAGCTCGCCTTGATGAGCTCGACGAGACCGCCGCAGAGCACCACCTGCTCACCGAAGAGGTCGGTCTCGGTCTCCTCCTCGAAGGTGGTGTCGAGCACACCGGCGCGCGTCGCGCCGATCGCGCGCGCGTAGGCGAGCGCGGTCTGCTTGGCCTTCCCGGTCTCGTCGGCGGAGACCGCAACGAGCGCCGGCACACCGCCACCTTCCTCGTAGGTGCGGCGCACGAGGTGACCGGGGCCCTTCGGCGCGATCATCCACACGTCGACGCCCTTGGGCGGCGTGATCTGACCGAAATGGATGTTGAACCCGTGCGCGAACGCGAGCGAGTCGCGCGCTTCGAGGTTGGGCTCGATGTCCTGCTTGTAGATGCGCGCCTGCTCCGTGTCGGGCAGCAGCACCATGATCACGTCGGCTTCCTTGCACGCCTCCGCGGTGGTGAGCACGCGCAGGCCCGCTTCTTCGGCCTTGGCCCACGACGACGAGCCCTCACGGAGACCGACGCGCACGTCGACGCCCGACTCCAACATGTTCAGCGCGTGCGCGTGGCCCTGCGAGCCGTACCCGAGCACGGCGACCTTGCGACCCTCCAGGAGTCCGAGGTCGGCGTCGTCGTCGTAGTAGATGGTCGCGGGCACAGCAGTTCTCCTGATGTCTGGTGTCGTGGTTCGCGGCGAAACAGTCTGTCAGACCGCGCGGTTCTTCACTGCACGCAGCTTGGCCGGGCGGCGGGCCAGCTTGGGCAGGGCGATGCGCCCGGTCCTTTGGAGCTCGATGATCCCGAAGGGCTGGAGCAGGTCGGTCATGGCGTCGAGCTTCTGCGGGGCGCCCGCCACCTGGATGGTGAGGCTGTCGTGACCGACGTCGTCGATCCGGGCTTGGAAGATCGAGGCCAGCTCGGTGATCTGGGACCGCAGTTCGGCGGTCGCCTTCACCGTCACCAGCATGAGCTCGCGCTCGACCGCCTCGTCGGGGTGGAGCTCGGCGATCTTGAGCACGGGAATCAGCTTGTTGAGCTGCTTGGTGATCTGCTCGAGCGGCGCCGACTCGGCGTCGACCACGATCGTCATGCGACTGAAGCGCTCGTCCTCGGTCGGGCTGACCGCGAGCGAGACGATGTTGAAGCCACGCCGCGCGAACAGTCCCGCGACGCGCGAGAGCACACCGAACTTGTTCTCCACCAGGACGCTGAGGATGTGGTGCTGACCACTCATCTCACTGGTAGCCATCAGTCGCGACCTCCCGGGCGGTCGTGCGCGGGATCCAGGATCACGTCGTCGTTCGTCGTTCCGGGCGCGACCATCGGATACACCTTCTCCCGGTAGTCGGTGCGGAAGTCGATCACGACCGGACGGTCGTCGATCTCGTTCGCCTTCTGGATCGTGGTCTCGACGTCCTCGGGCGTGTCGACGCGGAACGCCACGCACCCCATCGCCTCCGCCCACTTCACGTAGTCGGGCAGGTCGGGCGAGAGGTACACCTCGCTGTAGCGCTCCTCGTAGAACAGCTCCTGCCACTGGCGGACCATGCCGAGGTATGCGTTGTTGAGGATGGCGATCTTCACCGGGATGCGCTCCGCGCTCGCGGTGACGAGCTCCTGTGCGGTCATCTGGAAGCAGCCGTCGCCGTCGACGGCCCACACCATGCGTTCGGGCTTGCCGACCTTGGCGCCGATGGCCGCGGGGACCGCGAAGCCCATGGTGCCGAGACCACCGGAGTTCACCCACGTGTAGGGGTGGTTGAACGTCCAGCGTTGGCTGGTCCACATCTGGTGCTGGCCCACACCCGACGCGACGATCGTGTCGTCGGGCGTGTTGTCGCGCAGTTGATCGATGACGTACTGCGGCTTCAGCGGGCCGTCCTCGACCTGCTCGTAGTGGAGCGGGAACTGCTCCTGCCAGTCGCGCAGCTGCTTGTGCCAGTCGTCGAGCGCCGGGAAGTCGCGCCCGGAATCCTGGCGACGGGTCTTCTCCGCGCGCACCGCCTTGATCATCTCCTCGATCACGAGACGGCAGTCGCCGACGATCGGCACGTCGGGCCGGCGCACCTTGCCGAGCTCGGCGGGGTCGATGTCGACGTGGATGATCTTGGCGCTCTGGGCGAAGCCGTCGAGCTTGCCGGTGACACGGTCGTCGAAGCGCGAGCCCAACGCGATGAGGAGGTCGGACTGCTGCATCGCGGTGATCGCGGTGTAGTTGCCGTGCATGCCCGGCATGCCGAGACACAGCTCGTGATCGTCGGGGAACGCGCCCCGTGCCATCAGCGTGGTGACCACCGGGAAGCCGGTGAGCTCCACCAGCTCGAGCAGCGCTTCTGCCGCGCGGGCCTTCAGGATGCCGCCACCGGCGTAGATCACCGGGCGCTTCGCCTCGGCCATCAGTCGGGCGGCGTCCTTGATCTGCTTGGGGTGACCCTTGGTGTTGGGCTTGTAGCCGGGGAGGTCGACCGCCTCGGGCCAGTACCAGTTCATCGCCTGGTTGGCGACGTCCTTGGGCATGTCGATGAGCACCGGGCCCGGGCGACCGGTGGTCGCCACGTGGAAGGCCTCCCGGACCACGCGCGGGACGTCGGCGGCGTCGGTGATCAGCCAGTTGTGCTTGGTGATCGGCATCGTGATGCCGACGGTGTCGGCCTCCTGGAAGGCGTCGGTGCCGATGACCGCGTAGGGCACCTGGCCGGTGATCACCACCAGCGGGATGCTGTCCATGTAGGCGTCACACAGCGGCGTGACGATGTTGGTGGCGGCCGGGCCGCTCGTCACCATCGCCACCCCGGGACGGCCGGTGACGTGCGCGTAGCCCTCGGCCATGTGCCCGGCGCCCTGCTCGTGGCGCACGAGGATGTGGCGGATCGACGAGTCGATGAGCGGGTCGTAGACGGGGAGGATGGCGCCGCCGGGGAGGCCGAACATGACCTCCGTCTGCTCCATCTCGAGGCTCTTGATCAGTGCCTGGGCTCCGGTGAGCTGCATGGTCGTTGCTTTCTCTGGATGACGACGGTCTTGGAGTGAAAGCGGGCAAGAAAAAACCCCCGCCGCAGCGAGGGTGAGCGCACGCGCGAGGAGAGGGCGTGCGCTAGGTGAGTACGAGAATGGTGGCAGGCGAGTACTGCATGAGCCGACAACTATGACCGATGACGGCTCCGGGTGCAAGTCATTGTTGGTGGACGGGGCAGGAGTAGGTCGTGCGACCCCCCACCGTGCGCCGCAGCAGGGGCGCGCCGTCCTTGGGGCAGTGCAGCCCGGGACCCCGCGCCGACGTGAGGTCGCCGGTGTGGGAACCACCCCGCTTCCCGAGGATCCGCAACGTGTCGCGGATGGCGCGATGGAGGCGCTTCACCTCGTCGTCGGTGAGCTCGTTCGCGGCGCGGGCGGGATCGATGCCGGCGCGCCAGAGCGCCTCGTCGCAGAGCAGGTTGCCGAGGCCGGCGATGCGCGACTGGTCCATGATGACGGCCTTCACCGGGGCCCGGCTCTTCGCCAGGATGCTGCGCACCTCCGCCCGGGTGAGGGCGAAGGCGTCGGGACCGAGGCGCTCCTCGTCGGGATCGAGCTCCACCGCGCCGAGCCGGCGGGGGTCGCGGAGGAACATCGTGCCGCCGTCGGCGAACAACACCCCGAAGCGGTGCCACGCGGGGTCGGCCTGGTTGCTCGCGTAGAGCAGCGGATCGCCGGCGGCTTCGTCGTCGACCAGCACCCGGCCGCTCATGCCCAGGTGCAGACCGAGCACGGCGCCGCTGCTGAGGTCGACCAGGATCAGCTTGCCGCGCCGACGCGCGTGCGTGAACGACTGCCCGCGCAACGCGGCGCGCACCGCAGGCGGGGTGAGGCCGCGCTTGAGGAACCACGCGTCGGGCGCGTGCACCTTCGTGATCTCACGATCCAGCGCCCGCGCGTCGATGAGTGCGCGCGCGGTCTCGACTTCCAGGATCTCCGGCACGCGCGTCCGTGCGTGCAGTCGTTCGTGACACCCGCACCGCGGAGCGGCGGGCTCGCGGTGGCGCGGATGCGCTTCAGCACGCGACTGGTGACCACCGGGGCGTCAGGGTGGACACCACCGTTTCCGGTGACGGCGTGCTCCCACTCCTGCGTTCGTTGCCGGAAGGTGTAGGGGTCGGCGAGCTCGCGGCAGTCGAGGCGGTCGTCGTTGAGGTCGACGGTGATCGTGTCGCCGTCGTGCAGCAGTCCGATCGGGCCGCCGAGGAAGGCCTCGGGTGAGACGTGTCCGATGACGAGGCCGACGGAACCACCCGAGAACCGTCCGTCGGTCATCAGCGCGACGGTGATGCCCGCGCGCGGCACAGGGCAGTGATGCGCGACGTCGGATCGAGCATCTCCGGCATGCCGGGCGCGCCGCGAGGCCCCTCGTAGCGGACGATGACGATGTCGCCGTCGTCGAACGAGTCGGGCGTGTCCTCGAGCGCGGCGATCAGCGACCGCTCGCCCTCGAACACACGGGCGCGCCCGATGAACTTGCCGTCGACGATGCCCCCCTCGACGCCCGCCACCTTCAGGATGGCGCCGCCGTCGGGCGCGAGGTTGCCCTGGAGCAGGCGCAGACCGCCGGTGGGCTTGAACGGCGCGCTCACCGGGAGCACGACCTCACCGTCGGGCGATGGCGGGTCGAGCCGCTCGACCTGCTCGGCCAGCGTCTCCCCGGTGCAGGTGAGCGCCGAACCGTCGAGCTCGCCGGCGGCGAGCAGTTCCTTGACGACGACGGTGACGCCTCCGATCGCGTCGACGTCGACCATCGAGTACGCACCGAAGGGGCGCATGTTCACCAGCACCGGGAGCCGGTGCGAGAGCTCGTTGAACTCCTGCTGGCTCAGCACGTCGTCCCAGAGGTCGAAGCCGGCGGCCCGGGCGATCTCGGGCCCGTGGAGCACGACGTTGGTGGAACCGCCCATCGCCATGACCACGACGAACGCGTTGCGCATCGCGGTGGGCGTGACGATGTCGCGAGGCCGGATGCCGGCTGCGGTGATCATGGCCAACCGCGCCGCGAGCTCGTCGGGGAAGGTCTTCGTACGGCGCGGGTCGTCGGACGCCGGCGCAACCATGTGCAGCGGTTCCATGCCCAGCACACCGATGAACGTCTGCATCGTGTTGTAGGTGAACATGCCGCCGCAGCTGCCCTGGCCGGGACACGCGTGCAACGCCAGGCGGGCACGCACCTCGGGATCGGGATCGGCCGCGTACTGGAAGGCGGTCACGAGGTCGATGGGCTCCCCGGTGACGGGATCGATGCCGGGGTGGATCGAGCCGTCGGAGAGCATCAGGGCCGGCGCGTTGTGCTCGAGCAGCGCGGCCAGGGTGCCGACGGGTGGCTTGTCGCAGGCGACGACCGTGATGACGCCGGCCATGTCGTTGGCCTTGAGGTGCGTCTCCGTGCTGTCGTTGACCAGCTCGCGACTCGTCAGCGAGTACCGCATGCGGTCGGTGCCGTTGAGCTGCCCGTCGGAGACCCCGAGGGTGAACGCCGGGGCGATGAGCCGCACGGGGAGGTCGTCGTCGTGGATCCGCTGGGCCAGCGCCTCGTGCACGGCGTCGACCTTCGACCGCACGCCGAGGTAGCACTGACTGTCACCGAGCGTGCCGATCACGCCCCATACGTCGTCGTGCACCTTGGCGACGTCCTCGCCCAGGAAGTGAGCGGTGCCGACGCGTTGGACGTCGCGCCCGGGGTTCCCGGACACGAACTCTCGGGAGAGCGACTCCTCAGACATGAGGCGCAGCGTACCCTCGGTGGTGTCGCGCCTCTCCGAGAAAGGTGGCTCGCATGAGCGTGCTCGTGACCACTGCCGACGGCTACCACATCTTCACGTCGAGCGGGAAGCAGCTCCGATCGCTCGAGGGTCACCGCGTGGAGTGCTTCACGCCCGGACCCGAAGGCACGTTCCTCGCGGTGATCGACCGCCACGAGGTGTGGTCACACGGGAGCGACGGCGAGTGGACGCCCCTGGCGAAATCGGAGACGACGCTCACCGCCGTCGTCGCCGCCGGCGAGGCGGTGTTCGCGGGCACCGACGACGCGCGCGTGCTGCAGCTCACACCGTCGGGCGCGCTGGAGCCGCTGACCGGTTTCGACACCGTCGCCGGTCGCGACCAGTGGCACCGGGTTGGTTCACCACTCCAGGTACGCACGATGACGGCGACGTGCGACGGTGCGGTCGTGCTCGCGAACGTCCACGTCGGCGGGATCCCGCGCTCGGTCGACGGCGGCGCCACGTGGCATCCCACGATCGCCGTCGACGACGACGTGCACCAGGTGCTCGCGCACCCGACCCGTCCCGAGGTGGTGGTGGCGGCCGCCTCGGTGGGCCTGTGCCGCAGTCACGACGGCGGCGCAACGTGGACGTCGTCCACCGAAGGCATGGAGCTCACCTACGCGCGCGGCGTGGCGTTCGTCGGTGACGACGTCGTGGTCACGGTGTCCGAGGGCCCATGGGCATCGCGTGCACTCGTGTACCGCGCGCCCGTCGACGGCGGCGGCGCGACACCCGTCGACGGGGGATTGGGCGAGTTGCACGGCAACGTCGATTCACGGTGCGTGGCGAGCGGCGGGAATGTGCTCGCGTTGGCCGACGGCGACGGAGCCGTGTGGCGTTCGAGCGACGGCTTCGAGGGATTCGAGCGCATCGCCGACGGACTCGATGGCGTCACCGGCGTGACGATCGCCTGAACGCGACGGGCGACCCCACTAACCTGAGCGGCTCCTGCCGGCTTCCTCGATCGAAGGGCACCGGATGACCCAGACCGCCGGAATCGGCGTCGTGGACCGACGCGCCGTCGTCCCGAGGACGTTCGCGTGGAGCGGCGCGCCTCAGGGCGACCGCCTGCGGTGGTTCGCGGCCGGCCTGCGCGAGGTCATGCTCGACCAGGGCTACACCGAGGTCGACACGCCCGGACCCGATGTCGCCGTAGTGCTGCACTTCCTCGACCCCGACGCGGCGCGCCCGTACCGACGCAAGAACGCCCCGACGTTCGTGGTCGCGCTGGCCGAGCTCGACAGCACGCCCGGCGACATGCTGCGCACCGGCTACCCGCTGCTCGTCCGCGGCCTGGCCAACCTCTGCGTGATGGTGAGCCCGTCGGGCGACGGGTCGATCGCCCAGTTCGTCACCCTCGAGCAGGGCACCTACGCGATCGACACCGGCACGAACGACGACCAGTACTTCTTCAAGAGCGTGTTCTCGCGGGTGGAACCGCTCGCGTCGTCGCGCCTCGTGATCGGCAACGAGTTCACCGACGACCTCCCGGAATCGGTGCGCGCGGGTGACGACGTCACTCGTCAGATCACGCGCGCCGGACAACGGCTCGCGGCACTCGACCTGCTGCCCGCGGCGTTCCCGATCGAGGAGATCCTCTCCGACCGCGACCTGCGCCACGTGAAGTTGCTCTACGGCATCGGCGGGTTGAGCTACGGCAACGTGAGCGCGCGCCGCGTCGACATCGAGCCCGGCGAGACGCAGCCCCAGTACTGGATGAGCGCGAGCGGCGTCGACAAGTCGGCATTGCACGACGTCGGGCGCGACATCCTCCTCGTCACCGGGTACGACGAAGCGCGCGACGTGATGCAGCTGCGCGTGCCGGCCGGCGTCGAGCCCCGGCGAGTGTCGGTCGACGCCATCGAGCACTGGATGATCTACCGCGAGCACCCCGAGGTGAACGCCATCCTCCACGTGCACGCCTGGATCGAGGGCACCGTCGCCACCGAGATCAACTATCCCTGCGGCACCGTCGAGCTGGCGGAGTCGGTCGCCGAGCTCGTGCGCGACTCGCCCGACCCGACCCGCGCCATCGTCGGCCAACGCAACCACGGCCTCACCATCACCGGTCACAGCCTCGACGAGATCTTCGATCGCATCGACGGCCGCATCGTCCGCAAGGTCCCCATGGACTGAGTTCATTGCCCCGTCGGCTTGTCGCCCACCGAAAGTCAGCGGGCAATGAATCATGCAACGGCTCGGCGAGGGCATGGCGAAGCCATCGCTCGACGCGGTCCGGGTTCGCGGGTGCAGGTCGACCAGGTGACGGGCAGGATCCGCCAACGCGCCGCCGCGAACTCGGCGAGGCGCGCCCGGTCGCGGTCGAACGCAGAGCGCGTCGCCCGTGGTGCTCCCACCCATCGCACTCGAGTCCGATCCTGAGCTCCGGCCACGCGAAGTCGAGTCGATATCGGCCGCCCGGCAGCACGACCCAGAACTGGCGCTCGGGCCGAGCGGCAGCCCGGTACGGCACACCAGTCGCCACACCTTCACCTCCAACGCCGATTCGAGTGCGCGACCTCCGGCTCGTTCCTCGAGCAACGCAGTGAGCCGCCCGAGACCTGGTCGACCGGAGTCTCGGAGGGCCACGAGTCGAGACGGCAAGTTGCTCCGTGCCGCCGAGCCTGCGCCGGAAGACGCTCTCCACCGCAGCGAGCAGTCGGTCGTGCTCGAGCCGCCCGGCGACGTCGATGAGGGTTCTCACCGCCGTCGTGATCGGGATCGGTCCGAACGTCGTGCAGTCGACCTGCTCGAGTGGCGGCCCCCGGTGCACGACGACATCGGCTGACCTCGGGTTCCGCGGCATGGGAACCCAGAGCTCCGGCCTTCGGACCGCGCACACCGTCGATACCCCAGAGCACGCCTGCCGCTCCGTGCGAGACGATGGCACCGTCGCCGGCCCAGAGTGCCGCCGCCATCGCACCCTGCTCGGTCGGTGACGGCGCACCGACGAGGCGATACACCTTCGGCAAGACACGCTCCCAGACGCCCGAGTGCACCCGTCGCGTCATGCCGGCCGGCGAGAGCCCGGCTTCCGCCGCCTGGGCATGGCTGAAGACGCCGAACTGGAGCTCGGCGAGCTCCCGCAGGCTCGATTCATTGCCCAAAGGCTTTCGCTCATCGAAAGTCCACGGGGCAATGAAATCGGTGGGGTGTGACGGTTATCCCGCGTCGAGCTTCTGGTCGAGGAGCTGGTTGACGACCTGGGGGTTGCCGCTTCCCTTGAGCGCCTTCATGACCTCACCGGTCAGGAAGCCGCGCTTCTTCTTGCGGACCTTGTCGTCGCCGGCGCGGTACTCGGCGACGCGCGTCGGCCTGCGCGGCGAGCACCCCGTCGACGACGGTCTCGATCTCACCGGCGTCGCTCACCTGTGAGAGGCCGCGTTCCTCGACGACCTGCTTCGGTCGCTTGGGCTCACGCAGGCACTCGTCGAGGACGTCCTTCGCCTGGGCACGTGAGATCGCGCCCGACGCGACCAGGCCCACCAGCTCGGCGAGCCCGTCGGGAGCGAGCGGGAGCACGACCGGCGACAGTCCGGTGTCGTTGAGGTGACCGAGCACGTCGCCGTTGGTCCACTTGACGACGTCGCGCGCAGTCCCACCCTCGAGCGCGGCCACTGCGCCCTCCGCGTAGTCGGCCAGGCCCTCGGTGCCCACGAGCACCCGGGCCTCCGAATCGCTGATGCCCCATCCCTCCTGCAGCCGCGTGCGCCGCGCCGCGGGGAGCTCGGGCATCGACGACTGCACTGCGGCGCGCATCTGCTCGGTGGGAGCGATCGGCACGAGATCGGGTTCGGGGAAGTAGCGGTAGTCGGACGACCCTTCCTTCGTGCGCATGGAGTGCGTGCGCCCGTCGGCTTCGTCCCAGTGCCGGGTCTCCTGCACGATCCGTTCGCCGGCGTCGAGCGCCGCCGTCTGCCGCTCGATCTCGTACTCGATGGCGCGCCCGAGCGAGCGCAGCGAGTTCATGTTCTTGACCTCGACCTTGGTACCGAGCTCGGTCGCACCGGCCGCCCGCACCGACACGTTGGCGTCGACGCGCATCGATCCCTCTTCCATCTTGACGTCGGACACGCCGATCGCCTGCAGCACGCCGCGCAGCTCGGCCACGTACGCACGGGCGTGCTCCGCGCTCTGGATGTCGGGGCGGCTCACGATCTCCATGAGGGGCACGCCGGCGCGGTTGTAGTCGACCAGCGAGTGGTCGGCTTCGTGGATGCGTCCGCCTCCGCCCACGTGCTGGGTCTTGCCGGTGTCCTCCTCGAGGTGGGCGCGCTCGATGCCGACGCGGCCGCCCTCGACGTCGATCCACCCGTCGATGGTGATCGGCTCGTCGTACTGCGAGACCTGGTAGTCCTTCGGCATGTCGGGATAGAAGTAGTTCTTGCGCGAGAACGTCGACTGCTCGGGGACGCGGAGGTTGACCGCCTCGGCGAAGCGGAGCGCGTACTCGACCGTGCGCTCGTTCAGCACCGGGAGCGATCCCGGCAGTCCGAGGCAGACGGGGCACACGTGCGTGTTCGGCTCGGCGCCGAACTCGTTGGGACACCCGCAGAACAACTTGGTCGCGGTCGACGAGCTCGCAGTGCACCTCGAGGCCGATGACGGGCTCGTGACGCTCCCGTCACGCCGACTCCTCCAGGACGCGCGCCACGCGGAACATCACCGGTTCGCCGAGCGCGGGCGCCAACACCTGCACGCCGATCGGCAGGCCGGCTTCGCCGGTGCCGTACGGGACGCTCATCGCCGCGTGTCCGGCCAGGTTCGTCGGGATGGTGCACACGTCGGACAGGTACATGGCCAGCGGGTCGGCCGACTTCGCGCCGAGCTCGAACGCCACCGTGGGCGACGTGGGTGAGAGCAACGCGTCGTACTGCTCGTACGCGCGCGCGAAGTCGCGGATGATGAGCGTGCGCACCCGCTGCGCCTGTCCGTAGAACGCGTCGTAGTAGCCGGCCGACAGTGCATAGGTGCCGAGCATGATGCGACGCTTCACCTCGGGTCCGAAGCCGGCGTCGCGCGTGCGCGCGTTCATGGTGGCGACGTCGTCGCCGGCGACGCGCAGGCCGTACCGCACGCCGTCGTAGCGAGCGAGGTTCGACGACGCCTCGGCCGGCGCGATCACGTAGTACGCCGACAGGCCGTAGCGCGCGCTGGGCACGCTCGACGCGATCGACGGTCGCGCCCGCCTTCTCCAGCGCACGAGACGCGCGATCGACCGCGTCGAGCACCTCCGGCTGGAACCCTTCGCCTTCGATCAGCTCGTCGACGACCGCGATGCGCAGGCCCTCGACCCCGCGGTCGACCACCGGCAGCACCGGCTCGTACGGAGCGTCGATCGACGTGGAATCCATCGGATCGTGGCCGGCGATCACGTCGAGCAGGAGCGCGGCGTCGCGCACCGTGGTCGCGAAGGGTCCGATCTGGTCGAGCGAGCTCGCGAACGCGATCAGGCCGTAGCGCGAGACGAGACCGTAGGTGGGCTTCACCCCGACCACGCCGCAGAGCGCCGCCGGCTGGCGGATCGAACCACCGGTGTCGGAACCGAGCGCCACCGGCGCATACCCGGCCGCCACCGCCGCCGCCGAGCCGCCGCTCGAACCCCCCGGGACGCGCGACGGGTCGCGCGGGTTGCGGGTGGGCCCGAACGCCGAGTTCTCGGTGGACGATCCCATGGCGAACTCGTCGAGGTTGGTCTTCGCCACCGGCACGGCGCCGGCCGCCAGCACCCGTTCCACCACCGTTGCCGTGTACGGCGGCTGCCAACCCTCGAGGATCCGCGACGAGCACGTGGTGGGCACGCCACGCGTGCAGAGGTTGTCCTTGAGCGCGATCGGCACGCCGGCCAGCGGACCGGGATCGTCGCCACGCGCCACCGTGGCGTCGACCGCATCGGCGGCGGCGCGGGCGGCGGCGTCCATCACGAGGTTGCAGGCGTTGAACTCGCCGTCGCGCGCTTCCACCACCGCGAGGTGCTCGTCGATCACCTCGCGTGCGGAACGGTCACCGCCGCGGACGGCAGCGGCGAGCTCGAACGCGGATGCTGCGCTCACGGTGCGTCGAGGATGCGCGGCACCCGGAACCGGCCGTCCTCCGACGCCGGCGCCATGGCCAACACCTCGTCGCGGGGCAGGCTCGGTCGCACTTCGTCGGCGCGCAGCACGTTGACCACCGGGAGCGGGTGCGCGGTGGGTGGCACGTCGTGCGTGTCGAGTGCGGCGATCTGCGCGGCGTGCTCGAGGATCACCTCGAGCTGCGCGGTGAAGTGCTCGATCTCGTCGTCGGTGAGCGCGAGTCGGGCAAGCGTCGCGACGTGCTCGACGTCGGCGCGCGTCAAACGGGACATGCAGCCGAGTCTAGGAGTCGCACCCGTATGGGTACGATGCCGTTCGTGCCCACCTACCCGTTCCTGTCCGACGAGTGGTTTGCCGCCGTCGGCGCGATCGTCACCGCGCGCAAGGTCGAGATCCCTGCGCACGCCGAGCTCTCCATGAACGTGGTGGTGACGGACACGCCGTTCGGGGAGGACCGCCAGTTCCACGTCGCGGCCCTGGCCGGTGAGCCCGACTGGGGCATGGGTCATCTGCACCAGCCCGACCTCACGCTCACCACCGACTACGCGACCGCCCGCGAGATCTTCATGAGCGGCAATCCGCAGGCCGCGATGCAGGCGTTCATGGAGGGCAAGGTCAAGCTGCAGGGCGACCTCACCAAGTTGATGGCCGCTCAGGTGGCAGGGACCGGTCCTGGCGCACCGGGGCTCGCCGAGGAGCTGTCGGGCATCACGGAGTGACCGGGCGGGGCATCTCACCCGGGAGTCCGAACGCCGACGGATCGAGCACGTCGACCGGTTCGCTCAGAGGCTCGTCGACCCGCGGTCCGGGACGGCCGAGCGCGCGGCCGTAGCCGCTCGCGGGTCGGCACGGACCGGGCCTGCTCGTCGCTCCGTGCGCGGGACGCCGCATGGGATCCTCCAGCCTTCCGCCCGACAGGACGCCCGCCGCGTCCTTCCTCACACCAGACGACAGGCGACCCGACGCGTCACGCGCTCGGGTACTGAGGCTGTCCGCTCCGTCCGAATTCCAGCGGGAGCCGCGACGAGAGGTCGGAGGCCCGCTCGGCGATCTCCGCGACCGTCCATCGATCGTCTCGTTCGATGGCTTCGGCCAGCGTCCACGTCTGCACCCGCTGCACGAGACCGCCGCGCACGACGAAGGTCTCACCCGTGATCGTGCAGTCCGCGGACGAGAGGTACGCCACCATCGGCGACACGTTCGCCGGTGACCACTCGTCGAACGAACCGTCGGTCGGTGCTCCGATCGCCTCGCCCAGACCGGGAGTCGCCAACGTCATGCGTGTCCGCGCGCCGGGCGCGATCGCGTTCGGCGCGCACGCCGTAACGCACCAACTCCTTCGCCATCACCTGTGTGAGCGTCGCGATCCCCGACTTCGCCGCGTCGTAATTGGCCTGTCCCGGGTTCGAGAACAGTCCCGACGTCGACGTCGTGTTGACGATGGCCGCGTTGATCTCGCGGCCCGACTTCGTCTGTTCGCGCCAGTAGTTGGCTGCGAAATGCGTGGGCGCGAAGTGACCCTTCAGGTGCACCCGCACGACGCTGTCCCACTCGTCCTCGGTCATGTTGACGATGACGCGGTCCCGCAGGATGCCCGCGTTGTTCACGAGCACGTGCAGGTCGCCGAACGTGTCGACCGCCTGCTCGACGAGCCGACGCGCACCTTCCCAGTCGGCGACGTTCTCGCCGTTGACGACCGCCTCGCCGCCCATGGCGCGGATGTCGTCGACCGTCTGCTGCGCAGGAGTGGCGTCGGCGCCGCCACCCTCCTGGTCGCCGCCGAGGTCGTTGACGACGACCTTGGCGCCCTCGCTCGCGAAGAGCAGCGCGTGCTCCCGACCGAGCCCGCGTCCGGCGCCCGTGATGATCGCGACCCGCCCGTCCAGTGCTCCCATCACGCCCCCCGTCAGAAGAACAGCGTCACCTTGGTGCCCTTGTTCACGCTGGTGCCCGCCGCCGGCGACTGCGCGCGCACGAGGCGCCCGGGCAGGTAGCTCTGCGTGTCGACCTCGAAATTCTTCGCCTGCAATTGCTGCTGGGCCGCTTCGAGCGTCAGTCCCACCAGGTTGGGCACCGCCACCATCTCCGGGCCCTTGCTCACGTGCACGGTGACCTGCGCACCCCGGTTCGCACCCTGGTTCGCCGCAGGATCGGTGCTGATCACCTTGTCCTTGTCGACCGTGTCGCTGAAGTCGTCGGCGCGCGCCACGGTGAAGCCGGCGGCGGTGAGCTGCTGCGACGCCTCGTCGAACGTCTTCCCGGTGACGTCGGGGACCGGCACGGGCGCGGGTCCGTCGCTGACCAGCAGCACGACCGTCGAGTCACGCGGGGACTTGGTACCGCCCGCGGGGTCGGTGCCGATGACCCCGTCGACGGGCACGGTCTCGTCGTACTGGTGCTTGACGTTGACGACGAAGCCCTGGGCCTCGAGCGCGGCTTGCGCGTCGGCGATCGACCGACCCTGCACCGGCGTGATCACGACGGGAGGTGGACCGCGGGACACGACGAGCGCGATGGATCCGCCGTCGCCCACGAACGCTCCGGGTGCGGGGTCCTGGCCGATCACGGTGTCGGCCGGGTCGTCGGCGTTGCGGGTCACGATCCGCAACGTGAGGCCGGTGGCGGAGATCTTGTCGGTCGCCTTCGCCTGCGTGAGCCCGACCAGTGACGGCACCGCCACCGTGCCCCCGCCGGTGGAGACGGCTGCGATCGCGATCCCCCCACCGAGGATCGCCAGCAGGATGGCGACGATCACCGCGTAGCTGATCCAACGGACGGCACCCGGTGCGCGTCGACGGCGCGTCTTGACCGGCTTGACCGGCTCGTCGACGACGACCGGCGGCGCGACGGGCGCGTCCTGGTCGAACAGGTTCGAGGATCGCCCGATCTGCGTGGGTGGGCCGCCGTCGATCTCGCCACCGAGCCCGGCGAGCGGGAGCGGCTGCGGCGGCGGCAGCGCGCGCGCCGCGTCGGCGAGCGCGGCGCGCATCGTGGCCGCGTCGGGATAGCGGTCGGACGGCTCGGGACGACCGGCTCGTTCGACCACCGGACCGAGGCGTCCGAGCGCGAGCGGCGCGACGAGCGGCGTGTGCGTGCGCACGGCCAAGGTGCCGATGGCGGTGTCGCCGACCGCCGGCACGGTGCCCGTGACCGCTTCCACCAACACCACCGCGAGCGAGTACAGGTCGGCACGGCCGTCGAGCGGCGCGCCCGTGGCCTGCTCGGGCGCGGCGTAGCGCGCGGTGCCCACCACCGTGCCCGCGGGTTCGGTCCAGCTCGCCTCGGCGAGTGCCCGCGCGAGGCCGAAGTCGGCGACCCGGACGATGCCGTGCTCGTCGAACAACAGGTTGGCGGGCTTGATGTCGCGGTGCACGACGCCCCGCGCGTGCGCGTACTCGAGCGCGCTCGTGACCTGGCGGCCCACGTGCGCGGCCTGCGACGGGCTCAGGCGCCCGTCGGCGTCGAGCATCCCCCGGAGGCTGCCGCCGGTGAGCAGCTCGAGCACCATGAACGGGACCTCGTCCTCGCCCCAGTCGTAGACGGCCATGACGTTGGGGTGGTTGAGCGAGGCCGCCACCTGGGCTTCGGCCCGGAACCGACGCAGGAACCCGGCGTCCTCGGCCAGCGCGAGGTGCAGGACCTTCACGCCGACCCGGCGCTTCAGACGGACGTCGTCGGCGACGTAGACGCGACCACTCGCGCCTGCACCGATCGGTGCGAGCAGGCGATAGCGACCGGCGAGGACACGGCCGGTGAGATCGGCGACGCCGGAGATCGCCATCGGGTCACGGTACCGGCCCCACCCAGCCGATCCGCGGCACCTGCGACGCGGCCGGGCGATGGTCGAAACCGCCCTGCACGGACGTAGCCTCGGAGTGGATGGCCGACTCCCCCGTAGCCGCGGCACCCGCGCGCCGGCGATTGTTCAAGCACCCGGGGCGCGTCGCCGTCGTCGCGATCACCTTGCTCGTCGTGTTCAACCTCGGCATCGTCCTGCTCAACGAGACCGACAGCACACCGACCGGCCCCAAGGCGCTTCCCGCCGACATCGAGTCGGTGAGCCCGGCGCCCGGAGAGCTCACCGGACTGATCGACACCGTCAGCGTCGATCTCGCCGACCGCTACAGCGGGGTGTTGGTGATCGACGGCGTCGAGATCCCCGAGGACCAGCTCCAACGTGTGCGTCGGGATCCAGACCGTCAGCTTCCGCCCCGGGCCCGACAAGGTGATCAGCCGGTTCCGCGCCGGCGTGAACCAGGTGGTGGTGCAGTACTGGAACGGCCGGGTGCAGGATCGTCCCGCGAAGCCGTATTCCTACAGCTGGTCGTTCCGCGCCAGCGCCTGACGCTCAGGCTCACGCCTCCGGGACGACGAACGTCGCCTCACCCTTGATCGCCGCACCACCCGAGGCTTGTCGCGTGCACAGCAGGTCGACGTCGACCTTGTGCTCTCCGTCCTCCTCGTACTTGCGGGTCACGGCGCCCGAGCAGACCACGACGTCGCCCGGCCACACCTGCTCACGGAACTGCACCGCGTAGCGGCGCACGTTCTTCGCGCCCAACCAGTCGGTGGCGAAGCCGGCGAGGATGCCGGCCTGGAGCATCCCGACCGAGAACACCGACGGGTAGCCAGCCGATTTGGCGAACTCCTCGTCGTGGTGGATCGGGTTGAAATCGCCGGACGCGCCCTGGTACTTCACCATGTCGGTGCGGGAGATCGGACCGTACTCCCGCGCCTCGGGAGCGCTCCCCTCCTGCAGCTCGTCCCAGGTCGCCATCACGAACCCTCCGTCGGCGCCTTGCCGGTCTCGATCATCGTCGTGCGCGATTCGGCCACGACCTTGCCGGTCTGGTCCTTGTACTCCGTCACCATCTCGGCGAAGCGCATCGTGCCGCCGCGCTTGCCTTCCTTCTCGTAGATCTTGTCGATCCACGACTCCGTGCTGATCAGGTCACCCGCCTTCGGCGGCGGGCCGTGGAACACGAACTCCTGACCGCCGTGCAGCAACCGGGCGAGGTTGATGTCGAGCGCGACCACCGGGTTGGGAAGGTCAGGCGGCGCCCAGAAGCCCGACGCGATCAGCCACGTGGGTGGGATCACCGCTTCGGGATCGTCGAGGTAGTCCGGGTTGCGCGTCTTCGTCGCCTGCGCGAACTCGCGGACCTTCCCCCGCTCGATCGGGAACGTGTAGCCGGGATAGCGCTTCCCGATCACCGAGTCGTCTGCCATGTCTCCCCCGTGTGCTCCGTGGTTGCCGGGAGGCTAGCGGCGGGAGCGGCGCGTCTACTCGGAGGGTTCCGGACCGTGCTCGAGGAGGTGGCGGAGGGCGTCCTCGTCGAGCGTGGCGACACCGAGTTGCTCGGCCTTGGCGAGCTTCGAGCCCGGGCTCGCGCCCACCACCACGTAGCTCGTCTTCTTCGACACGCTGCCCGTGACCTTGCCGCCGCGCGCCTCGAGCTCGGCCTGCGTCTCGTCGCGTGTCATCGACGGCAGCGTGCCGGTGATCACGAACGTCAGGCCGGCGAGCGACGGACCGTCGCTGCGCACCTCGGCTTTCTCGGGGCCCGTCACGTTGACGCCCGCGTCGACCAGCCGCCTCACGAGATCACGGTTGCGCTCGTTGGCGAAGAACGCGACCACGCTCTCGGCGATCACGCCGCCGACGCCGGGTACGACCGCCAGCTCCTCGACACCCGCGCCGGCGATCGCGTCGAGGCTGCCGAGCTCGCGCGCCAGCGCCTGGGCCGCGCTGGGACCGACGTGGCGGATCCCCAACCCGACGAGCAGCTTGGCAAGCGGTCGGGTGCGCGACTGGTCGACCGCGTCGACGAGGAGTTGCGCCGAGCGCTCACCGATGCGCTCGAGCGGGACGAGCCGCTCGACGGTGAGGTCGTACACGTCGGCGGCGTCGTTGAGCAGGCCCGCCTCCACGAACTGCGTCACCCGCTCCTCGCCGAGCCCTTCGATGTCCATGGCCGAGCGGCCGGCGAAGAACACGATGCGCTGCACCCGCTGCGCGGGGCAGTCGACGTTGACGCAGCGCGTGTCGGCCTCACCCTCGAGCCGCACGAACGGCTGGCCGCACACCGGGCAGTGCGAGGGGAACTTCCACCTGCGCGCGCCCTTCTTGCGCTTGGCGAGCACCGGCCCGACGACCTCGGGGATCACGTCGCCGGCCTTGCGGACGATCACGGTGTCGCCGACGCGCACGTCTTTCGCGCGCGACCTCGTCCTGGTTGTGGAGGGTGGCGAGCCCGACGGTGGAGCCACCGACGAACACCGGCTCGAGCTGCGCGAACGGCGTGGCGCGGCCGGTGCGGCCGATGCTCACCATGATCTCGCGCAACCGGGTGGTCTTCTCTTCCGGGGGGAACTTGAACGCGATCGCCCAGCGCGGCGCGCGACTGGTGAAGCCGAGCTCATCGCGCTGCGCGAGGTCGTCGACCTTGACCACCGCGCCGTCGATGTCGTAGCCGAACGAGTGGCGGTTGGCCTCGACCTGCTCGCAGAACTCGTACACGGCGTCGAGTGACGCCAGCTGCTGGATGTGGTCGTTGACCGGGAGCCCGAGGTCGCCGAGCCACTCGAGCGTCTGGTGGTGCGACTGCAGCGCGGGGCCGCCCTCCTGCACCCCGAGCTGGTACGCGTCGAACGCGAGGTCGCGCGACGCGGTGATGCGCGGATCCTTCTGGCGCAGGCTGCCCGCGGCGGCGTTGCGCGGGTTGGCGAAGAGGCGGTCACCGGCGTCGCCCTGGCGACGGTTGAGCTCCTCGAACGACACGAGGGGCATGAACACCTCACCCCGCACCTCGAGGCGCGCCGGCACCGAGTCGCCCCGCAGGCGTTCCGGGATCGACGAGATGGTGGCGACGTTGGCGGTGACGTCCTCGCCGGTCTCGCCGTCGCCACGCGTCGCGCCGCGCACCAGACGTCCGGACTCGTAGAGCAACGAGATCGCCAGGCCGTCGAGCTTCGGTTCGCCGACGAACGTGACCGGATCGGTGATCACGCGTTCGATGCGCGCGTACCAGGCAGCCAATTCCTCCCGATCGAACGCGTTGTCGAGCGAGAGCATCGCGACCACGTGGCGGACGGGCGCGAACGTGGCCGACGGCGGAGCGCCGACCTCCTCCAGCGGCGAGTGGGCGGTGTCGAGCTCGGGGTGCTCGTCGGCCAGCCCCTGCAGCTCGCGCACGAGCTCGTCGAACTCGGCGTCGGAGACCTCGGGCTCGTCGTCGCGGTAGTAGCGCTCGCGGTGATGCCGGATCTGCCTCGCCAGGTCGGACGCGCGCGCCGCGGCCTCGGGCGGAACTGCTCCAACTCCTTTGATTCCGGGCGGGCGAGCCACGCCCGCAATCTACCGACCGGGTATGACGGGGATGCCCGCTACGTGGTGGTGGGCGGCTCGGTCGTCGGCGGCGCAGTCGTCGGCGGCGCAGTCGTCGGCGGCGCAGTCGTCGGCGGCGCAGTCGTCGGCGCGGCCGTCGTCGGCGGCGCAGTCGTCGGCGGCGCAGTCGTCGGCGGCGCAGTCGTCGACGTGGTCGTCGAGCTCGTGGTCGTACTGGAAGACGAGGTGGTCGTGGTCTTGGGTGTGTCGTCGCCGCCGTCGTCGGAGAGCAGCAGCGCGAGCACCACGCCGGCCAGGACGACCGCGAGCACGATCAGCGCGGCGATGAGCCAGCGCATTCCCGACGACATGCCCTCGTCGTCGTCGTCATCGCCGGGCGGGAGGTCGCCGTTCCCACCGCCACCGGCGGCCCCGGCACCGGCGGCACCACCGGCCGCGCCCGCTCCCGCCGCGGCGGCAGGCATCGCCATCGTCTGCTCGCCGGTCGCCGGCGTGCCTTCGCCCGTGCTGTCGACCGCCGCGCCGCAGTTGCCGCACACGGTCGCGCCCGGCTCGAGTGGCTGACCGCACACTCCGCAGTAGCGATACGACGAAGTTTCCACGTCAGGCTCCCAGGGTGAGTCGCGCCGCGACCGCCTGGTCGTGCACCCGGGCGGCCAACTCGCGTGCGATGCCGAGCACACGCTCGGCTTGCGAGGCACCGTAGCCCGCCAGGCCGCACGCAGGGGTGATCACCCCGCGCGTGCGCAGCGGCACCGGATCACACCCGCGCTTCGTGAGCTCGCACCACACGCGCGCCAGCACGCGCCAGTGCGGATCGGCCGACTCGCCGACGGGGCGGTCGGTCGGCACCGCGCCCCACGCGATCCAACCGTCACCGTCGAGGAAGCGCGCGAGGCCGACCGTGTGCTGCACGAGGTCGTCGCCGACTTCGACGCCGAGCACCTCCGGCCCCGCTTCGAGCGCCAACGCGAGATCTCCGTCGCCGCACACGTGCACCCCCGTCACGCTGTCGACCGCCGCGAGCGCGCCCGACAGCACGTCGATCGCGGCTTCGCGGTCGAGCGGCGCGTCGTCGCGTCGCCACGACACCAGTGAGGGTTCGTCGAGGAACAGCACGAGCCCGGCCGCGGGCAGCCGAGCCGCCACGAGCTCCTCGAGCGCCACCGACCACGCGCGCGTCGCGGCCGCGGCGCGCTGGAACGCGCGCGGTGCGGACATCCCGGCGGCGTGCAGCGCGGTGCCGAGCGTCAGCGGACCGGTGACCTGGGCCTTCACTCGCGCCGGTGGCCGCTCGGCCTGCGACGCGAGCTCGAGGAACGCGAGGAGGCCCGAGTGCGCGCGCTCGTCGAAGACGCACTCCGGCGCGGCATCCGACTCGCCGAGCACCGTGAGCGAGCCGTCGGGCCCGACCTGCACCTCCGGCAGCGCGACCAGCCACTGCGCCAACATCCCCTCGCGTGGGTCGCGGCCGGGGAGCTGCGGCACCGCCGGCAGATCGGGCAGGCACCGCAACACGAGCTCCGCCGCAGTGGCGGGATCGTCGTGGGGCAGGCTCCCGATGCCGGTCGCCACCCCGGGCACGAGGACCGGGGCCCGGACGGTCGGCGACATGGGTCCGTACTCTACGATCGGTTCGGCGGCATGCTCCAAGCGGGCGCGCGCCGTGCTTGCCGGAAGTCGACCGACACCGAACCGGAATCGAACGGAGTCCCGCTGCCTCGTCCTCTCTCCTTGTGGCTGCTGCGCGTCGCGTGGATCACCTTGCCGGTGACCGCGGGACCCGGCGCGTCGGCGTCCCTCGCGACGTGGTCCGACGGACCACGGATCGCGGGTGCCGTGCTCCTGTGGGCCGCGTGGGCCGTCGGGTTGCTGGCGACCCTCGCGCCGCGTCCCGTGATGCTGACCGCGCTGCGCGTCATCGCGCCCGCGTTCGTGATCGGCGGCGTGCTGGTCGCGATCGACGGTGAGGCGTCGACGATCGCGTCCGTCGGCGCGATCGTGGCGACCGTCGTGTGCGCGTTCCTCGCATCGGGACACGACATCGCGTCGGCCGCCGCCAACGCGATCGCCTACGGCGACGAGCAGCGCTACCCGTTGCGCGTTCCACCCGCGCTCTTCCTCGGTCCGCTTCCCGGCGCGCGCCTGCTGGTGATGGCCGGCGTCGTCGCTCCGGTGCTGCTCCTGGCCGACGGGCGCATCGTCCTCGGCGTCGCCGCCCTCCTCGTCGGCGCGGGCGTGGTGTACCTCCTCGGCCGCTCGCTCGACTCGCTCTCCCGCCGCTGGGCGGTGCTCGTCCCCGCGGGGTTCGTGGTCGTCGATCCACTCAGCCTCGCCGACCCCACCCTGTTCCTGCGCGAGCACGTCCGCCACGTTGCGCCGGAACCGCCGGCCGCCGCCCCCGACGGTGTGCTCGACCTGCGGCTCGGCGCCGGCGCGGGTTCGGTGTCGGTGCGCTTCGACGAAGCGATCGACCTCACCCGTGCGGCGCGCGGCCGACGAGGTGGTGCGACGGTGTCGACGGCCGAGATCATGGTCGCGGTCGCGCGTCGCGAGGAGATGCTGCGCAAGGCCGCCGAACGCCGGCTGCCGGTCCAGATCCCTGTGCGATAGCCCCGTCAGAGAGTGGCGACACCGCCACCGAGCAGCGCGTCGCCGGCGTAGAGCGCGACGACCTGCCCGGGCGCGACGCGTGGTTGCGGCGTCGAGAAGTGCACGGTGGTGCCGTCGAACGCCGACGCGACGACCGCGCCGTGTGCACGGGTCTGTGCGGTCAGATCCGTACGACCGATCGGCGACGCGTCGACGAAGGTGAGCGCACGCAACGCGACCGAGTCGCGCAGCAGATCGTTCCGGTCGCCGAGCGTGACCGTCGCGGTGCGCGCGTCGACGTCGACCACGTAGCGGCGTTGGCCCGCGGCGATGCCGAGGCCGCGGCGCTGGCCGATGGTGAAGGCGGCGACGCCGTCGTGTGCACCCAGCGTCGTGCCGTGGGTGTCGACGATGGCGCCCGCGTGTGCGGGGATGCGCTCGGCCAGGAAGGTCCGGCGACCGCCCCGCGTGATGAAGCAGACGTCCATGCTCTCGGCCTTGGTGGCCGTGCGCAGCCCGAGGCGCGCGGCGTGCTCACGCACCTCGGCCTTGGTGAGGTCGCCCACCGGGAGGCGGGTGCGCGCGAGCTCGCGCTGGCCCAGCATGTAGAGCACGTACGACTGGTCCTTCGCCGGGTCGGTGCCCCGTCGCAGCGCACGCGACCCGTCGGGCTCGGTGGTGACGCGCGCGTGGTGGCCGGTGGCGACCGCGTCGAAGCCCAGCGCCTCGGCGCGCCGGAAGAGCGCGCCGAACTTGATCGACCGATTGCACTCCACGCACGGGTTGGGCGTTTCGCCCGCGCCGTGGTCGCGCACGTACGGCTCCACCACGGTGTCGTTGAACGCATCGGTGAGGTTGAACACGTAGTGCGGGACGCCGAGCTGCGCGGCGACGCGTCGGGCGTCCTCGACGTCGGCCACGCTGCAGCACCCCGAGTCGGACTCCCCGCCCCAGAGCTTCAGCGTGACGCCGGTGACGTCGTGGCCCTGCTCGAGCAGGAGCGCGGCCGCGACCGACGAGTCGACCCCGCCGCTCATGGCGACGAGCACGCGCTCGCTCATGCTCATGCTGCTGCCCGCCGGAGTTGCTCGACCGCGCGAGGGATGACCGCGAGCGCGACGTCGACGTCGTGGTCCGTCGACGCGAACCCGAGGGACAGCCGGATCGACGACAGCGCGTCGCCGCGTGCGATCCCCATCGCGTCGAGCACGTGTGACGGCTCGGTGGCCCCCGACGAGCACGAGGAGCCCGCGGCGGCGCACACGTGGGCCCGGTCGAGTGCGACGAGCAGCGTCTCGGCCTCGATCCCTCGGAACCCGACGTGCGCGTTCCCAGCGACCTTCGCCGCGCGGTCGCCGTTCTCGAACGCGTCGGGCACCGCCGCCAGGAGCCCGTCGAGCAGGCGGTCGCGGAGCGCGGCGATCCGCACGATGTCGACGGCGCGCTCCGCGCAGGTGATGCGAAGTGCGGCCGCCATCGCGACCGCGCCGGCCACGTTGGACGTGCCGGAGCGCAGCCCGCGCTCCTGACCGCCGCCTTCGATCAACGGTTCGAGCACCACATCCCCGCGGACGACGAGCGCGCCCGTTCCCTTCGGGCCGCCGAACTTGTGGGCCGACACCGCCACCAGATCGGCAGCCGCCGCGGCCGTGGCGACGTCGAGCCACGGCACCGCCTGGACCGCGTCGGTGTGGATGAGCACACCCGGCGCGGTCTCTCGCACCCGACGCGCGATGTCACCGAGAGGCTGGATCGTGCCGACCTCGTTGTTGACCAGCATCACCGAGACCAGGGCGGTGCGGTCGTCGACCGCGGCGGCGACGGCATCCGGGTCGACGACCCCCGACCGGGGGACCGGGAGCCGTGTGATCCGGAAGCCCTCGGCGGCGAGACGGTCGCACGAGGCCAGCACGCCCTTGTGCTCGAACGCGGTGGTGACGACGCCGTCGCGGCCTTCGCACGCCCGCAACACCCGTGCCGCGCCCTTGACCGCCAGGTTGTCGGCCTCGGTGCCGCCCGCGGTGAAGACGACCTCGCCCGGGCGGGCTCCCAGGAGGTCGGCGATCTCATCCCGGGCGTCCTCGAGCGCGGTCTTGGCCGCCCGGGCCGCGGCATGGCCCCCGCTCGGGTTGCCGAACGTGCCCACGAGGAAGGGCGCCATCGCCTCGACCGCCTCGGGCCGCACGGGGGTGGTCGCGGCGTGGTCGAGGTACACGAATCCGGCGTCCGACCCGGGGGGTGCAGGGGTGTTCACCCGTCAAGTGTACGGAGCCGGAATAACTGTCACACCCCCGGGCGATACTCCTCATGTGACCACGCAACTGCGTCTCGTCGAGCCCCCCGAGCCCCGCCCCGGCACCGCGGCGCGGTCCGCGAAGGGCGCGCCCAAGCGCTCCGCCAAGAGTCCCGCCCCGGCCACGACCCGTCGCGGCCGCACCACCGGCGCTGCCCGCACCGGGCGCCGCTCCGCCTCCTGGGGTGATTGGCGCCTCGACGCCGGCACCCGCCGGGTGGGCCGGGAGGGCGTGGCGAGCGCCCGCCGGGCCCTCGAAGCCGCCCTCGAACAGGAACTCCGGGCCAGCTGACGCCGCCGAGCGACGCTCCGGCTCGACCCCTCCATGCGCCGGAGCTGACGCTCCGGCACGACCCCTCCATGCGCCGGAGCTGACGCTCCGGCTTACCTCGGTGCAGGAGGCCGCCGTACCCTTTCGGGCATGGGTGACAGCGCACGTCCGACACGGTCCGACTGGGAGGCACTCGCAGCGAAGGAGGTCAAGGGCGACCTCGACGCCCTGACCTGGCACACCCCCGAAGGCATCGACGTGCGCCCGCTCTACACCGCCGAGGACCTCGAGGGGCTCGAGACCGTCGGCGGCCTCCCCGGCTTCGATCCGTTCGTGCGGGGCGTCCGGGCGACGATGTACGCGAACCGGCCCTGGACCATCCGCCAGTACGCCGGCTTCTCCACCGCCGAGGAGTCCAACGCCTTCTACCGCGCCAACCTCGCCGCCGGGCAGATGGGCCTCTCGGTCGCCTTCGACCTCGCGACCCATCGGGGCTACGACAGCGACCACCCGCGTGTGGTGGGCGACGTGGGGAAGGCCGGTGTCGCCATCGACTCGGTCGAGGACATGAAGGTGCTCTTCGACGGCATCCCGCTCGACCAGATGACCGTGTCGATGACCATGAACGGAGCGGTCCTGCCCATCCTCGCCGGCTACGTCGTGGCCGCGGAGGAGCAGGGCGTCGACGAGTCACAACTCGGCGGGACCATCCAGAACGACATCCTCAAGGAGTTCATGGTCCGCAACACCTACATCTATCCGCCCGAGCCCAGCATGCGGATCGTGGCCGACATCATCGAGTACACGGCGCGGCGGATGCCGAAGTTCAACTCGATCTCGATCTCCGGCTACCACATGCAAGAGGCAGGCGCGACCGCAGTGCAGGAGCTCGCGTTCACCATCGCCGACGGCCTCGAGTACGTCCGTGCCGCACTCGCCCGCGGGCTGACCATCGACGAGTTCGCCGGACGGCTGTCGTTCTTCTTCGCCATTGGCATGAACTTCTTCATGGAGGTGGCGAAGCTGCGCGCCGCTCGCCTGCTGTGGGCACGCGTGATCGGTCAGTTCGATCCGCAGAAGCCGAACTCGTCGATGCTGCGCACCCACTGCCAGACGTCGGGCGTCTCGCTCACCGAGCAGGACCCGTACAACAACATCGTGCGCACCACCGTCGAGGCGCTCGCCGCCGTGCTCGGAGGAACGCAGAGCCTGCACACCAACTCGTTCGACGAGGCGATCGCGCTGCCGAGCGAGTTCGCCGCCCGCATCGCGCGCAACACGCAGCTGATCCTGGCCGAGGAGACCGGCGTCACCAACGTGGTCGACCCACTCGGCGGCAGCTACTACGTCGAGGCGCTCACGCAGAGCCTCGCCGACGAGGCGTGGAAGCTCATCGAAGAGGTGGAGGCGCTCGGCGGCATGACCAAGGCGGTCGAGTCGGGCATGCCGAAGCTCCGCATCGAGGAGGCCGCGGCGCGGACGCCAGGCCGCGATCGACCGCGGCGACGAGGTGATCGTCGGCGTCAACAAGTACCGGCTCGCCGAGGAAGGCGACGTCGACGTGCGCGACGTCGACAACGCGGCCGTGCGCGAGCAGCAGCTCGCCCGACTCGCATCGTTGCGGGCGTCACGTGACGAGGCTGCGTGCCAGGCCGCGCTCGACGCCGTGCGCGAGGGTGCACGCGGCACCGGCAACCTGCTCGAGCTCTCGATCGCGGCGACGCGGGCGAGAGCGACGATCGGCGAGATCTCCGATGCAATGGAGGACGTGTTCTCCCGCCACCGGGCGACGATCCGGAGCATCGCCGGTGTGTACGGCGCCGCCTACGAGGGTGACGAGGGCTACGCGCGGGTGCGGGCCGCGGTCGACGAGTTCGCCGCCGCCGCGGGTCGGCGGCCGCGCATCCTCGTGGCGAAGCTCGGCCAGGACGGCCACGACCGCGGCGCCAAGGTGATCGCCACCGCGTTCGCCGACCTCGGCTTCGACGTCGATGTCGGCCCGCTCTTCCAGACCCCGGAAGAGGCTGCGCGCGACGCGATCGAGAACGACGTGCACCTCGTGGGCGTGTCGAGCCAGGCGGCCGGGCACAAGACGCTCATCCCCGAGCTGATCGCGCAGCTGCGCAAGCAGGGCGGCGACGACATCCTCGTGGTGGCCGGCGGTGTGATCCCCGCGCAGGACTACGACGAGCTGCGGGAGGCGGGCGTCGCGGCCATCTTCGGGCCGGGCACCAACATCCCGCAGGCCGCCGAGGAGATCGTGCGCCTGCTCCGCCGCGCCTGACCCGTCCTCCACGCCGGCGTTGCCCAGCTCCCGTACCCTCACTGCCGTGAGCGCACCATGAGCGAACTGGCGCGCCAGGTGGTCGACGGCGACCGGCGCGCGCTCGCTCGCGCGATCACGCTGGCCGAGTCGACGCGAGCGGATCACCGCGCCGAGGCCGAAGCGCTGCTCGCCGAGGTGCTGCCCCACGTCGGTGGCGCGGTGCGCGTCGGGATCTCCGGCGCGCCCGGCGCCGGCAAGTCGACGTTCATCGAGGCGCTCGGCACGCACCTCGTGCGCACGACCATCGGGTCGCCGTGCTCGCGGTCGATCCGTCGAGCACGCGCAGCGGCGGCTCGATCCTCGGCGACAAGACGCGGATGGAGCAGCTGACGCGGCTCGCCGCACGCGTTCGTGCGACCGTCGCCGACCGGCGGGACGCTCGGCGGCGTCGCCCGGCGCACCCGCGAGGCGCTGCTGCTGTGCGAGGCCGCCGGCTTCGACGTCGTGCTGGTGGAGACCGTCGGCGTCGGGCAGTCGGAGGTGAAGGTCGCGGCGATGGTCGACCTCTTCCTGGTGCTCGTGGCACCCGGCGGCTGGCGACGAGCTCCAGGGCCTCAAGCGCGGGATCATGGAGCTCGCCGATCTCGTGGTCGTCAACAAGGCCGACGGCGACCTCGCCAGGTCGCCGCGCACACCGCCGCCGACTACGCCGCCGCCCTCCACCTCGTGCGGCCTCGCTTCCCGGCGTGGACCCCTCGGGTGCTCACCTGCTCGGCGCTCACCGGTACCGGCATCCCCGAGGTGTGGGACGCGGTCGCCGAGTTCCGCGACGCGGTGGCGCGCCGAGCTCCCGGCGCTCCGGGCCGGACAGAACCGGGAGTGGATGTGGTCGGAGGTCACCGACTCGCTGCTCGAGGCCCTCACCACCGACGCCGGCACCGCCGACCTCGCCCGGCGCCTCGAGGCGGAGGTCGCGGCCGGTACCACCACGCCCACGGCGGCCGCCCGGGCGGTGGTGGCCGCCCATCTGGGGCCCCGCTCCTGATCTGAGTCGGACCGGCTTCCTCGCTCAAGTTGGGGACGGCCAAATACCGACAGAAAGGGCGTGAGTGCCGAGGGTGTCCTCGCGAGCGGCCTGCTCCTGGCGATCGTCGTGCTGGCGATCGTCTCGACGCGCGTCGTGGGTCGGCGCGCCGCCCGCACCGTCGACCAGGTGACGGACCTCCTCGAGCGGAACGAGGCCCGCTTCCGCGCCATGGTGCGCGACTCCAACGACATCATGGCGATCGTCGATCCGCACGGCCGGCTCGTCTACGCGAGCCCGGTCACCGAGCGCATCCTCGGGCTCGACATCGAGCCGCTGATCGGCACCGACGTGTTCGACCTCATCCATCCCGAAGACCGCGACACCGCGCGTCGCGGGCTCCAGTTCACGCGCGAGGGCAAGCGAGGTCAAGGATGGCGCCGAGCGGTGCGAGCTGCGCCTGCGTCGGCCCGACAGCACGTGGCGCGTGGTCGAAGCGGTGGCGACCAACCTGCTCGACGACCCGTCGGTCGAGGGCATCGTCATCAGCGCGCGCGACCTCACCGACCGTCGTCGCGCCGAGGCCGAGCTGCGTGAGGCCCAGGAGCGGTTCCGCAGCGCGTTCGAGCACGCGCCGATCGGCATGGCGCTCATCTCGATCGACGGCCGGCTCTTCCGTGTGAACCGCGCCCTCGTGCAGATCCTCGGACGCGGCGAGTCGGAGCTGCTCGCGTCGTCGTTGCTCGACCTCTGCTACAGCGACGATCGCGACCAGTGCCGCGAGCAGGTGCGCCGGCTCTTCACCGGAGTGACGCAGAGCGCGCAGCTGGAGCAGCGCTTCGTGCACCACGACGGGCATCCCGTGTGGGTGTCGTTGAGCGCGTCCCTCGTGCGCGACGTCAAGGACGAGCCCATGTACCTGGTGTGCCAGGTCGAGGACATCGGTGAGCGACGCGGCGAGTGGCGAGGCGCTCGCGCACCAGGCCGTGCACGACCCGCTCACGGGGCTCCCCAACCGCCTGCAGTTCGTCGAGCGGCTCGGCCGCGAGCTCGACCGGGCCGAGCAGCGCCGCGAGCGGATCGCAGTGCTGTTCCTCGACCTCGACCGCTTCAAGGTCGTGAACGACAGCCTCGGCCACTCGGCCGGCGACCGCCTGCTGGTCGCCGTGGCCGACCGGTTGAGCTCGGTGATGGGACCCACCGACGTGGTCGCCCGGTTCGGCGGCGACGAGTTCACGATCCTGTGCCGCGAGGTCTCGAGCGAGGAGACCGTCGAGCTGATCGCGGAGCGGATCGCGCAGGCGATCGCCCGTCCGGTCGCGCTCATGGAAGGTGAGGTGTTCGTCACCACGAGCATCGGCATCGCGCTCTCCGGCAACGGCGGGGACACACCGGAGACGCTGGTGCGCAACGCCGACGCCGCCATGTACCGCGCCAAGGAACGCGGGCGCGACCGCGCCGAGCTGTTCGACGCCAGCGAGCACCATCGCGTGGTCGACGACCTGCGCACGGGGAACGAGCTGCACCGCGCCATCGAGCGCGGAGAGCTGCGCGTGCACTACCAGCCCATGATCCACCTCGACACCGGCACGCTCTTCGGCTTCGAGGCGCTCATCCGGTGGGAGCACCCGGAGCGCGGGCTGGTGCCGCCGATGGAGTTCGTGCCGCTCGCCGAGGAGACCGGCCTGATCGTGCCGCTCGGCGTGTGGGCGCTCGAGCAGGCATGCCAGCAGGCGGTGCGCTGGCACGAGGCATCGCCCGACGGCCCACCGCTGTCGATGAGCGTGAACCTCTCGCCCCGCCAACTGGCCGAACCCGCGCTGCCCAACGACGTCGCGCGCGTGCTCCATGACACCGGCATCCAGCCGTCGGCGCTCTGGCTCGAGATCACCGAGAGCACGCTCATGCGTGACGCGGAATCGGCGCTCAGCGCGCTCGGTGCGCTGCAGGCGCTCGGACTGCACCTCGCGGTCGACGACTTCGGCACCGGGTACTCGTCGCTCGCGTACCTCGAGCGACTCCCGGTGGAAGCACTGAAGATCGACCGGTCGTTCACCGGCGGCGTCGGCGTGCGCAAGGACAGCACTGCGATCGTCGGCGCGGTGGTCGGGCTCGCCCGCGCGCTGCGGCTCTCGACCGTGGCCGAGGGCATCGAGACCCGCGAGCAGTTCCAGCAGCTGCGGGCGATGGGCTGCGAAGTGGGTCAGGGCTTCCTGTTCGGACCCGCCCGTCCTCCCGAGGCGTTCGGCGCCGACCCGCGCCGCGCGTTCGACCGCCCCCGCCGGCCGGCGGAGCCGCGACCCCCCGACCGAACCTCCCAGCTGCAGCGCTGACCAGCTGCGGCACCGACCAGTTGCAGAACTGGGGACTTGACCGGTTCGCGGCTTTTCGGCTACTCTTTGCACTCACACGTGGTCCGACGGGATCCGTCGCCCCACTTCCCCGCACCGTCCCCGGCCCCCGGCACCCAGACCGGAGGCGCCGGCATGCTCGCGGAGGAAGCCCATGCCCGCCACGCTGCTGATCAAGCCCTGGCACGACCCCGTCGTCGACACGCTGGGCCACGACCCCCGCTCGCGCTACGTCGAGCAGTTCTGGCTCCCCACGCTCGGGCCGACTGCCCTCCTGCTGCTGCGCCACCTCGCCGACCGCTTCGACCGCGATCCCGACGGCGTCGAGCTCACCGTCGTCGACACGTCGCACGCCCTCGGACTCGGCCAGCGGGAAGGGAGCGCGTCGCCGATCGTGCGCACGTTGCGGCGACTCACGCAGTTCGATCTCGCGTGCGAGGACCCCATGTCCGACACCGTCGCGGTGCGGCGCAACGTCCCCCCGGTGAACATCCGCCACCTCCGGCGTCTCCCGCGCGAGCTGCAGCAGGCGCACGCCGAGTGGGCGGAGCACCAGCTCGCCGAGGCACCGCTGGCCGAGGCGCGTCGTCGCGCCCGGCGGGTGGCGTTCACGCTGCTCGAGCAGGGTGACGACCCCGATCACGTGGAGCGCGCGCTCCACGCCATCGGCTTCCACCCTGCGCTGTGCCACGAGAGCGCGGCAGTGGGCGTACCAGCGCCACCGCGACGCGCTCGACCACGTCCAGGGAGTCGCCTCGTAACGCGACCACCCTCCCGATCGCGGTTCGAGCTCGCCCCTGTGCTCGCGGCCGCAGTGAGCGGCGCGCCCTTCGTCCCCCAGGGCGCGCCGCTCGCGCGCCCGTGTAACGTCGCGTCGATGGATCAGCTCGACCGCCTCGCCGCACATCTCCGCGACGCCCGTCAGATCGTGGTGCTCACCGGCGCGGGCATCTCGACCGAGTCGGGCATCCCCGACTTCCGCGGTCCCGCAGGGGATCTGGACCAAGGACCCGACGGCGGAGCGCAAGGCGACCATCCAGCACTACGTGCAGGATGCCGACCACCGTCGCGACGTGTGGCGCAACCGCGCGGGCAGCGAGCTGTTCGTGGGCGAGCCCAACGCCGGCCACCGCGCCCTCGCGGAGCTCGAGCGGCGCGCCAACGTCCACACGCTGGTGACCCAGAACGTCGACGGCCTCCACCAGGCCGCCGGTTCGTCTCCGGCGATCGTCATCGAGATCCACGGCACCGTGCACGAGGCCAAGTGCCTGCGGTGCGGCTGGCGCGGTCCGATGGACGACACGCTCGCCCGCGTGCGCGCCGGTGATGACGATCCTGCGTGCCTGGAGTGCGGCGGGATGCTGAAGTCGGCCACGATCTCGTTCGGCGAGAAGCTGGTGTCCGAGGTCTTGATGCGAGCGCAATGGGCAGCCGACGACGCCGACCTGTTCCTCGCGGTCGGCACCTCGCTCGGCGTGTACCCGGCCGCGGCGCTGCCCGAGCACGCACTGCGCGCCGGCGCCACCCTCGCGATCCTCAACGGCGAACCGACGCCCTTCGACGACGCGGCCGACTTCGTCTTCCGAGACCGACTCGGCGAGGTCCTCCCGGCCCTGGTGGACCGGGTCTGAGCCCCGCGAGCCCGTTGGTTGGGAATACCCGACCATTGCGGTAGCATTTACCAGTTCGACGAGGAGACGACGGATGCCCAGCTACCGCGACCTGTTGCGCGACGCCAAGTCCCGCATCACCGAGATCCAGCCCGAGGAGGCCGAGGCGCGCATGGGCGCGGCCACCTTCCTCGACGTCCGCGAGCAGGACGAGTACGACCAGGGGACGATCCCCGGGTCCGTCTTCATCCCTCGCGGCCACCTCGAGAGCCAGGCCGAGACCAAGCTCGTCGACCGTGACCGACCGATCGTCATCTTCTGCGCGGCCGGGAATCGGTCGGCGTTCGCCGCCGAGACGCTCGAGCAACTCGGCTTCAACGACGTGGTGTCGATGGCCGGCGGGTTCGGCCGCTGGAAGAACGAGGGGCGGCCGTGGATCACGCCCCAGACCCTCACCCACGAGCAGCGCGAACGCTACGGACGCCACATCCTCCTCCCCGAGGTCGGCGAGGCCGGACAACAGCAGCTGCTCGAGAGCCGGGTGCTCCTGCTCGGTGCCGGCGGCCTCGGCTCGCCCGCGGCGCTCTACCTCGCAGCAGCGGGCGTCGGCACGATCGGCATCATCGACATGGACGTCGTCGACGCGTCGAACCTGCAGCGCCAGATCCTGCACAACATGGATCGCATCGGCGAGCGCAAGGTCGACTCGGCGAAGAAGACCCTCACCGCGCTCGAACCCCGACGTCGACGTGGTCACCTACGACGTGCGCCTCGGCGCCGACAACGTGCTCGACATCATCGACGGCTACGACGTGATCGTCGACGGCACCGACAACTTCCCCACCCGCTACCTCGTGAACGACGCATCGCTGCTGAAGAAGATCCCCGTCGTGCACGGCTCGATCTTCCGGTTCGAGGGTCAGGTCTCGGTGTTCCAGCCCTACGTCGGGCCGTGCTACCGCTGCCTGCTGCCCGAGCCGCCGCCGCCGGAGCTCGCGCCGAGCTGCTCGGAGGCGGGCGTGATCGGCGTGCTGCCCGGCATCGTCGGTTCGATCCAGGCGCTCGAGGCGATCAAGCTGCTCCTCGACCTCGGCGATCCGCTCATCGGCCGGCTCCTCGCCTACGACGCGCTGGAGCAGTCGTTCCGTACGTTCAAGGTGCGGCGCGACCCCAACTGCCCGGCGTGCGGCCCGGACGCGGCGCCGATCGTGATCGCGGAGTACGACGAGCACTGCCTCCCCCACGCCGTCCTCGCCGACGGCAGCGTCACGCAGCGCGTCGCGCTCACTGATCACGCACTCACGCTCGAGTGAGGCGGGCGACGAGATCGGTGACGAGCGCGGCGAGTGACGGGGGTTCGACGACCGTCACCGGGTAGCGACCGGCGAGCCAGGTGACGACGCGCAGGAGCGCCTCGTCGTTCCCACCCTCGATGCGCACGCGGCACCCGCCGGTGCCGCGCTCGTCGATCTGCGGACTCGCCCCAGTGGAGCGCGGCGCGGACGTCGTCGACCGCGGCGTCGACCTCGAGCACCGCGTACGCCGGCTGCGGCATCGAGCGGATCGACTGGGCCACGAACGCGGCCGCGTCACCGCCCGGGAGCTCGCGCGCCGCGCACCGCACACCGGCGAGGCGCGCGCGTTCGAGGCGGTCGAGGCGAAACGTCCGCCAGTCGACCCGGCGGACGTCCCACGCGACGAGGTACCAACGGCGACCGGTGGAGACGAGCTGATACGGCTCGACCAGTCGACTGGAGTCGTCGCCGTCGCGGCGGCGGTAGTCGAACCGCACCTGCTCGCGATCCCGACACGCGAGCGCGAGCACGGCGAGCGCGTCGGCATCGACGACGGGCCCGCCGTCGGACCACTGCAACGACGCGACGTTGGTGTGGACCGCGAGCACCCGCCGACGCAACCGGTCGGGCAGCACCTGCTCGAGCTTCGCCAACGCGCGCACCGCGGTGTCCTCCATGCCGTCGATCGACGCGCTCGCTGCCGACCGCAGGCCCACCGCGATGGCGACGGCTTCGTCGTCGTCGAGCAGGAGCGGAGGCAGGTGCGCCCCGGCCGCGAGGCGGTAGCCGCCACCGGTGCCGGGCGTGGCGTCGACCGGGTAGCCGAGCGAGCGGAGACGGTCGACGTCGCGCCGCAGGGTGCGGGCGCTCACGCCGAGACGCTCGGTGAGCTCCTCGCCGGGCCAGAACCGGTGGGTCTGGAGCAGCGAGAGCAGCAGGAGCGCCCGCTCGGTGGGATCGGCGGCGGTCATCGCACCGGGGTCCGATGAGTTCCGGGGCTCGGAACGGTCTTGGTCACTCGAAGATGTTCGCGCGAGTTGCGGTCAGGATCTGGCCGCAGTGATCCGTAGGTTGATCCCCATGCAGACCATGACCAGCACCCGACACCAGGAGCGCCGCCGTGCCCCGGACGACGCAACCGCAGCAGCCATCACCGCCCGCGGCCTCACCCGCACCTTCGGGGAGGTCACCGCAGTCGACGCCCTCGACCTCACCATCCAGCAAGGTGAGATCTACGGCCTGCTCGGCCCCAACGGCGCCGGCAAGTCGACCACCATCAAGATGCTCTGCACGCTGCTCTCACCGAGCGGCGGAGAGGCCCAGGTCGCGGGTCTCGACGTCGCCCGGCAGCCGAAAGACGTCCGCCTCCGGATCGGCGTCGCGCTCCAGGATGTCGCGCTCGATCCGAAGCAGACCGGGCTCGAACTGCTCCGCCTGCAGGGGCAGCTCTACGGGCTCCACCGCGCCGAGATCGAGGAGCGCCTGGTCGAGCTGCGGGCGCTCGTCGACCTCGGTGACGCGCTCGACCGCCGCATCGCGACCTACTCGGGGGGCATGCGCCGGCGCCTCGACCTCGCGGCCGCGCTCGTGCACAACCCCGACGTGCTGTTCCTCGACGAGCCGACCACCGGGCTCGACCCCATCAGCCGGGCCAGCGTCTGGCAGGAGGTGCAGCGCCTCAACCAAGACCTCGGCATGACCATCCTCCTCACCACGCAGTACCTCGAGGAGGCCGACGAGCTCGCCGACCGCGTCGGCATCGTCGACCACGGCAAGCTCGTCGCCGAGGGCACACCCAGCCGAGCTCAAGCGCGCCATCGGCACCGACATGGTGGTCGCGCGCGTCGAGGGCGACACCGACGCGGCGGTGAAGGCACTCGACGGCGCGTACGGCGTCGTCGGCGTCGAAGCCCGCGACCACGTGCTCACCATCAGCGTGGAAGAGGGCTCGTCGGCCATCGGGCCGGTCGCCATCGCCCTGCACAACGCCGCCATCCGGGTCCGTGACCTCACGCTGCGCACGCCGACGCTCGACGACGTGTTCCTGGAGATGACCGGCGCGCACTTCGACAACGACTCGACCACTGCGGAGGACATGTCATGACCGCGACCAACGTCACGTTCGAGATCACGCCCCGCGACGTGCACACGGTGCGGGCCCGCCCCGCCGGCGCGCTGCACGACGTGTTCTCCATCGCCGGGCGCGCGCTGCGGGCCGTGCCGCGCGACCTCGAGGCGATCGTCCCGCCCATCTTCATCGCCATCTTCTTCTTCGTCGTGAACATCGGCACGTTGGAGAACCTCACCCAGAACAACATCGCCAACTTCGACTACACCGCGTTCGAGATGGCCACTGCGATCCTGCTCGGCGTCACCGGCGTCTCGCGCGCGCAGTCGCTCGTGGTCGACGTGCAGAACGGCTACTTCGACCGGCTCCTGCTCACGCCGGTGCGGCGGAGCGCGATCCTCGTCGGCCACATGGTCGCCGACGTCACCGTGTCGACCGTGTTGTGCATCCCGATCCTGGCGCTGGCGTTCGCGCTCGGCATCGACTTCCACGCCGGCGTCCTCGGCGTCCTCGTCTTCGTGCTCATCGCGGCGCTGTGGAGCTTGTCGTTCGCCGGCTTCGGCTACGCCATCGCCCTCAAGACCGGCAATCCGGCCGCGGTGAACTCGAGCTTCCTGCTGTTCTTCCCGTTCCTCTTCCTCACGTCGTCGTACGTGCCCCGCGACCAGCTGAGCGGTTGGCTCGACACGGTGGCGGGCTGGAACCCGGTCACCTACCTGCTCGAGGGCCTGCGCTCGCTCGCCCTCGCCGGCTGGCACTGGGACGACCTGGGCAAGGCGTTCCTGGCCGTGCTGGTGGTCTTCCTCATCAGCTTCGGGCTGTGCTTCGCCGCACTGCGGTCCCGGGTGAACCAACGCTGAGCCCGTCGCTCGCCCGCTCGGCACCTGGATCGCGGCGAGGTCGACGCGGCGCGGGCGCGCCCGCCGGGCGCGCCTTGGCGGTGGTCGCGCGCGGCATGTTGCGCTGCCGCTTCGGGATCGGTGACTCCTTGTAGGCCACGCCCTTCGGGTTGCCGGCGTGTCGAGGAACGCCCGATGTCGAGCGCGCCGGTGGCGAAATCGCCGGTGCCGGTGGCGTCGCAGGGCATGACCTGCTCGATGTTCGCGGGCGCCGACGTCGAGAAGGTGTTGCCCGAGAAGCAGTTCTGGTCGGCGGCGTCGCTCAGCACGATGGCGAGGTCGACCAGCCCGGAACGCTCGACCACGTTGTCGGTGACCCGGTTGCCGGTCGACTGGTGCGGCTGCGTCCTCGAGCCCGACGCTCGGCGCCAGCGCGACCCCGACCTTGTCGTTGTCGACGATGCGGTTCTTCGTGATGACGTCCCCTGCCGCCCGCGATCACGATGCCGACGCCGAGCGCGGCGTCGAACGCCGCTTCGTTACCTCGCGTCGCGCGGTCGTCGCCGTTGTCGCTCGACGACGTTGCCGGCGATGGTCGCCTGGCCCTGCGGCGACGAGCTCCTCGGCGTCGAAGCTGTTGGGCACGATGCCGGTGCGGTTGTGCGACCAGTTCGAATTCACCAGCAACAGGTCACCCGACGAGTTGGAGCCGGAGTAGCCGAGCAGGTTGTACTCGGACACGACGTCGGTGATCACCGTGTGGCACGGATTGCACTGACCGATGTAGAAGCCGGAGTCGGGGCTGCCCGACGCGTACGAGTGCTCGAAGATGCCGTACTGCGAGTCGTACGCGTAGACGCCGTAGTCGCCGTTGCGGTACGCGGTGAGGTACGAGCCGCGGTACCCGAGCACGCCGTTCCAGAAGAAGCCGTTCTCCGTGAAGTTGCGCGCGGTGAGGTTCTCCACCGCGACGCCGTCACCGCCCACGACGAACACGCCGTTGTCGCGCTTGAACTCACCGTCGAGGATCGTGCGGTTGCGATCGACGCCGCGCAGCACGATGCCGTCGGTGCCGATGGTGACGCTCTCCTTGTAGACGCCGGGCGACACGAGCACCAGGTCGCCCTGCTTGGCCTTGTCGACCCCGGCCTGGATGGTCTTGGCGTCGGCGGGCACGCGGATCGTGCGGCCCGACGCGGCGAACGACGGCGCAGGCGCGTCGCTCGCACCGATCGGCTCGACGCGGCGTGGCCGCGGTCGCGTCGCCGACGCGCGAGCTCGCCGCGCTGGCCGCTCGTGGGGGTGCCGTGCAGCGTGCAGTAGTAGGCGAACGTGCCGGCGTCGGGGAAGGTGTGCACGTACGACCGGCCGGGCTTCAGGTTGTCGCTGCCGAAGTACCGACCGCGCGTCGGGCGTGACGTTGTGCGTGTTGCGACCGTCGTTGACCCAGCGGACGGTCGTGCCCTCTTCGATGTTCGAGCGCAGCGGGGTTGAACCTGTTGTCGCGGATGTGGACGGTGACCGTCTTGTGCACCGACTCACCCGGCGCTCGCGCCGGTCGCCACGCGAGCGGCCGCCGCGCTTCGGCGCCAGCCGCGGCGGCGAGCGCCACCACCACGGCCGGCGAGCGCGAGTGCGGCGGCTCACTTGCTTCGGCGCCTCGTAGCCGCGGGCGAGCTCGACCAGCGTGCGCACGCCGAAGCCGGTGCCGCCCTTGGCGAGGTAGCCGTCGTCGGCGTTCGCGCGGGCGGGACCGGCGATGTCGAGGTGCACCCACGGCGCGCCGTCGACGAACTCCTGGAGGAACAGCCCGGCGGTGAGCGCGCCGCCGTAGCTGCCGCCGATGTTCTTGAGGTCGGCGACCTCCGACTCGAGCTGCTTGCGGTACTCGGTCGGCAGCGGGAGCGGCCACACCGGCTCGCCGGCGCGGTCGGCCGCAGCGCGGACCTGGTCGGACCAGTCGTCGTCGTTGCCCATGAGGCCGGCGATCTTGTCGCCCAGCGCGACCATGCACGCACCGGTGAGCGTGGCGAGGTCGATCACCGCCGCCCGGCTTCTCGTCCGACGCGAGCGAGAGCGCGTCGGCGAGGATGAGGCGACCCTCGGCGTCGGTGTTGAGCACCTCGACCGTCTTGCCGTTGCGGATCTTCAGCACGTCGCCCGGGCGGATGGCGTTGCCGCTCGGCATGTTCTCGACCAGCGGCACGTACCCGGTGACGCGGGTCTTCACGCCGAGCGCGGCGAGCGTCGACATCGCGGCGATCACCGCCGCGCCACCCCCCATGTCGGTCTTCATCGTCTCCATGCCGCCCGCGGTCTTGAGCGAGAGGCCGCCGGAGTCGAACACCACGCCCTTGCCCACGAGCGCGAGCGGCTTGCCGCGTGCGCCCGACGGCGCGTACGTCATCTTCAGGAAGCGCGGCGCCTGCTCCGAACCCTGGCCGACGCCGAGCACGCCGCCCATGCGCTGCGCTTGCGAGCTGCTTCACGTCGAGCACCTGCACGGTGACGCCCGTGCCGCGCAGCAGCTTGCGCGCCGCGGCGACCATGTCGGACGGCGACTTCTCCTTCGCCGGCCGGTTCACCAGGTCGCGCGCCCAGGTGACCGCGTCCCCGATCGGCGGCGCCGCGCTCGACCGCGGCCTGCAACCGGCGCGCCGCCGGCGGCGATGATCGTGACCTTCTTCGAGCTTCGACGGTGTGGCGTTGCCCTTGTACTCGAGGTACTGGTAGCCACCGAGCACGAGGCCCTCGGCCACCGCCTGCGCGGCATCGGCGACCGCGAGCTCGGTGCCGGCAGTGGCGAGCGTGGTGGCGAGCGACGCCACCTTCGCCGGCGCGACGCGCGACGGCGGCGGCGGCGCGGCGCAGGCCGTCGAGGGTGAGCTCGGCCGGATCGCCGACGCCCACGAGCAGCGCGGCCTTCGCCTTCAGCCGGCCACCGGTGGGCACGGCGAGGGTCTCGCCGAGCTTGCCCTCGAAGCCGGCTTCGGCGAGGAACGCGGTGAGGCCGCCGTCGAGCGCGGCGTCGACCGCGTCGGCGCCGGGACCGAGCTCGGCGCCCTTGGCGATCGGGACGGCGAGCAGCTCGGCGGCGACGCGGTCGGCGGCGGTGGTCGAGACGGTGAACGAGAGGGACACGGTGGCTCCGGAGGTCGGGCGGTCGGGGGAGAGGTCGGCTGGGATCAGGACTGGGTTCAGGTCGGTTCGGTGCGGACGGGACGGAACGTCCCTTCCTGCCACCGGGCGAGGGTGTACACGAGGTCGGCGAGGCGGTTGAGGTAGGCGACCACGAAGCTGCCGTCGAGCCAGCCGGCGCGGGCGGCGGCCACCGCCTGGCGTTCGGCGCGCCGCACGATCGTGCGCGCCAGGTCGAGCGCGGCGGCGACGCGGTTCTCGCCCGGCAGCACGAACTCGGTCGGCGGCTCGTAGCGCGTGGTGACGTCGTCGATGAGCGGTTCGAGCGCGCGACCATGTCCTCGGTGGTGCGCGACACGCCGGGCGTCAACTTGTCACGCTTCTCCGGCGCGGTGGCGAGCTCGGCGCCCACCACGAACAGCTCGCGCTGCAGCCGGATCAGGAGCTCGTCGAGCTCCGACCCGCGCTCGGCCTCGGCCCGGGCGAGACCGAGCGCGGAGACGGCTTCGTCGACCGCGCCGTAGGCGTCGGGCCCCGGCGAGTCCTTGCCGACGCGCCCGCCGTACAGCAGGCCGGTGCTGCCGTCGTCGCCCTTGCGCGTGTAGATCTTCGGAGCCATCCGGGCGGAGTCTACGGCCGCGACCCGTTCACGCGATGTGACGCGAGCGGCCAGGAGGCCGCCAGATCCGGCCAGTAGCCTTGACCCGATGTCGGCGGTCCCAGATCCTGCGCGGCCCGACCACGCGGGCCCGTGCCCGACGCCCCCGCTCCCGGTCGGTCGACGCTGCAGGGCGATCGTCAAGACCGCCCGTCCGAAGCAGTGGACCAAGAACGTCCTCGTGTTCGCGGCGCCCGCGGCCGCGGGCGTGCTCGACCGAGCGCGACGCGCTGCTGCAGACGCTGGTCGCGTTCGTCGGCTTCTGCCTCGCCGCGAGCGGCACCTACTTCCTCAACGACGCCAACGACGCCGAGGCCGACCGGCTGCACCCCACCAAGCGCCTCCGCCCGATCGCGGCCGGCGAGCTCGACGTGCGCACGGCGCGGATCATCGCGGTCGCGCTCTTCCTGCTCTCGTTCGCGGTCGACCGCGCCGATCAACGACTTCAAGCTCACCGGCGTCGTCGCCGGCTACGTGCTCGTCACCATCTCGTACACCACCTGGTTGAAGTACGAGCCGGTGATCGACCTCGCCGCGGTCGCCGTCCGGCTTCGTGTTCCGCGCCATCGCCGGCGGCGTCGCCACCGGCGTGCGGCTCTCCGACTGGTTCCTCATCGTCGCCGGCGCCGGCTCGCTGTTCATCGTCACCGGCAAGCGCCACGCCGAGCTGGTGGAGCTCGGCTCCGACTCGAGCGAGCACCGCCGCACCCTCGGCGAGTACTCCACCGCGTTCCTCGGCTACGTGCGCGCGGTGTCGTCGGGCGTGATGATCACCGCGTACTGCCTGTGGGCGTTCGAGAACGCCGCCCACACCGGCGACGACACCTGGTTCCGGCTGTCGATCGTGCCGCTCGTGATCGCGGTGCTGCGCTACGCGCTCGTCGTCGACCAGGGCGGTGGCGGCGCGCCCGAAGAAGTGGTGCTGTCCGATCGCACGCTGCAGATCGTCGGCGTGATCTGGCTCGTGATCTTCGCCCTCGGTGTTCGCGGTTAGGTGCGTCCGTTGGCTGAGCCGCTGAGCGAGCTCACCGAACGCACCGAGCTCCTCACCGGCTGGAGCCGCACCGCGCCCACCGCGGCCACGCTGGTCGAGCTGCACGACGCGAGCGACGTCGACACCGGGCTCGCGCGCGCCGGTCGCCGGGGACTGATCGCACGTGGCCTCGGGCGCAGCTACGGCGACGCCGCGCAGAACGCGGGTGGTGTCGTGCTCGACGCCACCACGCTCGCCGGGTTCCACGAGATCGACGTCGAGCAGGGCGTCATCCGCGTCGACGGCGGCGTGAGCCTCGAGGCGATCATGCGCACGATGGTGCCGCTCGGCTGGTTCGTGCACGTCACGCCGGGCACGCGCCAGGTGACGGTGGGCGGCGCCATCGCGGCCGACGTGCACGGCAAGAGCCACCACGTCGACGGCAGCTTCTCCAACCACGTCGAGTCGTTCGTGCTGCACACGCCCAAGGGCACGGTGACCGTCACGCCCGACTCCGACCCCGAGCTCTTCTGGGGCACGGCCGGCGCGCTCGGCCTCACCGGCGTGATCGCGGAGGCGACCATCCGGCTGCTCCCGATCGAGACGTCGATGATCCGGGCCGAGAACCTGCGCTGCCCCGACCTCGACTCGGTGATGGCGCTGATGGTCGAGGGCGACGACCAGTTCCGGTTCTCGGCCGCGTGGATCGACTGCCTCGCGACCGGCGCGTCGCTCGGACGTTCGGTGCTGTCACGCGGCGACCACGCCACGCTCGACGACCTGCCGAAGAAGTTGCGGCGCGACCCGCTGCACTTCGCGCCGAAGGCGCTGCTCCCCGGGCCCCCGTGGGCACCCAACGGTCTGCTCAACCGGCTGAGCGTCGCCGCGTTCAACGAGTTCTGGTACCGGGTCACGCCGTCGCTGCACGGTCACGTCGAGTCGATCTCGTCGTTCTTCCATCCGCTCGACGGCGTGAAGGACTGGAACCGCCTCTACGGGAGCTGCGGGTTCCTGCAGTACCAGTACGTCGTGCCCGACGACGCGCACGCCGCGGTGCGACAGTCGATCGAGATGCTGAGCGAGGCGCGCGCGGCGTCGTTCCTCGCGGTGCTCAAGCGCTTCGGACCCGGCAACCCCGGACCGCTGTCGTTCCCGCAGCCCGGGCTGGACGCTCGCGCTCGACATCCCGGCGACCGTGCCCGGGCTCGCCGAGCTGCTCGACCAGCTCGACCAGCTCGTCGCCGACGTCGGCGGCCGCATCTACCTGGCCAAGGACTCCCGCCTGCGCCCCGAGCTCCTCCCCGTGATGTACCCCGAGCTCGACCGCTTCGCCGAGCTGCGCGCCCGCGTCGACCCCGCCGGCGTCCTCCAGTCCGACCTCCAACGCCGCCTCGGCCTCCCCTGACCCACCCCCCTCGCGAGGTTGCGTCACCTGACGGCGTATAACGCCCTTGAGCGACGCAACCTCGTGGGTGAAAGGCTCTGATCGACATGAAGGATGCGCTCGGATCGGTGCAGTCGGTGCTGGTGCTCGGCGGCGGCTCGGACATCGCGCTGGCGACCCTGCGCGAGCTCGTGCAGCGGCGGGCGCGCACGGTGGTGCTCGCCGCGCGCGACCCGCGAGTCGCTGCAGCCGCGGCCGACGAGCTGCGCGCCGCCGGTGCGACCACGGTCGAGACGCTCGCGTTCGACGCGCGCGACACCGCGTCGCACGACGCGTTCGTCGCCGACGTGTTCGAGCGGGTCGGCGACATCGACCTCGCCCTGCTCGCGTTCGGTGTCCTCGGCGACCAGGAGGAGGCCGAGCACGACGGGCGCGCCGCGGTCGACATCGCCGAGGTGAACTACGTGGGCTCGGTGTCGGTGACGGTGCCGATCGCGCAGCGCATGCGCACGCAGGGCCACGGCACGATCGTGGCGCTCTCGTCGGTCGCCGGCGAACGCGCCCGGCGCTCGAACTTCGTGTACGGATCGTCGAAGGCGGGCATGGACGCGTTCTTCCAGGGACTCGGCGACTCGCTCGTCGGCAGCGGCGTGCGGGTCATGATCGTGCGCCCCGGCTTCGTGCACACGAAGATGACCGACGGGCATGGACGCCGCGCCCCTCTCCACCACGCCCGAGGCGGTGGCCGACGCCATCGTGCGCGGCCTCGCCCGCGGCCGCGAGACGGTCTGGGTGCCGGCGCAGATGCGCTACGTGATGTCGGTGCTGCGCCACGTGCCCCGGCCGGTGTTCCGCAAGCTGCCCATCTGAGCCGGGTTCGGCGCTTTTCCGGAGCGCTCAAGCCCGGCACGCCAACGCCGACAATTGCTCCATGGTCGACACCCGAGCTGGGCGAGGTCGGCGGACATCGGCTGGCTCGCCGGTGAACGCACCCGCTACGAGAAGCTGCTCGACTCGATGACCGGGCTCCCTCGTTGGACCCTGCTGATCGACCGGACCGCCGTCGCCCTCGCACGCGCCCGTCGGCACGGTCGGGACGTCGCCGTGTTCGTCCTCGAGTACCCGCACTTCCCCACCGGCCCGTACGACGCTCGGCCGGGTCGCCGAAGTGTTGCAGAGCCGCCTCCGTCCCGACGACACCCTGGCCCGCACTCGGCCCCCGCCGCTTCGCGGTGGTCTGCAACGACATCGGTGAGGACGAGGACGCCGCCACGGTGGCCCACCGACTGGTGTACGGCGTCGGGTCTGGAGTGCGGGCTCGGCGTGGCGCTCAGCGGCGACGCTCGACCCGCCGGAGCTGCTCATCGGCCGGGCGCTCGTCGCCGCTCTGGGTCGACCCCGACGCGCCTACTGCCTGAGCGTGCCGATCAGGCCGGCCTGCAGTCAGCGAGCCCGGGTCGCGGAACGTCGTGACCTGTTCGCGCCCGAGCTGGTAGTCGCGCGCGATCGACACGTTGGCGATGCAGCCCCACACCGCGAGCACGCCGAGCACCACCGACGTCGCGACCACCCAGCCCCGCTTCGCCGTCGCGGTGAGCGCGCCCACGCGCACGAACGACGTGGAGCGCGGCGAGCGCGGGCAGCACCAGCAGCGGGCAGGAAGTCGGCCATGTACCGCTCGGTGATGTACACGAACACGAGGGTCGGGACCGCCGCACACGCGGCCCCGAGCACCGGCAGGTCGAGCGAGCCGAGCGTGGCGACGGTGCTCCGCGCCTTGGCTCGCACCATCGCGACGATCCCGCCGATCGCGAGGACGAACAGCAGCGGCATCGTCGCGGTGACGCTCGACGTGAAGTCGAGCATGTCGTACCGGAGGTCGCCGAACACCGTCGGTCGCGACGTGGGCAGCCGCACCCACGGCCACGTGCCGTCGAGGCGGAAGGCGTCGGGGCGCAGGTACTGCCACACGTTGGTGGGCAACGCCTTCACGTTGACCAGCGTGCCGTTGTTCGCGGCGAGGATCGCCTTGCGCTCCGGCACCAGTGCGTTGGCTGCCTGATGGTCGTACGGCACGCTGAACAACGTGCCGAACTTGGCCACGTTGAACGCGGCGTACACCACGAGCGGCACGACGACCGCGGCGGCCAGCCCAGCCGACGACACCCCATCCGAGCCCCTCGGTCTGGAGCCCGAGCCGTGCGGTCGCCCGGCGCGCGCCGGGCCAGATCCGGGTGACCGCGACCGCGACCGCGAGCAGGGCCAGCGCGGCCGCGGGCCCGATCCCCACCGCCAGTCGGCTGAGCAACGCGAGCAGCGTGAGCACGGCGGCGGCCACCAGCACACCGGTGCGCGGTCGTTCGATCCACGCCAGGATCGCCTCGAACGCGGCGAACGACAGTGCGACACCCCACAGGATCGCCTCGTGGTACACGTACGCGCCGACGCCGAGGAACACGACCGTGGTCCCGGCCCCGAGCACGAACGCGGTGACGCCCGCGAGCGCTCGTCGTGCCGTCGGCGCCGTCGACGCCGTCGGCGTGCGTACCACCGCCGCACGCGCCAGGAGATGCGACCGAGCGCCACCATCAACACCACGAACGCGAACGTCATCGACGCCACGCCGGTGCGGCCGTCGAGCGAGTCCGTCAGTGCCGCGGTGGGGAGTCGGAGGAACGCCGGGGCGGGGCCGAAGTACATGTACGACGCTGCCGTCGTGCTCGTAGCCCTCGATGCCGAGCACCGACGCCGGCATCGACAGGTCGCCGTCGAGCATGCGGTGGGCCTGGACGTCGTAGAAGTTCCCCGAGAACGGCACCCGGTGGCCGGGATCGAACGAACCGTCGGTGACCATCCAGAAGAAGACGATCCCCGCGAGGAGCGCGCCGATCGCGAACCCGCGCCCGTAGCGCCGACCGTTCCCGGCGCGCTTCGTCATCGGTCACCCGGAGTGCACGCTCGACGAGAACCAGTCGCCGAGGAACGGGAGATCGACGAACAACAACGCCGTCATCACGACCACGCACGCCACCAGCACCAGCATGAGCCCACGTTCGCGGTACAGCTTCTCGGGGTTCTCGACCGGGCTGTCGGGTCTGAACGCGAGGTGCAGGTACATCGCCATGAACACGGCGACGAGCGGGAACGACAGGATGAGTTCGAGGCGGTAGCGCACGATGAAGGCGCCGAAGAAGAGCATCGCGGCGGACGCGTAGAACATGATCGACACGAGCAGGCGCTCGCTCGTGTAGTGCGCGAACGACTTGCGGTAGCGCGCCGCGTCGTCGCCAGTGCGTTGGAAGTCGTTGTACTCGGCGAAGCGCTTGGCGGCCATGAAGTAGCAGCCGATCATCCAGTAGCTGACGAGCAGCGACACCGGCGGCACGACGGTCGTGGTCACGACGTACCACCCGACGAGCATGCGCAGCGGGTTGTTGATCGCCTCCGACGCGACGTCGACGTACGCGTGGTCCTTGGTGCGGATCGGCGGCAGGTTGTAGAGACACCCCATGACCCACAGCGCGAGCAGCGTGAGCACGAGCTTCCAGGTGACCAGCGCACCGAGGCCGAGTCCGGCGAGCATCAGCACGATCCACTGCGCGTACGCGAGCGGGATGTTCACCTGTCCCGACGGCACCGGCCGGAACCGCTTGGTGGGATGGTGGACGTCGTAGGGCGCGTCCATCAGCTCGTTGATCACGTAGTTGCTCGACGCGATCAGACACACGGCGAGCAGCCCCACGACGAGGTGCCACCAGAAGTCGCTGTAGTCGACGTGCGGCGCGATGCCGATCGCGACCACCACGCCCGGCAGCACGAAGACGTTCTTGAACCAGTGGTCGATGCGGCAGATCCGGACGTGCGCGCGCCGAACGCGAGATGGGCGCCGGGACGAGCACGGCGGCAGCGTCGGAATCGGGTGTGCGCAGCTTCATGGTGGGTCACCGCAGACGAGCCGCGTGAGCGCCGACCTTACCGGTCGAGGGCTCGAAAGCGTGTGCTAGCCATTGCGCCCATGGACGGGCAGCCATGAGCCGAGCCGACGTGGTCGCTGCGTTCGACTTCGACGGCACGCTCTCGCCCCGCGACAACTTCGTGCCCTTCCTCCGCCGCTTCGCGGGCACGCCGGCGACCGCCCGCGCGTTCACCGTCGGGGCGCTGCGCGTCGCCCGGGCGGGCCGTCGCGCACTGGACCCGCAACGAGCATGAAGGCCGAGGTCCTCGAGCAGCTCGTCGGCGGCCGCGACGCGGCCGACCTCGAGGACACCGCCCGCGCCTTCGCCGCCGACGTGATCGCCCGCCATCTCCAGGCCGAGGCGATCGAGCGCGCCGACTGGCACCGCACCCAGGGTCATCGCCTGGTCATCGTGTCGGCGTCGCTCGCCGTCTACCTGCGGCCGATCGCCGAACACCTGCGCTTCGACGCCGTGCTCGCCACCGAGGTCGAGGTCGGCGACGACGGTCGGCTCACCGGCCGCATGCAGGGCGAGAACGTGCGGGGCCCGGAAAAGGCGCGCCGCCTCGATGCGTGGATCGCCCGCGAATACGCCGGGGCCTCGCCGTTCGTCTGGGCGTACGGCGACAGCTCGGGCGACAAGGAGCTCTGGGCACGCGCCGACCGCGCCGTGCGCCTCGGTCGTCGTGCCCACAAGGGGCACGAACTCGTCCTGAGGTTCGAGACCCCTCCGGTACCCTGACATCTCTATGTCGCAGTTCCTCGACGCGCTCACCGAGCGGGTCCTCGTGTTCGACGGCGCGTTCGGCACGTGGGTGCAGGAGCAGGACCTCGGGCCCGACGACTTCGGTGGCCCGGCGCTCGAGGGCTGCAACGAGCGCCTCGTGCTCACCCGTCCCGAGCTCATCAAGCAGATGCACGCGGAGTACTTCGAGGCCGGCGTCGACGCGGTCGAGACCGCCACCTTCGGCGCCTTCTCCCTCGTGCTCAACGAGTACGACATCGCCGACGAGACGTTCGCCATCAACGAGGCCGCGGCGCGCCTGGCCAAGGAGGTGGCGGCCGACTTCTCCACCCCCGATCGCCCTCGCTTCGTGATCGGCTCGATCGGCCCCGGCACGCGGCTTCCGTCGCTCGGCCAGATCGCCTTCGCCGAGCTGCGCGACGACTACGAGGCGATGGTCGCCGGGCAGCTCGCCGGTGGCGTCGACGTGCTGCTCATCGAGACGGTGCAGGACCTCCTCCAATGCAAGGCCGCCATCATCGGCGCCCGCCGGGCGATGGCGACCGCCGGTGTCACCGTCCCCCTGATGGTGCAGGTGACGGTCGAGACGACCGGGCGCCTCCTGGTCGGTTCCGAGATCGGTGCCGCGCTCACCGCGCTCGAGGCGTTGCGCCCCGACGTGATCGGCCTCAACTGCGCCACCGGCCCCGCGGAGATGACCGAGCACCTGCGCTACCTCGCGGAGCACTCGCGCACCTTCCTGTCGTGCCTCCCCAACGCGGGCCTGCCGTCGATCGTCGACGGGCACACGCACTACGACCTCACCCCCGACGCCCTCGCCGACGTGCACGAGCGCTTCGTCGACGAGTTCGGGCTCAACATCGTCGGCGGGTGTTGCGGCACCACGCCCGGCGCACCTGCGTGCGGTCACCGATCGCATCGGCACCCGGGCGCCGGTCGCACGCACGCCCGAGCACGAGCCGAGCTGCTCGTCGATCTACAGCCCGGTCACGTTCCACCAGGAGCTCGCGTACCTGGCGATCGGCGAGCGCACCAACGCCAACGGCTCCAAGAAGTTCCGCGAGGCGATGCTCGACGCCGACTGGGACACGTGCGTGCAGATGGCGCGCGACCAGGTGAAGGAAGGCGCGCACGTGCTCGACGTGTGCGTCGACTACGTGGGCCGCGACGGCGCCGTCGACATGCACGAGATCGCCAGCCGGTTCGCCACGCAGGCCGCGCTCCCTCTGGTGTTCGACTCCACTGAACCGGCGGTGCTCGAAGCCGGACTGCAGCACTCCGGCGGCAAGGCGATCCTCAACTCCGCCAACCTCGAGGAAGGTGAGGACGCGGGCAAGCGCTTCGACCGCGTGATGTCGCTGGCGCGGGAGTACGGCGCTGCGGTGATCTGCCTCGCCATCGACGAAGAGGGCCAGGCCCGGACGGCCGACGACAAGCTCCGGATCTGCCGCCGCATCTACGACCTCGCGATCGACCGCTACGGCATCGATCCCAGCGACCTGATCTTCGACATGCTCACGTTCCCGCTCGGGTCGGGCTCCGAAGACCTCAGGCGCGACGGCATCGAGACCATCGATGCCATCCGGCGGGCGGAGGCCGAGCTGCCGGGATCGTCGACCGTGCTCGGGCTCTCCAACATCAGCTTCGGGCTCAAGCCCGCCATCCGCCACGTGCTCAACAGCGTGTTCCTGCACGAGTGCCGCGAGGCCGGTCTCGACGCCGCCATCGTCCACGCGGCGCGCATCATGCCGATGCACAAGATCGACGACCACGTGCGCGAGGTCACCCTCGACCTCGTCTACGACCGCCGCGCCGACGGCTACGACCCGCTCACCGAGCTGATGGCGCTGTTCGAAGGCGTCGACGCCACCGCGGTCGAACAGGAGGACCGTTCCGGCTGGCCGATCGAGCAGCGCCTCGAGCACCGCATCATCGACGGCAACCGCGACGGCCTCGAGACCGACCTCGAGGAGCAGCTCGAATCTCGCCCCGCGCTGTCGATCGTCAACGACGTGTTGCTCGAGGGCATGAAGGTCGTCGGCGACCTCTTCGGGCGCGGCGAGATGCAGCTGCCGTTCGTGCTCCAGAGCGCGGAGACGATGAAGGCGGCCGTCGCCTACCTCGAACCGCACATGGAGAAGGCCGACGCCGGCGGGAAGGGTCGGGTGGTGCTCGGCACGGTGAAGGGCGACGTCCACGACATCGGCAAGAACCTCGTCGACATCATCCTCACCAACAACGGTTACGAGGTCCACAACATCGGCATCAAGGCACCGCTGGCCGCCTTCGTCGAGAAGGCCACCGAGGTCGAGGCCGATGCCATCGGCATGAGCGGGCTGCTCGTGAAGAGCACGCTCATCATGCGCGAGAACCTCCAGGAGATGAACCAGCAGGGCCTGGCCGAGATCCCGGTGCTGCTCGGCGGCGCCGCGCTCACCCGCACCTACGTGGAGCGCGACCTGCGCGACGTGTACGAGGGACGCCTCTTCTACGGGAAAGACGCGTTCGAGGGCCTCCACACGATGGACCAGTTGATGGAGGGCAAGAAGTCGGGTTCGCTCGATCCCGGCTTCGGTCGCGAGCTCGGCGGCCGCATCCTCCCGCCGCGCAAGTCGGAGATGGAAGCCGAGCGCGCCGTCACCGCCGCCGCCGTACGCTCCGACGTCGCCACCGACGTCGAGATCTTCACGCCGCCGTTCCTCGGCTCGCGCGTCGCGAAGGGCACCGCCCTCGACGAGATCGCGAGCTACATCAACGAGACTGCGCTCTTCCGCAACCAGTGGCAGTTCCGCCCCGACAAGTCGCTCGGCGAGAACGACGCCGAGTTCAAAGAGCGCATCCGCCCCACGTTGCGGGCGCAGCTCGACGAGGCCAAGGCCGAGGGCTGGCTCGTGCCCGCGGTCATCTGGGGCTACTTCCCGGTCAACGCCGACGGCAACGACCTCATCGTGTGGAACGACGACGACCGCCGCAACGAACGCCTGCGCTTCACGTTCCCGCGGCAACGCAGCGACCGTCACCTCTGCATCTCCGACTTCTTCCGCAGCGTCGAGTCGGGTGACGCCGACTACGCGGCATTCCACGTGGTGACCGTCGGCGAGCGCGCCAGTGAGCGCGAGCGCGAGCTGTTCGCGGCCGACCGCTACCAGGAGTACCTCCTGACCCACGGCCTGTCGGTCGAGATGACCGAGGCGCTGGCCGAGCTCTGGCACCATCGGATCCGCGAGGAGTGGGGCTTCGTGAACGAGGACGGCCCGTCGCTGGCCGGCCTGTTCCGCCAGCAGTACCGCGGGTCGCGGTACTCGTGGGGCTATCCCGCGTGCCCCGATCTCGACGACCAGGCGAAGCTCGACGAGCTGCTGGAGCTCCACCGCATCGGCGTGAAGCTCACCGAGGAGTTCCAGCTCGAGCCCGAGCAGAGCACCTCGGCCATCGTCGTCCCCCACCCCGAAGCCAAGTACTTCGTCGTCTAGTCACGTGAACGGGCGAACGTCTGCGCGCACGTGTGCGTCCGCCGGCACAGGCTCCTCGGACGCGACGAAGCAGACCTGCTCGTCGTCAAACACGTTCAGCAACCGGCGTGGTGCCTGCATCGCGAACGCAGCCGAGAACTCGTCGAGGACTTCGATGAGCTCGATCACTCCCACTACCCGATGGTTATGCCCATCCGCGAGACATGTCGCCCCGTTGAACGTGCGACGCGGATCTGAGAAGTCAGGCAGCAAGCGCGCGTCAGGCACGACGCCTGGCCCGGTCACGCGGATGGCCATGCTGCCTGGCCGGCGATCTGGGACGCACCTGTGGGACCGCCCTCAGGTAGCCACGCAGAAAGCAGGTGACGCAATCGGTTTGGGTCAGGCGGGACCCTTGGCGAGGCGGGCTTCGTCGAGTTTGGGTTCGAAGAGCTCGACCGGGTTGCCGGATGGATCGTCGGCGATGGTCTGGCGGCCGCCGACGCCGTCGACGACGTCGTTGCGGAAATGCACGCCGTCGTCGCGCAAGCGTGCGACCAACGCGTCGAGGTCGTCGACTTCGATCGCGAAGCGGTTCCACCCGCCGGGCGTCGGGACGGTGCCGTCCGGCATCGCCGCGCCACTGCCCGGGCCTCCCCCCGGCGCCGACAACACCAACCGGAGGTCGCCGCGGGTGAGCATGGCGAAGGTCGGCGCAGGGTGCATCACCTCGGTGAACCCGAGCGACCCGACGTAGAAGGCGATCGCGTCGTCGACGTCGTAGACGATGTAGCGGACGCTCACACTGGCCATAACGCCTCCTCGTGCCTCCATCCCCGCGAATCCCCCGCCGAGGAGTGGTGAGACGCCAACTGATCTAGTTGTAGATCCCAGCCTCGGCCAAATCGCGCACATTGGAAGGGCCCAACGATCCAATACTCGGGGCGCAGGTAGAGGCACTCGTCGGCCCGATCGAAAAGGTCGACATCGTCGTTGTCGAATATGACCCTGCGTGGGTGACGCGCTTCGAGGTGGAGCGCGCAAACATCGCAGCGGCACTCGGGCCGCGGGCACGGGCGATCGAGCACGTCGGACCAACCGCCGTGCCGGGCCTCGCGGCGAAACGGATCATCGACATCTACGTAGGCGTCCCAGACTCCTCCAACGAGTCTGCCTACGTGCCGGACCTCGTGGCAGCCGGATACGAGCTTCGCGTACGCGAACCCGACTGCACGAGCATCGAATGCTCCGTACCCGCACCCGCGACGTGCACCTGCACGTGCTCACGGACGGCGATCCCGAGATCGCGCGGCATGTGCTGTTCCGGGACCGGTTGCGAACGAACGAAGCGGACCGCCACTTGTACGAGAAGACGAAACGCGCTCTTGCGCTACAGGACTGGCCCACGATGCAGCACTACGCCGAGGCGAAGTCCGATGTCATCACGGCCATCGAGCGGCGGGCGTTAGCAGCGAACGATGGCGTGTAGGTCGGTGGCGGCGCAGCGCCATATCTGGCTGCACTGCACTACCGCGACGAGGCAATCTGTGCGTGTGGCAGAACGCGCCAAGCCCACGGGTGACGTGTACGTCCTTGTCGGACTGCCCGGTGTCGGCAAGTACACGCTCGCTGCGAGCTTGGAGAGGCAGCTCGCTGCACACGAACAGATCGTGCGGCTCGTCGACAACCACTACATCTGCAACCCCGTCTTCGGCCTTGTCGCGGAAGACGGCATCACGCCGCTGCCATCGGCAGTGTGGGACCGGGTCGGCGAGGTTCGCGAAGCAGTAGCGCAAACGATTGAAACCGTCTCACCAGCCGAATGGACGTTCATCTTCACTCACGTGATCGACCGCGTTGGCGATCAAGAATGGGTAGATCGTCTCGGACGAGTCGCGAACAGCCGTGGCTCTCGGTTCATCGTCGTGCGGCTCCTGTGCGACCTCGATGAACTCCTCCGACGCGTCGTCACGCCTTCTCGCCGCGAACGGATGAAGTCCGTATCCGCCGAAGATGTACGACGGGCGTTCGAGCGAGGCGTTCCGGAGCTGGCCAAGTGGGATCCACTGACCATCGATGTGACGCACCGTGCTGCTGCCGACACAGCCGAGTTCATCCTTCGTCACCGGACCGCAGGCTGATCCCATCGGGCCATGACTACCTGCTTGCCCCGACCGGGCATCTGTTCGCCGTGGTCCGTGGCGTCAATCCGGCGTTACCTGTGTGAGGGGCGCGCGTCCAGGACGTCGCGTCGGGGCGATCGGCGTCTGGATTCGCTATGGCTCGGCTCGCGGCGGCGTGGGGGCGCCCAGCGTTACCTAGGTGCTCGACGAGGTTGGTGTCGTCGGCGACAACAATCGTGATTGGGTGTCCCCCGGTGGTTGGGAGCGCGGTCGCGTCAGTGTTCGAAGGCCGTCCAGCACGGATGCTGGCGGGCACGCCGGTTGCAGGAGCTGACCGCGGTTGACCCTGATGTCGTGGTGGGCGATGCCATCCGTCGCGGCTGAGAGCAGTGCTCAGTCGGGCATCGCGTACACGACGTCGGGGTCGAGGTTGCGCAGCACGTGATAGCAACGCCGCGGAACTGTCGTGCGACGGAGATCGCCGCGATCTTCCCATCGTGACGTTTCTTGACCTGCGCGTAGTAGTCGTGGTCGGGACTGCGCAGGTGCGAGGAGTTCTTGGCTGCTTCGTAGAGCGCCCAGCGCAACGTCTGGGGCCCCTGACGGGAGAGGAACCCGCCGGCGCGACGGCGGTCCGACGAGTCGACCGTCACGTCCAGGCCCGTGTGACGCACCACTTGTTCGGAACGCGTGAAGCGGCGGCAGTCGCCGAGCTCGGTCCACACTGCCACCGCGATCAACCCGCCGATCCCGTACTGCGCGTCGACCAGCGCCCGACACGCAGGCTGGTGGGCACCGAAGCGTTGCAACTCCCGCTTGAGTGGCTGGGCCTCGAGGTCGGTCGCGTCGATCATCCGATACCCGGCTGCGATCCGCTCCCGCCCCGCCACCGACAGGCCCAGCGACTCGTCGGCGAGCATCGCCCGGGTCTTGACCGTGCGGATCGCACCCTCGGGCACCGCGACACCGTGGTGATAGAGCTCGGCGTGGATGCGTTGACACCACACCGTGCGCTGGTTCACCAGCGATACGTACAGCCGCACCCGTTCGCGCCACTCCAACACCGGCTCGGGAGGGATCCAACTCTCGGGCAACTCGTTGGCCGCGAGCAGATCGCGCAACAAGCGAGCGTCGGTGCGATCCGTCTTGGCGCGACGCTTGCGGCCCCGAGCGGCTTGAGTATCGGCTGGCTCCGCCAAGTGCGCTTCGAACCCGGCGGCCTCGATCTCCTCGACGACATACCGCCAGCCGGTGCAGCCCTCCACCGCCAACGCGACCGGCCCGCCATTCGCTCGGCGCGGCACCTCGACGCGCAGCCAACGACGGAACCGATCGCGGTCGGGCTGCCACACCCGACCCCGCCACTCCTCGCCGGACTCGAGCTCGACCACGTCGAACGTGATCTGGCGTCGATGCAGATCTAACCCTCCTACCATCACCATCAAGGACCTCCTCACTCGTGCACGGATTGCAGACGAACCACATGGTTCTCCACGCACGAGCCGAGGAGGTCCTCACACATTGAATGTTCGGGGACGCCGACAGCGCCCTTCGCAGTTGAGTTACCGTCGCGCCAGGCGTACTCGTCGCCGAGGTGACCGACACAGAGGAGTCAGTCGCGATGGCCGTCGTCTCCGTCCACATCGCCGACGTCGGCCTGCCGAAGTCGCTTGGTCTCATCCGGCATCCACGTCCGGCGTCGATCCCGGGACTGTTGCAGGCCAACGCCGGTGTTGCGGCCAAGTTCGGCCCGACACCCCCGCGGCCGTCGCCTGGGCGCTGTCGGGCTCATCGTGTTCTGGCAGGACGAGGACGCCCTCAAGCAGTTCGCGGCGACCCATCCACTCGCCACCAAACTCGGCGGCGGACTCGTGGTGTACGCCCGTCCGTTGCGCATACACGGCGCGTGGCCCGGCATCGGTGACGACGTCCCGACGCACCGCAACGTTGAACACGAAGGCCCGGTGCTCGTGCTCACACTGGCCAAGACGAAATTCTCGCGGTGGCATTCCTTTCGCCCGCGCCAGCAAGCCAGCGGAGAAGTCCGTTGTGACCGCGCCGGGCAACCTGTTCGCGAAGTGCTGTCCTGCGCCCGCCGTTCATGTCGACGGTGTCACTGTGGGAGAGCAGCGATGCGGCCATGGACTACGCGTACAGCGGCCAGCAGGCGGGACACCCCGAGGCCATCGCCGCCAATCGCGTGAAGCCGTTCCACCACCAGCAGGCGTTCATCCGCCTCGCCATCGACGAGATCAGCGGCTCGCTCGCCGGGCGCAACCCGATACCGCCGGGCGCAGTCCGCTTCTGAGCTCGGATCCGGCGGTAGGAGCGGGTCACCCGGCGTCCTAGCGCCAACGGCGCGTCACTCATCGACCGCAGTGTCCCTCATGTGCCGATCGGGGCTAGCGGACACACTGCTCGAGGTCGTCTCAGCGCATCCGCTTCCAGACCATGTCGGTCTCGACGTCGGGATCGAGGAGCACCCCGGGGTCCTGCTGTTCGACGTGGCCCATGAGGCCGCGGTAGACGCCGTAGCCGAGCATCTGCTGGAGCCGCCGCGGGAACGTCGCCGCCAGATCGCGCGGCACCGCCAGCAGCTGGTTCTCCTCCTGGCGCAGAAAGCCGGCGCAGTGGTTGACGACGATGCCGACGCGCCGGTCGTCGCTCGCGTTCGTGCCTCCGCCGTGCCACAGCGATCCGTCGTAGAGGAGCACGCTCCCGGCCGGCATCTCGGCCTCGACGTAGTCGGCGTGCTCGCCCTTACCCGGACGACGGTCGCGCCGGTGCGAGCCCGGCACGAGGCGCGTCGCCCCGTTGGCATGGTCGAAGTCGGTGAGCGCCCAGAGCGCGACGCAGACGACCGGCGGATGCGGACGCGGCAGCGCAATCGACCCGTCGTCGCAGTGCAGCGGCTGCGCATCCTGGCCCGGGTGCATCTCGATCGCGGTGAGCGACGACAAGAGGCACTGCTCGTCGAGCACCTGCTCGACGAGCGGGAGCACTGCGGGATGCAGCGGCACGCGCCCGAACAGCGGGTCGCGCGCGAGGAGGTTGAAGATGCGGCGCGTGCGCAGACCGAGGAAGGCGTTCGAGCCGAACGGGATGGAGACGTCGACCATGACGCGGTCGATGGTCTCGAGGAGAGCCGCGACGAGCTCGGCTTCGATGACACCTTCGAGTACCGCATAGCCATCGCGCTCGAGCGCGACCCGCGGCTCCGGTGTCATGTCGTCTGGCAGCCCGCGACGATGTCGCGGACGCGCGCTTGGAGCGCGGTGATCGTCGCGGGGTCGGGCTCCGCGTTGGGGTCGGTGCCGGCCGCGGTGACGATCGGAGCGAACACCGGGTCACGCACGAGCGCGTCGGCGCTGCACGAGGCGACGTCGGTGGGGGCGCCGCTCTGCAGCAGTCCGGAGAACAGGCTGTCGCGACCATCGAGGTACACCAGGGACCCGAACGGGGGGTTCGGGATCGCGGTGGCGGCGGCGCCGGGATCGCACGCGGTCACCGTGACCCGGTCGGCGGTCCCGTCGACGGCGGCCGTATCCGCCGGCACCTGGGCCGCCCACTGCTTCCAGGCGTCGTTCAGCGTGGCGATGCCGTCCGTGCCCTTCCCGGCGAACGTGGCGCGCAAGCAGGTCTGGCCCCTGCGCGTGAACGTGATCATGGCGTCGCCGTCCCACGCGTCGGCGGCGCTCAGCGCGGTCGCGTTGTCGAGGCGTGAGGCCAACACCTGGAACAAGGCGAGGGAGCCGAACACGTCAGCCTTGCCCGATCGCTTCTCGCCCTTCTGCAGCGCGGGTGTGGTGACGTGCTGGAACGTGCGGTGGTCGAGGAGCGTCGATGGTGTCACGAACGACGCGTCGGCCACGGGCGGGTCCTCGAACAACTTGTCGACGCCCTGCTCCTGGTCCTTGGCGATGACCGACGTGAGCATCGATCGGCCGAGCACGTAGGGCGCCTGGAACAGCACGCTCAAGGTGTCGGGAACACCCTTGGCCGTGATCTCCGTCTGCGCCTGCTTGCTGACCTCCGCGTTCTCGCTCGTGTACGCCTGCTGATCAGCGTTTGACAACGTCTCCTCGTACGCGTTCTCGGTTCGCACCGCGTCGCCCTCCACCAGCGTCTGCAGCGCGGTGCTGCCGTGGGCCTTCGCCGCGTTCTTGCTGAGCTTCTGGAGATCGAAGTGCTGGTCCTGCAGCGCGTGGGTGAGCTCGTGGGCAACGGTGACGCGCTGTCGACACGTTGGCGAGGTCGGTGCCCTTCACCGTGATCAGCTGCGTCTTCGGCTCGTAGTAGGCCAGCACCCCCGACTGTTGCAGCGACTCGACGGCACCCAAGATGTCGACGTCGGGACCGATCAGACCGACGGCCCGCAGTTGGCCCTGCGAGCGGGCGATGGACTCCTTGTCCTCCTTGGTGAGCTTGCTGTGGTCCACCGCGACCTTCTTCTCGAAGGCGGCGTCGTCGAGGAACTCGGCGGCCACGGGGTGCTCGAACTTCAGCTTCCGCAGCTCGGCCACCTTGTCGGCGATCGGCTTCAGGCGCGGGTCCCACTTCTTCGGCACCGGCGCGACGGTCGTCGAGGTGGCGGTGTCCTTCGCCGACGCGGTCGGCGCGAGGGCCACGCCGCTCAGCACCACGGCCAGCACGGCGAGCACCGTCGCCCACCGACGACCAGGAGCAGTCATGGTCGCGGACCATAGTGGTGGCCTCGCGACGTACCGGGTCACCCTCCGGGACCGCATGCGGGGAAGGTGCCGCCTACCATGCTCCGACGATGAAGGGTCTGATCCTCTCCGGGGGTGCCGGCACGCGCCTCCGGCCCATCACCCACACCAGCGCCAAGCAGCTGGTGCCGGTGGCCAACAAGCCGATCCTCTTCTACGGCATCGAGGACATGGTCGCCGCCGGGATCAAGCGCATCGGCATCGTCGTCGGCGAGACCGCCCCGGAGATCATGGCTGCCGTCGGCGACGGGTCACGCTGGGGCGCCGAGATCACGTACATCCCGCAGGACGCCCCGCGAGGACTGGCGCACTGCGTCCTCATCGCCCGCGACTTCCTGGCCGACGACGACTTCGTCGTGTACCTGGGCGACAACATGCTGCAGCAGCGCCTCGACGGGCTGGTCGCCGCATTCGAAACCGAGCGCGCGGCGGCGCCCGATCAACTGGCTGCGCAGCTCCTCCTCGCGCACGTCGAAGATCCGAGGCAGTCGGGCGTCGCGGTCCTGGGCCCCGACGGCGAGGTCGTGCAGCTCGTCGAGAAGCCCGAGGAACCGCCGTCGGATCTCGCCATCGCCGGGGTCTACTTGTTCGGCCCGCGCGTGCACGACGCGGTGCGAGCGATCGCGCCGTCGGCACGCGGCGAGCTGGAGATCACCGACGCGATCCAGTGGTTGGTCGATCAGGGATACCGCGTGCGGCACGAGATCCTGCAGGGCTGGTGGATCGACACCGGCAAGAAGGATCCGCTGCTCGAGAGCAACCGGCTGGTGCTCGACACGATCACGCCGCGGTGTGAGGGTTCCGTCGACGACGAGTCGCGGATCGAAGGTCGCGTCGTCGTCGAGGCCGGCGCCGAGATCGTGCGGTCGACCGTGCGTGGACCCACGATCATCGGGTCGGGAACGCGCGTCGTCGACAGCTACATCGGTCCCTACACCTCGATCGCCTCCGATTGCGAGATCGTCGACTCGGAGCTGGAGCACTCCGTGCTGCTCGATCGCAGCCGCGTGCTCTCCGCGGGACGCATCTCCGACTCGCTGATCGGACGAGACGCCGAGGTCGTCCGGTCGGAAGCCGCACCGCGTGCGACTCGGGTGATGCTCGGCGACCACTCCCGGGTGGAGCTCGCATAGATGCCGGAGATCAAGGAGTCCGACGTCATCGCCGGCGTCTACGTGGTGGAGCCCACCATCCACGGCGACGAGCGCGGCATCTTCATCGAGACCTACCGGCGCGAGTGGTTCCCGAACGGGCGCGAGATGATCCAGGGCAACCGCGGCAACCGCCAGGCGGGGGCCATCGTCGGCCTGCACTACCACCTCCACCAGGCTGACTACTGGTACGTCCCGATGGGCAGCTGCCGGGTCGTGCTCCACGACCTGCGCGAAGGTGGCCCCACCGACGGCGCCACGCAGACCATCGACCTCGGTGAACGGGCCGACGGCACGTTCGACCACCGGGGCGTGTTCATCCCGCCGGGAGTCGCGCACGGCTTCGCGGCGTTGAGCGACATGGTCATCACCTATCTCGTCGACGGCTACTACAACCCCGAGGACGAGCTCGGGGTGGCGTGGGACGACCCGGCGATCGACGCCGACTGGGGCGTCACCGAGCCCACGCTGTCGAAGCGCGACCAGAACAACCCCGCGCGGACCGACCTGCCTGCGGGGCGCCGCCCCTACTGGCCGATGCGCACATGAGCCGCAAGATCTTGGTCACGGGGGGCGCGGGGTTCATCGGCTCCAACTACGTGCGCCACGTGCTCGCCACCAGCGACGACTCGGTGACGGTGTACGACGCGCTCACCTACGCGGGCAACCTCAGCACGCTGCGCGACGTCGACGACGATCCGCGCTACCAGTTCGTGAAGGGCAACATCTGCGACCCGGAGAGCCTCGAGGACGCGATGCGCGCACAGGACGCGGTCGTGCACTTCGCAGCCGAGAGCCACGTGGACCGGTCGATCGTCGGACCCGACGACTTCATCCACACCAACTGCTTCGGCACCAACGTCGTGATGGACACCGCGCGACGGCTCGAGGTCGGGCGCGTCGTGCACATCGGCACCGACGAGGTGTACGGCTCGGTCGAGGTGGGCTCGTCGACGGAGACCGATCCGCTCGAACCGCGCTCGCCGTACTCGGCGTCGAAGGCGGGCTCCGACCTGATCGCGTTGTCGTACCACCACACCTACGGGCTGCCGGTCACGGTCACCCGGTGCACCAACAACTTCGGGCCGTACCAATTCCCGGAGAAGGCGATCCCGCTCTTCACCACCAACCTGCTCGACGGCGGGAAGATCCCGCTCTACGGCGACGGGCTCAACGAGCGCGACTGGATCTACGTCGACGACCACTGCGCCGGCGTGCAGCTCGTGCTCGACCGCGGCGCTCCGGGTGAGATCTACAACATCGGCGCGGGGAACGAGACGCCCAACCGGGCGCTGGTCGACAAGCTGTTGGGCATCCTCGGCCGGGGCGAAGAGTCCGTGCAGTACGTCACCGACCGGCTCGGTCACGACCGCCGCTACTCGGTCGACATCGCCAAGGTCACGGCACTCGGCTGGCGGAGGCAACGCACGCTCGACGAGGCGCTCGAGGCGACGGTGGCCTGGTACCGCGACAACCGCTGGTGGTGGGAACCGCTCAAGCAGCATCGGTGAGGCGCATGAGCTCCGCAACGGTCGGCGTCGTGGTCGTCAACTACAACGGCGGCGACCTCACGCTCGAGTGCCTGCGCAGCATCGTGCGCACCGAATGGCCGGCGGAACGCCTCCGGGTCGTCCTCGTCGACAACGCGTCGGACGACGGCGTCACCGCACGCGTCCGCGCGGAGCTCCCCGTCGTGCGGGTGCTGGAGCAGTCTGCGAACCTCGGCTTCGGCGCGGGCTGCAATGCAGGGATCCGCGCGCTCGGCGATGTCGACTTCGTCGCGCTGGTGAACAACGACGCCTCCGTGGATCCGGGCTGGTTGGCGCCGCTGGTCGACACCCTCCTCGCGGATCCGGGACTCGGCGCCGCGTGCCCCAAGATCCTCTTCGCGGGACGGTTCCACGACGTCGTGCTGCGCAGCGCCACCGCCCGGCGCGGGTTCGGCGATCGCCGCGACCTCGGCGTGTTCCTGTCGGGGGCTCGGGTCGATGGCGACGACGTGTGGTCGCGCGTGCAGCTCGTCGACGGTACCTGGGGCCTCGAACCCGACGCTGCTGGTGGCGGCGAATGGACCGGCCCGGTGACGCACCTGCGCGTCCCCGTTACAACCGGGAACGCGAGGATTTCGTTGCGATTGTCGGCCGACGGTCCACGCGCGGTGTCGATGTCGGCGGGGGGCGAACCGACCGAGCACACGGTGAGTGTGGATCCGGCGTGGTTCGACGTCGTTGCTTCCGGCGCCGACATCGACGTGGTCAACAACGTGGGCACCGTGCTGCTCGCCGACGGCTTCGCCGCCGACCGCGGGTACCTCGAACCCGACGACGGGCAGTTCGACACACCGGCAGAGGTGTTCGCCTGGTGTGGTGGCGGCGTGCTGCTGTCGCGCGCGTACCTCGACGACGTCGGCCTCTTCGACGAAGAGCTCTTCCTGTACTACGAAGACCTCGAACTGGCGTGGCGCGGCGCGGGACGAGGCTGGCGGTACCGCACGGTTCCGACCTCGGTGGTGCGGCACGTGCACTCCGCCACCAGCGGACGGGGTTCACCCCTCAAGCAGTTCTACGACGAACGCAATCGCCTCCTCGTCCTCGCGCGTCACGGCACGCGGGGCGTCGCGACGGCGGCAGCAATCCGATCACTGCTCGTGACCGCGTCGTACATGCGGCGCGACGTGCTCGCACCCGCGTTCCGTGGCCACGCCCCCCAGCCGGACGTCGCCTGGCGACGCCTCCGCGCCTTTGGTTCCGGCACGCGAGGTTTCCTCCCGGGTCGCGCAACCCGCCGGGTCTGACCACCTCGACGGGTCCGAGGACCGATCCCACGACGTGCGGGATCGACCAGGGCATCCGGAACGCCGTCGGCCGACTCGTGGTATCGCGTCGATCACTGAACGACGACGATGGAGACGGATCCGGACGCGATCACGGCTCACCGAACAGACGGCCGCCGATCTCACCTCGGACGAACTGATCGAAACGGATTCGGACAGGGAAAGCGCCCCAGTCGAACATCTGATGGTCCACCGCGTCCTCCGCGCTTTGGGACAACGCCATGGCTGCGAAATTCTTCTGAGGCGGGCTCTCCGCAGTCCGGCGAACCGCGAGGGGTCGACCCGCGTCGTGACGCCGAGAATCTGGACGCCAATGCTCAAGGTCGCCACAATCGCGGCTGCCGCGATCGCCGACCAACGAATCGCTCGAAGCCGACGGACGACTTCAAGGAGCGGCACCGCCAGCGCGGGCATGGCAGGAACAAGGAAGCGAGGTCCCCATACCGCACCGCCATTCCATGCCCACCACGGCGAGTAGAAGACGATGCGCACGAGCAGGAAGGCGACGGCCGCTGAGGTGAGCACGGGCGATCTCTGCCAGCTCCAACGGAGCCCCACCGCAGCGACGAGGATCAACGGCGCGTACAGGACGATGCCACGGCCTGGGGAGATGGTTTGACCGTAGAGACCGGCGATGAAGGAGTGATTGAACTGGCGGCTGAGCGGGAGGCCCTGATACTGAGTCACCAAGGGTGAACCGAACCGCACCGCGTTGTAGGCACCGGTGATCAGCAAGGCGGGAGAGAGAGCAATCCCGAACGCTGCAACTGGTTGCCAACGGCGCGTGATCAGGACGACGGAGACGAGCACAATCGGTGCGACGAGTACCAGGGAGTCAGGTCGCATGAGCACAGCGAAACTCGTCGCGGCACCAGCTACCAGGGCCCCTCGGATTGCCTGGCCGTTCAGGAGTTCGATGCCCAGCAGCGCGCCCGCGACTGCGAGAGCAACTCCTGGTTCCGCGAATCCGGTGACGGCATAGGGCAACAAGGGCGTCGCGAGGGTAACGAGAAGAGCGACCGCCACGGCCTGGCTGATCGACGCCTTCGCTACCCTCGCCCAGGCGTAGAGCGTCACGGCCGTGAGTGCCGTGACGATGGGATTCACCAGCATCGCCAACGCCACTGAGTTGAATCCGAGATGGAGCCCGAGCCACTCCGCCGGTAGCCAGAGCAGCGACATGCCGATCCCATACGACGAGTAAGGCAAGTTCAGGAACAGCGGATCCGACGCGACGTGCAACGAGTGATCCACCACGATGCTGTGGCTCACCTGGAGCATGATCCAAGAGTCATAGCTGTCGAGTACGCGGTGACCGAACGCGACGCCGATACCAAGTACCGCGACCGCAACGGACGCGCCAGCGACCTTGCCGCGCCAGGCGACCCAACGACTCTCAACCCCAGGCGAACTCGCAACCATCTGAACCGGGCCTGAGTCCACACCTTCCTCGGCCTCTGGCTCAAGCGTCATCGTGAGCCTCGTAGACGCTCAGATGAGGCCCTGCTCCATCGCCTCGAGGATCCACGGCACGACGATGTCGAGCATGTCGTCGAGGGAGGTGGTGGCCTCGAACCCGAGGACGTCGCGCGCCTTCTCGACGGAGGGGACGCGCTTCTGCACGTCGTGGTCGAAGGGATCGTCGCTGACGTAGTTGAACGGGCGGTCGCCGTTGAGACGCTTCCAGATGTTCTCGGCCAGCTCGAGCACCGTGGTCGATTCCGCCGTCGACAGGTTGAAGTCCTCGTTGAGCGCGGCCGGGTGCTCCATGGCGTCGACGATGCCACGCGCCAGGTCGCCGCCGTAGGTGTAGTGACGTACCTGGTTGCCATCGCCGAGGATGTGGAGCGGGTCCTGGCCCTTGGCGACCTTCTGGACGATGTCGGGCACGACGTGGCTCATCGCCAGGTTCACGTTGCCGCTCTCGATCTCGACTTCGGTCTTGGCCCGCATCTCACCGGTGCCGACGCAGTTGAACGGGCGCACGATCGTGTACGGCAGCCCGTACTGCATGTGCGCCGCACGCGCGAAGTACTCGACGGCGAGCTTCTGGAAGCCGTACGACGAGATCGGCGGCGCGACCTGCTGCTCCTGGCCCTCGTACGACGGCCACGAGTCGGTGGACTCGAAGACCATCGACGAGCTCATGTACGTGACCTTCTGGAGCCGCCCCTCGCCGTGCGCGGCGATGGCAGCGTCGCATGACGACGCCATGATGCGCTCGTTGGTGGCGAGGAGGTCGTACGCGAACGTGTGGAAGTAGGAGATGCCACCGATGAGCGCGGCGCCGGCGATGAAGTGATCGCAGTCCATCAGGAGCTTGGTCATCAGCTCGACGTCGCGACAGTCACCCTCGACCAAGGTGTAGCGCGGATCGTCATCGAACGACTTCTCGACGGGGCCGTACTTCGAAAGGTTGTCGATCCCCACCACGCGGTAGCCGCGGCCGAGGAGGTCTTCGACGATGTACCCACCGATGAACCCGCACGATCCGCTGACGAGCACCTGCTGCTCGTCAGGAGGGGTGAGGTTGGTCATGACTCCAGTTCCTTTCCGGCGTCCCGGATCGCGTCGAGCGAGAGCTCGGGCCCGAACGCGAAGCGGTACCACTTGAGGTACCGGGGGATCCATCTTGCGACCTTGAAGTTGGACGCGCCCTGCGCGCGCTCGAGCCAGATCGTGGGGATCTCGGCGACCGGACGCCGGAGGCGCCGCGCCTTCGACACCAGCTCGATGCCGATCTCGAACCCGCTGTCGGAGTCGATGTGCACGTCGCGCACGAACTCCACCGAGTAGGCCTTGAACGAGTTGGTGGCGTCGCGGGTGCCGACTCGGGCGAGCCAGAACAGCGAGAGGCCGGCCAACCGCGACAGTTGGCTCTTCACGACCGGGCCGCCGATCTGCTGGCCACCGCTCATGTAGCGCGACGCCGCCGCCACCACCACGCCGCGCTCGACCAGTTTGCAGAGCTCGTCGATCTGCTCGGCGTCGTCACTCCCGTCGGCCATCGTGACGACGACGACCGGTGCACGGACGTGGTCGATGCCGTAGCGGATCGCCCGGGCCGGGCCCCGCCCGTAGGTGTTACGGGTGGGAACGACACGTGGGTCGTTCTCCGCGTACTTGCGCAGCGGCTCGACGGTGGTGTCGGCGTCGTCGTCGTACACGACGAGCACCTCACATGGGAGCTCGACACCGGCGACGATGCGGTCGAGGCAGCCGACGATCGCCTCACCCTCGTTGTAGACCGGGATCACCACCGACACCCGGGGATGCTCGGGTTCGATCACACCTGCACTCCACCGTCACGCGCGTTCCAGATGTCGATCACCGGCACCGAGACCTCGAGGTCGCGGTACATCGAGTGCGGCGTGCCGATCACGAGGAGGTCGGACTCGCGCAGCACGGTGTCGAGGTCGACGAGGTCGGGATCGGTGGTGACGTACGGATCGTGCGTGAGGACCTGGCGCGACTTGAACTTCAGGATGCGCTTCAGCTTGTAGCTGAGACTGGAGCGGATGTCGTCGGACTCCGCCTTGAACGACATCCCGAGCACGCCGACCGACATGGTGGAGAGGTCGTAGCGCTGCTCGAGCCGGGCGACGACGTAGAGGGGCAGCCCCTCGTTGATGGAGACGCTGGCCTGGCCGAGGTGGAAGTTGTTGTTGTTGAACGCGGCCAGCTGCATCGTGTCCTTGAAGAGGCACGGTCCGGCGGCGAACCCGGCGCGAGGCAGGTCGGCGGCACGCGGGTAGTTGTACGACAGCGCCGAGCGGATGCGCTCGTAGTCGAGGCCGAAGTCGTTGGCCATCATGTAGAGCTGGTTGGAGGCCGCGAACTTGATGTAGCGCCACGTGTTGGTGAACAGCTTGGCGAGCTCTGCCTCCTCGGGCTCGAGCTCGACGATCTCGTGCGCGAGGTTGCGGAAGAGCTTGCCGGCGCGCTCGAGCGCGCTCGGCGAACGCGAGGCCACGATCTGAGGGAGCTCGTAGAGCTCCACCATCGCCTTGCCCTCGGCGATGCGCTCGGGACAGAAGGCGACGTCGATCTCGAGGCCGAGCTCCGTGACCAGCCGCTCCACGAGCGCCGTGACGCCGGGATAGACCGTGCTGCGGAGCACGAGGAGCTGCCCGTCGTGGAGGTAGGACGCGAACTCGCCGATCGCGGCAGGCACCGCGTTGAGGTTGGGGTTCAGGTGCTCGTCGATCGGGGTGCCGATGACCACGACGACGTGGTCGACCTCGCTGATCACCCGCGGGTCGCTCGACGCCCGCAGCCGGCCCGAACCGATGACCTCGTTGAGCACCTCGGGGGCGCCCGGCTCGTCGAAGGGCATGGTGCCCTCGTTGACGACCGCGACCGAATGCTCGTTCACGTCGTAGAGCACGACGTCGAGACCGCGGCTGGCAAACGCAAGGCCCAACGGGAGGCCCACGTGGCCGCACCCGCCGACGATCGCAACGCCGTTCGAGCCGCTCATCGTGATTCCCCGATACCCTTCGCCGACGACACGCGAGACCCCGGAATCGTACCGGAGGGCCCCCTCCGGACCCGGCAACCGCCGCCGACCAACTCGGTCGCCGTGCACGATTTCGGGAGCGTCCGAGGTTACGATCCGCGTACTCGATCGTCGCCCGCTCGGCCTCGGGAGCTGCCCGGTCATGCCCAGAACGCCTGCACGTGCCCCCGGTCCGGGCCTGCTCACTCGCGCCTGACACCCGGACCGAGAGCCTCGACGCCGATGCCGGAAGTCTCCCCCGCGCTCTCCGAGCGGCTCGTACAGGCCTGGCTCGATCGCCCCGTGCGCCAGCGTGCCCTGATGCTCCACAGCATCTCGCTGGCGATCGCCTTGCCGCTGCTGCTCTGGATCGATCGTCACCAGTGGTTCAGCGGCGACGAATGGGATTTCCTCGTGCGTCGGGGCGTGATCGGGCACCACGAGCTCGGTCTGCTCGAGCCGCACAACGAGCACTGGAGCTCCTTCGCGATCCTGATCTACCGAGCGCTGTTCTCGGTGTTCGGCGTCCGCACCTACACGCCGTACCTCCTCGTGCTGATCCTCGCCCACCTGCTCGCCGCACACCTGTTGTGGCGCTTGATGATGCGTTACGGCGTCGACTGGCTCGTCGCCACCGGCGCGGCGGCCGTCTTCATGGTCCTCGGCGCCGGATGGGAAGACCTGCTCAACGCGTTCCAGATCACGTTCATCGTGCCGATCGTGCTCGGTCTCGTCGCGTTGCTGATCGCCGCCGATCACGGCCCGTTCCAACGGCGGGACGCCTGGGCGAGCCTGGTCCTCGTGCTCGCGTTGCCGTTCTCCGGTCTGAGCCTCACCATGGCCGTCGTCGTCGCGCTGGCGACGCTCCTGCGGCGCGGGTGGAAAGCCGCAGCGCTGATCGTCGCGGCGCCGGCTGCCGTCTACCTCCTCTGGTACCTGGGGTGGGGACGGAACGCCACCGCGATCGAGCAGGAACCGCTCAACGTGTCTCTGCAGAAGGCACCGGAGTTCGTGTGGCGCGGTCTCGTCGGCGCGGTCGACGCGGTGACGGGACTGGCCGGCATCGGCGCGGTCCTGCTGGTGCTGCTCACGATCTGGATCGTGCGAGCGAACCGGACACCGCGGGAGCCGTGGCCACCCGTGATCGCGCTCTTCGTCGGCGCGCCGATCTTCCTGTTCCTGATCGACATCCGCCGGTCGGGGCTCGGCACCGACGCGGCAGCCGCGCCCCGCTACTCGTACGCCGTGCTCGCGCTGCTCATGCCCGCGGCGGCGCTCGCCGCCACCGCGCTGCTCACGCGCCGTCCGTTTCGGGTGGTGCTGATCGTCGCGACGACCGCGGTGCTCTGCGTCGTCGGCGTGTCGGACCTGAACGACCAGGCGCGCATCTACACGCCGTTCAAGCAGGAGAACGAGCGCCGCATCGTCGCGGCTGCCGATCTCGTCCGATCCGACGCCACGCTCCTCACCGACCAGCCGGCGCCCGAGTTCAGCCCCGAGCTCCGGGTCGACGACGTGCGCGAGCTCGCGCGCGACGGCGACCTGCCCGGCCACGTCCTCGTCGACGAGGCTGATCGGCTCACCGCGGCGTCGTTCCTGCAGGTCACCGTCGGCCGCGAACCGCCGGACAACGCGACCGGCGAGGCCACGATCGAAGGGGCCGAGGGAGCGGGCGTGACGTCGTCGAGCACGAGCTCCTGCGTCGTCGTGACGCCCCGGTCCGACGACCCCATCGTCCTGCTGTCGTTTGCCGAGCCGGGGACCGTCAGGGTGACCCCGAGCCGCAGCGGAGGGATCACCACCGCGCTCCAACCGCCGGGCGCGCGGTCGTCGGTCCACGGCGGCACCCGGACCTGGCCCGCGCCCGGGGGCGACACCCGAGCGGTGAGCTCCTCGGCGACCGAGCTCTGGTTGCGCCTCGGCGTCCCCGCCGAAGGCACCACCCGGTTGTGCAACGTCGCGAGCAGCTGAGCCAGGAAGCGCGGGCTCAGCGAGCGAGCGAGCGCTTCACCTTGCGCACGCCGCGACGCCACACCGAGGCGCTCGCCGGCGCAGCACGGGTCGCGAGCGGCTTCCGCACTCCGAAGCGCTCGGTGGCGTAGACGCGCTCGGGCACCCTCGGTGGCGTCGCGAGATCGGAGCGGTACTCCGCCTCCACGCCGAACTCCCGCACCACGCCCTTGTAGTAGCGGACCGCGAAGTCGAGCTCGACACCATGGTGCGCGAGGTCGTCGATGATGGCCTGGTCGACCACGAAGATGAAGCGCACGAGCAGCCAGTGCCCTCGGAGCATCGCGGAGTAGAGGTCGCGGTGCGTGAGGCCGAGGTGGGTCCACATCTCCTCGGTGATGCCGTGCAGGTGGCCGTAGAGGAACGCCTCGTTGGTCCAGGCGTACGGCGTCCAGAACTCGATGCGGGCGCCGTCGCGACACACCCGCCCGATCTCCGAGAACACGTGGTTCGGCTCGTCGATGTGCTCGAGGAAGTGCGCGGAGAAGACCTCGTCGACGGTGTCGTCGCCGAAGGGGAACGGGTCGGCGGTGAGGTCGAGGACGTGGTCGACCTGCTCACCGGGGAACATGTCGAGACCCACGAAGCCCGGTCGCTTCGCGTTGCCGCATCCGAGATCGAGGCGCGTCGACGCGGTGGCAGCGTCGTTGACCGGTGTCATCCGGTGCACGGTACCAACGCCAGCCGGGGCTATCGGGCGAGGAGCATGATCCCGGAGACGCCGATCCGCGACAGGTCCATCCCGGCGACCTCGGGGGGGAGTCGCACACGTTCGCTCATGAGCTGCACCTTGGTGATCCGGAACCCCGCCGCTTCGATCGCATGGCCGAGCTCGTCGACGGTGATCTCGTTGAGCGTGCGGTACTCCCCGAGCTTGTACCGGGCCCAACCCTCATCCTCCGCGCGCGGCCAGGACGTCCGCTTCGATCACGTCGGCGTCGTGTTGGAACTGGACGAAGCCGTCCGGATACCACTCGTCGAGGTGCGCACCGTGCTGTGAGTCGTAGAAGGGCCACAACTGGAGGAAGAACACGCCGTCGGGCCGTAGGACCCGCCGGATCTCCGCGAGGACAGTCGCGGCGTCGTCGATGTGCTCGAACGCCGACCATGTCACGACGACGTCGAAGCTGTCGTCGGGCGCCGGGAGCTTCGTGGTGTCGCTGATCGCGAACTCGAGGGCTGACGGGAGCGTCTCGGCAACGCCCGCGGCCACCGCGCGCGCGAGCAACAGGTCGTCGCGGACGGGATTGACGTCGAAGCCGACCAGCCGGCGGGGTGCCGCGTGCTGCACGAGCCCGAGGTCGATGATGCCGTCACCACATCCGACGTCGGCCACCTCTTGCGCCGTGAGATCGAGACCGTCCTCCCGCAGGAACGCCAACACCTGGAGCGGCGCCCACTCGTAGTGGTCCCAGAACCACTGATCGCTCCGATCGACCGGCTGCACCGGTGCCGCGTGGTCAGCCGGTTGCTCGCTGGGCGCATCTCGACCGACGAGCACCGCGAACGCGCGCCCGACGCGTCGACGAACTCTTCCCCCCAGACTGCGAATCACTGCGCTGCGCTCCCCCGCCCTTCGCGTCTCACCCCCAGTCCGGAGACGCGAAGCCGCCAGACTACGAGGACTTGGCAGCCCGCGCGCCTTCGATCGGCTCCGGTCGCAAGAGAACGAATCGGGTGAGGCACTCACCCGACAGCGGCTCGACCTTCAACCTGCCCGCCTGCGACGCCCACAGCCGTACCGGCCGTCCGTCGGCTGACCCCTGCACCGGTTGGGATCGCGAGCCGCCGTCGGCGCGTGTGGTCACGACCACCGTCGTCGGCACCGGGGTGCCGTCGATGACCGCGAACAGCGTCGTGCGGTCGTCTCCCGGAAGCGCGCTCTGCGGGATCGTGAGCGTCGAGGCATCGAGGCACGAACCTGCCGTCGCCTCGAGCGTGCCGATCGGCCGCAGTCGGGCCCGGGTCATGGTCCCGTCCGGAAGGACGAGGAGGAGCGGCGCCCGCGGATCGAGGTCGTCGCGCAGCGGGCGGGTCGCGGGCAAGAGGTCGAGCACGTACGCGGTCTGGTTGAACGGCTCGAAGGCCGGCGGCACGATGCCGAACGGCACGTCGGTGTTGAGGAGCCGGTTGGGCGAGTCGGCGCCGAGATCGAAGGACCGGCTCGACCGTTCGAGGTTGGTGAAGAAGCGGTGCGTCGTCGCGCCATCGAAGTGCGACACCGCGCGGAGGTCCGAGATCACCGACAGCGCCACGATCGGTATCAGGATCAACGCGACGCCGAGGTCAGCGCGTCGCCATCCCGTGCGTTCGCTCACCAGACCACCACGACGACGAGCCTTGGTGAACGCCAAGGTCACCGCGATCACCACCACGGGTGCGAGCTCGGGTGAGTAGTGGAAGTCGGATGCGATGCCGGCACCGAACGACGCCGCGCGCGTGTAGGCAGTCAGGACGATGCCCGGGAGGAACGCGACCAGCAGGTACACCCAGGCCCGCCACGCGCCCCGGTGACGCACGAGGCTGGCGGTGACGACGCCGACGACGACGAGCCCCGCCGCGATCAGCAGCACGGTGCGGAGCGTGCCCTCGAAGTCGTTCGGACTGACCCCGGCCGCGCCCGCGAAGGGTCCTGCCGTCACGAGTCGCACGGTCCAGTCCCACCAGACGTGTGGCGAAGGAGCCGGGACGCCGCTGTTGTAGTCGCCCAGCTTCACGACGAGTGCCCACGCGCCGAGGAGCAGGACGGTGACGACGACGAGCACCCGGCATCGGCGCAGCACGTCGACGACGTCGCGCACCGCGTGCCCACCCGATCGCCTGGCCCACAAGAGCGCCAGGATGCTGAGCGGGACCAGTGCCGACTTCTCGTAGAAGAGCAGGCCCCCGAACAGGCACGCGGTGTACAGCACCACATCGGCCCGTCGAGGCCTGGCGTCGTAGCGGACGGCCGCGAGCGTCGCGAGCGAGCCCAGCAGCATCGCCGGCACCGAGTGCGCCGCGGCCGCCCACCAGACCGCGGTTGCGAGCACGAGCGGGCTGGCGGCGAACGGCAGGAGCAGGAGCGTCGGCCACGACCGGGTGGGCGCCAGCATCCGCACGATCACGTGCAGGGTCCATGCCGTGCCGAGGAGGGCCACCGAGAGGATCAACGCGGGCGCGGCCCACTGGAGCGGCCACCAGCGCATCACGAACCAGTCGAGGAACCGGTGTGCCGGTGCGAAGTGACCGAAGACGTTCAAGCGCAGATAGGACTCCGTGAGTCCCGACGCGCGCGCGAGACCGAAGTTCTCGAGGTCGTCGCTGATGAACCAGGACCGCGAGAGCACGACGGCGAGCAGTCCGCAGTACGCGATCGAGATCGCGAGCATGTAGCGGCGGCTGCGGGCAGACGCGTCCTCGACCTCGGCGGCCCGGTCCGGCGATCCGGGGGGTGACGTCGGCCCGTCGTCGGGTGCTGTGAGCGTCCCTCGCTCGAGGCTCATCCGCGCTGGCGCAGGGCGGCGGTCACCCGTCTGCACTCGCGGCCAGGAGCTTCACCCCGCCGATGGCCAGGTCGGTCAGACGTCGGTCGGCCAGTTCCGGCGGCAGGTGGAACGCGTGGTGGATCAGCTCGACCTTGCCGATCCGGAGGCCGCCTGCAAGGAGCGCCTGATGGAGCTCGTCGAGTGTGGTGCGATTGAGGAACGCGTCGTCGGGCGTCTCGTCGACGCCGCTGAGGAGGTGCGCGAACGACGGCCGGTGCCAGCCGTGGTCGCCGTGCTCCGAGAGGTAGAAGGGATACAGCTGGATCATCACGATGCCGCGCGGCGCGAGCACGCGTCGTACCTCGCGTGCCATCCCCTCGAGGTCCGAGATGTGCTCGAACGCCGACCAGGAGACCACGACGTCGAAGGCGCCGTCGGGTGCGGGGATCCGGTCCGCCAACGACTGCTCGAACCGAAGCCCCGGGGGCAGCTCGGTCGCCACGCCGTGCTCGCGAGCGGCCTCGACGAGCGCGCGCTCGTCGACCGGAAGCAGATCGAACCCCACCAGCGACGCAGGGTGGGCGTACTCGTACAAGCCGAACGCGATCAGGCCGTCGCCGGTGCCGAGGTCGGCGACGCGCTTGCCCTCGAGCTGCAAACCGTCGCCGGCCAGGAAGTCGACGATCTGCCTGGGCGCACCGAAGTAGTGGTCGTCGAACCACGAAACGTCGACCGGGCCCTCCATCGCGGCGCAGGCTAACGGGTGACGCACGCGCGGAACGCACCCGTCGAGGCGAGCTGCAGGTGCCACGGCCCTGCTGCGGTCGCCGGGAGATCGACCGCGCGCTCCGATCCCGGCGCCACCGTCCCGAGGGGCACGAACGAGTCGCCGAGGACGCGCGCACCCACGGCCACCGGCTCGGTCGATGCCTCGACGACCACTGGTCCCCTGGTCCGCAGCTCCAGCCCGGCGTCGGGGGTGTTCGAAGTGCTCGGCGTGAACGCCGTGCACTCGCCGGCGTTGCCGGCCGTCCCTCCGATCACGTGGAGGACGGCGGGCGCGTCACCCGGACCCGGCTCCGACTCGGGCGCGGCACGGAGTCGAGCCCGCAGCGCGCGCGCACCAACACCGTGTCGGCCACCGCGCGCACCTCGGCCGACTGCGCTCGCAGCTCGCGCAGCGAGTCCGCAGGTGAACCGAGGTCGTCGACTGCCTTCAGGTAGCTGCCCGCGTCGATCTGAGGAGCGCGAGCCTCGTCGGGGCGGAACGCCGGATCGACGCGGTCGCGTGCGAGCTCGACCGATCGGAGCTCCGCCTTGACATGAGTCGACACGTCGCGCAGCCCGGCGGCACCTTGTCGGAGCTGGTCGACGTTCCCGCGCAACGACACTGCGACGAGCGCGACGAGCACCAGCACGGCGACCGCCGCGCCGATGCGACCACCGGGGACCGTCAGCCGAGGGACGAGCTCCGAGAGCGCGAGCACGATGAAGATCGCGCCCGGGTAGAGGTAACGGCTCGCAGCTGGGTCACCGAACTGCGCTCGGCTCAGCGACGTGAGGATCCAGTACCCGAGTGGGAGCGCGAGCACGGCAGCAAAGCGCGGCGAGATGCGCCGGTCGATCGCCAGCACCACGACCACGACGAGTCCGAGCAGCGCGAGAAGAACGTGGCCGTCGCCCATCGACAAGCCCATCAGTGCACCCGCCGCGGCCGAACCCATCTGCGCCGCGTTCTCGGGAACCAGGTGGAGGTTGGAACCCTTCACTTGCGACTGCCCGTACTGCACGTACCACACGCCCCAGAGCACGAGCGGCACGAGGGGCACCCACAACCTGCGCCAGGTCGAGCGTCGGAGCAGGAGCTCGAGGGTGATCGCGCCGACGAAGGGCAGTCCGACGCCGGAGCACGCGACCGCGACGCCGAGGGCGACGGAAGCGCCGACGTCGCCGGCGCGGTCGTGGCGATCGAGCAACAGGAGGGCAGCGAGCCCCGCCGCCATGGCGCCGGTGAACTGCACCTGGAACGGCCAGATCAGGTCTTGGAACGCGTACCCGAGGAAGAGGACGACGACGGTCGCGCTGACCGCGAACCACAGCTGGGCGCGGCGGCGGAGATACGCGAACAGGAGCACACACGTACCCACGTGCACGACGATGGCGAGGACGCGGAAGGCGGTGTAGTTCGTGAGCCCGAACACCGACCACATCGCCTTGTAGGCGAGCACGGGGACGAGGTTGAGGTGTCCGTTGTGGTTGGCGAGGTAGTCGTCGAGCGAACCGGTGCGCCGAGTGAGTATCCAGCTCCAGTCGTCGAAGAACCAGGTGGTCCCACGCCCGACGTGCAGCAGGAGCAGTGATGCCGCGACCGCGGCGACACCCACGACGACCCACGCGAACACCGCACCCCGTGAGTGCATCGGTGAGGCCGCAGCATCGATGCTCCTGGCCGTCCCCGGGTCGTCGGTGACGGTCGTGTCGACCCGGGCCACGTGGCTACGGAGCCGGGTCGATCGTGTCGTGAGTGCTCGCGTGCCAGCTGCCCTGCTGACGGGTCGGACGGCCGTCGGGAACCACCGGCAACAACCAGCCCATTGGCGCGACGGTAGCCGCTGGTCCCTGCACGATTGGCTCGGCCTCTCCGTGGGTCGCGATCGCGCTGAGCTAGCTGCGCTCGGCCGATCCGATCGGCGCAACCAGCTGCGGGTAGCTGTAGGTGTCGATCACCGCGACATCGCACGCGAGGGCGGCCTCGGAGAGATCGCGAGCCCGGGTGCTCCGGTCCCGCACCACGATCGCTCGCGGCAGGATCCCGATCCACGACTCGAGCTGATCCAACACCGACGGTCCGTCGATGCGCATCGAGGTCTCGAACCCGCCTTGCGTCGCGAACATCGTGCGCTCCGCAGGATCGGGTGACAACACGAAGCGCGCCTGCTCGTGCTCGTCCTGCCGCGGGATCGCCGCGACTTCGACGACGTAGCCGAACTCGCGCGCGCCCGCGAGGACGAGCTCAGCGGCGGCCTCCGCCCAGAGGTCCTGCAGCGTCGGCCGGTCGCCCCACTCCTCGAGCTCGGCACGGTACCTCGGGTACCGCAGATCGATGATCGCCTCGTTGGCGGGGTCGGACGTCTCCCAGTGCTCGAGCACACCGACCGTCTTCGTCGTCGCGTTCCCGATGTGGTACACGAAGGTGGACGGCGCCAGCACGTTGCGGTAGCCGAACTGCTTGGCCCGGAGGCACCAGTCGACCTCCTCGCAGTACCCGCGGCCGAAGATCGGGTCGAAGAGCCCGACTGCGTCGACCATCGCCACCGGGATCAGCAAGCAGAACCCGACGCCCACCGGGAGGTCGACCGCACGGCCACGGAAGTGACCGTCGAGCACGGCGGAGACTCGGTCGACACTGGATCGCGTCGCCAGGGTGCTCGAGGAATCGACGTTCTGCAGCGAGAACGACGACACGTGGTTCGACCAGGCAGTGACCGACGCGATCGAAGGATCCGATGCGGCGGTCGCGACCATGCTCGACACGAGGTTCGAAGGGAACACCACGTCGGAGTTGGTGATCGCCACGTAGTCGTAACCGGCGCTGGCGGCGTGGAGCAGCGCCAGGTTCATGTTGCGCGGGATGCCCATGTTGCGGGGTGAGCGGTAGTACCCGACGCCACTGGTCTCGCACTGCTCTCGCACCGTCTCGCTCCACGCCGCGTCGGGGCTGCAGTCATCGAGCACCAGCGCGTCGACCTCGCCGGGAACGAGCAGCCCGGCGAGCGAGTCGATGCATGCGGGGACGAACTCGGCGCCGCCGTAGACGAGGGCGGCGACCAGCGTGCGTGTGGGCATGCGGGGCGGTTCAGCCGTCACCGGCGCAGGCGCGTGCGGATCTTGGTGGAGAGCTCGGCGAGACGGAACGTCGCCGACCCGCGGATGGCGTGGTTCTCCGCGCGGGATGCCGCGAGCGCCTCCTGGAGGGACACGACCCGCTCCCGCAACAAGCGCACCTCGGTCGACAGGTCGGCGAGCCGCTGGGTGAGGTCGACCGTGCGCGCGTTCGCGATCTCGAAGTCGCGCAGCGCCTGTTCGACCGAGAGCCGATCCAATTCACGCTCCAGCTCAGGGCCCACGACGTCGGTACCGGAGTTGGTCGAGAGATTCCGAGCCATCACATCACCCGTGCTCTGGTCGAGGGGAACCGGAACTTCGCCTGCACTCAACGCGCCGGCCGGGCGAGCAGCGCCCTGTACATCTGGACGAATTGCTCCGCCGTGCGGCGCCAACTATACCGATCGGCCGCGTCCAGAGTCGCGCTCACCTGCTCCCGTCGCAGCACCGGATCAGCGGCGAGTCGCTCGACGCAATCGGCGAGCTCACGGGGGTCCCACGAGGTCGCGACGACCGGCACATCGGCCGCCGTCTCGAGCAGGGGTCCGAACCCGACCGTCACCGTGGGACTCCCGAAGCGTGCGGCTTCGAAGGGCACGAGGCCGAACCCTTCGGCCGACGTCGGGTACAGCACGACCGACGGCGTGCTTGAAGAGCCAGTTGCGCTCGCGCGACGTGACCGCGGGCAGGAACACGACGTCGCCGTCGCGGCGGAGCTGTTGACGCTCGGAGTTCCGCGAGCCACCGAACGGTACGGAGGGACCGGCCAGGACCAGCGTCATCGCGCGCCCGCGGCGAGCGAGCTCGTGGTGCACGGCGATCGCCAGATCGCGGTTCTTGTGTGCGTAGTCGGTGCCCACGCACACCATGAATTCGCCACCGAGCCGACCGTCGTCGGCGAGCTCCTGCGGGAACACGGCCGGTTCGTGCCCGCTCAGGTGCTCGGTGCCGTAGAGGACCGGGAACACCCGGTCGTGTTCGATGGGCAGGCGCTCGCGCTGCAGCGTCGCGGCGACGTCCTCCGAGATGGTCGTGATCCCGTCGGCACGGCGCGCCGTCGCACGCAGCACGCTCCGATACTGCAACCAATCGTCGGCGGTCGCGTGGTAGCTCGCCGCGTGGTACGCGATGAGGTCGAGGATCGAGATGACCACACGCGACGCGGTCCGCCGCGACGTCGACGTCGAAGTCCTTGTCGGGTTGTGCGGTTCGGTGCAGCACGTCGAAGTCGGCGAACGCGGCGTAGTCACCGACGCGCAGGTTGACGTCGATCTTGGGTTGGCCCAGCACGTTCTGGGCGTACGGGGGGACGTGGCTGCCCAACGCCACCCCGACGACCTGGACCTCGTCGAGCTTGGCGAGCGCGTCGATGATGGCCAACGTGGTGATCTGCGCACCGGTCTCGAACGGACCGAGGGTGGCGTCGTCGACGAGCACCCGCAGACCGAAGGTCTTGACCCGCGCCGACCTCGTCGCCAGCGCCACCGGGGTCTCTCGCGACCCCGCCTCGGCTTCGATTGCCGCGAGGAGCTGCGGGTGGCGGCGGATCAACCAGTTGCGGTCGTGTGCCGTGAGCCAGGTCGTCCGGAACGGGGTCCCCGGCGTCGGGGGCCGGAACACGAACGTCTCGGGATCGAGCAGGTCGACGAAACCCCGCTCGCGGCACCGCATCGAGAAGTCCGCCAGACACCCGTCGATGCCGACCCCGGTCGGGGGTACCTCGAGCCCGCCGACTGCAGCCAGCGCGACGTCGGACAACATCACGGCGGCGCCGGCTGCGTACGGCGCGGGGTACGGCGCGGAGCGGGGCTTCAGCTTCCGGAGCCGGCGCGTCAGCGAGGTGTGGTCGAAGCCCGGTGGTGCGGCGGGGGTCGGGTGATTCGACGGGAAGCTCAGCGGGCCCGCGTCGTTCGAGAAGAACGACACCGTGGCGTGCCGCAGGTCGTCGGCCAGGATTCGTTCGGCGCGGTCGATCGCGTCCTCGGGCACGAGCGCGGCGTCGGTGACCGCGAAGATGTGCGTGCGTCGCTTCGACCACACGGCGTCGATCGCCTCGCCGCGCATCGGTTGCGACCAACGATTCCACCTGCAACTCCGCGAAGCTCGCGAGCGTCGCTTCGTCACGGGCGGCGACGACGACGTCGCGATCTGTGCGACACGCGAGATCGTCGACGGTGCCGTAGTATCGGCGCTCATCGCCTTCGACGAAGACGACGATGGTCGTCGCCGCGTCGGGCATCAGGAACGGGACCAGGTGTGCGCGAGGACCATGCGCGCCCGGGACACGGCCTTGCGCACCATCGTCTTCGAGCTCGCCGCGCTTGAGGTGACCCGCCAGCGTGCGGACGTCTTCACGCCAGTGGACCATCCGCAACGGACGGGTGACCTGCGAGCGAGCGGTTCCCACCAGCTCCGCCATCTCCGGGAGCACCAGGTCGGGCGCGCGGCGGGGTGACCGGCAGAACTGCACCAGGGGCTCGAGCACGTGCGACCAGCGGTACTCGTCGGCGAGCTCGGTGGCGGCGCGCCGGGAGCGCGCGCTGGCGTCGTCGTCGGAGAGCAGCTGGTACAACGCCTCTTCCAGCGCGTCGACGTCTTCGGCGGGAACGGTGCGACCGACACCCCGTTCCTCGATCACCTCGGCGAACGAATCCCCCGCGGTGGAAACCACCGGGAGCCCGGCCCACAAGTAGTCGAGGATGCGGGTGCGGAAGGAGAACTCGGTCTCGACGTGGTCGAGGTGCGTGCTGACGCCGATGTCGGATTCGAGGAGGTAGTTCTGGCGGTCCTCGTATTCGACCCAGCCCTCGTTGAAGAACACGTGCGTGCCAGTGAGGCCCAGCTCGTCGGCGAGCTCCTTCGTCCGGACCGCCATGCGCATCTCGGGTACGTGTGGGTTGGGGTGCTTCATCCCCAGGAAGTACAGGCGTACCTCGGGGAGACGGGCGCGAAGCTTGTCGACCGCACGCAGCAGGGAGATCGGGTCGAACCAGTTGTAGACCCCACCACCCCAGAGGATGATCTTGGCGTCGTCGCCGATGCCGGGCACGACGCCGCGCAGAACCTTGCGAGTGGCCAGCGGCTCGTTGTCGCTCACACCGAACGGGACGATGCAGAGCAAATTCTCGAGGCTCTCGCCGTCGTCGTACGTGACCGGATTGATGCGACCGACCGCGGCGAGCTGACCGAGCCAGAAGTCGCGCTGCTTCGCACTCGCGCACAGGAACAGGTCGCCGCGCGCCAGTTGTTCGTTGAGCACGTCGGTCGCCGACCGCACGACGTTGCGGCGATCGGCCTGCACGAGGTCGCGCGTCTGCTCCAGCTGCTCGAGGTGGAAGGGGTCGTAGATGTCGGCGACCACCACCTTGTTCGACTTCGCGATCGAGGGGTTCTCGAACATGATGTAGCCCTGGAAGATCACGATGTCGCACCAGTCGACGAGCTTGCGCAGCTGGTGACCGTTCACCTTCCGGACGCGGAAGTCGGGGTGGGAGAGGTCCTCGCACTGCGTGGTGCTCACGAGCTCGACGTCGTGCTCGCGCGACAGCGCACGCGCGATCTGCCACGCGCGGATCGCAGGTCCGGCCATCGCCGGCTGCAGCGAGTCGCCGGTCGCCACGAGGATCCGCCGACGCGCCGGGAAGCTGGCCTCGACGTCGAAGGCTGACACCGCTGCAGCGTACCGGTGACCGAAGGCCCGCAGGTCGGAGTTGGGGAGGAACGGCTGCCGGAACAACGGGAGGATCTCGGCGTCGGAGCGTCGCCGCGCCGCCTGGAGCTCGCGCCGTGTGTCGCTGAGGTCGTCGAGCTGGGAGAGGAACGCGTCGACCGCGAAGGGCCCCGCGAGCGTCTCCTTGTGCACGAAGGCGGTCGACGGCTCGTCGGCGACCGCCTTCGACACCTCGAGCATGAAGGGATCGTCACCACCGCGCACGACGCTGCGCCCGATGGTCAACGTGAGCGCAGCCGGCAGGACGTCGCGCAGGTGCTCGTCGTCGTAGTTCTTGTAGATGGTGAACAGCGCGTTGCGCTCGAGCAAGTAGTGCTCGCGCCAGGAGCCGATGCTCGACATCGACGCATGGTGACGGTGGTAGACGAACGAAGCCGGGACGTAGCGGACCTCGTAGCCGAGGAGCCACAAGCGCCAACCGAGGTCGACGTCCTCGAAGAACATGAAGTAGCGCTCGTCGAACCGGCCGACCCGGTCGAACACACCAGCGTCGATGACCATCGCCGCGCCGGATGCGAAGAGCACGTCGGCTTCCTCGTTGTGCGCGGCGACGTCGGGATCGCCCGCGTGCATCTTGAACCCGTGGCCGTAGAACGACATGGAGGCGGCGGCGAAGTCGATCTCGGTGCCGTCCCAGTCGAGGACCCGGCTGGCGACGCACGCGACCCCGGCGCGGTGCTCGAGCACGGAGACGGCCGCCACGAGCCACTGGGCATCCGGACGGGCATCGTTGTTGAGGAACGCGAGGTACGCACCGGTTGCCGCGCCGGCGGCCCGGTTGCATCCGCCTGCGAACCCGGTGTTCTTCTTCGACTCGATCAGCGTGACCTCGGGCGCGGCCGCTCGAATCCGCTCGACGCTTCCGTCGCCGGACGCGTTGTCGACGACGATCACCTCGAGCTGCTCGCGCGGCCAGTCGAGATCGGCGAGGCCCTCGATGCACGCGATGGTGTCGTCGGCACCGCGATAGTTGACGACGATCACCGACACCCGAGGACGGTTCACGCTCACGCTCACGCGAGGCCCTGGAGGTCGAGGCCGTCCCACACGCCGCCGAGCGACATGACGCCGCCACCCTCTTCCGGGTGGCCGCGCTCGACGTCGAAGCGGATCGACCGGTGCCGGCAGTCGTACATGTGCATGCATGCGTAGTCGGAGATCGAAGCGCTGATGTCGTACACGCCCGGGACGAGCAGCAATCGGTCGACGTGGAGGTCGAGATGCCCGGTGCCGTCGATCCGATCGGCGGTGTACCCGGTCTCGCGCGTGTTGGGCGATGTCACGTGCATGCCCTCGAGCGTGTGGATCCCGAATGCGAACACCGGCTTGTCGATGGGTCGGCTCGCCCGGTAGGTCAGCCGGAACGTGACCTCGTCGCCGGTGCACACCGACGTGACGGAGCGGCCACCGGCGTCGAGCAGCTCGATGTCGTCGATGAGCACCTCGCCAGACCCCCAGCGGGACCCGTGCGTGCCGTCGGCGACGCGGTCCTCGTGCACGTCGCCGAGGTACGCGTCGACGACCTCGCCCGAGGGGCCGACCTTCACCAGCGAGCCGTGCTCGAGCAGCGCGAGCTGGTCGCACAGCGTCCGCATGATGCCGAGCGCGTGGGAGACGACCACGATCGTCTTGCCGCTCTCCTTGAGCTCCGCGAACTTCTCGTTGCACTTCCGTTGGAACTGCTCGTCACCTACTGCCAGCACCTCGTCGACCAGGAGGATGTCCGGGTCGACGTTGATCGCCACCGAGAATCCGAGCCGCACGTACATGCCCGACGAGTAGTTCTTCACCGGCGAGTCGATGAACTCGGCGAGACCGGCGAATTCGACGATCTCGTCGAAACGCGCGTCGAGCTGCTTCTTCGACATGCCGAGGATCGCACCGTTGAGGTACACGTTCTCGCGTCCGGAGAGCTCGGGGTGGAACCCCGCACCCAGCTCGAGCAGGGCCGAGATCTTGCCGGTACTCGTGATCGCGCCCCGTTCGGGCCGCAGGATCTTGGCGATGCACTTCAGCAGGGTGCTCTTGCCGGAACCGTTCTCGCCGATGAGGCCGAAGGTGGAGCCCTGCGGCACCTCGAACGACACGCCCTTGAGGGCGTCGAACTCCTTGTACCGGGCGCGCCGACCGCGCATGACCGCCGCCTTCAGCGACTGGTTGCGCTCGTCGTAGAGGCGGAACTTCTTCCAGACGTCGTCGACCACGATCGCCGTGCCCACCGTCAGACCTCCTCGGCGAGTCGGCGGTCGAGCTTGCCGAACACCCAGTAGCCCACCACCAGCGCGCCGATCGCCCACAGGGTGATGTACGCGATGTCCCAGAGCGACGGGAAGCGGAGGTCGTAGAGCACGTCACGGAACGCGCCGACGAAGCGCACGAGCGGGTTGAGGGAGTAGATGCGCAACAGCGGGATCTCGACGCCGAACACCGTCGCGTGCACCGGTACGAACCGGATCGGGTAGACGATCGGGACCGTGTAGAAGATCACCTGCAGCGCGATCGCCACCAGGTACTGCACGTCGCGGAAGTAGACGTTGCACACCGAGAGCACCAGCGCGCACCCGAAGACGAACACGGCCTCGATCGCGATCAGCGCGATCAGCACCGGGATCCACGGCAGGACCATGTTGCCGGCCAGCAGGAGGATGGCGCAGAGCACGCCCATCTCGATCAGCATGGTGACCACGAGCGACGCGGTGCCGGAGGCGACGAGCAGCTCGCGTGGGAAGTACACCTTCTTGATGAGGTTGCCGTTGCCGACGATCGAACCGAGCCCCATGTTCAGGCCGTTCTGGAACAGGTTCCACGGCACGAGCGCGCACAGCAGGAAGAGTGCGAACGAGTGCAGGCCGCTCGGGTGCCCGGTCGGGGGCTCGATCTTCAGGAAGTAGCTGAAGACCAGCGAGTAGATGGCGACGGTCGCCAGCGGGTTGAGCAACGACCAGGTCCACCCGAGGACCGACTTCTTGTACCGGCCGCGCAGCTCACGGAGGGTGAGATTGATCGCGAGATCGTGCGTACCCGCGAACTCCTGCAGCCGAGACATTGCTCCATCACGCTACCGGACCGCCTCTGGCGAACTCCGGACGAGTCAGCTCAACAGCGCCCGGGGCAGCAGGTCCATGCCGAAGCCGGTGAGGATCGCCAGGTACATGAGCCCCGTGGCCGCCATGACCGCCGAGTAGGAGCGCTCCTTCAACGCGAACCAGGTCGCGACGACGAGCCCGATGGTGGTGACCGCGGCGACGACCCACATCCAGCCCATGAGGCCGCCGTAGCCGTCGTCGACGCTGCCGTTCAGCACCGAGACCATGCCCACCGGGATCAGGTACACGACCAGCTCGAACGGCCACAGGAACCCGACTGCCTTCACCAGCTCCTTGATCGGTTCGCGCCCGAGGCCCGGCTGCACCAGGTACCAGTGTCCGAGGAGCATGGCGTCGGAGACCGCGCCCAGGAACGCCGCGCCCACGAGCAGTCGGGCGAGGCTGAGGGTGTAGTCGCCGCCCACGAACGCCGCCGCGCCGAACAACCCGACGAAGCCGAACACGGGTGCGAGGAGGTCGAGGCGGGGATCGAACTCCGGTAGCGGTTCGTGATCCTCGTCGGGGTGCACGTCGCCGGTCATGGCGGCGACGCGCGCGGTGCGGCGCTCCCGCGTCTCACGTTTGCCACGCACACCCGCCGCACGACGCAGGTACGACTGGAGCAGCGCGACGCCGGCCGCCAGCGCCATCAGCGCAGTGCCCACGTTGCGGATCAGCGCGCCGGTGCCGTCGTCGCCGGCACCCGACACCACCGAGAGGATCGCCATCACGCCGAACGAGATGCGCAGCAACCACCCGTAGCCGATGCCGACCTCGCGCCGACGAGTCGTGAACCAGCAGAAGAGGAGCCCGCCGGCGGCCCACTGCGCGAGCAACGTCGCGAGGTCGAGCTGCATCGCTAGCCGACGATCGCGAGGTCGCGTGCTGCGTGGTTCAGCCGCTCGGGACCGTCGTCGGTGGCGACCACGATGTCCTCGAGCCGCAGGCCGAAGCGACCCGGGAGGTAGATCCCCGGCTCCACGCTGAACGCGTGTCCCGCGACCAGCGGGGTCGAGTTCCCCGAGACGACGTAGGGATCCTCGTGGGCCTCGGTGCCGATGCCGTGGCCGGTGCGGTGCACGAAGAAGTCGCCGTAGCCGGCTCTCGGCGATCACCGCGCGCGCCGCGGCGTCGACCGCTTCGCAGGTCGTACCGACGGTCGCGGCCTGGACGCCCGCCTCCTGCGCGGCGACGAGCACGTCGTACGCGTCGCGCACCTCGGGCTCGACGTCGCCGACGACGAACATGCGCGTGATGTCGGAGCAGTAGCCGTGCATGGTGCCTCCGAAGTCGCAGAGCACGACGTCGCCGTCGGCGATCACCCGGTCGCTCGGATCGTGGTGAGGACTTGCCGCATTGGCGCCGGCGGCGACGATGGCGAAGTTGGCGCGTTCGTGGCCACCTTCGAGCATGCGCTCCACCAGCTCACGGTGCACGTCGAGCTCGGTGCGACCCGCGAACGGACGCTCGCGCATGATCCGCGCGATCGTCGTCGACCACGGCGGCCGCGGCCCGCAACGGCGCTGATCTCGGCCGCGTCCTTCACGACGCGCAGAGGCCCGGTGACGTCGGTGGCACGCCGGAACGCGACACCGGGCAAGGCGTGCTGCAGGTCGAGCACGAACCGCGCCCACGTGTGGTCGCCGATCGCCGCCGACGCGATCTCAGGGGCGAGACCCACGACGAGACCGGCCACGATCTCGATCGGGTCGTCGGTCTCGTCCCACGTGAACAGCTCGAACGCGTCGGGCTGCTCGACGACACGCGGCGCTTCGAGCGTGGGGACGACCAGGACCGCGTCGGCGTCGGCGGGCACGACGAGCATGGTGAGCCGCTCCAGCGGCATCGCCTCGTAGCCGGTGAGGTACGGCAGGTCGGCGCCGGTGGAGAGGAGGAGGACGTCGACGCCGAGCGTCGCGCATGCGCGCCCGCGCCCGGTCGAGCCGTTCGCGCGTACACGGTGCTCAAACCACCGTTTTGGCGCCGCTCAACCCCGCTCTTTGGCCGCCCAGCGGCGCCAAAACCGGTTCGGGGAGCGGTGGCCGCGCTTGGCGTGGTAGCTGGAGCGGACGAGGGGTCCGGCTTCGACGTGACGGAACCCGAGGCGCTCCGCGTACGCACCGAGCTCCGCGAACTCCTCGGGCGTCCACCACCGCGCGACCGGCAGGTGCTGGCGCGACGGTCGGAGGTACTGGCCGAGCGTGAGCACCTCGACCCCGACGTTGCGCAGGTCGGCGACGGCGCCGCGCACCTCGTCGGCCGTCTCCCCCATGCCCAGGATGATGCCCGATTTCGTCAGCAGACCGGCATCCGAGGCCCGCGCCAGGAGTGCGAGCGAGCGGGCGTACGCGGCGGACGGCCGCGCGGCGCGGTGGAGACGGGCCACCGTCTCGAGGTTGTGGTTCAGCACGTCGGGGTGGGCGGCGAAGATCACGTCGAGGGCGTCGGTCGACCCCTTGCAGTCGGGGATCAGCACCTCGACCTGCGTCTCCGGGCTGATGGCGCGGATCGCGTCGATCGTGGCCGCGAAGCCGGCCGCGCCGCCGTCGGGGAGGTCGTCACGGGCGACGCTGGTGATGACGGCGTGCTCGAGCCCGAGGGTGGCGACCGCGTCGGCGACCCGGCGCGGCTCGTCGGGGTCGAGGGGCAACGGCTTGCGGGTGTCGACGAGGCAGAAGCCGCAGGCGCGGGTGCACCGGTCGCCCAGGATCATGAACGTGGCCGTGTGGTCGGCCCAGCATTCGTAGATGTTGGGGCAGCCGGCCTCCTCGCACACGGTGTGGAGGTCGAGCTGCTGCACCAGGCGCTTGGTCTCGCGGAAGTTGGGGCCGAGGTCGGCCTTCACCCGCATCCACTCCGGACGGCGCGTGCCCGGGCCGTCGACCGACTCCAGCACGCCGGCCTCAGCCAGACGACCGAGCAGCCGCACGGGAGCACCGACGCGCGTGTCCTCACCCGCCATCGCGGCGCGGGTGAACGCGCTGAGGTCGTCAGGGTGCTCGCGCCACACGACGTCCTGGCGTTCGACCGACGCGGCACCGGTGCGAGCCGCGAACTGCGCGACCACGGCATCGACGACCGCGCGCAGCTCCGGCGTCTCACCGAGCAACGCCGCCATCGAGGTGACCCCGCGGTCGCGGATGCCGCAGGGCACGATGTGTTCGAACATGGCGAGATCAGGGTCGACGTTGAGCGCGAACCCGTGGCGGGTGCGACCACGCGCCACCTTCACGCCGACGGCGGCGATCTTCTCGTCGCCCACCCACACGCCCGGGTACCGAGCTTCGCGACGCGCGTCGATGTCGAACCCGGCGAGCGCGCCGATGAGCACGTCCTCGAGCAGACGCACGTAGGCCACGACGTCGCGGAGGCCGTCGCGCCACTCGGGCAGCGTGACGATCGGATAGCCGACGAGCTGACCGGGTCCGTGGTACGTGACGTCGCCCCCGCGGTCGACGTGCACCAACTCCGCGCCGACGGACGCCGGCGGCACCAGCACGTGGGCCGGATCGGCGGTGGTGCCGAGGGTGTAGACGTGCGGGTGCTCGAGAAGCAGCAGGTAGTCGTCTGACGCGCGCTCGTGCAGCGCGCGCTGCAGGCGATCGGCCTCCCCGTGGGGCACCCGACCGAGCCAGCGCGCCCGCAGCATCAGTCGAGCTCGTCTTCCCAGTTGTGCTGCTCGAGCACGGTGCGCATCCCTCGCAGGAACGCAGCCGCGTACGCGCCGTCGAACGCGCGGTGGTCCCACGTGAGCACGAGCAACCCGGTGTGGTGGATGGCGATGGTGTCGTCGCCGTCGGGCCCGGTCACCACCACCGGCCGCTTCTTGATGCCGTCGGTCGAGAGGATCGCGACCTGTGGCTGGTTGATGATCGCCAACGTGGCGTAGGTGCCGAACGGGCCCGGGTTGGTGATGGTGAAGGTGCCCCCGAAGACGTCGTCGGGCATCAGCTTCTTGGCCCGGGCGCGCTCAGCGAGATCGTGCACCTCGCGGGCGATGAGGCGCAGGCGCTTGCCGTCGGCGTCGCGGATCACCGGTGCGACGAGACCTTCGAAGTCGAGATCGATCGCGATCGAGAGGTTGACGTCGTGATGGACGATCAGCGCGTCGTCGCCGACGCTCGCGTTCACCTTCGGAAACTCGTGCACCGTGTCGGCGAACGCGCGAGCGATGAACGGCAGGTAGGTGAGCGAGAAGCCCTCCGTCGCCTTCCACATCGTGCGGTGCGCATCGCGCACGCGTTCGACGCGCTCGAAGTCGACTTCGATCGACGTGTACACGTGCGCGCTGGTGGCGAGCGACTGCACCATGTGCTCGGCGGTGCGGCGGCGGATGTTGTCGAACGGGATGACCTCGTCGCGCGCGACGCGTGGCGTGCCCGGCGCCGCCGGAGCGGAGGCCACGGGAACCGGTGCCGGAGTCGGAGGCGGCGTGGGCGTGGGCGTGGGCGTGGGCGTGGCTGCCGGCGCGGGCGCCGGAGTGCGGGCGCGGGAGGCGGAGCCGCGGGAGGCGGAGCTGTCGGTGCCGGAGCTGCCGGTGCCGAGTTGTGCGAGGCGTCGAGCACGTCCTTGCGGGTGATGCGCCCACCGGGGCCGCTGCCCTCGATGGTGGAGACGTCGAGCCCCCGCTCGGCCACGAGGCGGCGCACGATCGGCGAGGTCAGCGTGGTGTCGCCCTCGCCGTCGGCGGTGGTCGTCGAGTCGTCGGCCGCCACGGGCTGCGGCTCCGGAGTCGGCGCAGGGTCGGCGCTGAACGAGATCGGGGGTGGCGAGACCGGCTCGGGCGCGGGCGCCGCGGCCGCCGGTTCGGGTGCCGGCTCCGGCACGGGCTCAGGTGTCGGCTCCGGCGTCGGCTCCGGCGTCGCTTCCGGCTCAGGCTCCGGCTCGGGCGCCGGTGCCTCGGCTGCCGGGGCAGCCGCAGGCGCGCCGGCCGCGTCGCCCACCACCGCGAGGCGGGTGCCGACCTCCACCGTCTCGCCCTCCGGCACGAGGATCTCGGTGACCACGCCCGCCGCGGGCGCCGGCACCTCCGAGTCGACCTTGTCGGTCGAGACCTCGAACAACGGCTCGTCGGCATCGACGTGCTCGCCGACCTGCTTCAGCCAGCGCGTGATGGTGCCTTCCGTGACCGTCTCCCCGAGCTGGGGCATCGTCACGTCCACTGCGTACTCCTCGGGTGGGGGGTGTAGGGGGTCGGTGCGACTAATGGATGGAGCGGCCGGTGAGACCGAGCGCGGCCTCACCGAACACCTCGCTCAACGTGGGGTGCGGATGGATCAGCGCGGCGATGTCGGCGGCGTTGGCCTCCCAGTTGACGCTGAGATACCCCTCGCCGAGCAGTTCAGTCGCCCACGGCCCGGCGAAGTGCGCGCCGAGCAGTTGACCGTCGGCGTCGGTGACGAGCTTCACGAGGCCCTCGGTGTCGCCGAGGATCATCGCCCGGGCATCGCCGGCGAAGCGATGCGTAGTGACCGCGACGTCGTGACCGCGCTCGCGCGCCTCCTCCTCGGTGAGACCGCACCACGCGACTTCGGGATGCGAGTACACGACCCAGGGGACCTTCTCGTAGTCGACGGGCGTGACCGGCTCACCGAGGATGGTCTTGACGATCACGACCGCTTCGGCGAACCCGACGTGAGCGAGCGCGGGCGTGTCGACCACGTCGCCCGCCGCGAACACGCCGGCGACGTTGGTACGCATCTGCCCGTCGACCACGACGAAGCCGCGATCGTCGATCTCCACGCCGGAGGTCTCGAGACCGAACCCACCGCTGCACGGCGCCCGCCCGACCGACACGATGATCTTGTCGACGACGACCGACTTCTCGCCGGCGTCGGTCTCCCACGTGACGGTGAGCTCCGCCGCACCCTCGATGCCGGTGACGCGCGCCGAGGTGTTGACGCTGATGCCGCGCTTCTTGAACGAGCGGGCCACGACGTTGCCGGCGTCCTTGTCGGTCGGCGCGAGGATGCGCGGCAGCGCCTCGATGATGGTGACCTCGCTGCCCATGTCGGCGAGCATCGACGCGAACTCGGCACCGATGACGCCCCCGCCGATGATGGCGACACGCGCCGGCAGCTCGTCGAGGTCGAGTACGTGGTCGGACGACAGGACGCGTGTCCCGTCGAAGTCGAGACGCGGCAGCGAGCGCGGGTACGAACCGGTGGCCACGACCAGGTTGGCGCCTTCCACCTCGGTGCCGTCGGCGAGGCGGAGGCGGTGGGCGGCGGCGTCGGCGATCTCGCCGCGCTGGTCGAACACCGTGACCTTGCGCCCCTTGAGCAGGGTCTCGAGCCCCTTGGTCAGCCGGTCGATGACCTCGCGCTTGCGGGCCTGAGAGCGGGCCAGGTCGAGCGAGGGCACCCCGGCGTCGACGCCGAAGTCGGGCGCCCGCTGGATGGTGCGCAGGACCTCGGCGGTCTGCAGGAGCTCTTTCGCCGGGATGCAGCCGCGGTGCAGACACGTCCCGCCGACCCGGCCGTCCTCGACGAGGGCGATGTCGAGACCAGCCGCGGCACCGTAGAGGGCGGTCGCGTAGCCAGCCGGGCCACCACCGAGGACCACGACGTCGAATTGCTCGGCCAGGACGGCCACCTCCTCGAGATCACCGGCGCGGCGAGAGTGCGCCACCCGGCCTTCACGTGCGGAACTCCGCCATTCTTCCAGGCGGAACCCCGACTCCGGTCATTCCGTTCCCGAACCTTCACTCGACCGCTTCCGGACGGGGCTTGACCGAGCATGACCAGCCCGAGTCCCGTGCCCCGCTCAGCGGGCGAGCAGGATCTGCACCGCGCCGGCCGTGAGGATCGCGACCCCGGTCAGCGCGGCGAGGATGAGGAGGGTTCGGGTGCTCACGGACCGCCATCCTCGCGCCCGGATCCGCCCCGCTGGTACCCGGAACGGCAGGGTCACACCGATATGCTGACTCGCCGGGCATCGCCGGATCGTCGTCGATCCGGACCCCACGCCGGAACCCACCGCGAGAGAGCATGTCGCAGCGCGCACAACGACTCATCGAAGCCGCTCGCAAGCTGCCCGTCCCCGAGGGGACCTACGCCGTCGGCCTCGGCCTCCTCATCTCGGGCATCACGGCCTACGGCTTCCAGATCCTCGCGTTCAAGGGGCTCACCAAGTCGGAGTACGCGGCCCTCAACGGCCTGTGGATCCTCGTCTTCGTCGTCGCGCCGGGTTTCTTCCTCCCGCTCGAGCAGGAGGTCGGGCGCGCGGTCGCCGACCGGCGTTCGCGCTCGATCGGCGGCGGGCCCGTGGTGCGCAAGGCCGCGCAAGCGGGGCTCATCCTCGCCCTCTCGCTCATGGCGCTGTCCGTCGTCGGCTTCGAGGCGTTCGGGTTCACCGACCGCCTCTTCCACGGGCAGGAGGTGCTGCTCGTCTGCTTCGTGATCGCGCTCGGCACCTACGCGGTGCAGCACATCACGCGCGGCACGCTGTCGGGCAACGGTCGCTTCGGGCCCTACGGCATGATCCTCGGCGCCGAGGGCGTCTTCCGGATCCTGCCCGTGATCGTGATCTACGCCGCCGGGATCGACGAGCTCGTCTGGTACGGGCTCGCGCTGGCGATCCCTCCGCTGCTGGCCAGCATCGTGTCGGTGTGGGGCCAGCACGGGCTGGTCGAGCCGGGCCCCGACGCCGAGTGGTCCGAGCTGTCGACCAACCTCACGCTGCTGTTCCTGGGGTCGCTCGCCGCGCAGGCCCTCAGCTACTCCGCCGCGCTCGGCGTGCTCGTGCTCGCGCAGGGCAAGGCCGAACGCGACGCGGCGGCCGACTTCATCGTCGGGTTCTTCATCGCCCGCATCCCGATCCTGCTCTTCCAGGCCATCCAGGCCGCGCTGCTCCCCAAGCTCGCCGCGCTCTCGGGCGCGGGCAAGCACGCCGACTTCCGCTCGGGTCTCAAGAAGCTGGCGATGATCGTGCTCGGCGTCGGTGCGCTCGGCGTCGCCGCCGGTGCCACCATCGGACCGACGGTGGGCGAGATCCTCTTCGGCGACAAGTTCAACCTCGGCAGCCGCGACCTCACGCTGCTGTTCCTCGGGAGCGCGGCGTTCATCCTCGCCCTCACGCTGGCGCAGGCGCTGATCGCCCTCATGGGCCATGGCCGCGCGCTGATCGCGTGGGCGGTCGGACTCGTGCTGTGCGTCGGGGTCATGGCCCTCGGCAGCTCCGCCACCATCGACGACCTCTTCCTGCGGGTGGAGCTCGGTTACCTGGCCGGCTGCCTCGGCGCCGCGGTGATGATGACGGTGTTCCTCCTCGCTCGCGTGCGCTCGCAGGAGGGCGACCTCAGCGTGCTCATCGAGGCCATCGAGCACGAGCCGCTCGAGATCTGATCCTGCGGCCCGGTCGATGATGCGCCTGGCGCTCGACGGCACCCCGCTGCTCGGATTCCGCTCCGGCGTCGGTGAGGTGGTCGCCGGCATCATGGCGGAGCTCGCCCGTCGGCCCGATGTCGAGCTCGTGGCCTACGCGCTGACCCTGCGCGGGCGCGACGAGTTGGTCGAGCATCTGCCCCCGGGCACGCGCTCGGCCACGCGCCCGTACCCGGCGCGCCTCGTGCGGCAGGCATGGCTGCGCAGCGAGATGCCGGGGATCGAGCGCTGGACCGGCCCCGTCGACGTGGTGCACGCCACCAACTACGTGGCTCCGCCGACGAGGGCGCCCGAGGTGGTGTCGGTGTACGACCTCGGATTCGTGCGCTACCCCGAGTTCGTGGCCTCCGACGCGCTCGACTATCCCGCGCTGCTCCGACGCGTGGTCGGCCGGGGCGCATGGATCCACACCACCAGCGACTTCGTGCGCGACGAGGTCGTGGCGACGTTCCCGGTTCCCGCTGAACGTGTGGTGCGCGTGTACCCGGGCGTGCCGCCGGTCCACGGGGGTGATGCCGCGCGTGGACGCTCGCGCGGGGAACGAACCGGTACGTGCTCGCGGTGGGGACGATCGAGCCGCGCAAGAACTTCCCGGTGTTGGTGCGTGCATTCGACGCGCTCGCGGCCGACGACCCCGACCTTCGGCTCGTCGTGGCCGGCGCGCGTGGATGGGGAAGCGACGACTTCGACGCCGCGCTCACCGCGGCCCGCTACCGCGACCGAGTCCGCGCCCTCGGCTACGTGTCGGCCGACGATCGCGCCGATCTGCTGGCCGGTGCGTCGGTGCTCGCGTTCCCGTCGCACTACGAGGGCTTCGGCTTCCCGCCGCTCGAGGCCATGGCCGCGGACGTCCCGGTGGTGGCGAGCCGCGCCGGTGCCATCCCCGAGGTGGTGGGCGAGGCTGCGCTGCTGGTCGAACCGGACGACGCCGATTCCCTCGCCGACGCGTTGCGGTCGGCGCTGACCGACGACACCACCCGACGCGACCTCGTGGTGCAGGGACGAGCGCGACACGACGCCTTCTCGTGGCGTCAGACCGTCGACGAGCTCCTGGATCTCTACCGGGCGACGCGATCGTGAAGGCCGTCGTCACCGGCGCGCGGGGCTTCGTGGGTCGCCACCTCGTCGGTCATCTCACGGGCCAGGGGATCGACGTCGTGTCACTCGACGTCGACGACGCACAGCCGGTCGACATCACCGACGCCGACGCCGTGGCGCGGCGCATCGCCGTCGAGTCGCCCGACGTCGTGTACCACCTGGCGGCGCGCAGCCACGTCGGCGCGTCGTGGACCGACGGAGACCTGCTCATCCGCGTGAACGTCGACGGCACGCGCGCCGTGGTCGACGTGTGCGTCGCGGCCGGCGTCGCGCGCGGTGCTCGTGGTCGGCAGCGCCGAGCAGTACGGCACCGTCGATCCCGACGACATCCCGGTCGACGAGCGCACGGAGTGTCGACCGATCACTCCCTACGGGAAGAGCAAGGTCGCCGCCGAGTCGGTGGCGCTCGACGCGCACCGGAGGCACGGGCTCTGGGTGGTGTGCACGCGCGCCTTCAATCACACGGGGCCCGGCCAGTCGCCGGCCTTCCTGGTGCCCGGCCTGGCGGCGCGCATCGCCGCGGCCGAGCGCGACGGAACCGACGAGATCGTCCTCGGCAACGGTGATCCCGTGCGCGACTTCAGCGACGTGCGCGACGTCGTGCGCGCGTACGCGTTGCTCGCCGACCGGGGGGTTGCCGGCGAGACGTACAACGTGTGCTCGGGCCACGGTGTGCGCGTCGGCGACCTCGCCGAACGTCTCGTCGGCCGCGCGCGGCATCCGTTGCGCGTCGCCACCGCGACCGACCTCGTGCGCGCGGTCGACGTTCCCGTGCTCGTCGGCGATCCGGGCAAGCTCGTCGCCGCCACCGGCTGGCAGGCCGAGCACTCGCTCGACGACACGCTCGACGCAGTGCTCGACGCCGCGCGCGGCGCGGTCTGACTTCCTCTCGTCAGCCCGCGGCCGGCACTTCGGTGGACGTACCGCTGGGCACCTGGCGGGCGAGCCAGCCGAGCAACGTGGCGATGGCCCGCGGATCGTGGCGCAGTCGGTGGCCTCCACCCTGCACGAGTCGGAGCTCGGAATTGGGTCGGCCGGCGTCGGCAAGCGCGCGGGCGTCGTCGACCGGCACCTCGACGTCCTCCACCCCGTGCAGCACGAGCAGCGGACGACGATCGAGGCGCGACGCCGCCGCGATCGCGTCGACGCGACCGATGTCACGCACCCACCGGGTCGCGTCGGACGGGAATCCCTCGCTGCGGATCATGCCCATCGACCGCGCGTGTGCGAGCAACCGACCGGGATCCACGGCCCAGTCGCGCAGCGTGCTCGGTGACGCGATCGTCGCCACACCACGCACGAGGTGGTCGTCGGCCGCCGCGCACACCGCGAACGTCCCTCCGTGACCGAAGCCCGCGATCCACACGCCGCGTACGTCGGGACGCGCGTGGAGTGCGCGCACTGCGTTGCGCAGGTCGTCGAGCCAGCCGTGCGCGGAGAAATCGCCCTCGGACGTGCCGGTGCCACGGAAGTTGAACGTGAGGACGGTCCACCCCGCCTCGTTGGCGATGTGGTCGGCGAGGTCGGGATAGGTGGTGCCGACCGTCGCCGCGCCGCGTGGCGGGTTGGGCAGACCGTGACAGAGCACGAGACCGAGGCTCGGCACCGGCGGGTTCGGCACCGCCACGTGGGCGGACAACTTGAGGTCTCCGGACAGGATCGTGTCGTCCATGGCCCGCCTATTGTGGGCACATGGCACCGTCCTGCAAGGAATGGGCCGTCGTGGTGCACGCGCTGCTCGAGGGTGAGCAGATCCTCGACGTGCGCAAAGGCGGTCTGCGCGAGGACGGACGCCACTTCTCGGTGCAGTCCAACCGCTTCTGGCTCTACCCCACCGCCGAGCACCAGAAGGCCGAGCTGCTCAAGGAGCCCTACCGCCACTGGATCGAGCTCGCGCGACGCGGCCCCGGTCGGCGACCCGATCACGATCGAGGGCTGGGCCGACGTCGTCAAGCTGGCGACGATCACCGAGGCCGAGGAGCTCGACGCGATCGCGTCGAAGCTCATCTGGACCGACGACTACGCCGCCTCACGACTGGGCTGGAAGAAGCGCCACCCCCTGTGGGTGCTGGCGCTGCGGGTGCACCGCCTGCTGGAGCCGGTGACCGTGGCGTGGGACGCCGCCTATGGCGGCTGCACGTCGTGGGTGGAGCTCGACGGCCTCCCCGACGATCCCGCGTCGGTGCCGAGCGAGGCTGCGCTCTCCGACGTCGCGTTCGAAGCTCGGCTCAAGGGCTGCGTCGACGCACTCCCGAGCCTGGCCGTTCCGGAGTAGTCAGCCCGAGTCGTCAGTCGGCGGCGGTCGACTCGCGAGCGCTCGCGTGCGGGTGGTAGCCGCGGTTGCGGGCCTCGTCGAGGGTGTCGGGTGAGAACGCGGCGAAGCGTTCCGACGCCAGCAGCTCGGTGATCGCCTCCTGGGCGTCGGCGTCGTCGGTGTCGAGGTCGTACACGACCTGCTTCCGCTTGTCGCCCAGGTAGCGGAACTCCTCGAAGCGCGTCGGTCGACTCACGGTCTCCGAGACTACGCCGTCGGCCGCGAGTGGGGCTGGACGGGGTGAAGACCCGGCGAGCGGTCGGGCTCCGCCCGTCGCTCGCCGCTGGGACGGAGTGAGCGGGAGCGAACGACGGGGAGAAGACGCGACGGAGGGCGCCGAAGCGCCCTCCGTCAAAGCATGTTGGATTCCGCCGGACGGCTTGCGTGAGGGGGACCAGCTCTCACCCGTCGTGGCGGCGGCGCAGCGGTGTGGATTCCGCCAGGCAGTCCTTCGTACAAGGCTGACGTGGCTGCCTCAGCGGCCGCGCACCTCCAGGGTCCCATGTTGATCATGCATGTGTTGGACCACCTCCTTTCTCTGGTACCGACGATTGAACCACATCGAGGAACACCGGGACGAGCACGTTTTGCGCACGTCGCCCGACCATGCGCCATGATCTCGGCCAACGCGACCGCATCCGGGCGCGTCGCACCAGATCGACCACGGACGACCAACCGGCACGGATGGGCATGAGCAGTCGTGAGGCGCTGAGCACGCACCTCAGGGGCACCGGCATCGAGGTGGGACCGGGGCACGCGCCCTTCCCCGTCGGCGCGGGCGTGTCGGTGCAGTTCGTCGACCGCCTCACGTCGACCGTCCACCACGAGCTGTTCCCGGAGCTCCCCGTCGGGATGGGCTTCGTGGAACCCGACCTCCTCGCCGACCTCGACACCGACCGCCTCGGGGCGATCGAGTCCACCAGCCAGGACTTCGTCGTGGCGTCGCACGTGCTCGAGCATCTCGCCGATCCGCTCGGCTTCCTCGACGACGCCCATCGCGTCCTCCGCGTCGGCGGTGTGCTGCTCCTCGTGCTCCCCGATCGGCGCTGCACGTTCGACCGCCACCGCGACCCGACCCCCCTCGCGTGTGTGATCGGCGATCACGAGGTCGCCGCCACCGAGCCCGATGACGAGCACGTGCTCGACTTCCTCCTCGGCTCCGACCAGGGACCCGATTTCGTGCTCCCCGACGATCTCGCCGCACGGGCGCAGCTGTTCGCCTGGCATCGTGAACGGTCGATCCACGTGCATTGCTGGACCGACGACGAATTCGTCGACGTCCTTCGCTACTGCGCCGATGTCCTGGGCCACCGGTGGGAACTGCGCGAACGCTTGACGACGGCCGAAACCGGTATGGAATTCGGCTTCGTGCTCGTCCGAGCGCGGCACCGCCGCGTGCGCCGCTTCATGCGCGAGCTCGACGGTCGTCCGTCGCTCCTCGAGCGGGCCCGCGCTCAGTCGCTCAGACGGTCACTGCCCGGGTCGGCACCGGCGTCGCCCTCGGCCGGCGGCCCGACCGCACCGATCGCGCGCAAGTAGCTCAACTGCGTGTCGATCACGCCGTACACCTGCTCGGGCAGGTAGCTCTCGCCGGTCGCCGCGCAGCGTTCGAGGACGTAGTCGACGGTCTCCGAGCCACCGATCACCACCGAACCCGACGGATACGCGGTCGAACCGTTCGACGACACCCCTTTGCGCTTGAAGAACTCGACCTGGGCCTCGAGGATGCGCCGCACGTCGTCGACGGTGAGGGTGGCGGCGACGTCGTCAGGGAGGTGGTCGACGACCCATGCCAGCGCGTCGTCGAGGTGGTAGAGCGCGGGCGGCGGTTCCTTGGCGATCCGCGTCGCCTCGCGGGTGACGAAGAACGCGGCGATGCCGATCACGATGCCCACCACGAGGAACCCGATGACGACCGCCACGGTCGAACGTTAGGACGCTCGGGCGGCGACGAGGTACGTGGGGCACAGCAACGCGAGGGGCACCGTGGTCGAGGCGGTCTTGCCCGGCCCGATGCGGCGAGTCGACGCGCGCGTTCGCGGTGAAGGTGGTGGGGGTCCCGGCTTCGCCGAAGCACATCACCGCCGTCGCGGGCAACTTGGCCACCCACGCGCTCGTGGCGTTGGTGAGCGTCGCCGACATGGTCTGCGCGACGGTGCCGGTACCGGGAGGCGAGAGCGCGAGGTCGCCGACCGACAAGACCCGTTTCGCCCGGGCGTTCGACACCCGCCTGCTGCGCACCTTCACGGAGATGGTGTCGTCGGGAGCGAGCTCCTTCGTGTGGAAGACGACCGAGGACAGCGCGAGCCCGTCGGGCGCGAGGACCTGCGGATAGGTCTTGAGGGTGCGAGCGCGCGTCGCCGTCCCGCCGTCAGCTCCCGTCGCCGTTGCCGTGACCCTATCGATGCGCACCGGCTTCGCGGTGCCGTTGCGCAGCAGCAGCGCCACGCGCCCCTCGACCGGCGCCGATTGCGCAACGATGGCGACGCCGGTGGCAGGTTGCAGCGTGGGCGTGACGTTCCCCTGTGGCGCGCCCGGCGACACGGCGTCCGCCGCGTTCGCAGGCATCGCGAAGAGTGTCAACTGACCTGCCACCGCGCACGCGACCAGCAGGCAGCGGACACGCACGCTCAGCTGCCGCCCCGCACCGGTGCCAAGCCGCCGCGGATGGACTGCTCGGGTCCCCAGGAGCCGTTGGCGAAGCGGAACGTGCGCAGCGCACGGTCGGTGCCGACGAACAACACCGACACCCCGGCGGAGTCGCTGATCGCGATCGGACTCGACGACGAGCTGCCGCCCAGCCTCGTCCATGGCGCCCACGACGTGCCGCCGTTGTACTTGCTGTACCAGATGGCGTTGTCGTTGCTCCGTACGAACAGGAACGTGCCGGCCGGTCCGCTGCAGATCGCCGGGTCGGACGTCGCCTTCCCGCCGGTCCACAGCCAGTTGTTCCCGTTCTGACCGGACACGTAGCGCACCCACACCGCGTTGTCGGTGCCCCGCGCGACGACGATCGGCCCGCTGGACGTGCCGCACGCCATCGGGTCGGAGGTCAAGGTGCCGCCGAGCCACGTCCACCCACCGGGGTTTCCGCCCACGAGGCGGTTGTACCAGATCGCTCGGTCCGTACCTCGAGCGAAGACGTACAGGCCGGTGCCGTCCGACACCGCCCAGGGATCGGAGGTGATGGTCCCGCCCAGCGGCGCGGGCGCGCTGAAGCTCGAGCCGGTCGACTTCGAGTACCAGACGCCGTCGTCCGCCCCGCGCCCGAACGCGTAGACACCACTCCCGTCGGACGCCATCGCCGGGTCGGAGACGAAGTTGCCGCCGATGTTGACCCACGACGACGACCAGGATCCGCTGTTGGGGCGTCGGTTCCACCAGTACCCGCCGTTGTTGCTCTTGACGAACGCGAAGGTGGTGGACCCGTTCGACGTCGCCGCGATGTTCGACGTACAGATCGCGAACGGAATGCTCGAGGTGCTCCAACTGGAGCCGTTGAATTCCTGCAACGCCATGGTGGAGTCGGACAGTCGGCCGAACGCCGCGAGCTTCCCGGACGACGAGACGACCGCACCGGCGCTCGGCAAGACGGCAGCGTACGACTTCGCGGGGGCGCAGCCGTGCGCGGGAGCGTGTTCGGCCGTGGCGTTGTCCACCGCCGCCACCGTGCTGCACGCGTAGTCGGCGATGGTGTACGGCGGCGTGCAGGTGACGACGCGGCACGCGATCGGCCCCGTGATGCCGATCTCCTGATGACACTGTCCGTAGCGGAAGTAGTTGCAGTAGACCCGCCGCGTGTCGCAACCACTGGCGCACTTGCACTCGGTACAGCCGGCACAGAAACCGTTGCCCTGCGCCGGACCGCAGCAGTTCTGCATGCAGTCCATGTAGTAGCGAGTGCCGTTGCAGAAGCTGGAGTAGTCGGCGCGCCACCAGCCACCGATGAAGCTCCCCGACGGACAGGCGTTGACGCCGTTGTTGATGGTGCAGCAGAACTCGGTGTAGCCGTCGGTGCAGAGACCACCCGCGCAGTCGGTGATGCGCTTGTACAGGCTGCCGGGTTGCGTCGCAGGGACACAACCGGCCACGGCGACGGCCGACCCGACCATCGCCGAGCCCAGGATGAAGCCGCGGCGGCTGGACTTGCGGTCGAGCAGCCCGGCGGCCTTGTTCACCATCCAGTTGGTGAGGGCGATGCCCTTGCTTCCGCTCGGGGGCGCGCTCACGCGGCGACCTCACGAACGACGGCCAGGGTCTTCGGGAGCGAGGTGAACGCGAGGAACACGAGCGCACATCCGATCACGAGGAGCAACAGGAACGGCATGCCGAGCAACGGCTGGTCGACGAGCACGTCGGGGAGCGCGACCTCGCCGACGATCGCCGCGGCCGCGGCGACACCGCCGAACGCAAGGTCGAGGATGACGTGCACGACGCTCGGCGGGGTGTCGACCTTGCCGAAGCACCCGCAGGAGCTGATCGGCGCGCCGGTGCGCAGCGCGACGAGCACGAAGCCCGCGAACGCGACGTAGCTGAGTGCGACCAGCGCACACAACAGCGGGCCACCGACGAGCAGCGCGGTCGCACCGATGACCGCCTCCAGTGCTCCCCCGACGCGTACGACGACGCGGCCGGGGAGCAGCCGTGGGAACCGAACGCCGACCGCGGTGAGGGCCAGCGCGGTGTCGCGCGGTCGCACCGCCTTGGCCGCACCCCCGATCGCGAGCAGTACCGCGGCGATCGCGAACGGCCCTGCGAGGACGCTCACGGCGCCGTACCGCCCGACGTGGGCGCCCCGGTCGTGGTCGTCGGTGCCTCGGTCGTCGTCGGGGGTGTGGTGGTGGTGGTCGTCGTCGTCGGTGCCTCGGTCGTCGTCGGGGGCGTGGTGGTGGGAGGTGCAGTCGTCGTCGTCGTGGTCGTGACCGGCTCGCCCGCCGCGTTGAGCTGGTCGACGGTGAGCGTCGCGAGCACCTGGTTCACCGCCGGCACCGTCCGGCGCCGGTTGGCGAAGGAACCGAGCACCACGTAGAGGCAGAAGGCGCGACCGGCCTCGTGGAAGAACCGCTGGACGCCGCCCTGACCCCGGATCGAGCGCTGCAGCACGTTGGTGCTGAAGTCGCCTTCGGTCAGGCGCTTCGGGATGCCCGCCGCTCTGAACAACGGCTCGCCGACACTCGCCGGGTCGTACTCGAACAGCACGATCAGCGCGTCGTCGGGGCCGAGCTTGTCGACCGCGCCGCTGGCGAAATCGCCGATGCCGGGAGGCAACGCGATGGTCGACACGTGGACCACCGCGTGCGTCGTCTCGCCGTAGGGCGCAGGTGGCCCGTCTGCCGCCGCGATCGACACCTCGCCATCGGTAGGCCGTCGGAAGACGCGGCCCTCCCAGCCGGGCGGCAACGTGACCTCGATGCCGTGCGCAGTGAGATCGGTCACCTGCCAGCTCCCGTGTCGTCGGCTTCGAGTCCCGTCAACGTGTAGAGGCTCGGGTCGCCCGGACGGATCCCGGCCGCGAGGAGGTCGCGATCGGCGCGCGCCTCGCGCAGCGCGTCGGCCCGCGGCTTCCCGTTGGCGCGGCCACCCTGGTAGTTGCCCTTCTTGTCGAGCAGCCCGGCATCGTCGAGCGCGGTGTGCAACAGCGACTGCACCTGATCCCACTCGTTGGCCGCACCCTCACCGATCACGTCACCCGACGCGCCGTCGATCAGCACGAAGAAGGGCGCCACCGGCACGTCGTAGTCGGCCCACGCCGCGCTCGACATCACGGTGGGGATCTCGGTGGGCGCCAAGCGCTTGATGCTCGAGACGCTCTCCTCGCCGGCGTCCTTGCTCACGCACACGAGGCGCGCCGCGCCGGGGATCTCGACCGGGCCGCCGTCGCGGAACACGTCCCAGAACGCGAGGCACGAGCCACAGCCGCTCGACAGGAACGCGAGCAACGTGAGGTGCTTCGTCCCCTCGATCGCGATGCTGACCGCGTCGTGCTCCGGTGTGGTGCCGACCACGTCGACGGCGGTGCGCGTCGGCCGCTTCGGCACCTCCGCCGATCGGATCACCGGCGACCCCACGGGGGTGGAGATGCCGGCGCCGTCACCCTGGGCGGGGTCCATGTTGACACCGAGCTGGTGCAGCGCCCGGAGGATCTCCGCGTGGCTGCGCAGGAGCCCGGCCACCAGCAATGCCAGCAGCGCGACCACGACTGCGAGCAGCACGACCAGAACCGCCATCGGCGCAGGCTAGCGAATGATCGGGGGTGCGTCTCGCCGTCGAGCTTCGGGCGGCTAGATGCCGATGCGCTGGGCGAGGAGCTCGCGGTGGTAGGTCGCGTCACCGAGCAGGATCTCGGAGCTCTTCGCGCGCTTGAAGTACAGGTGGGCGTCGTGCTCCCACGTGAAGCCGATGCCGCCGTGGATCTGGATGTTCTCCGCCGCGGCGTGGAAGTAGGCGTCGGAGCAGTAGGCCTTGGCCAGGCTCGCCGCCACCGGCAGCTCCTCGTTGTCCTCGGCCGCCGCCCACGCCGCGTAGTACGCGGCCGACTTGCCGGACTCGACCTCGAGGAGCATGTCGGCACACTTGTGCTTGATCGCCTGGAACGACCCGATCGGCCGACCGAACTGCACGCGCACCTTCGCGTACTCCACCGACATCTCGAGCACCTTCTGCGCGCCCCCGACCATCTCGTTCGACGACATCGCCGCCGCCTGGTCGAGCGTCTTGGACAGCGCAGCCCAGCCGGCACCGGGCTCGCCGAGCGGCGTGGCCGCGACGTTGGAGAACTCGAGCTTGGCCTGCTTGCGGGTCTGGTCCATCGTCGCGAGCGCGGTGCGGGTGAGGCCCGACGCGCCGGCGTCGACGGTGAAGAAGGAGATGCCGTCCTCGCCGGTCGTGCCCTCGAGCCGAGCCGCGACGACGATGAGGTCGGCGGTGTGGCCGTCGATGACGAACATCTTCGTGCCGTCGAGCGTGAAGCTGTCGCCGGATCCCTTGGCCACCATCTCGATGCCGGTGGCGTCCCACTTGCCGTTGGGCTCGGTGAACGCGAGCGCTGCGATGGTCTCACCGGCGGCGATGCCCGGGAGCAGCTTGGCCTTCTGATCGTCGGTGCCGGCGTTGATGATGGCGTCGGCCGCGAGCACGACGGTCGAGAAGTAGGGGGCGCACAGCAGCACCCGGCCCATCTCCTCGAGCACGATGCCGAGCTCGACGAACGTGAAGCCCTGGCCTCCGTACTCCTCGGGGATGTGGAGGCTCTGGAGGCCGAGCTCGTTCGCCATCTGCGCCCAGACCGCGGGGTCGTAGCCCTCGGTGGTCTCCATCAGGCGCCGCACCTCGGTCGACGGTGACTTCGACTCGAGGAATCGACGCACGGCGTCGCGGAGCTGCTCCTGCTCGTCGGAGAAGGCGAAGTTCACGATGGGGCCCCCGGCTGGTACTGGGATAGGTGGCGCGAACGCTACCGGACCGGCCTCGCGTCGAGCCAGGCCGGTGGCCAACTGGCAGCCGTCGTCGGGGCGATTCGCGAAGCGCCCGGGTACCCTGATCGCATGCCCCGCCCGGCCCACTACGAGACGCCCACGGTGCGCATCGAGAAGCTCATCGTCGGCCCGTTCGAGAACAACGTGTTCGTCGTCCGGTGCAAGGGCAGCGGTGACGCGGTCATCATCGACGCCGCCAACGAGCACGAGCTGCTGCTCGAGGTGAGCAAGGCCACCGGCGTGCGCCGGGTGCTCACGACCCACGGTCACTGGGACCACATCCAAGCGGTCGAGGCCGTGCGCAACGCGGGGATCGACGTCGGGATCGCGCCCGACGACGCATCGATGCTGCCCGCCTACGACTTCGTGATCCCCGACGACGAGGTGATCGCGATCGGCGACCTGCGCCTGCGCACGATCCACAATCCCGGCCACACCGCCGGCTCCACGTCGTTCCTGCTCGAGGAGCATCCGGTCCTGTTCAGCGGCGACACCTTGTTCCCGGGCGGTCCCGGCAACACCTCGCTCGCCGGCGGCAACTTCGAGCAGATCATCGACTCGATCGACCGCCGCCTCTTCACGCTCCCCCCCGACCTCCGGTCCTCCCCGGCCACGGCCTCGACACCACCATCGGCACCGAACGCCCGCACCTCCAGGAGTGGGTGGACCGTGGCTGGTGACGTCTGCCCTCCTCACGAGCATCTCGGACTTCGGTGTGCCATTCCACACTCAACCCCGAGATGTTCGGGAGCCTGGTGACCACGACCGTGCTCCGGGCCAACGACGACTGCTGGTGCGGCAGCGGCAAGAAGTACAAGCGCTGCCACAAGGCCGCGCTCGTGCACGCGGGGACCGTCGGTCCCGAGCGCGCGGTTCCCGACGACATCGTGCGCCCCGACTACGCCACTCCCGGCGCGCCGGTGCGCACGACCGAATCGGCAGTGAAGGCACCCGACGTGATCGAACGGATGCGCGTCGCGTGTCGCATCGCGCGCGACGTGCTGCAGGAGACGGGCGCGGCGGTGGCGCCCGGGATCACCACCGACGAGCTCGACCGCGTCGCGCACGAGGCGCACCTCTCGCGCGGCGTCTATCCCAGCCCGCTCCGGTACAAGGGCTTCCCCAAGTCGGTGTGCACGTCGGTCAACGAGGTCATCTGCCACGGCATCCCCGACGACCGCGCGCTCCTCGAGGGCGACATCGTGAACGTCGACGTCACCGTCTACGTCGGCGGCGTGCACGGTGACACCAACGCCACGTTCTGCGTGGGGAAGGTCGACGCCGAGTCGCGCCGCCTCGTGAAGGTCACCGAGGAGTGCCTCGAGCACGCCATCGCCGCGGTGCGACCGGGAGCGCCGATCTCCGACATCGGCCAGGCGATCGAGACCCACGCCCACGCGGCCGGCTTCTTCGTGGTGCGCGCGTTCGTGGGCCACGGCATCGGCGAGGTGTTCCACGGCCCGCCGCAGGTGCCGCACTACCACGAGCGCGCGTTGACCACCCTCATGGAGCCGGGCATGGTCTTCACCATCGAACCCATGATCACGATGGGCAGCATCCAGCCGGTCATCTGGTCCGACGGCTGGACCGCGGCCACGTCCGACGGCTCGCGCACCGCGCAGTTCGAGCACACCATCCTCGTCACCGACGACGGTGTCGAGGTGCTCACGCGGTAGGCAGTCTCACCCGCTGAGCGCCTCCCGGTACACCGCGGCCGTCTCCCGCGCGCACCGCTCCCACGAGTAGTTGGCGACGCGCGCTCGTCCTTTCGCGACGAGCGCTGCACGCGCCGGTCTCGTCGCCCAGGAGCGTGGTGAGGGCGTCGACCCACCCGTCGATGTCGTCGGGTGCGACGAAGCGCGCGGCATCACCCGCGACCTCGCGCAGTGCGGGGATGTCCGAACACAGCACCGCCGTCTCCTGAGCCATCGCCTCGAGCGCGGGGATGCCAAAGCCCTCGTGCCGGCTCGGCAGGGCGTACAGGTCGGCGCCGGCGAACAGCGGGAACAGCTGCTCCCGATGCACGGGGCCGAGGAGACGGACGCGGTCGCCGAGCGCGTCGGCGACCTCGGCGTCGGCGTCGTCGGGCTTCCAACCCGGTGGTCCGGCCAGCACCAGGCGGTGCGGCACCGTCCCGTGCTCGTCGATCCGGCTGAAGGCGTCGAGGAGCACCCGCACGTTCTTGCGCGGTTGGAAGGTCCCGGCCCAGAACACGTACGGTCGGTCGTCGATCGCGTAGATCAGCCGAGCCTTCCTCACTGCGTCGTCGGTGGCGCGCTCGCGATCGACGCCGTTGGGCACCACGCGGATGCGGTCGCGCGGGATCGCGGTGTACGTGGTCACCTCGTCGGCGCAGAATTCAGAGACCGCGATCACCAGTCGCGCCCGCTTCGCCGCGGCCGCGAACCCCCGGCGGTGGAACTTCACACCCCGGCGCGTGAACGCGTCGGGCATCACGAGCGGCGCGGCGTCGTGCACCGTGACGACGAGGGGCAGACCACCGCTCGGCGGCACCGCGGGAGACGGTGCGTGCACCAGATCGACCGGCGCGACGCGTCGGGCCGGACCCGCGACGCCGAGCACATGCCACGCGTCATAGAGCACCGCAGCCGGGAGCGGGAGGATCACCGGGTCGAAGCCGTCGAGACCGTGGTCGCGCAGCGCGCGCTCGACGTCGGCGGCGGAGTGTCGGGCGGTGAACGGGGTCACGTCGACCTGGAAAGCCGGGAGTAGCCTCAACAGTTCCGCCGTGTAGCGACCGATGCCACCCGGCGCCTCGTGGAGCAACTGTTCGACGTTGACGGCAACCCGCACGATCACGATCCTCTCCGTGCAACCGGTCGCGGAGCGCGGTGGGTCGGACCAGGCGCTCCTCCGGCTCGTGCGGAGCCTCCCACGGGGCGAGTTCGACTTCCACATCGCCGTGCCCGGTCCTTCGCCGCTCGCAGCCGAGTTCGAGGCCGCCGGCGCGACCCTGCACACCGTCCCGATGCCGCGACTGTCGACCAGTCATGGCGCGGCTGAGTGGGGTGGGTACATCGCCAACTGGCCGATCGCGGTGGCGCGGCTCACCATGCTCGCCCGTCGGCTGCACGTCGACGTCGTCCACTCCAACTCGCTCCACACCTGGTACGGCTGGGCGGTGGCTCGCGTGCTCGGTCGCCCGCACGTGGTGCACGCACGCGAGATCGTCGTGCAGTCGCGTGCTGCACTACGCGTCGAGCGGGCGTTGTGCCGACGCTTCGCGACTCGCGTCATCGCGGTGTCGTATGCGGTCGCCGCGCAGCTCGATCCTGCGAACGTCGTGGTGCTCGACGAGTACCTCGATCCCGACGAGTTCGCACCTGCGCGGAGCGGCGCCTTCCGCCCGCGCGTCGGCATCCCCGACGACCAACCGCTGGTCGGCGCGGTCGCCCGCCTCGACCCGCTCAAGGGGCTCGACGTGCTGCTCGACGCCTACACGATCGCGCGCGCCGCGCGCGCCGACCTCCACCTCGTCGTGGTCGGGAGTCCGGTGCTCGGTCAAGAGGCGTACGCGAACGACCTGCGCGCACGGATGGCGGCCACGCCGGGCGCGCAGCTCCTCGAGTCGCGCGACGACATCCCCGACGTCATGGCCGATCTCGACGTGCTGGCGTTCCCGTCGGTGGAACCGGAGTCCTACGGGTTGGTCCTGGTGGAAGCGCTGGCGAGCGGCACCGCGGTCGTCGCCACCGACCACGGCGGCCCGCCCGAGATCGTCGCCCGAGCCACACCCGGAGCCGGGCTCGTCGTCCCACCGGGTGACGAGCGTGCGCTCGCGACCGCGCTCCTCGAGCTGCTCCCCGCGCAGACCTCGCCCGAGCGCCGACGCGCCCGCCTCCCCGCCTTCACCGCCCCGCCGCCGCGGTTCGCCGACCTCTTTCGGACCGTCGCCGACCTCGGCCTACGCAGCACCCTTGGCGCGGGCATAGATCCGGCGCGCCCGTCGGTAGGCGGGTGAGTCGGCCGAGAGGCGGGTGCGCACCGAATCCTTGGCGCGCTGCTCGAGCGAGCTGCGCAACCAGGTGGTGAGTCCGAGGCGGTGGCGGTACTCGGCGAAGTACGCCTTCAGCTCGGCGTCGGTGCGAGCGCGCCCGTTGTCGGCGTACTTGGTGACCCACGGCGTGAACCCGGGATAGAGGCCCGAACTCGGCCAGGGACCGTGCAGGGTCGTCGTCATGTAGTTGCCGATGAGGAGGTCGTCGAAGATCTCCCATTCGACCGCGCGCAGCAACGACGCTCGTGGCGTCGCGAACGTGACGGTCCGCCCGGTGTCACGTCCGGCGAGCTCGACGGCGTGCTCCTCGCCACCGATGCGGAAGACGATCCGGTCGAGGTGGCGGGCCAGTCGCTCGACGCCGGTGAAGTACGTGCGCAGCGCGTCGACGTCGTCGCGCTCCAGAGGTTCGGACCAGTCGTCACCGAACTCCTCGGGCGCGAACGCGACGTCCGGCGCCGCAGGTGGACCGATCGCCTCCCACGACCCCGTCGCCACGTCGTACCTGCACGAACGCCGGGAGCAGCGTGACGCGATCGGATCGGAAGCCGCGTGCGTACTCGGCGACCGGCGTCGTCCACTCGTTCGCCCACACGCTGTCGGTGCGCTGGTACCGGTGGAACGAGCTGAACGGCACGAAATGGGTCGCGCCGAAGGTCTCGGTCATGCGCGCCACGTCGGCGCCCACCTCGAAGCCGCGCTCACGACGAACCTGCGCCAGGCTCGGGAGGCGCCGCCCGTCGTCGTCGACGAAGTTGATCATGTCGGCGTCGCCGTATCCGCTCAGGCGCAACAGGAACGAGCGCGGGAAGGCGCGGATCACGCGCTTGACGAGCGAGCCCCACCCGCGGTCCTGCGCGTCGTTGAGGTTCACCACGAGCTCGCCGCCCACGTCGATCAGGAGCACGGCGTCCTGACCTTCGTCGGCGATGCAGAGCACCCGCACCCGATCGGAGACCCGCACCCAGGTGGCGTCGGGCAGCACCTCCACGTGGTAGCCGTCGCGGGTCAGGTCGCGGGCGATGCGGCCGCCCACGTGGTCGGGCAGGAGGATGCGGTGGTCACGGAAGCGCGGGAGCGACGCCGGGTTGAGGTGGTCGGGATGACCGTGGGAGAACCACACCGTCCCCGCGGCCAGGATGTCCTCACGTTGGGCCGGCGGCACCGGGTGCGACAGGCCCCAGCTCCCGAAGTAGGCCGATCCCTCGATCCACGGGTCGGTCACGAGCACCGGCTCCCGGTCGTGGACGATCACGGTGGCGTTGCCGATCGTCTCGAAACCGAGCTCCATCGGGGGCACAGTAGGGTTTCTCCCCAACGGTCATCCGGGCACGCTGGTACCTCCGAATGTGGGTGCAGCAGCCCGTCCCGTCCCGGCCCCCAGGGAGGCGAACCGTGAACTCCTGGTACCTCTGGTCTGCCCCCGTCCGGAACCTCACCTGGGTTGCCGCCCACTTCGGCCACCGCTGACGATGCCGGCGCCGACCCGCTCCCTCACCGTCGCCGACGTCCACCGGTACGTCGACGAGCAGGTCTTCCGGACGACTGCGACCGACGGTCTGACGGAGCGGCAGGTCGGCATCGAGCTCGAATGGATCGCGACCGCGCGCGACGGTCGCGTCCTCACTCCGGGCGAGCTGCGGACGTTGCTGCCGGAGCTTCCCGGCGGCAGCCGGATCACGTTCGAGCCCGGCGGCCAGCTCGAGCTGAGCGGTCCCCCGGCCTCGGGGATCAACGCCGCGATCGCGGCGATGCGCGCCGACACGGAGACCGCGCACGAGGTGCTCGCGCGCGCGGGGATCGACCTCGTCGGCACCGGCATCGACACGCGGGGCGACGTCGCGCGCGTGCTGCACGAGCCTCGCTACGCGGCGATGGAGGAGTACTTCGACACCTCGTGGCCGGCTGGTCGCACGATGATGCGCAACACCGCGTCGATCCAGGTCAACGTCGACGTTGGTGCACCCCACGAAGTTGAAGCGCGCTGGCACCGCGCCCACGACCTCGGACCCGTGCTCACCGCCTGCTTCGCGAACTCCCCGTTCGACGCCACCGGTCGACCCTCGGGCTTCCTCTCGACACGCGCCGCGGTGTGGCACGCCATCGATCCGGGACGGACCGCGTCGGCGCGGCGCCACGATCCCGACTCGGCCGCGCGCCGGATTGGAGCCGGTACGTGCTCGACGCACCGGTGATGATGGTGCGCGTCGACGACGCCCACAGCATCGCTCTGCACGCACCGCATTCGTTCGAGCAGTGGATCGTCGACGGGCACGCGCTGGGTTGGCCGACGCCCGACGACCTCGCCTACCACGTCACCACGCTCTTCCCGCCGGTGCGGCCGCGCGGCTGGCTCGAGCTGCGGATGATCGACGCGCTCCCGGAACCGTGGTGGCCGGTCGCGGTGGCCGTCACCGTGGCGTTGCTCGACGACCCGCTCGCCGCCGAATGGGCGACATCGGCGACGGCCGGCGTGCGTGACCGGTGGGCCGCGGCGGCGCGCGATGCTCTGCACGATCCCGCGCTGGCGGATGCGGCGCGATGGTGCTTCGACGCCGCGCAGCTCGCGCTCGAGCGGGTGGGGGCCGACACCGCGACCATCGACGCCACCGAGGAGTACGCAGAGCGCTTCGTACGCAGATCGCGCTGCCCCGCCGACGACCTGCTCGACGATCGGGCCGGACGCCCCATCGCTGCCCGCTGACGTGGTCTCCAAGCCCGAGATCGTCGCGTCGTTGGAGGAGTCACGGCGGCGCACGCTCGATCTGCTCGAACCGGTGCCCGATGCCGCGCAGCGCGACCAGGTGTCGGAGCTCATGTCGCCGCTGTGTTGGGACCTCGCACACATCGGCCACTTCGAGGAGCTGTGGCTCGTTCGCGAGCTCGCGGGTGCGCCTCCCACCGACGCCGCGTTCGACGACGTCTACGACGCGTTCAAGCACCCGCGACGCGATCGTCCCGCGCTCGACCTCCTCGACGCCGCCGGTGCGCGCGCCTTCGACGCCTCGGTGCGCGCACGCGCGCGCTCGAGGTGCTCGACTCGGCTCGAGCTCGCCGACGACGACCCGTTGCTGGCCGACGGGTTCGTCTACGGCATGGTCGTGCAGCACGAACACCAACACGACGAGACGTTGCTGGCGACGCTCCAACTGATGGACGAGTTCGCGTACCCGGCTGCCGACGGGCAACCCGGTGCGCCGCGTGCGCTCGCACGCGTCGCCATCCCTTCGGACGTGCTCATCCCTGCGGGTGAGCACGTGCTCGGCACCGACACCGATCCGTGGGCGTACGACAACGAGCGCCCCGCACACGTGGTCGAGCTCGGCGCCTACCGCATCGACACCACGGCCGTCACCAACGCCGCGTACACGGAGTTCGTCGAAGCGGGGGGCTACTGCGATCGCACGTCGTGGTCCGACGACGGGTGGGCGTGGCGCAGCGACGCCGAGCTCGTGGCACCGGCGTACTGGGCCCGCGGCGCCGACGGGGGGTGGGTACGTCGGCGCTTCGGTCGTACCGAACCCGTGCCTCCCGACGAACCGGTGCAGCACGTGTGCTGGTACGAAGCCGATGCGTACGCGCGTTGGATCGGCGCGCGTCTCCCCACCGAGGCGGAGTGGGAAGCGGCCGCGCACGGCACGCCGCTCGCGGGTGCCGATCTCTGGCTCGAAGGCGGCGCGCCGGTTCGCACCGGCGCCCGTGGGCACCGCCGACGACGTCGTGAGCTCACACGGCGTGCGCGGGATGCTCGGCGGGGTGTGGGAATGGACCGCATCGAACTTCCGCGCCTATCCCGGCTTCCGGTCGTTCCCGTACCGCGAGTACTCGGAGGTGTTCTTCGGTCCTGAGTACCACGTGCTGCGGGGCGGGTCGTGGGCCACCCACCCGGCAGCCGCGCGCACCACCTTCCGGAACTGGGACTTCCCGATCCGCCGGCAGATCTTCTCCGGCTTCCGCTGCGCCCGGGACGGCTGATCGCCGATGTGCCGTCACCTTGCGTATCTCGGCCCCGCGGTCGCCCTCGACGACCTGTTGTTCACCGCGCCTCACTCGCTCGCACACCAGGCGGAGGTACCTCGTCACCAGATCTCGGGTGACACCAACCCCGACGGGTGGGGCGTGGCCTGGTACGAGGAACCGCGCACGTCGCCCGAGTGGTACCGCACGGTCACACCGATCTGGGACGACGGGGCGTTCCGGACGCGCGCGTCCTCGGTGCGGAGCGGCGCGTTCCTCGCCGCAGCCCGCTTGGCGTCGCCCGGCGCGACGCTCGTCGACACCGGGAACGCGCCGTTCGTCGACGGTCAGTGGGCGTTCTCGCTCAACGGCATCGTGCACGGATTCCACGATCGCGTCGGCGACGAGCTCCGCGAGCCGCGTCGACCCGCGCGCGCCGGGACACGATCGTCGGGGATGCCGACACCGAGGTGCTCTTCGCGCTCGTGTTGCAGCACCTCGAACAAGGGGTTGCGCCGGCCGACGCCCTCGCAGCAGTGGTGCACGATGTGCTCGCGCTCACGACCGGACGGCTCAACCTCCTGCTCACCGACGGCGCCGTCGTGCACGCAACCCGTGTCGGCAACTCGCTGTTCCGACGCGGTCCTGTGCTCGCGTCGGAGCCCACCGACGACGATCCGGGATGGCACGAGATCCCGGATCACAACATGACCGTGCTCACCCCCGATGGCGCGACCGACACGACACTCTGAGGAGCAGCCACATCCATGAACCCCGACATCACCGTCGACGTGCACCTCGCTCCCGACGCCGCCGCACGCGCCCTCGAGGCCGACGTGCGCGCCGGTCTCGGGGCGACGCCGAAGACGCTGCCGCCGAAATGGTTCTACGACGACCGCGGGAGTGAGCTGTTCGACCAGATCACCCGGCTTTCCGAGTACTACCCCACCCGCACCGAGCGGTCGATCCTCGTCGACGCACGCGCAGCGAGCTCGCCGAGCTCACCAAGGCCGACACGCTGGTCGAGCTCGGCTCGGGAACCTCGGAGAAGACCCGCCTGCTCCTCGACGCCCTGCCGCGACGCCAGGCACCCTCGACCGCTTCGTGCCCTTCGACGTGAGCGAGCAGACGTTGCGCGACGCCGCGGTCGCGGTCGCCGGCGAGTACCCGGGGGTGCACGTGCACGCGGTCGTCGGCGACTTCGAACACCACCTCGGCGACCTCCCGAGCGGTGGGACCCGCCTGGTCGCGTTCCTCGGAAGCACCATCGGCAACCTCCCGCCGGCGCCACGGGCTCGGTTCCTCGCCGATCTCGCAGCCGCGCTCGGCGCCCGGCGACGCGCTGCTCCTCGGGACCGACCTGGTGAAAGACGTCGACCGGCTCGTCGCCGCGTACGACGACGACGCCGGGGTGACCGCGGCGTTCAACCGCAACGTGCTGTCGGTGCTCGACCGCGAGCTCGACGCCGACTTCGACCCCGCGGCGTTCGACCACGTCGCGGTGTGGGACCCCGATCAGGAGTGGATCGAGATGCGACTGCGATCGCGTCACGCGCAGACCGTGCACATACGCGCGCTCGCGCTCGACGTCGAGTTCGCGGCGGGCGAGGAGCTGCGCACCGAGATCAGCGCCAAGTTCCGTCGCGCGGCGCGTCGAACAGGAGCTCGCGGCCGCCGGGTTCGAACTCGCCGAATGGTGGACCGATCCCGCCGGCGACTTCGCGCTGTCGCTCTCGTTCGTGAGCTGAGCGAGCAATTCTCGACTTGCGGCGATGCCATACCGCCCGATGCCCGACGACGAGGTGCGCACGTTCCTGACTGCGCTCCCGGCACGTCCGGCGATCCTCGCCACGACGCGCGCCGACGGCCGCCCGCACGTCGCGCCCATCTGGTACACGGTCGACGACGACGGCACCATCGTCTTCACCACCGGCGAGACCACGGTGAAGGGTCGCAACCTGCGTCGCGCGGGGTGGGCGACGATGAGCGTCGACGACGACGCCGCGCCGTTCTCGTTCGTCACCCTCGAAGGTCCGGTGACCATCTCCGACGACCTCGCCGACGTGCGCCACTGGGCGGGCGTCATCGGCGGCCGCTACATGGGCGCCGATCGGGCCGAGGAGTACGGCGAGCGCAACGGCGTGGCCGGTGAGCTTCTCGTGCGCCTGACTCCCGAGAGGGTGGTCAGCGCCGCCGACGTCGCCGACTGACCGTCAGACCGTCCGGTGAAGAGGCTCACCGAGGATGGTGAGGCCGTCGGGCTGGCTCGAGCACACGGCACTGATCGCCCTCGACCTCGATCGACAGGTGGCCGCCCATGAGCGGGATGTCGTGCAGCGTGAGCCGGCCGATCCAGTCGGGCACCGCGGGCGCCAGGTGCAGCTGGGAGTTCCGCACGTCGGGATCGAAGCGCAGCATCGAGCGGAGGAACAGCAACGGCGACGCGGCCGCCCACGCCTGCGGTGAGCACGACGTCGGGTAGCTCACCGGGAACGAGAACTGGTCGCGCGGCGAGCCCTGCGAACAGCTCGGGGATGCGGTTCCCGAAGTACGCGGCCGCGTCGACGATCCCCTCCATGACGCGGTGCGCTTCGTCGACGAACCCGTACCGCATCAGGCCCGCCGCGCAGATCGCGTTGTCGTGCGGCCACACGCTGCCGTTGTGGTAGCTGATCGGGTTGAAGCCGGTCATCGAGGTGGCCAGCGTCCGGATGCCCCAGCCCGAGAACATCTCGTCGGAGACGAGGTGCGCAGCCACGATCGCGGCCTTGTCCTCGTCGAGGATCCCGGTCCACAGGCAGTGGCCCATGTTCGACGTGAGCGCGTCGAGCGGCGCTTGTCGCGGTCGAGCCCCATCGCCAGCCAGCCGCGTTCCTCGAGCCAGAAGTCGCGGTTGAACCGTTCCTTGAGCTCGCCGGCCCGAGCCTGGAGCTGCGCCGCGTGCGTGGCGTCGCCTGCTTCCGTCGGCGAAGTGCGATCGCGCGATCAGCGCGGCGTACACGTACCCCTGCACCTCACACAGCGCGATCGGGGCCGTTGCGAGCCGACCGTCGGCGAACCGGGTGGAGTCGTGCGAGTCCTTCCACCCCTGGTTCTCGAGGCCCCGATCGTTGGTGCGTTGGTACTCGACGTACCCGTCGCCGTCGCGGTCGCCGAACTCGTCGATCCACGCCAACGCGCGGTCGGCGGCGGGCAGCAGCGCGTCGACCTCCTCGCGCCGGTTGCCCCACCGCTGCAGCTCGCCGAGCAGCATCACGAACAGCGGCGTGGCGTCGACGCTGCCGTAGTAGATGCGGCCACCGCCGAGCGAGAGCTCGGCCGACTCGCCGAAGCGCATCTCGTGGAGGATCCGCCCGGGTTCCTCCTCGGTCACCGGGTTCACCTCGTTCCCCTGGTAGCGCGCCAGCGTCTGCAGCGTGCCGAGCGCGAGGTCGGAGTCGACGATCATCGCCATCCACGACGTGAGCAGGCTGTCGCGCCCGAACAGCGTCATGAACCACGGCGCGCCCGCGGCCACGACGGTGCGGTCGGGGTGCTCGGGATCGAAGAGGCGGAGCGCGGCGAGGTCCTCGGTGGAGCGGTCGAGCAGCGCGGTGAAGCCCTCGTGTTCGGCGCTGATCGCGGGCAGGTTGCGCCGCCACGCCTCGAGGCGCGCCACCGGCGTCGACCGCTCGACCGGACGGCCGCAGAGGTAGCGAGGCGTGACGTCCTCGTCGTCGACGACCGGCGTGAGCTGGAGGCACGTGCGACCACTCAGCCACCCGGCGGCACGACGATCGCGTAGGACCGCGTGGGTCTGCGACAGCGTCGGCGGCTCGGAGAAGTCGAGGTGCGCGCCCCGGGAGAAGGCACCGCGCCGGTACGCCAGGTGATGCGGCGTTCGCCGACGTGGACGGTGAGGTCGCCCACCTTCTCGACCCGGCCCTCCTTCACCTCGAACAGGTCGGCGAAGTCGGCGGCGACCGAGAACTCGAGCGAGCAGAACGCGGGCTCGAGGCCGTAGTTGCGCACGGTGATGTCCTCGCGCATGCCCCGCCCGACGTAGCGGTTGCGGAAGACCATGAGCGCCGAGTCGGCGAGGCCGGGACGGGGCTGGTCGCGCAGCACGAAGGCGGCGCTGAACGGGTCGATGGTGGTCGCCGCGAGCGGCTCGGGCCACTGGCCGTTCACGCGCAGGCGCAGCTCCGAGAGGAACCGCGTGTCGCGGAAGAAGAGGCCGTGCGGGAAGCCCGGCGCCATGTCGCCCGAGGCGAGCGAGATCGAGAACGCCGGACCCTCGACCAGCGTGACGACGCCGCCGTCGCCGCTCAGTCGACGCGCTCGCCGTCGAGGTCCACGGCTGCGACATGTGCGATCACGCTACTGCCCTGCGTCGCGCGAAACGTCTCGTATGCTCGGAACGCGATGAAGATCGCCCAGATCGCGCCGCCGTGGTTCGCGGTGCCGCCGACCGGCTACGGCGGGATCGAGCTCGTCGTCTCGCTGCTCGCCGACGGCCTCACCGAGCAGGGGCACGACGTCACCCTGTTCGCGAGCGGCGGCTCCGACACCAAGGCGACGCTCGTGTCGCCGCTCGTCGACCCGCCGGACCCCGCGCTGCTGGGCAACCCGTGGTTCGACGCCTACCACGCGTTGGCGTCCTACCTCGCCGATCGCGCGACCAGTTCGACGTCGTGCACGACCACAGCGGCATCACCGGGCCGGCGATGGGCGCGCTGCTGCGCGGGAACCCACCGGTGGTGCACACGCTGCACGGTCCGTGGACCGAGCTCACGCGTCGCTACTACGCGTTGCTCCACGAACACGTGCACCTCGTCGCGATCAGCGAGTCGCAGCGCGCCGACAACCCCGACGTCGAGTACGCGGGCGTCGTGCACAACGGCATCGACCTCGACGACTACCCGTTCCGTGCCGAGAAGGACGACTTCCTCGTCTACATCGGGCGCGCCAATCCCGACAAGGGTCCCACGATCGCGATCGAGGTCGCCCGACGGGCCGGTCTTCCCCTCGCGATGGTCGTGAAGAAGAACGAGCCGTTCGAGCGCACCTACTGGGACGAGATCGTCGCTCCGCTCCTGAACGACGAAGTCGAGGTGTACGAAGCGATCTCGCACGAGCAGAAGGCCGACCTGCTCGGCCGCGCGCGGGCGATGGTCTTCCCGATCCAGTGGCCCGAGCCGTTCGGCCTCGTGATGGCGGAGGCGATGGCGTGCGGCACCCCGGTCGTCTCCTGCCCGGCGGGCGCGGCGGTCGAGCTGGTCGAGAACGGCGTGACCGGGTTACCTCCGCGACTCGATCGACGACCTCGTCGACGCGGTGGCCGACATCGGCGACTGCTCACCGGGCGACTGCCGACGCCGGGTCGAGGAGTCCTTCAGCGCCGACGCGATGGTGAAGGGCTACGAGCAGATCTTCGAGTCCGTCGTCCGCGCCTCGTAGTCGCCGAGACGCCGCTTCCGGGTTTCCACTACGGCGGTAGTGCTAATAGAATGGTCGGCCATGGCGGCCGCTCCCCTGCTCGAGATCGACGACCTCCACGTCACCGTCGACGGCTCCGAGATCCTCCGCGGCCTGAGCCTCACGGTGGCCGACGGCGAGGTCCACGCCCTCATGGGGCCCAACGGCTCGGGGAAGTCGACCCTCGCCAACACCCTGCTCGCCAACCCGGCCTACGAGGTCACCGGCGGCGCGATCCGCTTCCGGGGCGAGGACATCACCGCGCCTCCCCACCGACGAGCGGGCCGCCCGCGGCATCTTCCTGGGCTTCCAGCACCCGGAGGAGATCTCCGGGGTCAGCGTCCTCAACTTCCTGCGCCAGGCGATGGCCGTCCGCAAGGGCATCCCCGACCTGTCGGTCCTCGAGGTCCGTCTGCAGCTCATGGACTGGACCAAGCGCCTGGGCATGGACGACCGCTTCCAGGAGCGCTACCTCAACGAGGGCTTCTCGGGCGGCGAGAAGAAGCGCAACGAGATCCTGCAGATGGCGATGATGGAGCCCGACGTCGCGATCCTCGACGAGACCGACAGCGGCCTCGACATCGACGCGCTGCGCCTCGTCGCCGACGGCATCGCCGAGGTCCGCTCGGCGCGGCCCGGGCTCGGCATCCTGCTCATCACGCACTACCAGCGCATCCTCGACCACCTCACCCCCGACGTGGTGCACGTGCTGCTCGACGGTCGCATCGTCGCCACCGGTGGTCCCGAGCTCGCGCGCCGCATCGAGGCCGAGGGCTTCGAGGCGTTCAAGGACGAGGTGGCAGCGTGCATGGCCAGCACCTCGACGTCGCCCGCATCAAGGCCGACTTCCCGATCCTCAAGCGCCAGGTGCACGGCAAGCGCCTCGTGTACCTCGACTCCGCGGCCACGTCGCAGAAGCCCCTCGCGGTGCTCGACGCGATGGACCGCTACTACCGCGAGTACAACGCCAACGTGCACCGCGGCGTCTACACGATCGCCGAAGAGGCCACCGCCGCGTTCGAAGCAGCCCGGGCGAAGGTCGCGAGCTTCGTCAACGCGGCCCACCCGCACGAGATCGTCTACGTGCGCAATGCCACCGAAGGCATCAACCTCGTCGCGTACTCGTGGGCCCGCGCCAACCTCCGCGAGGGCGACCCCATCGTGCTCACGCACATGGAGCACCACGCCAACGTCGTGCCGTGGCACATCCTCGCCGCCGAGCGCGGCGTCGAGCTGCGGTGGATCCCGCTCACCCCCGACTACCGCCTCGATCTCTCGAACCTGCCCGCGCTGCTCGACGGCGCCAAGCTCCTGTCGGTCGAGCGCGATGTCCAACGTGCTCGGCACCATCAACGACATCCGTCCGCTCGCCGACGCCGCGCACGCCGCCGGCGCCCACGTGCTGGTCGACGCCTGCCAGGCCGTACCCCACCTCGCGGTCGACGTGCAGGCGTGGGACGCCGACTTCGTGGCGTTCTCGGCCCACAAGATGTGCGGACCCACCGGCATCGGCGCGCTCTGGGCACGGCGCGAGCTGCTCGAGGCGATGCCGCCGTTCCTGGGCGGCGGCGAGATGATCACCCAGGTCACCGTCGACGGCTTCACCCCCAACGAGGTGCCCTGGAAGTTCGAGGCGGGCACGCCCCCGATCGCCGAGGCGGTCGGCTTCGGCGCCGCCGTCGACTACGTCACCACCCTCGGCATGGACGCCATCCGCGAGCACGAGGTCGCGCTCACCGGCTACACCCTCGACGCGCTGCAGCGGCGCTTCGGCGACAACCTCACGATCTACGGGCCGCTCGACACCGCCGTTCGCGGCGGTGCGATCTCGTTCCTCTTCGAGGGCATCCACGCCCACGACATCTCTCAGGTGGTCGACGAAGAGGCCGTGTGCGTGCGCGCCGGCCACCACTGCGCCAAGCCGCTCATGCGCGTCCTCGGTGTCCCCGCCACCACCCGCGCTTCGTTCTACGTTTACAACGACGAAGCCGACGCCGACGCCCTCATCGACGCGCTCGCCCGCGCCGAGAAGTTCTTCGCCTTCTGAGTCGTCCTGGAGACCCGATGCCCGGCCTCGAAGACCTCTACCGCGAGATCATCCTCGACCACTACCGCGCACCGCGGAACCGCGGCGAGCTCCCGGTGCCGCCCGCGCACAAGGCCGAGGGGTTCAACCCGCTCTGCGGCGACGAGGTCGTGCTCTACCTGGTCGTCGACGGCGACACCGTCACCGACCTGAAGATCGCCGGCCAGGGATGCTCGATCAGCCAGGCGTCCACCTCGATGATGTCGGCCGCGGTCAAGGGCAAGTCGGTCGACGAGGCGCGTCGCCTCATCCGCGCGTTCAAGGCGCTCATGTCGATCCACGAGTCGAAGCTCGAGGGCGACGACGACGGCGAGGACCTGCGCTCCGACCTCGAGGGGGTGCGCCTCGGCGACCTCGAGGCGCTCCAGGGCGTGGTGAAATTCCCGGTCCGCATCAAGTGCGCGACCTTGGCGTGGAACACGCTGCAGCAGGGTCTCGACGAGCTCGAAGCCGAGTGAATCTCCCTGATCGAGCCACTTGGTGCACACCGTGGTGCCTCCGGGTACGAACACCCGGCAACGGTCACGAAACAAAGGTGATCCAGGAAGGAAACCAGGAGCCGATAGGTTGTTGATCACGGAGGTCAGCCCATGAACCAGCAAGAGCTCACCCAAGTGGTCGACGAGGCGCTGGAGCGTTTCCGGGGTCGCGATCTCGTCGCCAGCGCAGAGGTCGTCGACGTCCTGCTCGACCTGCGCCTGCTCCTGCTGGAGGTGGAGTCGCTCGAGCAGTTGCTCGACGAGCCGGCCGCCACCCCCGCCGGTTAGCGACCCGAAGCACTCCGGTACACTCGGGTCCGCATGGCGGACGAGACCTCCCCCCGCACCGACCGCACCGAGCTCCGCAGGCGCCGCCAGCAGCGGCGTCGCGTCGTTCTCGGCGCCTTCCTGGTCGTCCTCCTGATCGTCGCGGCCGCGGGCGTGTTCGTCGCCACGCGCGACGACTCCGAGCAAGCGTCGCCGAAGCCCCCGCCCACCACCGCGGCCGAGAACAGCTCCGGCATCTCCGCGACGTACGCGTCGGCGCCGCTGCGCAACGCGATCACGAAGGGCGGTGAGGTCGCGGTGTACGCGTCACCCGACGCGAACGCGCAGCCCACCACGACGTTGCCCGCGCAGACCGAGTACACGTTGCCCACGAGCTTCCTCGTGTTCGACCAGTACCAGGACTGGCTGCACGTCTACCTCCCGACCGCGCCCCAACGACGCCACCGGGTGGATCAAGGCTGCCGACGTCGTCGTGTCTCCGCCGCTCGACTACCAGATCAAGGTGTCGCTCGCCGATCACAAGCTCACGCTGTTGAAGAACGGCGTGGTGCAGTTCGAGACCCCGGCAGCGACGGGCACCGGCGACACGCCCACTCCGACCGGCACCTTCTACTTCACCGACCCGCTCGACCTGCACACGCAGCCCAACACCGGCTACGGCGTGTTCGCCATCGGCCTGTCCGGCCACAGCGACGTGCTGCAGACCTTCGACGGCAGCAACGGCCAGATCGCGGTGCACGGCACCGACGACACCGGCTCCATCGGCCAGAGCGTGTCGCACGGGTGTGTGCGGGTCGACAACGACGCGATCATGAAGCTGTCGACGCTGCCGCTCGGCACGCCCGTCGTCATCACCTGATTCCGCGCCTGCAGCTGGATACGACAATTTGCCGATGCCCTGCGGCACGGCCCTCGGTACCTTCGGCGAGAGGTGGCGCGGGAGGAGCGGCCGTGGAGATCATGTCGCTCGGTCACGCCGGGCTCCGGGTCGCGGGCACGAAGACGATCGGCCTCGTGGATCCATGGTTCGATCCGTCCGGGGCGTTCCTCGCGTCGTGGTTTCCCCTTCCCGACAACCGGCACCTGCTCGGCTCGGCGCTCCTCCACCCGGACTGGGTCGTCGTCACGGGTGACGGCGGCGACCGATGCGACCCGACGACGCTCGCCCGCATCCAGCCGGGTACACCCACGTTCGTCCCCACCGGTCACCGCCGAATGGCCGACCGACTCCGGCACGCGCGCGGCTCCGCGTCGTCGAGGTCCCACCAACCGTGCCGATCGAGCTCGACCGCGATGGCAGCCGCCTGACGTTCGTCCCACCTGACGATCCGGCAGCGACCGCACGCTCCATCGCGCTGAGCGTCGACCGGATGTCGTTGCTCGTGTGCGCACCTTCCTCGCCCAGCGGCGCGCGCCTGCACGACATCCGGTCGACGATGCACGACCGCTTCGACATCGTCGCGGTGCCCGTCGCCCGCCCTGCCGCGCAACCCGCTGTGCGAGGAAGCGAGTCCATCGGCGCTGCGCCGACGGTCCACGGAGAGGCGCGCCGCCGCGCTGGAGGCGGCGTGCGCGACCGTTCGGGCTGCGAGCGCATTCGCCGTCCTCCCGTTCGGAGGACCCCCGTGCTTCCTGGATCCCGAGCTCGACGGGTTGAACCAGTGGATCGCACCCCCGGGGTGCTTGCCCGACGTCGACCAGGCTGGCGAGCTCCTGCGCGCCCGCCTTCCGGGGCGCCGCGTCACCACTCTGCTCCCGGGCGACCGGTGGTTCCCGGCCGACGACCTCGTCGTCGACGATCCCCGGTGGCGCGGCTTCTCCTTCCTGCAGTTGCGCGAGTACCTGCACCGCTACGCCCACTCGCGGGCCGTCGACCTGTCGCGCCTGCACAGCCGGTTCCCCGATCCCGACGAATCGATGGGCCGCGGTTTCGCGGAGCACATGGCCGGTCTCGTCGGGTCGAGGTCGACGATCCACGATCACGTCCGATTCGAGGTGACCGGCCGGGGCGGTGGTACGTGGGACGTCGTCGTCGACGAGCGCAGCGTGACCGTGGACCTCAGCGGACGCACCGCGTCCCCGACGTCGCGTCGTCCGGATCGCGTCGAAGTGGCTCGCGGCGTGGTCGACAGTCGGGTGGGCTGGCGTCAACTGCTCCGCTCGTACCGGTACTCGGTGGCCCACGTCGGCGACCGATCCGACGACCCCTTGCTCGATCTCCTGGAGCGGTCGGATCGCGGTCGCGACGACGTGGGCGCGTCGACCGGGAGCACCGCCACCGGCTGACGTCAGAGCTGGTACACCACGTGCAGCACCGCCGGCGCGCTGCCCTCGAACGAGTCGGCCACCCGCCTCCCCGACCCGGTGAAGATCAGCACGATGGCGTTGCCACTCGCCCACCCGGGCCGCGACACGAGCTCCTGCACGATCGGCACCAGGTCGGCGGTCTGCTCGGCCGGGCCGGTCTCCGACGTCTTCAGCCACGGCGGGGGGTTCCACGCCGACGCTCGCGGCGGTGCGCGCCCGCGACGTGATGTTGTTCTTCGCCGTGGTGAACGTCGGTGCGTTGTCGACCGCCTGTCCCTGGATCAGCAATGACGTCGCGTCCGAATGCGCCTCGTCGGAGCGGAACTGCACCGACGCACTGACGATCGCCGCGCCCGGCGGGAGGGTGACGCCGGTGAATCGGAGGCCGACGGCGGACTGCACCGCGGTGCCGTCCAACATCATGTCGAGATCGTTGCTCGTGATGTTGACTCTGGTGTTCGCGAGTTGCTCGGCGTCGTCGGAACCGGTCGTGATCGGGAAGTCGCGTGACACCAGGCTCCCTGGTCCGAGGCGCGGTGACGGTGACGTCGTCGATCCCGGTCAGCAGTGAATCGGACGACGACAAGCGGAGCACGTACGTACCCGCGAGATCGAACGCCGCGGACGTCGCGGCCGCGTTCGGGTCGGCGAACGTCGCGGTGCCCGGACCACTGACCTTCGTCCACGTGTTCACGACCGCTCCGGGCGGGTTCGGGAGGCCGTCGTCGGCGACGGAGCCCGCGAGGTTGGCGGCGGCCGGCATCGTGACCGTCTGGTCGGGACCCGCGCTCACCACCGGGCGCTGGTTCGGAGGCGGTCCGCCGGTCGAGTACACGACGTGCAGCACCGGGGCGAATGCGCCGTCGAAGGAGTCGGCGACGCGTTGCCCGTTGCCGGTGATGATCAGAGCGACCGTGTTGCCGTTGGCCCACCCCGGACGGAGCACGAGTTCCTGCACGATCGGTGCGAGATCGCTCGTCTGTTGGGCAGGTCCGTGCGCGAGTTTCGTCGGCCAGGCGACAGGGTTCCATCCCGCGCTGGCCGTCGTGCGCGCACGCGACTCGTGATGTTGTTCTTCTGCGTCGTGAAGGTCGGCGCGTTGTCGATGGCCTGACCCTGCACCAGGAGCGACGTCGCCGCCGAACCGGTCTCGTCCACCCGGAACTGCACGTACGCGCTCTGGATGGTGGCGCCGGGCGGCACGGTGACGTTGGGGAAGCGGAGTCCGACCGCGGACTGCGTGGTCGTGCCGTCGACGATCATGTCGAGGTCGGTGCTGGTGATGTTCACGCTGCCGCTCGTCTTCTGCTCGGCGTCATCCGAGCTGGCTGCCGCCGGCGCGTCGAGCGTGAACGTCCCGCCCGTGGTCACGTGCACGGTGAGCTCGTCGAAGTTGCCGAGCGCTCCGTCGTTGGCGGTGAGGCGCAGCACGTAGTCGCCCGCACTCGTCATGCCCGACACCGTGGTGATCGGGTTCGAGGCGTCGCCGAACGTCACGATGGTCGGCCCGCTCACGCGCGTCCATGTCTTCGTGGTTGCGCCGGGCGGGTTCGGGAACCCGTCGTCGGTCACCGACCCGTTGAGGTTGGCGGAACTGGTGGGCAGCGTGATCGTCTGGTCCACACCTGCGTTCACTACCGGCGCCTGGTTGTCGACCACGTGCACCGTGATGTCGTCCGACCCGTTGAGTGCGCCGTCGTTCGCGGTGAGGCGCAGCACGTAGTCGCCCGCACTCGTCATGCCCGACACCGTGGTGATCGGGTTCGAGGCGTCCCCGAACGTGACGATGGTCGGCCCGCTCACGCGCGTCCACGTCTTCGTCGTTGCACCCGGCGGGTTGGGCTTGCCGTCATCAGTCACCGAGGCGTTCAGGTTCGCCGAGCTCGTGGGCAGCGTGATCGTCTGGTCCACACCCGCGTTCACCACCGGCGCCTGGTTGTCGACCACGTGCACCGTGATGTCGTCCGACCCGTTGAGTGCGCCGTCGTTCGCAGTAAGACGCAATACGTAGTCACCGCCCGCGGTCATGCCGGACACGGTCGTCACCGGGTTCGACGCGTCACCGAACGTCACCGTCGTCGGACCACTCGACCCGCGTCCACGTCTTCGTCGTCGCGCCCGGCGGGTTCGGGAACCCGTCGTCGGCGACCGAGGCGTTCAGGTTCGCCGAGGTGGTGGGCAGCGTGATCGTCTGGTCCGCGCCCGCGTTCACGACCGGCGCCTGGTTCGCGACCACGTGCACGGTCATCTCGTCGGACGGGCTCAATGAGCCGTCGTTGGCAGTCAACTGGAGCACGTAGTCGCCCGTCTCCGTGAGGCCGCTCGCGGTCGTCACCGGGTTCGACGCGTCACCGAACGTCACGGTGGCGGGGCCGCTCAACTGCGACCACGTCTTCGTCGTCGCGCCCGGCGGGTTCGGGAACCCGTCATCGCTCACCGATCCGGCCAGGTTCACCGACGTGAGCGGGGCCGAGATCGTCTGGTCGGACCCGGCGTCGACCGTGGGGGGCTGGTTCGCCACCACGTGGACCACGAGGGTGTCGGCGCCGCTGAGCGCACTGTCGTCCCCGGTCAACCGGAGCACGTAGTCACCAACCGCGGTGAGGCCATCGGCCGTCGTCACCGGGTTCGACGCGTCACCGAACGTCACGGTGGCGGGGCCGCTCAATTGCGACCACGTCTTCGTCGTCGCGCCCGGCGGGTTCGGGAGTCCGTCGTCGCTCACCGAACCGCTCACGTTCACCGACGTGGTCGGCGCCGAGATCGTCTGGTCGGCGCCGGCGTTCACGACCGGCGGTTCGTTCCCGGCGGAGGGGATGCTCATCTCGAAGAGCTGACCGTCGTTCTCGTTCGAGTTGGAGCCGTTGTCGATGTTGCGGTCGACGGTCCAGTAGTTGCGGCGACCGGAGCCGTCGCTCGCCGGCGCCTGCACCAGTCCCGAGATGTAGCGGAGGCCGGAGACCCCGGACGCGTCGATGGTCTGCACGAGGGCGCCCTGCTTGGTCACCTCGTAGATCTTCTTGGTGGTACGCCCACCCACCAGGAGGTTGCCGGTGACCGGATCCGAGCCGAGGCCTTCGATGTCGTTCGGCCCGTACTGCGCCATGTCGAAGTGGGTCATCGTGTCGTTGCCGTTGCCGAACAGACCGTCGACGGGGTCGATGTCGTAGACCTCGACGTTGACGCCGTCGATGAAGAAGAGGTGCCCGGTGGTCGGGTCGAACTCAGGATCCTCGGTGTCGTTGCTCCCGTAGATCGTGGGGTTCAACGAGGTCACCACGTCGTCGGCCGTCCCGAACCGGTTGTCCGGACCCGTCTTGTCGATCCAGATGCGATGAAAGCTGTCGTCGGAGACGAACAGCGTGTTGCTCCCGGCGTCGTACCCGAGCCCGGTCGGCTCCTTCGAGTACCCGGGCGCCGGCGTCCACGTCGTGCCGGTGTCGGTCACGGCGCCGCTGCGCGTGACCTGCCAGAGGTTGACGTTGTGGTAGCCGGCGCCGGTGGTCTCGTCGACCTCGGAGTCGACGACCTCGAGGCGGTCCGCCCCGGGGAGGTACACGATCCCCGACGGATCGGGACTGGCGGGGCTCCACGCCGACGTCGCGATCCGCTGCACCAGCGTCGCGGGCACGACGGCAGCCAATGCGCTGACCCCGCCCTCGGTCAACGACGCCTCCATCACGCTGCCGAGCGACACGTTGCCACCGCTGTCGGCGACGAACAGGTGCTGCTCCGCGGGGTCGTCAGTGGTGTCCGCACTCGGCGCGAACGTGAATCCCTGCGGGTCGGCGAGCCCGAGCGACGAGAGGTCGTACGCCTGCAGGACGGTGCCCGCGGCGTCGACGCCGTAGACACGCTGCTCCGCGGGGCTCCCGACGTAGACCAATCCGTCGCCCGGGTTCACCGCGAGGCCGCGGAGCGGAACGTCCACGGGGAGCTGCGCGAGCGAGATGCTCGAGGACGCGTTGCGTCCCTGGCTGTTCGGCGTGACGCGGACGATGGTGCGCCGCTCGGCGTCGAGCACGAGCAGCGTCCCGCTCGTCGTCGTAGGTCAGCGCCGGCCGGCCGGGCAACCCCGGAACTTCGCACCGGACCGGTTCGGCACGCTGCGGGCCGCGGACCGTTGGCCCCCGGGAACGCTCAGCAGGTCTTGGCCGGACAACACGCCGACGGTACCGGAGACGGGGTCGGTCGCCAGCGTGGCCGGGTCGGAGGGCGGGTATGCGGTCGCGCCGAGCGGGTCCTCGTACGGACTCGTCGTCGCGACCTTGGTCCCGCTGTCGCTCGCCGCGGCAACCGCGAACGTGTTCGTGGCGGCGTCGTACGCGACTCCCGTCGGGTGCGGGACGCCGAGCTCGGTGGTGTCGAACGGGCGGACCTCGGTCACCGGCTGCAGGGCGACGGTGGGCGCCGGCGCCGGGGGCGGGGGCAGGGGCGCAGCGGACGCCGGGGGCACGCATCCCGCGGCGACGAGCGCGCCGACCGCGAATGTGATCCCGATCAGGATCGCGGGGCGGCGAGGCCGTCGCGAGGTACGTCCGGGGCGTGCAACGTCTGCCACCGCACGAACGTACGGCTGGTCCCTCCGCTCGTACTCCCGCGTCGGGATGAGGAATCGTCGGCAGTTCGGACGAGGGTTCGGCGCGAACACACGAACCGGTCGTCGGGCGCATCGCTGCGCTCCGTCGGGGGCAGGGCCGCGAAGCACAGCGAGCGCGCGTCGTGGCCGAGGACACGGCCACGATCTCGACGACACGCCGTCGCGTCGGAGCACGACGGCCATGCGTGACCGTACGTCTCACCGGTACGGACGGCGATCCCGCGATGTGATGAGGAAATGTCGGGTCATCAACCGAGGATCGGTTGGAGCATCCGTGGCGCGGTCGAGAACGACAAATGCGGTCGCTCGAATGCAAGGAGCCGACTGTGCGAGACACTCGTGACCGGATGTGCAGGATTCATCGGATCGCACGTCGTCGACCAATTGCTCGCCGACGGGCACGCGGTCCGCGGCGTCGACTGCTTCACCGAGTACTACGACACCGAACGCAAGTACCGGAACCTCGAGGGGACGCTTCGCTCGACATGCTTCGAGCTGGCCGACTGCCGACCTCCGCACCGACGGACGTCGTCGCCCTGCTCGACGGCATCGACGTCGTCTACCACCTCGCCGGCCAACCAGGCGTACGGGTGTCCTGGGCCGACGGGTTCGCGCGAGTACGTCGAGCTCAACGTGCTCGTGACGCAACGGATCCTCGAGGCGATGCGCGACGCGACCGGTCGAGCGACTCGTCTACGCGTCGAGCTCCTCGGTGTACGGCAACGCCGCCGTCCTACCCGACCACCGAGACCGATCTCGCCGCGACCGCACAGCCCCTACGGCGTCACCAAGCTCGCGGCCGAGCACCTCTGCGTGCTGTACGCGGAGAACTGGCAAGTGCCGACGGTCTCGCTCCGCTACTTCACCGTGTACGGACCCCGGCAGCGACCGGACATGGGGTTCAGCCGCTTCCTCGAGGCCGCGCTCGACGGTGAGCCGATCCCGGTGTTCGGCTCCGGGGACCAGATCCGCGACTTCACCTTCGTGGCCGACGTGGTCGACGCCACCATCCGGTCCGGCACCGCCACAATCCCGCCCGGGACGGTCATGAACGTGGCCGGTGGCGAGTCGATCACGGTGAACGACCTGGTCGTCCTGCTCGGCGAGGCGCTCGGACGCCCGCTCGAGGTCGAGCACGTGGCTCCGCAACCCGGGGACGTGCGACGCACCGGCGGGTCGACCGAGCGGGCCCGGACCCTGTTGGGCTGGGTGCCCCGGACGTCCCTGCACCAGGGCCTCCAGCGCCAGATCGCCTGGGCACGCGAGAGCTGTCAAGTGGTCATCTGACACATTCCGTCGGTTCCGATCTAGCATCTCGTCGCGGCGGGGAAGACCACGAGTGGGAGCGACGACACCCATCCAGCCATCGGTCACCATCGGGATGGGGAGAGCACTGGTGAGACCGGTCCACTCCTAACCGGGCAGCGTGTGGTCCAAGCTCGCGGGGTTGACATCATGGAGTCGGGCGAACGGCCCAGCGGAGGCGGAACGGGTCCTCCGTGGGGCGGGACGGGTTCTCGTCGGTTTATCGCCGAGTGATGCACGAACGAACATCGTCGCGGCGATCGAAGCCAGTGGCTTCGATCGTCTGCGCGTCATCGGACGACTTCGACTCCGTGGTCGGCAGCGCCGTCGCGGAGCATCCCGACGTCGCGCTGCTCCAGGCGGAGCCATCAGGTGCGAGCGTCATCGCCGCATCGCGAGATCTTGCACTCGGGCGACGGCGTGTACGTCGTCCTGCTCGCCAAGGACATCGACGACGAGTTGCTGTTCTCCGGCGCTCGACGCCGGCGTCTCGGGCGTCCTGCCGCTACGACATCGATCCGATCACGCGTGCCGCGGATCCTGCGCGGCGTGCTCGCCGGCGAAGCGGCGATCCCCCGAGCGACGATGGCCCGCGTCCTGCGAGAGTTCAGTGCGCGATCGGCACGCAGCACGGTCGACGCCGGCGACGCGCTCGGCCTGTCGCCCCGACAACAGGAAGTGCTCGCACTTCTCGCGCGACGGCATGTCGACATCGGAGATCGCGAACGCACTGTTCATCTCCGACGTCACCGTGCGCACGCACGTGCTCGCGATCCTGCGTCAACTCAACCTCCCCGACCGCGCCGCTGCGGTCGAGTACTTCGGCGCGGTGCGTTGATTCGACATTCAACGCTCAAACCTCTGGACAATCATCCCGATGGTCGGCACTCTGCACGTCACTCGCGAAACCCACGACGCGAGCCGAGAGCACGACCCTCTAGACCCCGGCAGTCAACTCTTCTCTCGGTGCTCCTTCGTGCGCCAGCGTCGGTCGAACAACTCGCGAGCGTCAACGTTCAGCGGTGGAGGGCAGACCGATGACGCTACAAGAAACGTGGAGTCGACGCCGTCCCACATCCGATCGACGACGGAGTGGCTGATCAACGCGTCACGTGCGTTCGGGTCGTGACCTATCTCCGGCGAGGGATCTTCGCCGATGCGATGCAGACCTCATGGGACAGGATCACTTCGAGGTCGTGGCCGCCGACGACCACGAGTCGCTCGTCGACCACGCTCGTCGAGTGCCGACGGATGCATCGTCGACATGTCGGCCGACGACGCGGCCGACACGCTGCTCGCGGTCGTCGAAGAGTCAGCGAGCGTCTCCGCATCGTCGTGCTCGCCGATTCCCGCACGACGCTTGCACGCGGCGCGGGTCGCACGTCACTCACGACGCGTGCACGTGATGCACCGACGACAGCCTCGACCGGGTCCTGGCCTTCCTGCGCGGTGACCGGCTCCACTTCGAACGCCACAGCCGATCCGAACGCCCGCATTCCCATCAGCCGCACGACCGGGCGCGACCCGCAGCGACTCACCACCCGCGAGTCCGAGATCCTCGAGGGGCTGCTCGACGGCGAGAACACGAAGGTGCTGGCCGCCCGGCTCGGCGTGAGCCAGGCCACCGCACGCACCCACGTGCAGAGCGTGCTCTCCAAGCTGGGCGTGCACTCGCGCCTCGAGGCCGTGGCCCTGGTGAACGGCGACCTCAGCGGTTCGGCGACCGACCTGTTCGCTGACTCGACCTGGATCTGACGTGACGCCTTCGAGACGATCGTACTTAGAGGCGCTGGCCGGTCCGCGACTGGCGCACCACGCTCACCGCTTCGAGTCCGGAGTGCACCTCGAGCTTGCTCAGGATGCGCTGCGAGTGCGTGCGCACGGTGTTGACCGACACGACGAGCTCACGGGCGATGGTCGCGTGGTCCGATCCCGAGACCATCCGCCGCAGCACCTCGCGCTCGCGTGCGGTCAACAGCTCGAGTCGACGATCGAATTCGTTCGGTTGTGGTCGCGACGACGCGGAACTCGCGCAACACACCCCCGAGGATCCGTGGGACGACCCACGCGTGGCCCTGGGCGACCGTGAGCACGGCGGCGATCAGGTTGTTGACCGCATCGTCGTTCGTCATCACCGCGTCGGCGCCGGCCCGGATGATCTGCGCCGCCAGCACCCAGTCGTCGTCGTCGAGGATCGTGACCACCTTCACCGGCCGCTCGAGCGACGTGAAGTACTTGACCAGGTCGGCGGCGATGACGCCCTGCGTGTGCTCGACGTCGATCACCGCGACATCGGGTCCGACGCTCTCGGCCGCGCTGCGGCCCGCGGCGTTGCTCGTTGCGATGCCGACGACGCGGATCTCGTCCTCTTCCTCCAGATCGGCGCGCCAGCGTCTCGGCGACGATGCGCTGATCGTGCACGACGAGCACCCGTGCGATGTTCATGGCCCTCCAGGATGGATTCGCACGGCGCCGAGCGCAACCGCGTGGCCCGTCGGTTTCATGGTCCCCGACACGTTGCCATCCCCCGGACCCGAGCGTCTCGCTCCTTCGACGTACGGGACGTCCCCTCTGTGTCGGATCCCGCTCGGCACCGTGCGTTGGCAGGCTCGGAGCAGCTTCTGCGGGAGAGGGATCGCACTGATGACGTTGGTTCGGCCGGAGGGGCAGACAGCTGCGTTCGTGACGTCGTCCGCTTCGCCGCGGCCGACATCGGGACCGACGCCCATCCGGCGCGCTCCGATGCCTTCCTCGACGACCTGGATGCGCACGGGAGTCGCACACTGCTCGTGGAAGAGCAACGAGCACCTCGCAGCCGCGCTCGCCGGCGAGACCGACCTCGACCTCCTCGTCGATCACGACGCGGAGTCCGAGTTCCACGCCGTCGCGGCTCGCCACGGGCTCAAGCAGCTCGTCCCTCCACGCGAGTCGGCGTTCCCCGGCATGGAGCACCTCCTCGGGCTCGACCACGCGTCAGGGCGGCTGTTCCACCTGCACGTGCACTACCAGCTCGTGCTCGGCGAGCAGTTCGTCAAGAACCACCGCCTCGCCGATCGAACGGGAGATGCTGCGCGACACGTGCTCGGCAGGACGGAGTACGGGTCGCCCGTCCCGAGCTCGAGCTCGGGGTGCTCGTCATCCGCGCGCTGCTCAAGTACCGCGCTCGCGACTTCGTCAAGGACCTCCTCGGCGTGCGTCAGCCCCGGCATCCGCGACGCGCTGTCTGACCGAGCTGCACTGGCTGCTCGAGCCGCACCGACGACGCCGCCGTCCGCGCCACGCTCGACCGCGTGCCCCGCGCTCCCGACCGACATCGTGTGCGACTTCCTCGCCGCGACCGCGCGCACGCGCCGGCCCGCGGTGACATATCTGCGGCTCCGCCATCGGACGCGCGTCGTGGCTCGGAGACGGCGCACGCGTCTCGACGGTCGCGTGCGCTCACGACCTACGGGGTCGCGGTGCGTGCGGCGGCGGCGCCGCGGACGTTCTCCGCGTATGACACCGGTGGCGGGCGGCGGATCGCTCGCGCTGGTGGGTGCCGACGGTGCGGGCAAGTCGACCACGCACACGCAGTCTCCGAGTGGCTCGGCTGGAAGGTCGAGACGCGGGTCGCGTACCTCGGGAGCAAGCCACCGTCTCGCGCTCGCTCGCTGCGACGTACCGTCGCCTTCCGCGCGTCCCGGCGCGGCGAGCGCGCCGCGGCGGGACGCTACGGCGCCGACGCGTGGTCGACCCGCGCCGTCCGCGAGACGCGCGACACCTCACGCGCGCGCTCCATCACCTCACCGCCGGCCACCAACGCTCCCGTGCGTACGCGGCGGCGCGACGAGATGCGGCACGCGGCCGCATCGTGGTCCTGGACCGGTTCCCCTGCGGCGCGCTCGCTGACCGCACACCGACGGCGCGCTCCTCGACGGCCCGCAGATCGCGGCCACCGCCGGTCCGCGCCCGAACCGGGCGCGTGCGGCTCCTGGCCATGGCCGAGGAGCACCTCTACGGCCGCTTCACGCCGCCGGACTCGATCGTGGTGCTCGACGTCGATCCCGCGACCGCGTTCGCGCCGCAAGCCGGACCACGACCCGGGCGTCCTCCGGGCGAAGTCGTCCGCGGCGGCGATGCTGTCGCGCACGCGAGGGCCGCGCCGGACCCCGGATCCGCACCATCGACGCCAACCAGCCGTTCGACCGTGTGGTCGACGACGTCAAGACGGAGCTCTGGCGTGTCCTCTGAGCTGCTCGTCGTCGAGCTCGCCGGTACACCCGGCGCGGGCAAGACCACCGTGGCCGCGGCCGTCGTGCCGGTCGCTCCGGGCGAGCGGGGCCGACGCGTCCAGCGTCATCGCGGCCGCCCGACCGCACGCCCGCCGGACGACCGTGGGCCGGATGGCTGGCGAAGATTCCGAACACCCGCGCTGCGCGAGCTCGCGCTCTGGTACGTGTTCTACCTCGGGAGCACGGCGCTCGGAGTGGCGTTCGCGGTCCGGCACCGCCGGCTCACGTGCGTCACGTCGTCCGCGCCTGGTCGTGCTCGTCACGCTGCGAGCGACGCCATCGGTCGGACCCACGCGACCTATCTGGTTCCTCCAGTTGTGCGGCCGGGTCGCGTTCCTCCGGGCCACGGCGCGACCCGGCGAGATCCTGGTGATCGACGACGGGTTCCTCCATCGCGTGGTGCACCTGCACGCGTCCACGCACGGCACCGTCGACGACGACGCAGTCGAGGAGTACACCTCGCTCGTCCCTGCGGCCGACCTCCTCGTTCGCCTGCAGGTTCCCGCCGCCCTGTGTCGCGCGCGCGGTCAGCGATCGGGGGATCTGGGCTCACGCGCGCGACGTCGACGACGTCCGGCTTGGCGGCGTACCTCGCGTCTGCGCGGTCGAGCAGTCGACTCGGCCACCGACGCGTGCACAGTCGGCTCGGCTGGCGGACCATCACCGTCGAGAACCACGAACGTCAGCGTCGCCGACGTCGTGGCACCGATCGTCGGGGGTGCGCTCGACGCTCGACGAGCCCGGCGCGATGCCGGCTCCCCGAGCACGGCTCGCTTCCACGTCTTCCGCGGCCGTCACGCGTGCGGGCGCTGGCCGCGGGGCGCTTCGGTGCACCCGCACTCGCTCCCGACCGCGTGCACGCCGTCCTCGACTGCATACGGCCTCGCGGCGACCTCCGACACGTACGCCGATCTGCGCGTCGGTCGTCGCAGCCTGAACGCCGCGGTCGCCACGCCGTTCGGGACGAAGGTCGTGAAGCAGTACCGACCCCAGTGGACCGAGGCACTGGTCGAGTACGGGCACTCGGTGCTCGAGCACCTGGAGCACCTATCCTTCCCCGTCGGTGCGGCTGGCGCGCACACTCGACCGGCCGCACGTACGTCGTCATCGACGGGTCGGTGTACGCGGTGTTCGACTTCGTCGAGGGCACGAGCTACTCGCTCAACTTCCTCCGGCGCACCGATCGGCTGGCGCTCGCAGCCACCGCCGGACGCACACTCGCCCGGATGCACCACGAGCTCGAGGGCTTCGTCCCGCGTGGCGTGCACCACCTCGGGTTCACCGCTGCCGACGGGCCCACGGGCGCGCGACGTCGCGTGGCACGCGCGCCGGCTCGATGACCTCGTCGCCCGCTCGACGACCGGACTCCCGGCCGATGCCGCCGAACCGGCACGTGCGCTCTCGCCCGGGCCGACCCGATCCTGCGCCGCTTGGCCTCGCTCGAGCGGGACCTGGCACCTGTCGGCCTCCCACGACTCGTCGTGCACGGCGACTTCGGCCTCCACAACCTCCTCTTCCCGTCGCCCGACCACGCGGTCGTCGTCGACTTCGAGAGCGCACGCCTCGACTGGCGACTCAACGACCTCGTGTCGGCGCTGGGCAAGTACCGCCGGCGCGACCGTCAGCCACGACGTCGAGTCGATGGAGGCATTTCTGCGCGCGTACGTCGACGACTTCCCGCTCACGCACGCCGAGCGCGACCACTTCGCCGACGTCTGGCAGCTCTACCGCCTCCGCGCCGCGGTCCAGTACTGGAACTCGTACTTCGAGACCTCGGGCCCGACCGCGGAAGCTGTGGTCGGCGCTCGACGCGCTCGACCAGGCCGACTGGGCCGCCGGCCGCCCGGACCTGCTCGCGCACCTGGCGCGCACGGCCGCGGGTCCCACGGCACCGGGAGCAGGTGTCGTGAACGAACGCACCCGCGCCCGCGGTCATGCTGCTCACGCCGAACCTCGACGTCGGCGGCGCGCAGGAGACCGCGCACAACCTGGCGAAGTACCTCCCCCGGGCCGGACACCGCACCGTCGTGTGCACCCTGGCCGACGGACCGCTGCGGCCCGAGATCGAGGCCCTGGGCATCGCGGTCGAAGTGCTGCCGCCCCGCCGGCACTCGGTCGTCGCACCTGCCGCGATTCGGCGCCGAGATGGCGCGGACGCACCAGGTCGCTCGGCGACCTCCTCGATCGTCATCACGTGGGCGTGGTGCTGCAGACGCAGGCCAACCCGACGCTCAGCCTGCTCGCGCTCAGTTGCCGCGCCCGCCGGCGCATCCAGGTGTGGTGGACCATCCAGAACACGGTGTTCCTCGTGCGCCGCGACCAGCTCACGCGCGACTTCTGGTTGCTCGGCGCCAAGCGGTTCGTCCACCGCTGGCTGTATCGCATCGGCGGACACCTCGTCGACGGCGTCATCGCAGTGTCGGACGAGACGGCACGGACCGTGCACGACCTCGGCATCCCCGATCGCAAGGTCACGGTCGTGTGCAACGCGGTCGACCTCGAGCGCTACCCGGCGCCGATCGACCGGGACGTCGTGCGCGCCAGCCTCGGGTTCGGCCGCGACGACCACGTGATGACCATGGTCGGCACGTTCAAGCGTCAGAAGGGCCACGTGCACCTGATCGACGCCGCGCAGTCGGTCCTCCCCGAGCACCGCACAGCTCCATCTGGTCCTCGTCGGGTGACGGCCCACTGCTCGACGACGTGCGCGCGCAGGTCGCCGCGGCGGGGATCACCGACCGCGTGCACTTCCTCCGGACCCGACGCGACGTGCCTGCGTTGCTCGCGGCCAGCGACTCGTTCGTGCTGCCCTCGTTGTGGGAAGGCCTTCCCTTGGCGCTCGTCGAGGCCATGGCCGGTGACCTCCCGGTGATCGCGACCCGGGTCAGCGGCACGGAGCAGGTGATGGTCGACGGCCGTACCGGATGGGTGGTGCCCCCAGGTGACGCGTCGGCGCTGGCCGATGCCATGCGCGAGCTCCTCGCCGACGGCCGGCGGGCGGCGACGATGGCCGCGTCGGCGCGTCACCGCGCCACCCGCTACTCGGCCGAGGCCCAGGCCGACGACGCTCTCGCACCTGTTCGAGCGGGGAGCTGCCTGATGGATCCGATCATCGTCACCGGCGCGTCGCGCTCCGGGAAAGACGCTGGTGCGCTGGTTGCTCTCCTCGCATTCGCGGATCACGGTGGCGCGGCGCACCGAGCTCTGGCCGCGCTACGCAGGACGCTTCGGCGATCTCTCCGACGACGCCAACCTCGAACGGTGCCTGCACGCCATCCTCGAACGGCGTCAGGTCGCGTGGCTCGGTCCCGACCGGGATCGTCTCCGCCGCGAGTTCCGTTCCGGCGCGCCGACGTACGCCCGTCTGTTCGCACTCGTCCACGAGCAGCATGCCGAACGCAGCGGCCGGGTCCGCTGGGGCGACCAGAGCGGCCGGTTCGAAGAGCTGCGTCGGCGCGCTCGCTCGGGGCGTATCCGGACGCGACGGTCGTCCACTCGTGCGCGACCCGCGCGACCGGTACGAAGCGCTCCTCTCGAGGCACGCGGCGCGCCCCGGCGACGTCGGACGCACCACCGCGTCGTGGCTCCGGTCGGTGGCCACCGCGCGCCACGTGGGCCGCAGCCATCCCGAACGCCTACGTCGTCGTGCGCTTCGAAGACCTCGTCCAGGATCCCGAGACGACGGCGCGGACCGCTGTGCGCGGCGGTCGGCGAGCCGTACGAGCCCGACGATGCTGCGGATGGACGCCACCCGGCGCTTCGACACGCTGCGCACCGGCGGCGACTGCCCACTCGATCCCGACCACGTCGGCCGCCACCGAGGTCGCATCGACCCGCACGACGTTGCGTTCCTGCAGTCGGTCGCCGGTGAGGAGATCGACCGCATTCGGCTACCCGCTCGACGACGTTCGCCTATCCGCGGCCAGTCGCCTCCGCTTCGCCGCCAGCCGGCCCGTGAACCTTGCGTGCATGGGCTCGACCCGGTTCCCCCGTCTCGACACGCAGGGGCGCGACGTTCGTGAGCGCATGGGCAGTCGCTTGCTCGACTCCGACTCGTTCCGCACGCTGGCCAAGCGCGGCCCCGGTCGGGCGTTGGTCCGCAGCCGCCTGTTCAGCGAGGTCGACGTCTGCTCCGCAAGCGGGTCCAGACCGTCGCGTCCGGCGCAACGCCAGGCCGCCCCGAGTGCTTCGACGACGTGGCCACGTTCTGCACCTTCGTCGGCCACAACAAGAGCGGATCGAGCCTGTGCAGCGCTCTCCTCGACGCCCATCCCGACGTCGTCCTCTCCGACGAGGTCGATCTGCTCCGTTACGTCGAGCACGGCTTCCAGCGCGAGCAGCTGTTTGCGCTCGCCGCACGCGGTGCGAGGGCGGAGGCCCGCAAAGGACGGGTCACCGCCCGCCGACTCGAGCCCTACTCGTACGCGGTGGCGGGCGGTTCGCAGGGCTCGTCGCCACGACCGCTCGTCGTCGGCGACAGCACCACGGGCACCTCGACGCGCCGCTTCGGCGCCGATCCTGACCTCTGGGACCGGATCTTGCTGGACGTCCGACCGGCGACCCCGAAGTTGCTCCACGTGATCCGCAATCCGTTCGATCCGATCAGCGTGATGATGGTGCGCGGACACCGTTCCTTCGCCAACTCGATCGACCACTACTTCGACGCCTGCGCGACCGTTGGAGGCGATCCGCCGCCAGGTCGATCCGGGCGGCGTGCACGAGGTGCGCTACGAGGACTGGTCGACGACACCGCGGTCGTCACTCCGGTCGCTGTGCTCGTTCCTCGGCGTCGGTGCCGACGACCGCGCTACCTCGATGCGTGCGCCGCGATCGTCACCCGGCAACCCGAGCCGAGCCGCGTGATGGTCGAGTGGACCAACCCCTGGATCACGACGGTCGAGCGCCGCCTCGCCGATCACGGGTTCCTGCAGGGATACTCGTATGACGGCTGAGCTCGCGCCGTCGCGCGCGCCCATCGGCGAGGCGACCGCGGCCCCGGTCTTCGTCGCGGGGCCCGACCGGAGCGGGACCACCCTCATGTTCGCGCTGCTCGCGTCACATCCGGACCTCTCGATGGTCCGGCGTACGAACATGTGGCGCTACTTCCACGACCGCTACGGCGACCTCGGTGATCCGGAGCACCTCGACGAGTGCCTGACCGCGATGACGTCGTACCGACGCATGCGCCACCTCGAACCCGACGAAGCGCGGATCCGAGAGGAGTTCGCCCGCGGGCCGTCGTCGTACGGCCGACTCTTCGCGCTCTTCCACACGCACCACGCACAGCGGTGCGGGAAGTCCCGGTGGGGTGACAAGTCGCTGCACACCGAGCACTACGCCGACCGGGTGTTCCGTGAGTTCCCCGCTGCCGCGGGTGGTGCACATGGTTCGCGATCCCCGCGACCGGTATGCGTCGGTGAGCCGACGGCACGATCGCACCCTCTCTCGCGTCGGCGACGCCACCGGCCGTTGGATGTCGTCGACGCGAGCCGGCCGTCGAAATCAGTCACCGCGCTCCGCAGCGGTACACCCTGGTCCGGTACGAGGACCTGGTGAGCGATCCCGACCGGACGATGCGCCGCGTGCTGCGACTTCCTCGCACTTGACTACGACCCGCGGATGCTCACGATGGACGGCGTACCGGAGCACCAGGCGCGGGGCGGCAACAACAGCTCGTTCGGTGACCTCGGGACCGCGCAGATCTCGACCCGTGCCGTCGGTCGCTACCGCGAGGTCCTGAGCCCTTCCGACCTTGCGTTCATCCAGCTCGTCGCCGCGACGCGAGATGCGCGCGGCGGGCTACGACCTCGTGCCCGACATCGCGACGCCGACCGAGCGCGTCCGCTTCTACGCCTCCGTGCTGCCGGTGGAGTCGTGCCGGCTCTGCGCGTGGCTCGTGACCGACTGGATCCGCCGCCGACGGGGGGTGCCCGTGTCCGAGCCCAAGCACGCCGAACCCGCATGAGCACCACCGACGTTGCCCTGATCCATCCGTCGGCCGTCGTCGAAGGCGACGTCGTCGTCGGCGACGGGCTCGCGCGTCTGGCACTCGTGCCACCTCCGGACCGGCAGCATGATCGGCCGTGATTGCACCCTCGGATTCTGCGTCTACGTCGACACTGAGGTCGTCGTCGGTGATCGGTGCAAGGTGCAGAACCACGTGTCGCTCTACCGCGGCGTCGTGCTGGAGGACGAAGTGTTCGTCGGGCCGTCGGCGACGTTCACCAACGACCTCATACCTCGCGCGCAGTCACCGGAGTGGCAGATCGTCCACGACGGTGGTGCGGCGGGGCGCGAGCATCGGCGCCAATGCCACCGTCGTCTGCGGCGTCGAATCGGTCCCTGGGCCATGGTCGCGGCCGGTGCGGTCGTCACGACCGATGTCCCCGCTCATGCGCTCGTCGTCGGCGTGCCGGGCCGCGTGCGGGGCTGGGTGTGCGTCTGTGGACGCGTGCTCGGCCGCGACCGCGAGGCGTTGCCCGCGCCGATGTGCCGGTTGCGGCCGGCGGTGGACCGGCGACGGATCAACCGTGATCCCGGTCAGCACCTGTCGACATCGGCGACCTCGAGCAGGAGCTGGTCCTCGAGGTACTGCGCTCGGGCCGACTCGTTCGGGGACCCGATGGTCCACCGCTTCGAGGCGGCGGTCGCCGCAGTCACGGGCACCCGGCACGCGGTTGCGGTCAACAACGGCACCAGCGCGCTCATCACCGCGCTCCTGGCCCACGGCATCGGCGCCGGCGACGAGGTCATCACCGCCCCGTTCACGTTCGTCGCCACCCTCAACGCCGATCCTGCACGTCGGGCGCGACGCCGCGCTTCGCCGACATCGGTGACGACTTCACCCTCGATCCCGACGCCGTCGAACGAGCAGTCACGCCCCGCACCCGGGCGTTGCTCCCGGTGCACCTCTACGGCTGCCCGGCGCCGATGCCGGAGCTGGCACGCGTCGCCGCCGCGCCACGGGCTCGTCATGGTCGAAGACGGAGCGCAGGCACTCGGTGCACGGGTCGGCGACCGTCCCGTCGGCGCGTTCGGAACGGCGTGCTTCTCCTTCTACGCGACGAAGAACGTCACGACCGGCGAAGGTGGCGCGGTGACCACCGACGACGACGTCGATCGCCGACCGACTGCGACGTGCTGCGCGACCAGGGCCAGCGCGGCCCGTACGACTACCTGCGCCCGGGATTCAACCTCCGGATGACCGAGATGGAGGCGGCGCTCGGTGTCGCGCAGATGTCGGCCGTCTCGACGGGACTCCTCGACGCGCGTCGCCGCCACGCCCGCCACCTGCAGGAGGGCCTCGCCGGCATTCCCGGGCTCGTCCTGCCGTCCGAGCCGGCCGGCCGGCACCACGTGTACCACCAGTTCACCGTGCGCGTGACCGACGAGTGCGCCTGCACCCGCGACGAGCTGTCGGAGCAGCTCCGGAGCACGGGGTCGAGAGCCGGGTCTTCTACCCGCGTCCGGTCTTCGACTACGCGTGCTTCCGCGCCGACCCGAGGGTCGGCACGCCGTGCACCCCGGCAGCCGAACGGGCCGGACGCGAGGTGCTCTCGCTCCCCGTCCACCCCGGACTCACCGAACGCGACCTCGACCACATCGTGGCCGCCGTCCGAAAGGTGCTCGCATGAACCACTCGTCGCTCGTCGACCCGCCCTCGCCACTGCATGGTGGTGCACGCCTACTACCCGCTGCACGAACCCCGGGTGTCGCGAGAGGCGGAAGCGCTCGTCCGGGCCGGGTACGACGTCGACGTCGTGTGTCTGCGCGACGAGGGCGAACCGGCGCACGAACGTCACCGGGGTGTCGACGTCCATCGGCTCCCGGTGCGGATCGACAAGCGCAGCCTCGGTCACCAGTTCCTCAGCTACACCAACTTCCTCGCCCGCGCCGCCGGCCACCTCGGCCCAGATGCCACCGTCGCACGCCGTACCGGACGGTGCAGGTGCACAACCTCCCCGACTTCCTCGTGTTCAGCGCCGCAGTCCCGAAGATCTCCGGCACACCGGTCCTGCTCGACCTCCACGACCTCATGCCCGAGTTCTTCGCCGCGCCGCTTCGGCAGCGGCGCCACTGCGCCCACTTGCCGCGCTCGTGCGCGCGCAGGAACGACTCTCGTGCCGCTTCGCCGACCACGTCATCACGGTGAGCGAGGCGTGGCGTGATCGCCTCGTGCCACGCGGCGTCCCGGCGGAGCGCTGCATCGTCGTGATGAACGTCGCCGACGACCGGGTCTTCGGGCCCCGACCCCGTCGACCCGCGTCGGCACCGGGGTTCCGATTGCTCTACCACGGCCAGCTGACGCACCGCTACGGCCTCGACCTCGCGGTTCGGGCAGTCGCCGCCCTGCGCGACGAGATCCCCGACATCCACCTGACCATCCACGGTCGCGGTGACGCCGTCGAGGAGCTTGCTGCGCTCGTCGCCGACCTGCAGCTCGAGCACCTCGTGGAGTTGAGCACCGACTCCGTGCCGGCCGAGGCGCTGCCCGACATGATCGCCGGCGCCGACCTCGGCGTGGTGCCCTACCGCAACGACGTGTTCACCGACGGCATCGTGCCGACCAAGCTCATGGAGTACGCCGCGGTGGGCATCCCGTGCGTCGCCGGCCCGCACCACCGCGATCTCCACGTACTTCACCGACACCATGACCGAGCTGTTCGAGCCGGGTGACGTGGACGACCTCACCGACGAAGATCCGCGAGCTGCATGCCGATCGGGGCGGCTCGATCGACTGGCCGATGGCAGCCGGCGCTTCATGGAGCGCTACCGCTGGGCCGAGGTGCGCGCCGAGTACGTGGAGCTGGTGCAAGCGCTCGGAACCAGTGCGGCGGCGCCGCTCGTGGTCTCCGCGCCCCCCGACACCCCGGCCACCGACACCCCCGCCACGCGCCGGGCTCCACTCGGCGCACACCGTCCGGGTCACACACGCACGCCGGTGCGCGCGTCGACCGCGCACTGACCACCCGCGCCCCGCAGCTCGGCGACGTTCAGGGACGACCCGTCCGTCGGGCGCCGGCGTCGTCGGCCCGGTCGTGCAGACCCATCCGCGCCTGCAGCTCGACGAGTCGCTCCTTCCACTGTGCTCGCCTACGCTCTCGCAGCGCCGCAGCAGTCGCCGCCAGCTCGCCTCGGCGTTCGAGGACATCCACGATCCCGGCCCGCACCGAGACTCGCTCGGGAGCGACGAACACCATCCCTGCGAAGACCTCCCGCAGGTACGGCCAGTCCGAGGTGACGAATGGCGTCCCGAGCGAGATCGCCTCGCAGCCGGCGCCCTGGAGCGTGTGGTCACGGGTGGTGAGGGCGATCACCGCGTCGAGCCGCGCGCAGCAGCCCGAGGTACTCGTCGTAGGGACGGAACCCGGTGAACATCACGTTCGGTGGCGCGCCGGCGAGGAGCGCCTGATCGGCGACCCGGGTGTCACCGGTCACGTGGAAGTGGACGTCGCGGAGATCCGCCGCCGCCTCGAGCAGCACGTCGAGCGGCTCGTCGAACGCGAACGTCCCGACGAACACCACGTTCGGACCAGGAGCCAGGGTGACCTCCTCGCCCGGTGGCAGCTCGCGGAACGCGTCGCTCATCACCAACGCTTCGCCGCCCCACGCGCTGCACGATCCCCGCCCAATGCTCGCTGGTGACGATGTTGATCGCGGCCCCGCGCACGACCCGGTGTTGGATCGCGCCGAACCGCTCCCAGATCGGCAGGAACGCAGCGCTGTGGTGGTCGAGCACGTACCGCCCGCCGCTCCACCAGCAGTACACCGCCACGACCATCCCGCAGAAGCACGGAGGATTCTGGACGTGCACGCGCTCGCGGCCGCGTGCGTGCGAGCAACCACACGGTCCTGACCGCTTGGACGACGTACTTGAACGGCGCGTACGACTTCGACTGGAACCGGAGGTTGTGGATGCAATGCAGCGGGATACCGAGGTCACGCGGCGAACATCCGACTCCGACGGCTGTACGGCGCCCACGAGATCGCGATCCCGCTTCGGATCGCCCGGCGCTCACGCGCTCACCCACCGTACGGACGACGACTCCAACCGCTCGGGCCACAGTTCGGCCACGAGGTGGTCGACGTTCCCTTCCACATCGAAGTGCTCCACAACCGTCCGACGACCGGCCCCTGCCAACCGGGCGGCGAGTTGCGGGTCGTCGAGGAGTCGGCCGATTGCCGCGGCCAGCGCATCGGCGTCACCCGGTGCCACGAGCAGACCGTCGACGCTCGTCGACGACGAGCTCGCGGATCGCGGGCAGCGTCGGACGAGACGATCGGGACGCCCATCGCCATCGCCTCGGGGACGACGTTCGGGATGCCGTCGACCTGGCCGTCGGGTGTGACCACGCACGGGAGCACGAACACACCGGCCTGCCGGTACCAGGCGACCACGTCCTCCTGCGGCAACGCGCCGATCAGCACGACGTGTCGTCGAGTCGAGCAGCGCGGATCTGGGCCTGGAGTGCAGCGCGGTGCGGCCCTCCGCCGATGATCCTGCACTGAACGTCGAGCCGCGGGCGCGCAGGCGGTCGCAGGCGTCGACGAGATGGGCGAACCCCTTCTTCTCGCGGAGCTGGCCGACGGCGAGCACCAACGGCGGCGCGAGGCCGTCGAGCCGGGCCTCCGTCGGTCGGTACTCCGTGAGCGGCAGGCCGTGCCGCATGTAGCGACCTTGTCGCCGAGGGCTGCTCCTACGATCGACGCGATCCTCGTGCGGTTCGCCTCGGTGCACGTGACCACGCCGCGCGCGTGCTCGATCTTCTCCCGCAGCAGTACGGGATGCACGAAGATGTCGGCGCCAGCGTGGATCGACAAGCTGTAGGGGCAGCCGAGCAACCGGCTCGCGACGAGTGCGACGACGGCCGCACGATCGGCGAAGTGCGCGTAGAGCTCGCTGGGCGAGCGGTCGCGTAGGCGCCACGCCACCATGACACCCTCACCGAAGTGCAGCACCGTCCGAGCTCGCGAGCACGATGCTCGGGTGAGGTCTCCCGACGAGGTACTGCAAGATCCGCATCGACGCGCGGAAGCACGTGCACATGAACGCCGCCGCGGCAACGAACTGCCACCACTGCACGGGCAGCACGTAGTCGACACCACGCCCCAGATCTCGTTGGCTCGTCCGACAACGGCATGTCGCTGGGAGGCCGACGCAACGCGACGACGTCGATGTCGACGCCTCGACGTCGTAGGGCCGCGATCTCACGATCGATGAACGTGGTCGTCACCAACGGGTAGCGACCGATCACGACCACGACCGGTGACCGGCCCGACCGCTGGTTCACGCACGCGCTCCGGCCTCGATGCGGGCAGGCACCCGCCCGACCAGCGTGGCCACCAGGCCGAGCGTGAGCCAGTACATGCCGAGTCCGAATGGCAGGTGCATCCGCGAGAAGTTGTTGACGACGAGGTGGGCGAGCAGCGCCAGCCAGAGCACGGCCACGAACCGCCGACCGAGGAGCCCGTCCACAGGGAGTCGCGATCGGCGCGCCACTGACCGCGCCAGCCAGACGAGCAGCGGAGCGAGGTACAGCGCGATCCCGATGATCCCCTGTTCGGCGAGCAGCGTCAGGAAGAGGTTGTGCGACGCGTGGTTCTTCTCCGGGTACACGAGATCCCCGATGCGTCCTTGGAAGGGTCGGGCAACGCGGTCGAAGTTCTCGTAGCCGAAGCCTGCGACCGGCTTCGCCTCGAACATCCGCACGGCCGCGAGGAACACCGGGAGCCGGCTGAGCGCGGAGTCCTCCGACTGCTGCGAGTCGAATCGGTACTGCGCGTACTGCCACTGCGTGTTGAGCACGCCGGTGATGCCGAGGAAGACCAGCACCACCGCGCCGCCGATCACGATGCGGTGGAGGTGCTGGCGGAACAAGACGGCGAGCCCGAGGATCGCCAGTACCCCCGCCAGCCACGTTGCCCGAGAGAACGACATGAACACCATGAGCACCGACAGACCGAAGAGGAGCACCACGAACACCCGCGCACTGCGCGTGCGCGCCAGGCTCGAGCCCACATGCAGGATGAACACCGCGCAGAAGATCATCGTGATGCCGAAGACGTCCACCGACTGCAGCGTGCCGACCGTTCGCTCCCCCACCTTGCCGAGCCACTCGGGCCGGAGCACCGCTGGCCCGATCCACGACACCATCCCCACGACCGACTGCACCACGAGGACCACGACGACGGCGGGCAGCAGCCGCGCGATGTCGTGCGCGCTCGGCACGAGCAGACGGACCAGGAGGTAGAGGCACATGGGGATGACGACGCGGTCGTAGAGCACGAACAACCGCGACCACGATGCTGCGGCGAGGTGTAGAGGATCGAGATCACCGTCGCCACGACGTATCCCGCCATCAACACCTCGGGGAGCCCGAGGCGCGGGAGCCGGCGGGGGCGAGATCCGCTCACGACACCGATCACGACCACGAGGAGCGCCCAGACCGGCAGACCTCGGTGCACGAGCCAGTAGACGGCCGCGGTATCGCCGTCGCCGTTCGTGGTGCTGACCAGCGGGGTGACGACGACCCACAGCGATCACCGCCGACCACGGGTACCGCACGAGGAGCATCGTCCCCGGGACCACGCCGAGGAGCGCGACCGCGACGAACCAGAGGCCGTGCGAGACGAGGTACGCGAACACCCCGCTCCCGGTCACCGTGATCGCGACGAGCAGCAGGGTCTGCGGCGGGCCCCAGACTGCGATCGGTGGTTCCCGCTGGAGCGTCGGCCGAGGTGTGGCGGGCGGGGCGGGGGCACTCGCCGCCTGCGTCCACGAGTCGGCGGTCGGGCACCGGCCGCCCCCGCCGGCTCCGCCACGCCTCGACCGTCGTCCAGATGCCACCCCGCGCTCGCTCGAGGGGCACGGTCGTGAGGTTGTATCGAGCACGTCCCACCGGACCCATCGGCACGTCGTCGAACGGGTACCCGAGCTCCAGCATCTCGTCAGAGGCCGACTGCTGAGCGAACGCGATCTCGCGCTCGGAGAGCACCGAGCGATACCGGCCGATCGAGTCGGTGGCAATCACGCCCGCTTCCCGACGACCATACGAGCTGTTCGAACCCTGGTCGAGGAGCCGAGGGGCGCCGCCCATCGCGAGCATCGCGAGTTCGAACGGCTCGTCGACGAACTGGCAGATCGCCCGCACCGTTGTCTCGGGATCGGCAACCAGATCTTCGTACCGCACGACGAGGTACCGAGCCGGGAACCGCACGGCGTTGTCGGCCGCAATGCGCGCCGAGCACCGCCATTCGGCGACGCCTGCACCGATTCCACCCCGTCGCCTCCACCGCGTGTGTGACGACGCGTAGCGATCCCGCGGATCGCGCATCATGTGCAGGATGCGCGCGCCCGGGTACGAGGCCAGGATCGGTTCGGTCCAGCACTCCGTGTGCAGCGACTTGTCGCCCCAGCGAGGTCGCCCCTGGCGCGCCGCGTACTGCTCTTCGAGGAGCGCGAACAACCGCGGGTACGACGACGGTCCGGCCACGAAGTCGCGACGCAACGCACGGAAGTCGACGTGGAGCACCTGAAGGCGCTTGTACCGCGCCATGACGTCGAGGCACCGGTCCAGGTTGACCGGATCCGCGAGGTCGCCGTATTGCTCGTAGAAGTGCTTCCAGAGGTTGGTGCGCCGGGTCATCGCCAGCTGCGAATGCGACGCCAGCAGCGCGTACAACAGGCTGGTCCCGCTACGTTCGGGGCCGGCGACGAAGATGGGTCCGCGTTCCACGTTGCTACCTCCCGATCCGCGCCGTTCGGCGACGCTCGAGCACCCGCCAGGCCGTCATGCCGAACCGGTCGGCCGCCCCGCGGCGATCCAGAGACGCTTCGGGACCGCGCGTCGATCGTGCCGACGCGCGCGCTCGCGCCCGAAGCGGTCCACCTCTTCGGCGATCTCGCTGACGTAGTCCTCGCCGATGAACGCGCACAGGGCGCGCACTGTCGCCTCGCTGTCGTCGACGAGCGTGGCGTACGACACGACCCGGTAGCCATCGGGATGGCGGACCTGGTTCCGCATGGCGAGCTCGGCCGAACGGCCCCACTTCGCCGTCTCCCACCCCAGCTGTCCCGGTCGCGGGCGCTGCGCGTCCAGCATCGCCGCCAAGCGCTGGCGCGGATCCCGGATCATGTGGATCATCCGGGCCTCCGGGAAGTCGGCGAAGATCCGATCGGCGTAGCGTTCGACGAACCCGAGCTGCTCTCCCCAGCGACGGGTTCCGAGGCGGGCGGCGGCCTGTCCGTGGAGTGCACCGAAGAGGCGCGCGTACGTCGCCGGCCCGCTCGCGAACCCACGCCGCACGGCGTCCGGATCGATGGACAAGGCCGCGAGTGACCGATCGGCCTCGAGCGCGCGCAGGCATCGGTCGAGTGCGCGCGGGTCGCGCAGATCGCCGAACCGCCCGTAGTAGCGATCCCAGAGGTACGTCTTGCGCGTCAGCGACAGGTCGGGGTGGGCCGCCAGGATGATCCGCAGCGGCGTCTTGCCTGAGTACGAGAGGCCGCCGATGAAGATCGGCCCGTTCGCGCGGCTCATCGTGCGCCCCCGCTCACGACCATCCGACGGTCAGGCGTGCGCCGCACCACTTCCGGGCACCGCTGTTGGAGCTCCTCCACCGCGCGCCAAGCGACCATGCGAGCGGCCTGGTCGGGCCAACTCCGCACGCCGAAGCGCGCCCACCACACAAGGTCCCGCGGCAGCGGTTCGGCCTCGTACCCCAGCGACCGCATGCGGCGACCGAGGTGCAACTGCAGGAACGCGAGCTCGTCCTCGGGCAGGCGACCGCGGTAGCCGCCGACTGCGTGCGGCGCGAGGAGGCGGTCGTCGTCTGCGTCAGGGTGCTCGAGGAGCCGTGCCCGTCGCGCGGGCGCGCCGCGCATGTCCAACATCTCAGGCAGGAATGCTTCACCGATGAAACCGCACACCCGCCGGAGCGTGACCTCCGGTGCACGCACGAGATCCTCGAACCGCACGATCAGGTAGCCATCGGGATGACGCGCCGCGTGGCGCGTCGCGAGGCGCGCCGAGTAGCTCCACCGAGCGGCCGCGCCCCCTGCCCGGCCCCGTCCGTCCGGCCACCTGGTCAACGACGCCTCGTACCGGTCGCGTGGGTCGCGCACCATGTGGATCACGCGCACGCCCGGGTAGGCCGTGAACAGCTCGTCGGCGTAGCGCTCGATCAAGCCGGTCTGCACCCCGTAGCGCGGCTTGCCCTCGCGCTGCCGCGAACTGCAGGTGGAACAGCTCGAACAGTCGGGCGTAGGTGCGCGGCCCCGCCGCGAAGTCACGACGCAACCGCGCGGGGTCGGGCTGCAGGAACACCGCGTGCTTGTACCGGAGCATCGCGTCGAGGCAGCGTTCGAAGTTCTCCTTCTGCGCCAGGTCGCCGAACTGGCGATAGAAGTAGGGCCAGAGGTTCGAGCCCACCGCCGGCACCGAGATGCGGGGGTGCGAGGTGAGGAAGCCTGACAGCGTCGTCTTTCCGCACCGGTCGAGACCCCCGATGTAGATCGGACCTCGCTCGACGCCCGTCGGCGTCGTCGGGGCGACGACGGCGGCCGTCATCGCCGTCATCGCGCCCACGAGAACGCACGAGTGGCCTTGTGGCCGACGCGGGCGAGCACCAGGCGGTCCTCGGCAGCGAGCCCGAACAGGAGCAGCAGGCCCGTGTACACCCCGGTGACGACGAGCCCCTGCACGATCGCGGTACCCAGGTCGGCACCCACGGGCTTCCACGCCGCGAGCAACCACCCGCAGCGCGTACGCCGCCACGCCGGCGACGATGGGCTTGACGAACGAGGCGTCGAACGGCAACAGGTGCTCGAGCCACCAGACCTCGACGACGCAGAGCACGTTGACCACCGTGACGGCGACGAACGAGGCAACTGCCGCACCGACCACGCCCCACGGAGGGATCATCACCGCGCTCCCTCCGACCACGAGCACGGTCCACACCACCGAGTTCACGAGCTTGAGCTTCGTGTGCCCGGTCATGTCGATGATCGGCCCGCAGACCCCCGTCCCCGCGTTCACGAGCTCGGCGACCGACAGGATGATCAACGCGGTGACCCCGGCCGCGAACGCGGTGCCGAAGACGCTGAGGATGGCTTCGGGATAGAGCACGGTCACGATGAAGAACGGGATGTTGAGCGCCAGGCTCCACCGTGTCGCCGCCACGTACACCTCGCCGAGGCCCTGGCGGTCGCCGCGGTCGTGCAGCTGCGCGAGCGTCGGGCGCACTGCGACGTAGATCGAGAGCAGGCACACGTGCGCGACCGTGTTGATGTTGGTGACGACCGCGAAGATCCCGACGTTGGAGGCCTTGCCCGACGCGCCGAGGATGAGCGCGGCGAGGTAGCTGCGGAACTGACGGAGCAGTCCCGAGAGCCACAACGGGAAGGCGAAGTCGGAAGATCTCGCGGAAGTCCCGGCGAGCCTCCTGACGGTGCAGCGTCCGCCAGTGGACGTACTTGTCCAACAGGAGCGTGAGCGTGACGGTCGACGCGATGTCGGAGATCCCGAAGATGATCACCGCGGCCACGGTGGTCAGACCGCCGAAGAGCAGGAAGCCGGCGAGGAGGACGATCCGCGCCAGCGACTGCACGACGTTCTCCGACAACGCCACGTAGTCCATGCGGCGGAATCCGCGTGCCGCTCCCGCCAACACGTTGCTGACGGTGAGGAACGGGACGATGACGGCGACCAGCTCCAGCATCCGCCCCGAGCTGGGGCTCGTGGAAGACGGTCGCCCGCGATCGGATCGGCGGCGAAGTACAGCAGCACCCCCATCACGACACCCGTGCGGGCACCGCGAACCCCAGTCCGACCTCGATGGTGCCTCGCACCCCGGGTTCGTCCTTCCGGCCCGAGAGCATCGCGACGTAGCGCACCATGGCGTCGTCGAGGCCGAGGAGCGAGATGCCGAAGAACAGCGAGGCCGCGCTCACCGCCAGGATGTACAGGCCGTAGGAGCTCGCGCCGAGCGTGCGGGCCAACAGCAGCGCCATGACGAACCGGCAGCCGAGCTCGAAGAAGCTGCCACCAGCCAGGAACCCGGCGCCCTGTCGCCGTCTCGAGGATGCTGCGTTCCGCCGATCGTCCCGGACGCAGGCCGGCGCGTCGTCACGCAGGCGAGTCAACGCCGTGCTTCCGTGCCGATCGACCAGCTGTGTGCTTGCCCACGACACCGGCGTGCGCGATCGGCAGCGGTTCCGGCCCGAGCGGCGCCGGGGTCCAGAAGCAGGCGACCTCCTCGGCGCGGCATCGTCGTCCGCGATTCCAGCTGCCGCATACGCGTGGTCCAGAGGTTGTCGGCGAGGAACGCGAACGCGACCCCGAGCATGAGCCCGAGGATCCCGGCCAGCCCGAGGGTCACGATCCGCTTGGTCGGCAGTGGCTGCGTGGGCAGCGTGGGCGAGTCGAGGGGATCGAGGCGGTAGTTGTCGTTCAGACCGTTGACGTACTCCACCGTCCTGCTGCTGACCGCGCCCGCGAAGCGCTGGGCGTCGACCGGATGCGTCGACCGGACGGTCACCCGGATGATCCGCGTGCCGGTGACCACTTCGGCGGTGACCACCATGTGCTCACGGCGCTGGGTCGCGCCGACAGCGACTGCCCGGCCCGAGTCACGGATGAGCTTGCTCCGGGCGATCGACGCGTACGTCTCACCGACCGTTCCGCCCTGCACGAGCGCGTCGAGCGCCCGCACCTGATCGCTCTTCCTCCAGCGCTTGAGGCTGGATGACGAACGATGCCGTCGACTCGTACTGGCTTGCCGGCGTCCGACGAACAGCTGTCGCCATCAGGATCGTGACCAGGAAGGTGGCGAGCACGATCCACCACCAGCGGCGACAGACGAGGCCATAGCGCTGCATCTCCACGGTTCAGACCTCCTCGTGCACGGGCTCGTGCATCTTCCCCACGGCCTTGCTGCCCTTGCCGTTGGACTTGCCGTTGCTGCCGTTGCCGTTCGCCTTGCCGTTGCCGTTCGCCTTGCCGTTGCCGTTGCCGTTGCCGTTGGTCGCGGCCGTTCTCGGCGCCGGCGAACGCGCGCGTTGGCCCGGCGCACGGCCTTGCGATGGGCCTTGTGGGCCTTCGCGTCCCGTTCGACGGCACGGTCGGTGTCATGCTCGCCGCGAGCCCGATCCTCGGCCCCGCGCTTCGTTCGACCGGGACCGTGCGGAACGCGGGCCGCCACCGCTGCGGGGACGCGGGCGTCGACCACCTTCGCCACCGCCACCCGCCGCCCACCCTTGCGCAGCGACTCGCTGCGCAGCCTCGATCACCTCCACCACGGCGAGCCCGTTGCGACCGTCGGTGAGTGGCGTCGTGCGCTCCCGGACGCACTCGAGGAAGTGGAGGCACTCGAGCCGCAACGGTTCGTCGCCCTCGATGTAGGGGCTCAGGATGCTGCCGTAGTGGTACGCGAACTGGAAGTCGCCGAACGTGTCGGTCTGGCGCACCGCATCCACGTGCTTGTCGTAGATCTTGAGCTTCTCGAGGTTCTCGAGGTCGTCGTAGACCACCATCTTCTGCTTGCCGACGACGGTCACCCGTCGCGTCTTGCACGGATCGAGCCAGCTCAGGCGCACGTGCGCGAGCACGCCGCTCGGGAAGGAGAGCGTGAAGTACGCGACGTCCTCGTTCGACGGTTCGACGCAGCCGAGGCCCCGCGTGCTCACGCTGTTCGGCGTTTCACCCAGCAGGTACATCAGGATCGCGATGTCGTGGGGCGCGAGATCCCAGACGACGTTGAGGTTCGCACGGAAGAGCCCGAGTCCGACCCGCACCGCGTCGATGTACGCGATGTCACCGAGCGACGCCGAGCGCGATCATCGAGCGCAACTCGGTGATCGCCGGCGTGTACGCGCCGATGTGCCCGACCATCAGGACACGACCGTTCCGTTCGGCGAGGTCGACCAGCTCGCGCGCGTGCGCCGAGTTGGTCGCGAGCGGCTTCTCGACGAGCACGTCGAGGCCCTTGCTCGAGGCACGCGCGCACGATGTCGTAGTGCGTCTCAGGGGGCGTGCAGACGACGACCGCGTCGAGCCGCTGCTCGAACAGGTCGTGGTAGTCCTCGGTGAGCATGCGCAGCTGCGGGTAGCGCGACGCCACGCGATCGAGGCGAGCCTGATCCCGGTCGGCGACGCCGCGCAGCGACGCACCGCCCATCTCCACGAAGGTCCGCACCAGGTTCGGACCCCAGTACCCACACCCGATGATGCCGACGGCGACACGCTTCACCTAGTCCGCTCCTTTTCTCGACACCACCGCCGGAACGGTGAGGCACAGGATCTTGAGGTCGAAGAGGAACGACTGGCGCTCGAGGTACTCGAGGTCGCGTCCGCACGAGGTCGTGGAAGTCGACCGAGCAGCGCCCCTTCACCTGCGCCCACCCGGTCATGCCCTGGGGCGTCGCGAGTCGGAGGAGGTCGCCGGGCGAGTACAGCTCGACCTCGTAGGGCAACGGCGGGCGAGGCCCCACGAGGCTCATGTCGCCCTTCAGCACGTTCCACAGCTGCGGGAGCTCGTCGAGGCTGAGCGCACGCAGCACGCGGCCGGCGCGCGTCACCCGCGGGTCGGCACGGGGTCGGAACGACTCGCCGTCGCGCCGGTCGGGCCGCATCGCCGCGAGCCGGCTCCGATCCGAGCGGATGTACGCGGTGATGTACTCCCGGTGGATGCCCGGGTCGGCGTCGCGGACCATCGTCCGGAACTTCAGCAGCGTGAACGGCTCGAGCGCCCAGCTGTCGCCGTCGCGGCGTCGACCGCGGACCCGCTGCCTGACGGAAGATCACGGGTCCGCCGCTGTCGATCAGGATCCAGAGACCGACGAGGAGGAACACCGGGAGCAGGAGCACCAACGCGATGCTCGCGACGACGACGTCGAACGCCCGCTTCCCGACGAAGTACGCGCGCCCTTCACGAGGGTGTCGTCGTACGTTCGTGGATTCCTCGCAACGCTCCGGTCGACACTGGTGCTCCCGTGGTCATCGACGGATGTGACCACGTGCATGCGTGGTCCCTGCCGCCTGCGGGCGACGGTACGACGGGCGGCAATGCGTCGGATCCGTCGGATGTCGTAGCGCGACTACGGCGCACAACCGACTTCCGACGACGGTGACCGGCACCACGGGCCACCGTGTGCACGCGTCATCCGTCCGCACCACGGAAACTACGTCGAGCGTCGCGCTCGCTGGCGGCATCGCCTCCGACGACAATCGACTCCAGATCGTCGACCCCGGAGCGAACCAGTGCGACGCGCATGAAGACAGCACACCGGCTTCGCAAGCGAATCGAGAAGGCGATGGCGCGCGACGCCCGTCGACAGAACGACACACCCGACGACAACGTGACGAACGCGTTCGCGTTCGTCATGGACATGAACCGCGCGATTCTCAAGACGGTGTCCGAGCTCGTCATCGAGTTCGAGCAGATGAAGGAGACGCAACGCCGCAACCAGCGCTGAACCGTCAGGTCACCGTCAAGCGTCGCCGACGCAATGGCCAGCGACCGTCCCGCTCGGCGGCGCGTGCGGTGATGGTGTACGTGACGCGGCCCCGGTGAGCTCACGCACAAGCTCCACGCCGGAGCGGAAGCGGTCGGGCACACCGGTGACGACCCTGCGGCGTCGGCCGAGGTGAATCCGCTGCCCGACACCTCGACCGACGCCGCGGGCCCCGTGGTCGACCACGTCAGCACCGGCGCCGCCGGGCGCAGGTAGGTCATCGGCGCGCTCGACGGTGCGACCGAGAGCGTGACCTGCACGTCGGTGCCGCGGTCGGCGGGGGCGCGAGCGGTGCTGCGGGGACCGCGGGCGCGTCGGCGGCGGGCTCGTGCTGGGGGCCACCGCCGGCGAGGTCGGGGCGGAGTGAGCGGGGCCGTGGTCGAAGCGCTCGCGGCCGTGGTCGAGGGGTCGCGGTGGTCGTGGTCGACACGCGCACGTCCTCGAGCCGGGCGTGAGGTGCGGGATCGTCGTCGACCGACTCGGCGGCGACGACGACACCGACCAGACCACGGCGACCACCGCCGCGCACCAGCCGCGACGATCCGGCGCATCGGGTGCGCCGCGTCGCGCCGCGTCGGCAGCGCGGATTCCGTCGGCGGCGGCCGCCCGACCCATCGGGACGCCCTCGTCGGCGAGCGCGTGCGCGACCTTCGCCTTCAACAGCGTGGGCGCGGTCACGATCGGCACCGCCGCGAACAGTGCTGCCGGATCGAGACGCAGCCGACGTCGCTCCTGGCATCGCTCACAGTCTCGGCGTGCGCGGTGGTGACGCGCACCGCGTCGGCGTCGAAGCGCGTCACGTGCGCGTCGCGGAGCGCGTCGGCGAGGTCGCCACACTGCGGCTCGCCGCCGCGCCACAGCACACGGGCGCGGATCGGCGTCGCCGAGGCGGACCCGGGCGCGGTGGACCATCTGGTTGGCGGCGTTGCGGTTGGTGCCGACGACCTCGGCCACCTCGGCGGGCGTGAGGCCGTGGCGCAACGAGAGGTCGAGCACCTCGGCGTCGCGCTGGCCGAGCGCGTCGACCGACTCCCACACCAGCGCGACGAGTTCGGCGTCGCCCGCGAGCCGCGCGGGTTCGTCGACCTCCTCGACGCGGTCCTCCGCTTGCGTGCGTTCGATCATCGCCATGGTCTCGGTGTCGACCGGCCGCAGCGTGCGCCGTCGTGCGACCCTGGTTGAAGGCGCGGTTGCGCGTGATGCGCAACAGCCAGCCGCCGAACGCGCTCGGGATCCTCGAGATCGCCGAGCGCACGCCACGCCGGCCAGGAAGGCGTCCTGCACGACGTCACCCGCCGCCTCGCTCGTCGCGGGTGATGCGGTACGCGAGGTCGTGCACCCGCGCGAACCACCGCTCGTACAGCGTCCCGAACGCGTCGGGATCGCCCTGCCGCGCGGCGACGACCAGCGCGGCGTCTTCGGCGCGCGCGACGTCGCGGTCTGCGGTGCCGTCCATGCCGTGCTCATTGTCGTCCACGCTCCCCTCCGGGCCGAGGCGTCGGGTGGAGTGGTCCTGACCCGCCAGGGGCGCCGGCGCTTACAGGCCCGTCGACGCCCGGATGTGGCCGCGGTCACTCCGCGGCCCGGAGCCCGTAAGCGCGGGCGCCGCCCGGGGGTCAGGCCTCCCGAACCGGCCACCAGGGTCGGTCACCACCCAGGAGGAACCACCATGAAGTTCTCGACCCGCATCGCCCGCACCGTCGCCGTCGCCACCCTCGCCGTCTCCGGCAGCATCGCCCTCGCCCCCGCGGTGTCGGCCGACCGTGCACGGCCCCGGCGACATCACCAACCCCGACGAGTGCACCCACGGCTGCGGTGGTGGCGGTGGCTTCCAAGGCCCCGACGACTTCACCACGCCCGACCCCGCCGCCGGTCGTCGACCCGCAAGCCCGGTGATCCGTCGTCGACCAGCCCGTCGACCAGCCCGTGATCGTCGCCCAGCCCACGTTCACCGGCTGAGCCGTGACGACCGACCACTCCGTCCACCGGGGCCGGCCCACCGGGTCGGCCCCGGCCCGCGAAGGGAACCTCCGATGAAGCTCCGCACGCCTCGTCGCCCTCGTCGCCCTGCTCATGCTCGCCGCGCTGCCTCGACGACGTCGCTCGCGCCCGCCGCCGCCGGTGCCGGCCACCCGCCCCCGCGTCGTCGCGCTCGACGAGTCCGCTCGTCGTGCGCACGCCGGTCGGCGCGTCCGATCACGGTGTCGAGCGCGCCGCGCGGCATCGCCGCCCGTCGAGCACGCTCGCCGCCGACCACCGGGTTCGGCTCGGCGCGGGTGCTGCTCGCCACCGCACGCAAGGGCTCGTGGTACCAGGTCTCGCTCCCGACCCGCCCCAACGGCAGCACCGGCTGGGTGCAGGCGCGCGACGTGACCCTGCACACGGTGCGCGACGACGTGCGCGTCGACCTCGACGCGCGCACGCTCACCTGGCGACGCGACGGGCAGGTCGTGCTCGAGACGCCGGTCGCGGTCGGTGCGCCCGACACGCCGACCCCGCGTCGGCGCGTTCTTCGTGACCGACCTGCTCGACAACGCCGACGACGGCGGAGCCGTACGGCCCGTACGCGCTCGGGCTGTCGGCCCACTCGGACACGCTGTCGGAGTTCGCGGGCGGCGACGGGCAGATCGGCGCTCCACGGGACCGACGCGCCGCGACAGCATCGGCCAGTCCGTGTCGCACGGGTGCGTGCGGGTACCCAACGACGTCGTGACCCTGCTCGCGCACGAGCCTCCCGCTCGGCACGCCCGTGACGTATCACGTGACTCAGACGCCGGGTCAGAACCCGACGGGTCGGCGAAGGGGTCGTCGGGCTCGGCGACCTCGACCGCCGTCTCCACGCCGAGCGCGGCGGCCAGTCCCTCGTAGCCGGTCTCCTCGAGCTGCTGCGCCAGCTCGGGGCCGCCGGTCTGCACGACCCGCCCGCCCATGAGGACGTGCACGACGTCGGGGCGGAGCTCGTCGAGCAGGCGGGCGTAGTGGGTGATGGCGAGCACGCCGAGGTCGTCCTCGGTGGTCATCGCCTCCACCCGGCGGGCGACGTCGCGCAGGGCGTCGACGTCGAGGCCGCTGTCGATCTCGTCGAGCACCGCGAACTTCGGGCGCAGGACCGCGAGCTGCAGCGTCTCGGCCCGCTTCTGCTCGCCGCCGGAGAACTCGACGTTGAGACCGCGCTCGAGGAACTGCGACGCCACGCCGAGGCGGTCGGCTTCGGCGGCGACGCGGGCGCGCAGGTCGTCGGCGTCGCGGCCCTGGCCGCGGAAGGCGGCGGCGAGGAAGTCGTCGAGGCGGACACCCGGGCAGCTCCACCGGGTACTGCAGCGCGAGGAAGAGACCCGCGCGCGGCGCGCTCGTGCGTCGGCAGGTCGAGGAGCTCCTCGCCGTCGATGGTGACCGAGCCTCCGGTGACCGCGTAGTCGCCGCGCCCCATGAGCACGTGCGACAGCGTCGACTTGCCCGAGCCGTTCGGCCCCATCGAGCGCGTGCACCTCGCCCGAGCGCACCTCGAGGTCGACCCCGCGCAGGATCTCCTGCCCCGCGACCGTCGCGTGCAGGTTCGTGATCTTCAGCACGCTCATGCCCCCACCCCCGCCATTGGAGGTTGCGTCACTGGAGGTCGTAGAACGACGCCAAGTGACGCAACCTTGTTGGGGTGGCGGTCATGACGCTCACGATCACGTCGGTGCCGTCGATGTGCACGTCGTAGACGGGGACGGGCTTGGTGGCGGGGAGGCTCTGGGGCGAGCCGTCGACCAGCGAGAAGGTCGAGCCGTGGCGGGGACACTCGATCTCGCGCTCGTCTTCCCACACGTCGCCCTCGGCGAGCGAGTAGTCCTCGTGCGAGCACTCGTCGCCGATCACGTAGAACACGCCCTCGACGTTGACGACGCAGAGGCGGTGACCGTCGACGTCGAAGCGCGCCGCGGTGCCGGCGGCGACGTCGTCGACCGAGCACACGCGGACGTCAGGCACCGGCCCTCGCGATCGGGTCGCGGTGCTCGATCTTCTCGACCACGCTCCGGCGCAGCGGCGCGACCAGCGAGCGCACCGGCAGGCGCTCGAAGACGTCGTCGAAGAAGCCGAGCACGATGAGGCGCTCGGCCTCCTCTGGCGGCACGCCGCGGGTCGCGAGGTAGTAGAGCTGATCGTCGTCGACCGGGCCGACGGTGCTCGCGTGCGAGCACTTCACGTCGTTGGCCTCGATCTCGAGGTTGGGCACCGAGCGGGCGTCGGCGCCCTCGGTGAGCACCAGGTTGCGGTTGGTCTGGAACGCGACCGACTTCTCCGCGTCGGGGCGGATGCGGATCAGGCCCGAGTACACCGACTGGGCGGTGTCCTCCACCGCACCCTTGAACAGGAGGTCGCTGCGCGTGTTGGGCGCGTCGTGGTCCTGGAGCGTGCGGAAGTCGAGCATCTGGTGGCCGTCGCCGAAGTAGACCGCCGTGAGGTCGGACTCCGCACCCGATCCCGCGAGGAGCGACTCGCTGCGCAGACGCGCGTACGCACCGCCCAGCGCGACGACCGACGACTTGAGCGACGCATCGCGCCCGAGGTGCGCGCGCTGCAGTGCGACCTGCCACGTGTGCGGACCCTGCTCCTGCACCGAGAGGTACCGCACGTGGGCGTTGTCGCCCACGAGCAGCTCGACGACCGCGTCGACGAAGTGACCGACGCCGCCCGCCCGGGTGTCGGCCGACCCGTAGCGGTCGAACACCGTGACCTCGGCGCCGTCCTCGGCCACGACGAGCGTGTGCGGGAACGACGCCAGGCCGTCGCCTTCGGACCAGTGGAGCACCACGATCGGCTTCTCGACGACGACGCCCGGCGGCACCTTCACGTACGCACCGCCGGCGAGGAACGCGTCGTGCAGTGCGGTGAACGCGTCGGGCGACGCGTCGGAACAGGTCCCGAGCAGCGACGCCAGCTCGTCGGCCTCGCAGGTGGCGATGCCGCAGACCCGCACGCCCTTGGCTTCGAGCTCGGCGTCGAGGGCGTGGTGCACCACCCTTCCGTTGCGCACGACCACCAGGCCCGAGCGCTCCCCGGCCTCGGCGGCGATGGGACCGCCGCCGGGCGCGGGCTCGACGCCCGGTTCGCCCATCTGCTCGGCGGGCACCGGACGGAACTTCGACAGGTCGAGCTCGCCGATGCGGCTGTACCGCCAGATCTCCTCCGCCGCAGTGGGCCACTCGACGTCGGCCAGGCGCGCCACGGCCGCGGCGCGGCGGGCCGCCAACCACTCGGGGCCGGGCAGACCGCGCGCCGCGTCGGGAGTGAAGTGCTCGAGCATCGTCATGGGCAAAGCGGTGCTACCCGACGCTGCCTTCCATGTTGAGCTCGATGAGCCGCGAGAGCTCGACCGCGTACTCCATCGGCAGCGTCTTGGTGATCGGCTCGATGAACCCGTTGACGATCATCGCGGTCGCCTGCTGCTCGGTGAGGCCGCGGCTCTGCAGGTAGAAGAGCTGGTCGTCGCCGACCTTGGAGACGGTGGCCTCGTGACCGATGCGGGCGTCCTTCTCGTCGATCTCCATGTACGGGTAGGTGTCGGAGCGGCTGTCGTCGTCGAGGATGAGCGCGTCGCACCGCACGTGCGCCTTCACGTTGTGCGCGCCTTCCTCGACCCGCACGAGGCCGCGGTAGGTGGTGCGGCCGCCGTCCTTGGAGATGGACTTGGAGTCGATGATCGACGTGGTCTCGGGCGCCGCGTGCGTCATCTTGGCGCCGGCGTCCTGGTGCTGGCCCGCACCTGCGTAGGCCACCGACAGCACCTCGCCGTGCGCCTTCGGGCCCGTCATCACCACGGCCGGGTACTTCATCGTGAGCTTGGAGCCGAGGTTGCCGTCGATCCACTCGACGGTGGCCTCGGTCTCGGCCCGCGCCCGCTTGGTGACGAGGTTGTAGACGTTGGGCGACCAGTTCTGGATGGTGGTGTAGCGGATGCGCGCGCCGGGCTTGGCGATGAGCTCGACCACTGCGCTGTGCAGCGAGTCGGTGGAGTACACCGGCGCCGAGCAGCCCTCGACGTAGTGCACCGACGCGCCTTCGTCGGCGATGATCAGCGTGCGCTCGAACTGGCCCGCGTTCTCGGCGTTGATGCGGAAGTACGCCTGCAGCGGCATGTCCACGTGCACGCCCGGCGGCACGTAGATGAACGATCCCCCGCTCCACACTGCGGAGTTGAGCGCGGCGAACTTGTTGTCACCCGGCGGGATGACCGTGCCGAAGTGCTCACGCACGAGCTCCGGGTACTCGCGCAGCGCGACGTCCATGCTCGTGAACAGGATCCCCTGCTTCTCCAGGTCCTCCCGGTTCTTGTGGTACACGACTTCTGAGTTGTGCACCACGAAGCCCTCGGCCACGAAGTTGTGGTGGCCGCGCACCTCGATGTCGAACACCGGCTCCTCACCGACCGGCGTGATCGATTCGATGCGAACGAAACCGAGCATCTCGCTGGTGTGCGACCGGAACGTGGTGCCCTTGGCCGAGGTGTTCGTGTGCGCGTACTTGCGCACGTTCATGCGCGCAGTGCGCCGCACCGAGCGGCACGCGAGCCGGTCGAAGCGACCACTGAGCTGGAGTCGGTAGCCCGACATCAGGCGCTCCGCGTCGAGCGAGTGCCGTGAGCGGAACTGGTTCACCGCGCCCGACCACACACCGCTGAGGGCGAGCAGCTCCTTCACGTCGAGGAGCAGCGACTCGTTCGCGCTCGTGATCGAGACGTCGTGGTTCTGGCCGTCGTCACGCACATAGCCATCGGCGTCGACGTAGCCCGCCACGAACGCCAGACGCTGCGAACGGGGCAACGAGTACAACCAGTCAGGCACCCGCTTGGTGTGCGCGTTGCCGCCGAAGCCGTTGAGCTCGACGAATTCTGCGAGCGCGGCAGTGCCCGGACCCCGCAGGCGGGCGCCGTCGGCAGAGAGAGCGAGCTGCACGCCGAACAGCTCGCGGCTGACGCGCGTGATCTCGTCGACCAGCTCCGTGTCGGTGCGGTCGACGGCGATCTCGACGACGACGTAGCCCTCGCTGTGCTTGAGGTAGCCATCACCCGTGTAGACGCCGAACCACCACATGAGGTCGTCGGACGTCTCGAGCGGGAACCCGTCGGATTCGCGACGCTCGTCGGGCGCGAACAACACGTACGGCGTACCGAACTCGGGCGTGTCGGTGGCGATCGCGACCAGATCGCCTTCCACGAGCTCTTCGACCGGCAGCCAGTGCGCGGCATAGCGAGCGCGCTCACGACCGGGCTTGCGCTCGTCGCGCAGCACGTAGAAGGGATGGTTGGCCGACGCGCCGATCACACGCCCGCCCCGAGCCTTGATCTCGAAGATCTCCTTGACGCCGGTGTCCGCGGAACGCACGACGTGCGCACGCTCGATCTGGCGCGTCGTCTCGTCCAGCGAGAACACCTCGTCGCCGGGGAGCAGCTCCTTGATGGCGCGCATGCCCTCGGTGGTCCAGACCTGCGTGGAACCGCGGAGGCACTCGAACTGCGCGGTGACCCCGGCGAGGTACTTGCGCTCGGCCTCGGGGATGCCCAGCTTCTCGTAGGTCTTCTGCATGCTCTCGGGGAGCATGTCCCAGTCGGCGACCTGCCCCTCGGTGGGCTTGAGGTAGTAGTAGATGTCGTCGAAGTCGATGTCGGGCATGTTCGTGGCGAACCACTCGAGCATCGGCTTGCGCTCGAAGCGCTTCAGCGCGTTGAGCCGGAACTTGGTCATCCACTCCGGCTCGTCCTTCTGTCCGGAGATGTCGCGCACGACGGCCTCGTTGAGGCCCTTCTTGGGCGCGTAGACGTAGTCGTCGGTGCTGTCGTGCCAGCCGAGCTTGTACTTGCCGAGATCGATACCGGAAACGGCCATCTATGGCTCCCTACAAGGGCGCGAGGGGATTTCCACTACGCCCATAGTAACAATCCAAGGGGCGATCCCCAACCCGGCCCTGACTGCGAGTCGACGGGCGAGAGCTACCCGCTGCCCTGCTTCTGCTGGGCCTGCTTCACCAACGTCCGGGCGTCGTCGACGAGCTGCTGGTACTGGCCCAGGTTGCCGTTCTCGAGCGCGGTCTGGGCCTGGTCGAGCTTGGCCGCCGCCTGCTGGAGGAGCTCGTCGACGCTCCCGGCGGCCGGCGGGACCGTCGTGGTGGTCGGCGCCGCGGTCGTTGCGGGGGTCGTGGTCTCCGTCGCACCGGGCGTCGTCGTGGTCGTGGGCGTGGTGGTCGAGGTACCCGGGAGCGTGCCGGAGACGTTGCACTGGTTGGCACGATCCTTGCGGCCGACCATCTGGTCGAGCGCGTCCTGCACCGTCGGGCCACAGAACGCGCCGTAGTCCTGCGAGAACACGACCACGAACTGGAACAGCGGGTAGCTGCCCTCGCCGCGGCCCTGGGCGTAGAAGGGCCGCACGTAGATGATCGAGTTCCCGACCGGGATCAGCTGCATGCTGCCCTGGATGATCTGCGACCCCTGTTGGTTCAGGAGGGTGATCGCGGTCGACACCGCGGCGGTGCGGATGATCTGGTTGTTCACCTGCACCGGACCGAGCACCGTCTGACCGGTGGGCATCGTGAACGAGTTCATGCGGCCGTACTGGGTCGGATCGGAATCCGCGGTGAGGAACGACACGAGGCGCGTCTGGCTGTTGCCCGACGACACCGGCACGAAGGGCACGGTGAGGATGAAGTGCTCCTCGCTCTCACCCGGGAGCCGGATGTTGAGGTAGTAGGGATCGATGCGGGCCCCGGTCGAGGTCGCCGCTTGCGGTTGGTTGCTGTTCGACGACGACGCGCTGCCTGACGGCCGCGGTGGCCTCCGAGAGGAGGTCGCTCGACACCCGGCCCGAACCCGGGTCGGGCGACACCAGCCACTTGGCGCTGCCGTCGTAGAAGCGCTTCGGCTCGGTCACGTGGTAGCGGCCGAACATCGCGGACTGCGCCGTGAAGAGGTCCTCCGGATAGCGGAGGTGGGCACGGATGTCGGCCGGCATCCGCGAGGCGTCGGTGAAGAGGTCGGGGAACGCCTCCGCGTAGGCCTTGATGATCGGGTCCTTCTTGTCGAACACGTAGAAGGTGACCGTGCCCTCGTACGCGTCGACCGTGACCTTCACCGAGTTGCGCACGTAGTTGAACGACGACGACAGCGAGCCCTCGGACCCCAGCGCCTGGCCGTACGGGTACATGTCCGACGTCGTGTAGCCGTCCATGATCCAGACGGTCTTGTCGCCCAGCACCACCGGGTACGGGTCGGCGTCGAACTGGAGGAACGGCGCGAGCTTGGTGACCCGGGCGCGGATGTCGCGCTCCATGAGCAACTTGGTGTTCGAGGTGATCTGACCGGAGATCAACGGGTCGAGGCTGCCGAAGCGAAGCGCGAACGCGGCGCGGCGCACGAAGTTCGAGAGCTTGACGCCGTCCTTGCCCTTGTACCGCGTGAACTGGTCGGTGGAGCCTTCCTTCTGGTAGTTGAACTCGGCCTGCTCGGCGCCGGTGAGCACGTAGCTGCCGAGGTTCTCGGCGAAGTAGATCTCCGACGGCGGGCCGGAGTCCATCGTGATGCCGTTCTCCTTGACCGGCACGTTGCGCAGGTAGAAGTTCGGATCGCCGCCGGTCTCGGCGCTGTTGCTCGGCGACGCCACCGCGCCGTACCCGTGCGTGTACACGATGTGGCGGTTCACGAACGACTGCGACGGCAGGTCGGCGCTGTTCAGCCCGCGCGCGGCGACGAGCACCTGCTGCACCTTGCCGTCGATCAGGTACCGGTCGACGTCGACGTCACCGATCTGGTAGTAGGTCTGGAGGTTCTGCAGCGTGTTGTAGGTGTCGTGGATCACGTTCGGATCCCACAGGCGCGCGTTGTCGACGGTCCCGCTGTTGGAGTCGACGAGCGTCTGCGCTTCTTCCTTCGTCATGCCGGTCTTCAACGAGGTGAAGTCGAACTGATCGGGCTTCACCGCGTCGAGTCCGAAGGCGTCACGCGTGTCGCGCGGATGTTGCGGTCGATGTACTTCTTCTCGGCCTGGTACTCGTTCGGTCCGACCTTGAACTGCTGGTACGCGGCCGGATAGATCGTGCCGATGACCAGTGAGACGAAGGCCCACAGACCGACCGCGATGATCGGCAGCACCCAGCCGCGACGGCGGATGTTCCAGAGGAACAGCGCGGCCGCCACGATGGAGATGAAGATCAGGAGGTTCAGTGCGGGGAGCTGCGCCTTCACGTCGGTCGCGCTCGCGCCCTCGACCACGCCGCGAGTCGAGAAGTTCAGCTCGAACCGCCCGAGGTAGTACTGCGCCGTCTTGACCAGCGCCATCACCGCGAGGATGACCGAAAGGTGCGCCTTGACCTGCGGCGTGACCCGCTGGAACGGGCTCTGGAAGCGGATCCCGCCGTTCAGGTAGTGCTCCACCGCGGTGACGATGAGCACGATCACGAGACCGGCGAAGAGCCACTCGGCGATGAACTTCAGGAACGGGAGCTGGAAGACGTAGAAGCCGATGTCCTTGTGGAACTGCGGGTCGACGCGGTCGAAGCTCTGGTAGTGCGTGAAGAGCACCCATTGCTTCCACTGCGACGACACGCCGATCCCGGCGATCAGGGCGAAGAACAGCGACACCCCGATGCGGATGCGCATCGTGTACGGACCCGCAACCTGTTGGTAGCGCGCGATCAGCTCGTCCTCGGGACCCATCGCGCGGTACTTGGGCGCGAGTCGGTCTGCGATCACGAGGTTCACGAACATGATCACGAAGAACACGACCGTGAACACCAGTGCAGGCGCGACCCGAGCTGCGAGCAGGCTGCTCCACGTGGAGCCCTGGCCGAGCGAATCGAACCACAGGTAGTCGGTGTAGAAGCCGGCCAGCCCGCGCAGGCTGAACAGCAGCACCACCAGGACGACGACGATGCCGATGATCCAGCCGCGGAAGCGGAAGCGGGATCGTCGCCGGGGTTCGACGGTCGGGACGCGCATCGGGCCCGCAGCCTAGGGGGATTCCTCCTGGCCGCAGGGCGCGGGGGTTCTCAGGTTTCGTCGACGACCAGGATGCAGCGGCAACCCGGGTGCGCGGGCGGGTGCGGCTGGCCGGTCGGGAAGTCGCTCCCCTTCACGGTGGGCTCGAGCGCGTTGTCGTCGCAGTCGGGGCACTTGCCGACGACCGCGGGCACCCAGCGCAGGCGCGCGCCGTCGGGGGCGGCGTCGAACACACCCCTCGACCACGCCACCGCCAGCGTGTCGCCCAGAACACCCTCGAGCTGCTCCCCGCGCCACTCCCGGTAGCGGGCGCCGAGGCTCTGGGCCACCGCGATCTCGGTGTCCGCCGGGGTGCGGGCGTCGATCTGCTCGAGCGACGAGGTGAGGCGCTCCCGCAAGGGGGTGACGACCGAGGTGGACAGCTCGGTGAGCAGGGCCCGGGGCGCCGCCCCGACCGCGGCGGCGCCGGGCACCGAGGCCGCTCCGCCCGTGTAGGCGGTGTCGACCGCGGGCTGCAGCACGTGGGCCCACCGGGCGACCTGGTCCTCCGGCCCGGGCAGGACCTTCGAGGTGTCGATCTTGCCCCGCTGCCGGCGCAGGCCGTCGAGGAGGTCGTTCTGCTCGTCCTGGAGAGCGCGCTTGCCCCGCCGCACGAGGTCGTCGTTGGCCTCGGCCAGGGCCGCGTCGCGAGCGATGTTGGCCGGATCGGCGTCGACCGCTCCGACCTCGACGACGGTCTCCGGCTCGGGCTCGGGCTCGGGCTCGGGTTCGGGTTCGGGCTCGGGCTCCGACCGGCGGCCGCGGCTGTCTCGTCGGGCGCGGGGTCGGCCTGTCCGGATCGCAGCTTCTCGAACAACGCACCGACGTCGGTCGCCGGACTCGGCGGGACTCGGCGGACTCGGCGGACTCGGCAGAGTCCTGGGGTTCCGCGGCCGGCTCGCCCGGCGTCGCCGGTTCGGGGGTCTCCGCGGGCGCGGACGGCACGGGCACCACGGTGGTCGGCGCGTCGTCCGGTGCGGCTGGCGGTTCGCCTGCGGGAGCCTCCGTGTCGGACGCCTCGGGTGCCGGCGGCACCTCGGGCGGTGTCGAAGGTTCCTGCGCCATGACGCGCGCGGCGTGCCCGAGCGCGCGTTCCACGAGCTCGTACGTCTCGACGAGCTTGCCCCGACCCGCGCGCGCAGTTCGCCGATCTGTCGTTCGAGCTCCTTGCGCCGTTCCTCGAGGTCGGTGAGCACGCGCTCGCGCAGTCCTCGCGCCTCGCCCACGATCTCCTTCGCGCGCGTGCGGGCCGAGTCCTCGGCCTCCCGGGTCTTGGCCTCGACCGCCTGCTGCGTGGTGGTGCGCAGCTCGCGCGCGGTCTCCTGTGCTTCGCGCACCACGCGGCGGGCGTGCTCCTCGGCCTTGTTCCTGAGCTCGATGGCAGACTCGCGGGCCTGGCCCAGGACCCGGGCGGTCTCCTCGCCCAGCGCGGCGATGAGGTCCTGGTCGGAGGGGGGAGCACCGGCTTGCGCAGCTGGTCCTCCAGGTCGCGGATCCGATTGGTGAGCTCCCGCTCGCGCGCCGCGGCCGTCGCGAAGTCGCTCGACACCATGCGGAGGTATGCCCTCACCTCGGACTCGGCGTAGCCGCGCTTCACCTGGCTGAACGTCCGCTCGGCGATCGCCTCGGGAGTGGTGCGTGAACTGCGTGGCGCGAAGGAGTCCGAGGTGTCGGTCATCCCCTCATGATCGCGCCGCGGTCGTCGACGATGGCGGCACTGCCGCGCCGCCCGCTCGCTGCAACGCGGCGAGCGCCTCGTCGATGTCGTCGACGCCGACGACGCGTACGTCGCCCGCCCCGCGCCGAGCCGCCGCGACCTCCGCTTCGGGCACGATCATCAGTTGCACGCCGTTCGTGCGCGCGGTGATGGCCTTCTGCTCGACGCCGCCGACCTCGCCGACGTGGCCGTTCGGCTCGATGGTGCCGGTCACCGCCACCTGCTTCCCGCCCGTGAGGGACCCCGGTGTGAGGTCGTCGATGATCGCGAGGGTGAACGCGAGCCCAGCCGACGGTCCGCCGACGAGCTGCGTGTTGATCTTCACGTTGACCGGAAATTGATAGGTGACGAACTCCTGTGACGACACGCCGAGGCAGATCTCGCCCGTCGTCGAGCCCTGGGCGGGGACACACGTCCGGCCATCCTTCGCGTACTTGCCTGCGGTGATCGACGCGGTGCGCGTGACGCCGTTGCGGTCGTAGGTGATGGTGATGCGATCGCCCGGCTCGTGCGCCCGTACCAACGCTCCGATCGCGGCGGCGTCCGTGATGTCGGTACCGTCGACCGCGAGCACCTGGTCGCCGGTCTCGAGCGCGCCGTGGGCGGGTGCGTCTCGGCACACCTCGACGACGCGAACCTGCACCGGGTTCGCGGGCACGGTGTATCCGAGGTGCGTGAGCGCCACGTACTTCGCGTCGTTCTGCGACTGGTCCATCAACTCCGAGTTGAACTGCTGGTTCTGCGCGTCGGTGAGACAACCCTGCACCGAGCTGCGCTTCTCCACGTCGCGGTCGGGATCGAGCCACGCGGTGACCACACGCCAGACGTTCGGTTCGCGCGTCGAGACCTGCACGGTGAGGAACCGGATGTTGCCGGCGTCGTCGGGGTACGTCTGCGCGCCCTCGATCTGCACGACCTGTGAGTCGAGCGGCGTCGCCGAGCCCGGCGAGATGATCACGTACGGCAGGTGGATCAGGAAACCTGCGACCACGACGGCGGCGATGAGCACACCCAGCGTCGACAGCACGACCGCGAGGACGGTGTGCTTGCGGCTGCGGGTGCGCGGCGGCAGCTCAGGCGGGGGCGCCGGCGCAGGGATGGGGTCGGTCATACGGCTCCGGTCAGGGGCGGGTAGTTTGGCGTCGCACCCCGAGCACGAGGAGTCGAGCGTTTGACGGGTACACCGACCCCGCAGCCTGCCACGCCTCCGATGCCGTTCGGCGCGCGGTCCGGTCCCACCCTCGGGATGCGGGTGGCGCGGCGTGGCACCGCGTTCGTGCGCATGCTGCTCCTCGTGGGCTTCACCGGTTTCCTGGTCGCGGCAGTGATCGCCACCGTGTTCGCGGGCCTCGTCATCGCGATCAACGGCCGACTGCCGTGAGCGACGCGGGCGCCGTCGCCCGCGCCGCCGAGCTCGCCGCCCTCGGCCACCACACTCCGCTCGAGCGTCGTGCCCATGACCGCCTCCTGGCGGCGATCGACGGCGACACCGACCCGCGGTACGCGCCGCGGCACTGGGTGCGCTGGTGCGGGCCGCCCCCGACGACGCCTCTGCGGCGTGGCTGCGTGCGCTCGAGGATCCTGCGCCGGCGGTGCGCCGCCGCAGTGCAGAACTGGCGCCCGCGCTGCTCGAGCGCGCCGATGTCGCGACCGCGCTCGTCCGAGCGCTCGAAGATCCCGAGGTGACGGTGGTCGAGGCGGCCGCGTGGTCGCTGGGCGAACTCGGCGACGTCGCTCGCGCGGCAGGCGCGGTGCGCGCGCTGGCGGACGTCGCGCGTGCACACCGCGACGCGCTCGCGCGCGAAGCCGCGGTCGCCGCGTTGGGCGCGCTGGGCGACGTCGACGCCCTCCCCACCATCCTCGACGCATGCGGCGACAAGCCCGCGGTGCGTCGGCGCGCCGTGCTCGCGCTCGCGCCCTTCGACGGACCCGAGGTCGACGCGGCGATCGAAGCCGCGCTCACCGATCGCGATTGGCAGGTGCGCCAGGCCGCCGAGGATCTACGAGGGGCCTGACTCAGGCGTCTCGTCCAGAGGGTCGAGGAAGAGCTGCTCGTCACGCGAGACGTGCTCGGTCCACTCGGTGCCGGTCCAGTACCGCCAGTGGAATCGGCCGGTGGGGTCCGGGTACCAGTCGGCCGGCACGACGGGCGCGGTGTCGGCCACCCCGGCGCGACTCACGTGCTCGGTCCACGCGGTGCCGTCCCAGTACCGGTGGTCGAACGCTCCGCTCGGGTCGGGGTACCAGCCGGGCCCGTCGGTGGTGGTGGGCGCGGCGTACACACGGGCGACGGGACGCTCGAGCGGCGCCGGGTCGCGCGCCTGGAGCACCTCCTGCCGGGCGGTGATGTCACGGACGACGAAGATCGAGAGCACGGTCCCGACCGCGCCGACCACCCCGGCCACTGCGAGCAGCAACCGGGTGGTCTCGACACCGGTGGCACCACCCACCGCGAGCCCCATGGTGACGAACAGGATGGCGATGCCCCCGATGTAGGCCACCGTCCAGAGCCGCACGAGCGGCGAACCCGGGAGCCGGCGCCACCCGTCACCCGGCTCGGTGTCGGGGTCGGAGCTGCGCCAGAGGTCGGAGAACACGAGGTACACGAGGACGAAGTTGGCGACTGGGATGAACCACGCCCCGATCGCCCATCCCGGCCCCAGCCGGGCACCGGTCCGACCGAGCGCGCGTGCGTTGTGCGCGCTGCGCCAGGCCCAGATGATGTGGAGCACCAGCGCGGCGACGGCCACGAACGTGAGCACGGAGCTCCACGGGCTCGCCTCGGCCTGGTTGCGGTCGATGATGCGCTGGGCGGCGTCGTTGCGACCGTCGAGCAGGGCGTCGAACGCGCGATGCCAACGCACGTAGACCTCGGCGTTGTCGACCGCGAACACGTTGGCGAGCTGCGCGACCGCTTGGATCGCGAACAGCCACGTCAACCAGTTCGCGAGCGAGCGCGTCGGTCGCCACCAGTCGGGAGTGGGCACGGCCCGCGCGATCCCCTCCTGCACCACAACCGTCACCGTACACACCCCTGACGGGTGTGCTACATGAACATGTCCTTGAGGCGGTCGAAGCTCTCGAGGCACCGGCCGGCGCCGAGGACGACCGTCTCGAGCGGGAGGTCGACGAGCTGCGCCCGGACCGCGGTCTCCTTCTCGATGCGCAGGTCGAACCCGCGCAACATGGCCCCACCACCCACGAGGTGGATGCCTTCGGCGAGGAGGTCCTGCGACAGCTCCGGCGGGGTGCGGGCGAGTGCCTGCTTCACCGCGCCGAGGATGGCCTGGATCGGCTCGTCGATCGCCTCGCGCACCTCTTCCGGGGTGAGCACGACGGTCTTGGGCATGCCGCTCATCAGGTCGCGGCCCCGCACCTCGGCCTTGTACTCGTCGTCGGTGGGGAACACCGAGCCGATGGCGAGCTTCACCTCTTCCGCGGTGCGCTCACCGATGGCCAGGCCGTACTCCCGGCGCACGTAGCTCTGGATGGCGGCGTCGATGTCGAACGAACCGACCCGCACCGCTTCGAGGGCGACCACGCCGCCGAGGGAGATGACCGCCACCTCGCTCGTGCCACCGCCGATGTCGACCACCATGTTGCCGAGCGGCTCGTGGATGGGCAGCGAGGCACCGATCGCGGCCGCCATGGGCTGTTCGATCAGGAACGTCTGGGCCGCACCGGCTCGCCGCGCCGCCTCGAGCACCGCGCGCTGTTCGACGTGGGTGATGGCCGAAGGCACGCAGATCAGCACGCGCGCCCGCTGGAGCCGCGAGATGCCGGCGCGCTGGAACAGCATGCGGATGAGGCGCTGCGTGATCTCGAAGTCGGTGATCGCGCCACCGCGCAGCGGGCGGACGGCGACGATGTAGCCGGGCGTGCGGCCGATCATCTGCCAGGCGTCGTGACCGAGTGCGAGCACCTCGTGGGTGCGCGTGTTCATCGCGATGACGGTCGGCTCGTTGAGGATGATCCCCTGGCCGCGCGCGTAGACGAGCGTGTTGGCGGTGCCGAGGTCGATGGCGAGGTCGCGAGACAGCGGGACTCCTCAGCCGACCGCGCGGACGGGGTTGGCGCCGGTGCCCCAGTCGGAGCCGCCCTCCCAGTGCTCGCGCTTCCAGATCGGGACGGTCTCCTTCAGCGTGTCGATGCAGAAGCGGGCGGCGTCGAACGCATCGGCGCGGTGCGGCGACGACACGATGACCGCCACGGCGACGTCGGAGAGCGCGAGGTCACCGGTGCGGTGCAGCACCGCGACCCGGTCGATGACCGGCCACTGGCGGCGCGCCTCCGCCGCCACCGCCGCGAGCTTCGCGACGGCCTCTTCCTCGTAGGCCTCGTAGGTGAGGCCGGTCACGCCGTCGCGGCCGTCGGCGTGGTCGCGGACGACCCCCAGGAAGACCACGACCGCGCCGCTCGCCGGAGTCGTGGCCCACGCGGTGGCGGCATCGACCGGGAGGGGGATGCCGACGACTTCGATCCAGTCGCCCGCGATGGGCGGCTGCGCGGGTGGGTGCACGGCGCCATGGTAGCGACGAAGGGGTCGAGGCCGCCCTGCGGCGAGGCCGTCGCACGCGTGAAACCGCTGGTCGGGGGCGACGAGGAACCTCACAGGCACGTCGGTACACTCCGCGCCATGTCGGCGGAGGACTCCGGAGGTGACGGCGCGCCCGAACCCGACGACGCGCCCAGCGGCCCCCCGCCCGATCCGCTCGACCGCCCCTGGGTGCACCCCAGCGAGCTGCGTTCGTTCGTCAGCACGCCCACCGCGCCGCCCCGGGAGCCCCGCCCCCGGGAGTGGGCCATCGGGATCGGCTCCGCGGTGGCTGCGGTGTTGGCGACCATCCTCGTGCTGGTGGCGTTCGGGGCCCTGGGTGGCCGCCACCGCTCGCCCATCCCCCCACCGGTCGTGACCAATCCGGGCGACGTGGTCGACTACGCGGTCGCCGAGCGCGTGGGCACCGCGGTGGCCGCCAGCGTGGTGATGGTCCGGGCCCGCACCCCCGACGGCACCCGACCGGTCGGCTCGGGTGTCGTGATCACCTCCGACCGCGTGGCCACCGCCGCCCACAACCTCAACGGCGTCACCGATGTTCTCGTGGTGACCAACTCGGGCGGCGAGTTCGACGCCAAGATCGTCGGCACCGACCCCCAGACCGATCTGGCGCTGCTCTCCGTGTCCGACGGCGACCTCCAGTTGGCCCGGCTCGGGGGCTCGGGTACGCCCCGGGTCGGCCAGACCGTCGTCGCGGTCGGCGCGGGCGCGCACTACCGCGTGGGCATCGACGTCGTGTCGGACCGCGACGTCATGGTCGACGCCGGCACGGGCGTCGACGTCGCCGGACTCCTCGAGACCGGCATCCCCGTGACCACCGACATGTCCGGAGGTGCGCTGGTCGACCCCGACGGCAACCTGGTGGGCATCCTCACCCGAGCCGCGAGCGGCAGCCCCGACGGTCTCGCGGTCCCGCTCTCGACCGTGCGCGACGTCCGAGACCAGCTCGACGGCAGCGGCAAGGTCTCGCACGGGTGGATGGGGGTGGTGTGCGACAAGGACGCGGCCCAGAGCCGGCCACAGGGTGGCGCGCTGGTGCTGACCGTGCTGGACGGGAGCCCGGCGGCCGAGGCCGGGCTGGCGCCCGGCGACGTGGTGATCCGGGCTGCGGGGCGCCCGGTGAGCGGCCGACCCGACCTCGTCGCCGCCGTCCGGGGCCTGCGCCCGCAGGATCCGTTGGAGGTCCAGTACGTGCGGAACGGTCGCACCCGCACCGCCACGGTGACGCTGAAGGCCGGCGACCCACTCCTGTTCACCTACGCGCCGGCGATGGGCTGAATTGCCCATGGTCGCCGGGGACGCGCGACCATGAACCCATGACGACGACCACGAGCGACGACCAGCTGGAAGCGCTCGACCGTGAGCTGCTGAACGCGGTGCAGTGGGACTTCCCCCTCGAGCCGCAGCCGTTCGCGGTGCTGGGTGAGCGGCTCGGCATCTCCGAGGCCGAGGTGCGCGAGCGGATCACCAAGGTCAAGGAGCTCGGCGTGCTGCGCCAGCTCTCGGCCATCTTCGACACCCGCGCGCTCGGCTACGGATCGGCGCTCGTGGCCGCGCAGATCGACCCCGACCGGGTCGACGAGGCCGCGGCCGTCATCAGCGCGCACCCGGGCGTCAGCCACAACTACAAGCGCAACCACCGGTACAACCTGTGGTACACGATCGCGGTCCCGCCCGGTGAGTCGCTCGAGGAGCACATCGACGTGCTGCACCGCGAGTCGGGCGCGATCGTCACCCGCAAGCTCCCCACGCTGAAGCTCTACAAGATCGGCGTGAAGCTCGACATGACCGGCAACACGGCGGCGAACGCCAAAGCCGAGGTGCTCGAGCACGAGAAGCCCGAGCGGCGCGAGCACATGGAAGCACCCGAGCTCTCCGACCTCGAGGTCGCGACCATCCGCGTCGTGCAGGAGGACCTGCCCCTCGTGGAGCACCCCTTCGCGGCCTACGGCGAGCTGATCGGCTGCGACGAAGCCACCGTGCTCGAGCTCCTCCGGTCGTTCAAGGAGCGCAAGCTCATGCGCCGGTTCGCCGCGGTGATGAACCACCGCTCCGCCGGCTTCAAGGCCAACGCGATGGGCGTGTGGGCGGTGCCCGACGCGGAGCTCGACGAGATCGGACCGCAGATGGCGGGCTTCGCGCTGGTGAGCCACTGCTACCGCCGGCCCACGTACGACGACTGGCCGTACTCGATCTTCACGATGGTGCACGGCAAGAACGCGCGCGACTGCGAAGAGACCATCGCCGCGATCCACGACGAGACCGGGATCGACGAGTACGCGCTGCTGTGGTCGGTGAAGGAGTACAAGAAGACCCGCGTGAAGTACTTCACCGACGACTGGGACGACTGGCGCGCCGCGCACCTCACGCCCGCCCAATAGTCGTGACGTGATCGACGTCGCCCGCGCCCGGGCCGACACGCCCGGGTGTGGCGACGTGGTGCACCTCAACAACGCGGGAGCCGCGCTCCCGACCCGCGTGGTGCTCGACACGGTGATCGACCACCTCGAGCTGGAAGCGCGCGTCGGTGGCTACATGGCCTCGGATCTCGTCGCCGAGCGATCGAGCGCGGTGTACACGTCGGTGGCGGCGTTGGTGGGCGCGTCGCCCGACGAGATCGCGCTGGTCGAGAACGCGACGCGGGCGTGGGACATGGTGGCGTACTCCTTGGGTGCGTCGTTCGCGCCCGGCGACCGCGTGCTCACGTCGCAGGCCGAGTACGCGAGCAACGTGATCGCATTGCTGCAGCTCGGGCGCCGCACGGGTGCATCGGTCGAGGTGGTGCCCGACGACGAGTCGGGGCAGCTCGACGTCGACGCGCTCGAAGACATGCTCGACGAACGCGTGCGGCTGGTGGCGATGTCGTGGATCCCGACCCAGGGCGGGTTGGTGAACCCGGCCGCCGCGGTGGGCGCGGTGACACGCGCCGCGGGCGTCCCCTACCTCCTCGATGCCTGTCAGGCCGCCGGCCACCTGCCGATCGACGTCGACGCACTGGGGTGCGACTTCCTCTCGGCGACTGGGCGCAAGTACCTGCGGGCGCCGCGCGGCACCGGCTTCCTCTACGTGCGGCACGACTGGATCGACCGGCTCGACCCGCCGTTCCTCGACGTGCACGCCGCGCAGTGGGCGCCGGGCGACGAGGTCGTCGTGCGCGCCGACGCCCGACGCTTCGAGAGCTGGGAGCGCTCGGTCGCCAACCAGCTCGGTCTCGGTGCCGCCGTGGAGTACGCCCTCGCGCTCGGCGTCGATCAGATCGCGGCACGGGTGATCGGCCTGGCGGCGTCGTTGCGCGAGCAGCTCGCGTCGGTGCCCGGCCTCACGCTGCACGATCGCGGCGTCGAGCGGTGCGGGATCGTCACGTTCACCGTCGACGCCGTCGACCCCGCCGAGCTCGCGGCGATGCTGCGCGCGCAGCACATCAACATCTCGGTGTCGACCATCGACTTCGCGCGCTACGACTTCGAGGCGCGCGGGCTGACTGCGGTGGCCCGTGCCTCAGTGCACTACTACAACACCGACGAGGAGCTCGACGCGGCTCGTGGACGCGGTGGCGACTGCAGCGCACGCTTGACGTCGAGCAGGTGGTGCACCGCATCGTGCGCGGGCCCCCGCGTGATCTCGGTCGCGCTGAGGGCACCGCGCTCCGCGTGCAGATAGGTGTCGTCGCGAGTGAGTGACTCGCGTGCCGCGACCGCCCAAGTTGCCGTGGCGGTGCGCACCGACCACAACGCCGACTGCAGCGACATCGCGTCGTAGTTGCGGGCGGCCGCGAGCTCGTCCTGGTCGTATGCGGCGAGCGTGGTGGGGCCGCCGGCGAACACGCCTTCGAGGCGCTCGGCGAAGATGCGCAGGTTGTCGGCGACGTGGAACACGTAGGCCTTGACCGACCAGATGGGTTCGCCAGGGTGCGCGCCGGCCGCCTGTTCGTTGCCGGTGCGCCCGGCGAGCAGCGCGTCGAACTGGTCGGGCAGCGCCTCAACCGCGGCGATGGCGGTGATCGGCGACTGCGCCCAGTCGAACCCGCACTCCCGGCACGGGTTGCCCCACTCCTCGATCCACCACGCGTTCTCGACCCTCTCGACCATGGGCGCATCGTCGCAGTCGGCGTGACCAAACACCCATGGAATTTTCGTCGGCCCGATCGGTTCCTCAGGAGACTGTTGAGCCGACGAAACGTGGGTCAGGTGGCCGCCCGCCTGCGGCGGCGGCGGCGCACCGCGACCGCGGTGCCCGCGACGAGCAGCAGACCGCCCGCACCCGCGACGATCGCCGGCTTGGGATCGCGAGGGGGAAGCGACGCGACCGCCTCGGCGATGGCGTCGGCGTTGGAGTGCGCAGGTTCCCAGCCCGCGGCGCGGAGCCGCTCGTTGGTGATCACCCACGGATGCACGAGGTACGGGACGACCCCGGCAGGGATGTCGCCCATCCCAAGGTCCCACGTGCGACGCAGCCAGCGTTCGAGCACCTCGGCCGGGAGTGCGGGCGCGGGCGGACGGCCGATGAGCGTGCGAGCCTCGGCCGCGTCGAGCCAGCCGTCGGCGGCGACGTTGAACGTCCCGGGGAGGTCGCGCGTCGCCACCAGCGCCAGCGCCGATGCCAGGTCGTCGACGTGCACCACCTGCACCGGGGCGTCCGCACCCCGCACCCGCAGCGGCGGCCGGCCGAGGAGGATGCGCGCCGGGAGGCGTTCGGCTCCGGGGCCGACCACGGGGGCCGACCGCAGGGTGGTGACGGTGACCTCGGGGTGACTGGCCCGCCATTCGGCCAGCAGCCGCTCCACCTCGGCGCCCTGCACCGCGGGCGAGAAGTCGGGGTTGGGTCGGAGCGCGACGTCTTCGGTGAGCGGCACCGGGTTGTTGGCCCAGGCGCCGTAGACCGTCGCGCTGGAGACCCGCACCACGCGACGGGCGCCGACCGAGGCGGCGGCGTCGAGCACGTGTCGGGTGCCCTCGACGTTGACGCGCGCCATGAGCGCGACGTCGGGCAGCGGATCGACCACACCCGCGAGGTGCACCACCACGTCGATGCCCTCGAGCAACGGCTTCAGCTCGGTGCCGGCGATGTCGACGCGGGCGAATTCGACCGTGTGGGGGCGTCGCTCGGGCTCGCGCACGTCGAGGCCGAGCACCCGTTCGACGTCGGGATGCGCGGCCAAGACGGGAAGGAGGTGACGACCTACGAGTCCGGACGCACCGGTGACCGCGACGGAATGCACCCCCATACACTGACCGCGTGGCCGACTCGTCTCAACCTGGAGACCCCGAGGAGCCCGACGAATCCCCAGTTCCGGGCCTCCCGCCCTTCCTGTTCGGCGGTGCCGGCAACTTCGACCCGGCCACCTTCGACCTCTCCCAGATCGACCTGAGTCAGGTGATGCGGATCCTCCAGTCGACCGGACCGGTCAATTGGGAGGTCGCCCGCCAGACCGCGGAATGGGTCGCGCTCGAGGGACGGCCGGAGCCGTCGGTGTCGGCGGCCGACCACGCCCAGCTCGAGGAGCTCGCGCACGCCGCGCAGACCCTCGTGGTGGGCGAGACCGGACTCACCGCGGCGTTCGCGACCACGCTCGCGACCTTCGGTCCGAAGGGCTGGGTCGATCTGCACCTCGTCGCGCTCAAGGCGGTGCTCGAGGCGCTGGCCACCACCCTCGGCGCGGCCATGCAGCAGGACGACGGCGACGACGGGCCCGACGCCGCCTTCGAAGGGCCCGCCGACCTCCCCGGGTTCGAGGGCACGCCGTTCGCGGCGATGGCCGGGATGGCCGGCATGGGCAACATGATGTCGATGCTCGCCCCCGCGTTGCTCGGCGTGCAGGCGGGCTCGATGATCGGCTACCTCGCCCAGCACGCGCTGGGGCGCTACGACCTCCCGCTCCCCACGAGCGACGCGCCCAGCCTCTGCTTCGTCGTCGAGAACATCGACACCTTCGAGTCGGAGTGGTCGTTGCCGCGCGACGACCTGCGCTTCTACGTCGCCTTGCACGAGACCGTGCACGCGGCGATCCGATCGGTGCCGTGGCTGCGCGAGCGGTTGGTGGAGCTGGCCACGCAGTACGTGTCGAGCTACGAGATCGACCCGTCGGCGTTCGAAGCCGAGTTCGGGATGATCGACCCGCAGGACCCCGAGTCGTTGCAGCAGCTCACCGAGAGTCCGGAGCGAGTGCTCGGTGCGATGCAGTCGGCGCGTCAGGTGGCGCCGCGCGACGAGCTGCAGCGGCTCACGTCGGTGATGGAGGGCTACGCCGACCACGTGATGGGGATCATCGGTCGCCGGCTCATCCCCACGTTCGACCAGATCCACGAAGCGATGCAGCGTCACCGCGTCGAGCGCGGTGAGGCGGAGCGCTTCATCGAGGGGCTGCTCGGCCTGAAGCTGGAGCGGGCGCACTACGAGCGGGGTCAGACGTTCGTCGACGGCGTGGTGGAGCGCGCCGGGCTCGACGGGCTGAACCGCCTCTGGGACGACCCGAACATGCTCCCCACCCCCAACGAGCTCGACGCGCCCGGCCTCTGGCTGGCCCGGATCGACCTCCCCGACCCAGACTGAGCCCATGAAGGTCGGAGTGCTCGGTGCAGGAGTGATGGGCGCGGGGATCGCGCAGGTGACGGCGACGGCGGGCTACGAGACCGTCTGCTACGACGTCGACGCCGACGCGCTGGCGCGCGGGGAGGAGCACGTCACCACCGGGCGGTACGGGCTGGAGCGGGGCGTGGAGCGGGGCAAGCTCACACGCGAGGAAGCCGACGCGGCGCGGGCACGACTGTCGTTCACCGGATCGTTCGAGCACGCGGCCAACGTCGACGTGGTGGTCGAAGCGGTGCCCGAGAAGCTCGAGCTCAAGCAGCAGGTGTTCCGCGACCTCGACGCCGCCGCGCCCGCGGGCACGATCCTGGCGTCGAACACGTCGGGCTTCCCGATCGGGCAGATCGCCGCGGTCACGCAACGGCCCGAGCTCGTGATCGGCTGGCACTGGGCGTCACCGCCGTTGGTCATGCGACTGGCCGAGATCGTCCGCGGCCCCGCAACGAGCGACGCCACCGCGGCGACGATCGTCGAGCTCGCCACCGCGTGCGGCAAGAACCCGGTCGTGATCAGCGACTCACCCGACGGCACCTGGGGCTTCGTCGCCAACCGCGTCTACATGGCGATGATCAAGGAAGCGAACGCGTGCATCGACGAAGGCATCGCGACACGCGAGCAGGTCGACGTGTTGATGGTCGACTGCTTCCGTTGGCCGGTCGGCCCGTTCGGCATGGTGCAGGGCGCGTCGAGCGGCTGGGGTCAGTAGCTCATCCGTCGGGTGCAGCGGGGGGCTCGGGCGCACGCGGCGCGGGCTTGCGGAAGCGGCGCCTCACCCGGTCGAGGGCATGGTCGCGCGAACGGGAGATGGTGCGGTCGACCGCTTCGGGCAGGAGCTTCGTGCGCATCTGCCGTCCCGCGCGGCACGCAGTGCAGCCACGTAGGAGATCGCCGCGAACCCGAGCACCAACGCGAGCAGGAACAGCCCCATCTGCTTGGCGAACGGGATGATGGCGATGATCCCGCCCACGACCCACACCAACTGGAAGCGGGTCTCGAACTTGGCGAAGGCGCGTCCACGCACGGCGTCGGGGCCATCGCGCTGCAAGAGGCTGTCGAACCCGAGCCTTCCCGCCGCGGCGCCGATCCCGATCGTCAACGCCGCGAGCACGAAGCCGATCGAACCCGCGACCACCGCACCGAGCAGCGTGAAGATCGCGGGGAGCACGAGTGACGACGCCAGGATCACCTCTTCCCGTACCGAGCGACGGAGCGCGGGCGCGACGAGCACACCGCCGAAGTTGCCGACGTAGGCCGCGACTCCTGCGGCGCCCAGCGCGACGAGGTCGCCCTTGAGCGAGAAGGCGGCGAAGAACACCAGGAAGCCGACGCTCGCCCGCAGCACCGCGAACACGCTCGAACCGAGCAGGATGCTCGGGGTGTGCATCTCCTCCCGCTCCAGCTGCTGCTCGTGCTCGTCGGCGGGCTCGCGCAGTCGCGTCCGCGGGATCTGGATGGCGAGGATCGTGGCGACCACGAACACGACCGCGCCGTAGCGCAGCGACCAGTCGGCGCCGAAGAGCTTGTACACCACGAACGCGGGCGCCGCGCCGACGAACGCGCCGACCGCGTTGATGAGCGCGAGGCGCGAGTTGGCGGTGACCAGCTCGGCGTCGTCGTTCACCAGGGCGGGCACCAGCGCGCTCTTGGCGATCGCGCTCCCCTTCTGGAGGACGAGCACGCCGAACGCGAGCGGGTACACGAGCAGCCCCTCGGGCGCGGGTTTGCTGATGTACATCGCCAACGCCAGACACAGCAGGGCGCGGCCCGCGGCGGACGAGATCAGGAAGAGGCGACGCCCGCCCTTCATGCGGTCGAGCGCCGGACCGAGCACCGGCGCGATGAGCATGAACGGCGTCATCGTGATCAGGAGGAACAGCAGCACCTTGCCCCGAGCCGCGCTGGTCGGGCTCGAGAAGAAGATGGAACCCGCCATCGACACGATGATGGCGGCATCGCCGCACGCACCGACGGCCTGCGCGTAGACGAGCCGTGCGAACGGCGTGGGTTCGGCGAACCGGGGGTCAGTGCTCATGTCCCTCCCCGGACGATACCCGTCACCTTCGTGACCAACGGCCCGGTTCGGAGCGCCGGATTCCGGGAGTAGCATTGTCCGGTGGCCGGGCTGGACACCGCTTCCGCGCATCCCGCGCATCCCGTGCACGGGCACCCGCCGTTCTCCGACGCCTCCGAGCGCTTCCTGAACCGGGAGCTCTCGTGGCTCGACTTCAACGCGCGGGTCCTCGCGCTGGCCGAGGACGACAACCTCCCGCTGCTCGAGCGGGCGAAGTTCCTCGCCATCTTCAGCCAGAACCTCGACGAGTTCTTCGAGGTGCGGGTCTCGGGCCTGATGGAGCAGCTCGACGCCGGTCTGCGCACCACCACCGCCGACGGCCTCGACCTCGTCGACCAGCTCCGTTCGATCCGGGTCCGGGTCGACGACCTGGTCTCCCGGGCCGCGGCGGTGTTCGCGAAGGAGATCGTTCCCGATCTCGACGACGAGGGCATCCGCTTCGCCGACTGGGACTCGCTGGCGGCCGACGACCGCGCCCACCTCGAGGAGATGTTCGTCGACTCCATCTTCCCGGTGCTCACGCCGCTGGCGGTCGACCCCGCGCACCCGTTCCCCTACATCTCCAACCTGTCGCTCAACCTGGCGGTCACGGTGCGCGACCCGTCGAGCGGCGACGAGCGGTTCGCGCCGTGAAGGTGCCGCCGCTGCTCCCTCGCTTCGTCCCGCTGCCGGATGGCGAGCGCTTCGTGCTCCTCGAACAGGTCATCGCGGCCAAGCTCGACGCGCTGTTCCCGGGCATGGAGGTGCTGGCGCATCACCCCTTCCGGGTCACCCGCGACGCCGACTTCGAGTTGGAAGACGAAGCCGAGGACCTCCTCGAGGCGATCGAGTCGGTCCTGCGTCGGCGCAGCAAGTTCGGCCGGGTCGTGCGCCTCGAGGTCGACGCCAAGATGACCAGTGAGGTGCTGGAGCTGCTCTGCCGCGAGCTCGAGCTCTCCGACCGCGACGTCAACGTCATCGACGGCCCGCTCGACCTCGGTGGGCTCTGGTCGCTCTACGCGCTCGAGCGCCCCGAGCTCAAGGACGAGCCCTGGGTGCCGCAGACACCGGTCGTGCTGCAGGGCACCGACCCCGCGCCCGACTTCTTCCGCCTGCTGCGCAACGGCGACGTGCTCGTGCACCATCCGTACGACTCGTTCTCCACGTCGGTGGAGCAGTTCGTCGAACAGGCCGCATCCGATCCGCACGTCCTCGCGATCAAGCAGACCATCTACCGCACCGCGGGAGCCGAGAGCTCGCTGGTCAGCTCGCTGGTCAAGGCGGCGGAGTCGGGCAAGCAGGTCGTGGCGCTGGTCGAGCTGAAGGCCCGCTTCGACGAGCAGGCCAACATCGCGCGTGCCCGCGCGCTCGAGGAAGCGGGCGTGCACGTGGTCTACGGCCTGGTCGGGTTGAAGACCCACGCCAAGGTGCTGCTCATCGTGCGCCAGGAGCCCGACGGCATCCGCCGCTACTGCCACGTCGGCACCGGGAACTACAACCCCAAGACCGCGCACCTCTACGAAGACGTCGGACTGCTCTCGGCCGACCCCGATCTCGGCGCCGACCTCACCGACCTCTTCAACCACCTCACCGGGTACAGCCACCAGGGCGAGTACCGGAAGCTGCTGGTCGCGCCGGTGCACCTGCGCCGCGCCATCAACGAGCGCATCGAGCAACAGGCGGACCTCGGCGCGGCGGGCCGGATCACGCTGAAGATGAACAGCCTGGTCGATCCCGCCCTGATCGATGCGCTCTACGACGCGTCGCAGCGGGGCACGCAGATCGACCTGGTGGTGCGCGGCATCTGCTGCCTGCGCCCACAGGTGGAAGGACTCTCGGAGAACATCCGGGTCCGGTCGCTCATCGGGCGCTTCCTCGAGCACTCCCGGGTGTACCGCTTCGGAGCCGAGCCCGAAACCGCCGAGTACCTGATCGGGTCGGCCGACCTCATGCCCCGCAACCTCGACCACCGGGTCGAGGCGCTCACGCCGGTCACCGATCCGCGCCTGCGCGCTCGCCTGGCGGAGATGCTCGAGCTCGACCTCACCGACGACGTGCTCGCGTGGGACCTCGCGGCCGACGGCAGCTGGCACAAGATCCCGACGGTCCGCGGCGTGTCCACGCACCGCGCGCTCCAGGAGCTCGCGGTGGCGCGGGCGCACAGCTCCTGATCCGGCGGGCGATGACCTCGGCGAGCCAGGAAGAGCGCGAGCTGAAGTTCGCGCCTGCGCCCGACGTCGATCTGGTCGAGGTGCTCGCCGACTGCGAGCTCCACGTCGACGAGACCGGGACCAAGCACCTCCACGCGACGTACTACGACACCGCCGACCTTCGCCTCGACGCGTGCGGGGGCGAGCCTTCGCCATCGCGAGGACGGGTGGACGGTGAAGCTCCCGGGTACGTCCGACGTCGCGCTCGTGCGCACCGAGCTCCACGTCGACGGACCTGCGGGCGATCCGCCCGCGGCTGCCGTCGACCTCGTCCACGCGCTCGCACGCGAGGCTCCGCTGGCACTGGTCGCGCACCTCGACACCGTTCGTCGCTCGGTCGTGCTGCGCGGCGACGACGGCGCCGTCGTGGCCGAGGCCGTCGACGACGCGGTGTCGGTGCACGACGGCATCGGCCCCGACACCGAGTTCCGTGAGCTCGAGGTGGAGTTCGCCGACGACGCATCGGCGAAGCTCGTCGCACGCATCGCCGAGCAGCTGCGCGACGCGGGTGCGGGCGCACCGCACCACGTCCCCAAGATCGTCCGGGCCCTCGGCCCGCGGGCGCTCGACGCGCCCGACCTGACGCCGCCCGGCGAGCTCGACTTCGCGTCCACGCCCACCGAGGTGCTGCGAGCCGCGCTCGGCGCGGTCGACCGCGCGGCTGCTCGCGCACGACCCGGGCGTGCGGCTCGGCGGCGACGACGAAGACGTGCACCAGGCGCGCGTCGCGACCCGCCGCATGCGGTCGGATCTGAGGACCTTCCGGCGCGTGCTCGACCCCGACTGGGACGAGTCGTTGCGCGCCGAGCTGAAGTGGCTCGGCGGCGTGCTCGGCGCGGTGCGCGACGCCGACGTGCTGCTCGCGCGTCTCGAGCAACGCGTCGACGAGCTCCCCGAAACCGACCACCCCGCGGGCAGCCACGTCCTCGACGTCCTCCGCACGAAGCGCGCGCAGGCACGCGACGAGTTGCTCGCGGCGATGCGGTCCGACCGCTACCTGGCGCTGCTCGAGCGCCTGCTCGCGGCGGCGCGCGCGGTTCCTGCCTCCACCGACTGGGCCGACATCGAGCTCGAGGTCAGCGATCTCGCGGTGAAGCCCTGGAAGAAGCTGCGCGCCGCGGTGCACGCGCTCGGCGACGAGCCACCCGATCCGGAGCTGCATCAGGTGCGCATCCGCGCCAAGCGCGCTCGGTACGCGGCGGAAGCGGTGTCACCCGCGGTGGGCAACGCGCCCAAGCGCTTCGCCAAGGCCGTCGCCGACCTCCAGGACGTGCTCGGCGAACACCAGGACGCAGTGGTCGCCGGTCAGTGGCTGCGCGAGCACGTGCCCCCGGACGACGGCGAGGCCGCGTTCGTGGCCGGACAGCTCGCGGTCCTCGAAGCCGCGGCCGCGCAGACCTCACGCGAGGCGTGGCCGGCCGCGTGGGCGGCAGCTCGCCGGCCGAAGCTCCGGCGCTGGATGTGAGCTCCGGGTCCGGTCGTCCGCGCCGCCGGCGGCATCGTGCTGCGGCGCGTGCCAGATGGCGAAGGTTGGCAGGTGCTGCTCGTGCACCGGCCCCGCTACGACGACTGGAGCCTGCCCAAGGGGAAGGCCGACCCGGGTGAGCGTGACGAGGAGACTGCGCTGCGTGAGGTCGAGGAGGAGACGGGCCTACGCTGCACGCTCGGCGCGCGGGCGGGGCGCACTCGGTACCGGGACTCGAAGGGTCGGGACAAGATCGTGCACTACTGGTTGATGGAGCCCGAATCGGGCGCCGCGGTCGTCGACGGCGGGTTCGTCCCGAACGACGAGGTCGACGAGGTGCGCTGGTGCAGCGTGGCCGAGGCCGTCGCCATGATCTCGTACTCGCACGACCGCAAGCTGCTGAGCAAGGCACCTGTCCCCTCGTGACCGTGTACCTGGTGCGCCACGCGCGGGCAGGTTCCCGGGGGCGGTGGAAGGGCGACGACGCGCTCCGCCCCCTCTCCAAGGTCGGTCGCACGCAGGCCGACGGCATCGCCGAGGAACTGGGAGCGGCGCCGATCGACCTCGTCCTCAGCAGCCCGTACGTGCGCTGCGTGGGGACGGTCGCGCCGCTCGCGGCCAAGCTCGGAGTCGACGTCGAGACCACCGACGCGCTCGCGGAAGGGAGTCGCCTCTCACAGGCGTTGAAGCTGTTCGAGAAGGTGCAGGACCGCGAGGTCGTGCTGTGCACGCACGGCGACGTGATGCAGGACCTGCTCGACCACTTCGGACGTCATGGATTGAAGCTGCGCGACCACCGGATGGAGAAGGGCTCGGTCTGGGTGTTCGAGGTCGAGGACGACACCGTGCGCCGCGCGCGGTACATGCCCCCGCCGAAGACCTGAGGTTCACCCGTCGTTCACCGGCTGGTTGCCCGACGGACGGAAGAGCCACTCGGAGGTCACAGGTACGGTGGGCGCATGCGCATCCTCGTGACCAACGACGACGGCGTCGACTCCCCCGGGATCCACGCGCTCGCGGCGGCGATGGTCGCCGACGGTCACGACGTGTTCGTCGTCGCGCCGACCGACGACCGCAGCGGCGCGGGCGCGTCGATCGGCCGCATGATGAGCGTCGGGCCACCGCCGGTCGAGCAGCGGGTGTGGGACGAGCTGCCCGACCTGCCGGTGCACGCCATCGACGCGCCGCCGGCGATGGCGGTGTTCGCCACCTGCCTCGGTGCGTTCGGCGACCTTCCCGACCTGATCGCGTCGGGCATCAACCCCGGCGCCAACACCGGCCACCTGGTGCTGCACTCGGGGACGGTGGGCGCCGTGCTCACCGGCGCCGGCTACGGCATCCCCGGCGTGGCCGTCTCGATCGACTGGAGCATCGAGAAGGAGTACCACTGGGACGTCGCCGCGCGCGTGGCCGCCTCTGCGGTCGAGTGGGCGGCGAAGCCCGACGGTGACGCGCGGGTGCTCAACGTCAACGTCCCGAACCTCGCACTCGACGAGCTCAAGGGCGTGCGCGAGGCGGAGCTCGCCCCGGCCGGTGAGGTGTGGGTCGCGTCCGCCGACGTATCGCGAGGGCGACCTGAAGATCGAGATCACCGGACGCGCCGATCCCGCTCCGGGTACCGACGTTGCGCTCGTGCACGACGGCTACGTGTCGATCACCCCGTTGATGAGCATCGTGCGCGGACCCGCACGGGGCGCGGCGCAGGCGATCGTCGACGCGCTGGGGAGCGACGCGCCGGGCTGACCTCGAGCGCGAACGAACGGCAAAATTCTGGTGAACGCTCGCTTCGGGCAACGGCCCTCGCCGTAGCATCCGGCCCGTTCGCAATTGCTCGACCAGGAGCACACCGTGGCCGTCGATCCCAATCGAATCGTCAAGGTTCCGCTGTTCGAAGGACTCTCTGTCGACGGGCTGGCCGCGGTTGCCGACAAGCTCGAGGAGCGCGACCTCCACGTCGGCGAGCACCTCAGCTCCGAAGGCGGTGCCGGCTACTTCTTCTTCGTCATCGAATCAGGGCGCGCCGAGGTGGTGAAGCACGGCGAGAAGGTTGCGGACCTCGGGCCGGGAGACTTCTTCGGCGAAGGCGCGATCTTCCGCGCCCGCCGCCGCACCGCCACCGTCACCGCGGTCGAACCGGGTCACGTGTTCGCGATGTTCGGCGCCGACTTCGCCAAGCTCGTCGGGGACATCCCCGAGCTGCACGAGCGCATCGAAGCCGCGCTCGACGCTCGGCTGCCGGCCGACTGACCTGCCGCGCGTAGTCTCGGACCTCCCCGGCCCGAGGAGGCTCACCATGGTCGCAGTCGGCGACGTCGCTCCCGATTTCACGCTCAAGGACCAGGACGGCAACGACGTCACGCTGTCCGAGCTGCGCGGGGCGCCGGTGGTGATCGTCTTCTACCCGTTCACCTTCACCGGAGTCTGCCAAGGCGAGCTCTGCGAGATCCGCGACGACCCGTCGGCGTTCGAGCGCGGCGGCACGAAGGTGCTCGCGATCTCGTGCGATTCCCGCCACTCGCAGCGCACGTGGGCCGAGGCCCAGGGCTTCACCTTCCCGGTGCTCAGCGACTTCTGGCCGCACGGCGAGGTCGCCAAGGCCTACGGGGTGTTCAACGACGCCCTCGGCTGCGCCGAATCGCGCCACGTTCGTGCTCGACAAGGAAGGCGTGGTGAGTTCCACGTTCGCGTCGCCCGACCTGGGCACCCCGCGCGCCAAGGCCGAGTACGACGAAGCGCTCGCGAAGGTCAGCTGACGACCTTCGTCGCGACTGCGCCCCGGATCGCGTCGAGGCGTTCCGGGACGATCTGCCACCACACCCAGCGCCCGCGCTTCTCGCCGCGGATCAGGCCGGCCTCGGCCAGCACCTTCGTGTGGTGCGAGACGGTGGGTTGCGACTTGCCGAGTGGCTCCTCGAGGTTGCACGAGCAGACCTCACCCGCGTCGGCCACCAGGCTGTAGAGCCGGAGTCGCACCGGGTCGGCCAGCGCGGCGAAGAGGGCGGCGAGGTCCTCGGCGTCGGTCTCGCCGAGCGGCGCGGCCAGAAGCGATGGGCAACAGGAGCTCATCTCGATATTCATATTGACAACCCTCGATTGATCTGCGATCATCGATCCATCGACTGTGGCCAATGTATCAGGCTGCACCATCCCATGGAGCCGACGATGAGCAGAGTCCAACTCGCGCTGAACGTGTCCGACCTCGACGAGGCGGTCACCTTCTATTCGAAGCTGTTCGCGACCGAACCTGCGAAGGTGCGGCCGGGCTACGCCAATTTCGCCATCGCCGAGCCCCCGCTCAAGCTCGTGCTCATCGAGGGTCACGGTGAGCCCGGCTCGCTGAACCACCTCGGTGTCGAGGTCGAGAGCACCGACGAGGTCGGCGCCACCCAGGCCCGCCTCGCTGGCGAAGGGCTCGCCACCGCGACCGAGGACGAAGTCGCGTGCTGCTACGCAGTGCAGGACAAGGTGTGGGTCGACGGCCCCGACCGCGAGCCGTGGGAGATCTACACGGTGCTGTCCGACGTCGAGATGGCGCCGGGCGAGCTGCGCACCGTGGCGCCCGGCGAGGACGCGTTGTGTTGTGCGGCCGCGCCGGAGTCGGCCGACCGCTGCTGCTGACCCCACGTGGATCGTGATCTCGCGCGCCGGGCCACGGCAGAGTTCGTCGGCACCGCGCTGCTCGTCGCCATCGTCGTCGGTTCGGGCATCTACGCGCAGCGGCTCTCCCCACGCGACGTCGGGCCTCGCAACTGCTCGAGAACTCGATCGCGACCGGTGCCGGGCTCGTGGCGCTCATCCTGGCGCTCGGCCCGGTCTCGGGCGCGCACTTCAATCCGGTCGTCACCATGGCCGATCGCATCCTGGGCGGCACCACCAACCGTGACGCCGCGATCTACGTCGTCGTGCAGGTCGCGGGCGCGTGCGTCGGCGCGATGGTCGCCAACCTCATGTTCGACCTTCCCGCGATCGACATCTCGACCCACACGCGATCGAGCAGCGGGCTCTGGCTCGGTGAAGCCGTCGCCGCGTTCGGGCTGCTGCTCGTCATCCTCGGTGTCGTGCGCGCCGGGCGTGCGTCGGTCGCCGCCTTCGCCGTCGGCGGCTACATCGCTGCCGCGTATTGGTTCACGTCCTCGACGAGCTTCGCCAATCCCGCGGTGACCATCGGACGGATGCTGAGCAACACGTTCGCCGGCATCGCGCCGAGCAGCGTCCCCATGTTCATCGTCATGCAGGTGATCGGCGCACTCGTGGCCGTGGCCCTCGGGCTGTTCCTGTTCCCCGACATCCCCGCCACCGATCTGGTGGTCCCGCACGAATCATCGGAGGCATCGTGACCGAAGCCATGCTCACCCCTGATCAGCAGTTGGCGCTGAAGTCGGCGGCGGCGCGCCTGGCCGATCAGTTCGACGGCGTCTTCGGACCCGAGACCATCGAGCGCTTCCTCACTTCGAGCTACGACCAATTCGCCAGCCGCGCCACCGCGACCAACTTCCTGCCGGTCATGGCCGAGCGGTTCGCCAAGCAGCGCCTCAACGCGCTCGCTCGCGTCGAGGGCAAGGCCGACGACGGCCTCCCGACCGTGCTGTTCCTCTGCGTGCACAACGCCGGTCGCTCGCAGATGGCGCTCGGGTGGTTCAACCACCTCGCCGGCGATCGTGCGGTCGCCTGGTCGGGCGGCTCCGAACCAGGCAACGAGGTCAACCCGGCGGCGATCGCGGCGATGCAGGAGATCGGCATCGACATCAGCCGCGAGTTCCCGAAGCCGTGGACCGACGAGATCGTGCAGGCGGCCGACGTGGTCGTCACGATGGGTTGCGGCGACGCCTGCCCCCTGTTCCCGGGCAAGCGCTACGAAGACTGGGAGCTCGAGGACCCGGCCGGGCAGGGCGTCGACGCGGTGCGCCCGATCCGCGACGAGATCGAGCGCCGGGTGCGAACGCTCCTCGGCGAGCTCGGCGTCGCGGTCTACACCTTCTCGTAGCGGTAGCCCACGCCGCGCACGGTGACGATGCGCGCCGGGTGGCCGGGGTCGTCCTCGACCTTGGCCCGCAACCGCTTCACGTGCACGTCGAGCGTCTTGGTGTCGCCGTAGTAGTTCGGCCCCCACACGCGGTCGATGAGCACGTCGCGCGTGAGCACCCGCCCTGCGTTGGCGAGCAGGAGCTCGAGCAGCTCGAACTCCTTCAGCGGCAGCGCGACGCGCTCGCCCCGCACCGCGACCTCGTGCCGGGCGGCGTCGAGACGAACGTCGCCGATCTCGAGCACCTCGTCGGGTTGCGCCACACCCGCGTCGTCGCCCCGCCCACGGCGCAACGCAGCTCGCACCCGCGCCACCAGCTCACGCAGGCGGAACGGCTTCGTCACGTAGTCGTCGGCGCCCACCTCGAGGCCGACGACCGCGTCGATCTCCGCGTTGCGCGCCGTCACCATGATGATCGGTACCTGCGAACGCGTCCGCAGCTCCCGACACACGTCGACACCGGAGATGCGCGGCAGCATCACGTCGAGCAGCACCAGCGCGGGGCGCACCGCGTCGAAGCGGGCGATGGCCTCGGCGCCGTCGGCCGCCACCTCCACCCGGAACCCTTCGCGCTCCAGCGCGATGCGGAGCGCGTCGCGGTACGACTGCTCGTCGTCGACCACGAGGATCAACGGCGCTTCCGGCATCAGACGATCTCCTGCTGGGTCGGCTGCAGTACGGCCGATTCGGGGACGAGCGGCATGACGAATCGGAAGGTCGAGCCCTGCCCTTCGACCGACTCCACGGTGATCTCGCCGCCGTGGGCGCGCGCGACGTGGCGCACGATCGAGAGCCCGAGGCCGGTGCCGCCGGTGTCGCGGCTGCGGGCCTGGTCGACGCGGTAGAACCGCTCGAAGATGCGCTCGAGGTCGCGGGTCGGGATGCCGATGCCGGCGTCGCGCACCGAGACCTCCACCGAGTCGCCGAGCAGCGCGGTGCTCACCGTGACGGGGCTCCCCTGCTCGGAGTACTTCACCGCGTTGTCGATGAGGTTGGCGAGCGCGCTCACCACCTGCCGCCGCTCGCACGACACCAGCGCACCCGTGACGCCGGGATGCACCTGCAGGTTGATGCCGGCGGCGGCGGCGGCAGGACGCAGTTGGTCGACCGCGTCGTCGACCAGGATCTCCAGGGGCACTGGCGCCCGTGACGGCGCTTCCTGGGTTTCGATCAGGCTGAGGTCGAGCAGGTCGTCGACGATGCGCGCCAGGCGCTCGGCCTCCTTCACGATGCGTTCCGCCAGCGGTCGCGTGACCGCGGGGTCGTCCTCCGCCACCAGCGTCTCGGCCAGCACCTCGAGCGCGCCGATCGGAGTCTTGAGCTCGTGGCTCACGTTGGCCACGAAGTCGCGGCGCACGCTCTCGATGCGGTGCACCTCGGAGACGTCGGCCACGAACGCCGCCACCCCGAGCGGACGGTCCTCGGTCCCGATCGGCACCGCCGCGAGATGGACCACCGCGCGAGGAGGCCCGAACACCTGCTGCTCCCGCTCGCAGGCTTCGCCGTTGAGCGCACGCGACACCAGCGCGTCGAGGCCGGCGGCGACGACCGCGTCGGAGTGCCGCGCTTCGCGGTAGCGCTCGGCGGCCGGGTTCCGGTAGACCTCGTGGCCGTCGACGTCGAGGACGAGCACGCCCTGGCGCAGCTCGTCGAGCGCGGCGAGCAGCCGGTCGCGCTGACCGACCGCCGTCTCCGTCTCCTCCAACGCCCGGGCGAGCGCTTGTTCCAGTTCGGCGTTCTGGTCGCGCCGTTGGGGACTCATGGCCTCAACCGAACCGCCCCGTGATGTACCCCTCGGTGCGCGGATCGCCAGGAGCGGTGAAGATCTTCTCGGTGACGTCGTACTCGACCAGGCGTCCGACCCGTCGGTTCTCGTCGTCGACCTCGGCGGTGAAGAACGCGGTGCGATCCGACGTGCGCGCGGCCTGTTGCATGTTGTGCGTCACGATCACGATGGTGAACTCGGCCTTGAGCTCCTCCATCAGGTCCTCGATGCGCGCGGTGGCGATGGGATCGAGCGCGGAGCACGGCTCGTCCATCAGCACGACGTCGGGCTGCACCGCGATGGCGCGCGCGATGCACAACCGCTGCTGCTGACCACCCGACAACGAGAGACCGCTGTGCTTCAGCTTGTCCTTCACCTCGTCCCACAGCGCGGCTCGCGTGCAGCGCGTGCTCGACGATGCCGCTCAGCTCCGAGCGCTTCTTGCCGTTGAGCTTCGGGCCGTAGGCGACGTTGTCGAAGATCGTCTTGGGGAACGGGTTCGGCTTCTGGAACACCATGCCGATGCGCCGACGCACCTCGGCGGGATCGACCTTCGCCCCGTACAGGTTCTCGCCGTGGTACTCCACCCGACCGAGCACCTGCGCGCCGGGGGTGAGATCGTGCATGCGGTTGAGGCAGCGCAGCACCGTGGTCTTCCCACACCCGGACGGGCCGATGAACGCGGTGATCTCGTTCGCGGCGATGTCGAGATCGACCTCGCGCACGGCGGTGTGGCCGCTGTACTTCACCTCGACGCCCCGGAGCTCGAACACAAGCTCCCGCTCCCGCTCGGGCTCCTCCTCGGCGGCAGGAGTGCCGGGCACCTCGACGTCGGCAGACGGGGCGTCGACGTCGGTCGTCACGTCGATGACGTTAGCGGTGGGGTCGATGAGGGTGGGCACGGATCCGTCCTCGGGGGTCATGCCGTCTGCCGGCGAGAGAAGAAGGCGGTCACCAGACGGGCCAGGATGGTGAACACGAAGACGATGACGATCAGGGTGAGCGCGGCGCCCCACGCCCGGTCCTGCGCCGGCGTGAACGGCTGGTTGGCGTTGCGGAAGATCTGCACCGAGAGCGCCGTGTTGGGTCCGTTGAACAAGCTCGTGTTGGTGGACAGCGTGGCCCCGATGACGAACAGGAGCGGCGCAGTCTCTCCAGCGGCACGGGCGACCGCGAGCAGCGCACCGCTGACGATCCCCGGCGCAGCGTTGGGGAGGACCACGGTCCGGATCGTGCGCACGCGTCGGCTGCCGAGCGCATAGCTCCCCTCGCGGAGCTCTCGCGGCACGAGCAGGAGCATCTGGTCGGTGGTCCGGATCACGATCGGCAGCATCAGGCAGGCAAGCGCCAGCGCGCCGGCAAAGCCGTTCTGCTCCTTCGTCTTGAGCACCACGAACGTGTAGATGAACAGCCCCATGACGATCGACGGCACACCGGTCATGACTTCGGAGAGGAAGCGAATGACCCGCGCCAGCGGCCGTTTGCCTCCGTACTCGTTGAGGTAGATCCCGCCGAGGATGCCGAGCGGGATCGCCATGGCCGCGGCGGCGCCGGTGATGAGGAGCGTGCCGACCACGGCAGGACCCATGCCGCCGCCCGGGATCCGGTCGACGAACGGGAGGTCGTCGTTGAGGAAGCTCCAACTGATGACCTCAGAGCCTCGCTGGATGACGTAGATCACCACGAAGACCAGCGGCACCATGGCGATCACGAACGTCGAGCGCGATCATCGCGGTCGCGAGCCAGTTCGAGACCTTGCGACGGCGTGACCGGGGCGCGGCCTGGAGGTGCGATGTCGCCGTCACAGCGTCGCTCCGGTCCGCCGGTCGTAGCGGTTGACCATGCCGCGGGCGAGCATGCCGACGACGACGGTCAGCACGAGCAGGATCACGCCCATACCGATGAGCGCCGCCCGATACTCCCCGGCCGCTTCGCCGAACTGGTTCGCGATCAGGCTCGCAAGCGTGTCGCCGGGGCCGAAGATGTGCTCGCTGATGTGCTGCGAGCTGCCGATCAGCAGCGCGACCGCGATGGTCTCACCGATCGCCCGGCCGAGGCCGATCATGACCGCCGAGACCACGCCGCCGCGGCTGTGCGGGAACACCGCTCCCCGGATCATCTCCCAGCGCGTGGCACCCATGCCGTACGCCGCTTCCTTGAGCGACAGTGGCGTGGTGGCGAACACCTCACGCGTGAGGGAAGTGATGATCGGCGTGATCATGATCGCGACGATGATCCCGGCGGTCATGTAGCTCAGCCCGGTCACGCTGGGATCGGCAGTCAAGCTGCCGATGATCGGGATCCCCGATGTCGCGTCGGAGATGCTCGCGTAGATGTCGGCCAGAGGCTTCGTGAGCACGAACAGGCCCCAGAGCCCGAAGACCACCGAGGGAATCGCGGCGAGGAGGTCGACGGTGTAGATGATCGGACGTCGGAGCCACTTCGGCGCGGTCTCCGTGACGAACAGCGCGATCCCGACGCTGATCGGCACCGAGAGCAGCAGCGCGATGACCCCGACGAGGAACGTGCCGTAGATCATCGCCCCGGCCCCGAATTGGCCGTTCGCCGGGTCCCAGTTGTCCTCGAAGACACCGAGGCCCTGCGACTTGAACCACGGCCATGACTCCTTGGTCATGGAGTAGGCGATGAGCCCGAGGATGACGAGCACCAGGAGGCCGCTTGCGAACGCGACCCACCGGAACACGTGATCGGTCAGCCGCCCCGGCGGAGGCGGGCCGACGCCGAGACCGCGCGGCGGAGGTGCGGCGCTGTCGTTGTCTCGGGGGGGAGCGATCGTGGCCATGAATTCCCGGACTCTACGAGAAGGATGTTGTCGCAGGCGGGGGCACGGGACGGGATGGGGGGCAACCCGTCCCGTGCACGACCCGCCCGGAGTCACGACGCCGGGATGACGATCTTGCTCACCTGCGCCTTGGCCTTCTTGAGCAACGGCTTCGGCAACGGGGCGTAGTCGACCGACGACGCCAACTTCTGACCATCGCCGTAGATGTAGGTGAGGAAGCCCTTGAGCGCCTGACCCTTGTTCTTGTCGGTCTGCGTGACGTACACGACGTCCCACGTCGGGGAGGCGATCGGATACGCAGCGGCTCCCGTCGCGTACGTGGGGTCGAATGTCAGGTCGTCATTGATCGGCACGCCCTGCGCCGCGGCACTCGTCCCCGCAAGCGTCGGCTTGAGATACTTCCCGCTCTGGTTCTTGATCGACGGCATAGGTGAGGTCGCTCGCTTTGGCATCCGAGTAGTCGACGTAGCCGATTCCTCCGTCCGTGTTCTTCACGATGTTGGCGACGCCGGTGTTGCCGTTCCCGCCCTGCGTGCTCGCCGGCCACGCCACCGTGGAACCGGTGCCGAGCGTCCAGGTGTCGGGCGCAGCCTTCGTGAGGAACAGGGTGAAGTTCGCCGTCGTGCCGGAACCGTCAGCGCGGTGGGCAACCGTGATCGGCGTGCTCGGGAGCTTGGCCTTCGGGTTCTCAGCCTTGATCGCCGGATCGTCCCACGTGGTGATCTCCGCCTGGAAGATCTTGGCGATGGTGTCGCCCGAGAGCTTGAGCCCCTTCACGCCCGACAGGTTGTACGAGACGGTGATCGGAGCGACGACGGTCGGGAAGTAGAAGAACGGCTCCGGCGGTTGCGGGTCCTTCGAGGTGTAGGTCGCGTCGGTACCACCGAAGTCGGTGACCTGGTTGGTGAAGTCGGTCCGACCCTGCCCGGAGCCGACGCTCTGGTAGTTGACCGTCACCGAGGGCTGTTGCTGCTTGAAGCCACCGATGACGACTTGATTGAAGCCGTACTGGAACGTCGATCCACTGCCGTTGATCGTCGCGGACGCGAGCTTGGCCGCGGACGGCGTGGTGGCGACGGCGTTGCCGATGAGGAGCATGGGCAGCGCCAACGCGGCGAGCAGGATGCCGCCGCGACGAGCAAACGAACGGAGCATGAGAGTGTTCCTCCTGGAACGCGGACCGGTGTCTTGTATCGGCGCGGAGCGTACGAAGGCACCGTGGACGCGCTGTGGCGTCGTGGTGGATTGAAGGTGAACAAGGGGGAAACAGTCAGCGGAGCGGCGCGACCGGCCGATCCGGGCCCACGATGATCACAACGTGGTCTCTTCGGAGGTGGTCCCCGACCAGTCCGACCCGCAGGTGCGCGCTCGCATCGACGACGTGCGCCTCGACGTCGTGCGCCTGGCTTCGCTGACCCTCGATGCCATCCGTTCCGGCACGGAGGCGTTCATCGACGGCGACCTCGATCACGCCGACCGGGTCGTGGCCGACGACGACGCCATCGACTCGCTCCGCCACTCGGTCGAGGACGAGTGCCTGCAGATCATCGGCCTGCCGGGCCTGTGCGCCGCCGATCTCCGCTTCGTCGGGGTCGCCCTGCGCATCGCCCACGAGCTCGAACGCAGCGCCGACCTCGTGGTGAACATCGCCCGCACCACCTGGCGCCTCCACCCCGATCGCCTCGACGGCACCGCCGGGCCGCTCGTCGACCGCATGAGCCGTCAGGTCATCGTGCAGCTGCGGGTGGCAGTGAACGCGTTCGTCGACCGGGACCCGTCGTGGGCCGCGGCGCTCGCCGACATGGACGACGCCACCGACGAGCTCGAACGCCGTCTCTTCCGGCATGTCCTCGAGATCGACGGCGGCGCGCCGGTCGACGACGCACGCCTGAACGGCGCCGTGCAGCTCGCACTGGTCGCGCGTCACTACGAGCGCATCGGCGACCATGCGGTGACGATCGCGGAACAGGTGCACTTCGTCGCCACCGGCGAGCACACGCGCGACTGCCGAGGTTCCGCCGGTGACGCCTGCCGGAGAGCGGGGGGCCGGGAAGGGGGGAGTTCCCAGCCCCCTACTCTCCGAACGACTCTTCGCCGGCCACGCACTCCCAACCGTGAAGAGCCCGATCCCGGAACCGCTCTCGGAGGGGGGATCCGAAAGCCGTTCTCGGTTGACACCCAACGTACGGTCGCGGGGTTTCGCTGCGGTTGCCCGAATGTGGCTGGCGCGTGAACGAGCACTGAAGAGCTTCTACGTCGTAGGGTGCAAGCGGGCTCCGCGACGGCTGCACGCGACAAGATCGCCCGGTCCGAACCACTCGGAGGCGTCGTGACCACCACACCCTTGCCCGACAGCACGCCCTCGGACGAGGCGCGCAAGTCTTTCCACGAGAGCCTCGACGAGCTGCGCACCGACGTCATCCGACTCGCCGCGCTCACGACCGAAGCGATCGCGGCCGGCACGCAGGCCCTGCTCGACGGTGACCTCAACGCCGCCGAAGACGCCATCGAGGCCGACGACGTGATCGACGAGCTCACGCACACCATCGAGGACCGCACGTTCCTGCTGCTCGCGCGCCAGCAGCCGCTCGCCACCGATCTGCGCTTCCTCGTCACCGTGATGCGCGTCGCGCACGAGCTCGAGCGCAGCGCGGATCTGATGGTGAACGTGGCGAAGACCACGCGGCGCCTCTATCCGCACCAGCTCGACCCGAAGATCCGCGGGATCATCGCCCGCATGGGCACGCAGGCGAGCAACCAGACACGCGTCGCCATCGACGCCTTCGCCGATTCAGACCCGTCGTGGGCCGCCGCGCTCGCCGACATGGACGACGCGATGGACGAGCTCACCAAGAGCCTGTTCCGCCACGTGCTCTCCGGTGACGGCAGCGACGAGGGCACGGTGCTCCTCGCGGTGCAGATGGCCCTGGTGGGTCGGCACTACGAGCGGATCGCCGACCACGCGGTCACGATCGCCGAACGCGTCGGCTTCATGGTGACCGGCGAGCACCCGTCACCGGACGTCGACCCGGCTGCCTAGCCGTCAGTCCTCGTCGTAACCGAGGTCCCACTCGAGGATGAGGTGCTCGCGCTCGGCGTCTCGTGCGACCCGTTCGCGATTGCGGCGGAACTGCGGGTCGTGGGGCGGCAGCAGCTGCAGACGGGCCACCGCGCGCTGGCGGAACTCGTCGATCATGCGACCGTCGCCGAAGATGCCGTGGACCTCCCAGTGCGGCGCCACCGGGCCGAGGTACACGACCTTCACGTGACCTTGGGGCGGTACCTGCTCGAGCTCTTCGGACTCCATCGACATGCGCGCCAGCGTAGTGGCCGGACTTCGCCGTCCTCCGAGGGCCGTCAGGAGCTGGGCGTCTCGGTGAGGGTGGCGTGCACGGTGACCGAGTCACCGTTGCGGTCGAGCTCGATCTCCACGTCGTCGCCCGGCTGGTGCTGACGGATCACGCCACCGAGCGCCGCCGCACTGGCGACCGGCTTGCCGTCGACCGCGACCACGACGTCGCCGGCCTTGATGCCGGCCTTCGCCGCCGGGGCTGCCGGCGTGACTTCCTGGACGTACGCGCCTTCGTCGACCTCGACGGATTCGCCGTCGAGCTTCGCCTGGTCGACGTTGACGGTCTTCACCCCGAGCAAGGCGGGCTGCTTGCCGTCGCGGAGCCGCTCGATGATCACCTTGGCGTTGGAGATCGGGATCGCGAAGCCCACGTTCTGCGCGCTCCCGGGATCGGCGATCGCGGTGTTGATGCCGATCACCCTACCCTGCGCGTCGACCAGCGGGCCGCCCGAGTTGCCCGGGTTGATCGCGGCGTCGGTCTGGAGCACGTCTTCGAGCGCGCCACCGCTGTTGGTGCCGACCTCGCGGTGCAGACCCGAGATGATCCCGCGCGTCACCGTGAGTCCACCCTGGAGCGCGAGCGCGTTGCCGATCGCGACGACGTCGTCACCGACCTGCACGCGGTCGGAGTCCCCGAGCGCGATCGTGGGGAGCCCGGTGGCGTCGACCTTCACGACCGCGAGGTCGCTCGCTGAGTTCTGACCGAGCACCGTGGCGTCGCGCGTGGTGCCGTCGGAGAAGACGGCCTGGATCTTCTTCGCCCCCTCCACGACGTGGTTGTTGGTGACGATCACACCACTGGGGTCGATGACGAAGCCGGTACCGGCCGCGCCGCCCGAGTCGGGGCCACCGTCGTCGACGATCGCGACCACGGCCGGCACCGCACCCTGCAGGATCCCGGCGATGTCGCCGTTGTGCGCGATGCGGTCGGACGGACGCAACACCACCGAGGTGGCGCCGGTCCCGCTCGAACCGGAGTCGTCGTCGGCCACCGCGACGATGCCGCCCGCCACCAGCGCGCCGATCACCGCGCCGACGACGGCCCCGACCAACGCGGCCCGCCAGCTGCCGAAGCGCCGACGACGGACGTCGTCGGCGCCGGGCGGCAGCGGCGGCGATGACGTGAGCACCGCGGTGGGTGCCTCTGCCGCCACGGTCGGCGCCTCGTCGCCGTGCGGCGCCGGGCCCACCGGAGCAGAAGCCGCGAATCCTCCCCAACCGTACGGCGGCGGTCACCCTCGTCGAGCGGCGGCGTCGGTTCGGTGGATCCTTCGGTCATCGTGCTCCAGATCGCCGTGACCGGTCCCTGACGGGACTCGGCATACGATCTCTGTCAGGCTACGGGAACCGGACCCCGATCCGGACCGTTGAACAGGACGACCCGCTCCACTCGACTCTGGCCGAAGCACTGGGGTGCACATGGACGACCTGAACCCTCCCCCCGATCACAACGAGCAGGAGTGGATGCTCCACGCCCACTGCCGCTCGCTCGCGCCCGGGCGAGTTCTTCCCGTCCGACGGCGTCGGGGTCGACAAGGCCCGCCGCATCTGCGCACAGTGCTCGGTGCAGCCGGAATGCCTCGAGTACACGCTGACCTACCGCATCGACCACGGCGTCTGGGGCGGTGCGTCGGAGCGTGAGCGTCGCCGCATCCTGCGCCGCCGTCGCGTCGAGACCCCCGTCACCCTTTCGCCCGCTAGACGTTCTCTCTTCTCACCGAACCGGCGTCGTCCGTCCCGGGTCTGACCCCGGCGAGCGACGCCGGTTCGTCGCGTGTGGAGCGTGTGGGCGGGTCAGCCCCAGCCGAAGGGACCGAGCACGAAGTCGACGATGGCCTGCGGCGTGCTCCGACCGTCGGACGCCATTGCGCCGACCATGGTCGGCGAACACGTCGCTCGGCGCGTCGGTCACGCACGTGTACACGAGCCCGTTGCGTTCCCACACCGCGACGTCGCCGCTCGCCTCGCGGTACGTGCGCGTGCGCGTGTCGGCGAGCTCCGACTCGGTGCCGCCGTCAGGAAGCGCACCCCAGTCGAGGTCCCCCTGCTGCTCGAACACCGACGCGGTGAACACCCCGTCGCTGTAGAAGAGCAGCACCCCGTCGGGATGGCGCGAGCGCGTCACCAACTCGAATCCCGCCGGCGCGCCCGGCGCCCGGTACCCGTCGGGGAATGACGTGAGCTTCTCGGCACTCCGACTCTTCACCCCCGCAGGCGGCGAGGGCGGATTTCCGCCACGCTCGCCCACCTCGATGTTCGAGAACCGCACCGAACGCTCCACCTGACCACGCGGGCCGAGCACCTCGCGGGCGAGCAGCAGCCCGGTGGCGTCGTCGACGACCAGGCGCTGGGCCGGCTTGCCGTCCGATCGGGCGGCCAGCACCACCGTCGCGGGACGGCCCGCCACCGTGCGGGTTCCCGCGGTCGAGAGCCGCCACCGTCGATCGGGCTCCGGGAGGTCACCGGCGGTGGGCTCGACCACCAGTCCGGTCCAGCCGAGGTGGTCGCGCAGGTAGGTGCGTCGCCCCTCGTCGATCACGACGCCGCCCGCGCTGGCGATGGCGACGGCACCGCCGGTGTCGGTCACGCGCACCTGCGCCGTCTGACTGCCCTTCGGCGTGGTCCACGTCACGGTCGGCGGTGCCGGCGAAGTCGTGGTCGGCCGCGGCGTCGTGCGTGCCGAGTACGAGGCGCGCCGGCTTCCTGGGCGTCGGCCGCATCGCCTGCGACGGCGGACGCCGCGATCGGCCACGCCATCGCGAAGGTCGCGAGCGCGCACAGCGCGACCGTCGCCGGTCGCCGCACCATCGTCATCGGCGGAACCCGGCGAGGGGACCGACAGGAGCGAGCATGCTCACCGGATCGCCGTTGTCGGAGCCCTGGGCGCCGTGCTGCGCGACCACTGCGGCGACGTTGGGCGACACCTCGCTGCGGTGCGGGATGACGATCACCGCGACGACCGCGGCGACGGCCGCGGCCGACGCCGCCACCCAACCCCAGCGACCGGCGCGTGGAAGGCGCCGCGTGGATCGGGACGACGACCTCGTCGTCGTCCGCGTCGAGATCTCGTCGGCGGCCACGACGTGCGCTGCACTGCGTCCCAGAACCCCTCGGGTGCGTCGCGTTCGGGGAGCCCGCGCAGGGCGTCGCGCGCGGCGCGCACCTCCGACCAGCTCGTCGCGCCACTCGGCCGACGCCTCGAGGTCGCGCGTCGACCGCGGCGCGCTCGGTGTCGGTGAGCTCGCCGTCGAGGTAGGCCGACAGCATGTCGGGATCGAGCGCGTCGTCGTGCCCGGTCACGGTCCGGTCACCCCGTCGGCGACGAGCGCGGCGCGCAGCAGGCGCCGGCCCCGGTGGATGCGCGACCGCACGGTGCCGATGGGCACGCCGGTGGCGGCGGCGATCTGCTCGTAGGAGAGGTCGCTCACGTCGCACAGCACGACGGGCACCCGGAAGTCGTCGGGCAGCGATCCGAGCGCACGCTGGACCTCGTCGGACAGGCCGGTGGGCACCTCGTCGGCCGCGGGCGTGGTGGGCAGCACCCGCTCCGGGTTGTCGGGGAGGGCGTCGGCGGGTCGACGCTTGCGCCGCCGGACCTCGTCGAGGAACACGTTCGTCACGATCCGAGCCAACCAGCCTTCCAGCGATCCGGGCTCGTACCGCTCCAGACCCTTGCGGATCCTGATGAGCGACTCTTGGACCAGATCCTGTGCGTCGTCGTCGTTGCCGGCCAGGCGGTACGCCACGTTGTAGAGGAAGCGCCCGTAGTCGCGCGCGACCTCTTCCCACGTGGGGACACCGTCAGCCATGGATCAGAACGACGGGACGGGGGCGCTCGGTTCCCGGGGGCTCCGACCGGCGCCGGTCAGGCCGAGGGGAGAGGCCGCTCAGGCGCTCTTGGTCTCGCTGGTGTCGTCGTCTTCGCCGTCGACGCCCTTCTTGAACTCCTTGCTCGCCTGCCCGAGGGACTTGGCCAGCTTGGGAAGGCGCGTGCTGCCGAACAGGAGGAGGACGACGGCCAGGATGATGAGGAGCTCGGTTGACGCCGAGGTTCATGGCGGGGACCCTTTCGAGGGAATGCCTCCAGGCTACCCCCACCGGCGACCACGGTCAGCCTCGGATGGCGCGGGCGACCGATTCGAGGTCGTCGAGGGCGGTCACCGCGAACGGGACCGCCCCGAGCCCGACGACGAGCGTCTCCACGCCGAGCGCGGCCCACGCCGTCGGCCTGCTCCCGCACCTGCTCGGACGTCCCCACCAGACGCCCCTCTCTCCACTGTTCGAGCGTCACGCCGTCGAGCACGCCCGGGGGCGACATGTCCCGGAGCCGCTCGAAGCGTCGCTCGAGGTCGCGTTCGTCGTCGCCGCAGAGGGTGTAGAGGCCGAGCGATCGGGTGACCGACCCGGGGTCACGGCCGATCGCGTCGCACGCCCGCGCCAGGACCTCGAGGCGCTCGCGGTAGCCGTCGGGCGTCCACACCCAACAGGTGTTCCACCCGTCGGCGACCTCCGCCACCAGCGCGAGCAGGCGGTCGCCCTTCCCGCCCACGAAGATCGGCGGGCGCGGCCGTTGCACCGCCGCCGGCTCGTTCTCCGCGCCGGCTGCGCGGTGGAAGCGACCGTCGAACGTGCACGGGCCGCCGCCGAGCAACCCGTCGAGCACCTGCACCGCTTCGCGCAAGCCGGTCGAGCCGCTCCCCCGGACGCGGCATGGTCATGCCGATCGCCTCGTACTCGGGCTCGTACCACCCCGCGCCGACGCCCACGTCGAGCCGACCGTCGCACACCACGTCGAGGCTGGCGAGCGATTTGGCGAGGACCGCCGCGGGCCGGAGCGCCTCGCACATCACGAGGGTGCCGAGGCGGACGCGCGTGACCTCCTGCGCGAGCGCGGCGAGGGCGACGATCGGATCGAGGCAGCCTTCGCGTTCCGGCGGACCGCCGTACTTCGCCGACATCGAGGAAGAGGTGATCGGACAACCACAACGAGTCGAACCCGGCTGCCTCCGCGGCGCGCGCCCACTCGACGACGCGCGCCCACGGCAACGGTGACTCACCCGCGACCGAGTAGTCGTACTGCGGGAGCGCGAGCCCGAGACGCATCTCCATCCGCTCTCCGCTCATCGCGCGGCACTCTACCGGTGGTCGCGCGACCGATCCGCCGTACCCTGCACCCGTGCTCGAGTGCGTGCCGAACGTGTCCGAGGGCCGCGACCGCGGCGTGCTCGACGCGCTGTCCGATCGCCTGCGGCGACCGCGCTGCTCGACCGTCATGTGGACGTCGACCACAACCGCGCCGTGTTCACCCTCGCCGCCGATGACACCGTGTCCCACGCACGCGCCGCTGGCTGCGGCCGTCGCCGAACACGTGGACCTGCACGACCACGCCGGCGTGCATCCCCGTCTCGGTGCCCTCGACGTGGTGCCGTTCGTCGCCCTCGAGGGGAGCACGCGCGATGACGCGGCCGACGCAGCGCGACGCGTTCGCGGCGTGGGCGGCCGACACGCTCGAGATCCCGGTGTTCCTCTACGACGACGCCGATCCGGACGGTCGAACGCTGCCCGATGCCCGTCGCGACGCGTTCACGGCCGCGCGCGCCTGACGCAGGTCCGGTGCGTCCGCATCCGACGCTGGGCGCGGTGGCGGTGGGCGCACGGGCGCCGCTGGTGGCGGTGAACTGCGAGCTCGCGCGTGACGACATGACGCTGGCTCGCGCCATCGCCACGCGAGCGTGCGCGAGCGCGACGGTGGTCTTCCCGGCATCCGCGCGCTGGCGCTGCACCTCGACTCGGTGCAACGCGCGCAGGTGTCGATGAACCTCGTCGCGCTCGAACGCACCGGACTGCAGGAGGCGTGCCGCACCGTCGACGCCCTCGCGCGCGACGCCGGCAACGCCGTCACGCGCGTGGAGCTCGTGGGCCTGCTGCCCGCAGCCGAGCTGGCGCGCTGCGACGACGACTTCCGCGCGTGGTCGGGCCTCGGACCCGACGACACGATCGAAGGGCCGCCTGACGGCGCGCGGGCTGAGCTACGCGCCGAGCGCGGTGCGGCGCTCGAGCGCGCGCTGGCGGCGCACCCGACGGCGCTCCCGCTCGGAGAGGCCGCCCCAGATCCCGAACTTCTCGCCGTGGGCGAGGGCGTACTCGAGGCAGTCGACCCGCACCTCGCAGCTCCGACACACCGCCTTGGCCTCCCGGGTGGAGGCGCCCCGCTCCGGGAAGAAGAGGTCGGGGTCGACCCCCAGGCAGTTGGCCTCCTCCTGCCAGCGGCGCTCGCCGTCGGCCGAGGAGAACCGCTGGGTCGCGACCAGTGCGGCCAGGCTCGACGTGATCGGGCTCATGGTGAGGGGTTCGGGCATCGGCGTGCTCCCTTGCCAAGCAGACGCTATGGACGCCGAAATGACGCCTCTGGAATTACAGTGGTGTTACTATGCTCGGTCGTGAACCCGAGCGCAAGGGGTTTCTTCTTCGCGTCGGGAGCAACCGCCGGGGTCTCAGCCGGAATTCCGGAGGTCCGCGCCCAGCCCGGCGTCCGCGCGCTCGGCCCGTGTAGCGCAACGGTCCGGGAACCTACGCTCCGACTCGTGGCGCCCCATCTCGAGGTCGTGCTCGGCGACATCGTCACCGAGCACGTCCACGCGGTCGTGAATGCCGCGAACCCGTCGCTCCTGGGCGGCGGCGGCGTCGACGGCGCCATCCACCGCGCCGCCGGCCCCGAGCTGCTCGAGGCCTGCCGGGAGCTGGGCGGCTGCGCGTTCGGCGACGCCAAGGCCACGCCCGCCTTCGACCTGCCCGCCCGCTTCGTGATCCACACCGTCGGGCCCGATCTGGCGCGGCGGCGAGGCCGGCGAGGCCCGCCTGCTGCAGAGCTGCTATCGCCGCTGCCTCGAGGTGGCCGACGAGATCGGCGCCGAGTCGGTCGCGTTCCCGGCCATCAGCACCGGCGCGTTCGGCTACCCGGTGCCCGAGGCCACGAAGATCGCGGTCGCCACCGTGCGGGCCACGCTCACCGGGCGTGCACTCGGTGCGCTTCGTGTGCTTCGACCCCGCGGTGCACGAGCGCTACGAGCGCGAGATCGCGACCTAACCCCGTCGCTCGAATCCGCTCGCTCCGTCCCAGCGATCGCGCGATCAATTCGGATTCGTGGCATCGTCCTACGTGCATGCGCATCGTGATCAGTGAGTTCATCAGCCTCGACGGCGTCGTGCAGGCTCCCGGCGGCGCGGAAGAGGACACCGACGGCGGGTTCCGGCACGGCGGATGGTCGATGCCGTTCTTCGACCCCGAGGTCATGGGTGGCTTCATCGGCGGCGCGATGGAGCACACCGACGCCATCCTGCAGGGTGCGCGCACCTGGAAGGTGATGGCCGGCGCGTGGCCCGAGCGCACCGGCGACGACGACCCGTTCACCGACTGGATGAACGGCGTGCAGAAGTACGTCGTGTCCGACTCGCTGAGCGACGACGACGCGACGAAGTGGTCGCCCACCACGATCATCCGGCGCGACGAGCTCGTGCCGAAGGTCAACGAGCTGCGCGCGCAGCCGGGCGGCGACATCAACGTCATGGGCAGCGCGACCGTCGCCCAGGCGCTGCTCGCCAACGACCTCGTCGACGAGCTCGACCTGATGATCGAGCCCATCGTGCTCGGCGGCGGCAAGAGCATCTTCTCCGCCGACGGCATCGCCCGCCGGTTCCGCCTGGAGTCGGTGACCCAGGCGAACACCGGCGTGCTCTGCTGCCGATACCTCCCAGCTTCCTAGGACACAGTCGGCACCGGCGCCGGCGGCTCGGGGCCGACGTAGCGGGCGCTCGGGCGGATGATCGCGGTCTCGGTCGACTGCTCGAGCACGTGCGCGCACCAGCCGACGACCCGACTGGCCGCGAACGTCGAGGTGAACAGCTCACGCGGGATGCCGCACTGCTCCATCACCACGCCGGCGTAGTACTCGACGTTGGTGTGCAGCTCGCGACCGGGCTTGAGCTCCGCGAGCACCCGCTCGACCGTCGACTCGACCTGCACCGCGAACTCGACCCGGTCACCGCCGAGCGACTGGGCGATCTCGCGCAGCATCACCGAGCGCGGGTCGGCGGTCTTGTAGACCGCGTGCCCGAACCCCATGATGCGGTCGCCGGCGCCGACCGCGTCACGCACCCACGCCTCGGTGCGGTCGGGCGTGCCGATGGCGTCGAGCGTGTCGAGCGCACGGCTCGGTGCACCCCCGTGAAGCGGGCCCGACAACGCGCCGAGTGCCGGCCACGACCGCAGCACCGACATCGGCACCGGTCGACGTCACGACACGTGCGGTGAACGTCGACGCGTTGAACCCGTGGTCGATGCCGAGGATGAGGTACTGCTCGACGGCGCGGGCACGACGAGGATCGGGAACCTCGCCGTCGATCATCCAGAGGTAGTTGGCGGCGTGGCCGAGGTCGTCGCGCGGCTCGATCGGCGCGAGACCGCGTGACGCGCGGTAGAGGCCGGCGATGAGCACCGGCGTCGCCGCGCCGAGTCGGATCGCGTTGGTCCGGATGGTCTCCGGGTCGGCGTCGTAGGTGGGAGGCATGCCCTCCACCGCCGCGAGCTGGGAGAGCGCGGTGCGCAGTGCAGCAAGCGGGTGCGGTTGGCCCGCCACCAGCGCGGGGAGGAGCGTCGCCACCTCCGGCGGGAGGTACCGGGCGCCGGCGATGCGGCGGGCGTACGCGTCGCGCGCCGCCGTCGTGGGGAGCTCGCCTTCGAACAGCAGATACCACACGTCCTCGAACGTGCGCATGGCCGCGAGCTCGGGGGCCGAGTACTGGCGGTAGTGGTAGAAGCCCTCGAGGCCTCGCACGTCGCCGAGCTCGGTGTCGGCGACGATCACACCCTTCAGGCCGCGGGGGGCGGCGGCGTCGGTCATGGTCATCGGTGCCATCTCCTTCTCGTGTCAGTCGCTCCGAGCGTCCGCCTCCCTGTGCGTCTTGTCAACGTTGATCATTGTCAATATGATCGAGGTGATGGACGACGACCGCTGGCTGACCGCCGCCCAGGCGACGAAGCAGCTGGGCGTGAAGCCGCAGACCTTGTACGCCTACGTGAGCCGGGGGCTGCTCCGCCGGGAGCGGGCCGCCGACGGGCGCACGAGCCGGTACGCCCGCGACGACGTCGAGCGCCTCGCCGCCCACGGCCGGCCGCGGGTGCGCACCGACGGCTTCGAGATCGTGATCGACCAGGCCGTCACGCTGCTCGACCCGGTCGGGCGACTCTCGTACCGAGGGTGGGACGCGACCCGCGCCGCGGTGGACGCTCGCTACGAGGAGGTCGCCGCGTGGCTCTGGGGCAGCACCATCGGACCTCACGACCACTGGACCGCCGACCCGACCGCGCTCGCGACCCGCGCGGCGCGTCCAGGCCGCGCTGCCCGACGACACCCCGCTGCCCGATCGGCTGCGCATCGTGGTGGCGGCGTTGCGTCCGGGCGATCCGCTGCGCAACGACCGCCGCGTCGCGTCGGTCGCCGCACGGGCGGGGACCCTGCTCGCGACGATGGTCGAGGCGTTGCCGCCGGTCGACGCGCGCGACCGAGCCGAGCGCCACCGGCTCCCTCGCCCGCCGGCTGTGGACGCGCGTGTCCCCGCTCGACCCGACGACTGCTCGTGTGCGGGCGCTCGACCGCGCGCTCTCGCTCCTCGCCGACCACGAGCTCGCCACGTCGACGCTGGCGGTGCGCGTCGCGGCGTCGACCTGGGCCGATCCCTACCTGCTCCTCCTCACCGGACTCGCTGCGGTCGGTGGCCCGTTGCACGGTGGCGCGTCGGAGTTCGTGCGCAGCCTGCTCCGCGACGCGATGGCGTCGTCGCCGGAGGCCGCGATCGGCCAGGTGCTGCACGACGGCGAGCACGTCCCGGGGTTCGGCCACTCAGGTGTACACAGGGACCCGATCCCCGCACTCCGGTGCTCCTCGACGCGGTGGAACGGCTCAAGCCGCCCGTCGGACTGTGGAACGCCGCGCAAGGTGTGCTCGACGGTGATGGCGCGCAACGGCGGACCGCACCCGAACATCGACTTCGCGCTCGGAGTGCTCGGCGAGGCGACCCGCATGGTGCACGGCGCCGGTGAAGCCGTCTTCGCCGTCGCCCGGAGCGCGGGATGGATCGCGCACGGCCTCGAGGAGTACCAGCACCGCCTCCGCTACCGCATCCGCGCCACCTACACCGGGCCTCCCGTCGAGGTTGCGTCAGCTGACGTCGTATAACGCCGCCGAGTGACGCAACCTCGTCTCAGCCGGCGCGGCGTTGCTGCTGGCGGCGGTGGTCGAGGAAGTCGACGAGCACGTAGTCGCCGAGGGTGTCGGCGTTGGTGAAGAACGCCCGACCACCGTTGACCCGCATCATCTGCTCGACGAACGACTTGAGGTAGTAGCTCTCGTCGAGCATGAAGGTGTTGATGCGGATCCGGTCACGCGTGCAACGCATGACCTCCTTGAGCGTCTCCTCGATCGTGATCGGCGACGGCGGGTACTGGAAGTAGGCCTCGCCACCCTCGATGTGGGCGGTGGGCTCGCCGTCGGTGACCATGATGATCTGCTTGGTGCCGGTCTGGCGTGACAGCTGCTTGCGGGCGAGCAGCAGCGCGTGCTGCATGTTCGTGCCCCACTCGAAGTCCCAGCTCATCTCGGGCAGGAGCTCGGGCTTGACCTCGCGGGCGACGCGGCCGAACGAGACCAGACCGAAGTAGTCGCGCGGGAACTGGCTGGTGATGAGCGCGTGCAGCGCCATCGCCACCTTCTTGGCCGGCAGGAAGTTGTCGCGCATCGGCATCGACAGCGACACGTCGAGCAGCAGCACGGTGGCCGAGCGCGTGAGCATCTCGGTGCGCTCCACCTCGAAGTCTTCCGGCTTCAGGCTGCACCGGCGTGCCCGCGCCCGAGCGCCAGATCGCGTTCTTCACCGTCTCCTGCACGTTGAGGTGGAACGGGTCGCCGAACTCGTACGGCTTGTGGTCGTGGGCGTGCTCGTTGCCGACGCCGGTGCGCTCGAGCTCGTGGCGACCGGCGCGGTCCTTCACCAGCTTGCGGTAGAGGTCGGAGAGCGCCTTGTTGCCGATGGCACGGATGGCGCGCGGCGTGAGCTCGAGCCGGCCTTCGCGCTGCTCGATGAGCCCGGCCTCCTCGAGCATCCGCTGCAGCTCGCGCAGGCGGTCGAGCGACTTCGCGGCGTCGTCGCCGAGCAGCTCGCGGGCGCGGTCGAGGTCGACCTCGGCCAGCTCGCCGGGCTGCGTGGCCGACTTCATGAGGTTCTCGAGCGCGTCGAGGTCGCCGAGCGTGTCGAGCAGCCCGGGCATCTCGCCGAACTGCAGCGGGTCGTTGCCGCTGAAGTTCTGCGACCGCTGCCACGGCAGGTTCGGGAACGCCTGCTGCAGGTTGCGCGACAGCTGGTCGACCTGCCACCGCAGGTCCATGTCCTCGAGCAGCGCCTCCGAGAGCGCCTGCAGCTGCGCGCGCTGCTCGGGCGTCATCGAGTTCATCAGCTGCTGCATCTGCGCCATCGACTGCGCCATCTGCTCGAGCAGCTCGTCGAGGTTCTGCGGATTGCCGGGGAAGAACTCGCCGTGGCGGTCCATGAAGCCGTCGAAGTCGGGCTCCTCGCCGCGCTCGCGCTGCTCGAGCATCTGGTTGAGCTCGTTGAGCATGTCCTTCATCTGCTGCATGCGCTCGGGCGTCATGTTCTGCATGCCCTCGGAGAGCTGGTTGAAGTAGCTCTGCATCAGCTGCTCGCGCAGCTGGTCCATCAGCTCCTCGAACCGCTCGCGCGCGGCGTCGTCCATGAACTCGTACTGCTGCATCGCCTGCACCCGACCGGCGAGATCGGGCGGCATCTCCTCGAGCTGGCGACGGCGCTCTTCGGCGACGTCTTCGACGAGCTCCTGACGCCGCTGGTCGCCGGAGCGGGTGGCGTCGTCGACCCGCCGGTCGATGCCTTCGCGCTCCATGTCGACGACCTCGTCGAGCTGCTCGGCGATGTCGTCGTAGACGCCGCCGAGGTCGCGGTGCTCGAGCTCCTGGCGACGACGCTCGCGCAACCGCTCGAGCATCTCGCGCAGGCCCATGAGCTGCTCGTCGTTCCGGTCGCGGAACCCCTGCTGCATCATCCGCCGCAACGCCGCGTTGAGGTCGCCGTGGTACAGCAGGTCGTCGGCCATCTCGTCGAGCAGCGACTCGGCGTCGAGGTCGAAGCCGGTCTGGGTGCCGTCCCAGCGGGAGTACCGGAAGCCGGGGCGCTCACGACGACGGAAGGGCATGGATCCACCGTACCGGTTCGCGATCGGACCCGGGCAGGAGCCACAATGCGGGCATGCACGCGTTGCGAGGAGTCGGCCTGCGAGCGGTCGTCACCCTCGGGCTCCTCGCCGCCGTCCTCACCGCGTGCTCACGCGACTCCGAGTCGTCGCTGCCGACGCCGAGCAAGGCGTTCTGCCAGGCCGCGTACGACTACGACACCAACCTGCCCAAGCTCATCGGCAAGATCCAGCAGCAGACCGACCTGGTCGCCAAGCTGGCCGCCACCGCGCCGAAGGACATCGCGAAGGACGCGCAGACCTACCTCGACGCGATGCAGCGCCGCGCTTCCGGAGACACCTCGGTCGTCGACAACCCGAAGATCCAGAGCGGCGGTGGAGAACGTCAACCGCCGCGCCGCCGACGGCTGCGAGCTCTACAAGCAGAACCAGGACGGCTCGCGGCGGGATCTAACCCCGACCGCGGTACGCGGCGCGACCGCCGAGGGCGTCCTTGTTGAGGCGCTTCGACAGGTGCAGCCCCTCGAGCACGAACTCGGTGGCCGACGCGACCCCGGCCGGCGTCTCCCCCACCTCGAGGTCGGCGAGCGTGGCCCGCAGCGCGGGCACGTCGCTGAGCAGCTTGGCGTACTCCGACGACGCGATGTCCTCGCCGGTGTGCACGACCAGCCCACCCTCGAACGCGGTGACGACGTCGGTGAGCTTCTCGGGGCGGGTGCGGGCGCGGAACGTCTCGAGGATCGACGCCTTCACGATGCGGTCGAGCACCTGCTCCTCGCGGCCGTCGTCGACCGTCTCGAACTCGACCTTGCCCGCGGTGCTCGCGACCAGCGCGTCGAGGTCGCTGACGCGCGGCACGACCTCGTGCTCGCCGTGGCGCAGCGCGCGCCGAGTGGCGTTGGCGACGAGCGTCTCGTAGTTGGCGATCGAGAGGCGCACCGACACGCCGGAACGTTGGTTGATGTGCGGCGACCGGCGGGCCTGCTGGCTCATCTCGGCGACGATCTCGGTCATGAACGACGGCACGTGCACGTTGAGGCCGTCGGCGGTGAGCGGACGCGCCTCCTGCTCGACGACCGTGGCCTCGAGCTCGGCGTCGAGCGGGTAGTGCGTGCGGATCTGCGCGCCGAAGCGGTCCTTGAGCGGCGTGATGATGCGGCCGCGGTTCGTGTAGTCCTCGGGGTTGGCCGAGGCCACGAGCATGAGGTCGATCGGCAGGCGCACCTTGTAACCGCGGATCTGGACGTCGCGCTCTTCGAGCACGTTCAGCAGACCGACCTGGATGCGTTCGGCGAGGTCGGGGAGCTCGTTGATGGAGAAGATCGAACGGTTGGTGCGCGGCACGAGGCCGTAGTGGATGGTGAGCTCGTCGGAGAGGTAGCGGCCCTCGGCCACCTTGATGGGGTCGACCTCGCCGATGAGGTCGGCGATCGAGGTGTCAGGAGTGGCCAGCTTCTCGCCGAATCGGCGATCGCGGTGCACCCACTCGATCGGGGTCTCGTCGCCCCGCTCGGCGAGCAGCACACGCGCGTGCTGCGAGATCGGGTGGTACGGATCGTCGTTGATCTCGCTGCCGGCGACGATGGGCATCCACTCGTCGAGCAGCGCGGTGAGCGAACGGATCATGCGGGTCTTCGCCTGGCCGCGCTCCCCGAGGAAGATCACGTCGTGACCGGCGATGAGCGCGTTCTCGAGCTGGGGCAGGACGGTGTCCTCGTACCCGATGACGCCCTCGACGAGCGGACGTCCCTCGGCGATGCGGGCCAAGGCGTTGGCCCGCACCTCTTCCTTGACCGGGCGCGACTCCCATCCGTCGGCTCTTGAGCTCGCCGAGGGTTCCGGGACGGGTCATGCGCTGCTCCTGTCGTAGTGGTCTTCGGCCACCGTATCGCGGGTTCCGAGCGTCGCTGCATCTGGGAGGATGCGGGCATGGACGGACCGCACGTCGTCTGCGAAGGACCGGAGTTCGGCGAGGGTCCGGTGTGGTGTCCGCCCGGCGTGGGTGATGCCGACGGCACGCTCGTGTGCACGAGTGTCCTGGGCGGCACGCTCGAGCGGGTCTGGCCCGAAACAGGGCGCCGCGAGTCGATCGCCGACACCGGTGGGGGCGCCAATGGTGCTGCGCTCGCGGCGGACGGCGGGTTCGTCGTCACCCAGAACGGCGGCATCGACTTCTCGGTGTTCGAGATCTTCGGAACGCTCCCACCGCCACGCTTCGTGCGATCGGGCCTGCAGCGCGTCGCGCCCGATGGCACCGTCAGCTACCTGACATCCGAACCGATGCAGCAGCCCAACGACCTGTGCGTCGCGACCGACGGCACCGTGTACTTCACCGATCCGACGTGGCCGGTGCCCGACGTCCCCGCGCGGACGGGTGTGGGGACTGGATCCCGACGGTGGACTCCGGCTCGCGGCCGACGGGTTCTGGGCGCCCAACGGGATCATCCTCGACGTCGACGGCGAGACGCTGATCGTCGTCGAGAACGGCCGACACGGCGAGCACCACGGGTTCGTCCGCCTGCGATCCGACGGCTCGCGCGAGATGTTCGCGCCCGGACGCATGGGCGACGGCGGGGCGCTCGACGCCGACGGTCGCATCTACATGGCCGGCGGCGGGCACGTCGTCACGATCTACGAGCCCGACGGCACGGTGGTGGAGGTGCTGCAGTCACCGGGCGACCATCCGGTGAGCACCAACCTGTGCTTCGGCGGCGACGACCTGCGGACGCTCTTCGCGGTCGACGCCGGGACGCCGGGTCACGTGTACTGCTGGACGGGCATGCCCACGCCGGGCCAGCCGTTGCACCGGTGGGGTGTTTGAGAAAAATCTCACAATCCCTTGTTCACAAGCGCCGAAAGGTACGTTCCTGCCATGGCGAAGGTGGAGGAAGAGGTCTCGACCGCAGCCCAGAACGCCGGTGCCGACGACGCCGACGTGCTGGCGCGGTACACGGGCCCACCGGTCCCGGCTCCCCGGCCCCAGGGTCACTTCCTGGTGCGGTTCTGGCGCTCGGCGGTCGGCAAGAAGTGGCTGATGGCCATCAGCGGGATCATCCTGCTGGGCTACGTGCTCGCCCACATGGTGGGCAACCTCAAGGTCTTCCTGGGCAAGGAGCACATCAACGTCTACGGCGAGTGGCTGCGCACCCTCGGTGAACCCGCGTTGCCGCGCACCGTCCTGCTGTGGGGCATGCGCATCGTGCTCATCGGTGCGTTCGCGGTGCACATCATCGCTGCGTACCAGCTCACGCGGATGAACCAGAAGGCGCGGCCGACGCGGTACCAGTCGAAGCGCGACTACGTGGCCGCCAACTTCGCCTCGCGCACGATGCGGTGGACGGGCATCATCGTCGCCGCGTTCGTGGTGTTCCACCTGCTCGATCTCACGTGGGGCAGCGCCAACCCGCACTTCGTGCGCGGCGACCCCTACGACAACCTCTTCTACAGCTTCGAGCGCGTACCCGTCGCCATCGCGTACATCGTGGCGATGCTCGCCCTCGGCATCCACATCTTCCACGGCGCGTGGAGCATGTTCCAGAGCCTCGGCTTGAACAACCCGCGCTGGAACGAGTGGCGTCGAGCGTTCGCCATCGGATTCGCGCTCGTGATCACGATCGGGAACGTCAGCATGCCGTTGCTCATCACGACCGGGGTGGTGTCACGATGATCGGTGAGCTCGAGGCGAGGATCCCCGAGGGTCCCATCGCGGAGAAGTGGTCGCAGCACAAGTTCGACGTGAAGCTGGTCAACCCGGCCAACAAGCGTCGCTTCGAGATCATCGTCGTGGGCAGCGGGCTCGCGGGCGCCGCCGCAGCCGCGACGCTCGGCGAGCTCGGCTACCGGGTGAAGCTGTTCACCTTCCACGACACGCCGCGCCGCGCGCACAGCATCGCGGCCCAAGGCGGCATCAACGCGGCGAAGAACTACCCGAACGACGGTGACAGCGTCTACCGCCTGTTCTACGACACCATCAAGGGCGGCGACTTCCGTGCCCGCGAGGGCAACGTGTACCGGCTCGCCGAGGTGAGCGTCAACATCATCGACCAGTGCGTCGCGCAAGGCGTGCCGTTCGCCGCGTGAGTACGGCGGCCTGCTCGACAACCGCTCCTTCGGTGGCGCACAGGTGTCGCGCACCTTCTACGCGCGGGGTCAGACCGGCCAGCAGCTGCTGCTCGGTGCCTACCAGGCGCTCGCCCACCAGGTCGCCCGCGGCACGGTGGAGATGTACACCCGCAGCGAGATGCTCGACCTCGTGGTCAAGGACGGCCGCGCCGCCGGCATCGTCACCCGCGACCTCACCACCGGCGCGGTGCAGTCGTGGTCGGCCCATGCGGTCGCGCTGTGCACCGGCGGGTACGGCAACGCGTACTACCTGTCGACCAACGCCAAGGCCAGCAACGTCACCGCCGCGTGGCGGGCGCACAAGAAGGGCGCGCTGTTCGCCAACCCGTGCTTCACCCAGATCCACCCCACCTGCATCCCGCGCAGCGACGACTTCCAGTCGAAGCTCACGCTGATGTCGGAGTCGCTGCGCAACGACGGCCGGGTGTGGATCCCGAAGCAGCTCGACGACCCGCGCTCGCCCGACCAGATCCCGGTCGACGACCGCGACTACTTCCTCGAGCGTCGCTACCCCGCGTTCGGCAACCTCGTGCCGCGCGACGTCGCGTCGCTGCGCGATCAAGACCGAGGTCGACGCCGGCCGCGGCGTCGGGCCGCAGAAGAACGGCGTGTACCTCGACTTCCAGGAGTCGATCGAGCGCCTCGGGCAGGACGTCGTCGAAGAGCGCTACGGCAACCTCTTCGAGATGTACGAGCGGATCACCGACGAGAACCCCTACCAGGTCCCGATGCGGATCTACCCGGCGATCCACTACACGATGGGCGGGTTGTGGGTCGACTACAACCTGATGAGCAACGTGCCCGGGCTCTACGTGCTCGGCGAGGCCAACTTCGCCGACCAGGGCGCCAACCGCCTCGGCGCGAGCGCGCTGATGCAGGGCCTCGCCGACGGCTACTTCGTGCTCCCGTCGACCATCTCCGACTACCTCGCTCCGCTGCTCGGCAGCGCGCCGGTGCCGGCCGACGACCCTGCGTTCAAGGAGTCGGAGGCGGCGGTCGCCGACCAGACCAAGCGGTTCCTGTCGGTGAACGGGCAAGCACTCGGTCGACCACTTCCACCGCGAGCTCGGCAACATCCTGTGGGACAACTGCGGCATGGCTCGCAGCCAGCAGTCGCTGGAGAAGGCGCTCACCGACATCCCCGCCCTGCGCGAGGAGTTCTACGCCGACGTGTGCGTGCCCGGCAGCGGCGCCACGCTCAACCAGTCGTTGGAGAAGGCCGGGCGTGTCGCCGACTTCCTCGAGTTCGGCGAGCTGCTGTGCCTCGATGCCCTCACCCGCGAGGAATCGTGTGGCGGTCACCTCCGGGTGGAGCATCAGACCGAGGAAGGCGAGGCGTTGCGCGACGACGAGAACTTCTCGCACGTCTCCGCGTGGGAGTTCGAGGGCGTGGGCACCGCACCGACGCTCCACAAGGAGCAACTCGAGTTCGAGTACGTCCACCTCGCACAGCGAAGCTACAAGTAGTCACGAGACCTCGGAAGGGCCTGCAGACACCATGGATCTGAAGCTGCGCGTCTGGCGCCAGGCGGGCACCGACGCCCCCGGTGCGTTCGAGGACATCGACGCCAAGGACATCAGTCCGGAGATGTCGTTCCTCGAGATGTTCGACGTGATCAACGACCGGCTCGTCGCCGCGGGCGGTGAACCGATCGCGTTCGACCACGACTGCCGCGAGGGCATCTGCGGCTCGTGCTCGATGATGATCAACGGTCGCGCGCACGGCCCGTCGGAGGGCACCGCCACCTGCCAGCTGCACATGCGCAAGTTCAGCGACGGCGACGAGATCGTCGTCGAGCCGTGGCGGGCGAAGGCGTTCCCGATCATCCGCGACCTGGTGGTCGACCGCAGCGCGTTCGACCGCATCGTCGAGGCCGGCGGCTACATCAGCGCGCCGACGGGCAGCGCGCCCGACGCCAACCTCATCCTCGTGCCCAAGGAAGCCGCCGACGCGGCCATGGACGCCGCCGCCTGCATCGGCTGCGGTGCGTGCGTGGCCGCGTGCTCCGAACGGCGCGGCCCAACTGTTCACCGCCGCCAAGGTCGCCCACCTCGGCCTGCTGCCCCAGGGCCAGCCCCAGCGCTACGAGCGGGTGATCAACATGGTCGAGGTGATGGAGAGCTACTTCGGCTCGTGCACCAACCACGGCGAGTGCGAGAAGGCGTGCCCGAAGGAGATCAGCATCGACTTCATCGCGCTCCTCAACCGCGACTACGTGAAGGCGCAGTTCAAGAACCGCAAGCTCACCGGCCAGAAGTCGTAGCGCCCATTCCATCTGGCGCCGCTGCACCGCCCATGTGGCGGTCGAGTGGCGCAAAGACGGCTATTCGGGTTCGAGGGATTCGAGGTCGGTGACGACGCGGTCGACGTCGGCCTGGGCCCGGGCGATGCGGCCGCGGCAGAGCTGGATGAGCTCGCTGGCCCGCTGCACGCGGGTGGCGAGCACGTCGACGTCGAGGTCGTCGCGTTCGAGCTCCTCGAGGATGTCGTCGAGCTCGCGCATGGCGTCGGCGTAGCCGATCTCGTCGGTCACTCGGCTGTCTCCTGCATGTCGTCCTCCGTCGCGGTGATCGTCTCGACCCGGCTGGTGACGCGTCCGGACGCGAGCTCGGTCTCGACCAGCACACCGGCGGTGAGCGTGTCGGCCGTGCGAACCACGCGGCCGTCGGCGTCGCGGGTGATCGAGTAGCCGCGTTCCAGCACGCGGCGCGGGTCGAGTGCGCGGACGACGCCATCACTGCGTGCCAGCCGCAGCTCGGCGCGCTCGAGGTGGTGCTGCGCGTGCGTGACCAGCTCGCGTTCGCGCGTCGGCGAGCGCGGCGCGCCGGTTGCGCGTCGCTCGTCGTCCCAGCTCGCCCAGCCGACGCGCGCACGCGTCGAGCCGCGCGGTCAGATCGACGCGTGCGGCGCCGGGCGAGCTCGTCGAGCCGCCCGTGCGATCGGTCGAGTCGAGTGTGCTCACGGACCACCGCCGCCGTCGCGCTCCGGCGTGCCCGGCGCGCCGCTTCGTCGAGCTCGCGCCCGGCGACGGCCATGCGCTGACGCGCCCGCGCCGCCACCCGCTGCGACGCGTGGTCGAGCGCACCCACGAAGCTGTCGACGCGGCCGACGAGCATCTGCGCGCACGCGGTGGGCGTCTTGCACGCGCGACCACGCGACCTCGTCGGCGACGCTGCGGTCGATCTCGTGCCCGACACCGGTGATCACGGGGACCTCCATCGCCGCGATCGCCCGCGCCACCAGCTCGGTGTCGAAGGGCGCCAGGTCGGCACGCGACCCACCGCCCCGGGCGATGACCACGACGTCGACGTCGACCTGCGCGAGCTGTCCGAGCGCCCACTTGATCCGCTGCGCGGCGCCCGCGCTCTGCACCGCGACGTCGACCACGCCGACCCGCCACGCGTAGGGCGAGCGCAGGAGCTCGTCGACGAAGTCGTGGTACGCGGCACTGCCCTGGCTCGTGATCAGGCCCACGCGCAGCGGCACCGGCGTCAACTCGAGCCTGGCGTTGGCGCCGAGCAGCCCCTCGGCGGCGAGGGTGCGGAGCACGCGGTCGCGGTTGGCCGCCAGCCGACCGACGGTGAACACGGGGTCGATGCCGGTCATGACGAGCTGGTACTGACCGGTGGGCGGGTAGATCCGCACCCGGCCCTTGATCCGCACCTCGACGTCGTCACCCAGCGCCGCGCCCGGCACCTCGGCCAACGCCCGACGGACCTTCGGCGCGTCGTCCTTGAAGAGCGCGACGTCGAGTCGACCCTGGATCCGCTCGCCCTGACCCGCCTTCTCGACCAGCTTGAAATAGGCGTGGCCGTTGCGCGTGCGGAGGTTCTGCACCTCGCCCTTCACCCAGAGCTCGTCGGGCTGGGCCCGCCGGACGGCTTCGCCCACCATGGAGTTCAGCTGCACGACGGAGTACGTGGTCTCCTCCACGACCTCCTCGGCGAACCCGAACGACGGCTGCTCCATGGCCTCCTCCATCGCCGCCGACAGTAACGGTTGCCGATGACGGCCACGCCGAATTCGCCAGCGCCGTGGCCTGCTCGTCGCCAGGAAGTCGTTCCCCACTGGTCGACGGCCCGTCGTCCGCTCGACACGCTGCGTTTACATCACCTCTTTACAGTCGTTCATGGGAACCTGCAGAGAGGAGCGATCGTGAGCGACGAAATCGAGCCCACGACCGAGTACCCGCCCACCACCTGGGAGAGCGCCACCGAATTCGTTGCTCCCGGACCGATGTCCCGTCCCCTTGCGAACTACCTCGCGATGTGTGCCCCCCGGTCGCCGCGCGTGTCGAGGGCGAACCGATTCCGGGCCCACTCCGATCTCGTGCTCGCCGGCGCCGCGTCGGTCAACTGACTGACCGCGGCGTCGCGTGACGCACGACAATCCTCCGACGACTGCGGCGCTCGTTCCCACGGGCGCCGCACCTCGTCGTCTGCGCTACGGCGCAGTGGTGGTCGTGGTCCCCGTGGTGCTCGGGGTCGCCAGCAGCGCGTCCCAGGTGGCCGCGTCGACGGTCCCCGTCGCCGGGAGCTTCTTGTCGGTCTGGAATTGCTTCACCGCCGTCGTGGTCCCGGGTCCGAAGCTGCCGTCGACCGTCACCTGGTAGCCGAGCGCGGCGAGGCGCGATTGCAGCACCGTGGTGTTGCCGGTGTCGGGGGTGCCCTCCGAGATGGTGGGACGGGCCACCGTCGTGGTGGTGACCCCCGGCACCGTGGTGACCGTGGTGGTGACGGTGGTGTCGCCGCCACTCGACACGCCGGCGGTGCCGGTCGGGAAGCCGTCACCCGGTTCGATCGCGAGCAACACCGCGCCGGTGATGACCGCGAGCACGATGATCACCAGGCCGCGTGTGTTCTGGAACCACTGCTCCACGCCCTGAGCTTACGTACTCGGAGTCCCTGCTGCCGGGTACCCCACCGCGCGTTCCGTTGCCTGTCGATCGCGCAGGGCACGCCAGAGCGCGCGGTAGCTCGGGAATTCGAGGCCGGGCGTGACGTAACCCGCCTCGTGCAGGGCCCGGTGGTACTCGGGCAGGTGTCGCAGCGAGACCCCGGCGTCGACGTGGTGCGCGAGGTGCCAGCCGATGTTGAACGGCACGAGGAACGTGCGCGACCACCACGACTGACGGACGGAGTGCGTCGTGGCCCGACGGTCGCTCGACGCGTCCATGCCCCCGTGCTCGGCGATCGAGCGCAGGCGGTTGATCACCCGCCACACGGTCAGGTACGGCAACACCCAGAACACGGGGTACACCCACCACACCCCGCCCGCGATCGCGGCGCCGAGCAACACGCCCTGGACGAGGAGGATCTTGACGAGCGTGTGGCGAACCCTGGCGTCGGGTGAGCGGAACCCCGCGAACTGCTGACGGAAGAGCCTGAACCCGGTGCGGCCGGTCGCGTCGCGCGTGAGCTTGCGCCGGAAGCTGGCGCGGCTGATCGGGTAGCCCGCGTAGAGCGGGATGTCGGGCTCGTCGGGCCCGAACTCCTGGCGGTGATGAGCCATGTGGACGCGGCGGTACGCATCCGTGGACGTGAACGACGGATAGCCGAGCAACCAGCGGCCGACGAAGTCGTTGGCGCGCCGGTTGGTGAACAGCAGCCGGTGCGCGGCCTCGTGCATGAGCGACGCGAGTTGGGCGTGGGTGCGGCCCATGAGCAGGAACGCGAGCACGTAGCCCACGGGGTTCCCCCACCACACCGCGAGGCCGACGATCACGACGGCCTGCACCCACACCGACACCACCGACAGACGCGTTGCGCCATGACGGGATGGCACGCAGCCGCTCCCGGAACTCCGGCTGCGGACGGCCGTCGGCTCGCACCAGCGCGGTCTCCCGCGCCGGCGTCAGGAGCGAGGGATCGGGCACCATGCCACCGAGGGGGCGGCCCGCGAGCACGCTCGCGTCGGTCATGGGCCCCATGGTAGGCCCGGCCTACGCCAGGAGGTCCTGGTAGTCGGGGTGCTCCGCGACGAAGCGCTTCACGAACGGGCACTGGGCCACGATCCGTGCGGCCCTTCGCCCGCACGTCGTCGAGCGCGCCCTGCACCAGCGTGGCCCCGTATCCCGCGCCCCGCTTGGGTTCGGTGATGATCGTGTGCGGGAACACCAGGACCCCGTCGTCGCCTTCGTGGTACTCGGTGAACCCGAGGAGGTGGTCGCCGTCGCGCAGCTCGTAGCGGGAGCGGGCCGGGTTGTCGGAGACCGCGAGCGCCATCAGCCGGGCTCGCGGCCGACCGCGGCGTAGCCCTGCGCGATGCGCTCGATCCACCACTGCGGAGCGTGGTCGATCACGTTGCCGATGTTCGAGTAGTCGTGCCAGCGCACGATCTTCCCGTCGCGCACCTCCATCACCGTGACGAACGGGTGGAGGATGCGTTCGCCGGTGTGGAACTGCCACTCCTCGACGTGCTCGAGGATCACCAGGTCACCCTCGGCCACGATGTGGCGCGGGTGGTGGTAGTAGCCCGAGAGCGGCTCGATCCCGATCTTCAGCCGGTCGACGATCTGCTGCGGTCCCCGCGCGCCCTGGCCGTCGACCCCGACGTCGGTGTAGTGGGCGTCCGTCGGAGAAGAAGGTGGCCATGCGGTCCCAGTCGCGCAGGAAGTGCGCCTCCCAGTACCGCTCCACGACCTGCCGGTTGCGCGCCGCCTCGTTGCTCATGAGCGGAGTCTGGCGTACGGCGCACGCTGTGATCCACTGGAGCGGTGATCACACCGGCCGACCTCACGCCCGATGCGCACGCGTTCCTCGCCGAACGCCACCTCGGGACGCTCAGCACGACTCGGCGAGACGGCACGCTGCACGTGTGCGCGGTCGGGTTCACGTGGGACGCCGACGCCGCGGTCGTTCGGGTGATCACCGGTGGCGGCTCGCAGAAGGTCCGCAACGTCGAGGCCACCGGCCGCGCCGCGGTGGCGCAGGTCGACGGCGGTCGCTGGCTGTCGTTGGAGGGTCCCGCGCGCGTCGCCCACGAGCCTGCCGCGGTCGCCGACGCGGTGGCGCGCTACACCACCCGGTACCAGGAACCGCGCCCGAATGCCGATCGGGTGGCGATCGAGATCAGCGTCGAGCGCGTGCTCGGTCGGGCCTGACCCACGGTCAGCCTTCACCCTTGCCCTTGCCCTTCCCGTTGCCGTTGCCGCCTTGCCGTTTCCCTTGCCGGTGCTGGTTCCGATGCCCTGGTCGTCGGCCGGCGCCGTGGGGAACGGACCGGCGACCGGCGCGACCACGGTGGTCGCCGTCTTCCCGGCGGTCGGTGTGGCGGTGCTCGGTGCCGTGCTGGTCGGCGTGTCGTCGCCGCGGGTCACGAGCACACCGATGACGACGACGAGTGCCAACACGAAGACGACGAGCCCGACGACCACTGCTCGGGGCACATCGAAGCGGCGACGAGTCGGCGCCGGGGCGGGAAGCAAGCTGGGGCCGGAACCGGTGTCGGCAGCGGGCCGCACCCGCGACGGTGCGGGCAGCGTCGCGGTGGCGCCCGCGGCGTCGCCCAGCGGCAGGGTGACGGCGACCGGCGTGGTGGGTGGCAGCTCCGGCACGTCGAGCGCCAGCGCGCATCTCCTCGGCGTCGGCGAACCGGTCGGCCGGATCGGTGGCGAGCGCGCGCTCGATCGTCGCGACGAACGCGGGCGACAGGTCGGGCCGCCGCTCGCCCAGCGGAACGTGGGTGCCGACGACGGCGGCCTCGGCCACCGCAGTCGCGCCGTCGCCGGTGAACGGGCGCACGCCGGCAGCCGCCTCGTACAAGACCACGCCCAGCGAGTAGAGGTCGCTGCGCTCGGTGGCGCCGAGACCCCGGAGCCGTTCCGGCGCGGTGTACGCCGGCGTCCCGAGTGGCACGCGCGTCGTCGTGTCGCCGGCGTCGAGGAACGTCGCGATCCCGAAGTCGCCGACCTTCAGCGTGCCGTCGTCGGCCAGGAGGATGTTCCCGGGCTTCACGTCGCGGTGCACGATGCCTTCCGCGTGCGCAGCGCCGAGCGCGCCGAGGACCGCGTCGGCCACTTGTCGCAACCGGGCTTCGTCGAGTCGCCCGTCGGCGATCTCGTGGCCGAGCGTGCGACCGGTCAGGCGCTCCATCACGATGAAGACGTCGCACTCGGCGTCCTCGCCGGTGTCGTACACCGCAACGGCGTGCGGGTGCGTCACCCGGGCCGCGGCGCGCGCTTCACGCTCGAACCGATGCCGCAGTGACGGGTCGCGGGTGAGGTCGTCACGGAGCACCTTCACCGCGACGTCCCGGTCGAGCCGCAGGTCGTGGCCCGCGTACACGGTGCCCATCCCCCCGGCACCGAGCGGCTGGTCGATCCGGTAGCGCCCGGCGATCAGCGAAGGATGGTCCACGATCACCGATCGGACATACCCGACACTGGGCCCCGCGACACCGGCTCCGGCCCGAAGACCCCTTACCGGTCGCGCGCGAGCACGGTGGCGGGGTCGGGCTCCACGGGCTCGAGCACCACCAGGGTCTCGACGAGCGGCTCGTGCTCCCCGGTGACGGGAGGCGTCCGGGGCAGGAGCAGCGAGAGGAAGGCCCCGACCAGCACGAACCCGGCGGCGAGCAGCAGCGCGGGCCGCACCGCCTCGGTGATGCCGGTCGACAGCGCATGGCTCAGCGCGGCGGCATCGACTCCCGTCGTGCCGCGGGGCACCGGGAACGACGCGCCCTGCGCGTGCACGCCGGCCACCGCGGTGTCGCGCAGCGACGCCGGGAGCGCGGCCGACTTCACCGCGTCGACCGTGCGGGAGATCGTGAGGCTGGCGAACACCGAACCGACGACCGCGACCCCGAGCGCGGCACCGACCTGGCGCACCGTCGAGTTGATGCCGCTGGCCACGCCCGACTTGTCGGCCGGGATGTCGGAGAGGATCACGTTGGTGAGCTGCGAGCTGGCGAAGCCGATGCCGAACCCGAAGAGCCCGTACGGCGCGAGCAGATCGACGAAGCTCATGTCGGGGTTCACGACGAACGCCACGGTCACGAGCCCGACCACCTCGAGCGCGAGTCCGAGCTGCACGACGCGCGCGACGCCCAGGTACCGCGTGAGGTAGCCCCCGAGCTGCGACCCGATGATGATGCACACGCCGAAGGGCAGCATCCAGAAGCCGTTGGTCTCGGCGGTGAGGTGCTTGGCGTCCTGGAGGAAGACGGGGAGCACGAAGAACATCCCCATCTGGCCCATGGCGAGCACGCTGGTGGTGATCAACCCGTAGCGGAAGCCGGGATGGCGGAGCTGGCCGAACTCGAACAGCGGGTTGCGGTCGTGACGCTCCTTCCACCGTTCGACCTTGTAGAACGCGAAGAGCACGCCCAGCGCGACGAGCATGACGAGCGGGATGAACGAGACGCCGAGATCCTTCGACCAGACCTCGGCTCCGGCGAGGTTGAACGCCGTCGAGCGGGCGGAACCAGCCGTAGCGCGCACCTTCGCTCAGCGCGAACACGAAGAGGAACAACCCCGCGGCCACGAGGCACGCGCCGGGGACGTCGATGCTGATGCGCCGTTCGTTCGGTTGGTCTCTCCGGACGAACAGCAGCGCGCCCAGGATCGCGAGCGGGGCCACGATCACGTTGATGCCGAACGCCCACCGCCACGTGTAGTTGGTGGTGAGGAACCCTCCGAGCACGGGGCCGAGCGCGGCCCCTGCGCCGACCGTCGCGCCCCAGGCACCGAACGCGGTGGCGCGCTCGCGACCCTGGAACGTGGTGGAGATGATCGACAGCGTGGTCGGGAGCATCAGCGACGCCCCGATGCCCTCGATGATCGCCTCGCCCACGATCAGGCTCGGGATGTTCCACGACGAGCGCGGCGAGCAACGAGCCACCGCCGAAGAGCGCGGCGCCGATGATGAAGATGCGCCGCTGCCCGAACACGTCGGCGAGACGGCCGCCGATGATCAGGAGGCTCGCGAACGTGAGCGCATAGCCGGTGATGACCCACTCGACCGCGGGGAGCGTGGTGTCGAAGTCGCGCAGGATGGTGGGGATCGCGACCGTCAGCACCGAGTTGTCGAGCACCACGATGAGCGCGGCGACGACGACGACCGCCAGCGTGATCCAGCGGCGCGGATCGGGGACCGCAGCGGTGCTCACGCCGCGCAAGGTCACGGCGAAGCGCTCACGCGGTCTGTCCCCCGTCGATCACGAACTCGGCCCCGGTGGAGTACGAGTTGTCGTCGGACACCAACCACAGCGCGAGCTTCGCCACCTCCTCGGGCTGGGCGTAGCGCTGGAGGGGCACACCGATGGTGGCGGCGAGGCCGTCGAGGTCGGTGCCGCCCATCATCGGCGTGTCGATGATCCCGGGGTGGATCGAGTTGACCTTGACGTTGTGGGGCCCGAGCTCGATCGCGGCGCCCTTGGTCATGCCGCGCACCGCCCACTTCGTGGCCGCGTAGGTGAAGCACGCACTCGCGCCGCTGAGGCCGCCGACCGAGGAGATGTTGACGATCGACCCGGAGTGCTGCTCCTTCATCTGCGGCGCGACCGCCTTCATGCCCAGGAACACGCCGGTCTGGTTCACCGCCACGACCTCGTTCCACGACTCGAACGACGTGTCGGCCATGCGCTCCCAGCGCAGGATCCCGGCGTTGTTCACCAGGATGTCGAGGCGACCGTGGTCGGCGACGACTCGTGCGACCAACGCGTCCCACTGCTGCGGGTCGGCGACGTCGTGCTCGACGAACGTGCCGCCGATGCCGGCGGCGGTCTTCTCGCCTTCGTCGACCAGGACGTCGGTGACGAACACCGACGCGCCCTCTTCCGCGAACAACGCGGCCTCGGCTGCGCCCTGCCCGCGTGCGCCGCCGGTGATGATCGCGACCCGACCGTCCAATTTCCCCATCACGCCTTCTCCCCGATCACGGTGGCCCAATGCTCGATGCGGGGCGAGTTTGCCCGTTCGGGATGGCGGGAACCACCCGCCCATGACGGACCGCGATCGCTTCAGCCTCGCGGCGGCATCCGCGGCCGCCGACGTCAGCGACGAGGAGATCGCGCGCTGGGTCGGCGAGTTCCTCGCCAGCCGCGGGAGCGACAACGCGGTGCTCGCCGCCGCGCTCAGCCAGGAACCGCACTGGTGGTTCGGCCCGGTGCAGTTGCCGGTCGTCGAGCTCGAACGTCTCGCCGGCCCAGAGGACGACGCGCTCTGCGACGTCGACCCGGAGGAGTGGCAGGACGACGTCGGCGCGATGCAGGAGAGCATCGACGACGGCTGGGAACCCCCGCCGTCTGCTCGCGGAGTGGCAGGACGGTCGTCTGCTGCTCCAAGACGGCAACCACCGGTACGAAGCGCTCGTGCGCGACGGCGCTGTCCGACGCGTGGACGCTCGTGTACTTTCCTGGTCTCGACGAACGTGACCGCTTCGCGGCGCGCTACCTGGAGGAGATGCGCCTCAGCGGAAGGCGTCCTTGACCTTCTCCTTGCCGCGCTTCGCGCCGGCTTTCGCCTTGTCGGCGTGGCCCTTGGCCTTGAGCTTCTTGTTGCCGGTGAGCTCACCGACCGCGACCTTGACCTTGCCCTTGGCCTTCTGCGCGCTGGCCTTCGCCTTCTTGCCCGCCATGTCGCGTCACCTTCCGTCGCGTCGTCTGACGGACAGGGGCTACCCGACACGAGCCGGCTCGAACCCCGCGGCCAGCCGCGCGAACGCAGCATCGAGGAGCACTCCGAGATCGGGTGCCGACGGATCGGCCACCCACGTGTCGAGCGCGACGCGCAACGCGGCGGTGCACACCGCGGTGACCAGTTGCAGCTCGTCGCGCGTCACCGTCGCGTGCTGCGCCGAGCGCGCGCCGTTCGAGCACCTCGGCGACGTCGGCCTCCCACCCGTGCTGGTGCTCGGCCTTGTAGGCCTGCAGGTGCGGTGAGGCCGCGACGATCTGGAAGCGGGTGACGAGCGCGTCGCGGTCGTCGCGGTAGTCGGCGGTGAGCGTGCGCATCGCGGCCCGGAGCGCGCCGAAGGCGGGCTCGTCGACCGGGCGCTCGGCGATCACCGCGAGCAGCCGTTCGCGCCGGGCCTCGCCGTCGGCGAAGAGGACGTCCTCCTTGGTGGGGAAGTAGCGGAAGAAGGTGCGGGGGGAGACCTCGCAGGCTTCCGCGATCTCCTCGACCGTGGTGCCGTCGAAGCCCTGACGGGAGAACCGCTCCATGGCGGCCTCCTGCAAGGCCTCCCGGGTGCGCGCCTTCTTGCGCTCACGGAGTCCCACGGCGGCGGACATGGCACCATTCTGACACATCACGACGCTTGGCAACAGCTGAAGTTTGTCAGTTGGCGTTTTCTGTCACCGTCTGCCAGAATGGTGCGATGGCGATCCTGACCTCCCCCACGGATGGCCGTACCGAGGAGCAGGCCTACGCGCGGCGGTGGTGGACACTCGCGCGTGCTCTGCCTGAGCCTGCTCATCGTGTTCGGCGGCAACTCGACCCTCAACGTCGCGCTGCCCACGCTGTCCCGCGATCTCGGCGCCAGCGAATCGCAGCTGCAGTGGGTCGTCGCCATCTACTCGCTCGTGTTCGCGGGCCTGCTCTTCACCTCGGGCGCGCTCGGCGACCGGTTCGGCCGCAAGGGCGCGCTGCAGTTCGGGCTGGCCACGTTCTTCGTCGCCAGCTTCCTCGCGTCGCAGGCCACCGACGTCTCGCAGATCATCGCCTGCCGCGCCGCGATGGGACTGGGCGCCGCGTTCATCATGCCGGCGACGCTGTCGATCCTCGTCAACGTGTTCCCACCCCACGAGCGCGCCAAGGCGATCGCGATCTGGGCGACCACCACCGGCATCGCGGGGTCGATCGGGCCCGTCATCACCGGCTGGGTGCTCGGACACTTCTGGTTCGGCTCCGCGTTCCTCGTGTACCTCCCGGTCATCGCACTCGCGTTCGTCGGTGGCTGGTTCTTCGTGCCGAAGTCGCGCGACCCCGACGAGAGCGCCATCGACCCGCTCGGCGCGCTGCTCTCCATCGTCGGCGTCTCCGCGCTCGTCTACGGGTTCATCGAAGCGCCCGACAAGGGCTGGGTCGCGCCGGTGACGATCGGCGCGTTCGCGGTCGCGATCGTCGTGCTCACGCTCTTCGTGCTGTGGGAGCTCCACGCCACGTCGCCCATGCTCGACATGCGCTACTTCCGCAACCCGGCGTTCAGCGTGGGCAGCGGCGCCATGATGCTGGTGTTCCTCGCCATGTACGGCGTGATGCTGCTCATGACGCAGTACTTCCAGCTCGTCCTCGGGTTCTCCGCCCTCGACACCGCGATCCGGCTGCTGCCCATCGCCGGGATCATGCTCGTGGTCACGCCGTTCACCCCGCGCATCGTGCAGCGCTTCGGCGGCAACCGCTCGGTCGGCTTCGGCATGGGGCTGATCGCGCTCGGTTTCCTGCTGTTCACGCAGCTCACCATCCACACGCCGTTCTGGTACTGCTGGCTGTGCCTGGCGCCGCTCATGACCGGCGTGTCGTTGTCGATGGCTCCGATGACCGCATCGATCATGTCGGCCGTGCCCGAGAGCCGCGCCGGTGCGGGATCGGCGATGAACGACGCCACGCGGGAGCTCGGCGCCGCGCTCGGCATCGCGGTGCTCGGCAGCATCGCCGCGTCGCAGTACTCGAGCCACCTCCACGACGCGCTGGAGAAGATCCCGGCGGCCGCACGCGGCACCGCGAGCTCGTCGATCGCGGGCGCGCTGCAGGTGGCCGAGAAGCTGCCCGCACGCGCGGGTGCCGCGTTCGCGACCGCAGCGCAGACCGCCTTCGTCGACGGCATCCACGTCGCCGCGACGTTCGGCGTGATCCTCGCGATCGTCGCCGCGCTCGTCACCCGCCGTTTCCTCCCCCGCTCCGTGGCGCTCGGTCGGTCCGATGCACTCGGCGGTGGAAGCGCTCGAGAACGCCGCCGAGTTCGGCCTCGGTGGCGCGATGCCGTCTTCCCCGACGCATCCGAGGGCCCGGACGAGCCGCGCGTACGCTCCACGGCGTGAGCGTGACGTGAGGAAGCCGGGTAGCCCGGCGAGCAGCGAACGCCCCATGGAGACGGCGTGACGACCACCCGACCCGAACCCGGCGCCGAGCTCCGCATCCTCGTCAGCTTCGACATCGACGGGACGATGGAGTTCGGCGACCCGCCGGGCCCGGTGTCGGCCGAGGTCGCGCCGCGAGCTCGTGGGGCGGGGCTACATCGTCGGGGTCGCGTCCGACTGGCCGCGCTCCAGCCAGCAGCCGTTGTGGTCACGACACGGGGTCGAGCCCGAGTTCGTCGGCGGCAAGCACCACCTCCACGAGGTGAAGGCGCAGTTCTCGGCCGATCGTTACGTGCACGTCGGCGACACCGACGTCGACGAGCGCTACGCGCTGCTCGCCGGGTTCGAGTTCCTGCACGTCGACGAGCTGGTCGAGCCGGTGGCGGCCGACGACATCCACGACGCCGGCTGGGTACCCCCGCCTGACCCGCGGCGCGGCACGTCAGAGCGTCGCGTGTCGTCGAACTTGTCGAAGGCGCGGAACGAGGGGACGCCGGGGTCGCGGTCCTTGAACAGCCGGTCGCGGCCGGCGGCGAGGTCCTGGATCGTCCACTTGTCACCGGAGCTGATCTGGGTGACCGGACGCCACCCGTCGACGATCTGCGCGACCCCGCCCGAGATCTTGAGCACCTGACCGGTGATCCCGTCGGCCAGCGGTGACGCCAGCCAGACCGCCCCGGCAGCCGGGTTGTCCGGGCTCATCATCGGGTTGTCGGCGATCTCGTCGGTCATGACTGTGCCCAGCAGGCGCGTCGCCGCGACCGGTGCGATCGAGTTGACCCGCACGCCGGAACGCTCGAGCTCGCGCGCCAGCACGATGGTCATGCTGGCGATGCCGGCCTTGGCTGCTGCGTAGTTGGTCTGCCCCGCGTTGCCGTAGAGGCCCGACTCCGACGCGGTGGTGACGATCGCGGCGTTGGCCGGCTCGCCCGTCTCCTTCGCCTTCGCCCGCCAGTACGCGCTGGCGAAGCGGATCGGCGCGAAGTGGCCCTTGAGGTGGACGCGGATCACCGCGTCGAACTCCTCCTCGGACATGTTGAAGCTCATCTTGTCGCGCAGGATGCCGGCGTTGCAGATGAGCACGTCGATCCCACCGAAGGTGTCGATCGCCTGCTGCACCATCGCCTCGGCGCCGGACCAGCTCGAGCAATCGTCGTAGTTGGCGACCCCGTCGCCGCCGGCGGCCTTGATCTCGTCGACGACCTGCTGCGCGGGGGTGGCGTCGGCGCCCTCGCCCGCACCGGAGCCGCCGAGGTCGTTGACGACGACCTTGGCGCCCTCGCTCGCGAGCAGCAGCGACTCGGAGCGGCCGATCCCGCGTCCCGCGCCGGTGACGAGTGCGACCTTGCCGTCGAAGAGTCCCATGGATCCATTCCCCTGTGCGAGAGATGCCGGCCAGCGAGGCTAGCGACCACACCGGGATCCGGACCACAGCGGATACCGTCGCCCGATGGCCGCCTCCGCCGAGCTCCCCCGCGCCGAGACCCTGGAGGAGCTCCTCGACCTCGAGGAGCTCGACCGCGACCTCTACCGGGCCCACAACCCGCGCCGGCCCTTCACCGACCACCTCTACGGAGGCCAGGTCGCCGCCCAGGCGCTGCGAGCCGCCGGGCTCACGGTGCCCGAGGGCCGCCACCCGCACTCGATGCACTGCTACTACCTCCGCGCCGGCGAGGCCGAGCACCCGACGATCATGAAGGTGAGCCGCGACCGCGACGGCCGGTCGTTCTCGGCTCGCCGGGTCGAGGCCCTGCAGCGGGGCAAGGCGATCTTCACCATGGCGGCGTCGTTCCACGTCGACGAGGAGAGCGGTGACTGGTCGGGCGTGACGATGCGGACGGACGTCCCGTCACCGGAGGAGCTCGACGCGATGGGCGACGACCGCATCCGCAGCCGCGACATCCTCATGGACCTGCGCGCGGTCGACGCGCCGACCGACATCCCGGCCGAGCAACGCGCGTCCCGATGGATGTGGGCGCGCACCAGCGAGCCGCTCCCCGACGACCGGGTGCTGCACGCCGCCGCGATCGCGTACCTCTCCGACATGAGCAGCGGGTTCGTCGACCTCGACGTCCCCGGGTTGCCGCGCGGCGGGAGCAGCCTCGACCACACCGTCTACTTCCACCGCCCGGCGCGCGCCGACGAGTGGATGTTCATGGCGCTCGAGCCGGTGTCCGCCGCCGGTGCACGCGGTGTGTACCGGGGTTCGGTGCACGACCGATCGGGACGTCTGCTCGCGACCCTCGTGCAGGAGAACCTGATGCGCCCGTGGCCCGAGGGCGCGTGACTCGACGCGTCGCTCAGCGCGCGCCGATGTAGCCGACGAGGTCGTCGCGCTCGCCTTCGAGCTCCGAGATGCGGCTCTTCACCAGGTCGCCGATGCTCACGATGCCGACGATCGCGCCGTGCTCGTCGACCACCGGCACGTGGCGGATGCGGCGCTCGGTCATCGTCGTCATCAGCTCGTCGACCGGGGTCTCGTTCCTGCACGTCGACGACCTCGGTGGTCATGATGCTGCCGACGGTCCGGTCGAGCACCTCGGCGCCGGCCGCGTGGAGATGGCGCACGACATCCCGCTCGGAGACGATGCCGGCGATCCCGGCCCCCGAAGACACCACCACTGCGCCGATGCGATGCTCGGCCAGCGTCTCCAGCAGCTCCCGGACGGTTGCACTGGGCGGCACGGTCACCACCGTGTCACCCTTGGCACGGAGCACGGTCACGATCAGCATCGCGTCCTCCTCACGTCGCGCTCGAGCGCAGACCAACAGTCTCGCGCCGTGCGCCACGGCTGCCCACGGCCACGTACGCCGGCCCAGAGCGGGTGCGGCTGCCTGCCTGCCCTGCGCAGCCCCCCGAAGGTCGACGTCCCGCGGTCACCCGTCCGGGATCATCTTGCGGGTGACGAAGCGCCAGGTGCCGTCGTCGCGCTTCAGCGTGTCCTCGTAGCGCCCCGAGATCACGAGCTTCGTCTCGGCCGCGCCACCAGCGGTGGCCCACATCTGCAGATAGAGGCGCGCGGTGGCGGCGTCGCCGTCGCCGTCGATCGAGACGTTGCTCACGAGGTGGCGCGCTCCGGGCGCGATCGTCGGGACCATCCCCGCGAAGTCACGCAGCTCGTCGCGGCCCTTGAGCACGTTGAAGCCGCTGTCGAGGGATCCGCCTTCGACGAACAGCGCGGCGAAGGTGGGACCGTCGCCGGCATCGACCGCGTGGTTGTAGTCGGCGATCAGCTTCTGGATGGCGAGGATGTCGTCGGTCGCCAGCGCCATGGTGCGCTCCCTCTCTCGGGTGCCGGGTTTCGGGGTGCGGCGAGCATTCTGCCACCGGCGCCGGTACGCTCCCGCGCCATGGCTCCCAGCGACGACACCGTCTCGGTCGAGCGGGTCATCCCCGCTCCGGCCGACAAGATCTTCGACCTCCTCGCCGATCCCGCCCGTCACCGTGACATCGACGGCTCCGGCACCGTGCGCGACGCCAAGAGCGGCTCGGAGCGGCTGGCCCTGGGCTCGAAGTTCGGGATGTCGATGAAGATGGGCGTGCCGTATTCGATGGTGAACGAGGTCATCGAGTTCGACGAGAACCGCCGCATCGCGTGGCAGACGCTCCCGCCGGTGTCGTGGGGGGCGAAGCTCGGCGGTGGTCGCATCTGGCGCTACGAGCTCGAGGCCGTCGACGGCGGCACGCTCGTGCGCGAGACCTGGGACATCTCCCAGGAGGCCGGCTTGAGCAAGCCGCTCGTCTCGCGCGGGGGCAAGAAGACCGCCGAGAACATGGACAAGACCCTCGCCCGCATCGAGCAGCTCGTCACCGCCTGACGCACGCACGCGTCATTCAGCTCGGAGCGCGACGCACGGGCGGGTGCGTCCGGCGAGCCAGGCCGGCACCGCCGCGACCAGTCCCGCGAGCACGAACGCGGCCGGGATGATCAGCACGAACGGCAGCCACGCGATCTGCGGCTCGGGGATCGCACCCAGGTCCTCGGCGAACACGTTCCACGCGAAGCGGCCCAGGAGCGCGCCGAGCGGGATCCCGATGAGGAGCGCGAGCGCGACGAGGGTGGCCGTCTGCCAGAAGACCGAGAACCAAATCTGCCGGCGGACGAAGCCCATGGTGCGCAAGATCGCGAGGTCGCGCCGTCGTCGTCGCACTGACGAGATGAGCGTGTGCGCAAGTGTGGCCACCGCGAGGAGCGCGAGGACACCACCGAGCAGGGCCGGGAGCCCGCTGACGTCGGACAGCGCCTGCACCTCGCGTGGCTCACCCGACGCCCGGGTCGGCAACGGGTCGAGCGCCGCGCGCAGGTGCGCGGTCTCGTCGCCGGCATCGACGTCGCTCCGGTAGCGCAAGAGGAACACGTTCTTCCGCGCTTCCGGAAGCATCCGCTTGAGTCCCCCGAAGGTCACGTACACGCCATTGCCGAGACCACCGGCGTCACCGAACTCGGGGAACAGGCCGCGTCCGACGATCCGGAGGCCGGTCGCGGTGTTGCCGAGGCGCAGCACCGCGATGTCGCCGAGGTGGAGTCCCGCGCGCTCGAGGTTGCGGGTGCCGAGCATCACTTCGCTTGCCGTTCGCGGCAGGCGGCCCTCGACGACCGTCGGCGCCACGCGGCCCCGCTCCTGCGCCATGCCCATCACGTCGACGCGCTCCAGCCCCAGCTCGGCTTGGGTGATCGTGCCCGCAGCGAATGCCGACACGACCGGGTCGTGCGCAAAGGCCGGCACGAGCGGGGCAGAGACGTCGGGCAATGCCGGTGCGCCGCTCTTGACGCTCCAGTTCCAACCGTAGAGCCGAGGCGAATCGAGCATGTGCTGGAGGCTCGCCTGGAACGACCACAACCCGGCGAGGAGCGCAACGGTGAGCGTCGCACCCAGGACGGTCGTCCAGACGCCGGTCGACCTCCCACGGCGACCGGGACCGAGCGCGAACCGAACGCCCATGTCGACGCTCGGCGGGAAGTGGCCACCTCCGAGCAGGCGGCGCACCAGCGGCTCGCGGCGCACACGGCGCGATGCCGCGGCGGACAGCCTCCACGACGCGACGAGCCGTAGGGCCACGACGCCGACGACGACCGCGAGCGCGCCCAACCCCAGGATGAGCGGATCGACGTCGAATCCGTGATGGAGCTCGGCCACCCGCGCCAGTCCGATCGGCATCACTGGCGACATCAACACCGCGACGGCGACCGCGACGACGGCGGCGACTGCGCCGATCGCCAGGCCGCGCGCCAGGAGGAGCAGCCGGAGCTCGTCGCCTCGCAGACCGAGGGCGCGAAGGACTCGGTCGTCCCTGGCCTCGACGACGGCCTGCCGCACGAGCGCCTGACCGACGACCAGAAGGATCGCCAGGGCCATGAGCAGCGCGACGATGCGCACCGCCGTGGCCTGGGCTCGGATCGCGCGTTCGACCTTCGGCGTCTGCAGCGAACGGCTCTGCACGAACCCGGCGGGTGCGCCGTCGGCGAGGCGCTCGATGCCCTTCGAGAACGCGTCGAGCTCGCCCGGGTCGCGCAAGCCGACGAACAGCAGCGGACTGGCCACCAGTTCCGAGCCGTAGCGCTCCGCGAACGCGCGCGAGAGGTGCAGCGTCGGCGCGAGATCGGGGCCGATGGGAGGGAACTCCGCCGGCGACGCCTCGACCCCGACGATGCGGAACGTCACGTCGGGCCCGTCGGCGAGCTGGTCGATGGCACTCTTCGAGGAACCCGGCGCGCCGGCCAGGCGAGCACCGAAGTTGCTGAGGAGCGTCGCCGCCGCGGTCGGGAAGCCGGCCGCCCGCACGAAGTGCAACCGGATGGTGTCGCCCGGGTGCAGGCCGAGCCGCTCCGCGAGCACGAAGCCCGCGACGGCCTCGTCGACCGCGGCGGGGTTGGCGGCTCGACCTTCTCGAAGGTGGATCCGCTCGAGATCGCGCCCGAGGCGCTCGTCGTCGGCGAACATGGGGAACAGATCGACCGGGCCCACGCGCCGCCCGTCACCGGTGCGCCCGGTGAACATCAGGCTGACGGTGGCCCGGGCTGCCGACCGGACCTGGGGCAGCTGCTCCACCTGGTCGAGATCGACCGCGCCGGCGAGCCCGAAGGCACTGCGCCCGGCCACGACGACGTCGGCCGCCTTCATCGTGCGACTGAAGTCCTCGTAAGCGTTCTCGGTGCGCACGGCGCCCGCCAGCAGGCCGAGCACCACCCCGCTCGCGATGCCCGCGACCAGCGCCACTCCCAACCACGCCGGCCAGCGGTGGCGCAGCTCCGTCCGAAGCCGCAGCGCGATCGCAGCCATCGCGACCAAGGTACCGGCGCCCCGATACCCAAACGGCGCGGCCGCACGCGAGAATGGCTGGCCCTTCCGCACGCCTGTCGCACGCCCGGAGTGCCCGATTGCCGCACGCCATCTCGCACCGCGCCGTACTTCGGCGGGCGGTGGCGCGCGTCGTCGTCGTCTTGACGCTCGCCGCCGCCCTCGTGCTCGCGGGCGCGCCCGCGGGCGATGCCCAGCAGATGTCGCTCTCGATGGCATCGAAGAACTTCTCCGGCGCGCAGGTGCTCTCCCAGGTCTACGGCCAGGCCCTCGCGGGGCGGGGTCTGCACGTCACCTTCGCCGACGACGTCGGCCCGACCGAGGTCGTGTTCCCGGCACTCCAGGCGGGCAGGTATGACGCGTACGCCGATTACCAGGGCACCCTGCTGTCCTACCTCGGCGGCACCCCGACCGCGAGCAGCGCCCGGACCCATGCTGCGCTCGTCGCCAAGCTGCCGCGGTACCGGCATCACCGTGAGCGATCCGGCACCCGCGGTCGACGTCAACGGGTTCTACGTCTCCCGGAAGACCGCGAAGAAGTACCGCCTGCGCACGGTCTCCGACCTGGCGAAGGTTGCTCCGAAGCTGACCATCGGCGCGCCACCCGAGTGCCCGATCCGTCCGCTCTGCCTGGGTGACACGTCGCAGCGCGTGTACGGCCTGAAGTTCGCCCACGTGGCACCCATCGATCCAGCCGGATCGGCTACCCAGCGCGCGCTGACCTTCGGGTCGATCGACGTCGCAGTGCTGTTCACCGGCAGCAGCGTCCTCCCGAAGAATGCGGTGCTGCTCCGCGACGACAAGGGTCTCCAACCCGCCGACAACCCAGTACTGGTGATGCGCGAGGCCGCCGCGACGAGCGACACGGTACGGGTCGTCGACAAGGTGTCAGCGGCGGTGACGACCGACGCGTACAACGCGATGTCGCTCGCCATCAGTCGCGACCGCGACGATCCCACCGAGATCGCCGCCCGCTTCTTGGCCGACCACTCCCTGCCGTGATGTCAGGCGCCGTCAGGGCGTGACGTGCGCGGACGCACGACGCACGACTGGCTGGCGGTGGCGAGCAGGGTGCCGTCCTCGGCCCAGAGCTCGACGCGCCCGTGGCCGAAGCCGCGCGCGATGGCGTGGACGCGCACGTCGATGAGCACCCATTCGGTGGGCACGAGCGCGCACACCCGCAAGGTGTTGTCGAGGCTGCTGCCCGTGACGAACTGCCCCAGGGCCTGGGCGATGCCGAAGGGCACGTAGTCGCCGAGGATCGCGAGCGACGCCGCCGACACGTCGAGCCCGGCCGGGAACCGGGCCCAGAGCGCGCTGTGGCCGTCGTCGCGCCCGCCGTCGAGCGCAGCCAGGTCGCGGCCGCGCGCGAGGCGCATCTCGAGTCGCTGCGCGAGCGAGTCGTCGACGCGCGAGATCCGCCGCCGGGGCGGGCTGTCGTCCGGCGGCGGTACGTCGGGGAAGCGCGCCCACTGGCCGTCGTAGCCGCCGTCGCGCTCGCCCAGCGCGGCGTTGACGGTGAGGATCTCGCGGTCGCCGACGTGCCGCGACGGCGCGGGCTTGTGTGGTCTGGTGCCCGGAGCTGGCGACGGTCACGTCGATGTCGACGATCTCGGGCGGGTGGGCGAAGGAGAGGTACTGGGCCACGGCCCAGACCGCGGGGCGACCGGTGGTGCGCTCGAGCGCTTCGATGGCCGCGCCCAGCCCGCACCCGCCGAACAGGAATTGGTCGTCGGTGCAGATGCCCGGCACGACGTCGAGGTACCAGCGCACCGGGTTGTGCGTCGCGCGCAGACCGAGGAACTCGCTCGCGTCCATCGGGGGATGGTACGAGAACGGTCTCCGGGCGCGGGTCTACGCTCGCCTGATGGCGACGGTGACCATCATGAGCGACGAGACGCGCGACGTCGCGGCCGAGATCGTCGACGGTCGGGTCCTCGTGGCGGCCGACCGGCTGCCCGCGGTCCTCGGGTGGACGCTCAAGCCCGAAGGCCTGTGTCGCGACGACGTGTGCGTACCCGTGCGCGATCGCGATGCGTTGGTGGCCGCCGACCGCGTCGACCTGGTCGCGGCCGCCGACGCGCTCGGGCGCTCCGCGGTCGTCGACGTCGACGTCGGCATCGTCGCGATCGCGCTCGACCGCGAACAGCGGGCCACCGCGCTGCAGTCGCTCGTCGCCCCCGACGTCACCTTGCATGATCTCGACGGCGCACCTCACGCGCTCTCGCAGTGGCGCGGTCAGAAGCGGCTGCTGCACGCGTTCTCCTCCTGGTGAGGCTGCCGCTACGACCTGCCCGGGTGGCAGGCACTGCAGGATGAGCTCCACGACCAGAACTTCACCGTGATCGCGGTCGCGCTCGACGATTCGCCCGACGACGTGCACCCGTGGGCGGAAGGCATAACCCTCCCGGTGTTGATCGACCCGCAGCACCTGCTCACCGAGGTCTACGCGATCAGCAACGTGCCCGCGGTCGTGTGGATCGACGAGGACGACCGAATCGTGCGGCCCACCGGTGTCGCGTTCTCCAACGACATGTTCGCGGAGTTCACCGGCGCCGAATCGGGTCCGCACCTCGACGCAGTGCGCGCCTGGGTGCGCGACGGCGTCGAACCCATGAGTGCGTCCGACGCGCGCGCTGCGGTGCCGGATCTCTCCGACGACGAGGTGCTGGCCCGACTCCACTTCCGCGTGGGCGTCGAAGCGCGACGGAGCGGCCACGACTCGACCGCACGCGCGCACCTCGAGCGCGCCGGCGAGCTCGCCCCGATGGACTTCACCATCCGGCGGGCGGCGCTGCCGCTGCTCGGGGGCGACCCGTTCGGGGACGAGTTCTTCGGCATGTACGCCGAGTGGCAGGAGGCCGGGAGCCCGTTCCACGGGTTGCCGTCGATGACCGCCGACGACTGAGCTCTACGGCGCGGGGCGCGGCTTCGCTCCCGACCGGCGCGGTCGGGATGCTCCCGCTCAGGAACAACGCGACCAGCGCGAGCAGCGCGAGGACCGCCAGCGTGACGCGCAGTCCCGCGAGGCGTGCTTCGGCGTTCTCGTCGACCACCTCGGTGGCGGTCGCAGGGGGCACGCCCGCATCGTCGAGCGCCTTCTCGAGGTCGGCATCGGAGATGAAGGGCACGCCACTCGTGAGCTCGGTCTGCGCCTTCGACGTGAGGTCGTTCGGCACCGCAGGGTTGCTCGCGATCCCGGAGAAGAACGACGCGGTGAGCGCGGACATGAGGATCGCCCCCGACAAGGCCGTCCCGAGTGAGATCCCGAGGTTGGAGAAGGTGTTCTGGAGCCCTCCGACCTCGCCGCTCTGCTCGTCCGGGAGGGCGGAGACGGTCACCGCGCCGAGCTGCGACGCGAGCGCGCCGATGCCCAGTCCGGCCAGCAACATCGGCCAGAGCGTGATCTCGGCCCCGGCACCCTCGTCGAGCAGCGCGATGAACACGGCCAGGCCGAGGAACAGCATCAGGAAGCCGAAGCGCGTGACGCGCCGGGGCGAGGCCTTCGGGAACAGCTTGGGGATGCCGACGGCGGCGATGACGAGGGTGATCGAGAGCGGCATGATGCGCAGCCCGGTGTCGATCGCCGAGAGCCCCAGCGCGATCGACAGGAACAACGGCACCGCGAAGAACAGACCGGCCTGGAGCAGGTACTGGAAGAAGAACGCGGTGAGCCCGCTGCGCAGCAGCCGGACCCGGAGGATCACCGGATCGAGGAGCGCGGCCTGCCCGGAGTCGCGCCGGTGCTTCTCCCACTCGAGGAAGAGGAGCAGCACCACGCCGCCGCCGAGGATCAACCAGATCACTGGCGACAGCCCCAACCAGGTCGGTGCGTCGGGCTTCGGTCGGACGAAGCCCCAGGATCCGGCGCGTAGGACCCCGTAGACGACGAGGCCGAGCCCGAGGGCCGAGAGTCCGGTACCGACGAGATCGAGGCGCGCACCTTCCTCCTTCGGCGTGTCGGCGGTGCGCCGGTTGAGGAGCAGCACCACGCCGATGATGAGCACCTCGCTCACGAACACGTACCGCCACGACCAGTAGGTGGTGAACAACCCGCCGATCAGCGGACCGAGCGCCACCGCGATCGCACCGCCCGCGGTCACGATGCCGTACGCCCGCGGCCGCTCCGCCTTCACGAAGTTCGACGCCACCAGCGCGACGATCGCGGGCATCACCAGGGCGGCGCCCACCCCTTCGAGGAACGACCACCCGAACATCAACACCGCGAGGTTCGGCGAGATGGCGGTGATGAACGATCCGGAGGCGTAGATCAGGCAGCCGATGGTGAAGGCGCGCTTGCGGCCGAGGATCGCGCCCATCTTCCCGCCGGTGATCATCAGCGACGCCATCACCAACGTGTACAACGTGATCGCGGTCTGGATGCCGGTGACCGTCGTGCCGAGGTCCTTGGCGACCGTCGCGATCGACACGTTCATCACCGACGAGTCGAGGATCATCACGAACTGCGCCGCGGCCAGCGTGACCAGGACGGCCTTCGCCGCCGCCCCCGCGGCTCCGTCTGCCCCCGCTGTCGTCGAACTGGCCATCATGCTCCCCGCTCCCCTCGTGGGGGAACAGTAGGGGTCAGCCCAGCGCGGGCAGGACTTCCTCGACGTAGAGGCGCAGCGACGACCAACCCTCGTCGATCGGCATGCCGCCGACGAGCGGGTGGAGCGCACACGTCGCCGCGGGGCCGGCGCCCTTCAGCCGATCGACGAGCTCGGCGGGCGTGACGACCTCGTAGATCCCTTCCGCCCGCAGCTCCTCGACGTTCGTTGCGTGCGAGTGCACCGACGACGTCTGGCCCGGAGGCTGCCACGCCGCGTACATGGCGGACTCCTCGAAGAAGTGGTGACCGAGGTCGCGCCAGACGCGCTCGGGGTCTTCGGCGACGAAGGTCATCGCGGTGTGCTCGGGCGGCATCGCGCAGAAGCCTTGCGTGCCGAACTCCTTGCACTGCTCGTAGTAGTAGGCCTCCATCTCGGGCAGGTTCGCCGGCGGCAGATACGGCAACCCGAAGCGCGCCGCACGACGCACCGCGACCTTGCTCGAACCGCCGAGCATCAGCGTGGGGTGCGGCTGGGTGAAGGGCTTCGGCGTGACCTGCACGGTGGTGCCGCGGTATTCGAAGGGCTCGCCCGTCCAGGCCTTGAGCATGGTGTCGATGGCCTCGTCCTGGAGCTTGCCCCGCGCGTCCCAGTCCTTCCCGTGCGCGGCGTACTCGCTCGGCCGGTAGCCGATGCCGGCGGTGACGACGAACCGCCCGCCGCTGGCGAGGTCGAGCACCGCGATGTCCTCGGCCAGCCGGAGCGGGTCGTGCAGCGGCGCGAGCAGCGCGTTGAGCGTGGCCATGATCGTCGTGGTGCGCCCGAACACGAGGCCGGCCATCACCAGCGGCGACGGGCTCCACCCGTTCTCGGCCCCGTGGTGCTCCTCGAGCGAGATCGCGTTGAGCCCGTGCTCGTCGGCGTAGCCCGCCATGTCGACGAACGCCTGGTAGCGCGCCGACATCTCGGCGGGCTCGAGGCCGGGTTGGATGCAGTTGAAGCGGACCACGGAGTACGGCATGACGGGACCCTACCGCCGCCGATCGCGTCAGACGGCGGGCACCAGCTCCGTCCGCGACCGCAGGCGCGCGACCAGGTAGGCGTGCGCGAGCGCGGCGACGGTGAGCATCGCCACCCCCTCGAGCAGCTCGAACCACGGCGCCTTCCACGCCACCAGTCCGATGATCGCCGACGAGCAGGGCGGTGCCGAGGCGCAGCAGCAGCAGCGGGCGCCGCGGTCGCCGTCGCGTGGCGAAACCGATCCCGGCCAGGCCGACGTAGACCATGCAGAGCGTCGCCATGATCTCGAGGATGTCCTCGGCCGGGAGGTGGTCGAAGAAGCCCGTCGCCACCAGCTTGGACACGCCGATGGCGGTCCCGGCAATGCCGAGCTGCATCACGAGATGGAACGAGACCCAGGGCGCGAACCGCTGCTGGTCGATGCCGGCGAAGGGGATGTCCTCGAAGTACGACGCCCACAGCGCGAACGTGAGGATGAACTGGAACGTGAGCGCGACGACGTCGATCCCGTCGATCTGGCTGTCGCTGACCGCGATCGGCGACCTTCACGAACGCTTCGCCGCACACGATGATGGTGAACGCGCCGAGCCGCTCCACCAGGTGCTCCTCGTCGATGGGCGGGAAGTCGACGAGACGGATCGATCGCCACGCGGCGGGCGCGATCATCACCGCCATGCCGACCGCCGCGCCGACGATGCGCCCGGATTCGGGCAGCGCCGCCGACGCGACGAAGCAGAGCGCCGCGATCACGTGGATGAGCGAGAGATGGCGGGCGAAGTTGGCGTGCGGTCCGTGCGCGTGCGCCGCTCGCCAGTACATGGTCGCGATGGTCGCCACCAACGCGGCGTAGGTGCAGAGCAGCACCACCTCGTCGTCCCTGACACCCGCGCGCGCTTCCATCGCGACCAGCGCAACCATGATCATCTGCGCCAGCACGAGGGCGCGGTGCCAGGCGTCGGCCGCGTGGAAGCGGTTGGTGAACATGGTGGTGGACAACCACACCCACCAGACCGCGCAGAACACCGCCACCACCCACGTGATGCGCGATGCGTCGTGCAGATGCGAGACCGCCGAGCTGAAGACGAGGATGGCGGCCACGAAGACCAGGTCGTAGAAGAGCTCGAGCCACACCCCCAGCTGTTCGAGCGTGTACGAGGAGACCTGGTGCTGCTCCTCCACCATCGGCGCTACGCCGAGGCCGGTCGGAGGCGCTCGGCGAAGAACGCGAGCACGCGGTCGAGCGCTTCGCGTGTCGGGTGTCCGGGCTCGTCGACGAGGTGCTGGGTGAGCACCGAGTGCGCGGTGCGGGGGATGCCGTGCGGGTTGCCCTTCGACGAGTCGATCTCCACCGCGATGAACGCGTCGCCGAGCTCGCGCCGCAGCGTGTCGAAGCGCGCTTCCGGCACGGCCATGTCGTGGGTGAAGCGGAGTCCGAGGAGGCACGCCCCGTTCGCGGCGCGCTCCTTCACCGTGGCCAAGTCGGCGTCGCTGATGCCGACCGACCGCCGACGGGACGGCGACACCGGGAACGGCAGCGACGGCTGGCTGAGCACCGGTGCCAGCATCGTGTCGTCGACCATCATCCCGAGCGCGAAGCCGCCCGTGAAGCACATGCCCACGGCACCAACGCCGGGACCGCCGCACTCGTCGTGCGCCTCGCGCGGCCAAGCGGCGCAGCCAGCCGATGACGGGACTGGTGCGGTCGAGCGCGAACGCGGTGAACTCCTTCGCCACGCAGGCCTTGGCCAACGATCCGATGGTGTACCCCACGCTCACCTCGCGTCCGGGCGTGCCGAACAACGACGGCATGCGCACGCTGAACCCGGCATCGACGACGCGCTGCGCGAACTCGACGACCTGCGGGTGCAGACCCGGGTATCTCGTGGATCACGATCACCGCGGGACCGGAGCCACCCTCGTACACGGGACGCGTCAACCCGTCGTGCGTGAAGGTCGTCTCGCGGAAGCCGGGAAGTTGGACCGCCACGGTGTGGAACACTACGGGCTCTCCATCCCGTGAACGAGGAGCCGTCGTGGCCGAAGACATTGAGGGAATCGAAGAAGTCGAGGTCGTGACCTCGGCCGTGGGTGAGGACGGCACCGTCGTGGTCGACGACCTCAAGGCGCTCGTCGACGACGACGGCAACGTGCTCGCCACCGACGAGACCATCGCGGTCGAGGCAGCCCGACGGCACCATCGTCATCGACGAGGTGATCGCCGTCGCCGACGAGGACGGCGAGCTCGAGGTGATCGAGGAAGACGTCGTCGTGATCGAGGATAGACGACTAGGACTAGGTCGTCTGGAGCTTCTTCAACGCGTCGAGGGCGCGGTCCGCGTGGACGTTCATGCGGATCTCGCTCTTGATCACCTCGACCACGCGTCGGTTCTGGTCGATCACGAACGTCACCCGCTTGGCCGTCTTCTTGCGCGCCACGCCCATCATGTTCGCGACCGTGCCGTCGGCGTCGGAGAGCAGCGGGTAGTCGAACCCGTGCTTGTCCGAGAACTGGTGCTGCTTGTCGACGGTGTCGAAGCTGATGCCGACGCGCTGACCGCCGGCGGCGGCGAACTCGGCGGCCAGGTCGCGGAAGTGGCAGCTCTCCTTGGTGCAGCCGGGCGTCATCGCCGCCGGGTAGAAGAACAGCACGACCGGCCCGTTCGCCAGCAGGTCGCTCAGCTTCCGCGGCGTGCCGGTCTCGTCGGGCAGCTCGAAGTCGTCGACCACGTCCCCCACGTCCAGCATGGGCGCACCGTACCTCAGTAGTGGCGCAGCTCGACGGTGTTGCCGTCGGGATCCTTCACGTAGAGCGACGTGCCGTTCCCGCGTGCTCCGAAGCGCGTCGCGGGACCGTCGACGACGTCGAAGCGGCCCGACGCCTTCAGCGCGTCGAGGTCGACCGGCTCCACGACGAGGCACAGGTGATCGGCGTTCTCCCCCGTCCGCGGCACCGCGAGCAGGTCGATGATCGTGTGCGCGTCGACGCGCACCGAGGGAAACAGGATCTCGCCCCGTCGCCACTCCTCCACGCGCTCCGGAGCGAGGCCGAGCTCACCGCAGTAGAACGTCGAGCGAGCGTTCGACGTCGGCGACGTTCAGCACCACGTGGTCGAGGCCGGTGACGTGCAGCACGTCGGGAACGCTACGTCCCAGGACGGCAGGGCGTCGACGGGCACCGGCTCGACCACGGCCACCTGCCGGAAGATGCCGAGCCGGCGTCCGGCCACGATCGTGCCGAGCACGAGGGAGAGCAGCAGGGCTGCCGCGAGCACGGAGCGGAACGCGGGATCCATGTCGCCCTCGAACGCGGCGATGGTCGCGAGGTTGAGCAGCGCGTGGACGACCACCGCGGGCAGGAGCGCACCGGTGCGCAGCATCGCGTAGCCGAGCACCATGCCCAGGCATGCGAACGGCAGCGCGTGCAGTGTGTCGCTGACCTGCGCCAGGTGACCCGGCAGCACGGTGAACACGAGTCCCGAGGCGACGATCGCGGCGAGGCCGGGCCCGGCGCCCCAGTCCTCGGCGTTGCGCCAGTTCCGGCCGCTGAGCTTCGCGACGATCGCGCCGACGAGGATGAGCACCGCCAGTCGGTACACGATCTCCTCGTCGAGCGCGGCGAGCACGAGGCCCATCGCCTCGGCGAAGCCGCCGATGTGGCGCGAGTACTGGATGACGCCGAAGAGCATCGCCGCGGTGCCGACCCCGAGGAACTCGTGCCACGCCGCCAGGTTCGTGCGGTCGAGACCGAGCCGGCGCCAGCCCAGGAGGACGACGAGCGCGAGCTCCAACGGCAACGTCGGCGAGACCGGCACGAAGCCGAGGTGACCCAGTTCGACGTCACGCCACGCGGCGACCACGTCGAACACGACCGTGAGCGCCGCGACGGTGACGATGGTGCGGGTCAGCGGCCAGCGCGTCCACCGGAGCCACTTCCACACGAGCGTGACGCGCGTGCGCCTTCGTCACAACCCCGAGCTCAGCCACCACGGGTGGGAGTCTAACCACTCACCGTGGGTGAGCGCCCGGGACGCGTCACCCCGTCTCGGCGCGCCTTCCGCGCGATCACGACGATCAGCACCGTGTTCACGATCGCGACCACGACCGCGAACACGCCGAACACCACGTTGTCGGTGGCGAAGAGCACCACGCCGAGCACGAAGAAGAACAGCGCCAGCGCTCCGCGCAGGAGCAGGATCGCGCGCAGCCGGTCCAGTGGGTTCGGCACTGGTGCGAGCGTAGGTCGGAGCCGCTCAGGCGGCGGCGAGCACGCGCACGCGCTGCGGCCTGGTCGCCCTTCTGGCCGGGCGCGAGCTCGAACTCGACCTCCTGGCCCTCCTCGAGGCGGCGGTAGCCGTCGCCCTCGATCTCCGAGAAGTGCACGAACACGTCGCTGCTCGCCGCGGCGCTCGATGAAGCCGAAGCCCTTGCGCGGCGTCGAACCACTTGATGGTGCCGCGCGGGCGCCCGTCGGTCGCCGTCGCGCGTCGCTTGCCGACGGACGACGGCACGGCGCACCGGAGCGAGTGTGTCGCGGGCGTCTCGCTCGCCGAGGCGGCGGACGTCGGGCCGGGCGAGTCCGCCACGCTGACCCAGTTCGCGCTGGAAGCGGGCGACGAGCCCCTTCTGGTCGGGCGGCACCAGCGACACGACGATGCCCTCGGCACCGGCACGCGCGGTGCGTCCGGAGCGGTGCGTGTAGTCCTTGAAGTCGGCCGGCGGGTCGAAGTGCACCACGCACGCGACCGCGTCGACGTGGATGCCGCGGCGGCGACGTCGGTGGCGACGAGCGCGCTCACCTTGCCGTCGGCGAACGCGGCGAGCGCACGTTCACGCTGGCCCTGCGAGCGGTTGCCGTGGATCGCCGCGCTGCGCACGCCGCGCTGGTCGAGCTTCTTGGCCAGCGCGTCGGCACCGTGCTTGGTGCGGCAGAACACGATGGTCGGGCCGGCTGCGGCCACGATCTCGGCGGTGAGGTCGACGCGCTTGGCGCGGTCGACCGCCCAGAAGTGGTGCGTGGCCGCGAGCTGGTCGGCCTCGGGGAGCATGTGACGCGACGGGTCGCGCTGGTAGCGGCGGACGAGCTGGTCGACCGCGCCGTCGAGCGTGGCCGAGAACAGCAGCGTCTGGCGAGTGGCCGGCGTGAGGTCGAGCAACGCCGACACCGCGGGCAGGAAGCCCATGTCGGCCATGCGGTCGGCCTCGTCGACCACGACCATCTCGACCTCGTCGAGGCGGACCTCGCGTCGCTCGATCAGGTCGGTGAGGCGACCCGGGCAGGCGACGAGCACGTCGACGCCGCGCCGGAGCGCCTTGAACTGGGCGCCGAAGCCGGCGCCGCCGTAGACCGCGGCCACGCGGAGCTTGCGGCCACCGCCGAGCCACTCGAGCTCACCGCACACCTGGGCGGCGAGCTCACGGGTGGGTACGAGGACGAGGGCACGGGGGTGCTTGGGTCGCGCCTGGCCGACGCGGGCGACGAGCGGGATGCCGAACGCGATGGTCTTGCCCGAGCCGGTCGGCGCACGACCGCAGAGGTCGCGTCCGGCGAGACCGTCGGGCACGGTCATGGCCTGGATGTCGAACGCGTCGGTCAGACCGCGCGCGCGAAGGGTGCGGACGAGCTCGGCGGGCACGCCGAGCTCGGCGAAGGTGGTGCTGGGCATGGCTGGTTGCGTCTCCTGGGGATTCGTGCTGCGGATCTGGTGTGTTTCGGGAGGGTCGACGAACCCCGAAAGCACCGATCCGGAACGAATCCAGCGCGCGAGAGACGCATACCCACTTGCGAAAGCTCCGAGTGCGGCAACAACGACCACGCACTCGGAATCACATCAATGTAGCAGACGGCATGATGGTGAGTCATGATGGCTGCCGCCCGAAGACCGTCCCGTCGACCCCACGCCGGTGCACACCGTCGACCTGCCGGCCACCCCGCAGCGCGACCGCACCATCCCCGCCACCGCGTGGATCGAAGCACCGGCGGAACTGATCGAGCTCGGTCGCGATCTCGGCCACGAGCTGGTCGCGTACAAGCGGCGCATCGGGCCCTGGCTGCTCTGGCGCGCCGGACCCGCGGCGAAGGGCAACGCCCGCTACGCCGCGCTCGCAGCCGACGATCCGCGCGTGCAGTACACCTTCCGGCTCCACCCGACGGGCGACGGCGAGGGGCTCGGCCCCGACGGCGTGGTGCACCAGCGGTTCCGCGCCTGGAAGGAAGCGCTTGCGCGACCACGCTCCGGGGTGACATTCGGCGCGATCTCACGGTGAGTGACACGGTTCGTGCATCCTGCGCGCCTACCGTGAACTCGATGGAGCGCCAAGCCGGGCTCGGCAGGAGCTTGGAAGACGTGCTCGACTCGCTCACGCCGGTCGATCCAACCGATCAGGCACCCACGCACGCGCTCTTCGGGATCGCGTCCGAGGAAGCCCCCGTCGCCAACGGCACGTCGCGGCGCGCACGCGAACCAGAAGAAGAAGAAGAAGAAGAAGAAGCAAGAAGTCGGACGGCGACAAGAAGAAGAAGAAGAAGAAGAAGAAGACAAGAAGTCCAAGGGCAAGTAGCACCGAGGAGAATCAGCTCGCCTCCGCCGAGGCATCGGCGCTCCGCGGACTCGGCGGACTCGGCAGACTCGGCGGACTCGGCGGACTCGGCGGACCGGCGGTCTCGGGCCCGTCGACGGCGTGCCCCGCGGCGGCCCGGGCAGGCAGGAACCTCCACGCGAGCAGGGCGCCGACCACCGCCACGGCCGCGGTCACCAGCGACGCCCGCGACATCGCGTACACGAACGACTCCCGCGCCGCGTCGGCGAGCGGCGCACCGACCCGGCCGAGCTGCGCGCTCACCTGCAGTGCCGCGCCCACCGACTGGTCGGCCGCGTCGCGCACCTGGCTCGGGACGTTCGCCGGCAGCTTGGCGTTGAGGTTCGACGAGTAGAGCGACGACAGCATGCTGCCGACGATGGCGACGCCGAGCGCGCCGCCGACCTCGCGGCTGGTGTCGTTGACCGCGGAGCCCACGCCGGCCTGGTGCAGCGGCAGCGAGCCCATGATCGACTCGGTCGCCGGCGCGACCGAGAGGCCCATGCCCGCGCCCATCAGCACCATGGCGATCATCACGCGTGGGTAGCCCGAGTCCACCGTCGACGTCGACGCGACCACGAGACCCGACGCGAACAGCAGCATGCCGGTGACGACGACGCGCTTGGTGCCGAACCACTGCACCGCCTTCGACGACAGCGGTGCCATCACCATGAGCGCGAACGCGAACGGCAGCGTGCGCACCCCGGCCTCGAACGCGGTGTAGCCGAGCACGAACTGCAGGTACTGCGTGGCCAGGAAGATGAAGCCGAAGAGCGCGAAGAACACCAAGGTGACGTTCACGCTGGCGGCGGTGAAGCGCGGGTTGGCGAAGAAGCGCACGTCGAGCATGGGCTCGTCGATGCGACGCTCCCACCACACGAACGCGCTCAGCGACGCCACTGCGACCACGAAGCCGGCCAGGATCAGCGGGCTGGTCCACCCGTTGCTCGGCGCCTCGATGATGGCGGCCACCAGCGCACCGAGCCCGACGATCGACAGCCCGGCACCCACGAGGTCGAGCTTCGGCCGCTGCGGGTTGCGCGACGTGGGGACGAGGAAGTGCCCGGCCACGATCGCCGCGATCACGATCGGCACGTTCACGATGAACACCGAACCCCACCAGAAGTGCTCGAGGAGGAAGCCGCCGGTCACCGGGCCGAGCGCGACCGCGATGCCCGCGACACCGGACCACAGACCGATGGCGAGCGCGCGCTCGCGCGCGTCGGTGAACACGTTGGTGAGGATCGACAGCGTGGCCGGCATGATCAGCGCGGCACCGATGCCCATGACCGCACGCGCCGCGATGAGCGAGTCCACGCTTCCCGAGAACGCCGCCGCGGCCGAGGCGCCGCCGAACACCACGAGTCCCGCGGTCAGCGCACCCTTGCGACCGAACCGGTCACCGAGGCTTCCCGCGGTCAGGAGCAGGCCGGCGAACACGAGCGTGTACGCGTCGACCACCCACTGCAGGTCGCTGATGCTCGTGCCGAGGTCGCGCACCAGGGTGGGCAGCGCCACGTTGACGATCGTGTTGTCGATCACGATCACGAGGAGGCTCACGCAGAGGATGGCCAGCGTCGCCCAGCGGCGCCGGTGCACCCGGTCGTCCACCCGCGCCTGCGCACGGATGTCGAGTGATGCGGAGAGGACGACTGGGCTCGCGGAGATGACGGGCTCGGCGGAGATGACGGGCTCGGCGGAGATGGAGGTGTCGGTCATGGGGGAACTCCTGCGGCTCTCACGGCGTTATCACACTGTGATATCGACGTCATGCTATAACGTCGTTATTGCAGGTGTCAAGCGCGGGCCACCCGCATGGAAGAGACTGGGCAACTGATGGCACGAACCCGTGACGAACAGGGCCAGCGGATCCTCGAGGCGGCCAGCGAGCTGCTGTCGACGGAGGGCGCGAGCGCGCTCAGCGTCCGGCGCATCGCCGCCGCCGCCGGCTGCTCGACCATGGGGCTCTACAGCCGCTTCGGGGGCAAGGACGGCGTGGTCGACGAGCTCTACGCCGAGGGCTTCGAGCGCCTGGTCGACGCCATGAAGACCAACCAGCCCACCGACGACCCGCTCGCCGACCTGCGGCGCGCAGCCAACTGCTACCGCGACTCCGCCATCGCCAACGCCACCCACTACATGGTGATGTTCGGCGGCGCGGTCCCCGGGTTCGAGCCGTCGGACGCGAGCCACGAGCTCGCGCACGCTGCGTTCAACGGGCTGGTGGGCAAGGTCGGCCGCTGCACCGATGCCGGGCTGCTCGACGGCGCGCCCGACGAGATCGCCGAGCTCCTCTGGGGAGCCATCCACGGGTTGGTCATGTTGGAGCTGGTGGGTATCAACCCGCTCATGAGCGATCCCGCGGCGCGCTTCGATCGCGCACTCGACGTGCTGTTCCGGGGACTGACGGGTGCCTGACCTCGTCACCGCTCGCGTGCGCGCATTGATCGACGGCGCGCTCGACCGCGTGTTCGACGAGCCCTTCGACGTGCGCACGGCGGTCGAGCTCGAGGATCTGGTCGCCGCGGGTCCGGTCGGTGTGGGCGCGGCGCCGGCTGCAACCACGCTCACCGCGTTCGTCGCTGCCGCCACGCCGGTGGCTCGACGCGCGCTGGCGGTGGCGACGAAGTCGGGGAAGTTCGCGAGCAAGGCCCCGCTGCCGTCGTCGAAGGCGTTCAAGGTGGGGCTCGCGTCGATCCCGGTCGCGCTCCGCCTCAGCACCACGTCACGCCGCGGAGTGCGCGAGCTCCAGTTGCTCGCGTCGTACCTGATCCACCGGCTGCGGGCCGACGGCATCGACGCCGACCGGGGGCTCGTGCGCTCGCTGACCCTCTCGCTCTACCTCGACCCCGCCCGACGCCCCTCGCTCGACATCCCCATCGGACGCGCCGCCGGCGGCATCGCCCGCCAGTGGGTCCTGCGGTCGCTCGGCGGCGACGCCGACTCGGCAGTGCGGGCCCGGGCCCGGCGCCAGGCCGAAGCGATCGACCGGCTCGACCTCGCCGCGCTGGGGAAGCAGTGGGCCGAACGCTCCTCGCACCCCCCGGAACCCCCGCCCGAGTTGTCTGCCTGAGCGCGGAGTTGACCGGCGGTTGAACGCTCCGGGCTCAAATGCAGGCCCGTGGCTGCCGACACTCACTCCATGCTCCTGGTTCCCGCCCGCCCCGCTGCGCCCGACTGTCCCGTCGTCTCCCGCGGGCGATGCTGGTCGCGGCTGCGCTGGCGATCGTCGCGCTGAGCGCCACCGCCTGCCTCCCGCCCGCCGAGCCCGCGGCGGCGCCTCCGACGACCACGACGACGACGCAACCGTCGCAACCAACACCGCAGCCGACGAAGGCCTCGATCGTGCACTGCCCGGTGGAGGGCTTCACCTTCAACCAGGGATTCGGGCCGACCCACTCGGGCGTCGACCTCGCCGCGCCCGAAGGCACCCCGGTGTACGCGGTGCGCAACGGCACGCTCTGGTACTGGAGCACCGGCGACGTCGGTGGGTACTCGCTCTACCTCAAGGCCGACGACGGCAACACCTACTACTACACCCACCTCACCGCGTACGCGCCGTCACTCGAGAACACGACGAAGACGGTGAAGGCGGGCGCCGTGATCGAGTCGGTGAACCACACCGGGAACGCGAACGGCTTCAACCACCTGCACTTCGAGGTGCGCCTCGGCGGGCCCAACGGCACGAAGGTCGACCCGAAGCCGATCCTCGACGCAGCCGGGTGCGCATAGCTCTTACACGCCTGACTGCTCCATCGGCGGCGTGCCGCCCCAGGCGTCGTAGTAGCCGCGCACCTCGTCGTGATAGCCAGGTTCGTCGCGGCGGTGGTGGTCCTCGTCGTAGTCGGGCGCGCCCTTGATCTCGTCCTTCGTCATCGCCACGAACACCTTGCGCTCGTCGGCGTCGATCGCGCTCACCACGCCCGCAGGGACCATCCGCTTCTTGCCGAAGATCCAGAAGCCGGTGTCCACCACGAGGCAGGTCGCACCCGGGGCCATCGTCGCCTCGTCGATCTTGCCGATGTGCCCGTCGCTGGCTTCGACGTCGAAACCGGTCAGGTCGGGCATCTTCGGGACGTAGACCTCGGCCCGGAACGCATAGATGTCCATGAGGAGCTCCCTTCGTCGAACTGACGTCGGGATACCCCGCGACGGCGTGCTCCATGCGCTCGATCGCACGTGGCTCGAACGTACGCGCATCGCACCGGCGTACGATCGATGCCATGACCGAGCTTCCCGACGCACCCCGTTGGCAGGGCATCAACCACCTCGCGCTGGTGACGCCCGACATGGATGCGACGGTGCGCTTCTACGTGGGCGTGCTCGGCATGCGCCTCGCCGCCACCACCATGGCGGGGCCGATGCGCCACTACTTCTTCGAGATGGACCGCGGCAACACCGTCGCGTTCTTCGAGGTCGCGGGGGCGGAGACCTTCGCCAAGCCCGCGGGTGGGCCGAGCGACCGCGCCATCCAACTCGACCACATCTCGTTCGACGTCCCCGACGAGCACGCACTCGAGATGCTGCGCAAGCGGCTCCTCGCCGCCGGCTCCGAGGTCACCGAGGTGGTCGACCACGGCTTCATCCGCTCGGTGTACTTCACCGACCCCAACGGCATCGCCCTGGAGGCGTCGTGGTGGGTCGTCGACGGCACGGGCCGGCCGACCGACTACACCGACGCCGCACTCTTCAGCGATCCCGACCCGGTGCCGGCGGTGGCCGAGCTGCGCGCCGGTGAACTGCGCGACGTGCCGCACACGAAGTTGACCTGATCAGCCGACCGACGCGGGGATCGCCTCGCCGTCGATGCCGAGCACCAGGTCGTCGGCCCCGATCGCCAGGTCACCGTGCGCGCGACGCCGGGCTCGCATGAAGGCGGTGCCGAACGTGAGCACGCCGACGATGGTCGCGATGCCGCCCACCGCGAAACCCCAGCGTGGTCCGAACTGGTCGCTGATCCAACCGACGAGCGGGCCGCCGATCGGCGTAGTGCCGAGAAGGGTGATCGTGTAGACGGCCATCACGCGACCGCGCATCGATGGGTCCGACAGGAGCTGCAGCGACGAGTTGGTGGTCGACAGGAACGCGATCTGACCCGCACCGACGACGACGAGCAGCGCGATGAACAGCACCAACGAGGGCGCCAGCGACGTGAAGCAGATGGCCACGCCGAACGCCATGCCCGTGCCGCAGAGCAGCTTGCCGTGGGTGTCGGAGCGGTTGGCGGCGAAGAGCGCACCGACGATCGCGCCCGCGCCCATGGCGATCGACATCCAGCTGTAGACCTCGGGACCGGAGTGGAAGGTGACCTTGGCCAACAGCGGCAGCACCACCGGGGAGTTGATGGCGAACGTGCCGACGACCAGCATCAGGAACAGGATCCACCGGAGCTCGGCCGTCTCCCAGATGTAGCGGAGGCCGTCGGTCAGCTGACCCTTCTGCCGACCCAGCGGCGCCGACCGGTGCAGCTCCTCCGGCCGCATCATGAGCAGCGCGACGATGACGAAGGCGAACGACACCGCATTGAGCCCGAAGCAGATGCTGGTGCCGCCGGCGAGGATCAGCACGCCCGCCAGCGCGGGTCCGAGCACGCGGGCGAGCTGGAAGATCGCGCTGCTCAGACCGATGGCGTTCGGGAGATCGGCCGGGTGGCACCAGCTCGGAGACGAACGACTGGCGCGTCGGGTTGTCGACCGCCAGCGCCATGCCGTACGTGAACACCAGCACGTAGAGCATCCAGAGCTGGACGACGCCGGTGACGTCGACGAGCGTCAGCACCACCGCCACCGCGGCCATGGCGACCTGGGTGCAGAGCAGCACCTTGCGCTTGTCGAAGCGGTCGGCGATGGCGCCGCCCCACACGCCGAAGAGCAACGTGGGGAGGAACTGCAGCGCGATCGCGAGCCCGACCAGGAACCCGTTGTTGTGCGAGAGGTGCAGCACCAGCCAGTTGAGGGCGATGGTCTGCATCCAGGTGCCGCCCTGCGAGATGAGCTGGCCGGTGAAGAACAGGCGGAAGTTCCGCACGTGCATCGACTGGAAGGTGCCGCGCAAACTCTTCATGAGGAGGCCGTCACGGAGAGGACGGTCATGGCGCGTCGTCCTGGAGGCGTTCGAGCAGCGGCAGCGCGCGGGCCAGGAGCGCGCGCTCGGCGTCGGTGAGCTCGGCGACGCGTCGCGCGAGGTACGCGTCACGACGGGTGCGGCTGTGCGCCAGGAGCTCGCGCCCGGAGTCGGTGATGACTGCGCGGCGCGACGCGTCGATCGTCGGGGTCGACGACGCGGGTGACGTAGCCCCACTCCTCGAGCCGGGCGACGATGCGGGTCATGCTCGGCGGCTGCACCTGCTCCACTGCCGCGAGCTCGCCGAGGGTGATGGGCCCGAGGCGCTCGATGCTGGCCAGCGCGCCCTGCGTGGACGCGGTGAGCTCCTCACCCGTGGCGGCCGCCTCCTGCCGGATGCGCCGGGTGAGCCGGGCGACGGCCAGGCGGAGCTGGGACGCCAGCTCTGTGATCTCGGCGGTCGGCTCGTTCAGGGGTGCGGCGGTACCGGGGGTCACGCGAGAAGCTTAGCATAGCTAATTAGCGTTGCGAAACTTCGCCCAGGACAGGCGGAACCGTCACCTCTTGGCCTTGGCCCCCAACGTGATCGTCACGGCGGATCCCTCGGCCGCCTTGCCCCCCGAGGGGGTCTGCGCCTGCACCACGTCGACCTGGTCGTTGCTGGTGACGGCGACCGTGACCACGTTCACCGCGAAGTTGCGGTCCTCGAGCTCACCGACGGCGTCGTCGCGCTCCCACCCGACCACGTAGGGCACGTTCACCTGCTTGGGGCCCGACGACACGGTGAGGGTGATGGTGTCGCCGCGGACCGCGGTGGCCTCGCCCGAAGGACTGGTCTTGAGCACCGTGCCGACCGGTTTGCTGCTGCTCGCGGTCTGCACGGTGACGTCGAGACCGAAGGCCTGGAGCGCGCTCGTGGCCGTCGCCTGGTCCTGCCCCACCACGTTGGGCACCTTCACGTGCGGGTCGGTGGCCACGACCAGCTCGAGTGGCGCGACCTTGCGCGTGCGCAGGTTGGCCGCGGGGGTCGTGCTCATGACCGTGCCGGGATCGACGTCGTCGCGATAGTCGGGGGTGACCCTGATCGTGTCACCGCCACCCAGCCCCGCCTTGGCGAGCTTGACCTTCGCCGCACCGATGTCGAGCGTGGTGACGTCGGGGACGGTCGCGTCGGTGCTCGAGACGCGGACGTTCACGGTCGAGCCTTCCTCGAGCTTCTGCCCGAAGGTGGGTCGTTGGCTGAGGATGGTGCCGCCGGGCCGCGGGCTGTCCTCGGGGATCCCTTCCAGTTCGAAGCCGGCGTCGTGCATGATCCCGGCGGCGGCGAACACGTCGCGATCGGTGACGTCGGGCACCGCCAGCATCGGTCCACCCTCGGTGAGCTTGGCGTACGCGACGATCCCGCCGGCGACGAGGAGGAGCGGCGCGGCCAGGATCGCCACCCAGTGCCGGAGCTTCCAGGTGCGCGTCCGCTTCGGTGCCGGCGGCGCGAGCACCGGCGTGGCCGCCAGCGGCGTCCCGGCCTTGCGGGCGCGCCGCTTCGCCTTGGGCGGCTTCATCGGCTTGACCGGCTTCGGTGCCTTCTCGAGCTTGGGGTACGTGGTCTTGGCGCGTCGGAACCGCCGGCGCTTGGAGACGGGTGCGTCGCCCGTACGCGGCGGCGGCGTGACCACTGCGCCCGCGACGGCGGCCGCGGGAAGCACGGACGTGACCGCGAGGCCGGTGGCGCGAGCCGTGGCCGAGCCGTTCTCCGAACCGTCGGTGACGGTGACGGGCGCGGCCGTGACCGGCGACGCGGTGATCGGCTCAGGTTTCCGGCGCGATCACCGGCGTGCCGTTGACCGCGGCGCGGTCGTCGGCGGTCGCCGCATCACGCAGCTCGTCGCGCAGATCGGCGGCACCCTGGTGACGGGCGTTGGGGTCGACCGCGCGCGCCCGCGCGATGACGCGCTCGATCTCGGTGGTCGGTTCGGGCTCACCTCCCGTCGGCCGCTCGCCGGTGAGCAGTTCGGTGAGCACCACACCGAGCGAGTACACGTCGCTGCGCGCGTCGGCGGGGAGCCCGGCAACCTGCTCCGGCGACAGGTAGCCCACCGTGCCCAGCACGACGCCCGGTTCCGTGAGCGCCTCGCCCGCGGTCGACTGCGCGATGCCGAAGTCGGTGACCTTCACGCTCCCGCCGGGCGTGAGCAGCACGTTGCTCGGCTTCACGTCGCGGTGCACCACCCCGTGATGGTGGGCGTGCGCGAGGGCGTCGGCGATCTGCGCGCCGAGCGCCGCGACCTCGGCGGGCGGGAGCGTGTGACGGGCGCGCAGCTCGGCCCGCAGGCTCCGACCCTCGACCAACTCCATGACGATGAACGGCTCGGTACCCCCGCCCCAGTCGTAGATCACGACGATGTTGGGGTGGTTCAGGCGCGCCGCGGCTCGGGCTTCCCGCTTGAACCGTTCCGCCGAGGCCGGGGTGACGGTCGCCGTGGGCACCTTGACCGCGACGACCCGCTCCAGCAGGCGGTCGCGGGCGCGGTACACGTCGCCCATCCCGCCCGAACCCAGCCGGACCCCGAGCTCGTAGCGGTCGGCGAGGAGTTCCGCGACCGGCGCCACGACGCCAATCTACCCAGGGGTCTCCGCCGTATTCCGTCGGCAGCACGGGGTCGGGTACCCCATCGAGAAAACCGACTTGAAGGGTCGGGATTGCTGCCGTACCGTTCCGGGGGCCGTCGACGTCAGGAGTCAGCAATGTCCGAGAGCTGGGGTTTCGAGACCAAGCAGGTCCACGCGGGCGCCTCGCCCGATCCGACCACCGGCGCCCGCGCCGTTCCCATCTACCAGACCACCAGCTACGTGTTCCGCGACACCGCGCACGCGGCGGCGCTCTTCGGGCTCGAGGAGCTCGGCAACATCTACACGCGGATCATGAACCCCACCCAAGCGGTGTTCGAAGACCGCATGACCGCGCTCGAGGGTGGCGTGGGCGCGCTGGCCACCGCGAGCGGGCAGGCCGCCCAGTTCGTGGCGCTGGCGAACCTGGCCGAGAACGGTGGGCACATCGTCTCCTCGGCGTCGCTCTACGGCGGCACCTACAACCAGCTCCACTACACGTTCCCCAAGCTCGGGATGGAGGTGAGCTTCATCGACGATCCCGACGACCTCGACGCGTGGGCCGCCGCCGTGCGACCGAACACGCGTGCGTTCTACGGCGAGACCATCGGCAACCCGAAGGGTGACGTGTTCGACTTCGAAGGGGTGTCGAAGGTCGCGCACGACAACAACGTCCCGCTCGTCATCGACAGCACGCTGGCGTCGCCTTACCTCTGCCGCCCGCTCGAGCACGGCGCCGACATCGTGGTGCACTCGGCGACCAAATTCATCGGCGGCCACGGCACGTCGATCGGCGGCATCATCGTCGACGGCGGGAAGTTCGACTACGCGGGGAGCGGTCGGTTCGCCAACTTCACCGAGCCCGACCCCAGCTACCACGGCGCGGTGTTCTCGCAGCTGCCCGAACCGCTGCGGCCGGCGCAGTACATCCTGAAGGCCCGGCTCCAGTACCAGCGCGACATCGGGCCCGCGATCGCGCCGCTCAATTCGTTCCTCTTCCTCCAGGGGCTCGAGACGCTGTCACTGCGCATGGAGCGGCACTCGGCGAACGCGCTCGCCGTGGCCAAGTGGCTGGAGGCACGCGACGAGGTCAACTGGGTGATCTACCCCGGCCTGGCGTCCAGCCCGTGGAACGAGCGCGCCAAGAAGTACCTGCCCCGCGGGCAGGGCGCGATCGTCTCGTTCGGCATCGAAGGAGGCCTCGAGGCGGGCCAGAGCTTCGTGGACTCGCTCGAGCTGCACAGCCACCTCGCCAACGTGGGTGACGTGCGCAGCCTGGCCATCCACCCCGCCACCACCACACACCAGCAGCTCGTCGCCGACGAGCAGGCCACCACCGGCGTCACGCCCGACCTCGTGCGCCTGTCGGTGGGCATCGAGTCGATCGACGACATCCTCGCCGACCTCGACGCCGGGTTCCGCGCCGCCAAGTCGGCGTGACCGAACTGCCTCCGGTCACCGGAGCATGGCGCCCGGGGGACGACCCCGGGCGCCGACAGTTCGTCACGTTCGACGACGGCCTGAAGCTCGAGGCCGGCGGCCGCCTCGAGGTGGTGACGGTCGCGTACGAGACGTGGGGCCAGCTCGCCCCCGACGCGTCGAACGCGGTGCTGGTGCTGCACGCGCTGAGCCTCGACAGCCACGCCGCCGGCCCGGCCGGACCCGGCCACGGCGACGTCGGCTGGTGGGACGGCACCGTCGGACCCGGTTGCCCGATCGACACCGACCGCTTCTTCGTGGTGTGCCCCAACGTGCTCGGCGGGTGCCAGGGCACGACCGGGCCGTCGTCCGACGCGCCGGACGGTCGACCGTACGGCTCGCGCTTCCCGGTCACCACCATCCGCGACCAGGTGGCGCTCGAGGTCGCGCTGGCCGACGCCCTCGACATCGACCGCTGGTACGCGGTGATCGGCGGGTCGATGGGCGGCATGCGCGTGCTTGGAGTGGGCCGTCGGCCACCGCGACCGGGTCGCGCGCGCGGTGGTGATCTCGGTCGGCGCGCAGGCGACGGCCGAGGAGATCGCGCTGTGCCACGTGCAGATGCGCGCCATCCGCGCCGACCCGAAGTGGCGCGGCGGCGACTACTACGACGCGGAGCCCGGCGACGGTCCGCACGAGGGCCTCGCCATCGCCCGCGGCATCGGTCACATCAGCTATCGCACCGAGCTCGAGCTCGCGGCGCGCTTCGGGCGCGACCACCAACCGGGCGAGGAGCCGTTCGTCGGTGGTCGCTACGCGGTCGAGTCCTACATCGACTACCACGGCGACAAGCTCGTGCGGCGCTTCGACGCCAACACCTACCTCGTGCTCTCGGAGGCGATGAACCACCACGACGTCGGGCGCGACCGTGGCGGGATCGCAGCTGCGCTCGCGACCGTCACCGCCGACGTGAGCATCGCCGGCATGTCGTCGGACTGGCTCTATCCGGTGCGCCTGCAGCAGGAGCTCGGCGAGCTCATCCCCACGTCGTCGGCGGTCGAGATCGTGCAGACCATCTCCGGCCACGACGGCTTCCTCGTCGAGACCGAACCGCTCGGCCGCTTCCTCCGCCGCGCGCTCGACTGACCCTCCGAACATCTCGGGGTTCGGTGTGTCATGACACGACCCGAAGTCCGAGATGCTCGCTAAGCGGAGGAAGCGGCCTGCGTCGAGGGCGTGGCGGAGGTCGGCGACGAGGTCGTCGGTGGTCTCGATGCCGACCGAGAGCCGCACCAGCGTCGGGTCGACCGCGAGGGGCGAGTCGACGGCCGAGGCGTGGGTCATGCGCGCCGGGTGCTCGATGAGCGACTCCACCCCGCCGAGCGACTCGGCCAGCGTGAACAGCCGCGTCCGCGCCACGATCTCGAGCGCGGCGTCTTCGCCGCCCGCGGCGAGGAAGCTCACCATGCCGCCGAAGTCGCGCATCTGCCGGCGCGCGCACCGCGTGGCCGGGGTGGTCCGCCAACCCTGGGTACAGCACCCGACCAACTGCGGGGTGCTGCACGAGCATGGCCACGATCGCGCCGGCGTTCTCGCAGTGACGCTCCATGCGCACGGCCAGCGTCTTGATGCCGCGCAACACGAGGTAGCAGTCGAACGGGCTCGGCACCGCGCCGACCGCGTTCTGCAGGAAGCCGACCCGCTCGGCGATCTCGGGATCGCTCGTGGCCACGAACCCGCCGACGACGTCGGAGTGCCCCCCGAGGTACTTGGTGGCCGAGTGCACGACGATGTCGGCGCCGAGCTCCAGCGGGCGCTGCAGGAACGGCGTGGCGAAGGTGTTGTCGACCACGACGCGCGCACCACGGTCGTGCGCGAGCGCGCTGAGCCCGACGATGTCGACGATGGTGAGCGCGGGGTTGGTGGGGGTCTCGACCCACACCATGGTGGCGCCGTCGGGCCAGTCGCGCTCGAGCGCCTCGAGGTCGGTCAGGTCGGCGACCGTCCACTCGATGCCGGCCGGCGCCAGCACCTTCGACACCAGCCGGAACGTGCCGCCGTAGGCGTCGTCGGGGATGACGACCCGTTGCCCGGGCGCGAGCAGCCGCAGCACGGCGTCCTCCGCGGCCATGCCGCTCGCGAACGCGAAGCCGTCGAGCGCGCCCTCGAGCGAGGCGAGGCAGTCCTCGTAGGCCCGGCGGGTGGGATTGCCGCTGCGCGCGTACTCGTAGCCCGAATGACGGCCCACCTCCTCGTGCACGAACGTCGACGAGAGCGTGATCGGGGTGACGACCGCGCCCGACGTGGGGTCGGGCGGCTGGCCCTCGTGGATGGCGCGGGTCTCGAAGCCGGTCATGACCCGAACCTACGACGGGGCCCGCTCGGCGAGGAACGTCAACACGTCGGAACGGGTGAGCACGCCCACCGGATGGCCGCCGTCGAGCACGAGCACCGCGGTGCACGACTCGAGCCGCTCGACGACGTCGGTCACGGTCTCGCCGATCCCGAGCATGGGCGGGGCCGGCTCCATGATCTCGCCGACCGGGCGGTCGAGCATCGCGGGATCGCGGAACGCCTTGTCCATGAGCGGCAGCTCCGACACCGTCCCCGACACCTCCGATGCCGCGAGCGGCAATTCGGTGGTGGTGGCGACCACGAGCTGCGACACGCCCAGCGCGCGCATGCGCGCGAACGCGTCGCGTGTCGACGTGTCGGCGGTGATCACGACGAGGTCGGGGATCGCGCCGTCCTTCGCCGCGAGCACGTCGCCGGCGGTGGGGCCCTCGTTGCGCAGGAAGCCGTAGCGCGTCATCCAACGGTCGTCGAAGATCTTCGAGAGGTAGTTGCGCCCCGAGTCGGGCAGGAGCACCACGACGACGGCTTCGGGCCCGAGCTCCGCACCGATCACCAGCGCCGCGTGCACCGCGGTGCCGCACGAACCACCGATGAGCAGGCCCTCTTCCTGGGTGACCCGCCGCGCGGCGGCGAACGACTCGGCGTCGCTCACCTCGACGATGCGGTCGACGAGCGACGGGTCGTAGGTCGTGGGCCAGAAGTCCTCGCCGACGCCCTCGACCAGGTACGGGCGACCGCTGCCTCCGGAGTAGACCGACCCCGCGGGATCGGCGGCGACGATCTGCACGTCGGGGTTGTGCGCCTTCAGGGCGCGGGCGACGCCGGTGATGGTGCCGCCGGTGCCGACCCCGGCCACGAAGTGGGTCACCCGGCCCTCGGTCTGACGCCAGATCTCGGGCCCGGTCGAGCGCTCGTGCTCAGCCGGGTTCGCCGGGTTCGAGTACTGGTCGGGCCGGAACGCACCAGGCGTCTCCCGGGTCAGGCGGTCGGCGACCGAGTAGTACGACGTCGGGTCCTCGGGCGCCACCGCGGTGGGGCAGACGACCACGTCGGCGCCGTAGGCGCGTAGCAGCGAGACCTTCTCCTCGCTCATCTTGTCGGCCATCACGAAGATGCAGTGGTAGCCGCGCTGCGCGGCGACGATCGCGAGACCCGCACCGGTGTTGCCCGACGTCGGCTCGACGATGGTGCCGCCGGGGCGCAGCAGTCCGTCGCGCTCGGCCGCGTCGATCATCGCGACCGCCGGTCGATCCTTGACGCTGCCACCGGGGTTGAACAGCTCGACCTTGGCGAGGAGGTCGCACTCCAGGTCGCGCCCCACGCGGCCGAGTCGGACGAGCGGAGTGTTGCCCACCAGTTCGAGCAGCGAGTCGGCGACGTCCATCGCCATGGACGCTACCCCCCGTCGTGTCAGGCGTCGTCAGGCCGTCGCGTCTCGGGCGGTCGTTCGAGCGAACGACGCAGCGTCTGGTACACGGCCTCGGGGGTGAGGACACCGACGAAGCGATCACCGTCGAGCACCGACACCCAGCCCTCGCGCGTCAGCAGCATGGTGGCGAGCACGTCCTGGAGGTCCTGGTCGATCGGCACCCAGGTCTCGACGCGCTGCAGGTGCTCGACGACGGTGCCGTCGCCCACCGCGCGCGCTCCGTCGACGTAGCCGCGCAGGGCGCCGTCGTCACCGACGACCGCGACCCAGTCGGCGTCCCACTTCGTGATCGCCTCGCGGGCCTCGGCGAGCGTGGCGTCGGGGGCGACGGTCGGCGGGTGCTCGAGGCACTCCGTCTCGATGGGTGTGACGCGGAGCCGCTTGAGCGCCCGGTCGCGACCGACGAAGTCGCGCACCATGGGCGACGCCGGACGGCCCAGGATCTCCGCCGGCGTCGCGTACTGCTCCAGGATCCCGCCCACGTCGAGGATGGCGATGCGGTCACCCATCTTCACCGCTTCCTCGATGTCGTGGGTGACGAACACGACGGTCTTCTGCACCTCGCCCTGGAGGCGGAGGAACTCGTCCTGCAGCCGCACCCGCGTCACCGGGTCGATGGCGCCGAACGGCTCGTCCATGAGCAGGACGGGTGGATCGGCGGCGAGCGCGCGCGCGACACCGACGCGCTGGCGCTGACCGCCGGAGAGCTGCGCGGGATAGCGCGCCCGGTAGTCGGCGGGATCGAGACCCACGAGGTGGAGCAGCTCGTCGACGCGCGCCTCGATGCGCGCCTTGTCCCAGCCCAGCAGCTTCGGCACCGTCGCGATGTTGGTGGCGATGGTCTGGTGGGGGAACAGCCCGACCTGCTGGATCACGTAGCCGATGTGACGCCGCAGCTCGACGGGGTCGGCGTGGGTGACGTCGCGCCCGTCGAGGAAGATGCGCCCCGACGTCGGCTCGATGAGGCGGTTGACCATCTTCAGCGTCGTCGTCTTGCCGCACCCCGACGGACCGACGAGCACGCACACCTCGCCGTCGGGGATCTCGAGCGAGAGCTCCCGCACGGCGACCTGACCGTTGGGGTACTGCTTGCTGATCGCGTCGAGGCGGATCATCGCTGTCGTTGGTGATTGAGCGACGTTACCCGTCGACGTCCACCGTTAGGCTCGGCCGATGACGCCGCTCGTGGTGTTGGCCGAGGACATCGGTCCGAAGTGGTTGTACTGGCCGTGGGTCCAGGACCACACCGACGAGATCAAGCAACGGTTGACGGAGCACATCGAGCTCACCGTGCTCGCGGTGCTCTTCGGTCTCGCGATCGCGCTCCCGCTCGCGTTGCTGAGCGTGCGCTACCGGCGCCTCTACGGCCCCGTGCTCGCGATCACCGGGGTGCTCTACACGATCCCGTCGCTCGCGCTGTTCGCCATGCTGCTCCCGCTCACCGGACTGTCGCGCACCACTGCGCTCATCCCGCTCACCGCCTACACGTTGCTGATCCTGGTGCGGAACACCGTCACCGGCCTCGACGGCGTGCCGGCCGACGTGAAGGATGCCGCCGTCGGCATGGGGTACTCGCGCTCACGACAGATCCTCCGCGTCGAGCTGCCGTTGGCGTTGCCGGCGATCATCGCCGGGATCCGCATCGCCACCGTCACGACCATCGGGCTGGTCGCCATCACCGCGCTCATCGGTCAAGGTGGCCTCGGCGCGCTGATGTACGACGGCCTGCAGCGCGCCTTCCGCACCCCGCTCACCGTGGGCATCGCGCTCTCACTCGCACTCGCGGTCGTCGCCGACGTGCTCCTCGTGCTCGCCCAGCGTCTCGCGACGCCGTGGGCGCGCGGGCAAGCGGCACGCCGCGAGCCCAGAGGCGGTGATGGAGATGCAGCGGAGGTGCCGCGAGCCCGCGCCCGGGCCGGGACGGCCGCAGCGGAGGCCATCGGGTGATGGGGTTCCTCGGCGACGTCTGGAACTTCCTCACCAACTCCGACCAGTGGCACGGCGACGAGTCCATCCCGCGCCTGCTCGGTCAGCACCTGCAGCTCACCGTCGTGTCGGTGCTCGTCGCCGCGCTCGTCGCCCTGCCGATCGGCATCATGCTCGGGCACGTGCGCACCGGCGGCGCGATCGCGGTGAACATCGCCAACATCGGTCGCGCCCTGCCCGCGTTCGCGTTGCTCATCCTGGCGGTGCAGTGGGTGGGCATCGGCGATCCGACCGGGATCCTCACTCCGGTGCAGTCGGTGCCGGCCTTCATCGCCATGTTCGCCCTCGCCGTCCCGCCGATGCTGGCGAACGTGTACGTGGGCATGGCCTCGGTCGACGACGAGATCCGCGAGTCGGCGCGCGGGATGGGCATGAACGGGCGGCAGATGATCTGGCGGGTCGAGCTGCCCAACGCGCTCCCCCTGGTGATGGCGGGTGTGCGCACCGCCACCGTCGCGGTCGTCGCCACCGCCACGCTCGCCGCCTACGTCGACTCGGGGGGACTCGGGCGCTACATCGTCGACGGGTTCTCGGTGAACGACAACCCGAAGGTGTTCGCGGGCGGGCTCCTCGTGGCGCTCCTCGCGATCGCGCTCGAGCTGCTGCTCGCACTCGCACAACGGGCCATGACGTCGCCGGGCATCCGGGCCGAGGGGAAGATCAGGGTCCGCGACCTGGCGACCGACCCGATCGTGCCCGCGACCGGGCCGGCCCTCTGAACCACGATCCCTCGAAACCCGACCCCTTCGCTAAGGTTTCGCCGCTCCGGTCGGGGGTAGACAGATGCCTCGACTCCGTCACGTCAGGACGTACCGATGAACAAGGCTCGATTCCGACGCCGCTCGTGGGCACTGCTCACGGCCGGCCTGCTCACCCTGGTGGTGGGCGTCACCGCCGGCGGCGTCGCCTCGGCCCAGAGCAAGTCGCTCACCGTGGGGTCCAAGGACTTCTCCGGCGCGCAGGCCATCTCCCAGGCCTACGGGCAGGCGCTCGAGAACAAGGGCTACGACGTCACCTTCAAGGACAACCTCGGCGCCACCGAGATCGTCTACAAGGCGCTCGAGAGCGGTGACCTCGACGGCTACGCCGACTACCAGGGCACGCTGCTCGAGTACCTCGGCGGGACGGCGAGCGCCGACTCGGCCGCGAACTACAAGGCGCTCCTGGCCAAGCTGAAGGGCACCGACATCGTCGCCAGCAAGCCCGCACCCGCGGTCGACGTGAACGGCTTCTACGTCACCAAGGACACGGCCAAGAAGTACAAGCTCAAGAAGCTGTCCGACCTCACCAAGGTCGCACCCAAGCTCGTGTTCGGCACCACGCCCGAGTGCGAGGAGCGTCCGCTCTGCCTCGGCGACACCGAGCAGAAGCTCTACGACCTCCAGTTCAAGGAGGTCAAGAAGCTCGACACCGGTGGCCCGATCACGGTGCAGGCGCTCGAGGACGGCGACGTCGACGTCGCGCTCCTCTTCACCGGCTCGAGCGTCATCCCGAAGGACGCCGTGCTGCTGACCGACGACAAGGGCCTGCAGCCGGCCGACAACCCGGTGTTCCTGATCAAGAAGGACAAGGCCACCGCCGCGACCATGAAGATCCTGAACGCGGTGTCGGCGAAGATGAGCACCGCGGCGTACAACAAGATGTCGCTCGACATCAGCGAGAACAAGGAAGACCCGTCCGACGTGGCGGCCGCCTTCCTCAAGAAGAACGGCCTCGGATAGCACGCACTGTTCGCCCGTCGCTCGCACCGCTCGCTCCGGCGGGAGCGAGCGACGGGGACTAGGTGTTCAGGAGGCCGGCGATCACGTTGACCGTCGTCGCCAGGATCACTGCGCCGAACAGGAACGAGATGAGCGCGTGGCGCAGCACCTGGCGACGCATCTCGCGGCGGGTGATGTCGGTGTCGGACACCTGGAACGTCATGCCGACGGTGAACGCGGTGTACGCGAAGTCGAGGTAGTCGGGCCGCTCCTGCCCCTTCGACTTGTAGTCGATGCCGCCTTCGGGCTCCGTGTAGTACACGTGCGCGTACCGCAACGCGAACACGGTGTGCACGAGCAGCCACGAGCACACGATGGTGGCGACCCCGAACGCCTCGAGCAGCACCTCCTGGCGGTGCATGCCCTCGTTGGCCTTGAGGAACGCGAGGATCACGCCGACCAGGCTCACCAGCGCGGCGCCGAGGAGCAGGAAGTGGGTGCCGGCCCGCGTGTCGTCCTCCTGCAGTGCGAACTGCCGCGGTCTCCTCGGGGGTGAAGCGCCCGATCGACAGCCAGACCGCGCCCACGACGAGCGCGGCGGTCACGTCCCATGCCACGAGCACGGTGAGCTGCCAGGGCACGAACCAGGCGACCACGAGCGCGGCCGCCACACCGAACACCGCCGCGGTCAACACCCGGGTGCGCCCCGACTGCGTGCGCAGGAACCACGACCGGACGCCCATCACGGCGAGTCTCGCGCCGCGCGCGCCCCGACCTGGTGACAGACTGGGATCAATGGCATCGATCGTCACGTTGTCAGCGTCGTTCGGGGCCGGGGGGAGCGTCATCGGACCGGCGGTCGCGGAGCAACTCGACCTGCCGTTCCTCGACCGTGCCATCCCGGTCGCCGTCGCCGAGGCGCTCGCGGTCCCGATGCAGGACGTGATCGCCCACGACGAGCGCCGCACGTCGGGGTTCGGTCGTCTGTTCGCCAACCTGGCCCGGGCCGCCGCGCTGCCCGACACCGAGTTCGGGACGGTGCCGTCGGCCGCCCGGGCATCGCTCGGCGACCAGCCCGAGGTGGCGTTCCGGGAGCAGACCGAACGGGTGCTGCACCAGGTCGCCGACACCGAGGGGGGCGTGATCCTCGGGCGGGCCGCCGCGATCGTGCTCCGTGACCATCCGAGTGCCCTGCACGTGCGTCTCGACGGGCCGCTCGAGGGGCGGATCCAGCGGGCCGTCGGCCTGGAGGGCGTCGACGAAGAGCAGGCCCGGAAGCTCGCGGCGGAGACCGACCGCGCCCGGGAGGCCTACGTGAAGCACTTCTACAAGTGCGACGCGCGCGACGCCCGTCACTACCACCTCGTGCTCGACTCCACCGCGCTCGACCTCGACACCTGCGCCGACCTCATCGTCACTGCGGCGCGGGCTCGCATCGTCACGCTGTGACCGACCTCGCGGCGTTCGCTGCGCTCGTACCGCTCGACCACGGCCTCTGCGTGCTGAGCACGACGCGCGCCGACGGCACCGTGCAGGCGAGCGTCGTGAACGCGGGCGTCCTGCGACATCCGGTGACCGGCGACGAGGTCGTCGGGCTCGTCGCCGCCGGTGGCACGCGCAAGCTGCGCAACCTGCGGGCCGATCCGCGGGCGACGATCGTGGTCCGCGCCGGGTGGCAGTGGGCGACGGTCGAGGGCGCGGTGGAGATCGTCGGCCCCGACCATCCACGGTCGGGGTTGGACGACGAGGGGGTGCGGGTGCTCCTGCAGGACGTGTTCCGTGCCGCCGGTGGCACCCACGACGACTGGGACACGTACGACCGCGCCATGGCCGACGAGCGGCGGGCCGCGGTGCTGATCGCGCCGACGCGGACGTACACCAACCCGGGTTGAATCGGCCGACAACTGTCACACCCCCGTGGTTGGATCAGTGCATGTTCGACGTGCTGGTCGACGAACTCCGCACCCACTCCACGGAGTGGTTGCGTCGCGAGCGCGCCGATCTGGTCGGGCAGCAGCGTCAGTTGCGAACACGTGAGATGGCGATCTTGGCGGTGCTCGACGAGCGCGGTCAGGTCGATTGCTCGATCGGGTCGGCGGGGGAGTCGGCGCGCACGGTGCGCGACAAGGTGGAGACGGCACGAAGGTTGGAGTCGTTGCCCGCGATCGGCGCGGTGGCGATGGAAGGTGGCCTGTCGGATGAGCAGTTGTCGTCGGTGGTGAAGGTCGCCGACGAGGACTCCGATCGGGAGTGGGCGCATCGGGCGCCGAACACGGATCCGCTCGAACTCGCAGCGGCAGGCGCGGAAGCTCACGAAGCCATCCGCAGAGGATTCGCGGGCTCGGTTCGCGGGGCGTGAGCTGCGGATGTGGCGACGTGACGGGATGCTGCAGCTCCGGGGCCAGCTGCCCGACGACATGGGCGCGAAGTTCGAGGACACCATCACCCATCTCACCGAGCAGATGAAGCCACCGAAGGGCCAACCGTGGACACCGTTCGAGCAACGCGCCGCCGATGCGCTGGTGGCGTTGTGCGAGCCGCCGGCGTCTGACGATGGGCACGAGCCGTCGTTGGCGCCGCTCGCCGGGATCCAGGTGGCGGTGCCGTTGCACGGTCCCGCGCACATCGCCGGCATCCCGATCGCCGACACCTTGTTGGAGCAACTGCGAGCGAACGCGACGATCGAACCGGTACTCGTCGACGATTCCGGTGCGGTGCTCGGGTTCGGCCGACGGACGTCTGCGATCTCACCCAAGCTGCGTCGCGCGGTGCTGCTGCGCGATTCGCGCTGTCGGGTCCCTGGGTGCGGCCGACGACGAGGCTTGCAAGCCCACCACCTGGTTCCGCGTACCTGGGGTGGCACGGACGAGATCGCCAACCTTGCCTGCGTATGCCCAGCCCACCATCGACTGCTGGTACCCCACGGGCTGCTCGCACTCGTCGGCAACCCCAACCTCCCCGACGGTCTCGAGCTCGTCACCGTCGCTGGCCGGGCCCCACCGCTGGTGCCGGCATGACCGCGGTGATCGGCGAGACGACGCGCGCCGCGGCCGTACGATCCGGGGCGATGCCGATCGAGCTGGTGCCGGTGCCGTACGGCCCCGAGGCGTCGCGCGCGCTGCACGCGGCGGTGGTCGCAGCGAAGGCGGGTGACGCGCTCGCGCCGGTGACGGTGGTGGTGCCCACGAACTACGTGGGTGTGGCCGCGCGCCGTCTGCTCGGTGGCGGTGCGCTCGGGCGGGTGTCCGAAGGCGGTGAGGGCGTCGCCGGAGTCACGCTTCCTGACCGTGTACCGGCTCGCCGAGCTGCTGGGCGCACCCCGGCTCGCGGGGGCGCAGCGACGGCCGGTGTCCACGCCGGTGCTGGCGGCGGCGGTGCGGGCGGTGCTCGCCGACGCGCCGGGCCGCTTCCGACCGGTGGCGGAGCACCCCGCGACCGAGGCGGCGCTGGTCGCCGCACACCGCGAGCTGTCGACTCTCGACGATGCGGCCCTCGACGCGCTCGTGCGCACGGGGCCGCGCGCCGCCGACGTCGTGCGCATCAGCCGGCGTGTGCGCGCGTCGCTCGCCGACGAGTGGTACGACGAGCGCGACCTGATGGACGCCGCCGCCACCGAGGTCGCGGCCGGCGTGCCGCTGCTCGCCGATCTGGGTGCGATCGTGGTGCACCTCCCGCAGGAGCTGTCGATCCCCGCGGCGGCGTTGCTGCGCGCGGTCGCCACTCGGGCGCCCGTCACGATCGTCACCGGCGCGACCGGCGACGCGCGCGCCGACGCATCCGTGCCGCGTCGCGCTGGGCCGGCTCGATCTCGTGCTGCCCCCCGGCAACGAGCGCGGGAGCGACGCAGGTTGTGACGCGCGTCGTCTCGGCGTCCGATCCCGACGACGAGGTGCGAGCACTCGTGCGGCTGGTCATCGACGCGGTGCGTGAGGGCGTACCCCTCGAACGCATCGCGGTGCTCTACGGCGCGCCCGATCCGTACGCCCGCCTCGTGCACGAACACCTCCAGGCGGCCGGGATCCCGCACAACGGCGCCGCCGTCCGCACGCTCGCCGACAGCGCGCTCGGCCGCGGGCTGCTCGGCCTGCTCGCGCTCCCCGATCGCGACTTCCAGCGTCACGACGTGATGCGACTGCTCGCCACCACCCCCGTGTACCGCAACGGCCACGAGGTGCCGAGCGCGAGCTGGGAGCGGATCAGCCGGGCCGCCGAGATCGTGCGCGGCCCCGACGACTGGCAGCGACGACTGGAGCGCTACGCCGGCATCGTCGAGCGCGAGCTCGAGGCCGAGCGCGCGGTCACCGACCGCGACCCGCGGCCGCAGCGCTACGAGCGGAGGCTGGCCGACGCTCGCGCGCTGCAGGACTTCGTGGCCGCCCTCGTGCGCGACCTCCGGGTCGACCCCGCGGCGAGCTGGCGCGACCTCGCGGGATGGGCCGAACGCCTCGTCCGCGAGCACCTGGCACCCGAGTCCCGTCGCGTCGCGTGGCCCGAACCGGAGCAGCAGGCGGGCGAGAAGATCGACGCCGCCCTCACGCGCCTGGCGGGTCTCGACGCGCTCGAGACCTCGCCGGGTGTCGACGTGTTCCGGCGCACGCTCGAGCTGGAGCTGGAGGCCGATCTCGGCCGGGTCGGCCGCTTCGGCGACGGCCTGCTCATGGGCCACGTCGCGCTCGGCCTGGGTCTCGACCTCGACCGGGTCTTCGTGTGCGGACTCGCCGAGGGGCTCTTCCCCACCCGGGTGCACGACGACTCGCTCCTCCCCGATGCCGACCGGCGCGCCACCGACGGCGCGCTCCCGCTGCGCGCGGCACGCGTCGACGACGACCACCGTCGCCTGCTCGCCGCGCTGGCCAGTGCCTCGGGCGAGCGCGTGCTGCTGTTCCCGCGCGGCGACCTGCGTCGCACCACCGAACGCGTGCCGTCTCGGTTCCTCGCCGAGTGCGTCGACGGTGGGAGCCTCGAACGCCTGCCGGAGGATCTCGGCGAGCTGCACGCCGACTGGTACGCGCCGGTGCCGTCGTTCGCAGCCGGGCTGGCGCGCGTCGAGTTCCCCGCCACCGAACAGGAACACCGGCTGCGCACGCTGCTCGACCACGCGCGCGACGGTGGTGCGGTCGCTCAGCACGAGCTCGCGCGTGTCGATCACGCGCTCGCGCGCGGGGTCGAAACCGTCGTCGCCCGGAGCAGCCACGCGTTCACGCGCTTCGACGGCAACCTCGCCGGGCACGAGGTCCCCCGCATCACCGACGGCGAGGTGGTGGTCTCGCCCACGCGGCTGCAGACCTACGCGTACAACCCCCACGACTACCTGCTCGACTACGTGTTGCGGGTCGAGATCCCGGAGCTGCCCGAGGAGCGCTACGAGATCACGTTCCTCGACAAGGGCAGCCTCGTCCACGAGATCCTCGACGTCTTCCTCTCCGAGGTCCTGGCCCGGCCCGAAGGTGCGCCCGCGCCCGAAGCGCCGTGGCGCGACGCCGACCACGCGTGGATGCGAGAGATCGCCGAGCAGCGCATGGCGGCGTACGAGGCGCAGGGCCGCACCGGCCGCCGGCTGTTCTGGCATCGCGATCGACGGCGCGTCCTGGCCGAGCTCGATCGCTTCCTCGAGGTCGACTCGGACATGCGCGACGGCTACGGGCTGCGGCCGATCGCCACCGAGCTGCGCTTCGGCTTCACCGACGGCGCGCCCGCGGTCGACCTGCCGCTCAGCGACGGGCGGACGCTCCGCTTCCGGGGCGCAGCCGACCGGGTCGATCTCACCGACTCCGGCACGCTCTGGGTGCTCGACTACAAGACGGGCAAGCCCAACGGCATCCCCGACGACGATCCCACCGCGGCCGGCACGATGCTGCAGCTCCCGGTGTACGCGCACGCGGCACGCGCGTCGTTCGGTTCGTCCGACACGCCGGTGGGCGCGGCGTACTGGTACGTGAGCACGCGCGGCCAGTTCCGGTGGGCCGAGCTCGAGCTCGACGCCGACGTCGACGCGCGCGTCGACGAAGTGCTGCGGTCGATCGCCGACGGGATCGGTGCCGGCGTGTTCCCGTGCCGGGTCGACCCGCCCAGCAGCTGGGGCCGCTACTTCCGCAGCTACACCGACCCCGACGCCCGCGGCACGCGCGATCGCTACCGCGAGTGGCTCGCGCAAGCGCGAGGCCCCGGCGCTGCACGGCTACGTCGCGCTCGCCGAGCCCGACGTCCTCGACGACGAGGTCGACGCGGCCGACGCGGCCGACGCGGCCGACGTCGGAGCCGACGCGTGAGCGCGGCGGTCCAACAGACGCTCGATGACCTCGACGAGGATCTCGCCACCCGGAACGCGATCGTCGGCGCGCTCGACGAGACCCTGTTCGTGGAGGCGGGCGCGGGGTCGGGCAAGACGAAGGCGCTGGTCGATCGGATCGTGGCCCTCGTCGTCGAGCGCGACGTGCCCATGCGCGAGATCGCCGCCGTCACCTTCACCGAGAAGGCCGCCGCCGAGCTGCGCGATCGCATCCGTCGAGCGCTCGAACCGGTGGCGCGTGGCGACGATCCGGTGCCGAGCGGCGCGCGCGTCCCTCGCGTTGGAGGAGCTCGACGCCGCCGCGGTGTCCACGCTGCACGCGTTCGCGCAACGGATCCTGGCCGAGCACCCGGTCGAGGCCGGTCTGCCCCCGCGCGTCCAGGTGCTCGACGACATCGCGTCGCAGCTCGCGTTCGAGGAACGCTGGGCCCGGTTCGTCGACGAGTTGCTCGACGATCCCGCGCTCGAACGCACCGTCCTGCTCGCGCTCAACGCCGACACGACGCTGACGGTGCTGCGCACGCTGGCCCTCGCGTGCAACGCCAACTGGGACCTCGTGGCCGAGCGCATGCACGAGGAACCCGATCCCCCGCCGCTGGAGCTGGGACCGCTCCTCGACGCGCTCGCCCAGGTGCGCACCCGGGCCGCGCACTGCCTCGCGGCCGACGACAAGCTGCTCGAGAAGGTCGTCGACCTTGCGGCCTGGCACGACGCACTGCTCGCTGCCCCCGACGAGTACGAGCAGATGCGGATGCTCAACCTGGGCGCGCCGACCGGGAATCTGCGGCACGGCAAGAAGACGAACTGGCCCGAGGACTGCACGGCCGACGACGTGCGTGCGGAGATCGGCGCGATCCGCGCCGCGGTGACTGAGCTCGCGCACGCCACCTCGGAGGCGGTCGTGAAGCGGCTGGCGTGGGAGCTGGCGCAGTTCACGCTGCGCGAGGCGGCCAGTCGGCGAGCCGCCGGCGAGCTGGAGTTCCACGATCTGCTCGTGCTCGCCCGCGCCATGCTGCGCGATCCCGACCACGGGTGGGACGTCCGACAGCGGCTGCGGGCCCGCTACACGCGGTTGCTGCTCGACGAGTTCCAGGACACCGACCCCATCCAGTGCGACCTCGCCGCCCTCATCGCCTCGGGCGAGCCCGACGCGCGGGCCCACCGGTGGGACGAGCTCCCCGTCGATCCGGGGCGGCTCTTCGTGGTGGGCGATCCGAAGCAGTCGATCTACCGCTTCCGGCGCGCCGACATCGCCGCCTTCCTGCGGGCGCGCTCGGCGTTCGGGGCGGCGCCGCGGCACCTCACCCGAAACTTCCGCACCGCCCGTCCGGTGATCGACGTGGTGAACACGATCTTCCGCGAGCTCATCGTCGCCGAGCCCGAGTCGCAACCCGAGTACGTGGCGCTCGAACCGGTGCGCGACCCGGTGCCGACCGGTCCGGCGGTGGTGCTGCTCGGGACCGAACCCGACGCCGACGTCACCGGCGCCGACGAGCTGCGTGAGCTCGAGGCGGCCGACGTCGCCGCCGTCGTCCTGCGCGCGCTCCGCGAGGGGTGGTCGGTGGTGAGGCGGGACGCACGACGGTGAGCGCGTCGAGCCGTGCCGTCTGGGTGACCTCTGCATCCTGCTCCCGGCGCGCACGTCACTCGGTCACCTCGAGGACGCGCTCGACGCCGCCGGCATCCCGTACCGGGCCGAGACGTCGTCGCTCGTCTACAGCACACGCGAGATCCGCGACCTGCTCGTGGTGCTCCAGGCGGTCGACGACCCGACCGACGAACTGGCGCTGGTGAGCGCGCTGCGTTCGCCGATCTTCGGGTGCGGCGACGACGATCTCTACACGTTCAAGGTCGAGCACGGCGGTCGCTGGGACCACCAGGTCCCGCTCCCTGCGTCGCTGCCGCCGGATCATCCCGTGGGTGAGGCCTTGTGCACGTTGGCCGAGTGGCACGACGCCCGCTACTGGTCGACGCCGAGTGAGCTCCTCGACCGCATCGTGCGCGAACGGCGGGTGCTGGAGGTCGGTTTCGCCCACGGTCGACCCCGCGACCTGTGGCGGCGCGTGCGTTTCGTCGTGGAGCAGGCACGCGCGTTCGCCGACGCCGAGGGGGGCAGCGTGCGCGACTTCCTCGCGTGGGCCGATCTGCAGAGCAGCGAGGGCGCGCGGGTGGTCGAGACCGTGCTGCCCGAGACCGACGACGACGCGGTGCGCATCCTCACCATCCACGGCGCCAAGGGATTGGAGTTCCCGATCACGATCGTGTCGGGCATGACCACGAGGGCTGGTGGCCGCCGGCCCGGCGTGGAGCTCGTGTTCCCGCACGACCGCGACACCTACGCCGTGCGCGTGTCGAAGCGTGTGACCACCGAGGAGTTCGAGCGGTACGCGCCGATCGACGAGCAGATGGACTTCCACGAGAAGTTGCGCCTCCTCTACGTGGCGATGACCCGAGCCCGTGACCACCTCGTCGTGTCGGTGCACCGGCCCGCCAAGGCACCCGGCGACGACAGCACCAAGTGGACCCATGCCGAGCTGGTCTGGAACGCCGCCCACGACCAGCCGGGCTGGGAAAGCTTCGTCTCCTCTCACGACGACCTGGTCGTGCTCCCGCGATCCGACGGAGCAACCGTTGTCGCGCCACCACCTCCGGCATGGGACGACTGGCTGGTCGCTCGGGATGCGGCGCGGCAGGAGGCGATGCGCCAGCGGGTCGTCTCCGCCACCCGCGTGGCGCGCGATGCCGAGGCGGAGGCCGACGGCTGGGATCCGGGCCTGGCCAAGGGGCCGCGCGATCTGGAGCTGCCGCCGTGGAACAAGGGCCGTTACGGCACCGCGCTCGGGCGGGCGGTGCACGCGGTGTTGCAGACCGTCGACCTCGCCACCGGCGCGGGGCTCGACGACGCGGCGGCGGCGCAGGCTGCCGCCGAGGGGATCGTCGGACGCGAGGACGACGTCGCCGCGCGCGCCCGCGTCGCGCTCACGACGCGCGTCGTGCGCGAGGCGGTCGCACACGGGTTCCGACGCGAGATGTACGTGGCCACGCCGGTCGACGGCACCACGTTGGAGGGGTACGTCGACCTCGTGTACCGCCGGCCCGACGGTCTCGTGGTGGTCGACTACAAGACCGACGCGTGGACCGACGACGCCGACCTCGACCGCAAGGTGGCGCGCTACCGGTTGCAGGGCGCGGCGTACGCGATCGCACTGCAACAAGCAACCGCCGAGCCGGTTGCGGAGTGCGTCTTCGTGTTCCTCGGTGCCGACGACGCCAGGGAGGTGGCGGTCAGCGATCTGCCGGCGGCGATGGGTGAGGTACGAGCTGCTCTCGGGGGGTCGTTCGCAGCCGCCACCACACCAGCACTCCGCCGATCGGGCCGGTGAGCACGACGAGGGCGGTGTAGCCCCAGGTCCACCCGATGTCGGGGCGGATGATCACCGTCATGGCCACGAAGGCCATCCAGACCAGGCCGTGGAAGAAGCCGACCACCGCCTTGACCGCGTCGTTGGGCGCCACGACCCAGAAGTAGAAGAGCAGCAGGTAGGTGACCGTCTCGAACAGGGCCACGAACATCAGCGCCTTGGCCTTTCGCTCGAGCTCACTGCTCGTGTCGTCGGCGAAGTCGGCCACGTTGCGAGGCTACCTGGGGTGCGACTCGGTACTCTGGCCGGGTGAGCGATACGACCACCGTGCCGGTGGAAGCGCCGGTCGAAGCGCCGGTGCAGACGCCCGTCGAGACGCCAGTCCCGGTCGACACCGACGGCGGCGACCACGACCGCTTCTCGCACTACGCCCGCAAGGAGGACGTCACCCGCGCCTACATCACGGGCGAGGCGATCACCGCGCTGTGCGGCAAGAAGTGGGTGCCCACCCGCGATCCGACGCGGTATCCGATCTGTCCCACGTGCGTCGAGCGCAAGAACGCCGGCTGGACCCTCTGATCAGACGCGCGCCAGCGCGTCGGCGAGAGGTGCGAGCACGGTGGGCGTGAGCGGCGTCGGCAGGTAGACGATGCCGAGGTCGAGGCCGGCGTCGGCGTAGCGCTTCGCCTCCTCCACCACCGCGTCGATGCCGCTCCCGAAGCGAAGGCCGATCAGGTGCGCCGACACCGTGATCTCCGACGGATCGCGCCCGACGTCTGCACAGTGCGCGCGCAGCGATTCGAACTTCACCGCGAACTGCTCGGCCGTACCGCCCGGGTAGTTCCAGTGCTGTGCGAAGCGCGCCACCGAGCGGAGCGTGCGCCGCTCACCCTGACCGCCGATGCAGATCGGCGGGTGCGGCCGTTGCACGGGCTTCGGGTTGCAGTACGCGTCGGTGAGCTGCACGTAGCGACCGTCGAACGTCGTCTGCTCGTTCGACAACAGCCCGATGAGCGCCTCGCACACCTCGTCGAACGCGTCGAAGCGCTCGGTGAGGTCTTCGCGCAGGCCCAAGTGGTACGCACGCGCCTCGACGACGTTCCAACCCGCGCCGATCCCGAGCTCGAGGCGTCCGCCCGAGATGATGTCGACGGTGGCAGCCATCTTCGCCAGCACTGCGGGATGGCGGTACGGCGTCGCGCTGACCAACACGCCGACCCGCAGCCGACGAGTCGCCTGGGCCAGCGCGGTGAGCGTGATCCAGCCCTCCAGGCAGTCGCCCTCGATGTGCTCGGTGAAGATCGGGTAGAAGTGGTCGAAGGTCCAGGCCGACTCGAACAGCTCGATCTCGTCGGCCACCTGCCAGACCGCGAGCATGTCGGGCCAGGTCGTCTCCTGCGGTGACGTCTTGATCGCGAAGCGCATGGCCGGAGTCTCGCGGGGCCCCGCGGACGCCCGCGAGAGGCCTCGGGCGGGCGCTCGGTACCATGCCTCGATGCCTTCCGAACCCCAGTGGCGCTCGGCCCGCAGCCGTCGCGCCCGGGAGCGCAACCGCACCTACCGCCGCAACGTGATGACGATGATCGTCGTCGCCGCCATGCTCACCCCCCTCGCCATCGCGTCGCTCTGGGTGCTCAGCAACGTCGAGAGCTCGACCGCGGGCAACGCCGACGTGGTGGTCGAGATCCAGCAGGGCTGGACGCCGGCCCAGGTCGGCGACGCCCTGCAGCAGCGCGGCGTGATCGAGTCGTCGGCCGTGTTCCAGCAGGTGGCCGCCACCGCGCAGTACACGACGTACGTGGCCGGGCGGTACGACTTCGTGGAGAACAGCGATTCACGCCAGGCGCTCGACACGCTCCGCGGCGGACCGCGCCGCAACATCCCCGACCTCGAGCTGCTCCTCCCGCCCGGGCTCACGCTGGAGCAGATCGCCGACCGGGTCGGCAAGCTCGAAGGCAAGAGCTCGGAGAAGTTCCTCGAGGTCGCCAAGTCGAACACCGTCCGGTCGCGCTACGAGCCGGCCGACGTCACGTCGCTGGAGGGCCTCACCTGGCCCGACACCTACCTCATCGGCGCCAACGAGACCGAGCCGCAGATCCTGCAGCGCATCGTCGACCAGTTCGACGCCAAGGCCGACCAGATCGGGCTGGCGTCGTCGGGCGCGTCCAACGGCGGGCAGACGCCGTACCAGGCGCTGGTGAGCGCGTCGCTCATCGAAGCCGAGGCCGGCAGCAAGGAGGACACGCCGCTGATCTCGTCGGTGATCGTCAACCGACTCAAGGACGACATGCCGCTGCAGATCGACGCCACGCTCTGCTACGCGAAGGGCGGTTGTCCCCCGGTGCCCACCGATGCCGACCGCAAGATCGACTCGCCGTACAACACCTACAAGGTGAAGGGCCTGCCACCCACTCCGATCAAGACGGTGAGCGAGGTCGCGCTCCGCGCCGCCATCGCTCCGGCACCGGTGCCGTTCAAGTACTACGTCTCCGACTCGCACGGGAAGACCTACTACGCGACCACGCTGTCGGAGCACGAGAAGAACGTGGCCAAGGCGCGTGCTGCCAGCTGACGACAGCTCGCGGCGCGGCCGCGGCCTCGGCCCGCGGTTCGCGAGCGCGGTCGAGTGGGCCATCGAGCTCCACGGCGTCCAGACCCGCAAGGGCACCGGCGTCCCGTACGTCGCACACCTCCTCGAGGTCGCCGCGCTGGTGCTGCACGACGGCGGCACGGAGTCGGAGGCGATCGCGGGGTTGCTGCACGACGCGATCGAGGACGCCGGCGTCAAGCCGAAGCAGATCCGGCGGCGCTACGGACGCAAGGTGTCGCGCATCGTCAAGGCGTGCACCGAGACCATCGACGGGAAGCTGCCCACGAAGGCGAAGGCACCGCGTGACGCGTCCACGTGGCGCCGGCGCAAGCAGGAGGCGATCGACCACCTCGCGGCGCCCGACGTGCCCGAGCCGGTGCTGCGGGTCAAGGGTGCCGACGCTCTCGCCAACGCCCGTTCGATCGTGGCCGACCTGCGCCGCACCGGGCCCGAGGTCTGGCAGCGGTTCCACGCGGGCGCGGTCGACCAGCTCTGGTACTACCGCTCGCTCACCGTGATCATGGCGGCGCGCCACCCGGGCACCCTCAGCGACGAGCTGCGCGCCACCGTCACCGAGATGGAGCAGCTGGCGCGCTGGTGGTTCGACGTCGGTGACCCGCAACTGGGTCGCGACTGAGAGGTCTGCGTCAGATCTGGTCGCCGCCGCGCTCGTGGTGGTGACCCCGGATCGGGAGACCGCACGCGATCGCGGCGCGCCGGAGAGCGACGCGCTGGTCGATGCTCAGGTTTGGTCGGGTCCCGTCGCTCGGACGCTCCGGCAGCGTCACGCCCTGGTCGGCCACGCACTGACGTTGCGCGTCGGTGAGCCCCCGCAGCGCGGGCCGGCCGCGGAGCCCGCACGCCTGCGCCGCCTGCCGGAGCGCCTGGCGCTGCTCCAGGGTGAGGGCGGGGCGCTCGCCCGGGCTCCCCGGAGTCGGCAAGGTCGACGCCCTGCTCGGCGAGACACGTGCGCTGGGTGTCGGTCGGCCCCGGTCGAGGGTCGGGGCGGCCGTCGGGAGTGGGGGTGGCGGTGGCGAGCGAGTTCAGGGCGAGGACCGGCACGACGGCCAACGCGACCAGCAGCGCCACGTGACCCATCCGCCGGGTGATCCGGGTCCGTCATGCTGCTGTCCTGGCGCACGGCACTCCCCTCGATCGGCCGTCCAAACGGCCGGATCATGCGCCGATCCGCCTGTGACCAGGCTGAACGGCCTGCCGTAGCATCGCCTTCGTGTCGGACTGGAACTTCGCTGCGGTCTGGGACGGCATCGCCGCCATCGTGCCCGATCGCGACGCCCTGGTGTGCGGCGAACGCCGTGTCGCCTGGGCCGAGTTCGCCGACCGGGCGTCCCGCCTGGCGAGGTACCTCCACTCCGGAGCCGGCGTGGGGGCCGGTGACCGGGTCGCCATCGACCTCACCAACCGGCCCGAGTACCTCGAGACCTTCTACGCCGCGCTGAAGCTGGGTGCCGTCCCGGTCAACGTGAACTTCCGGTACCAGGCGCACGAGCTCCACTACCTGCTCGACAACTCGGAGGCGACGCGCGCTGGTGCACGGGCCCCAGTTCGCGACGACCGCGCGGCAGGCGGCCGACGACCTCGCCGGGCCTGAGCGCCCCCTCCTGCTCGAAGCCGGCGAGCCCTACGAGCGGGCCCTGGCCGCGTCGACACCACCCGCCGGGTGGACGCCGCCCACCCCGTCGGGCGACGACCTGATCTTCCTCTACACCGGCGGCACCACCGGCATGCCGAAGGGCGTGATGTGGCGCAACGACGACCTGTACGTCGCGCTGTGGGCCTCGTCGCACCCCGACGCACCCGAGCCTCCCGATCCGTTCGCGGCCGCGCGCGCGGGCAAGCGGGCGTCGACGTTGCTGCCCGCGGCGCCGCTGATGCACGGCACCGGCCTGTTCGCCGCGCTCGCCGCGCTGGCGGGAGGTGGCACGGTCGTGCTGGTCGATCACCTCGGACTCGATCCCGAGCTCGTCTGGGACGCCGTCGAGCGCGAACGCGTGCAGACGCTCACCATCGTCGGCGACGTGTTCGCCCGGCCGCTGCTCGACGCGCTGCGCGTCGCGCCCGACCGGTGGGACCTCTCGTCGCTGCGCGCGATCACGTCGTCGGGTGTCCTGTTCAGCCCCGACGTGAAGCGCGCCCTGCTCGACCACCTCGACGGCGCCACCATCGTCGATTCGCTCGGCGCGTCCGAAGGCCTGGGCCCGCGCCAGTCGGCGCGCGCGAACGACGCGGTGATCTCTCCCGCGCAGTTCTCGGTGAACGACCGCATCCGCGTGGTCGACGAGGACACCGGGCTCGACGTGGTCCCGGGCTCCGGTGCGATCGGTCTGCTCGCGATGGGCGGTCGCATCCCGCTCGGCTACTTCAAGGACCCGGACAAGAGCGCCACCACCTTCCGCACCCTCGACGGCGCCCGCTACTCGATCCCCGGGGACTACGCCACCGTCGAGGTCGACGGGACCGTCCGCCTGCTCGGTCGCGGATCGGCATGCATCAACACCGGCGGCGAGAAGGTCTACCCCGAGGAGGTCGAAGCCGAGCTGCGCAACCATCCCGGCGTCTTCGACTGCGTCGTGGTCGGCGTCCCCGACGAGCGCTACGGCGAGCGCGTCGTCGCGCTCGTGCAGTCCGCCGACGGCGACGGGCTCGACGAGGCCGAGATGGTCGCCTGGTGCCGCGCGCGCATGGCGGGATACAAGTCGCCGCGGCGCTTCCTGCTCGTCGATGCGCTCCCGCGATCAGCCGCGGGCAAGGCGTCTCACCGCGAGCTGCGCACGCTGGCGGTCGATCTGCTCGCCGCCGAGGCCGCGCGCGCCTGACGGCGCTCAGGCGCCGCGGGCGAGGGGCGCGCTCCAGTTCAGCGGGGGCGGAGGCACCACCTCCATGTTGCGGCCCGAGCTCGCGACCCGGTCGCGTCCGGTGCGCTTGGCCTCGTAGAGCGCGGCATCGGCCGCGGCCATCAGACGCTCGGCGATCATTGGCGTTGTCGGGCACGGCCGCGACCCCGGCGCTGATGGTCACCGGCGCCTCGCCGACGGCGCGGGCGATCCCGTTGCGCACGCGCTCGGCCACGCGGATCGCGTCGTCACGACAGCAGCCCGGGAGCAGCACGACGAACTCGTCCCCGCCGTAGCGTGCCGCGACGTCGTAGTTCTTGGTGTTGGCGACGAGCGCGTCGGCGACCTCGCGCAGCACCTCGTCGCCGGTCTGGTGACCGTAGGTGTCGTTGACCTGCTTGAAGTGGTCGACGTCGAGCACCAGCAGGCTGACCGGCGTGCTCAGCCGCTGGGCCCGCGCCACCTCTCGCTGGAGCGACTCGTCGAACAACCGCCGGTTGGCGAGCCCGGTGAGCGAGTCGCGCGTGGCCAGGCGCTCGTTCTCCCCGAGCAGCCGTGCGTTGCGGAGCGCGAGCGCGCTGTGCATGGACGCCTGCGCCAGCGCGCGCACGGTCGACGTGGGGATGCGGGCGTCGTTGCCGCCGCCCCATTCACCCATCGCCACCCCGAGATGCTCACCGTCGGCGGTGATGGGCGTGAGGACGACGTTGCGCGCGCCCGGCAGCACGAGATCGAGCAGATCGTCGTCGACCACCCGCACGAGCATCGGCGTGCTCGTCGACCACACCTCCTCCACCAGCGGCGCGGTCTGGTCGGACACGTGGAAGTGCACCTCGGCCACGCCGTCGTCGCGCACACCCTCCCACACCGGACCCGAGCGCACGAGCACGACCGCGCGCGTGAACCCCAGGCGGGCGCACGAGTGGTGGACGAGCGTGGCGAGCACGTCGTCGGGGCGAATGGCACGTTCGAGTGCGGCGCCCAACTCCACGAGCTGCTCGAGGTGTCCGCGACTGTTGCGGAGGGCGCGCTCGTTGACCGCCGAGAACACCGCCGCGCACACGGCGAAGAGGAGGAACGCGATCGCGCTCACGACCGCCACGCGGTCGTCGAGCACGTTCTCGCCCTCGACCACGCCGGCATCGGCGGCCGCGTGCAGGAGCAGCAGCAACAGGGCGCACCACACCGCCAGCTTGAGCCCGGTGCGGTACGACACGACCAGCGTGACCGCCATGACGTCGAGGAACACGAGGAACAGGAGCGGGCTCTGATACCCCCCGGTGACCCCGACACCGACCACGACGGCGGCGCCGTCGATGAGCACGCTCCACGAGACGAGGGCGACCGAGTGCGACGGAGCCATCCGCCGGAGCACCTCGATGGCGGCCACCACGACCAGGTAGACCAGCGCGACGGCGACGGCCCGACGTGTCTCGACCCCGGCGAGGACCGGGACCGTGAACAGTGCGATCAGGTTGAGCAGCCGCATGAACTGCAGCACGAGCAAGCGGTCGGAGACCGGTGAACCCGCGGAGTGTCGTGTTGCGGTCACCGGAAGCGGGCCACCTCGGGCCCGCTCTGCGCCGTGGAGAGCTTGCGGTCGCCCCGGTCGGTCCGGCGGTGCACCATCAGGAAGCAGGCGATCGCCCCCAACAGTCCCCCGATCACCATCAGCGATCGTCCGGTGCCGGTCGACAGCAACTGTCGGGCGGCGGCCGGTCCGTCGGTCACGCGGTCGGTGATGCTCCCCAGCGTGCCGAGCACCGGAAGTCCGTCGAGACCCTCGAGCCCGGTCGGGACCGGTGCCGCGACCGGCGCCGCGACCGGCGCGGGCACCGGAGTGCCGGGGGCGTCGGTGGTCCCGGCCGCGGCGACGAACGCATCCGTCACCAGCTCGGGAGCGGCAGCGGGAGCGGGCGCCGCCGCGGCCGCGTCGGGGGCGGGTCCGCTCGCGGCCACGGCTGGCGCCTCAACGGGTGCCGGCGGGGTGCCGGCGCCCGAACTGGTGACGCCGACCGATCCGCCACCCGAGCTCGAACCCGAGCCCGAGGGGGCGCTGACGCCGTCACCCGAATTCCCACCACTCGCCTGCCCGCTGACCTCTCCGTCGTGGCCGTCCCCACCGCTGTCACCGGTGGAGCTCCACGCCCACGCCCACGCCCACGCCCCCGTCGTCGCCGTGCGCGTCGTGGCCGTTGTCGTGGTGGCCGTGGTTGCCGTGGTCGTCGTCGGACGCGAACGGCGCGGCCGCCGGCGCGACGTGCCCGACACCGGGAGCGTTCTCGCGACCGCGAACGTTGCCACCGTCACCGTCGTTGCCGCCGAACGCTGCGGCCGCGCCCGCCGTCGTGATGACGACGGCGAGGGCAAGCACGGCCAAGACTGCGAATGTGCGCCGGGGTCCCAAGGGTGTCTCCTGGTGGGGGTGCAGGAAGCGTCTGGGGGATGTTGAGATGTGTTCTCTTGTCGTGGTCGTCCTGCCCCGCAGAGTGGGTTCTCACTCTCCGGAAGTGTACGGCTACCTAGAGTGAAACCTGTCACATTGCGCTGGCTTTTTCAAGGAAAGGTGCGGCCAATTGACGGCCGGTGGAATTGATCGGCAGATGATCGAAGCCGGCGAGGGACGGAGTCTCAAGCGACGGGTACGGTGCCCGTCGTGAGCGCCGACCAAGTGCCCGAGGTCGAGGTCGAGGAGGGTCAGCAGCTCGTCGAGGACGGCGCGTACCTGCTCGATGTGCGCGAAGCCGACGAGTGGGATGCCGGCCACGCACCCGCGGCGACCTGGATCCCGATGGGCGAACTGCAGGCCCGCATCGACGAGTTGCCGAACGACCGTCGCATCGTCGCCATCTGCCGGACCGGCGCCCGTTCGGGCGTGGTCACCGGAGCACTCGTCGGCGCTGGGTACGACGCGGTGAACCTCGCGGGTGGCATGCGGGCGTGGGTTGCCGAGGACTTCGAGATCGTCGCGTCCGACGGCCTGCCCGGCGTCGTCATCTGAGGTCGGGGATCTCAGCAGATCCTTACCTGCCGACGCGACAATTCACGGATGGCGCGTCGGAGCTTGAGCACGCAGGGTCGCATCCTCGCGGCAGGGGTGAGCGTCACGGTGGGCGGCGCGCTCGGTCGGCTTCATGGCGGCCGGCGACCACTCCGCCGACGCCGCGAAGGTGACGACGCCCGCGGCGTCGTCGGCAGACAGCACGCCGACCGGCGGCGGCTCGAGCGCCACCCCGTACGACGGCCGCTCGTCCGACGACGGCTTCGGCGACGCGCCCAGCGCCGACACCGGCTTCTCGCCGCAACCGCAGACCCGCACCGGCGGGAGCTGAGAAGGCGTGTCCTCGCACTTCTGGTGGTACGTCGCCCGTGCGGGCGGGCTCGTCGCCTGGGGCCTCGTCGTGGCGTCGTGCGCGTGGGGACTGCTGCACGCGTTGCGCTCGTTCGGACGGCGACCGTCGCCGTCGTGGATGCTCTCGACGCACCGCTACCTGAGCACGCTCGCGATCGTGTTCGTCGTGGTGCACGTGGTCGCGATCCTCGTCGACAGCTACGTGCAGTTCTCGCTCGTCGACGTGCTCGTCCCGATGGCGTCGGCGTGGCATCCGGTCGCGGTCGCCTGGGGCATCGTCTCGATGTACCTCCTCGTCGCGGTGGAGGTGACGTCGCTGGTGCGCGCCCGGCTCTCGCCCAAGGTCTGGCGGAGCGTGCACCTGCTGAGCTACGCGCTGCTCGCACTGGTGACCATCCACCTCCTGAGCGCCGGCACCGACGCCGGTGACCTCCTCCCGACCACCTCGGCGGTGCTGATCGGAGTGGCCGCAGTCTTCGGCGCCACCATGCTGCTCACCTGGCGCAGCGCTCCGAAGGTGCGCCCGACGGGGAGCGCCGCCGGCCCCACGGAGCTGGTTACCGGCCGGTAACCTGGATCGGTGGCCACCCGGTCTTCCCTCGATCGAGCGGAGTCCCTCCAGCGGCTCGGCGACGAGGCATTCGACGTCCTGGTGATCGGTGGCGGCATCACCGGCGCCGGGGTGGCCCTCGACGCCGCCACCCGGGGTCTGCGCACCGCGCTGGTCGAGCGCGACGACTTCGCCTCGGGTACGAGCTCGAAGAGCTCCAAGCTCGTGCACGGCGGCCTGCGCTACCTCCAACAGCGCGAGGTCCGCCTCGTGTACGAAGCGCTGTACGAGCGCCAGCGCGCGCTGGAGAACGCGCCGCACCTCGTGCGCATCCTGCCGTTCCTCGTCCCCCTGCTCACACGCGGCGGCGTGATCGACCGACGCCTCGCGCGTCTCCTCGGAAGCGCGCTCTGGATGTACGACCTCACCGGCGGGTTGCGCATCGGGAAGCGCCACCATCGCGTCGACGTCGACACCGCGCTGGCCCACATGCCGTCGCTCGCGCGCGACCGACTCGCGGGCGCGTACGTCTACTACGACGCGCAGACCGACGACGCCCGGCTCACGCTCACCATCGCCCGTACGGCTGCGACCAACGGTGCCGCGATCGCGAACCATGCCGCGGTGCACGAGTTGCTCAAGGAGGGCGATCGCGTGGTCGGCGCGCGCGTCGACGCCGACGGCGAGGGGGTCGACGTCCGCGCGCGGGTGGTGGTGAACGCCGCCGGCGTGTGGGCCGACGACGTGCGCGCCCTCGACGAGGGCACGCACCCGGCGTCGATCCGGCCGGCCAAGGGCATCCACATCGCGTTGCCGTGGGACAAGGTGCGCAACGACATCGCCGCCATCATCCCGGTGCCCGGTGACCAGCGGATGGTCTTCGTCGTGCCGTGGGGCGACACCACCTACGTCGGTACGACCGACACCGACTACGACGGACCCCTCGACGACCCGCCGTGCACGCCCGGAGACGTCGACTACCTGCTCGCGGCCCTGAACGGGATCAGCGAGGAGAAGCTCACGGTCGACGACGTCGTGGGCACGTGGGCCGGCCTGCGCCCGCTCCTGCGCACGGGGCGGTCCACCCGCACGTCCGATCTGTCGCGCCGCCACACCGTGCGCGGTGTCGCCGAGCGGCGTGGTGACCGTCACCGGCGGCAAGCTCACGACGTACCGCCGCATGGCCGCCGACGCAGTCGACGCGGTGGTCGACGGACTCGGCGGACAGGGCGGACTCGGCGGAAAGGGCGGACTCGGCGGAGAGGGCGGACTTGGTCAAGTGGTGGGGCCGTCGCGCACGAAGCACCTGCGCCTGTTCGGCGGCGAGGGCATCGCCCCACCCGAGGCTGCACTCGAACCGAGCACCCACGAGCACCTCACCGGCCGGTACGGCACCGAAGCCGACGCGGTGCGCGCGCTCACGGTGGACGAACCCGATCTCGCCTCGCCGCTGGTACCCGGCCTGCCGTACCTCCGAGCCGAGGCGCGGTACGCGGTGCGGCACGAGATGGCTCGTACGCTCGACGACGTGCTCTCTCGCCGCACCCGCGCCCGGCTCCTCGCGCGCGACGCATCGGCCGACGCGGCTGCGTCGGTCGCCGCGCTGATCGCGCCCGACCTCGGCTGGTCCGACACCGAGCGCGACGCCGAGGTCGCCGCGTACCGGGCGTCGATCGACGCCGAGCGCGCGCAGATCACCTGAAGAGATGAGCCCACTGCGCGGCACGGTCGCCGAGGTCCCCGACGCGCTCCTCGACCAACTGGCGGCGGTGTGCCGGGTCGACCGCGCGCCGGACGCGATCGCCACCGCCAGCCGCGACTGGTGGCCCCTGGCCATGATCTGGGACGACGACGGCACCGCGGTCACCCCGGCGGCTGCGGTCGTGACCCCGAACACCGCCGCCGAGGTCGCGGCCGTCGCCCGGGCGTGCCACGACGCGCACGTGCCGCTCACCGTGGCGGCTGGTCGCAGCGGCGTGTGTGGTGCCAGCATGCCGGTGCACGGCGGCGTGGTCCTCGACCTCACCGCCCTCGACGGCATCGTCGCGGTCGACGACATGTCGCTCGTGCTCGACGTGCGCGCCGGCACCTTCGGCACGCCGCTCGAGGCGACGCTGCGCGCCGAGCACGGTGTCACGCTCGGGCACTGGCCACAGTCGATCGACCTCTCGACCGTCGGTGGATGGCTGGCGTGCCGGAGCGCGGGCCAGCTCTCCACCCGGTACGGCAAGATCGAGGACATGGTGCTCGGCCTCGACGTCGTGCTCGCCGACGGTCGCACGCTCCACACCGGTGGCGCGCCCCGCGCCGCGGTCGGACCCGACCTCACGCAGGTCTTCGTGGGCAGCGAGGGCACGCTCGGGATCATCACCGGGGCCCGGCTGCGCGTGCACCCGGTGCCGCCCGCCGAGGTGCGCGCCGCATTCCGGTTCACCACGTTCGTCGACGGCCTCGACGCGTGCCGGCGCATCCTGCGTCGCGGCGCCACCCCCGCGGTGCTGCGCCTCTACGACGCCATCGAGGGTGACCGCCACTTCGCGGACCGGCGATGGCACCATCCTGCTCGTGCTCGACGAAGGTGACCCCGCGCTGGTCGACGGCGTGCTGCGCGTCGTGCAGGACGAGTGCACCGACGCGACCTTCGCCGACCCCGCGCTGCTCGACACCTGGCTCGAACACCGCAACGACGTCTCGGCCCTCCACCGCTACATCGAAGAGGGCGCGGTCGTCGACACGATGGAGGTCGCGGCGAGCTGGTCGGCGTTGCCCGCGGTGTACGACTCGGTGCTCGCCGCCCTCCGCGCCTCGGAGGATCTCGCCGTCGCGTCCGCGCACCTCTCCCACGCGTACTCCGACGGCGGGTGCCTCTACTTCACCTTCGGGGGCTTCCCGCCGAAAGACCAGCGTGAGGACTGCTACCGCCGGTTGTGGGACGCGGCCATGACCGCGAGCGTCGGTTGCGGCGCCGCGCTCAGCCACCATCACGGGATCGGGCTCAACCGGGCCCGGTACGTGCGCACCGCGCTCGGCGCCGCGTACGACGTGCTCGTCGCCACCAAGACCGCGCTCGATCCCCACGGGATCCTCAACCCCGGGAAGCTCGGCCTGCCCAGCCCCTGGGGCGACCCCGCCTGGCCGTGAGACGAACCACCCTCGCGCTCCTGGCGTTCCTGCTGTCGGTCGCGCCCTCCCTGATCCAGGGCGGTTCGCCTGCGTGGGCGAAGGGCAAGAAGCCGACGACGACCTCGAGCGCGACGACCACCACGACGACGTGGCCGCCGCTGCCGGCCTTCGACACCACGCTGACGTGGACCGACTGCGGCGACGGCTTCCAGTGCGCCACCCTCAACGTCCCCGTCGACTGGTCGAAGCGCCCACCGGAGAGCAGGTGGGGCTGGCGCTGATCCGTCGTCCGGCCGCGGCACCCGACCAACGCCTCGGATCGCTGGTCGTGAACTACGGCGGACCCGGTCAGTCGGGCGTCGACTACCTGCGCAAGACGTGGTCGCGTCTGCCGCAGACGGTGCTCGATCGTTTCGACGTCGTGAGCTTCGACCCACGCGGCGTCGGCGCGTCGCGTGCGGTCGACTGCGTCGACGATCGCCGTCCTCGACCTGGCGGCCGGCATCGCGCCGGTTCCGACGACGGCGGAGCAGCTCGACGTCCTGCACCGGTACAACGCGCAGTTCGCGGCCGGCTGCAAAGCGCGCACCGGCACGTTCGCCGGCCAGGTCGGGACCCGCAACGTGGCGCGCGACCTGGAGGCGATCCGCACCGCGCTCGGCGACGCGCACCTGAACTACCTCGGTTACTCGTACGGCACCATCGTCGGCGCGACGTACGCGCAGATGTATCCCGGCGTCAGTCGGTCGGCTGGTGCTCGACGGTCCGCCCGACTACTGGATCAGCACGCGCGACTACGCGTTCCGTCAGGGCAAGGGCTTCATGGACGCGCTCACCGCGTTCCTCGACTGGTGCCAGCAGTGCGGGTGCTCGCTGGCCGCGTCGGGCCCGCCGCGCGACCAGCTCACCCAGCTCATCGCCCGCGTCGACCAGGCGCCGTTGCCGAGCACGTACACGCTCGACGGCGTGACGCGGCGAGGGCAACCTGACGCCCGGCCTGCTCGAGAACGCGGTGCTCTCGCTGCTCTACGACCGCTCGCGCGGATGGCCGCTCCTGGCCGACGCGCTCAGCCAGGCGGTCAACTCGGGGACCGCGCCCGCACTGCTCGCCTACTCCGACCAGTACCTCGGGCGCACGCCCGACGGGCACTACGACGCACTGGTCGAGGCCAACTCGGTCATCGACTGCGTCGACCGCCCGGCGAAGGGCACGCCGACGCACCGCGAGCGAGTTGGCCGACGTCGCCGAGTTCCAGGCCCAGATCCCGCCCTGGGGAGGATCGTTCGCGACCGCGGCGTGCGTGGGCATGCCCAAGCCGGCCAAGGGCGACAAGCTCGGTGACGTGCAGGTGCGGGGCACCGCGCCGATCCTGGTGATCGGCACCACCGGCGATCCCGCCACGCCGTACGCGGGCGCCGAAGGCGATGGCCGCCCGCATCCAGGGCTCCGACCTGCTCACGTTCGACAGCACCGAGCACACTGCCTTCGGGCGGGGCATCAGCGCGTGCATCGACGACGCCGTCGTCGCCTACTTCGTCGACGGCACCCTGCCCCCGCCCGGCACCCACTGCGCGCCTAGCTGAGCGCCCTGTCAAGAAGGTGAACGTCCCGCGGCCGTCGAGCTCGTATCCGCGCGCGGCCGACGAGCACCTCGCCGACGACGCGGTCGGGCGTCTCCCACTCGAGGTCGAAGCCGACAGGCACGCGCTCGCCGCGGTCGCTCGACGCGGCTTCCGCCTCGTCGTCGAAGCGCACGCCGAACGCCTCGAGCCCGATGCTCCAGTGCTCGCCCGGCGTCTCGCACAGCAGCTCCACCCACAGCCCTTCGGCGCGGATCACGAGCAGGTCGTCGCGGCTGCGGCGGCGCGATCTCGTCGTCGCGCACAACCACGACCCCGCACGTCGGGCACGACCACCTGCGCCGCGAACGACGCCGCGTCCCCGTCGACGGTCAGACCGCAACGGTCCACGTCGATGCCCTGGTCGTCGGCGAACTCGAACGACCAGGCCCGATTCAGTGATCAGTTCACGATGAGGCCGAGCGAGCGGACCTCGTCGCGCTCGTCGACGAGCTCCTTGGTGGTGACGTCGATCTTGCCCTGGGCGAAGTCGTCGTGCTCGATGCCCTCGACGACCGTCCACGACGAACCGTCGCTGCGCACCGGGTAGCCGAACTGCAGCCCCTCGGGCACGCCGTACTGGCCGCTGCTGCACACCGCGACCGAGTGGAAGTCGTCGCCGGGCGTGGCGAAGTGCACGCTGTTCACCGAGTCGATCGCCGGCGTGTGCCGCCGACGCCGCCGACGGACGCGCCGCGCTTCTCGATGACCGCGGCGCCGCGCTTCTGCACCGTCTCGATGAACTCCCCCTGCAGCCATGCGGTGTCGGTGATGACCTCGGGCACCAGCTTCCCGTCGATGCGGGCGTGGGCGAAGTCGGGGAACTGCGTGGCCGAGTGGTTGCCCCAGATGGCGACGTTGCTGACCTGGCGCGAGAGCACGCCGGCCTTCTTGGCCAGCTGCGTCTTGGCCCGGTTCTCGTCGAGTCGGGTCATCGCGAACCAGCGGTCGGCGGGCACGTCGGGCGCGTTCGACCGGGCGATGAGGCAGTTGGTGTTGCACGGGTTGCCGACCACCAGCACGCGCACGTCGCTCGCGGCGTGGTCGTTGATGGCCTGGCCCTGGGGCTTGAAGATGCCGCCGTTCACCGACAGGAGGTCGCCGCGCTCCATGCCCGCCTTCCGCGGGATCGAGCCGACGAGCAGCGCCCACGACGTGCCGTCGAACGCGGTCTTGAGATCGGCGGTGGCCTCGATGCCCACGAGGAGCGGGTGGGCGCCGTCCTCCAGCTCCATCACCACGCCTTCGAGCGACGGCAGCGCGGGCTCGATCTCGAGCAGCCGCAGCACCACCGGCTGGTCGGGGCCGAGCAGCTGACCGCTCGCGATGCGGTGGACGAGCGCGTAGCCGATCTGGCCCGCAGCGCCGGTGACGGTGACGTGGAGGGGGTTCGTTGCCATGCGGCCGAAATTACCCGGCCCTACGCACTGGCTCCCGATCCGGCGGCACTCGAGAAGGAGTCGGCGTCGGGCTGGATCACCGACAGCAACAGCTCGCGCGCCTCGGCGAGCTCGGCCATCCGCTCCGCCGCGCCCGCGCTCTCGCCGCCGTGGTCGGGATGGGCGAGTCGGACGAGCCGGCGGAACCGCTTCTGCACGTCGTCGCGTTCGATGGCGTGGCCGACCTGGAGGCCGAGCACCTCCATCGCCCAGCGCCGCTCCGACGGGACGCCGGCCCACTCGTCGGCCCTGGAGAGCCGGCCGCGCCGCCGACGGTGGTGGTGGTCCCGGGCCCGGGTGGCCGCAATCCCGGCGAGCCCCTCGTAGCGACGGCGCACCTCGAGGCCCTCGGGCAGCGCGCCCGGGCGGGCCAGCGCCGCGTCGACGAAGCGGAACGACCACCGCCCGGCCGGACGACGGCAGCTGCGATCCCGCCATGAGCGCGCCGATCACCTGAGGTGCGGGCCGACCGTGGAGGTCGAGCTCGAGGATCGGACGCACCGATCCCTGCTCCACCGCCGCGCTGATGATGCGGTGCCGCGAGAGGTCGAGCCCATGGGTGTCACGCTGCAGGCGGTACCGGAGCGCGATGCGCGGGACGGTGAGCGTGCCCTTCCTGGCCACGTCGACCAGGCGGGCGAGGGCGTCGGTCTGGTCCTCGTCGAGGCCGGGCACGCACTCGGCGACCACCGCGCCGATGAGCACGCCACCGAACGCGGGGCCGCTGGTGGGCAGGTAGCCGTGGTCGACCGCGACCCGGCGCGTCGGCATGTGCCGGCGCGTGTGCCGGATGTTCAGCTCGGCGAGCAGCAGCGCTCCGAGCTGCGGCCTCTCGCCTCGGTCGGGTCAGATGGCGTCGATGATGGCGTTGAAGCGGGCGCTGGGGCGCATGGCCGCGGTGACCAGCTCGTCGTCGGGCTGGTAGTAGCCGCCGATGTCGACCGGCGAGCCCTGCACCGCGTTGAGCTCCTCGACGATCGCGTCCTCGTCGGCCCCCAAGCGCCGCCGCGATCGGGGCGAAGCGCGCCGCCAGCTCGGGGTCGTCGGTCTGACCGGCCAACTCCCGCGCCCAGTAGAGCGCCAGGTAGAAGTGGCTCCCGCGGTTGTCGAGCTCGTGCACCTTGCGCGACGGCGAGCGGTTCTCGTCGAGCACCGAGCCGGTGGCGCGGTCGAGCGTGTCGGCCAGGATCTGCGCGGTGGCGTTGCCGCTCTTCTGCGCGAGGAACTCGAGCGACGCGGCCAGCGCGAGGAACTCGCCGAGCGAGTCCCAGCGGAGGTGGTTCTCCTTCACGAACTGCTGGACGTGCTTGGGCGCCGAGCCTCCGGCACCGGTCTCGAAGAGGCCGCCGCCGTTCATGAGCGGCACGATCGAGAGCATCTTGGCGCTGGTGCCGAGCTCCATGATCGGGAACAGGTCGGTGAGGTAGTCACGCAGCACGTTGCCGGTGACCGAGATGGTGTCCTCGCCGCGACGGATGCGTTCGAGCGAGTACGCGCATGCGTCGGCCGGCGCCAGGATCTCGATGGTGAGGCCCGACGTGTCGTGTTCGGGCAGGTACTGACGCACCTTGGCGATGATCTGCGCGTCGTGCGCGCGCGTCTCGTCGAGCCAGAACACCACGTGCGCGCCGGTGAGCCGACCGCGCAGCACCGCGAGGCGCACCCAGTCGCGCACGGGTGCGTCCTTCACCTGGCACGCGCGCCAGATGTCGCCCGCCTCGACGTCGTGCGAGAGCACCACGTCGCCCGCCCGGTTCACGACCCGCACGGTGCCGTCGACCGGGATCTCGAAGGTCTTGTCGTGCGAGCCGTACTCCTCGGCCTGCTGCGCCATGAGCCCGACGTTGGGCACCGAGCCCATGGTGGCGGGATCGAAGGCGCCGTGCGCCTGGCAGTCGGTGACGACCGCGGCGTACACACCGGCGTAGGACGAGTCGGGGATGACCGCCTTGGTGTCCTGCAGCTCGCCGGCGGCGTTCCACATCTGGCCGGAGTCGCGGATCATCGGCGGCATCGACGCGTCGACGATGATGTCGCTCGGTACGTGCAGGTTGGTGATGCCGCGGTCGGAGTCGACCATCGCCAGAGCGCGGGGCCGTCCTGCAGGCGCGCGGCGATCGCGCCCTCGATCGCGGCGCGCTCGGCGTCGGGCAGCGTAGCGACGCGGGTGAGGACGTCGGCGAGACCGTCGTTGGGGTTCACGCCGATGCGGTCGAAGGTGTCGCCGTACTTCGAGAACACGTCGGCGAAGTACGTCTTCACCGCGTGGCCGAAGATGATCGGGTCGGAGACCTTCATCATCGTGGCCTTGAGGTGGATCGAGAACAGCACGCCCTGCGCCTGCGCGTCGGCCATCTGCTCGGCGAGGAACGCGTCGAGCGCGCGTGCGTTCATGAAGGTGGCGTCGACGATCTCGCCGGCGAGGACCGGGATCGACTCCTTCAGCACGGTGACGCTGCCGTCGCGCGCGACGAGCTCGACCTTCAGCTCGTCGGCGGAGGCGTATGGTGACCGACTGCTCGTTGGAGCGGAAGTCGTCGTGGCCCATCGTGGAGACGTGGGTCTTCGAGTCCTTCGCCCACGCCCCCATCTTGTGGGGGTGCGACTTGGCGTAGTTCTTCACCGACGCCGGTGCGCGACGGTCGGAGTTGCCCTCGCGCAGCACCGGGTTGACCGCCGACCCCTTGACCTTGTCGTAGCGGGCCTGGATCTCCTGCTCCTCGGGGGTGGAGGGCTCGTCGGGGTAGTCGGGCAGCGAGTAGCCCTTGCCGCGGAGCTCCTCGATGGTGGCCTTGAGCTGCGGGATCGACGCCGAGACGTTGGGGAGCTTGATGACGTTGGCCTCGGGCCGCTGCACCAGCGCCCCGAGCTCGGCGAGGTCGTCGTTGACCCGCTGCTCGGCTGTCAGGCCCTCGGGGAAGGTGGCCAGGACCCGGCCCGCAAGGGAGATGTCGCGCAGCTCGACCTGGACGCCGGCGACGCGGGTGAAGGCGTTGACGACCGGCAGCAGCGACCTCGTGGCCAGTGCCGGGGCCTCGTCGGTGTGGGTGTAGATGATGGTGTGACGGTCGCTCGACATGAGCCAGTGACGGTACTCGTCAGCGGGCGAGCCACCACGATGGCGAGGACGACCAGGTAGATCACCAGCAAGGCCCCCGCCCAGTACCAGACCGACTGGCGGGTGAAGGCGGGCAGCGCGGGTGCCGACACCCGCGAGCGTCATGTTGCAGTCAGGGCATCGCACGTCGTTCGGCGGCAACCGCCACTCCGCACAACGGACAGGTCTCGCTCACGCCGTCCTGCTCTGGGCCCGGCGCTGGACGTTGCGCTCGGCGGCTTCGATCGCGTTGCGGAACAGCATGGCGATGGTGGTGGGTCCCACGCCTCCGACCCGCGGCGTGATCGCGCCGGCCACCTCCTCGCAGGCTTCGTCGACGTCGGGGAGCAGCTTGCGGCCTTCGTAACGAACGCCCCCGCCCACCACGACGGCGCCGGGCGAGATGTGCTCGGGCTGGAGGATGCCGGGCACGCCGGCGGCGGCGACGACGATGCCGGCGCGCCGCGTGTACTCGGGCCAGTCGGGCACGCCGGTGTGCACCACCGTGACCGCGGCGTTGGCCGTCGACCGCTTCTGCGACAGCAGCAGCGCGAGCGGGCGACCGAGGGTGGTGCCGCGCCCGAGGATGCACACCTCGTGACCGGCGACGGGCACCTCGTAGAACGCGAGCAGCGTCTCGATGCCGGCGGGCGTCGCGGGCACCGGTCCCGGCATCATGAGCGCGAGGCGGCCCATGTTCACCGGGTGCATGCCGTCGACGTCCTTGTCGGGATCCATCTCGAGCAGTGCGGCGTCGAAGTCGATCTGCGGCGGCGTCGGGTGCTGGATGAGGAAGCCGTCGACGAGCGGGTCGCTGTTGAACGCGCGCACCGCGGCGATGACGTCGGCTTGGGTCGCGTCCTCGGAAAGGTGCTGGTGCGGCGCCGACCACCCGAGCTCGCGCGCCTTCTCCATCTTCATGCCGACGTAGCGCGCGCTCGGCGCCGTCGTCGCCGACGAGGATGGTGCCGAGGCCGGGCGTGTGGCCGTTGGCGATCAGCTTCTCGCTGCGGGGGACGAGGTCGGCGAACACCGCGTCGGCGACGGGACCTCCGGGCATCATCTTCGCGCTCAATGCAGGAAGTGCCTTTCTCCCGTGAACACCATGGCGACGCCGAGCTCGTCGGCGCGCTCGATGTTGGGTTCGTCGCGCATCGCGCCACCGGGTTGCACGATCACTGCGACACCGGCCGCCGCGGCCGCCTCGATGCCGTCGGGGAACGGGTAGAACGCATCGGAGGCGCAGGCGCCGCCCTCGGCGCGGCCGTCGGCCTTCTTGGCCGCGATCTCGCCCGACTCCACCCGGTTCTGCTGGCCGGCGCCGATGCCCACCGCCTGACCGTCCTTGACCAGCACGATCGCGTTCGACTTCACGTGCCCGCAGATGCGCCAGCGCGAGCTCGGCGTCACGCCACTCGGCGTCGGTGGGCGCCCGCTTGGTGACGACCCGCCAGTCGTCACGAGTGGCGGCGAAGTGGTGGGCATCCTGCACCAGGAACCCGCCGCTGATCTGGCGGAAGTCGAGCGCCTGCGCCTCGGGCGTGCCCGCGGTGAGCAGGCGGGTGTTCTTGCGCTTGGTGATCAGCGCGTCGACGGTGCCCGGTTCCCAACCCGGCGCCATGATCAGGTCGGCCTGGGGACCCGCGACCATGCGCTCCGCAGTGGCGGCGTCGACCGGGCGGTTGAGTGCCACGATGCCGCCGAACGCGGAGCGCTCGTCGCACTCGAGCGCGCGCTGGTAGGCGGTGGCGAGGTCGTCGGCCGAGCGCGACGCCACACGGGTTGGCGTGCTTGATGATCGCGACCGCGGGTTGCCACTCGCCCAGGTCGTGCACCAGGCGCCACGCGGCGTCGGCGTCGTAGAGGTTGAGGTAGCTGAGCGCGAGGCCGGCGTGCTGCTCGACGTCGTCCCACCAGCTCGACGTGCCGCTGATGCGGTAGCGAGCGCCGTGCTGGTGCGGGTTCTCGCCGTAGCGCAACGCGTCGCCGGTGCGCTCGAGCGCGAGGTCGATGTAGGTCGGAAGTGCTTCGTCCTCTTGGAGCCACGCCACGATCTGCGCGTCGAACGCGGCGGTGCTGGCGAACGCGGCGATCGCGAACGCGCGGCGGGTGTCGTCACCGACGGTGTTGTCGTTGGCGTCGAGCTCCTCGAGCAGCGGCGCGTACTGCGACGCGTCGGTGACGATGGTGACGAACGCGTGGTTCTTCGCCGCCGCCCGCACCATCGCGGGACCACCCACGTCGATGGTCTCGATGCCGGGGTCCTGCGCGAACGGGTAGAGGTTCGACACCACGAGGTCGAACGGCTCGATGCCGTAGGTGGCCATGTCCTCGTCGTGCGACGACTTCGACCGGTCGGCGAGGATGCCGCCGTGGATCTTCGGGTGCAGCGTGACGACGCGGTGATCGAGGATCGGCGGCACGCCGGTGATGTCGTCGACCGCGGTCACGGGGATGCCGGCGTCGGCGATCGCCTTCGCGGTTCCGCCCGACGACACCAGCTCGACGCCGCGGCTCTGCAGCTCGCGGCGCGAAGTCGACGATGCCGGTCTTGTCGTACACCGAGAGCAGAGCTCGGCTGATCGTGGTTCGCATCTTGGTTCGTCGTCATTGCACCAACTTCCGCAGCACTTCGGGGTAGATCCGCCGTTCGACTTCTTTGATCCGTTCGTGGAGGGTCTCGACCGTGTCGTCGGGGAGGACGGGCACCGCCTCCTGCGCCAGGATCGGACCGTCGTCGACCTCGAGCCGGGCGAGATGCACGGTGCATCCCGTGACCTTCACTCCGGCGGCGAGCGCATCGTCCACCGCGTGCCAGCCCTTGAACGCGGGGAGCAGGGCGGGGTGGGTGTTGACGATGCGGTCGGGGAAGGCGTCGTGGATCGGCTTCGACAGGATGGTGCCGAAGCCGGCCATCGCGATCAGGTCGACCTGGTGGCGCTGCAGCGCGTCGAGGACCTCGTGGGTGTACGCGACCCGGTCGAAGTCGGCACCGAAGGTGGTGCGCTCGACCAGCTCGGTCGGCACCCTGGCCTCCTCGGCGATGCCCAGCGCACCGCACGGACGGTCGGCGAGCACCACCGCGATCGGCAGATCGCAGTCGAGCATGGAGCGCAGGATGGTGCCGCTCCCCGACGCCAGCACTGCGAGACGGCCCACCGTCTGAACGTAGCCGAGTCACCCCCAGCGGGGCGGCCCGACAGGATGATCCTTGCAATCAGAGTCAAGCCATGATGGGCTAGTTCCCGGTGTGCCCGCGCCGGGCATGCACGGACAGAGAGAGGGTAGGGGTCTTGGACCTGAAAAAGTTGACTCCCGGTGAGATCACCACGGCGGTCTCCGGGGTGTTGCTCCTCGTCTTCAGTTTCTTCCACTGGTACAGCGTCGACTTCGGGCCGTTCGGCACCATCAGCCGCAACGGGTGGCAGAGCCCGGGTGCCATCTGGGGCATCGCTCGCGATCCTCATCGGGATCGTGCTGGCCGCGCACGTGATCGTGGAGAAGCTGACCGGGGTCGAACTCCCGGAGCGGCTGGGCAGCATCGGGTGGGGGGTCGTCCACCTGGCTGGCGGTGCGATCGCACTGCTGTTCCTGCTGATCAAGCTCCTGAACGAGAGCAGCAGCACCGCCATCGGCTTCTACCTCGGCATCATCGCTGCGGTGGGCTTGACCGCCGGTGGCTACATGATGGCCAAGGAGGCGGGCGAGCTTCCGGGCTCCCTCGGTGGCGCGAAGGGTGGCTCGTCGACGCCGCCGCCGCCGTCCGGACCGCCGACTGCCTGAGCGACATCTCACATCCACATCTGACTGATCGGCCCCGCCTCGTGCGGGGCCGATCGAGTTCTCGACTTGACGTCGAGGAGGGGCGAACATGGCCGAGGTGATCGAACCCGCGCGGTCCGGGCTCGCGGCCCGATTGGGGTGGCGGGTCGAACGACGACCCCGACCCGGGTTCGCGCACGTGCTCGGCGCCGCCGCGGGCGCGTTCGTGGTCGTCGGCGTGGTCGCGTTCGTGGCCGAGGCCGACGACACGACCCCACGACACCGGGCGTGCTGTTCACGCTCTGCTGCTCGCCCTCGCGCTGCTGCTCGGGATCCGAGCGCCCGGTCCGCTCCGCGCCGGCATGCGTCACCGCCATCGGTCCTCGCGGTGCCGCTGCTGTGGTTCTTCGCCTTCTTTGGAGGAGGCTTCGGAGGAGGCAGCTTCGGCCAGCGGCGAGATCCGCGGCGTCTACCTGCTCACGCTGGTGAGCTACGCTGGCGCTCTACCTCGCTCACCTGGACGAAGGGCCGTGCGATCTTCCTCGCCGGCGCGCTGCTCGTCTTCGCGAGCTGGGTGACGTTCGAGGTCGGGAACGCAACTCGGGCGTCGTGCCGTTCCAGAGCGAGATCTCGTCGACGAGCAACCAGTCGGCGTTCTCGTCCGGTGGCGACACGACCGACAGCTCGCGCCACCGCGGCGCTGATCCTCGGCCTCGTGTTCCTCGGCGCGGGCGCCGCGCTCGACCGCCGCGGTACGCGGGTGCCGCGACGCCGTTCGTCGCGGTCGGCGCGATCGAGACGCTCGCGGGCGCCGATCGTCCTCGGCGGCAACGACAGTCTGCTGCTCGGCGGGTTGCTCGCGATCGCCGCCGGCGCGGTCGTCGGTCTGGTCGGTGGCCACGGCGATCGACGACGGGCCACGACGTGGATCGGAGTGCTCGCGGTGTTCGGCGGGTGCGTCGCGGTCATCAGCGACATCGCGCCGAGCAGCGCCGCCGGTGTCGGCGGCATCGCGTTCGGCTTCGCGCTGGTGCTCGGCTCCATCGCGTGGTGGCTCGCGCCCGTGCTCGGCGAACCCGACGACGGCGACGACCGACCGCGGCCCACCGCTCCACCCGGCGGCTCGACCGAGGGACGGCACCGCCACCCTCCCCGACGCCGCCGCGGCCTGACCTCGCCCGACCCGGACTCTGGACACCACACATCTCTCGCGCACTAGGGCAGATTCTGCGGAGATTCTGCATCCGAGTTGGGCGACGACGACCACGAAGCGCTACCGCAGAATCTGTGCAGATTCTTCGGCTACTGCACCCGAGGCGTACTGATCGTCGACGCCGGTCAGGCAAGAACGTCATACCCCGGTGCCATGCTGGGTCCGCTTCCCCGCTCGATCCGATCGAACTCGAGCCGGAGGAACGCCCGTGACCACCGTTGGATCTCCTCACTTGCGGCCCCTGGCCGACCGTCAAGCGCTCCTGGAACGACAGCGAGAGCTCACCGACGCCGCAACGGCGATCGACGCCGAGCAGCAGCGGCTCGCAGCCGAGTTCGCTCGTGCTACGTCGAGAGCTCGAACGAGCTCCGCGAGTGCTGTGGCCGTCCGACGAAGGCCGTGCATTCCACAAGTCACGGCGTCCTCGACCCACAGGGCCAGACATCATCCCGCCGCCAGTTGCCGGCGCCGTCCCTTTGCGCGGTCGAGTGCTCCGCGACGCCGCGCTTCGGATCCTGCTCCACGCCGAGGACGCGCTCACACTGGAGGAGATCCATCGCGCTCTTGCATCTCGCCGGTCATGTGCTGCTCGCAACCGATCCCGTGAAGCAGCTCGGTGACGCACTCGGCTACGAGGAACGACGCGACACCGTGCGACGGGTCGCTCGGGGCACCTACGTGATAGGCACGCTCACGCCGTACCGGCGCCGCGCGCTGCAGCACGCCTAGAGCTTGGAAACGATCCCCGCCATGAGCTCGCCGGCCTCGGTGGGGTTGAGCCCGACCTCGACGCCGGCGTCGCGCAGTGCTTCCATCTTCGCCGCCGCGGTGCCCTTGCCGCCCGAGACGATGGCGCCGGCGTGCCCCATCTTCTTGCCTGCGGGCGCGGTCACCCCCGCGATGTACGACGACACCGGCTTCGACATCGACGCCTTGATGAAGTCGGCCGCCTCTTCCTCGGCCGAACCACCGATCTCGCCGATCATCATCACGGCCTTGGTCTCGGGGTCGGCCTCGAACGCGCGCAGGCAGTCGATGAAGCTGGTGCCCGGCACCGGGTCGCCGCCGATGCCGACGCACGTGGTGACGCCGATGCCCTTCTGCTGGAGCTCGTAGAGCGCCTGGTAGGTGAGCGTGCCGGAGCGGCTCACGATGCCGACCGGCCCGCCGGCCTTGGCGATGTGTCCGGCGGTGATGCCGATGTTGCACTTGCCCGGGCTGATGATGCCGGGGCAGTTGGGACCGAGCAGCCGCGTGTTCGGGAAGTCGCGCCGCAACTTGTTGAAGAACCACGCCTCGTCGTGCGCGGGCACACCCTCGGTGATGCACACCACGAACTCGATCCCCGCCTCGGCCGCCTCGATCACCGCGTCCTTGACACCGGGCGCGGGGATGAAGATGCACGACGCGGTGGCGCCGGTCGCGGCGACGGCGTCGCCGACGTTGGCGAACACGGGGATGCCGTCGACGTCGGTGCCGGCCTTCTTGGGGCTGGTGCCGGCGACGACCTGCGTGCCGTAGTCGCGGTTGAGCTTGCCGTAGAAGCTGCCCTGACCACCGGTCAGACCCTGGTACACGACCTTGGTGGTCTCGTCGACGAAGATGCTCACGTCAAACTTCCTTCTGCCTGCGGCGGCTGGGCTCCGGCGAGCTCGACGGCCGTGCGGGCGGCGTCGAGCATGGTGGGCTGCATCTGCAGCTTGTCGGACAGGTGAGGTTCGAGGATCTTGCGACCCTCGTCGGCGTTGGTGCCGTCGAGGCGGATCACGATCGGCGGATCGATCTGCACGCGCTCGAGCGCCTGCACGATGCCGTTGGCGACCTCTTCACCCTTGGTGATGCCGCCGAAGATGTTGATGAAGATCGAGCGCACGTTGGTGTCGCTGATGATGACGCTCGAGCGCGCCGGCCATCACGTCGGCGTTGGCGCCGCCGCCGATGTCGAGGAAGTTGGCCGGGCTGCCGCCGACCTGGTTGACGATGTCGACCGTGCTCATCGCGAGCCCGGCGCCGTTCGCGATCACACCGACCGAGCCGTCGAGCCCGACGTACTGCAACCCCTGCTCGTGGGCGAACTCCTCCCGGGCGTCACGCACCTGGGTGGCGTCGTAGTCGGTGTAGTCGGGGTGACGGAAGATCGCGTTGTCGTCGAGGGTGACCTTGGCGTCGAGCGCGTGCACGCGCCCGTCGGGCGTGAGGATCAGGGGGTTGATCTCCACCAGGTCGGCGTCGCCGTCGACGTACGCCTGGTACAGCTTCATGAGGATGTCGACCGCGCCCTCGGTGGCCGCGGGGTTGAGCAAGGCCGTCGCCACCCACTCCCGGCACTGCGCTTCGGTGAGCCCGTCGACGGGGTCGATGTGGATCTTGGCCAGGGCGTCGGGGTTCTCCTCCGCCACCTGCTCGATCTCCACGCCGCCCTGCGCCGACAGCATGCCGAGGTGGAGCTTGGCCGCCCGGTCGAGGGTGAAGGAGGCGTAGTACTCCTCGGCGATGTCGCTCGCCTTCTCGATCCACACCACCTTCACCGTGTGGCCCTTGATGTCCATGCCGAGGATGTGCTCGGCGTGGGTGCGCGCCTCCGCGGAGTTGGCCGCGAGCTTGATGCCGCCGGCCTTGCCGCGCCCGCCCACCTGGACCTGGGCCTTCACGACGACGGGGTAGCCGATGCGGTCGGCCACCTCCACCGCCTCGGGCACCGTGGTGACGGGCGCGCCGTCGGAGACGGGGATGCCGTAGCGCGCGAAGAGCTGCTTGCCTTGATATTCGAAGAGATCCACGGAGGGGAATCGTGGTCGATCAGTCGGACCGACCACAAACCGGGGATCGAGGCGCTTCGGGTGGTACACCAGTGGGCCGTGCCCATCGCGACGTTCCGACACCAAGCTCCTGCTCCTGGCCGCCGGTGCGGTGATCCTCGCCGGCGTGCTGGTGGCCGCGGTGCTGCTGCTGGCGAGCAGCCGGGCGTCGAGCCCGACCAAGTACCAGGCGTTCCCCGCCGGCTCCGCCACCGCGATCCGCAACGACCTGAAGGACGGCGGCCCGTTCTTCTTCCCCGACCCCTTCGGCGGGGACCGCAACATCCTCCTGGCGCTGGAGGCCGGCAAGGTCGTCGCCCTGTCCGACATCAAGCCGGGCACCAAGGACTGCCGCGTGCGCTGGCGGGGCTCGATCAACTCGTTCGTCGACTGCCACGACGACAAGGTGCGCAGCACCGACCTCGCCCGCTACCAGTCCGAGGTCGGTGAGCTGGGCGCCAACAAGGGCCAGCTGCTGATCGATCTCCGCCGTCGCGAGCCGGCACCCGCCGCCGCTTAGGCCCCGACCTTCGCCAGCGGCGCCCACGCCAGCAGCAACCGCTTCTCCCCCACGTCGCGGAAGTGCACGACCGCCTCGGTCTTGTCGCCCTCGCCCACCAGCTCGAGGATGACGCCCTCGCCGAACTTGTCGTGGCTGACGTCGTCGCCCACCCGCAGCCCGATGCCTTCGGCGCCGCGCGCGCCGGTGGGCCCCGCTCGGGGCGCTGATCGGTGCCGGTCGCATCGCCGCCTCGGCCACCGCCCGCCGGTGCTCGGCGGGGTCGCGCCGGCTGGTGCCCCCGCCGTAGGTGCGACCTCGCTCCGCCCCTGCACCCAAACCACTCCCCAAGGACTGCACCAGCTCCTCGGGGATCTCGGAGAGGAAGCGGCTCGGCGGGTAGTAGTCGGTGGCGCCGAACAGCATCCGGCTCCACGCGTGGCAGAGGTAGAGCCGTTCGCGCGCCCGGGTGATGCCCACGTAGCAGAGGCGCCGCTCCTCCTCGAGCTCGTCGGGATCGCCGAGGCTGCGGGTGTGCGGGAACACGCCGTCTTCCATGCCGGTGAGGAAGACGACGGGGAACTCGAGCCCCTTCGCGGTGTGCAACGTCATCAGCGTGACCGACGCTGGTGTCGTTGGCGCCGCCCTCGCTTCTCGTGTCCATGTCGGTGACCAGCGAGATCGCCTCGAGGAACGCCTGGATGCGCGGGAGGCCCTCGGGGATCGTGATGTCACCGGCGGTGTTGTCGGCGGTGCCCACGCCCGCGATGCCGGGCAGCCCGGAGACGTCGCCGGCGTCGAGGGCCTGGTCGAACTCGTGGCACACGCCCACCAGCTCCTGCAGGTTCTCGATGCGACCGCGCGCCTCGATCGACCGCTCGGCCTCGAGCTCGGCGAGGTAGCCGGTCTGCTCGAGGATCGCCTCGACCGTCGGCCCGATCCCACCGACCGCGGTGGCTTCGAACCCCACCATCAGCTCGAGCAGGTCGCGGATGCCCCCGAGCGCCTTGCCGGTCACCCCGGCGAAGTCGGCGCGCGACAGCGCCTCGCGGAACGTGATGCCCGCGCCCTGCGCGTGCGCGGCCACCTTGTTGACCGACGTGTCGCCGACGCCCGCGCTTGGGCGTGTTGACCACGCGCCGCCAGCTCACCTCGTCGTCGGGGTTCACGAGCGCGCGCAGGTAGGCGAGGACGTCCTTCACCTCGCGCCGGTCGTAGAACTTCACGCCCCCGACGACCCGGTACGGCACACCGGCGCGCACGAGTGACTCCTCGACCACGCGACTCTGCGCGTTGGTGCGGTAGAAGACGGCGACGTCGCCGAAGCGGTGGTGCTCGGTGTCGACCAGCCGACCGATCTCGTGCACCACGAACGCGGCCTCGTCGTGCTCGTCCTCGGCGTGGTAGCGGGTGATGAGCTCGCCGCCGATCTGCTCGGTCCAGAGGTGCTTCGGACGGCGCGCCGCGTTGTTGGCGATCACCGCGTTGGCGGCGTCGAGGATGCGCTGGCTGGAGCGGTAGTTCTGCTCCATGAGGATGATCGACGCCTCGGGGAACGTCTCCTCGAACTTCGTCAGGTTCCGGAAGTCGGCCCCGCGAAATTTGTAGATCGAGTTGTGCGTGACCAGGCCCTCGGCGACGAAGTTGTGCGTGCGCTCGACGTCGAGGTCGTACACGGGGAGTTCGAGGTCGACGCCCTCGACGTCGGTGACGACGTCGAACTGTCCGTGCTCATCGACCATGACCATCCCGCGCCGCACCGACGACGCGGGCAGGAACGGGAGCGGCCGCTCGCCCAGGCGTGCGACCGGATGCACGGGCACGTCGAGATCGGACGAGATACGCACGCACGATGTCGGCGACGACGCGCATCTCGGCAGTGCTGCACGTCGAGTCGCCACGTCGGGGAAGGAGACGCGGTGCATCGGCGTCGCACCGACCAGCTCGTCGCACAGCACCACCGAGAGCTCGCGGTGCCGGTGGACCTCGTCGGACTCGCTGCACCGGACCCGCGAAGTGGACGTGGTCTTCGGTGGAGACGATGCGGCGACCGGACGCAGTGCGTGATGGCGACGCCGCGCTCGGCGACCGCGCGATGCGTGCGCAGCACCTTCGCCGGACGGAAGTCGCCGCTGCCGTAGCACGACATCACGAGGTCGCCGACGTGCACGTCTTCGATCGCACGCGTCGGTGCCGTCGCCCATGGTGATGCGGGTGCCCTCGACGAGGCACTGATCCTGATCTCCCACCACCATCACGTTGCGGTGCTCCTCGGTGAGCATCCGCACGAGCTCCCACTGCGCGACGTTGGTGTCCTGGAACTCGTCGACCAGCACGTGACGGAAGCGACTGCTCCACCGCTGCTTGGCGTCGGCGTGGTCGCGGAACAGGTGCACCGTCTGCACGAGCAGGTCGTCGAAGTCGAGCGCGGACGCCTCGAGCAGGCGCCGCTGGTACTCGCGGTACACGTCGGCCACCCGCTTCTCGGGCGGCGTGAACGCGCGGTCGACGGCCTGCTCCCACGACACCAGCTCGTTCTTCATCGCCGAGATCGCCGCCTGCAGGCGCCGGGGCGGGAACCGCTTGGGGTCCATGTCGAGATCGCGCCGCACGTAGTCGACGAGGCGGACGGCGTCGGCCTGGTCGTAGATCGAGAACGACGACCGGTAGCCGAGCACCGGCGCCTCGCGGCGCAGGATGCGCGAGCACATCGAGTGGAACGTCGACACCCACATGCGCTCGGCGACCGGGCCGACCAGCTCGCCGACGCGCGCCTTCATCTCGCCCGCGGCCTTGTTGGTGAACGTGATCGCGGCGAGCCCGAACGGCGACGCCCGCTGCTCCGCGATCAGGAACGCGATGCGGTGCGTGAGCACGCGCGTCTTGCCCGATCCGGCGCCGGCGATGACGACGATCGGACCGTCGGGCGCCGACGCGGCCTCACGCTGGACCGGATTGAGCCCCGCGAGGATCGCGTCGGAGGTGATCACCCCGAGATCGTACGCGTGTTCGGGTCCTGCGAGAAGGAGGTCCGCGAGTAGGCGTGATCAGTCAGAGACGTCGGGTTGGAGCTCGAGCTCCTTGGTGGGCTCGGGCTCCTCGCGCCACGCCCGCAGCAGCCGGGTGTGGTCGGCGTTGAGCGCGACCGTGAACGCACCGGCCGCGTCGATCTCGAGCCCGAAGTACGGCTGCCACTCGCTGTCGAGGGTGATCGACGAGGGGTCGATGCCTCGCGGCAGGCGGCAGAAGCGCATCCGCTCCGTGTCGAACAACCAGGTGCTGTGGGTGGAGTCGATCCGTCGCATAGGAATCGAGTGACTGTACAACGCAAATGTTGTGACTTCGAGAAGAAACTCGGACGATCCGAATTCAACTGCCGGTCAACCCGCCGCTTTCTCCATGTCGGGTGTGTACGAGCCGGAACGGGCGGCGCTGTTGAGCTTGGCCCGGTGGAGGAAGGCGTCGCGCCCGGCGTCGACGTTCGCCGCCTCGCCCTTCCACGCCTTGAGCGCCGGGGCCTGCAGCGCCCGGCCGTACGAGAAGCTCAGCTGCCACGGCAGGTCGCCGAGCTGGTTCATGGCGCTGAGGTGCGCGGTGGCGACCTCGTCGGACTGACCGCCCGAGAGGAAGACGATGCCGGGCACGGCCGCGGGCACGGTCGCCCGGAAGCAGCGGACCGTGGCCTCGGCCACCTCCTGCACCGACGCCTGCTGCGACGACGAGTAGCCCGACAGCACCATGTTCGGCTTCAGCAGCGTGCCTTCGAGGCGCACCCGCTGGAGGAACAGCGCCTCGTAGAGCGCGTCGAGCACCGCCGACGTGACCTCGAAGGAACGCTCGATCGTGTGCTCGCCGTCCATGAGCACCTCGGGCTCGACGATCGGGACGATGCCCGCTTCCTGGCACAGCGCGGCGTAGCGCGCGAGCGTGTGCGCGTTCACGTCGATGCAGTACGCGCTGGGCAGCGTGTCGGTGATCGTGTAGGTCGCGCGCCACTTGGCGAAGCGGGCGCCGAGCGAGTGGTACTCGGCGAGGCGCTCGCGCAGGCCGTCGAGACCTTCGGTGACGGTCTCACCGTCGGCGCCGGCGAGCGGCTTGGCGCCGAGGTCGACCTTGATGCCGGGGATGATGCCCTGGCCCTCGAGCAGCTTCACCAGCGGCGTGCCGTCGGCGGCGTCCTGGCGGATGGTCTCGTCGAAGAGGATGACGCCGCTGATGTAGTCGCCGACGTCCTTCGCGGTGAACAGCATCTCGCGGTAGTCGCGACGGTTCGTCCTCGGTGGATTCGACCGAGATCGAGTCGAAGCGCTTCTTGATCGTCCCGCTGCTCTCGTCGGCGGCGAGGATGCCCTTGCCCGGCGCGACGAGCGCCTGGGCGGTGGCGGAAAGCGTGGCGATGTCCATGTGTCCTTCGCTCCTTGGATCTTCTGTGGCGTACCGGCTATCGGCCCATGCCGATGCCCTGGGCCCGCTGGAGCACCTTGCCCTCGGTCTGCAGCGACGGCGCGACCATCACCTCGGCCTTCTGGAACTCCTTCAGCGTCTCGTAGCCGGTGGTGGCCATCGAGGTGCGCAGGGCTCCGAAGAGGTTGAGGGTGCCGTCGTTCTCGTGCGCGGGGCCGGTGAGGATCTCGGCCAGCGTCGCCCGGTTCGACGCCTTGACGCGCGCGCCGCGCGGGAGCGTGGGGTGGAAGGTCGCCATGCCCCAGTGGTAGCCGCGGCCGGGCGCCTCGTAGGCGGCGGCGAGCGGCGAACCGATCATCACCGCGTCGGCACCGCACGCGATCGCCTTGGCGACGTCGCCGCCCGTGCGCATCCCGCCGTCGGCGATGACGTGCACGTACACGCCGGTCTCGTCGAGGTGACGGATGCGCGCGCCGGCCGCGTCGGCGATGGCGGTGGCCTGCGGCACACCGATGCCGAGCACGCCGCGGCTGGTGCACGCGTGACCGGGCCCGACGCCGACGAGCACGCCGACCGCACCGGTGCGCATCAGGTGCAACGCGGTGGAGTACGAGGCGCACCCGCCGACGATGATCGGGCACGTCGAACTCACGGATGAACTTCTTGAGGTTGAGCGGCTCGACGGTCTTCGACACGTGCTCGGCCGACACGACGGTGCCCTGGATCACGAGGATGTCGAGCTCGGCCTCGAGCACGTGCTTGGAGTACTGCTCGACGCGCTGCGGCGTGAGCGACGCGCACGCGGTGACGCCGGCATCCTTGATCTCGCGGATGCGTCGACCGATCAGCTCTTCCTTGATCGGCTCGGCGTAGATCTCCTGCATCCGCCGCGTGGCCTTCTCGTTCGGGAGCTCGGCGATCTCCTCGAACAGCACGTCGGGGTCTTCGTAGCGCGTCCAGAGACCTTCGAGGTTGAGGCAGCCCATGCCGCCGAGCTGACCCATCTCGATCGCGATGCGCGGCGAGACCGCGCCGTCCATCGCGGAGCCGATGACCGGCAGCTCGAGCTTGAACGCGTCGAGCTCCCAGGAGATGTCGACGTCTTCCGGGTCGCGTGTCCGCCGGCTGGGCACGATGGCGATGTCGTCGAACCCGTAGGCCCGCCGACCCGACTTGCCGATGCCGATCTCGACTTCCAACCCGGTACCTCCCGCGCCGCTGGGGGAAAGAAGTCAGTTTAGTCCCGCCCGGCGGACCCGCCCGGGCCTGGGCGGGTCAGGCGCGGGTCCAGTCGCCCCAGTCGCCGGTCACCTCGACGTCGACGATCCGGGCCAGGAACCCGGTGAGGATCCGAGCGGTCGCGCCCCAGATCGTCTCGTCGGCGAGCTCGTAGAACTGCATCGCGCGCTCGGTGCCGTCGAAGCCCCACGACCAGCGCTCCTCGTGGTACACGTCGTCGGAGAGGAGCTCGGTGAGCGCGACGTCGAACACCCGGTCGACCTCGCGCGAGTCGGCGGTGATGATCGGGCGGCCGTCGGTGATCCCGACGAAGGGCGTGATGTTGAACTGCCCGACGACGGTGCCGAGCGTCGGGAGCGCGGCGATCACGTCGACCAGCTCGCGGCCGCAGCCCGATCTCCTCCTCCGCCTCGCGGAGCGCGGCGTCGCGGGCGTCGTGGTCGACGGTCGGCTCGACCTTCCCGCCCGGGAACGCGATCTCGCCCCGGTGCGACGGCATCGTCTCGGGCCGGCGGGTCAGCACGATGCGCGCCTCGCCGTCCTCCTCGAAGACGGGCAGGAGCACCGCGGCCGCGCGGCCACCCGGCTGGAGCGGCGGCTCGGGCGGCGGCGCGTAGTCGGCGAACCGGGACCGCACGCGCTCGACGGTGATCGGTCCGGGCCCGATGCGGACGCCGACGCGAAGGAGGCCCAGGGCGCCGCCGCGCCGGCCCGGGCCGTCGCCGGCCGCGGGATGCGCTGGCGGCCGCCCCGGGCCCCCGAATCGTGGTTCGTGGTACCGTCTACTACTTCTTCTTGGCTGCGGTGACCTTGGCGAGGACGTCGCGGCTCGAGAGGACGAGGAGGTCCTCACCGTCGACGGTCACCTCGGTGCCGCCGTACTTCGAGTAGAGCACCACGTCGCCGACGGACACGTCGACGGGGATCAGCTCGCCGGTGTGCTCCGAGCGCCGGCCCGGGCCCGCCGCGATGACTTCGCCCTGCTGGGGCTTCTCCTTGGCGGTGTCGGGGATGACGAGGCCGCTCACGGTCGTCTCCTCGGCGTCACCGGGACGAACGACGATCCGGTCTTCGAGCGGTTGCAGACTCATGGATGTGCCTCCTGCAGGTGCAGATACGTGTGCAGAGGAAGTGGAAAGGACGCCGGCGAAGGGTTAGCACTCGCCGAGTGCGAGTGCTAACGGTACCAGAGCCGCCCCGCCCCCGACAAGTTGGTGCGGTCAGACCAGTCGGAGGTTGGGGTCGGCGCCGGCGTCGAGGGGCGTGGGGCCGTCGGCCCGGAGGCGCCACCAGGCGGTGGCGGCGATCATCGCCCCGTTGTCGGTGCACAGCGAGGGCGGGGGCAGGAAGACGGACCGGCCGGTGGCGGCGGCGGCGTCGGCGACCTTGGCCCGGAGCCGGGAGTTCGCCGCCACCCCGCCGCCGAGGGCGAGCACCGGGGCACCGGCCTCGTCGGCCGCGGCCAGCAGCTTCGCCACCAGCTGGTCGACGACCGCCTCCTGGAACGAGGCGGCCACGTCGGCGAGCGGCGTGTCGGGCTCGCGCCGGGTGTGGTTCACCACCGCGGTCTTCAGCCCCGCGAACGAGAAGTCGGCCTCGCCGGGCATCGCCCGCGGGAAGCGGACCGCCGCGGGGTCGCCCTCGCGGGCGAGGCGGTCGATCGCCGGCCCGCCCGGGTACCCGAGGCCGAGGTGGCGGGCCACCTTGTCGAACGCCTCGCCGGCCGCGTCGTCGACGGTCTGGCCGACGACGCGGTAGCGGCCGTGGTCCTCCATCACGACGGTCATGGTGTGGCCACCGGACACGATGAGCACCGCCAGCGGCGGTTCGAGGTCGGGATCCTCGAGCCACGCCGCGTGCAGGTGGGCCTCGAGGTGGTTGACGCCGACGTAGGGCAGGCCGGCCGCGACCGCGAGACCCTTGGCCGCCGCCACCCCCACGAGCAGCGCGCCGGCGAGCCCGGGCCCGTGGCACGCGGCGACCGCGTCGAGGTCGGCGAGCTCGACGCCCGCCTCGACCAGCGCCTCCGCGATCACCGGCGTGATGAGCTCCACGTGGGCGCGGCTCGCCACCTCGGGCACCACGCCGCCGAAGCGCGCGTGCAGGTCGACCTGGCTCGACACCACCGACGAGCACACCGTGCGGCCGTCCTCGACGACCGCGGCCGCGGTCTCGTCGCACGACGTCTCGATGCCGAGGATGAGCGTCACCAGCGTCGCCCCTCGTCGACGACCGTCTCGCCCGGCAGCGTGCGCTCGATCGAGTCGAGCAGCGCCGCGTACTCGGGCTGGTCGACCTCGTGCGCCCACATCACCAGCGCGTCCTCGTTGACCTCCTGGTAGTAGTTCTTGCGCACGCCCACCGGCCCGAACCCGAAGCGGCGGTACATGTCCTGCGCGCCGGTGTTCGACATCCGCACCTCGAGCGTGATCGCGGTGGCGCCGCGCGCGATCGCCTCGCGCACGAGCACGAGCAGCAGCCGAGTGCCGATCTTCGACCGGTGCCGCTTCGGATCGACGGCGATGGTGGTGACGTGCGCTTCGTCGAGCGTCATCATCAACCCGGCGTACCCGACGAGGTCGCGCCCGACGCGCGCGACGAAGTACGCGCGCGTCGATGCGCAGCGCGAGCTCCGACATGAACAGCGACGAGCTCCACGGGCGCGGGTACACCTGCTGCTCGATGCGCAGCACCGACCGCAGGTGCCGACGACGCATCGGCTGCACGTGGACCGTGAGCGCGGCGACGTCGGGCTCGGCGGCCATCACACCCACCACCGTGCCCGAGCGCTCGCCCCACGCGATCTCGGCGTCGCTCTGGCGCAGGTACAGCGGGCGCAGCTCGGCCGGGCTGCTCGAACTCCTCGCGCTCGGCGCGCGCCGTCGCCAGCGCGACCAGCGCGGCGACGCTCGGCGCCGCGAACTCGGGCCCCGCGAGCTCGGCGTGCTCGAGCGCGGCGAACTCGTCCGGGAAGCGGGCGATGCCGTCGCCGGCGAGCAGCAGGCCGTGCGGGAAGTCGGCAGCATCGGCGAGCAGGTCGGCGACCAGCTCGGCGGGGGCGTGCACCGCGTAGTCGGACACCCGCTGCACCCCACCGGGCACCGGCTGGTAGCGGGCGGCGAACACCTCGCGGCGGCGGGCGTCGAGCACCGCGACGATCGTGCGCCCCGAGTGCCGCAACGGGTACGCCACCAGGTCGAGGCTGGGCACGCCGACGACCGGGATGCGCAGCGCCTGCGCCATCACCTTCGCGGTGGTCACCCCGACGCGCAGCCCGGTGAAGAGCCCGGGGCCCGTGCCCACCGCGATCGCGGCGAGGTGGTCGAGGTCGACGCCACACTGGTCACGCAGGTACTCGATCGCCGGCGCGAGCTGTTCGGCGTGGCGGCGGCCACCGACGAGCTGCACCGAGCCGAGCACCGCGCCGCCGTCGCCGAACGCGACGCGACACCTGCGCGGTCGACGTGTCGAGCGCGAGCAGCAGCACGTCAGCCGCCCACGGCCGCGGCCAGCGCGTCGCGGCGTTCGGCCCACGTGATCCCGGCGGCGTCGACCGACACGACGCGGTCGTCGTCGCCGTCGCCCGGCTCGAGCAGCACGCCGAGTCGCTCGCTCGGGCAGGCGCTGCGCTCACCCGGTCGCCCCACTCGACGACGGTGACCGCGTCGCCCCCGACGAGATCGTCGAACCCGAGGTCGTGCAGCTCCTGCAGGTGGTCGAGCCGGTAGACGTCGACGTGCACGAGCGGCGTGGGTGCGTCGTACTCGCGCACGACCGTGAACGTCGGGCTCACCACCGGTTCGTCGATGCCGAGCGCGACCGCGATCCCCTTGGCGAGCACCGTCTTGCCGGTGCCGAGCTCACCGTCGAGCACGACGACGTCACCGGCGCGCAGCAGCGCGCCGAGCCGCTGCCCGAGCGCGTGCGTCTCCGCCGGCGTCGTGGGTGGTCGTGCGGAACGTCATCGACGCGCTCGACGCCTCTGCGGCCAGCGCGCGCTTGATGGTGACGAAGTCGGCGCGCGCCTGCGCCAGGGCCGCGCCGCCGTTGCGCAGCACCGCCGACGGATGGAACGCCGGGATGAGCACCGCGCCGTCGCGGAACGGGAACTCGCGCCCGCGCAGCTTGGTGATGCCGTCCTTCGTGTCGAGCAGCAGCTTGGTGGCGAAGTTGCCGAGGGTCACGACCACCCGCGGCTCGATGAACCCGATCTGCGCCTCGAGGTACGGCCGGCAGGTCTCGATCTCGAGCGGGAGCGGGTCGCGGTTCCCCGGCGGCCGGCACTTCACCACGTTGGCGATGTAGACCTCGGCCCGGGTGAGACCGATGCCCTCGATCAGGCTGGTGAGCAGACGGCCGGCGCGCCCGACGAACGGCTCGCCCGTGAGGTCCTCCTGCTCGCCCGGACCCTCACCGACGAACAGGAGGTCGGCGTGCGGGTCGCCGACGCCGAACACGACCTGCGTGCGCGTCTCCGCGAGCGGGCACTTCGTGCACGTGAGCGCCTCACGTTCGAGGTCGGCGAACGAGGCGAACGAAGGTGGTTCGAGCAGCGACACGGCAGGCCGACTCCTGATCAGGCGTCCTGATCAGGGAGTGTCCCGATGGTACGCGACCGCGTCGCGCACCGCCTCGGCCGTCACGTCGGTGACCATCACGCGCAGCCGGTCGAGGTGGGCGTCGACCGCGCCGGTCGCGCAGGCGAAGGCGAGGTCGCCGTCGTGACGGGTGTGCGACGGGTGGATCGCCCGCGCGAGGCCGTGGTTGGCGCTGCGAGCGAGCAGGTGGCACTCGACCTTCGTGCACCGGGCGTTGGTGACGACCACCGCGAGGGTGGTGTTCGTGCCCACGTCCGCTGACCGGGTCGAGCCGCGTCTCGAACGGCGCCTCCTCGGGGAAGGCCGGCGTGTCCGGGAGGCGCCTGCGAGGCGACGATCGGGGTGCCGTCGGCGGCGACGACGTCGCCGACCGCGTTCGACCACGACCAGCGCGCCGACGACGACGTCACCGTCGCGCGCCGACGCGCTGCCGACGCCGCCGGTGGCGCCGTGCTCACCGCCCCGCCACTTGGCCACGCTCGCGCCCCGGCCGGCGCCCGACGCGCCCGGTGGCGAGCGGCGGCACGTCAGGATCGAGCGCCGCGGCCAGCGCGGCACGCCCCTCGTCGGGACCCGGGCGCTCGTCGCCCGCGACCACGAGGTCGAAGATCGCGGCGGCGGGCACGATGGGCACCGGACCGCCACGCGTCGGGAACCCGCGCCCCTGCTCGGCGAGCGCGCGCATCACGCCGTCGGCGGCTGGCGAGCCCGAACGCCGATCCGCCGGTCAGCACGATCGCGTCGACGTGCTCGACGGTGGCGAACGGATCGAGCACCGCGGTCTCGCGCGTCGCCGGCGCGCCCCCGCGGATCTCGATCGACCCGACGGTCTCGGGCGGGAAGACCACGACGGTCACGCCGGTGGCCGTCGCCCGTCCAGTGCCCGGCGAGGACACCGGGGACGTCGGTGATCACGTCAGCCCGTCGTCGCGCGTGCGGCGTCGACCTGCGTCGCCGCCGCTCCTGTCTGCACTCCGCACGCGAAGTCCATGATCAGCGCGTCGACCTCGTCGGTGCGTTCGTACATGAGCATGTGGCCGCCGCCCGCGTACTCGACCAGTCGCGCGCCGGGAGGAGCTCGGCGATGCGACGCGAGTCGCGCGGCGGCGTCAGTGCGTCGGCGGTACCGACCACGACGAGCGTCGGGACCTGCACCGTTCGGCAGCCCCTCGGTGAGGTCGAGGTGCAGGAGCGCCGACACCGCCTCACGCGTGGTGGCCTTGTCACACGCGGCGAGCATCTCGCGCGTCGCCTCGACGTGGCTCGGGTTGGGATCGTCACCGAAGCCGATGCGCGCCAGCAGCAGCCCGAGGTTGCGTTGCCGCATGAACGTGCCGACGTCGGGTCCGACGTTGACGACCTTCTCCACCGCGCCGCGGACCCGCTTGGCGTCGCTCACCAGGTTGTGCGACGACGTCGAGAGCAACACGAGCCCGGACACGCGCTCGGCGACGACGTCGGGATGGCGGATGGCGAACGCCTGGACCGCCATGCCGCCCATCGAGTGACCGACGAGCACGACGTCGCGCAGGTCGAGCCCCTCGAGCACGGTCCGCAGGTCGTCGGCCAGGTTGTCGAGCGAGTGACCGGTGTCGCCCACGCGCGATTCGCCGTGTCCACGCGAGTCGAACGCGACCGCCCGGAACCCCGCGGCCGGGAACGCGTCGAACTGCTTCGCCCACACGCGTGACGACAGGGTGACGCCGTGGCAGAACACGACGACGGGCCCGGTGCCGCGGCTGATGGTGTAGATCGTCCCTCCGTCGTGGCTGTCGAGGATGCGCGCCTCGTCGAACACCGGGACGAGCGGCTCGCCGGCGTCGGGATCGTCGCGGTGGCGGAGCCGCGCGACCAACGCACGCTCGGTCGCGTACGCGAGCCCGAACGCGCCCGCGGTCACGCCCGCCACCAGCCCGGTGCGCTTCAGCGCCTTCGGTGCCATCAGACGGCCATCAGGTCGGTGCCTCGTCGCCGACGTAGGTGCGGGGGACGCGCGCGCCGATGCCGGTGATGACCTCGTAGGAGATCGTGCCGAGACGTTCGCCCCACTCGGTGGCGGTGATCTCGTCGTCACCCTGGCGGCCGATGAGCACGACGTCGTCGTCGGGTTCGGCGGGCACGTCACCGAGGTCGACCATCAGCTGGTCCATCGTGACCATGCCGATGATCGGACGCCGTTGACCGCGGATCAGCACCTCTCCTCCGACCATCCCGAGACCGCGCGGCACGCCGTCGGCGTAGCCCGCGGGCACGGTGGCGACCCGTCCCGACGCGCCCACCGCCGACCGCAGGCCGTACGACACGCGTGCACCGGTCGGGCAGCGACTTCACGAACGTGACGCGTGCGCGCAGCGAGAGGGCGGGGCGCAACACCAGGTCGCCGTCGGTGACCGCCGGCGCCGGCGGCAAGCCGTAGCACGCGATGCCGATGCGCACGAGGTCGTAGCGCGCGCCCGGCGACGAGCAGGCCCGCCGAGTTCGCCGCGTGCGCGAGCGGCGGCCGCAAGCCGCCGGCGTCGAGCTCGTCGAGCACGGCGTCGAACCGGGCCAGCTGCTCGGTCGTGTAGGGGTTGTCGGGTTCGTCGGCCACGGCGAGGTGGGTGCACACACCTGCGAGGGTCAGCTCGTCGCGTGCCGCGATCAGGCGCGCGAGCGCGAGTGCGTCGCCGGGCTCGCAGCCGACGCGGTGCATGCCGGTGTCGACCTTGAGGTGCACGTCGAGGGGCGACGCCTTGCCCCGAGTCGGCGACGGCCTTCGCCAGCGCGTCGATGCCGGCCTCGGTGTACACGACCGGGACGAGCCCGGCGGCGACCACCCGGGCGGCGACGCGCGGCGCAGGCTCGGACAGGAGCATGATCGGCGCGTCGATGCCGGCGTCGCGGAGTTGCTCGCCCTCCTCGATGCGCGCGATGCCCAACCAGGAGGCGCCGGCGTCGAGTGCGGCGCGGGCCACCGGCACGGCGCCGTGGCCGTAGCCGTTGGCCTTGACCACCGCGAGCAGCGCGGCGGGCGCGGCGACGGCACACAGCGCAGCCACGTTGGCGCGGATGGCGTCGAGGTCGACCTCGCTCCACACGCCGACATGGCTCGCTCGCGGACGCTCGCTCACGGATTCACTCCCAATTCCTGCAGCGTACGGCCCAGTCCGCCGACGAGATCGCCTGCGACCAGCCCGGGCCCGTCGGCGGCGACCAGCCGGTCGGCGGTGCGACCGTGCACCCACGCCGCCGCCGCGGCGGCCCGGAACGGGTCGACCCCGCGAGCGAGGAAGCCGGCGATCATCCCGGTGAGCACGTCGCCGCTGCCCGCGGTGGCGAGCGCGGCGCCCCCGGTGGGGTTGAGCGCGACGGCGCCGTCGGGACCTGCGACCACCGTGCCGGGTCCCTTCAGCAACACGACCGCACCCGCCCGTTCCGCGAGCGCCTGCGCGGCCACGACGCGGTTCGATCCCACCGGCGCGCCCATGAGTCGCTGGTACTCGCCCGCGTGCGGCGTGAGCACCACCGGGCCGCCGAGGGTCCGGCGGGCGCGCAGCTGCGCGAGGTCACCGGCGAGGGCGTTGAGACCGTCGGCGTCGAGCACGAGCGGCTGGCGCGCCTCGGCCACCAGCGTGCGCACCACGAACTGCACGTCGGGATCGCCGACCCCGCCGAGGCCCGGTCCGACCGCCACGGCCGCGAACCGACCGACGTCGGCGAGGAGCGCGTCGGCCGCGACGCGCGTGAGCACGCCGGCCGCGTCGGCCGGTAGCGGACGCGTGATCACCTCGGTGCCGGAGGCGAGTTGCGCGGCGTCGTGACCCGGCAGCGCGCACCACACGATGCCCGCGCCGGCCCGCATCGCCGCGTGGCTCACGAGCAGCGGCGCACCGATCATGCCGCCGGACCCGCCCACGGTGAGCACCCCGGACTGCCACTTGTGCGCGTCGGCGCGCCGCGCCGGGAGCCAGGAGGCGACGTCGGCGGCGGTGACCATCCCGGCCGGCGCATTGGCCGGATCGTCACCATCATGCTGATCGATGGCGATGCCGATGTCGACGACCGTGATCTCGCCGGCGTACGAGCGGCCCGGCTCGAACACGAGACCGGGCTTGCGCGCCGCGAACGTGACGGTGCGATTCGCCCGCACCGCCCAGCCCGGTACCTCGCCGGTGAGACCGTCGACGCCGGAGGGGATGTCGACCGCGACCACCTCGCCGGACCAGCCGGCGAGCTGCTCGGCGACCCACGCGGCGTCGTCTCGCAACGCGCCGCGGAGGCCGGTGCCGTACATCGCGTCGACCACCGCGTCGGCTGACGCCAGCGCCCGCGTGAACGCGGCGCGCGCGATGCCCTCGGCGAGGTCGAACACCGCTGTGCGGACACCCCAGGTCTCGAGCACCCGCGCCGCGACCCGACCGTCGCCGCCGTTGTTGCCCTTCCCGCAGACGACGACGACCCGGCGACCGTAGGTACCCGGCAACGCGCGGCGCACCGTCCACGCCACCGCGCGGCCGGCCCGGTCCATCAGGACCTCGAGCGGCGTGCCCGCCGCGATCGTGCGGGCGTCGGCCCCGGTCATCGCCTCGGGGGTGAGGACGGGCTCCACGCCGCGCCTCAGCCCAGCGCGAGCACGACCGCCATGGCGGTCGTGTCGGTGTGGGTGAGCGACACCTGCCACGCGCGCACGCCCCGCGCCTCGGCCAGTGCCGCAGCGGCGCCGTGGAGCGCGAGCGCGGGCGCGCCGCTGTCGTCGTCGCGCACCACTTCGACGTCGCGGAACGCGAACGCGCCCAGTCCCGCGCCGAGCGCCTTCATCGTCGCCTCCTTGGCTCCGAAGCGGACCGCCAGGCGCGACACCGGGTCGTGGTGCTCGTACGCGTACTGCTGCTCGCCCTCGGTGAAGAGGCGGGCAGGAAGCGACACCCGCCGCTGCAGCGCGAGGCGGAACCGCTCGATCTCGACCAGGTCGGTCCCCAGGCCGCGGATCCCGAGGGGGGCGTCCATCATGACGGTCTCAGCGCCAGCGGTCGGCGAGGACGTACACCGGCTCGGTGAGGAGCTCGACCAGGTCGAAGGAGGCGAGGCGGGTGTCGTCGAAGGTGGGCGTGGTCTCGGTGACCGCGTCGCGCAGCGCGCCGTACCGACCCTGGTAGCCCTGCAGCACGGTGCGGGCCACGTCGGCGGGCAGGTGCTCGGCGAACCCCGCGTGCAGGAGCGTGAGGCCGACGGTGACGTTGTCCTTCACCTCGGGGACGATCACCATCGTGCGGCCGTCGCGTCGGCCAGCGCGCCACGGTGACGTCGCGTTGCGTGGCGACGCGGTGCTTCGTGCCGAGCAGGCGCGGGTCGTCGTCGGTGCGCGAGCGCAGGTTGACCGAGATGCCGCCGCGGTCGACCACGTGGATGGTGGCGTCGTCGCCGGCGAGGTCGCCCTCGATGCGGTAGCGCGTGAACCCGCGGATCTGCTCGACGGCCGGATCGAGCGCGACCAGCGTGCGCAGGGCGCGGTAGCTGAGCGCGTCGCGGCGCGGCGCCGGCCGCGAGCACCTCGCGCACCAGCGGCACCTGCAGGAGCTCCTCGTCGGACCGCGAGATCCCGACGGTGACCGTCTTGGCCTGGTGCTTGATCGCGTCGACCGGCCGCGTGAGCTCCTCGATGCCGGAGGTGAGCGCGGCGGTGAGGTCCTCCACGACGCGACTCGGTGTGCCGACCGCGCCGTGTTCGATCTGGTACACGTCGAGCGGCAGCATGCCGGTGGCGTAACGCAGGAGCGACGCGATCCGCACCGCGGTCCCCGCCTCCAGGTCACCGTCGTAGCTGCCGACGCGCAGGCCGTCGAGGAAGGTGGCCGCGGGACCTTCGATCGCGGGACCGAGACGCAGCAGGAGCTCGTCGCCGGACGACCTGTCCTGGGCTGCGCTCGACACCACCGCCTGCACCGCCGCGCGCACCTCGCGCAACGGGTGCGCCGACGTGTCGATGGCGAGCGCGGCTTCGTAGCCGAAGAGGTGCCCGGCCATCGCGGAGAGCACGAACGCGACGTCGGGGTGCACTGCCGGCACCGCAATGGTCTCCAGCGCGGCGCCGAAGCGACGCTCGCCCTCGGTGGCGATCACGATCGGCGCGGCCCGGTGGGCGCGGTAGATCGCGATCTCCTTCGCCACGTCGTCGGCGTTCGATCCCTGCAGCCCGGCCGCGCACACCAGCACCAGCGGCTCGGCCGACAGGTCGATGTGCTTCTTGTCCTCGGTGGCGTCGAAGGAGATCGACTTGTAGCAGAGCTCCGACGCCTTGACCCGCACCTCGGCGGCGGCGATGCGGTTGCGGCCGTTGCCGACCACGGCCCAGTAGCGGCGCGACGACCGCGTGGCGCTGCGCGATGCCCGCGATCACGTCCTGGAGCGAGAGCACGCGCGTCATCGCGTCGGGGAGGGCGCGCAGGGCGTCGAGGATCTCGTGCACCGCGGCTGCGGGAGCGCCGCCCTGATCCGCGCCGACCTCGTCGGCGATGGCGATGGCGAGCAGGTACCCGGCCGCGATCTGCGCGTAGAACGCCTTGGTCGACGGCACCGCCATCTCGACGTCGCGGCCGTCGGACGTGTAGAGCACGCCGTCGGACTTGTCGACCAGGTCGCTGTTGCGCCGGTTGACGATGGCGACGACCGCAGCACCGCGAGCGCGAGCGAGGTCGGCGGTGCGGTTGGTGTCGGTCGTGGTGCCGCTCTGGCTGATGGCGACCACGAGCGTGTCGGACATGTCGTCGCGCAGCTGGAAGCCGCTGAACTCGGTGGCGACGACCGCGTCGGCGCGCACGTGGTCGTCGGCGAGCGCGGTCGAGCACCGACGGCGAGGCTCTGACCGGCGATCGCGGCGGTGCCTTGTCCGATCACCACGACGCGGCGGATGCTGCCGTCGCGCAAGCGCGCTCGCAACGCATCGGAGAGCGTGTCGGTGCCCAGCGTGACCGCGAGCCGGCCGTCGCGCTCGACGACCTTGCCGCGCAGCGTCTTGCGGAACGACGCCGGCGCCTCCGAGATCTCCTTGAGCAGGAAGTGCGGGAAGTCGCCCCGGTCGATGTCGCGGGTGGTGATCTCGGCGTGCTGGAGCTCGTCGTCGTGCACCGGCAACGGCGTGCCGTCGAACGCGTAGCGCTCGATGCCGGCGAGCGTGCCGGCATGGGCCGCGTCGAGCACCACGACCTGACCCCGCGTGGCGGCCGCGGCGCGTTCGGGGTCGGCGGGCGTGTCGCCGTCCATGCGCAGGTAGGTGGACGTCTCCTCCACCAGCCCGTAGGGCTCGCTGGCGACGACGAAGCCGTCCTCGACCATGCCCACGTAGAGCGCCTGACCACTGCCCCGGAGCGACAGCAGGAGCCGCTCGGGCGCGGCCGCGGACTGCGCGGCGATGCCCATCGATCCCGCCAGCTCGGACGACGGTCGTGCGGAAGGCGTCCTCGACGGTGGCGCCGGTGGCGATGCGGCGCGCCACCAGCGCCGGGATCACCTTGGCGTCGGTGGTGATCTCGGCCGGCACCTGGAGTCCCTCGAGCGCCTTGAGGTCGGCGTAGTTGTCGACGTCGCCGTTGAGCGCGCCCACCACGTAGGGACGATCGTGGCCGTCGAGCTCCTCGTGGTTGAGCGGGTGCGCGTTCGCCTCGGAGATGATCCCGACGCTCGCCCACCGCGTGTGACCGAGCACCATCACCTCGGCGTCGTCGTGCGCGAGCGCGAGGTGGAGCAGCGCGTCGTCGCGGATCGCGGCGCGCAGCACCGCGGTGTTGTCGCCGAGCTCACCGATCTCGGCGGCCGCCTTGTACACGAACGCGAGCTCGTTGCCGGTGGCGCGCACCGAACCGGAGCCGAAGAGCGCGTCGACCGCGCGCGCGTCGACCAGGCGACCGATGGCGGGCTCGTCGAGGTCGAGGCCGTGGTGACGGACGAGGAGATGCACGCCGGCCGAGTCGCGGCCGCGCACCTCGAGGCGGTCGATGGCCGACAGCGCGACCTGGACCGAGTGGAACGCCTCCAACGCGGCGATCGACGGATCGGCACCCGCGAGCGCGGCGACCTCGCGGGCGGTGCGCAGCCGGTCGCGACCCACGGCCCAGACCGCGTCGCGCGCCCGCACCAGCGCGGCGTTGACCGCCTCGAGCGATGCGGCGGCGAGCGTGCCGCCCAGTCCGTCGTCGAGCTCGCGCTCCAGCGCGTCGAACCGGCTGGTCAGCTGGTCGATCCGGTCCTCGACGAGGAGCGCAGCCTGCGGGTCGCCGAGGAGGGCGCGGACGCCGGGGACGCCCCGCAGCGCGCGGTCGACCGCCTCGACCGCCTCCGCCACCGCGTGGAGCCGGCCGGTGAGGTCACCGTCGTTCGCAGCGCCGCTCGCGAACTCGACCAGCGCGCGGTCGAGATCCTGGACCAGCTCGGCGGCGTCGGGCACGGGGCGCGTCGCGCGCCGGCGTACGACGCCGACGATCCCACACATGAAGGGAAATTCTACAGACGGGCGGGCGCGGAACGGGACGCCGCGTGCTCGACCAGGCCCGCCAGGCGCTCGGCCGCGGCTTCGGCGACCTCGGGGTCGATGGCCTCCACCATCACCCGCACCAGCGGTTCGGTGCCCGACGGGCGTACCAGCACCCGGCCGTCGTCACCCAGCTCGTCGTCGACGTCGCGCACCCGGCTCCAGAAGGCGGCATCGCCGGCGAGCGCGTCGGCACCGTCGACCGCGACGTTGCGCAGCACCTGCGGCACCCGGGTGACCACCGACGCCAGCTCCGACAGCGACCGGCCCCGTCGGGCCATGGTGTCGAGGAGGAAGATGCCGGTGAGGGTGCCGTCGCCGGTGGTGGCGTGGTCGGCGTAGATCACGTGCCCCGACTGCTCTCCGCCGAGCGTGAGGTTGCGCTGCTCGAGCACGTCGAGCACGTTGCGGTCGCCGACCGGCGTCTCGACCACGCTGATGCCGTAGGGCTCGAGCGCCCGTCGAAGCCCCATGTTCGACATCACGGTGGCGACGATCGCGTCGCCGCGCAGCAGCTTGCGGTCGTGCAGGTCGATGCCCGCGATGGCGAGGATCTCGTCGCCGTCGACGAGCTGACCGCGCTCGTCGACCGCGATGACGCGGTCGGCGTCGCCGTCGAACGCGAGGCCGGCGTCGGCGCGCGCGACGAGCACCGACTCCTGGAGCTCCTGGGGATGCGTCGAGCCGCAGCCGGCGTTGATGTTCACGCCGTCGGGCGCGGCGTTGATCACGTCGACCGTCGCACCGAGCGCGCGCGAGCGCAGTGGGCGCGGCGCGGAACGCGGCGCCGTTCCCGCAGTCGAGCACGACGTGCAGTCCGGAGAGCTGACGGCCCTGGAGCGAGTCGACCAGCGTCGCGACGTACTCGTCGAGCGCGCCACGGTGCTCGCTCGACACGCCCACGCCGTAACCCTCGGGTCCGGGGTCGGGCTGGCTGACGGCCAGCTCCCGCAGCTCGTGCTCCACCTGGCGCTCGAGGTGCTCGGGGATCTTGCGACCGCCCGGCGCGAACAGCTTCACGCCGTTGTCGCCGAACGGGTTGTGGCTGGCCGAGATCACCGCCGCCGGCGCGCCGCGCTCGCGCGCGGCGTGGGCGACCCCGGGCGTGGGGAGGACGCCCACGAGGACGACGCTCGCGCCTTCGGCACAGAGACCGGCAACCAGCGCGGCCTCGAGCATGGGGCCCGAGCGCCGGGTGTCGCGTCCCACGACGAACGGCTCGTCGTGACCGAGCACGCGCGCCGCGGCACGACCGAGCGCGGTGACGAGCTCCGAGGTGAGCTCGACGTTGGCGACGCCGCGCACCCCGTCGGTGCCGAAGCGCAGCGTCATGGTGGTGTCGCACCCACTCCGAAGGGCCTGGTGCGGCTCAGCGCTTCGAGTACTGCGGAGCCTTGCGGGCCTTCTTGAGGCCGTACTTGCGCCGCTCCTTCTCGCGAGCGTCGCGCGTGAGGAGTCCGGCCTTCTTGAGCTGGGGCCGAGCTTCCTCGTCGAGCGCGATCAGCGCGCGGGCGATGCCGAGCCGCAGCGCGCCGGCCTGGCCGCTCACGCCGCCGCCGTCGAGCGTGGCGTCGACGTCGTACACGTCGGCCGTCTGCGTGAGGCGCAGCGGCTCGAGCGCGACCACCCGGTGGGTGAGGATCGGGAAGTACTGCTCGAACGAGCGGCCGTTCACGGTGATGACACCGGAGCCGGGACGCAGGCGCACGCGCGCGACGGCCTCCTTGCGGCGACCGGTGCTCTGGATGAGTGGCTTCGGCACCTCGACCTCTCCTACTTCCTATTGCGAGCGCTTCGACGCCAGCGCGCGGGCCTGGGGCTGCTGCGCGGCGTGCGGGTGGACAGGACCGGCGTAGATGCGCAGCTTGCGGATCTGCGCCCGGCCGAGACGGTTCTTGGGCAGCATGCCGCGGATCGCCAGGCGCACCACGTGCTCGGGCTTGCGGCCCAGCATGTGCTCGAGCGACTCGCTGGTGAGACCGCCCGGGTAGCCCGAGTGGCGGTGGTACTGCTTGTCGGCGAGCTTGCGGGGGCTCACGTCGAGCTTGGCCGCGTTCACCACGATGACGTGGTCGCCGGTGTCGACGTGCGGTGCCCAGATCGGCTTGTGCTTCCCGCGCAGCAGGTTGGCCGCCTCGGTGGCGACCTTGCCCAGCACCTGGCCCTCGGCGTCGATCACGTGCCAGGCGCGGTTGATGTCAGCGGGTTTCGGGGTGAACGTGCGCAACGGATCCTCACGAAGAATTGCGGAGGCGTCGCCACCTGGTGTGAATGGCCTCACCGGCGTCGGACGCGAAGGGACAATCTAGTCCGCGGGCGGTCCGGGCAGCAATCGGGGCCTGGGTTCGGCCTCCGAGCCCGGGGCGCAGGGCCTCCCAGCGAGGTTGCGTCACCTGGGGGTCTCTAGCGCCGTCGAGTGACGCAACCTGGGTGGAAGTAGCGTTTCCGGGCGTGAGTGACCTCGACCGTGCGCTCGACGTGTTGCTCGACGCGCAGCTGGCGCCGATCGTCGACATGGTGGCGCGGCGGGTCGAGACGGGCTCCGATGTGGGTGGCACCTACGAAGTCGCGAGCGCCGACGGGGCGGTGACGTTCCGGCGCACCGGCCCCGGGCCCGACGGGTACGAGCGCACCGGCGGGTCCGGTGCCGACCCGGTCGCCGACCAGTCGCCCGATCGTCTCGTGGGGCTCGACGCCGAGCGCGCCGACCCGCACCCGCCGCGCGCCACCAACTCGTACCCGTACGCGTTCGACCACGTCGCGCAGCTGTTCGACCATCCGGCGGCGCCCGACCTCTGCGTCTTGCACTCCGCCGCGCACAACTGGGAGGACCAGGGCGGCCACCGCGGTGAGCACGGCGTCGCTCGGCATCGTCCAGGCGCGGGCACCGTTCGTGATCGCGGGCAAGGGCGTGCGCAACGACGGGCTCGTGCCGCGCGCGCCGGGCGGCTGGTCGACGTCGCGCCCACGATCGCCGAGTTGCTGGGCTGCGCTCCCGACGAGCACGGCCACCACCTCGAGGGCCAGGACGGCGTCGTGCGCGACGACGTGCTCGACCTCGCCGCCGGTCGACCGCGCCACGTCGTCGGGTTCCTGTTCGACGGCGTGAACCCCAACGTGCTTGCACGCGATGGCGGCTTCGGGCGAGGCGCCCAACGTCGCGCGCCTGATCGCGATGGGCACGGCCTACGAGTGGGGCGCGATGGCCGGCCTGCCCACCGTGACGCTGGCCAACCACACCTCGATCCTCACCGGACGCCTGCCGGGTCACCACGGGATCCTCCACAACGCATGGTTCGACCGGGCGACGGGCGAGCAGGTGATCACCAACTCGCAGGCCACCTGGCCCTGGGCGATGGACCATCTCACCGCGGGCGTCGAGACGCTCCACGAGGCCATCCACCGCGCCGACCCCGACGCGTTCACCGCGTCGGTGAACGAACCGTGCGACGTCGGGGCCGACTACTCCACCTTCGACTTCTTCCGACGAGGCGAGGTGCCGCCGATCCCCGAGTCACCCGAGGGCCTGCCGCACACCACCGAGCGGTTCGTGCGGCCGTCCAAGGACTACTCGTGGTCCTCGGTGGTCGACCACATGGGCACCGAGCAGGCCGTCGGGATCTGGAGCGGTCGGTACCGCGACCAGTCGTACCCGCTTGCCCCGGTTCACGTGGTGCAACTTCACGCTCACCGACTCCGCGTTCCACGAGGGTGGGCCCTTCTCGGAGATCGCCGACGGCGTCGGTGCGCGACTCCGACGCGCGCGTGGGTGACGTGCTCGGCGGCGGTCGAGCGTGCCGGCGTGTTCGACGACACCGCGTTCGTGCTCGTCGCCGACCACGGCATGCAGGAGACCGACCCCACGGTGCGCGGCGACTGGGACGTCGCCCTGCGTGAGGCCGGCGTCGACGTGCGCGACGAGGGCTACAGCTTCCTCTACCTCGACGCGTAGCCGTCAGACGGCCTGGCCGACCAGGCTCCCGATCCCGAACGTCACCGCGGCGACGACCGCACCGATGACCGCCATGCGCAGCCCGGCGCGACCGGCGTGCCGGCCGGTGAAGATCGAGGTGGCTGCGCCCACGCCGAACAGCGCGACGATCGACAGCACCGCCGCCACGATCGTGGCCGCGGTGCCGCTCCCGAACAGGAACGGGATGACGGGCAACACCGCACCGAGCGCGAACGCCACGAACGACGACCCCGCCGCCACCCATGGCGAGCCCAGCGTCTGCGGGTCGAGCCCCAGCTCTTCGCGCGCCAGCGTGTCGAGCGCGACGTCGTTGCGGTCCATGAGGGTGTCGACGAGCGCGCGGGCGTCGTCGGGGGCGATCCCCTTGGCCCGGTAGATCATCTCGAGCTCGTCGCGCTCCTCCTCCGGGAACGCGCGCAGCTCCTCCTGCTCGATGCGCAGCTCGTTCTCGTAGAGCTCGCGCTGCGACCGGATCGAGATCCACTCGCCCGACGCCATCGAGAACGCACCCGCCACCAGCCCGGCGATGCCCGCGAGCAGCACGACGCTGTTGTTGCTGGTGCCACCGGCGACGCCCATGACCAGCGAGAAGTTCGACACCAGGCCGTCGTTCACCCCGAACACCGACGGCGCGCAGCACGCCGCCCACCTCGGCCCGGTGGCGCCCCTCCGATCGGGCGATGCGACCACCCTCGGGGATGCCCTGCATGGCGGCGATGGTGCGGCCCGCGGCCCGCTCCTGCTGCGCCATCACGTCGGTGGCCTCGACGTCGGACTGGTAGCGCTCGGCCTCGGCAGCTTCGGTGCGCAACATCAGCGGCAGCACCGCCTCGGTGCCGAGGAAGCGCGCCAGGAAGCAGAGCGCGCGCACGCGGAACGGCCGGCGTGGCGTCCGCGGTTCGACACCGGACTCGCGCAGCAGTTGCTCCCAGTGCGCGGCGTGCCGTTCCTCCGCGGCAGCGAGGGTGAGGAACACGTCGCGTCGTTGCGGATCGGCGTACTCGGCGAGGCCGCGGAACAGCGCGCCGCCGTTCACCTCGTCGGCGTACATGTCGCGCAGCCGCGCGCGATCCGCGCCTTGTCGAGGGCTGCGTCAGGTGCCGCGTTCGCCACACGCAGACGCTACCCATTCCCCGCCACGAACATCTCGGGATTCGATGTGGAATGACGCACCCAACTCCGAGATGTTGGGAGGAGGGCGGGTCAGTAGCCGACTTCCCAGAGGCACAGCCCCTGAGGTGCGCCTACCCTTCCTGCCGCGTTGCGGTCGCGCGCGCGCAGCATGCCGAGGATCTCGCCCGGGCGGATCTTGCCCGACGCCGACGTCGACGAGCGTGCCGACGATCGAGCGCACCATCTGCCAGCAGAACGCGGTTGCGGTGATGTCGAAGCGCAGCACGCCGTCGCCGAGGTCGTGCCAGCTCGACTCGAGCACGCGTCGCACGGTCGTGGAACCCGGCGGGCCCTTGCGACAGAACGTGGCGAAGTCGTGCTCACCGAGGAACGGGTCGGCGCCGAGCCGCAGCAGCGACAGGTCGAGCGGTTCCGGCACCCACCACGACGTACGGGCCAGGAACGGGTCGGGCGCCGGTCGGTTCACGATCGTGTAGCGGTACGCACGCCACCGGGCGTCGTGGCGGGCGTCGAACGGGCCGTCGACCAGCACCGCGTCGCGCACCACGACCTCGGGACCGAGCTGGCGGGTGACCGCACGCGCGACCGTGTCGACGTCGAGGTCGCTCGCCGACCGGGAACGACACGACCTGTCCCCATGCGTGCACGCCGGCGTCGGTGCGCCCGGCGCACGTCAGCGCGAGGTCGTCGCGCTGCAGGACGCGCGCCGAGCACGTCGCGCAGCACGCCCTCGACCGTGCGAGTGTCGGGCTGCGCGGCGAACCCGTGGAAATCGGTGCCGTCGTACGCGACCGTGAGCTTGAGCACACGGAACGATTCGCTCCCCGCTCCTGAGAGCGGAAGCTGGGTCACACCAGTTCGATGCGCGCCATGGGCGCGTTGTCGCCGGGGCGCGGGCCCAGCTTCAGGATCCGCAGGTAGCCACCCGGGCGGTCGCGGTAGCGCGGCCCGATCTCGGCGAACAGCTTGTGCGTGACGTCCTGGTCGTGGATGGTCGCGATGACCTGACGCCGCTGGTGCACGCCACCCTTCTTCGCCTTGGTGATGATGTGCTCCGCGTAGGGACGCAGCATCTTCGCCCGGTTGACGGTGGTGACGACGTACCCGGCCTCGAACAGGCTCGACGCCATGTTCGCCAGGATGAGACGCTGGTGCGCGGGGTCGCGACCGATGCGCGGACCCTTCTTGGGGGTCGGCATGGTTACTCCTTGGTCCGCAGGGCGAGGCCCCGCTCGTCGAGCTTCTGCAGGACCTCGTCGAGCGACTTCGAACCGAAGTTCGTGATCGCGAGGAGGTCGTCCTCGGTCTTCTGCACGAGCTGGCCGATGGTGTCGACCCGGGCACGCTTCAGGCAGTTGCGCGGACGCTCCGACAGCTCGAGCTCCTCGATCGGCAGCTCGAGGTCGGGCGACGCCGTCGACGGCGCCACCTCGCCGAGCTCGAGGCCGCGGGGCTCGTCGCTGAGATCGGCGACCAGCGCGACCAGGTTGCGCAGCGTGTCGCCGGCCGACGACAGCGCGTCGCGCGGCGAGATCGAACCGTCGGTCTCGATCTCGAGCGTGAGCTTGTCGTAGTTGGTGGCCTGCTCCACGCGGGTGGGCTCCACCGAGAACGCCACCCGCCGCACCGGCGAGAAGATGGCGTCGACCGGGATGAGCCCGATGGTCGACGTGCGCTTGTTGCGCTCGGCCGAGAGGTACCCGCGCCCCTGCTCGACGGTGAGGTCGATGGCGAGGCGGCCCTTGGCGTTGACCGTGGCGAGGTGGAGCTCGGGGTTGAGGATCTCGACGTCGGCGGTCACCTGGATGTCGCCGGCGGTCACCTCACCGGGACCGCGTGCGTCGAGGCGCAGGGTCACCGGCTCGTCGGCCGAGCACGTGAGGACGAGGTCCTTGACGTTGAGGATGAGGTCGGTGACGTCTTCCTTCACACCCGGGATGACGTCGAACTCGTGCAGGGCCTCGTCGAAGCGCACCTGCGTGACCGCCGCACCCGGGATCGACGAGAGCAGCGTGCGGCGCAGGCTGTTGCCGAGCGTGTGGCCGAAGCCCGGCTCGAGCGGCGCGATCGTGAACTGCTGGAGGTTGCCCTCGGCTTCGCCGGCCTCGACTTGGGGACGCTGGATGATGAGCATGGATGCATCGCCTCTGATCTGGTGATCTGGCCTGCCCGGGCCGCGGCCGCCCGCGGACGGTGGACTTCCTTGATCTTGGGGGAGAATTACTTGGAGTAGAGCTCGACGATGAGCTGCTCGCGCACGGGAACGTCGATCTGCTCCCGCAGCGGCAGGTCGCGGACGACCGCCTTGAAGTCGTCGGTGGTGACCTCGAGCCACATCGGCACCGTCCGGTCGATCGTGTCGATGTTGTGGCGCAGCACGATCATCTTCTGGGCCTTGGCCGACATCTCGACGACGTCGCCCTTCTTCACCTGGTACGACGGGATCGTCACGCGCTTGCCGTTGACGACCACGTGGCCGTGGCGCACGAACTGGCGGGACTGGTTGCGGCTGGCGGCGAAGCCGGTGCGGAACACCACGTTGTCGAGCCGGAGCTCGAGCATGCGCAGCAGGTTCTCGCCGGTGATGCCCTTCTCGCTGTTCGCAACCGCGTACACGTTGCGGAACTGCTTCTCGAGCATGCCGTAGATGCGCTTGGCCTTCTGCTTCTCACGCAGCTGGAGCAGGTACTCGCTGTCGCGGATGCGGCCACGACCGTGCTGACCCGGCGGGTATGGCTTCCGCTCGACGGGGCACTTCATCGTGTCGCACTTGGGACCCTTGAGGAACAGCTTCATCCGCTCGCGCCGACAGAGGCGGCAGACGGCTCCGGTGTATCGAGCCATGACTCAGACCCTCCGGCGCTTGGGCGGGCGACAACCGTTGTGCGGGATCGGGGTCACGTCCTTGATGCCGACGACCTCGATGCCCGTGTTCTGGATGGTGCGGATGGCGGTCTCACGGCCGGAGCCAGGACCCTTCACCACCACGTCGACCTTGCGCACGCCGTGCTCCATGGCGCGTCGCGCCGCGGTCTCGGCGGCGAGCTGCGCCGCGAACGGCGTGCTCTTGCGCGAACCCTTGAACCCCACGTTGCCTGCCGAGGCCCACGCGATGGTGTTCCCCGACTGATCGGTGAAGGTGATGATCGTGTTGTTGAAGGACGACTTGATGTGCGCCGTCCCGTAAGCGATGTTCTTGCGTTCGCGCCGCTTGGGACGACGACCGCCGGCAGCCGGCTTGGCCATGCTTGCGTTCCTTCTCCTGCGTGCTGGTTACTTGCGGGCCTTCTTCTTCCCGGCCACGGTCTTCTTGGGTCCCTTGCGCGTGCGCGCGTTGGTGCGCGTGCGCTGACCGTGGACGGGGAGGCCACGGCGGTGCCGAAGGCCTTCGTAGCTGCCGATCTCGACCTTGCGCTTGATGTCGGCGGCGATCTCTCGGCGGAGGTCACCCTCGACCTTGAGGTTGTTGTCGACGTAGGTGCGCAGCTGCGCAACTTCTTCCTCGGTGAGATCGCGCACGCGTGTGTCGCGCGAGATGCCCACGCCGTCGCAGATCTCCTTGGAGCGCGTGCGACCGACGCCGAAGATGTAGGTGAGCGAGATCTCCAACCGCTTCTCGCGGGGGATGTCGACTCCCGAGATTCGAGCCAACTGAATACTCCTAGCCCTGGCGCTGCTTGTGGCGGGGGTTCTGGCAGATGACGCGCACCGCGCCGTGGCGGCGGATCACCTTGCACTTCTCACACATCTTCTTGACCGACGGTCGGACCTTCATCGCGAGTTCTCTCTCACTTGTACCGGTAGGTGATGCGGCCACGGCTGAGGTCGTAGGGGGTGAGCTCCACCTGCACGCGGTCGCCCGGGAGGATCCTGATGTAGTGCATGCGCATCTTCCCGGAGATGTGCGCGAGCACCTTGTGCCCGTTCTCGAGCTCCACCCGGAACATGGCGTTGGGCAACGGTTCGACGACCGTCCCCTCGACCAGGATCGTGTCGTCCTTGGGCTTGGCCAGGACTCTCCACCTACTTCGTGCCGGGCGCGCGGAAAGGCGCGCAAAAACCTTCTAGGGCCGACCGACCATGCTATATGAAGCGACCCCGATTCGACAATCGGACATTTCGCCCCGCCTGCCCGGCCAAAGGTGCGCGGTTTGGCATGTACACGTTACAGAACGCGCAGCTTTGGGCGACGGGGGGGGAAGTCAGCGCGGGAGGGTGAGCACTTCGGGACCGTGATCGGTGACCGCGATCGTGTGCTCGAAGTGGGCGGAACGGCGGCCGTCGACGGTGACGACCGTCCAGCCGTCGTCGAGCGTCTCGGTCTCGGCCGTGCCCGCGTTGACCATGGGTTCGATGGCGAGGACGTGGCCCTCCTTGAGCTTCATGCCCCGGCCCGCCGGTCCGTAGTTGGGGACCTGGGGATCCTCGTGCATCGCGGTGCCGATGCCGTGCCCCACGTACTCGCGCACCACGGCGAAGCCCGCCCGTTCGGCGATGCCCTCCACCGCCGCGCCGACGTCGCCGAGGCGGTGCCCCTCGACCACCTGGTCGATGGCGGCTTCGAGCGAGCGGCGGGTGACCTCCATGAGGCGCGTCGACTCGTCGTCGACCTCGCCGATGGGCACGGTGACGGCGGCGTCGGCGTGCCAGCCCTCGATGATCGCCCCGCAGTCGATCGAGAGGATGTCACCCTCCTGCAGCACGACGTCGGGGCTCGGGATGCCGTGCACGATGACGTCGTTGGGTGACGTGCACACCACCGCGGGGAACCCGTGGTACCCGAGGAAGTTGGAACGCGCGCCGCGCTTGGCGATGACCTCGCGTGCGCCGGCGTCGACGTCGAGCGTGGTCGCACCCGGCACGGCGGCACGGATGCACAGCTCGTGCATCTCCGCGACCACGTCGCCCGCTCGTCGCATCGAGCGCGAGCTGCTCGGCGTTCTTCCGCGTGATCAACTCCGGCCGAGCAGCCGGACGCGCCCGTCGATCTCCTTGATCAGGCGCTCCTGCACTTCGGGGCCGTCGCCGACGCCGTCGACGACGACCAGCTTCCCGAGCTTCTCGTAGAAGTGGATGATCGGCACGGTCTGGCGCTGGTACACCTCGAGCCGAGTGGTGACCGCGGCCTCGGTGTCGTCGTCGCGCTGGACGACGTCGCCGCCGCACACGTCGCAGGTCCAGTCGATCTTGGGTCGATTGGTGACGTGATAGCTGGCACCGCAGTTCACGCACACGCGGCGACCGGCGATCCGGTGGAGGATCGTGTCGGTCGGCACCTCGATGTTGAGCACGAGGTCGAGAGGGTGGTCGGTGAGGACCTGCTCGAGCTCCTCGGCCTGCACGAGCGTGCGCGGGAAGCCGTCGAGGATGAAGCCGTCCTCGAGGGGCCCGCCGGCGGCGAAGTGCTCGTCGACCACGCGGATGACGATCTCGTCGGGCACCAGCTCACCGGTGTCGAGGTACTGCTGCACCTCGAGCCCGACCGGCGTGCCGTGCGCGACCGCGGAGCGGAACACGTCGCCGGTGGAGAGGTGTTCGACGCCGTAGTGGGCAGACAGCAGCGCGGCCTGCGTACCCTTGCCGGCGCCCGGTTTTCCGAGCAGGACGAGGCGTACCCCGGATCCGTTCATGTCAGGTCAGGAAGCCTTCGTAGTTGCGCATCATCAGCTGGCTGTCGATCTGCTTCATCGTCTCGAGCGCGACGCCCACGGTGATGAGAAGCGATGTGCCGCCGAAGGGGAACTGCGCGATGTCCCAGAACGCGAACACCAGTAGCGGGGCGACCGCGATGACGGCCAGGAACAACGACCCCGGCAAGGTGATGCGGTTGAGCACCTTGGCCAGGTAGCGCTCGGTCGGTGGTCCGGGCCGGATGCCGGGGATGAAACCGCCCTGCTTGCGGATGATGTCGGCCTGTTGCGCGGGATTGAACGCGATCGCCGTGTAGAAGTACGAGAAGAAGATGATCAGCAGCGTGTAGAGGAAGATGTACCACCAGCCTTGGTGGTTCACCAGGTTGTCGTTGATCCACTGCTGTACGCCGCTGAAGTTGTCGCCGAGCGCCGACGCGATGAGCGCGGGGAACGACAGGATCGAGCTGGCGAAGATCACCGGGATCACACCCGACTGGTTGACCTTCAGCGGGATGTAGGTGCTCTGGCCGCCGTACATGCGGCGGCCCACCACGCGTTTCGCGAACTGGACTGGGATACGTCTCTGCCCCGATTCGACGAAGACGATCCCGACGATCATCGCGACCCCGATGACGATGATGGTGAAGAACTGGAACTTGCTGCCCTGGCTCCAGATCGCAGAGCCCTGCGCGGGGAGGCGCGACACCACCGACGCGAAGATCAGGATCGACATGCCGTTGCCGATGCCGCGTTGGGTGATGAGCTCGGCGAGCCACATGACCATCGCGGTACCCGCGGTCCACGTGAGCACGATGAGCGCGGCGCGACCGGCGCTGAAGTTCGGGATGAGGTCCTGGCCCTGGAAGCCGGAGAACCCGAGCAGGCCGCTCTTGCCCTGGTGCAGTGCGAACACGAAGCCGGTGGACTGCACGATGGCGAGACCGATGGTGACGTAGCGGGTCCACTGCGTGATCTTCTTCTGCCCGACCTGACCCTCGTTCTGCCACTGCTCGAGCTTCGGGATCACGACCCCGAGCAGCTGCATGATGATCGACGCCGTGATGTACGGCATGATCCCGAGGAAGAAGATCGCGACGTTGGTGATCGCGCCACCGGAGAAGAGGTCGAGGAACCCGACCACACCACCGGTGCTCTCCGCGTTGTGCTGCAACTGCTTGATCGCGTCGAAGTCGACGTACGGAACGGGTAGGTGAGCGCCGACCCGGTAGACCGCGATGATGAAGATCGTGAAGAAGATCTTGTTGCGGAGGTCGGGCACCCGGAACATGTTCCGCAGGCGGGACAGCATGGGGGCTCGACCTCCTCTCTCGGGTCCGGGCTCTGGAACGGGGCGCAGGCGTAGGAAGGGCTTGCGGGCGGGATCTGCGAGCTTATCGGTTGGTCAGTGCGTTCCCACGGGCCGGGGGACGGCCGTCGCCCCACGGTGCCGGGATGACCTCGACCCGGCCACCCGCACCCTCGATGGCGCTGATCGCACCCTGGGAGAACGCGTGCGCGCGCACCGTCAGGGCCTTGGTCAGCTCGCCGCGACCGAGGATCTTCACGAGTCCGCGCTTGGCCACCAGACCGTGCGAACGGAGGACGCCGGGGTCGACCTCGTTGCCGGCGTCGAGCGACTCCAGCGTGTCGAGGTTGACCACCACGTACTCGACCCGGAACGGGTTCTTGAAGCCCTTGGCCTTGGGGGTGCGCCGGTGCAGCGGCGTCTGGCCACCCTCGAACCGGGGCGCGATGTTGTTGCGGGCGCCCTGACCCTTGGTGCCCCGGCCGGCGGTCTTGCCGCCCTTGCCGGCGATGCCACGGCCGACGCGACGCCGCGAGGTCTTGGACCCGGGCGGTGGCTTCAGATCGTGGACCTTCATCAGTTGACCTCTTCGCTGATTTCTTCCACGGCTACGAGGTGGGGCACCCGGGCGACCATGCCGCGGATCTCCGGGCGGTCGGGCAGCTCGACAGTGTGGTTGATCCGCTTGAGACCGAGCGCGCGAATCGTGCCGCGCTGCTTCGGCTTGGTGCCGATCGTGGACTTCACCTGGGTGACACGCAACGTTGCCATCACGCGACCTCGGTGGTCTCGGTCTTCTTCATGTTGCGCTCGCGGTACGCGCGCAGCATCCCGGCGGTCGACACCTCTTCGGGCGACTTGCCGCGCAGACGGGCGACCTCTTCAGGACGGCGCAGCTCACGCAGGCCGTTGATGGTCGCACGCGACACGTTGATCGCGTTCGACGATCCGAGCGACTTCGCCAGCACGTCGTGGACTCCGGCCGCCTCGAGGATCGCACGCGCCGCACCACCAGCGATGACGCCGGTACCAGGGGCCGCGGGCTTCAGGAGGACTCGCGCCGCGTCGTGCTCGCCGATGATCGTGTGGGTGATGGTGTCGCCCGCGAGCGGCACGTTGAAGAGCCGCTTGCGCGCCTCTTCCATCCCCTTCTGGATGGCGGCGGGCACCTCCTTGGCCTTGCCGTAGCCCAGGCCCACGTTGCCCGCGCCGTCGCCCACCACGACGAGCGCGGTGAACGAGAACCGCCGGCCGCCCTTGACGACCTTGGCGACCCGGTTGATGGCGATGACTCGTTCTTCGTACTGGCCTTCGGCCATGGGAGTGTCCTCTTCTCGATCTCGTCTAGAGGGTGAGTCCGGCTTCGCGCGCACCGTCGGCGATGCCCGCCACCCGACCGTGATAGCGGTTCCCGCCCCGGTCGAACACGACGGATTCCACGCCGGCGTCCTTGGCGCGTTCGCCGAGGAGCTTGCCGACCTGCTTGGCCGCATCGACGGTGCCGGTGGCGCCGCTGAACGACTTCTCGGCGGTGGACGCCGACGCAACGGTGACACCCTGCACGTCGTCGATCACCTGCGCGTAGATGTGCTTGTTGGAGCGGAAGACCGCGAGGCGCGGACGCGCCGCGGTGCCCCGCACCTTCTTGCGAACTCGCCGGTGACGGCGGTCCCGAGCGACCTGTCGGTTCTGCATGTCAGCTGCCTTCGATGGTGGTCTTACTTCGCCGACTTGCCGGCCTTGCGCAGCACGCGCTCGTCGACGTAGCGGATGCCCTTGCCCTTGTACGGCTCGGGCTTGCGGATCTTGCGGATGTCGGCGGCCACCTGGCCGACGAGCTGCTTGTCGAAGCCCTTCACCGTGATGCGGGTGGGGCTGGGCACCTCGAACTCCACGCCCTCGGGCGCGTCGACCGCGACCGGGTGCGAGAAGCCGAGCTGCAGGTCGAGGCGGCGAGGACCCGCGGCCGCGGCGCGGTAGCCGACGCCGACGATCTCGAGCTCCTTGGTGAAGCCGTCGGAGACGCCCGCGACCATGTTGGCGACCAGCGACCGCGTGAGACCGTGCAGCGAGCGGTGCTCGCGCTCGTCGTCGGGGCGCGTCACCACGATCTCGTCACCTTCACGCGAGACGGTGATGTCCTCGGGCACGTCGTGCTCGAGGGTCCCCTTCGGGCCCTTGACCGTGACGTGGTTGCCGTCGAGGGTGACCTCGACGCCGCTCGGGATCGTGATGGGTTGCTTGCCGATTCGTGACATCGGAGTGCTCCGTTACCAGACCTGGCAGAGGACCTCGCCGCCCACGCGACGCTGGCGCGCCTCGCGGTCGGTCATGAGTCCCTGGTTGGTCGAGAGGATGGCGATGCCCATGCCGCCGAGCACGCGCGGAACGTCGTGCGAACCCATGTAGACCCGGAGGCCGGGCTTCGAGACGCGCTTCAATCCGGAGATCGTGCGCTTGCGGTCGGGCGTGTACTTCAGTTCGATCTTCAGCTGGTTGCCGGGGCGTCGCTCGTCCTTGGCGACGTCCCAGCCCGCGATGTAACCCTCGCGCTCGAGGATGCGAGCCAGGGCTTCCTTCAGCTTCGACGACGGCATCAGCACCTCGTCGTGGAACGCGGTGTTCGCGTTCCGCAGACGGGTGAGCATGTCGGCGATCGGGTCGGTCATCATGAGCGCACCTCCCCCATCACGGCCCCGATCACGGCCCGCCTCACCACGACGCCTTGGTCACGCCCGGCACTTCGCCGGCGTGGGCCATGGTGCGGAAACAGATCCGGCAGAGACCGAAGCGCTTGTACACCGAGCGCGAGCGGCCGCAACGGCGGCACCGCGTGTACCCGCGGACCTTGAACTTGGGAGTGCGCTGCTGCTTCTGGACAAGGGCTTTCTTCGCCATGTGTTCCTTACCCCTGGTTCTGCTCGTCGCGGCGGAACGGGAATCCCAGTGCCCGCAGGAGTGCGCGGCCCTGGTCGTCGGTGGTGCCCGTGGTGACGATGGTGATGTCCATCCCGCGGACGGTGTCGATCTTGTCGTAGTCGATCTCCGGGAAGATCAACTGCTCGGTGATGCCGAACGTGTAGTTGCCCCGGCCGTCGAACGAACGGGGGTTGAGCCCGCGGAAGTCGCGGATGCGGGGGATGGCGATGCTCACCAGCCGGTCGTAGAACTCCCACATCCGGTCACCGCGCAGGGTGACCTTGGCGCCGATGGCGTTGCCCTCGCGGAGCTTGAAGCCGGCGATCGACTTCTTGGCCCGGGTGACGAGCGGCTTCTGACCGGTGATCACCGTGAGGTCGGCGACGGCGCCGTCGAGCAGGGACGCCTGCTGCGTGGCGCGACCGACGCCGCAGTTGAGCACGATCTTCTCGAGGCGCGGCACCTGCATCACGTTGCCGAGCTCGAGCTCGCTCTTGAGCGCGGGCACGATCTCGGTGAGGTAGCGCTCCTTGAGGCGCGGCCGCACTGCTGTCTCGGGGCTCACAGCTCGGCTCCGCACTTGCGGCACACGCGGTGCTTCTCGCCGTTGGGGTCGATGGTGTAGCCGACCTTCACCGGACCGTCCTTGCCGCAGACCAGCATCAGGTTCGACACGTGGATCGGCATGACCTTGTCCTGGATGCCGCCCTGCATGGTGGCCTTGGTGGGCTTCTGGTGCTTCTTGGCGACGTTGATGCCCTCGGAGCTCTCGACGATCACCTTGTTGCGCTCGGGGAACACGTGCGCGACTTCACCGCGCTTGCCGATGTCCTTGCCCTGGATGACCTGCACGTGGTCACCCTTCTTGAGCTTCATCTTCGGCTTCGCACTCATGCTCACAACACCTCCGGTGCGAGCGACACGATGCGCATGAACCTGCGGTCACGCAGCTCCCGGCCCACCGGGCCGAAGATGCGCGTGCCTCGCGGCTGCATCTGCTCGTTGATCAGCACCGCCGCGTTCTCGTCGAAGCGGATGTAGCTGCCGTCGGGACGGCGGCGCTCCTTCTTGGTGCGGACGACGACGCACTTCACGACGTCGCCCTTCTTGACTGCGGCCCCCGGCACGGCGTCCTTCACCGTGGCGACGAAGATGTCGCCGATGCCTGCATAGCGCCGGCGGGTACCGCCGAGCACCTTGATGCAGAGCACCTCGCGCGCGCCCGAGTTGTCGGCCACCTTGAGCCGACTCTCCTGCTGGATCACCGGGCACGCTCCAGGACTTCCTCGACGCGCCAGTGCTTCTGCTTCGACATCGGCCGCGTCTCGGAGACGCGGACGCGGTCGCCCTCGCGAGCGTCGTTGTTCTCGTCGTGCGCGTAGAGGTGGCTGGTGCGCTGCATGGTCTTGCCGTAGCGGCGGTGCCGCACGTGCTTGACCACGGCCACCACGACCGTCTTGTCCATCTTGGTGGAGATCACGAGACCCTCCCGCACCTTGCGGCGGGTGGTCCGTGCCTCTTCGTCGTTGCTCGGCGTGTCTCGTCGGCCATGGCCTACTCCTGCGCTTCCAGCTGCTCGGCGGCGGTGATCTCGCGCTCGCGCAGCAGCGTCTCGATGCGGGCAACCTCGCGACGCACCTGCGGGATGCGGGCGATGTTGTCGAGCTGACCGGTGGCGTTCTGGAAGCGGAGGTTGAAGAGCTCTTCCTTCGCCTCGCCCAGCCGGTGCTCGAGCTCGGTGTCGTTCAGTTCGCGCAGCTCTGCTGCAGCCTTGGTCATGGATCAGCCCTCGTCCTGGCGGACCACGAAGCGGGTCTTGATCGGGAGCTTGTGCATCGCCAGGCGCATCGCCTCGCGCGCGGTGGGTTCGGGCACACCCGAGAGCTCGAACATCACGCGTCCGGGCTTCACGACCGCGACCCAGTGCTCGGGGTTGCCCTTGCCGGAACCCATGCGGGTCTCGGCCGGCTTCTGCGTGACGGGCTTGTCGGGGAAGATGTTGATCCACACCTTCCCGCCACGCTTGATGTAGCGGGTCATCGCGATACGGGCAGCTTCGATCTGGCGGTTGGTGATCCACCCGGGTTCGAGGGCCTGGATCCCGTAGTCGCCGAACGTCACGCGCGTGCCGCCCTTCGAGATGCCGGTCATCCGGCCTCGATGCGTCTTGCGGTGGCGAACCTTGCGGGGCATCAACATGTCGATCAGTCCTCGTCCCCGTGGAACTTGGGAGTCTCGTGGTGCTGACCCTGGCGGGTGCGACGCTCGATCTCCTCCTCCTCGGCGAGGAGCCGCTCGAGCTCGGGGTCGGCCTCCTTCACCAGCGGCGTGGCCTCCTCGACGACGTCGTCGGGCGCGCCCTCCACCGGGGTGGCCTCGCCCGCAGGACGGCGGCGACCGCCACCCGCGGAGACGACGCGACGCTGCGGGCCCTGGCCCGACGTCTCGCCGACGGCCATGGCCGCTTCCTTCTGGATCTTGTCCTCGGCCGCCGACTTGTAGGGAAGGATCTCACCCTTGTAGATCCACACCTTCACGCCGATGCGACCGAACGTGGTCTTGGCCTCGGCGTCGCCGTAGTCGATGTCGGCGCGCAGCGTGTGCAGCGGCACCCGACCTTCGCGGTACCACTCCTTGCGCGACATCTCCGCGCCACCGAGGCGCCCGCTGCACTGCACGCGGATGCCCTGGGCGCCGGCCTTCATCGCGGTCTGCACCGCGCGCTTCATCGCCCGCCGGAAGGACACGCGGCCGGTGAGCTGGTCGGCGACACCCTGCGCGATGAGGGTGGCGTCGAGCTCCGGCTGCTTGATCTCCTGGATGTTGAAGTGGATCTTCGGGTTGCCGGTGATCTTGAGCAGCCCGGCGCGCAGGCGGTCGGCCTCCGCACCACGACGGCCGATCACGATGCCCGGACGCGCGGTGTACACGTCGACGCGGAGACGGTCGCGCGTGCGCTCGATCTCGACCCGGCTCACCGCGGCGCGCTCGAGCTGACGCTTGAGGTAGTCGCGGATCTTCCAGTCCTCGATGAGGCTGTCGCGGTACTCGGCGTCCTCGGCGAACCACCGCGACTTCCAGTCGGTGGTGATGCCGAGACGGAACCCGTACGGGTTGACCTTCTGACCCATTACTTCGAACCCTTCGCCTCGCCGTCCTCGGCGGAGTCGTCGTCGGACTCCTCCTCGGCAGGCTCCTCGTCGTCCGATGCCTCGGGCGCGTCCTCGGCTTCCCCCGTGGTCGCGTCGTCGGTCTCGTCGACGTCGGTGTCGGTCTCGACCTCGTCCACTTCGTCGACGAGCTCGTCGTCGTGCTCGTGGTCGTGGTCGTCGTGATCGTGATCGTGTCGTGTTCCGCCTCGCGGGCGGCCTCGCGCTCGGCCTTGCGCTGGCTCGCCTGCACCCGACGGCGGCGACTGGCCCGCTGCGCCGACGTGTCGGCGGCCTCGCGCTGACGCCGACGGTCGAGCTCGTCGGACTCGTAGCGCGCCACCACCACGGTGATGTGGCTGGTGCGCTTGCGGATGCGCGTGCCGCGGCCGCGTGCACGCGGACGCCAGCGCTTCATCGTGGGGCCCTCGTCGGCGAACGCGCGCGACACGTAGAGCTCTTCTTCGGGGATGTTGTCGTTGTGCTCGGCGTTGGCGACGGCCGAGTCGAGCAGCTTCATCACCGTCTCTGCCGGACCGCGCTCGCAGAACCGCAGCGTCTCGCGCGCGTCGGCGACGTTCTTGCCCACGATGAGGCGCAGGACCTGGCGGACCTTGGTGGGCGAGGTGCGGTGGTGGCGCAGTCGCGCCAGCGTCTCCGGGGTCTTGGTCTCGGCCATCAGCGACGACTCGATCGTTCCTGTCCGGCGTGGTACCGGAACGTGCGGGTGGGTGCGAACTCGCCGAGCTTGTGACCGACCATCGCCTCGGTGACGTAGACCGGCACGTGCTTGCGACCGTCGTGCACCGCGAGGGTGTGCCCGACCATGTCGGGCGTGATGGTCGAGCGGCGCGACCACGTCTTGATCACCTTGCGGTCGCCCGACGCGTTCATGGCGTCGACCTTCTTCTGCAGGTGGTCGTCGACGAACGGCCCCTTCTTCAGGCTGCGCGGCATCGATTACCTCCGAGCACCGCGGCCACGACGGCGGCGGATGATGAGTTCGTCGGACTTCTTGCCCTTCTTGCGGGTGCGCCCTTCGGGCTTGCCCCAGGGCGACACCGGGTGGCGACCACCCGAGCTCTTGCCCTCGCCGCCACCGAGGGGGTGGTCGACGGGGTTCATGGCGACGCCACGCACGTGCGGGCGCTTGCCCTTCCAGCGGTTGCGGCCCGCCTTGCCGATCTTCACCAGACCGGCCTCGCTGTTGCCGACCGAGCCGACCGTGCCTCGGCAGTCGATGGGCACCCGGCGCATCTCCGTGGACGGGAGCCGCAGCGTGGCGAACTGGCCCTCCTTGGCGACGAGCTGGATGGCGGCGCCGGCACCGCGGCCGAGCTTGCCGCCCGCGCCGGGCTTGAGCTCCACGTTGTGCACCGTCGTACCGACCGGGATGTAGCGCAGCGGCAGCGCGTTGCCGGGGCGGATCTCCGACCCCTGGCCGCTCTGCAGCATGTCGCCCACCTCGAGCCCCTGCGGGGCGATGATGTAGCGCTTCTCGCCGTCGAGGTAGTGCAGCAGCGCGATGCGCGCGTTGCGGTTGGGGTCGTACTCGATCGACGCGACCTTCGCCGGCACGCCGTCCTTGTTGCGACGGAAGTCGACCACGCGGTACTTCTGCTTGTGGCCACCGCCGCGGTGACGCGAGGTCATACGGCCGTACGAGTTGCGACCGCCCGTGCGCGGCTTCGGCTTGGTGAGCGACTTCTCCGGCTTGTCGCGGGTGATCTCCGAGAAGTCGGAGACGGTCTGGAACCGGCGACCGGGACTGGTGGGCTTGCGCTTGCGGACCGGCATCGTCAGCTCCCGAAGATCTCGATCGAGTCGCCCGCAGCGACCGAGACGATGGCCCGCTTCGAGTCGGGGCGCGTGCCGTAGCCGCCGGTGCGGCGGTTGCGCTTGCGCTTGCCCTTGCGGTTGACCGTGTTCACGTTGGTGACCTTCACGCCGAAGATCTCCTCCACCGCGTGGCGGATCTCGATCTTGTTGGCGTCGCCGGCGACGACGAACGTGTAGACGTTCTCGTCGTACGCGGCGTACGACTTCTCGGACACGACCGGCTTGATGATGATGTCGCGCGGGTTCTTGTTCGTCATTCGCCCGCACCTTCTTCTGCGTCGGCCGGCCCGTCCTTCGAAGTGGCGGTGCCGAAGCGCGTGACCGCGGCCTCGAGCGTCGACTGGCTGAAGACGAGCCAGTCGTTGACGAGCACGTCGTAGGTGTTGAGCTCGTCGGGGATCACGATCTGCACGCGCTCGCCGAGGTTGCGGAACGACTTCCACACCGCGTCCTCGTCGCGCTCCAGCACCAGCAGCACGCGGGCGTCGCGTTCACCGGGAGTGCGGAGTCCGAGCGTCGCCAGGAGCTCGATGGCGTCCTTCGTGCGAGGCTCGGTGATACCCCAGTCGTCGACCACGAGCACCTTGTTCTCGGCGGCGCGGTCGGACAGGGCCGAACGCAGCGCGAGCTTGATCATCTTCTTGGGCGTGCGCTGCCGGTAGTCGCGCGGCTTCGGGCCGTGCGCCACACCACCGCCGCGCCAGTGCGGCGCGCGGATCGAACCCTGACGGGCGCGGCCGGTGCCCTTCTGACGCCACGGCTTCGCACCACCACCGCGAACCTCGGCCCGCGTCTTCGTGCTGTGCGTCCCCGACCGGGCGGCCGCGAGCTGCGCGGTGACCACCTGGTGCATGACCGCGGTGTTGGGCTCGATGCCGAACAGCTCGTCGGGCACGTCGACCGTGCCCGCGGCGCCGCCGGTCGCCGACTTCACGTCGAGCTTCATTCGGCACTCCCTTGTGCGGAGCTGGCCGTCGACTGCGCCACCGGGCGCTTGGCCGCGTTCTTCACGAACACCAGCCCGCCGTTGGGGCCGGGCACCGCGCCCTTCACGAGGAGGATGCCGCGCTCGGGATCGCCCTCGACCACCTCGAGGTTCTGGGTGGTGATGCGGCCGTTGCCGTACTGGCCGGCCATCTTCATGCCCTTGAACACGCGGGCGGGCGTGGCGCACGCGCCGACCGAACCCGGTGAGCGGTGCTTCTTGTGGTTACCGTGCGACGCGCCCTGGCCCTTGAAGTTGTGCCGCTGCATCGCGCCGCTGAAGCCCTTGCCCTTGCTGATGCCGGTGACGTCGACGCGCTCACCGGCACCGAACACGTCGGCACCGATGACCTGGCCCACCTCGAACCCGCTCAGGTCGTCGACCCGCAGCTCGGCGAGGTGGCGCTGCGCCGGCGCGTCGGCCTTCTTGAGGTGACCGAGCTCGGGCTTGGACAAGCGCTGCGGCTTGGTGTCGCCGAACGCGAGCTGGACGGCGGCGTAGCCGTCGCGCTCCGGCGTCTTCAGCTGGACGACGCGGCAGGGCCCGGCTTCGATCACCGTCACCGGCACGACGCGGTTCTCGTCGTCCCAGATCTGGGTCATGCCGAGCTTGCGCCCGAGGATCCCTTTGGCAGACATGGTGAGTCCCGATGTTCTTTCGTGGGTCTTTCGGCTTCACGCGAACGCTCCGCCCGGAGAAGACCCCGGCGGAGCGTCGATCGGTTGTGCTGCGTGGTTCTGGGCGAGGCCCAGCCTGCGCAGACGTCGGTTGGCGAACGGAAAAAAAGGAGGCGCCAGCGAGGCGAGGTGGCCGTGGGGCCGCCTGACTGGCGAGCCCGGAAAGACTACAGGCTCCTACTCCCGCTTGCCAATGCGGCCGGTGGCTGTGCTCTTTGCCCGACTTTGTCACGATCGGAAGTCGTCCGGAGTGGACGATGGCCGGGGCGCGCCATCCGTCGTAGGTTGACGCCCTTGTCCGGGTCCTACGTCGTGCCGCCGCCGGGATGGTCGCGCGCCGATCCCGACGGCCTCGGACCGTTCGTCACCCGAGAACGGTTCCTCGCGCCCGACGGCACCGAGGTGCAGTGGACCTCGCGCGAGCACCGCAAGCAGGCCGGTCGCCTCGACGCCGGGCGCGGCTCCACGTGGTGGGCGCCGAGCGCGGTCGGCTGGTGGATCGGCGTGCTGTTCGCCATCGGCTCGGTGTGCTTCACCGTCGGGGCGATGCCCGGGTACGTCGACTGGGTCGGCACCGACGCCGACGCGGTCACCTTCTTCGTCGGCTCCATCTTCTTCACCACCGCCGCGTACCTGCAGTACCTGCAGACCCTCAACGCACCCCACGCGCTGCGACCGGGGACCGACGAACGGCTCCGGTTCTGGACCTGGGAACCCGCTCGCATCGACTGGTCGGCGAGCGCGGTGCAACTGGTCGGCACCGTGTTCTTCAACGTCACCACGCTGGCGGCGATCGACACCAGCCTGAACGCGACCCAGGCGCACCGGCTCGTCTGGGTGCCCGACATGGTGGGCTCGATCTGCTTCCTCGTCGCCAGCGGCCTGGCCTGGTTCGAGGTGAGCCACGGCTGGTGGTCGTGGCACACGCGCAGCATCTCGTGGCGCATCGCCGCGCTCGAACCTGGCCGGTTCGGTCGCGTTCGGCGTGTCGGCGGTGGCGTCGAAGATCGTCCCCACCACCGGTGAACCCCGCAACATCATGCTCGTGAACCTCGGCACCGCGATCGGCGGTCTGTGCTTCCTCGTCGGTGCCCTCTTCCTGCTCCCCGAACGCACCCACACTTCTTCGACCACACTGCAGTGAACCCGGAGGTTCCCATGGCGCTGCACACGAAGCTCACCGACGACACCGACATCGAGCTCAACCCGCTCTACTCGCCAGAGCGGCGAGAAGGGGCACGCGCCGCGCCACGCGCTGCCGGAGGGCGAGCTCGACCCCGATGTCGCGTACCAGCTCGTGCAGCGACGAGCTCATGCTCGACGGCAACTCGCGGCTCAACCTCGCCACGTTCGTCACCACGTGGATGGAGCCGCAGGCGCAGCTCCTGATGGCGGAGACGTTCGACAAGAACATGATCGACAAGGACGAGTACCCGCGCACGGCCGAGATCGAGCTGCGTTGCGTCAACATGCTGAGCCGGCTGTGGAACTCGCCCGACACCGAGGCGGCCACCGGAACGTCGACCACCGGCTCGAGCGAGGCGGCGATGCTCGGCGGGATGGCGCTGAAGTGGCGCTGGCGCGACCGGCAGAAGGCCGCGGGCAAGCCCACCGACAAGCCCAACATGGTGATGGGCTCCAACGTGCAGATCTGCTGGGAGAAGTTCTGCCGGTACTGGGACGTCGAGGCCCGGCTCGCACCCATGGAAGGCGACCGCTACCACCTCAACGCCGAAGAGGCGGTGAAGCGCTGCGACGAGAACACCATCGGCGTGGTCCCCGTGCTGGGTTCGACCTTCGACGGCAGCTACGAACCGGTCGCCGACATCTGCGCCGCGCTCGACAAGCTCCAGGCCGACACCGGGCTCGACGTGCCCGTGCACGTCGACGCCGCGTCGGGCGGGTTCATCGCGCCCTTCCTCGACCCCGACATCTACTGGGACTTCCGGCTGCCGCGGGTGCAGTCGATCAACACCTCGGGCCACAAGTACGGGCTCGTGTACCCCGGGGTGGGCTGGGTGATCTGGCGCAACCCCGACGCGCTCCCCGACGACCTCGTGTTCAACGTGAACTACCTCGGCGGCGACATGCCGACGTTCGCGCTCAACTTCTCGCGCCCGGGCAACCAGATCGCGGCGCAGTACTACAACTTCCTCCGCCTCGGGTTCGACGGCTACCGACGCGTGCAGCAGGCCTCGCGCGACGTGGCGCGCTTCCTGGCCGACTCGATCGGCGGGATGGAACACTTCGACCTCATCACCGACGGGAGCGAGCTCCCGGTGTTCGCGTTCACGTTGAAGCCCGGCATCACCAAGTACACCGTGTTCGATCTCTCCGAGCGTCTGCGCGACCGTGGCTGGCTGGTGCCGGCCTACAGCTTCCCGGAGAACCGCCAGGACCTCGATGCGCTGCGGATCGTCGTCCGCAACGGGATGTCGCGCGATCTCGCCGACCTCCTCGTCGCCGACCTCGAGCGCCACACCACGTACTTCGACAAGCTCAAGTCGCCGCTGCCCGACGGTGCGGGCAAGAGCTTCAGCCACTGATGGGGCGACTCGACGACAAGACCGTCATCGTCATCGGCGGCGCGCAGGGCATCGGCCGCGGCTGCGTGCTCGCCGCGGTGACCGAGGGCGCGCACGTCGTCGTCGGTGACCTCAACGACGCCGGCGCACGCGACGCCGCATCCGAGGCGACCGCCCGCGGGTCGCGCGCGATCGGCATGCGCGCCGACGTGGTGGAACGGGAGCAGGTCGACGCGCTGGTGGCGACCGCGCTCGCCGAGTTTGGGCACCTCGACGGGCTCGTGAACCTGGCGTACTGGCACGACGGACCTGCGCCGATCGCCGAGCTCTCGCCCGAGTCGCTCGCCGCGAACTGCACGTCGACGTGGTCGGCTGCCTGGTTGCGATGCAGGCCGTGTACCCGCACCTGCGCGAGCGGGGCGGGAGCATCGTCAACTTCAGCTCCACCGCAGGAGTCGAGGGCCTGGCCGAACGATCGGCCTACTCGGCGGCCAAAGCCGGCGTCCGCCTACTCAGTCGCACCGCGGCGCTCGAGTGGGGTCGCGACAACGTGAGGGTGAACACGGTGTGCCCGTTCGCGATGTCGGAGAGCCTCGCCGCCGCCGTCGCCGCCGGCAGCGTGGATCAGGCCCACCTCGACGGGGTGAGCCCACTCGGCCGTCCGGGCGACCCCGAGCGCGACATCGGCGCCGGGGTCGCCTTCCTCCTGAGCGACGACGCCCGCTACGTCACCGGGCAGACGATCGCGCTCGACGGAGGCGGACTCGCGACCTGACCCTGACGCGCGCAGGCGCCGGTCAGGACGCGTGCGCGAGTTGGAGGTGCGGACACGTGCCCGCCGCAGCCTGGAGGAGCTCGACCACGCTCGGGCGCACGTCTTGGCGAGACGCCAGTCGCAACGCGCGGTGGATGGTGCTCACGCGGTGGTCGGTCCACTCGGCCAGGTTCTCGGCCGCGTCGTGGAGGTGCTCGTCGCTCACGAAGTGCGAGGGTGCGGCGAACTCGGCCAGCACGAGCAGCTCCTCAGGGGTGATCGCAGAACCAGAGAACACCTGCAGCGTCTCGTCGTTCATGACTACCTCCGATCGCGTTCCGAGAGGTGTGCCCGAGGGAGGGGCTGATCAAACCGATCCGGACACTCCGACCACCAGCGACGACACGTAGCCACTCGACGCGTTGCCGGTCATCGAGGGCGTCTGCAACGAAACCCCGTCGCTGAACACCATGTCCGAGTTGAGCGACACGCGGGCCATGTTGCTCACGCTCTGCTCGTACCCGCTCGTGCCGTACACGTCGTCGCAGACATCTTTCGGCAGTGCGAGCTGGGACGTCACGAGCTTCGTCCACGCGCTCGTGGCGGCATCGACGCTGGGATAGACCTCGAAGTGCACGTGCGGCCAGCGGCCCGAGTAGCACGCAGGGAAGATGCTCGTGAACGTGACCAACCCGTTCTCGTCGACCTGCTGCACGCCGCGCAGGTAGTTGGTGCCGGCCGCGCCCTGGTACATCGAGTAGTTGCCGTCGCGGTCGCAATGCCACACGTACACCGCACCGCCGTTGAGCGGCTTGCAGCTGTTGGCGACGTCGACGACGGTGAACTGCATCGTGTACGGCACACCCTCGGCCGTGCCGCTCATGCCGTCGAAGCTCGGCCTGATGTCCTTGCGGACGACACCGTTCTCGCCGAGCGCATCGGGCCCGTTGGACCCGTCACCCGGGAACGGTCCACCCGTCTCCTCGGGGATCAACGAGCAATCGGTGATCGTCGCCGCGGTCGACCCGGCGGTCGTCGTGGTCGTCGCGCCCGACGTGGTGGACGTCGAGCCCTTCGTCGTGGCCGTCGCGTTGGTCGAGTCGCTCCCACCGCCGCAGCCGGCGGCGACGAGGCCGAGCCCGCCGAGCAACACGAGCGCGCCCCGGCGTGAGACCGGCTGGGTGAGGAGGTCGAGGTGGTTGCGGTCATCCGTCATGCCGACAGGATGCCCGCCCCGCCTTCACCCGACCTGAGAGAACTTGTAGAACGGCGTAAGTCCGCGAAGAGTTTCGACCCTCGCGGAGGTCCAACGTTCATGAGCACTGAACTGCAGGCGTTGGGAGGCCGTCTCGTCGGCCATTGGACGACCGAAGCGACCCATCCCCAGGTGCCAGGCACGGTCATCACGGGGTGGGGCCGGTTCGAGTGGCTCGACGGCGAGGAGCTCCTGATCTTCCGTTTTCACTACGACCACCCGGAGTTCCCCGATGCGATCTCGATCCTCGGCGACACCGACGGCCTCCACATGCACTACTTCGATGCTCGCGGCGTCCACCGGTTGTTCGAGTTGACCGTGACCGACGACGGGTGGACGGTCACGATGGACCGACACTCGCCTGCAGGCTCGTTCGCGCCCGACGACGCGCCGTTCGCGCAGCGGATGACCTACACGCTCGAGCACCAGGATCAGACGATCGCCGGCAAGGGCCAGTTGTCACACGACGACGTGCACTGGGAAGACGATCTCGAGATCACGTTCCGCCGCACGTCGTGATTTCACGCAGCGACCGACGACATCAGGAGTGAGCAGGTGGCCAAGCTGATCTACGTGTCGAACGTCTCGCTCGACGGGTTCATCGAGGACGAACACGGAAGCTTCGACTGGACCGAACCGAACGACGAAGAGTTCGCATTCATCACCGAGCTCATTCGCCCGGTCGGCACCTACCTCTACGGGCGGCGCCTCTACGAGACCATGGCCGTCTGGGAGACCGAGCCCGACCTGGCCGCCCAATCGGAGCTCTACGCCGACTTCGCCCGCGTCTGGCAGGCGGCGGACAAGATCGTCTACTCCAGCACGCTGGACGCAGTCTCGACCGCCAAGAGTCGGCTCGAGCGCCGGTTCGATCCGGACGCCGTCGAACAGATGAAGGCGGAGGCGAGTTCCGATCTCATGGTGGGTGGCGCGAACTTCGCGGCACACGCGTTCCGCGCCCGGCTGGTCGACGAGTGCCACCTCTTCATCTGCCCCGCGGTCGTCGGTCGCGGGAAGCCCGCGCTCCCGAGCGAACTGCGCGCCACGCTCGAGTTGCTCGACGAGCGCCGCTTCGACAACGGCATCGTGTACGTCCGCCATCGCATCACGACCTGAACCCTCTTGAGCCGAGGCCTTCAGGCCAGGGCCGTTCGCAGGTGGTCGGCAAGTCGGAGCGCAAGCGCCACGATGGTGAGAGTCGGCGTGTTGGCGCCGCTTGTCGGAAAGACCGCGCTTCCCGCGACGTAGAGGTTCTGGACACTGTGGAGTCGGCAGTTCGTGTCGACGACACCTGACCGGGGGCTGGCGTGCATGCGTGCAGTTCCCATGTGGTGCGAACCGGTGTTGACGGTGTAGTCGAGTGCGGTGTTCGGTTCCGGCGTCAGATCGGTGAAGCCGCCGATGTCGAGACGAACGCGACCGAGCTTGCGTCGGGCGAGCTCGGCGCCGATGAACTGAACGGTTCGCAACAAGCTGGTTCGGTCGTCGCGCGTGAGGCGCCAGTCGAGCTGAAGGCGAGGCATGCCCAGTCGGTCCTTGGCGCGCGTGAGGGTGACCCGACTCTCGGGGTTTGGTTCCTGTTCACAGAGCACGCGAATGGCTGGAGCGATCCCCGGCTCGAGCCCACCGGCGCGCATGAGAGCGATCCCGTGCTGAACGCGCGGGAAGAGTTGCGCGAGGGCTTGGCTTCCGATGCCGAGCGGAAATTCGAGCGTGACTTCGCAGGAGCGGAGAGCAGAGGCGCGCTGCACCGTCTCGGCGAGCAGGAGGACGGCTTGTACCGTGACGTCCCGCTCTTCGTCACCCACCACAACCTTGCCGTCTTTCGGGGTATACGGAGCGAGCGCAGCGGAGTCCAAGGCGAGGACCGCGACACCAGCTGCGATGTTGACGTGCTCCATGAAGTGACGACCAACGAGGTCGTTCTCGTTACCGATGCCAGCAGGACGGCCGTCGTTGGAGGCGAGGAGCAGACGCGGGACTTCGAGACCGCCGGTGGCCAGGACATACACCCGGGCTTGCACGCCGAATGAGACGCCACTGAGTGTCGCGACGTCGAGATTCGACACGTGAGCACCGTCGTCACTCAGCGCGATCCTGGTCACATTCGCATGGATGCAGAGTCGCACGTCTTCCGAGGCGACGATCGTGTCTCGGTACACGTCGCCGAGCTTCGGGCGAGGGGCAATCTGCACGACCTGGTGCTGCAGCGAGTCCCCTTCGAGGAATGGCTGCTCGAGCAACCCCGCGTCCTGCCAGTATCGAGTCGAGTACTCGTACGGGCCGAGACCGATGACGTCTTGTGCACGCGCGTAGAACGGATCGAGGACGTCACGAGCGAATGGCCACCCCGACCGCGGCACGTAGTCACGCTTCTCGAAGTCGAGGGCAGTGAACGGCCGGCAATACCCAGACCAATGGTTCGTCGTACCACCGAAGTATCGGAGTCGCGGAAGGTCGAGCCCAGCGTTTCGAATGTTGGGATCGATCGGCAGCCCGATGACTTTTCCCTTGTACAAAGCCTGCGTCGCCTTGTCGAGATCGAAGTCGCCACTCTCCAAGAGCAGGACTCCGAGTCCTGTGCCGTCGAGCTGCATGGCCAGCGTGATCCCGGCCGCGCCGGCGCCGATGATGCAGACATCCGCGCTCAAGACGACATCGGAGCCAAGATCACGCGCGTCGAGCAGCATCAGCTCAGGCTCCGAGTGAGATCGCCGCGGCCGCTCGTGCCTCCGAAACCGCGAGGACCCATCCGTCCACCCCGACGACGTTGCCGGACTCGTAGTCGCTCACGAACAGCGGCTGGAGCCGCGGCAGCTGGGTGATCAAGGGCGTGCTCGAGCGGGTGCCTGGGATCCGGGAGAGCAGCAGCCGCTTGTCGGCTTCCGCGGGATGGCGCTGGAGATAGTCGCGACCCAATGCCGAGATGCTGCCGCGCCGCCGCAGACGAGTCAGCGGCACCCGCAGGGGATGCCCGGAGGACAGCTTGCGCATCGAGACACGCGATGGTGGCCACACCAAGGCTGGTGACAGCCGCGATGCGCAAGAACTCACGACGGTCCATCGACATCTGACCGTACCGCCCAGTGACCTCAGCCGGTCGGCGAGCTGCCGTCGAAAGCGTCGCCCGCCTTCGCGGTTGGCCATCCCGTAGTGGGACAACCACGGAGGGCGTTAAGCGGTCTGTATCTTGATCTCGATGTCGACGCCCGCGGGGAGGTCGAGGCGCTGCAGGCTCTCGACCGTCTTGCTGGTGGGCTCGACGATGTCGAGGAGGCGCTTGTGGATGCGCATCTCGAAGTGCTCGCGCGAGTCCTTGTCGACGTGCGGCGAACGCACCACGCAGAAGCGGCGGATCTCGGTGGGCAGCGGCACCGGACCCCGCACCTTGGCCTGCGTGCGCACGACCGTCTCGACGATCTTCTTCGTCGACTGGTCGATGATCTCGTGGTCGTAGGCCTTGAGCCGGATCCGGATCTTCTGACCCTGTGAAGCTGCCATCAGTGTGTGCGTCTCCGGATTCCGGCTCGGCCTGCGTGGGCGTCGGTTAGTTGGTGATCTTGGTGACGACGCCGGAGCCGACGGTGCGACCACCCTCACGGATGGCGAAGCGCAGACCCTCGTCCATGGCGATCGGCTTCTGGAGCTCGACCGTCATGACCGTGTTGTCACCGGGCATCACCATCTCGACGCCCTCTTCCAGCTCGATCGAGCCGGTGACGTCGGTGGTGCGGAAGTAGAACTGCGGGTGGTAGTTGGCGAAGAACGGCGTGTGACGGCCACCCTCCTCCTTCTTCAGCACGTAGACCTGGGCGGTGAAGCCCGTGTGCGGAGTGATCGAGCCGGGCTTGGACAGCACCTGGCCGCGCTCCACCTCTTCCTTCTTCGTGCCACGAAGCAGCGCGCCGATGTTGTCGCCCGCACGGCCTTCGTCGAGGAGCTTGCGGAACATCTCGACACCGGTGCAGGTGGTCTTGGTGGTGGGGCGCAGACCGACGATCTCGATCTCCTCACCGACCTTGACCATCCCGCGCTCCACCCGGCCGGTCACCACGGTGCCGCGACCGGTGATCGAGAACACGTCCTCGATCGGCATGAGGAACGGACGGTCGACCGCACGCTCCGGCTCGGGGATGAAGTTGTCGACCGCATCCATGAGCTCGGTGATCTTCGGCGTCCACTCGGCGTCGCCTTCGAGCGCCTTCAGCGCGGAGACGCGCACGATCGGGGTGTCGTCGCCGGGGAACTCGTACTCGTTGAGGAGCTCACGCACCTCGAGCTCCACGAGCTCGAGGATCTCCTCGTCGTCGACCATGTCGGCCTTGTTGAGCGCGACCACGATCGACGGCACACCGACCTGGCGGGCGAGCAGCACGTGCTCACGCGTCTGGGGCATGGGGCCGTCGGTGGCAGCGACCACGAGGATCGCGCCGTCCATCTGGGCGGCACCCGTGATCATGTTCTTGATGTAGTCGGCGTGGCCGGGGCAGTCGACGTGCGCGTAGTGGCGGTTCGGCGTCTCGTACTCGACGTGCGAGATGGAGATGGTGATGCCGCGGGCCTTCTCCTCCGGCGCCTTGTCGATCTGGTCGAACGCGGTGAACGAGTTGTTGGTGGGGTCGTTCTCGGCCATCACCTTGGTGATCGCAGCCGTCAACGTCGTCTTGCCGTGGTCGATGTGACCGATCGTGCCGATGTTGAGGTGCGGCTTGTTCCGCTCGAACTTGGCCTTGGCCATGGCTGTCCCTTACTCCCTTGCTTCCGTGACTATTCGCCGCGAACGCGCTTGACGATTTCTTCGGCAATCGACTCCGGTACCTGCTGGTACGAGTCGAATTGCATGGTGTACGTCGCGCGACCCTGGGTCCGCGAACGGAGGTCAGTAGCGTAGCCGAACATCTCTCCGAGGGGGACCTGAGCCCGCACCACGTGAGAGGTTCCGCGCTGCTCCATCCCCTCGACCCGGCCCCGCCGCGACGAGAGGTCACCGATGACGTCACCCATGTAGTCCTCGGGGGTGACGACCTCGACGTTCTCGATCGGCTCGAGCAGCACCGGCTTGGCCGCCTTGGCCGCCTTCTTGAACGCCATCGAGCCGGCGATCTTGAACGCCATCTCGCTCGAGTCGACGTCGTGGTACGAGCCGTAGGTGAGGATGACGCGGATGTCGACGAGGGGGTAGCCGGCGATCACGCCGCCCTCCATGGCCTGCTGGATGCCGGCGTCGACTGCGGGGATGTACTCCCGGGGGATCACGCCGCCCGTGATCTTGTCGACGAACTCGTAGCCACCGCCGGGCCCGGTGGGCTCGAGCGAGATGACGACGTGGCCGTACTGGCCCTTGCCGCCGGTCTGGCGGATGTAGCGCTCCTCGATCTTCTCGACCGGCGCGGTGATGGTCTCGCGGTACGCGACCTGCGGCTTGCCGACGTTGGCGGCCACCGAGAACTCGCGCACCATGCGATCGACGAGCACGTCGAGGTGCAGCTCGCCCATGCCCGAGATGATCGTCTGGCCGGTCTCCTCGTCGGTCCGCACCTGGAAGGTGGGGTCCTCCTCGGAGAGGGCGCCGAGCGCCTTGCCCAGCTTGTCCTGGTCGACCTTCGTCTTCGGCTCGATGGCGACGGAGATCACCGGCTCGGGGAACTCCATGCGCTCGAGCACGATCGGGTGGCCGGGATCGCAGAGCGTGTCACCGGTCGTGGTGTTCTTGAGCCCGACCGCCGCGACGATGTCGCCGGCGAAGACGGCGTCCTTGTCCTCGCGGTGGTTGGCGTGCATCTGCAGGAGACGGCCGATGCGCTCCTTCTTGTCCTTCGTCGCGTTGAGCACCGGGCTGCCGGCGGCGAGCTTGCCCGAGTACACGCGGAAGTAGGTGAGCTTGCCCACGTAGGGGTCGCTCATGATCTTGAACGCGAGCGCGGCGAACGGCTCGGCGTCGTCGGGCTTGCGCTCGAGCTCGTGCTCGAGCTTCACGTCGAGGCCCTCGATGGCGGGGATGTCGAGCGGGCTCGGGAGGTAGTCGACGACCGCGTCGAGCAGCGGCTGCACGCCCTTGTTCTTGAACGCGGTGCCGCAGAGCACCGGTACGACCTCACCCGACACCGTCGCGTTGCGGATCGCGGTCTGCAGGTCGTCGGCGGTGATCTCCTCCTCCGACACGTACTTCTCGAGCACGTTCTCGTCGTACTGGCTGACGACGTCGATGAGCTCGTGACGCCAGGTCTCGGCGTCGTCGGCGAGCGCGGCCGGGATGTCGACGGTCTCGAAGCTCTCGCCCATGCCGTCGTCCCACACCAGCGCCTTCATCGAGAGGAGGTCGATGACGCCCTGGAACTCGCTCTCGGCACCGATCGGCAGCTGCACGACCGCGGTGTTGGCGTCGAGGCGGTCCTTGATCATGTCGAGGCAGCGGTAGAAGTCGGCGCCGACGCGGTCCATCTTGTTGACGAAGCACATCCGCGGCACGTTGTACTTGTTCGCCTGGCGCCAGACGGTCTCGGTCTGGGGCTCCACTCCGGCAACCGCGTCGAACACCGCCACCGCGCCGTCGAGGACGCGCAACGACCGCTCCACCTCGACGGTGAAGTCGACATGGCCGGGAGTGTCGATGATGTTGATCCACGTGTCGCGCCACTTGCAGGTGGTGGCAGCGGACGTGATGGTGATGCCGCGCTCCTGCTCCTGGACCATCCAGTCCATGACCGCGGCGCCCTCGTGGACCTCACCGATCTTGTAGGTGCGACCGGTGTAGTAGAGGATGCGCTCGGTCGTGGTGGTCTTGCCCGCGTCGATGTGGGCCATGATCCCGATGTTCCGCACGCGCGCGAGCGGCACCTCCCGGATCACCGGACCACCCTTGCTCTTGACCTGAGTCTCTTCTGCAGCCATCGCTTCTTCTCTACTTCTTCTCTTCTCCCGGGGGGACCGAGGGAGGCGAACTGTCAGTGAACGTTGCGGGACCGGCGGGTGTTCCCAGTGACCGGTTTCACCAGGCCGCCGGAGGCGGACGGTGACCGATCGGGAGGTAGGCCCCGCCGGGAGAGACCCGGCTCGAAGAGCCCGATGCCGACGGAGGAGGCATCGGCAGGGGCTCGCCCGGATGAAGGGGCCGTTCCCGAGCGGGCGCCGGCCGTCACCGGCGACCGGGACGGCGGCTAGGCGCGTAAATACGTGAGCACATCCGGGGTCAACCGCATCACCACCGGTAGTGCGCGAAGGCCTTGTTCGACTCGGCCATCTTCTGCAGATCGTCCTTGCGCTTGATCGAAGCGCCGATCCCGTTGCTCGCGTCCATCAGCTCGTTGGCCAGCCGCTCGGCCATCGTCTTCTCGCGTCGCTGACGGGCGTAGCCGACGATCCAGCGGATGGCGAGCGTGGTCGCGCGCCGCGGCCGCACCTCCACCGGCACCTGGTACGTGGCACCACCGACGCGGCGGCTGCGCACCTCGAGTGCGGGACGCACGTTCTCGACCGCGCGCTTCAGCACCGCGACCGGGTCGCCACCCGCACGCTTCTCGATGTCGGCGAGCGCGTCGTAGACGATCTTCTCGGCGATCGAGCGCTTGCCGCGCTGGAGGATCTTGTTGACGACCTGCGTGACCACCACCGACCGGTAGACCGGGTCGGGCATCAGGTCGCGCCGCGGAGCGGGTCCCTTGCGAGGCATCAGGCGTCCTTCTTCGCGCCGTAACGGCTGCGGGCCTGCTTGCGGTTGGCGACGCCGCTGGCGTCGAGCGCACCGCGCACGATCTTGTAACGCACACCCGGCAGGTCCTTCACCCGACCACCGCGGACGAGCACGATCGAGTGCTCCTGCAGGTTGTGGCCGATGCCGGGGATGTAGGCCGTCACCTCGATGCCCGAGGTGAGGCGCACCCGGGCGACCTTGCGCAGCGCGGAGTTGGGCTTCTTGGGCGTGTGGGTGAACACGCGGGTGCACACGCCGCGACGCTGGGGCGAACCCTTCAGCGCCGGCGTCTTCGACTTCTCGGGCTTGGTCTCCCGTCCTTTGCGGACGAGCTGCTGGATCGTGGGCACGGAACTCCTACGCGCGTCGAACAGACTTCGAGATCTCGGTGAGCGGACGGGGGGCCTGAGGTCAGAGCCGGTTCAGCGGGGAAAACGACTCCGGGCCGACCTGCCATGGTAGCGGACCCCGAGGACCCCCCGCCAGGCGGACCGATCCCGGCGCGGCGGGCTATCCGCGGCGCTTGCTGCTCTTGCGAGCCTTCGACTTCTGCTTCTTGCCGGGAGGTCCCTCGGGACTCCCACGCGGAGTGGTGGCATCGCCCGGCTTCTTCGCTTTGGCCATGGGCCGCAGCCTAGGGGGAAGAATCACCTCGCCCGTACGAGCACGTCTCTGGTAGCCCGGTGCCCGTGACCGAGCCGGACCTCGCGCTCCTCGACAACGCGGTGTGGCACACGCTCGCCGGGTCGCACGGCAGGTTCGCCGAGCGCCAGGGTCTGGCCGCCCGCTATGACCCCGACGTCTCGGTGTTCGGCGCGCTCGGTGACACCGACCACGACGCTGACGGCGACGCGGCGTGGCGCGACCTCGGGTCGGTGGTCGGCCCGAGCGGGGTGGCGGTGCTGTTCCGGGCGCAGATCCCGCAGCTCCCGAAGGCGTGGACTCGCCTCGACGGCGGGCGCGGACACCAGATGGTGTTGCGCGAGCTCGCGCCGGTCGACATCCCCGACGCCCGCCCCCTCGGCCCGGCCGATGTCGGCGAGATGCTCGCGCTCGTCGAGCTCACGCGGCCCGGCCCGTTCGCGGTACGCACCGTCGAGCTCGGCGGCTACGTCGGCGTGTTCGACGGCGACCGACTGGTCGCGATGGCCGGGCAACGTCTGGCGCCCCCCGGCTTCCGCGAGGTCAGCGCGGTGTGCACCCATCCCGACTTCCGCGGCCGTGGGCTGGCGGCCGGCCTCACCGCGCTCGTCGCGCAGCGCATCCTCGACCGCGGCGAGCGACCGTTCCTCCACCACGCGTCCGAGAACGACCCGGCCCGTCGCGTCTACGAGGCCCTCGGCTTCGAGTTCCGTCGCCAGGTCGTCTTCGAGGTGCTCGGCGTCACCCCGTGAACTTCGGTGCCGCCACCGGCACCAACGGCACCACCTGCACCACCTGCGGCGCCAGCGGCACCAACGGCACCACCTGCGGCGGCGCCGCGGCGCGGCCGCGTGCGATCAGCGCCTCGGCGAGGTGTGTGAAGTCGAGCTGACCGAGACCGGTGGTGAGGTCGTACCCGGGTGTCGCCACGCAGCACTCGGTGTTGAAGACCTTGTTGTCTCCCTGCACGACGTCCTGGAACACGCGGGTGTAGGTGGTCGGGTCGCTCGCCAACTCGTAGAGGACCGGCGTCAGCTGCGCGGGGGGTTCGATCCTCGCGGCAGCGAGCGCGCCGCGCACCGACGCGAACGCGGCGGCGTGCAACGGTCCGGTCGTGCTGTCACCTTCGACGCCCCGCCACGACCACACGGGTGGTGACCCGCCGTCGGGCAGGAAGGCCCAGTACCCCGGGTTGCCGGCGAGCGCGGCGATGTCGGGCACCATGCGCATGGCGTCACCCTGCTGCCCGAAGGGCACCGTCGCCTGCCAGGAGGGCGCGGCGAGGAAGTGGCTGAGCCCTCCGCCACCGCCCGCGCACGTCTCGTTCCACACCTCGTCCTGCGTCGCCGGCGCGACGGGATCGACGTCGGCCGGCACCTGCACGCCGCCGATCGCGATCGCCCACTGCGAGCTGGCCGGGTAGCCGACCGCCAGTGGTTCGTGCGGTTTCGCCATGCACGCGTCGCTGTTGGGCTCGGTGCCATGGGGCGCGCACGCCGACGAGCCCGAGTCGCCGGCGCCCTTGAGGACCCACGTGCCCGCGTCGGCGGCCTCCTGGAGCATCGCCTCCATGCGGTCGATGGCGTCCTTGCCGACCTGCTCCTCGCAGGTGGTGAAGCTGATCGACACGATGTCGGGACGCCGGCCGCCATTGCCCTCGGGCGCGAGCGCGGCGCGGAGGGTGGCCTCCAGCGAGGGGTTGGTGTCGCCGTTGTAGAACTCGGTGAGGCGTTCCAGCCGGGGTGCGAGGGCGACGATCAGCTCCGCGTCGAGCATCGACTCTCCGCTCGGCGGCGGCGTCGGCGGTGCCGGATCCTGCTCGGTCACCTGGTGGGCGAAGAACGGCACCGGGTCCTGCCCGAGGCACTGCTGGTACGCGGTGAGGTACCCCGCGTCGACCGCGGTCCCGAGCTCGACGATCGCGACGCGCACACCCTGGCCCGTGTGGCCTGCCTCCCAGAGCGGCTCGAGGTCGTACCGCGCACCGACCTGCGAGGGAACCAACGCCTCGATGGTGCCCGGCGGATCGGTGGTGCACGTGATCGACGGGACCGCCTGCGTGTCGACGCCCGCGGCCGCCGCCGGCGCGACGGTCGCGGCGATCAGCGCGACGACCACACCCAGAACCCAGCGATGCACGTGTGACCCTCCCCCGTTGCCCGCCACCCGGCGCCATGGTACGGAGGGGTGAGATGCTGCGCCCGCACCGCGCGACGGGGCGGCACCGATTCGTGACCGGTGCCGCCCGTCAGCTGTTCGTCGTGCTCGGACCTACGACGCGGTGGCGTCGCCGACGTCGGCGTTGAAGTCGGTGGCCGGAGCCTCGACCGCGGCCTCGGCCGCGGCCGGGTCGCCGATCACCGCACCGAAGCCCGCCACCGAGAGGCTCTCGGGCGCCGGCGCGCTGGTGTCGGCCAGCCACGCCGCCAGGTCGAGGTCGGCCTCCATGTCGGTGTCGGACGAGTAGAACGGCAGCGGCTCGTAGTCGGGCGCGGCGGTGGAGATGTCGCGGTACGCGCGGCATGCCCGTGCCCGCCGGGATGAGCTTGCCGATGATCACGTTCTCCTTGAGACCGTGGAGCCCGTCGCGACGACCTTCGATGGCCGCCTCGGTGAGCACCCGCGTGGTCTCCTGGAACGACGCCGCCGACAGCCACGAATCGGTGGCCAGCGACGCCTTGGTGATCCCCATGAGCTCGGGCCGACCCTCGGCCGGCTGCTTGCCCTCGGCCACCAGGTCCTGGTTGGTCTTGGCGAAGTCGCGGGCGTTGGCCTTCTGACCGGGCAAGTACGCGGAGTCGCCCGACTCCGACACGCCGACCCGGCGCAGCATCTGGCGCACGATCACCTCGACGTGCTTGTCGTGGATCGACACGCCCTGCTCCCGGTAGACCTTCTGCACCTCGTCGCTGAGGTACTGCTGGGTCTGACGGATGCCCTTGACCTCGAGGATCTTCTTCGGGTCGAGCGGCGTCTTGTGGTCACCGGTGAGCTGCTGGCCGGCCACGACCTCCGCCCCGTCGGCGACACCCGGGTAGAGGTGCGTCCGGCGCATGACCGAGTGCTCCTCTTCGGTGCCGTCGTCGGCGACGATGGTCAGGACGCGCTCGCCCTTCTCGTTCTCACCGATGCGCACCACGCCCGAGCTCTCGGCCATGATCGCCGCGCCCTTGGGGGTACGGGCTTCGAAGAGCTCGACGACACGCGGCAGACCGTGCGTGATGTCCTCACCGGCGATGCCGCCGGTGTGGAAGGTACGCATGGTGAGCTGCGTGCCGGGCTCGCCGATGGACTGGGCGGCGATGATGCCGACCGCCTCGCCCTGGTCGACGAGCTTGCCCGTCGCCAGCATCATCCCGTAGCACGACGCGCACACGCCGCTGAGCGAGTCGCACGTGAGCACGGAGCGCACGCGCACCCGGTCGACGCCGGTGTCGGTCGCCAGGGTGCGG